>NZ_CP150178.1:4800000-7279089 GCF_037965315.1 Paenibacillus sp. FSL R10-2796 | reverse complement strand
AGACTGTCACTCCTTTAAATCTTCCAAATGTGGCATCAGCCATGAAGTGG
Source organism: Paenibacillus sp. FSL R10-2796 (assembly GCF_037965315.1). Lineage (NCBI taxonomy): Bacteria > Bacillati > Bacillota > Bacilli > Caryophanales > Paenibacillaceae > Paenibacillus > Paenibacillus sp. FSL R10-2796. The sequence goes on along the minus strand of NZ_CP150178.1, from coordinate 7,279,039 downwards.
AAATGTCGAAGAAAATAGGTTGGTGCTGATATTTATCCCCAGTAGGCAATATGAAGAGACAAAAAAATATGGATAAATTTGATTTGTTCACAACTTTATCCACAGCTTGTTGATAATTAAGAGAACAAACAAATCTATTCACATTCAAAAGTAATACCATCATAGCAAAACGCCCCTTGTTTTTCAATGAGCAGGGCTATTTTATCCACAAATTCAAGCACTTGTGTACAATTATTAGGAACACCACTACATATTGTTGATAATTTGTTTACGGTTCGACACTTTATGCCAAAGGTTCGATAATTTTATACACAGGTTGTGCTCAACTGTGAGTAGTCGACTTTATTTTTTGATCACAGGTGGATAACTGTCATATCTTGTGGATTACTTTTTTCCTGGGGAGAGTTGTGGATAAACACCTGAGCTTGAGAGGGAGGAACAAGCCGGTTACTAGGTTGACTTTTGCTCATAAAATATGTTTAAATATATAAAGGTGTTTTCTGTAAGGATATGTCTCGATATATAAAAATGATGATTCTTGTAGATACTGTCCCTACTATAAGGACGGCTTAGTCCGTTTCTGCTTATATGACAGTAATTAAGTTCCTGTAAGGGAGGTGCAATTATGAGACCGACATTTAGACCAAATGTGAGCAAACGTAGTAAGGTTCACGGTTTCCGTAAAAGAATGAGCACGAAAAACGGCCGTAAAGTGCTGGCAGCTCGCCGCTTGAAAGGCAGAAAAGTTTTGAGTGCGTAAGTTAGGCCACTAAGGGACCACTGCGGTGGTCTTTTTTTACTGCTTTTTATTATTATTGCTCTGCAAAAGTCTAGGATCTCGCTTAATGCGCTAGCTACACTTTGCGGGGCTATTTAACGTATATTGAGAAATATTTTGTGAGAAGTTGAAATTATTTTTCCTACTATATATAGAAGCTTAATTTCAGCACAGCAAATGTGGTCGTTTATGGCTGCTTGCAAATGCCTATACTATTAGAAGAAAAAATTCGGAGGGACACTTAAACCGGATTTTTATGAAGGAGATTCCCGTGCACAAAAAGTTACGTTTACGAAACCGTGCCGACTTCAGTCGTGTATACCGCCATGGGAAGTCATTTGCGAATCATCAATTTGTAGTGTATTGGTTTGGCAAAAAAGAGGTAGAGCGATTTAGAGTAGGTGTGTCTGTTAGCAAAAAGGTCGGAAACGCGGTTGTCCGTAACCGTATGAGAAGATTAGTTAAGGAAATCGTCCGTCACCATGAACCTGAGATTGCAGGTGGCTTAGACATGGTGTTTATCGTAAGAAAAGGAGCGCTTTCCATGGAGTATGCAGAGCTCGAAAAAAGTGTGCTGCATGTGCTTCGTAAAGCCAAGCTACTCAAGGCTTCCCGCAAATAAAGGGTGCTTAAGAGGCTTGTTTATTTGTATTCATAATTATGGTATGATTTACGGTGGAATGGAATGTTTAAGAGAGGGGTTTTGAAGTGTCTCTAATGAAGACTAGACGAGGAAAATGGTTTCTCCTCATCACGGTAATGGTGTTGTCGTTAGCTGTTCTGTCGGGATGCGCTCCGTCGACTGCTGTCACGCACACTACGGAGGATTTGAAGAATGGAGGCTTCTGGCAAAGTAATGTAGTGTATTATTTCGCCATTGCCTTGGACAAGTTTGCAGATTGGTTTAACGGAGAATATGGTTTAGCCGTACTTGTGATGGTTATTATTGTCCGCACGTTGATTCTTCCGCTTACTATTAAACAGGTTAAGAGCTCGCGTGCAATGCAAGCCATTCAACCGGAACTCCAAAAGATCCAGAAAAAATATAAAGACACACCTGAAAAGGTGCAGCAAGAAACAATGCGTTTGTTCCAAGAAAATAAGGTTAACCCAATGGCGGGTTGTTTACCGCTGATCGTACAAATGCCTATCTTTATCGCTCTCTACAACTCGATCTACTATAATCCACATCTACGGGAGCATACCTTCTTGTGGCTGGAGCTTGGTAAACCGGATCATCTGTTTATCTTGCCAGTACTAGCAGCATTAACAACATTTATTCAAACTAGAATGATGACCAAAATGAACCCAGTGCAACAACAAGGGCCAATGCAGTTCATGATGATGATCTATCCAGTTCTGATCTTCGTGATGTCGTACAACTTCCCTGCAGCCTTGCCATTATACTGGGTGTACAGTAACCTTTACACTATTATTCAGAACTACTTCTTATACCGCAACAACGATAAACACAAATTGGCAATCGCAAGTGCTGTAAAAAGTACAGATGACTCCAGTCCTGCTCCGAAGAGCAAAGGCGGCAACAAGTCATCGAAGGGAGCCAAAAAGTCAAAATGAGCAAAGTCGTCGCAACAGGGAAAACCATTGAAGAAGCTGTAGAACGGGGACTAACCCAACTTGGAGTTCAAAAGGACCGGGTAACGGTCAACGTACTTGAGCAGCCATCAAGAGGATTCCTGGGATTGATCGGTGCGAAAGGTGCCAAGGTTGAACTAACCTTGATAGCCGAAGCCGCACCGGCATCAGCGGCGAGTGCTCCGTCACTGCCTCAACAGTCAGCAAGAGAGAGCAAACAGGAGGCCATCGGCGGTGTGCCACGCCAAGATTCCGGACAACCGGTGGAGGAAGCTTACCAAGAAGCCGTTCATTTCATTGTGGATGTCGCTAAGAGCATGGGGCTCGAAGTGGAGGTAGAAATCGTCCACACCAAGGAATCCACGATTCTGCAAATTTCCGGTCCAGATTTGGGACTGTTAATTGGCAGAAGAGGACAAACTCTCGATGCTCTACAGTATTTGGCTAATATTGTAGCTAACCGTTATTCCGACAGTTTTATACGGCTTGTGTTAGATGCAGAGAACTTCCGTGAGCGCCGTAAAAAAACGCTTGAAGAGCTGGCTGATCGTTTAGCCGGACGTGTAATTCGCACTCGTAAAGAGGTTGTATTGGAGCCAATGTCTCCTCAGGAGCGCAAGATTATCCACTCCAGGTTACAGGATCACCGGCAAGTGAGTACCCTCAGTAAAGGCGAAGAGCCAAATCGCCGCGTCGTTATAACCTTGAAGTAAAGACTATATGGATGCAATGACTCCTTGACCAATGTAAGGGGTCATTGTTTTTTTAAAAATAAAAGAACGTTTCTATTCAAAAAATATAAGTTTTGGGGTGAAAAACAGCATGCTTAGTGACACCATTGCTGCCGTATCGACGGCATTAGGCGAGGGAGGAATTGCTATTATTCGGGTAAGTGGCCCACAGGCTATTTCCCAAGTGGCACCATTATTTCGTAGCCGAGTTCCATTAACTGAAGCGGAATCGCATACCGTTCATTACGGACATATCGTCAGTCCTGATAACGGAGAGAAGATGGAAGAAGTGTTGGTAACCGTTATGAAAGGACCACGTTCTTTTACGACAGAGGATGTAGTAGAGATCAGTGCTCATGGCGGTGTAATTTCTGTAAGAAGAGTGATGGACTTACTTCTGCAGCAGGAGATAAGGTTAGCCGAGCCGGGGGAGTTCACCAAGCGTGCTTTCTTGGGCGGACGTATCGATTTATCGCAGGCTGAGGCTGTTATTGATTTGATTCGCTCTAAGTCTGACCGGGCTTTTTCTGTAGCTTTAAAACAGGTTAGCGGATCCTTATCGGATCGAATTCATGCTTTACGCCATACACTTATTGAGATGCTGGCTCATATTGAAGTGAATATAGATTATCCAGAACATGATGTAGAATCCATGACAGCTGAATTTATTAAAGATAAAAGCAGTGAGGTTATGGAGGGAATCACAAAGCTGCTTAAGACATCTAATGAAGGAAAAATACTTCGTGAAGGGATTACAACAGCTATTGTCGGACGTCCGAACGTTGGTAAATCATCATTGCTAAACGCATTAGCGCGTGAGAATAAAGCGATTGTAACAGATATTCCAGGAACAACACGTGATGTAATAGAAGAATTTATAACGATAAATAATATACCGCTTAAGCTGCTCGATACAGCGGGAATTCGTGAAACGATGGATGTTGTTGAGAAAATTGGGGTGGAGCGCTCCAAAGCGGCAGTTAGTGACGCCGACCTGATTCTACTTGTGCTGAATGCTAATGAAGAGCTGCATGAGGATGAATTGGCATTGATGGAACAAATCCACGGTAGACAGTGCCTAGTAATCATGAATAAAATGGACTTACCGCCCAAACTGGATAAGGATAAGTTGCTCTCATTTTTTGAAGAGTCTAACATTGTACCGATGTCCGTTCTGGAAGAGGAAGGTCTAGACAAACTTGAAGATGCCATTTCGACACTCTTTTTTGGTGGAAAGCTGGAATCGGGTGACTTGACATATGTGAGTAATGTGAGACATATAGCCCTGCTCAAAAAAGCCTATAAATCACTTCAAGATGCATACGATGCTGCAGAACAGTATATACCGATTGATATGATTCAAATCGATGTACGGCTCGCATGGGAACAGCTTGGGGAAATAATTGGCGATACTGCAGCTGACTCTTTGTTAGACCAAATATTCTCACAATTTTGTTTAGGAAAATAAGATTCACGATTTAATATAATTTCAAGGGGGAAACAGGACATGAGTTATGATGGAGGCAACTATGACGTTATCGTCATTGGCGCTGGTCATGCTGGCTGTGAAGCAGCACTGGCTGCAGCCCGGATGGGTTGCAGTACGTTAATGATCACAATTAACCTGGATATGGTTGCATTCATGCCCTGCAATCCGTCCATAGGCGGACCTGCCAAAGGACATGTAGTGCGTGAAATTGATGCGCTTGGCGGAGAAATGGGCCGCAATATAGATAAGACATTCATTCAACTGCGTATGCTGAATACAGGTAAAGGACCAGCTGTACATGCTTTACGTGCACAAGCTGATAAATTCCTTTATCAACATACAATGAAGGAAACTATGGAGAAAACGCCTAATTTGACACTTCGTCAAGGGATGGTTGAGCGTTTAATCGTTGAGGATGGACGTTGTGTAGGTGTAGTTACGAAGACCGGAACCGAATACCGTAGTAAGACTGTTATCCTGACAACAGGTACTTACCTGCGTGGTAAAGTGATTATGGGTGAGCTAACATATGAAAGTGGACCTAACAATCAACAGCCATCCGTGAAGCTTTCTGAGAACTTACGGGAGCTTGGGTTTGAATTGGTTCGTTTTAAAACAGGTACTCCACCACGTGTACATCGTGATACGATCGATTTCTCTAAGACAGAAATTCAACCAGGGGACGATGAACCGAAATTCTTTTCGTTCGAAACGAAATCATCCGATAACGAACAGCTTCCTTGTTGGTTAACGTATACCTCTGAGGTTACTCATCAGATTATTAATGATAACCTTCATCGTGCGCCGATGTTCACAGGTATTATCGAAGGAACTGGCCCACGTTATTGCCCTTCTATAGAAGACAAGGTCGTAAGATTCAGTGATAAATCTAAGCATCAGATCTTTTTAGAGCCGGAGGGAAAAAATACATCGGAATACTATGTACAAGGTCTGTCCACTAGTCTTCCTGAGGATGTACAGCTAGCTATCTTACGTTCCATTCCTGGTATGGAAAAGGTAGAGATGATGCGTAACGGCTATGCTATTGAATATGATGCAATGGTTCCTACACAGCTATGGCCATCTCTTGAAACCAAACGTCTTCCAGGTCTGTTCACTGCTGGACAAATCAATGGCACTTCCGGTTATGAGGAAGCAGCAGGCCAAGGGGTTATGGCTGGAATTAATGCAGCACGCAAAGTGCAAGACAAAGAACCCGTAATCCTAGATCGTTCACAGGGATACATTGGTGTACTCATTGATGATCTCGTGACTAAGGGAACGAATGAACCTTACCGTCTGCTTACTTCACGTGCAGAATATCGTTTGTTGCTTCGCCATGACAATGCAGATCTAAGACTTACACCTATCGGTTATGACATTGGTTTGATCACACAGGAGCGTTTCGATAACTTCACAGATAAGAAAGAACGGGTGGAGCGTGAAATTGTTCGTCTGCAAGAAACAAAGGTTAAACCTGTTGATGTAAACCAAGTACTAGCGCAATATGAATCGGCACCTATTGTAGATGGCAGTAATTTGCTTGTTCTGATGCGGCGCCCAGAGCTTGTATATAGTTTTGTTGATCAAGTATCACCATCACCAGAGATGCTGGATGCAGAAATGAAGGAGCAAGTAGAAATCCAAATTAAATATGCCGGATATATAGAAAAACAACTTCAACATGTGGAGCGCCTGCAAAAGATGGAGAAGAAAAAAATTCCAGATGACATTAATTATAATGAAATCCATGGATTAGCGATGGAAGCGCGGCAGAAGCTGACTAAGATTCACCCGATCTCTATCGGGCAGGCTTCTCGGATTGCGGGAGTTACACCTGCTGATATTTCCATTCTTCTTGTATATCTTGAGCATTACAACCGGGTAACCGCGGCGAAAGGATAAGCTATGGATAATACGGAAGTTCAATTCACACAACTATTACAGGAACGAGGCATATCCCTTACAGCAGAACAGTTAGCACAATTTGATCTGTATTATAAGGAACTCGTAACCTGGAATGAAAAAATGAATCTCACGGGTATAACTGAGCGAGAGCAGGTATATACGAAGCATTTCTATGATTCTATTTCATTAGCTTTTTTCCTTGATATTAACGAGATCACCAATCTCGCAGATATAGGTTCAGGAGCTGGGTTTCCAGGAATCCCACTTAAAATATGTTTTCCTCATTTGAAGCTAACGATTGTTGATTCGCTCAATAAACGAATTTCATTTTTGCAGCATGTAAGTACGACATTGGGATTAACTGATGTACAATTGATCCATGGGCGGGCAGAGGATGTCGCGCGCAAGTTCACTCATCGTGATGCCTATGATTTGGTTACAGCACGTGCGGTAGCAAGACTGTCTTTATTGAATGAATTTTGTCTTCCCTTCACACGCAAAGATGGGGTGTTCGCTGCAATGAAGGGCAGCGATCCTTCAGAGGAATTAAGCGAAGCTAAGTACAGCTTAAAAGAGCTTCGTGCTGAACTCAGCAAAGTGGAGTCGTTCAGCTTACCAGTGGAGGAGTCGGATCGACATATTATTATGATCCGTAAGACAGGAGCAACACCAGCTAAATATCCAAGAAAAGCGGGAATTCCTGCCAAAACACCATTGATAAAATAATGTTTCACGTGAAACATTGCCGATACTCAAAGTTCCTTTAGGAGCATTCTCTTTGAACAAAGGGAATGCTTTTTTTTTATGAAGTTGATGATAACAAAAATCGATAAATATCAAATTAGATAAAAATTAGATTTATAAGCTGATTTGGTTGTTGCACCTGTAAAAATGCAGGAAAAATAGGTCTTTACGGAGAATATGATTATGTGGAGAAAAGTGATAGAATAGCATAGTAGACTTTAATTTTGTATATAACTCCTTCTCTGTACTCTTGTTCGAAAGAAGGAGAGATTATGATGCCTGTTCATTACAGGTAATTCCATAATATCAGAATGTTTTAGATTGCTGTACGATATGCTTTCCGTGAAGAAGGTCAAGAAGATCGTACTATAACGAAATTAGGTGGTTATGAACGGAATGAAAGAACAATTTACCAAGCTATTTGGGTTTAACGAGCGGAGCAGCGGAGAAGAAATCAAACAAATACCAGTTCATGAGGTCGTTAGCAGTCCTTACCAACCACGGACTATATTCGATGATGACAAAATTGATGAGTTATGTCAGACAATTAAAACTCATGGTGTCATTCAGCCTATTGTTGTACGTATGCGAGATTCCATATATGAGATCATCGCAGGTGAACGGCGCTGGCGGGCAGTTAAAAAGCTTGGTTTAGAGACGATCCCTGCTATTGTCCGTGAGTTCAATGATTCTCAGGCTGCATCTATTGCGCTCATAGAAAATCTACAGCGTGAAGGTTTGACCTCCATAGAAGAAGCTGTCGCTTATCAGAAGTTAATTGATCTTCATCAATTAACACAAGAAAGCTTAGCACAACGCTTAGGCAAGAGTCAGTCGACTATTGCGAATAAGATTCGTTTACTCCACTTACCTGAAGAGGTTAAGACAGCGTTGATGGAACGTCAGATTTCCGAAAGACATGCGCGTTCACTCTTATCACTGGATAGTGTGGAAATGCAATTAAAAGTTTTGGCAGAGATTATTGCAAAAGGATTAAATGTTAAACAGACGGAAGCTCGTATTGCTTTCTATAAACAAGTTTCGCAAACTAAAAAGTCAAAACGGGTCTCCTATACCAAGGATGTTCGTCTAGCTCTTAATACAATTCGTCAATCTATTGATATGGTGTCAGGCTCAGGTATGGAAATCAAAACGTCAGAAAATGACCGTGGTGACCATTACGAGATTGTAATCCAGATCCCCAAAAGATAAATTGTTTCAAAAGCTGAAGGCGGCCTTAAAGTGATTGGCCGCCTTTTGTGTGACTTAAACCAGGATGTATTGCTCAGTCCTGCATTTTAGAGTTTTAGCTCATATAAAGTAACATAGTTTGGCCGTTTGTACTTGCGATCTACGAGAAGATTCTTCCTAACTATTCGAGGTGAAATTAGTGTCCAAGATTATTGCCATAGCAAATCAAAAAGGCGGTGTCGGTAAAACAACATCCTCTGTGAACCTAGGTGCCGGTATGGCTACATTAGGAAAAAGAGTGCTTCTAGTTGATATCGATCCTCAAGGTAACACTACCAGCGGCGTTGGCATCAACAAGGCGGACGTAGCGAATTGTATATATGACATTCTCATTAATGAAGTAAATCCTCTAGAAACGATACTTGAAACTCAAAATGAAGGACTGCACATCATCCCGGCGACCATTCAATTAGCGGGGGCGGAGATCGAATTAGTATCAACGATTTCCAGAGAGTTGAAATTGAAAAAAGCCCTAAATGCGGTTAAAAATAATTATGACTACATCATCATTGATTGTCCTCCATCCCTTGGGATTTTGACGATCAATTCCCTTACAGCTGCTGATTCGGTAATCATTCCGATTCAATGTGAATATTATGCGCTCGAAGGGTTGAGTCAGCTTTTAAACACCGTGCGTCTAGTACAAAAAAATCTTAATCCGCATTTAAAAATAGAGGGAGTACTATTAACCATGTTGGATGCCCGTACGAATCTAGGGATCCAAGTCATCGAAGAGGTTAAAAAGTATTTTCAGGAAAAAGTTTACAGAACTATCATTCCTCGGAATGTCCGCTTAAGTGAGGCGCCGTCTCATGGACAATCCATTATTACTTATGATCCTCGCTCAAAGGGAGCAGAAGTGTATTTAGAGTTGGCAAAGGAAGTGATTTCTTATGAGTAAACGTTTAGGAAAAGGTCTGGATGCTCTGATTCCTTCTTTATCTATTAATGAAGATGATAAGGTAGTAGAAATCCCATTAGCTCAATTACGGGCTAACCCTTATCAACCACGCAAGGATTTCAATGAAGAAGCAATCCAGGAATTGGCTGAGTCCATCAGACAACATGGCGTGATTCAACCGATCATTGTACGGAGTGTTTTGAAGGGGTATGAAATCATTGCCGGTGAACGCAGATTCCGGGCATCGCAATATTGTGGTAAACCTACGATTCCAGCAGTCGTAAGAAATCTAAGTGATCAACAGGTCATGGAGATCGCCCTGATTGAGAACTTGCAACGTGAAAATTTAAATGCAATGGAAATCGCAGTTGCTTATCAAGGTTTGATGGATCAATTTTCACTCACACAAGAAGAGCTATCACTTAAAGTTGGAAAGTCCAGATCACACATCGCTAACTTCCTAAGATTGCTTACTTTACCGGAAGAAGTAAAAGAATATGTTTCACGTGGAACAATGTCTATGGGACATGCACGAGCTATTGTTGCCCTGAAAGATCCGGAAGTTATTAAACAATTGGCTGAACAATGCGTGGAACAGCAATGGAGCGTAAGAGAGCTTGAAGAAACAGTGAAAAATCTGGATCGAAAGCCAACGAACAGTACAAAGATTAAAGTTGTTAAACGTGATCCCTATATTGATAATGTAGAGGAAGTATTACGTGAACGGTTTAAAACAACGGTTAAGATAAAACAAGGTAAGGAAAAAGGGAAGATTGAACTGAATTACTACAGTGCGCAGGACTTAGAAAGATTGTTAGAATTATTGGGTAACTAAATGGGTATCTATGCCAAGAACATATCCTGAGCTATCCGTAATCGGATAAGTAGGGGTATGTTTTTTCAAAATATAAGGATGTATAAAGTGCAGCTGGATATTATCCTTATATTTTCTACAGATAAGGTTATTATCAATAAAGGGCGACAACGTTGTTTCTTCTTAATGAAAAAGAGTATGAGACGAGGAGCGGGGTTATGGAAGACTTCGTATATTTGGATCATGCGGCTACGTCCTGGCCTAAACCTCCAGAGGTGGCAGCTGCGATGATGAATGCTTTGCAGTCGGGAGCAAATGCTGGCAGAGGGAATTATTCGCTGGCCATGGGAAGCGGTCGGGTGTTGGTGAGAGCCCGGAGTTTGCTGGCGGAGTTGTTTGGGGTTTCTAATGCACAAGACATAGCGTTTACCCAAAACACTACGATGGCATTAAATATGGCGATTAGAGGTACGCTCAAAGCAGGGGACCATGTAATCTCTACAATGACTGAACATAATTCTGTGCGGAGACCTTTGGAATATTTACGTAAGTCACTAGGGATAAATGTTGATTATCTGAAGGTGGATCGAGCAGGGCAATTGGATTTGTACGAATTGGACAAGGCGTTTCGACCGAACACTAAAATGGTAATTTGTAATCATAGCTCCAACTTACTAGGTAGTATACTTCCCATTGGTGAAATCGGGGATCTAGCTAAAGCAAAGGGTGCTATATTTCTAGTGGATGCTGCTCAAAGTGCAGGCTCGCTTGATATTGATGTGAAAAAAATGAATATTGACTTATTAGCTTTTCCTGGGCATAAAGGGTTGCTTGGACCACAAGGGACTGGTGGGCTCTATATATCACCTGAATTGGATCTCGAGCCCTTAATGCATGGAGGGACAGGCAGTCAATCTGAGAATAGTGAACAACCCTCTATTCGCCCAGATCGGTATGAAGCGGGAACGCAAAATGCGGTAGGAATTGCTGGTTTACTAGCCGGTGTTCAAAAGGTAAAATCGATAGGGACAAACGTTATCCACGAAAGAGAGTGGAAGCTGACTCAACTGCTGATGGAGGGCTTGTCCCATATTCCAAACATTAAACTATTAGGGCCCACATTAGGGGCTCCGAGAACTGGAATTGTGTCGTTTGTAGTGGATGGGGAAGAATCGGCGAATATAGCCCACCGTCTAGATCGTGAGTATAAAATAGCCGTCAGAGCGGGTATGCATTGTACCCCACTGGCACATAAGGCTATTGATACACTAGAAAGTGGTGCTGTTCGGGCGAGTGTAGGCGTAGATACAACAGAGCATAATATAAGCAGAATGCTAGCTGCTATGGATGAGTTATATGGCTGATGCCCGCAGCAGATAAATAAAAAGGATGGTCCATTCATGTCTGAAATGAATCAATTAATTAATGAACAGTTGCAGTGGTTTGTGTTTGGTTTCGTAGTAATTATGCTAGTACTGATAGTGACTGTAATCGCTCAGGGAGCTAAGCTGCGGACTATACGGCGCAAATATGAGGCCATGATGGCAGGAAGCGGTGTGGAGGATCTGGAAGGCCTTCTGGTTGATCTGAAGAACCAAAGCGACATGCTGGAAGAAGAACAACGTGAGCAAAAAGCGTTGATAGAAGCTACCCAAGTCAAAATCCGCGGCATGAAGTCAAATATCGCTCTGAAGCGTTATAATGCCTTCGGTGAACGTGGTAATGATTTGAGCTTCTCGGTGGCTATTCTGGATGACAATAGCAGTGGCATTGTATTAACCAGCCTTCATAATCGTGAGAACTCATATATTTACTCCAAGCCTATGCAAAATGGGGAATCACAATATGCCTTATCGCCTGAAGAAAAAGAAGTTATAACTCTCGCGTTGCAGCAGAAGTAGCATGCAGGTTCCATTGTTTTAAAGCAGAATATAGACTTGTAGCGATAATATCAGATAAGCGCATGACTAGACTTAGCCGTGTATTCTGCAATACGAAATACTCCATAAAGCCGCCGACATTAACGATTCCAGTCAAATGGATATCTCCAACCGGCGGCAATTGTTTATTTACGCCAGCTCCTGGTCTGAGGGGACCTTCAACGACTTGGATGCAGCCAACACTAGTAGAGTGACCTAAGCAGGCATCTATTCCGATGACAAACGGGTTATTATATTTTTCATTAATTAGAGACAAAGTCTCTTCAAGATTGACGGCATGAACCGGTTCTTCAAGGGTACCGTATAAATGAAACAATGGACTATGAAAACGGGATAATGCAGTACCAACAAGAGGACCGAGAGAATCTCCGGTGGAGCGATCAGTGCCTACACAGATGACGATAATTTGAGTCTCTGGACGCGTGCGTGAAAAGTGAAAAAGTAGCCGATGAGTAATTGCGGAATAGATATCGGGATCTGTATGTGATATTTTTAAACAGGACGTTTCTTGCGCTGCTGTAGCCTTGGATGAGGAGTTCATACCATCTTCCTTTCTAAGGGTGATTCTATTTGTTGGTATCTAGTATATGGATAGAAGAGGGGTTTTATACTCCAGCAGCAAGAGATAGGACGATAAACCTATGGAGAGGCTTGACGTATATGCAGGATGAGATGTTAATAGCGTTTGACTCCACCCAGCAGGCGCTTCGTGCTGAAATGCTGCTTGAGTATGCTGAAATAGAAATTGATATATTTCCAACTCCGAAGGAGATCACCGCAGGCTGTGCAATTTCAATTCAGTTTTTTCAAAATGCGCTGGAAGAGGTAAAAAGAATTATAGTTGAGCAGGAAATAGAAATACGCGGCATCTACGGAAAACACAACGAGAACTACATACTGATTTAGGGGTAGGGAGGAGTACATGCGATGAATATGTGGATACTGGAGGCTGATACACCCGGTGCGGATACCTTAAAAGATGCCATTCGCTTTAAAGATAAGGTGTGGAATTGGTTTACCGATGCTGATATGTGGGCGGATGTATTATTTGCGGGTCTACGGATTTTTGTTATTTTTCTCTTAACCCGGGTTATTATTAAAATTGTTTCTAATATTATTGATCGTTCGCTTGAGCGTAAAACCGGTGGCAGACTTCTGTCCAACACACGAAGGTTTACTACGGTTGGGGAATTGATGAAAAATGTAGTGACAGTTATCTGTAATTTTGTGATGATCATGCTCGTGCTTTCTGAGTTCCACTTCGATTTGGCACCATTGTTGGCTGGAGCGGGTGTGCTTGGTCTAGCAGTGGGTTTTGGGGCACAAAGTTTGGTGAAGGATGTTATTACAGGTTTCTTTATTATTTTAGAGGATCAATTTGCAGTGGGTGATGTAATTCAAACGGGGACCTATAAAGGAACGGTAGAATTAATCGGACTGCGAACAACCAGACTGTTAAGCACAACTGGAGAAGTATTTATTATCCCGAATGGATTAATCACGAACGTAACCAATTATTCTCTCTCGAATGCATTGGCTGTAGTTGATGTTCCTGTAAAAATGGAGCGGAGCTTGGAGGCCACGCTAGGTTTGATTGGAGAAGCGCTAAAAGGAATAGAAGAGCGTAACTCTAATGTTCTTGCTTATCCTAATGTGCTCGGTATACAGTCCATGAGTACTTCGGAATATGTAATTCGTATAGCGGCTAGCTGTTTACCTAATGCAAAAGAGGTTGCGGAGAGACAGATTCAGAATGATATTAAGCAGGCACTAGAGAAACTAAGCAGTCTAGAGCAGGCCCAAGCTGCTCAAGCCGAAGAGGAAGCGCGTTTGAAGGCAGAAGAAGAAGAAGCAAAGGCTGAAATTGAACTGGAAAAAACAGAAAATGAGCAGGAAGTATCGGATACGCCTGACACTGGATCAAGACGCCAAATCGCAGCTACACAAGAGGGGAAAAAGGGGGAAGGGTAGTGGAACGTAAAGTTTTTCAGCTTGGAGATATTGTACAGATGAAGAAACAGCACCCTTGCGGTTCTAATGAGATGGAGATCATTCGTATGGGGATGGATATCCGCATTAAGTGTACAGGATGTCAGCATAGTGTTCTGATTCCCCGGGCGAAATTCGAGAAGAATATGAAGAAGGTACTGCGTTCTGCAGAGGGAAATACAGACAATAATTAAGCTTGCAAATGGCATGTCTGCATGATACAATTATTTTTGCTGCGGAGAGGTACCCAAGAGGCCCAAGGGGGCTGACTCGAAATCAGTTAGGCGTGTCACAGCGTGCGTGGGTTCGAATCCCACCCTCTCCGCCACTTCAGCATAATATAACATTTTAATGAATCCTTCGTTCCTGTAACGGAGGTTTTTTTGTGTCCACTGAGCTGTTTGCAAAAGATCATAACATGCAAAAAGAAGGGCCCTTTCGGGTCCTTCTTCAAGAGGCAGTACATCAATGATGTTGGAATTTCTCTGTATATAGCGACTAAAGTGATTTAGGCGTTGCTGAGGTTACTGCTTTTTAGACAATAACCCACTACTATTCCCAGCTAACAATAGATGCTGAATCAGATATCCTGTGATTGTGTTCGTCTACGACGGCCAACGGAACCACACCTCTCTTTTGTACTGCCTGAGTATAGTATGTGTAATGTCGTTTTTTTTATACACATTTATTTTTATTTAATGTACACGTGCTTTTTCAACCTTTTTCCACTTCCGATTTTTGTTACTGGTCTCGGGGAAGGTGTCTCCTTTTTCCATTTTAATATGCTGTGGATTCTGAATTTCGGTATGGAAGCTTCGCGCTTCACCTACCTCTGTATACATGCCTGGATTGGGGGCCTTGTCGCCTTTTTCATATTCTGTCTTTTCGCCCATCATTATCGCTCCTTCCTTAAGTGCAGATGAATTCACCGATTATTGTGCGCAGGTAGGGTTTTTTTCATGTAAAAAGAGGGTGGAAGGTTGTCCGGTATTAATATTGCTTGCACTCTGCTGCTCGTTTTGGTATATTAATCAGGTGCGAGTCTATGTTTGTGCTCGTTCCTTGCTCCTGACGTGATTAGGGGCCTCAGACCATAAGGAGGTGAAAATTATGCGCAAATATGAAGTGATGTACATTATTCGTCCTGACATTGAACAAGAAGCTGTTCAAGCAGCAGTCGATAAATTCCAAGGCATCATCTCCAATGGCGGGGAAATTACAAAGCACGAAGTGCAAGGTAAACGCCGTCTTGCGTATGAGATCAAGAAATTCCGTGATGGCGTTTATGTTTTGGTTAACTTCAATGCAGAACCTGCAGTAGTTACTGAATTAGAACGTCTTATGAAGATTTCTGACGAAGTTATTCGTTATCTCATTACGAACGACGTTGCTTAAGATCTTGACAAGCTTTGTAATGAATCGCTCTAAAGGAGGGGACCAGAATTGTTGAACCGTATCATTTTGATCGGACGGTTGACCCGTGACCCGGAACTTCGTTATACTCCCGCTGGTGTTGCCGTAACTCAATTTACGCTTGCCGTAGATCGTAACTTTACGGGCCAGAACGGTGAACGTGAGGCAGACTTCATCCCGGTTGTTACCTGGAGACAGCTAGCAGAAACCTGTGCCAATTATTTGCGCAAAGGTCGTCTGACAGCAGTGGAAGGACGCATCCAAGTGCGGAACTATGAGAATAACGAAGGTAAACGTGTATACGTAACTGAAGTTATTGCTGATAATGTTCGTTTCCTGGAATCTTCACAAAGCCGTGAAGGTGGAAATACTTCAAGTGGTGCAAGTAGTATGCCTGAAGAGCCAGCATATGGTGGCGGTGGTAACGCTGGACGCGGAAATAACAACAATAATTTCTCGCGTAACAACAATACTCAAGATCCTTTTTCGGGCGATGGTAAACCGATTGATATATCGGATGATGATTTGCCATTTTAATTAGGAAGGACTGAAAAGAATATGGCTTTTAAACCAAGAGAAGGCGCTGACAACGACAAAAGACCAGCACGTCGTGGTGGACGCAACAAGCGTAAAAAAGTTTGCTTTTTCACTGTGAACAAGATTACTCACATTGATTATAAAGATACTGAACTTCTTAAGAAGTTCATCAGCGAACGTGGAAAGATTTTGCCACGTCGTGTAACGGGTACAAGTGCAAAATACCAACGCGCCCTTACCATTGCTGTAAAACGCTCGCGTCAAATCGCGTTGCTTCCTTACACAACGGAATAGGACGTTTTATAGAAGCAGTCGGGAAACCGGCTGCTTTTTTGTTGTGAAAAACCAGCGTGTGGATTACGTTGACGTTCCATCTGGAATGTGTTAAATTACAGCTATCCTATAACAAAAGGGGAAATATTGATGTTGGTGACCGTTCTTAACTAGCAATTTCATAACACTGGATTAGGAAGGCTTTAGCAGGCTCGTCTTTTGGCGTTTACGTGCTCTATTTGAGTTCGTTTCGCGCAGAGGTCTGTTGTTCCTAACAGTGGATGATTTAGTTAAGAACACACGAAGCGTCATATGGCCTCTTTACGGCTGTTGTTCTCTTTGTAATTAACCGTGCTCTTAGAGCACGGTTTTTTTGTTTTTCGGCCACCCTGGCTTTTATGGGGACCTTAAGACGCCAGAGAACAATAGCATAAAAAGAAGGGCAAGGACTGCCATAGTGGCATTCTTTGTCCTTTTTGCGTTAGGGAGATTTAGTTCCAAAAAAAGTTAGATCAATAAGGAGGATTTGCTGTGAATTTACAAAGTCTAAACACGTTGGAATACGAAATTATTAAAACCGAGCTTAGCCGTCATGCGGTATCTTATGTAGGAAAGAAAACTGTAGAAGAGCTTATGCCTATGACCTATTTGCCTTCGATTCAAAGAGCGATGGAGGAAACGTCTGAAGCTAAAGAGCTGCTCGAGCGGGGGTCCAGTATACCGATTCCTTCATTGGAGGGGATTGAGTGGATCATGTCACTAATGGGGACTGGATATTTGTACAGTGAGCAAGACTTCACTGCAGTGGCTACATTTCTAAAGAGCTGTAGTCAATTGCGCAAATATATGGCTTCTAAAGAGCAAAGTGCTCCCCGGATTGCTGCTTATGCTTCCTCGCTGCTGGAATTAAATCATGTGCGGGAAGCAATTGATCGTTGTATTCGCTTTGGGGCGATTGATGATGGAGCTAGTAAGGGGTTAGAGCGGGTTCGTAAACGGATTGGCGTAGCTAAAGAACGTCTTCATAAAAAAATTGACGGGATCATGTCGCGCCATCAATCGATTTTGCAAGAGAATATTTATAGCCAGCGTGGTGGACGTTACGTTATCCCCGTAAAGCGGGAGTATCATAAGCAAATAAAGGGATCGGTACTTGATCAATCCACAAGTGGACAGACGGTGTTCATCGAACCAGATGAGATCGCCTCCATGCAGATTGAGCTGGATTTGTTATTAGGAGAAGAGGCGCGTGAAGAAGCTGTGATCCTCAGTATGCTGACCAGCATGGTAGAACAGGAACAAACTGCACTGCGCCTAAATATCGAGGTTACAGGCACCTATGATTTTATTTTTGCCAAAGCAAAATATGCAAGAACGCTGGGAGCATCTGAGGTTACTCTAAATGATAGGGGTTTTCTAAGGATGAACGGAGGCAGACATCCCATGCTGCAGGGCATGATTCCAATTAGTCTGGAGATAGGGAAGGGATATAAATCCCTAATCATTACAGGTCCAAATACAGGCGGGAAAACGGTGGTGCTCAAGACCCTCGGGCTGCTGACCCTCATGGCTCAATCCGGGTTGTTGATTCCGGTCGAGGAGGGGAGTGAGTTTACGGTCTTTACGGATGTGATCAGTGTAATCGGAGACGGACAAAGTTTGGCCCAATCACTCAGTACATTTTCGGCACAAATGAAGAGTATTGAGGGAATGCTGAGAGATGCCTCTAAAGGGGTGCTGCTGCTCATTGACGAGCTGGCGGCAGGTACAGACCCTGGTGAAGGAATCGCCCTCTCAATCGCCATTCTGGAAGAGCTGAGCCGTAAAGGGGCCAATATTATCGTCACAACCCATTTTAATGAGCTAAAAGCCTTTGCCGCTGCGACAGCCGGTTTTCAAAATGCACGAATGGAATTCGACAAAGAAACGCTGCAGCCGTTGTATCGTCTGACTATCGGAGAAGCGGGGGAGAGTTACGCTCTGCAAATTGCCAAAAAGCTGGGTATCCAGGATAACGTTATCAAGCGATCGTGGGAGATCGTTGAGGCGCAGCAGCAAAGGCTGCAGAAAGGTGATGGGTCGGCATGGGCAAGTCTTTTTAGCAAAGAGGGAGAGAAAGGGAAGACTGCACCTGTTATAGAGGATTTTGAAAAAGAAGAAAAGTCTGTGGAATCACTGAGCGATAAGGAGAAGCAGACTCAATATGAAATTGGTGATGCCGTTCTTGTAACTTCACTAGGGCGGATAGGCATTGTTTATGAGAAAAGAGATCACTTAGGAATGGTCGGAGTGATGATCCAGAAGCAAAAAATGCGGATTAATCATAAACGTTTAAAGCCATATCTATCCAAAGATGAGCTATATCCTGAGGAATATGACTTTGATATAATTTTTGAGAGCAAGGATACCCGTAAAAAGCGGAAATTGATGCAGCGTAAGCATGTCGAAGGCCTGAGAATTACGCATAAGGATGAAGAATAATGTAATAAAAGGATCTGCCTATGAGGTAGGTCCCTCTTTTTTTATAAATACTATGAAATATGCGTAAATTCAAGCAGGAGTATAGGCCTAAAGCTTAGAAGTTATTGTAACCATTCTAAAACTTTGTTACAGTAAATATTTATTCCATAGCTTATAAGTAGATATACGTTCAACTAGAGAAGGGAAGGAACACATGAAGAATAAGAAGATATGCGGGTTCTTGTTAACAATGCTCGTGATGACTACTGTATTGTCAGCATGCAGCAGAGCAGGTACCAGCAGTAATTCATTATCTTTACATCACAATGAGGTGGTCGAAAAGCCACAGACTGGCGGAGTAGTTACTTATGGATACTCATCGCCGTTTATGGGCTTCTTTGAGCCTGCTTTTTATGAAGGTGAAGATGACTTTCATGTGCTGGAGTTTATTACTGAGGCCATGTTTACGATAGATGATGATTTATCAACGGTTCCTAATATCGCCACTTGGCAGGAGTCCGAGGATCATAGAATATTTACCTTTAAAATTAAACCGGGAATCCGTTGGCATAATGGAGATGAACTGACCGTAGAGGACTGGAAATTTGCGATGGAGACTATTGCTAGTCCAGACTACACCGGATCGCGTTATTATAGTGTGGAAATGATTCAAGGTGCAGAAGCCTATCATAAAGGTGAGGCGAAGAATATAACAGGTCTTAAGGTTATAGATCCTTATACTTTGAAAATAACAATGACAGCTGCCCGCGTAAATACGATTGATAATCTATGGCCGTATCCGATGAATAAAAAATATTATACTGGAGTCGCTGTTAAGGATATGCCTGAGAGTGATCAGATGCGAAAAAATCCGATTGGGATTGGCCCCTTTGAGGTGAGCCTTATTGAACCTGGCCAGCGGGTGGAGATGAAGCGCTTTGATCAATACTATAAAGGTAAGGCTTTATTGGATGGTGTGTTGTATAAGGTATTTGATGACAAGGAAATCATCAGCCTGTTTGAACAAGGCGTAATTGATATAGAGAATGCCCCACGAGATACTTATGAAAAGCTGAGCGAACTCGATAATATTAATATTTTACAATCAAATGAGCTTGCTTATGAGTATATAGGGTTTAAATTTGGGTATTGGGATAGTGAAGCTGAAAAAATCGTAATGGATAACCCTAAATTTGCGGATAAAAGATTACGTCAGGCGATGTATTATGCACTTGATCGGGAGGGGATCATTCAATCATTTTCTCATGGGTTAGGCAAGCCTATAGAAACTCCGGTTTCCAGTGCAAGCTGGGCGAAGATCCCTGACAGTCAGATTAATACGTATCCCTATGATCCGGAAAAAGCGAAGCAGCTGCTTGATGAGGCTGGTTTTGTAGATGTTGATGGAGATGGGCTGCGTGAGGATCAAAAAGGAGAAAAGTTAGTTATTCATTATGATTCTATGCTAGGCAGTCATTCAGCGGAGTTACGAACTGCTGCTATTCTGGAGGATTGGCGAAATGTGGGACTCGATGTGCAGCTTAATGGTGGGGCGTTAAAAGAGCTCAACACCTTCTATGAAGCAGTAGAGGCTGATGATCCGTCCATTGAGTTGTTTAACGGGGTATGGGGATTAGCTAATGATCCTGATCCTTCAGGTCTCTGGAGGGAGAATGATTTGTGGAACTACCCACGTTGGTCCTCGGAGCGGAATGAAGAATTGATTCGCGATGGCACAAGTATGAAGGCATATGATAGAGATTATCGACAACAAATCTATTATGAATGGCAGAAGCTAGTGAATGAAGAGGTTCCAATGATCTTTTTTGCGGAAAGAGAAAGCATTACTGCTGTTAATAAACGTCTACAAGGTGTGCGTGTTGATTCTTTGGGCTCCATAATTGAGCCTAATAAATGGTGGATAAAGGACTAAATTAAAAAAAATAAAAAAAATTACGCAAAAAGTGAAATCAAATTGCTGTTTCATTCGTCATATATATTATGGAGGATGACAACGATGAAGAGACGGATATTGATATGGGCTGGTGCAGCTTTGATAGTCGTTGTCTTAATTACGGTGTGGAGGCCTATCGAGCTGGGCTTTAAACCGGATATTGACGCGGGTTCAGCAGTGCTGCTAGATATGGATAGTGGAGACATATGGGTCAATATAAACGGCGATGTGCCTATGCCACCGGCCAGTGTGTCTAAATTAATGACTGAAATGATTGTGCTGGATCACATAACCTCTGGAACCCTTAGGTGGGAGGATAGAGTCCCTATTAGTGCTTACGCCAGTCAAATGGGAGGTATGAGTCTCTCATTAAAACGAGGAGATTTCTATACAGTAAGGGAGCTATTCGAAGGCATCACCATCTATTCTGCTAATGATGCTGCAGTTGCATTGGCAGAATATATGGCAGGATCAGAGGATTCTTTTGTACTTATGATGAATGATAGAGCACGTAGTTTAGGTTTATCTCCTAATACGGTATTTACCAACGCCTCTGGATTGTCGAGCAAGGATCTTGGTATCATTCGTCAGCCTACGCATATCGGTGGCCAGACGATGATGACAGCGAGGGATACAGCCAAATTGGCAGCTGCGCTAATCCATAATCATCCTGATGTACTGAATATTTCCGGTCGTACACAGATGCAATTAAAGGATAAAGGGTTATATGTTAGTAATAGCAACCTTATGCTTCCAGGTATGGGCGGCGCTTACGCATACGATGGAGCAGATGGGTTGAAGACTGGATATGATAGCCAGACGGGATATTGTATTGCGGGATCAGCCCAGCGAGAGGGGCACCGGCTTATTGCGGTCGTTATGGGGGCAGAGACCTATGGCAGCCGATTTGAGGGTGCTGCTAAATTGTTCGATTATGGGTTTTTCCGAGGTTTACATTATGGAGAACGGGTAAAACATATTATACATGCCCTTGGAATTCGAAGTTAAATTTGGAGCATCATACCAGTAATTATTACTTGGTATGGTGCTTTTTCCCTATTCATGTCGGTATTTGTTGTTTCTTTTTATCCATTTAGTGATTACAATAGAAATATTGTTTTATCCCATATTATTTTAGAAACGCAAAAAAACTTTTTTCTATAATTTAGAATGACCCGAATTTCCTGAAAGGGGGGACAATAAGATAATGGAATAAGGGACAGTAAATTCGCCGCCGAGAGAAATAAAACCATGACTGCCTGAGAACGATCAGGAGGCATTGTAAATATATGGTATTTGTAATTATTCTACAATAAAGAAGGAATCAAAGATGAAAAAAATAAAGAAAAGATACATTGCGCTAATTGTTCTCGTCGTTGTTATAGCGGGAGGCTTTCTGTTTCGGAATTCTTTGGCCGTATTAGCCTTTGACCTCTTTTTGTCCGATCGGGTAGAAAGCAAGCTGAAAGAAGAATCTTACCAGCCACTTAAGGATGAGAATAAGGTTAAGCCAGAGCCGGTTGTATACAAAAGCGATCCATTCTCGCTGATGCTGCTCGGGACTGATCAACGCGACAATGAAACCGCACGTTCAGACACTATGATGTATGCTGTTGTTCGCCCTGAGGATTACAAAATTCTGCTTATTTCTATTCCACGTGATACGTATACCGAGATTATTGGGCATAACGATAATAAAAAAGATAAGATTACCCATGCTTATGCTTTTGGTGGGCAGCAAATGGCTAAGGATACTCTGGAAGCACTGCTGGAGCATGATATTCAGTATTATGCCACCATTAACTTTCAAGGGCTCAAGGATGCCGTTGATGCTATTGGAGGCGTTCCGCTGCCAATCAAGAAGGACATTGTAAACAAGGGTAAGGACCATGAAAAGTTTACGATCGAGGGTGGAAAGTCGAATTATAACGGTCAAGAAGCACTCAACTATACACGCTACCGTGAAGATAGTGACTTTAACCGGACCAAACGCCAACAGGTTTTTATTGATGTCGTAGCTAATAAAATGTTATCGATCAGCCAAATCGGCAATATTCCTAAGCTGCTGGATATTATGGGCGATAATTTCAAGACCGATATTGAGCCTTCAATGATTATTAGTCTGGCCAAGAAATTTATGGGCGGCAAAGATATGGATATCTCAAGCTTTACGGTAATGGGCGAAGGAAAACGTATTGACGGACTTTATTATGATATCGTTGATGAAGAGGACTTGCGCGAAGCTAAGGCGCTGATTGATAATTGGATGAATGCAGGAACACCTGTAGATCAACTGATTGAGCCGGGAAAAGCAAGTAATGCACTCGAGCCCAAAGCAACAGCAGTTACGCAGTAATTCTAATTGGAAAGCTAAACTCATATAAATAAATTGCAGCAGCCATAAACATTCTCATGGCTGCTGCTTACTGTCTTCATGTTATAATGAGTTGGAACTATTATTTAGCTGCTACGTATAATCACATCGGCATGGCAGTAAAAGGAAGTTAAAGAACCGTAATTCCTTCGGAACTCTTTGAGGAGGATCAAGAGATGAATATTGCATTTTTTTTACTTCCGAAACAGGAGGTGGCCTGCGTAACGCTCGATTCTACGCTGCGCCAAACGCTTGAGAGGATGGAGTTTCACCGCTATACAGCAGTCCCGATTCTTAACCGTAATGGAGAGTATGCCGGCACGGTAACGGAAGGTGATCTGCTCTGGTACATGAAAGAGTCGGAGGGTAAGGTTTCGTTTGAGAACGCTTCAAAATTTTTGCTGAAGGACGTTCCATTACGTATGAATAACAAGCCGGTCTCAATTGATGCGGATATGGAAGATCTAATTAATTTGGCTAAGGTGCAGAACTTTGTACCTGTGGTCGATGATATGAACCGGTTTATTGGAATTGTTCGCCGGAGTCAAGTCATAGAATATTGCGAGAAATTTGTAACAAGACAATCACAGGAATCATTATAGTCCCAGTGTATTCGCGGTTATAGAAGCTATCGGAACAAGGCCTGTATTTCCGGCGATAACGGAATGCGGGTCTTTTTTAAAGAAAGCTCCTCTCCCAAAAGAGGCATAGTCAGCATGGATTGAAGCATACTTAAGGGGCGCGGGGCGTCCAGTGTGACACCGAATTTTTTATGCTATAATGGAGAATAAAGCTTTTTGCCGGAGGTAGAGAGACGTGTCCAATGTGCCGAAGGATCTGGATGTAGCCAAGCGCGCCAAGGTAATTGAATGGCTGAAAACCGAAGTGATTGATCAAGTTTCAAGGTTATTTAAAGCGTTATGGGAAGGCAGTACTACCCGTGTCGGTGACAGTCTGGCTAGCTTGATTATGAGCTCTTATATTTTGGGCCGCAGACTAGGGATTCCTTATCGTTCTTTAGATGACTTGCTACTGGAGAAGCTTAGAAAGCACAAGCAGGAAGGGCATCAACTGGAAGATTGGTACCAAGATATATCTGCTTTAGAAGAACATATGCGTAAGAGGTGAATACTGTTGAAATTTCGCTGGTCATCTGTGGCTTGGAGCGTAGCATACTTACTTTTGCTGCTTAGTTTAACGACTCCACTCCTCATCATCACTACCCTGTTTATGATTGTTCCGGCAGTAGTGTTGTTTACTACCCTGAACACGAGACAATTTGTGCTGCATGTATTGCCGGTGTTGCTGATTGTAGGCTTGATTACACCAATTTATCTGTTGATAGCTGCGTATTTCTTAATACCGGCTCTGGTTATGGGGCGCTGGTATAAAAGACATGCCCCGGCCATGTCTACCGTGATCGCAGGTACGGTTACGATTCTTGCACAGTTCCTGCTGCTTTTGCTGCTGGGTACGGCATTATTTAATTTTGACCTGTCTACCTATGTGAACGATGTATTGCAAATGGTTAATTCACCTCTGTCTGAGCTCGGAACTACCAATCCTCTGCTCACTGATATTGGATTTTCAACTGAGGATGTAAACAAGATAAGTCATATGACGGTTCAAATGATCCCTATGACTCTAATCGTAAGCTCCTTCATGATTGCTGTGATTACGCATTCTATTGCCCGCCCGATTCTGAACAGTATGAATTATGCAGTACCTAAGATGAAGCCTGCACGTGAATGGAGACTTTCGAGATCGTTTATTTGGTACTATCTGATTGGTGTTGTTCTACAGCTCTTCTTCTCAGGGTCGGAGAACAATTTCATCCTCATGATTTCTGCCAATCTTCTGCCACTGCTGCGAATTGGCTTTATGATTCAGGCCATCGGATTTTTCTTCTTCCTGGCGCATGAACGCAAATGGAACAAGATGTCTGCCGTTTTGTTAGCGATACCGGTTATTTTACTGCCGCCGCTGCGCATTATTGGTATTATTGATCTTGCGTTCCCACTGCGGGAGTATGTGACCAAATCGAAACGATAGGGTGAGAGTTCATGCCTAAATTTCTGCAAAGACGCTGGCACGGCTATCATACCGTATGGGCGTTCATGCTGCTGTTGGTCCTTATTATAATTGTCAGTGTTTATAACTGGGCGCTTGGGGTCGCCGGCCTGTTTCTCTCAGGTACTTTATGCTTCTATATGTTGAAAGCGGAGATCTCGTTCCGCCGTAATCTGGTGGAATATATTAATGGGCTATCTTTCCGCATTAAGCGGGTAGAGGGCGAAGCAGTCAGCATGCTGCCGCTTGGAATCATTCTGTTTAGCGAGGATCGAACGGTGGAATGGAATAACCGCTATGCCGGCGATATTTTCGCACGCAAGTCTTTAGTCGGGGAATCACTGCAAGAATTATTGCCTGATATGCAGTCTTTTTTCACAGGTGCTGCAGCGGGTAAGCGGGAGGTCGCCAAAGAAGGTGTGCTCCATGACACCCGTCTTGAGATCACCGTGGATGAACGATTTTATCAAGCTGTCATTATTCCGAGTGAGCGTATTCTTTACTTGTATGATATCACTGAGCTTGTGGTGTTACGTGAGCGGTATGAGGATGAGAAGCTGGCGATCGGCATAGTGATGATGGATAACCTGGATGAATCTGCTCAAGGGATGGATGATCAACAGCGAACCTCGCTGATTGCTAAGGTGACGAGTGAAATCACTGAATGGAGTAAGCAGTTTGAGGTTTATCTGCGGCGGTTGTCCTCGGAACGTTATCTAATGCTGCTTAATCATCGTAGCCTGCAAGCGTTGGAAGAGAGCCGCTTCGTGATTCTAGATGAAGTCAGAGAAATGACTGCTGATCTTAAGGTACCCATGACACTGAGTATTGGTCTGGCCTTTGGCGCAGACTCTGCAAGTGAATTAGGGGCATTGGCCCAATCCAGTCTAGATATGGCGCTTGGCCGAGGTGGTGATCAGGCGGCTGTAAAAGCAGGCCAACGGTTATCCTTCTACGGTGGCAAGAGTAATGCTGCTGAGAAGCGTACCCGAGTGCGGGCGCGGGTCATTGCGCATGCTTTGCGGGATCTGATGCAGGAGAGCGATCGTGTGCTGATCCTCGGTCATCGGACACCGGATATCGACGCTGTGGGTGCTGCAATCGGCCTGTTAAGGGCTGCGCAGATGTATAATGTAGAGGCTAGCATTGTGATGGAGACTCCTAATCCATCGATAACTAACATGATGGAGCAGATTCGTAAGGACGATGAATTGTATAAGTCATTCATCACAACGGAGCAATCCCTACAGATCATGACAGAGCATACCCTGCTAATTGTTGTGGATACACATAAGGCGTCTATGACGATGGAGCCGCGGTTAGTGCAATATGCCAGCAGAATTGTAGTGGTGGATCATCACCGCAGAGGTGAAGAGTTCATTAACGATGCTGTATTGGTGTATTTGGAGCCATACGCTTCATCGACTTGTGAGCTGGTGACAGAGCTGCTTCAGTATATTCATGAGAAGGTAAAGATCAGTCCGCTGGATGCTACAATGTTGTTAGCGGGGATCACGGTGGATACGAAGCATTTTGCGCTTCATACGGGGTCGCGTACCTTTGAGGCCGCAGGCTTCCTGCGCCGGAATGGTGCCGATACCGTACTTATTCAGCGCATGCTCAAGGAGGATTTACAGGAGTATATTTCCAAAGCCGAAATTATCAAACATGCGCGGATGGTGTATGACCAAATCGCGCTCGTAGTTACGGCACCAGGCATGAAAATTCCGCAGCTTCTTATTGCTCAGACTGCGGACACGCTGCTTGGGATGACCAACGTAGTCGCTTCATTCGTCATCAGCGAGCGGCCTGACGGCCTGATTGGCATTAGTGCCCGATCACTAGGACGTATGAATGTACAGGTCGTGATGGAGAAATTAGGCGGCGGAGGGCATCTGTCCAATGCCGCGGTACAGCTTGAAGGAACATGTAAAGAAGCAGAAGCCAGATTACTGCAGGTGCTGGCTGAAATCGAATCGAAAGAGGGGTTATTCGAATGAAGGTCATATTCATAAAAGATGTTAAGGGTCAAGGTAAAAAAGGTCAGGTTAAAGAGGTATCCGAAGGTTATGCTTCTAACTTCTTATTGCCACGTGGATTGGTTCGTCCGGCAACGGAAGGTAACGTGAAGACGCTGGAGAATCAAGCGGCTGCTGAACAACGCCGTAAAGATAACGAAAAAGAAGAAGCACAGCAATTGGGTAAGAAGCTTGACGAGCTAACACTGACAATGAAAGCAAAATCAGGTGAAGGCGGACGTTTATTCGGTGCTATTACAAGCAAACAGATTGCTGAGACACTGGCTTCCACCAAAGGAATTACTATTGATAAGCGCAAGATTGAATTAGGTGAGCCAATTCGCCATATAGGAGTATTTCAAGTAAGCGTAAAATTGCATACTGAAGTAAAGGCCACACTTAAGGTTGAGGTAACGGAGGAGTAACATGGGTGGAGATCTCTTTTTCGATCGGGTTCCCCCGCAGAATCTTGAAGCCGAGCAGGCGGTAATTGGTGCGGTTCTGTTGCAGGATGAAGCGCTCATTACTGCAATGGAACGGGTGAATACCGAAGACTTCTACGATAAAGCGCATCAAATGATTTTTGAGGCGATGGTGCAGCTCGGAGAAGAGAGCCAGCCGATAGATCTTGTTACACTTACGTCCAGACTGCAGGACAAAGGAGAGCTTGAAGATATTGGTGGGGTTAGCTACTTAGCTAAGCTGGCGCATGCCGTGCCTACTGCTGCTAACGTAGAATACTACGCCCAGATTATCGAAGAGAAAGCCATGCTGCGCCGTTTGATTCGCACAGCCACGCAAATTGTGAGCGAAGGTTATACTGGCGGTGAAGATGTAGCCGATATGCTGAGTGATGCAGAGCGGCGCATTCTTGA
Organism: Paenibacillus sp. FSL R10-2796; assembly: GCF_037965315.1. Taxonomy (NCBI): domain Bacteria; kingdom Bacillati; phylum Bacillota; class Bacilli; order Caryophanales; family Paenibacillaceae; genus Paenibacillus; species Paenibacillus sp. FSL R10-2796. The sequence goes on along the minus strand of NZ_CP150178.1, from coordinate 7,250,924 downwards.
AATCTCCAACCGGCGGAGCGGCAGTGGATTTATTGCGATCCGCGATGTCTTGATGGAAGTGTTCGACAAGGTTGAGTTGCTTCATCAAAATAAGGGGGGTACCTCAGGTATCCCAACCGGATTTGTGGATTTAGATCATATGACTAACGGATTCCAACGTAACGATCTGATCATTGTTGCGGCTCGTCCATCTGTTGGTAAGACTGCATTCGCCCTGAATATTGCACAGAACGTGGCAGTACGCGCTAAAGAAACTGTTGCGATATTCAGTCTGGAAATGTCAGCGCCACAGCTGGTACAGCGGATGATTTGTGCTGAAGCCAACTTAGATGCCAATATTATGCGTACCGGTGACTTCAAGAGTGATGATGATTGGTCCAAGCTGACGATGGGTATTCAGTCTCTATCTGAAGCGGAGATTTATATCGACGATACACCAGGTATCACGGTAACCGATATTCGTGCAAAGTGCCGGAGACTGAAGAAGGAAAAAGGACTTGGCATGATCGTCATCGACTACTTGCAGCTCATTCAGGGCCGCGGTAAAGGCGGAGAGAACCGTCAGCAAGAAGTATCGGATATATCTCGTACACTGAAGCAGATTGCCCGTGAGCTAGATGTGCCGGTTATTGCCCTGTCGCAGTTAAGCCGGGGTGTAGAGCAGCGCCAGGATAAACGTCCAATGATGAGTGACTTGCGTGAATCGGGTTCTATCGAGCAGGATGCCGATATTGTTGCGTTTCTGTATCGTGATGATTATTACAATGCGGATACGGAGAAGAAGAATATTATTGAGATCATTATAGCTAAACAGCGTAATGGTCCCGTAGGCACGGTAGAACTGGTCTTTCTTAAAAATTTCAACAAGTTCGTTAACTACGAGCGAGCACATGCGGAACCATTTGCTGGTTAAACCTGACATGTATAATTCCCGAACGATTGCACATTTCTTTGTGTAATCGTTCGTTTTATTTGACTTTGAAAAAAACCGCTGTTACACTGAGAATTGTCCTTTAGCGGGTTAAATCTGCTTGGCGTCCGGAGGGCCACGTACATAAGAATGACGTATAGGGTCCATATTATGAAAAATAATGGTGCTAAGTAGCACCTACGGAGGAATGAACATGTCAACGGTAGTCGTCGTGGGAACACAATGGGGAGACGAAGGTAAAGGGAAAATCACTGACTTTCTAGCGGAAAGTGCAGATGTGGTCGCCCGTTATCAAGGGGGCAATAATGCCGGTCACACGATTCTGATTGACGGTGAGAAGTTTAAGCTCAGCTTGATCCCTTCGGGTGTATTTTATAAAGAGAAAACTTGTGTAATTGGTAACGGAATGGTTATTAATCCGGCTGCCTTGATCCAAGAAATTAATTATATTCATGAGAACGGTTTTGATACTAAGAACTTAGTGATCAGTGATCGTGCTCATGTCATTATGCCATACCATATGGTGCTGGATGCTCTCGAAGAAGACCGTAAGGGTCCGAACAAGATTGGTACTACACGTAAAGGTATCGGTCCTTGTTATATGGATAAGGCAGCACGCAACGGTATCCGTATTGCTGACTTGATGGACGCTGAGGAATTCGAACTGAGACTCCGCCCCTTGATGCAAGAGAAGAACCAAGTGATTACGCAGGTCTATGGTGCCGAAGCTCTTAACGTAGAAGAGATTCTGACTCAATACCTGGAATATGCAGAAGTGCTGCGTAATTATGTAACAGACACCTCTGTTATTCTTAATGATGCCATTGATGCGGATCGCAAAGTGTTGTTTGAAGGTGCGCAAGGAGTAATGCTTGATATCGATCAAGGCACGTATCCGTTTGTTACTTCATCCAACCCATCTGCCGGTGGGGTGTGCATAGGTTCTGGTGTGGGACCGTCCAAAATCAAACAGGTTATTGGGGTTGCAAAAGCCTATACCACTCGTGTTGGAGATGGCCCGTTCCCTACAGAGCTGAATGATGCAACAGGTGATTATATCCGTGAAACAGGTCATGAATATGGCACAGTTACCGGACGTGCACGCCGTGTAGGCTGGTTCGACAGTGTAGTTGTGAGTCACGCTCGTCGTGTGAGTGGAATCACAGGGCTATCTCTTAACTCGCTGGATGTACTTAGCGGACTTGAGACTGTGAAGATCTGCACAGGCTACAAATACCGTGGTGAGGTAATTACTCATTACCCTGCTAGCCTCAAAATGCTGGCAGAATGTGAAGCGGTATATGAGGAGCTTCCAGGCTGGAGTGAAGATATTACTTCTGCAAAAACGTTGGATGATCTTCCAGCAAATACACGCAGATATGTTGAACGTGTATCTGAGCTTACAGGTATTCCGATTGCTATCTTCTCAGTGGGTCGTAACCGTGAGCAGACGAATCAAGTATTGCCAATTTATATCTAAAACCTAGTTATACTAAGGAGTCTCGTTAGAGGCTCTTTTTTTTGTTCTGAGGACTATCACTCTCTCTTTTGAGGCCTAGATTTATGCCTAGATGTTTCCCAAGGCCGGTTCTAGTCAATACTGGATGTATAGAAGAACATGTACATGATCTACCAGATAGGCTTGAACATAGGTGAGAGGAGAAATGAAGATGAAGATCGTGAAGCGTGCACTTAGCGTATGTCTGATTGTGGTACTTGCCAGCACTCTTTCAATTCTAACAACGGGCGTGGTTGTAAATGCTTATATTAAGTCGGTATTGGCTAGCTTCGATATTAAAGTGAATACTCCCGGTCCGGGATTTGGAGGAATGATTCGGAGCATCATTGGCATGGATAACAAATCTAACTCGGATACAGCCAATAAAGAAGTAACCACAGGGAGTACAGTTAGCAAGGAGACCGACAAAAGCACGGATTCGCCAGCTAAAGGCAAGGGCGAGCCCGTAGATGATAATACTCCAACTGATGCCTTACCAGTTATGGGGCAAGTTACAACCGAAAGTTCAACTGATAACGGAAGTGGAAGTGTTGGTGACCAACAATTAGTAATGACACCTGAGGCACTCAGTGACTTCAAAGATAATCTTCCATCGGAAGAGAAGGTAAATATATTCAATATTTTGATGTCCAAACTACCCCAGGATGAGATGGCAAAAATTTCAACAGCGATGGAGGATGGATTAACAGAAGATGAGGTTAAAGAGCTGCAACAGGTAATTGCAAAATATGTTGATGCAGACGAATATGAGAGCATAATGAAAATGCTTACACCAACTACAGAATCTACGCAATAGCTTTTATAATTGTCACTTTATAGACACAAGAAAAAGGTTGAAATTTCATATTTGCGCAAAAAACCCGCGTATTTGGCGGGTTTTTTGTCATGTCTAAAGTTGAAATTTTTCTCTAAGCTATGGTACAGTAAACAAGGACCTCAAGAGGTTAAATTTTTGTAACCTCCTTAACAACCTTTTTATAGGTTCATTAGAAGCAGGAATTAAGCACTAGTATACGCAGAAATTTACATGGACGTAATCTATATAATCGAGGTCGTACAATTAGCTTGGCCGCTTTTGTCGGAAGTAAAAGCGGACTGAAAGGGAGAGTTTCATGAAGGGATTTAAGTTCATGCGTCGGATGAGCAAGCTGCAGGATGGACATCCAGCAGAATCCGAGGCGAATGTTCAACAGAGCCACAATTTCGATCACGACTCCAAACACTTTCAACAAGAGAAAGGTACTCGCAGATTTCGGCGTGCTTGGATTTTGGGATCTGTCGGCCTTGTGCTTCTAGCTACGGTGTTGGTTGGAGCAGAGAAAAAGTATGTAGCCGCTAACACGGTTACCTATTATCAAGTGTTGGTGAAGGGTGAAGAAGTCGGAAGACTTACCGATCAAACGCAGCTTAACCAGCTATACGAGAAGAAACAACGAGAATATCAGGAGAAATATCCGAATTCAACCATGGTGCTGCAAACAGAGGGCATAACAATAGAAGAGCAGAAGGCATACAAGCCAGAAGTTGATAGTGAGGCGACACTTACTAAACTAGATGGAATGCTGAAAGCTTATGCGGTAGGCGTGCAATTGATGGTAGATGGCAAGGCCGTTGGCATAGTTAAGGATCAGGAAACTGCTAATGCTGTGCTCGAAGGGGTAAAAAATCATTATGTCCCACAAGCAGAAGTAGCAACGACGGCTAGTAAGCTAACAAGAACGGCTGCTTCCAGCTCATCTGCTGCAAAAGCGAAGGCTCCAGAGCAAGTAGAGTCGGTAGAGATTAGTGAAGATATTTCTATCGTTCCTATCAAAGCAGATCCTAATAAAGTGTTGGATGTGGAGGCAGCGGTCCAGACACTTACTGAAGGTAAAGAGGCGCCTCTTCTTTATACCGTTCAAGAGGGTGATACGATTTCGGGGATTGCCAAACGGTTTGAAATCACCCAAAAAGAGATTTATAGTAACAACCCTAACGTGAAAGAGCTGACGTTGAAGATTGGAGATACACTGAAGCTGAAGGTACCCCAACCAGATGTTACAGTAGTAACTGTGGAAAAAGTGACTGAGCAGATAGTGACTGAGCCGGAAGTGGTTGTGCGTTCGAGCGATCAGCTAGCGGCAGGCAAAAGCAAAGTGGTTCGTCCAGGACAAACTGGACTTAAAGAAATGGAGTATCGGGTAACAAAGGAAAATGGCACGGTTGTTCAAGAAGAATGGTTAGGCCAGACCGTTATAAAAGCCTCGCTGCCAGAAGTTGTTTATCGGGGAACGAAGGTTGTTGGTGAAGGAACAGGCATGTTCAGTTGGCCGGTAAGCGGGGCGACACTGACAAGTAGCTTCGGTGAGCGTTGGAGCCGTGCCCATAAGGGTATTGATATGGTATCTAGCAATCGGAATATAAAAGCTTCTGATGCCGGGACCGTAATCTTTGCAGGGGTGCAGAATGGATACGGGAATGTAGTTATTGTGGATCATCGCAACGGATACCAGACCTATTATGGTCATTTAAAAAGCATCTCGGTTTCTACAGGCCAACGCTTGGAGCAGGGTGGCAAGATTGGCGTAATGGGCAGCACCGGACGTTCGACGGGTACACATCTGCATTTTGAGATTCGGAAGAATGGCACTGCTGTAAATCCAATGAAGTATTTGCAATAATTCATACTTAATCCTTTAACTGCTCGATTTTAATCGGGCGGTTTTTATTTTTTTTAATCTACGAGTGACGGCAAAGCCGTTTCTTTTTGCTGGGCAGGGGGATTGCTTATTTCGTAGGATGTGACGGTTAGACAGGTATGTTAAAATAAAGGAATGATCATTAAGTAAGGATAGGAAGGTGAAGCTGGGACATGCAGATGGGAACGATTCTGGTAGTAGATGATGAACAGCCTATTGCTGATATATTGAAATTTAATTTAGAAAAAGAAGGCTACGAGGTTATTTGTGCTTTTGATGGCAACAGCGCAGTGGAGCTGGCATTGTCCAAAAGGCCGGATCTTATGCTGCTTGATCTTATGCTGCCCGGCAAAGATGGCATGGACGTCTGCCGCGAGGTGCGTTCTGCGCACTTGGACATTCCTATCATTATGCTTACAGCCAAGGACGGAGAGATTGATAAGGTACTTGGCCTGGAGCTTGGTGCTGATGACTATGTGACCAAACCTTTTAGTACACGTGAATTGCTGGCCCGAGTTAAAGCCCAGATGCGGAGACAGCATAAACCGTCACCACAGGGGATGGCGAGTGAACCAGCAGAGAATAAGCAGGGCATTTATCATTTTGATCTGTTTATAGATACAGATATGTATATGGTCTATAAGGGCGGGGAGCCGCTTGACTTGACCCATCGTGAATATGAGCTACTCTACTATATGATCAAACATGCCGGTAAGGTGATGACTCGGGAGCATTTGCTGCAGGCAGTGTGGGGATTTGAGTATTTCGGTGATGTGCGGACCGTTGACGTGACGATCCGTCGTCTAAGAGAGAAAATTGAGGAGAACCCCAGCAAGCCCGAATATATTTATACTCGGCGTGGACTTGGCTATTTGATGCATAGCCCTAAAAATGGAGGACTGTGATGAAGTGGCGGTCCTTTATCCGGACAATTCAGGCAAAACTTATTATTATTTACGTGTTGCTGATTCTGATAGCTATGCAGTTGATCGGGGTTTATTTTGTCAGCTCGATGAAGAACTCGTTAACAGATAATTTCACCAAGGACCTTAAAGCACGTGCTGAGATGTTGTCTATCCTGACTGCTGATAAATTTGGTAGTGAGGCTGGAACGGCTGATGAGGAAACGGCTGTGGAGAGTCTGCGCGGGATGGTCAATAATCTGTACATTAACGGGGCCGAGATTCAGGTACTGGATGCCAGCGGCAAAATCATCACCACTTCTGTTCCCTCGCAGAATGACTATGTCGGGCAGCGTAACACCCAGACAGTTGTGAATCGGGCCTTGCAGGGCATCAGTGATAACGAGGAATATATTATTGCGGATGATAATGTGCGGAAAAAGGTTGTGGCTAAGCCTGTGCTCTCGGGGGACAAGGTAGTGGGCGCAATCTATATTGCTGCTGACATGAAGGATCTATACGCCACGATGGGCCGGATCAATAGTGTATTTATCTCAGGTTTGCTGTTAGCTCTAGCGTTAACGGTTGTTTTATGCGTCATTCTGGCGCACACCATTACGCAGCCTATTAAGGAAATGACGAGGCATGCTACGGCGGTCGCTGAAGGCCGATTCAATCGTAAAATGCCCGTATTGGGCAATGATGAAATTGGACAACTCAGTCAGGCATTCAATTATATGACCGGTAGATTGCGTGAGGCACTCTCGCAGAATGAAGAGGAGAAGGAGAAGCTTACCTCTATTCTGACGAACATGAGTGATGGTGTTGTGGCTACAGATGAGAACGGAGTAGTGATTCTGATGAATCGGCGGGCAGCATTGATGCTCGGAAATGAAGGTCCGTTGCCGGAAGGTGCTCCTCTAGATAAACTGTTGGGCTTAGATTACGAACAAAGTGGATCTCTGGCTAAAGGTAATGCCCAATCTGCAATGCTTCATCTGACCCATATGGGTGGAGAAGATTCTAATATTGTAAGAGTGACGTTTACTCCGATTCATCGTCGTGAGGGTGGCATTGCCGGCACAATTGCTGTTCTGCAGGATGTCACCGAACAGGAGAATCTGGAGAAATCACGCCGGGAGTTCGTGGCGAACGTTTCGCATGAGCTAAGAACACCACTTACCACTATTAAAAGCTATGTTGAAGCACTGGATGATGGAGCACTTGAAGATCCGCAGCTGGCGGTTCGGTTTGTTGGGGTGATTCGCAACGAAACGGAACGGATGATTCGTCTGGTTACGGATTTGCTGCATCTTTCCCGTCTGGATTCCAAGGAAGCTCTTCTTCGAATTCAGCAGACAGATATTACCGAGATGCTGGAGGATGTTGCGGATCGTTTTTCTTTTCAAATTCGGCAAAAGCGTATCGATATCAGTACAAGGGTCCGCAAAGATGTTACTACGGCGTGGCTTGATCGTGATCAAATCGACCAGGTCTTGGGGAATTTGGTCTCCAATGCGCTAAAATATACGCCAGAAGGCGGTACAATTGAATTGGAAGCGTTGAAGAATGAGGATGGAATGCTCTCCATTTCTGTACGTGATTCGGGGATAGGGATTCCCAAAAAAGATATCGAGCGGATCTTCGAACGATTTTATCGCGTGGATAAGGCACGTTCGCGGAACATGGGAGGCACTGGACTTGGCCTTTCCATTGCCCGGGAAATTGTGAAGGCACATGGAGGCTCCATTTCCCTGCAATCCGAGCTAAATGAAGGTTCAAAGGTAACCTTTACCCTGCCTTTGAACGAGCAAAGGGGGAGTGAGGCGTGAAGGAACGAATCAAATCATGCATTCTAGCCTTGCTCGTGCTCGGAAGCCTGGTTGAAAGCTATTATTTGATCTACCGCTTGCCTGGTGCTGATTCTGCGGTGCTTTCTGAGAACCTGTATGTGAAGACAGATAATATGGGTCCGGAAGAGAAGGTAGAGAACCTGTTATACCCTGACAAAATGATCATCCATATGGGGGAAGGCAAGCATACGCTTTTTTATCCGGACTCTACGTTCTATAGCTTGATCATGAATCGCTTAAAAGGTCGTGGTTTCGAAAGCTTCCAACGGCACTCGGTACAGGATTATGATTGGGATAAGATCCGCAATGAGAATCCTGGGATTGAGCTTTCGTTCGGAGCGGGCATTCCGGTAACGTTATTGCAGCGGGTGATGCAGTTATCGCCAGATTCCCTTTTTGAAGGAGAAAGCATCGATCGCATTTGGATCTATAACATTAAGAACGATTCCAAGGCCCATGCTATTTTCTTCAGTACGAGAGGCGACATCATATACGAAGCGGCAAAAGCGGATTTAACGGTTCAGGATGTGCAGCAGCATGTCGATTTTGGTAAGAATTGGACGCCTTACAAGACCGTAAGCGGGGATTATTATGTGCCAGACAGTAAGATTTCTCTGGTTCAGGTAGACATGCCTTCCGGGATGTACACCATAGAGCAAATGCAGAGTAATCTTTTCTTCGATGTTGGAAGTACTAGATATATCCGGGAGAAAAACGGCTCGGAGATTTATACGGACAGCAAACGAAGCCTTCAGGTGGACCAGGGTAAGAACTGGATGAGCTATAGCGACCCTGCGGCGCTTCCAGCTGGAGAAAGTACCCCTGCCAAGGATGCTTTGGAAGCTGTAGAATTTGTGAACCAGCATGGCGGATGGAATGGGACTTACCGTTTGGAGGCTACAGAGGAAGGGAGACAGGAGAGAAAGGTCTCTTTTCAACAATATTATGGCTCCTATCCGTACGGCTCCTATCCGATAATGAGCCATTCATCATTACAGTATGGTGTAATAAATCTGGAACTGCAGCAGGGAACAGTATCCTCTTATGAACGTTCTCTAATCTATATAGATGAAAGTAAGGCCGTAAAAAAGGTAGTGGAGCTATCTGGAGGTGCGGATCTGGAGTATAGGTTGTCTCTGGTCAGTAAAACTTCGGCAGTGAAGGATTTAACGCCTGCTTATGTGCCTGAGGTGAAGGAAGATCATCTGGAGCTGATACCTGTCTGGAAAGTTACACTTAGTGATGGCAGCGTGCTTACTTTGAATTAATGGGCAAGTGGTTCATATAACATTTAGGAGGTTCGGGTATGGATTGGGGAAGAGCTAAAAATGTACTGATTTGCGCCTTTTTAGGTCTGAATCTGCTGCTATGTTACCAGCTGTGGGTCGATTTACGCGATCAGGTTAGTGCTAATCTTGATTTTACTTCCCTGTCTGCTGAGACCCAAGCCGTAATGGAGCAGAAAGGGATTCGTGTATTGTGTCCCATTCCGGCTTCTACCCCGCAGCTTCCTAACATTACTTATCGTTATTCTGCTGAAGAGCAGACTGAACCACCAATTGAATTAGATGTACCTATAGACAGCAAGCTGATCTATTCTTCCTTCTCAGAGCTTAGCAAGGCGCTTGAGGATAAGATTCCTGACATTTCCAATTATCGCTTTGATTCACAGGAAAGTGAGGTTGGGAAGTTCGTTCTTCATCCGCTGGTTCAAAATCAGTGGTCGTTGTTCCGTGTTAGGCTAGAGTTGATTAACAGTGATCAAAAAATCGTAGCTTACCGCTGGCCGAAGATTGAAATAGGGACAAGCAGCAGCGATAAAGAACAGAAGGTGCTTCCAGCATCGCAAGCACTTAGTAGTTTGATAGAGAAGTATTTCCCGGCAGATTCCGTAGTGAAGGAGATTGAGCTGGGATATTACGGTGAGCTGTTCAACTCGGAAAGTCAGGTAGCTTCGCCGATGTGGCGGTTTATGCTGGAGAACGGCAATGCCTATTATGTGGATGCTATTAGTGCGGACATCATCAGTCCTAAGACAACAGAGTAGAAGGAGTAAGGAAAATGGGGATTTCATTTACAGTACTGTCCAGTGGTTCTACCGGCAATGTAACGGTGGTACGAAACGGGGAGACAACACTTATGATTGACGCAGGTTTTAGTGCCAAGCGGATCGATGAGCTGTTGGCCATGCGGGAACTAACGGGTAATGATATAGACGGGATTCTAGTTACACACGAACATTCCGATCATATCAAGGGACTCGGGGCCATGGCCCGTAAATACGATCTTCCGATTTATGCGAACACCAATACCTGGGGAGCTATCGAGAAGGGAATTGGTAAAATACCGGAGTATAACCGTATGATCATGGAGTCTGGCCAGCACAAGGATTTCGGCAGTATGCGAGTAGAATCCTTTGCGATTTCTCATGATGCGGCGGAGCCAGTGGGTTACAATTTTTATGATGGAAAAGAGAAGTTATGTGTAGCTACAGACCTGGGCTATGTTAGTGATAAGGTAAGAGATGCAATTTCAGATGCAGATGTATTGGTGCTGGAGGCGAATCATGATATCGAATTGCTGAGAATGGGACGTTATCCGTGGAATACGAAACGGCGCATCCTAGGCGACATGGGTCACCTTTCCAATGAGGCAGCTGGAGCTGCGCTTAGCGAAATTCTTACAGGGCGGACCAAACGGACCTATTTGGCGCATTTAAGCCGGGATCACAATATGATGGATTTGGCAAAAATGTCGGTACGCGGCGCAATGGAGGATCGGGGCTGTTTTTTCAAAGATAGTGAGTTCAGACTGTGTGATACGTATTATGATCAACCTACGCCATGGGATAAGCTGAGCCAGTCATAAGCTGATCAAGTTCAGCGGTCTTGCGATCTAATTCTTGACGGGAGATTAGGCCTTTTTCAATCATCAATTCGATCATTGCGCTAAAGGCAAGGGTCATGTGGTAGTGTTCATCCTTTAAGTCACCTAGCTTACCGATAAACTCGACTAAATCCATACTTGTTGAAAAAGAACTCATAATTAATCCTCCTTTAATAGTGTGAATATATAGTGTAATTAGAACTGAAAACTGTAAAAAATTCGCAGGTGTTTTAGCTGAGGAAAATCCCGAATTGCAGGTTGCCTGTGATACAATTAAAAGCGTGATGAGCAATGCTAAAATTTTAGGGACACTTCTATTTTATTGTAGTCTTTTAAGTTGCAAAATATTCCTAATAGAGAAGATATATTAAAAGATTATCATAATCTAACGATTGACCGAAACTCTTGTGGGGTTAATGGATAAAGTGAAACTTTTTAGTGATATTTGGAGTCTAATGGTTACAGAGGTTTGGTTCGGACGTGGTTGCTATAGGTTCAGGTCTTACCAACAGTGAACGCTTGGCAATAGAAGGGGGAGATTTTCGGTGGGATTGTTTGATGATGATTTCTATTCAACTAAAGTTTCGCGGTCCAGAGGGGATGAAGCATCAAAGGGATCGTTTGCTAATCGTAGACATTCTGTACGCAGATCGCGTAAGGGTTTATCTACTTGGCAAATATCCGCCGTTTGCTCCTTAGTCAGCGCTGTGGTGGCAGTTTTGTTATTCAGTATGTTTACAGGCCAGATGAGTCATGAGACTGCTCAGAAGCCGGTTGTAGCAACTGGAAATGTTGCCCCAAGCAGTAGTGATCCATTTGACCGGATTATTCAAGCTGCTGCCACGGTTCGCCCTGCAGTAGTAAGTATTATCAATCATAAAGAAGATAATGAAGAATTAAACATTCTGGATGAGTCTGCACTAGGCTCAGGAGTGATCTATAAAAAGACAGGGAATAAAGCATTTATCATTACTAATAATCATGTCATCGAAGACTCCGGTAATCTCGAAGTGGTTACAGTGAACGGAGAGACTCGTAAGGCAACACTCGTTGGAACGGATAAAGTAAGCGACATTGCGGTACTCTCTATTGATGCCAAAGGAATCGATACCATCGCGCAGCTCGGTGATTCCTCTAAGCTTCGTCTAGGTGAAACGGTCATTGCTATCGGTAATCCGCTAGGACTTGGTGATACATTGACCTCGGGGATTGTTAGCTATACTGAACGGATGGTCCCCGTATCCCTTAATCAGGATGGAGTATATGACTGGGAACAAGAAGTCATACAGACCGATGCGGCGATTAATGAAGGAAACAGTGGCGGCGCATTAGTGGATCTGGATGGCAAGGTCATTGGAATTAACACAATGAAGATTTCAGATACGGGTGTAGAGGGTTTGGGTTTTGCAATTCCCGCCAATCATGTGATAGATATCGCTAATGAGCTGGCTGAAAAAGGACATATTGCCCGTTCTTACTTGGGTGTATATTCAGTTGATTTGAACAATCCGTACGTTCCACTAGCAGAAGATCAACGCAATGAATTGAACCTGCCGAACAGTGTTAAGGATGGAGTAGTTGTTCTAGAAGCCGTTGGCCCTGCGAAGGAAGCTGGACTGCAATTCAATGATGTCATTACCAAATTTAATGATCAATCAATCATATCTACCCTTTCTCTTCGCAAGTACTTATATAATCATACGAAGATCGGTGATGATCTGAAAATTACTTACTATCGAAACGGCGAGGCCAAACAGGCAACAGTTAAACTTCTTGAAAAACCACAGGAATAATATGCTGGAAGTCGGTATATAATGATATAGCAGTTACGACAAGTAGAGCGGACTACCCCTTCGATTCCGAGGGGGTACCTTCTTGAAAAAGCGGATAAAAGTAACGTTTTTGGAAAAGCTATTTTTCTAAAACCATGATAATTATGCCAGAAAAAGGATCTATTTAGGGAATAAACACTAAGTGGCAGCCCTTACATTGGAAGGTAATACTTATTAGGGCAAAAACGGATATATTCGGATGCTTGCTTGCCTTTGCTAATCAGGTGTGGTAATATGATATCAATCATACATTTAGTCCCTAATTCTCGCATTGAAAAGGGCTGTCATATTTGGTAATACAACCTTTTTCAATGTGTGAATTTTTTCTTTGTTTGAAGATAAAAAGAACATATTAATTTAAATTTGTGGAGGTAACACACATGCAAACAGGTACAGTTAAATGGTTCAACGCAGAAAAAGGATTCGGATTTATCGAAGTTGAAGGCGGAAGCGACGTATTCGTTCACTTCAGCGCAATCACTGGCGACGGCTTCAAAACTTTGGACGAAGGCCAACGCGTTGAATTCAACGTTGTTCAAGGCAACCGTGGACCACAAGCCGAAAACGTTGTAAAACTGTAATAATAGAAGAAACCGTCCCAGCTTGTGAAAGTTGGGACGGTCTTTTTATATCTAGTTACTCACTATTGACTTACAGGATGGGAGGAACGGCAATGAACTACCGGAAGAAACCTTTGGAAGAAATACCGGAAGAAAATACCGCAATTTGGGCATGTACCAATGAGGGATGCAACGGATGGATGAGGGATAATTTCGCATTTGAACATGCGCCTTCTTGCCGTCTATGTGACTCTCCAATGGTTCGCAGCACGAAGATGCTACCCCAATTGCTTAATTCGAATGGCGATCTCAAATCGCTGAAGAAGGGTATTTCCATCTAACCAATACCTAAATGAGTCAAGCATTTAATAGAACGACGAACCACTCAAGACGGGTAAACCGTCTTATTTTTTTTGCTTTCTTTATGCTAAATTGTGATCTTTGTCACAAATCATTTGAATTTCACCGTTAAATGACTATCTTTATGTGACATTTATCACAAAAAGAAGTTTAAATTTTTGACAGAATATAATTAACGAAAAGGGGAGAAGGAAGGGACAAATATGGATACAGTAATGCTGTCGCGTATACAATTTGCGTCGACGACAATATTCCACTATTTCTTTGTACCGGTATCAATCGGACTAGCGCTCTTGATTGCAATCATGGAGACAATGTACGTTAGAAAAGGTAATGAAGAGTACAAAAAAATGGCGCAGTTCTGGGGAAAGCTATTCCTCATCAATTTTGCAGTAGGGGTAGTTACAGGAATCTTGCAGGAATTTCAGTTCGGGATGAACTGGTCCGATTATTCACGTTTTGTGGGTGATGTATTCGGGGCTCCACTTGCAGTTGAGGCATTGGCAGCCTTTTTCCTCGAGTCTACTTTTATTGGGATATGGATATTCGGCTGGGATAAGGTGTCCAAGCGAGTACATTTACTGTCCATCTGGCTGGTAGCATTCGGTACGATGTTATCTGCATTCTGGATTCTAGCGGCTAACTCTTTTATGCAGCATCCTGTGGGTTTTGAGATAAATAATGGACGTGCAGAAATGAATGATTTCTTCGCGCTTATTACGAACGGACAATTGCTGGTTGAATTCCCACATACAGTACTGGCTGCTTATGCAACAGGTGCTTTTCTTGTAACAGGTATTAGTGCTTATAAAATATTGAAGAAACAAGAGGTTTCTTTCTTTAAGAAGTCTTTTCAGATTGCAGCCATCGTAGGGATTATTTCTTCTATTGGTGTAGCTGTTGCTGGTCACGCCCAAGCGCAATATTTGGTTGAAACTCAACCAATGAAAATGGCAGCTTCCGAAGGACTGTGGGGTAAGAGTGGTGACCCGGCACCTTGGACCGTATGGGCAAACATTGATCCAAAGAATCAAATTAGTAGTGGAGAATTTCAAATTCCTTATATGCTGAGTTTCCTTTCATACAGTAAATTTTCCGGTGAAGTTAAAGGTATGCTTGAGCTGCAAGCGGAGTATGAGCAAACCTATGGCCCCGGTGACTATATTCCACCTGTACGTACGACATTCTGGAGTTTCCGGATCATGGTTCTAGCAGGAACGTTAATGATTGTATTGGGAATGTACGCTATGTACTTAATGTGGCGCAAAAAAATGGACCGTCCGAACACTTGGTTTATGCGGTTTATGTTATGGGGCTTGTTGCTTCCTCCGATTGCGAATACAGCCGGTTGGGTTATGACCGAATTCGGGCGTCAGCCATGGACGGTATTCGGACTGATGACAACGGAAGACAGTGTGTCGCCTAATATTACAAGTGGTCAAGTTCTGTTCTCCGTGATTTCTTTTACAACGATTTATTTAATTCTAGGATTAGTGTTGGTCGGATTGTTTATTAAAGTGATTAAAAAAGGTCCTTATGCAATGGATAACGATCACGGCGATTCGAATGATCCATATAACGAGGAGGGTTCCCATGATATCTCTTAATGAATTGTGGTTTGTGCTGATTGCAGTTCTGTTTATAGGGTTCTTCTTCCTGGAGGGTTTCGATTTCGGCGTAGGGATGGAAACACAAATTCTCGCTAAAAATGATACAGAGCGCCGTGTTCTGATTAACTCGATCGGACCCTTCTGGGATGGGAATGAGGTATGGCTTATCACAGCTGCGGGTGCAATGTTTGCGGCTTTCCCTGAGTGGTATGCAACGCTGTTTAGTGGATTCTATATTCCTTTTGTATTTGCCTTATTAGCTCTGATAGCGCGTGGTGTCGCTTTTGAATTCAGAGGTAAACGTGATTCATTGGCTTGGAAAAGAACTTGGGATGCTTGTATCTTTATCGGCAGCTTCCTTCCACCATTCCTCTTGGCAGTAGTATTTGCAAGCTTTATCAAAGGATTGCCTATTGATGGGGAGATGCAAATGTATGCAGGGTTCACAGATATCGTGAATGTGTACACTGTAGTAGCAGGGCTTACTGTTGTCCTTCTGTGCCTGGTGCATGGTCTCATGTTCACAACACTGCGTACAGTGGGGGATCTACAGGCTCGCGCTCGCAAGTTGGCTCAAAAATTGCTAATCCCGCTCGCAGTTTTATTTACTGCTTTTGTGATTATGACTTATAATATGACGGATATTTTCGAGCAACGTGGAACGATTCTTATGATTATTGTAGCCCTGGGAGTTATCGCCTTTGTACTGTCCGGTTACTTCATGACGAAGAAGAAGGATGGCTACGCTTTTGGAATGACAGGAGCGGTAATGGCGCTTTCGGTAACTTCTATCTTTGTAGGATTGTTCCCGCGTGTTATGATTAGTTCAATTGATCAAGCTTTTAATTTGACGATCACTAATGCGGCTTCGGGCCATTACTCTTTGAAGGTAATGACGATTGTGGCACTGACTATCCTTCCGTTCGTATTGGGATATCAAATTTGGAGTTACTTTGTCTTTCATAAACGGGTTCACGAGAAGGAGCATCTTGAATACTAATGGATAAAAACTTGCTTGGGTATAAAGGAGTTAAGCCAGTCTTTCTGATTGTAGGCTTCCTTACCCTGGTGCAAAGCTTGTCCATACTTCTGCTGGCTAAATCGCTGGCAGAAGTCATCTCTGCGCTATTTGCGGGAGAACCTCTGAAGGAACAATGGGGCACTGCGCTATTGTTCCTTCTTGCATTTCTTGTGCGCCATGCTTGTGCTATGCTGATGAGCCGTGTCTCTTACCGCTTCGCGGAAGCAACGGGCAGCACTATGCGGAGGGAAATGATGGACAAGCTCTTCCAGCTTGGCCCTAGAATGGTGGGCGGGCGTGGAACCGGGGATCTTGTTACACTGGTGCTGGAAGGGGTAACTAAATTCCGCACGTATCTGGAAGCGATCATTCCTAGAATGGTAGGGATGTCTGTTACACCGATCTTGGTGCTTATTTACGTCTTTACGATGGACACTACGAGCGGGATTATTCTTACGGTAACTATGCCGATTATTATTGTTTTTATGATTTTGATTGGGATGACGGCCCGTAAGCAAATGGATCGGCAATTGAAATCGTATCGCACATTATCTAATCATTTCGTAGACTCATTACGTGGGCTAGAAACATTAAAATTTCTAGGACGCAGTCGTAGTCATAGCGACAGCATTGCTGCTGTCAGCGATCGTTATCGCTCGGCGACCATGCGTACGCTGCGAGTGGCCTTTTTGTCATCGTTCGCCCTGGATTTCTTCACTATGCTGTCTGTAGCTTCTGTAGCGGTAAGTCTTGGTTTGCGGCTTGTAAATGAACAAATGACATTGGTTACGGGCTTAACGATTCTAATCTTGGCTCCGGAATATTTCCTGCCTGTCAGATTGGTAGGTTCAGATTTCCATGCTACTTTGGATGGGAAAGAAGCCGCTGAAGCAATGAAGAGCATTATAGATCAAGATGAGGTGAAGGCTGAAGTAATCGTCCCTAACGGTGATCTATCTGTCGGTTCTGCAGCAAAAACATCGGAACAAATATTCACTTGGCATGAGAATAGCGTGCTCACATTAAATGATGTTAGCCTGAAGTATGAGGAAGCAGGGCTTTCTTCGCTGGAAGCGCTGAACCTGCAATTTAAAGGAGCTAGCAAAATTGGGATTATCGGAGAGAGCGGGGCCGGTAAATCTACTTTAGTGGATATATTAGGGGGCTTCTTACACCCTACTTCAGGAAGTATCACGGTTAACGGTACTACGGTTAGTGCATTAACGGATGAGGCTTGGCGAAAACAGACCTCGTATATCCCGCAGCGTCCGTATATTTTTAGCGGTACGTTAGCTGATAATATACGTTTTTATTACCCTGAGGCTTCTATGGAGGCTGTTGCCGCGGCAGTGAAAGCTACGGGTTTATCGGGTTTGGTGGATACTCTTCCGCATGGCCTAGATGAGATGATTGGTGGCGGCGGCCGTTCGTTCAGCGGTGGCCAGGAGCAACGGGTGGCATTAGCCCGGGCACTGCTTAGCAGCCGTCCGATTATGCTTCTAGACGAGCCAACGGCGCATCTGGATATTGAAACGGAATATGAGCTGAAGGAGACGATGGTGCCCCTTTTTGAAGGAAAGCTGGTCTTTCTGGCTACCCATCGCCTGCACTGGATGCTCGATATGGACATTATTGTAGTAATGAAGCAAGGTCAAGTGGCAGAAATCGGTACCCATCAGGAGTTACTTGCCCGCAAGGGTGCGTATTATGAGTTGATTGGGTCGCAATTGGAGGGAATCCATTGAAACGTGAAGGATGGTTTGCTCCCTATGTATCGTCGTATTTTTGGCGTTTTGTGCTAATTATTGTGCTTGGGGCGTTGACGATTTTTACTGCCTCTTCATTGATGTATACTTCAGGATTTCTGATCTCAAAAGCGTCTACGCCGGTCGAAAATATCCTGATGATCTACGTGCCGATTGTTGGTGTACGTACGTTCGGAACAAGCCGGGCAGTCATTCACTACGTGGAACGGCTGATTGGGCATGACACCATTTTACGGATTCTTTCTAAAATGCGTGTGCGCCTGTACAATATTTTGGAGCCACAGGCCTTGTTCCTGTCGTCGCGTTTCCGTACTGGGGATATTCTCGGGATGTTAGCTGATGACATCGAATATTTGCAAAATGTATATCTGAGAACCGTATTTCCAAGTGTTATTGCTTTATTGATCTACGGGGTTGCAGTGATTGCGTTGGGCACCTTTGATATCGGTTTTGCGTTATTAATGGCTTTGTATATTTTGGTGTTGGTCGTGGTATTGCCGCTTATATCTTTGTTGTTCACCCAGAAACGTCAACGTGAAGTGAAGGTAGAGCGTAATCGCCTCTATCAAAAGCTGACGGACGCCGTTCTCGGTATGGGCGATTGGGTCATTAGTGGACGGCAAAGCCAGTTCGTGGAGACCTACGAAGCAGATGAGAAAAAAGTGGCCAAAACTGATGCAGCGCTGCGCAGCTGGGCGCGTCTACGTGCGTTTATCGGGCAAGCAGTCGTTGGGGTTGGTGTACTTTCGATGTTATATTGGGCCGCCGGAGAGTATGCGGATGGTGCTATTGCAGGTACTTTGATTGCGGCGTTTGTCTTGGTTGTTTTTCCTGTAGCAGATGCTTTTTTGCCAGTATCCGAAGCAGTGGAGAAAATCCCGCAGTACCGTAACTCGCTGGAGCGGTTGTCTGGAGTGGTCGGAGAAGAGCAGAATATAGTTTCCGAACAGGCATCTGTAGTCGATGTTCTACCTCAGGTCATAAAAAGTGCTCATATCAAGCTCGAAAATATAGGTTACCGCTATGGATCAGAGGATAATTGGTCGGTTCGTGATCTCAGCCTCGACATCCCACAAGGCAAAAAAATTGCCATCATCGGCCGTAGCGGGGCAGGGAAATCGACGTTGTTAAAGGCTATTCAAGGGGTTATCCAACCTTCTGCAGGTTCGGCTATGATTAATGGAATCGCGGCTGCTGCCTATGGCGATAACATTCCGTCTATTATAGCGGTGCTAAATCAAAGCCCACACTTATTTGATACTACGGTAGCGAACAATATTCGCATGGGTGATCCGAAGGCTTCCGAACAAGCGATTAAAGAAGCTGGAGCATTAGCCAAAATGGATACGCTGATCTCCTCGTTACCAGATGGATACAATACCTTTGTCCGTGAAGCGGGGCAACGTTTCTCCGGTGGAGAGCGCCAGCGGATAGCGTTAGCTCGTATTTTGCTGCAAAATACACCTGTCGTCATTCTTGACGAACCGACCGTAGGGTTGGACCCAAGCACGGAGCGTGATCTTTTGCAGACGATGTTTGAAGCTATGGACGGTAAATCTCTGATCTGGGTAACGCATCATTTGGTTGGTGCGGAGCAGATGGATGAAGTGATTTTTATGGAAAATGGCTCGGTAGAAATGCGTGGAACCCATGCAGAGCTGATGGAAAAAGAACCACGTTACCGCAGATTGTATGAGCTGGATCGTCCAGTGGAGTTTCTAGGGTAGGATGGAGAGTTTGCAGATAACATTTATAGAAATTAGAGAGATATTAGTGAAGAGATTCCTTTTGCCCGTTTGGGGTGGGAGGAATCTTTTTTTTCGGTAGGGCAAGAATATAGACAATGGATGAACAGATTGCTGGAATGGATAGATAGGAGTTCCATTTTCGTGGGAAGTATGGTAGAACAATAGAAGGAGTATTAGGCCGCAGCGGCACAGAAAGGGATGCTTGGTTGAATGTATGTAGTATGTAAAGAACATGTAGAGTTAGCCATCGACAAATTTGTGGACGAGTATGAGGATGCACCTGATATTGTGGACTTGAAGGAGACCGAGTTCTCGGACTGGGACCCGCCGGCCAAATGTGCGGAATGTGAGAAGAATGCGGAATATTTAGTGGTCTAAAGGACTGTTAAAATTTATTAAAAACACCTTGCAGTTCCGGAAATGGGCCGCAGGGTGTTTTTTTGCATGAAATAATATATGTGTTAGCCGATTAGGTCTTATGCATCTGCTGCATCTACTATGTCGGTCAGCGAGCTACTTCGGTTGCCTCGGCGATAGAGAATAGCTGAGATGATGGCGATCAATGCTGCAATAGAGAGTCCCCAGTAGATATTGGAGTAGGCTGCAGAAAGCGGCAGTCCGCGCTGCCATTCCAGAGCGCTTGCGGCCATAGCCACGCTGAAGGCGCCGCTAAAGAATTGCAGCAGCTGGAACAGGCCCATCCCAGAGCCGATTTGCGAAGAAGGCAGAATCCGAGAGATTTCATTGGATACACTACTGGACAGTGTCGTGAAGGCCAGACTCATAATCATATAGATGAACATGACGGCAATCCATGACCGCCCAGCAAAGAAAGCGAATAGGATGGTAGCGGTCAATACGAGCAATGGTGCAAAACGTAAAATCCCCGCATTGCCATAACGGTCAATGATTCGCCCCACGGAGCGGGAGACAAAGATGGCGAGCAGCGAACCCGGAAAGATCACAAGCCCGGCATGGCTTGCGCTGAAGCCGAAACGGTGAGTCAGAATCTGCGGCAGCAGGAATAACGTGGCAAAACTGCACAGGTAGGAGGCAACTCCGATCAGAGCCAACACGAGATATGAGCGGTTACGGAAAAGCTCCGGCATCACGAATGGATCAGGTGTGCTGCGGATACGGCCAACAAATAAAGCAATGGCGACAATTCCGGCGATCAAGGCAATCCACAGCCCGCTGGTCAGGAACAGCAGCAGCCCGGTCGTGCCGACGCCCAAGAACAGCCCGCCAAGCACATCAAAGGAGCCACGGGTGGGTACTTCTTTGGGCAGCAGAATAAGGAACAGCGGCACTAGAAGCAGAATAGCTGCCGTTACAGAGAATAACCAAATCCAACCGAGATATTCGACGATGGCTCCGCCCGCGACCGGCCCAAGCCCTAGACCCAGCGAGACGGCTGACATAATTGTCGCCATTGCTTTGCCGCGGCGGGCTTGCGGGATATAGCGGGTAAATAGGACAAGCGACAAGGACATTACTGCGCCCGCGCCTGAGGCCTGGAGAATACGAACGATAAGCAGGAAGATAAAGTTGGTGCTGAAAAAGCCGGCAACAGCCGCGAGGCCCAGCGTCAACAAGCCTATAACCAACAGACGGCGAATCGGCAGAAAATCAGAAAGCCGGCTGTACGTGATTGAGGCAATCGAGAACATAATGGAATACCCAGTGACAATCCAAGAAGCAGACGCAGCCGTAATCCCGAAGGCTTCGGTCACATCAGGCAGCGCCAGATTGAACATAGCCGTATTCATGATGACGAGAACCACAGCGACACTGAACAGCAGGGTCAGCAGGCCTTCTCGTGGAAGAGGCGCTTCCGGAACGGAGGCTTCATGATCCGCATTCGCGGAGAGGTTATTTACAGAAGTCATGTGCGAAGCACTCCTTTTATTATTGTTTAATAGTTCGATTACTTACGAACAATTGAAATATAGCATGCGTTGATATAAAATGCAATTAGGAACACCAATATTTTTTTCGCATTCATCGTACGACAAAAGGGGATAATCATCCGTGAAAATACTATTTCATCCGGACCGCAAGGACATTCAGCTTGCCTCCGTATTGTATGCACTCAGCGATCCGATTCGCTTACATATCGTATCGGATATTCACTTAAATGGAGAACAGGCTTGCAACTGCTTCAACGTCCCGATCGCAAAATCCACCATGTCTCACCATGCCCGTACTTTGCGCGAGTCAGGGGTTGTTTTTACACGAGTTCAAGGAACACAGCGCATGTTGTCCCTGCGGACTGAGGATCTTAATGCACGTTTCCCAGGCTTGCTGGACTCTATATTGAGTGCTTATGAAGCTGGGGAGAAACCGGATTTTGTGATGGAGGAGCAGGGGGAGAGTAAGTAGAAGTAGATTGAACCTGCTGAGGACGGGGAATACATGAAATTCTAGATTCAGGCAATCTAGGAATACGTGGGATCAGATCCAGGGATTGCATGAAAAATAGGACATTTAGGGACTGCGCAAGAGTAGGCCGTTTTAATTGTCGTTTCTTTTCCACCAAATATGTGATAGAACAGAAGGTACTTACTAAAACTACAAGGGACGCCCAGTGCGCGTCCTTTTGCTATTTCTATAGAGGATTATGACAGGAGGCACTTATGCTTATTCAAATTATTGGCGTAGGAAAGTTGAAGGAAAAGTACTTGATCGATGGCATCGCGGAGTATGCAAAACGGCTGACACCATACCTGAAGTTTCAGGTCATTGAGGTGGCAGATGAAAAAGCACCCGATTCTCTAAGCGAAGCAGAGGTCGTGCAGGTTAAGGGACGCGAGGGCGAACGCATCCTCGCGCAGATTAAGAGCGAGGCGCATGTCATTGCGCTCGCGATCGAGGGCAAGCTGTGGAGCTCGGAAGAGCTTGCCGCAGAAATTGACCGGCTCGGCACCTACGGGACGAGCCATGTCGTGTTTGTCATCGGAGGGAGCCACGGGCTCTCCGACGAGGTCATGCGCCGCGCGCAGCAGCGCATGAGCTTCGGGCGCATGACGCTGCCTCATCAGCTCATGCGCTTGGTACTGGTGGAGCAGGTGTATCGCGCGGTGAAGATCAATCGGGGGGAACCTTATCACAAATGATGGTAAAGCGGAGAACAGAACTCAATATTAGTTTAAATGACTTGAACTGCACGGCATAACAGTTGAAAGCCAATACAATTGAAATAACAAAAATGTAAAAAGAGCCTCCACTTCGATTTTAGTGGAGGCTCTTTTAAGGCTGCTAATCAATGCGCCAGATGCTCGCTCATACTTATGTAAAATTAAATGTTTGCTACTTGGCAATGATAGGCACCCATAATCCCTGCTCAATTTTGGCTCCAGGAGCCAAATAATTCTCTATACATGAGGAGTGAAGAGTTTATGGTTACCTCAGCTGAGAGCGATATTCAGGATATTGTAGGTATGCTTCGTGACGCTAATGATGAGAAGATACGCGTGGCGAAAAATGTACTTAAAGAATTATTATGAGATACGTCCCTCAGAGCAAATGAGGTCATTTAAAACAAGCGCACAAGCCATTGGCTTGTGCGTTTTGCTGCAGCTTAAGTATAGTTCTTATTTTATGATTAATGGTAATAGTCTGAAATTTGATTTTCTAATAATCTTATTAATTTAAACGGGAGCGGCCATGTCGTCATTTATCGGATTTATAGTAGTTATTATCGTATTATCCATCTTAACTGGGATGAAGCAGGGGACTAAGAAGAAGAGATGACGCAGTACGGCAAGCGGAAACCTGCTGTTAAGAAAAGCAATAACAAAAGCGTGAAAACGACCTTTAACCGTTCTTCAATACCATGCAGTCCTGACGATGTACTTTTAAGAACACCTTTGGACAAACTAGCATTGCCGTTATTTATGGATCATAAGGAGGAAGAAATGACTGAATTACTAGCTCCAGCAGGAAATATGGAAGCTTTAAAAGCTGCAATTTCTAATGGTTGTGATGCAATATACTTAGGAATGCAAAAATTTGGTGCACGTGCATACTCATCTAATTTTGATTTAGAAACGTTAAAAGAGGCTGTTACGTATGCGCACCTGAGGAACGTTAAAATCTATGTTGCAATGAATACCATCGTTTTTGAAAATGAAGTTGAAGAGATGAAAGAGCAGATCCACGAATTAAATGAAATCGGTGTTGATGGCATTATCGTCCAGGATCTGACTGCGTTCGATTATATCGTTAAAAACTTTCTTGATATGGAAGCACATTGTTCAACTCAAATGGGAATAGACGATTTAGACGGAACTTTATTATTAAAAGAACTTGGTGCCAAAAGAGTTGTTCTGTCCCGTGAGGTTGAGATTGAAAAAGTAAAAGAGATCAAAAGAAAAGCTGAGATACCTTTAGAAATTTTCGTTCACGGTGCTTTATGTGTATCTTACTCGGGAAACTGTCTAATGTCAGGATTAATGGGTAATCGAAGCGCAAATCGCGGAAGATGTGTGGGTTCATGCCGTAAGGAGTATGAACTCATGGATAAGACAACAGGTACATCTTTAGGGAAAAACCATATTCTATCTACCAAGGACTTAAACACAATCGACTATATCGAGGATTTAAAAGAAATCGATTCTTTAAAAATAGAAGGCCGAATGAAAGTGCCTACGTATGTTGCTAATGTTGTATCCAAATATCGCAGGGCCTTAGATCATAAAATAACCGAAGAAGATAAAGAAAATCTGAAAAAAACATTCAATCGAACATTTACTAAAGGATATTTGTTTCACGAAGATAGGAGAAATATTACAAACATTTTAAGACCTAATCACTTTGGTTATGAAATTGGAACAATCAGCAAGATTGTTAAAGATAGGTATGAAATAACACTTACACGTCCTTTAAATCAGAACGATACCATTCGAATCAGTCACAACAATGAAGATGTTAATTTAACGGTTGCAAAACTGTACGATAAAGAGGGCGAATTAATCAACAAAGCAGATGATGTCTGCTATATCAAAATCAAAGAAAAGATGTCTACGGGAGATTTAGTATATAAAACGAAGGATTATTTCTATAACAAAGAATTAGAATCATCACTGGAAAAAGAATTTAAGCGGATTAACCTCGATATCAGAGTATATGCACGTCCAGATTCAAAGCTTGTCATAGATGCGGAGGGCTTAGGCTGTCATTATTCATATGAAAGCGAGGAAATACTAGGTGAAGCCATTAATAATCCAACAACAAAAGACCAGGTAATCAAGCAATTTTCAAGATTAAATGATACGATATTCGAACTTAATCATGTGGATTTTGAGGAATGCAATGCTTTTATTCCAGCTAAACTGTTAAATGCAGCAAGAAGAGATATTGTACTGGGCTTATATGATTTAAAGCTTAACAGCCAGAAGAAAAGAACCAAGACTTTGGAAGCAAAAGAAAAAATAAGCTTTGCCCCTGAAAAACCATACTTTACGGCCTCTGTAACGACTAAGGAGCAGTATGATGCTTGCGTGAGCTGTGGAATTAAGGAAATCTATTATGAAAATGTTGTTAGAAGAAATCAGAATCGTTATAAGGAAAAAGAAGGGCAGCTACTAATCGGAGGATATGGCGGAATTTATCACTACAGAGAAACGAATCCGTTTGTTACGGACTATTCTCTAAATGTTGTTAATGCTACTAGTTGCTATGAATTATATAAATTAGGTGCAAAACGAGTCACTTTATCTTATGAATTGAATAAGAGCCAAATTGAAGATTTAAGGAATGCCTATTATGAAGAAAATGACGGCTATCCTGCACTGGAAATGATTGTATATGGCAAGGTTCCTTTGATGTTTACAAAATATTGCCCGATGAAAAAAATGAATCAATGCAGAATTTGCAAAACGAAGAGCTATGAGTTAAAAGATGAGCACGGAACGTTCCCTATCATTTCCCATAATGATTGTACAACGACTCTCCTTAATGGGAAGACGCTTAATCTTTTAGATGAGCTACAAAACATCAAAGGAATCGAGGCGCTCAGATTAAACTTCACAGTTGAATCCAAAGAGCAGGTTGTGAAAGTCATTAATATGGCGTCAGGCAAATT
Organism: Paenibacillus sp. FSL R10-2796; assembly: GCF_037965315.1. Classification (NCBI taxonomy): domain Bacteria; kingdom Bacillati; phylum Bacillota; class Bacilli; order Caryophanales; family Paenibacillaceae; genus Paenibacillus; species Paenibacillus sp. FSL R10-2796. The sequence goes on along the minus strand of NZ_CP150178.1, from coordinate 7,225,173 downwards.
AAATGGCTCTATGAATAATGCTGTCTTTAATCAGGAAACAGACACAAGAGGACATTTTAATAAAGAGATTGTGTAGTCGTGGAATTCATTAAATGTTCTAAAATCTTGGGGAATACTATAAGTAAATCCGAGACAGGTGCAATTCAATCCAATCATAAGGATGAACTTCAGATGAAAATATTATTAGTTGAAGATGATAAGACGATCGCGTCGGGACTGGAATATTCGCTGCAGCAAGAGGGTTATTGGACTGTTCTCTGCCATAATGCCGCTTCAGCCCGAAAGGTGCTCGCCGAAGACATCGATCAGTTCACTATTACGAGCTAGAGAAGCTGTCCATCTATTTACGGGAGATTAGCAGCGGCCAGGCCTCCCTTGACCCTCGCGATAATCAAGAAGGTGAGCTTAGCATCTTAAAGAATGATATTTACAAGGTGACACGCATGCTCTCCGAGCATCGTTCTCTATTGCAGCAGGATAAGCTTCAACTGACCGATGCCATCTCCGATATTTCACATCAACTCAAAACACCGATCACCTCTATGACAGTCATGGCAGATCTGTTAAGCGCCCCTGATCTGCCTCCACTCAAAAGAACGGAGTTCACCCATCATATTCGCATTCAACTTGAACGGATCGATTGGCTTGTTTCATCTTTATTAAAGCTAGCGAAAATGGATGGGGGACTATCCCGTTCAAAAAAGATCGAATACACATGAAAACCCTAATCCTAAATGCACTGGAGCCGGTTATGATTCCGATGGATATTAAGGGACAGACCGTTTCCATCACAGGGGATGACAACGTCTCTTTTGACGGCGATTTCCATTGGACTGCTGAAGCGGTTATCAATATTTTGAAGAATGGAGTGGAGCATACACCTGAGGGCGGTGCGATTACCATCACATTTTCCGACAACGTGCTATTTACGGAAATCGTTATTGCTGACAACGGAGAGGGCATTCCGAAAGAGGATTTGCCTTATATATTCAAACGTTTTTATAAAGGAAAGAATGCTAATGAAGGAACCATCGGTATAGGGCTTGCGATGGCTCACAGCATCATTGCAAGCCAGAACGGCGTGATTGATGTAACGAGCGACAGCGGGACTGGTACAGAGTTTCGGATCAAATTTTATAAGCATGTGATTTAACAGCACTCCATAAGTGACTAAACTGTCACCTCCAATGTCACTGTAAAGTCATTTTGGACAGATAAAATGATATTCATCAGATGAACGATGGAGGTACAACCATGCAAATGAAGCAGCATCGCAAGATTACTTTTTTTATCACGATAGGCTACACCCTGATTATTCTTTATTTTATGTTTTTTGCTTTCGGCAGAGTGGATAAGGTAGATCTAACCAGTCAGTACACCTTTATTTTTTTGCCGGACGATTTTTTTAGGGTGCCGGGTCTTTCCGATCTTCTACATCCGACACTGATGGACTTGGTGGGTATTGGAAACATTGCAGCCTTCATACCTTTTGGCATACTGTTTCCGTTGTTATACCGCACCAGCTTTGTTCGCTTCATGACAGGGTTTATCCTGTCCATTCTTGTGGTGGAGACCATCCAGGCACTAACATTCCTCGGCAGCTTTGACACGAACGACGTCATAAAGAACTCATTGGGCGCTGCTATTGGATTCGGGGCCTACAAGATTGGCTTCCGTACAAAAAACTACTGGAGAAATATCACTGCTACGGGAATTGCCAGTGCTGTCTTAATGCTCGGCGTGTGGGGGGTCTTAGGAGTAGTTGATCAAGTGTTCACCAAAGAGTTGGCCCCTTTTGTAGCGATAAACGAATGGGAAGATAGTACCGGAAATCGATTAACGGGAACCAAACAGGACAGTCTTAAGATTGGCGGTCAAGACGTGACACCCCAATATAATGTGTATGGCATCGAAGGTAAAAAGAAGGAAACATATACGTATTCGCTAGGCAATAAGGGAGATCTGTATCTTAGCTTGAATTATGGAATTCCTGATCATAAGGATTTTCAGGGCAGCATTAAGGTTACCGTTGACGGGCATGAGCTCCTGTCTGTATCTGCAGAAGATCAGCTCCATGAGCCGGATATGAGGATCCTTTATCTCACCGGGGCTAATGAGCTTAAGATAACCATTGAGGGGAATGAAACCCTTTGGGATGTTGGATATAGAGAGATGGTATATACCTGGAATTGAGCATCTAGGGAAGGAGGGATGGCAATGGAGATTTTAACAATTGAAAATTTGTCCGAAATATACGGCACAGGCGAATCGGCGGTGAAGGCGCTTGATGATGTTTCCTTTTCGGTCCAAAAAGGTGAATTCGTCGCAATTATCGGACCTTCCGGATCGGGGAAATCGACACTCCTTCATATGCTGGGCGGTGTGGATCGACCGACTGGCGGGAAAGTGTATGTTCAGGATACGGATATGTATACCTTGGACGAAACGCAGCTGGCCATCTTCAGACGCAGGCAAATCGGGCTGATCTACCAGTTTTTCAATCTGATTCCCGTCCTGACGGTGGAAGAGAATATTACGCTGCCGCTCTTGCTGGATCAACAAAAGGTAGATCAAAAGCAATTGGCTGATCTTGTGAATACGTTGAATTTGCAGCATCGATTAAACCATCTGCCGAATCAGCTATCCGGTGGACAGCAGCAGCGTGTCTCGATTGGCAGGGCGATCATCGGCAATCCTGCGATCATGCTGGCCGACGAACCCACCGGGAATCTGGACAGCAGGAATAGCAGCGAGATCGTCGTTTTATTGAAAATACTGAATAAGACCTATCATCAGACACTGATCGTAATCACGCATGACGAACGGATCGCCCTGCAAGCCGACAGAATCATTTCGATTGAAGATGGGAGGATTGCCAAAAACGAGGTGATAAGGCGATGAATATTGTCAATACATTAACCATCCGGCATCTGAAGCAGAACAAGAGACGAACACTTGTGACTATTTTTGGCGTAATTATTTCGGTATCCATGATGACCGCTGTCATTACGCTTGTTTTTTCCTTTGCGGATTTAATGATCAGACAAACTATCACAGATACAGGGGAGTGGCATATTCAGTATCAAGATATAACCAAGAAACAGCTTGCGGCGATACAGGGCGATGATGCAACCAAAACGGTTGCAATCACAAGAGACCTTGGGTATGCCCCATTAGAAGGGGGACAAAATTCCAATAAGCCGTACTTGTTCATTAAGGAATATGATGTGCAAGGGTTCACACAATTTCAGATTGAAATAAGCAAGGGACGTCTTCCGCACACGGACAAGGAGGTTGTGATCTCCGAGTCTGTTGCAACAAATGGCAAAGTGAAGTACGAAATCGGCGACCGTCTAACGCTTCGCGTCGGCGACCGATTCGAACAAGGGGGCGATCATCCCCTGGATCAGACGGAACCGCTGCGCAGGAAAGACGGCACATTGACCGAGACATTACAGCATAGCATAATTAGGGATTATACGGTGGTAGGCTTCATTAAACGTCCGGTGTCGGAAACGGCTTGGGCCCCGGCTTATACGATCATTAGCTATGTCGATGATCATATCATCGGGGGGGATGATCGGGTCGATGCGTCGGTGGTCTTGCAGCGGGTCAATCCGTTCTTGTTCGCACATGCGGAGAAGCTGGCTGAGAAAAACCAAATTGACACTGTCCAATATAATAACGATTTGCTTCGTTATTATGGCTTGTCCAGCAGCGGGGCCTCATCCAGCATGATGTTCTCATTATCGGCAATCATTATAGGGACTATTATAATTGGCTCGGTTGGACTCATCTATAACGCTTTTGCGATATCCGTCTCGGAACGTTCCCGCCATTTAGGGATGCTCGCTAGCGTGGGGGCGACGAAAAGGCAGAAGCGAAATTCCGTATTTTTTGAAGGTATCGTCATTGGTTTGATCAGCATTCCCATTGGCATCTTATGCGGTCTTGCCGGAATCGGAATCGCCTTTTTGTTCATGAACACAATGATTGAAGGGGCATTATGGACTAGTGAAAAGCTGAGGCTTATCGTCACGCCGTTATTGCTCTTGATTACTTGTCTTGTTTCGATGCTGACGATTTTCGTTTCGGCGTATCTCCCGGCGGTTAAAGCATCTAGGGTATCTCCCGTGGACGCGATTCGCCAAACCACTGACGTAAAGCTTACGGCCAAAGCAGTGAAGACGTCGAAGATCATTCGTAAGCTCTTCGGAATCGAAGCAGAAATCGGGCTGAAAAACTTAAAAAGGAACAAACGAAGACATCATGTTATTCTTTTTTCGCTTGTCATCAGCATCGTTTTGTTTTTGACGATATCGTTTTTCACGACTGGCCTGACACAATCTCTGGCATTGTCGCTGGAAGGCATCAATTACGATATTGAAGTGTCGTCCAGTAATGGCGAAAGACTAGATGACCGGTTGATGCAATCGCTTGTATCTCTGGATGGCGTCACGGAATACAACGTGAGTCATGAGTTAGTCGGGAACGCTTGGGTCGATGCAGCAAGCATCGCCGACGAGTTGCAAGAGAAGGTTAAGCAGGATAAGAGTATGCTGCAAGACGGGAAATACCCTTACGAAATTAAGCTCTATGCAATGAATGATTCGAGCCTGCAAGCTTATGCCAGAGCGGTTGGCGCAGATTACGAACAGCTTACGGATCTGGATCATCCCGCCGCAATCGTGATGGATACGATTCATTACAAAGATATAGATACGGGGAAATATATTCAGACGAAGTCCATATATGCGAATATCGGACAACATATCGAGCTAACGAGTTTTATTAAAGCGAGCGGGGAAGAAACGAAGGCAAATAAAGTGATATTTGCCGCATTGACGGATAAGGCACCGATGGGGATGAGCCCGGTAGGCGTAGGCGGGTTAAATATGATCGTGTCGGAACGCGTCATGAATCGGCTGGCAGACGGCGAGGAGCTGGCTAACGCTTCGATGTACCTCCATTTGAAAAGCACGGAACCGGTGAAAACGCAGCAGGAAATTGAAGCGATGAATGAGACCAATCTGAATGTCTACAATGTATATCAATTCAGAATAAGAGAAGAACAACAGATTCTGCTGATGAACGTCTTTTCTTACGGTTTTATCGTATTAATCTCTGCGATTTCTGTTGCGAACATCTTTAATACGATCTCAACAGGGCTGGCTCTTCGCAAACGGGAATTCGCGATGCTGAAATCCGTAGGCGCGACGCCAAAGGGGTTTGCAAAAATGCTGAACTATGAGAGTGTTTTTTATGGGGTCAAGTCGCTCTTGTATGGGCTTCCTGTCAGTTTCGCCGTGATGTTTCTGATCTATAAAGCATTTGCGAACAAATTCAGCTATGGGTTCACCCTGCCCTGGATGAGCATTCTGTCTGTCATTGTGTGTGTATTTGTCATTGTCAGCTCTGCGGTTGTTTATTCCGGAGCTAAAGTAAAAAAGGAGAATATTATTGATGCATTAAAGCAAGAGAATATATGATTCACGTACTTCACCCAGAGGAGGAGACGTTACCCGACGTCACACACAATCATGCGAGTCGACCGATTGCTCTCCATGCTGCTGATCATCTCCGGTAAAGGTACGGTAACGGGCAAGGAGCTTGCCGAGCATTTCGAGGTATCCTTGCGAATGAAGAATTTACACGGCTTGTTTGGCAGGAACGAAGCTTTTAATGACATCATGTTAAAGGTTGAGCATACCTATAAGCGGGAGTCCGATAAGCACAAGCTGACTCTGGATATGTCCCATTTCAGCATGGAGCAGGAAAATAAAGAATACATTGGGATCATAAGCAAGGCCATCACGGATAACAGGCTGCTGGTGTTCGACTATATCAATAGGGATATGGAAAAGCTGGAGCGAACGGTAGAGCCAAGCTGGATTGACTTTCGCCACGGCCATTGGTATGTGATAGGCTTTTGCCGGGTCAGAGAGGACTACCGCAGATTCAAGCTCGTGCGGATTAGGCAACTGAGACAGGGGCCGCCTTTTGCAAAAAGAGAGCTGCCGGAAGACCAAATCGCCGAGGTTATTAAGCAAAGCTATTCGCAGCGGGACATACAGGTCGTACTCAGATTCACTTCGCGAATTGGCGCGCAGCTTACCGAGTATTTTGAGAAAGAGAAGATTAGCCGGGGTGAAGATGGCAGTAGGACGCTCCAGCTATATTATGATAGAAATGTGTATAAAGTGAAATTTATCTACATTGATCCATTTACACAAGAAGAAAAGCTAATCAATGAGGAAACCTATCGTTTCGGCGTACAATTCATGATTCCAAGTAAATCTGTCTGGGGATTAGGAGTGACTGGAATTGGATGGAAGGCGTTAGACGGGGCACCGGAAATTGATGAGTATGCTATGAACTTAGTGCCGGCACAAAATGTGACTTATGAGCTTATCTTGCCTGACGAAGGAAGCGGAGAAGGTGGAGAAGGTGAAAATCCGGGATTTCCAGGTTTTCCGGGATTTCCGGGAAGTCAATTCCCAGGCCTTACGGGTTTTATAAAGTTCTAATGTAGCTGTTATCATTTAGTTGGTTCTTATGAAAAGGTTCATCGTGGCTGACTGCTGCGATGAACCTTTTTTGCTGACTGTTCTATCACTCAGACCACTTAATTTGCCGTCTTATTGATAAAATCAATCTCATTTCTGATCCCTTTATGGGCGTCATTCCACAGGCCCTTTGTCAGGCGAATGCGCAGCAGGCATGTGTTAGGATCTTCGTCGTTATTGGCTTCGTTATACCACCCGGCGAATATTGTGCGCAGCTTTGTCATCATCTCCGCGTTTTTCTCGTCACATACCCAGCCCAGGTTTTCACCGATACCATCGGCCGTAAAGTTTTCGACGATGATACAAACAGCGACTTCGGGGTTTTGGGCGATCTGCTGCATCTTGCCTGAGGTCGCGTAAGTAACGGTGTAGAACGCACCGTCCTCATAATAGGCGTCTACAATGCGGGCGGAGGGACGGCTTTTGCCATTAGCCCCCGGTTCCAGTGCGATGGTGGATAGTGAGATCAGGCCGTCCTTGTTACCCGCTTGTTCTTCCAGCAGCTTCATGGCTTCGTCGTACTTGCTCATTATATTACCTCCTAAAGTGTCATAAGGCATACATGATTAAGCTTATCATTGTAAAATCTTAGTGCATGTGAAGAATAATACGATAAAATATTAAATCGCCATCAATCCAAGCTTATACTCGATGGTCTTTTTTTTATGCCATTTAATCTCCAGTCTACAAATATATCTATTTTTTTTATGTAATAGACATTGTAAATTACCCTGGTCCTATTGTAGAATCAAGAAGTTGTCGAATAATGGTGTAAAATGCCATCCTTGGAACTCACTAGGACGACAGACTCATTGATATTTTTAGAGTAAGAAGGGGGAAGAAATAATGTTATTCCAAGCAGCACGCCGTAAACTCAGTCTGATGATTGTGTTTGCCCTATTATTAAGCACTCTTACGCCACATATGGTGTTTGGTGAGGCCGCGCAGTTCAAAGACATCACAGGCTCTTATGCGCAAAAGGAGATTCAATCATTAACTGAAGCAGGAATAATCTCAGGTTATGAAGATAACTCTTTTAAACCGAAAAAGGCTATGTCACGTGCCGAACTGGCGAAAATCATAGTCCTGTCGTTGGGGCTAGAAGCAAATGCTGATCAAGCCGCACCGTTTAAAGACGTTGCCGCGAACAGTTGGTATCGCGGTTATGTAGGTGCATTGGTAAAGGCAGGCATTACGGAGGGGACATCGGCCACCACCTTCAGTCCTAATGCAAATGTCACCCGTGAGGAGCTGGTCGTGTTTTTCATCCGAGCTTTCGAATTGGATGAAACAGCGAAGAAGCTTCCGGTTGATAGCAAGCTGTCGGATATCTCAGAGGTGTCCGAATGGGCAAAAGCGCAAGTATCCCTTGCCTTCAAAAATGGTTTCATCAACGGGGTCCAAGGCAGTGACGGCACTCTGAAATTCAAACCGAAAGAGCATGCGGAGCGCCAGGCTCTGGCTCGTCTGGCTTATGAGTTCAAAACCAATAAGTCAGTATATGTCGAGAAATCCAAACAGCTTCTGGCTGAAGAGGTTAATAAGGGCAAGAGTCCTGAGGTAACACCGACTGCCACCCCGGCAACAACTGACCGCGGGACATCTGTGACAGCACCGGCGCCGGGAGCTTCAGGTCCGGGAACGCCAGCATCGGCAACCCCAGCACCGGCAACCCCAGCACCAGTGACACCAACATCGGCACCGACACCGACACCGGCAACCCCGGCACCGGCAAATGCTCTCCAGGTTGTGGTGAAGGGGGAGAGTTCAGATGCCATTTATGTGGAAGAGCCAACAGAAGTTATATTCCGCTCATCGATTAATGCGCCAGGAACGGTAATCGCTAGTGTCTATCAAGTAGATGACAGCGGCAAAGTCATTTCGCAAATCATTTCGTTGTACGATGACGGTTTGGAAGCCCATGGAGACAGTCTTGAGGCAGACGGACTGTACAGTGGCAAAGCAGTATTGACTGAAAGTACGGAGGGTTACATAAATCTGCAGGCGTTTGTGGGAGATGTGCCAAGCAGTACAGTTTTTAAATTATCTGTAATGAAGCATCTTACGGATGAACAGCTTGCACAAACGGAAATCATTGAAAATAATACACAGAGTAAGCTTGATCAACTGGCTACTTCATATGGTAATTTGCAAAAAGCAAAGGAAGAAACTGTGGCTTGGCTCCAAACCCAAGCAGAAGTAGAGCATGCTGGGATTTCGGGTGAAGGAGGAAGCATCTGGTATTTGCTGGACAACGGGATTCTAGGGGGGATATCCGCAGCTCCTGAGAATACAAAAGGGTTAAGCAGCACCGTAGAAGAGGCTGCGTCCAGTACTACATTGGCGGCTGAGGCGCTAACGCAAAATGTGGAACAAACCGTGGCCACCATAGGAAGCCAGCGAGTTGCTGTGATTTCTCCGTTCTCCGGCACACTTCCATCTTCGACTGTTTATGACGCTGTATATCACAGCTTTGACCAGTCGAGTTACCCTTTCCTTGTAGAAAGAGTAAAGGACACCGCAGCGGGCGTTAATTTCTTTAAAGGGCTGAATCAGTATGGCGTCGTGGTCTTGGATACCCACGGAGATACTTACTATGATGAAAAAGTGCTTCAAAAGCTCCATAATAAGTACGGCATTGATTTCAAATACGCTGGACCGCAAGTTATGTTCCTGACAGGAGAAAAGGCAACGACAGAGAGCAAAAAGACCTATGAGTTGGACTTGAAAAAGGGACGACTGGCTATTATATCCGGTTATTATGCTATTACACCGTCTTTTATTACACGGTACAACGATATGCTACCTGATACCATCGTATATAATGGCAGCTGCCGCAGCGCGTACAACGATTCCATGGCAGATGCCTTCATCAACAATGGTGCTGGCACTTATTATGGATATACCGATTATGTAAAGCTTGCATATGATCAAGCTATTGCTAAATCCGTATTTACCGCTTTAAACGATGACAACATGACAACCGAAAAAGCCTTTCAAGCAGCAGTGGCTGCCCATGGAGCAAACGATGGGTTGGCAGCATTCTTCATGAAAGGAAGCAGCATTGGCACTAAGACCGAAGGGGTCATCAACGGAACCTTTGAAAACGGAACTTGGACCGGCTGGAATGGAAACGGCGATGTTCGGGTGATCTCCAAGCTGGGACCGCTTAAACCGACAGAGGGGAACTACATGGCTATTATCAGCACTGGCCTTGGGTATGAAAACAATGATCAAGGAGGATATGACTACAATTCAGACAGTTATATCGAGCAAAGTTTCATTGTTCCGGCGGGTGCAACAACCCTATCGTTCGATTACAATTTCATTTCTGAGGAGCCTAAGGAATTCGTTGGAAGCAAATTCAATGACACCTTCAGAGCAACGGTAACTTCCAGTGTATACATTAATACGGCTTCCCTCATTACTTCTCACATAAATGGCGGCAATACAGTGACGTCCAGTGTCTATGGTAATGATTCTGTTATTATCGGGGCTGAATCGATTAATGAATCCACGGCCTATTGGATTGAAGAGAACAAAGTAGCGATTGATTTCTACGGCGGGGATCATACAACATACATGACGAATTGGAAGCATGTACAATTTGATGTAAGCCAATTTGCCGGCAAGGGCTCCATTGTCCTTCGGTTCCATGTTTGGGATCAAGGAGATAGTATCTACGATACGGCGGTACTAATCGATAATGTAATATTAAAGTAATCAAAAAACGGCTGGATCAGGGGAACCTGACCAGCCGTTTCTTTTGGAAATAAGCTAATGGGCGTGCGTTTGGATATGGATTCCAAATAAAGTGTGCATATTGCACATAATTTATGTTATACTTTATTATGTGCAATATGCACATAATATGGGGTGGAAGAAGGGTGTAAATATGAAGGCAGCAATCGTAAAGGTTAAGGGGACGATTCCCGTAATGGGTCATTTTGATTCCCCCGTTGGGACAGAGGGGCTAGTTATAATTAACGTTACGGCCACAGCCTTGAGTCGAGTTAGCAAGTTCCGTTCAATGGGTATGCACTATTCTTCTGAAGATAACTTTCCAATTGTAGCCGGTATCGACGGTGTAGGAACTTTGAAAGATGGGTCTCGTGTTTACTTTGCGCTGCCTACTGCACCATATGGCAGTTTGGCTGAGCAAACAATTGTCAACGAAAAGCTGACTGTCCGTTTACCAGATGGTATTGATGATCTCACTGCTGCCGCTATCGCCAACCCTGCTATGTCGTCATGGGCTGCATTGGTATTTCGAGCTGATTTTAAATCCGGTCAAACTGTATTGATTAATGGCGCTACTGGTACATCCGGTAGTTTAGCAGTTCAGATTGCTAAGGGTCTGGGGGCCAAGAAGGTCATTGTAACAGGACGCAACGAATTGAAGTTGCAAGCACTTGAAGCTGATGAGGCCATTGCATTTGATATGACAGCCGACAACGGTCAAAAAATGTTTGAAAACGCCCTAATGCCAGTTATTGCTGAAGGTGTTGATGTTATATTGGATTATCTTTGGGGCGACAGCGCACTCGCCATCATGTCAGCTCTTGCTAAGGCGAAAACGGATCGTTCAACCCGTTTTGTAAGCATTGGAACTTCATCTGGCCAAGAAAGCATTCATTTACCTTCATCTCTTTTACGCTCATCAACAATCGAACTCGTAGGTAGCGGAGATAAGAGTGTTTCCAAAGCTGATATGCTATCCGCTGTTAGAGGTGTCTTTGAAATGGCCGCCGAGGGGAAGATAAAAATTAACACAAAAGAGTTCGCTCTAGAAGATATTGAAGAGGCCTGGAATGCCCCGCTAATGCCTCGTCCTGTTGTAAGGGTGAAATAAAATGGAAAACGATATTTTTAAAGCGCTGATCGATTTAGTTTCCATTATCAATAGGCCAGACCGCGATAAGAAGATGATTGCTAATGCTGGCGTAAATTTGGAGGCAGCAACCTTTCGTGTCTTTGTGGGCATCGTGCATCTCCAACCGACTAGTGTTGGTGATTTGGCCGCCATGATGGGAAAAAACTATTCGAGTGTTAGCCGGCAAATCGATAAGTTAGAAAACGCGGGGTTGGTTCATACGTATCCATCAAGTGCAGATTCCCGCATTCGTGTGTCTGAATTGACGAAAAGCGGGGAGGAAATCAATGCAATGATTAGCCTCACCCGTGAACGAATTTTGCATGCAGCTTTGGATGACTGGACTCTGGAGGAAAAAAACAGCTTATTGAATAACTTAAGGCGTTTATTTGAATCGCTGCAAAGATTCGACTAGTTGCAGATTATGACTGTTCACACACAGTTCGATGTTTATTGCGATGGTGGATATTCGGGTAAAAGGAATTACGGATTCAATGGGGAACCATTCTGAAATCGGATTTACGAGGAAGCCGCAAAAATGCTAAAACGCTACTGACACAACGTTGTCAGTAGCGTTTTTGTATATTAGGTGTATAGCGAGTAGCGCATTGTTTTGGAGATAGGGTGACCTTGCTCATAATCTTATTATAGAGGTGGAATCTATTCATGAGTAATATCAAATGGGAAGTGGATCCGGACCACAGCTCCGTCGAGTTTTCGGTGACGCATTTAATGATTAATAAAATCAAAGGAGTATTTGAGCGTTTCCAGGCGATTTTAAGTTTTGATCCCAACGAGTTAACGACCATGGGTATTCAGGCTTTCATAGACGCAAATAGTATCACAACTCGCCAAGCGCAACGAGATGAACATTTGAGGGGCGACGACTTCCTTCATGCTGCCAAGTATCCAACCATTGCATTTCAAAGCACCAACTGTGTCTTTGCTGGTGAGCGGCAATATGAACTTTCAGGCAATCTAACTCTGCATGGAGTAACCCAATCTGTTACTTTTCATACTGTTTTTGAAGGACTAAACAAGGACCCCCGCGGACGGGAACGTGTAGGATTTCATTCAACAGCCAGTATTGATCGTAATGAATTTGGTTTGAAATTCAACTCGCCTCTGGAAACGGGTGGAATTATAGTCGGAAATGAAGTGAGGATCGAGCTTTGTATTGAGGCAATTAAAATAAATTAGTGACCCTAAAGACTATCCTTTTATCGGGATGGTCTTTATTCAAAACTTGCTGTTACAGAAATTGCGCTGAACCGTATTACTAATTAATTTACTCTTGCACCGAGCGGAGAAGCTGCTTGGGCTTTTTTTATGTGCAGAAATGACTAGAAGATGCCTTGACTTATATTTGCATTAAATATTACCTAAATCGTATTTATCGAGCAGGAAATAACAGGAACTAAATTGAAAAAGTATACCCTATAGCAGCACTGACCGGGAGGATGGCATGCAATTTCAACCAATTTATTATAATGGGGAATTATTTCTACCGAAGATCGAATTAAATATGACACCGAATCAATCGGTTGGCATCATAACGGACTTGAAGCGAAAGCAGCTTTTAATGAATCAATTAGGTGATCATTCCCAATATTATTTATTTCGGGCTGGGCAAAACGAGTATATGCGTTTATCGGTGGAGGAACTAATCACTTTTCTAATCAGAATAACGGAGAGGAATGAGCGTGCCGCTTCGTTGATAGATTATTTTGCTTTAAAGGAAGAACGGAAGGTAAAGATCAAGGATCTAAGCTCATCGAAAAGAATGTATGTGACATTGCTGCGTGTGTTTTTTGCGCATCAGCCTACACTTGTACTGGAGGAACCCTATTTTTACTTGGAAGAGCAAGATTGTCGTCAACTCAAACGGATTCTTGATGATCTTTCACAAGAAAAGCAGATTTTAATTTTAACTTCGAATTTAGAGGATGCCCTTATTTCCTGTGATGCCATTTATCGGTTGAACGAATCGGGATTTCATCCATTGGATATTCGGGACTTCGACGAGGATAAGCAGGAAGTACAGAAACAAGACGAGGCCAATATAACCTTGCAGAAGATCTCTACCAAAAGAAATGACAAAGTGATTTTATTTAATCCGCCTGAAATTGATTTTATAGAAAGTGTAGAGGGGTCAATCCTTGTTCATGTGGGCGGTGAAAATTATGACTGTGCGCTAACGCTGACCGAGCTCGAGCAGAGATTATTAAATTTCGGTTTTTTTAGGTGTCACCGATCCTATATTGTTAATCTGCAAAAAGTAAGAGAGATTATTACATGGACGAAAAATAGCTACAGCTTGCGATTAAATACAGGTCAAGATGCCGTGGTTCCGTTATCCCGTTCAAAATTGTCTGAATTAAAAGCTCTTCTTAACATTTAAAGGGTACCATTCAGGCGCTTACAGCTACATTTCGGCGCGTTTTGATGGCAGGAAGCATGTAATCTGTATATGTTTAAGCCATCAACACTAAGGATGTGGAGTTAATGAATGTTATCCGGGTAGAACGTATCCGTAAGAGATTTGGAGAAAAGGATGCGTTAGCAGATGTTTCTTTTTCAATTCCTAAGGGTGAAATTTTTGGTTTCCTTGGCCCGAGTGGCTCAGGCAAAACAACATTAATCAAGATTCTAACGGCACAATTAAATCCGACAAGTGGACAGGCAAGTGTATTTGACCAGCCAGCGGAGATGATGCAGCAGTCTGCTCAGAAGATGCGTTTTGGCATTTTGACGGATAACAGTGGTCTATATGAGAGGTTAAGTATTGAGGAAAATCTGGAGCTGTATCGTAAGCTATATGATCTTCCCAAATCTGCGGTCGACAAGGTGCTGCAGTTTGTAAACTTAAGCGGAGAGCGCAAAAAGAAAGCCAACCTCTTATCCAAAGGGATGCGTCAGCGTGTCATGCTGGCATGCGCGATTATCCATGAGCCGGAATTATTATTTCTGGATGAACCAACTTCGGCTTTAGATCCGGTAAACACAGCACATATTTATAAAGGCTTACGCTACTTAAATGAGAAAGGAACAACGATTTTTCTGACTACGCATGATATGTCTGAAGCAGAATTGATATGCAACCGTGTAGCGATTCTGTATCAGGGACAAATCCAAACCATAGGCTCTCCAAAGGAACTTAAGCGGCAGCACCGGGAGAACGTAATTTGTGTGGACTTAATCAATGGGGAAACCTACGAGCTCCCGATCGATGAGGGGGCGGCTGATCAAATCGCGGATTGGATGAAGCGGGGGCTAATTGACCGGTTAGAGATGAAAGAACCAAGTCTAGGTGATATCTTTATTAAAATGACAGGAAGTGAGCTACTATGAGTATCTCATACAAACGTGCCCGGGCGATATTTGTGAAGGATTACAAAGAGTTTTCACGTAACTACGCGCTGTCCATTATGCTGATTTTTCCTATTATTATCGCTCTGATTTTCAAGAGGGCAGGTGCGTCTTTACCTGGAGCCAGCGGTTTTCTTTTTAATAGTTCGTTTGTATTGCTAACATGTTTCGCACAAGCCTGCTTGATTGCGGAAGAGAAGGAGCGTAACACTTTACGGTCATTAATGATGACACCGGCTACGACCATGGATGTACTAATCGGTAAAAGCAGTTTGGTCTTTGTCATGTCTGTTGTTGTTCTCGCTATTTCCACATTATTATTTGGCTATGAGCCAGCTAATATATGGGCGTTTGTGGCAGTAATCATTCTTTCGATTATTCTGTACACTGCAGCCGGGACGATCTGCGGTTTATTCTCTAAGACGTTGCTTGAAGCCTCATTATCTATACTCCCTGTGGCGTTCATATTTATGGGGGCACCGTGGGGAGAAGTACTAGTGAAGAATTATCCGGTCTTCAAAGTGCTGGATTACATGCCAAGCAGTCAGCTTGTGCATCTGCTGGGTCTAAGCAATACAGGTTATACGACGGGCGATGTATTGAAACCTCTCCTCATTAATTTGGCATGGACGGTTGTACTAACAGTAGTGTCTGTCATTTTGTATCAGCGGCGGTTGAAGGACGAGTAAGGGAGCTCTGAAGGGACTTTAGCCAGCCTTCGGTGGGTCTTTGGTAGGGTTGAAACAAGCGGCCGACTGAGACTATACGACGATTATTTTCCAATTGAGGCTGTGATGTTGTCATGACGGGATCTGCCGGGTAATAAAGATGATTAGAACTTTCAAATTTGGCTGATTTTGGATTGGGAGCCAAGGAAACGGGGGGAAAGATCATGGCGGCACAGACAGTATCAGGCATCAGCTCCG
The DNA here is from genome assembly GCF_037965315.1 of Paenibacillus sp. FSL R10-2796. Taxonomy (NCBI): domain Bacteria; kingdom Bacillati; phylum Bacillota; class Bacilli; order Caryophanales; family Paenibacillaceae; genus Paenibacillus; species Paenibacillus sp. FSL R10-2796. Next base: position 7,209,439 of record NZ_CP150178.1, on the reverse strand, counting down.
TACAGACCATTGCGGCCTACGGCGGTACACAGAGTGATGTCAGTTCTCTGGAGAAACAGCGAAACCGGCTGATGATGGAACTGGATAAAGTGAATGCGGCACAAGGAAGTGAGATGCAGACGCCTTATCGCCGGGAGCAGCTGCAGCGGCAAATCCGGCTGCTGGAGTCCCAACTGGTACAGAAAAGCGGGAGCAGCACCTCCGTAAATTTTGTGCCGGCTTCTCCGCTTCAGGATCACCTCCCCCTTTGGGGAAATGAAGGAAAGGGAGGCCTCAAGGGCATCGGCCTGACTGATCCCCGGACGGCGACGGTGGACGCGGAGGGTCATTTCGACGCGTTAATTTAGGCAAGCGAGCGAAGGTCCGGAAAGCGTCAGGTGATGAACTGACGGCCCATAATCATGAGGCTAGCTAGCCGAGCTTCCACCGAGAAGACCTGCAGCACGGTAGAAACAACAAAATAGGCGAGAGGGAAGCTTCAACACTTCCTCCTCGCCTATTCGTGTTCATGCAGTTGCTTAGGGTTCAACTACTTTATTCTGGTGTTCCTTGGGTTACCCCATGGATATACGAGAGCGTTGGGGAATCGACAGCCCCTTGTCCCGGATTATAGGTGAAGGAGTACTCGATGGTATCCCCGTGTTGCAGGTGATTTACAGGGTAGGTATAGTTACCGTTCCCTGCCGGGGTCATGGCTACGTTTAGCTGCCCACCGTTATTTAGCTTATAGTGTAAGTCGGCAAAGGTTGCGCCGTTCACATAGAACAGCAGGTCGTCGCCTATTTTCTTCAGACCCCGCACCTCATCGCCGACGATGATAACATCGGATGATGATGCCGGTACAACAGTGATGGTGGAGAGGGCTGTTTTATTGCCGTCGGCTGTTGTAGCCGTTACGGTTGTTGTGCCTGGAGTGAGTCCCGTCACGAGACCGTTCGGATTCACGGAAGCGACGCTGGTACCTGATACGGTCCAAGTGACCTGCTTATTGGTTGCATTAGACGGGGCAATATTGGCGTTCAACTGCACAGTCTGTCCGACCTCCACCTGCGCAGTGGTTTGATTCAGAGAAATACCGGTAACCGGCACGTTTACCGGATTCTCGCTGTTGCCTTCTTTATAGACACGAACATAATCCACTTGCATTGTTGCAGGAATATCCGACGGATCTGGGGTATGGCCGCTGTCGAAGTGCCCGCCGATCGCCAGATTCATAATGATGTAGAAGGGTTGATCGAATGGGGCGTTCGGATTGTTAGGTGCAGCTACGGAATACCATTGATCTCTACTGACTTTAAAGAAGAACTTGCCGTCCACATACCACTTCATATTATCTTCTTCCCAGATCATGGAGTACACATGATAATCATTGGCGAAGGTCTGGCCTTCAGGGAAGTGATATTCACCAGCAATATATCTGTTTACAGGCCATTGTCCGCCAAAGTGTATGGCCCCGCTGGTCGTGCCGGGCAAGCGTCCTTTGGCTTCCATAATATCAATTTCTCCGGATGCTGCCCACGCTCCATAAGCGGCATCTTCCGGAAGCATCCAAAGTGCTGGCCAAACGCCGTTACCTGTAGGCAGCTTAGCACGAATATCTACTCTGCCGTACTGGAAGGACAAGTGATCTTTGGTGTTAATCTTGCCGGATGAGTACTGGGCATACCGGCTTGGGTCCTGTGGAAAGGATTTTGAATCGTTCAAAGCTCTGATATTCAGCTTTCCGTCCTGTACAAATACATTTTGTGTACTGTCTGTATAGTGCTGCAGTTCCGCGTTGCCCCAGCCCCAGCTATTCGGATCGTCAGTAATATAATAACCTTGTTCGTAGCTCCATTTGCTCGTATCGAGCGCTGTTCCGTTAAATTCATCCTGCCAAATGAGATTCATGTCCTCTATCGCCGGGTCGTTTGGTGTTCCGATGGCAATGTCATCATGATCGGATACATCCGGACGTGGGGCATCTGGATTACCGATAAAGGTATAGTTGACGTAATTGTTGCCGACACTTCCGCCCGCCTGTCCATTTAATGGATAGCCAATACGGATTTGCACATCCTCTTGGACGGGCTGGAACCAAAGCCCATAGATATAGTCAGCCCAATAGCCCCACTGGTTGGCATCGGACATGTTGTTATAGCCATTGCCGGCGTATACAAATCCGCTTTGGCTGGAATCACTCATAGCAACCCATTGTCCGTTGATGTTAATTTGGTAAACGTAATTTCCTAGCTCAGTGCCTATTGGAGCGCCCCCATCAATTTTGGGTAGCGGGACACCTATTACACCTTTTGCATCTGCGGTAAAGGTCGTTCCCTCATAAGGTGTTAAGACATATGAATTTCTTACAGGTTTATTAAAGGTGAGGGTATAAACGACGTTAGCCGTTGAGGTTTTCGATTCTAACTTGACGTTGATAGACTCTGTTACGGTGAACCAGTAGCCACCGCCGCCTTCGGTGAATTGTCCGAAGTTGTTATCGTAGATCCAGCCGCTGGCTGCATTATTGTCAATATCAATCCATGTACTGCTGCTTACAGGTTTTACATATACCTTCAGATCTTCAGCTACGGCTTCATAGGTAACGGCCGGATCATTGTTGAAGGTAGGATAAGTAAAGCCTGCACTTCCTGTAAATCCTGCTGTAATCTGCGGCCCTTGTGTAGGGGCCATAGCAGTAATGGTCGTTTTGTTTATGTTTTGAAATACCAGGGTGTAATCAAGTGTAACTCCATTAGCCTTGGAGAATAGCTGAATCTCCGTTGTTGCGGAGAGAGTGAACCAATAGCCATTCAAGCCACCGTCGCTCCAGTGTCCCCAGTTTTGGTTGTAGGTATAGCCGCCTGCATTGTCAATATCCACCCAGTTTCCAGCAACTTTTACTTTTACACCGACGTCATCGGAAACATCATTCCAGGTGGCAGAGCCCCCATTAAATGTAGGCATGACGAAACCATAGCTAGCTTGCCCAACCCCTGATTTTGAGATGACAGGACCGTCTGCTGCTGAAAAGTAAGACATAGAGGTAACTGTGGTTCCTGCTGCCTGCACCTTTGAAGTCGGCAATAGGCCAACCCCAGCTAACAGTACTACTGCTAAGAACAAACTAAATACCTTCTGCTTAAAACCACTCTCCGTATTGTAAAGTCGTTTCATACTTGCCCTCCTTTAATAAAATAATGAAGAAACGAAACCGCTTACATTTAGGGACATCTCTATTCTATCGAATATAATAATCAGCTAAAAGGTACAATTATTTTTGTTCTAACCCAATTTTTTGGCTTTTGATTATTTATAGCGCTGTGTCACGGTACTTTTCCCCGCTGTCGTGCTTCCGGCGCATCATTTGCCGATATTCTGTGGGCTGCATATCCATGACATCCCGAAAGGATCGTGTAAAACTTTTGTAGCTTTCATACCCTACCATGGTGGCTACCTCTACAATTTTATGATCGGTTTCGGCCAGTAGCCGCCGGGCTTTATCCAGGCGCACATCGCGCAAGTATTCTGCAAAGCCTTTGCCGATATTTTTTTTGAACAGGTTAGAAAAATAGGCATAATTAAGCGACACGTGATTCGATACCATCGCGAGATCCAGGGGTTTATGATAGCTTTCGTGTATAAAGCGTATGGCTTCATTCAAATCTTGCGAGTTGCGATAGCTGCACTTATATTCATAATAAAATTGGTTCAGCCGAAGCAGCTGTTGTTGCAGCGCCTGAATATAATCGCGAATACCCGGATAATCGAATAGATTTCGTAAACATTCGATGTCCAGCGCTTCTTCCCCCATGTACGGGCGGATCACACGTACAGATTCCTCCAGCATCTGTACAATGGCACGGCATAGCTGCTGTGTGTATTGGATGTGATAGCGTTGCAATGTATCTTTGTGAAATATCATAGAAATGCCTTGGGTGATTGTACCGCTGTTTTTGGTGCCGATTAACTGGAACAGGGCATATAACTCTTCATAGGGAAGCTCCCACTGCTGCTCCAGTCGCTCAATATGTGTTGGCAAGATGCAGCTCTTCTCTGGAAACAGGTAACTGTGGCGATAGAGCTCCAACGCTTGTGTATAGCTGCGGGGCAACTCCTTCAATCCTTGCTGCGGGCTGGTCATGGCAGTAATGGCATCTATCTGTCCTGCTTTGAGGGCGGCCGGGAAGGCTCCCGTTTCTACGGCCGCATCAACCGCGAGAATCAGGTACGGGCGGTGTTGCAGGCATATACACCCTCGTCTGCCATACACACGGTAGGCAAGGGATTCCATGCTGTGGCTACTGTCAGCCCCCGGTTGGTTAATCCATAATTCCTCCCGCAGCAGACACAGGCGGTAATTACTCCACAACTCTGGATTCTGTTGCTGGGTCTGGATAACCCACGCCTCATCAATCATTGCACCCTGCATGAACATACTCAGTTCCTTGCGGTCTGTCTCCCGGGCGCGGCGCGAGATATGCTCCATATTACGCGAGAGCGTCTGCCGTGTTTTTATCTCATTCGCTACATGTTCTACTGCGGTTTGCAGATCTTCACGTTTCACAGGTTTGAGCAGGTAGCCCTTTGCTCCAAGTTCGATGGCCTTTTGAGCATAGGCAAAATCACTATAGCCGCTAATAATCAGATAATCTACCTCGATGTGCTTCTGTTTGCTCTGCGCCATCAGCGTCAGTCCATCCATATCGGGCATCCTGATATCAGTAATCACCAGTTGGATGTTGTGCTGACTCAATATATCCAAGGCCTCAATTCCGTTTACGGCACAGTAAATATTGTCCAGCTGCAGCGCAAATTGGCGCAGCATAGCCTGCAGTCCATCACGAATGTGCTTTTGATCGTCCACAATTAAAATATTGATCATGCCCTACCATCCTCCAAGATTCACATTTTCCCAAGGTAAACGTATGGTTACACAAGTATAGGCGCCCTGCACACTGTCAATCCAAAGACCGCAGTCCTTACCATAATGAAGCTGTATGCGCTTATGCACGTTCTCCAAGCCCAGTCCGTTTTTGCTGGTAACAATCGGTGAATCTGAGTCGCCCCGCAGCACAGCCTGCAGACTGGACAGCATTTCCGGGTCAACACCTGCGCCATTATCTCGTATCTCAATTAACAGAAGGCTGTCATTTTCTACCGATACGGTAATTTGGATACGTACGCTGCCGCCCGAGGGCGCTGCATGATGAACGGCATTTTCGACGATGGGCTGCATGCACATTTTAGGAATTGTATAACGCAGTACCTCCTGCGGGAGATCGGCCGTCAACTCAATGCTGCCATCCTCCATAAAGTTTATGAATCGGACATAGCTGTGTATGTTGGCAAGTTCTTCGCTAAGCGCAACTGTATCGCTGCGCCATTGCATGCTGTATCGCAGTTGTGAGCCTAAAGACACCAACGCTTCCGCGATAGCCGGCTGTCGCTGAACCTCCGCGAGCATACGGATGGATTCCAGCGCGTTATATAAAAAGTGTGAATTGATCTGCGAATGCAGCGAGTGCAGCTGTGCATTTTTGGCGATCAGCTGCTTATCTACCACTTGGGTCATCAAATGTTTGATTTCGTCCAACATATTATTGTAGCTGACGGCCACCTCGTCGATTTCGTCACCGGTTTCGTTTTTATCCAGGCCGGTATCAATTTTCGCATCCAGTTGGCCTTGCCGCACCTTGCGCATAGAAGCCAGCACCCTGTCGAGCCGGCGGAAAATGCGCCGAGTGGTATGTGAAACGAGAAGTAACATCAGCAGCAATACACATAATGTGATCGCTACTACGAGCAAATACCAGCTTCGTGGGCCTTTCATCAGCGCTTGATGAGAGGCAATATCCACTACATAGGCGTTCAGTGGGGCGATGTAGCGATACAACGCGTAGTAAGTATGGTCGCCTACCTTTACCTTAATGGGGCTACTCTGCTGCAGCACATCCAGCTGCTGGTGAATGCTGCCTAGAATTTTATCCAATTCTTCACCGGCATTTTGAGAAAAAGTATGCTCAGGATTGTATACAGATCGGGAAGAGTCGGCTCCATCCATCACTACAGAAAAGAAATCCCCCCCGCTATCCTCAAGCAGGTCACTGAAAAAGACGCTATGCTGGGCGCGGATTTCCATAATGGTAGGGAGTTTCTGCTGTTGCCCCTGAAGACGTACCAACCGGTAATAGGATAGCGTATGCTCTCCATCTTTAAAAGCAAATAAGCGGTATGCCGCACCACCTTCCTCACGAAGAGTCACCCAGTAGTCCTTCGGCCAGAACTTGTCATAATGGTAGATTTCAGGCCAAATCTCAAATAGGTTTGGATTATCGACATAGAAACTGAGCTCGCTGATCATCTCGTAGCTTTGAATGATATTATGCATTTGCTCAAATTGATTTTGTCTAAATTTTACGAGACGCAGGCCATCCCCGCGCATATTGGAGTGAATAAAATCTACAAAAGCCTTTTGATTCAGCGCAGTAGAGGAAGCGTTCTCAATAATACCCATTTTGCTGCGCAGCTGTTCGTTAATTCTTGAGACATGACTGCTGCCGGTAGCCATAGCGTCCTTGTATAGCTGACTTTCCTGTGTGCGGATAAATAAAAAGGATACCACAATCGCAGGGATGGCAATCATCATGCTAAAGGCCAAAAACAATTTTTGGGAGATGCGGGAATTACGGTACAGCTTCTTCATTTTAGTCAGCAGATACTTCATTTAAGTAGCCTCCTACCCTTGTAATATACCATATATTACAAACTGCCCGGTAGGTAACTAGGCTGTTTTGTTAAATGGTTAAAAGAAGCGAAAAAGGGAATACCGGCCAACCTTTCGGTGGCCGGCAGTAATCTTTATACGGGCATTATTACTCTGCCATTTTGGATTTTCGCACATCCAGTTCAGCCTGGCGGTATTCCATCACCTTGCCAAAGTTGTAATTCTCGCGGCGGTCAAGGAAATTGTCGAAGATTTTATCAAATTCAGCCTCATTCTTGGCCGTAATTAGCTCAGGGAGTACTTCCTCCCAATTTTGCGAAATACGGGACCAGGCTACCGACACCTCAGAATCGCCCTGTGGATCTAAGCCCTTATAGATACCGCTATCAATATCGGCCTGCTTATTGGCGAAGTCTTCCATTTGCTTAATGACAGGAGATTTCTCCGGTCTCCACTGGTTGACGATTACAGGGTTTCGCATCATCCAATAGGTATCCATGATGCCGTATTCTTTCTCCAGCTTCTCAATATCAGTGTCGAGTAATTTTACCATTTCAGGCTTCAGTTGCGGCTTGCCATCCACCATCTCCCATGTTTCGCCTTCCTTGCCAAGGAACAAATCTCGCTGGCCTTCTTCGCTGGCCAGATAGGTCAAAAAGCGGATGGCTCGTTCAGGGTTTTCGGTTGATTTGCTAATCATCGTCACCATCCAGCCGTCCATATTGCCAGGGAATAACTTAGGGTTATCGCCCTTGCTGTTCTTTGGCCCATCGACTGCGATGTAGTAAGAGTCCGGGTTGCCGCTAGCAGCCAGCATAGGATTGACAGCCGACATACCGGTCCACTCGCGGACCATCATGAAATAGCGGGCGTTGTTTGTTTTTTCCTCTACTTGAGTATCGGAATCTACCAGGAAATCCACATTAATCAACCCGCGCTCGTAAGCCGTACGGAAGGTTTTTAGCCAGGCAATATAATCGGGATCGGTAATGCGGTCGTATACTTTTCCGTCTTTCTCATGCGGAACGGCCAGTAGGTTCTGCAGATATTCGGTCATCCCGTAAGGGACGTTCCCTTGTGCAAAAAAGGGACTGATGGGCTGGCCTTTATATTGGGAGTACTTATCCTTTACCAGTTGCAGTGCGTTCAGAAAGCCCTCTGGAGTGCTAAGGTCCGGGCTGCCCATCTCCTCATACAAATCTTTTCGCACCAGGAAAGTCTGGTTGGCGGCCGTCATGCCAGTTTCATGCATCAGGTTGGGGCTATATGAATCATTCGGAACGCCATAGGTATTGCCATTTTCTTGACGATACCATTTCAGTGTACCGTCCCCGGCCACCTTGAAGAAGTAAGGGTCATACTTGTCAGCTAATTCATTTAAGGCGTAGACATGATCGCCTTCCCACAGCTTTTTGACAGCGGTTTCCCACGAACCCATTGATATCAAGTCTGGCAGCTTGCCCGAGGTCATCATTAGGGTAATATGCTCATTCGCTTCACCGGAAGGTACCTCAAGCTTGATGTTTACGCCTGTTTTTTCCGTTACGTACTTGGAGGTCAAGCTGTCTCCCCAAGTGTGGGCATACCAGTTAGCACCTACGAACCAGGTCAAATCAACAGGGCTGGTATCCAGCTTCCATGCCGGATCATCGGGATTGAGCTTTGCTTCACTCTGCGGCGGCTGTGTACTATCTGTAGGCTGTGGTGTTGGCTTATTTTCACTATTCGCTGAATTGGAACACGCGGCTATGCCTAGCATCAGGCTTGCGGCCAGAACGAGGGTCAACCCCGGCTTAATCAGATTGCGTTTCATGACATTATCATCCTTTCTTTGCTGCTTCTGAATTTTGTATACCAGTTTCTAGACACTCACACTCTTATCCCTTAATGGCGCCAATCATCACGCCTTTGACCAGATAGCGTTGAATGAAAGGATAGACTATCAGAATAGGCAGTGTGGCCACCATCATGGATGCAAATTTAATAGAGTTGCCGGGAAGTCTTGCGCCGAATTGCGCCATAGCTTGCTGCTGCATGAAGGACATAGAGTTCTCCGCAATGATTTTGTACAGCATGGTCTGCAGTGGCAGTAATTCCTGCGAACGGATGTAGATGACCCCCTGGTAATAATCATTCCAATGATAAACGGCTGAAAAAAGCGATATAGTCGCAATGACAGCCATGCTATTGGGCAATACGATTCTGAACAGGACACCATAGTCTGAAGCACCGTCTACCTTCGCAGATTCCTCCAGGCTGTCAGGTATGGTGCGGAAGAAGCTCATGAAAATGACCATATTAAAAAAAGTGTACATAGAGGGAATGATGAATATCCAAAAATTATCATATAAGCCCAGCTTCGTCATCAGAATAAATGTAGGGATCAGCCCGCCTGAGAACAGCATCGTAACCAATGCGATTTTAAGATACAGCTTGCGTCCGATCAGATTAGACTTGCTCATTCCGTAAGCAATAATGGCGGTAAACAACACATGCGTTGCTGTCCCGATCACTGTGCGCAGAGTGGTAATGTAAAAACCGTTCATCATTGTCTTATCATTGAACACAACACTATAGCTGGCCAGCGATAATTCTTTGGGAAACCAGTTGACGGTGCCCAGGGATGCCTGCTGCGGCGCGTTAAGCGAGTTAATGAATACAAACCACATCGGGTACAGTGTTAAAAAGCAAACCGCCAGCATCAGCAGGGTGTTGCAGACCTCAAATACTCCAATTTGCCGAAATCTTTTGCGTCTTTCCATACCTCTGTCCTCTCCTTTCTAAAAAATGCTGTCGCCGGTTAGTTTTTTGGATGTGTGATTGGCCAAAAACAACAAACCTAGCGCCACAATAGAGCGGGCGAACAGGACGGCTGTTGAGAAGGAATGGCGCCCGGAGACCAACCCCATGTTGTAGATATACAAGTCTAGGCTTTCCGCCATCCTCATGTTCATATTGTTCTTCAACATAAAGATCTGCTCAAAGTTACTGCCGAGTATCCCGCTGACAGCGAGGATGAACAAAATAGCGATGGTGGGGCGTATGCTCTGAATGGTGATATGCCACATCCGTTGCCGCCGGTTTGCGCCATCCAGCTCAGCCGCTTCGTACAGCCCCGGATCAATGCCGGATATTGCCGCTATGTAGATAATGGCGCTCCAGCCGGTTTCTTTTAACGTATCGGTAAAAAAGGTGATCCACCAAAAGTACTTAGGGTCGCTGTTAAACAGGATTTCGCGTTCCTGGAGCCCGATCGCCATCATCAACTGATTGATCACACCGCCCTCGCCCAGCCAATTGAGCGCAATGCCGCCAAAAATCGTCCAGGCAATAAAGTGCGGCAGGTACGAAATGGTTTGTACCGTTCGCTTAAATCGAAGACTCCGTATTTCATTCAGCAGCAAGGCAAACAAGATAGGAATGGGAAAACCCAGGACCAGCTTGATGCTGCTCATCCCCAGAGTATTGCGAATCGAACGCCAAAAACGCTCATCCGTCAAAAAATCCTGAAAATGCTTCAGCCCGACAAACGGTGATTCTAGTAAGGGTTTGGCGATGCTGTAGTCCATAAATGCAATAATGAGCCAAAACATAGGGATATAACAAAAGATAAACATCCAGATGATTCCCGGGATAACCATGCTTTGCAATTGCCACTGCTTAAAAAGCGCTTTCATTTGTTCCGTTCTGTATTGGAACATTTTCCGTGCCCCCTTTCTATTTCATCGTATGAAAAAGCGTATAGGAAAAAAAGCCCATGATTATCGACCCTATCCCATTTTTTTAGATTTGTTTGACCAGCCGCAAAAATTAAGTATGCTGTGATTAAATGAAGGGAGTGTGCAAAGGATGAATAAACCTATATGGGAACAGAATTTCTTAGATAGAAATGCCGATTTGAAGCTATGGAATATCCGCCTTGGCAATGACTTGTTAGATAATGAGGGTAATCCCATAGACCCAGGTTGGGGCAACGGAGAGCAGCAGTATTACACGGATCATTCCAGCAATCTGTATATCGATGAATTTGGCTTAAATCTGTGCGCACGCAGTGAATCCATTGGAAAGGATGGGCGTAATTTTGCATATACCTCGGCTCGTTTGGATACAAAGGACCATTTTTCCTTTTGCTATGGGAAGTTAGTTGTGCGTGCAAAGCTGCCGGTGGGGCAAGGGGTTTGGCCTGCCATCTGGTTGCTTCCGCAGGAACAGGCTTACGGACCTTGGCCAGCTTCCGGCGAGATTGATATCATGGAAGCCAAAGGCCGCTTGCCTCAGCAAATATCCGGAACACTGCACTACGGAAAGGATTGGGAACATCAAATCGTCGAGGAGTTCTCGCACCATTTTGAAAGCGGAACCATTAATGAATTCCATGATTATGCACTGGAATGGACCGCCAGTTCGATTCGATGGCTGGTAGACGGACATTGCTTTGCCGAGCGCTGCTTGGAGCCAGGGGTTATGCCCTTTAACGAGTCATTTTATCTGGTGCTGAACCTTGCAGTGGGCGGCTGGTATGACAATGTAGCGGTTGACGAGGCTGTACTGCCAGCGGTGATGACGGTTTCAGGGATATGGCTGTACCCATAATTAAGAATCTTTGTGAGGCTCTATTATCGATTTTCAATACCTACATCCCATCTGGTAGAATAGGGAAAACCATATTTCTCTATATTCTAGTAACTTGATTATAAGCTTGGGAGGTAGACCATGGACAAAGAACTAATCGCACAGCTGACACAGTGGCATGAAGATGATGAACACCAGAAGATTGTAGACACTCTGATGGAGATTCCTCCAGCGGACAGAGATTACGAGATGGTCAGCAGTCTGGCAAGAGCGTATAACAATTTGGAACGTTATGAAGAAGCCCTTGAACACTTCGCGAAGATTGCGGAACAAGGACAGAATGATTATCTGTGGCATTTTCGTGTGGGATATTCCTACTATTATTTGAATCGATATGAGGAAGCGGTGAGAGTGCTGGGTATTGCCCATGACCTCGATCCGGATGATGAGAATACGGCCATGTTTCTGAAATTCAGCCAGCGCAAGCTACGCAAAGAACAACACGCCGCAGCCAGACAGGCAATCAGAGAGCAACATAATGATTCGGGGACGACTGCAACTCCTTTTGAAGGGATGGACCTCTCCGAATTTTGGAAAGATAGCGATTATGCGCTAAAAGAATATGTTTCGGCCCCGCCTACGGATGAGCTGATTGCTTCTGTAGAAGAAGAACTGGGTTACAAGCTTCCTGCCTCTTATATCAGTCTGATGAAGCAGCACAATGGGGGAGTGCCTTATAATACTTGTTTTCCTACGGAGGATGCGACCTCATGGGCTGAGGATCATATTGCGATTACGGGCATTATGGGCATCGGACGTGAGAAAAGCTATTCACTCTGCGGCGATCTCGGCAGTCCGTTTATGATTGAGGAGTGGGGATACCCTGACATTGGCGTGGTAATTTGTGATTGCCCTTCGGCAGGTCATGATGTCGTGATGCTGGATTACCGGAATTGCGGGAAGGACGGTGAACCCGAGGTGATTCATGTGGATCAGGAAGATAATTATGAGATTACGTTTCTGGCCCCAGACTTCGAGACGTTTATACGCGGCCTGGTGAGTGATGAAGAATACGACACCTCTGAAGAAGATAAAGAGGAGGATTTGCGCAAAGTAGCCGTAGGCCAATTCTCACCATTACTTGCGAAGCTGTGCAGCCATGTGTCTGAAGTAGATCAGCTTGAGCATAAGATCCGTAAAGTATGTACCCGAATCGTTGAAGAGAAGGGACACTTCTCCTTTCATGCGGATGAGCTTTCTACTCTGATGTATGATGTGCAGTTCTGGCTATACACAAGCTCTTATCCAAATACGAGTCGTCAACAATATCTGGATGTATATGAAGAAATGATTGCTTTTGGCGGCGAGTTCGGCCAAGGCGGGTATGCTCCCGGCTGGATCAGCGATTGGCTGGATGGCCGAATACGGGAAGGACTGATCGTTCAGGAAAACGGGGTGCTTAGCTTCACAGATCAAGCTGGCTCAGAGGTCATTGCACGGCTGGAAGCGGAAGCTGCAAAATAGGAGACGTTGATTCGGGATTTATTCCCGTGCGGTGCTCGATTGATCACGATAGTATTCAAGGGTCATCCCACAAGGGATGGCCCTTAAACTTGCCGTTTGAGACAGTGCACTCCGCATAATAAGCGAAAGAAAATTAAAGCGCTTACTCGTGAGTGTTTATATAAAAATGTAATTATTAACATTTTTCGACAACATTCACCTTACTTTTACATGGTAGTTATGATATATTCTGGGCGAATATGGATAACAAAAAAGTGAAAGGGGAATGAGTATGGAAGCGTTGGTGTGGACATCTAATCATAAGCTGGAGCTCTGCGAATGGGAAGAGCCGCAGATTGCAGCACCGGATGAAGTCAAGATCCGGATTGAGATGACAGGTGTATGTGGAACAGATTTAGCAGTCATAACTGGGAAAGAGGAGGGGGTTCCAGGCGTCATTCGTGGTCATGAGGCAGTAGGGACTGTAATCCAAATCGGCAGCAACGTTGACCGTGTTAAGGTAGGCGACCGCGTAGTTATCGATCCGAATCAAAGCTGTGATGAATGCTATTTTTGCTTGAAGAAACAGCCGCACCTCTGTACGGGCATCGATGGAAATGGGATGCCTATTGCGGGTTTGAATCGAAATGGGACATTCACTTTTTTTTACTCAACTGCACAAACGTTTGCACACCGTCTTCCCGATCATATGAGCTGGGAGACGGGGGTTTTGATTGAGCCGCTTGCCTGTGTACTGCACAATTTCAAAGAAGCCAATGTCACAGCAGACGACAAGGTACTTATTCTTGGATCGGGTCCAATGGGATTGTTAAGCCAAATTGTGAGCAAGTCGAAATCTGCGCTCACGGTAGCGACTGAAGTTAATCCCTATCGGTTAGCTTTTGCCAAAGAGATCTCAGATTTTGCTCTAACCCCTGCCCAATTAAATCAAGCTACCGTAGACAAAATCTGTGCGGGACATAAGTTTGATGTGATTATCGATACGGTGGGCACTCAACTCGAAATGGCGGAAAAGTGGATTGAACGTGGAGGCCGCATCGTTCCTTTTGGTATTAATGCGAAGTATCGCTACACCTTTTCCCCTACCAAATTCGTGCAGCATGCAATAAAAATTATAGCAGCAGGTGAATACCGCTACATGTTCGAGGAAGCTTTGCGGTTTGCCGCTGAAACTCCTGAAATGGAGAAACTAGTAACTAGAAAAGTTAAGCTCAGTCAGCATGAAGCAGCGATAGATGAGTTAATCGGCTATGAATTGAACTCTTTGAAGGTGGTTGGGAGTGAAACCGTAAAGACGGTTTTTGTTCCCTAAACGTAAGACTACAATCAATGAGAGGTGGCACTGTTGATGAGCAATGATAGCAAATTCAGATTAATTCAAGATTACTTGTCTACACAAAAGGCCAAAGAGGTAGAGCCAATTTGGATACCCGCAGTGTGGAATGAGTGCCAATATGAACGTGTTCTCTTAGAAAAAGAGGGTGAAATTTGTGTACACCCGTATGATTTTTTGACTGATCATTTGAATTATGTGGACAGGCTTTCGTGGAGATATCTGCTTAAGGAACGCATAAATCTGGACGATAGCGCGATCTATTCTTCGCTTCTTCGCTATTCTACGGCTTGGGATTACAACCATGACGGAAAAATTGAATCGGGTACTTTTTTAAGATTCTTTATTCTTCTGCCTCTGCTAAAGAAAATGGGCATCAATATTCTGTACATGCTTCCAGTTAACCAGTACAGCAAGTTGAATCTGAAGGGGGATATTGGGTCCCCTTACGCAGTGCAATCGTTATTCCATTTGGACGAGAACCTGCACGATAGCCTATTGGATGATATGGAGGAGTTTACGATCCACGATGAGCTCAGCGCTTTGGTAGAGGCTTGTCATTTACTTGATATTAAGACTGTTGTTGATTTCATTCCCCGTGTGACGGCGAAAAACAGTGTGTTCATTACCGAGCATCCTGAATGGGTATATTGGATCAAAATGGACGAATTAGAAGGCTTTGCGCCGCCCGCAATTCCCCAGCTTGGATTTTTTGAGGAGTGTACGCCGGACAAATTGGAGACGGTCTACCGCAGCCAGGAGACAGCAGTATTTCTGCGGAAGTTCACGCCACCGCCCAATGAACTCCATCCAATTCTTTGGCAGCACTTAAAGGAGAAAGCTGCTAAAACTGGAGATGAGCTATTAACTTTGGTGGAGCAAGAGATGGGGATAACGACTGCTCCAGCGCATTCGGATTGGATAAATGATGTGCAGCCGATTTGGACAGACATTACGTTCTTACGCCTCTACAAGGATTTCTCTCCGCAAGTGAGACATCTTATAAGTCCGGATCAGGCGCCATATGTCCTTTTTGATACGATTAAATGTAATGACTACCCGGGAGAGGAGCCGAATCTGGAGCTGTGGGATGTTCTGGAGGAGGCAGTACGGGTTAATCTCGAAAAATATGGGATTGACGGCTTCCGCATCGACATCGGACACGTGCTTCCTATTCCGTTGTTGACTCGTATTTTTGACACGATTAAAGAGATGAATCCAAATGCGATCTTAATCAGCGAAGATTTGTTCAATCGCAACCACAAGAAGGCGGCAAACACCGGCTATAACATTATGCTTGGCAGTGGGTGGAACGTCATGACACAAATTACTAAAGACAATCTCGTTTCATTCTTAGAAGAGCTGCCTGAGTTGAATATTCATGTATTTGCTTGTGCAGAAACAGCAGATACTCCTCGGATCACCAGCCGTGGCGGTGTTGAGGTTGCTCGGATGATTGCGGTATTTAATCAATTTCTTCCAAACGCGATTCCATACGTGACGACGGGTTATGAAATGAACGAGGAGCAGCCCCTCAACTGTGGTCTTGGAGATAACACGAACGGAGAGGAGATTTCCCGAGCTTTTTTTAACGTCATGCAAATTAATTGGACCAATCCTACACCGATGCTGCCATTGTTGGCGGAGCTAAGTGAACTCAAGAGAGATTGGCGCTACCTAGTGAAGCCGGAAAACTTTTTCGTGGCTCAATCCCCGGAAGGTATTGTTCTTTACGGGTATATGCAAGGGGATGAAACGCTGCTGTGCTGCTTTAACTTGAGTGCTGATGCTTTCTGCCAAGTTGATTTGAAGGTAGCCGTGCCTGGCCGATGCCCAATGACGGTAACACTGGATAGTTCCTTAACGGGTAGCAGCGTAGGTCAGGCGTTAGACTGCTTGCTGCTTGCGCCTAATCAGGCTTTAGTGCTCGTAAACAATCATAGACAATTTAGGTAAGGGAGAGAGGCTGCAATGGAAAAGAACAATAAGGAAGTCGTGGTATGGCATGAATTTGATGGTCCGGGAGATACCTCGATTGAGGTGCTGGAGGGAATTTGTAAGCTGTATACAGAGCGCTTTGGGGTACAAATTACGCCACAAGTCATGAATATTACGGAGCTGACTGCGCGCCTGAACCAAATTAAGGACACCCAGCAAGGTCCGCATCTGGCGATGGTTCCTGCCGACATGTCCTCCTATGTTGAGAACGGTCTTTACTCTGAAGTGCCGGGCGGGCTATTTGGCGATACGCTGACTGAGGGTGCCCTTTCAACGATGCAAATGAATGGTGTTCAGTATGGTATCCCGGTATTGCGGGGCAATCATCTGGTTGTGTATTACAACCCGTCGATTTACCCTAGTGCGCCGACGACATGGGACGTGTTCGAAGAGGCAGCAGAAAGGTTATCCGCCCAAGGTATCGTACCGATTGGAGCTGACTTACAGCAAGGCTATTGGTTTATTCCGTTCCTTACAGCTTTCGGCGGCTGGCCTGTACAGAATGGAAAGCCGAATATCGTCACCTCTGAAATGAAGCAGGCGCTTCAGTTTATTAGCGACAAGATGGATCAAGGCGTGCTCGTTAGTCTCGACGGCTCCACAGGACTGCTTGAGCAGTTCATTGACGGTAAGATCGGCGCCATTATTTGTGGCGAGTGGATTTATAACCATCTAGATAAGCATATGAACAATAGGCTTGCGGTTTGCCAGCTTCCGAGCATCGAAGGGCGGCAATCGTTATCTATGTCTTCTTCTATCGGCCTGATCTACCCTAATCATTCATTAACGTCCGAGGAGCGGGAAGATATTATATCATTCACGTGTTTTATGCTGAGTGACGAATGCCAAACGATGTGGACGCTGGGTGTACAGCGGATTCCGGCTCAGGAAGAGGTGCTAAACCGTCTAGCTGCCTCTGCTGCGCCTAACAAAAAGATGATTTTATCGCTTTTGGATCATTCACGGCCGATGCCGACTTATCCCTTCATGATCCATGTATGGGAGGCGTTAAATGCGGGTCTTATTGAGCTGCCCCTGAGCAATCCTGAACAAGCATTGAACAAAATAGAACAGACTATTCAAGCCTCTTGGGGCGCATTTAAAAGCTAATTAGAGATGGGGAGAGCCAAATGAAAACAACGATATTCAGCCAAATTTCTATTGATGGAAAGCTCACTATGGGCGCTGGTAATTCGAGTAAAGAGCTTTTTTCTTTATTTTCCAGTGAGGATATGGAATTTATTCATCTATTCCGGGGGAAGGTGCAGGGAATTATGGTCGGCAAAAATACAATTTTGACGGACAATCCCTTCCTTACTAATCGGTATGAGGAAAATAAAAATCCAATTCGTATCATTCCGACAACTACCTTGGATATTCCGCTAGATTGCAATGTACTCTCGGACCAAGGGAAGACGATTATTGTCACGACCGAGAAAGGACGGGATGAAGAAAAAATCAAACAGATCCGGCAAAGAGGGAAGGAGTGCCTTATCTGCGGCGAGGATAAAGTAGATTTTGTGGAGCTTGAACGTCAGTTGGAGGAGAACTATGGGATTACCAGTCTGATGGTCGAAGGCGGCGGATTCTTAAACTGGCATATTTTCAATCAGGATATCGTCGATGAGATTATTCTAATGCAGCTTCCAATCATCATAGGCGGCTCCACAAACATTACTTTAGTGGATGGAGACGGGTATCAGCAATTGAACTTTGCGAAAAAGTTCAAGGTTGTAGAAATTCAACCAAAAGATAACTACACGCTCATGCGCTACAAAAAGGTGATCTAACCTCACACTAAGTCATAGACTGCGAATGGCTATAAGTTCTGGAAAAATCGAGAATATGGGGGTTGTGAACGATACATGTCAGAGAAAGAAGATTTCTACAAAAGTGTTTATAAAATCGCTGTGCCCGTTACGCTTCAAAGCTTGCTGATGGCGTTGCTTAATTTGACGGATCAATTGATGGTTGGGCAGCTGGGAGATGTGGCAATTGCCTCGGTGGGGATGTCGACTAAAATATACGGGATCATCGCGGTTGTCTTGGCCGGTTTATCGACGGGTGTATCCATATATGCAGCCCAGTTTTGGGGAAATAAAGATTCCAAAAGCGTCTCTCAAGTACTGGGTCTCGGACTGATCACCGGCTTTGCGTTCTCGTTCCTGTTCTCTGCGGCTGTCTTTATCGACTCGCCGCTCTTTTTGAGCCTATTCACTACAGACGTGAATGTAATAGATGAGGGTTATATCTTTCTCCAGATAATGTCGATCGGTTTTGTACCTGTCATGCTCACGATGATGTATTCCGCGATTTTACGCAGTACTGGCCATGCCAAATGGCCGATGTATGTAAGTCTAATTGCAGTTGGCTTGAATATTATACTGAATTACGTACTTATTTACGGTCATTTCGGTGCTCCTGCGCTTGGTCTGAAGGGCGCTGCCATTGCTACTCTTATCTCTAGGGTCTTCGAATGCTTGTTGATCATTGGTGCCGTGTACCGGTATCGTTTACCGGGAGCTGTCGGGTTAAAGAACTTATTCATCGTTCCTAAACCGCTCATTCGCAAGTTTTTTGGAACGACCTATCCGCTGCTACTGACTGAATTGATTTGGGTATTGGGTGAAACGGCATATGCGGTCATTTATAGCCGTATGGGGACGATGGAAATGACTGCAATGACCATTACCTTCCCACTTCAGGGTCTTTGCATCGGTTTATTATCGGGTCTGGCTAGTGCAGCAGGGGTAATGGTTGGCAACCGTTTGGGTGCGAATGAATCTGATATCGCACTCGATCATGCGAAAAGGTTCATTCGCCTAGGCATCATTATCTCTCTGATTGTCGGGGTTATCATTGCGGCAGGCTCGAAGCTGTATGTCTCTGCGTTCAATATCTCCGAGGATGCTAAGCAAATGAGCATGTATATCGTTATCGTGTTTGCTGGATTTCTTTGGGTCAAAGTATCCAATATGATTATAGCCGGCGGTATTCTAAACAGCGGAGGAGACAGCAAGTTCGTATTCGGCATGGAGTCTACCGCAACGTGGCTGATAGGTGTCCCATCCGGGCTGTTGCTGTCATACATTTGGAAGCAACCTGTCTACCTTGTGTATCTCGTCATCTCGCTGGAGGAGGTTGTCCGCTTTGGCTTCGGCTACGCCCGGATTTACTCCCGTAAGTGGATGAGAAATTTAGTTAGTGATCTGGCTGAAAAAGCTATGTAATGTACGACCTGATTGGGTCGATGTGGAGTATTACCCCCCCTAAATTGGAGATCTCTTCACTTAACAATGAAAAAGGTACTGCCTCAAGGTAGTGCCTTTTTCATTGATTTTTAAATATCCAGTTGGGTGGTTTACGATCCATATAGTATTATTTCAATTCAATCTGTCCTTGTTCGGTTCCCCAGAACCCAGTTTGGACATTCAAAAGAAAGCCAGTCATATCTTCTGGGATTTCAAATACTACATTGCCTGTTTGAGCCAATCCAGGATTGATTCCTTCATATAAAAAATACTCTCCGGAAGTAGTAATCAACATGCCTTTTAGTAGTTTCTTGGTAAGTTTTTAATAGTATTAGAGTGCAGTGTTTGAATATTTCTCGGGAGCCGTAGATGAGAGAAAAATAAGCCGCACTCCATGAAAAGAGCGGCCTATTTCTTTTTACATTTACTTAGGTTACTTACGTCTTCTGAGATAGGCCCAGATCACAAATACCGCTGCTAGAGCAATAATGGCGCTAATGGTGATAGACCTTGTTAGGTGATTATTATCGTCCGGATAATACGCGGAAGCAATGGTTTCATAAATCTAAAATAGTCTATGGACTGTTCAACAAATTTTGTGAGTGCTGCGGAGATGATTTTATAGGATCAGCTCCGCAAGACGATAAATGCCCTGCTCAATCGCTGCCTCATCTACTTTTGCAAACCCTAATACCCATCCTTTTCTTTTGCTATCCAAACAATAGGGTCCAAGAGGGTACACACGTATTCCATGTTGTAGGGCTAACTTTGTCACAGCTTCTTCGTCGAATGTTTCCTCAGCTTCTAATAACATATGTAATCCAGTTTCTACTCCACTGAGCGTGAAGCGCTCCCCTAAACCGCTAGCCATAATAGCTTTTGCCATGACCTCGTGTCTTCGCCGGTACACGTTTCTGACTCTTCGCATATGGCGCATAAAATGACCATTTTTAATGAAGTGGGTTAGTGTTAGCTGATCCATAATCGGAAGATGACGGTAAGTCAGCTCCTGCACCTTCGCTAGCTGAGCAATTGCCTCGACTGATCCAACAATAGCCGAAATACGAATGCCTGGTGCAATCATTTTAGAGAAACTCATGAGATACAAAGTATTATTAGATGCCTGACTAAACAGCGTTGGCAGCGGCTCCCCACGATATCGAAATTCACTATCATAATCGTCTTCAATGATCCAAAATCGTTCTTGAACGGCCTTATGCAGCAATTGTTGCCGGCGGGGCTCCGACATAACGACCCCTACTGCGCACTGGTGGGAAGGGGTGGCAAAGACCAGTTTGGATTGCGGGTGAATATGCTCAACCACTAGACCATACTCATCAACAGGAACGGGTACCACATTCATACGGCGGTATTTCATTGCCATCCAAGCAGCTGGGAAACCTGGATCTTCTACTGAGACAGTGTCCCCATCAGCTAAAAGTGACTGTGCGATTAAGTCAATACTATGCTGAGCTCCTGAGGTCAACAGAATCTGATTGGTTTGGACATGTATGCCCCGTTCAAGTGATAAATAACGCTGTATTTGCTCACGTAATGGTGTGTACCCGTAGCAGTTACCGTAAGCCCAGCTTGATAAATCCATTTCAGCGGATGCCTGGAGCAGCGATTGCCGCCAGTTTTTTTGGAATTGTTCGTCCAAATAGGGTTCATGGGGACTGAAATCAATATCCACTTCTAGCGGCTCTTTACCTCTGAACCAGTCATGTAATTGATCAACAGCTGAGTCTAGCAAGGAGAGTGAAGGAGGTGTGGGGCCCTCTGTTTCTATTTCCTTCGTTGATATAGCGACTTGCTTCCATGTACTAACTCGCGTCCCTCCCCGGCGGGAGGTAACTGTATAACCCCGACTTAACAATTCCTCATAGACGATCTGTATAGTTGAGCGGGAGACACCTACGATGTGCGCAAGTTCGCGGGTAGGAATCAGTAGTTCTCCTGGTGCCCAGACTCCGCTAGTAATATTATGGATCGCTTGATCAAGCAATTGCTGCCAGATCGGTCTCTTATCATTACGAATTACTTTCATCATCGTACATACCTCCAAATAGAAACTCCAATCATAAAAAGCTGATTATGGATTGCTCTAAACAGCGAATTATGGATATTTTAATGCAATCCATTCATTGATATACTACCGTAACAACGCAGGTATCCGCAATTTAAATAAAAGGAGAGATTCGATATGAATTCGGTTCGTTACAAGACCAGGGAATGCCTAGATCAAGAGAAGATTGAAAGGTTCCTTCACCAAACGAGATTAGGTTATCTGGGGTTGGTTGATGGGAACCTCCCTTATGTTGTGCCACTTAATTATGTATGGACTGAAGGGAAACTGTATATTCATGGGGCTGGAGATGGAAGACGTAATCAGGTCATGCGTGATAATCCGGAGGTATGTTTTACGGTATGTGAGGAATATGGAACTATTACAGATCCGGTACCAGCCAAAACGGATACAGCTTATATGAGCGTAATGATTTTTGGACAAGCAGAACCAATTTCAGATTTGGATGAAGCCACACACGTACTTCAGGAATTGATCAATAAATACGTACCGGGTTATTATAATCGCCCCTTGTCCAAGCAGCATGTGGAAAAGTATAGATCGGCTGTATTTGGCGGTCCGGTTCAAGTTTATCGGGTAATTCCGTATCATATCACGGCAAAAGAAAGTCCTATTGAAGCAGAAAAAATGTATAAAAGGGGCATGGGTACTGGACGAGATGTTTAGCCGCAAGATACCATTACAAATGGTGTTATGCTAACGAGGTCTTTGGCAGCCTTTATGTCCTAATCATATGGGGAGAGGGAGGCTTTTTAGAGGTACTATCTATCAAAGTAGGCCGCAATCCAATGAAGGAGGGCGGCCTACTTATTTTTACATTTATTTAGGTTGTTTACGTCTTCTGAGATAGGCCCAGAACACAAATACCGCTACTAGAGCAATAATGGCGCTAATGGTGATAGACCTTGTTAGATGATTATTATCGTCCGCATAATATGCGGAAGCAATGGTTCCCGACCCATCCTGCTCGTCATCGGAAGAATCGTTCTGCATCGTTTGTAACACATCAATTAAATGCCCGGGTGCTTGAGGCTCCGAAATATTGCTTAGTCCTTTTGTTTCTGCTGATGAGGCTTGTTGTGGGGCGATGATTAGTTCCTGATTGTCTTTCTTGAAGGCAGCTATATATTCGTCCCGCTCACGGATAAGTGTAGGCTCACTCACTTCACCCTCAGCTTCTAGTGAATGAATAGCATAGGCCAAAGTATTAGGATTTCCTCCAAACTCAGTAACTTGATAGGACCCGTTTGAATCCTTTTGAATGATCATTTTAGATTTGGGTATTCCGCCCGATAAAATAAGAAACTCCCAGTTGTCTTGGGGTGTGACCGTTTCAATCAGACTATCGGAAGCCGCCCTAAGCTTAGCGCCATCAATAAAATGAATCTGCATTCCTTGACCTACGGTAATTTCACTAATCTCTGCTTCATTGTTGTAACCATACCCTTCAGGATCTTTAGATAGCCCTTCTTTAATCAATGTTAATCCTTCTGTATTTGCAAAAGAAACAACATCTTCAGTTACGGTCTGAGCCCATACAGGTGAGAAAAAAGTCAGAAATAAAACGAATGAAGTTACAGTTAACAGCAGCGTTTTCTTAATGGGAAGCCCTCCTTAAATATATTTGTTGAAGCCATGAAGTCCCCATCTCCAGGTTCTATCGTAGCTGGAGCCACCTTTAACGTTGGTGTATAACATGGAGGTTTTTGTGCCCCCACTCGGGTTCATGTGTTGAATCCAATCATTTCCACTATATGTGTCGTACCCATAGATAACTACTGCGTGCCCGCCACCGGTAGCACTATTCCATTTCCAGCTTACATATATAGGACTGCCAACATTTTCAATCTGGTTTTTTACATCGCTGTAAGATAGTGCTCCTGTATGATTCCAACTGGAGACACCATAATCATGAATGCCTTCTTGAACAGTTCCATAAGATTCACTCTCGTCTGTTGTACAGCCGGAGGTTCCCTTCACATGATCATAAAAAGAACATTGGCTTACAGAGATTCCGTAATATTGAAGTATGGTAACGCTAGTCGCAGCCCAGCACCAATTATTCTTAGCTTGTGTAGCTGTAGGGTAGCCAATTAAATTAGTCGCATATGCTTGGGAAACAAAAGAAAAAAGAAAGACTGAAACAAAGGTTCCAACAAGCATCAATCTCTTTTTTAAAGATAATTTCATGAATGGAATCAGCTCCTTATTATGGATTAATATTCCTTTTAATAACACTATTAAAATACCGTATATTAACTTATGTGTAAAGTTTACATATTTTTTCGTTTTTATAATACAGTCTACACATTTGATATGGAGAGGGGGATACTGATATGGATAAGGAAATATTGATGCTCGTAGGAATACGTGCTCCAATGATCCAAAGCAAGCCATTCATAACAAAAGCCACTCCGCTAAGGAATGGCTTTTCTTCATTTACTCTGCAATTACTAGTTACAACTGAGGTTCTTCCTTGCTAACTAGGTTTGCTTTCTTTTCAATCATGAGCTTGTTTTTCGTGGGCATAAATAAGGTTATAACAAATGCGGCAATGGATAAAATCATCATGAAGTAGTAGGCGTCACTTGCCCCAAGAATTGATGTAAGGGATTTAAGAATGTCAGGAGTAGTGGAGGGATTGTTCAGCATCACTGTAGTTGCATGACTTGTTGCCTGCACTGTATAAATTGTAATTACGACAGCAGTACCAATGGCCCCGGCAATTTGGCGAACGGTATTGTTCACAGCTGTACCATGAGTGCCAAGTTGTTTGGGCAACGCATTTAGTCCGGCTGTATTGAGTGGCATAGTAATGAAGCTTAATCCAATTCGCAGGCCAATGGTACGAATCATTAGATACGTATACGTAGTTGATTCAGATAAATCTGTTACCGCCCACATAGATGGAATAATAAACAATAGACCAATGATGAACAGCGGCTTCGCACCGAAACGGTCGTATAGTTTACCGGTGACGGGTGACATGAACGCATTTACGAGTGCGCCCGGCAACAATAGTAGTCCTGCATCAAATGCTGTAAACCCGCGGCCATTCTGCAGATAAATAGGCAATAAAATCATATCTGCGTACATCATCATCGTGATTAATACGTTAATAAGAGATGTCATCGTAAAAACCTTATTTTTGAAGACCGACAGGTTTAGCAGCGGATCATCCGATTTGATTTGTCGAAGACAGAATACGGCTGTTACCACGACCCCAATCCCTAAGGTCAGGATCACGATTACATCATCCCAGCCTTTACTGCCTGCACTACTGAAGCCGTATAAAATTAAGCCAAATCCGACGGTTGATAAAAGAACACTTATGACATCAAGCTTCGACTTAGACGTCTCAGATACATTCACTAAATACTTGAGTGCCAACGCTATAACAATGAGGACAAGTGGAATAAGCCCGATAAATAACCAGCGCCAAGAGTGGTATTCGACAACAAATCCCGCCAGCGTTGGCCCAATAGCAGGAGCGAATATCATCGCCAGTCCAAGCAGTCCCATAGCGCTGCCACGTTTTTCAACGGGGAAGATCGCCAGCACAACACTCATCATGAGCGGCATTATAATGCCAGCACCGGCAGCTTGGATCATTCGTCCGATTAAGAGTAGACTAAAGCTCGGCGCTGCTGCACAAATTATAGAACCGATTAATAAAAATGACATGGCACTTATAAATAATTGCCGTGTTGTAAAACGTTTCATTAAATAGGCCGTAATCGGAATCAAAATCCCGTTGATCAGCATAAATCCTGTTGAAATCCATTGTACGGTTGTTGCCGTGACATCAAATACATCCATCAGACTACTTAAGGCGACATTTAAAAGCGTCTGATTGAGTGTGGATAAGAAACAACCAAAGATTAAGATGGTTAGTAAGATCCCTTTATTTATTTTCTTAATGTCTTCTTGCATGTTGCAGTCCTCTCTTCATTGCTTTTTCGACATAGTGTCAATAAAATAAATCATATCAGGATTTAAATAGTATTCCTATTTGCAATTTTATTGAAAATGTCGACTAATCGACAGAATAGGCAAATTAGTTGATGAAAGGCCATTTAAACGATAATAGAGGGATGAAATGACTGAACATAAAAGAGTTGACCCACGAGCTATTCGCTCAAAAAAGATGCTTAAGAACGCCGTTTTTTCATTATTGGCCGACAATGTGGAGATTTCGCAATTGACCGTCCAAAAAATCGCCAACCGCGCGGAACTAAATCGTGCAACGTTTTATTTGCATTATGAGG
Organism: Paenibacillus sp. FSL R10-2796; assembly: GCF_037965315.1. Classification (NCBI taxonomy): domain Bacteria; kingdom Bacillati; phylum Bacillota; class Bacilli; order Caryophanales; family Paenibacillaceae; genus Paenibacillus; species Paenibacillus sp. FSL R10-2796. Next base: position 7,183,701 of record NZ_CP150178.1, on the reverse strand, counting down.
ATATTAACGATTTATTGCGCCAGATCGTACATGAAATCTTCGATGACCTGTCCATGAAGGTTGAACCGCTATTACAAATGAAGAGCAACAACGAACAGGAGCAGCTGGTCACCTTTTTAAATTATTTTTTTGAATACCGGAAAGTTTTTGCTGTATTGATTGAGCATAAAGGCTTCAAAAAACACTTGACCAACCTGTTAAAAAGTACTGTCGAAAAACGAAGAAACGCGAGGAACATTGACCTTACTAAGGAGGTAGTCTCCGTTGATATTATTGCAGCCTCACTACTGGGGATTATTATGTGGTGGATTAAGGATGGCAACCAATATAGCGCTGAATACATAGCGGGGCAAATTACCTTGATGTATAAAAGAAGGTATTTATAAGAGCTTTTATGATATATTCAAGTAAAGTTTGAGTCCCTAGCCAATAATCTAAAAAGGAAGTGCGAACAATGGATTTAGAAACGGTCATGCAAGAGCTTGAAGCTCTCGGCAAGGAACGCACCAAGAAAATATATCTATCCAATGGCGCGCACGAACCGCTTTTTGGTGTGGCCACAGGCCAGATGAAGCCTATCTTCAGAAAAATAAAACATAATCAACCCTTGGCCGAGCAGCTTTATGCTACGGGAAATTACGACGCTATGTATTTTGCCGGGGTGATCGCGGAGCCTAAAGCAATGTCAGAGTCGGATTTTGAGCGGTGGATTGCTAGCGCTTATTTCTATATGCTATCGGACTTTGTGGTGGCAGTAACGTTGGCGGAGACGGATATTGCGCAAGAGGTTTCTGATAAATGGATTGCAAGTGAGATAGAGCTGAAAATGTCGGCGGGCTGGAACTGTTACTGCTGGCTGCTCGGAAATCGCCCGGACAGTGAATTTTCCGCAGAAAAATTGGCCGCTATGTTGGAGCTTGCAAAAAACACGATTCATGAAGCTCCTGAGCGAACGAAATATGCAATGAACAATTTCATCTACACTGTGGGCGTATCCTATCTGCCGCTTCATGATAAAGCGGTTGAGATTGCAAAGGAAGTTGGCCCGGTGGAAATCCATACCGGTAGTGCAAAAAGCAAGATTTTGAATGCTTCAATTAATATTCAAAAGGCAGTTGATAAATCGCAGCTCGGCTTCAAACGAAAACATGTAAGGTGTTAGTCAATCATGGAGTGCTAAGGAGCGCCTATTGAAGGTTGTGCCTGCAGACAGAAGAATTGGCAGCTTGGCTAACAAGCCCTTAATTGAGTGCAATAAAAGTTAATGGAACAATAATAAAGCGGTAATTAATGTTATTGACAAAATATTTGACAATGATTAGTATTGAAAAATATTAAAAATGAAGTTAGCGGCATAACAATTAAATAAATCGCAAGCTATGATTGCTATGGATCACACTATAGCAGGAGCAGCTTCTGGAGAGACCGTGGGGGAGTCCCCCGGCGCCGAAGGGTTCACAATCTCAGGCAAAAGGACAGAAGAGTACTAGATAATTCATTTGTTATTCTGATCATCGTCAGAATAAAGGAATGTATTTTATTTATTATTCTTAGACCTAAGAGATTGGAGCGTATCCAATCTCTTTTTTGTTATCATTTTTACTTGTACATTTTTTCACATAAGGGGGAGTTTGAAATGGCAGCACAAGAATTAAAGAGAGATTTAGAGAATCGGCATGTTCAGCTCATTGCGATTGGTGGAACCATCGGTACCGGATTATTTTTAGGATCAGGCAAAGCTATACAACTGGCAGGACCATCGATCATTTTTGCTTATTTAATCGTGGGTATCGCTATTTTTTTTGTGATGAGGGCATTAGGAGAACTTCTGTTGTCTAAAGCAGGTTATCAATCTTTTACAGACATTGCCGAAGACTATCTTGGACCGCGGGCGGCGTTTGTAACTGGATGGACCTATTGGTTTTGTTGGATCATGACGGCTATGGCCGATATTATAGCTGTTGGGGTCTATGTACAATATTGGTTTGATATCCCGCAATGGATACCTGCAGTCATTTGTTTAATTATTTTATTAGGACTCAATTTATTAACGGTAAAAAGCTTTGGGGAATTGGAATTTTGGTTTGCTTTAATTAAGGTAATCACTATTCTCGCATTGATTGCTATCGGGGTATTCTTACTGGTGATTGGATTCAAAACAACTACTGGAACGGTTGCGCTCAGTAATATTTGGGCACATGGGGGAGTATTTCCAAACGGCATTTCAGGGTTCCTACTTTCATTTCAAATGGTTGTGTTTGCTTTTGTGGGTGTGGAATTGGTGGGCGTATCGGCAGCAGAGACCTCCAATCCAGAAAAAACTATCCCATCGGCGATTAATAAAATACCTTTACGAATTCTATTTTTCTACGTGGGTGCTATTATTGCCTTATTATGCATCAACGCTTGGACAGAACTAAACCCGGCAGAAAGTCCTTTTGTTAAAACATTTAGTTTAGTGGGGATTCCGATTGCCGCGGGGGTTATTAACTTCGTTGTATTAACTTCAGCTGCGTCCGCTTGTAATAGCGGGATGTTCTCAACAAGCCGGATTCTATACAATCTAAGCAGAAATGACCAGGCTCCAGCCAACTTTGCAAAGCTTAATAAAAATCATGTACCAAGTAATGCTTTATTCATATCCACGCTTGTCTTATCTGTAGGCGCTTTGTTGAGTAAGCTGATTCCGGAGACGGCTTTTGGCATCGTGACAACAATTAGTGCCATTTGTTTCATCTGGGTTTGGGGCGTCGTTCTAATTTGCCATTTGCGATATAAAAAGACGAAGCCGGAATTGCAGGCCAAATCAAAATTCAAAGCACCGTTTACACCCTTTGTGAATTATGTTGTTCTAGCTTTGTTTGCAATCATACTCATAATTATGCTATTTGCTGATGAAACTCGTCCGGCCTTATTGTTGACGCCTTTATGGTTTATATTATTATTTGTTTTGTATTCGATAAATAGAAGAAAGAGGGAAAGAGATAATAAAATAATCAGGACCGAAACACCTCTCTAGTTTATGAGGAAAGCTTTAACCGGCGCAGAAGCCGTGGTTATATTCAACCGCGACTGGGCAGGGAGCCCTTGCCGGTTTCAAGCGTTCCTACATGGACGTTTGCTTAAAGAATATGCAAAGTTAAACAGAAAACCGGAAGATACAGTTAAAATGGTATCTCCCGGTTTTTTAGTTTTTTACAAACTATAATATCATCGAGTTTACAGTTTTTTTCAGTTATTGTTTATTACTATTTCAGCTGATATAATTCTTATTTCGACAATCAATTTAAAAGTGGTGAATTCATGAGAGAGTTCTACAGTCGGGTGAATCGAAAAACCTATTACATATTAATGTTAATGATCATCGTTCTTATGATGTCTGGATTAATACTATCTACTCTAGAGTTAGATGGAATTGATTTTGGTTATATCATTCATTTTTTATGTGTGACGTTTCTAACGGTTTGTTTATGGATTTACCCTAAGCATGAGACACATACTTTTAGAAAGATTATCATTCTATTTGGATTTGCGTATTTTTATACGCTATTCTTTTTATATCCTCAAACTTGGACTACCTATATCCTCATTTGTCTTATTCCTGCACTCTCTATTCTATTTTTTGATTTAAAATTGTTCTATTTTTCCTTCATTATAAATGGAATACTGATGGTAATTACATTTGGCTATATCCTCTTGATTGATAGAGGGGATCTATATACATATTTACATTATGATATTCTAGGGAATTTCATTAATATAATAGCGGTTCAAGTGTTATTATTTTTCATTTTTCAAATATCATTTAAACGGATGAAAAAACAGCAGCTTTATTATGAACAATTACAGCAATCTGAGCGCTTAAAGATGGTTGGACAATTGACAGCTGCCGTTGCGCATGAAATTAGAAATCCAGTGACAGTGGTTAGAGGTTTTTTACAGTTTTTTGATGAGGATCCTTCATTTGATGATCCTATGAAAAGAAAATTTAAATTAATGATTGATGAATTGAACACAGTAGAACAGATTATCTCGCAATTTCTAACCCTTTCAAAGCCAAATGGAGAACAAAAACTAGAAAAAGTAGATGTGAAGGATGTTATTGAGAGTGTCACAGGATTGCTCCATTCCTACGCAATGTTATCTGATAATCAAATTGTTACCTATGTAGAAGAAGACTGCAAGATCTCTATTAATAAAATTGAATTTAAGCAGCTGCTTATTAATATAATAAAAAATGCTTTAGAGGCTTCGGATGTTGGTAAATCTGTCTCTATTATGGCGAATAGGAACAATAATTTTATTGAGATAACAATCATCGATGAAGGAAGCGGGATGTCGGAAGCTGAGGTTAAGTCGCTAGGGACTCCTTTTTATTCATTAAAAAGTAATGGAACAGGTTTAGGATTAATGATTTGCTTTAATATCGTAGAAAAGTACGGCGGGGAAATTTATTATAGTAGTTCTGTAGGTAAAGGGACAACAGCTACTATCCGCTTTTTAGCTATAAATGACCAGTAAAACGGAACATTCTATCCATTGAAAGAAGGGGATTACCTCAAGCCTTCGGCCGGAGAGGTAATCCCCTTTCCTAGTAAATATGTTTATATTTTCTGCGCTAACGATTATTTTAGAGGGATTTTGATCTCCAATTGCTTGTTGTAATTTTTAACTACATTGCCTTTGGCATCTACTTTATAAGCCCCGGTGTTGCCTTTTTCAAATACGGCTTGATACGGTCTGATAATCAGATATTCTGCCGCTGAGCTAGGTGCTTCGAACAATAAATCTTCAGAAACCGTATTTTGAGTTGCTGCAACAGAATCCCTTGCAATAAATTCTAATTCATTTCCCAGATTATCATAAATGTCATATCCTAAAGCCTGTGCTTGGGTGGCAACCCCTTTAACCGCTAAAGCGATACGCACAGAAGTCTCTCCTGCAGCAACACGGGTGGTTTTGATTTCAAATTGGTTGTCTTTCTTTATAGCAGGCAGCTGAATGTTACGCACTAATCCTGCTTGCTTGAGAGAAAATTTAAGTACATACGGTTCATCGATTCCGTTAAGCTTCACATGGATACTCAATTCAGAGGAAGCCAGGTTTGCCTTTTGTTGCTCAGTTAACCATCCGGTCTGCAATACAACAACCGCCTTGTTGGCATCACCGTCACTGATCCAGCGTGGTGTTTTTAAATCAATGCCTCCTGGTTGAGTGAGCTTAGCGTCTATTCCCACAATAGTACCTTCTGCAAGATAGGGCTCACCTTTATCATTTAAAGTTACTCCTGCGAGCATTCCTGAAAATAGCGATCCCTCACGGCTCAGGTCGATCTTAATATAGTTACCATCAAACTGCGCACTGCCCTTTAAAGTAAGCTGATCGTGTGAATCGGCCACTTTTGTTGTATTCAGGGAAGCTTCAACAGCGGGTTGAGCACTGGATGCTTGGGTTAAAGCTGGCATTCCCAACGCTCCTAGGCATACAGCAGCACTTAAAATTACAGACATCTTCTTAGTCATTTTTTTCATGATATTATCAAGCTCCTTAATTTTTATTTAACTAGCACGTTTATCTCTAGACCGTCAATATAATGCTTCACTGGGTTTCCAGAACTGTCTGTTTTAAATGCTCCATTCTTACTTTGTGGGTTCTCAAACTCATAAAGATAGCCACGGATTGTGAGCATATTAGGGTGTTTCTCAAATGGCTCAGTAAGCAAATCGACATTAAGTGACCTATTGGAAGTCGAGAGGACTTTCTGTGAAATATCTTTCAGCACCTGTCCTTGTTGATCCTTTACTTCAAAGCCCACTAAACTCAATGCTGCATGATCTTCGTCTGTATCCTGTTCCAGCATGAGCGACAGGCGTGTCGTTAATGGACTATATTCCAGCTTTTTCAGGATCAAACTCCATCCTCCAACTTGTGCGCGTATATCAGGTGTGGAAATTTTATTAATCGTAGCCTTCCGCGCAGGAATTTGGAGAACAAACGGTTCATCCATACCGTTTAAGCCAAGAGTTACGGTCAATACAAATCGATCAGGAAAAGGTTTGTTGGAGATTCCGGAATTCGAGGAATCCACTAGTCTAAAAATAGCTGTGTTGCTTTCCGCACCTTCTATCCAGCTTAGAAACGGCATAGCTTTCCAGAGACCATCTGAAAATTGCTCCAGGGAAGCGCCGTCGATCAATACTTCTGCAGAGGTTATTGCACCTTTCGCTAAAAAAGGCTTACCATCCGCTCCAATCGTTACTCCGGCTAGCTTACCTTCCAGTTCTTCTCCCTCACGCTTCACCGAGAATGCCAACCGGCTGCCATCAAATACAGCCTCTTCGGCAGACAAGGTGATCCCTTCATGGGTATCACTGCTGTTTAGACGGGAAGTCAGTCCCAGACGCTGGGCCGCTTGTAACCCTATATCATCTGCCCGTTCAAAAATACCGCCTATCAAGGGAAGCTGCTTGAGCGCATTGGCCAACGTAGGCGGATAGATAGCCGTTAGCATAACACTTAACAATATCGCCGCAGTCACAGCAGCTGTGATTTTTGGATATATCCGCTTTTTCTTTTCCTTTTCCACAGGATCCTGGACAATGGTGCCCAGCGATGCATAAATCGAATCCTGCCGTGATCGTAGTAAAGGAGGAAGCTCCTGTATATTAGCTTTCCCTAGCTCCCTGATCTGCTTTTCTAAATTGTTATTATTCATTAGCAAGACCCTCCTCCCGCACAGGATGTATCTGTTTGGACAACAATCTCCGTGCGCGATGAAGTCGTGCCCTGACCGCTCCCTCGGAGATGTCGAGCACATCTGCAATCTGCTTAATGGATAAATCGTCATAATAAAAAAGCACGATAGCAAGCCGCAGGGATTCGTCCAACTGATTAATGAAGCTTTGCAGGTCTACGTTGCCTGAATCTTCAAAATGCACATAGGAAACGACCGGTTCCTCGGGAATTTCCGCCACAGCTATAGTTCGTTCTCGCATACGAAGTAACTGATTGCATTCATTAATCAGGATGCGTATAACCCAGGTTTTAAAAAACTTAGGCTGTTTAAGGTTGGCCAACCCTTTATACACCTTCAGTGTTGTTTCCTGAAGAGCATCCGCGCAATCTTCATCTTTTAGCAGAATGGTTTTGGCTAATCTGTACAACTGGGATTCCAGTTGCCTGAAAAGACGGGTAAACGCCTCGTGGTCGCCTTTCTGCGCTTTTTTGATATCCAGTTCGTTTTCCAGCAAATGATTTTTCCTCCTTGAGGGCCCTCTGTATAATTAGATGGAGAAGACATCCAAAAAGTTATATTTAGGATAAAATTCATTCTCCTACACAAGTCACTTACCTCGGTAGTAGTATAAAATCCATGCAATTCATTGTTTTTGGCAAAGATGGAGAGGTTAATAGAAAGGGGGGGGACTTCAAGTGGATAAACTGAAATAAATTCAGGAATTACCACCTTATCAGAAGAGAAGTAGTGGGGTAATCCTGAATTAAAAAGTGTATACATATACCTTGGTACGCAGTGTGTCCGTGCATGTTATGGTACGGACAGGCTGCATGCATGGAAGGGCAAAACAAATGCTAATGACCACTGCGCCCGGCAGTAGCTCACGCTTGAACTTGTCCCCCAGCCGTTTCATCGCTCCGGGAAATAAGTAACAAAGAACTATATCCGCATGCTCGTAAGAGCTGCTATAGATATCCCCACGTACATAACGAAGCCTTCCGTGGAGCAGATTCTGGCCTTCGTCTGCTCGCAGCATACGTGTGCCGAACCTAGCAAGCAGCTGGGATGTCCACAAGGGAATACTGGAATTTTCAATGCCTGTCAGCCTTTTGCCTGGACATTGGCGAATAACATCCATGCCAAGTGTTCCCCAACCCGATCCCGCCTCCACAATGCTGCTATATCCCGGAATCCGATTCACCTCAACGGCAACAGCCGAGCGTACAGATTTTGACGTAGGCATCGGCGATATCCCGTTCCTCCAGCTCACCAGCACAATCGACACCATGGATAACAAGGCTGCGAAGGCGATGAGCCAAGCGATGACTTGAATCACGATCAATACTATCATTCCTTCTTCATCTGCTAGAAGCAGGATTCAATTCTCTTACTTTCTCCCAGCATTTCGTTTATTAACTTCATATTGATAAAGATCCTGAATTTCCTTGCTTTCAATATCTTGACCTACATAAAAAATCAGAGTGGGATCATTTGCTGGATGGGCATAAGAAAGATAAGTGCGATGTATAAAATCAAAGTCCATCTTACCCAGCTGGAAATCGATTTGATATTTATCTTCTAAATAGACTTCAAATTGCTTTTTTAAAGCCAGAGACTTCCACGGAAGTCCAAAGAATAAAAAGTAGGTTCCTATAAGAAATATCAAAAAAATTAAGAGGAAAAGCGACTTTTTACTGAGAATGGTATGTTTTATAATTCATAACCCTCCCTAGCGTTTATTCTACATGAACTTTGCTGGACATATCAAAATCAACCTCTTCAAGAAATTCGATAACTTCTCCATTGGGACTGTGAATGATCGCGTTTTTAATTAGAAGAGGCGGTTCGCCCAGAGACAGAGAATCCGGTGCTATAAAAGCCTTGGCCCCATGTGCAAGGGCTTTTTGATACATCTCCTCTACATTATCTACATAGAAGGCAAGATGTAATAACGCTCCGTGCGCTATATCTTCATCAGACAAGGCTTTTTTTCCTTGAGCGGCGATGACTGCATCATTATCAAAAATCTCAATGCAGGTTCTGCGGTCAGGTGAAATCAGCATGGAGGCTTCTTTGATCTGAAAGGATGGCAGACTCCAATGATGACCTAGCTTGAATCCTAAAACGTCAATATAGAATGAAATAGTTGCTTTATAGTCTTTGGCTTGAATTGCTACATGTGCAAGGCCTTTTACACTCATTTATAATCGCTCCCAACTTTAATATATACTTATTATAGTTGTATTAAAATATGAGATATATATATAAGATAAGTGTTTTGTAGTAATATGGTTATTAAATTTAAGGTATTATAGCGAAATAAGTTTATTTTATAAAATGGGTTTAGGAGGCGCTTGCTATGGAACAACTTGTGGATGACATTGATAAAAAGATTATGCAATTACTTCAGTACAATGCCCGAATGTCCATTTCACAAATCAGTAAAGAGGTTTCGATGTCACAACCCTCTGTTAAAGAACGAATGATCAAGCTGGAGGAAAGGAATATCATTTCTGGGTATCATACAGCTTTTAATCTACGAGATCTGGATCGGGGCACAACTACGTTTATTCTATTAAAAACAGAACATTGCCAAGAGATTACGGATTTTTGCAAATATGCTATGGAAGTTACCGATTTATATCGGATTAGCGGAGAATATAATTACCTCATAAAGGTGCAAACCGCGTCGATTGAGGAGTTAGCTGAATTCCAAGACAACCTTATAAAGTTTGGACCTTCAAAATCTCATATCAGTCTGAAAAATATATTGGAAAACAGGGTGTTGCTCTAAAGCCCATTTTCCAAACACAATATCTAGTAACCGCTTTCATTCCATTGTAGAATGGATGAAAACAACGTTAGCATTAACTCGGATACAAGGGAGCATGGGTATGGAGAGGTTTTTATTCAGTAAAAAGTATATTCCGTTCACCTATAAGATGATGATACCGTACCTCATTCTAGTATTGCTGACAGATGTATTGGTGGGTTATATAGCTTATACGATGCTCGTAGAGTCCAGAACGGAAATGGCGGAAACGAATGTCCGGACAGCTTTGAAGCAGACGAGGAACAATATCGAATATCAGACAGATGAAATCAAACGAATGACTAACTCGCTGTTTCTCAATACGAATTTTCAGAATGCTCTGCAGTTTAGGGGAGATGCATTGGAAAACATGCTCAAAATGAGGGATGATATCGTTCCTTATATGAAAGCCCCTCTGCAATTGTATGGGAACAATCTGAGACTTGTGCTCTATACCGCAAATGAGACGATGCTTGAAATCCCCGGTGATGATATGTCTGTACCTATCGGTAGAAGCGATTATTATATTCTTTCTGATCAGGTTATTGAAGATAAGGAATGGTACAAGTCGATTGTTGCTAATAACAAAGACAGCTTGTGGCTTCAGGCGGACAGCGACAGTGAACTAAGCAATATTTCGTATTTCCGCAAGCTGGTTTCTTCTAAGGGAGGCCCATCGATTATTGGTTATATTCGCGTCACGGCGAGAATTGACGAGCTTTTTGGCAATTTCGATACCTTTCCGATTGAACAGGGTATAGACCTTCGTCTAGTGGATCGGGTTAGTGGATTAACGCTTTATGAACAAGGTATTGTCGATGAACATGCGAAGCAAGACGCTTATCTGATCATTAGTGAAGATATTCCGTTGTCTGACTATGCTATCGAGGTACGGGTGCCGCATGCCTATTTGAATAAAGATGCTAGCCGAATGCAGAAGGTGATCACCACGGTTTGTTTGATCAGCTTTTTAGTCATGGCGGTGATTGGCTTCCTCGTTGCCCGCATATCAGGCAAAAAAATTAAACGGATCGTATATTTGGTCCGGTCCTTTCAGGAAGGGAATTTTTATAAAAGAATTGGGTTTGCCGGGAATGATGAATTTGTCTACATTGCTAATAGTTTTAATCAGATGGCGACTAGTATCCAGGACCTGATCCAGAACGTCTATGAGCAAGGGATTCAGAAAAAGCAAGCGGAACTGGATGTGCTTCAAGCTCAGATCAGTCCGCATTTTTTGTATAATACATTGTCGACCATTGGCAGCTTGGCCAATTTAGGCGAAGTTGAGAAGGTTACACAGATGGTACAAGGTCTTTCTAAATTCTATCGCCTCACCTTGAATGAAGGACATGTCTATATCTCTCTTGAAAAAGAGCTGGAGCAGGTAAGGATGTACCTTGAAATTCAGAGGGTAAAGTATGCCGATGCGTTTGAGGTTTATTATGATATTGATCCTGATATTTTACAGGTTCCCATCATTAAGCTGATTTTGCAGCCATTTGTAGAAAATATATTCAAGCATGCTTGGTTTGGGGAGACGATTGCGATCCGGATTACCGGAAAACGGCTGGGTGAACGCATCGAGCTCAAGGTCATCGATAACGGAATTGGTATGCGGGCGGAGACACTGCGAAATATGCGTTCAAGCTCATTCCATTCGAGCAGCTATGGACTGAGAAACGTGGAGGAACGAATCAAGCTGAGATACGGCCATGATTTCGGCATTCATATCGGCAGTTACTTTGGGGCAGGAACGACCGTTCAAATTATCTTACCGGTGGATAATGCGGAAATCCGGGAAGTTATGGGGGAGTAAATAGTATGGCGATGGAAATCAACGTTCTGTTGGTGGATGATGAAGTGATCGATTTGGAATGGCTGAGACGGCGGGTGGCGGGCAGTGATCATTTGCCTTTGCATAGCGTGAGAACGGCAACGAGCGGTTTCGCCGCTTTAAAAATGATGGAGCAGCACCGCATTGATATCATTCTCTCCGATATCCGCATGCCGATTATGTCGGGCGTGGAATTTGCCCGGAAAGCGAAGGAGATTAACCCTGAGGTCCATCTGCTTTTTATTAGCGGACATCAGGATTTCAACTATGCCAAAGAGGCCATTCAATTAAATGCCTCCGGTTATTTGCTTAAACCCGTTGATGATGACGAGTTAAATAAGACACTGACTGAACTCTGCGCCAAGATTGAGAAGGAGAGGAAGCAGCATATTTCCTTGTCGGAAACACTGACGCTTGTGAATCAGGAGCTGCTGCTGCGCTGGTTTAATGAGACTGCCCCGGGGCAGGTGGAGACGCATATTCACAACGTTCTTACGTCTTACTTACAAGGCGCGTCGGCGGTTGCCATCGTCGAGATTGACGATATGGCACGGAAAATCCAAACTTGGACGGAAGAAGAGCGGAGTTTATGGAGCAGTACAGCCAATCATTTTATCCGGAAGTTCGCGCAAGATCAAAATTTAGGCATGGTCATCACAACCTATGACTATCATTTTGTGATCCTTGCTGCGGTTCAGGAACAATATTTTACCGCTTTGATGGAAGAGCTCATTCGGTCATTCTATCAGGAATTTTCCTGTTCAATTACGATTGGAAGAGGGATGTACACAACAGAACTGGGTAAGCTGCATGATTCCTATCGGCAGGCTCAGGCTGCTTTAAGTATTAAATGGATTGTTGGGAAAAATAGAATCATCCAAGATGCCTCGGAATGGAGCCCGAAGGAAAAAATCGCCTCAGATTTAGAGGTTATTGTGGACCGGATGCTTAAAGCGATGCTCGATTACGACCTTACCACCATTGATGATTGTTTGCTGCAGCTGTTTGCCGGGGACAGTCCGCTCTCCCAGAAAAACGACATCTACGATATCATTATTCGAATTACCTCCAAGCTTCATGCCGATCTGCAGCAAATGAACGAGCATCTATACGAGATTTTGAATTGGGATTCACATCATCCCTTTGTGCTGTTTCAGTTTGAAACGGTGCATGATATTCTCTCTTGGCTGAGAAGAAGATTTTTTGAGTTGTCGGAGCTGCTTTATTTGAAACGGCAAAGACAAAAGCGGAAGTTAATTGATGAAATCACGGAATATGTGAAAGAAAGATTAGATCAAAAAATAACGCTGAACGAAGTGGCCGCCCATTTCGATTTTACGCCTAACTATCTCGGTCATTTATTTAAGGTTGAAACCAACAGTTTATTCAGCGATTTTTTAAGTGAATTACGGATGAAACGGGTATGCGAGCTGCTCGAAGATCCGACTAAGAAAGTTTATGAGATTGCAGAACAAGCCGGATATAAAAATATTATTTATTTCAACAGACAGTTCAAGCAATACATGGGCATGTCACCCGGTGAGTACCGGAAGAAAAATAAAATCTAACAAAAAAGCGGTGAAAATGAAAACCCGGCGATGATTTTTCGGTTATTGGAGAATCGCTGCCGGGTGTTTTTGGTCTGCCGGCTAACCTTTTTTTGTCGAATCGTTGAATTAGTATTATGTTTAGTTGTTTCGCTGAATTATCTAAGCGCCTGTGCCCTTTTATAATAAGAGATATAGAGAAGAGAGGGGTGCAAAGATGAAAGGGCATACATTTTGGAGCGATTTAAAGAATTATAGGGTTCTCTTGCTGATGCTGGCTCCGGCGGTTGCTTTTTTCCTTCTGTTTGCCTATGTCCCGATGGCGGGCATTATTATTGCCTTCAAGCATTATGATTATGCGGGCGGTATTTTTGGAAGTGCCTGGAACGGGCTCGACAACTTCCGCTTTTTCTTTGAATCAGGCGATGCTTGGCGGGTAACACGAAATACAGCACTATATAACATTGCGTTTATCGTCGTCAATAACAGTTTGCAAATTTTTGCAGCGATTATGTTGTTTGAGGTCGGTGGTAAATGGTTCCGCAAAATCACACAATCGGCGTTGTTCCTGCCTTACTTTATCTCATGGGTCGTTGTCGGAGCGATTGCTTATAACCTGCTCAATTATGATATTGGCACCGTGAATGCTTTGCTCAGAGGTATCGGACTCCAGCCTGTCGATATTTATAATACACCTTCCTATTGGCCGTATATTCTGGTTATAGTTTCTGCATGGAAAAGTCTCGGATACGGAACGGTGATGTACTTGGCCGCGATTACGGGGATAGATACAGAAATGTATGAAGCAGCCGAAATCGATGGGGCTAATATTTTTCAGCGAATTATGAAAGTAACCATTCCGAATTTGTATCCAACGATTATTATTCTGGTGCTGCTGGCAGTCGGGAACATTTTCCGTGGTGATTTCGGGATGTTCTATAACATGATCGGCAACAACGGCTTGTTGTTCTCCTCGACAGACGTTATCGACACTTTCGTATTTAGGTCACTGATTACTTCGAATGATATCGGCATGTCAGCTGCAGCTGGTGTTTTCCAGTCCGTTCTTGGCTTCGCGACGATCATGTCAGTGAACTATGCTGTCCGTAAATACGACAAAGACCGCGCTCTGTTCTAATCGTATCAGGAGTTAAGTCTTTCATAATGGAGGTAACGATATGAAGCAGCTTGATCGTAAAATATTTTCAGGTATTGGTTATGTATCCCTGATTTTTCTCTCAGTTTTATGTATTTTTCCTTTTATACTTGTCGTATCTTCATCCTTTACGGAAGAATCCAAAATCCTAACGGATGGTTATCAATTTATACCGACTGCCTTCTCAACTGAGGCCTACAGCATTTTGTTTAAGTATCCCGAACAGATGATTCAAGCCTATATAGTGACAATAGGAGTTACTATACTCGGCACGGTGCTTGGCTTGTTTCTGACTTCGATGACTGCTTATGCGCTATCCCGAAAAGATTTTAAGTGGCGCAATAAATTTTCGTTCTTCTTTTTCTTTACGACTTTGTTCAGCGGCGGTTTGGTTCCGTGGTATCTGCTTATGGTCAACTACCTTCATATGAAGGATACGCTGATGGCCTTAGTGGTTCCGATGATGCTCAATGTCTTTTATATCATTGTTATGAAGTCTTTTATGGGCAGCATTCCGGAAGCTATTGTAGAATCAGCAAAAATTGACGGCGCAGGCGACTTTAAGATCTATGCTCGTCTAATCCTGCCGCTGTCCAAGCCGGCGTTAGCTACCATTGGATTGTTTCTAGCGCTGGCCTACTGGAATGACTGGTACAATGCATTGCTGTTTGTATCGAATGAAAACTTGATGCCGCTCCAATATTATTTGTATAAAATGCTAGGCAATATGGATGGCATGCGCAAAGCGATGATGGGTGCAGGGGCAGTCGTAACGACATCGATCCCAACCGAGAGCTTGAAAATGGCGATGACAGTTGTGGCCACTGGCCCGATTTTGCTGGCTTATCCATTCGTGCAGAGGTATTTTGTCCAAGGTTTGACGATTGGTGCTGTGAAAGGATGAACCCGGGGAAACTCGGTTTATCAATATAATTAAACACAAGGGGGAAGGCTTGAGATGCTGAAGAGAAATAGATTGATGATGCTAGCGCTCGTTTTAACCTTCGTAATGATTCTAAGTGCATGTGGTGGTGGCAATAACAATGCTAATACGTCTGCACAGGCTACAAATAATGCGTCAGAGGGAGGAAGCGACACTACGAACAACTCAGAACCTGCAACTACCTCAGACACCCTTGATACCTCTAAAGAAGTGAAGCTGAAAATGATTTTTGTTGGCCCTAAACCGATAGACTATGATAGCGTTTTTGCTGAGATTAATAAAAAGCTGAAAGAAAAAATTAATGCTACTGTAGAGGGCGAGTTTCTGGATTGGTCGGACTGGGCACAAAAATATCCGCTGAAGCTGGCAGCTAATGAGGATTTTGACCTCATCTATTCGGCAAACTGGGCTGGTTACAATGACCAGGCGCTGAAAGGCGGATTCCTGGAATTGACCGATGAGCTGCTTACCAAATATATGCCGCAGACTTTAGCAGCTATGTCTGATGTGAGCTGGGATCAAGCTAAGGTAAACGGCAAACTGTATATGGTTCCGCAAAACAGAGGGGAATCCGTTGAAAAACTGATTTTGTACCGCGAGGATTTGCGTAAGAAATACAATCTTCCGGAGATCAACAGCCCAGAAGCGTATGCCACTTACTTGAAAACCATAGCACAAAACGAAAAAGGAATTACACCGTTCACCCCGGAAACAGGAGACTGGAAATATCATAATTTGGACCGTGTATTGCTGAAGCAACAAAACGAATGGAATATGTTTGATCTCGACCTTCCGTTTGCTTTCAAATTGACGGATGAAAAAGGGCAAGTATTTAACGTATATGAAACGCAAGAGTTTAAAGATCTACTCGTATATTACAAAGATCTCGCTGATAACAATGCATGGTCGAAAAACGTTCTAAACAGTAAAAATGATCATCAGGCCGATTTTAAAGCAGGCAAAACAGCATCGATTACGCACAACAACGGAACACTTGGAGCACTTATGGCTTTGATGCGCCAAGAGAATTCCCCTTATGAAGTAGCATTGGCTGACATCAACCAAGGCAAGAAGAAATCAGTGGCGATTTCCACCCAAAACGGTACTTCGATCCACGCTACTTCCAGAAATGTGGAACGTTCCTTGATGTTCCTCGATCTGATGCAAAATGATAAAGAACTGCACGACCTGATGATGTACGGCCTTAGCGGTGTACATTACGAAGCGGTTGGCGATGACAAATATAAAGCCCTTGAAAAGAATCCGAACTATACTGGCTTCTCTAACTGGAACTTCAACTCGCCACTTAACCGTGACAATGAAGCATTCCCGCAAGAAGCAAACGATCTGGCTAAAGGCTGGGAAGCAAATGTCTATCACTACGCGCTTGAAACCTTCGTATTCGATAACAGCAAAGTGAAAACGGAAATTGCCAACGTTGGTAACGTAATGCTCCGTTATGCGATTCCGCTCGAATACGGCGTAATCAAAGATATCGACAAAGGTCTTGAAGATCTGAACAAGCAACTGAAATCCGCGGGCATTGATAAAATCCAAACCGAACTACAAACTCAAATCGATGCTTTCTTGGCAAACAAATAACCTACAGAATAAGGGAGACCTAACAGTCATCAAATGACTGTTAGGTCTCCCTGTTTAATTGGGCTCATCCGCGGGTGAAGCCGCTATCGGACACAGTTGACCCTAATAGCAGCATTATCGCACTTTTGGAATACTAACGGACCTCATAGTCGCTATTAGCCTAAAACAGGCCTAGAATGAAGCTCAAGATAAAGAATAGCTGCACTGGAGTCCGAAAGTCTGCTTTAAAGGCTGAAAATCAGTAAATAAAGTCACCTCGGTCCGTTAGGCAGACCAGAAACAAAAGGCAGCAACCCTTTTGCTAGGGAAATGGATACTTAGGGAGAACGGCTACTCTTTGTGAAAAGGAATAAAAAAGAAGAACCGGCATGAGCTGCCGGTTCTTCTTAATATATAATTTGCGCGCAATGAAATAACGTGATATTATGAGAAGACCACTGGCAATCTACGTATTTTAGACAGATTTAATACATCTTATTTATACATTAATAATACCACGCGGATTGGCAGTTTGTCAAATTTGTATTTTTGCTTCTTGATAACAACCTTGAAAAGGAGCGTGTTAGTAAAAATGTTAAACGAAAAAGATTGGCAGGGAGAACAGAAACGGCTAGATTCGGTCACGGAAGAATTGCAATCAAAGATTGGCGAGCTGGAACCGGAAGTGACAGGATTACGTGAACAGGTGACGGACATCCGCAAGCAGTTTTGGGAGGAAGTTACGGTCAATACGAGCACACATGAGGATTTCGAGGAGACCTTTTACAGTATAAAACAGCAAGAAGCGTTGTTGTCTGAACGGGAACGTAGCCACCGCCAACGGCTGCTGCGTTATAAAAACATGAAACGGCTGCTGCCGTCACCCTATTTTGGACGAATGGACTTTCAAGAAGATGGGTTGAACTCCAGTGAGCAAATCTATATCGGGGTGGCGTCTTTCATCGATGCAGAAGGTGTAAACTTTCTGGTATATGACTGGCGGACACCTATTGCAAGTATGTATTATGACCATTCGCCAGGCCCCGCCACTTACGATACACCGGGAGGACAAATCTCAGGAACGATGATGCTGAAGCGGCAATACCAGATCCGTCAGGGTCAGCTTCAGAACGTGTTCGATACGAGTTTAACGATCGGTGATGAATTACTTCAGCAGGTGCTTGGTAAGGGTGCGGATTCACAAATGAAGAGCATCGTGGCGACTATTCAGAAGGAACAGAACGCTATTATCCGCAACGATAGTAGCCGTATGCTCATTGTGCAGGGGGCGGCGGGCAGCGGAAAAACATCCGCAGCGCTGCAACGGGTAGCCTATTTGCTATATAAACACCGCGATAGGCTCAAAGCGGATCAGATTGTTCTTTTTTCGCCTAATCCGATGTTTAACAGTTATGTATCTACGGTGCTTCCCGAGCTTGGCGAGGAGAATATGCAGCAAACAACCTTTCAGGAGTATATTGATTATTGGCTTGGATCTACGCTTAGTCTAGAGGATCCGTTCGAGCAGATTGAATATGTACTGACGTCCAAAGCTTCTCCAGAGTATGAAGCACGGCTAACTGGAATGCAGTATAAAGCTTCAGAAGCTTTTCTGCATGCTTTGCAAAACTATGCGTTGTGGTTAGGGAAGGAAGGGATGTTGTTTCATAGTATCCGTTTTCGGGATCGCGAGTTGATTACTGCGGAGCAGATGAAATCGCAATTTTATAGCTATGATAGCTCCATTCGCTTGGCTAATCGCATCGTTTTATTGCGTGAATGGCTACTGCGTCAGTTGGCTTCGCTGGAGCGTCAGGAACAGGAGGCATTCTGGGTTCAAGATGAACTCGATTACCTCGATACCGATCAGTATGCCGAAGCCTACAGTGAGATACTTAAGAAATATCGGCGGGAGGAAGCCGTCTTTGATTTTACGACTCAGTATCTTGAGAACTATGGGGATTTTCCTAATCAGGATCAAGGGGAAGAGAATGTTTTTGACTTTGGTCTGCAGGAAGAAGAACTGCTGCGCCGCATGATTGTGAAGGAGCACTTTAAACCGCTGAGACGCGATGTCAAACGGTTCAAGTTCATAGATACGATTGGGTTATACGATCAGTTGTTTAGTGCCGACGCCAGTTATCGGCAAATGACGAACGAGACTGAGGTGCCTGCTCAGTGGCAGGAAATTTGTAAGCAAACAAAGGAAAAGCTGAGCCGCGATGAACTCTTTTGCGAGGATGCTACTCCATTCCTGTATTTAAAAGAACTTGTCGAGGGCACTCGTGTGAACACTGAGGTGCGGCATCTGTTTATCGATGAAGGCCAGGATTATTCGCCGTTCCAATACGCGTTTCTCAAACAGCTGTTTCCCCGCGCGCGCATGACTGTGCTCGGCGATTTCGGCCAAGCGATTTTCCCTCAAGCAACGAATTTGCACGAGGTGGATTCACCTTTGATCCGGCTTTATGGTGAAGATGAAACGAGCCTGATCCGTCTAATTCGAAGTTATCGTTCAACTTGTCAGATTGTGGAGTTTACGAAGGCGTTGCTGCCTAATGAGGAGATCGTACCTTTTGAAAGAGAGGGTAAGAAGCCGTTCCTAGTGAACGCTAGTAGCGATGTAGAGCGGGCGAAAAGAATTAAAGAAGATCTCGCGGCGTTGATGGCTGAAGGGCTCGACTCTATTGCTGTGATTACCAAGACTGCAGCTGAAAGCCGTGCGGCCTATGAAGAATTAAAGTCACAAGGATGCGAAGCTCTGCGGCTCATTACGAAGGAGACGCTCACTTTTGAGAAGGGCATTTTAGTAATTCCCGCTTATCTCGCAAAAGGGGTTGAATTCGACGCCGTACTGATTTATGATGCTTCCACACAGACGTATGATCGGGAAAGCGAACGCAAGCTTTTTTATACAGCCTGTACGCGTGCGATGCATCGGCTTCTGCTGTACACAACAGGTGATTGGTCACACTTTATTCAGCCGTTAGAGGGATCTTTATATGAGGTCGTGCAATGAGATTGGAGAGATAAATGAAAAGCATATTGTATAAGTATATGAGTAAATTTACATCTCTTAACGAAGTGGAACAGCAGGATATTGTTGAAGGTATTCCTATTGAGGAATACAAGAAGGGAACGGTACTCCTTAGACAAGGAGACGTTCCCTCAAAATGTTTTTTTGTGTTAAAGGGATGTGTGAGGCAGTCCTCGGTAGATGAATCGGGCAAAGAAGTCACATCTAATTTTTATACGGAAGAGCAAGCGGTTTCGATTTTTAATCGGCATCAGGAGAGTAGACCCTCAGCGTACACCTTAACCTGCCTAGAAGACAGCATATTGGTGGTTGGTGATCTTAATGCGGAACAGGATATGCTCCATAAACACGCTCAGCTGGAAACCATGATACGCAAAATGGTAGAGGAGAACTTGGGTGAGGTTCAGGATGAGTTGACTTCCTTTATTGCTTCCAATCCTGAAGAACGTTACAAAGCCTTGTTACAAAAAAGACCTCATTTACTTACCCGTGTCCCCCAACATCAATTAGCCAGTTATTTGGGGATTACGCCAGAGTCATTAAGTAGAATTAAGAAGCGGGTTCATTCCGGTGATGAATAACAAAATCGTTATACACTTTTGGGGATTTTTCCACCTCTAAGCAGTAGCCATATCCCAAAGCCTAGTTCTCCTACAATCATAGGAATAGTAAAAACAAAATTAAGTGTTGTAATGACCGCCTCATATTGTGGGAGAAACATTTTGCTTAGATGAATGATAATATAGCCTATTGAAGCAAGCAGCAGCAAGATGCTGATTACTTTAGGAATGACATCGGATTTTAAAGCCACATAGCCCACTATTAACAGATGCCCGCCAAAAACGACCAGCCCTATAGACCAAATGAATTGAAATGCATCCAGTAATAACATCATAAATGCTTGAGTTTGTTCGATTGTTAATGAGGAAAAGCCATTTGTGTTTCCCGTGAGCAGCAGCACAAATATCAAGGTTAATATAGAGATTGCCAATATAGCGGAATAGGTTAGACGGAGCCATGCGCCGAGTAATGAAAGATTTTGGTTGACGGGTTCTAGAAACACATAAAACGCCCAGGCGACCAGAATGTCAGTAATCATAATGATGATCCAGCCCAAGATTTCCCCTTTGAAAAGGTTGTTGGAAGATACAATGTTAATAAATGTGGCACTGGCATCGCCTTGCACAACAAGAGTCCCATGGACAAAGCCATATGAAAAAAATGAGGCGAGGGTCATGATGATCAGTGATATTCCAGCTGTTAAAGCGGACTTACGCTGGTTCGATAGGTCTTTTTCTGAGATAGCCATAAGATAGCCTCCTAAAGGACTTTTATTTCATTGTAATTAGGAGTACTATGGCGGGCATTGACTTAAATCAAGACTCTGAATTTAATCAAGCGAAGTAAGTATCACTGTTATTGCGTTATCAACAAAGGATCGCTCCGGGCGGGATTTCAAGAGTACAGTAAGCCCTATTAGCGATACGATTAGTGCCTGTGCCAAGGCCTTCGCATTTACACCACCCTTAAGCTCACCTGATTGTATACCGCGTTCAATAGTTTCTTGAAATATGACCGATAGATACATTTGGTGTTCTCTTGTAAGAATCTCGAATTTCTCATCATGAGGTGCCAGCTCAACCATTGTATTGATGCAAAAACATCCTCGGTTCACACTGCCTGCATACTCCTCCGCCACCACATCTTCAAAAAAACTACGAAAGGCTTTTTTCGCGGATGGATTGCTTTGAAGTTGGGCTCGGACACGAGAAGCATGGGACATCGTGTATTTACGTAGCGCAGCTTCGAATAATGCTTTTTTGTCTCCAAAAGCTGAGTATATACTGGGGCGTTGAATGCCCATTCTGGAAGTTAAATCGCTTAATGAGGTAGCCTCATATCCCTTCTCCCAAAATAGCTCCATAGCTGATTCTAATACTTTTTCCTCGTCAAATTCGCGGGTTCGAGCCATTAATAACACCCCTCGTTATATTTGATTTCAATAATTGATTACCGAACAGTATATTATAATACTAGAACTAGCCATCTATATTGTCAAATGAAAGTCGGTAGCATCAAATATTTATGTTGACATCATTTGTTTTGTGAGATAAATTTACTGAGCACAATAACATACTGATCGGTATGAAATGTGTTTGCGATATAAATTTAACAGAGAAAGGGTGTGTCCAAAATGCAGGGGACTAAAGAGAAGCTTTCGTCACAAGAGACGCATACGCCATCTGATTCTATTCAGGCTTCCTCGATGCCTCGTTATATGACACTTTTGTTTGCCGTTGTCTGCGGGATGTCGGTTGCAAACATCTACTTTGCACAACCGTTGCTTGATCATTTGTCGAGAGAATTTGGTATTGATTATTCAACCATTGGTATTCTTATTACTATCACGCAGATTTTTTATGCAGTGGGGCTGTTACTGCTCGTGCCACTAGGAGATTTACTGAATCAGCGCCGCCTGATTATCGGCCAGATGTTATTATCTGTGGTAGCTTTGATTATCGTGGGTACTGCCTCTTCCAGCACGATACTATTCGTAGGTATGGCCTCAGTGGGACTACTCGCTGTTGTAACGCAGACGCTTGTTGCGTTCGCGGCGACAATGGCTGCCCCTGCCGAACGCGGGCGAGTCGTAGGCATGGTCACAAGTGGAATTGTGATTGGAATACTTCTTGCGCGATCCATTTCAGGAATACTTACAGATCTTGCAGGTTGGCGTTCCGTATACCTTTTTTCTGCTGCTTTAATGCTTTGTATGGTGTGTACATTATTTAGAGTGTTGCCAAATGTGGAACGTGAGGTAAAAACACTGTCATACGCTCAGCTGCTTAGCTCAGTGTTTATGTTGTTTGTACAAGAGAGAGTATTGCGTATCCGCGCTATTCTGGCTTTGCTGATTTTTACTGCTTTCAGTATTCTGTGGACTTCTGTGGTCTTGCCTCTTAGTGCTCCGCCGTTATCACTTTCACATACTGCAATTGGGGCATTTGGTCTGGCGGGAATTGTGGGAGCATTAGCTGCTGCGCGGGCGGGAAAGCTAGCTGATCAGGGTCATGGACAGAGAACGACAGGCATAGCATTACTTCTATTGTTGATTTCATGGTGGTTTATCAGTTTTACCGAGCAGTCGCTGTTGGCATTGGTCATTGGTATTGTTCTGCTTGATTTGGCTGTGCAGGCGGTGCATGTCACCAATCAAAGTATAATACTTACCTTGCGCATGGAGGCACGTAGTCGGCTCACCGCAGGGTATATGGTTTTTTACTCCATTGGAAGTGCTACCGGATCGATTGCCTCCACTCAAATATATTCTCACTATGGCTGGAACGGGGTATGTTGGCTTGGAGCTTCTGTTAGTGCTGTGGCTTTTTTATTTTGGGCTGTAACCTTGCGTGCTACGAATGCCGTGTTGCAACGGCGCCCTGCTTGGAAATAATCGGGGCAAGTCCATAAGGGTGGAGGTTCCGTTTTCCGGGCATGTTATTTAAAACAGGTTTGGGAGGGGATAAGGATGTCTAGAAGAAACAGGAAATATGCAGTGCCGGGAGCCAGCCGCGGAATGCAAATTTTTAAAGCGGAAGTGATGCGGCGCGAGGGGTATGATGTAGATCCGGAGCGGCCTGATGATGTGAAATACGAAGTCGCAAAAGAACTGGGTGTCCCTTTGGAGCACGGTCAAAATGGTCATTTGAGCACAGAATCGGTGGGCCAGATCGGCGGTAAAATTGGTGGATCGATGGTCCGCGAAATGATTCGTCTCGCACAGCAACAATTAGTGGATCAGGAAAGGCAGTAGCATTTTTCTAATATATGTTGCAGAGATCGCGGGAGGCGGTTTTCGTCCTATATTGTACGGGACTGAGGCCGTCCTTTCGGTGTTTGCGTTATTTTATAATTGTATAGTAAAAATTCCTGAAATTCCCTAAAACAACCTGATTCATGGTAGAATTTTACCGATGTTCCACGGTATAGTGGAGAAGGATATATCATCATTCAAGTCTGTAGTGGGAGAGGAATTATCAGATGAATCAGAGATATCGCAAACGCAACACGGCTGCTTTTACGGGGGCATCGTATTTTGCATTGGGGGCAGGACTTTTTCTATTCTGTTTGGGAGTGTACAACGACACTTGGGAGCTAAACGTAAAAGGGTATTATTTGCTTTGTATGGTGTTAATTACGATTTCCTGTATCGTTGTGCAAAAGGTGGTCAGGGACAATACAGAGGATAAAGAATTTCGTTTGGATAACCCTAAACACAGGATGAGAAATACAGGGGCCTTCACAATTATGGCTTTTGTGGGTTTGATTATCGGGTATGCGATGTTTTTTATAGGCCTTTACAATGCTCCATTTGAATTAAATGTAAAGGGGTATTACATAGCTGTTATTCTCTTGATTTCTTATAGCGCTATTGGCGTTCAGAAAGTGACACGGGATAACGCGGAAGATAACGAGATTCTTGCCGAGCAAGAGGCGAGACGGGACATCCAAGGATAAAGAGGGATATATCCAGCTTTCTCGCTGGCAACAGCAGGCTGCTTCAACTTTACTTACCATCATAAATTGTAAACAGGAGCTTCGTGAATTCACGGAGCTTCTTTTTATTTTTTGAAATAGCAGCAATAATCTCGCCGATCTGAACATTATGAGGACTATTTGTTAGAACAACATCCTTAGTTTGGATTGTTTTTTTACTATACGGTTCTCTATACTCTTCATAATACTTGAAGTAGGAGTGGATAATGGATGATTCGTCTGAAGGATATAGGGAAGTTCGAGGAACTGCCGCAAATGGCCATGCATATTTACAAAGGAAATATTCCGGAATTAGAGGCTGCCATTAGAGCAGGCTGGGATATTGAAGAGGGCATCGTACTTAGCAAATATACCACGTTAACCCCGTTAGATTTGGCGCTTATATCAGAGAGAATGGATGTCATAAAGCTGCTGGTACAACACGGGGTAAATCTGAATGTGAAGAATAATCCGGCTTTTTTGCTCGCGATTCGCTATTGCAAAGAAGATATCGTCCGCTATATTGCAGCACAAGGGGCCAAACTGGACAAGCTTAATCAGGTCAAGTCAGGTGCATATTCGCAGGCCTACTATGGCAACAAAAACAATATCCCGCTCATACATGAGCTAGGATTAGATATTAAGCAGCATGGTGGGGCTGTATTACGCAAAGCGGTGTCAGATCACGACCTTAAGACCGTTGCTTATTTACTGGATCATGGGGTGGACATTAATTACAACAATTCTGATATGGTCTATCCTTATCAAGCCACTCCGTTAACAGTTGCCACAAGAATGGGTAATCAAGCGATGGTACAATATTTGATTGAACGTGGCGCAGACGTTACCTTGGCGGAAAAAGATGGCGATCGCCCTTACACCATTGCTGTGAGCAATAAGAATACAGCTTTGGCTGACTTTTTGAAATCGTTAGAGCCGGCTGAATTTCATGATATCGAGAATAAGAAGTTTGAGCTGAGAAAATATAAATTGTCTGATGAATTGGTTAGCTTTCTTACTGGAACAAAACTGCGTCTTGAGCTAACACAAAATGAATATGAAATTAGATATATCGACTTTTTCACATTAACTGATACCATTGAAATAAAAATCGGCCGGCAAAAGCTGCTCCGTCTGTCAGCCGATATAGATAATTACTCTGATCTGCTGCTTATGTGGAATCCGAAGAAAAAAGGCCTGATAGGCTGTTACGACGTGGAACATCAGACGTACGCGGATTTATGTAGTTTTGCAGATTTTCTCACGCAACCGGAGATATACCTCATTAATTTTCTTGAAGGAACATAGTTGTTAATATCTCATGATCTGTCTATTTCTTTTGCAGGAATCATTCTATTCGTCGTTGAATATATCCCGGTAACCGTATTACGTATTCAAAATACGTAGCCACAGGAGGAGAACAACATTGAAATCGATTACCGTTCAAAGCCTTACGGAAACGTTTAAGCTGGAAGTGCTTGCGGGTGCTAGCTGCATGGACCGCGAGATCACTCGCTCTAAGACACATAGACCTGGCCTGGAGTTCGTGGGTTACTTCGATTTTTTTCCGATGAAGCGAGTACAAGTATTGGGCCGCAAAGAAATCAATTATCTGCTAAAGCTAAGCGTTGAGCAACGCAAGTTACATATTGGCAATATCGTTAAGTATCATCCCCCATGTTTTATTGTGACGACGGGTCAGCAGGAGATCCCCTATTTGACTTTATTCTGCGACCAAGAAGGTATACCACTACTTCGGACGGAAGAGACGACATCAGAGTTCATCGCAAAGATTGATACTTATCTGGTGAAGGCGCTGGCGCCAGAACTTTCAATTCATGGAGTGTGTGTGAACGTGTCTGGCATAGGTGTCCTATTGAGAGGCAAGTCCGGGATCGGAAAAAGCGAAACCGCTCACACGCTCATTAGAAGAGGCCATCGGTTTGTAGCCGATGATGTAGTTGTGCTTAAGAAGCTGGGACCGGCGACGCTTCTCGGCACGCATAATGAAACGACCCGTGAATTCCTAGCGCTGCGCAGTATTGGTCTGATCAATGTTGTACGGCAGTACGGGCGTAGAGCTTTTCAGGAAGAGACACGAATTGTACTCGACATCGAGTTGTCACCATGGCGGGAGAATTCCTTGAATAATGAGCTCGAAATCGAACCCCAGTTCACAGAATATCTTGGCGTGCAAATTCCGCATATTGAAATTCAGCTTCAGCCTGGCCGCGACGTGGCTGGCCTGATCGAGGCGGCTGCGAACAATTGGTACCTTAAACAGCTTGGCTATAGTGCCGTTGAAGAGTTCCTGCAGAGGATCGAAAACGGGATGCAGTCGTAAAGGCAGGATAGAAAGCAGCAATTATAGTTACCATAATTAAAATGGTTTTCTGTATACGAAAAACAGACCGCAGATAAACGCTGCGGTCTGTTTTTCACAGCAAAAAGGGAAGTTGCTTTTTGATTGATAGGGCTAGGACATGTGTTATTGGCTGGGCATAGGTTAGAAATGGTATAATTTCTAATAGGTATTTTGAGTGATCGTTAATAGGAGGTATTAATGATGAGTGATGAGTTATTGGCAAAATTGGATGAATGGCATGAGGAAGATGAATTTCAAGAAATCGTGGATGCAATCACGGAAATTCCTGAAGAGGAAAGAGATTATGTTCTAACTAGTCATTTGGGCAGGGCGCTTAATAATCTCGGCCAATATGAAGAGGCTTTAGAGCAGTATTTGAGCATTGAAGATGAGGGTGAAGGTGACCCGCTCTGGCATTACCGTATCGGGGTTTCTTATTATTATCTGAAAAGATATGACGAAGCTTTAAAAGCGTTTACGATTGCCGATCAGCTGGAACCTGATGATGAAGACACATTGGAGTTTCTGGGCTGGATCAAACGTAAATTGGCTAAAAAAGCTGCGAAAAAGCCTGTAAACAAACCTGCTAAGAAGCCTGTAATAGCGTTGGATGCCACTAATTTCTGGGATGACAGCGAGTATGCGTTCTCAGAATATATTTCTGACCCGCCTTCAGATGCATTGATTACTTCTGTACAAGAAGAGCTGGTTTTCAAGCTGCCTGCTTCCTATGTGGATATGATGAAGTTACATAATGGGGGAATTCCTCATAACAATCGTTATCCGATTCCGGGAACAGGAGAATTTATTACGATTTCTGGTATCCTCGGAATTGGACGAGATAAGAATAAGTCGCTGTGTGGGGCTTCAGGCAGCCGGACTGTGATTGAAAATGGACGTTATCCTGAAGTTGGTGTGGTGATTTGTGATTGTCCTTCTGAGAATGAAGTGGTGATGCTGGATTACCGTGAATTCGGAAATGATGGCGAACCTGAGGTTATTCATGTAGATCGGGATAACAAATACAAAATCACACGTTTGGCTGACAATTTTGAGACCTTTATCAGCGGACTGGTGAAATAGTCCGTTTCGCTGGCTAAGAATACTTATAATCCAATCAAGGCATTCCTTAAGAGGAGTGCCTATTTCTATTAGGGGATTATTAGGGAAGCGTCTTTCGGACTCAGCTGACCTTAAATGCAGCTTTTTCGCATATTTGGAATGCCAACGGACCGTATAGCAGCTATTGGCATAAAAAACACCCAATATGAACCCGATTCATAGGAATAGCGTCGCTGGAGTCCGAAACTACGCACAAAAGGCTAAAAACATGCCTATAACGTCATCTGGGTCCGAAAGCCTCAGTGGACGAATACGATTCGGCGATTTAGCTGAAGGTGAGGCTGATTCGAAGTCGTCAGGCTTTAACTAGCCAATAATCGTTCTTGAGTCAGCTAACCAACGACCCAAAACACAGAGCAGCGGTGCTCCCATTAATGGGGAACCGCTGCTCTATTGTCTTTTTCTCGGATCATTGCTGGGTATTAAACACCTTAGATTGCAGGATATCGAGGGCATGGTTAATCTCGGCTAATTCCTCTGGGGGAACCTCTTTAATCCGGTTTAGAAAACGTTCACCGATCCGTTCAAAAGCCTCGTTCATCATCGCTTGTCCAGCATCAGACAACCGGATCATTTGCTTACGCCTGTCCTCGGCGACATCAAGCTTCTCACACAGGTTTTTTTCTGTTAATTTCTTCAGCTCACGGCTGGTATTCGGCATAGAGATATTCTTACAATCGCTGATTTGGCTGAGGGTAACAGGCTGGCTAACCGCAATATATTCCAGAATACTATATTGAACGGGAGTAATGCCTTCCGGTCTAACATCTTTGGTAAAGTCAAATGTTACTTCATGGACTGCTGTCGTAAAGGTAACAATTTTCTGAAAAAACGCTTGTTTGTCCATAAGGATCACCTCTTATTGTAAACCTTAACAAAATAATTATCATAATACAATTATCATTTGACAACTAAATAACGGTTGTGATACCATTTTGTTATCAAATGATAATTAAAGAGGTGGAGCAATGAACGTTTTAGTCATCTATACACATCCGAATCATAAAAGTTTAAGTTATGCTTTTTTCAATAAAGTCATTCAGGGAAGTAATGAGAATCAAAAGATCACGAAGATAGAGGTCCTTGATCTTTACGAAGAGCAATTTGATCCTGTGCTGGTATTTAATGAAAATAAACGTAGAAGAGACATGCATATCGATCCCAAGCTCGAGAAGTATCGGGAGCAGATTCGTCAGGCCGATAAAATTGTGTTTGTGTATCCAATCTGGTGGGGACGTCCTCCCGCGATGTTGCTCGGTTATATTGACCAAATGTTTGCTTCTAATTTCGCTTACAGAGAAAAGGGTGGTCTCATCCCCGAAGGGCTGCTGAAAGGAAAGTCTGTGGTTTGCATTTCCAGCATGAAGGGGCCGACCCTTTATCCTTTATATTGGCTGAATAATTCCCATAAAGTGCTGATGAGAAAAGCACTATTTCAATATTGTGGCATCAAGAAAGTGAAGTTTTTCGAATTTGGGAATATGGAGAGTCCAAAAGGGAAACATGATAAGAAGTTAAATCAGGTGTACCAATATTTTAAAGCTGTGGCTAATTAATACCTCAAAGATATCTGCTGTATGATTATTTGGACTCGTCATAAAGGTCCTTCTTAAAAAAAACATCAATGTTAAATGCCGAATATATAGCTCTAAAAATGCTAAATTCATAAATTTGATTCATACTGCATAGGACTTACTCATTTTGTTAGAGAGGTATCAAAATACTATATAAGTTTAAAATAACCAGTCACCGGAAATCAATCGGTGACTGGTTATTTAGTTTCGCTTGAATTCAGAAGTCAGTGTATAGAAAAAATAAAGTACTAGATTGAGGAGCGTTGAGCGGTTATTGGACGTCCACAGTACGGTAACTATGAGATCTGGCCAATTTTTGTGAAAACCTCAAGCTACTGAATGGAATAATGATTTTAATTTAGTCATGTTATTTGAAAACCAAGCAAGTGAAAAATAGATGTAATTCCTGGATTGACTCACCAAAAAATGGCATGTATATTTATATATATGAATTAAAGTAAATTATTACAATTAATTTTAAATAATAGGATTGGAGGAATTTAGTTTGAATAGTGGTATTTTAAAGAATGGCTCAGAAGAAATAAACTTAACTCCACTGTATTTTGATTATTGTGCTTCTACACCAATTGATCCTATGGTTTCACAAGTTTTAATGAGTTCATCATTAGAATATTATGCAAACCCTTCCTCGACACATATGATGGGTTTAGAGATTGAGCAGCTAATTAATGAAGCACGAATTTCTATTTCAAATTTATTAGGTGTGAATTCCTCTGAATTAATATTTACTTCTGGAGCTACTGAGAGTAATAACTTAGCTATATTTGGTGTTATAAGGGCATTACAAAATAATAATAGACGACTCCATGTCATCACTACTAAAATTGAACATCCTTCTGTTATACGTTGTATAGAATTTTTAAATGACCAGGGAGTAGACGTAACTTATTTACCTGTTGATTGTAATGGAATGGTGAATATTGAATCTTTGAAAGAAGCAATTAAAGAAAACACTGCTTTAGTAAGTATTATGCAAGTAAATAATGAAACAGGTGCTATACAACCTATCGAAGACATAGGGAATTTGTTGAAAAATTATCCTCACATTTATTTTCATGTTGATGGAGTACAGGGATTTGGAAAAATAGCTATTTCTTTAGAATACGTAGACCTTTATACCATATCAGCACATAAAATTGGAGGCCCAAAAGGGATGGGGCTTTTAATGAAGAAAGGACATGTCAATATCTCTCCTATTATGTTTGGAGGAAATCAAGAATTTGGTATTAGACCAGGAACAACCAACATTACTGGTGTCCTGAGTATGCAAGAAGCCATTAAGATAGCTGTTAACCAACAAGAAGAGAGATTAAATTCTTTAACAATGATATATAAACGGGTTTATTCAGTTTTACATAATATAGACGGTTTGCACATCAATAGCCCAAGTCCTGGTTTAGGTTCACCCCATATTTTGAATTTTTCATATACAGCTACAAGTTCAGCTATTTTTTTATCTATATTGGCCAAAAAGGGGATTATTGCATCGTCACAGTCTGCTTGTTCTTCTAAGGGGAGTAAAGAAAGTCGGGTGCTAATGGCAATTTGCAATGATCAGGCTATAGCTTCCAGCAGTATTAGACTCAGCTTTCATGAGTCAATTACTGATGAAGATATCGACCGCCTAATTGAAGCGCTAGAACAAACAGTTATTTTAATAAAAACAAAAAAAGTATTCTCCTTTCTGGCAGATAAATCTCTTGAAGAACAAAATATTTACTCGTAATTAGGAGGAAAATTTAATGAATACGCAAACATCAATGATAGATTCACTTTTCAAGCCTCCTAGAAACTTTAGTCCTGAGGTAGGAGACTATTTATCGAACTTTGATATTGACAATAGTGACTGGAAACTGCTTGATTTAATCCGCAATGAACATATTCTTGCCGTTTTTCTTAGTATGGAATGTAAAGCTTGCGAGGTTGCTATGGAGGTTATTGATGACTACATCAACCAACACTCTAATCTTAATGTAGTGATTTTTATGAATGTCGATGCAAATACAGTAAAGGAATTAAATTCTTATTTTCAAAATAGAGCTCGTGTATTCTCTCTTAGTAAACAGAGGATGAAAGAAGAATTACTAATATTTAATTATCCAAAGGCATTTACACTTAATAAGTTCGGGCAAATCTTAAAAGCTGAAAACTGTGGGGCGGATTTTATGTTAGATATCTTGACTCAGCCCCTCAGAAAGATCCTCTTAAATTATTAATTTTTTTATAAGGAGGTTTGAGATGATTTTAAAAGACGTTTTGAAAAGAGCTACTCTTTTAGAAGATGAAGTAGTAACTGCGGAAAAACGATTTGAAAAGATATTTGAAGAAATCCCTCTGCCAGCAAAGGAAACAATTTATTGTATGGTTTCCTTCAGCTGCCTGCATTGTGTCGATGTTATACCCAAATTATCACAAGTTGAATTAAACGGTGAGTTTATATTGGTAACCGATGGAGAAGAAGCAGATAATGAGACTTTAATAAATGAGTTGGGCTTTGATTTTCCAGTAATATCTTATACAAGTCCTTATATTCAATTAGGCATTGTTAATACTCCTACATGTGTGCAAGTAAACTCTGCAGGTGAGGTTATCAGAGAACAGTATACGGAAAATATAGATGAATTATTAAGATTTTTACATGACTTTGATTAAAGTACTATCTAAAGGGTGTGGAGGAATATATGGATTCAGTGAAGGCAAGTCTATTTGTAGCATCCTCTGGCTTTTATAGTCACGATACTGGCTCTCATACAATGGAACATATTTTGAATAGAGTTAACGTTTCATATCTACCTTGCTCTATCAAAACGTTTGTTTTAATTAAATTGCAGCTGCCGTTTCCTGAGTATGAAGAAGAGGGATATTTAGATGTCTATGCACCTGATGGGAAAATTGATATGAATTCTTCTCTCTTTCCCATAAAAAATTATAGACCCCAATACATGTTTCCAGGTGGAGATACTAGTATTCAAGTGAATTACCCTATAGTCCAAGAGGGGAATTACATATATAAAATGTGCATACATGGACAAGTCATTGCAGAATATCCACTTTATATTGGTCTGGATAGGAATGAATAATGTATATCAAAATGTTCATAAGCATTGCGTCCTTTTTCATAAGGCCACTTTAAATCAGAAAAAGAAAGTTCTAATTCTTAGTATTCTTTTTTTCATTGAAAGCTGTATTCCGGCAGCACAGATTTATATTATCAGTAAACTAACTGATTCTATAAGCAATGTGTTCCAATTTGGAAAATTAACTGAGAACTTAATTTTCTTTTTTAGTTTAAATATTTCATTATTGGTTATTTCTAGTTTTATTATTGATTGGAAAATGCTACTCATTAAACGTCTTAACCAAAATGCCGATTACTACTTAGAAGATATGAAGGCTCATAAGTTAATGGACACACCTGTAATTTATTTTGAGGATACTAACAATTATAACCTGCTTGAGAGAATCAGTGGTTTAGGATCAAAATGTATAAGTACATTTGTTTCATTATTGGGATTATTGAAAAACGTATTTATTTTAATCTCTTATTTAATTTTGTTAGTGAGAATTAATTGGAGCCTAGGAATTGTTCTTGTTATCTTGATTATTCCTAGTCTCTTTATTTATCTTAAGGCCTCAAAAGATCAGTATCTTCAAGGATTTGCACAGTCATTAGACGTGAGAAGAGCGGGGTATCTAATTAATTTATTCAAGGATAGAGAAGCTCAACAGGAATTGAAGATATACAATCATGGTCAGTTTCTTCTGGATAAATGGAAATCGCTGTATTGGAAAACATCAAATGACCAGTATAAGTTAACTAAAAGTGTTACATCAAAGAAAAGACTATTTTCTAACCTTACCCATTTATTTAATACATTTTATTTTTTTGGATTAATTTATTTTGGAACTCATGATGGGATGACAATCGGTGAATATATTGCGTACTCCTCTTTGTTTACGTCTAGCATGGCAGGAATCATTTCATTAGTAAATGACGCCGGGTCTATCTATGGGAACTCGTTTGTAGTTGAAGAGTTTTATGATTTTGTTTTCTGCTCAAAGGAAAAAGATTATATAGAGGAAGCTTCTGATCAATACGAAATAAACTTGCAAGATGAAATTACCGTTAAGAATTTATCTTTTCAATATCCCGGACAGGCTAATTCAGTATTAAAAGATATATCATTCAGTATAAAAGCTGGAGAAACGGTAGCAATCGTAGGAGAAAACGGATCAGGAAAAAGCACTTTAGCGAAATGTCTTATAGGTTATTATGAGCCGACTTCGGGTTCTGTTTTCTATGACCACAAAAAAGTGACTAAGAAAAATGCAAATAAGGTGTGGAGTAAATTAACTGTTTTATTTCAAAATTATGTTAAGTATGAATTTACTTTGGTAGAAAATGTGTTGTTTCATCGAAGTAATTCGTTGAATGATTTGAATAAATTGGAGAGGCAAAATACATTCGAAGATTACAACATAATTTCTAAACAATTATCTGCAGGTAAAGATTCATTATTAGGAAGAGTATACGGAAATGGAACCGAGCTTTCTGGAGGGCAGTGGCAGAAAGTGGCTCTGACAAGATCACTTATCAAAGAGGCGGATATATTCTTATTGGATGAACCTACATCTGCAATGGACCCTTTATCTGAAAGAAAGCTGTTCGATCTTTTTTTTGAGATGTGCTCTGGGAAGACAGCAATTATTATTACTCATCGTTTAGCCAATTGTAAGAAAGCGGATAAAATAATTGTTCTTGATAAAGGGGCAGTTGTAGAATTTGGAGATCATGCTAGTCTGTTGGAATCAAGAGGAGTGTATGCTGCTATGTTCACTGCTCAAAAAGAGCCATTTGATTTAAATGTGAAATAATAATCTTGAAAGGAGGTGAGAAGATGGGACCGATATGCGGAGAATATGAAGATTGTTATGATACACCGTGTAGTGGAAGACGTTCAAAGTATAGACAAACGTACAGATGCTCAGAGATTGCAGCAACAGTAACCTGTGTTACTTTTGGTGGATCTTATTGTGATGGCAAGTGTTCCACTTGCAGTTCATATGTGAGTTCAACTTTTATCTCGTGTTGTCCTTAGGGAACTGGCATCTTCTTATTGTTTTAACCATCAATTAATACAATGGCAACTAAATCTTCGGAAGAAGAATTGGTTGCCATTTTTATAGGGTACAGTGTCGGTTCACGACTAACCGGTGAACGACCCAAATATTAGAGTCTTCTTTAACTCGGTACTAAAAATCCGTAAAGTGGTTCAAGGCTTCATCCGATGGATTAATGAAATACGGCTGAACAGTTGTGTCTCCAATTCTAAATGTTAAATGCCAAATATATATTTGACTAGCCAGAACCATTTTATTGTTGCTGGCTAATTTTTTTTGTTGGCTTTTGAAATAAGGGCTGTTATATTTGAAAATACTATGTAACTTAAGGTTCAGCAACTGGGTATCGACACAATGGAGAGGCGGATTTACATGCAACAAATGTTAGACAGTATGATTAGCGCAACAAATGACTTTCTTTGGTCGAAAATTTTGGTGGTTCTGCTTATTGTTTGTGGAATTTATTTCACCATTCGATCGAAGTTTGTTCAGTTTAGCATGTTTAAAGAAATGTTTAGGGTCCTTAAAGAGTCCAATGAAAGGTCAAAAGATTCCATTTCGTCATTTCAGGCTTTCTGTATCAGTATGGCAGCAAGGGTTGGGACAGGGAATATTACAGGGATCGCAATTGCTATCGCAATAGGTGGACCAGGGGCTGTTTTTTGGATGTGGGTCATAGCTATTATTGGATCAGCGTCCGGATTTATTGAAAGTACTCTGGCACAGGTGTATAAAGTGAAGGACAAGACTGGATTTCGTGGGGGGCCTGCCTATTATATGGAGCAAGGCCTGAAAAAACGTTGGATGGGCGCGGTATTTGCGGTTCTGATCACGTTATCCTTTGGTCTTGTATTTAATGCAGTTCAATCCAATACGATTACAGTGGCCTTTGAGAATTCATTTGGCACTAATCGGGTGATTCTTGGACTTGTAGTCGCTGCTGCATTTGCTGCTGTTATCTTTGGTGGGGTTAAACGTATTGCTAGAATGTCCGAATATATTGTAGTGGTAATGGCAGGGATCTATATTGGGGCTGCTGTTATTATTATGTTAATTAATATTACGGAAATACCGGCGATTCTGGCGCTTATTGTGAAAAGTGCTTTTGGATTTGAGCAAATCGCAGGGGGATCTTTTGGGGCAGTTATTTTGCAAGGGGTGAAAAGAGGACTATTCTCCAATGAAGCGGGGATGGGTAGTGCTCCTAATGCTGCGGCAACTGCAACAACTAGTCATCCGGTGAAACAAGGGCTGATGCAAGCGCTGGGTGTACTTACAGACACGTTACTTATTTGTTCTAGTACTGCTTTTATTATCTTGTTATCGGATGCGTATAAACAGCCAGGGCTGGATGGAATTAAGCTGACACAAGCGGCATTAAGCGAACATATTGGTTCGTGGGCTTCTGGATCCCTAGCGATCATGATTTTGTTGTTTGCTTTCAGTACGTTAATCGGAAATTATTATTATGGTGAGACCAATATAGAATTTTTGAACTCCAATAAAAAAGTATTACTGATCTATAGATACAGCGTCTTGGCGATGATTATTTTTGGCTCCGTGGCTAAGGTCCAATTGGTATGGGATTTGGCTGATTTATTTATGGGCTTCATGGTCATCGTGAATTTGATCGCTATTCTTCTATTATCTAAGGTTGCCTTTGCCGCCCTGCAGGATTATAAGCGCCAGAAGCGCGCAGGGAAGGACCCTGTCTTTTATAAAGATAGCATAGTGGGTCTGGAGAACGTGGAATGTTGGGACAATTCTTCAGAGATAAAAACATAGTAGGGTAAGTATTTGCGGGCTCAGGAAACTGAGCCCTTTTTGTTGTAGGCACTTAAATGTCTATGCATTATTTGTTGAGAATTTCTTCTATGATTTGTTTTGACTCTATTTTAAACTGCTCAATATTTTCGCTTACAAGCAGCACTTTTTTATTGTCCAATAGGATATATGAAGGGTAAGTGTTGGTCTTCAAATCCTCTTTTAAGCGGTCCCCCTCTTTCGAATCTTTTTTGATAACACCTGCTTTGCTGATAGAAGTCATATTTTCCTTGTAAATATCCTCAAGCTCTTTAGTTTGCTCAAAAAAACGATCGTTCTCCGATAAAATTAGGATTGAAAAAGATTTATTTTCTTGAGTAAGGTATGGCGTCAAAAAGTCATCTTTTTTCTGATTACCATTACAAGCTGCGATAAAGATTAAAGTAATCAAGCTTATCAGCATAATTACTAAGGCGTTTTTTTTCATATATACACCCTATTCTTTTTTATTCATAACGACAATTATGTTTTGAACTCCACATTAACTTCTAGACTTACTAGATCATATCCTGTTTTCAGTTATAAATGAAAATAATGAAATATTTTTTGAAAAAAAGCAAAAAAGACTTACATTAATCATTTTTATATTGTTATAATAACAAACAGACCGGTTGGTATGTTAGGGGGAGTACGTTATTGTGGATACAAAATCGCTAATGATTGAGACGGCGACACTTCTTTTTCAGCAAAAAGGATATAAAAATGTAGGCGTGAATGAAATTTTAAAAGCCTGTAATGTGACCAAAGGAGCGCTTTATCATCATTTTCCAAATGGAAAAGAAGAACTATTAATTGCTTGTTTAAAGGGCTTAAATGAAGCAATTACGATAGATATTGAGGATATTTTTAAAAAGCATCCATCGACGTTAGAAGCTATACAATCCATGATCGACAAGTTGATTCACAACTTAGAAACCGAGGGCACGATTACCGGATATACCTTTAGCAGTATTGTCAGTGAAATGGCTACGGTGAGTGAACCTGTTCGCCAGGCATGTAGCTTGCTCTATGAGAACATGGAACGAATTTACTGCGATAAGCTTGTAACTGAAGGTTATTCGCAGGAATCAGCCTCCGAGATGGCATTGTGGATGACGGCTTCGATCGAAGGCGCGATGATGTTGTGCCTAACGCAAAAATCCACAACTCCCTTAAAAACTATCGCCAAACTATTACCGACAATTTTGAAAGGAAGTACATCATGAATCAAGAAGCAAGATTACCAAGAAACGGCAAGGAGGGGGCATTATATGGTGCAATCATTTGTACACTGACGGTACTGTTTATGTCCTCAATAAATATCATTTTAGGGGTTGGAGAATTTAATGGTGAGGTTGCCTTAACGATTCTTAAAGTGTTTCCGATCATTTGGGTAATTGTCATGATTATTGAGCCTGTTGTTATTGGCCGTATTGCCGAAAAGCTGACAGCTACATTCACACAACCAACAGATAGCTTCAACGCCAAAATCCTATTCCGTATCTTGTTCACCGTACTAGGAATGTCATTTTGTATGACGTTTATTGGAGACATTATCGGAAATGGGTTGAGTTCTCAAACGTTTAATCACTTCTTAGCCAATTGGCCAAGAAATTTCCTGATTGCACTGTTCGCTGAAAGTATATTGATACAGCCGTTTGCAAGATTTGTGATGGTAAAGCTACATGCTTCTCAGGACAAAAAGAAATCCAGCGCTGTTGGCGTAACTATACATGGATTATCAGAACAAAATTCCTAACCTAAATAAGCTCTCAGGCGAAGTGATTCGTTTGAGAGCTTTTCTATTACCGTGTATAATGATGTTTTGGTTGAATAATTGAAACTCAAATCTTTGCCCGATATCTTTCGGGTAAGCCCTCCTATAAAACCATGAAAGCATAACAATGAAAGGTGATTTTCTAACATGATGATCTATAGTCGTCTTGCCATAATGATGCCCCCATTTCCCTAGCTAGGCTCATATTCTTGTAGTTGTTCGAGGATATAAGCTTGTAGGAGGGCGAAAATAAGATGAAAAAATATGCAGCACCATCGTTACTTTTAATGATTGTTCTTGTGGCTTTTCCGCAAATTAGTGAGACGATTTACACCCCATCGTTACCGGATATCGCAGTAGCACTTGGGGCCACCAATAGTTCTGTACAGTTAACGTTAAGTATATATTTTATTGGATTTGCTTTAGGAGTTTTTAGCTGGGGTTGGTTGTCTGACTTCATCGGGCGGAGATCTGCCATGCTGGCTGGACTTCTTGTATACGGTATGGGAAGCTTGATGTGTTTTTACTCAGAATCCATTCATCTGCTGTTAGTCAGCCGGTTTATACAAGCGTTTGGAGCAGCAACAGGTTCGATTATTACCCAAACCATTCTTCGTGAGAGTGTCTCCGGGAATAAACGGCATGTTATGTTTGCCCAAATCTCGGCGGTCATTGCTTTTACTCCCGCAGTAGGTCCGTTAATTGGCGGATGGGTGGATCAAGCTTTTGGTTTTCGAGCGGTTTTCTTTACATTAGTAATGATGAGTGTGTTGTTATTTATGTATGCTTTTTGGAAGCTGCCAGAAACCACTGATGTTTCCATGAGAAAAAAGGTGGCTATTCTGCCTATAGTCAAAAAAATGCTCGCATTGCCACGTGTATTGGTGTTTGGATTACTAATTGGAGGCATTAACGGAATCTTGTTCAGCTATTATGCTGAAGCTCCTTTTATATTTATTGAACACTTTCAGATTTCGCCAGGAGTCTATGGTTTTCTCGGCATTATTGTGGCTTTGGCGTCGATTGTAGGCGCAATGATCTCCAAAAGATTATTAACCCTCTATGCCCCAGAAAAAATAATCCATATCGGCTGTCTAGTAATGGCGAGCGGAGCCTTGCTATTAACAATCGCAAGCAGTCTTGACTCGCTGCCGGATATGATAGTGATCGTATGTATTCTAATAACGCTGTTTGTCCTATTAATGGGTGCAGGGATTGCTTTACCTAATTGTCTAAGTCTTGCTCTTGTTCAATTTCAGGATGTTGTAGGAACAGCAGGTGCGATATTCAGCTTGGGCTATTATTTGCTTGTTAGCTTGGCGACGTGGGGAATGAGCGCTCTTCATAATGGTTCATTACTGACGATGCCTATTTATTTCTTAGGGATTAGCGGCGGAATGTGGTTATTAGGCAAAAAATTTATTGTAGTGGAATAGAAATAACTTCTTAGTCATTGGATTAGTAGAAAGATATGGATCGGGGCATCCATAAATTAAGGGCAGTCTGGAACTTTTTGAGTTCCGGACTGCTTTTTGTTTGTTAGTCCACTTCTGGCACAATGACTTGGATATGACGAGGGAGAACACTCAGCGTAATAGGCAAAGTTGGACCTTCTTCGCCATCTACATTGGTTCTTACGGTTTCTGGAGAGCTTACACTTACATTGTGGGCTGTGAAATAGACAACATCTTTATGATCCTTGAGGGTACCCAGCAGTAAAGATATACTGGCTGTAATGGTATTGAATATACTGAGGTCCAAAATAATAAAACAATGAAGCAGACCGTCGTCAACCGCAGCATCCGGTATTAGATTCTCGAACCCGCCGACTGAGTTAGTTAATACGGCG
The DNA here is from genome assembly GCF_037965315.1 of Paenibacillus sp. FSL R10-2796. Taxonomy (NCBI): domain Bacteria; kingdom Bacillati; phylum Bacillota; class Bacilli; order Caryophanales; family Paenibacillaceae; genus Paenibacillus; species Paenibacillus sp. FSL R10-2796. Next base: position 7,143,884 of record NZ_CP150178.1, on the reverse strand, counting down.
AGAAAGAGTAAGGAGTCTCCTTGCCACATTTGTCCATCATGGTCAATGACAAGGGGGTGGGCTGTAGGGCTTGTAAGTTGTATAAGACCTTCTTTCAAGTATGCCAATGACCCTAGTTTGGTTTTATCTTCGGAGGATACAGAGGATAATGCTCCGGCAATTAAACCTACAGCAACAACGTTGCCGAACAGGCGGTCATTTAAGCGACCGATATCTACTGTTTTTAAATTTGAGGAGGCAAGGGTTTGAATGGCTATTTCGGGATTCAGTGGAATTTGTAATGCACGGGCGAAATCATTAGCCGTTCCTAAAGGAACCACACCTAACTTTGGGTGGTGTTCCTGGTCGATAAGACCATTAATGGTCTCGTGAAGTGTGCCATCCCCGCCGATGGAGATCACCAGATCATAACCTTCCTCACAAGCAGCGATGGAATAACGAGTGGCGTCTAGTTCTTTTGCTGTCTCCTTGATCGTAACGGAGTAGTCTTTATCACTTAGAACTCTTGTTGCATATCTGACATATTGGCTGGCTTCTTCTTTGCCGGAGGAGGGGTTAATAATAATCATAGCTTGCCGCATAAGGATAATCCTCTCTATTGTGATCTAGTAGGAGTTTATTCTTACCATTACCCCAAAGTAGACCGGCAGAACTCGTTCTCATAAAAAAAGATGAGCAAGATTGACCTAAGTCATCCTGCTCACCTGTTTGTTCAATTAATAGACTTTATCTCCATTAAAAATGGAGTTCTTAACGATAACGTAATCCACATTACGGATAGCCTCTAACTTATTGCCACCTGCATAAGAGATGGAGGATTGAAGATCCTGCTCCATTTCTCTTAGGGTTTCTGCTAAAGCCCCTTTATGCTCAACCGCAATTTTTTTACCTTCGACGTTCTTCTTTTCACCTTTTTGGTATTCTGAAGCGGAGCCAAAGTATTCTTTATAGAGCTTCCCAGCGATTTCAATGGTTTCACCCGGAGATTCTTCATGACCGGCAAATAGTGAACCAATCATGACCATAGAAGCGCCAAATCGTACGGATTTAGCAATATCACCGTGTGTGCGAATGCCACCATCGGCAATAATTGGCTTGCTTGCAGCCTTGGCACATAAGCGTAGTGCAGCTAACTGCCAGCCGCCTGTACCGAATCCAGTTTTGATCTTAGTGATACATACTTTCCCTGGTCCAATCCCAACTTTAGTAGCATCAGCTCCAGCGTTTTCTAATTCTCTAACGCCTTCAGGTGTTCCTACATTTCCTGCAATAACAAAACTAGCAGGCAGGTATTGTTTAATATGTTTGATCATCCGAATAACTGCTTCGGAATGGCCGTGTGCAATATCAATTGTAATGAATTCCGGAACCAGCTGTTCTTTGGATAATTGTTCGACGAAATCATACTCTTCTTCTTTAACTCCGACGCTGATGGATGCGATTAATTCACGGGAGTGCATGTCTTTGATGAAAGACGTACGTTTCTCCGGTTCAAAACGATGCATAATGTAGAAATAGCCATTTTGCGCCAAGGAGATAGCGATCTTCTCATCAATGATGGTTTGCATGTTGGCAGGTACCACCGGCAATCTAAATTTATGCCCACCGAGGGTGACTGATGTATCACACTCCGAACGGCTGTTTACGATACATTTTGCAGGAATTAATTGAATATCTTCATAATCGAATACTTCTTTCATAATTTACACCTCTAAATGCGAACATTATAGTATTTTGGTTTGTTAATTGTTCGTCCAAATTGTAATGTACCTCATTCTGCGCCGTAAGTCAAAATTCTAGTACATTATGGTGTAAATTGGACATAATTATACGGCAAATTGGTGTACAGCATTCTTTTTCCTCCACTTAAAAAAGCTTGAAGGCAATATAAGCAGCAACGATCCAAATAATGATCGCGGAGATCTTATTAATAATCCGCATGATTTTGCCACTTGAGTCGATTTGTCCTACGGTTTTTCCGGCTACAGCCAGCCCAAAGAACCAAATCCATGACACTAGGATAGTCGCGCCAGCAAATACAACTTTGTCTACGCCTGTGTAACTAAGCGAGCTAGTGCCAATAACGCCGATAGTATCCAAGATCGCATGAGGATTTAATAAAGAAACGGACAGCGCGAACAGGATTTGTTTTTTAGAGGATAGAGGGGTTGCGTCTTGCGCTGACGATGTAGGTGTACTTTTCCAGATAGACCATCCCATATACAAAAGAAATAAAAGTCCTACAGCAAATAAAGCGGTCTGCAGAACGGGGATGGCAAACACAAGGACTGAAACACCTAATACGGCTAATAAAATAAGCAGGGTATCGCATAAAGCGGCTGTAACAATAACGGGAATGGCTTTTTTAAAATGTGGCTGCGAGGCCCCTTGGTTAAATACAAAGACATTTTGTGCGCCAAGTGGAAGAATTAATCCAAAGGCCAGTGCAATGCCATGAAGTAGTGCGGCTAACATAGTTTATTATTCCTCCGATAGTGTTCATACTTTATAGAATTTGCTGTCCTATTGGTTCAATTGGTCTACTACAATTTTATGGACAAATAATATGTACTATCATACAGTCTGTGTTTTGATTTAAAAAGCTGCTTAATATAATCTTGTTGTCCCTTAGAAAAGGTAGTAAAGTAACAGAATGCATACTATATATGGAAAGAAAGGTTGATATTTTTGAAAAAAGGAATATTTACAGGGTTGGTTGCTCTCTTGTTGATGACTACAAGTACGGTGACCTCTGGCACTGTAGAAGCTGCAGCAGCAGTAACCAAATTACCGAATGCCCAATGGAGTCAGCTGAATGTTGTGGGAGAGCTGGAGAGTGTGGAAGGCAATCCTATGGAGGTTACTAAATTAAACACAGTGTATCTACACACCAAAGAAGAGCATGCTACTCAAACTAAGATATGGTTAGTGGATACGCTGAAATCATATGACACACAGACTGGAAAGCTGAAGTGGTCGGTTAATTTTGCAGACCCTGGTACATCGATGTTTCGTGAATCCAAAGAATATTTAGTGTCACCAGATGGAACGGTATACATAACTTTTACAGATAATCTTTCTCCTGACGCAACTCAAATCTACGCGGTGGGAGCTGACGGGAAACGGAAATGGAAGGTGAATTTATCTCAAGCAGAGGGATACTTGTATAGACTTGATAACGGCAATTTAGTCTTTGCATCCCGAGGACAGTTTGATGGTTCCGGTAATTATTCTGGGTCCCTAACCTTAATTAATAAAAATGGAACTAAAATAAAAAACGTAACTTACAAAGGGACGGTAGCAGGGAAAGGGAATCGTATCCTCATTCAAACAAATTACGGAAGTGGGAAAGGCTCGCGAATCCAGGCTCTTGATTCTTCGCTAAATTCAGTATTTACATACCAGTTGCCTGCGGATTCGTATACAGAAGTCGATTACAACGAGGTGCTCACCGATGGAACCGTACTAATTCGGGCTAATCTTCCCAAAACAGGGAACCGACTATTTGGTTTTGACTCTAAAGGTAAATTGCTGTGGGGTAGAGATGTCGCAGGTAATGCTGTCATATCATCCCTGGGAGAGGTATATGGGATTTATGCCAATGGGAAGCTGTCCTTATATAATGTAAAAGGATTGGTTAAGTCAGTAGCCCTACAAGATGAGACGGAATTTTTTGTTTCGTTGTATCAATTACAGGATGGTAATATTGAGCTTAGCTTTCCTGGTTCTGCAACATATATTTTAAATCCTAAAACGCTCGCAGTAGATTATACTTTCAGGCTGAAGGATGATTTTAATTTCAATTATGTGGGGAATAGCGTGGGATATGTAAAGACAGACAAAGGATTTTCAAGAATTAAGTTTTAAGTCTTGGTATTAAAGAATATGATTGATCAAGGATGCCTCCCTAAATGGGTTGGCATCTTTTTTACGTTAATGCTAAGTATACAAGGGTACCTATTCACTAATTACACCATTAGTAAAAATGTCATCTCAACTCATGACTTTTTGTAACTAGTGAGCCCTTAAGGGGTTACACTATAATAAAGATTAAGTCAGCAGAGTATATAGGGGGAAATGCCTTGTTTAATCTGGTCAAACAGTGGTTCTGGTACGATTGGCTCGTCCTCCTGTTTCGGATTTGTTTTTCTACTTCTTTTTTGGTCACCATGTGTTATCTTTCGGAGGATTTTACGATTCCTTTCTGGATCGCGTTTGTTTGGGGCGTGGTCTCTTTTTCTGTGCCTTGGTTTTGTTTGCAGCTGCATTACAAGTATTATCTGATAGCGGAGATCCTTTTTTCGGGTGGGCTTTGTTTATATTTGGCTGCTTTGTTTCCTGAATCGTACGTAACTTTTCTGCCTATCGCTTTTATGATCGCCAGCAATAGTGCACAGAAGTCCTATCGTTGGACAGCTCCGATCACGGTCATTTTGATTCCAATTATGTTATCTAGATTGTCACAACAAATGGATGCTGTATCGATGATTGTTAACATGGGTTTGGTGTATACGCTTGGGTTCGCTTTTCATTTACTGGTGGTGAATCACAAGCAGGGCAGAATTATTAAGGAGCAAAATGCTGTTTTAGAGCAGTACATCTCGCAAGTTGAACGTATGACACTTCTGGAAGAACGAGATCGTTTATCCAAAGATCTGCATGATACGGTGGGGCATTCTTATACTTCAATTATTATGGGGCTAGAGACTTTACGTTCGGAGGTGAATACTTCTGAAGGGGAGCACAAAATAGATGCCTTGTTAAAGTTAACCCGCAATGGCTTGGATGATGTTCGGCGATATTTGCACCATGTGGGCGCTTCGGAGGATTCATTGACGCTAATGCAGTCCCTACAGAAATTAGTGGATGATTTCCAGACCTTCTCCAAGGTTAAGATTCGCTTAAGAACATTCGGAGAGCCGTATACAGTATCTAAGCAGGCCCAAATGACATTATACAGATGTTTGCAGGAGTCGATAACCAACGCTGTACGTCATGGTCAAGCCAGTGAAATTGTCATCAGCTTACATTATGAAGAGAAGCTGATTCGGCTGGATGTGCAGGATAATGGATTAGGCACTGAAGATTTAAAAGCAGGATTTGGTGTGAATGCGATGAAGGAGCGTGCCTCCAACTTGCAAGGACAAGTGTATTTCTACTCTAAGCCAGGGGAAGGGACCTTAGTGACCTGCAGTTTACCAAGGCTTGAAGAGATACAGGAGGAAACGATTCGTTTATTGCTGGTAGATGATCAACCCTATATCCGGGATAGTCTGCGAATTATTCTAGAGCAGGAGCCGGATTTTGTGATCAATGGGTTAGCTGAGAATGGTGAACAAGCGATAAGCTTCTGCGAGCAGGAACAACCTCACGTGGTGCTGATGGACTTAAATATGCCGGGCATGGACGGTGCGGAAGCGACCAAGCTTATCAAGCAAAAGTGGCCAGGGGTACGAGTGTTGATCCTGACTACTTTTCAAGAAGCAGATATGGCAGTCGAAGCACTGCAAAACGGGGCAGATGGCTACTTGCTAAAGTCTACCGAGCCGCAGGAGCTGTTCGAAGGAATACGTCTTGTACATCGGGGCGTAAAGATGATTACACCCGATATTACGAATGTATTAATTGATCACTATGAGATGCATCCAGCTTCAGAGGCACCACCGACAGAGAAGAGTAATGAATATGGACTGACTCCGCGTGAGCTGGAGATTCTAGAATGCCTCTCGAAGGGAATGCGTTATAAAACTATTGCCGCTAAACTATATCTGTCCGATGGAACGGTGAGGAATTACGCGTCCACCATCTATGCCAAGCTCGGGGTACGAAACCGTGAGGAGGCAGTCGAGAAGGCTTTTGGCATTTCGGATTAATCCTGACCGAAGTATTTGAAATTGATGAGCACCTTATTGTTTGCTTTCCCTTGTGGGAGTAGGCAGTAGGGTGTTTTTTTTGTCATATGACATTATGGCACTGGTCGATTTTACACCAAAAGCACTAGCATAGGAGTTACTTAGAAATGAACAATTTTTATTGCAGAGAGGGAGAGAAAAACATGAATCAAATAATCCGGAAACATGTGAGGAATTTTTGTTTCTTATTAATTACTTTTGCCACAGGGCTATTTTACTTTTGTTTTTATTTGGTGGGCATTACCTTTGGAGTTTCGATGTCCTTCACCTTAGTGGGGATCCCGATCCTTTATTATGTTTTGCGTTCTACCGAGACTTTTTTACAGCATGAGCGAATTCGAACTAAAGTCTATACGGATATCTCGGTTCGCACGCTTCCAACCCGATCTCAAGAAGAAGGCAGCTTGTGGGAAAGGGTTAAGGCAGAGCTTCTGGATGAACATAACTGGAGAGCGATTTTAGGGTTGATGTTGCAGTTTGGAATCGGCATGGTCAGTCTCATTTGTGCCACTCTTTTTTACTTGACCCCTATTATTCTCTTGTTGTCACCTGTCCTGTATTTATTAGATGTGTCCTCTATATCGCTATTTGGGATTGAAAATAAAACATTCAACATCTCACTTTTCTTCATGTTGTTAGGTGCAGTGTCTCTATGGATAGGTGCTTATCTCGGAAACAGTCTGGTAAAGATGATCGGCAGGTATACGCGGCGTTTAGTGAAGGATTTTGCTAGAAGATAAATTTAAACAGGAAAGAAGGAAAAATGATGGTAACCTCAGTTCCATTTATAAAATTATTCTCACAATCCCTTTGGATGATGTGGGAGAACATATTTGCTGTCATCACCAAATTTCGTAGTCAGTCCGTGCGTAGATATGGGATATGTAAGTTGGTAGTGTTGAAATATCACGGAGAAAGTTTGGTCTGCCAAGATGGGCAACGGATACTTCCGGGAGATTGGGTGGGTGAGCTTCATTTGGACAATCGCCAGATTGTGCAGCTGACACGTACGCTTGGCGCAGATCGGGCCGGAATTCGTACGGCACGTATGCTTCGCGAGGCTATGAAGGAGATCAGTCGTGATCTAGACAGCAATCCGGAACTAAGCAAAGTAAACGCGCTAACCGGGATTACACTGCTTCACCGGGGGATTATTCATGGAATAGGGTTTGAGCAGCGTCCTATCAAGTCCAAATGGCAGCGGCACTGGTTCGGGATATACCTTCGTTTTTTACTTCGCATGCTGCATCCGGAAGGGAAACATCGTGTAGAGGACAGCACAGAGAAGTTATCTCCCATGATGCTTGTGCTTAGCAAGCAGTCCTTGAAAGCGCGGTTTGCCCCGCGTAAGACAGAGGCGGCTTCCTAATGTGGGCCTTCATAATTTTAGCAGTGGATGTGATTGTTCTTTATATGATCGTTCCTTTTGCGCTTACCCGAATATTGGGATGGGGGGTTCACTCGGAGGTAGGTGCAGAGAAAGAAATTGCGTTTACGTTCGATGACGGTCCGGATCCTTGTTATACACCTGAACTTCTAGATCTATTAAAAGAGCATGGCATAAAGGCGACCTTCTTCGTATTGGGCAAAAAAGCGCAGAAATATCCGGAACTGATCGAGCGTATGCACAGAGAAGGGCACCAAATCGGCATTCATAATTATACTCATACACCCAACTGGATCCAGTTCCCCTGGACCAATAGACGGAAGCAAGTAGATCGCACAGCAGACATTGTTGAGCGAATTACAGGAGAGCGGCCTATCTTTTACCGCCCACCTTGGGGGCTTCTCAATCTAGGGGATTTCTTTTTGCTAAGAGAATCTTATCGAATCGTATTGTGGTCTGTTATGGTCGGAGATTGGAAAGCGTCACTGAGTGCAGAACAATTAAAGGATGCCTTAATAAAAAAAATAAAACCAGGCTCAATCATTGTTCTACACGACAGCGGAGATACACCGTGGGCAGATGAAGAAGCGCCCTTGAATATGATCACTGGATTAGAAGAAGTCTTAAAAGAAATGGATAAAAAGGGTCTGAAGTGTCTGCGGATAGATGAACTGCTGAACAAGGAAGTTAGTTATAGTAGAGAAGCTAGATCCAGAGTCAAACATCGGGGTCAGATTGATCTGTAGCTATTGAAATTTCTCAATCATTTTTTATATGGCAAGGGCTATGGTAACATTTAGAGTAAAGCGGTCCGTACCTATATAAATTGTTGAGAAAAGGATGGGGTAGCATGTTGAATGCTTCTTACTGGTTAACCAATATAAGATTAGAACAAGGTTATGTTATTGAGGATGGGCAAGTAGCGGGTACGAATACGAAGGTTTGTCATCTCCGCATTGACGGGGATAAGATTTCAGAAGTTGTTGGAGCAGACATCGAGCTTCAGAGCCAGCTCCCGAAATATGACTGTAAAGAGTTGTTGATGCTGCCTTCTTTCGAAGAAGCACATATCCATTTAGATAAAACGTATTTCGATGGACCTTGGAGAGCGGTAAAGCCTGCGTCCAGTGTTTTCGAACGGATTGAGGAAGAAAAGGTATTATTGCCTAAGCTGCTGCCCATGGCGAGACAACAAGCAGAGAGCATCCTGACGCTTATTCAGGGGTTTGGTGCCACACATGTGCGCAGCCATTGCAATATTGAGCCTGTCAGCGGCTTGCAACGATTAGAAGCGACTGTACAAGCATTAAATGCATTCGCGGGCAAAATTTCATCTGAAATTGTGGCGTTTCCGCAACATGGCCTGCTGCGCTCGGATTCTGTGCAACTGGTAAAACAATCTCTGGTAGAGGGAGCAACCTTTGTAGGTGGAGTAGATCCTTATACGGTGGATGGAGATATCGAGAAGTCACTTCAGACGATGGTGGAATTAGCAGTGATGAGTAATGCCGGCATTGATATTCATTTACATGATGGAAAAGAAGCGGGAAAGAAAACACTGACGCGGTTAGCTGATCTGACGGAAGAAGCTGGCTTGCAAGGAAAGGTCACGGTCAGTCATGCGTTCTGGTTCGCAGGAGCTCAGCAGCAAGAGGCAGAAGAGGTAGCTAAACGGATGGCATCACTGGGTATGACTATTGCATCCACAGTGCCTATTGGAAGAATGATGATGCCACTTCCGATGCTGCACAGCCAAGGGGTAAAAGTGAAGCTGGCAACAGATAGCCTTACCGATCACTGGTCCCCTTTTGGAAATGGAGATCAACTGGAGAAGGCAGGGCGTTACGCGGAGTTGTACGGCTGCAATGATGAATTGGCATTATCTCAATCTCTCAGATTTATAACAGGAGGATTAACACCCCTTGATCCAAAAGGCGAGCAGGTATGGCCAAAGGTTGGCGACACTGCTAGCTTTGTGCTGCTGCATGCCAGCTGTTCAGCTGAAGCAGTAGCCCGAAGAGCGCAGCGCCAAGCCGTCTGGTACGAAGGCCGACTGGTGAGTGGTTCGATAACAAATAGAGACCTGTGAGGCAGATGATATGCTCCTCTCTACCTATCTGCAACAGTATAAATCGGCGATCCTCTCACTCCCGAAGGGTACAGTGCTAACTAAAGAGGATCTGCAGGTGGATAAGCTTCTAATGGAGCGTAATGGCAAGGTGGAAATGTATTATGCCCCCCATAATGAGTACATTAATCCTTCTGCTAAGGTGATCATTATAGGGTTAACGCCCGGGTTCACACAAATGGGCATAGCGATACAAGAAGCGATCATAAGTCTGGAAGCTGGTTTGTCAGATGAAGAGGTATGTAGGACAGCGAAGGAAGCGGCCAGATTCGCAGGCTCCATGCGGAACACGTTAATTCATATGTTAGATACACTTAAACTGCATCAACACTTGAACCTAACCTCTTGTGAAGAACTATTTCAGCAGCAGACGATCCTGCACACTAGCTCTTTATTGCGTTTTCCCGTGTTCGTGGATAAGAAAAATTATAGTGGGGCCCAGCCCAAGCTACTTTCAAATTCACTCCTCAGGGCGCAGGCATTATCTTCCTTGCGTGAGGAGCTGAACATCCTGAGCCGGGCCTTAATTATTCCCTTAGGAAAAACAGTGGAAAGTATACTTCAACTCCTTGTGTCCGCAGGTGAGCTTGATAAACAACGCTGCTTATGGGGATTTCCCCACCCCTCGGGCGCCAACGGACATCGATATAAGCAGTTCGCCAGCCAGCAAGAACAAATGGTGAAGATACTGCATAATCATTCATGGAAGGGCTGATTCATGCTCCCCATCAGATGATCTACATGAAGTCGAAAAAATAACGAATGACATGAAAAAAGACCGGTGAAGTGTAGGTTAAGCTATCGATCCGGCTTAAATGGCTTTGCTTCAATGCCACGAATTTATCGCCATCGCCGATTAGCAGATCCCGCTTTAACACGGAAACCGTTAAACTGCCAAAGAAGCCGCTCAAGCTGATCAACATGCCTGACAGTAACCCGAAGATTGGGTTGAGCGGTGTCAGGTAGGGATAGATTAGGTAGGAAACTCCTGTCGTGATGACAAATGCGAAAGCGAAACCCTCCCAAGTCAAATACGGATTGGCGGTGGGAACTATTTTCCGCTTCCCTACATAAAGTGATGCGAGATAGTGGACCACATCATTGAGCTGCGTTAGCACTACTAGAAAAAGTACAAGCCCCGCTCCATACTCCGGTGTAGCAAATTGAAAGTAGGCCAAGTGGCTAAGTCCGAATACCATCAGCATAAGCCCCCATTGGGTGGAGCTGACACTACGCATAAAACCAACCGTGCCTTTATTAATCATTCTGGGCAGCGGTAGGAGCAAGAATACATAAACCGGGATGAAGACAATAAACATTCCGTACCACTCGATATAAATCCAGTAGAACTGCAACGGGATGGATAAGTAAGCCCACAGAAATAGCCTGCGGTCGGATTTTCGTGATTTCATCATAGAGAAATACTCCTTCAGTGCAAAGAAGCAGAGCACCATGAGAGACAGCAGAGAGACGACGGGATTAAATAGGGTAGCTAGGCAAAAGATAAAAAGCATTCCCCACCACGTCTTGATACGAAAGCCAATGCCCGTATAATCCTTATTTGGCTGTAGCTTCCCTATAACTACATACATCAAGTGAATGGCCGATAAGGCCGCAAAGATAAGAATTATAGTTAATAAAGAGCGGTCGATAACTGATCACCAACTTGTCCTAGAGTAGATTCCATTAATGGGTTCATATGTTATTATGAAGGAAACGCTCAAACTTGATAAGGGGAAAATTGTAAATGGCAGCAGATCCATCGGTCTTTATATTACTGACGAATACCGGGACGCTTTTTACGAAGCTCATTCAAGGCTATACAAAAGCACCCTATAATCATGCCTCGATCTCCTTTAATCGGGAGCTTTCCGAGCTGTATAGCTTTGGCAGAAAGCATCCGAGCAACCCCCTGAATGGAGGGTTTGTGAAGGAGGATATTAAGACAGGTACGTTCAGCAAATACCCTAATACAACATGTGTCCTATATGAACTTCAAGTTACAGCCCGCGAAGTGGAGAAAATGGAGCGGGTCTTGCAAGTCTTTATCCGAAGCCGTCAAAAGTATCTCTATAATATTCTCGGCGTAATTGGCATTGCCCTGAAGGAGCCTGTCGAATTCAGCAACTCTTATTTTTGTTCGCAATTTGTAGCGGAAATTCTAGAGCGGTCGGGCATTAAGTTATGGGATAAGCTGCCCGCACTCGTTACTCCGGATGATTTTCGCCAAAGTGATCGGCTGCGTTTGGTTTACCAAGGTAAATTAAGTGATTATGAACCTGAGCGCCTAGGAGGAGACGAAGGATGAATAGCAAAGAAATATTTTCTAATCGGGTGGATTCGTATGTAAAATATCGGCCGAGCTATCCTGGAGAAGCCATTGATTATTTGTACAATACTATTGGGCTCCAACCAAATTGTGATATTGCTGATATTGGTGCAGGAACAGGAATCTTCTCAGCATTACTTCTGGAGCGCGGGAGTCGTGTGACTGCCGTTGAACCCAATCCGGAAATGCGTAGAGCTGCGGAAGAGAATTTCGCAAAGGATAACCATTTCTCTGTATCGCCGGGGTCTGCTGAACATACAGAATTATCCGACCAGTCCATGGACTTTATCGTATGCGCCCAAGCGTTTCACTGGTTTGATAGGGACGCAACGCAATTGGAATTCAAGCGGATTCTAAAACCGGGTGGAAAAGTTATTCTGATATGGAATTCCCGGCTTACTTACGGTACCCCATTTCTGGAGGAATATGAGCAGCTGCTGCAGACCTTCGGGACGAACTACACTCAAGTTAATCATAAGAACATTACCCCTGAGATTCTTAGTTCCTTTTTCAAGAAAGGACAGATGCAAGTAGCGCATTTTAGCAATCAGCAGGTATTTGATTTGGAGGGCTTAAGCGGTCGTCTTCGATCGTCTTCCTACACTCCGGTCCCCGGAGATCCAAGCTATGAGAATATGATGGCTGAGCTGCGGAATATTTTTGAACGAAATAATCAGGGTGGGCAAGTGTTTTTTGATTATAATACCGAAATTTATTGGGGCGAAGTGTAAAGTAAATAAAAAGACTCAAACCTTTGAGATAACAGGGTCTGAGTCTTTTTTACTTGGTAGTTATGAAAGATGTACGTAAAACGTGGTGGACTCGCCGACAAAACTTTTGGCATAAATTTTTCCCTTATGCTGTTCAATAATCGATTTGGCAATCGCCAGCCCTAGGCCATATCCCCCTTGTTTACGCGCCCGGGAAGCATTTGTACGGTAGAATCGGTCAAAGATTCTTGCTAAGTGCTCCGGCGCAATGCCCTCCCCCGTATTGGTGACCGCTAACACCATGTCATTATGTTGTTTTTTAAGGGATAAGGTGACTGAACCTTTAGGGTTCGAATATTTTACAGCATTGTCCAAGAGGATCATAATCACTTGTTTGATCTGTTCACTATTGCCTAGCACTGTCAGATCAGGCTCGATGTCATATTCAAGGGAGATATGCTTCTCAAAGATTACAGCTTCCATCGTTAAAATGATATTTTCAACCACGTCGCTCAGATTGAATTTCGAATAAATCATTCTCGATCTGGAATCGTCCATCTCGGTCAGGTACAACAGATCATTGGTCAGGCTGGTCATTCTTTCTGTTTCCGACTTGATATAGTGCAGCCACTTGGACTGATTGTGAATGGTGTCATCACTGTTGGACAGGAGAACATCCGCATTGGTGTTAATAATAGTCAACGGCGTCTTTAACTCATGGGAAGCATCCGCAATAAATTGTTTCTGTTTCTCAAAAGCCTCCTTTACCGGCGCAATTGAACGATTAGCAAAAAAGCGGCTAGCGAAGTACAAGATAATCAGCATCACTGAGCCAACTACAGAGAAGGTATAGATTAGATTGGTGAGGATTTTTTGCTCTGCAGTGATGTCCAGAAATACAAGCATCGCCCCATCATTCGTATGCTGGATGTTGAAGATCCATTTGCTGCTATCCAAGGTGAACCTTCCGGTATCTTTACCGGCGCTTAGTGCTTCTTGCAGAGCCGTATTATAAAATTCATCGTCCATAGTAAATTTGGAATCTTTCCCCGTAAGGTTGGACGCTGTATCTATTTTCAGCATAAATGAGATTGAGCGTTCTGGAGGAGGTGTTCCGTTATCCGTACGTTTATTATCCACACGTGGTAACGTGGCTCCCCCTTTGGTATTGCCTAATCGTCCTGTGTCACCACCGGGGGACTTGTAGTTTTCCATGATTCTGTGAAGATCCATCTGAATATCGTTTTGGACATCCCGGTACGTAATTACATATATGGAGATGAAGGCCACAAGCATGATCACCGAGATGGTGACTAAGTTAACAATAAGAAACCGATTTCTGAGCTTCGTGAACATCAGGTCGTCACCTCTAATACATACCCTACGTTTCTGATCGTACTAATGCGTACGGTCGAATTTAAGAAGGTCAGTTTTTTTCTCAAAAAAGAAATATACACCTCTACATTATTGTGCTCAGCATCTGAATCAAAGCCCCACAGCTTCTCAATAATTTGTTCTTTGGAGGTTACAGCTTGTTTCCTCAAGATCAGAAGCTCCAATAGCTCGCATTCCTTTAGATTGAGCTTGATCTCTTTGCCACCCACGGTAAGCTTCAGATTGGATGTATTCAGTTCAATATCCCCGAACTTTAAAGCATCATCCGGTATCACCTCGCCTTTACGTCTTAGTACAGCCCTTATTCTTGCCAATAAGATCTCCGAGGAAAAAGGTTTGGCGATATAATCGTCAGCCCCATAGTCCAGCCCAGTAACCATATCTGTAATTTCACCCTTTGCGGTAAGCAGGATAACGGGAGTGGGTATCCCCTTTTTTCGCAGCGTCTTGAGGACGCTGACCCCATCCATTTCAGGCAGCATGATGTCGAGCAGCAGCAAATCATAGATTCCACTCAGTGCGTAATCTAGACCCGACCTGCCGTCATGGACTGCATCCACCGAATAATTATGTTTTTTTAATATTTGAGTTAAGGCTTCAGCGAGATGAAGCTCGTCTTCTACTATTAATATTCTCATGGTTTTGCCATCCCCTACATAGAACCAGTATTTGTTATTGAGGTCATTATATCAGGATTACCTTTATTGAACCTTAATGAAGGTTGAGATAGAAGTGACTGCGAACAGCAGTTTGAAATCAAGAAATCTGCAGACAACAGCGCCCGAAGAACAACATTCACCGCAGTTACGATTTACACCTGTGTTAAGGGAATGTAAAAGATAATCAATAATTTGTAAAACCATTTAAGATTCATTAAAGGTTTGGGATCTAAGATACATTCATAAGCACACGAGACAACGATAAACAGAAAGGATTGATCACATATGGCGATTGAGGTATTCAACCGTTATGAGAACAAATATTTGTTGGACAACGAAGCCTACTATAAATTTTATAACCAATTGCTTGAATACATGGAACTAGACGATTTCAACAAGCAACATGAGTTTTACTCCATAACCAACTTATATTATGACACGGAGCACAACACCCTGATTCGTAACAGTCTTGCGAAGCCCAAGTACAAAGAGAAGCTTCGTTTAAGAGCATACGGTGTTCCAAATCAAGATACGAAGGTGTATCTGGAAATCAAAAAGAAGGTATTTGGTCTTGTTAATAAAAGAAGAACGTCTCTCAAATTAAACGAGGCTTATGATTTTGTCGCCACCGGTATGGAACCGGAATTCAAGGATTACATGAATAAACAGGTGATTGAAGAGATCAAATATTTTCTGACACGCTATGATTTGCAGCCCAAGGTGTATCTGTCTTATGACCGAAAAGCGTTGTTCTGTAAAAACAATCGCGATCTAAGAATTACATTCGATACAAATATTCGCAGCCGCCGGTACGATCTGAAGATGGAGCACGGTGTTCATGGCGAACCCTTGCTGGAGCCGGGGCAGTGGCTTATGGAAGTAAAGGCTGAGAACACGATTCCGGTCTGGCTGGCCAAAATGCTCTCAGAGCATCAAATGTACCGTACAAGCTTCTCCAAGTACGGCAACGAATATAAAAAAATGCTGAAGAACAGTAAAACAGAACGGGAGAGTGCCCTCTATGCTTGATTCATTATTTACCGTAGCAACTAGTACAGAGTTAACGTTTACCAACGCACTGCTAACTATTTTTATAGCTATTGCTCTTGGCGGGATCATTAGCTACACCTATATGAAGACCAATGCAAGCGGCTATTCGCAAAGCTTCACACTAACAATGGTACTGCTGCCCGTAATTGTGGCCATCATCATTTTGCTTATCGGAAGTAATGTTGCCAGAGCTTTCAGTCTTGCCGGGGCGTTCTCCATCATTCGGTTTAGAAGTGCGCCGGGCGATCCGAAGGATATCACATTTGTTCTGTTCACCATGGCTTCTGGACTTGCCTGTGGAGTGGGTTCCTTTGGATATGCAGTTTTTTTCACACTTATCCTATGCGCCCTTATGTTTATCCTTAACCGGACTAACTTTGGTGTAAGAACAACGTCGCAAAAAACATTAAAGGTAACCATCCCGGAGAGTCTGGGATATGAGGAAGCCTTCGCTGAAGTATTCAATAAATATAACGTTGGGTATGAGCTTAAAAAGATTAGAACGACTGAGCTTGGCAGTTTATATGAACTGGTCTACGCTGTAACGCTGGGTGAGGCTGTAAACCAGAAGGAATTTTTGGATGCGATTCGTACCCGGAACGGTAATTTAGACCTGTCTCTGACCATGACTCCAACTGCTAATGACTATTAAGATAACGAAAGGATGGATGAAAAATGGATAAATATATAACCGGAAGTAAAGTAGGAATCTTGCTATTGTGTGCATTACTTATGTCGGCTTGCAGTACCAATGCCACAACAACACAGTCTGAAGCGGCGGCGGGTACAGTAGCAGCCTCGGGAACAACGATAACTCAGAATGGGGCTGCTACGGGAGTACAACTGGCAAGCGCCAAATTGTCCGATCTGGTGACGTTCGATGAAGAGGATTCTAATACAACTTGGACGGCTGACCAATCGACGGAAATTGCTTTGGCTGGAACAAGTGCGCTTGTTGACGGCACCGGGGCTGAGTCCAAGGATGGCTCAGTGACAATTACTGCAGCAGGAACTTATGTGCTGTCTGGTAAGCTGAGTGATGGACAGATTGTAGTTAATAATCAGGATGAAGGTACTGTGCACTTGGTACTGAACGGTGTGAACATCACGAATAGCGATAGTGCAGCAATTGATATTAAAGAAGCGGGGAAAGTGATCATTACCTTGGAAGACGGGACGGAGAACTCCGTATCTGATGGAGCAACTTACGTGTATGCCGATGAAACTACAGATGAACCGAGTGCGGCTATCTTCAGTAAAGCGGATTTAATGATTAATGGGACCGGGAAGCTGTCTGTTTCCGCTAACTATAATGACGGAATTACGAGCAAGGACGATCTGAAAATTATGGGTGGCACTATTGAAATTAAGGCTGCCGATGACGGGATTGTAGGTAAAGATCTTGTCGCTGTAAAAGACGGAAATATCAGCATAACGGCAGAAGGCGATGGAATGAAATCAACCAACGATACTGAGACGGACAAAGGCTTCATAGCAATAGCAGCAGGAACATTTGATATTACGGCTGGTAATGATGGAATTCAAGCTGAGACTTCACTTGTAATAGATGGCGGAACATACACCTTAGTTACGGGTGGGGGCAACGAGAAGGGTGAAGTGAAAACAGGTGATCAAGGGCAAGGTATGGGCATGAGAGGTGGCCGAGGTCAGGGAACAGGGGATCAAGCACCAGGAGCCACAGGAACAACAGGAACCTCAACATCTGAAACCAAACCAGAGACGATGCCAGAAACAAAACCGGAGATACCAACAACGGAAGCATCAACAACGGCAACAACGGCAACAACTACAGAATCTGAAACACCAAGTACTAAAGGCTTGAAGGCTGGAGGAGATATAAGCTTAAATAACGGAACCTTTACCATCGATTCTGCTGATGATGCAGTGCACAGCAACAGTAACATTGCTATAGCTGATGGAGAATTCAACATCAAAACTGGCGACGATGGAATCCATGCGGATGCTTTGGTGGCGATATCTGGTGGTAAAATTGATATTACGAAGAGCTACGAAGGGATTGAAGGAGCAAACATCGAGATTTCCGGTGGCGAAGCTCATGTGGTTGCTTCTGATGATGGAGTGAATGTAGCAGGAGGTAACGATGAGGCGACTGTAGGCGGCGGCCCTCAGGAGCAGGATCAATTCAGCGATTCTGCTAGCAATATGCTAACGATTAGTGGAGGAACACTAACGGTCGATGCTTCAGGTGACGGGCTGGATTCGAACGGCTCCATCACAATGTCGGGTGGCACGGTTATTGTTAATGGACCTACCAATAGCGGTAACGGTGCACTTGATTTCGACGGTAGCTTTGAACAGAGTGGAGGAACTTTGGTGGCTGCGGGAAGTTCGGGCATGGCACAAGCACCGTCTGACACCTCTAGCCAACATGCAGTCAGCATGACTTTCCCTCAGACCCAGGAGGCTGGAACATTGGTTCATCTAGAGGACAGCGAAGGTAACTCGATCCTGACCTTTGCTCCTTCGAAGAGCTATCAAACGGTGGTGATTAGTTCACCGGATCTGAAGGACGGCGGTTCTTACACCCTCTACTCGGGAGGTACCTCGACTGGTAGTGAAGCGAACGGACTGTATACGGATGGTGAATATACAGGAGGAACAAAAGTAGTAGCGTTCGAAATTACAAGCAGCGTAACTTGGCTAAATGAATCCGGAGTAACAACCGCAAACACTAATCAAGGTCCAGGTGGCGGTGGTGGTGGAAACAGAAGACCTTAGGTTATAAATTGCATTCAAAAGCCACTCCAGCATTTTGGAGTGGCTTTTTTTAGTTTGAGATAAATTAGTCGCCGTTAACAGGGATGGAATTCTGTTTAATCGGTTGATTTGAAGTGTTGATGATCACATTATGTGAATTAAAAGACAGAATTTCAATCAGCTGCTCTGCCATATGGTTAGCTGTATATTTAAATCCGCCTTTTACCCACTCTATGATTAATCCAAATAGAGCATAGGCGGTATAACTGGAAAACAATTCGATATTTACATTGGTATTAGTGTTATTAACTGCGACTAAGTCCCGCTTGGTGAGCTCCTTTAAGAGGTCGCAAATCCTATTTTGGAACCCTGGCAGAACATTGGAATTTATAATGATGGTATAAAAATTAGAGTAAGAGACCACATGTTCAAAAATCTTGATGCTCGAGGTGGTCAGCTCACTAACTATAAATTTATCGGTATGAAGATAGGGTTCTTTATAAGCCTTAATTAAATCCTCCAACACATCATCAATTAGCTCATTTAGAAGTTCTTCTTTGGTTTGATAATGTTTATAGAAGGTTCCGCGGTTTAAATCGGCAAGGGTAACGATATCGGTTATCGTAATGGTGCGGAAATTCTTTTTTTCCATGAGTAATATCAATGCGTTTTTAAGCTCTTTACGCGATTTGCTAGTTCTCCGATTATTTTTAAGCAACAGAAGACCACCTAACTGTCTATTTTCTAATCCTATTTGAACAGAATCCCACGTTATATATATTTATGAACATTTGGTGTCTCATTTGTATATTGATAGTTAAATTTTAGAGGATTAAACTTGAGTAGTATAAATTTTAAGCGTTAAAGAGATTTTATATATTGATATTTACATTATAGATAAACGTAAAGGAGACTTCCAACATGAAACTTCAAGACAGAGTTGCAGTGGTTACTGGGGCGGCATCGGGTATGGGGAAATCTATCGCAGAGTTGTACGCTAAAGAAGGGGCAAAAGTGATTGTAGCCGATCTGAACCTAGAAGGTGCTGAACAAGTAGCCGCAGGGATCAATAGTAACGGTGGAGTAGCTAAGGCACTGAAAGTAAATGTTGCCCTGGTTGGAGATATTGATAGCATGATTGATACCGCTGTAAAAGAATATGGCACGCTAGATATTTTAGTGAATAACGCAGGGATTATGGATGGCTTTGAGCCAGTTGGTGATATTACAGATGAACGATGGGATCTTATCTTTGATATCAATACCAAAAGTGTAATGCGGTCCACTCGTAAAGCGCTGCCTATTTTTCTGGAAAAAGGAAAAGGGGTTATCGTTAATACCGCTTCTACAGGTGGCGTAAGTGGTGCCCATGCGGGAGCAACTTATACTGCCTCTAAACATGCTGTAGTAGGCTTGACGAAAAACACAGCTTTTATGTATGCCAACAAAGGGATTCGTTGTAATGCTATCGCACCAGGAGCTACTGCCACAAACATCAGTGCTTCAATGAAAAATATAAATGAATTCGGCGTGAGCCGTACGCAATTAACACAGGCTGTGATCCCTCGTGTAGGTACACCTGAAGAAATCGCACAAGTTGCGTTATTCCTGGCTTCGGATGATTCCAGTTTTGTAAACGGAGCTATCATCGCTGCTGATGCGGGTTGGACTTCTGCATTCTAAATGTTGGTTGTCTACCTCTGCCTCAACAGTTTATCCAAGGAGTCTTACGGACCCAGATGACGTTATTCGCAAATTTTCAGCCTTTTGAGAAGGGATTCGGACTCCAGAGACGCTATTTCATATAAATCGGCCCATATTTTGTGTTTTCGCGCCAATAGCTGCAGTGGAGTCCGATAGCAATTCAAATGTGGAATAATGGCGCATTTAAGGTCTTCTGGGTCCTCTAACCAATTTTTTGGGGCAAAATGTTATCGGATTGAACGCAGGGGTGCCCCAGCACGCTACCATTTTGCCAAATGATGACCCAAACGGGAGGCTACATAAAACTCCGCTAGAGATTAATCTAGCGGAGTTTTTTCTACGCTTGATATTTCCAGGGGAACCCTGCAAAATAGAGAGAATGCTAACTATAGAGGAGTTATATGAAATGAACGATGTTATGGTGCGGAATCATGTAAAAGTCATTGGAGCAGGAGAAAAAACTATCCTTTTTGCGCATGGATTTGGGTGTGATCAAAGCATGTGGCAGTTTATCACGCCATCATTTGAGAAAAAGTATCGAATCGTTCTATTTGATTATGTAGGCTCAGGCCATTCAGATTTAAGCGCCTATACATCGGATAAATATCATACTCTCCATGGTTATGTACAGGATGTACTAGATGTCATCGAAACATTTGAACTCAAGGATCTTATTTTTATAGGTCATTCTATTAGCTCTATGATCGGTTTGCTTGCTTCAATCGAGCGGCCGGATTATTTTGATAAAATGATTATGATCGGACCTTCCCCACGTTATTTAAATGAGGGAGATGCTTATTTCGGGGGCTTTGAAAAAAGTGATATTACTGAGCTTCTGGATATGATGGAGATGAATTTCGCGGGCTGGGCTAGCTTTATGGCTCCACTTGCGATGAATAACCCTGACCCGATGTTGACTAAACAGCTGGAACGAAGTTTTATTTCGGCCGACCCTATTATCGCTAGAGAATTTGCGGAAGTTACATTTTTTTCGGATCATCGAGAAGATCTGCCTAAAGCGACAGTGCCTACCCTCATATTGCAATGCTCGGATGATAGTATCGTTCCTATAGAAGTAGGAGAATATTTACATAGACATATGAATAATAGTACGTTCCGGTTAATGGAGGCCAAGGGCCATTATCCACATATTAGCCATCCCCAGGAGACCATTACTTTGATTAATGAGTATCTTGGGTGAGATGGAGAAGATTATGGTGTTGAAAGGATATTTAGACAATGGATGACCGGTTAAAATATGCGCCATGCGGATATGTTTCCATTACCCATGAAGGAATGATCCTCGATGTGAATCAAACCTTTTTGGATGGGATGGGATATCAGCAGGTTGATTTGGTAAATAAACATTTTGAATCTATCATGTCTACGGCAAACAAGCTTATTTTTCATTCATACTTCTATCCTTTTATCAATCTGAATGGACATGTAGAAGAGCTATTTATCAATTTGAAGGACAGCAAGGGGCAAGCCGTGCCTTACTTGTTAAATGGCAGACGCCTTGAGTGTGAAGGTGTAGAGGTCATTGATTGTATTCTCGTACAGATGGGCAAACGTATTGATTATGAGCTAGAGCTACGATCTGCGAAGAAGCAAATAGAAGAGGCTTATTGGGAAAAAGATCAGGCGCTTGCAAAGCTCAAACAAATTCACCTGGAAATCGAGCAAAAGCAAGCTGAGTTACTGGAGATGAATGCCGTTTTAGTAGAGCTATCTACTACAGACAAGCTTACTGGATTAAAGAATAGAAGGTTCCTGCAAGAAAAGCTGGAAGAGCAGATTGCAGCGTATCACCGTGATCAGGCGCCTTTTTCATTATGTATTCTAGATATTGATCACTTTAAAAATGTGAATGACACCTACGGTCATCAGATGGGTGATTATGTCCTGGAGAAATTGGCGAGTATCCTGAAGTCCCAATCTCGTAAAGAAGATATCGTAGCTAGGTATGGTGGTGAGGAGTTTATCCTTCTGCTGCCTAATACAGATTCATCGGATGCCACGGCTATAGCTGAGAGTTTACGACAATTCATAGCCAGCTCCACTTGGGAGATTGGCAGCATTACGGTAAGCATTGGCATAGCTACCTTTGAAGCAACCGATACAGACATCACTCTTCTGGAAAAAGCTGATCAAGCGCTTTACGTTTCTAAAGAACAGGGGAGAAATCGCGTTACGCATATTATGGATTTGAGTGAAAAGCTTCTTTAATTGGAGGCTTTTTTTGTTATTTATAAACGATACATCCTCTTTGCTCTAATTGCTCTAAAATGTCTGTTCCCTTCAAGCTGTAAAAGGGAATTCGGAATTTCATGAATGGATCTCCTTTGTAATTCGTATTGGCATCAAGCCTATGTGACAACGTTACGATAGAATATAACAGGATGATGATTTATTATCAGTATGTTGGCATACAAAACTATGGAATGTGGATCATGCCTACATTATCTATTCGGGGATTATGGCGATCTGGAAGTGATCCATCCCTCCAATATAACAGTGCTGCTGCGGTGGCTATGAATGATACTGTATTATTTGAGATTAAACATGAGCCTTTTAAGCAGATGCTTGCCGATTACCCGTTGATTAAGGAGCAATTGATGCTGCTGCAAATGGACCGTTTATTTTTATTGAATCGGTTATTACATGAAATGAAATTTCATGATGCGAGAGCGCGTGATATGATCGGAACGTTAAGGGAGACGGCTACCCTTGTGCTTAAAGATCTGCAAGAGCAAAAGATTATTGAGATTCAACATCAGCAGATCACCGTGTTAGACCCGGCGTATTTACTGGAGTATACGGATTTCGATTGAGAAGAGCCGTTCCGGGATTCAGAGAATCGATTATTAAAGGGGTTATGAATGTGGCTTGTAATCATTGTGTAGTAAGAGATCTGAATTTTGAAATCAAGGCTCATGGTGAGCTTAATCTTAGGGTTTTACCTGAGGTTATTCATCACTTGAGTAGAAGTAATACGATACATAAGGTGGAAGAAAATGTGATTACAGTTAAGGAGGCTGGGGTGCGGGATTTTCTGGATTTCTGTAATGACCATATGGAGTCGGAGCAGGTTGAATTCCGTATAGATGACCAAACATGGAGACCTCTATCCGAATTACCCACTGTACTTGATATGGAGTGGATTGATGAGGTTATCACTAAGGGTCTTGTTACTTGCTACTTCCAACCGATTGTGAACGTAAGGGAAGAGATTTTTGCATACGAGCTCCTATCCAGATTTAAAAAAGAAGACGGATCTCTTATCTATCCTAATGAGATTTTTGCGGCGGCACGGAATCGTGGGCGTTTATATGCTTTAGACCGGTTATGTAGAATGACGGCTGTAAAATATGCTGCACCCTTAAATAAAAAAACGTTTATTAATTTTATCCCAACGTCGATCTACGCTCCAGAGTTCTGCTTAAGATCAACCGTTGAACTGGCCAATCAATTAGGCGTCGATCCTTCTCTTTTTGTCTTTGAAGTTGTTGAGACGGAGAAAGTGGATGATCTCGCTCATTTGAAAGCTATTTTGACATATTACAAGGATCGGGGATTTGAATACGCTTTAGATGATGTTGGTGAGGGCTTCAGCACGATCGAGATGTTATTGGAGCTTAAACCCCATTACATGAAGCTGGATATGAAATATGTTCAGGGTGTGTCCAGCGATCTGAACAAACAGAAAATAGCAAAGCAATTTTTAGAAAAAGCTTTAGAAATCCAATCCGTTCCTTTAGCAGAAGGTGTGGAGTTTAGAGAGGACTTTGAATGGCTTAAGCAGAGTGGTTATCAGTTGTTTCAGGGCTATTTATTTGGAAAGCCTGATCCTATTCCCAAACAGTAATCCTAATGAGTATATATCCGTCCAGAGGATGAGATGAATTTCAGGTCAGAGTCTGAGTACAGCCAACCCCCGGGGTTGTATAATTTAGGTAATTTGAAAAGGGGGACGGGATGGATATGAAATGGCATCAATTTGTAACGCGCTGGGCGGATTCTAGGGGCTTTGATGGACGAGAGATTGATTATCAATGGCCTTCTCCCTCATTTCCGGTCATCAGTATACGCAGTAATCTAGGGCGATACTCAGGTCAAGCGTATGGCCGTGGAGGTAAACCCCGTGTGAAGACAGCCGTTGGATTAATCGCTATTGGAGATGTAGCTGTTGGCTTGATTTCCATAGGTGCGATAAGCGTGGGCGTATTATCCTTAGGAGCAATATCACTGGGAATGTGGTTAGCGATCGGAGCAATAGCACTTAGCTGGCTTGGCTTCGCAGTGGGAGCGATTGCGATTGCAGGCGTGGCTGTAGGAGCGATCGCAATCGCGGAAAAAGCGTTGGGGGCCATCGCCATAGGGGATACGGCGTTTGGTGCGATAGCGATAGGCAGGATCGCTGGGGGTGCCATAGCTATCGGACAATGGGCATATGGTGTAATCGCAGTTGGCGAACATGGTTTCGGATTAATTCCCATCACGGGCGATGTGTGGAATTGGTTCCGGCGTTTGTTTGGATCGGGTAGTTAAGTAGACCTACAGTCCTAAAGGATGCCCTTCTCTTCCGGGATGGTCGATAAATAATATCTATCACATAAGAAAAACTAATTGCAATTACCTATATTCATTTCATACCAATTAATCATGCGATCCGATCTAGGCTTATGTTACTCTTTGAATGTATTCGAAACTTCATAGGCAAACCTATGGAAATGTAGGGACGCAAAGCTAAAGGGACTAAGGTTATCATAACTATTGTCAGCCAGCTGCCAAAGAGTGTGTAACGCTTTTTGTTAAAATATAAGAAAGTATAAGTTATAAAACTATACTTAATATCTTATATTTCTCGCTTAAACGCTTACCGTCCTTATAAGGACGCCGAAGGCGTTTATGCTTGTTAAGGTTTAATAAAAATTAAGTCTTAATTTTTAGGCGACTTTATACGCAATCAAGCTACTCTTTTGGGGTAGTTTTTTTTGTGCCCATTTTTGGGCACTGGAGAGATTCATATGACATCTGGAGGTAAGAAGAGATGAAGAAAATGATTGCGATCGCTACATCGGCGGCCATATTGGCCAGTTTTTCAAGTGAGGCAGGTTATGCTTTAGCAAGTGAGGTAAGCAAGGTAAATGTAACAAAAACAGTGGCGCAAAGTAAGGTTAACTTATTAAGCAACGCTTCGGTTATTCCGTTTGAGCTGTACGGCAAGGATGCTCTAAATGCCTATAATGAGGTTTTTAGAATGAATCCAGCAAATATTAAATCCATCACAAATAACGGTGGCAACTACTCAGGCTCGCCTATAGCTAAGGCTATGGATGGGGATATGAGCACGCATTGGGAGACTGGCAAACCGAATAGTTCAACGTTTACGAATGAGGTTGTGTTTGTTTTCAATGAGTCCACTGAATTAAATAGAATGGTATACGCGGCTAGGCAATCCGGTGCGAAAGGTAAAGGTTTTGCTCAAGAATTTGAGATCTATGGTTCCACTACCGATGGGGGTGATTTTACGCTCGTGTCTTCTGGAGAGTATACAGGCTCAACCGGTGATGTAGTGGAGATTCAGTTCGCACCTACGGCTTTTAAGAAACTTAAATTTGTCTTCAAAAAAGCGAACCAAGATTGGGCGAGTGCGGCTGAGTTTTCTTTTTATAAAGAGGATAGTGTCTCTGCTAAAATGAAAAATTTATTTACAGATGATACCTTGAGCCAAGTTAGTGCTGCTTTTGATACGGCAGAGAAATTAACAGCTTTAGAGAATGAAGTGCAGGCACATCCACTGTATGCGCAGTTTAAAGAAGAGATAGAGAATGCAAAGATCCTTTTGGAGAACCATCAGGTAGAGGCAACGGCAGCCAAGGTTTCGAAGCTAAAAGGGTATGGAACAGCCTATGAAAATGCCTATAGCCAAGCTTATAGAATGCCGAATGCAAACGTATCAAAAGTAACGGTGAACGGCGGAAGCTACCCAGGTACGAAGCCTGAATATATGCTGGATGACCAGCCCACTACGCATTGGGAAACGAACAAAAACAATGATGCAAGCTTCACGAATGAAGTTGTGTTTGAACTAGCGCAAGCGGAGGTGCTGGACAGAGTAGCTTTTTTAGCTAGAGATAACCGCAAAGGATTCCCAGAGGCTTTTGAAATCTATGCATCAGAGACGAGTAAAGGAGAGACCTTCCAACTTGTATCTAGCGGAACCGCGGTTAGTACCAATGATTTTCTGGAGTTTAAATTCGAGCCTACGAAGTTTAAAAGATTAAAATTTAAGTTCACGAAAGCTAATATCAACAGACCTTTTGCGGCTGAATTTAGATTTTATACAGAAGATAAAGTAAGCGAAGCAGTAAATGGCATTTTCACAGATGGAACGATGAGTGCGGTTGTGCCTGCTTATAATAGCGTCGAAGCAATCAACGAATTAGAAGAAGCGGCAAAAGTACATCCGCTCTATCCAATCCTGAAAGATTCTTTGGATTTAGCTAAGAAGCTAGTGAATGGTGAAGTTCAAACCGAAGGCACCATCATTGAGGCGGAACAACGTGGAGATATGAAAAAGCATGCGCAGGAAAACCTGGGAATAGGCTTCGGAACGAACAACCAACCTACAGGACTTGCGGCAATGCCTGGCGAGACCATCAATGTTTATGTGGATGCTGCTTCGGGCGATAAATTGCCTTCTTTGATCTTTTCACAACAAGAGGGAGCTTGGAATAGTTGGGCTAGGGGCGTACAATTGCGTGCGGGCAAGAACACTATCACTGTACCTGAAATTGCAACGACTAGTGCTTACGCTCATGAGGTAACTAAGGGTGGCACCGTTTATATCGTCAATCCATATACAGCTGAGGAACAAGGGAAAGCGCCATTGATCCGCTTCGAAGGTTTAGAAAAGATTCCTTTTATGACCAAGACCACGGATCCAGAACAATTCAAAACCTTCTTAATCACATACAAACAAAGACTGGACGAAGATAAAGCGGCTCATCCAAATGTTCAAGATCGTAAACTCATAGATGTGGTAGAAATGTCCAGCGATCATGTTATTTTCACAGGAACGGCGACGGAGGCGTACAACAAATATATTACGCAAGGAAATAACCCGCTGGACACCGTAACTGGGTATGACACCTGGATGAAGAGTATTTTTTCCTTCTATGGCTTGGATGGCAGTAGTGAGATTCATGATGCCAAGCTAATTCGTGAGAATATTCGCTTGATGCAGCCTTATGGTGCGATGTATGCAGCGGGAGATCATACAGGGATCCAACTTGGAACAGTAGGAACCATGTTAGGTGATTTTAACAAAGCCTATCCGGGCTGGGGACTGAATCACGAAATTGGGCATCGCTTGGCTATGGGTGAACGGGAATATGGCGAAGTAACTAATAATATGGTGTCTATGTTTATGTCTGTCGCAGCGAATTCGATAGATAATCGTATACCGTATGAATCAGATATCTATAAATATGTCCTCGAAGAAAATAAAGTGGTTATGAATCAGCAGGGCTTATTTGCACAACTCGGAGCCTATTGGCAGCTGGAGCTGGCACATCCGGGATACTGGACAGAGCTAACCAAGCTATATCGGGAGCGGAAGGTCACCCTTACCAACGGTGACAATTCCAAGCAGCAGTATTTGGTGGAGTTCTCCTCCGAAGTACTGGGATTAGATTTAAGCAGCTATTTTGCCAGACATGGCTTCACTGTGAATCCTGAGACAAAAGCGAAAGTAGCCAAGTATCCGGCACCGCAAAAGTTATGGTATTTAAATAACTCGGTGATTAATTATGAGGGAACTGGAATAGCGGATAAAAATCTGGCCATTAAGGTTAATATCACACCTAACACCACGGCTAGAACGAACACGTTAAGTTTCAGTATAGATAAAGAGCTTAAGCAAGACTTTTTAGGATATGAAGTGTATAGAAATGATGTGTTAGTTGGTTTTACAGGAACTGAGCAATTTGTGGATCAGAATGTAGATGTGAGTATCAACTATACGTACAAGATCGTCGGTTATGATAAAAAGCTGAACCCACTGAAGCCCGTACAGGTTAAAGCCTTTAAGCCAGCCTTGTCTGTTGAAGATCAGCTCACTTTAAAGCTTAATCAAACCTTTGATCCGATGAGCTATGTAAAAGCGGCTAACTATCTAGGAAACGATATTACTGCAGATGTCTCTCTGAAAGCCAATAACGTTGATGTAACGCAAAAAGGCAACTACGAAATTGTATATGAAGTGAAAAGCGAAGGGGTTACGGAAACGAAAACCACACAGGTTACGGTAACGAGCGACTACGCCTATATTTCCGATCTCAATGCCAAGTCAGTCGTTGTAGGCTGGGGTGAATTAAAGAAAGATAAAGCCGTTTCCGGAGGAATCATAACCCTTGTTCGCCAAGGGTTGGCTGCGACGTACGCGAAAGGGATTGGTGTTCATGCCAACTCTGAGGTAGTTTACGATATTGAAGGTAAGGGTTACGACTTCTTTGAAAGCTACATTGGGATTGATCAAGCCATGAAAGGGAAACCTTCCTCGGCTACTTTTGCAGTGTATGTGGATGGAGAACAGAAATTTGAGAGTGATGTTTTCCGGGCAGGAACAGAACATCAATTTGTGAAAATCCCTGTGACTGGCGCAAGAGAGGTGAAGCTGGTTACAACAGATGCTAAGGATGGCAATGCTTCAGACCATACGGTATGGTCGGATGCGAAGTTCTCGAATAATTCAAGCAAACCTACCATTACAGTACCGGAAGAGACAACCTTCGTTAAGCTGAACAGCGAATTTGATGTGTTGAGCGATGTAACAGCTTTTGATACGGAAGATGGTAACTTAATTGGAGCCGTTGAAGTACATTCGAATGGATTCACATCAAGCAAAACAGGGACTTACAACGTCGAGTTTTCTGTTACAGACTCAGATGGGAACTCCGCTGTGCAAGCCAGAAAGATTGTTGTATACAGCGCTAGTAAATACCTGAGTGATATAGATTGGCAATCGGCAAAAACGGATTATAATGTGGTTCGAAAAGATAAGGCTAGCTCTAACAATCCGATTAAGCTGCTGGTAAATGGCGAGGTCAAAGAGTTCGCTAAGGGCTTAGGAACCCATGCCAGCTCTGAAATCATGTATAATCTGGCGGGTGCAAACTATGAATATTTTGAAACGTATGTAGGGGTTGATAGAAATATCCCTGAGCAAAGCAACTCCAGTGTAATTTTCAAAATCTTTGCCGATGGGGCAGAGGTTTATAACAGCGGACTGATGAAATTTGGTACAGAAGCCAAGCTTGCGCGGATACCTGTTAAGGATGTAAGTGAATTGAAGCTGGTGTTAGATAATGCAGGTAACGGAAATGCTTCAGATCACGGCGATTTTGCTGATGCGAAGTTTATGATCTTGAACAATACACCAGAGCTTACCATACCTAAATCTGTCTCAACCAAAGTGGGTCAAGCGATTGATATCAGTGAAAGCTATTCGGCAATGGATTCGGAAGACGGTGACTTGACGGCTCAAGTGAAGGTCACAGGCCAAGCGCAAGTTAAATTCAACCGGGCTGGAAAGTATCCAATCACTTACACAGTAACAGATAGTGATGGAAATACGACCACGAAGATTAGAACTATAGCCGTAGTAGACATGACGGACTTTACGTATCTGACGGATTACGACTGGAATTCTACTCAGAACAGCTATACTACACCTTTGAAGGATAAATCTATTAGTGCAAATACGCTGAGATTAACAGATGAGAACAATCAGGTAGTGTCCTATGAAAGAGGAATTGGAGCGCACTCTAACTCGACGATTGTATACAATCTAAGCGACAAAAACGCGGACTATTTCACTTCCTATGTAGGTGTAGATAGACAAATGTACGGTTCTGTTGGTTCGGTGAGCTTTGAGGTGTTTGTCGATGGAGAGAAGAAATTCGATAGTGGGGTCATGGGTTCGAGAGATCCGCAGAAATTCATCGAATTGGATATTAATGAAGCAAAAGAACTGAAATTAGTCGTCACAGACGGGGGAAATGGCAACGGATCTGACCATGCTACATGGGGTGGAGCCAAACTACATTTCGCGAATGGAGATCACTTATTCACTAGAGATCTCGAACAGGCGATTGCAGCGGCTAAAGCAATTTCTCTAGAAGGCCTCACACCTGAGAGCATCGCGGCATTTACGTCCAGCCTCTCGATAGCAGAGACAGTGTTGGCTAACTCTTCTGTTACGCAAAGTGAAGTAGACGAAGCTGTAGCAGCGTTGCAACAAGCAACCGAAGGTTTGGTCCAAATAGATCTTACGCAAGTGATTACTGTGGCGGACCCGTATTTAAGTGCTTCGATCAAGACTACATTGGGCGTAACTGGAGAATTAACATTAGGTGATATGTATAACCTTACAACGTTAACTAGCGAAACCAGAAGAGCCAGATCCTTGGAAGGTTTGCAGTACGCGAAGAACCTAGAGACACTTGATATTACTGGAAATGAAATTACAGATTTCTCCCCATTACAAGGATTAACTAAACTAACGAGCTTATTGGCCGACCCACAAATGGTAGAGGTAGGAGAATTTAAGGGACCTGTGGTTGAAGTGGCCAATCTGGTGAAAGGGCTCGATGGCAGCAAAGTGATCCCTAATTCGGCTGGGGTAAGAAACACTAGAACATCTAAAGAAATTGTGTTTGATATGAAGGAATGGGCTGCTAATCCGGATGCGTTCACTATTGACCTATCGAACGAGGAGAAAGGAACTTACATGCTGGGGTTAACTTATCAAGTCGCAGGTAATCTCGTGCAAATCATTTCTTTTATTGATAATAATTAAATTCCCAAGAAAGCAGGCGGATTGTGGTCTCTATAACCATGGTTCGCCAGTTTTTAAATGAAGGCGTTTTATGTAAAAATATCCATTTTGTCATATGACAAAAGAAATGACAACGCTCACTATAAGCGGTGTAGTCTTTTAACTATACTTAATCAGAAATGCGCCAAATTTAAATGAATACTCCAATTGAAGCTTTTTATACAAAGAAGTAAATAATGTATGCGGTTTAGAGGGAGCTGTTTCTGTGAAAATCATCATTGTAGATGATCATCCTTTAGTTAGAAGAGGGCTGGCATCTGTCATTGCAATGCAATCGGATATGCAATTTGCCGGTGAAGCTACGAATGGTCCGGAAGCACTTGATGTGATTGAAGAGACAAAGCCAGACATTGTCCTCATTGATCTTAAGCTTGCTGATGAATCAGGACTGGATGTCATTAAGATAGCACGTACCCGCGGCATTGTTAGTAAATTCATACTGTTGACTTCCTCTGCGAGCAGAGAGGATTTTTTGAGGGCTGAAGAAGTATTGGTAGACGGATATGTTCTGAAAGAGGCACTGCCGGAGGAATTACTGTTTGCTATCCAGTTGGTGTACAAAGGGAGAAAATACTATGATCCTGGTCTAATGGAAGAAAAGATGCGAATGAGCGCCAGCAGTCCAACAGATGAATTGACACCAAAAGAGAAGGAAGTCCTGATTCAGCTTGGACAAGGTGCTTGCAATAGAGTGATTGCCACACGTCTTTTTATCAGTGAATTTACGGTGAAGAAGCATGTCAGTCAGATTTTAGCGAAGCTGCAGGTTACTGACCGGACACAGGCGGCATTGTGCGCGAACGCGATAGGATTAACGAAATATGAAATGTCTTATGAGTAGAACGGCAAGATCAGATGTTATAATGGCTTTAACTACTTTGTGAGATTGAGTATTCTGTCTAATTGTAATTAGGGAGTGCTGTTGATGTTTGAATTGCCAGGATACCAAACCTTAGATCTGATAGATAATACCGCAGATATCAGGTTATACAGACTCCTACGTCAAGAGGACGGCCTAAGAGTTATCGCTAAGACAACAATAGGAGAATATCCGGGAGCTGCCATGGTCGATGCTTTTCGTCATGAGTATGACATGCTTAAGCGACTTTGCGGTCGTGGTGCAATAGAGCCGTACAGTTTGGAAATTATGGCGGACCGACCAGTCCTTCTCTTAAAAGATATAGAGGGGAGTACCCTTGGGCAGATCCTGCGTATGCCTGTTAATTCACTGGGTCTTCCAGCGCTAATTCGAATCGCTACAGCTATTGCTGATTGTCTTATGCAAATTCATCGTGAAAAAATAACACTAAATGAACTAACCCCCGCTCATCTAATCGTCAATCCCATTACTTTTGAAGTGAAATTTATTGATATAAGAATGTGTTCTACCGAAAACACCACGAGTCCTTTGTCACCGTTAGGCGGCCGGCCCGATGTTCTGCTTCCTTATATAGCTCCAGAACAAACGGGACGAACCGGAGTCAAACCGGATTACCGTTCTGACTTTTATTCGCTGGGGATCATCCTGTATGAATGTCTCTCGGGCAGCCGCCCCTTTGAGCTGCATGATGTTGTTGATATTGTATATCGTCATCTTGCAGATACACCTGAGCCTCTGCACCGCAGGTTCCCCACTATCCCTCTATCGGTCTCTGATATTGTTGGTAAATGCATGGAGAAAATGCCTGAAGCGAGGTATGCCAGCGCGTTTGGCATTAAATCGGATCTTGAGGAATGTCTATCCCGTCTAGAAGAATCCGGGCATATTGAGCCTTTTCCACTAGGAAGCTGGGATATCCCAGAGCGCTGGATGGTATCAGGACGCTTCTATGGAAGACATCTTGAGCAACAAAGCTTAAGAGAAGCACTGCAACGAGCATCACAAGGTGCCGTAGAGACGGTTTGGATTAGCGGGGAGAGTGGTATCGGCAAAACAACCTTTCTGAAGGAGACCCTTACAAATACAGTCTCTTTGGATGGTTTCTTCGCCAGAGGCAAATTCGAATCCCGACATACCTCACTCCCTTATGGCATCTGGCATCAAGTCATAGAAGAGTTGGTTAGTCAGCTGCTGATGGAAACAAAGCTGCAGGTGGAGGTTTGGAGGCTGCGTATTCTACAAGCAGTGGACAATTACGGTCAGTTGCTGATCGATTTTGTTCCTAAGCTTGAACTCTTGATTGGCCCTCAACCCTCCGTGCCTCCACTGCCACCGCTGGAAGCTCAGCATCGCTTTCAATTAATCATGAGCCGATTTATTCAACTCTTTCCTCATGAGGATCATCCTTTGATCTTGGTATTGGATAATTTGCAATGGGCTGATGATACGTCGCTGCAATATCTCACTTCGCTTATAGAGGATACAGCAACGACTCATCTGCTAATCGTGCTTTCCTATCGCAATCGGGAGATTACAAGGCTGCACCCGCTCAGTAGGCTGGAAAAACATCTGATTGACCGCAACGTAGCGATGAGCAGAATTTCTTTACAAGCGCTTGAACTCACCGATTTAAAACAACTGCTACTTGATGTTATGCGTTACGAGGCAGCTGACTTGGACGAGCTGTCGCGCGTGCTGCTTCATAAGACAGATGGAAACCCGTTATTTATTAAGCAATTCCTTCAAGATTTGATAGATGATCAGCGAGTGGAATTTGATGAGAATATTCGAAGCTGGAAATGGGATCTCCAGCGTATTACTGAATTGAATGTACCCGATAACGTAGCTTCATACCTTTCAAGTAAATTGCAGCAATTTCCTGAACAGACGGTATATGCACTTAGCAGAGCCGCATTTATAGGCAGCCTATTTGATTTACGTACACTTGCTGATATTACGGAGACACCGATAGAGACATTGAACGATGCGTTGGCGGTTGCTGTACATGGGCGCTTGTTGCAGCCCGTTAACGGGGAGGAATATCCGCATTATAAGTTCCAGCACAACCGCATTCATCAGGCAGCATATACTTTTATTTCCAAAGAGGAGCGTTCCGAGCTGCATTGGAGGATTGGTCTTTTATTGCTAGGCCGCAGCCCGCTAAGTGAAGGAACGACACTATTTGAAGCTGTCCATCATTTGAATCAGGCACTTACATGGTTAGACCGCCCTGAAGAGAGGCTTCAACTAGTAGAGCTGAACTTACAGGCAGGGATAAAAGCGAAGCAAACAACCGCACATGAGACAGCCTTGCAATATATGCTTCAGGCAACGTCATTATTAGAGGAGCAGAGCTGGGAGGCGCATTATGGGCTGACCTTCCGGGTATTCCGTGAGAGGGCGGAGCTCGAATATTTATGTTCCCATTTTGATACGGCTAATGAATTATTCCATCTGTTGATTGATAAAGCTACGACAAATATGGATAAGGCTTACGTCTACGTAATGAAGGTGCAGTTGGAAGCAAGTAATGATAACCATGAAGAGGTGATCTCCTTAGGCCAGCATACCTTATCGTTACTGAAAGTGAAGCATCAATTTGATCCTGGTTATGCTCAATTGACGCTTCAATGGTTACGATTGCGGCATAGACTCAAGAAGGTCTCACTCGAATCGCTTACTCTTTTACCTCCAATGACTGATGAAGCACGTAGAATCGCAATGTCTACTTTAGATCATTCAAGCAATGCTTGCTTCTACGTCAATCGAGAAGGGTGGCTTGCTTCTTCCTTCACCATGATTGAATTAACGCTTGATTATGGGATGACTCCGGAGGCTTCCATTGGATTCATAGGTTATGCAATGTTTCAATATTATTACTTCCGTAATGATGAAGAGACATTCAAATGGGCCATGCTGGCGTTCAGCTTATCCGAACCCTATCCGAAACAGCACATGACAACCTTAGCCGCGTTCGCCATGTGCTACGATAGCTGGCGGCATTATGATCCTGCTATGCTCCATACATTTACCGAGAAGGCTGGTAAAGTGGGACTGGAATCAGGTGACTTATGGAAGGGCAACCAGAATGTGCTGATCAACTGTGCCTCCCTTTTGCAATTTGGTCATCCTCTCGGCGATATCTATGAGCGATTAATTACTCATTCCGGAGATTTGCTGCGCCATAACAACAGTCTCCATTGTAAGCAGGCTATTGTAGCGGCGGCCATTCTTGTTCGACTGACAGGTTATCGCTCTATAGATGATCCCTTTCCCATCGAGGAGATTAGCGAGCCTGCTTTTGCACAGTCGGTTCATGGGGACACCTTTGATTTTATACAAGAAATGGTCTGGATCTATCAATATTTGACGGGCTATCTATTTGGGGAATACCGAGAAGCCAGTGAGGCATTAGCCAAATCAGCGGCCATTATAAAATCACGCGAAGATGGCCTAGACAGTCCCATGCAGATCATGTATGAATGTTTAGTCTGGGCTCAGTTGTATGAGGAATATAACGCTGAAGAGCAACGTACATATCGGGCAAAAATGCGTAAATGCTTGAAGAAAATGAAAAAGCTTGCCAGGCGTTGTCCGGGGAATTATCAGCATAAATATCTGTTGATGAAGGCTGAGTTAACTCGTCTATCGCGAGATCCCCGCCAAGCTGAAGCATTGTATGAGCAATCCATTGAGAACGCTCGGATCCACGGTCATATTCACGATTTAGCGATGGCAGCGGAATGTTATGGTAAATACGGGCTTCGTCATGGCAAAATGCATCTGGCAAGAATCTATATGACTGAGGCCTATGAGGCTTATCTGCAATGGGGCGCAAAGGCTAAAGCGGCTGACCTGGAGCAGCAGCATCGCCATTTGCTGCATATTAAACGAGAGCCCGGGCTCGATCGTGTGGATTCCCTTTCTGTGGTAATGTCTGCCCAAGCATTATCCGGCGAGATGGAGATGAGCCGATTATTGGCCACGCTGATGCGAATCATGCTCCACAATGCTGGGGCAGAATATGGGGCTGTTATTTTTGATCATGACGGCAAATGGATGGTGGAAGCTTATGGGACCTCAGAAGCCCAGCATATCGAATCTGTTCCACTTGGGGAAGAATCGGGGTTGGTCCCGGCAGCGATTATAGCTTACGCGGCAAGAACACAAGAACAGGTTGTATTACATGATGCACTCAGTGAAGGAATATTTACACGTAATACTTACGTTAGGAATAATAGACTGAAATCGGTTCTATGTCTCCCCATCATGAATCAGAATAAATTGGTTTGCCTGCTCTATTTGGAGAATAATCTATCGCCGGGTGTATTTACTCCAAGCAGACTCGATGTGCTCAAGCTGCTTGGTTCACAATGCGCAATCTCAATCGCTAATGCCAAGCTGTATTCGGGAATCCAATATCTCAAAAAAAATCTGGAGGATCAGGTGGTAGAAAGAACTCGTAGCCTGGAGCGTTCGATGCGTGAAACATCTGCGGCTTTGGCCGAAGCTACTGTTTTTGAGGAACGCAATCGTATTGCCCAAGAGATTCATGATATTGTCGGGCATACCCTTACATCGACGATTCTGCAGATTGAAGCTGGCAAGCGGCTGCTTCAGAAGAAGGAGATAGACAGCGGCTTTCAGCGTCTGGCTGAGGCCCAGGATCTTGTGCGGCATAGCTTGAATGAAATCCGCGGCTCTGTCCATATGCTGAAAGAGGACAGGTATTCTGATCTAACCGTGATGCTGAAGCAGTTGATTCGAGATACAGAACGCAATGCAGGCGTTGTTGTTCATGCAGTTATTTACGATCTGCCGGAAGCCATGTCAACAGCCTATAAAAAGGCAATCTATCATGCTTTGCAGGAGGGCTTAACTAATGGGATCAGACATGGGAAGAGTGTGGAGTTCCATTTTAGTCTGGAGTCTGTTGGAGCGAACTTGCAGTTTAGACTCAAGGATTGTGGGCTAGGGATGAGTCCAATCGTGATGGGATTTGGACTTAGGACGATGAAGGAACGGGTTGAGCAGCTGGGAGGCAGCTTATCCATCGATTCAGAAATGGATGAAGGCTGTTTACTGGAGATTGATCTGCCCATGCGAAGGGTTGTGGATAGAACATGAGTAAAATAAAAATTGTAATTGCCGATGATCAATTGTTGACGCGGGAAGGACTTCGCACCATTTTGGATCTGGAAGATGATATGGAAGTGGTTGGTGCTGCCAAGAATGGAGAAGAAGCTTGCGAGATGGTTGAGGCACTCCAGCCTGATCTGGTGCTGCTCGATATTCAAATGCCAGTTATGGATGGCCTTAGCGCCTTGAAACGAATAAAGCAGATTCGGCCGAACATCTTCATTCTGATTCTGACTACTTTTATAGAGACTGATTATATTGTAGAGGGAATGGCCTACGGAGCAAGCGGTTATATGCTGAAGGACATGGATGCAGATAAAATGATCGCTTCGATTCATGATACGTTATCCGGGCAATTTATTCTGCCAGCTCCGGTAGCAGCCAAACTGGCATCGAGGATGAACAGGTTAACAGAGGACTATGAACACTGGCAAAGATCGGGTCTGGATCGTATCAGTCTGACAGAACGGGAAGAGGAGCTGGCACAGCTCATTATCCGGGGACTGAACAACCGTGAAATCGCCGATACATTACATATTGCGGAAGGTACGGCGCGCAATTATATTAGCAATCTTTACAGCAAATTAGAAGTGGTTGATCGGGCCCAAGCAATTGTGCGACTGCAGGCTATTTTGTAATAATTGTTGCTGTTAACGAATTACTGTCGGGGCCAAATATTCAAACAGCGGGAGATTCCTCAGTATTCCAAATGTAACGGTCAGAATCAACATTATAGCCATAATTGCCTGGCTAAGAGGCCGGATTTGCTTCTTATTAGTAATCCAATACAACATATACAGAGGTGCTAAAATAAACAGCAACGGGTTAAATCTAAACGCTTGAATAACGTCGAACTTCAGCAAGGAAAGAATAACTCTTGTGACTCCACATCCGGGACAATACAATCCAGTCCATTCATGAAATGGACAAGGGATACTAATATTGGTTAAGGGTATCCATGCTTTGAGATATACTACGCCGACGAGACTTAAGGACACACCCCAAAATAGTTTAGGGTGTGTCCTTTTATAAATCGTAAACTTATACCAGTTTATTAACATCGGATTGTACCAAGGCATACGTGACAATACCCAGGCCAAAGAGTGTCAGGATCACATAAAGCACTGAATTATCTGACGGGTATTGGCCGCGCTGTCTTTGAGCTTCAGCAATATGTTTACCTACCTGATAGGCCCAAATGAAGCTCCAGATCCCGCACGTAACCAACGTTAGAAGGAAATGTTTTCCTCCTGTAAATGTATAGTCTCCACTCAGTTCGCCTACCTCATTGGTTAGAACAATAAACCAATAGATTGTATAGAGCCCACATGTAATTAATGACAAAATAATGGCGAATGCAACACTTCTGCGACTTATCATTACTCACTCTCCTATGTATTTACATAAAAATTCGACATTTCCATCTTATTGAATTAGGAAAAAATATACAAGACAATATTTGAGAATTACTGTCCGCTGTCGAAATCTAGACAAACTTACTGCTGATATCTAGTGGAAACCTTACCAAATATGAAATATACTTTTGAGGCTATGCACTGGAACCACAACTAGATTTACATTAACGAATGGAGGACACTTTGATGTCAACTTTGCCAAATTGCCCGAAATGTAATTCAGAATACACTTATGAAGATGGTAGTTTGCTCGTCTGCCCGGAATGTGCGCATGAGTGGAGCCTCGACACAGAGGCTGAAAGCAGTGAAGAGAACAAGGTTGTCAGAGATGCCAACGGAAATATTTTAAATGATGGAGATGCTATAACTATTATTAAAGACCTTAAAGTAAAAGGAAGCTCATCCGTTCTGAAGATAGGAACAAAGGTGAAAAACATCCGTTTAGTGGACGGAGATCATGATATTGATTGCAAAATCGATGGTTTTGGAGCTATGAAATTAAAGTCCGAGTTTGTTAAAAAGATCTAAAAAATAAAAATCAGCTTAACTTCAACAGAAGTAGGCTGATTCTTTATTTTAAACGTTATCTATTAATCTCAACAATCTGATTTCGTCCGGCATTTTTTGCTTGATATAAGGCTTTGTCCACTGATTCGAATAAATCATTTAGTTGATTGGTCAGGCTTTCTGTATATTGTGCTGCAAAATTACTAATGGACAGCAGTCCCATACTAACAGTAATCGAGAGGGAATGAGCAACATCCTCTACATGTACTTTATTAGCTTCTATTATAGATTTGATATGTTTTGCTAAGTGGTTTGCTTGTGTTTGATCTGTATTTGGTAAGTAAATGATAAATTCTTCTCCGCCATAACGCGCCAGAACATCCGTCTCCCTCAACGTTTTTTTAATTACCTCTACCGTGCTGCAAATGACGACATCACCGATTAAATGGCCGTAATTATCATTCACTGTTTTGAAAAAGTCGATATCCAGAAGGATGATAGCAAAAGGCTGCTTGAGTTTCATATTTTCTATGATCTCATGCTCTAAGTGCAACGTTAAGTAATGACGATTATAACAACCGGTTAGGCTGTCCGTTATGGCCATCTGCTTAAGTTTTTGGTTAGTCTGCGATAATTCATCCTGGATTTCAGTTAATGCAGCATTACGCTCTTGCAGGGTCTCGTTCTGGTGATTGGTCTCGGCTATGAGGCGATGCAGCTCGCTTCTGTCCTGAAAAGTGAGAATGCGTCCAACCCTGATTCCACCTACCACAATCGGCGCCGCAGTAATGTTAATGTATGCATCGAGTGAGGTGTAGAATAGTTCAACCTCAGTCCTCTCCATGGGCTGGTTCAAGTATGTATGAAGGAATAAATCGAAAGCTCCGGAAGTTTGCTCTATGGGTGCGATGGTCGACACGTCAAAGTGAGCACCGATTTGCAGATGGATTTTTGGAAAAAGCGAGCGATTGATTTCTACTACAGTCTCACTATCATCCAGTACAAGAATTCCTTCTGTAATGGTGTCAATGATATCCTGATGGGCGATGGTTACGAGATCAAATATTTTATCCCGATGGATAGCAATTACGAAAAAGATTGCCGAGATTAAGATCCCCAGAGAGGTCAGCCCTGGAATAACTGGATCAGATTTAAGCAATACCACATTAAGAAAAACATCCAATAAAATAAATACCGTTAGCACCAGCACCCCTTTGAGCACATGAGCAACTTGTTTTTTGATCCGCTGTGTAGTGTTTGAGACTAGCGCTGAATAGATGATATACAGAGAAATCATTACGCTGGTGGTTAAGAAGATAATAAGCAGCCAAAAAATCGGACCATAATATCTTTCGATATATCCGCCGTTCATAGGGAGAACAAAACTTCCGTTTGGATTGGCGATCACCCCTACTAAGATCAAAGCTGCGAGAATGTATAGGATCAATGTGTTCTTTTTTCGAAGAAGATGTGAATTCCCGGTGAGTAGTACCGTGAACAGAAGCCAGCCAATCGTTAACAGAACCGAGTCGATAAAAGCGAGCTTTACATAAAACAATTGAAACTTGGGATCGTCGGTCGTTTTGATAGCGAATTGGCAGAAGGGCCATAACATCATAGTAAAATGAAAAACTAAGTATGCTTTATGTAGGTTAGTGATAGTTACAGACGCAAATATGTAGATGAACAAAGCGAACAAAACAAAAAATAATAACAAATCAATCCATGTCATGATATTCATTTCAGTGACACCTTCTCCCACCCGGTTAACAGTTCTTTCATGTTACCTTGAATTTTATTCGTTTGCCATATGATTATTTGTTCTACGACAACCGCTATTTGTTTAAGAGTCTTTCAACATATTCCTTCAAAATCCTCTATTTGTAAGCGTGGTTTTGCAAATTTTAAGGATGAGTTTCCCGGGAAACTGGGGTTGGACAGAATGACTAGCTTTTTTAACCTTAACTTGTGTTATAATCAAACAAACAATTTAAAGAGGAAATTATAGTTAAGGGGGATTTGTAAGTGGAAATAGGAATAAGCACGTTCGTAGAAACAACACCGGATGTTCAGACGGGTGAAGTGATAAGTCATGCGCAGCGATTGCGCGAGGTTGTAGAGGAGATTGTGCTTGCAGATCAGGTGGGTTTAGATATATTTGGCGTGGGCGAACATCATCGCAAAGATTATGCGGCGTCTTCTCCAGCAGTTTTACTGGCTGCGGCGGCCTCACAGACGACACGGATTCGGCTAACCAGTGCGGTTACAGTACTTTCCTCTGATGACCCCGTACGTGTGTTTCAGGATTTCGCTACCCTGGATGGAATCTCGAATGGACGCGCAGAGATCATGGCAGGCCGGGGTTCTTTTATTGAATCGTTCCCGCTGTTTGGGTATGATTTGAATCATTATGATGAGCTGTTCGATGAGAAGCTGGACTTGCTGCTCAAAATACGGGAATCCGAAAAAATAACCTGGAGCGGCGTGCACCGTCCTGCCATTAATAATCTGGGGATTTATCCGCGTCCCGTGCAGAATCCATTGCCAGTATGGATTGGCAGCGGAGGAAATACAGAATCCGTAATTCGTGCAGGTCTACTAGGGTTACCGCTTGTGCTGGCTATCATTGGCGGCAGTCCGCTACAGTTTGCTCCGCTCGTGAAGCTCTATAAGAAGGCTGCAGCGCAAGCGGGACATGATGTATCGAAGCTGCCCGTTGCTTCGCACTCGCACGGCTTCATTGCAGAGGACAATCAGCAGGCTGCCGATATGTTCTTCCCTTCTACACAAGCTAGTATGAATGTTATTGGCCGGGAACGCGGATGGGGTCAATACACCCGTGCAAGCTATGATGCGGCGCGTAGATTTGAAGGTGCCTTGTATGTAGGTGACCCAGAGACCGTTG
Source organism: Paenibacillus sp. FSL R10-2796 (assembly GCF_037965315.1). NCBI lineage: Bacteria > Bacillati > Bacillota > Bacilli > Caryophanales > Paenibacillaceae > Paenibacillus > Paenibacillus sp. FSL R10-2796. The sequence continues at coordinate 7,102,119 of NZ_CP150178.1, read as the reverse complement.
CTGAGAAAATCATTCACCTGCGCAAGCAAGTAGGCATCACACGTTTTATGCTGCATGTGCCGCTTGGCACAATGCCTCATAAGGATGTAATGAGAGCCATTGAGCTATTGGGTACCCAAGTAGCACCCATTGTTCGCTCTGAGATATCGAGATGGGAAGCAGAGGTTGAAGCTAAGTAGTAACTATGATCTTACTTAATTATTGAAGCTGTTGATAATGGAGGGGGAGATGGATATGACAGAGCACACTATAGCGAGCAGACTCGAAGCATTAGGAGTTGTTCTGCCTGAGGCTAGTGAACCGGCGGCAAAATACGCTAACTACGTAATTGTTAATGGTTTATGTTTTGTGTCGGGAAAAGGACCAGCGGGCCATCCCAAAGGGAAGCTGGGACAAGATTACACTACCGAGGAAGGCTACCATTTTGCACGTTTAACGGGTATAGAAATCCTTGCCGTCCTGAAGACAGCTTTAGGTTCTTTGGACAAAGTGAAAAGAGTAGTCAAAATTCAAGGCTTCGTTAATGCAGATCCCCTTTTTGAAGAACATCATAAAGTGCTTAATGGTTGTTCAGATTTAATGCTTGAGGTGTTCGGAGACAAGGGTGTTCATGCTCGTTCTGTATTGGGTGCTGTTTCTGTAAGGGATAATCTTCCGATCATTATTGATTCCATTTTTGAAGTTGAGGAACCTGTCTAGCCGGCTCTATGAGGCATATTTAAAAGAGGACTATGATACCGAAAGGTGATCGTAGTCCTCTTTTTTTTAGGTGCTTATGCCGAAGGTAGATGCTTACCCCAAAATTTGTAACAAAACTAATCACCCTTTTTTTAGTAACAATAGGTGTACATATCAATCAACGAGGTGATGACATCATGAAATTTCAAAAGAAAGCTATGTTACTTTTACTACTTACATCTATGCTCTATACTGCTCCGGCCTATGCGGCGACAACGCCTCAGACTCCGGTTACAGCCGTCTATCTGGATGATCAACAGTTACAATTGGGGGCTCAGCCCTTGTTAGTAAACGATACAGTACTAGTCCCTATGCGCAAGTTATTTGAAGCTCAGGGGGCAAAGATTACTTGGAATAATGATACCAAGACCGTTAAGGCAACCAAGGGAGACCTGGTGCTGACCTATCATATTGGTGATCAGGCAGCGAATAAAAATGGCCAGTCCTTAAGTGTAACGGTTCCCGGCCAGATTGCCGGCGGTTATACGATGATGCCACTGCGTTTTGTCAGCGAAGCTTTGGGCAGCACTGTGAAGTGGGATACCACTACTCGTGCCGTTCGTATCTACTCGGCAGTGGATTACGATACGACAATTCTATATGGGGTTAACCTGCGAAGTTTGCCAGACTCGTCAGCCCAATCAACAGTGCAGCAAATGTTGTCAGCAGGAGATAAGGTGCATGTGGTTAGAGAAGTAGATGCTTTATGGTTAGAAGTGCGAACACAAGATAACAAGAGTGGCTATATATCTGCTAAACCCAAATATAGCAATTATACTAGTACGGCTCTTGTAGAGCGGCAGGGAAGCGAGCTGCTTGCTTACGGAGAAAAATATCTGGGAACACCTTATGAATTTGGTGCTGCTACTGACCAGACATCTACCTTTGACTGTTCTTCTTTTGTAGGACATGTATTTAAGGATGTGTTGGCAATTGACCTGCCACGTGTCTCTTACAATCAGGCCAAAGAGGGCAAAGAGGTTGGAATTAACGAGCTGCGCAAAGGGGACCTGTTATTCTTCAGTGCACGAGGACTCGATATTGGGCATGTGGCGATTTACGCGGGAAATAATCAGATCCTACATACGTACTCCAAGGAGCTTGGCGTTCATTATGAAGCCTTAAGTGACAAGTGGAAGAAACGTTTGGTGACGGCTCGCAGATTGTTTTAGCTAGGTAATAATTAGGCTATAATTTTCACGGTGAAGAAAAGTTGAAATCCCCTCTCCATTAAAAATTATTTGCAGGCATAAAGACGGTTTTTGAGTCTCTTTTCCGTCTATGTTATGAGCTTGATGTTAAGGAGGAAAATAGTGACTTGTACAGACGCAGAACTGGTAGATAAGGTGTGTAAAGGTGACATGGATGCATTCAGTGTACTTATCGGCAAATATTCCAATGCAGTATACGGGGTTGCTTATGGTAAATTGGGTGATTTTCATACCGCACAAGACATTGCCCAAGAGGTTTTTGTTAAAACCTATCGCAAATTACCTAACTTAAAGGAGCCTGAGAAACTCGCCAGTTGGTTATATGCGGTTACTGCACGGGAATGCATGGATTGGTTTAGGTCAAATAAAAAGAAGACTGCTTACGAATTCATGCAAAAAATGGAGGTTCCGCAGCCAGAATCTACCGAAGACCAGTTGCTCAGAAAAGAACTCCAGCAAGATGTGTGGAAAGCCTTAAACACCCTATCAGAAGCTAACCGTATAGTCACAATTCTCTACTATATCGACAGTTACAAGGTCAGGGAAATCGCCGATTTCCTTGATTTATCCAGCGAAGCTGTTGAGAGTAGACTCCGCAGATCAAGAGCGATCTTAAAAAGGGAGATGTTGAGTACAGTGAATAATAATCTTAGTGAAAACAAATTACAGGACGAATTTAAGAAGAGAGTCTTTCAGGATGAAAGAATGACTGAAACGAATTTTCGTCGTGTGGCTATGGGCCAGAGTGAATTTGATGATATTGATATGCATAAAACAAACTTCTCCAATGTAAATATGGAGGGGACCGGATTCGATAATATTAATATGAGCAGTACTACCTTTAATGACATCAATATGCATTCTGTTAAGTTTAATGAAGTGGGGCTGTGGGAAATAGAGGTTAGTAATAGTGAACTAGGGGGGGCTTATTTCCACGATATTCATTTGTACGGTAAAGGCAATAAGTTTGAGCGATGCCAGCTGAACGGGACATCCTTTGTAGATTGTGATCTTTCGAATGTGGATATAAGAGACTGCAATCTTTCAGGCGTCACAGTAAATGGGATTTCATTAGAGCTATTGTTAGACAGCTATAATAAAAGGAAATAGACTATATAAATCATAGATTTAATCCGAAACCACTTCTTTCTAGGAGTGGTTTTTGAGTTTAGGGTATAATGGATGAAGAGTGTACAGCACAACCTATAGGAGTGAAAAATAGATGAAGCGCATCACCATTTTAATTGCGGATGATGAGGCGGAAATTGCCGACTTGGTGGCCTTGCATTTGCAAAAAGAGGGGTATCATATCCTCAAAGTGTCCGATGGAAGGGCAGCGGTACAAGCCATTGAGTCGCAAACGATAGATTTGGCGATTCTGGATATCATGATGCCGGGGCTGGATGGTTACGAGGTCACCCGCCATATTCGGGAGCATCATCATCTGCCGATTATTTTTCTGAGTGCTAAAACTTCCGATCTTGATAAAATCACCGGACTGGTTATGGGCGCAGATGATTATATGACCAAACCATTTAATCCAATGGAGCTGGTCGCCCGGGTCAATTCCCAGTTGCGGCGCTCCATACAATTCAGTCAGCCCGCAGCCATACCTAAATCGGTGCTAGAGGTTCGGGGATTGATGATTTCACCGGATGAGCATACGGTTACTCTTTATGGTGAGGTTATTGAGCTAACTCCAAAAGAGTTTGATATTTTGCATTTATTGGTCAGCCATCCTAAGCAGGTGTTTAGTGCGGAGAACATTTTTCAACAGGTGTGGGGCGATGCTTATTATGAGAGTGGGAACACGGTCATGGTGCATATCCGTACCTTGCGCAAAAAGCTCGGTGAAGACATCAATAAGAATAAATTCATTAAGACGATCTGGGGCGTTGGATATACTTTTAATGGGTAAAGCCCGTGAGATTTATTTATTTTAAGAAAAACTTTATATTTGTCCCGCCTTTTCTTTAAAGTGTCTTCGTTATTCTATTCCTATCAAGGAAATGGGAGGACATTGCTGATGAAGAAGTGGGGCTTTTTGGCGTTGGTTGTGTTGTTGCTTGGGTATGCAGCGGCTCGTTATTTACCGAATACGGGTAATTTAGGATACGATGATAAGATTCGCAAAGAATCTATTAGAAATAACAATAGCTTAGAGGTAGTAACACAAGATCAAGTGTATCAAGGGGATTTGTTGCTGGTGAACAAACAATACCCGGTACATGAGGATAGTGTGAAGTCTGATATCGTGACCTTATATGAGCAGGCGGATCTGGTGCAGGGTTATGGGCTGCTGGATACCTCGATTCGTTTGTCTGAAAGTGTAGCGCATAAATTCAATAAGATGGTCAAAGCTGCCGAAAAAGAGGGTGTGAATCATTTTTTAATTAGCAGCGGGTACAGGGACTTTGAAGAGCAAGAGAAATTATATCAGGAAAAAGGTTCGGACTATGCTTTACCGGCGCAATATAGTGAACATAATTTAGGATTATCTCTGGATATCGGGTCGTCCCAATCAGAAATGAGTAAAGCGCCTGAAGGAAAATGGCTGCAAAAAAATGCCTGGAAATACGGCTTTATTCTCCGCTATCCGAAAGACAAAACCGAGATTACGGGGATAAAATATGAACCCTGGCATTTCCGTTATGTAGGGTTGCCGCACAGCGCCATTATTCATGAGAAGGGGCTTGTGCTAGAACAATATTTGGATTTCTTGAAAGAGAACAAAGAGATTTCAACAACAGTAGACGGCAAAGCTTATACAGTAAGTTATTTTCCGGTATCCAAATACACTACGATCAAAATTCCACAGGAAGGGCAATATATGACGTCAGGCGATAACATGGATGGCATAATTGTTACTACATATTAATGACTAAAGAGCCGAAAAAAAAGTCTGCTATAAACCTTTTGCTGGCAGCGATATTTATCGTCTATATGTATTTTTTAATCCGAATTATTTTATTTAAAGGTGCACCGGTGAACTTATTATCGCTTTGGGAGCAAGCGGGACGTATGTTTGAACATCCAGACCGGATTTTTAATCGGCGAGGCAACTATATCCCTTTTAAGGAGATCTCCCGGGGGATGGACGATCTGTCGCTTTCAGATCCTTTTTCATCGATTAATTTAGTAGGGAATTTGTTGGCCTTTATTCCGTTTGGGATCTTGGTGCCCATGCTGTTATCGCAAAAAGTAAGGCTGTTTCGAAGAGTTTTCTTCCTCTCGCTGGCGCTGAGCTTCTGTTTTGAATTCACACAATTAGTATTGTATATCGGCACCTTTGATGTGGATGATCTTATTTTGAACACTGGCGGCGGGGTGGCTGGTTACTGTATCTATAGACTGTTGACTTCTTTCGGATGGATTGCATCTATATCAAAGCGGTGTTAGTATTTGTGGATATAGATCTAGGGTAGAAGGGGCATGGTATGAAAAAGCGTATTTCGGATATTGTTTCCATCATTGTAGGAGCTTTGTTATTCTCCTTGGCCGTTAATTTGTTTGTGATTCCGAACGAGTTCGGTGAAGGCGGGGTCACGGGACTGACTATGATTACTTACTATTTGTATCAGTGGTCACCCGGTATTGTTAGTTTGATTCTTAACGCTTTATTATTAATTGTGGGGTACAAATTTCTAGACAAAACTACGACGGTATACACGATTATTGCGGTGTTTTTCAATTCGTTATTCCTGATTCTTACGAAAAATTGGAATATTGGCAGCGATGAGTTGATAATTAATGCAATATTCGGGGGTATCTTCTCAGGTGTGGGTATCGGGCTAATTATACGAGTGGGTGGAACGACTGCAGGGTCAACCATCATCGCCAGAATCCTACATAAATATTTGGACTGGAATGTTAGTTACGCGCTACTGCTCGTCGATTTAATTGTGGTGTTCGCTTCGTATTTCATCATTGGAGTACAAAGTCTGATGTTTACGATCGTGATGCTCTATGTAGCCACTAAGATAATGGACTTTATTATTGAGGGAGTGAACCCTAAGAAGGCTGTTACGATTGTATCCCAAGAGCAGGACAAAATTGCTGAACAGGTTAATGGAATTATGGATAGAGGCGTCACAGTAATATATGGCCGTGGGTACTATACCAAGACACCTAAAGAGCTGCTGTATATTGTGATTAGCAAGCAGGAAGTGACTATGCTTAAGAAAATCGTCAAATCCATTGATAAAGAGGCGTTTATTACCATCCACGATGTAAGAGATGTATTCGGAGAAGGTTTTGTGGAGCTGTCAAAATAATAAGATAAAAAGCTATCCCGGAAGCTATTATGGCTCTTGGATAGTTTTTTTTGATTTCGGGCGCATTATTGTGATGGATATCATTGCAATTGTTGAATCGTTCACATTTTTTCAATTTCCCGTGTGATTGAACGCACACTCCGGCATGTGCAGCTTCTATATGCTTTTTATAGAGGAATTAATTTATTGCAGGAAAGAGGGTATTTAGATGTTAGATCAACAAACCATTGAAATCATAAAATCAACGGTGCCCGTATTGCAGGTTCATGGGAAGACCATCACAACTACTTTCTATGGCATGTTATTTGAAAATCATCCGGAGTTACTAAATATATTTAATCATGCCAACCAACGGGAAGGTAAACAGCAGACTGCACTTGCTAACGCCGTACTCGCGGCGGCAATGAATATTGATCAGCTGGGAAATATTTTGCCTGTGGTAAAACAGATTGCGGAGAAACATCGGGCATTGGGAGTATTACCTGAACATTATCCCATCGTAGGTGAGACTTTGTTAGCTGCTATTGGGCAAGTACTTGGCGATGCGGCGACGCCGGAAATTATTGATGCTTGGGCAAAGGCGTATGGCGTGATCGCAGATGCCTTTATTGGTGTCGAAGCAGAGAAGTATCGTGAAGCTGCCGAAATTCCCGGGGGTTGGAGTGGATTTAGAAACTTTGTGGTTACTAAGAAGGTTAAAGAAAGTGAACTTATTACTTCCTTCTACCTTTCTCCTGAGGATGGAGGGGCTATAGCTTCTTATTTGCCGGGTCAATACATCACGGTTCGTGTTCAGCCTGAGGGAGAGGAATACACCCATGTTCGCCACTATAGTTTGTCCAGTGCGCCGGGACAGACGTATTACCGCATCACAGTTAAACGGGAAGGTGAAGGGCCAGATAAACCGGCTGGAGTCGTATCTACTTTCCTTCATGATGTCGTACAAGTGGGAGCTATATTGGAAGTAAGCTCGCCAGCAGGTGATTTCGTATTAAATAAAGATAGTGATCGTCCAGTGGTTCTTATCAGTGGTGGGGTTGGACTAACCCCTATGGTAAGTATGCTGGAGACATTAATTGCTACGCAGCCAGAACGAGAGGTAACGTACATTCATGCAGCCATCAATAGAAGCTTGCATGCTATGAAAGAAATGGTGGCGGATTTGGAGCAGTCCCATCCTACCCTACGATCCTATGTATGTTATGAAACTCCAAGTAAAGGAGATACGTTCCATAAAACAGGTTATATTGATCTAGCTTGGTTGCAAGAAGTAACAGACGTAAACTCTGAATTCTATTTCTGCGGACCGACTCCTTTTATGAAGGCGATATATAAGGCTCTTAAGGAATGGAAGGTGGCTGAAGACAGAATTCATTATGAATTCTTCGGCCCGGCTGGAAGTTTGGAAGCCTAAGCTGTAAAACCAAAAGAGCGTCCCAGTCCTAATGACTGTGACGCTCTTTTTTACAATAGAAGTTTATTTGAAGGCAGCGAATGGGTTAGTTCCCTTTGGTAATATTGAACTGAAATTAAAGGTGTACGTAGGAATTCCAGCCGCATAAGGGGCAATTTCGTACTGTTGGTAGAAGATTGCAAGGCCACTCTCGGAAACGTAGAAGTTTGGTTTTTCTGTTAGTCCGCCAGGTGTATCTGGAAAAGCTAGCTCCTTGGTGCTTTCCTTCAACATTTTATCTAATTTTTGTTTGTAGTTTGGCTCTGCTTTCAGCAGGTCCTTAAGTTCAATTGGTTTGCCGTCTTTCAGCGAGAAGGTAAATCCTTCACGAAGGGCTCCACCATGAGCTCCACCAGTATAGCCATATTGATCAGTCACGATGCTCAGAACCCCTTCACGGTTAAAGGAGACAACAAAAGTTTGAGAGAAGTCATATTTATTCTCTATAGTACCATCTCTACGGCTAGCCTGTTCTTCACTCTCTGCGACGAATTGTTCAGCTTGCTTTTTGAAGATCGCATTAATCTTAGTCTGCACTTCATCCGTTAAGCCACTGATTTTGGGATACTGTACTTTGATACTAGCATTTTTATTGCTCTTATCTAAGGTTTCAGAGGTGATTTTGATGTCATTCATTACTTTTTTACTTAGATCAAGTGATTTCAATGAAGAATTATAAACGCCTTGCACTCCTAAATAGTCAGACAAGAGTTTGAACGGAACATAAATCCGGTCGTTGATGACCTTCACATCATGACTGCCGGTCATGCTATAAATGTAATAGCCATTCAGGGTTGTACTAACACCGTAATCTGAGACCTCCATGTCCAGCTTCATGGAATCGCTGCCTACACTATAAGTTTTGGTGCTTGCATTATAGTTAATGGAGAGGCCAAAAGCATCCCGTAGTACAGTTAAAGGGATCATGGTGTTGCCGTTTACTATTTTCGCTTGCTGCGATAAGGTCTGGCCTTTATATTTAAGCACTACAGAGGGTTGCTGTGCGGCTTGTTTTACCGTATTTCCTCCGGTAGTTGCGGCTTGAACTGAAGTTCCTCCTACTAGTCCCGACCCTCCAAGCAATACTCCAGCAGCCAAGATGGCTGAGGTCCATTTCATACTTTTATTCATAACTTAATCTCTCCTTCCCAAGGATGGGCTTATGTAGTTGCAATATGATATTTTTTCCTCTATCACTCCTACAATTATACCTAGGTCCCAAATAGATTTGATTACAAAGACGGTTACAGTGTTGTTGCATAGATATGCAAAAGGTATATACTTTTTAACCATTTTGTACGATTAAGACACTAGCATTAAGAATGTAAAGTAATTACGGTGAGCTCGGGGCGACAATTAAAACGAACAGGCATACGAGTTACTCCTATCCCGCGAGTGGTATAGACCTGAAGTTGGCTGTTGGGCAGTTGATATAATCCACTTGAATATTTATTTCCGTGAGGCGGGGTATATAAAGCTCCGACAATTGGAAACCGCACTTGGCCTCCGTGACTATGACCAGACAATTGCAGATCTATAGGCAGCTTGCAAAAGTCATCGGCGAAATCAGGTTCATGGGCAAGGAGAATTGTGCAAGCCTCTTCCGGGATATGAAGCAGCGCTTGGGCGATGTCTGCTTTTCCGACCCAAGGATCATCTATTCCGGCAATATAGAGCTTGTCCGTACCTTGGGTTAAGACGATATGTTCATTATGGAGCACGTGGAAGCCCGATTGTGTTAGCCCTTTCGTTACAACCTTTCTGGTCCCAAAAGCATCATGATTGCCTAATACTGCAAATTGTCCAAAAGGAGCCCGCAACTGAGAGCACAAGGCTACGGCTTCTGAAATATAATCGGCTGAATGATCTAATAAATCGCCGGTGAAGCAGATCAGATCTGGCTTTACCTGTTGAATTTGCTGCGCTAGCTCCGTTAAAGCTTGCGGCTTGGAATATACCCCCTGATGTAAATCGCTAAAATGAACGATACGAAATTTATCGAAGGCTGGAGAAAGTCTAGGGAGTGTAATATCTACGTATTTGATTTCCAGCCAGTAGGGTTCGATCCAATGTGAATAGATGCCGGATGCACCAGCTGTTCCAAGAAGGCCTAGAGTTACTTGAGCGCTTTTCTGTAGAAATTGTCGTCTGCTAATAGTATTCATAAACAAATCCTACGCGGGGATTGTTACTCTACTATGACAATATTCATTTAATAACCCATTGTGACGATAAAACTACATATACATTTTTTTTATATGGGAGATGAAGAGATGAGTATTATCGATGCCTTAGTCCTCGCAGCACCTTATTTCAAAAAGATTCACTCGCAGGATATTATGATTGGAATCACGGACAGGGAGATCTTCCATTATTACGCACCGAGTAAAGTTATTGATCTCGGATTGGTTAAGGGTAACCCTATCCCGCCTGAAGATCTGTCGCTTTCAAATGGACTGAAAGGTATAGCAAGCTCTAACCGAATCCCAGCAGAAATTTATGGAGCTCCTGTAATCTCAACATGTGTACCTATCTACGGAACGGATGATGATGTAATCGGGGTTTTTGCCATTGCCTATACACTAGAGAACGAGAATAAGCTTGAAGGATTCACAGATGAGATTAATGAGATAAGCAGTCATCTAATGGAGATGGTGCAGAGCGTAGCTGCCCAATCTCAGGAATTATCAGCAACCTCGCAGCAAATATTAGATAATACGCGTAGAGCCGTAACAGAATCACAAGAAGTGAATAAGGTTGCCGGCTTCATTCGTGAGATTTCTGAGCAGACGAACCTGCTTGGGCTGAATGCGGCAATCGAAGCCGCGCGTGTAGGAGAGCAAGGGGCAGGTTTTGGGGTGGTTGCTACGGAAGTACGCAAACTGTCCGTTAACACTAAAGAAGCAACCCATAATATTGAAAAATCACTGAGTGATGTTCAAAAGTCCATTAAGCAAATGGAGCAAGAAATTGAAGCGATCTCTGCTTCTTCACACTCACAAGCAGAATTGGTCACTGAATTCAGCGGTGTCATTGAGCGCCTGAATAAAGCGAGTAATGAAATGACGTCCTTTATGCAATCCATTATCCAGTAGATAGTGAATGCATAAGATGACTTCACCCAAACCATGCTAGAAGAGAACAGGCGCATTTCAGAAGGGAGCGTATTTCATTTATGAAACAACCCGATTCCAGTCTGCAAGCGAATGACAATGTAACTCAAGCCAAAAATTCTTTGGGCAAGCTTCATTTCTCTGTCTCTCAGGCACTTAGTCATCCAACAGAACAGACTTTGGCACAGGCTGAGAACCGCCTGGCACATACTGAGCAGGCGATTCAGCAAGCTCAGGACTGGCTAGGTCCTCAAGGTGTGGAGTTGGCTGAAGAACTGTTGACCGAGGATAAGAGCAGACTTGCCTCATTGAATAAGCAAGGGAAACGTTCAGAGCGCTAAATGTTCCTGCCACAACCTGTGAAGCTCCAAGCTTCACGGGTTGTTCTTATGCGCTTTTCCCTGAAAGATGTGGCATAGGAAGAGGGATGTTATACTGGATTGGAGTTTAAGCAAGGGTTTAGATGGGGGATAAGGGATATGAATGGCAAGCACATCGAAGAATTAACCCGGCAGGCGGAAGCTTTCATTCGACAATGTTACGCTGAACTAGATAAGTCTGAAGCCGAGACGGATCATCGCATCCTAGCCGTACATGAGGAAATTAACCAATCAGGCAGTTACACACATACAACGGAAGAATTAGCGCATGGTGCAAGAATGGCCTGGCGCCATAATAGCCGCTGCATTGGGCGTCTTTTTTGGCAATCCATTGAGCTAATCGATGAACGCCAAGCAGAGACTGAGGAACAAGTTGCTGAAGCGTTGCTGCGACATCTGGAAAAGGCGAACAACGGAGGACGTATTCGTTCACTCATCACGGTTTTCCGCAGCGGAGAAGATCCGAATCAGCGGATTCGGATCTGGAACCACCAATTGATTCGTTATGCCGGTTATCCTGGCGATGAAGAACACGGACGTGCAGGCGATCCGGCATCGGATGAATTCACAAAAATGTGCCAGCAACTAGGTTGGCAAGGAACGGGTGGCGATTATGATGTGTTGCCGTTAGTGATCAGTATTGGCAACGGGCATCCCTACGTTTTCCCTATTCCTGATCACTTCATTCAGGAGGTACCGTTAACACATCCTGAAATTGAACGTTTTGCTGAGCTTCAGCTTCGTTGGTATTCTGTACCCATTATCGCGGACATGCAGTTGGAAATTGGCGGTATTCTGTACACGGCTGCTCCTTTTAACGGTTGGTACATGGAGACTGAAATCGGCTCGCGTAACTTGGGGGATACCGGACGATACAACACTTTGCCAGCTATAGCTGATGTGATAGGACTGGATCGCTCCAGCAACACAACGCTTTGGAAGGATCGGGCGCTTCTTGAGCTGAATCGCGCAGTGCTGCATTCCTTCAAGCAAGCAGGTGTCAGCATCGTGGATCACCATACAGCAGCAGATCAATTTGTTCGATTCCAGCAACAGGAGAACGAGCAGGGGCGCCAAGTCTCAGGGCGCTGGTCCTGGTTGATTCCGCCTATGTCACCCTCGTCTACACCGATTTGGCATGATCGTACGTTAAAAGAATATGATTTCAGCCCTCGTTTTCTTTATCAACAATCACCCGTCGCAACCTGCCCATTTCACTAGCTAACGAAGGCAGTATATAGGTCGCAACTTGAATCTGGATAGAGGCAATTTCCTTGGAAATGTCTCTTTTTGTTTTGACTATAGAAAAAGCGCCAAGTTCCCCTCCTAAGGAAACTGGCGCTTTTTAGGCTTTTAAATGATCCAGAAAAATTTGTTTAAGCAGCTCAAGCTGATCGTCGGAGTCTAGATCCGATTCCAGCAGGAGAATGTTTTTTTTCATCGTTAGTTTTCTGGAAAAGAGGGCAAAGCTATTCATGAGCGTAATTAAGGTCTCTTTTACGGGGAGACCCGCACGAATAGAGCCGTCTTCTACCCCATTTTGAATGATCCTGGAGTATTCATGCCAAATTTTGCGGTTGAGTGCATTGAAGCTCAGAACATCCTCAACAGGTTCATTTGAGTGTGAGGCGTAGCTTTCGAAATTGACCATAAAAATAATACTTAGATGATTTTGATCCTGAATAAAGAAATCAAATAATTTCTCGATTTGTTCAAGACAAGTAAGGGGCAAGTCAGCTACGTATTTAAAATGATCGAGCATAGGCTCCAGCATTCGGGTGGCTACAGCCACTACGAGTTTTTCTTTTCTGGGAAAATAGCGAAATAACGTCGCAATCCCGATATTGGCTTCGCTTGCGACATCTTGCATCGTCGACTTTTCGATTCCTTTTTGTGATAATACTCGTTCTGCGGATTCGAGGATCGTAATTAATCGTTGCTGCTTACCATCGGATCTTTCTTTTTCGTATCGTGTTTTAGGATTCATGAGGGCTAGACCCTTCCATTTTTTGATTGGGATTTTCAATTATTAGTATTATATCCACCGTTTATTGGATTAAGCAAGGAGTGGTTGTAGTTCTTTTGTAAAAATGATATGATGTATATCACAGTGATAGTGTGACTATCATCACTCAAATATTATATCACAATATGATTATAGAGGAGACCTAATTATGAATCGTCTAACTAATAAAGTAGCAATTATTACAGGTGCAGGCAGCGGCATGGGCCGTGAAGAAGCCCTTTTATTGTCCAAAGAAGGTGCTACAGTTGTAGCCACTGATATTAACGAGGCTGCCGTACAAGCAGTTGTGAAGGAAATTGAAGCAAATGGTGGTCAAGCAGCAGCTTATGCACATAATGTGGCTTCCGAAGAAGACTGGATCAAGGTTGTAGAAGATGTGATTAGCAAGTTCGGGAAAATCGACATTTTGGTAAACAATGCAGGGATCTCATTCCCGGTTCAATTGCTCGAATCCACTGTTGATCAATGGAACAAGGTAATGAACATCAACGTGAGCAGCGTATTCCTTGGCATGAAGCATGTTGTTCCTCAAATGAAGAACAATAAAGGTGGTTCCATCGTTAATATTTCATCCATCGCAGGTTTGACTGGCAGCAGCGGTGCTGGTGCTTATACAGCTTCAAAAGGTGCAGTTCGTATGCTTAGTAAAGCAGCAGCTGTAGACTTTGGTAAAGATAACATTCGTGTGAACTCTGTTCACCCAGGATTTATCGAAACCCCAATGAGTGCTGAATTTGTAAATAACGAAAAAATGCATAGCTTCTTTATGTCTCAGACTGCGCTGCCACGTGTTGGACGTGCTTCTGAAGTAGCTGAAGCTGTATTGTTCTTGGCTTCTGATGAAGCTTCTTACATTACAGGTGTTGAGCTGCCGGTTGATGGCGGAGTTGTAGCTAAATAATAATCTCTAATTAAGAAACATTAAGAAGCCGTCCCATACGTAGATTTTCTCTACGCGCGGGACGGCTTCTTTTGCTGTTTTAGGCCCATTTCTACTGAACATTAGCCTACACCCCTGCATACCATATAGCACTCGGATAGTAGGAGAAGGGTGTGGTGCAGAGATGGGCATCCAGTTAACAGCGCTCCATTATGTATATCTGGCATTTATCGTATTTATAATGGCACTTCTGATCAAGAGACGGGACACAACGATGATCTGTATTGCGGGCATCTTTGTACTTGGGTGGTTAGCCACAGAAACTGTCAGTGGTTCGGTCACAGGTGTATTCAACTCTTTTGTATATGCAACCAAGGAGCTAATGGGTACGATCATGATTATTTCGATCATAGTAGCCATGAGCCGGGTATTAACACGCACGGGGATTAACGAAATCATGGTTGCTCCACTTACCCGCTTTTTGCGCACACCGTTCATAGCCTTTTGGGGGATCGGTCTGATTATGATGGTCACCTCATGGTTCTTCTGGCCTTCACCCGCAGTGGCCTTGATCGGGGTTGTGCTGCTGCCGGTTGCCATTCGAGTGGGACTGCCGGCTCTTGGAGCGGCGATGGCAATGAATTTATTTGGCCACGGGATTGCGCTCTCAGGTGATTACATTATTCAAGGTGCACCTAAACTAACAGCAGATGCGGCCGGACTTCCGGTGACCAGTGTCATGGAGGCGAGTGTTCCGCTTGTAATTGTTATGGGCGTGGTGACTACGATAACGGCGTATTGGATGATGCGCAGAGATCAGAAGAAGGGAACTTGGCGAGACGGTCTTATTGCCGGGAAAAGTGCCGTGAGTGCGTTATCTGCAGAGAATGATACGGCAGAAGATCCAGCGGTGATTCATCCAGCATTGAAACAATGGCTGGCCATCGCCATTCCCATCCTGTTTTTAGCCGATGTAGCAGGCATGTTTCTGCTCGATTTGCAGGGTGGAGACGCAACTGCCTTAGTTGGTGGTACTGCGGTGTTCATTCTGGTTGTAGTAACCTTGTTGGCACATCGTAATAAAGGATTGGAGCAAGTAACTACTTATCTGATTGATGGACTTACGTTTGGCTTCAAAGTATTTGGTCCTGTGATACCGATTGCCGCTTTTTTCTATCTGGGGGATTCGGCGTTTGCTGAATTATTCGGCAAAGTGCTGCCCGCCGCATCTCAGGGGATTGTAAATGATCTAGGGGTCGCTCTAGCTCATAACGTTCCTCTGAACGGTGCAGTGGGTGCTGTGACCGCAACTATAACCGGAGCCATTACAGGCCTAGATGGTTCAGGGTTCTCGGGCATTTCACTTGCCGGGTCTATTGGGAAATTGTTTGCGGTGGCCACACATTCCGATGCGGCGACTTTAACTGCGCTGGGTCAGGTAGCTGCCATTTGGGTGGGTGGAGGCACGCTGATTCCGTGGGCATTGATTCCGGCGGCTGCTATTTGCGGAGTAAGCCCTTTTGAGCTGGCAAGACGGAATGTTAAGCCTGTATTGATTGGGCTGGTAGTCACGACGATTGTCGCCATGTTTCTGGTGTAGAGGTTGGATAACTATAGGAAACTAAAAAAAGGCTGCCGAGAAGATCTCGGGCAGCCTTTGGGTGTCTTTAATGTATCCCTTTCATGAAATTCTGAATTTTGGAAGAGAATAGGAAGAGGATAAGCGCAAGGATAAGGGCCACTCCACCAATTACTCCAAAGTACATCATTTCGGTATCCGGGGTATAGAACTTCACAATTTGAGCATTAATTGCTTGAGCAGCGGCATTCGATAAGAACCACATACTCATCATTTGAGCGGTAAAAGCCGCCGGTGCCAGTTTGGTCGTTGCTGATAAGCCCACAGGGGACAAGCATAACTCCCCGATTACGATGATAAAATAGCTGAGTACCAGCCATAATGGATTCACAAGTGAATTAGCTCCACCGAAATAAGCAGGTACTAGAATCACCAAGAAGGATAAACCGGCAAACAATAAACCAAGCGAGAACTTTTGCGGAATCGAGGGTTGACGGTTACCGAGCTTTAACCACAACCAGGCAAATATAGGTGCAAGAGTGATAATAAACAGCGGGTTAAGCGATTGGAACCAAGCAGGAGAAATGTGTAAGCCTGCAAAATCCAATTGGGTCCGTTTATCAGCAAAACTAGCTAGAACTGTGGAAGTCTGCTCTTGAATCGCCCAGAACATAATCGATGCGATAAATAAAGGAATGTATGCGAGAATTCTTGACCGTTCAACGGCTGTTGTTTTGGGACTGCGGTACATCATAATGAAATACATCGTAGGAATAAGTAAGCCTAATACCCCTACTATTTTTATTAATGTTTCAAAGGTAAGCACTCCGGTAAGAATGCCGATCGTAATCAAAATCGCAAGTACAACTAATCCTACACCAATCCAAGTAAAGATTTTTTTCTTCTGATCTGCAGGAATAGGGTTGTGTACAATCGTACCGGCCAAACCCAGATTTTTTGTGCGAGTCATAATATAAACGACTAGTCCAACAAACATTCCGACTGCGGCAATCGAGAAACCTAGATGGAAATTATTCATGCCTACTGCGCCAACAATTAGTGGGGAGAGAAATCCTCCCAGGTTAATACCCATATAAAAAATGCTGAAGGCAGCGTCACGGCGGTTATCCTGCTCGCTATAAATTTCGCCGACAATACTTGAAACATTGGGTTTCAGTAGACCCGTTCCGAGTACGATTAAAACCATCGAAGCAAAAAACAATGTGGTATTGCCTGGAATAGCCAGTAGTATATGCCCGAACATGATTAAAACGCCGCCGTAGAAAACAGCCCTCGAAGTCCCGAGAAGCCGATCCGCAAGCCAGCCTCCGATGATCCCTGACATATATACAAGCGATCCATAGATAGACATAATAGAAAGTGCCATATCTTCAGGTAATCCGAGACCGCCTTGGCTCACTTCATAATACATGTAGTAGACAAGGATAGCTCGCATGCCATAATAAGAGAAACGCTCCCAAAATTCTGTGAAAAAAAGGGTGAAAAGTCCCTTAGGATGTCCGAAGAAACCCTTTTGCGGGACGCTATCTACTATTTTTTGCCGGTCTGTTACTGCCATGAATCAAATCCTCCTAGATGACAAATATCTATATATCATGATGCAAACGCCTCTATTTTATTTATAATCCTCTACTGTCTAAGACCGCAACCCTTGGGCAGGAAGGTTTTGAATAATGCCATAATTTTTAGTAATATTTCCATTAGATCAATCGAACTTGCTTTTATTGTATTTATTTGACTGCGCCAGATTGAATGGTCTTACTTAGCGATTTATGATACTATTTACTCCTATATAGAAAGAGGACGTGAGCTAATGATCAACATAACGATTCCAAAAGCGGATGTTAGTATTACTAAACAAATTAACCCGCAGTTAAGCAATATTTACGGATTTACGGACTTTCACCTGATTCCGAGAGATTACGGCGGTATCTTTATGTTCTACAATGATCAGGATGAGTTGTTGTTTGTAGGTAAAGCGAGAAAGCTAAGACCAAGAATTAAAAAACATTTTGAAGACACCGTATCTGACATCAAGCAACATCGGGACGAGGTCACCAGAATTGATGTGTGTTTGATCGAAAGTCCAGTTCATAGAGAGATCTACGAAACCTATATCATTAATGAACTGAAATCTAAATACAACGTAGATAAAGTGATGTTTAGATAAAAGTAAGACCCAGGCACCGTCCACGTGATGGTGCTTTTTTGTGTTCTGAGAATAGTTGCGAATGAAATGGAAGTAAAGGTGCACAATATACAAGATATTCAAATCCATCACTGTTCACAAGGAGATAGGTCATATTGAAAAATAAGTATTTGATGTTGAAGCTAACCTTATTGTGTATGTTTCTGGTTGTAAGTGTTACACCTACAATTGCCGATGCTGCAGCAGCTAAAGAGAAAAAGAGCTCCCACAAGCAATGCTTAACCCCCTCCGTAATTGAGCTTAAGGATAATCTTAGGAAGTTATGGATCGATCATGTGGTATGGACAAAGAACTACATTGTTAGCGCCTTTGCAGATTCTGAGGACAAGGATAAGGTACTGGCAAGGCTGTTACAGAATCAACAGGACATAGGGGATGTCTTTAAACCGTATTACGGTGAGGCAGTTGGAGATAAGCTGGCTCAATTATTGCGGGAGCATATTCTTATTGCCGGAAAAGTTCTAGGTGCTGTAAAGGCTGGAAATCAGGCCGATGTGGAAAAATACAATAAAGAGTGGTATGCCAACGCTGATGACATTGCCAAGTTTCTTAGTAGCCAGAACCCCAAATATTCTTATGAACAATTAAAGGAAATGCTTCATGAACATCTGGAATTGATTACTGATGACGTGACAGCTAGAGTTAAAAAGGATTGGGATGCCGAAATTGCCGCATTTGATAAAGGGCTGGAGCATATGATCATGTTCGCAGATATCTTAACCGAGGGATTGATCAAACAATTTCCCGATAAATTCAATTGAAATCAAAGCACCCGAAGGGGTGCTTTTTTTATTTTGCAGAAGAGAATAGGTCTTTAGGTGCATTTCAGAAAGTTAGATATAAAGGCTCACTTACATACAAGATAAGTAAACTATAATAGACTCGTGGGCACTCGACATTTTTTGACATTTTTTTATAATTGAGGTGATAAAATCGATGATTTCCCCCTTTTTTAAAAAGAAAGATTCAGTGGATAAGCAATCCAAGTCGGATATGGTTCAAAAGGTACAATTATTAGATGAACAGGTCGAAGAAATAGAAGAAAAGACCTCGGACGAGACTTTAGCTGGATTGGTTACTACAGGCAAAGCTCAGCTTGATAAAAAATCACTCGATTTGATCTTCTCCGTGGAGCAGATTATTCAGGCCAGACAACATGCGGAGACCAATATTAATGAGCTTCAGGATCGGTTAACCCATTCCAGCAGTCATGTGGAGCGCTTAAACCGGGATATGAAGAACCTCAATAAGGTTATTGAGGAAAGAGAAAAGAATGTCCGCGAGCTTGAGCATAAGTTGATTGAGAGAAATTTGAAGGTCGATCAAGTGCTGGAGGATTACCGGGAGCTTCAAACTACGCTCACAGCTGAGATTGAGGAATTGAAGAGTACCATTGAGCTGGAGCAGCAAAAATATGTAAATCTGATTCAAAAACATAACGAAGCCCATGCAGAGAAACTCAAAAAGATGAATGATCTGGAAGAGAAAATCGGACGGGTTGAGATTGAGAATGCACATCTAAAACAAAAGTACGATACGATTCGCCAAGAAAAGGCGTATCTCTCGGGTATGATCAGCGATTTCACCAATCGGATGACGGTTCCTTTTGGGAGTGGCAGTAGTCTGACGGAGCGAAACGATGGAAACGGAGATACATAGGATTCATGGCATCTAAGGAACCGGACACCATTCTAATGATTGAGTTACTGTCGCTTGAGCATGAACAGGCCGGTTATCAGATTGAGGTAGGTCTAACCCGTAATGTTGGGTACGCAAGAAGCAAGCTCACCATAGATGAATTTACATACGAACAATTGAAGGCGCTAGGTCCCTTTTCCGGAGGGAGAATGAGATTGTCGCTGTATCCGAAGTGGGATCCGTTTCGGAATAGTTACTACAGCACGCTGATTATAATGAACAGAGCTTACAGCGAAACATTGTATTTTGCCTGTTCTGAAAATTATGTAACCCAACTTCTTCAATTAAAGCAGCAGGACTATCCTCAAGTAGAAGAGGAGAGGGTAGTTCAGACCATGCTTCCCTCTACAGAACCAGGGCATAGGATAAGCAGAATGAAGACCAAACGAATTGGACTGGTTGCACTGCTGTGTCTCATGTTCGCTTGTTTGATATTTGTGTTACCTCTGCGAATGGATGGACAACTCGTAGATAGTGCTGAAGCGCTGGACGAACCCGTATTAGAGGCCGACTCTGAGCCATTACTTTCGGTACCGTTCGTTACCCTTGCGCAGACGATATCGGTTCATAACCAGCAAGCCGAGCCTACACCAGAACCTTCAGTCCCTCC
Organism: Paenibacillus sp. FSL R10-2796; assembly: GCF_037965315.1. NCBI lineage: Bacteria > Bacillati > Bacillota > Bacilli > Caryophanales > Paenibacillaceae > Paenibacillus > Paenibacillus sp. FSL R10-2796. The sequence continues at coordinate 7,081,927 of NZ_CP150178.1, read as the reverse complement.
TCAAGAACAGACATTACCGTACGAAAAGTATGAATTACCTGAGAATGAATTTTTGTATAGTTTGCCGAAGGGTTATGTTGCCTTGTCATTTGATGATGGACCGTCAAAGTATACGAAAGAGATCGTAGATATTCTAGTAGAACATAAGGTGGCTGCCACCTTTTTATTCATTGGGAATAAGGTAGCTCATAATGCGGAAGCCGTTAGGTATGCTAATGAGCATAAGATGTCGGTTGGGAGTCATTCGTGGGATCATAGCAAAATGACTGCTAATGGCGTTGAGGAGAACCGGATTAACTTGGCGAAGACTAATCAGGCGCTGGAGGAAATTACACAATCACCGATTACTATTTTTCGGCCGCCATATGGGGCGATTAATGACAAGTTAACCGCCAAGGTGACGGAACAGCAGATGAAGGTATTATTGTGGAATCGTGATCCCGAGGATTGGAACGTCAAGAACCCAGAGGATATTCTTCAATATGTTCATCATGCCGATCCGTCCGGCGGAGTCTATCTATTTCACGAAAAGAAGATTACTGTAGAAGCTTTGCCTGCTATCATTAAGTATTTCCAAGAGAAAAACCTGAAATTTGTTGTTTTTAAATAGAATCAGAGAATCCATGTTATTGCAGAATAAAAGTGGCTGTTACAGGGTTGTGATCACTGTGTTCGAAGGATAACTCATGACCCTGTACGCCGCTTATGCTGACGTTTGGTGAGACTAGGAAGCCATCAATCACTGCGCGGAAATTCACACCTTCTGAATAGGCAACATCGAGCGTCCGGACGGAGGGTACCTTGGCATCTACAGCCCACTGAAAGCCCTGTTGAAAATGTTCAGGGAATTCCTGCAGCCATTGCGGCCAATCCTGCGTTGTCTCGAAAGCATCAGGAGCTGTACCCGGAAGGGAATGGTTCCAATCTCCCCCTAAGATGAGGTAATTCCCTTTGTCATTCTCCTTCTTGATATAAGCCGATAAATACTCCAATTGCTGTTTGCGAATCGTTCCGCCTTGGTCAAAGGCTGATAAATGAAGATTGACTAGAATCAGTTCTTTTCCATTATCAACGGGGAACCTGCTCTCCACAAAAGCACGGTCGAGATCAAATTGTTGGCGAGGCCAGGTTTCTTTGCCCGGGAGATCATATCTAATATTACTTGTGCTGTTAAAACGGGATAAAGTTAATAAACCGCTGTTCACCGAGCCCATCGGATCAAGAACAGGAAGCGGTACCCAAGGTACCTTGTAGTTGGTCGCGAAAACATTGCTGTAATCAGCGAACTTATTCGACAAGTAAGAGACTTCATCTATACCGTTGCTACGGGAAGAATCGATGTCGACCTCCTGCAGCATGAACAGGTCCGAGTCTGTAACTGTCATAAGGGACGCTACGGCCTCAAGGTTTATCTTCGTTTGTTCCCTACTGCTTGAGCGTGACTTTGTTCCGCCATCCATAAAGAAATCTTGGCCTTTATCCAACCCGGCGTAGCCAATATTAAAGGTGGTTACAGAAAAGGACTCTCCCTGCTTCATTACTTGCTGCGGATTATTGTTTACAGTAAGTGTAGTAATCTCCTGTGGTTTATAGTCAGTGAGAGTAATATACACTAAAAAACCGCCAAGGATTAGAACGGCAGCTAGAAGGGTGAGGCTGATTGCTTTTATTCTTGTTGAACCCATATGATTCCATCGCTCCTTAGATACATGTTCATAGAACAGACTTTAATGGTGTAAACTTCGACACAACCCAATAACTCCCCTTGTTTTAATAAAAAAAATTTGAGACAATGAGTAGTGATGGTCTGAACTTTAACGTTTTGAAAAGAGGATAACGAATGAATATAGAATCCATTTATGGATTAACTTTTGATCAACTGGCGGCATGGCTGTTAGAACGTGGACATAAAAAGTTTCGGGCTACGCAGGTCTGGGATTGGCTTTATCGGAAGCGGATTACAGACTTTTCGGAAATGCTCGATGTAAATAAAGATTGTGTAGAATTATTAGAGCAGAATTTTGTCATTCATACCTTGGAAGAACATGTGAAGCAGGAATCTGCGGATGGGACGATTAAGTTCCTGTTCCGCCTAAAGGATGGCAACCTGATCGAGACCGTGCTTATGAGACAGAAATACGGCTTGTCTGTATGTGTAACCACGCAAGTGGGCTGCAATATCGGCTGTAGCTTCTGTGCAAGTGGGCTATTGGCGAAGAGCCGGGATCTCTCCAGCGGAGAGATTGTGGAGCAGATTATGAAGGTCCAGCAGCATCTGGATGCGGCGAACCTGGATCAAAAGGTCAGTCACGTCGTAGTGATGGGCATTGGCGAGCCATTCGATAACTTCAAGAACCTGCTCGATTTCCTGGCGATTGTCAAAGATCACAAGGGACTAGCAATTGCAGGTAGAGGGATTACCGTATCAACGAGCGGATTGGCTAACAAAATCGTTGAATTTGCGGATGCGAATACGCAGGTGAACCTGGCGGTTTCTTTGCATGCCCCTAATAATGAACTGCGGACGCAGATCATGAAGATTAACAAGGCCATTCCAATAGAGAAGCTAATGGAGTCTATAGATTATTATTTGGAGAAAACCAAGCGGAGAATTACGCTGGAATACATTCTGATGAAGGATGTAAACGACGGCAGAGAGCATGCGCTTGAACTGGCCGAGCTGATTGGCGATCGACGCCCACTCGTCAATGTGAATTTGATTCCTTATAACCCGGTGGATGAACACAGCCAATATCAAAGAAGCGAGCGGGAGACGGTGCGGGCCTTTTTTGATACCTTGAAGAAGCAGGGTGTCAGCGTAAGCACTCGTCTGGAGCATGGTGTGGATATTGATGCTGCCTGCGGACAGCTGCGAAGCAAACAAATCAAGAAATCCAAAGCCATGGCTTGACGGACTACCTCGACAACAATATGTTACTTTTTGTGATACAATGACGTGGCAGGTATTAGGAAAAGAGGTTGATTGAGTTATGTTGACATTTACGGGCTACAATGTGGAGAATGTAAAAGATCCTTTCGGTATACTAACCGGTAAACGGTATGAATTTGTCGTTCAACTGGACGTTCCAGAGGATGATGAGCTGTATGTAGAGAACGGAGTATCCGCTAGAGCGATTATTAAGGTGGATGAAGATCAAGTCAGCATCGTAAGTTATGATCTACAGGAGACAACTTCAGGTCAACTGCTCGATTTCGATATGGAAGAGGACGAGGAAGAAGCGTTACTCCTTTTTTGTAAAGAGCATTTGCCAGAATAATTAAGCAGCATTGACCTCCTTGCCCAATGTTCCATTGTGGCAGGGATTTTTTTAAAATATAAGCATTTATATGATTTGTACTTTAAAGTATCTTTATATTTCTATGAGAAACGGTTGTCGTCCTTTAAGGACGACAATGTTGTTTCTTCTTGTAAGATCTTTCGCAAGTTTGGGATATATCGGTTAAAATATTATAAAGCATCCAAAATAGGAGTTGTATACATGTCTAATGAAGAAGTGTTCTTGACCAAAGAAGGGTTGGCTCAATTAGAGGAAGAGCTGAAGGAATTGAAAGGCGCAGGGCGTAAGGAATTGGCCGCACGGCTTAAATTGGCGATCAGCTATGGAGACTTGAAGGAAAATAGTGAGTACCATTCGGCCAAGGACGATCAATCGTTCATGGAGACTCGTATTATGATTCTGGAGAAAATGTTGACCAAAGCCAAGATCGTGGATGAGAGCCAAATGGATCTGTCAAAGGTTAGTATGGGTTGTATTGTTATTCTGAATGACATCGAATATTCGGAGAAGATCGAATATAGAATTGTTGGAGCTGCTGAGGCAGATGTTCTTAATAACAAGATTTCCTATGAAAGCCCGCTAGGCAAGGAATTGCTGGGTAAAAAGGTCGGCGATATTGTTAGTGTGAATGCACCGATGGGCATCATTAAATATGAGTTGCTTGAGATCAAAATGATGTAACAATATACCGAAAAGCTCCCAACCCTTTGTAAGGGTTGGGAGCTTTTTTGCTGGTATGATAGGTTTTGGCTATGAGATATATTGATTTCATATCTTAGACGTTCTGCGCTGTTACGCTTATAGTTTGAAGTAACCTACAGCAGAGGAGTTCTATTCATGATCCAAAGTGTGTTATCGACGTTATACCAAGTCATCATGCCTTTGTCCATTCCTGTGATCGTGGGTGCCCTACTTGGGCGGTTTAAGAATCTGGATACGAAGCCGTTATTGACGCTTTATCTATACTTTTTAACGCCGGCAATTATTTTAAATACATTGGCTACTGCAGAGATATCCATGGATGATATTTATAAGACGCTCGCCTTTTCGCTTCTAAATCTAATCTTCTTATGGGCGATTGCGAATATAGTCGGCAAATTATTGAAGCTAGATCCATCCGAAGTATCCGGTCTGACCTTGATTTCAACGTTTACGAATAGCGTGAATTATGGACTTCCGCTGGTGTTGCTAGCTTTCGGACAGCTTGGTCTCGATAAGGCCTCTGTATATGTGATCGGACAGATGATTATCGTGAATACGATAGGCGTTTATTTTGCAGCAAGATCTCAGTTCTCGGTAAAAAATGCAGTAAAATCGGTCTTTTCACTTCCTTCCATTTACGCAGCTCTGTTGGCCCTTCTTCTCCGTATCTTTGGCCTGCATTTGCCTGCAGAGGTGGCTACAGGGGTTGCCTTGGTAGCTGGAGGATATTCACCAGTGGTACTGGCGATCCTTGGCGCACAGATGGTTAAAGTGAGAAACATGCCATCCGCACGCAAGGGTCAGTCTACTTTTTGGACTGGGCTTTCGATTCGATTAATCTTAGCGCCGCTAGTGGCTTACCTCGGATTATCGATCCTGCAAATTACCGGAACCTTGTTCTCTGTGCTGCTGATTTTGGCTTCTATGCCAGTTGCCGTCAACGCCGTCGTGCTAGCCGAGCGTTTTAATGCCTCACCGGAGCTGGTATCCAAATGTATTTTGTGGACGACGCTTGCTTCGTTTCTCGTGTTGCCGGTGCTTATAGTGTTAGTGCAAGGTGCGTAATCCCTTAGAAATCAAAATGATCTGGGTCTGGACCTACCCGCTGATCTTGGTTGAGAGAGTTAATTAGAGTCATATCCTCGTCAGATAATTTGAAATCAAACACGTCTACATTTTCGACGATCCGGTGTTCTTTAGTAGACTTAGGAATGGTGATAATCCCCCGTTGCAGGTCCCAACGGACAATAACCTGAGCGACGGATTTGTCATGTTTGACGGCAATTTGTTTCAGTACAGGCTGATCGAACAATTGACCTTGCATTAACGGAGACCAAGCTTCTAATTGGATTCCTTGCTCTTTGCAGAAGTCGAGCAGCTCTTGCTGATTCAAATAAGGATGTAATTCAACTTGATTGACCATCGGCTTAATCTCAGCATCCTTCAGTACATCTTCAAGATGGTGAATCTGGAAGTTGCTGACCCCAATGGCTTTTACCCGGCCCTCTTTATACAACGTTTCAAGCGCTCTCCAAGACTCTTTATATTTTCCTTTTACAGGCCAGTGAATAAGGTACAAATCCAGGTATTCAAGTCCGAGTTTTGCTAAGCTAGCCTCGTAGGCGGCAATGGTTTCTTCGTAGCCCATATCTGCGGTCCAGACCTTTGAGGTTACGAAAAGCTCTTCTCTGGACAAGCTGTTCTCTTGCAGAGCCTCTTGGATGGCTTGTCCCACGCCTGTTTCATTCTCATAAATTGCGGCAGTGTCAATGCTGCGGTAACCGTGTCTAATAGCCGATTTGATCGCTTGTATCAGTTCTGCGCCTTCTTCCACTTTAAATACGCCAAGCCCTAGCCAAGGCATATTTACACCGTTGTGTAATGTAGTTGTATCCTGTAGATGTTGAGCCATAATAAAGTAACCTCCTAAGATATTTAAAAGTTTGTTTGGGTTGTTAATGGACTGCTCTTTAAGCAGCTTTAGTCTGGAGAGGAGCCTCATCTTTCTTCTCCAGAGCACGGCTCCATGCCGTCAGTATTACTGCGGACAGAACCATGATGGCACCTACCCAAGTGGTATGAATCAGTCCCATATGATCTGTGACGATGCCGCCAAGGTACGCACCAATGGCAATACCAGCGTTAAAAGCAGCAATATTTAATGCAGAAGCTACATCTCGTGCACTTGGCGCATATCGATCTGCAAGCGTAACAACATGTACTTGCAAGCCGGGCACGTTCATGAAAGCTAACAGTCCCATAAAGAAGATCGTAATCAGTGCGGCAACCTTGTAAGGTGCGGTAAAAGCTAAGACAAATAAGACGACAGCTTGGACTGCAAACATATAGAATAGAGCATTCATCGGTTGGCGGTTGGCGGCTTTACCTCCAATCACGTTCCCGATGGCAATCGCAATGCCGTATACAAGCAAGATTACGGCGACTGTATTCTCTTTGAAGCCGCTGATCTCATGCAGAAGGGGCGATAAATAAGTAAAGACTACAAATGTGCCCCCATAGCCCAAAGCCGTAATCGCGAAGGCAAGCAGTAAACGCCCATTGGTGACCAGCTTAACTTGCTCACGAAGGGGTGTATGGGTACCTTTGCGCAGCCCGGATGAAGGAACAAGGATCAGATTGCCGATGAGTGCTATAAGCCCGATAGCAATAATAGCAACAAATGCAGCACGCCAGCCGAGTTGTTGGCCAAGGAACGTACCTAGCGGAACGCCAGTAACAGTAGCTACTGTAAGTCCAGTGAACATGATGGCAATGGCACTGGCCTTACGATCCTCAGGCACGAGGTCGGCGGCAATAGTCGAAGCAATCGACATGAACAAGCCATGGGCCAGAGCGGAAATTACTCTCGCGATTAACAGCAATGTAATTCCGTCCGCAGCCGCCGCAAGACTATTGCCGATAATAAAGACGATCATAATGCTTAGCAGTAAGGTTTTGCGCGATATCGACGTGGTTAGCGACGTTAAGATGGGTGCGCCAAAAGTTACTCCTAAAGCGTATAAAGTAACGGTCAACCCGGCTGTGGTTACCGGTATATGCAGATCCGTGGCGATTAAAGGCAGTAGCCCCACACTGATAAACTCAGTGGTACCAATCGCAAAGGCACTAATGGCTAGAGCTAAGAGCGCCAAGGTGCTTCTTTTTTTATCTAAGGACATTTCTTTCACTCCTACGCTGTGTTAATCACCGGCCGGTAAGTGCTATTATGAAGAGATCTGTCCATTAAGTATAGTACGTACTTTAAAGTGCTATAGGTACTAAAAAGTACCTATGGCGCAACTCGCCAAACCGCAAAAAGCATGGGCACCCTGATCTCGTCAGGTTTGCCCATGCTTTTTTGCTATGCTTGTTATATAGTCCCAATAGGGTTAACGAGACCGTTGTTTAAGGTGGCGCCGTTTAGTTGTGCCTTTGTTAGTGGCGTGCCCACCCGATCCTCCACCAACCGCCTGCTGCTGTCTTGTTCCTGGGCTTTCAATAGCGGAGTTTGTTCCACCGGTGCTGAACGTTCCGCCTCCGCTTGCTACCTGAGTTGCGGAGGCATTCTGGCTCCGTTTAGGCAGTTTAACCGTCTGGGTATTGATAACGACCACAACTTCTTTGCGATACGGATATAATAAGAGGGGTTTAGCTTTGCCGCGTTTGTTGCCCCCACTGCCTAGGTTAGTCGCATCGCCGCCTGCGCCGACACTTTGTTGTTGGCGTGTATAGGGAGAAGCAATGGCGGCATTATTGCCGCTTGCGCTGCTGCGTCCTGCACCGCTTGCAATTTGTGTAGTGTTGGGGGCGTTCGTATATTGATTGTTGATGACAAAGACTAATCTGTCCACTCCGTGGAGTGGGGTCCTTGTAATTATGCGCCGTTTTCCTTTTTGAATAATGACAACGATCCGGTCTCTTTTATAGGCCACCCATATTCACTCTCCCATACTTTGACTTCATTAACATTAATGCAGATGGGGGGAATAAGTGATGAATACGGGCGATCTATCTCGAAAAACAATCATTTGCCTAAGTTAGCTGCCTACTAAACGGTTTATTTATTCAAAGCTATATTTGATCCCCCATTGCTCCCGGACATTGCTCATAATGTCCATGACATCCAAGGAGAGGTTGAGGGTCTCTTTATGGCTTTTATCTGCAATATACCGCTGCATATCTTCAATCTCGTATTGCAAAGCTTTGGCTGTATCTCCAGCTTCAATCGTCTCTACTGTGCCATCCAAATAGTGAATGGTGGCTTTGCTGGCCCGCGGGAAATTGTCTACGGTAATAAATCCGAGTTCTCCTGCAACCACCCCCCTTTTAGGCATTTTGGAGCGCATTGTAAGGGAGATTACCGCCATTTCATCTGCCGCATTGTTAAGAATAATACCGGATTGCTCGTCCACTCCTGTCTCGAATTGTTTTACCGTAGTAAGAATCTCATGGGGCTGTTTGGACAGGAAGAATCTTGTGAAGGACAGCGCATATGTCCCAATATCCAGCAGTGCTCCGCCCGCCAGATCTTTGCTGAAGAAACGGTTGTTCACATCATATTCTTTATGGCTGCCAAAGGAGACCTGCACCATTTTGAGGCGCCCGATGATGCCGTCATCAATGAGCTGCCGCAGTTTCTTATACAGTGGCATATGGTAGATGGTCATAGCTTCGGCCACAACCAGATCCTTTTCAGCGGCAAGTCGGGTGACTTCTTGAAGTTGTTTGCTGTTCACCGTGATTGCTTTTTCGCAGAGAACATGTTTGTTATTCTGTAAGCTTTCAATGATGTATTCATAATGATTGCTATGTGGCGTAGAGATGTACACTACATCAATTGCAGGATCTTGCAGCATTTCACTGTAACTTCCATAAGCTTTCGTGGCTCCATATTGATTAGCGAATTGTTGTGCTTTCTCCAAGCTTCGCGACCCAACCGCATACAACGTTCCTCCCGTTTCATTCAGCGCAGCCGCAAATTCGGCAGCTATACTTCCTGGACCGACAATTGCCCACTTTAAAGGGTTCATTTCCAGCACCTCACTTGTTTGATTTTTTGTTTTTATTTAGAGATACCTTGATTCCATCTGATCCATTCATCTTCATAAAAGTTTTGATATTAAGCACATTTGTGCAATATAATAATAAATGTGCAAAACAATCGTCTACAGTATAGCGGGGGGGTCTAAATCCGTCAAACTGTTGAATACGCGGGGGCGTTGTAACATGGATCGAAAAGAAGATAAGAAGCTGCTTATTAAAATAGCACAAATGTATTATGAACAGAATTTAACGCAGAGTGAAATCTCCAGCCAACTTGGTATATATCGCACCACCATCAGCAGGATGCTAAAGAGGGTACGTGAAGAAGGGATCGTTACAATAACTATTAATTACGATACTGGCGATCATTTTACATTGGAGCAGGAGCTGAAGGAGCGGTTCGGGCTACGGGAAGCCATTGTTGTGGAGGTAGATCCTGCACAGTCCAGCACGATTAAACGCAAAGCTATAGGACAAGCCTGTGCGAGATGGCTCGAGCAAGTGCTTCTCCCGAAAGATACGATTGGGTTTTCTTGGGGAAGCAGCTTAGCTAGCGTTGTAGAAAGCCTAACACAAGCCCAGAGACCTTTTGTAACCTGTGTACCTACGGTCGGCGGCCCATCAGGAAAGATGGAGAGCGGGTACCATGTAAATAACATCTGTTATCAAGTTGCTCTAAAATGGGGTGCGCGCTCGTTAATGATTGATGTTCCAGCGATCACGGAGCAAAAGGAAACTAGAGATCAACTGATGAATTCCCAGTATTATCAGACCATTGCCAAGGCGTGGGACCATCTGGATATCGCTGTGTTCGGCATCGGATCGCCGGAAATGAAAGGGGAAGAGGCGTGGCGCGGTTTTTATGGTGATGCAGTGATTGCTGAGCTGGAGAATGGAAAGGTCGCTGGTGATATCTGTTCACGATTCTATGATGGCAACGGGATTCCCGTGCATACCGGAATATCGGATCGAACACTGACCATTGAGCTGGAGCAAATTAAGCAAGCACGGTATTCAATTGGTGTAGCGGAGTCACTTGAGAAGGTAACGGGGATCCTTGGGGCACTAAATGGGGGCTATATGAATGTAATTGTAACGACCCAAGAAACAGCGCAGAAGATATTGGAGTAGCAACTACTAAATGTAAACAATTGAATTTCGTGAAAATAACCTGAAAATGGCATGCAAATTGCTTAAAATTTTGCTTGTAAGCACCAGACAGAGCGTGTAAGATATACAAGGTATTCATATCGAACATTTATAAAAATATAAGTTTCACATTATACATTATCCTTATATTTGCTTGTTAACTCATATAATCTTGGGAATATGGCCCATAAGTTTCTACCGGATAACCAATGTAATTATCCGACTATGAGTGAAATAGCGCATCTAGGGTTCCGCTTCCTGACTATGGAAGGACTGGACCGAGCGATGCGGACACTATGCAGTGTTACACCACTAAGGGACAAAAACCCAGAAGGACAAATTCACTTGAGAGAAACGACTCAAGGGATTTGTCCTTTTTTTGTTTTTAATTCAGAAGGAGAGATCAAGTTTACTATGAAGGTACTTCAAGAGCGCATCAGACAAGAGGGTCTTATTTTATCAGATACGGTACTAAAGGTAGATTCATTTCTGAATCATCAGGTGGATACGGAGCTTGCCTTACAAATTGGACAGGAGTTCAAGCGGTTGTTCGGACATTTGCCTATCACTAAAATCATCACTATTGAAGCGAGTGGCATTCAATTTGCCATGGCTACGGCCATCGCCTTAGGCGTACCGTTTGTATATGCGAAGAAAAAGAAAGCAGTGACCTTATCTGAAGCGGTCTATTCCGCGCCGGTACATTCTTTTACACGCAAAGAGGATTATATGGTTAGTGTCTCGCAAAAATATATCGGACCAAGTGATAAGGTGCTTATTGTAGATGACTTTTTGGCTACTGGTGCTGCTCTTGTTGGACTGGTTGATATCGTGAAAGAGGCTGGCGCTGAGCTCCTTGGCGTTGGTTGTGTGATTGAAAAATGTTTCCAAGAAGGCCGGAGTCTACTCGAGGATAGAGGGATAGAAGTCCATGCCTTAGCCCGGATCACATCTATGTCACCAGGTGAAATTCACTTCATTGATAATGAAAGTTCAAAAGAGCCAATCAAGGAGAGTGCGAGATGTTAAGCAAGAAAAAAGTATTTGCGTTAGGATTTCAGCATGTACTGGCGATGTATGCCGGAGCAGTTGTTGTTCCGCTGATCGTAGGGAACGCGTTGAACCTGAATGCCACCCAAATGGCCTATCTTATCGCAGCTGATTTGTTTACTTGCGGGTTAGCTACTTTGCTGCAGATTATGGGCACTAAGTATTTTGGCAGCAGGCTGCCGGTTATTCTTGGATGTACCTTTACGGCAGTAGGGCCGATTATCGCTATCGGCAGTGCCAACAATTTGGCGACGGTGTACGGAGCAATTATTTTATCTGGTTTATTCGTGGTACTGGCGGCCCCCCTTTATGGGAAGCTACTGAGGTTTTTCCCAACGATAGTAACGGGCTCAGTCGTGACCATTATTGGGTTATCTCTTATTCCTGTAGCTATGAATAGCGTAGCTGGCGGAGAAGGCAGCGCTGATTTTGGGAATCCCCGCAATTTGTTGCTTGCACTGATCACGCTGCTGGTCATTTTAGCGGTTAACCGTTTTACTACAGGATTTCTTCGCTCGGTATCTGTCTTGATAGGTCTTTTAGTGGGTACAATTATTGCTTATGGAATGGGCATTGTTAGTTTCTCTACAGTAGGTGAAGCCTCTTGGGTAAGTGTTGCACAGCCTTTCTACTTCGGATGGCCTCAGTTCAATCTTACGGCTATTTTCACTATGATCATTGTTAATATTGTTAGTATGGTGGAGTCCACAGGTGTTTACTTTGCGATTGGTAAAGTGACGGATCAGAAAGTGGAACAAAAGCAGATCGTAAACGGGCTGCGTTCGGAAGGTTTGGCGATTATGCTGGGCGGGATCTTTAATGCATTTCCGTACACAGCATTTTCGCAAAATGTAGGTCTGGTCTCGCTGACTCGGGTCAAAACTCGGAATGTTATTTTTGCAGCCGGCGGGATTATGGTTGTGCTTGGACTACTGCCTAAATTGGCGGCTCTGACAACGGTTATTCCCAATGCCGTACTGGGCGGAGCGATGATCGTGATGTTCGGATCGGTTGCTGTTTCCGGGATGTCGATTCTGTCAGAGGTAGATCTGCGCAAGGATGGTAATCTGCTGATTGCCGCTTGTAGTATCGCTGTTGGATTGGGTTCGGCAACTGTACCTGCGATGTTCGATCAATTGCCTGAATTCGCTCGGATGCTGCTGCAAAACGGTATCGTCTCTGGTTCCCTTACAGCGATTGTGCTGAATATCTTCCTCTCCAAGACAAAGGATAATGTTCTGGCAGAAGATCCTGCTGCCCCTGTTCTAACGAAAGAAACTCAAGTTTCTTAATACGTCTAATTCATGTTAAAAGACCAAGCTCTGGTGTGCTGAAACCTAAGCTTGGTCTTTTTCTCATGCTCAGAGCTTGTGCATATGCACAAAAAAATAGGTTGTCCCGTCAATATTATTGGGTTTGTAAGCGCAGTATACTCAGTTTAGAAAGCGTTATCAAATTACACACTGTATAGTGTCAAATTCTTATACTAGGGGGCAACTAGAGATGGAAGGCACAGTAATTAACTGGATGGGCGCGATTGCGGGATTGATTCTGGCCGTCGTATTGATTTTCAAAAAGGTTAACCCGGTCTACGCACTTTTTTTAGGCGCGATTGCCGGAGGGATATTAGGCGGGGCATCCATTGCAGAGACAGTACAATATGTCATCGACGGAACGAATAGTGTTATGGGTGCAGTTGTACGTGTTCTCGCAGCCGGTGTGCTGGCCGGGGTATTGATTGAATCAGGGGCAGCCGAACGAATGGCCGAGACCATAGTAGATAAGCTTGGCGAAAAGAAAGCGTTATTATCTATAGCGCTGGCAACTATGATTATTACAGCAGTAGGCGTATTCATCACAGTCGCTATCATTATTGTCGCTCCAATCGCTTTGTCCGTAGGTAAGAAGATCGGCATTTCCAAAACCGCTTTGCTGCTCGCACTGGTCGGTGGCGGTAAAGCCGGTAACATTATTTCACCGAACCCGAACACCATTGCCGTAGCTAAAGGCTTTGATGTAGATTTGGCTCAGGTCATGATTCATGGATTCATCCCAGCCGTTGCGGGTCTGATTGTCACTGTTATTATTGCTAATCTGCTGGTCAACAAAGGTGTGAAAATTGCAGAGGGCGACGTTGTAACTAAAGAGGAAGACAGTACTAAGGTTAAACCTAGCTTTGGCCGTGCCATCGTCGCTCCAGTTGTCGCTATTTTACTTCTAGCCATTAACCCAATCGGAAATATTCTAAATATTGAATTGCTGAAATCATTTAAAGTCGATTCTATGATCATCTTGCCTCTTGCCGGCATTATTGGATTGATTGCTATGAAACAAACGAAGAACATCATTTCTTTTACAACCTCAGGGTTAAATAAAATGACAGGTACAGCCATTATCCTGATTGGTGCTGGTGCTATCGCTGGTATTATCTCAAAATCGGATTTGAGTGCTACTGTTGTAGATGCAATAACGGCTATGGGGATTTCCGGAACGTTCCTTGCGCCAATTGCAGGGATCCTGATGGCGGCTGCTACAGCATCAACCTCTACGGCTTCTATCGTGGCTGCCGGATCATTTGGTCCCGCTATTCTTTCGATGGGCACAGCGCCGCTAAATGCAGCAATTATGGTGCACACCGGGGCTACAGTCATTGACCATCTGCCACACGGTAACTTCTTCCACGTGACCGCTGATTCCGTTAAGATGAACATTAAGGACCGGATGTCACTGATTCCTTATGAAAGTCTCGTGGGTCTGACGATGGCTATCGTCGCCACTATATTATACGGCTTCATCCTATAATTTATATTTGCAACTAGAAGGGACGGATATTCTATGAATAAAGACTTTGTCATCGTATTGGCACCGGATTCTTTCAAGGAAAGCATGACAGCCAAAGAAGCTTGTGAAGCCATGGAAAAAGGCATTCATAAAGTAAATTCTAATATTACTTGTATTCATGTACCCATGGCAGATGGCGGCGAAGGAACGATGCAGTCCTTGGTCGATGCAACGGAAGGTACAGTATATATAACAAAAGTTAAAGGGCCACTGGGCAATGAAGTTAGCGCATCCTACGGAATCACAGGAGACGGGCTGACAGGGGTGCTGGAAATGGCTAGTGCGAGTGGCATTCAGCTGGTATCCCCAGAGACACGTAACCCGTTGATTACAACTACCTACGGGACAGGACAATTAATCAAAGCATGTCTGGATCGTGGGGTCAGCAAGCTGCTGATCGGTATCGGTGGCAGTGCCACCAATGACGGAGGCGCCGGGATGGTGCAGGCATTAGGCGGCAGGCTGCTGGATGCCGAAGGCAATGAGCTGTTGTTTGGTGGTGGTGAGCTCGGCAGATTAGCCCGTATTGATCTGAGTGGATTTGACCCTCGCCTTAAGGATGTACAGGTTGAAGTGGCCTGCGACGTTACGAATCCATTATGTGGTCCGACTGGGGCTTCCAATGTATTTGGTCCGCAAAAAGGGGCTACTTCGGATATGATCAAACAGCTGGACAGCAATCTGCATCATTATGCGAGTGTCATCAAAGAGCAATTGGGTTTCGATATTATAGATATGCCTGGTGCTGGTGCAGCGGGTGGCCTTGGGGCAGGACTGGTGGTGTTCTTAAACGGAATATTAAAAAAGGGCATTGAGCTTGTGATCGACTATACTGGACTTGAAGAAAAAGTGCAGCAGGCGGACATGGTGTGGACCGGGGAAGGAAGCATCGATTTCCAGACTCAATATGGCAAGACCCCGCTTGGCGTTGCTGAGGTCGCTAAGAAATATAATAAACCTGTGCTGGCCTTTGCGGGACGGATCGGCGATCAGACGGAAGTGCTGTATGATAAAGGGATTGATGCTATTTTTGGGATCATGCCAGGTGCATCTTCATTGGAGGATGCCTTGAATAAAGGGCAAGAGAATTTGGAAAGAACGGCTGAGAATGTGGCTAGGTTAGTCATGCTGAACCAAGGAAGCTGATTGAATTATACAAAGTGATAGAGGGGCTGACTGAACGGAGTCAGCCCCTTTTTTCTTTTTTAAGGTAGAAGCTTTCTGAGTAGAATATAAAGGGACAGGAGGTACAGACATGAAGATATCGAAATCACTCGCAGGACAAATAGCACAAGAAATGATGAGCGTAGTTCCTTATAACATTAATGTTATGGATGAGAGCGGCTTTATTGTAGGAAGCGGAGATCTGAAACGGGTCGGAACCTTACATGAGGGAGCAAGAATAGCCATTCAAAGTGGGCATGTCTTTGAAGTGTACGAGGATGGCAGCGGCATGAAGCCGGGGGTGAATGAACCCATTATTATAGATCATAAAGTTTTGGGTGTGGTAGGTATTACGGGACATCCAGATGAGGTTAGGCCGTTTAGTAAGCTGGTCAGAGTCACTACTATATTACTTATTGAGCAGGAAGCAAGGAACAAGCTGGAACAGGATGAGCGAGTAAAACGTGTGAAATTTTATCATGAATTGTCTTATCGTAAAGAAGCATATGATCTTGAGTTTCTGGAACGGGCGGGCAGCTATGGGCTTGATCTTAAGAAAAAATGCTGGGCGATCCTTGTGGAAGGCGATGTGAACGGAAAAGAATTCAAAAATGTATTTAGGTCTTATCCACATTACTGGAATTTGGAGAATGATAAGGCGGTTTTTTTCATAACGGATATTTTTCTTTATAAAGAGCTTATAGGAAAACTAAATTCATGTGCGAATGTGGGGCGAATAGGTTCTGGCGAAGCAGAGGAGTTAGCTGCTTATTCACTTGAACAGGCCCAGGCGGCGATTAGTGTTGGTAGTAGAGTCGACCCGCTCAAGAAACTGTACACTTATGAGGAACTAAAATTCTTAATTCATCTCTCCTATGACGGGGCGGAACGGCCTGGAACGATTTATGCTCTGCTGGATCAGTCGGGCGATAAGACAGGCCTGATTGAAACGCTGCAAGTATTTATTGCTGAGAATGGGGACCATAATCGTACTGTACAGAAGCTGAATATTCACCGAAATACACTGAACTACCGGCTTAATCGCATTCATACATTGACGGGCAAAAATCCACGCAACTACATGGAGTTGTTTGAATTGTTGTGCGGATTGATGTGGCGTAAATAGTCTAAATCCCCCTATTCCAATTGCCATCCTGATTTTATAGGCATAAACTTAGATAAGCTTGTATAGATAAATTAGGACAGGGATGGATAGGAATGAATGAGAAAGTAGTAATGAATGATAAAGTAGTCATGCCATTATGGACCGTGTGCCTTTTTATCGTAGTGATGAACACAACGATGTTTAATGTATCACTTCCAACCATTATTCAGGATCTCCAAATTTCTGCTGATCTAGGTTCATGGGTAATTTCGAGCTATTCGATTGGATATGCTTTATCGACGGTTATTTATAGCCGCTTATCAGACGTGGTGCCGATTCGGAGACTTTTGACCGTTGGCTTAATTACTCTTGGGTTGGCCTCAGTGTTTGGATTATTTGCGCATGACTTTAATACATTATTGATAACGAGAATAGTACAATCTGCTGGCGCGGGTGCGATGGCTGGATTGGGTCTCGTACTGGCTAGCCGTTATGTGCCTATTGAAAGACGTGGTGCGGCTATCGCCATGATCTCCGCAGGGAGTGCAATGGCCTTTGGTTTGGGCCCGATTTTTGGTGGTGTCATCAGTCAGTATTTTGGCTGGAACGGGTTATTCGGAATTACTTGCCTTGTGCTTGTTGTATTGCCAGTACTACTGCGGTTATTACCTAAGGAACAGCCGCAGCCTGCAAGCTTTGACGTTATTGGGGCGGCGCTGACCGTTGTAAATGCAGCAAGTCTGCTGGTAGCCGTAACCACCCAATCTCTGGTATGGTTGGCAGTGGGCGTAGTGTCTATTATCGTGCACGCTTGGTATTTGAAGAAGGCGAAGGAATCCTTTATTAACCCGCAGCTGCTAAAAATGCCGGGATACTTGAAGCTAGTTACCATAGGCTTTTGTATTCTGGTGCTGAACTTGGGGAATTTGTTCCTGATGCCGCTTGTGCTCGCTAATCTGTTTGGTAAATCCGCGTTGATGATTGGTTTGTTTATCGCACCAGGTGCGTTATTATCCGCATTTCTTACCCGTTTTGTTGGACGTTTTATTGACCGGTATGGCAACTTGCGCTTCTTAATCATAGGGCATTGTATTCTTGCCGCTGTTATGGCTGCATTTGCGCTGAACCTTTCTGTATCTCCTGTAGTTCTTCTGCTTGGTTATCTTTGCTTCTCTCCGGCCTTCTCGGCGACAATGGCATCCTTAAATAATGAAGCTTCTCGGGTTCTTCCGCGAACTTGGATTGGTTCAGGTATGGGGCTTTTACAACTGATTCAGTTCTTTGGAGGTTCTGTATCTGTTGCGGTCTGTGGGCTGTTGCTGCATGCTCAGCGTGATCTTGCGCCGGCAAAAGCCTATGAGCATGTATACGGACTGTTGCTCCTTGTCAGCTTGTGTTCGTTAGGAGTTCTCCTTTTATATAGACGTTCTTATTCCAAAAGTAATGCTGGGCAATCTATACAAGCTTAGAACTGAAACGAAAAGGTGATAAAAACGTATCAGATGCTATAGCAGATATAAGGAAGGAATGGTAATAATGGATAACGGGATGAGTGTAGTTTTAATCGAAAAAATGCCAGAAGGTGATCTACGAGTGATTGAAGAGCGTACGTGGAGCATGAATATGATAACTGCACTTGAACATGTCAATTATATAGTGGTGGGCAGTAAGGAATATGAGGCGGTTGAAGGACGACTGAATGTGGATGAGGGCAAGCTGGAGCTTTTGCTTGTTCCGATGCACACTGAGGGATAGAAGATCATCAGGGAAGGAGAACCTTACGATGGCTAAAGAAGAAAGGGATAAGGAATTGCCTGCATCAAAATTATTTACCGCAGATGGCAAACCCATCCGTGTATTATCAACATCGCTAGGCATAGCCTTATTAGCGAATGCTATGTTTATTCCTGGCGGAGCGGGGGCTAGCGCGAATACTTCTGCGGGCGAACCACAGCTAGTCTCTTGGTCTAATGAAGAGGTTAAAGCTTATTTTGATAAAAATGTGGATTGGAATATTCCCTACCCCGAAGAAGGTACGAAAGAGGTAGAGGAGCAAGGCCAAGGCGTAGTAACTTCAAACGGAACAACGGTAGTGAATAACTATGGCGGTTATCATTCAGGTTTTGGCTGGACGGATTTGCTTCTGTATCACATGTTGTTTAACAGCGGTGCCAATTACTCCTCCAGAGGATGGGCTAAGGACCGTCCTACCTATTATGGAGGCACGAGAACCACTTATAAACCACCTACTTATAGCAGCGAAAAGTTCCAGAATAAAAAGGTGCCCGGTTCTGTAGTGAAACCTAAAACCTCAACCTCATCCACGGGTTCCATCACGAGAAGAGGTTCCTCTTCAAAGAACGGAATCGGTGGCACTTCCAGTGGCTTAAACTCTTCGAAGAACTCTAAATCAAGCTCAGGCTCGAAATCTTCATCGAGATCTGGTTCCAGTAAGAGTGGTTTCGGCGGATGAGTGATCAGCAGAGCGTGTTTGAGATTCTAGATTTGTCTGATCTGGAGCGGGGCCCACGGGTACAAGCGCTGCATGAGCTTGGGTTCACTTGGGCAGATCTAGAGGAAGAAGAGTACTGGATGGATGCAATAGCTGTGATGCGCAGCGACATTTATAAAGAGCTTGAGGAAGCCTCCGCAAAGCTGTGGGCTATCCTCGATAAAGCGGTTCGGTATATACATCTAAAACGCGATTTGTATGAGCTGCTGGGCATTCCTCCTGTTCTTTGGGAGATGCTTGACGGGTTTCCTATTCCAGAAGAAGGTCTAATCAGTCGGTATGCAAGGTTCGATTTTGCGATAGCTAATGATGGAACCATCAAGCTTCTGGAACTGAATGCCGATACACCTACAGGTTATGTGGAGGCTTCCATAGCAACACCTTGGATCTGTGAACAGGCGGGTGTGACTAGTCCAAATCATGCGATGAAGGAACAACTTGCCGCAGCCTGGCAGATAGAACGACCAGATACCGCAGCTTGTGTTGCTTATGGCTCTCATCTTGAAGATTCGGGTACGATTGAAGCCTTGGCCAGACATAGCGGGCTTACTATTCAGTGTGTGGACTGTCTCGATCTGTGGGTCGATGAGGGCATTCTGAAGGACGGGGAGGACCGGGTGATAAAGCGGATGTTCGCCCTATATCCTAAAGAGTGGATGGCCGTCGATGAGGGTGGAGATGCACTTGCCTATGCTGTTGAACAGGGAAATCTTCAGCTTTTTAATGGACCACACAGTATCCTGTTGCAGTCTAAGGGATTGATTGCAGCTGTGTGGGGAATGTATGAGCTTGGCTTATTATTTGACAATGAAGAGCGTGAGGCGATCTCACGTTATATTTTGCCGACTTATAATAAGCCTGTGTTCTCTGGCAGCTTTGTGTCCAAATCTGTATTTGGCCGCGAAGGCGGTTCTGTACGTCTCTTTGACGATAGTGGAACTCTAGAAATTGAGGACGAAGAGGGTTATGATAGCAGTCAGCTTTTTCCCTCTGTATATCAAAAAAGAGCTGAACTAGCCCGAATACACACCGCCGAAGGTGAATTCCACCTACTGACAGGCATGTTCGTCATTAATGGGAAGCCGTGTGGGCTGCTCGGCCGGGCTGGCGGACTGATTACGGGCAATGCCAGTCATTTTATCGCGTTGGGAGTGAGATAGTTGGATAAAAGTAAGGCTATAAACAAGTCGTCTACTAGATTAGTAAAGGCCCGGATCGGGGCTTTATGTATGATGCTTCTAACGGTATTGCTGCTTAGTGCATGTTCCAGTAATCAGGGGAGTGTGTTTGATTCAGGCACTGCTGAAACTTCTGACAGTGTTGCACGGGTACCTTGGGATTACCGGGTTGTGGAGAGTACTGTAGGTGATCTAATTGGTAGCGATATGACGGTGTTGCCGGATAATGAGCTGCTGCCGAATGATGAGAATTATGCTACTGGCGATAAAATATGGACACTGCAGTTCATGGACGCTGAGCTGATCACAGATGCCGACCAACGCAATGAAGTCCGCCTCTCTTCCTGGACGACCATTAAATCGTATCCCGATGAAAAAACAGCAGTCGAGGATCTTACCAACCTTAAGGTATCGGTAACTACAGATGTTGATCTTGTAGGAGTATACAAGACAAAATATAATGAGAAGACAAGAAACTTTGCCGTCCTCGAGCTGCCTTCCGGCAACCGGATCAAGCAGCCGATAGACGATGAGCGTTATGCAGCATTAGAGAAAGAAAAGACCGCTTCCGTAGTCCTTGAGGAAGTACATGATTTCGCCGATTATGACTCGGCATATGCGAAATTTCGGGGGTGGGCAAAGTGACGATTGTTGTTAATTTAATAGTCAGTATATTTGTGATTATTCTTCTGCAATTGTTGGGTATGGTTATCTTTGGCTTGATGACCCCGTTCAAGGATATGGAAGAGCTGAAAAAAGGAAATGTGGCTGTAGCTCTAGCGCTTGGCGGCAAATTTCTCGCTACAGCAATTATCATTGGAGTAGCGGCGTATACGAATACCTCTATTCTGCATATGATCATTTGGTTTGCTGTCGGTTATGTATGCCTCATCGCTGCTTACTGGATTTTTGAATTGGCGACCCCAAGCTTTAAAATTTCAGAACATCTGGAAAAAGGCAATGTGGCAGTAGGCACTATGCTCTGCTTGGTGTTTATCGGCACAGCATTTGCAGTCAGCAGTTTGATTGTTTAGTTCACAAATCGCAGATGGACATTAATAAGGCTGCCCTCAGTAATAACCTCGAGAGGCAGCTTTATTAATGTGAGGAAGGGATGGCAGATGCATTTTTTTCTGAGAATATCCACCAGGATGATGCGTTTACGCAAACGGTCGATCGGTCTGATTATTTTGATCTTTATAATTCTTAGCGCATCGATAGCTTACCTGCTTGAACCGAGTACATTCCACAACTGGTTTAATGCCTTCTATTGGGTCATGACAACGATGGCCACCGTTGGGTATGGGGATTATTTTGCCGAGACGGTAGTTGGTAAGCTATTCACCATGTTTCTATATATTTTTGGGATTGGTCTTCTCAGCTTGGTTATTGGCAAGGTTATTGACTCTATTGCAGAGGTGCAGAGAAGGAGAGGAGCAGGAACATTGAGCTTCCGAGGAAAGGATCATGTGATATTAATCAATTGGAGTAAGAAAGCGCAAGCTGCGGTAGATGAGGTGTTATGTTATTCACCTAAATGTCATATCGTCATCATTGATGAGATAGGACGGCATCCGCTGGAGCATATGGAACAGGTCCACTTTGTAAGCGGCGATGCTTCCAGCGATGAGATTCTCCTTAAAGCTAACATACACGAAGCCAGGGCAGCCATTGTGTTCGGAGACACACGGATTGATGAAGCATCGCTAATTGACGGGAAATCTCTGCTTATCGCCTCCAGCATTGAGCGCATAGCGCCACAAGTACATACTACCGTAGAAATTATGCAGGAGAAGAATATACAGAATTTCAGGCATGTTCAGGTCAATGAATTCGTTCTGTCGCATGATGCCATTTCTAGATTGGCTGTCCGATCCGCTCTGCAAGAGGGGAATTCAGAGGTGATTACGCAGCTGCTGAGCCGCCAGTATGGGGATGATATTTATGAGATTCCAGTGAATAGTGCATGGAAGACCTATGGGCAGGCGTTTCAGGAATTGCTCCTTCAAGGTGCAACTTTACTCTCGGATCGTAGTGACCTTAGCATCAATCGCAAGCTGGACCAGCCTATTCCTAAAGAGGCTAGATTATATATTGTTTCGGATGAAGAGACGTATCGGAGAATTAAAGGTTAGGTCAGTGATAAGCGAGTAAAGCGGATTTTCGGGAGAATGGCTTCTCGGAATTCCGCTTCTTTTTGTTTGCCGTTCCTTCCTTAAGGGTAAGAGATGAATATTATCGTTACTCTACCTTTCGGAAGGAGCCATTGTTAATGAGTGAACAGCAAAAAGTGAACGGAAATAGCAAAAATGAGCAACTGGAACAGTTTCGCAGTAAGGACGAAGGTCACGCTTTAACAACCAATCAGGGATTGAAAGTGTCCGAGGATGAGTTCTCCCTAAAAGCCGGTGACCGGGGGCCAACCTTGCTGGAGGATTTTCATTTTCGGGAAAAAATGACCCATTTCGATCACGAGCGGATTCCTGAGCGGATCGTGCATGCACGCGGATTTGCCGCCCACGGGGAGTTTGAAGTATATAAATCGTTGAAAGAATATACGAAGGCGAAATTCCTTCAAGATCCGTCCGTGAAGACCCCGGTGTTTGTCCGGTTCTCAACGGTAGCAGGATCACGGGGTTCAGCCGAAACTGTGCGGGATGCCCGGGGCTTCTCGACCAAATTTTATACCGAAGAAGGCAATTATGATTTGGTAGGCAATAATATGCCGGTCTTTTTTATACAGGATGCGATTAAGTTCCCTGATTTAGTGCATGCGCTTAAGCCGGAGCCGCATAATGAAATGCCTCAGGCAGCATCAGCCCATGATACCTTCTGGGATTTCATCGCCAATAATCAGGAATCGGCCCATATGGCGATGTGGCTGATGTCCGACCGCGCCATTCCGCGAAGCTTCCGGATGATGGAAGGGTTTGGAGTTCACACCTTCCGTCTGATCAATGAACAGGGGAAAGCGCATTTTGTTAAATTCCATTGGAAACCAGTACTTGGTGTACATTCTTTGGTGTGGGACGAAGCACAGAAAATATCCGGAGCGGACCCTGACTTTCACCGCCGTGATCTATGGGAATCGATTGAAGCCGGCAACTTTCCGGAATACGAGCTGGGCATTCAGCTTCTTAGTGAAGAAGACGAATTCAAGTTTGATTTCGATGTGCTGGACCCTACAAAGCTATGGCCAGAGGAAGACGTGCCCGTGCAGATCGTTGGGAAAATGACCTTGAACCGCAACGTGGATAATGTTTTTGCCGAAACGGAGCAGGTGGCTTTCCACCCCGGACATGTAGTGCCAGGGATTGATTTCACCAATGACCCCCTACTTCAGGGCAGATTGTTCTCTTATACGGATACCCAGTTGATTCGGCTTGGAGGTCCTAACTTCCACGAACTGCCGATCAATAGACCGGTTTGTCCTTTTCACAACAACCAGCGTGACGGATATGGGCGGCAGACGATTAATCAGGGCACTGTGAGTTATCATAATAATTCTCTGGCCCAAAACACGCCGAGACCTGTCCCAGAGGCTGAAGGCGGTTATGTGCATTATCAAGAAAAGGTTGAGGGCCGTAAGGTACGGAGCCGGAGTAAAAGCTTTGAGGATCATTTTTCACAAGCCAAGTTATTCTGGAATAGTATGAGCCCTCCGGAACAATTGCATATTATCGAAGCTTATTCTTTTGAGCTTGGAAAGGTTAAGAGTAAGTCGGTCCGACAGCAGGTCGTAAATATGCTTGCTAACATTACCTCCGAGCTTGCTGTACCTGTGGCAGAAGCCATTGGAGTAGCGGCTCCAGAAGTTGGCGGTTCCGAGGTCACTCAAGCTTCCCCTGCCTTAAGTCAGGCTAATACGAAAAAACATCCCAACACGCGGAAAGTAGGCGTGATTATCGGAGATGGTTTTGATGAAGCTGCGGTAATGCCTGTGTTGGACACGCTTATGGGAGCTGGGATACAACCGGAGCTAATCAGTGATAAGCTTGGATTTATTAAAGGCTCAAGCGGCACAGAGCTTGAAGTCATCCATACCTTGTCCACTACAGATTCGGTGCTCTTCGATGCGATTTATGCGGCTGGTGGAAATGCGGAACGCAAGAAATTCCATAAAGATGCAGCGTTATTCCTCAACCAAGCCTATGCACATTTTAAACCTATCGCGATGACGACAATACTTGCTGAGCTGCTTGCAACAGATGAACATAGAAGCAGTCCGGGAGTCATAATAGGCGATGGTGGGGAAGTTTTCGCGGCTAGCTTCGTTGCAGCCATTACTGCCCATCGTTTTTGGGAACGTATGGAATAAAGTAAGTAGATGACAGAAAAAGGAGGATCTGCTCGTCAGAAGGCGTGTGGATGCCTCTTTTTTTTCATCTAATGGTTTCATAAATTTAACATTTGGATTAAGGATGTGATGTATATTACCGTTATAGATAATACTAGGCAATATAAGCAGATGCTTAGAGAGGTGATTTTTTGAGGAAAGAGATAGCTGTTGCTGTAGTGGTACTTACAGGTTTTACAGCATTAACAGCATGCGAGCAAACAGCAATGCCGGCATCAACACCCTCGCCCTCCGCGAATGTTCATACAACAGAGCCACCGAATCCTACGGGTTCGGCTAATAATGATATGGGGGACCTTTCACAGGAATTGGATGCTTTAGAGCAATTTATTGTTACGAAGCTTACCGGCTCGTCCGGTGTTTATACGAATTTAATTGAAACAGAGCAATCCGGGGAAGCAGCAAGCGGCCATGAGATTCTAAGTGAGTCTGCCTCTCTGAGGATGCTGGCAGCCGTACGGAGTGGTGAGAAAGAGCGATTTGCAGAAGAATGGGCGCTGGCTAAGCAAACCTTTGATATGAAGGGTGGTTTTAGCTACCGATATAGCCCTAAACAGCAGAAATTATATCCTGTGAATGCTGCCGTTGATGACTTACGTATCATTCGTGCGCTTTATGAAGCGGGGGATACGTTTAGAGATAAACAATATACAGAAGAAGCGGCTAAGTATGGTGAGAGGTTTTATAACTATAATGTAAAAAATGGATATATGTATGACTTCTATGATGAAAATTACAAAAAAACCAACACATTCGTTACTTTATGTTATATTGATTTAGGTACAATGCAAAAATTGTCGGTTTCTGGAGAATCTCGTGACTTTTTGTTGAATAATATGAGCGTTATTCTGAAAGATGGATATTTATCAGATGAGTTTCCCTTCTATGAAACAAGGTTTAATTATGAGAGTGGAACCTATAGTTCGGAGAATATCAATACAGTAGAATCGCTACTGTCTATTCTGGCTTTGGCAGAGGTAGACCAGCAGAAATCCTCCAGCATTAATTTTATCAAGCAGCAGGTCGAGGCTGGCACATTATATGGACAATATTCGCGTGAGGGAAAGCCGCTTAACGATATTCGCTCAACAGCCATTTACGCCATTACGGCTATGATTGGTGCCGAGATCGGAGACGATGCACTCTATCGCAAAAGCATTGAAAGAATGAACGAGTTCAGAATAACCGATGCCGGCAGCTCACTGTATGGAGGCTTCGGCGATGTAGCTAGTGGCCAAGCCTATTCCTTTGACAATCTGATGGCATCATTGGCCTATGTCTATTAATTTAAACCTATAGTAACGAAGGTGAATCTGCATGATAAACAACACGGTGAAATCACCTCTGAGGCAGGGGATGACACTCGCTAACCTACCGTTGCCATTGTCCCCGGCTTTTATCACTGCTGTTGGAGTGTTGCTTATAACCATCATCGCCTTATTTACCGCCCCGTATGTCGGAATGGCGGATAATGGTGATTTTTTTCGCAGCATCTATAGTAACGGAATTTATTTCAATCTGCCGGATTATGACGAGCAATACTTTGGTTATTTTGTAAAGCAATATGGAATCTTTCAATATTTTAATGAGAATGGCGCGACATTATTTTCTTCACAGTCCCTATTTATCCAGCTGGCCATTGGACTTAATAAGCTGTTTTTTAGCAGCGAGGTTTTCGATATCCGGTTTCAAGCAGTCATTTACACGATTTTATATGTTGCGGCGATCTACTTATTAATAGAGGCTATTACATGGGGGATGACCCGCAAGCAGGGATGGGTCACTGCAGGTATTGCTATTTTTATATTTGGAGATACCGGGTATACCGCTTATTTCAACTCCTTTTACGGTGAGAGCGTCGTGATGATCACGATGATTACTATGTTCGCAGCTTGGTTGTTGTTATATCAAAAAAGATACAATGACTACGTGCTGCTGGCCCTGTTCTTGATCAGTACGATTATCCTGACTACTTCCAAGCAGCAAAATGCGCCAGTGGGTATAATCATTGCGGTTCTGGGGTGTTCAATCCTTTGGATTCGCAGGGATAAGATCTTTCGTATTCTGACCCTGGTTTCCCTTGCTTTGATCCTGTTCGCAGGTGTGTTCACTTATTTGAATATCTCGGATGAGTTCGTGAATATTAACCAGTTCCATGCCATGACCCGAGGGGTGCTGAAGGATTCCTCCGATCCGGAGAAGGCACTGAAGTCATTCGATATTGATGAACAATATGCCATCTTGAAAAATAGCATTTACTACGAGAAATACGGAACTATTGATGTGAATTCGCCGATCCTCCAAGAGAACTTTTACAGTCGTTACGGATTTGTTTCGATCCTTAAATACTATATATCGAATCCGGATCAGCTTAACTCGATTCTTAATGTAGCTGCTCAAAGTGCATTCTCGATTAAACCAGCGGCGATGGGCAATTACGAGCAATCTGTTGGGAAGGAATTTCGAGCACAGAGTCACTTTTTTACTGGATACAGTCAGCTGAAAAAGGCTTTAGCACCACGAACGATAGGTTTTATCTTCCTTTGGACAGTGCTTGTCATCGGTCTGTATATGCCTTCCTTTGTAACAGCCATTAAGGCACGCAATTTTAGAGGATTGCAGCGGATGGTATTGATTGTCGCTACGATAGGCATTGGTCTTTCAGGCATTTTTGTATCGATTATCGGTGCCGGTGATGCCGACATTTCCAAGCATGAATTCTTGTTCACTTTATCTTTTGATTTGGTGACCTTTTTGACAGTATCTAGTGTGATCGGACGCAGATTCTTCAAAAATCGCAAAAAGCCGGTTAACGAGAGCCCCACCATGTCTAGTCCATTTACAAAGCCTCAAAAGGATGTGAGTGTTTGAAGCGCAGAGGGATCTTATACTGTATATTGCTGCTGACGCTGAGCTTAACCATCCTATTGCTGCCCGCCACTCCTGTTCAATCTGCTGCATCGCCACAACAAGTCTTACTGCTCTATGACAGCCTTGCCAAGGGGACCTCTAAGGATGGAAATGTGACTGAACTTCAACGTCTGCTGGCAGCTTACTCGACAAAGGTTACACTTCGAAGCCTAGATCAATACGAGCAGGGGATGCTGAAAAATTACTCCAGAGTGATCATGGTCCGTAACGAAGCGGATATTTCGATCGCGAATAAATCCTATATAGAGGATTGGGAGCATTATCAGGGGCAGTATTTGCATATCGGGTACAACCCACCCGCTAGTCTAACGAAGGCGTTACAGCTAACCACTGATGTGATCTATGACGGGAGTGCTGAGCTCGAAATCGGACAGTTCTCCGGAATTCAAGCTAAGGTGCAGGATATGCCTTATATTGTAGCGAGTCAGGCGGTCAAATCCTTCGGTCAACTCTCTTTTGCGGAGGAGGGTCTGCAAGCACCGTACGCTGTGAGTAAGGGGAATGATACATATGCCCCATATTTTGAACAAGGGAATGTCAGTACGCTGGGGATGGCGTATGTTCTGAAGGATTGGCTCCATATCACTGCTACTCCTAAAATGTACCTTGCGATCAAAGAAATCTATCCTTTCTCCGATCTGCGACTGCTGGCAGAAACGGGTGAGCGGCTGTATCAACTGGGGATTCCGTTTCTTGCAAGTGTGCGGCCTGTGTTCAGCAATACCGACTATCCGGCCATGCAGCGTTATTTAGTGGCTATGAAAAGTGTGCAATCCAGCAATGGAAGCATTCTGGTCAATGCCCCAGTGGTGATGCCAACGATAAGCTCCAGTGACCATACGCTTAAAGGAAAGATGAATGATTTCATCAATCTGTTGGCCGAAAACGGGCTTGGGCCGCTTGGAGTCGGAGCGGAAATGCATTGGTCGTATGACAAAGAGTATTCAGAAGCGGGGATGAGCTTTTTTGATTCTGTGGTGTTATATCCGGATGAACAGATTGATTATATGGAGCAGAGCGACACCTCTAAATCCTTTCCATCCTCTTTATATAGCGTTCCGCTGGAATTTCTTCAAGCTTTGCATACATCCAATAAAGTGATACCGCATTTGCCGATGGATACTGTAATCACCGTCGACATGCCCGAGGATGAGCGTCAGCTTGAAGAAATGCTGCGAAGTCTGGAACGGAATTGGGTTTCTTTTGCCGATTATAAGCAAGAAGAGCATCAGGTCGTTACTGATCAGAACACAATCTCCTCATTAGATGGAATGATTTCTATTAATGGACAACCTCTAAGCCTGGACTATACACCGGAAACAGTGGATAGCGATTATCGCTACACAGAGGAGCAGCAAAAGAGCTTCACCCGACTTTTTAATATTCAGAATCAATTTTTTATTGTTGTGATCATGATTTCTCTGCTGCTGTTTGGCGGATTGTTAATGATCGGATACCGGTTATATCGCAGAAAGTTTTTGAAATGAGACAACTAATCGTGATTTGGAGGACCCTATGACGATTTCAGACGTGCTGATGGTGATTGCGGTGATCTGTATTTGGTCTCTGCTGCTGGTGAATGTGACCCTCATTATCGCGGGCTATCTATATTACATTAAATCCGAAAATGAGGATATACCAGAGATAGAGGGCGAATATCCTTTTGTTTCAATTATGGTTCCCGCTCACAATGAGGGGGTAGTGATTTGTAAGACGGTTGAATCTCTGCTGGCGCTGGATTATCCGCAAGATCGGTATGAGATTATTGTGATTAATGATAACTCCTCTGATAACAGTGCCGAGCTGCTTGCGGGCATACAATCCCGAAATCCGGGGCGTCAGCTGGTAGTCATTAATACGGATGCAGTTACAGGAGGCAAAGGCAAATCCAATGCCTTGAATATAGGCTTTACCAGCTGTAAAGGGGAGCTAATCGCCATTTATGATGCCGACAATACTCCGGAGAAAACAGCTTTGCGTTATCTGGTTGCTGAGATCATGCATGATTCCAGCCTCGGTGCGGTGATTGGGAAGTTCCGGACCCGTAATCGTGATGCAAGTTTACTGACCCGGTTCATTAATATTGAGACCTTATCCTTTCAATGGATGGCTCAAGCGGGACGCTGGAAGCTGTTCAAGCTTTGCACTATTCCGGGAACCAATTTCATTATGCGCAGGTCAATTGTGGAAAGCATCGGTGGTTGGGATGTTAAAGCGATAGCCGAGGATACAGAAATCAGCTTCCGGATTTATATGATGGGTTACCAAATCAAGTTCCAGCCGAAATCCGTCACGTGGGAGCAGGAACCACAGACCCTGAAGGTCTGGTTCAAGCAGCGAACCCGCTGGGCGAAGGGCAATATTTATGTCATTGTCAAAAATATTCCGCTGCTGTTCAATAAATCGGCCGCAAAGGTGCGGTTCGATATTCTTTATTTTCTATCCATTTACTTCTTGCTGCTGCTGTCGTTAATCACCTCGGATGTGCTGCTGATCCTGCATGCTTTGGGTTATGTGCATACTACTATTGCAGGTCTTAGTAATTTCTTATGGCTGCTCGCTATTATTCTTTTCGTTGTGGGGACCTTCATCACGCTAACGACAGAAAAGGGCGAGATGAGCTTGTCCAATCTAGGGATTGTAATGTTGATGTATGTGTCTTATTGCCAGCTGTGGATGGTTGTCGCGGCTAACGGATTATATCTATATCTGAAAGACCTCATCTTCAAAAGAGAAGCCAAATGGTATAAGACGGAGCGCTACTAACGAGGCACCAAAAAGTCATATGAGAAAAATGTAATCACAGGAGAAACAGAACATGAAGATAAAAAAACAGCTGGTTATACTGTTAACCTGCCTCTCCCTTTTGTTAATTCCAACCCATCCTGCTGCCGCAGAGACGTTGCCGCAGGATCATAAGTCCACTTATACAACTTCATTTACGGGAACAGACTCGTCTTTAACTGGTTCGAGTGCCCAGCAGCAATATTTTGAGGTTCTGGATTATTGGAATGTGGATGAAGTAAAGATCAAACTGCATTTTCAAATTTCACAAATTACCGAAGAGCAGATTTCTAGTGTTACCTTAACGCTAAACGGCAGCCCGTTCTATACGTTTCGTCCGTCACTACAAGACAACGGCGAACAGCTGTTGACCCTTGCGGCGCCCAAGGGGTTTCTGAAAAAGGGGACGAATACGCTGGGCATTCAGGGCTATTTGAAGACAGATCGTCAAGATGACCTCTTTTGTTCGGTCGATGAAACGTCGGATAATTGGCTGCATCTGTTCAATACGTCCAGTGTTAACGTGATTTATACCGCAAAGCCCTTGAGTGGAGGGATCAGTGACTTCAGCGAGCGATTCGCCGGGATAGATACCTTAACAAAGAATCAGAGTATTCTGACTGTACCGGACAAAAGCACGGCGGCAGAAATGGAAGCAGCCACTTATGCTCTCTCCGGGTTTGTTAAGGGGATTACGTTAAATGATGAGACTATTCCCTTGCTCCCGTACCGGGCAGACGCTGTGCAGAATAAGGCCGCAGTTGTACTGGTAGCTATGTATGACAGAGTACCAAGCGAACTGAAAGCTCAGCTAAGCTCCACTGAAGATTTGGGTACGCACGCGCTGCTCCAGCTAGTGAATAAGGATACCCAGCCCACCTTGGTTGTAACCTCGAAGGATGAGAACTTGCTGATTAAAGCGGGTCGTTTGATTGCTAATCCAGAGCTGATCGGGCAGATCACCAGTGATCTGAAAACAGTAACGGATGCTACAGAAGTATCAGCACCTGCGCTTTCGATTAGCTCTAACATCACGTTCACTGAGACAGGTGATAAACTGACCGGGGCACATCATCAGGAGCAGACGTATTTTATTTCATTGCCAGCGAACCGCTCGATTGCCGATTCCGGTAAAATCAGCCTGGATTTCCGTTATGCACAGAATTTGGATTTTACTCGTTCATTGGTTACCGTGAGCATCAATAATACTCCGATTGGCAGTAAGAAGCTGACCAAGGAACTGGCGAATGGCGATATTCTTAATCTCTCGGTGCCTCAGAATTTGAATATCTCCGGAAATTTCTCGGTGACAGTGGCTTTTGATTTGGAGATCGAAGGAGCCAGATGTATTATCGATCGGGACCAAATGCCGTGGGCTTATATCAGTAAAGATTCTGTAATGCAGCTGAATACGAAGGATCGCACGGATCTCTTATTTAATAACTATCCATATCCGTTCATTCGCGATGGGATCTATAATCATGTGGCGGTTGTACTGCCCGAACAAATGGATGATTACGCCTATTTAAGTGTATCGAATATCTTTAATCTGCTTGGTAAATATGCCAGCGGAAATATAGGGAATATCCAGTTCTATACCGATACCGTCAACGCCGATCATTTGAAAAATAATAATATCATCGCTATTGGTGCTTATAAGAATAATAAGGTGATCCGTGATCAGAATGCTAAGCTTTATTTTCAATATAACGGAGATGGAACCACAATTCGCTCCAATGAGAAAATGAGTATTGAAGAGCAATACGGCGCACGAATCGGAACACTGCAGCTGATTGATTCGCCATTTGAGGCGGGACGTGCATTGCTCGCGGTTACGGGGGTCAGCTCGGAAGAGTATTACTTAGGATCGAAGCTGCTCGCTACAGAGCGGGATAAATGGAAGGTGTTTGGCGATGGCGCAATCGTTGATAAAGACGGTAATGTCAGCGCACACCGCTTCAAAACAATCACTGGAGCAGCCGAGGACTCTGTGGCCCAGAAAATAATGGAACGGTCGGATGTACTCAGTTTTATCATCGTGATTTTACTGGTGCTGACGCTGGTAGTTCTATCGCTGATCCTACTGCTTCGCAAACACATGAAGAAACGTGGTGATAAGCGTGAGACGTAATCGCAGCTTAGTGTCGGACATCGCTCTCTTATCATTCCTGGTGTTATCGTTCCTCTGTATCGTCTTTATTGCAGGTGCACCGGATGATTACCTCCAGAATATTATCATTTTAACGGTGGCTTTTATTCTGGCCATTGTTACGTATTTTACGACGGTCACTGCGGGGCTGGTCTTGAATCTGGTGTTTATCTTTGCTTACGGATTCTACACGATGTACCAGACGATAACGCTGGGGGAAACGATTAGCCTGAATACTTATTTCTGGTTAATTATGACTCCGCTATTAACGGTCGTTCTATGGGTATTCACTTTAAGCAGCCGTGATTTGCAGGTGGAGAATGAGCAGCTACGCAAAAAGACTGCCAATATGGCTATCGTAGATGAAAACACAAATTTGCGGAACAGTATTTCTTTTCAGACGGATGCTACATTATTTACAAGCATTTCGACCCGCTATCAGATTCCGCTCACCCTGCTAGTGGTGAAGGTGAAGTATTGGAAAGAGATCAGACGGATCATTCCTGAAGATCAGCTGGCAGAAGCTATCTATGACGTGTCTCAGCTTAGTCAGGCGAGTATTCGTACCAATGATGCACTCTATCTGCTAGATAAGGATGAAGCAACATGGGGCCTGCTGCTGTTCACGGACAGCGATGGGGCGAAGATTGTGATCGAGCGGATTAAGCTCAAGCTTCAGGAGTTGAATGACAATAATTTCTCCAGAAAATATAAGGTCAGCCTGGGTCTTAAGATTGGGGCGGTCGAATACCAAGCCGGCACGATTGAGAATCCGCTGGATTTCATTGTTCAGGCCAAAAAACAGCTGGAGTACGACGTGTAGGCCAGCTTAAAAATCAACGGTTTCACTATCAGCCTCTGTATGGATGGCGATGAGCACGCTTGCCGGCTCATCGCCTTTATTTATGACCAGATGTGGCACACAGGCATTCCAGCTAAAGGAATCCCCCGCTTGGAACATCCCGAAATCTTCACCTTGCTCCGCATAAACCTCACCTTTTATTACTAAATGGACCTCTTTGCCTTCGTGCGCCTGCGGAGTTTCACCCGTAGAAGTACCCGGAGGGAAATGGACAAGCACCATTCGTACACCACCTGCCGAGCTTAAATGCTCAACTTGCAGTTTATCACTTCCGCTACTGGTGATTTGCCGCTCCTTGGAGCGTACCACCTGCATCCGCTCTTCCTTTTTTAACAGCAAATAAGCCAACGGAACGTTCAGCGCATCCGCAATCAGGCTAAGGGTTGCAATCGAAGGAGAGGTCTTATTAGTCTCAACTTGGCTCATAAAACCTTGTGACAGGCCAGTAGTTTCACAGATTTGGGCAATCGTAATATGTTTTCTTTTACGGATTGTACGAATGTTTGAACCTATATTCATTAGTAAAGCCCCTTTTGATATTAGTAATAGCAAATATATTTTTATATTAACAAATTATTAATTGACATACTAGCTAGAGGTTTATAATATTATCTTTACAAATATTATTTTTGTATTACAAATATTTTGAAGGAGTGTTTAGTTATGAAGGCACCTTATATATATGATGTCAGTCTACCTTCCGGTTACGATGAGAATCGGGTTTATCCGGTTATCTTCACCTTGCATGGCAAAGGTTCCAATGAGAAGAATATGTTCGGGCTTGTTGAGTCCTTGTCTGAAGAATTTATTATTATCGGGATTCGGGGAATATGATTTTAGGGGCAGGATTTCAATATTATGATCTCAAAAGTCTAGGTCATCCCATCCGCGAGCAGTTTGATCAGGCTGTATCGCAATTGCAGCAGTTTATCGAATACGCCACCGACAAATACCCTATAGATGCTAAACACCGTTATCTGCTTGGCTTCAGTCAAGGAGCCATTTTGTCCATGACTCTCGCGCTTACAATGGGGAATTTGCTTCGGGGAATTGTAGCGCTGAACGGTTATGTTCCGGGGTTTGTGAAGACGGATTATGAGCTGAAGAGTGTGCAGGAGGTATCGGTCTTCATCTCGCATGGTGAATATGATTCTGTATTTCCAATTTCAGTGGGGACAGAAACAGCCGCTTATTTCGAAGGTCTAACCCCATTATTAACCTTTAAAGCTTATCCTTCGGATCATGGTGTATTACCGCAGAATCAGCAGGACCTGATCGCTTGGTTACGGCAGAACTTAGGGAGTGATAAACTATGATACCTTCTTACTTTATTGCCCATGGTGCTCCTTCTCTGGTACTTGATAACAATGCATATACGAAATTTCTTGGGGAGCTCGCTGAGAGGAATGTCAAACCGAAAGCGATAGTTGTATTTTCTGCACATTTCGAAGAACACACACAATCGGTTGGAGTTATGGAGACTTTCGACACCATCTATGATTTCTATGGCTTCCCAGATGAGATGTATCGAATGACTTATCCTGCCAAAGGGGACAATGAGGTTGCACAGCAAATTATGTCTTTGTTCCACAAGAATGGGATTGTCAGCAAATTTAATACAGAGCGTGGACTAGATCACGGAGCTTGGGCTATTCTTAAATTAATCTATCCGAATGCAGATATTCCTGTCGTGTCTTTGTCAGTTAATCGAGAGCTGTCCAATGAACAGCAATATTTAATGGGTAAGGCTTTATCTGAGCTGCGTGAGCAGGATATTATGATTATTGGCAGCGGTGGAACCGTCCATAATTTGCGTAGCGTGAAGTGGGGAATGGAGAACGTCGAGAAATGGGCGGAGACATTCGATGACTGGCTGCAGCACAGGTTGGAAGCTTGGGATACAGAGTCGCTATTTAACTATCAGGAGCTTGCTCCTTATGGCGTTGATGCAGTGCCGACTAATGAGCACTTTATCCCCTTGATAATAGCTATGGGAACTGGCGATAAAGGGAAAGAAGCGAAGCTGCTGCACCGAAGTTATCAGTATGGCAATTTAAGTCTTAGCTGTTGGGAGTTTAATTAAGAAGGAGGCATTAATGATGGACTTGGGACTTCGTGGGAAATCAGTTTTCGTAGCCGCAGCAAGTAAAGGGTTAGGACTCGCAACTGCGCTGGAGTACGCCCGTGAGGGAGCGAAGGTAATGATCGCCAGCAGGAGTATGGAGCAGCTTGTAGACGCACAGAAAGAGATTCAGGCAGCCACAGGACAGCAGGTGAACATGGTTCAGATGGATGTGACTGTCCCAGAGGATATCGTACATGCTATTCAAACGGCTGTAGCCCTAAACGGTGGGCTTGATATTGTAGTGACCAATGCGGGGGGGCCTCATGGCGGAGGTTTCGCTGATATGGTTGACGCGGATTGGAACCAGGGGTTTGAGCTCACACTGATGAGTACCATTCGTTTGATCCGTGAATCACTGCCGCATCTGCGCTCTTCTGGGGCAGGGCGAATCGTTAATATAAGCTCGATTTCTATCAAGCAGCCTATTGAGGGGTTAATTCTTTCCAATGTTTTTCGCGCTGGCGTGTATGCCTTGACCAAGAGCTTGGCTACTGAGCTGGCTGCGGATCGCATTTTAATTAATACGATCGCACCAGGGCGTATTGCAACCGACCGGATTCTTCAACTAGACGGCAAACGTGCACAAGCAGAGGGGATCCCTATGGAGCAGATTCAAGAGGAAGCGCTGCTGCAAATCCCGTTAGGAAGATTGGGCACGCCCGAAGAATTCGGCAAGGCTGCTGTTTTTCTAGGCTCTTTTGCGAATACTTATGTTACGGGACAATCTCTTTTAGTCGATGGAGGAATGGTGAAATCGCTCTAACCTCCGGCGTTATGGGTAGGCTTTGAAAGGTTATGGAAAAATTAGTAATTTGAATATTAGTTGCTTTGTGCTCTAAATAAGCGTATGATGGAGCGGTGGTCTAAATCGTAAGATTTACGAATTTTCCTACGTTTATTAGGTTATTCTATATATAAACCTACAGATCATTTGGATAATTTACCATAAAGGCTCCACGAATTTATTCAGAAGGAGGACGATCAGAATGAGAGAAGGCATACATCCTAAGTACAACCAAGTGATTTTCTTGGATGCAAGCGTAGGCTTCAAATTCTTGAGTGCATCTACTAAATCATCCAATGAAACTATGGAATGGGAAGACGGCAACACTTACCCAGTGCTCCGTGTGGACGCAAGTTCCGCATCCCACCCATTTTACACTGGTAAACAAAGAGATACAGAACAAGGCGGCCGTGTTGACAAGTTCAAACAACGTCTTGCACAAAAGAAATAAGAATCCTTACGGATTGAAGAGGGACAACCCATGTAGAAGCAATCGCTTCGGGGATGTCCCTTTTTTGTGTTCAGGCATGTTAAAATGAGATGAATTTAAAAATATACATGGCGTCGAGGGAGCGATCAGTGATGGAAAATGTAATAAAAGTAGATACAGTCCTAAAGAGTGAAGACGTTCAGGAGTTTAACTTATGGTTCAGCTTGAATAGCCGGATTATACTCAACTCTTTTAGCGTAGTCGCTTACTTTATGATTTTGTTATTAATTACTAAGGATTACAGTACTCAAAGCATCTCAATCCTGGCTGTGACTGCTATAATTCTTGCCGCTGTCTTATGGTATATGACCAAGGCAAGCTTGATCAAAAAATCGAAAAAGGCGTTCAAAACAGATAACCTAATTCAGCAACCGCAAAATTATACGATTTCAGATGAAGGCATATCTTATCTTTCCGAAGCGGGCACTGGGCAAGTGAAGTGGGAAGAGATACATAAGATAGGTGAAACTACGAACTTGTTTGTGTTTTTTGTGTCCACACAGAGAGCGCTGATTATCCCTAAACGTTTCTTTGAATCGGCACAAGATAAAATAACATTTAAGGATTTAGCCAGAAAATATATGTTCTCCAATCGGGTGAAATTTAAAGCATAAGATGTGCTGTTATTGTTGATTCATTTGTACCAAGGATTAGGCTATAATGATAGGAGCGACTTGAAAAATAGGAGAAATATGGCATGCCATGGATTCAGGGATATCCGTATTACTTATTAATGGGCAGTGTTCTAAGTCTGTACATGGGCGTCAGCTCCTATCGGCACCGTAAGTTAGCAGGGAGACGCTATTTGTGGATCTTAATGCTGTTAGTCAGCCTTATATTTGTTGCAACGGCGGGAGAGATTATGTCACCCTCTTTTCAGTCTAAGCTGTGGTGGAAGAATGTGCAGCAGGCTCCGCTTTTTTTTAGTGCGCTCTTTACTTATGCTGTGGTAAAAGAATACGTATCTCCTTCCACAGGGCGCCTGCCCGTGAAGCTTGCCATCTTCTCTATCCCTATTGTTATGGATGTACTTCTTATTTTTACGGATAGCTATCATCATCTGATGCGCAGTGAAGTGTCCGTCCTGACGGTCGCGGGTGTTAGTGGAATTGCTGTAAAGCCTACGCTCCTTAGTATGGCTTTTATTGCGTATGATCAGCTTTTTGGGCTATATGCGGTCTGCTTGCTGGCAGTTTCCCTACTGAATACCCCGAGAGTTTATTTGCGGACTAATATCCTGCTGTTGGCGGGTTTGCTGGTTCCGGTTATTTCCGTCTTTTTACTTCCCCTCTTGAAGATTACCATTACAGGTTTTACGGCGTTTACTTATTTGCCTGCGATTATAGCGGCTTATTTCGCACTTTTTGTTAGCTCCAAATTAACCATCTTCCCTCTAACCAAAAACAAAATTCTAGAGCACATGAAAGACGGCGTAGTTCTGACTGACCGTTATGATAATATCATTGGCATAAACGATGCGGCGACTGCTATTTTATACGACATTACCCGAATAGCGAACGATAACTGGATGGGAAAAAACATTGATCTTTTTATGAAATCTCACAAAGACATTGCAGCTCATTACAGTCAGAGGACAGAAGGACAGTTTGAGGTAGTTTGTTCTGGCGCAGGGGAGCTCTGTTATGGGGTTTCTTTAATTGCTACGGAACATGCGGCAACAGAGAATAAGGGTATGCTTATTGTGTTTAGTGATCATAGTGAGAAAAAGCGATATGAGCGTGAACTGGTCTATCAGGCAACGGTTGACGATCTGACAGGGCTTTATAATCGCAGGCATTTCATGCAAAGGGTCCAGATTCAAACGATCCCGGATGGATTAGGGTTGGCTCTGCTGCTATTTGACATCGATGATTTTAAATTAATTAATGATACTTATGGTCATTTAGCGGGCGATCAGGCGTTAGTTGATTTCTCGAATAAAATCCTTCAGGTATACCAGAATAAAGGTATTGCTGGAAGAGTGGGTGGCGAGGAGTTTGCCGTATGCTTTTTCGCTGAAGATAAACGTGCAGCCTTAAAAGAAGCAGAGGATTTTCGTACAATGATGAGTGATTACACGATAATCTTGAATGAACAGGATAGCATTCATCTTACCGCAAGTATCGGAATCTCTTTTACGGAGCGTAGAGAGGTGACTTTCGAAGATTTATATCGGGAAGCGGATGAAGCGTTATATCACTCTAAGAATACAGGGAAGAACAGAGTTACGTTAGGTCGTGAACCGATCATAAGAGAAACAGTAAAGGGATAAGAACATTGAAGATAAAGGAGTGTCCTAATGAATCTGACTGTTGATGAAGTGATGAGCAAGCTTGAGGAGATGGGTACAGAGCAGACGAAACATACCTTTTTACGACATGGCGCTGTGGAACCTTTATTTGGAGTAAAGGTAGGAGATATGAAGAAGCTGGTTAAGGATGTGAAAAAAGATCAGAGTCTGGCAAGGGCTTTGTATCAGACAGGCAATTACGATGCAATGTATTTGGCTGGGCTAACGGTCAATCCTAAGACTATGACGAAGGAAGAGCTTCAAAGCTGGGCTTCGGCGGCCAACTGGCATGCGGTAGTGGAATATATAGTATCCCCTCTCGCCGCAGAGAGTCCATATGGATTGGAACTTGCGAGAGAGTGGATTCGTTCCTCAGATGAACTAATAGCTATTTGCGGCTGGAGCACTTATGCCAATTACATTTCAATTACACCGGATGATAAGCTGGACATTGCTGAGATTAGGGAGTTGTTACAACAAGTGGGTGCTACTATTCATCAGGAGCGAAATCGTGTCCGTTATACGATGAATACTTTCGTAATTATGGTGGGCAGCAGTATCACAGAACTGCATGAGGAGACAGCAAAGATCGCAGCAGGTATAGGTAAGGTCCAGGTGAACATGGGACAAACCGCTTGTAAAGTTCCCATGGCTGTTGATTATATTGCTAAGGTTGAACAGGCTGGGAAGCTTGGTGTGAAGAAGAAAACTTGTATTTGCTAAGTTAGATATTTAGGTAACCCTTCAAGGTGAAAGGCACTTGTGGGTTTTTTTTTATTCCGGGAAAAACAAGTGTTTCAACCCTGCTGAAATTGTTTAAATTAGCCACAGCCAAAACTTACATAGAAGAATAAATAAAGCCGTAGTTCAAGTAATCCTTTGTAATGATGTAGAATAGGAAGGGGTTTATAGTTAGAAGACAGGACGGGGGCTAGTTGTGAACAAACGCCGATTTACATTGCAGTATAAAATACTGTCAATTACAGTTTTAATCGTGATCTGTCTATTAGGATTTGTTTTTGTCATGCATGGAAGAATTAATGAGCTGCAGCGGGAGACCAGCTTTATTTCTCATCAGGACCGAGAGATTACTAATTTGGCTAATCTGATCGAAAAGAATGTTTTAGATATGGAAACGGGCCAACGTGGATATGTCATCACTGGCGATAACAAGTATCTGGAGCCCTACAATTTGGGTAAGGCTGAATGGGAAGCTAATTATGATAAGCTTTACGTGCTGACTGCTAATGATTCCTTTCAGCTTCAGCGACTTGTGGGTATCGAAAGTGATATTAAACAGTGGATCAAGCAATCTGGTGATTATTTGATCCAGTTAAAAAAAGAGGGACAGGAAGCTGAGATCCTAAGATACTTCAATTCAGACGATGGCAAAGATCAAATGGACCGGATTCGTAATCAAATCAGCGCTTACCGCGAGACGATGAATGAGAACACTAACAGCCTGATAGCTAGACAAGCAGACAAGAATAAATTTCTGCTTGAGCTTCTTTATATTGCTTGGGCATTTATAGCAGTTACTTCCATAATTGCCTCATGGATCAATTCACGCGCCATCGTTAGTACGATTCATAAAGTTACCCATACGATTGTGGGTTTAGATTCTATCGAGGATAAGAAGACAAGGATAGAGATTACCACAAATGATGAAATTAGAGATCTGAGCATAGCAACGAATCATCTGATAGACATGCAACAAGAGCGGATATGGATTCAAGATAACGCAAACGAT
The DNA here is from genome assembly GCF_037965315.1 of Paenibacillus sp. FSL R10-2796. Classification (NCBI taxonomy): domain Bacteria; kingdom Bacillati; phylum Bacillota; class Bacilli; order Caryophanales; family Paenibacillaceae; genus Paenibacillus; species Paenibacillus sp. FSL R10-2796. The sequence goes on along the minus strand of NZ_CP150178.1, from coordinate 7,041,362 downwards.
TTATTGGCTAGGTATCAGGGTATAACACAAATCCCGAAACTGGGGGACATTTTTCTTGGCAAAACAGCAGAAGTTATTGATTACCCATATGGTTCCTTATATGTGCGGACACAAGAACATGAGCAGGACTTTTTAAAAAGAGTCTCTACTTTTGCCGGAAACAGCAATTTCCCGGATTCGCAGACCTTCTATATCGGTGAAGGACTAGTTGGACAATGTGCTAAAGAGGCACGTCTGATGCATGTACAGGAGCTGCCGGAGTGTTATATCAGTATTGAGTCCGGGCTAGGCGCCTCTGTACCGAAGTCGCTGTTGCTGCTGCCAATTTCTTTCTCAGGTGAGGTAGTTGCTGTGGTGGAAATCGCCTCCTTTGCTCCACTTACGGAACTGCAGATCAGGTTCTTGAAATCTATTTCGAATGCGTTTGGCTCTGCCATTAACAGCACGATTAGCAGTATGAGAATCGATCAGCTGCTGGAGCAATCTCAACGTCTTAACGAAGAGCTTCAAGTATATACGGAAGAACTACAAACTCAGTCAGAGGAGCTGCAGATCCAGACAGAGACGCTGCATGCAACGAATAGAAAGCTGGAAGATAAGAATCTGCTTGCAGAACAAAAGTCAGTTGAGGCAGAAAAAGCACGAACGGAGCTTAGTCAATATGCAGAGTTATTGCAGCAAAGCTCACAATATAAGTCGGAGTTTCTGGCTAATATGTCTCATGAACTGCGAACTCCGCTTAACGGCATTTTGCTGCTCTCGGAATTTCTTATGGAGAACCAGTCGGGAGCCTTAAGTGAAGAGGATATTGAATTCTCAAAAGCTATTCATTCTTCGGGACAAGATCTGTTGGCGTTGATTAATGACATTCTGGATTTGTCCAAGGTTGAGGCGGGGAAGCTGAATATTGAAATTGAAGCGATAAATATATCGGAGATTCCGGAGGCGATGACTCAGAACTTCAGCCAGCTTGCTCATAAAAAAGAGATTCCTTTGCACATACAGCTAGGAGAGGACTTACCCCCGTTGTTTTATTCGGATGCTCAAAGGGTGCGGCAAATTATTATAAATCTGCTGTCCAATGCGTTTAAGTTTACAGCGGAAGGTGCAATCACTCTGGAAATCCGTTTAGCAACTAAGGACGAGCTGCTGGATTTGGCAGATTTGGGTGTTGGGGTATTTATTGCCTTCGCCATCAAGGATACTGGAATTGGGATTTCAGAAGACAAACAGTCCATCATCTTCGAAGCATTTCAACAGGCGAATGGAAATACAGAACGTCAATATGGGGGAACTGGGCTTGGTTTATCCATATCCAGAGAGCTGGCAACCTTACTTGGTGGTAGAATTACGCTGGAGAGCCAAGAGGGTGTGGGCAGTGTCTTTACAGTGTATTTGCCTTTGCAGCTTGAGGCTCCAAGCCTTGAGGAAGTGGCTGATCAAGCGACTGTTATTCAAGAGATCGGGAGTGGAGTGGTACTTGCCGCTACAACGGCTGAGGATACACTTACTGACTTCACTTCTCTGAATCAAAAGCATGTACTTATCGTGGATGATGATGAACGGAATTTGTTCGCTTTATCAAATACTTTAAGAAAGCGCGGGCTGCATGTAACTACAGCTACTAACGGAGAGAGCGGCCTGTATGAACTGGAGCAAGCAGCTTCTATAGACATCGTTCTTATGGATATTATGATGCCAGTGATGAACGGGTATGAGGCAATCAATCGGATCAGACAAATGCCCGCGAAGAAGAATATTCCCATCATTGCACTGACTGCAAAAGCGATGAAGGAAGATAAGGCTAAAATCCTACAGGCTGGGGCAACAGATTATCTCAGTAAGCCTGTTAACTTGGAGCGTTTATTAGCGTTGATGCAATTGATACTGGCTAGCGATTCATGAGCTAGACCTCCAACTTCGGACAACTCGAGTGAAGTTGCGCGAACGAAGTAACTATAATCTGCTCTGCTATCGGACGCAACTGACCGTTAACGCAGCTTTTTACCACATTTGTAATTCTAACGGACCCCACTGACGCTATTGGCATAAAAAACATTGAATATGCCCCTCTTTTTAATGAATAGTGGCGCTGGAGTCCGAAACGCTGCTCTGAAGGCAGAAAATTCGCAAATAACGTCAGCTGGGTCCGTAAGGCTCGCGATTATGATCATCCCAAACTCTGCAGCAAGGCAAGTAAAAGTGTGACCAAGCGTTCAGCCGGCCTTCGTTTACCTCACAAATCGGCTGAAGCGAGTCAGCCAACCTATAGTCTATAACGCAAAACAGCGATCCTCCCATAACGGAAGGATCGCTGTTTTAATGTCTCTTTGGAATATTTTTAATAAGATTCCAGTCTCTCTCTTATTGTTGTGCAGAATCTACTACAACTTTGACAGCTGTGCCGATGGGTGGCAGGCTTCTGGTCAGCACTGGGCTGTAGAATCCGATAACTTTTGTGCCTTTAACAAGCTCGCTGCTTTTAACAGCTTCGCCGTCTTTGTTAATGAGCACTGTGTCTTCGCTAATGCGCAGTACTACTTCTTTTTGTGACAATTCGCTCAGGCCACTACCTTTAACAGTGATACTGATATTTCCCTTATCGTCTTTTTGAACTTCTTCAATAGTACCAGCAGTACCTAGAAGATCATCTTGTTTTTGCTTATCCAGAACGGTGATTTTGTAAGTTGGTGTTTGTGGCGGAAGACTCATAGTCATGACCATGGAGTGTTCTGCTTTTACTGTCATCCCGATATGGAGATCTTTGAGTGCAATTTTAGTGCCGTCAGCCATCTCAATAGCCGTATCTTCCCCTACATTTAATACGATTCCATCCGTACCTACACCTTGGATTTGAACGGATTGGTATTTACCACCATCATAGACTGCTGTAATCACACCAGTCTTAGTCATGTGCTGCTCGGCGGCATTTGTGTTGATCACAATGGAATCTCCCTTCACAGTCATGTTTTGATGAATTACTTCGCTTAAAAAGGAAGCTGGGACATACAAAGTGGAGTCAACCAATTGTGGTGCAGTTCCAAGTGTTGTATTCATTTTGTTGATACTATAACGATCTTCTCCAGCTTTCACTGTAGTGAATACAGCGCCATTGATAAGTTCAACGGATTTATTCTGTGCATTCCAGGTTAATTCAAATCCAAGGGCTTCAGTAATTGAACGTAGTGGTACCATCGGCTCTTTACCGCTTGTGCTTTGGAAGCCTGTTTCTTTAATAGTCGATCCGTTGATTTCAATCGCAAACGTCTTTTGATTAACGCTAGCGGAGGTTTGTGTAGCCTCATTTTTAGCAGAAGTTGTGGTGGGTGCAGCATAAGCTGCTCCTGTAGAAAGTGCTAGGGACAAAGTTAAAAGAACTGTACTTGTTTTTAAAATGTTGTTCATGGTTGTGAGCTCCTTTTAAAATCTTTTGTTAGTGTTGTTATTATTCTGACGGGACACCCCTCCAAAATGTTGCAGTTTTTTTGCATCCCGATTGTAATCTTCATTCACTGCAAATATAAAAAAAGCATAAGACCCCCCAGCTATATGTAGTAATATGTAAGTATTAACAATCGCTCACATAAGGAGGCGCTATGGAGTCATTCAAAGATCGACTGAGATTCATGAAGGTACAGCAGGACGGGCTGATTAAGGAATATGAGGCTCTGATCGCGGAATATGAAAGTCACGATCTGGTCAACGAGAATGAATACTTGAAGAAGCAATATGAGAAGCATAAGCTCGCTTTGGTCGAGCTAAAGACTCAGGTAGGTAAGCTTCAAGAAGAGAATACTGAGCTAAGAGTTGCGCTAACGGAACAAATTTTAGATGAAAAGCTGGGCATTCTAAAAGTGTCGAGGCAGAAGCTGCAAACTTATTTTGCCTCTAGAAGCCACGCTCATACGGATCGGCTGACGGCTTTTGAAGTGGAGACGAAACGCCATATTCAGCAGCTGTACCACACAGCCTCCAGGCAGCTGGGTGAGGAACAAGCAGAGATATCCAGTCGACTCGGGGCGTTGGCGGCAGAATTAAATGAGCGTGTGCTGGCACAGCGGCAGAGACTGAGGGAAGCGGAGCTTCGCCTCAACTCGGGCATGGATAATGGATTACATGATTTTGCTTCGGAAGAGATCAGTGAAGAGGTGCTTAAGCGCCGAAGAAAACAAAATCAGATCGAAATGAAGATTGGACTAAGCTGGATTAACAAGCTGGGCATTCTGCTGTTGATTTTGGCGGTGGGGGCAGGCTTCAGGTATACCTATTCCAACTGGTTCACAGGTTATATGAAGGGAAGCGCTTTTTTTCTACTGGGGTTATTGATGCTGGGAGGCGGGGAGTGGCTATACCGCAAAGGAAAAGGCACCTTCGCTTTAGGGCTGCTTGGCGGCGGGATTTCGGTGCTGTATGGCTCTATTTTTTATAGCTATTTTCTGCTTGATATTATTAGTATATATGTAGGGTTATCTTTGTCTGTACTCGTTACTTTAACTGCGGTACTCCTGTCTTTAAGGTATGAATCACGGAGTATTTGTGCGCTGGGCTTAATCGGAGGATATCTGCCCTTATACTCTTATCTGGGGGCGTTTGGCCTTTCGGGCAACGCGGTTTATGTGGCTATGGGTTACTTGTTTTTATTGAATTTATTCATCTTATTGATTTCTTTCCGCAAACGCTGGAACGTTGTCAATTATATCAGCTACTTATTTAATACACCCTCCATGCTCATATTAATAGCTTTGTCGGATAGCAACGGAATTAATATGTGTTATGCTGTTTTGACTTTTGCGATGTATCTGGGAATTACCTTGTGGTACCCGTTCAAATATCGTTCCAAGCTGTCCTGGTGGGATTTCTCTCTCTTAGGATGTAATACGTTTATTAGCTGTCTCACCTTGTATATTTTATTTATGGATGCAGGACTGAAGGATTACAATGGTGCACTGGCGTTGCTTTTCTGCCTGCTGTATCTCGGTCTGGGTCGAGGGCTCGAGAAGCTGATGCCACAGGAAAAAGAAAGCATGCTGCTGTTCTATGCCACTTCACTGACCTTCGGCATATTGATGATTCCATTTCAATTTGGAGCGGCTTGGTGGTCCATCGGTTGGCTGATTGAGGGCGTCGTTCTTACGCTGTATGGCAATCTGAACCGCTTTAAGGGGATGGAAAGGGCAGGCTGGGGCATTATGATGCTCTGCCTTGTAGTATTCTTCTGTCTAAATGTACCGACGCAGTGGGTCGCAGACTATCAATGGACGAATTTTAGAGATGTCTACTTCCCGCTAAAATATGTCTTTATCACAGCAGGCATGCTGATTGTCGCGGTGTTGTATGCTGTTCAGCATAACCGTAAGGATGCTCTTCAGCGCAGCGAACCTTATGAAATCACCTTAGCGTTGTGGTTCAAATATGCGGCGTTATTAAATTTCTGGATTTACGGCTTGTATGAATCGGGAAGATTGTATCATCTGGTTGTACCGGAGGATTTTGCGCATAGAACCTTCTATAACTTGCTGCTGTCCGCGGTATGGACCTTGGTTCTGGCTTACGTGCTGCCAAAGGTGAAGGTGCTGTATGACACGATTGTTAAATATTATGTGAGACTTCTGTTTGGGATTGGCTACGTCATTTGTATAGTGATTACAGTAGGGCTGCCAAGTCTGCAAAATAATCTCGCGCAAAATACAGCAGCTGATTATATCGCACTGGCCGTACTGATTATCTTTAATATCTTTGTTTGGTTTAGCGGACGTGATCTGCTGATTGCAGCGCTGAATCGCCAGTTTAAGAGTATGGAGATCTATCCTGTTTTCATGGCGATTTATCTACTCGGCATTATCACCGCTTTCCTAGGAGTGCAATTGCAACTGAGTGATGCAGGGTTAATTTTTAGTCTCATTTATCTACTGTTAGCCGTTCTATTTATCATGTATGGCTTCCGCAAAAGGTATGTGTACATCCGGCGCTTCGGCCTTGGATTAACGCTGCTGGCCACGGGCAAGCTGCTGCTCTATGATTTGGGTCTGCTGAATACTGGTAGCAAAATCATAGCCTATGCCAGCTTTGGTATCTGTTTGCTCGGCATCTCCTATCTCTATCAAAAGGTGTCAAACCGGATGGAGGAGGGCCAGACAACCACCGACAATGGCAATGGTACTAAGGGATAAAACACAGAGAGAATAATAGGAAGGAAGACGGTGGATGTACGAGACTTATATTTTCGACCTGTATGGCACATTAATCGATATTCAGACAGATGAGGAGAAGCAGGAGGTATGGGATCGATTATCGCTCCATTTCGGATATCAGGGGATGTCCATAACAGGAAGTGAGCTACAGGCACAATTTCTGCGGGAGAGGGATTTACAGCTCACCGAAGCCGCACGGAATTGTCAGTATCCAGATTTCGTAATGGAGGATGTGTTTTGTTCTGTGGCCCGTCAATTGGGTGGGGAACCGGATCAAGCGTGGTTACATGAAACGGTTAGATGGCTGCGGACATTATCGATGATCCATATCTCACTTTATGAGGGTGTGGTTGAAATTCTGCAAACATTAAGAGAACATGGCAAAAAGGTGTTTTTGCTCTCCAATGGCCAGAAAACCTTTATAGAAGCAGAATTAACGATGCTGGGTATTCTTCCTTTATTCGATGGTATTGCCATCTCCTCCGAAGCAGGAGTGAGTAAGCCAGATCCGCTATTTTATCGTTATTTAGTTGAACATTATGGAGCGGATTTGCGTTCGGCCATCATGATCGGGAATGATCCCCGTACGGATATTGCAGGGGCGCTAACGATAGGAATAGATTCCTGTTACATTCGTACGGCTTCTTCACCCCACGATACGACTGTGGAGAGTACTCAATCGATTTGGGACGGGGATTTGCGGAAGATCCCCGGATGGAACGCTTAGACACACAAAAAGTCCCCGTAACCGGATTCTTGCTGACCGGTTACGGGGACTTTTGTATGTCGGGCGTTCGTGACTAGAGCGCCGGTAATTTATTTAGATTACACCTTCAGCCAGCATAGCGTCGGCCACTTTTTTGAATCCAGCGATGTTCGCTCCTGCAACAAGGTTGCCGGACTGTCCATATTGCTCGGATGCATTTACAGATTGTTCGTAGATGGAAACCATGATTTCATGCAGCTTCGTATCTACTTCTTCAAAGCTCCAGGACAACCGCATGCTGTTTTGTGCCATTTCAAGCGCAGATACAGCTACGCCGCCAGCATTAGCAGCTTTAGCAGGTGCGAATAGTACGCCAGCTTGTTGGAACTGATGAATAGCTTCAAGGGTGGATGGCATATTGGCACCTTCGCCTACTGCTTTTACACCATTCTCAATCAGTTTCAATGCCATGGCTTCATCAATCTCATTCTGAGTAGCACTCGGAAGGGCGATATCACAAGGAATGGTCCAAATTTGCGTGGAATCTTCAGTATACACAGCGTTAGGATGCTCATTCACATATTCACTAATCCGTTTTCTTTCGACTTCTTTCAGGCGGCGGACAGTTTCGAGGTTAATCCCATTTTCGTCATAGATATATCCGGCGGAATCACTACAAGCTACGACTTTAGCGCCTAACTGTACAGCTTTTTCGATCGCATAGATCGCTACGTTACCAGAACCGGAAACAACAACGCGGCTTCCTTCAAAAGAAAGGCCTTTTGCTTTCAGCATCTCGTTTACGAAATAAACTGTACCGTAACCAGTAGCCTCTGTCCGAGCCTGACTTCCGCCGTAACCAATACCTTTACCAGTCAATACGCCAGCCGGATATCCTCCGCGGATCCGCTTGTATTGTCCGTACATGTAGCCGATCTCACGACCACCTACACCGATATCTCCTGCAGGAACGTCTTGGTCAGGACCGATGTAATTTTGCAATTCAGTCATGAAGCTTTGTGCAAAACGCATGATTTCGCCTTCGGATTTACCTTTAGGATCAAAGTCGGAGCCGCCTTTACCTCCTCCGATGTGTTGGCCGGTAAGAGCATTTTTGAAGATTTGCTCGAAACCAAGGAATTTGATAATACTAGCATTAACGGATGGGTGAAAACGAAGTCCACCTTTGTAAGGTCCAATTGCACTGCTGAACTGTACACGATATCCACGGTTAACTCTGACCTTACCTTGATCGTCTGTCCAAGGAACACGGAACATAATCAAACGTTCTGGCTCAACCAATCTTTCCAGAATGGCATTTTCCTGATACTTAGGTTCAGCAGCGAGGATTGGAAGCAAAGATTCAAGGATTTCCTTTACGGCCTGATGAAATTCGGGCTCAAAAGGATTACGCGCAACAACCTGTGCGTATACGTCTTCGATATAACGATGTGCCTTGTTGCTGTTTGTGTCTAATTGCTGGGTAGATACAGAGCTCATGAATTCAACCGCCTTTTCTAGTATTCATTTGGTCCAACACTTTTTTTATATTTTGGCACAAGTCAATGTTCCTCACAACTGTTTTTATTAAATAACTTACTTCAAGTGGAACGTTATAGACGCTGGGATGATAAGAAAAGTGTGAATAAACCGCGGTATACTTCGCGTAATGACGCGTTAAAGCGCGAAATATGCTACAATGATTGTGTAATAATTGTAAGGAGATGAAATTTAAAAAATGAGTGACAAAGTAAATGAGCAGGAGCTAGTAAATGTATTATCTGCCAAAACCAAAGTGGAGCCGCAAGTCATCCGCTTAGTATTGAAGCATGAACAGACCTTTATCAATAAAGCCAAGGCGAACGCCAAGGGTGAGGTAGACATCGACAGCGATGATCTGGTCGACTATGTCACTGCCCAACGTGATGTGAAGCTGGATGAAATCACAGTAGAGACCATTCTTGATGCAGAAATGGATTACTTGATGGATAAAGGATTGGCAGGTTATATCGACTAACATGGGTGTTCGTCCGGCTCGGCTGCTGCTGCTGTTTATAGGCAATAAGAGCCGGAGTGAAAATTAAATAGGCATACGCATTGCTTTTAGTGATTTAGTGTGGTACAATGAAATCAATCATAAATTTAACCCTTAATTCACATATTGTAAAAGGTTATCATTTGTGCGTATGAGTCCTTTTCCAATGTGTGAATTTTTATTTGTTCGTACACTACGTAGGAATAAAAGGACATGTGTTAAATAAAATATTGGAGGTAATATCATGCAAACAGGTACAGTGAAATGGTTTAACGCAGACAAAGGATTCGGTTTTATCGAGGTTGAAGGTGGAAGCGACGTATTCGTACACTTCTCCGCAATCACAGGCGACGGATTTAAATCTTTGGACGAAGGCCAACGCGTTGAGTTCAACGTAACTCAAGGCGCTCGTGGACCACAAGCCGAAAACGTTGTAAAACTGTAGTTTAAAAATCAGGCTGCCCTTAACACAAGTTGAGGGCAGCTTTTTTTATTTTCATAGTATGAATCTGCCCCTAATAGGGTAGCGATATCGTCTCGATTCGATCCAAGGAGGGGTACTTATGTATTTTCGTAAAAAAGCACTGGAGGAACTTCCGCAAGAAGACACAGCTATTTGGTCCTGTACCAAGGAAGGTTGCACAGGTTGGATGCGCGATAATTTCGCCTTTCAATATGTACCTACCTGCTGGCAATGCAACTCTCCCATGACTAGAAGTATGAAGATACTGCCAACGCTTGTGAATACGAATGCAGACATGAAGGCCATGAAGAAGGGCATTTCGATTAAGTAATCGAAGAAGCTAATATACTCAAACAGCTGGACCCTTGGACGGGAGCAGCTGTTTTTTTGTTTGAGTATTTTATTTACTGTGCAGTAATTTCTCCCATTCCGTTAAGGTTATGTTCTCTGAAATATGCTTCAGATGTTCAGGAACCTCTACGTGGCACATAAATTCCAAGCTGTTGCCGTCAGGGTCGTTGAAGTAGACAGAAGCATTTCCTTGATAAGCCCGGATAAAAGGCTCAACAGAAGTCCGGTTGCGGAACGGAACAGCCTCTACACCAATCGATTCCAGCCATTGCAGTGATTGCTTCAAATCCTCGTAAGTGACACGGAAGGCAATATGCCGCAAGGACGGATGGTATGGGGTTTGGACCTCCTGGCCTTCCCAAAGACCAATCCAGCTTCGACCTTCCTCGATCCAGAAGAATACAGTTTCTTCATCCCGCCAAGCCATTTTCAGACCTAATTTTTCATAAAATCCGATGGATACTTCAAGATTGCTTACTGGTAAATGTGCTTCATATAGTCCTTTGATCATTGGATAGCACCTGCCGGTCTGCCGATTTTGCGGGCTAAGTTCAGGAATGCTTCTAATACTAGGTGGATGCGATCTTCGATTTCTTGCCCGCCCTCGTATCCGTCGTACCCGACCTCGAAACGCTTGCGTTGCAGTCCACCGATGGAGATCCAGTCTGGTGTATTGATGCCATGCAGGTTGCGTACGATGGCTTGCAATTGAAGTAATGAGCTTATCCCTACCGCTCCCCCGGCTGAACTGGCGGATAACACAACTTTACCGTTGAAATGCGCCTGGCCTAGATGATCAATCGCATTTTTTAATACGCCACTTACCGAGCCGTGATATTCCGGAGTAACCAAGATTACTGCATCCGCTGCTAACATCTCTTGTTTAAGCTCGTTTAAATGTTCATGCTCTGTGTAAACCTCGTCTGGTGAATAAAAGGGAAGTGGGCGTTTGTAGAGATCAAACACGGTAACCTTTTCTCCTTGCTGACTAATGAAATGGGCGGCATGTTCTGCCAGCTTCGTGCTGGTTGCTTCTTTTCGATTACTGCCTGTCAGGATCATCACTTTCATCTGTATCCACTCCTATGTGAGGTCAGTTGCTATAAACCAATGATAGTTGAATCGGCCTCTGTTAACATCAGCACATGGAATGAACATACATAATAAAAACGCTCAGCCATTGTGCTGAGCATCTAAGACTAAAGTTGTAGAGGAGTTTTGATTCTAGGCGTTATAGCCGCCTTTCAATGCGAAAATGGCAGCCTGAGTCCGATCCGCTAAGTTTAGCTTTCCGAGAACGTGGCTGACATGGGTCTTAACGGTTTTTTCGGTGATGACCAGCTTGCTGGCAATCTCTTTGTTGCTCATACCGAGCGCAATCAGGTCTAATACTTCTTGCTCGCGTGGGGTAAGAAGCTCTAATCCGGTGATCGCAGCAGGTGTTGTGTTTGGGCCGTTCGGATCGGAAGTGTTAAGTTTCAATTGCTCTAGTGTAGAAATCGCCATTAGATTCATCAGTTGGCTGGCAGCCTCGGAATGTAGCTCCACTTGCCCGTTATGTACCTTACGGATCGCAACTACCAGCGCTTCTGGTTCTATATCTTTAAGCAAATAACCTTTGATTCCTACGCGGATAGCCGGGAGTACATGATCCTGATCCGAAAAGGAGGTCAATACAATGACCTTGACCTGCGGGTGGGAGATCCTCAGCGCTTGAGCGGTCTCAATGCCGTCCATAATGGGCATATGCAAATCCATTAATATGACATCCGGGTTCAAATCAGCTGTTCTTTCCAGTGCCTCGCGGCCGTTGGAGGCCTCCCCAATCACCTTGATATCGGGTTGTGTGGAGAGAAATACTTGCAGCCCACGGCGTACCATTGCATGGTCGTCTACTAATAATAAGTTTATCGTCATTTATGATCACCCGACTTCATGTAGATTGGATGGGCAGAGGTATGGTTGCCTCAACCGTTGTGCCCTGATTTTCCACACTGTGGATATGAATACGACCGGAGAGAGCTTCTGCTCTTTCCTTCATAATATGCAGACCAAGAGATTCATTAGTGTCTGTGTTAGAACGCCGTTTGGCCCCGCCTTTACCTTGGTCGGCAACGCTCAGTACCACCTCGGCTGCATTCAGATGCAGAGATACCTCCGCTTTAGAGGTTCCGGAATGCTTCCGTACATTATTGAGTGCTTCTTGGCCAATGCGCCACAGCCCTTCCTCCACGTTGCGGGGAAGTTCGTGAACACCGCTCCGTTGCGTCTGTATCAGCAGCCCTAGCTGCTGGCCATGAGCCTGCAGCGCAGTCAATAAACCGGCTTCCAGTCCGGCAGGCCGAAGCTGCATAATTAATGCACGCATTTCTTTGAGTGCAGACTGGGATAAAGCTTGAATATCGCGGACAGCCTCAGTAGCAGGATGGGAGACATGCTCCTGCTTCAGCATACTTTCCACGCCTTTGGCGGTCATTGAGAGGGAGAAGAGGATCTGGTTCACGGAGTCGTGCAGGTCACGGGCCAGACGATTCCGCTCGTCAAGACGCGCAATTTCGCGGCGTTTCTCTCCAAGCTGAGCACTTTCCAATGTAGCGGAAATATGCTCAGCGACAGCCTCAAGCACCTCTCCATCCGCAGTTGCGGAGGCTAGTGCTTTGGGTGAGGTGATCAGTAGAATTCCTGCACCTTGTGCGGCAATCTGCCGAAAGGGCACAGCGAGCATCACGACACGCTCCGCGACAGGTTGTTTAGAACAGCAGGACTTCGTAATTTCCTGCTCTTCATCAGGGGTTAATGTCGCAAAGCGTTGTCCTTTTGTGATATCTCCTAGACGTACTTTAAAAGAATCCGAGAGCTCGAAGGGAGCTATTTCCGGCGTTATATTAGCCGCATAGGCAGCATGGACTTCGAATTGTCCCTCATGCTGCCCGATAATCGCTGCAAAGGGCCAATCGAAATAGTCGCCAATCAGGGCGGCGCTTTTCTCGATCAGAATACTGGGCGAGATACATTGGTTGGCGGTTAGATTTAAAGCTGCGCTGAATTCGCCTAATTTGGCGTACAGATTCGCGCGGCGCTGCTCGGTGCTATATAACTGCATCCGTTCTATAGCACTGCCAATTTGCAAAGCCACGGATTGCAGCAAAGCCAGCTCGCTGTCGGCGTAATGTGCTTTGCCTGGTGCGGCCACATTCATAAGTCCCAAGTAACGCTCACCTGAATGCAGCGGGACGGTGGCGTGGTGGGTGATGCCCAGCGTGTCGCCCCAGTTATACTGCCTGGCGTTACTCAGCCGCTTGCAGCTTAGAATGTTAACGGCATGCTCGAGCCGACCGTCCCATAGGCGGCTTAGGCACCAGCAGCTTCCGCACTGCATTGGTTGTTTATTGTCGCGCTGTAGTGCAGGTGGCAGGCCTCGATCAGCGGCACACTCATATTCCATGTATTCTTCGCTCAGGAAGATCCAGCCTGCAGTGTTTCCGGTTAACTCAAGTAGCTTGCCCATGACTGTGTCGAGCATGGGTCTGAGCTCATTGGAACTGTTTAAAGTCTCCGCAATCGTTTTGAGCGTCAGTAACTCATGGATTCCGGTTTCCTCCGGCATGAAGTTCTCTCCTTTAGCTTTGTGAATTATGTTCTATCTATTGTAACGTAGAATGGTTCCTTCATTCTCAAATTTTATGTAATGTTGGCGTAAATAAATAGAAGGTTCCTTAAGATCTGATATGACCTTAAAGAACCCTCTGTATATACATATTAATTTACAGCTGCAGGAGTAGCGGAAGGTGTACAGTGTTCTGGAGCTTCGTGTTCGATAAGTCCATGTTTCTCCCAAGCTCGGCTCTTCCAGCGGAAATACATAATGACGGCTCTCACCCACTCATCGACCGCAGTAGCAATCCACACGCCGGCTAACCTGAGATCAAGTTGGAACACCAGGAAATAACCAAGAGGTAAGCTCATGCAGACCATGGAGATCAGTCCCATATATACAGGGAATTTGGCATCGCCCGAGGCACGTAAAGAGTTAATGATAACCAGATTGGTTGTGCGCCCGGTTTCCAGGAAGAAGCTAAGCAATATGACCTGCGCCCCCATCCTAATGATGTTCTCATTGTCTGTGAAAAGCCCGAATAGCGGTACCCGGAAGAAAATCACCACAGCATCTATTATTACGGTAACCAGCAACGCCCACTTTACACTGGTGAACACACGCTTATAGGCTTCATCAGGTCGTCTAGCTCCCACGAGATGTCCTACAACGATGGAAGTTCCCATAGAGACAGCTACACTGAATAAATAAATATAATTGGAAATATTAAGCGCGTACTGGCGGGTAGCCATAGCTTCAGCGCCTAAATAAGTAATATACAGTGTGAATACAAGCTGGCACGACTGATAAGTGATGGATTCAAAAGCGGACGGGATGCCGATTTTGAGAATTTGCAGCACGTATTTTTTAGAAAGATGAATGTAATAGGTTACTTTCACCCGTACCTCCATCACTCTGTAGAGCAGCAGGAAGAATAGGATCAGGCAGATAAAGCGACTCATCACTGTTGAGATAGCCGCACCCTCCACACCTAACGCCGGAAGTCCGAAATGACCATAAATGAGCAGGTAGTTGCCCACTACGTGAATGATATTCATCAGCAAGGATACGACCATCGTCTGTTTGGTGAAACCGTGAGTACGGATAGTAGTCGCCAGAGCATTAATTAATGCTTGCAGAAAAATACCGCCCCCAACAATATTCATATAGGCTTTGGCGTAAATGAGGATATCCCCTTTTACATTCAGCGCAGTCAGTAGCGCCCCTCCGAATATCAGCAAAAACGTACTTAGGAGAATGCCGACTAACAGGTTTAGGGTAATAGCATTGCCGGTCACTTGAGCGGCTTCCAGAGGTTTTTTGGAACCGAGATATTGGGAGACCACAATAGCTGCGCCATTACCAATTACACTGAGGACTAAAATTGCTATCGCAATGATCTGATTCGCTGCGCCGACACCAGACACGGCATCGTCGGACACTGAACTGATCATAAAAGTATCCACACTGCCCATGAGCATAAAGAGGAATAGCTCGAGGAAAATCGGCCAGGTCAGTTTGACCAGGTTGAATTCCTGGTGATTATTTTGCTTCATTGTGCACCTTCTTATATTATGATGTACTTCCTAAAATTTCATAAACAAACTGTAATATTAGCACAGCTTTCATGGAAATGCAGTATTTTTACAGAAAAATGACAAAACGTTTTTAATTTAAGTCGAAAAGAGCCCTTTAACCGCACATTAGTATCCTCCAGGTAACTACATCACAATAAAGTGCCTACTTCCCTAAAGGGATGTAAGGAACTACAATTTGTACATGACTTACTAAAATATATTAATAAGGAGTGCAAATAAATATGAAATTACAATTAGCGTTGGATTTAGTGGACATTGCGGGAGCGAAAGAGGTTGTCTCAAAAGTTGCCGAATTTATAGATATCGTTGAAATTGGAACACCTATCGTTATAAATGAAGGGTTACATGCAGTGAAGGCAATCAAAGAGGCTTTTCCAGCTTTGACTGTGTTGGCAGATTTGAAAATCATGGACGCAGGTGGATATGAAGTGATGAAGGCTGTGGAAGCGGGCGCGGATATCGTTACTGTACTTGGTGTTTCTGATGATTCTACCATTAGAGGTGCAGTGGAGGAAGCGAAGAAAACCAATAAAGAGATTCTAGTTGATCTGATTAATGTGAAGGATATCCAAACAAGAGCGGCTGAAGTAGACGCACTTGGCGTAGACTATATCTGTGTACACTCTGGATATGACCATCAAGCGGAAGGTAAAAATTCTTTTGCAGATTTAAATGCGATTAAGAGTGTGGTTAAGCAGGCCAAAACAGCTATCGCTGGAGGGATCAAGCTAAGCACACTTCCAGAAGTGATCGCCGCGAACCCTGATCTTGTCATCGTTGGCGGAGGCATCACAGGTGAAGCGGATCAAAAGGCTGCCGCAGCAGAAATGAAACGTCTAGTTAGTCAGGCTTAAGATTACAATGGATACAATGAAATATGCGCAGCAAATTATAGAGGAGCTCCAGCGCTCCATATCTCAGCTTGATGAAGAAGAGACTGAGCGAATGGCTGAGCTGCTGCTTCAGTCCAATAAGATCTTCGTGGCTGGAGCGGGCAGATCTGGACTGATGGGACGGGCCTTTGCTATGCGGTTAATGCATGTTGGTAAAGAGGCTTATGTTGTAGGCGAAACGGTGACTCCGGGGATTGAACAGGGGGATGTGTTAGTCCTCGGTTCCGGTTCCGGTGAGACGAAAGGGTTGATCTCTATGGCTGAGAAAGCCAAAGGGGTGGGTGCAGAAGTTGTTGCCGTTACCATTGCGCCGGATTCGACGGTTGGACGTTTAGCGGGCTATACAGTGAAGCTGCCGGGATCTCCAAAAGATCCGGCCAGTGGAAGCTACAGCACGATCCAGCCGATGGCTTCTTTATTCGAACAGACGATGTTGGTCTTTTATGATGCTATTATTCTGCGAATGATGGAGAAGACGGGGCAGACGAATCAGCAAATGTTCGGCAAGCATGCTAATTTAGAGTGAACGTACAGAAACGAATGCCTTCCTATAAGGAGGTTATTCGTTTTTGTGTTAGTATGATAACAGGAGAGAGGAGGCGCTTTAGGTATGGCAACCGAGATTAAAGATCGCATAAACTTGAAGGAAATTAACTGTGAGAAGGAATTGACGCTTGCGGTGATCGGAGGGAAATGGAAGCTGATTATCCTCTGGCATCTAGGGCTTGAAGGGACAAAGCGATTCAGCGAGCTGAAGAAGCTAATTCCTCATATCACGCAAAAAATGTTGACCAATCAGCTTCGCGAGCTCGAAGAGGACCAGCTGGTTCTAAGAAAAGTGTACGCTGAGGTTCCGCCAAAAGTAGAGTATTCCCTGACATCATATGGCCAAAGTCTGCTTCCCGTCCTTCGATTGATGTATGATTGGGGTAAAAATTACGGAGAAAACGTGATCTGGAAGGACACGCCGCCGGAAGAAAGATGCTAATCGAATAGCCTATGAACATTAATAATCCCTGAGAGGTCTGGATCGGCCTCTACAGGGATTTTTTGGTGTTTTAAAGGAGTGATGCGGATAATACTTTAGGCTTTCTGTTCGAATAGCTTAGCAATCTCCACGATAACATTTACCGCTTTTACCATATTGTCCGCAGACGCATATTCGAATTTGCCATGGAAATTCTCGCCTCCGGTGAAAATATTAGGTGTCGGCAAGCCCATGTAGGAAAGCTGCGAGCCATCTGTACCTCCGCGAATCGGGCGGATGATCGGTGTGATGTTAAGGTTCTCCATCGCCTCATGGGCAATATCGACGATATGACGCACTGGCTCGATTTTTTCACGCATATTGTAATATTGGTCCTTCATTTCAAGCACGATGTTCTCTTCACCATGGATGCTTTTGAATTCTTCTACGACAGCTGAGAGATATGCTTTACGTGCCTCGAATTTCTCACGATCGAAGTCGCGGATGATATATTGCAGCTTGCTGAATTCAGGTGTGCCTTCTATAGAGCTTAGGTGATAAAAGCCTTCATAACCGTCTGTATATTCGGGCGCTTCCTCAGCAGGGAGTCTGAGATGAAGTGCCATGGCGATTTTGGCGGAATGAATCATCTTTCCTTTTGCAGTCCCAGGGTGAACATTAACGCCGTAGACTGAGATTTTGGCAGACGCGGCATTAAAGCTTTCATACTCTAATTCTCCGAGTGGACCTCCGTCTACAGTGTAAGCATAGGAAGCATTAAAAGCGGCTACGTCAAATTTATGAGGCCCGCGGCCGATTTCTTCGTCTGGTGTGAAGGCAACTCTAATCTTGCCGTGTTTGATTTCTGGATGTTGAATGAGGTAATGCATGGCGGTCATAATCTCAGCAATACCGGCTTTATTATCTGCGCCAAGCAGGGTCGTGCCGTCGGTTGTAATTAAGGTGTGGCCTTTGTATTCCGCCAGCTCCGGAAAGCTCGCTGTGGATAATACAACATTCAGCTCTTTATTCAAAAGAATATCTTGACCATCATAGTTCTCGATAATCTGTGGCTTCACATTCGTTCCGGTAAAATCAGTCGCTGTATCCAAATGGGCTAAAAAACCAATGGTCGGAACATCCTTGTCCGTATTCGCAGGGAGTGTCGCCATAACATAGCCATGCTCGTCCACCTGGACTTCCTCCATGCCGATTTCCTTAAGCTCTTCAACCAGCTTGTGGGCCAGAACCATCTGTCCCGGAGTGGATGGGCAAGTCTCATTATCTTCATTCGATTGGGTATCCATTTGTGCATACGAAATAAACCGTTCTACAACCTCTTTCTTCACCTTGGGTCATCTCCTCTTTACTATTGTATATATATAGTATCACTTTCCATATAAGGTCTCATCCCTGAGGAAGAAGATTGAGGTAATATTTAAGTTTAATGCGGCAATATATCTTGTTTCACTAACTTCGCTGAAAGTAAATAACGGTCCGGTGCAGATCCCACATATGAAAAGGGATAGCAGGTAATCAATGTGAGGATGGCCTTATCACTTGGCTTTATAGCACCACGTTCGTCCCCGTCAACAATTGTGCTGCCTGTTACTTCATAGGTAAAAGTCCCATCGGTACTTTCCAGCTCGATAAGATCTCCAGCGACGAGTTCTCCCAGATTACGGAACACTGTATCGCGGTGGCCTGCGAGCACACTGTTGCCGGTGGCACCGATAGCTGCGCTGCCTTTATAATGTCCGGCTCCCTTTTTTAGCTCTGGGCTTTCCGTGCCTTCTAGCACTGCGATCTTTTTGTTTAATTTGGGGAAACGAATCTCTCCTATGATTTCACCTTCTGAATAGGAATGAGCGGGGTGCGGCTGTTCCTTGGCTGAACTGATCATTCCCATGGGAAGAGGGATTTCTTCGGCAGAAAGGGGGCGGGCGACAGCTTCCTCCCTCTTTTTTGCCCAATCATTTAAAGCCTGTTTAGCTTCGAGCGGTGCTTTGACCACTTGTACAACCGAGTAAATCAACACAACTAAAGAGAGTATGAAGATTAGCTTCACGGCTAGCAAGACACCATTACGCTTCTTCATACTCTCTCACCTCCAGACTTATGCTGCAAAATGTGGTTATTTCTTCGATTTCAATCTGCGCATGATAATCACGCTGAGTACCGCAATGGCTAAGCTGGCAAGAATCAAGTTATACCAAGGCTCAGCGGTATTTGGAAGCTTGTTGCCAACCTCTGGTGCTCCCAGTGGAAGCTCATCATCAGGCAGGGCGATCTCATTGCTTGGCTGCGGTGTTGCACTGGTAGTTTGGCTGCCAGCACTTGGTGATACTGTCGGCTCATTATCGCCTCCACCCAGTGGGATCGGCGCTTCAGTGACACTAATTTCATCTACTACTGGTGAAGCTGTGGGTGTTGGCAATGGTGTTGGTGTCGTTGATTGCCCTGGTGTGGCGGCTGCTGTTGCCGTTGGCGAAGTAGCCGTCGGTGTATTTGTAGGTGCCGCAGTTGGTGAAGCGGTAGTCGTCGGATCTGTAGGTGTCGTGGTTGGTGAAGCTGTTGCGGTCGGCGAAGCTTCAGGTGTAGCTGTAGCCGTGGCAGTAGGTGTCGTAGTTGGCACTACAGTAGGTGTAGCAGTCGCTGTAGGTGATGGCTCCGGTGTAGGCTGAGCTGTGGCCGTCGCTGTCGGTGAAGGACTAGGTTGAGCGGAAGGCTCCGGTCCTCCAGAAGCGGAGAACTCAAAGGCTACAGTGGTGGTTTTCCCTTGATATTCGTTCCCTGCTTCCCACGGGAAAATTACATCCATTTGGATTACGCTTTGTTCTCCCCCGGCTAGTGAACCGATGGCAACTCTTCCGGCAGCCTCGCTCATCACCCCTGAATAGATGATTACTCCCTCTTTTTCGAGTGTCATTTGGAGAATATCGTATAATTCTGCGTCTCCAGAGATGAATTTGAAGTCCACATAGTAATTAAAGCCCTCACTACCTGCGTTAATAATTGTGTATTCTGAGTTCGTTTCATCACCAGGCTGCATATTGTTCATGGTGGCAGTGCTCGTCGTATGCGAATTCACCGTAAGCTTAATGGTATCTTGCGCACTAACTCCGCCAGCATGCCAGATGACTCCTGCTAGAATAGTCAGGATATAGGCAGCTATGAAAGCCGAGCGATATTTCTTCTTCACTTTACTCGCTCCTTTCTCCTGAACCCCATATTAAATTTTGTAGACATCATTTGCGGGCTTCCGGCAAATTCTTCTCTTCTAATCGGATTTTCCATCAAACATTGTCGAAATAAGTGGTATCTCGCAGTACTACTTCCTTGTGCGCATACAGGAATCTCCGTGAAAGCGAAAGGAGAGAGTAGAGATATACCGTCAATTCGTTCGTTATAGCGAATAACTAAAGTATAATCAAAATAATATCTAAACAAAAATGGGATATTAGAAGAATATTCATCATATTTGATCAAATATCAATTCTATTAATGGGTTTACACCAGTTTTCTCTATTTAACTCTTTATTTTTATGTAATTCATTGTTTTTATTGTGTTTTATTGAGAACGATTATGAATGCAAAATAAAAAGGCAAGACATACATCTGGAATAGGGCTCAAACCCCGATACCAGACCTATCGTCTTGCCTTAATTATGATGATAAATTAGATTTCCTTCATAGCTTCGGCTACAATCTCATAAGAGCGTAGACGAGCGTTAGGATCATAAATTCCACCAGAAACAATCAATTCATCGGCCTGTGTCTCTTGCAGGATTTCTTGAAGCCGTTCTTTAATTGCTGCTTTATCACCAGCGAAAGAGTAACGCTGTTTTTCAAGCATGGCTGCTTTTTCTTGCATCGTCCATAGCCCTTCCATACTATCAACCGGTGGTTGTAACTTCCCCGTACGTCCGCGGATGATATTAAGGAATTGCTGCTGCTGCGAGGTAGCCAGTCGTCTTGCCTCATTCACGGTATCGGCTGCTGTAATGCCAACTCCGACCATCACATAAGGCTTGTCGAGTGCTGCTGAAGGACGGAAATTACTATGATAGATGTGTAAAGCCTGTAGTAAATATTCTGGTGCGAAATGGCTGGCGAAAGCAAAAGGTAAACCTAGCTTCCCTGCCAGCTGAGCACTAAAACCGCTGGAGCCCAGCAGCCAGATGGGGATATTCAAGCCTTCACCAGGAACAGCACGAACCCCAGCCGGTCGTGATCCTGCACCTGC
Organism: Paenibacillus sp. FSL R10-2796; assembly: GCF_037965315.1. Lineage (NCBI taxonomy): Bacteria > Bacillati > Bacillota > Bacilli > Caryophanales > Paenibacillaceae > Paenibacillus > Paenibacillus sp. FSL R10-2796. Next base: position 7,020,317 of record NZ_CP150178.1, on the reverse strand, counting down.
AGGATCGAAGTAGGCTCTGAGCTCACTTAACTGCTCGGGGAAGTCACTGCCGTCGCTTCCGAGACCACGGCGTAGCGCACGGGAAGCCGGTTGATCGGATCCTGGGGCTCTGCCCAGTCCTAAATCAATCCGTCCTGGATATAGGGATTCGAGGGTCCCGAATTGTTCCGCAATGACAAGTGGTGCGTGGTTGGACAACATGATGCCTCCAGAGCCTACGCGTATGCTTTTTGTGCCTCCAGCAATGTGGCCAATTAAGAGTGAGGTAGCAGAACTGGCAACACCAATCATGTTGTGATGCTCAGCAAACCAATACCGGTGATAGCCCCATGCCTCAGCATGTTGAGCTAAAGCTAAAGAGTTATGAAAAGAGTCTGCCGCTGTGCCACCCTCCACAATAGAGGCTAAGTCCAGTACGGAGAATCGAATATCGCGCTGTTGCTTCAATGTAATCCCTCCTATAATAAACGCTCAGATAGTCTAGAGCAGTATTTGTAGCTGCGAATAATGCTACTCGCCTAGTATACCATGTAATAAAACTATATACACACTTTAAGTAAGTTATACGCACTTTGTAATGATTATATAAGGAATAAGTATGTCTTTAAAATAAAATGTAAGCGCTTTAAAAAATCTGTTGTTATTTCTTAACGGGCTTGCTATAATCACATCGAAAAGTTACCTGAAAAAAAGGAAGTTATCGTTATGAAGCCAACCATAAGAGATGTTGCCAGAATGGCGGAGGTGTCGATCAGCACCGTATCGCGTGTTATGAATGCACCGAATACGGTCGTAGAGAGCAAACGGAATCGAGTGATGGAGGCTGTAGAACGTTTGCAATATCAACCAAATGCGTTTGCACGCGGCCTGATCTACAAGAAGTCTTTTACACTGGGCCTGCTGATTCCGGATATTGAGAACCTGTATTTCGCAGGGGTTATTCGGGGAATGCAGGATGCATGCATCAAGCTCGGATACAGTTTAATGATCTGCAATACGGACCGTGACAAAGAACGGATGCTGTCTTACATTGATAACTTCCATGAGAAGCAGGTGGATGGGATCGTGTTCGCCAGTGATGTCCTTTATCCTGAGACACATGACAAATTAGTCGGTTGTAGAATTCCTTTTGTGTTGGTATCCTCGCATTCTGATGAGTACGACATTCCATCTGTGGAGGTGGATGATGAACAGGCGGCTTACGATGCGGTAAAGTTTCTGATTGATTTAGGGCATAAGGACATTGGCATGATTGGTTTTAACCATGATAACTCCGTATCCGGCCCGCCTCGTTATGAGGGTTTTGTAAGAGCATTAACAGAGTTTGGACTACAGCAGAATATTGTGAAGAGCAAATATGCCAATCACAGATTCGAACACGCTTATCAAGCTGCGCATGAGTTGTTTACTGATTATCCTGAGCTGACCGCCGTTTTCTGTGTTGCTGACGAATTTGCAATGGGGACGATTTCTTATCTGAAGGATCGTAATATTCTAGTTCCGGGGCAGGTATCTGTGATTGGATTTGATAATTTGCGGATGTCGAGTATGTTCATTCCAAAGCTGACCACGATTGCACAGCCGATTTATGAGTTAGGGTATCGTGCGGCGGAGATGCTGCATGAATTGCTCACAACAGGTGGTGTCCAGGTATTGAATGAAAAGATGGAGCATAAGCTGATTGTGCGGGAATCCACGCGGGAAAAATAAAGGCTCTTTATTTTTGTGACCTTCTTCTGAAAAGCTTTTCAGAGCCATGTATCGGTCTTAATTAAAATTTAAATGTTAGGATAGAAAATAGTATGAATTCTTATGAAAAACATCTCATTTTCCGATTGGAAACGGTTACTAATTATGATAATATAAAAAATGTAAGCGCTATTATTAAATTACATTTGTGATGGAGTTTGATTTTAGGATATTTACCTGTCTTCTGAAAAGCTTTGCAAGGAGGTGATCTGCTACAAGCTGCTAATACATGCCAGGGTGCCCGGATGATTGAATAAGATGTTATCTCTATAACCATTAAAGGGGATGTACAAAAGATGAAGAAGATCTCAGGACGTAAAAAGTCGTTGGCTTTAGTACTGTGTTTATCCTTCACAATGACGCTGAGCGCATGTGGCGGAGGCAACAATAATGCGGCGCCTACAGATCCACCGGCGGCAACAGTCAGCCCAACAGCAGATAACACCGAGAAAGCGACAAATGCACCTAGTGCTGAACCTTCGGGTTCCCCGTTAGATTTAGCGATGAAAGGTGAATATAAAGGGACTAAAGTAACCATGTTTGGACCCTTCGTAGATGCTGACCAAGTGAAATTTGAGAGCAGCATTAAAGAATTTGAAGAGAAGACAGGGATCGATATTCAATACGAGGGCTCCAAGGAGTTCGAAGCAACAATAAATATTCGGGTGGACGGCGGAAATGCTCCTGATATCGCTGACTTCCCGCAGCCGGGATTGCTGGCATCGATTGCTAAGACGGGCAAGGTTATCGATTTGACCAGTGTGCTGGATCAAGACAAATTGACGGCTAATTACAACAAGAGCTGGCTCGATATGTCTACGATGGACGGAAAAGACGGGAAGATCATGGCGGGGATTTGGAACCGCAGTAATGTAAAGAGCTTGGTATGGTATCCAAAGAAACAATTTGATGATGCAGGTTACAAGGTTCCTGAAACTTGGGATGAGCTGATGGCACTCACTGAACAAATTGCCAAGGATGGCGATCCTGCCTGGGCTATTGGCATTGAGAGCGGTGCTGCAACGGGTTGGCCAGCAACAGACTGGGTCGAAAATATAATGCTTCGTACGACTACGCCTGAGAACTACGATAAGTGGGTAAAAGGTGAACTGCCATTTACTTCACCAGAAGTAAAAAATGCTGTTGAAATCATGTCTAAAATTTGGCTTAACAAGGATTATGTTTACGGTGGTGCTAAGTCTATCGTGACAACATCCTTCGGGGATGCCCCAGCGCCAATGTTCACTGATCCGCCTAAAGCCTGGTTTAATATGCTCGGTAACTTTATTACAAGCTTCTTCCCTGAAACGGCAAAGGTTGATCAGGATTATGATTGGTTCTACTTGCCGCCAATTGATGCACAATATGGTAAACCAGTGCTGGTTGCAGGTGATATTTACGCTATGTTCAACGATCGTCCAGAGGTTCGTGCAGTCATGGAATTCTTCACCACTGGAGAGTCGATTAAGAGCTGGGTACAATCTGGCGGCGTAATTGCTCCTATGAATGATGCTTCCCTTGATTGGTATACCTCTGAATCCGATCGCCGGATGGCGAAGTTGGTTCAAGATGCTTCCACACTGCGTTTTGATGGCTCTGATTTGATGCCAGGTAAAGTGGGTGCAGGCACCTTCTGGAAAGGGATGACCGACTATGTGAGCGGTACAGCGACACTGGATCAAGCCTTGGAACAAATCCAGTCCGGCTGGAACAACTAACCTAATATTTAAAGCGCACAGTAAAAAGAGGGGCAGTGAGAAAAGAGGATTGTCTGCCCCTCTTTTTGTTTTCTAACTAGTGAGTTCGATGCTTATGATAAGAGTTTTGCTCCGCAAAACTTATAGGAGGAGCTGGAGCTAATATGGGTGCACAATCACAGCCACAGCCACAAATGCCAACACAACCACAAGCTAGGCCAACCGTCAGCCTGAAGGCGGTAATGCTGTCCCTAGTTGTGTTATTAGCGAATATTGTTGTTAACGGCGCAATCTTTTTATTCTTCCGGGATTCCACATTAAATCCGCTGCTAACAGCGGTTCTGGCTGTCCTCTGGGGAGTTCTAGGTGTTTATCTGATTTACTATACGCTGACGTGGGCGGTTGAGCAGTACCCGGATCATATCCGGCGTAAGGTGCTGCCTTATATCTTTATTGGTCCGGCAGTGATTATTCTGGGCTGGTTACTGGTCCTGCCTGCACTGCGAACATTATATTTGAGCTTTTTTAATGCTTCTTCAGAAAAATTTGTGGGTCTGAGCAATTATGCAGCGATCTTTAGCGATCATCTGATGGCAACGGCATTGCGTAACAATTTACTTTGGGTATTCGTTGGCACGCTTGCTTGTGTAGCATTCGGGCTCTTAATTGCTATTCTTGCCGATCGCAGCAGCTATGAGAAAATCGCCAAATCGATCATCTTTATGCCGATGGCTATTTCCTTTGTAGCGGCAGGAGTCATTTGGAAATTCGTATATTACTATCAACCGGGTGACGAACAAATCGGGCTGTTGAACGCAATTGTTACTTATTTTGGGGGAGAACCCCAAGCCTGGACGAGTATGCTTCAGCCATGGAATAACTTTTTCCTCATTATCATTTTGATCTGGATGCAGACGGGATTTGCAATGGTGATTTTCTCGGCAGCAATCAAAGGGGTTCCTGACGACATTTTGGAAGCTGCACGAGTGGATGGAGCAAATGAGGTGAAGATTTTCTTTGGAATCATGATTCCATATATTTCATCAACCATTCTGACAGTGACAACGACCATTATCGTCTTTACGTTGAAAATATTTGACGTCGTCATGGTGATGACAGGAGGTCAATACGATACAGAGGTTGTTGCTACACAGTTCTACCGGCAATTCTTTATGTACCGTAATTTCGGCTACGGCTCCACGCTGGCTATTGTTCTACTGATCGCGGTGCTGCCTGTAATCATAATCAATCTACGTCAGTTCCGTAAGCAGGGGGGATTCTAATGGCTGGCAAAAAGAAGAGAAAAGGCGGCAAAACGGTTGTAAATATCGTGTTGGGTGTGATCTGTTTTATTTGGCTGCTTCCGACTCTTGGGCTATTTATTTCCTCCTTCCGTCCGGCTGCTGACATTCTGCAGACTGGATGGTGGAAAGCTTTTCCTCATCAGGAGTGGAAGGCTGGAGAGACGATTCAGCTATCCAAGGATGTGGATCTTCGGGAGCCAATTGAGGTGAACGGTAAAACTTATACAGATGATGAGTTGAAGGCTGGCGTGAAGGCTGATGGCAGCCGGCTTATGTGGGAGAATCGAAGAGCACGTACCGTAAATGAACAGATACAAGGTTGGAAGATGACACCGGATCTCACGCTGGATAACTATAATAATGTGCTTTCCGGTAAGGAATACAAGCTGAAACAGGCTGATGGTAGTGAAACGGTGCAAAAAGGCTCCGGATTGTCACAGGCCTTCTGGAATACGCTAACGATTGCTGTTCCAGCAACAGTTATTCCGGTGCTGATCGCTTCTTTTGCTGCATATGCTTTTGCCTGGCTGCGGTTTCCTGGGCGCAGAATCCTTTTTGTGATCATTATTGCAATGCTCGTCATTCCGATACAGGTTGCGCTTATTCCAGTGCTTAAGGATTATACCGCACTTGGGCTAAACGGAAGTTATCTGGGAATTTGGCTGGCGCATACGGCTTTTGGATTACCGCTGGTTACGTACTTTATGTACAACTTTATCAGTCAATTGCCGAAGGATTTGTTCGAATCGGCTTTCATGGATGGGGCAAGTCATTTCACTATATTCAGCAGGCTAATTCTGCCTCTATCCGTGCCAGCACTGGCTTCTATCGGGATCTTCCAATTCCTATGGGTGTGGAATGACTATTTAGTCTCATTGATTTTTATCGGCAATCAACCGTCTGTGCAAGTCATGTCGATGAAAATTGCCGATTTAGTAGGCTCACGAGGCAACGATTGGCATTTACTTACTTCGGCTGCATTTATCTCCATGCTGATGCCGCTCGCTATTTTTTTCCTGCTGCAAAAGTATTTCGTCAGAGGGCTTATGGGTGGGTCGGTGAAAGGTTAATGATTTAGAACCCGAATGAAACTGTGATCAGGGGGACTTAGAGAGATGAAGATGAAACCATACGTACATCCGGCGGCGGTATATCCTTACCGGGAGTGGAGTCTTGATGAGGAAGCTTATAGTGAAGAGAACAATCAAAGAAGCGAGAGTATTTTTGCGCTTGGCAATGGATATATTGGCATGCGCGGTAATTTCGAAGAAGGTTACCACGGCAGCTCAGGCTCGTCTGTAACAGGCAATTATTTGAATGGTTTTTTTGATTCGGAGCCCATTGTATATCCAGAAGGAGCCTACGGATATCCATCCCGCAATCAAGCGATGCTGAACGTAACAGATGCCAAGATTATTGAACTGAGTATTGAAGGGCAGACCTTTCAGTTAAACAGTGGGCAAGTGCACCATTATGAACGAAAGCTGGATATGCGAAGCGGGGTTCTGCATCGACAGGTAGATTGGGAATCTCCAGCTGGTCACCGGGTACAGCTTCATATCCGGCGGATGGTGACTTTGCAGCACAAACATCTGGCGGCGATAGATTATGAGGTTAAAGCGCTGAATTTCAGCGGAGTGCTTACCTTCACTTCATCCATCGACGGCAAGATCCAAAAACCTAAGGTAACGGATGATCCCAGATTGGGCTCGGGAGGCAAGGAGCCCAGTCTGCTCCTGGAGGATACCGGTCATGAACCGGGACAGTCCTTCTTATGGATGAAGCAGCGGACGCGGCATACCCAGTTTGCCTTATTAACAGGGGTAAGTCATAAGCTCGATTCAAGATCTGAGGATAAAAGGACCGTGCAGCATGAGGGGCAGAAATTATCCATGCAGTTTGTCGTCCCGGTGGAGCGTGGGGAAAGCGTCTCACTAACCAAATATATCTCTTACCATACCTCTAAAGATTATCCAGAAGACGAACTACTTAGTAGAAGTACTGAAATATTACACTTAGCAGACCATAGCGGGTTTGAAGCGCTTGCCCAGGAACAGCAGGCTTATCTGGATCGATACTGGGCACATACGGATGTGGAGATTCATGGTGATCTTGCGCTTCAGCAGGGCATTCGCTTTAATGCTTTTCAACTGCTTCAATCCGTAGGCCGTGATGGGGTTACGAATATTGGAGCCAAGGGATTAACGGGTGAAGGATACGAAGGGCACTATTTCTGGGATACCGAGATGTATATGCTGCCCTTCTTTACGTTCACACAGCCGGAGATTAGCCGAAAGCTGCTCGAATTTCGTTATGCCACGTTAGACAAAGCACGGGAGCGTGCAGCGGTAATGTCGCAGAAGGGAGCCTTGTTCCCTTGGCGGACTATAGACGGGGCAGAGAACTCTGCGTATTTCCCGGCAGGCACGGCGCAAATGCATATTAATGCGGATATTGCGTATGCCATCAAGCAGTATGTACTGGCTACCGGAGATTATGATTTTTTGGTTACGAAGGGAGCGGAAATTTTATTCGAAACTTCCCGCTTTTGGTTGGACTTGGGGTACTTTAATCCGGCTAGGGGCGGTGTCTTTTGTATTGATGCAGTAACCGGTCCTGATGAATATACAGCTATCGTCAACAATAATGCATACACCAACTTTATGGTCCAGGATCAGCTTTATTATGCACACGAGATGGCAGGGATATTGTCTAAGCAGTATCCTGAGCATTTTGAACGCCTGAAGCAAAAAATCGGTCTGACTGAGCATGAGACATTAGTGTGGCTGGAAGCGGCGGACAAAATGTTTATCCCCTTTGATGAGGGACTTGGCATTTATGCTCAAGACGACACGTTTCTCTCCAAGAAAAAATGGGATTTCGAGCATACACCAGCTGACAAATATCCGCTGCTGCTCAACTACCATCCGCTGGTAATTTACCGTCATCAGGTGTTGAAACAGGCGGACTTGGTAATGGCGATGTTTCTACTGGGTGACCAATTCAGCTTGGCGGATAAGATCCGGAATTATAATTATTATGAGCCGCTGACGACGCATGATTCTTCATTGTCACCGTGTATTCACAGTATAATCTCTGCTGAGATTGGTGATTTGACGGGAGCCTATTCCTATTTTGACCGCACGGTACGGATGGACTTGGATGATATCAACCGCAACGTAAAGGATGGACTGCACACTGCTGCTATGGCAGGCTCCTGGCTGTCGATTGTGAATGGTTTTGGTGGCATGCGCTTATGCGGCGGGATGTTATCATTTAATCCTAGTGTGCCAGCGCAGTGGGAGAGTTATCGGTTTAAAATAACATGCGCTGGACAGCTATTGGATATTTTTGTGAGTGATACAGAAGTGATCTATACGCTGCTGGAGGGCGAAGAGCTTGAGATTATGCATAAGGGAAACCTTATACAGTTGTCTGCACAGAAGCCGCTGAGGCTTTCGAATGTGAAGCAGCTTGAAGCTGTTATTTTCGAGCTGGACGGGATAATTACTGACACTGGAGAGTATCATTATGAGGCTTGGAAGGATCTGGCGGATGAACTTGCGCTTTCTTTTGATCGAGAGAAGCATAAGAGTCTTAAGGGCCTAAGTCGAATGGAATCTTTAGAAGTCATTCTGGAGAGTAGTGGACTGAATTTGCCGCAACCGGTAAAGGGAATGCTCTGCAACAAAAAGAACGAGAAGTATAGACAGCTGGTTCAGCAAATGACGCCTGCTGAGCTGTATCCGGGTATCCACAGCGTGTTGTCCGATTTGCAGCAAAGAGGGATTGCTATCGGACTGGCTTCAGTGAATGAGAATGCGCTGCTGATTCTCGAACGCTTGCAGATCGGGCATTGGTTTCAGGCGGTGGCTGACCCTGGCAACTTGCGTAGAAGCAAGCCAGATCCAGAGATTCACTTGCAGGTTGCGGAGATGCTGGGCATATCCCCAGACTGCTGTGTGGCGATTGAGGATACCGAGGAAGGAATAGCCGCAATTAATGCTGCTGGTATGAGGTCAGTGGGAGCTGGAGTGGCGCTCGTAACCGGGACCGCGGATCTATGTCTGGCTTCCACCGCAGAGATAAGTGTTGAGAAATTGTTAGAGCTGTTTGCGTAGTTACCCTGATAAGCAGCAAACCTCCCGATCATGGGAGGTTTGCTGCTTTGTTTATTTCATTACTTTTCGAACCAGCTTCACTTTATTGCCATAAGGAGGATATACGATTCCGAGGTCGATCCGTGTGCCTCGCTTGACGATGCTTTTACGATGGGAGAAGACCTCAAAGCTATACTTCCCGTGATAACCCCCGATTCCAGAGTTTCCTACTCCACCAAACGGAAGATAAGTGCTCGCCACATGTGAGATCGTATCATTGATACACCCTCCCCCGAATGAGACCCGGGACAGCACCTCTTGTTCTACACTCTTATCCTCCGTAAATAGGTATAGTGCCAGTGGCTTTGGATGTTCATTAATACTCTGAATGGCCTCATCCAATTGATGATATTCCAATATTGGGAGGATCGGACCGAAGATCTCATCTTCCATAGCAGCATCCGTCCAAGTGGCAGGATAGATTAAAGTAGGCTCAATATAACGTTCTTCTGGCACGATGGTGCCGCCCATAATCACCTTGCTCTGATCTCGCGCAATGAGGTCAGCAAGTCTTTGCAGCTGGCGATCATTCACGATCCGGCCATAATCTGTATTAGGCTGTGCATCCTGACCGTAGAACTCAGTGATGTGATGTTTGAGTTTGGTGATCAATTCTTTGGCAATATCCTTGTGGACTAACAGATAATCCGGTGCAATACAGGTTTGACCCGCGTTTAGAAGCTTGCCCCAGACAATCCGTTTCGCTGCAACATCAAGATTAGCGGTCTTATCAACAATAACCGGACTTTTCCCGCCAAGCTCCAAGGTTACAGGCACTAGATTTTTCGCCGCCGCTTCCATTACGATTTTGCCGACAGGCACACTGCCCGTAAAGAAAATATAATCAAACTTGGCGTGGATCAGCAAATTAGTGGTCTCTTTTTCCCCTTGAATTACGCGGATATACTGCGGCTCGAAGGTCTCCTGAATAAGCTGCTCAACCACGGACGAGATGGCAGGTGTGCTCTCAGATGGCTTGAGGACAGCGCAGTTACCAGCGGCAATGGCGCCGATTAGGGGCTCAATTAGCAACTGAAATGGATAATTAAACGGACCAATAATGAGCGTTGTGCCGTAAGGCTCACTTAAAATATAACTTTTTGCAGGAAATAAGTGCAGCGGGGATCGAACCTTTTTAGGCTTCGCCCAACGCTTAAGATGTTTCATCATGTAGCCGATACTGTCCAGCGTAAAGCCGATTTCTGTGGCATAGGCTTCGAACTCACCTTTTCCTAAATCCTGTTGTAGTGCGGTGATGATACGTCCTTCGTATTGTTTAATAATATTTTTAAGTTTTCGCAGCTGCTGGAGACGAAAAGAAACCTCTTTAGTTACGCCGCTATTAAAAAAATCCTTATGCTCTTCAAGCATTCCTTGAATGCCGTCAGCTGTATAGGTTGTCATTAATCTTTCCTCCATCCTTGTAAGAAGTTAGAGCATACGACTCTATGGGAGCCGGTAAAAAGCGAACGGCTCGCGATAACGGAAGGAATCACTGGCTTCATCCAGCTTGGCCGAAGTTTCTTCATTAAGTACAAGCGAGGTACTAAGCAAATTTTGTTCCAGCTGTTCCACACGTGTAGCCCCGACAATAACCGTCGAGACGGCAGGCCGATTCATAAGCCAAGCTAAGGAGAGCGCGGTAGATGAGGTTTCCATTTCCTCAGCAATTTGACTCACTTGGCTTCCGAGCTTGATCCGGTCAGCATCAAGGAATCTTTTGAAATTAGGATCGGTATCTGCTCTGGACCCCGATGGGGCTGAGTCGCTTGTATTATATTTGCCTGTGAGAATTCCGCCAGCTAGTGGAAAGTATGGAATGATCCCTACACCTTGATCCAGGCAGAGCGAAAGAAGCTCATTCTCCGGTGTCCGGTCTGCTAAGGAGTAGCTGCACTGAATTGAAATGTACTTGGTGAAGTTGCGTGCTTCACTAATCCCAATCGCCTTCATTAATTGCCATGCTGTGTAGTTGGAGGCCCCGATATAACGGACTTTCCCCGAGGATACCATATCGTCCAAGGTTCGTAAGGTTTCTTCAAGCGGAGTATAGGGATCAAAGGTATGAATCTGGTATAGATCGATATAGTCCGTCTTAAGGCGGCGAAGGCTATCTTCAAGCTCCTGCAGCAAATGGCGACGGGAGGAGCCGCTGCCGTTGGGACCCTCATTTTTAACTAAACCTGCTTTAGTTGCTAGAACAGTCTCATGTCTCCTACCTTCCAAGGCCAGACCGATGATTCGCTCGGATTCTGAGCCAGCGTAAATATTAGCAGTGTCTATGAAATTAATTCCCTGATCAAGCGCAGCATGTACAATCTGAATGGAGGTCTCTTGATCCGCACGTTTGCCGAAAGCGTTCGTTCCCAGTCCTAATGCGGATACCTGTAATCCGCTATTTCCTAATCTCTTAAAGTTCATCCTCAGCACTCCTTATCGTCTATTAATTTATCCATTCATTTTTGAGTAAAAAGATCCAGCGCTGTCTCAATGAAGAGCTTTACAGCAATTGAAGTGTCGGCAAGCGAGCTGACCGCAATTTGGATATCTCTATAAGCATCCGGCTGCAGCTCACGGGTAACCACATTTGGAGGCAGAGATAACAAGGACAGCTCAGACATCACGCCGATCGCCAGTCCCTCCTGAACCATATTAAGAGCTGTTGCAAAGTTATTAACCACATATTTCACATTCAGATGGCTATTACTTCTGCGGAATAGCTCTACAACGGGCGGTTCATATCCTGCTTTGCAAATCAACATGGGCTCGTTCGCTAATTCCTGCACACATACAATGGATCGCTTTTGCAGGGGATGGTCATCTCTAAAAACGGCAAACAATTTCTCTCTATATAATGGAATGGTTTCGAATTCTGCACTGGGAGCGAGCAATAAGCCAACATCAATTTCTTTTGAATCCAGCCATTCTCTGACTTCAGCGATAGAACCCTCCTGTAAGCTAATTGTAATATTTGGATATTTTTTAGTGATAGAGCTAATAATCTTCGGTAGAAAATGAGCCGCTGCCACAGGGAAAGCTCCAATGCGGATACTTCCTTTTTCAAGACCTCTCTCCGCGTAAATCTCCTGATTGACCTTATCAAAGCCCATTAGAATTTCACGGAAAATAACAAGAATACGTTTACCGATATCCGTAAGCATCAGGCCATTACGCCGGTCTCGAAGCAAGAGCTTTACGTCTAATTCGGCTTCGAGGGACGAGATCGCCCGGCTGACCGCAGGCTGTGTCATATTCAGTTCTACACCAGCTTTAGTAAAGCTGCCGCTTTCGGCGATTTTGACGAATAAACGAATTTGAGTATTGTTCATAACAAATATGATATGCCCCTTATGATTATTATTCATTTCATTTATGCTCTTGTTTATTGTATCATTTGTGATGAATCTACACCAAGGAAGTGAACAAATGAATCAGCAGAAGAAAAGTATGATCCTTCTTATTTTTTTGGTGATTGTATGGGGCATTAATTGGCCTATATCCAAAATCGCCTTAGACTATGCTCCACCTCTATTATTTGCAGGTATTCGAACCGTCGTAGGCGGTATTATTCTGATTCTAATTGCACTGCCCAAGGTGAAGGAGCTTCGCTTCAAGCAGCTCTGGCCGATCTATCTGATCTCGGCGGTACTTAGTATTGTGTTCTATTATGGATTTCAGACGATTGGCTTGCAGTATGTTCCGGCGGGATTGTTCTCATCGATTGTATTTTTGCAGCCTGTATTGCTAGGTGTTTTTTCTTGGCTGTGGTTAGGTGAGAGCATGTACGGGCTTAAAATGGCTGGTTTGCTGCTTGGCTTTCTCGGGGTAGCCTCTCTTAGTATCGGCGGAATTAATGGGAGTATCTCCATATGGGGAATTGTGTTGGCTTTAGCCAGTGCCTTAAGCTGGGCATTAGGAACAATATATATGAAACGGAATGCTGTACGTGTGGATATGCTGTGGATGACGGCTATGCAAATCACGATCGGTGGCATCATTCTGCTACTTTCGGGATCAGCTACGGAGAAATGGTCGGATATCACCTGGAGTGGAACCTTTATTGTGGATACCTTGTTTATCGCAATCTTTGTTATTGCTCTGGGCTGGCTAATTTATTTCAAGCTGATTAACGAAGGAGAAGCAGGAAAAGTAGGTTCATTCACCTTCTTGATCCCACTGATCTCGATAGCAACCAGCGTAGTTTTTTTGAAAGAGCAGATTACCATAAACCTTGTGATCGGATTATTGCTGATTGTCAGCAGTATTGTACTGGTAAATGTGAAGATAGGGCGTGCTGCCAAACAATCAGTCAGTTAAATTTGTTGGATGGTTGTAGTAACCAATCGTGCTAAAGGGCATTATGTCTAATAGGGATTGAACATAAAAAAAGGACACTCCCAAGCTTAGAGCTTCTGGGAGAGTCCTTTTTTAATTAAGCGTATAGCGCGTGTGATTTCAGCTGTTGAAGGCCGAGCTGCAACTACGTAAGTAGCAGAACTAGCACGTTCCACTTCTTCGAGTACCCGGTTTAAGTGACTGAAGAGCGCTCCTAGATCACGAACAGATGACAGTGAGCACCGTCCTTGCAGTTCAGAGAAGCTGGCCGCCTGCAAGTCGCGGGCACGATGCAGACAATCTGTAAGTGAACGTTGGCATTCAGCCTTGGATAAGGTCTTGGTACCATAAACAGCTATACAATCGGCTGTTGCCTCCAGCACTTCCAGCATCCAGTCAGAATTGGCATGATGTGCTGGCAGCAAGCAAATATCGTCGGCAATTTCTTTAACATAGGAATGAATGGTCTTTAGATGTGCTGTGGCTTGTATAAGTCCCTTTAGATCACCACGACACTGATAGTGAGCAATGGTATAGAACATTTCCTTCTGTTGTTGATTGCTGGCAGACAGCAGTTTACCTGCTTGCTCCAGCATATTATTATCCTTTGATGAATCTCTTCTTATGCCTACGAGACCTTTTAAAGCATCCGAAAGTAGAAGGCTTCCATCGAGTGCCAATGCTTTTACCTTGACGAACCTGTTCGGTGGAACGATAATCATATTGATGATCAAGGCAATGAGCACACCAATAAAGGTTTCGGCGACTCTCCACAGCACGTAATCATTGTGATAAAAGGTAAGGGCCAGAACCGAGGTTACCCCCACCTGCGAAACCGCTTGGATATTCATCCGACAGGCTGTGGCAATTCCAATCCCGATGAGCAGAATTAGCAGAATGGAAAATGCACCTACATCGAAGAATTGGCCTACAATCAGGCTGACAATTCCGCCGATAATAATGCCGATTAGGCGGTAGATTCCTTTTTCAAGTGAAGCCTTCACACTGGCTTGAGTAATTAGAATGGCTGCAAGCGGTGCAAAGTATAAATATTGGTCACCATATAAACTGTGTACGGCTACCCAGGATAGTGATGCGGCAAGCGTAATTCGTATCATGTAAAGCGAGAATCCATATTTTTCAAGGCGGTCTAGTAACCCCTCGTTCATTATCATTCATCTTCTTTCGCAAAAATAAGAAAACCACACTGGCTTTTCAGTTCGTTTTCATTATAGCACCTCAAAAAGGGCAGGGAAGACTGGACTTTTTACAAACTTGTTAAGTTTATGCTTAGCATTTAACAATGTAAGCTATCGCATATAATGGTACAATCTAATATGCTATATCTATTGGAGCGTCGAAGGAGAGGGAAAATTGTCGCTTATTAGCGCTGAGCATACTCATTTCGATTGTTCTCCGCAAGATGCGGGTAAAATAGTATTGTATTACTAAGGTAAGGGAGGTTGTTAGCTATAGCTATTCAGGAAGGTACCATCATTTCATTTGAAGAAGTTACTAAGCAATATGACGACGAAGATCCGGTGTTAAAAGGAGTCAGCTTTGAGATAGAGCGCGGCAAATTCTATACACTACTTGGTCCATCTGGCTGTGGTAAAACGACTATTCTTCGATTGATCGCCGGGTTCGCTGAGCCAACGAGCGGTTCTATTTATTTAAATGGAAAAGTAATTAACCACATTCCCGCCAATGAGCGGCAGGTCAATACGGTATTTCAGGATTACGCATTGTTTCCACACCTGAACGTATTCGAGAATGTGGCTTTCGGACTGCGCATTAAGAAGCTTAAGAAGGATGTTATCACGAAGAAGGTGCAGGAAGCGCTAAGCTTCGTTAACCTTGTGGGTTATGAGCAGCGTGCGATTAATGAAATGTCCGGCGGTCAGCGCCAGCGGGTTGCCATTGCCCGGGCGATTGTGAATGAGCCACAGGTTCTACTGCTGGACGAGCCTCTATCGGCGCTAGATCTCAAGCTGCGCACGGAGATGCAGTACATACTGCGGGAAATGCAGCAGCGGTTAGGCATTACCTTCATTTTTGTAACGCATGACCAGGAAGAGGCACTCGCGATGTCCGACTGGATTTTTGTCATGAATAAGGGGAAAATCGAGCAAAGCGGCACCCCTAACGATATTTATGATGAGCCGATTAACCGTTTTGTGGCGGATTTTATTGGCGAATCGAACATTGTGCCGGGAGTTATGATCGAGGATTATCTGGTGGAGTTTAACGGCCGCCGCTTCGAATGTTTCGATGCCGGGCTCAAACCGAATGAATCCGTAGAGATTGTTATTCGTCCTGAGGATTTGGAAATTTCTACGCTGGAACAGGGTAAACTACGTGTGCGGGTTGATTCCCAGCTATTCCGGGGCGTGCATTATGAAATCAGCTGTTATGATGAATCCGGGCATGAATGGCTTGTGCATTCTACACGTAAGGCGACTGTAGGCAGTGAAATTGGCCTGTATTTTGATCCGGAAGCGATTCATGTTATGCGTTTCGGTGAAACGGAGGAAGAATTCGACAGACGTCTGGAAGCTTATGGCGAGGTGGAGAGTCATGAAGAATAAGGGCAAATCGTACTATCTCATCCCTTATTACCTCTGGATCGCATTGTTTGTAATTGCACCGGTAGTGCTTGTCATCTATTATTCGTTATTTGATTTGGATGGCCATATTACTCTGGATAATTACGTCAGTTTCTTCACCCCTGTATATTTAAAAATGACGCTGACCTCGTTCTGGTACGCGTTTCTGATTACAGCATTCTCTTTGTTGGTTGCCTATCCGGCGGCTTATCTGTTGACGAGAACCAAACATAAGCAGCTGTGGTTATTGCTGATTATTTTGCCGACATGGATTAATTTGCTGCTAAAAACCTACGCTTTTATAGGGATATTCGGTACATTTGGTCCGATTAATAATTTCTTTGATCTGCTTGGAATCGGAGAACAGCAAATTTTGTTTACGGGCTTCAGTTTTGTATTTGTATCTGTCTATATTTTTATTCCGTTTATGATCCTGCCGATATACAGCGCTTTGGAGGATTTGAATTTATCCTTGCTGGATGCGGCACGTGATTTAGGGGCTTCGGGCTGGACCACGTTTAGACGTGTTATTTTTCCGCTGACCATTTCGGGAGTACGCTCAGGCTGTATGGCAGTATTCATACCTGCGCTGTCCCTGTTTATGATCACCCGTCTGATTGCAGGCAACAGGGTCATTACGCTGGGCACCGCAATCGAGCAGCATTTCCTGGTCACTCAGGACTGGGGCATGGGTTCTACAGTTGCAGTGTTTCTGATTGCCATTATGGCGCTGTTTATGATTATCACAGGCGGATCGCGGAAAGGGGCGCGGAATGAGAAATAAAAATGGATTCTCTAACCTCTACCTAGTTCTGGTGTTCATTGTTCTGTATGCTCCTATCTTCTATTTAATGTACTATTCGTTCAACAGTGGGGGGACGATGCATAAGTTCGAGGGCTTCACGCTGGATTACTACCGTGAGGTGGTCCAAGATAAGCGCCTGATCATCATCGTAATCAATACGCTTGTGATCGCGCTGCTATCCTCGGCTATTGCGACCCTTATCGCTATTATTGGTGCGCTGGCCATTAAAAGTGTGCAGAATCGCCGCGCCAAGAACACCTTGCTGTCTCTGAATAACGTGCTGATCGTCAGTCCAGATGTCATTATTGGTGCTTCGTTCCTTATCCTGTTCACCATTGCTGGCATCAAGCTGGGTTTCGCATCTGTTCTGCTCTCACACGTTGCATTCAGTGTGCCGATTGCCGTATTGATGATTTTGCCGCATCTACAGGAAATGAGCCCTACATTAACGGATGCAGCCCGTGATCTTGGGGCAAGCCGTAAGGATGTGCTGACTAAAGTAATTTTGCCGATTATTAAACCAGGGATATTCAGCGGATTTTTTATGGCGCTTACGTATTCACTGGATGACTTTGCGGTTACGTTCTTCGTAACAGGCAACGGTTATTCGACGTTATCGGTTGAGATATACTCTAGAGCCCGGCAAGGGGTGTCGCTATCGATTAATGCGCTGTCGACGCTGATCTTCCTGTTCACCATTCTGCTCGTGGTGGGTTATTACTTCCTGACCCTTAAGAAAAATCGCCATAACACAGCAGAAGCTGTGGCGGAGCCTGTTGCAGAAGCGGGGGTGCCTAGATGAAACAGCTGATAAATGCTTTTCTGGCGATCCTTATCACGGCATTTGCGCTCATGTACTTGGGCTCTTGGATGAATTCGAGAGAGGGATATTCGGGTGGAAACACACTGACTATCTATAACTGGGGCGACTATGTTGATCCCGATCTATTGAAGGAATTTGAAAAAGAGACCGGCTTAACAGTCATTTATCAAACCTTCGATTCCAATGAAGCTATGTTGACCAAGGTTGAGCAGGGCGGAACTACCTTTGATGTTGTAATCCCTTCGGATTATGCCATTGCCAAGATGAAAGAAGAAGATCTGCTCATCCCGCTGGATCATAGCAAGATTTCGAATCTAAAGAATATTGATTCACGCTTTATGGACCTTTCGTTTGATCCGGGTAACAAATATTCTGTGCCTTATTTCTGGGGGACCGTCGGGATTATTTTCAATCCGGAAATGACTAAAGGCATGGACTTCACCAGCTGGGATTCTCTCTGGGACAGCAGACTGCATAATAACATCTTCCTGGTGGACGGAGCCCGTGAAGTGATGGGCATGGCTTTGAACAGCCTGCATTATTCCGTTAATGACAAGGAAGAGGCACATCTGCAGGAAGCACTGACCAAGCTCAACAAGTTGTCTCCTAATGTGAAGGCGATTGTCGGTGATGAGATCAAGATGCTGCTGGCAAATGAAGAAGCTGCGGTTGGGATTGTCTGGTCCGGCGATGCTTCCGAGATCATGGACGAGAATGATAAGCTGGATTATGTAGTGCCGGAAGAAGGCTCGAACAAGTGGTTTGATAACATGGTTATCCCTCGGACAGCGAAAAATGTGGATGGAGCGCATCAGTTCATCAACTTCATGCTCCGCCCAGACGTTGCTGCTAAGAATGCAGAATATGTAGGTTATTCCACGCCTAACATTCCTGCGCTGGAGCTGCTTCCTGAGGAAACTTCTGAGGATACCCGTTTCTATCCACCAGCCGAAATTACGGACCGGCTTGAAGTATACGATAACCTTGGCAAACGGATGCTTGCTCATTATAATGAGCTGTTCCTAATGTTTAAGATGAATAAGAAGTAAGCTGACTAAAGCTAAAGCTAAAGCTAAACGACATTAAGAGCGTCTACATACGGGTAACCGTGTTAGATGCTCTTTTTCGGTTTGATCATCGTGTAACCTCAAGACAACAGACAGTTTAGCCGAAAGTATAATATAGTATAATAGTAAGAATGGACAACAGGAAAAGAGGAAACGAATGCCTACTATACTGGTTGCTGACGACGATGCGAACATTCGCGAACTTGTCTGTTTATTTCTCCGCAACGACGGATTCGAAACAGTTGAAGCTGTGGATGGCAAGGAAGCGCTCGCCGTATATGCTGGAACACATGTCGATCTTGTCGTGCTGGATATTATGATGCCAAATATGGATGGTTGGATGCTTTGTAAGGAGCTCCGCAGAGCTAATCCTGATCTTCCATTACTTATAGTGACTGCCAGAGGCGAAACCTGGGAGAAAGTGAAGGGCTTCGAATTAGGCACGGACGATTATTTAACTAAACCTTTCGATCCGTTAGAGCTGACGGTTCGTGTTAGGTCATTGCTGAAACGATATCGGATTGGCTCCACGCAGATGATCCAAATTGGCAATGTCATCCTTGATCGGCAGACCTATAAGGTGATGAAAGGCACGGAGTCATTTGCCTTACCCCTTAAGGAGTTCGAGTTGCTGTACAAGCTTGCTGGAACCCCTGGACAAGTCTATACGCGCGAGCAGTTGATCGATCAAATTTGGGGAATTGATTATACTGGAGATGATCGGACGATTGACGTGCATATTAAACGCCTGCGTGAACGGTTTGCGACTACCCCTGATTTTCGTATTGAGACGGTGCGTGGACTTGGCTACAGGCTTGAGGTGTACGAATGATTAGATCCATATATACACGCGTTGTACTGACCTTCTTAGCCTCCGTAATCGGGGGCACAATCATTGCTTTGTTTGTGGCAACTTGGGTATTCGAAGATAAACTGAACGAGAACTCGCGAATTCCCTTATTGCATTTTGGGCAGGATATTGTCAGGGTTTACGAGACCTTCCCATTTCGTGAAGCCAACTCTTTCGTAAGTGGAATGAAGCAGCTTGATTCCTACCACATCCGAATTTTCGACGAAGCGGGTAAATTCCAATCTTACGGAACGCTTAATGGGCACAAGCCGGTCCCTGTAACTATGGAAGAAATAAAAAAAGTTCTCGCAGGAGAAGTATATCAACCTCATAACAGGAATATTTCTGCGCTTCTCCTAGGCTTACAACTGAGAACGGAAGACGGCACCAAAGCGATGTTTGTGGAGACGCTTAATCCCCCTTCCGTCACTGCCAGAAGGAACTTGGTATTAAATTTCTTGCTCTATTCATTGATAGCTGGAAGCCTCTTGATTCTGGTAGCTGCAATGTTCTTAGTCAGACCGATCAAGAAGCTAACCAAAGCGACCAGAAGAATAGCAGCTGGTGATTTTAACGTCGAGCTGAATATTAAGCAAACCGGTGAGCTAGGTACCTTGGCTCGCAGCTTTGAAGAAATGATGCACGATCTGCAGCAGCTTGAGCAGATGCGTAAGGAGTTTGTATCCAATGTGTCGCATGAGGTCCAGTCTCCGCTCACCTCAATATCTGGGTATGCGATTGCGCTCAAGCGAGTAGATCTTGCAGAACAAGAGCGAAATCGTTATCTGGATATTATTATCGCTGAAGCAGAACGGATGTCTAAAATGAGTGACAGCCTGCTGAAGCTGAGTTTATTAGAATCGCAGTCCCAGCAGCTACGGCTAACTACATTCAATCTGGACGAACAGATAAGAAGAGTAATCGTAGCGATTCAGCCGCAATGGTCAGCTCGTAACATCAGCTTCGACCTTGATCTGAAGCCTATTATCCTACTGGCTGATTATGACCTGTTAAGTCAGGTATGGACCAATCTCCTTGGCAACAGCATCAAGTTTTCTAAGGATAACAGTGTAATTAACGTCAGCCTCAAACAAGATATCAACAACGTGACCGTTCGGGTAACAGACACTGGCATCGGGATTTCACTTGAGGATCAGCAACGTATATTTGAACGGTTCTTTAAGGCTGATCGATCCCACAGCCGTAAATATGGTGGCAGCGGGATGGGACTTGCCATTGTTAAACAGATCGTAACGCTTCATAAAGGGGATATCCGCGTGGAAAGCGAACCCGGCCAAGGAACGACCATCGTTGTCACCCTCCCAATTATAGCGCCGACAGAGTAATTAGCTTCCAGGCGGTGCCTTGCGAGGGCTTGAATGCATCCCGAATTTTTCATGCTACAGCAGTACAGGCAAGTTTTCTTGTCTTGTGCTGCCGTAGCATTTTTTTTACCTGTTCATTTTCAGTTCATATTGTCGTCATGAGGGGTACATCTTTGTTAGTTATGATCTCATTAGCGAAACGTTAAGGGAACTTAATAAACAGATTAAAGACAGGAGAAGATGAGGGTGACACAACAAGCGGACAAAAAAACGGGGAATGGACAGAAAAAACATAAACTGCGTAACCTGTTGCTCAAAATATTAGGAGCAATAGTGATCGTGGTCGTACTTTTTCTAGCCGTTGTCTATACAGTTAATGTGATCAGCAACAAAACAGATCAGAAAAAAATACAGCACTATGGTCAGTTAGTCCCTGTTGACGGGAAAAATATGAATGTTTTGATTCAAGGAGAAGGTAAACAGACGATCGTGCTCATACCAGGCTTTGGAACAGGAGCGCCAGCGCTTGATTTCAAGCCGTTGATTGATGAGTTATCACCATTCTACAAAGTGGTGGCGGTTGAACCGTTTGGGTATGGACTCAGTGATGAAACGAAAAAAGAACGAACTACAGAGAATATCGTTAGTGAAATTCATGAAGCCGTTCAGAATCTTAACATTGACCAATACATTCTAATGGGCCACTCGATTGGAGGTATTTACGGATTGGAATATGCGAAGAAATATCCAAACGAAGTGAGTGCTTTTGTGGGTATTGATAGTAGTGTTCCGGAACAAGGCGGTATGGATGTTAAATTTCCAATTAAAAAATTAAAGCTGCTTAAAGATTCAGGGATTATAAGATTGGGCTTGCAATTAAGCGGTGACCCTTATGATGGACTGCCATTTGATGATGAAACCAAAAAACAAATGAAATTGATTTCGCTTAAAAATATGAACAATTCCACTACCTTAAATGAAATGGAACATATTTATCCTAACTTTGTTGCCTCCAGAGGCTTAACATTCGACAAGAATCTTCCCATTATCTTCTTTATACAAGCGAATAATACTACCGTGAAAGACTGGATTCCTCTACATGAAGGGCAAGTCAAGGATTCAGTGCATGGAAAAGTAATGACATTTGAAGGCGGACATTACTTACATCATTCAAAATCCAAAGAAATCGTAGAGAACCTAAGGGTATTCATGGAGGAAGTTAAATAAAAAGAAGAAAACGCTCCGAACTCCTCATATGAGGGGGCGGGGCGTTTTTTTGGTTGTGATCGAAGATTATTTGATGCCGATTCTCATTCGGTAGCTGATCAGAACCTTTAATGTTCTGCCTTTAAAATGCTGTTCAACTGCGGCGGTGTAAGCGGCGATGTCTTGCTCAAGCAAGGTAGCGTCTAGTTTCATTACGGTTTGCACTCCCCCTTGACTTAGGGTTAAACCAATATATCGCTGGGCATCGCAGGACTCTAGGTTGTGGAATACGATTTCTCTGGCAAAAGAGAAGGCCCCACTAGCTTTGATCCGTGACAAATGACCTTCTTTGTCCCATTTATGTGCTCTCTCCTCATTAGGTAAAAGCGAAGCCAGCAATTCTTCTGTTTTGGAGATCAGCTGGTTGTATCGTTCTTCTACATTTTGCTGAAGAGATAAAGGCCAATCGCAATCGTAGGCGGCAAAGACTCCGCCTTTTTTTAAGACCCGGGAGATTTCTTGCAGTGTACTTTCAGGATCCATCCAGTGGAATGATTGCGAGCAGGTAACTATGTCTACACTATCTGATGCAAGCGGAAGCTGGTTAGAGTAGCCTTGCACAAAAGTAATTGATTGGGGTGCTTCTAATCTGCTAAGTTTATCGATTGCTTTTCCCAACATATCTGGATTGGGTTCGATACCGATTACGCGTTCTGCGACATCGTTCCAGAGAAAAGTAGACAAACCCGTACCGCAGCCTATATCTGCGACGAGTGAAGGGGTGGTACCTAGGTAATCTGTTAGCAATTTGATAATCATCTCAGGGGCTTCGGGACGGTAGCGGTCATATTCATTTTGAAAGCCCAAAAAGCGGTCGATGTTTTGTTTGCTGTTTTTTTCAGGTATCATGTGATCCTCCCTCATAGATCATGTTTATAGGTCTATTGTATAATCACTGGTTCGATAAGCCAAATAATGTCTGGCTGGAAGGCTACGTAGAATAAATAAAATCCCCGGAGAACACCTTATAGGTGTGGCCGGGGATTGTTAAACTATCTGGTAAATGCTAACGAAGCAGTGCTGGATCGATTGCAGGCACAAGTCCTTCTGCCGCAGCACGATTAAGCAGGGCAGAGATTGCGGCATAGCCGTCCTCACCCAGATTCATCGAGAAGTCATTCACGTAGAGATCGATGTGGGATTTAGCCACTTCAGGAGCCAACTCTTGAGCATGGCTAAGCACATAGTCTCTGGAATCCGTTGGATGATCCCACGCATACTGAAGAGAGCTGCGAATCCAGCCGGTGATAGCATCGGCATCTAAATCACGGCGGGCAATGATAGCGCCGAGAGGAATGGGCAGTCCGGTATCGCTTTCCCACCAGCTGCCTAGATCAGTCAGCATATTAAGACCATAAGAGGCGTAAGTGAAGCGGGCTTCGTGAATAACCAGCCCTGCATCGATATGGCCATCCCGTACGGCAGGCATAATCTCATCGAAAGGCATTACGACTATTTCGCCGATGCCTCCAGTTACATTTTGTGCTGCCCATAATCGGAAAAGCAAATAAGCCGTAGAGCGTTCGCTAGGTACAGCAATCCGGCGTCCGGCTAGCTTTTCTGGGCGTTTGACCGCATGGGGTCCACTTGCTGTAAGCAGCAGCGGGCCGCAGCCGCGTCCTAAAGCACCGCCGCATGGCAGCAGTTTGTACCGCTCCAGAACCCAAGGCAGAGCAGCGTAGGAGATTTTGAGGACTTCTGGTCCTTCTCCGTCAGCAGCCAGCGTATTGGTAATATCAATGTCGGCATAGGTTACATTCAGCTTAGGTGCATTCGGGACAAGCCCGTGCGCCCAGGCATGAAATACAAAGGTATCGTTAGGGCAAGGGGAAAAAGCGATATTAAGCTCAGTTGTCATTACAGCACCTCCAGTAATATAGCGGCTGCCGCCGTTAATGCTTCCATTGCATCACCGATCTTCCAAGCGGCCCGGTCGCGGGGACCGACCGGGTTCGAGATGGCGCGGAGCTCCAGTACCGGGAGCCCCAGCGCCTGAGCGGCCACGGCAACTCCGTGGCCTTCCATCGCTTCCGCGACGGCATGGGGATGCCGCGCGAGATGGGCGGCGGCCGTCTCCGCGGTGCCGGTCGCCGTCGAGACCGTAAGCACGGTGCCCGTGCTTACGGGTAACCCGGCCGCAGCCAGCGCGGCCGAAACCGCTTGCACCGTGCCGCGGTCAGCCGGCACGGACACGCTGCCGAAGCCGAGCTCGGCAGCGCTGCGGAAGCCCTCCGGCGTCTCGGCCCCGAGGTCGGCGGCAATCATCTCGCTGGCTACAACCAGCGAGCCTAAAGGCGCCAGCCCCGGGAATCCGCCGCCGATCCCGACGCTCAATACGCAGCCGTAAGAACCGGCTGCGAGTGCCGCGGCGGTTCCCGCCGCCGCCGCTGCCGGCCCTGCGCCGGCAGCGATAACATGGAACCTGTCGCTGCCTTGCAGGCCGCGCAGGACCGCGTCACGCTCCGCGTCTACGGCTGTCACGATCAGCACGCGTCGTGCTCCAGCCTGCCCCTCCATAGCTTCTTCGGTAGGGGTTGGATTGAACGAACTCATCAGGTCGCCTCCTTTAGGGTATTGAAATCGCTTACTAAAGAGTCATTCGTAAAGACAAGAATACGCCCTTTTATAGGTCAGGTCAAACTTGGGGTGATTTTTATCACTCCCTGTAAAGTGTCAAAGGAAAACTTACCGGTCTCTAGACGGAAGTGACTTTTTTAGCGATGAGGTTGACAAGGAGGATGGGAAGTCGTATAGTTATCTTAAATTAAAGATACTTAATGTAAAGACAAATAAATGGATTGAATACAAGTTTGATTGAAGTGGAGGTGGAATTGATGAGTGATAATCAAATAAATCTGCGTAATACAGAGAGTGCACCTGACGAAGAACAAGCCGCCTCACTGAAATTGTTCGTAGTCTTATCTAAGGCTTATAAAAGCCTAATGGATCATGCGGTGAAGGATATGAAGAGTTATGGCTTGGCTTCGGCTGAATTCATGGTGCTTGAGGTACTTTACCATAGAACGCGGATTCCGCTGCAACAGATTGGGGAGAAAATTCTCGTTACGAGCGGAAGCATTACCTATAATATCGACAAGTTGGAGAAAAAGGGACTGCTGAAACGTGTACCCTGTAGCGAGGATCGCCGCGTTACTTATGCGGAGATTACGGATGCAGGCCGTGAACTGTTTGATGAGATTTTCCCTCGTCATGTAGCCTCAATTCATGATTTGATGGGTGGATTAGATAAGGAAGAGAAAGTCCAGGCTATCGAATTAATGAAAAAGCTTGGCAAAGGTGTATAGGCGCTGCGAACATGACGAATAACTAGGCGCTTCTATAAGGTTGGAAGTAGTTCGGCTCCATCCTAATTCTCCCAACTCCAGTAAGTATAAGTGAAACCCTGCTTTTTTGGGTATATCACTAATAAGATATTTAACTTAACGAAGCCAGGTAGCCATTTACTTAAGATTACCTGATATTTCGACTGGGGGCTTGGCCATGAAATGGCAGGGAAGAAGAGGGAGTTCGAACGTGGAGGACCGCAGAGGCATGAGCGGCGGCGGCAAGATGATTGGTGGCGGGATCGGAGGAATTATCCTTGTCCTGGTCATCACGTTACTCAGTGGAGGCAATGCCGGGGATATCCTGGGAAGTTTGACTTCCACAGGCTCCAGTTCAACGGCCCCTTATGAACAGACCGCAGAGGAGCAAGAGCTTGCGGAGTTTGTATCGGTAGTTCTTGCCGACACAGAGGAGGTTTGGGGTGAGATTTTTCAGCAGCAGGGAATGACCTATACGGACCCCACCTTAGTGCTATACAGTGGGAGTGTAGACTCTGCTTGCGGAACAGCCACCTCGGCAGTTGGTCCCTTCTACTGTCCGGGTGACGCCAAACTGTATATTGATCTGAGCTTTTATGATGAGTTGCAGCAACGCTTCCACGCGCCGGGCGACTTCGCCATGGCTTATGTCATTGCCCATGAGGTTGGACATCATGTACAGACATTACTAGGCACCTCGAAACAGCTCGATTCCCTTCGTCAGACGTTGAGTGAGAAGGAGTACAACAGATATCAGGTTCGTTTTGAGCTGCAGGCTGATTATTTCGCCGGTGTCTGGGCCAATCATGCTCAGGGTATGAATCTGCTGGAGGAAGGCGACTTAGAGGAAGCTCTGGCAGCTGCAAGCGCCGTCGGCGATGATACGATTCAGAAGCAAGCTCAGGGCTATGCAGTGCCGGATAGTTTCACTCACGGTACCTCAGAGCAGAGAAAGCGCTGGTTCTACAAAGGTTTTAACTCGGGTACGATTAAGGGCGGCGATACGTTTAACGCCTCCGAGTTGTAGATAGAAGAGGGAAGAGGAGAGCAGCCCATAGGTTATTCCGGTTCGCCGGGCGCTCTTTTTTACCCAATATCTTAACATTAAGATAATTAAATCAAAGGAATAGGGGGAGGTAAAAATGATAAGTGTAGGACTGTTATTAATGAGATTGGTGATTGGGCTTGCTTTTATAGGACATGGCGCACAAAAGCTATTTGGATGGTTCGGAGGATACGGTCCGAAGGGTACGGGAGGCTGGATGGAGTCCATCGGAATCAAACCGGGTGTGACTATGGCGATTTTAGCAGGGATTATGGAACTGGTGGGCGGATTTATGTTCGCGGCAGGACTGTTAACGCCTGTTGCAGCGGTGTTAATCGCTGCCACGATGCTGGGGGCAATCGTTAAGGTTCATGCTCCAAATGGTTTCTGGTCCACTTCGAACGGAATTGAGTTTCCACTCACGGTTTTGGTATTTGCGGTAGGTGTGGCGCTTACGGGACCAGGTTCGATTTCTCTAGATGCATTGTTTTTTAACTAAGAAGGGAGTTTATAATAATGACACTTCAAACTGCAGGAATACATCATATTACAGCTTTTGTCGGAGACGCTCAGCGCAATGTTGATTTCTACGCCGGGATTCTGGGCCTACGGCTCGTGAAAAAAACGATTAATTTTGATGCTCCAGAGGTCTATCATTTATACTTTGGGAATGAGCAGGGTTCGCCGGGAACGATTATTACATTTTTCCCTTCGCCTGTAGGGCGTAGAGGCAGAATAGGCAGTGGTCAAGTTGGCGTAACGATCTACGCAGTGCCGGTCGGTGCTCTGCAATTCTGGGAACAACGCCTTGCTGAATACGGAATTTCGGTTACAAAAGGAAGTCGGATCTCGGAACCCTATTTATCTTTTGCCGATTACGACGGTCTGCGGATTGAACTGGTGGAACGTGAGGAAGGCCCGCTCAGTAAGTGGTCCTTTGGTGGGATTCCTACTAAATACGCGATCAAAGGTTTTGGCGGGGCTGTGCTGTATAGCAGCAATCCGTTGCAAACAGCCGAGACACTTGTTCATACGCTGGGTATGGAACATATTGCTGACGGAGATGGATATACTCGCTATAGAACCAATGGGGAGCTAGGTAATATTATTGATTTGAAGACATCACCCGTTCCGCTTGGAGCGGGAGGTGCAGGGACAGTTCATCACATCGCGTGGCGGGCAAAGGATAATGCAGAGCAACTGGAATGGTCGCGCCATGTACAGAGTCATGGGCATAGACCTACACCCGTTCAAGACCGTCAGTATTTTAATGCGATCTATTTCCGTGAAAGAGGAGGAATCCTGTTCGAAATCGCTACAGATCCTCCAGGTTTTGCCCGTGATGAAGCCCCAGATGCGTTGGGTGAAAAGTTGATGCTGCCGTCCTGGTTTGAGCCGCATCGCGCGGCCATCGAAGAAAACTTAACGCCTATTCAAGTAAGAGAAATTGAGGTGAAGCAGGGATGATTCATGTATTCCGTAAAGGTAAAGATATAACTAAACCTACATTAGTGTTGTTTCATGGCACAGGTGGTAATGAGCAGGATTTGCTGCCGCTGGCTGAGATGTTATCCCCAGATTCATCGGTGCTAGGTATACGGGGCAATGTGCTGGAGAATGGCATGCCACGATTCTTCCGTCGGCTGGCAGAAGGAGTGTTCGATGAAGCGGACTTAGTTTTCCGTACCCATGAGATTAAGCAGTTTCTGGATGAGGCGGCAGAGAAATACGGGTTTGATGCCAATAATCTGGTAGCGGTTGGTTACTCTAACGGTGCAAACATTGCTGGTAGCCTTCTGTTTCATTATAAGGACATTTTCCGCGCGGCAGTGCTGTTGCATCCGATGGTGCCATTACGCAATGTGGAGCTTCCTTCTCTAGGAGGGGTGTCTATCTTTATTGGGGCAGGTACGAATGATCCGCTAATAACATCTACGGAAACTCAGGAGCTAGAGGGGATTCTGCAGAAAGCAGGCGCTGAGGTTACAACCCATTGGGGCAATCAAGGTCACCGCTTGAGTATGGCGGAAGCCGAAGCTGCCAAAGATTGGCTACAGGGGTTTAGCACATCTCAAAATGCATAAAACAATTAGGATAACCGCCTTTTGGCGGTTATTTTTAAGTTATTAGCCCCGAATGAGGCCTTATAAAAGGATTGATCATTTGAGTTCCTTTACGTTAGTATGAAGAATACAAAAAAGGCCCCCGGGTTGCTTTAGAAAGGTTGACGTAAGGATCATGATTGGAATGCAAAATGCTAATAAACTTGCTGTAGATGGACCCTCAAGGAAGCAGAGATTGCAACTTGCTGTTATTCTGGGCTCCATTACAACCATTGGGCCGTTGTCGATTGACATGTATTTGCCAGCACTGCCTACACTTGTCGACGATTTCGGTACGACAGCTGCTTTGGTGCAGCTAAGTCTCACCTTCTTTTTATTGGGACTGGCCTCGGGTCAGTTAGTAGCTGGACCACTGAGTGATGTATATGGACGTCGCCGTCCACTGCTTATAGGGATGTTCATCTATGCCGTTTCCTCAGTGCTATGTGCTTTTAGTCCTTCGATTGGACTTTTAATTGTTTTGCGGTTTATTCAAGGTCTTGCTGGTTCAGTGGGTGTAGTTGTCTCTAGGGCGGCTGTGCGTGATCTGTACAGTGGCTCTGAACTAACGAAATTTTTCTCTTTATTGATGATTGTTAATGGTCTGGGTCCGATTTTGGCTCCAGTCATTGGAGGCCAGCTCTTAAGAGTGACTACATGGCAGGGGATATTCCTCGTATTATTTGCTGCCGGAATTATTTTTTGCTTGACGATTCTCCTGCGCTTGCCTGAGACATTGCCGAAGGAGCGGCGCTCCAAGAGTGGGTTGAAGGGTACTTTGCTTACCTTTAAGGTGTTACTTGGCAACCGCAAGTTTATGGGTTATGCCTTGTCCCAAGGTTTTGTTACAGCGTCTATGTTCGCTTATATCTCTGGGTCATCTTTTGTTTTGCAAAATATTTTTGCGGTTACTCCGCAGGTATATAGCTTGATCTTTGCTGTGAACGGGATTGGGATTATTATTACAGGTCAAATTGCCGGCAGACTTGCTGGTAAGGTGAGTGAGACGAAGCTACTGCTTAGCGGGTTGCTGCTCTGTACAATGGGGGGCGTCTTGCTGCTGCTTACGATCCTGATAGGGGGAGGGCTGATCCCTATTCTAATCTGTCTGTTCGCTGTTGTCTCCAGTGTGGGGATTGTCGGCGCAACCAGCTTCTCACTTGCAATGCAGGACCAAGGAGAAGCCGCAGGCAGCGCTTCGGCTTTGATAGGGCTGATCCCGTTGCTGCTTGGTAGCTGTGTAGCACCGCTTGTGGGTCTTGGAGGCGTAGATTCAGCCCTTCCAATGGCGATTGTGATTGCCTGTACGGGTGTTCTCTCTATTCTGTCTTATCTTCTGTTGGTCAAACGGGATAATTCCAATTATTGACAGCTTATCCTTATAACCTTGAAAGAGAGCAATACTTTCAGCAAACTTTCAGCGGGTTTTAACGTTCCTTATCTGCAAAAGGATTATATTGGAGGTAAGGAAGGGAGGGATGATTATGAGTATATCCGCAGTCTCAGGTTCTACATCGTATACTACCTCGACGTCTAGTACTACAGATACCAGCGCGCTCGAGAAACAAAAAGCGAAGCTGGAAGC
Source organism: Paenibacillus sp. FSL R10-2796 (assembly GCF_037965315.1). Lineage (NCBI taxonomy): Bacteria > Bacillati > Bacillota > Bacilli > Caryophanales > Paenibacillaceae > Paenibacillus > Paenibacillus sp. FSL R10-2796. The sequence continues at coordinate 6,990,275 of NZ_CP150178.1, read as the reverse complement.
CGAATTGGACAAGATTGATGCCAGCTCGGATGACGCGAAGACCAAAGAAACGAAAACGAAACAAATTGAGCAGCAGATCAAGCAAATCGAGGCACAAATTTCCCAGAAGTCGCAGAGCAGTGCTTCCGCTGCAAGCAGTAGTGCAGAAGCACCTGCCAAACCTGCAAACAACGCGCTTGCTGCGGCAAGCCCGCAAGAAATCGCTACCGCAACAACGAATAGCCAAGGCAGATTTGATATTCGTGTATAAACCATACTAAGTCGTGTTACATAACAAAAAGGGCATCCTTTGCCGTGAGGGATGTCCTTTTTGTTATGTATTTTTAAGTTTAGACTACAATTTAAATGTTCTTTTATCACATTGTTGGCCAATACTAGAAAGATACCCCTAAAATAAAGTTCCGTCATATTGATCTGTCCAGCTTCGTAATATATTAACTATGCTTATCCTCATTTCCCAAAAAATCTTTAACTGTTGCAGGGGTCAGGGATTTGCTGGCAGTCTAATAGAGTAGGTGTTGATTATCACGGGTCTTCTATTCCAAGAATTGCTATAATGGACTAGTTGTAAAAATTGTCTAGCACAACGTGTGTCAGCGGTAAAGGCAGGTGGGCTCATGCATTCAAAGCAACAGACATTAGAAAGATTCAAAATTGTAAGACTGATCTTATCTATCTATCGGATCCGGGCGGTCAGAGCTCTTTTTCCAGTGGCTATCATAGCGTTCGTATACTGGGAGGGGCAACATGAGCTGAAGCAGGTTCATTTAGGACTTATAATGCGTGAACTAAGGCGAGTACCTACGTCTGCTATTTTGCAAATGATTGGTTTTTCACTTCTTTCCGTAGCTGTGATGAGTGCTTATGATTATTTGATTCGGGCACATTTTCGTTTAAAAGTAGGGCTGTGGAGTACCTTTCGGTATGCATGGATTGCTAATACATTTAATAACTTGATTGGGTTTGCAGGTCTGGCTGGAGTTGGTTTAAGGACGCTGCTGTATAAAAAAAGCGGAGTGCCGACCTCCGTGCTAACACCCGCCATTGTATTTCTTTCGCCGCTTATGATTACCGGGTTATCACTACTTTCATGGGCGAATATCTTTGGTTTACTCCCGGCAACGGCTTTGCTGGAAGAACATCGCTGGCTGGTATTTGCAGTATGGGGTATGGCGCTTTATTTGCCGGTTTTTGTGTTTGTGCAGCGCTCATCGCTTTATGCGAAATGGATTAACCGGGGAAAAGGCAGAACATCCTGGCTTACAGTCGTTAACTCCGTCGGTGCTTCCTTTCTGGAATGGAGCTTTGCTGGCGTGACGTTTTGGACCATCAGCAGCCATCTCTTGGATGAGGTCCATTTTATAGCTATCTTTGGTATATTTACGATTGCTGCTATTGCCGGAATCTTGAGTATGGCACCCGGCGGTATCGGTGCATTTGACCTTATCGCCTTGCTCGGGCTGACACAGCTTGGCTACCAGACCGATAAGGCGATGGCGGTGCTTGTCATCTTTCGATTGTTTTATTATGTCATTCCTTGGTTGATTGGATTGGTGCTGGCTGCACTGGAAATTGGTCTGCAAGGAAAAAAGGATCAAGATCGTTCAGTTCCAGGGTTCGAACCCTCTCTTAACAAATGGCAGAAGATCTGGGGCTGGCCGGGTCAGTATACCTTTCTGAGCGATCTTGGGATGTGGGCTCTTGGTAAGCTGGTACTAGCTAGCGGGCTTATTCTCTTACTATCTGCAGCAGTACCCGGATTGCTGTATAGGTTGAAGATTACGGAGGAAATATTGCCGTTTCCGGTAATGCAGCTTTCTCATCATCTGTCTGTACTTATTGGTTTTATGCTGATTTTATTGTCGCGGGGCATTACATTGCGGGTCCATAGTGCATATGTATGGACTAGCATACTTCTGTTTATTGGATCATTGTTTGCAGTCACTAAGGGTTTTGATTATGAAGAGGCGCTTTTGCTACTTATAGTAGCGCTTATTCTTTGGATATCCAGATCGCGGTTTTATCGGATTAGTGCGCCAATCAGCAGACAGAGCGCGATCCGGTGGTTTGCCCTCACTTCAGTAATTGCACTAAGCTACTATCTGATGGGCTGTTATGTACATCGTGGATTTCTGAAGCATCTGCCTCCGGGAGTACAGCCTGAATGGTTGCAGCGATATAGTCATGTTGCATTTACGGCAGTGGGAGGATTGGTCTTGTCTTGGGTACTGCTCATAATGTGGGTAAACCTCAGGCCCCATCATAAGGAGAACGAGCTGTTCGGGACCTTGGATGTAGCTAAGCTGAAACATTATCTAGATGGAGTTCGAGGCAATACCTTAACTCATACGTTGTTTTTGGGTGATAAGGGCTTCTTCTGGGCTCAGAACGATAAAGTGCTGCTCGCTTTCGCCAGAGTTAGGGATAAACTCGTTGTGCTGGGTGATCCGCTGGGAGAGAGAAGCTTAATAAGTGAAGCCATCAGTGAATTTAGACAAGCTGCAGATCAGTATGGTCTGGTTGTAGTTTTCTATCAAGCTTCACCTGCTTTTTTATCGGTCTATCAGGAGCAGGGCTATCGCTTTTTTAAGCAGGGTGAAGAGGCAGTGATAAGCCTTGATAACTTTGCACTCAGTGATCTGAAGAATGGTGATCTGCAAAGGGTAAGCGATCGTTTTGAACGGGAAGGCATGATTGTTGAAATTACAGAAGCGCCGCATGCTGATAGTTTGCTGAGAGAACTGCGAACGATTTCGGACGAGTGGTTGAATGGCCGAGCGGAAAAGGGTTATTCGTTAGGGTGGTTTAAGGTCGAGTATCTGCAACGGGCTCCCATTGTGGTGCTGCGGAACACCAAAGGTACAATACTGGCATTTGCTTCTATTGCCCCAGGGTATGATCAAGGATTGACCCTGTCCGTAGATTTGTTGCGCCAGCGGAAGAATGTGCCAAACGGGACGGTAGATTATTTATTGGTTTGTATGCTGGAATGGGCGAAGTCCAAGGGGTATCGGCGATTTAATCTAGGCAACACTCCTCTATCATCCAGTGGGGGTCAGGACCCCGGAGCTCTGAAGGAGGAGAAGCTGGCTCATCAAGTGTTTAATAGAGGTGGGCATGGGCATGGTTACGGTTTTGCCAGATTGCGTCGTTACAAGGAAAAGTTCAATCCAGAGTGGGAGCCGCGTTACTTGGCTTATCCAGCGTCCCTAACATTACCCGTCTTAACGCTGGATCTGGTGAGGCTTGTATCCCGCCATCCGGAGCATAAAACGAATAACTAAAAAAAGGTGCCCAACGCCAAACGGCGTTGGGCACCTTTTTAATCAGGTTTACTTCTTGTCAGCTTCTGCATCTGGCAAAGCCCAGACGGAGACGCTGCCGCCATTGACCGGGAAGGTCGCCCAACCATCTTTTTCAATGGTTATGGTGGCTTTATGGTTATGGGTGAAATCCACCCATGCTTCACCGGCGCGATGTTCTCCTACGAACATTCTCTTCTGGCCATTCTCACCATTACTGATCACAACCGCACAACCGGAGTGTTCAATATCCTCCACGCCGAGCCGTGTCCAGCCAATCGTGTTAGGATGATCGAAATAATCCTTCTGTTCACCATAAGCTTTGTGATAGCGGGTATACAGCAGAGGGTCAATCGCATCTTTTTTACCTGCTACAGGTGTTGGTCCTTCGATCCCATAATAATCCCCGTAAAAGACCACAGGATATCCATCCCGTCGCAGCAGGATAAGCGCGTAAGCACTTTGCTTGAACCAATCATCTACCCAGGATTCCAGGGCTTCGTGAGGCTGAGAATCATGATTGTCAACGAAGGTTACAGCATTGGTGGGATGGGTCTGCACCAGTGTGTCATCAAGAATTTTGGTCAGATCATAGTTTCTGCCCTCCAAAGAAGCTGAATGCAGCTTGTAGTGAAGGGATACATCGAAGAGGTCAATTTTATAATCGACGGTATTCAGAAATTGTCGACAGGACTCTAAGTCGGAATTCCAGAATTCACCGACGATATAGAAATCCTTCTCGCATTTATTAAACATCTCTACCGCGAATTCTTTAACAAACTCATGGTTGATATGTTTGATGGCGTCCAAGCGGAAGCCGCTGCAGTGGAGGGTATCCACCAGCCATTTTCCCCATTGGATCATTTCTTTTTTGACTTCCGGATGGCTGTAATCAATATTAGCGAACATTAGATAATCATAGTTTCCGAACTCGTCGTCAACATTCTGATTCCACGCTTTATTCTCGCCTACTATACGGAATACGCCGGTTCGCTCTTCTTTGGCGTCAAAGTCAGTGCCGTTAAAATGATTGTGATTCCACTTAAAGGCAGAGTGTTCATTCCCGCGGCCAGGGAAGGTGAATTTTGTCCAGCCCTCAATCTCGAAAGGTTTCGAAATTTCTTTCATCCGATCATTGGGGTCGACCTCGATGACTTGGAATACTTCCTTTTCATCCGCGCCAGCCTTATGATTCATCACCAAATCAACGTAAACGGCGATGCCATTCTTTTGACATTCCGAAATTGCGTTGATCAGTGCTTGTTTGGTGCCATATTTGGTGCGTACCGTACCTTTTTGGTCATATTCGCCCAGATCGTATAGATCATACACGCCATAGCCTGTATCGTCAGCGGAGACGGCCTTTGTCACAGGAGGTACCCAAACAGAATCAATGCCTACGGCTTTTAGCGCGGGTGCAGTTTCTTTTAAGCGATCCCAGTGTTTCCCGTCCGCAGCAACATGCCATTCAAAAAACTGCATCATTGTATGGTTCCTCATTATTTCTTACGCCTCCATATCCCATCAAGCAAATTTTACTCTCAACACTCTGATTAGTTTTTCAGATAACTCTTATTAAACTTAAAAACAGACTATGAAAAATAAGGCCAGTTGTTGAATGCGCAGGAAGGGACATGATTGTCATTAAACAGGCTTGAAAAGAATGATTTCTGACCTTTGGGAGAGATGCACAGCGTTGCGTCCATTCCGTTTGGAGCTATACAGAGCATGGTCGGCTTCAGATAGCAGTTCTTCTAGAGTGGCCTCTGGATTTAGGGCCTCCACAACTCCAAAGCTTGCGGTCACATTAATGGGCCCGATGACGGTATATAAGGTGCTTTGTTCAATATCCGCGCGGATAGTTTCGCAGAGCAATGCTGCTTGCTTCAGTGACGTCTCTGGCAGACAGATCACAAATTCCTCACCACCATAACGGCCAAAGAGATCTCCCTCCCGCAGATGTCTGCTGCACACCTGGACAATATGCTGTAGAGCTTGATCTCCATATTGATGCCCATAGCGGTCATTAATGCTCTTGAAGAAGTCCACATCCAGCAAAATCATAGATAATGAGCTTCGCAGGCTGGCAGCCCGGGCAAGCAATGCTTGACTCAGCTCCAAAAAATAGGAGCGGTTATAGATACCCGTTAGGCTGTCCATCGTAGCCAATTGACGCAGCTTCTCCTGAAGCAGTATTCGTTCAGTCACGTCAATCAGCATGATCATCTGTCCTGCTATGTGCCCTTCTTGTTTCTGTACCGGAGAGGAGCGGATTTGATAATAGCAGATCTCCTCTGCTTTGTTCCAAGCCACTTCCCGTTCTTCGCGCAACAGTGGCTCGGCATCCATCACATAGGACAAGGCATCTTTGCCTGCGTTAAGAAACAATTGTGCTAGCGGTTTGCCAATCGATGAGGAGTTGAGCCCCTCTATCATATCCGCGGCTGCACGATTGTAATCGACGAGCATGTCCGAGCGGTCGGTGACAAGCACTCCCTCCCGCATGCTCTCGAACAGATTCTCACGAGCAATAGGTGCAGCCGTTAACATGCCCCGGGATAAAATAGCCCAAATATATAGGGAGGAGGTTAGGCTCATAATGATCGGGACGGGATCCATTCCGTAAGGAGTCAAGCCTATCAGATACAAAAAAGCGCCGAGGGTTGGAAGGCTTAACCCGATTATTATTGTGATGATCTGCCTGCGGTATACCCTTTTCATCCGGTTCCACTGCCATATCATGAGGCAAATGGCTGCCAGCAGACAGCCGAAAGTAAAGCTGCCGTGAACGATATACCAAGGTCCCATCACAACATCAACGAGTGGGGTGGGCGTATTTTCCCGTAAATAAATGGATTTATAGAAGAGATGATGGTAATCATTGGTCCAGACCAGCAGCGTTGTAATGAATGGAATGATAAATAACGCCGCCCGTATGCCTTTTTTAAACAGCGTCTCCAGCCCAACGAAATGGATCACCATGATTAGACTAGCCGGGGCAATAAAGGGCATCCCCAGATATTCTAACTTAATCCAGAAGCTGATTTCCTCCAGAGTTTTCCCCGATAATTCTAATGCGAAACCGAAGGTGTAAATAGCAGAGGTAAAGGAGCTTATAACAAAAGCCCTGATTCCTAAGAAATCAGTTTTTTTATAATAGGCGAAAAGGGCTAGTAATACACTCAGCACACCTGATATAGCAACAATTACAATATAATTCGAGATTATAGATCCCATGGGTCTATTGTCACCTACCGAGGAAAGATATGGATAAATATTACCACATATCTGCGGATATAAAAAAAATACTTCGGGTTTGTGGTCAAAAAAATGTCTCCTAGACAAAATGACGCAATTTAACAGGAGCTATTTTACTAATTGTCTAGTGAGAGTCCAGTGAGCAGCGTGTAACATGTTAGTTAATACTACATGCAACAGAAGTTTTCTTTATTTTATCTAAATAGCGTCAGTTTATATAACATTATAAACATGGCTTATTTTGAAAAGGGGGGGGCTGAGGATGTCATCACTAGCGACAAATATTCCTGAGATTCAGCTGGAAAATGTTGAAATGCGTTATCGGACAGAAGCTGCGGAAGTGCTTGCCCTGCATCAGGTGAGTCTTGATATTGCAAAAGGGGAGTTCGTCTCCCTGCTCGGACCTTCCGGATGTGGCAAAACGACGCTGCTTAGACTGATGGCCGATCTCATAGCACCAACAGGCGGGAACATTGTGGTAGCTGGGAAAAGTGCCAGAGAAGCCAGGCTGGCGCAAAAATATGGCATTGTTTTTCAAAGTCCAGTGTTATACGACTGGCGGAAAGTGAAGCATAACATCACATTGCCACTGGAGCTGATGGGGGTAAAGAAGTCAATCCGTGAGGAAAAGGCGATGGAGCTTCTTGATCTGGTGGGGCTGCAGAGCTTTGCGGATAAATATCCGTGGCAGCTCAGCGGCGGGATGCAGCAGCGTGTAGCGATTGCTAGAGCACTATCGATGGAGCCGGAAATTCTGCTCATGGATGAGCCGTTCTCTGCACTGGATGAATTTACGCGTGAGCGATTGAATGAAGAGTTATTGTCTGTCTGGAGTAAAGTGCAGAACACAATTGTTTTTGTAACTCATAGTATTCCTGAATCTATATTCCTCTCTGACCGGGTGTTTGTTCTTTCCCCGCATCCAGGTCGCTTGTCCGCTGTGGTCGAAATTCCTCTGCCACGTCCGCGAACGGCGGAAATGAGAAATAGCCCAGAGTTTTTCGAACTGATCGCACGTATTCGCGACAGCTTCGAAGGGGTGTAGTGATGAAAGGGGGCAGTATCTTTGTGCGAGGTCGTCTGCTGCCGTTGTTCGTCTGGATTTTTGGCCTGCTGCTAGTCTGGGAAGGGACTTCCTGGATGCTGCTCCATGTGGTGGAGACGCCGTTAGCACAGTCCAAGCTGCCATATGTTCATGAGGTGTTAGCTACCTTATGGCAGTATGGAGGCACGCTCTTGAAGGAGGGGGCTGCGACCTTCGGTAATGCTGGTGTTGGCTTCCTGATTGGAGCGGTAGCTGGTGCCTCATTGGCGGTGCTGATGAGCTTGTCGAAGACAATAGAGCAATTAACTTTTCCTTATGCTATTGCCTCGCAGATGATTCCGATTCTGGGGTTGGCACCCATCATCTACGGGATTGTGCGCGATGAACAGACCTCACGGATTATTATTTCGGGATATATCACCTTTTTCCCGGTGGCTCTGAACATGCTGCGCGGCTTGCGGAGTGTAGATCCATCAGCGCTCGAATTGATGCATTCTTACGCGGCGAAACCTTGGGCGGTCTATTGGAAACTCAGATTTCCGGCGGCTTTGCCGGGTTTGTTCGGTGGGCTTAAGATAGCTGCCCCACTTGCTGTGACTGGAGCTATTCTGGTGGAGCTTATGGGTGCCCAGCATGGCATTGGTGTAATTATGCTGCGCAATCTCTATTATGGAAGCTCTCACACCTATATGTTCTGGTCTACGGTGATTGTGGGTGCCTTGCTGGGAATCGTAAGCTACTGGTTAATCAGTCTGATAGAACGCCTGGTAACGCCTTGGCAGCCTGAATTTCGTCCGAAAGGAGGCAGCCGCTAATGGAAACTAACTCCGTTCGGGAGACCACGTTTATAGGCTCTACTGGTAAAGAAATGGCTCAGCCGGCGCTAACGGCTACACCAAAGAATGCTGTAGCCGTTCCGAAACCTGCGGAAGCTACGGCGAGTCGCGGCGGCTCACGAATGCTGAAGAGGATATTTAGCGCAGGGGTGCTGCTGCCTGTACTGGCAGGTCTGTTATTTCTTGCACTATGGGAATTTCAATTTTTTCATAAGATCTTTGATCTGAAAAAATATCAACTCCCGCTGCCTACAGCCATCGCCGAAACCATGCGAGATAATTTCAGCTTGTTGCTGTCCTATACCGGATACACTCTTGCTGAAGCTGTGCTGGGAATGTTGGCTGGTTCTGCTATCGGCTTCCTGATCGCTTTAGTCGCGACAGCTTGGCCGCGCTGGGGGAGTGGAAGCTTGACGCTGGTTGCCGCCCTAAATGCTGTGCCTATCGTCGCCCTCGCGCCCATCATGAATCTGTGGTTTGGAGATGGGATAGGCTCACGAATTGCCATAGTAACCGCAACTACAATGGCAGCGATGGCGATCAACGCCTATAAAGGTATGGCGGCGATTGATCCATTGGCGCTGGATCTGATGCATTCTTATGCGGCGGGTAAACCGGCGGTATTCCGTTATCTGCGGATTCAGAGCAGTCTGCCCTATGTATTTACAGCACTCAAGATTAATGCTACTGCCAGTATGATTGGTGCCATTGTTGGGGAATTCTTTTTCTCCTCAAAAGGGCTTGGATATCTGCTCTCCAATTCCATTAAAGTTGCCAAAATGCCACTGGGTTGGTCCTGTATTGTGTTGGCTGCGATTGCAGGCGTGCTCTTCTATTTAGTGGTTGAGCGGCTGGAGAAAGTATTCATTAAGTGGCATCCTTCGCAGCGTACTTAATCTTACCCTCATTACATCCGGCCATAGTGGGAATGGAAAAGAGAAACCGCCCACGGCTGTATGCATAAACGCACCACGATGATTGTCCATACTGTGCTTGTTACAAACTTAAATTACGATAGGGGGAGTTCGATTGATGAACGGGAAAAAACGCAAATTTCGTGGTGGTTTGTTGGCAATCGTGATGATGTTGAGTGTTTCTTTAATGGCGGGTTGCGGTGGCAACAATAATAACTCGGCAGCTGAAGCTACGACTGCCCCTGAAGCTTCAGCAGCTCCTGAAGCAAGTGCTGCTACTGAACCGGCTGCTGATCCAGTTACAGTGAAGCTACAGCTGAAATGGGTGCCGCAGGCGCAATTCGCTGGGTATTTTGTGGCGCAGGATAAAGGATATTACAAGGAAGAAGGCTTGGATGTAGAAATTCTGCCGGGTGGGCCTGATATCGTTCCGGAACAGCAAGTGGCAGGTGGCTCCGCAGATATCGGTGTGGGTTGGGTAGCCAGCTTGCTGCCGAGTCTTGAAGAGGGAATGCCGCTGGTGCAGATCGCGCAAATCTATCAAAAGAGCGGATTGGTCCTGGTCTCCAAAAAAACTGCTGGCATTAATTCAGCCGCTGATCTTAAGGGTAAAAAAGTCGGCAACTGGATGGGTGGCAACGAATTTGAACTATTAGCGTTATTCGATAAATATAAGTTCGATCCGAATAAGGATCTAAGCTTTACGAAGCAAGGGTTCACGATGGATCAGTTCTTGGGCGATCAGATCGATGCGGCCTCAGCGATGACTTATAACGAGTACCAAGTGGTGTTGGAGTCAGGCATTAAGGCTGAGGATCTGAATGTCATTGACATGAATACAGAAGGCGTTGCAATGCTTGAGGATAACTTGTTCGCGAATAAGGAATGGCTTGCGGAGAACAAAGAGACTGCGGCAAAGTTTGTGCGTGCCTCCCTGAAGGGCTGGAAAGATGCAATTGCTGATCCTGCAGCTGCCGTGGACAGTGTGATGAAACAAGCGGAAGACGGCAGTACGACGAAGGAACATCAGCTGATAATGATGACTGAGGTTGCCAAGCTGATTCTGCCTGAAGGCTTTGACAGTGCCAAGATGGGATATACCGATGCGGCGGCGTTCCAGCAAACCGCTGATATTTCGCTTAAATTTGGTGTCATTAAAGAACCGGTTAAGGTAGATGAGGCTTATACGAACGAAATCGTAGAAATGGCGGCAAAATAACTAACTGAGCTTAATGTTATAGTGGATGGCCGCCTGATCTGGCGGTCATCTATTATAATCAGCAGTCCATCAGTGCAACTGAAACAGAGAAAGGGGTGCGAGCTATGTCTCTCCTAGTAACGCAGGCTGAAAGAGTTAAGAATTATGTGAATGGAGCTTGGGTAGAATCGTCGTCCGGGCGAGATGAAGAGGTTTATAATCCGGCGACGGGTGAAGTGATTACTTATGTGCCCATTTCTAGTAAGGAAGAGCTGGGTGCGGCGGTAGAAGCGGCTGCGGCGGCATTTCAAGCGTGGAAAAGGGTCGCTGTGCCGCGTCGTGCCCGCTATTTTTTTCAATATCAACAGCTGCTGGTAAAGCATTGGCATGAGCTGGCCGAGCTGATTACGCTGGAGAATGGCAAAAGTCTGGAAGAGGCGCAAGGTGAGGTGCAGCGTGGAATTGAGTGTGTGGAATTTGCCGCAGGCATCCCCACGTTGATGATGGGCAGTCAGCTTCCGGACATTGCTACCGGTATTGAATCCGGGATGTACCGTTATCCATTGGGGGTGATCGGGGGAATTGCCCCGTTTAATTTTCCAATGATGGTTCCTTGTTGGATGTTTCCGCTTGCCATCGCTTGTGGAAATACCTTTGTGCTGAAGCCTTCTGAGCGTACGCCGCTGCTGGTTAATCGACTGGCAGAGTTATTTGCCGAAGCGGGCTTTCCTCCAGGTGTACTGAATGTGATACATGGGGCGCACGAGGTTGTGAATGGGCTGCTGGAGCATGATGAAGTGAAGGCGATTTCGTTCGTGGGTTCGCAGCCGGTTGCGGAATATGTATATAAGACAGGGACAGCGCAGGGAAAACGGGTGCAGGCGCTAGCTGGAGCCAAGAATCACTCGATTGTGCTGCCTGATGCGGAGCTGGACAATGCGGTCAAAAATATCATTGCGGCTTCCTTTGGTTCGGCAGGTGAGCGGTGTATGGCTTGCTCGGTCGTAGTGGTTCATGAGGATATCGCTGACGAGCTAGTGAACCGTCTGGCTGCGGCTGCGGATGAGCTTAAAATTGGTAATGGCGCGGATGATGGGGTGTTTTTGGGTCCGGTAATTCGCCAGTCGAATAAGGAGCGGACGCTTTATTACATTGAGACTGGTGAAGCTGAGGCAGCCAAGCTTGTGAGAGATGGGCGGAAGGATGCGGCTACGGGTGGTGCGGGTTATTTTATCGGGCCGACGATATTTGATCATGTACAGCCGGGAATGACCCTCTGGAAGGATGAAATTTTTGCGCCGGTATTGTCTGTGATTCGTGTAAAAAGTCTGAGTGAAGCGATTGCGGTAACGAATCAATCCCCATTCGCGAATGGGGCGTGTATTTATACAGATAGCGCAAAGGCGATCCGTGAATTTCGGGAAGAAATTGATGCAGGGATGTTGGGTGTGAATCTGGGTGTGCCTGCCCCCATGGCATTTTTCCCCTTCTCGGGTTATAAGAAATCGTTCTATGGAGACCTGCATGCCAATGGGCGTGATGGGGTGGAGTTCTATACGCGTAAAAAGATGATCACTGCCCGTTATTAGAGAAAATAGCTGCTGAGAGGAGAAAATGTTATGCAGAGTCTGGGGAATGATAGTGAGCTTGCGGTGAAGAAGGATCAGGAATATTTATGGCACAACATTACGCCTTATAGTGAAAAGAACCCGCCTATGATTGCCGCCTCGGCAAGTGGGTCGTGGATTACAGATATACAGGGCAATCGATTTTTGGACGGGATGTCTGGCCTGTGGTGTGTAAATGTGGGATACGGGCGCAAGGAGCTGGCGGAAGCTGCTTACAATCAATTGCTGACCCTGCCATATTTTCCTCTGACACAAAGTCATCTCCCGGCGATTGCGCTGGCGGAGAAGCTGAATGAGTGGCTCGGAGACGATTATGTGATCTTTTTTTCCAATAGTGGATCGGAAGCCAATGAGGCTGCTTTCAAAATGGCCCGCCAGTACCAGCAGCAAATCGGCCAGCATTATCGCCATAAATTCATTGCCCGTTATCGTGGGTACCATGGCAGTTCACTTGGGGCATTATCTGCAACGGGCCAGGCCCAGCGCAAATATAAATATGAACCGTTGGCGGGTGGTTTTCTGCATGTAGCTCCCCCGGACAGCTATCGCCGCCCGGCCGGGATGACTGTGGAAGAATTCAACCTCCAGTGTGCACAGTCCATAGAGGATATGATCATCTGGGAAGGCGTGGAGACGGTAGCTGCGGTGATTATGGAGCCTGTAATTACGGGTGGTGGCGTCATTGTACCGCATCAGGTTTATTTGGATCGGGTGCAGGAAATCTGCCGTAAGCACGGTGTGTTGCTCATTATGGATGAGGTGATTTGTGGATTCGGACGTTCTGGACGTAAGTTTGGTCATCACAACTTTAATGTGAAGCCTGACATCGTAACGATGGCTAAAGGACTGACTAGCGCTTATCTTCCTCTATCTGCCACTGCTGTTCGAAAGGATATCTATGAGGTATTTAAGGACAATAGCGATGATTATGGGCATTTTCGCCATGTGAATACTTTTGGTGGTAACCCTGCTTCCTGTGCGCTGGCGCTGCGTAATCTGGAAATTATCGAGCAGGAGAAGCTGGTGGAACGTGCGGATCTTTTAGGTAAAAGAATAAATACAGAATTTACTGAGCTGCTTGATCACAAGCTTGTAGGTGATGTCCGCAGCTTTGGTTTGGTGACAGGGATTGAGCTGGTTGAAGACAAGGTCGGTAAGAAACCGGTAGATCTGAATATTGTGAAGGGGATTATTGCCGAATGTAAGTCCAAGGGGCTTATCATCGGTAAAAATGGCGATACCGTAGCTGGGTTCAACAATGTGCTTACCTTCGCCCCGCCGTTGTCCTCCACGGATGAAGATATAGAATTTATTATCGATACTTTTAAATCTGTGCTGAACGGGGGCTAGGTAAAGTGATTTTGTCTGGATATAGAAATTGGTAAGCGCGCAGGGCGACTTGAATGGAGATCCGATTCTCTGGCTGCATGAAGTCTTCACCCAGTAGCTCTGTTATTTTGTCCAGGCGATAATAAAGGGACTGTCTGACAATGAATAAGTTTCGAGCGGCAATTTGTTTGGAACCATCATGATCCAGATAAACACGAAGGGTAAGCAGCAGCTCGCTGCCTTTGGTTTGGTCATGGTCGATTAGCGGGCCGAGATAACTGCGAATGAAGTTCTGCAACGTTTTTCCGTCGTTTAAGCTCAACAGCAGCTGGAATACACCCAGCTCTTCATAGAAGAGTAGTGACTTCTGGTAACAGGAGTATAACGACAATGCCTGTAGGGCTTCCTGATAACCGGAATAGGCTCGTTTTAGGCGCTTATGCGATTTGCTGACTCCAATGACGAGCTGCAAATCCTTGAGCTTCTCATCGGAGCGGATGTTCTGCAGGGCTTCAAGTGCTTGTTGAAGTCGCATTTTTCCAGGCATTTTCGATTGGATGTCAAGGGCGATGACGGTGAGGCGATTGTTCTTAAGGGTGATCAGTGGACGTAAAGAATATTTCTCAAAGATGGAACGCAGGATGAGCGAAAGGTGGAAGGTGATGGACTCCCATTCGTTCTCTGAGCTGTTCCATTTTACATCTCTGGGGTTCTTGATCTCTATAAGGCATACACGGTAAGGGAGCTCGTTGACCACGTTGAAATTGGAGCCGATCAGGCCCTTTAAGCGGTTATCATCTTCGATGCGGCCATTGATCAGCTCGTCGACCCATAGATTTTCTGAAAAAAGCTTACGCTCCTCCATATACCGCGTCCGCAGCAGCTCTTGTGCAATGGACAAAGAGGCGGAATCCAGCAGCAGACAGTCGAACTCCTGTGGTTTGTGATTGCATACCATCAGAATGTAAGCCCAGGTCTGATCCAGCGCACCTACAGGCTTGAGCGCGATGGTCTTCTGTCCATATTCCCGGATATAGGGGGCGGCGTCAGGTTGAATTCCTTCCAGCTCGTCGCCGAAGGCGGTGAAAAAATTCAGCAATGGAGCCTGCTCTTCCGGCGGAAGTGCCGGAAAAAATAAGGGTTTGCCTTGCAGCTGCATATAGACAATTTGTGTGCGGGTACTTTTGCACAATAATTGCAGCACTTTCAGCGTTCCTTGTGAAGTTAAGGTCAGGCGGTGGAATTCACGTGAGATTTTTTCAAGTTCTTGGAGCATCCGGTGATGCCGGTTGATGATAATCGAGTGAAGATCCAACGTGATATCTACGAAACGAACCGTGCGGGTGAAAATGATTAGCGGAAAGTCATGCCTGTCGGCTAAGTCGATCATCTCTTGCGGGATGGTACTGAAATACGTACCTAACTCAATACATAGGCAAGCTGCATTTTTGTCGATCAGGTTCTGCATAAACTCCAAGGAGGAAGGGAGATCGACACTTGCACCAATCCCCGTAGTCAAAATCATTTCTTCGCCATGAATCAGAGTCTCGAAGTTGGCACTTTCCAGCACATGCACCCAGCGAATGGCACGGCTTAGGCCGCTTTTCCCGCCGATCACCTCGGCTTCTGCGAATAGTGGTCTTTTTAAAGCGTCACGAATGGTTAATACAAGCTCCCAATCCATAGGTACTCCCCCTCGATCTTCTGCGCTCTGGCCTTCGGCTAACGCCTTGTTATTCTCAGCCTATTCTCACACGTAAAAAATACAGTTTTGAAATTAGACAAAGTGTCTAATGCAACGAAAATTCGAAATGACTATAGTTTGATTAACGGATGTCAGTATATATAACCTAATCAGGAAGAACGTTGAGAGATAATTTCTGTTAATGCTTATATTACTACAATAAATTAAAGATGTAAGCAAAATATTCAGACAAAACTTGAAATAATGTTATATTATATAACACAAATATGAAAAATTACCCATAAGGAGGGACTAGTGATGGAGCATTCATCTCCGTTAACAGCATTTACACCTGATATGTTCATGCGCAATTTCGCCGAGGCTGAGCCGCCTCTGACCCATAAAGGTGCCCTGGATGAGTCTAATCGCTGTCTATATTGCTACGATGCCCCATGTATAAAAGCATGTCCGACCAGCATTAATATTCCCTCCTTTATCAAACGGATCGCTACTGACAATTTGAAAGGCTCGGCACAGACGATTATGGATTCCAATCCTGTGGGTGCCAGTTGTGCTCGTGTTTGTCCTACAGATGAGCTGTGTGAAGGAGCCTGTGTGTTAAATGATGCCTCGGCGCCGATCCAAATCGGACTGCTGCAGCGTTATGCGACAGATTGGGCGATGAACAGCGGAGTTCAATTATTTAAGGCTGGCACCCCTAATGGGAAAAAGGTAGCCGTAATTGGTGGTGGTCCTGCGGGATTGTCTGCGGCTAGGGAGCTCGCCCGTGAAGGTTTTGCTGTTGTGATCTACGAAGCAAAGGCGTTAGCGGGTGGGCTGGATACACATGGGATTGTATCGTTTCGGCTCCCGCAGTCTGTATCTCTTTGGGAAGTAGAGCAGGTAGAGAAGCTGGGTGTGGAAATACGTACAGGTGTAAAAGTCGGAGTGGATGTTTCTGTAGATGAGCTGAAGTCGAATTATGATGCTATCGTTTTGGCAGCGGGTATGGGATATGTGCCTCCAATAGGGATTGAAGGTGAAAAAATGGCTGGAGTTTATGACGCTATTGCGCTTGTAGAATCTACTAAGACGGGCATTCCTCTGCTAGAGCTGATGGGTCAGCGGGTCGCTGTCATTGGGGCAGGGAATACGGCTATTGATGCAGCGACTTGCTCAGTGCGGCTGGGAGCCACCAATGTGAAAATGGTCTACCGCCGGACCCGCGAAGAGATGACGGCATATGACTTTGAATATGAATTCGCGAAGCAGGAAGGTGTGGAGTTCAGCTGGCTTACCTTACCGAAACGTATCGTGGGTGATGAGCTTGGGAATGTAACCGCACTGGAATGTGTGCAGATGAAGCTGACGGAGGAGCTGGGCAAAGATGGGCGTCCAATACCTATGCCGATCGAGGGTTCTGAGTTCTTGATTCCTGTAGATGCGGTTGTAATAGCTATTGGTCAAAAGCGTCGTCTGGATCTAATAGATTCCTTAGGTCTTATGCATGACCGTGGGGTTGTTAAGGTGGATGAGGTCACCTGCCAAACCTCCGATCCGCAGATTTATGCCGCTGGGGACATTATTTTTGGTTCAGGTAAGGGTGAGGCCATGGTTGTGTCAGCGGCACAGCAGGGAAAAGATGCAGCCCATGCGATTGTTAAACAATTCTCAGGCCAGCAGGAGGTCGTTGTTAGATCAGCGGGCTGAGCGTAGAAATCAAATTGGATTTTACATGACAGGGAGGGAACATCATGGCAGATTTAAGTATTAATCTCGCAGGAATCAAATCACCGAATCCGTTCTGGCTGGCCTCCGCGCCGCCTACGAATACAGGTTATCAAGTGCAGCGGGCCTTTGAAGCAGGTTGGGGCGGTGCGGTGTGGAAGACGCTCGGCGATCCGATCATTAATACCTCATCGCGTTTTGCGGCAGTAAATTTCAATGGGCAACGGGTCGCGGGCTTTAACAATATTGAACTGATCACCGACCGTCCGCTTGAAGTTAATCTGAAGGAAATCTATGAAACGAAAAAAAGATTCCCTAATCATGCGATTATAGCCTCCCTGATGGTAGAACCAACGCAGCATAAATGGCATGAGATTGTTAAGCGGGTAGAGGATGTGGGTGTAGACGGCCTGGAACTTAATTTTGGCTGTCCGCACGGGATGGCTGAGCGTGGAATGGGCGCTGCTTCGGGGCAGCAGCCTGATCTGGTGCAGGCACAGACCACCTGGGTAAAAGAAGTTGCAACGACCCCGGTGATTGTGAAGCTGACGCCTAATATTACGGATATCACCGTCGTTGCCCGCCATGCGGTTAAGGGTGGAGCAGACGCGATTAGTATGATCAACACGATCAACAGTCTTGCTGGTGTAGATATTCATAGCTGGAACACAATTCCGAATGTTGGGGGTCAGGGTGCACATGGCGGTTACTGCGGGCCGGCTGTGAAACCAATTGCGCTTAGTATGGTGGCCGAGTGTGCCCGTGACCGGGGAGTAGGCATTCCTATCTCCGGTATTGGAGGGATTTCCACCTGGCAGGATGTTGTTGAATTCATGCTGATGGGTGCTACGGGCATTCAAGTATGTACAGCGGTCATGCATCATGGCTTCCGGATTGTGGAGGAAATGATCGATGGACTGAACAACTATTTGGATGACAAAGGTTTGGCTTCCGTAACAGAGTTAATCGGTAAATCGGTATCCCGTTACTCCAACTGGGGTGATCTGGATCTCAACTATAAGGTTGTTGCCCGTATTAATGAGAACAACTGCATCAACTGTAATAAATGCCATATTGCCTGCGAAGATGCTTCACATCAGTGTATTGATATGTTAACTAATGCAGATGGGAAAGCTATTCTACAGGTCCGCGAGGAAGATTGTGTAGGTTGTAATCTTTGTTCTATTGTCTGTCCAGCAGACGGCGCGATCGATATGGTTCCAGTGGATACCGGGGCAGCTCCACTGACCTGGAATCAGCGGCAGAAAGTGATCGGCAGTTTGAATGGCACCTATTCGGAAGTGGAGGTGGTTTAAGGATGAAAAAGATTATTAAAAATGGCATCATCGTTACCGCAGCAGATACTTATACAGGCGATGTGGCGATTGAAAACGGGGTTATTACGGAGATTGGCCTTCATTTGGATGTCCCTGGTGCGGAAATTATAGATGCCTCGGGGTGTTATGTTTTTCCTGGAGGCATTGATCCTCATACCCATCTGGATATGCCTTTTGGCGGCACGGTTACAGCTGATGATTTTGAGACGGGAACTATTGCGGCTGCATATGGCGGAACGACCACAGTCATTGATTTTTGCTTAACCACCAAAGGACAACCGCTACAGCAAGCCGTAGATACATGGCATCATAAGTCGCAGGATAAAGCGGTGATTGATTACAGCTTCCACCTTATGGTCTCAGAATTAAACGATAAAGTACTGGGTGAGCTTCCGGAGATAATTGAGAATGAAGGCATTACCTCGCTCAAAGTATTTATGGCTTATAAGAATACTTTTCAGGCGGATGATGGCACACTTTTTAAGACCCTTCAAGCTGCGAAAAAAGAAGGTGCACTCGTTATGGTGCATGCGGAGAATGGAGATGTCATTGAATATCTTGTTGAGCAGGCCTTGGCCGCAGGCAACACTGATCCGATCTTTCATGCGCTGACCCGCCCGCCGGAGCTGGAGGGTGAAGCTACGGGACGCGCAGCTTATCTAACCGAACTGACAGATTCTCAGCTGTATGTTGTACACGTGACCTGTGCGGAAGCCGCTTGGAAGATTACTGAAGCGCGTAAAAAGGGACTGCGCGTTTACGGCGAGACTTGTCCACAGTATTTAGTGCTGGATCAGACGGCGCTGGAAAAGCCTAATTTCGAAGGTGCTAAATACGTGTGGTCTCCGCCCCTGCGTGAGCAGTGGAATCAGGATGTTTTGTGGGATGCGTTATGGAGCGGCAGCTTGCAGACGATTGGCTCTGACCAGTGCTCGTTTGATTTCAAAGGACAAAAGGATCTGGGGCTGGGCGATTTCTCCAAAATCCCGAACGGTGGGCCGACCATTGAGGACCGGTTTACAATTCTATATTCGGAAGGTGTGCAGAAAGGCCGGATCTCATTGAACAAATTCGTAGACATTATTGCTACCTCTAGCGCCAAGCTGTTTGGCTTGTATCCGCAAAAAGGCACGGTCTCAGTAGGTAGTGACGCTGACCTGGTCATTTTTGATCCTTCTGTAGAAAGAACCCTTTCTGCGGACACGCACCATATGAACGTAGATTATAGTGCGTTTGAGGGCTTTGAAGTGAAGGGAGAGCCTGTTTCTGTTCTCAGTCGAGGCGAATTTGTTATTCGTGACAAACAATTTGTCGGCAAAGCAGGTTCGGGAAAATATTTGAAACGCAAACGTTTTGCAGCGGAGGCTCCTCTTCCTTCTAAGGCAGAAATCAGCGGAGGTGTTGTCTAGTGTCTGCTTTTGCGGAATATGCCAAAGAACAGCAGGAGATTGATGGGCTGCTTTTTAAAGGATATACGATTGCCGGCATCCAAGAGGATTTGGACGGTGCCCGAATAAAGTTTGTCAGAGGGGAGCCGGCTAAAAGCTCGGTAGAGCTGTTACTGCTGACAGCGGATGCCCGTAAGTACGTGACAACCCTTGTGGTTGCGGGGCTGAGGGCGGAAGGTGAGCAGGCGGGTTGTTACAGTGGAGAGGTTTGAGGGAAATGGAATTGAAAGCTGAGTAGTGAGCCTGCGCAGGATAGGGGGGCCTACTGCTCGGCTTTTTATTGTGCTCCTGAAAGGGGGCGAGGAAATAAATTCCCTGAAAATAGCCGATTATCATCGCGGCATACACTTTTTTGGGAAAAC
Organism: Paenibacillus sp. FSL R10-2796; assembly: GCF_037965315.1. Lineage (NCBI taxonomy): Bacteria > Bacillati > Bacillota > Bacilli > Caryophanales > Paenibacillaceae > Paenibacillus > Paenibacillus sp. FSL R10-2796. Next base: position 6,970,206 of record NZ_CP150178.1, on the reverse strand, counting down.
CTCCCTAAAAAGTGGCTGATTAGGGTCCCCAAATAGACGATTTAGGGAAAACCTCCCTAAAAATTACTGAAATACGCCGATTTTGCTCAAATTCGCTGAATATTAGGGAAGTTTTCCCTGATTTGCAGTTATAGGCACCTGAAAGACCAAAGATCAGGGAGGATTTCCCTAATCTATTTCTGTCGCTGCTGCTCACGCTCTATATACTCATACCGTAATATGGACAGGATATGCAGAGATTCAAAATGTCCCTCAACCTTCATACAATCACGTAGAGTCCCTTCCAGTGTAAAGCCACAGCTTTCATAGACATGGCGAGCCCTGTGGTTGTGATCTCTAACATCTAACCATAGCCGATGCGTCTCGGTGTGCTGGAAGATCCAGTCGCTCACGAGACGAAGCGACAGTTTGCCATACCCAAAGCCCTTGGAATGGATGACGATTCGTTTAATACAAACGGTAAGATGAATATCTTGAAGTCCTGTTACGATGATATAGCCGACTCTTTTCCCGGACCTCTCCCAAATTGTAAGATGTAGGATATCTGGATCATGGATAGCCGTAATGTGCTCCTCTTTACTCCACTGTCCGATATAGGCACGATTAAGCTCACTTTGTTCAATGGCTAGAACGAACGCTAAATCCTGCTCAGTGGTAGTTTGCAGATCCAACGTTTCTGAATGAATGATCATAACCTTATGCCCCCGTCTAATATGTATTTTTGTCTATAGTAACGAAGAATTTTCTCCCTGTCATTTAATTAGTCCCGGTTGCTCACTCTATATTGGCGGCACTGTAGGAATGAACGTAACTTCGTGTATAATTGAGACCAAGTGTTAAGAATTCCAATCGGATGAGGAGATCAGCTGGTTATGTATTTTCTTGATATTATGTCTTGGCTGACAGAGGATAATCTGCGGAATCTGCTTGAACAATATCGTTCGTTTGGGCCCTTTCCGGGCATTGCGTTAACGTTTATGAAATCATTTATACCACCACTGCCAACTATTGCGATCGTAGGGTTAAATGGGGCCGTATATGGTTTATGGTTAGGTTTTTTGTATTCTTGGATCGGTCTGGTTGCAGGCTGTGTGACTACCTTTTGGATTATCCGCAAAGTAGCCTCCCATCGTTATTTACGAAAATGGGCAGCGCGGCCCAAAGTAGCCAAAAGCATGACGTGGGTGCGGCAAAGCGGATTTAGCTATGTTTTTCTGCTTAGTATATTTCCGGTAGGACCTTTTGTTGTGATTAATATGGCAGCGGGGCTTGCCGGGATGAGGTTCCGTTCGTATCTTCTTGCGCTCACGGTAGGCAAAGCGATTATGGTATTCGCAGTTTCATACATTGGCAACGATCTGGAACGTTTCATTCGCCAGCCGTGGGAGATTATCTATGTTCTGTTGTTTATCGGGCTGTCGTTATGGGGAGTCAAAGCCATCGAAGCGCGTTTTGCTAGAACAGCACAGGATGGGAACAAGATAGCTTAGCATAGAGTCAGAATTAACTTGAATCCCTAAATTTAAATAGAATAAAGGAGGAAATGATGATGAAATATCGTAAGCTTGGCAGTACAGGAATGAATGTCTCGGTGATTGGCCTAGGGACTTGGCAGTTTGGCGGAGAGTGGGGCAAGGATTTCACTCAGGTTGAAGTCGATGCCATGCTGGATAAGGCTGGAGAGCTGGGTATTAATCTGATTGATACGGCAGAATGTTACGGAGATCACTTGTCGGAGAAGTTCATCGGGGATTATCTGGCGCGCCGCAAACGCGAGGACTGGGTTGTAGCTACGAAATTTGGCCATCATTTTCAGGGGCATTTGCAGCGGGAACAGCTATGGCGTGCTGAGGATGTGCTTAAGCAGCTGGACGACTCCCTCCGCGCACTCCAGACAGAGTATATCGACCTCTATCAATTCCATTCCGGAACCGATGAGCAATTCGATAATGATAAGCTGTGGAGTATGCTCGACAGACAGAAGCAAGCCGGCAAAATCCGTCATTTGGGCGTGTCGATCAGTGCATCGGGCTCAGGGGTGCACCAGACCTCTGCGGCAGCAGATGTGCAAGCAGAGGCCATACAAGTAGTATATAATCGGCTGGATCGTCAACCTGAAGAAGAGATTCTTCCGCTGTGCATCGAGCATCAATTAGGTGTGTTGGCTCGTGTTCCGTTAGCCAGTGGTTATTTGAGCGGCAAGTATAAGCCAGATGCGGTTTTTGCTCAGGGTGATGTGCGAGCTAACCATAAAGAGGATGTAAGACAAAAGCAGCTGCGCGCAGTAGCAGAAATTGCTGCTAATGAAGTGCCGTCAGGTCTGGATATGGCGCAGTGGGCTTTGGCTTGGTGTCTCCAGCATTCCGCAGTAACCAGTGTAATTCCGGGCTGCAAAAATGTAGAACAGGTCATCTCCAATGCCAGTGCTGCCGATTTGGACATGGTGAAGGGCAACGTGTGATAAGTTAGATTGTTACATGGTGAAGAGTTCTTGGAGCTTCATCTCGGGTGAATGCTGCGCGTAGATATGATTCCAGCTGTTCGTGGAAGTATCGTAAAGGTAGTCCTGCTTCCATTGCTGGACATGGGTCGCAATACTCCTTACAGCGGATACAATTCTCTCTACTTCCTGATTAGTCATAATGGGATGTAGGGAGATGCGAATCCACCCTGGTCTGAAGGATTGGTCGCCGCTCATGATCGCTCCGGCAATCTGAGCGGATTGCGTCCACCCTAATCCAAGCAGGTAATGTCCGTATGGACCTGCACAAGAGCAGCCGCCTCGAGCTTGTATGCCGAAACGGTCATTCAACAGCTGAACAGCGAGGTTGTAATGGATATCACGAAGTGTAAAAGAGACGATTCCATGACGTTCTGTATGATCTCCGGCCAGCAGCGCGCATTCCGGGATGCTGCGGAGCCCTGCCATTAATTCCTGACACAGCTCGTGTTCTCTAATCACCATATATTGACCGTTTCCATTCATCTGCTCCTTCAGCTTCACGCAAAGTGCCGTGCGAAAAGCCTGTAAAAACCCCGGTGTTCCCCCGTCTTCCCGCATCTCAATCGCATTAGTGTAGCGGCGTCCTCCCCAAGGGTTGACCCAGGCTACTGTACCTCCACCCGGTTCGTCAGGAATACGTCCATTGCTCAGTGCTTCATCAAAGATTAGAACGCCATTTGTGCCCGGCCCACCCAGAAATTTATGCGGAGAAAAAAAGATCGCATCAAGCTTCTCCAGTGGGGAAGGTGGGTGCATATTGATAGGCTCGTAGGGAGCACTGGCGGCAAAATCCACAAAGCATACGCCCCCATGACGATGCATAGTAGCCGCTAGCTTTGCGTAAGGCGTCTGAATTCCAGTCACATTAGAACAAGCTGTAAATGAACCAATCTTGAAACGGCGATTGGGGTACAGTCGCAGCTGGTCTTCAAGCTGTTGAGGGTCAATATTTCCGTCCTTTCCGGCGGGAATGGTAACGACGTCACCAAGTCCCTCCTGCCAAGGAAGAATATTGGAATGATGCTCCATATGGCTGGTGAAGATAACGGGGCGGTCTTCCAGTGCACGGTTATTATGTTCCTGTAGCCATTCCGGGAGCCTTAATCCCATGATACGCTGCAGCTTGTTCACGGCTCCTGTTGTTCCATTGCCGCAGAAGAGCAGTACATCCTGAGGGCCAGCATTAACATGGTTCTTAATGATTTGGCGAGCTTCATTATAAGCCTGCGTCATGATTAGTCCGGTGGTGTTGGAATCTGTATGTGGATTGCTGACGTAGGGACCGAAGGCTTCCTGCAACTTGCGTTCGATCGGTTCATATAAGCGCCCGCTTGCGGTCCAATCGGCATACAGAAGCGGCTGTCTGCCATAAGGGGTGTTGATTTGATGCCGAATGCCGATGGTGTGACCACGAAAAGTATCAAAATGGTCTTGTAATGAAGCGGGCGTCTCTGCAGAAGAGGCGTGGATGATGTTTAGCACGGATATTCCCTCCAGCCCGTACGCCGTCAGTGCTAAGTTAATGGGGTGTATTTTCGGCGTGCCAGTAGTTTCTATGGCAACAGTATATGCCTGCATGGGGGATTGGGTTAAAGCCTAGTCAGACTTTAAATAAATAACTGTACATCACTTTCTAAAGCATCTTTTAAATATGCCGCAGCATCGATGATTTCGACCTCTGGCAGCAGTTCCTCGGGCTTAAAGCCCATGATCTCCACAGAGAGCTTGCAGGCATAGAATTTGATGTTTTTTTTACGAGCCCCTTTTAGAAAATGAATCAGCTTCGGTGCGCCTTGTTCCTCCATCATTTCCTCGAGCATCATTCGTCCTAGCCCGCTAAAGTTCAGATGAGAGAGCGGCAGCTGCCCAGGGCCCTTCGGTGTAATAACATCCATCAGCTTCTCGTAGATACTCTTGTCCTCAAGAGTCATCTTCTCCGGATCACGCACCAAAAATAGACCCCAGAATGAAAAAAACATAGTAACCTCGACATCGATATCTCTTGCGGCATTTGCTAGGATCAGTCCAGCCATCGCTTTGTCGTATTCCCCACTGAACATTAGCAGATTGATTTTTTTGCTCACCCTGATAATCCTCCCGTTACTTTTATTAGAATGTCATTAGTATGGTTGTGATGGGGAGAACTATGCGAAGAAGCTTTCTGAAATTATAAAAAAAAGCCCCCTTTCGGGAGCTTGAGATTTACTAATGTGCTTCAGGATCTTTAGATTCTGGACCTGCATTGCGACTGATGTCGTAATAACGGGCGGACAGCCAAATAGCTCCGGTAAATAACACAATGAGTCCAAGGACGATAGAAAAGCGCCAATCGCCTGCTTTGAAATTCAACTGAAGCACCGTTAGTACTAGTGAAACTTGGGTCCAAACCAGTGTTCTTTTGCGAAAAGCCGCAATATCACCAACCATCTTCGGGATATTCCGAATGATCAGGTAGGCAATAACTGCGAGAATAAGGGCGAAAATAGCAGTTACCGCTAATTCAGAAGAGGACAGGACATGCATAGTCTCAGCATCCTTTCGGCTTGCAAAAGTATTAGTTTCAGATCAGAACAATTTCTATTTTTTGAAGATGCCCAGCGGAGCTCCAATCGGTAAGAAGCTGCGGCCGAAATGAGCGTTTAGCACGGATGCTCCACATCCGTAAAGGGACACGATACCAATACCAAGCTCAGCACAAGCAGCTAGCTTATGGAAGAATTCTGGAGCGATCCCAAAGGAATCAAAGGTTAGTCCGATAAAGAGAAAATCTATCAATACAAAAATGATAAGCAGAACTCTATTTGCCTCAACGGCACCAATCGTCATAAAGAGTGTGAAGATCAAGTAACCCAGAAATACAAATCCGAGCTGCTTAGGATCTACAGCCTCCGCAAGCGTTGGACCAAATACGCCAAGCTTGATTAGCCAGCTGCTAGCCATGCCGAACCAAAAGAAAGCGTAGGCGCCAAAGGCAGTCATACCAAAGGTATTGTTGTGCTTAGCATCCTGAATGGCGGCGAATAGCTGCGCGAATGCTCCCAGGAAGATAGCCCAAGGAATAACGTAGCTAAGTCCTGTTGTAAATTCAAGCTTCTGTGAAGAAGCGACCAATGTGACAATAGCCAGTCCGAATAGCCCGATGGCGCTAGGGTCGGCAGTGACGATTTTGACAGATTGGGTGTTAGGGGATTGCGCTGACATGACAGTAAAAGCCTCCATTATTATATATAGTTTTACGCTCTTAAAAACAGCCCGTAAGGGGTGCTGTTCATAGGCTTGCCTATCATATCATATCGGTATGTGCTTGCCTATAAAACAACACTCATTTTTTGTCGTAAAATAGGGGTCCTGCGTGAAATAAGGAATTGTTTACATTTTTATCTTCCATTATCAAGATACTTAACCAAACAAACGGAAGTATTATGTCAAGAATAGACATTATATGCAGTGATAATCTTCACAATCTATTGAAAATTGATGTATAATAGTCAGTGATAATTATTATCAAATCATATGAAAAAGGCGGTAAGCTTGAAGTGAACAAATGGACATTATTTACCAAGGCGACCCGGTTTTGGAGTTTTTCTGTTATGCTCATCCCGATTGTTTTGGGGACCGTTGGGGCATATGTATGGGAAGGGACATTCCATCCGGTTTTATTTATTCTTACCTTAATAGGGGCGATTTCGGCGCATTTGTTCTCCAATATGGTGAATGATCTGTGGGACTTCCGCAACGGAACCGATACAGAAGCAAAGAATTCCGCTGGTGAAATCAGCACAAACTCCGGGCTACTGACAGGTGGGATCCTCTCGGAGTCTTTTTATGCAAGGATGACCTGGAGTATGCTGGCGATTGCCCTTATCTGTGGTGGGATTCTTAGTATATATAGCGGTTGGAATATCCTTTGGTTTGTACTTGTTGGTGCTTTAATCGCTTATTTCTATGTGGCTCCGCCACTGCGTTATGGCTATCGCGGCAAAGGCTATAGTGAGATGGCCATTTTTATTGCTTTTGGGATTATGCCTGTATTAGGCTCCTATTTCGTACAAACCGGTCAGTTTAGCATGAAGCCTGTAATTCTCTCGCTGCCTGTCGGATTTTTAACTACATTATTGTTGTTTAATCACCATTTCCTACATTGGAAAGCGGATGAGCAGGCGGGTAAGCTTACGCTTGTTGTAGTATGGGGAGAACAAAAGGCACTTGTATTCTCACGTGTACTTCTTTTTACTGGCTACGCTTCGGTGATAGTCTGTGTGCTGTTGGGTGTACTTCCTGTTTACGCACTGCTGGCGCTGGTTACAGCTTTCTGGCCGCTGCGCATTTACAGTAGTCTCAAGCAACATAATGCTTCGCCGGCTTATATCCCGCTGATGGGTGCTTCACAAAAAGCCTCCGTACGCTGCGGAGTAGTAATGGCAATAACTTTATTAATTCAAGGCTTGATCTGATACTAATAGATGGACTACAGAAGGAGTGAGCTTTCATGGAAAAGAAGGACAAGGAATTGACGGCAGAAGAACAACAAGTTAAAGGCAATCGCATGGTTCTTGGGGATTTCCACTCTATTTTAGAAGAAGGAAAGGTCTGGAAGACGGGTGGATTTACACTGCCTGACGGATCTTTTTGGGCTTACCGTGAGCCGGAGGCTGTAGTTATCGTTCGTAATGATACCTTGTATGTACGTGCGAAGTTATCTCGTGAGAACCATCAAGTGCAAATTCTGGACAATGCCAAGCACATGTATTATTCAGCCAAGCCAGTGGAGATTCCGGAAGCTGGAGAGATTAGCATTGAGCTGCAAATTCGTTGCCGTACACAAGGAACTGCACCTGGAGATCTGTATGATGGATATGTATCGCTGAACCTGCTGGATTTCACGACAGGCGCTGCGCTCGATTTCTTCGCGGGAAATGACAAATATGCTAGTGTATATGGTATTTTGCCGTTCCCGGGTGTACAAGTGCCAGAAAGCACTGGAACGAAATATTTCTGCATCTTTAAAGAAGATACGGATTTCAAACCACGGGAATTCAATACGTACCGTATTACCTATCACCGCGGCAATGATGAGGCTGTATTCTATTTGAACGGCAAGGAAGTGCGCCGCGAGAAAAATATACCGCTTAAATTCAATAACTTCACTGTAGCGCTCGGAATTATGACAGAGAAGGATCTGAGTCCTGAAGGCAGTGTGTCTGTACATGGACAAACAGTTATTGCAGAATGGTCCCCAGTGACGGTTACAACAACTGAACAGTAATGCCTTGCAGGCTCATTTGACAGATAAGGGTGTATGTTGTGAATATTAAAAGCTTTCTAAGATTTGTGGAGCTGCCGACGAAGGTAGCCAGTATTATTCCATTTCTAATGGGAACGTTGTATGCCCTGTACCGGTTTGAGGATTTTTACGTATTGCGTTTTGGATTGATGTTCGTGTCTTTGCTTAGCTTCGATATGGCGACGACGGCGATTAACAACTATTACGATTTCAAAAAAGCCTCCAAAACCCACGGCTACGGCTACGAAACGCATAATCCAATTGTTCATTTTAAGCTAAAAGAGCGCACCGTCGTGGCGACGATTGTTATTTTGCTGGCGCTGGCAGCAGGGGGCGGGATTGCGCTTGTCACTCAGACGGGTTTGCTGGTCTTTTTGCTGGGTGGACTGTCGTTCTTGATCGGTATACTTTATTCGTTCGGGCCGATTCCCATCTCGCGTATGCCGTTAGGTGAGCTGTTCTCGGGTTTGTTTATGGGCTTTGTTATTATTTTTATCTCTGCCTATATCCATACGGATGAGCATGTGGTTTCACTGCTGCTTCAGAACGGCTGGGTCAGCTTGAATATCAATATCGTGGAAGTGCTGTACCTTTTCTGGTTTTCCGTGCCCGCTATTTTGGGGATCGCAGGGATTATGCTCGCTAATAATATTTGTGATATTGATGAGGATGTGGAGAATCGCAGGTACACGCTTCCGGTGTACATTGGCCGCCGCAATGCGCTTGTGCTTTTTAAATATCTCTACTATGTCTCTTATCTGGATCTTGTAGTGCTGCTGATCTTAGGGATTAACCCTATTCTGGTTCTGTTGATTCTACTTACGCTGATCCCGCTTCGCCGAAATATTGCCTCGTTCACAGAGAAACAGGAGAAGGCGAGTACCTTTATTCTTGCCGTCAAAAACTTCGTATTGATGAACCTTGCGCGTATAGTTGTGCTGGGTGCGGCTGTGCTGTTAAATGCACTAATATAAACATTCATATTTTATAAAAAAGCAGTGTCTATCGGGGTTGGAGCTCCTTTTGGCACTGTTTTTTTGCAATTTGCAGGCTTCTTTCTGTTAGAGAAACGTTTCATTCTATGATAAGGTGGCTTTAAGTATAGTAAGTAATCTATAAGGAAGAAGGTTAGCAACGATGGTGCAAAAACTTCGCTGGGGAATCATGGGCTGTGCGCAGATTGCGACAGGTTCAGTGATGCCGGCTATAATGGATTCGGAGACGGGAATGATTACAGCGGTAGCCAGTCGCGGTTTAGAAAAAAGCAGCGCTGTAGCCGCAGAGTTCGGAATAGATAAAGCTTACGGCAGCTATGAGGAATTACTGGCGGATAAGGATATTGATGCGGTGTATATTCCACTGCCAAATCACCTCCATCGGGAATGGGTAATCCGTGCGGCGGAAGCTGGCAAACATATCTTATGTGAGAAACCGATCGCGCTGAACAGTGAAGAAGCGTCTGAGATGGTAAAAGCTTGTAATGATGCTGGAGTCCATTTGGCAGAAGCTTATATGTATCGGCATCATCCTCGGATTGCGGAATTGCAAGAGATTATCGCTAGCGGTGAAATTGGCGAATTACGCTCCATTCGAGGCACTTTTACTTATAATGACGCTACAGACACCTCTAATATTCGCTTTAAATCCGCTTGGGGCGGCGGCTCGCTTTATGATATCGGCTGTTATCCGCTAAGTGCAGCACGACTGCTGTTCGGAGCTGAGCCAGAAGCCGTAACAGTTCATGCTATGTTTTCTCCGGAGCATGACAATGTAGATATGATGGCTTCAGGGCTGGTAGAGTTTCCGAAGGGGCTAAGCCTGATTTTTGATTGCGGGATGTGGGCATATAACCGCCAGCTGTTAGAGATTCTGGGGACCGATGGAATGATTGAAGTGCCTATGCCTTTTAATGCTAGAGATGAGGACGCTGAATTTTTTGTGCATACGGGAGAAGGGGTAAGACGGGTTGATGCCACCGGGGCGAATCCCTATACACGGGAGGTCGATGATTTTGCCGCCGCAGTATTTACAGGAAAAAAATTATTTGCACCTGAGGATGCAGTGCTGGGCATGCAATTGATCGAGACTTGTCTAGCTTCTGCTAAAAAGCGGGAAAGAATTAGTATGCTATAAGAAGATGAATCCAATAGGAATCTATGCAAAAAAAACCTCCGGGCGCTCTGCTTTACGCAGATTCCGGAGGTTTTTACAGTTTCAGCTTTTACACGGTGCTCAAGAGAATATCATCGTCATCATTGCTATTAAACGCTTCGCGGTCAAATTCACCTTCGGAATTAGCTACTAACAGAGCTGTTACAGCTGTTCCAGTTGCGTTTACAGCGGTACGGCCCATATCGATGAGCGCTTCAACACCTGCAACGATAGCGATTCCTTCAAGCGGCAGGCCGAGAGCAGTTAAGACTACTGTGGTGGAGATTACGGCTGGTCCAGGTACGCCAGCTACACCAATGGAAGAAATAATACTTACTAATACCAGTGTAATATAGTCGGTCCAGTTCAGATCAATACCGAATACTTGGGCGGTAAATACAGCCACAATAGCTGGCCAAATCCCACCGCACGCATTAAAGTTCACAGATGCCCCTAACGGTGCGATAAAGCTCGCGATCCGCGGGGAGACATGAAGCCGCTTCGTAATCACTTCTAGATTGACCGGTAGGGTTGCGTAGCTGCTTCTGGTTGTGAAGGCAACGGTAATGGTTGGATACACTTTGCGGAAGAAACGAATTGGATTCACCTTTGCTACTAATAGAACCAATCCGCCAAAGATAAGTACAAAATGTATAATCATTGCTACGTACGAGGTTATAATTACACTGCCTAGCTCCTGCAACGTCTCCCAGCCATAACGTGCGGTGATTCCGGCAATCAGTGCGAATACGCCATAAGGCGTCAGGCGAATAATGAATTTCACAACCTGATGCAGTATCAGTGTCAGGGATTCAATAAGATCACGTACAGGCTTGACGGCTTCCGGTTTCTTGGAGCCAATCTTGATTATAGCCACTGCTAGGAAGATCGCGAAAATGAGTAGAGGCACAACCTTACCCGTAGCTGCTTCATTAACAGGGTTAGATGGAACAAGATCGAGGATAACCTGGGAGAAGGTCGGGATTTCACGGGCTGCAAAATCTGCGGGTACATCTTGTTGTATACCTTGGCCGGGATTGAACAGCAGCGCAACGGATAGGCCGATAATAGAAGCGATGCCCGTTGTTCCGAGGAACCAGGCGAAGGTTTTGATCCCGATTTTGCGTAGATACTCCAGATTGGTCAAGGAAGAAATGCTGTTTAATACGAGTACGAATACTAAAGGAATGACGAGCATGCGGATCAAGCTGATATAAATGCTGCCGAATGTGCTAATAGCTTTGGTCTCTAAATCGAAGTACTGAAAGAATATACCGGCAATAAGTCCGATGCCAAGTCCGATGAGTACCCGGGTACCAAATCCAATTCGTTTACGTGCCAGTAGAAACAAAATTGCAAACACAAATATGGAGGCGAAAAATCCATACCAGTTCGTTTCGATGGCGGATAATAAGTTGTTATCTATGTTCACTGCCAATACCCCCTTAAACCTAGTTTTTTAATATGATTAATCCTATTGAGATCAATCTATATAGAATTTATAGTAAAGTCAATGTAATTATATGTTAAAAATAATCAATTCCGATAAAAACCATGTGAAAAATAAAAATTGATTGACAAGGCACTATGGCATGAATAATATGGAACTTAATCACAAGCCAATTGGAATCGACTGGACAGCCGGAGATTCAACGAAAGACGCGTAAATTGCGTCCCGTTGAGTCTCTTTTTTTTTACTTTAGAGAAGGGAGAGTTACGGATTTAAGGTACAAGAATGTAGTGAAGGGGTTTCTTATTTTATTTGAAAAGGATGGTACACATATGAAAAAGCTTTCGATCTCTTTGGTTGCCGCCGCTATCGTCTTCTCCGCATTGACGTATGCCGCGGTATCCGCTAACAAAAAAACAGCAGAGGCAGCACCCATTCAAGAGAGTAGTAATACAGCAGTAACCGCAGCAGCTTTACCAGCAGCTACTTCTGCGGCAGCAGTTGTTGTTCAGGCAGAAGCTACTGCAGCTCCTGTAACAGAAGCTGTCCAGCCGGAAGCTTCGGCTCCAGCAGCTGAGACAGTCACGGCAGAAGCTACTGCGGCTCCAGCCGCAGCTGTTGATTCTGCGGCGAAGGTTGTGGCTTCAGCAGCTCCAGAAGCGGTTGCAGCTCAGCCTAAAGCAGCTGCATCCCCGGCTGCGGACACCGCTAAGACGGCAACAGCTGCAACAACGGTATCTGCATCTGTTAAACCGCAAACCAGCGCAGCAACGCCTGCGCCAACTGCTGCGCCTACGACTGCTCCAAAAGCAAACGTAACCGCTAAAGCCGTTCAGCCGACCACCGCTCCTGTTGTATCTGAACAGCCTAAGGAAACCGCAGCTCCCGTAGCAAAAGCAACGGAGACACCTTCCAAAAAGGCTATAACCTTCTCTACCACAGAGGTAGTTAAGGCGACCCCGGCTCCGGTAGTTGAGTCTTCTCAACCGAAAACATCGTCTTCTGCACCTGCATCCACGGTCAGCGCACCAGCAGCTGCTCCAGCGGAAACGGTTCAGGCACCCGCACCGGCACCGGCACCAGCCGCTGAGGAAGAGGTTTGTCCTTGATGAGCAGCAGGCTCATTCAGGATTCCTTTCAGCCCATTCTTCCCATAAACCTATTTAAGGCGAGGTGCACATAATGATACGACCATTAACCTTCAAAAAAATTGTAACGCTGCTGCTGGCAGCCTCCCTGCTAATCCTGCCTACTCAGGCAGGAAGAGCTTATGCTAATCCGGATACCGCAGAGGCGATAACCTCTTCACAAGGCGGCGTTAACCAGTTTGACTATTTCAGTCATGTCTATGACCGTCTAAATGATGCTAACCATGTATTTAAAACAGCGACGTATGAAGATATCGTTCATCTTTTTGAGAGTGAAGGCACATACGCTGTTCTGGTTGGAGGTGCTTGGAGCGAGAATACACAGGCTGATATCGGCTTTATCAACGAGGCAGCTAAGGAATATGGCATCTCTACGATTTATAACTTTGATACTAAGCTGGACGGGGACACCCTTCAGATTGCAGACAGCAATAATAAATTTGCCTATAAATATGTTGATCTGGTCAACAAGTATTTGAAGAATTTAAATCTGTCTTCCAAAGATGATCCAGAACGCAATGTCAGCTATACCAATACAAACGGGGAAGTTGTGACTGCTAACAAGCTCGAGTCTCCATTCTTATTGGTATACAACAAGGATCACAAGGATGCACAGGGAAATAGTGCTCCTGTCGTATCCTATCTGGATAAGAGCTATTCGTGGAATGAGTTCCTGACGAACGGAACACTTGATGCGGCGAAGGTTAATGCGTATAAAACATCAGTAAGTGAGGTGCTGGGTGCCGCTACCCGATATGATACTATCGACGAGTCGGCTTATATCAAGGCGGCATTTAATAAGAACTATGAAGGGGAAAATGAGGGCAAACCTACGATCTTCAACGAAGCGGATGGCACGCTTGTTTATGAACATGTGACCTATCATCAGCTGAAGCAAATTTTAGCGAGTGAGGGAAACTATGCGATTTTGTTAGGCGGCTCGTGGTGCCCTAACACGCAAGCGGTGATTAAATATATCAACGAATATGCCAAAAAACATAATATCCATAAGATCTACTTCTTCGACACTAAGCTGGATGCTGGTGTGACCGTTGCTGAGCCTAATAACAACAGCGGCACTAAGGGCAGTGCGAATCCGCATAATAATAACGAGCTTCAGATTAGAACCACCAATCATCCGTATGCGCAGCTTTATGTTGATCTGGTTCGTACTTATCTGACCAATATCAAGACCGAAAACAATACAGCTGCTAAACCAACTGTAATTAGTTATGTAGACGGACTTGGAAACACTGTGAGCGGAGACAGACTTCAGGTTCCATATCTGTTCACTTATAACAAGGACAACAAGGATGCAGGAGGCAAAAACACACCGATTCTAGGGCATGTTGAACTTATGTACAGCTGGACGAATATCCAACCGGATTACGTGCAGGCTAATTACCCAATCGGAGCCAGATACAATAACACTACAACAGCGCTGGATAAAATATTCTCCAGACTCGAAGCTGTGCCGGCAGGACTTACGGGTGTAGCACCAACTGCGGCCGACAATAAGGATGGGCAAATTGTAGGCACCAGTTCAGCATTGGAATTTAAGCTTGTTGGAGACGAGGCTTACACCCCAGTTTCGGGATCAGCCATCACAGGGCTTGCACCTGGTGTTTATAAGGTAAGATATGCCGCAACATCGGGCTATCAAGGGCCAACCTCCGCAGCTGGACCTACAATCATTCCTTATAATGCTGGCGAAGACGTAAGTGTGGAAGTTCCTGCTTACACCCATCAACAAGCAGCTCCGATAGGACTGGTAGGCGTAGCCCCTACTTCTGAAGCTAATGATGATGGGCAAATTACGGGTTCAGCGGAAGGACAGGAGTATAAAGGCGTTGGAGAAGCTGATTATAAGCCTGTAACAGGTGCGGTTATCACTGGCCTTACTCCGGGCTTCTATAATGTGCGATATGCGGCAAAAGAGGGATACAGCGTTGGTAAAGACGCTACAGTTGAAGTCCCGGCATATGGTGAGCAAGCGGCACCTACAGGATTAGTAGGTGTAGCACCAACCAGTGCAGCTAATGACGACGGTAAAATTATAGGAACTACGAAAGCGCTGGAATATAAGCTGTCTACCGTTACCGATTATGTCTACGCATCAGATGTAGAGATCGTTGGACTTGTGCCGGGTATCTATCAGGTAAGATACGCAGCTAAAGAGGGATTTAACGCGGGTAGAGCAGCAGATGTAATCGTTCCAGCATTCACTGCGGAACAAGCAGCTCCAACTGGGTTGCAGGGAGTTGCTCCTACCTCAGCAGCGAACAACGATGGAAGAATTACGGGAACCACGACAGCCTTAGAATATAAGCTGTCGAGTGTAACTAATTATGTGTATGCACCAGATAAAGAAATCACAGGATTAATACCGGGCACGTATCAAGTGAGATACGCAGCCAAAGAAGGTTATAAGGCAAGTCCAGCGACTGACATTGTGGTTCCGGCCTATGTGCCTATTTCAGATCCTGGAACAGGTGGAACAGGTGGATCGGGTGGCAATTCTACACCGAGCACGACTACACCAACACCATCAGCAAGCCCGCAACTGGTTGCTACGGTAACAGCAGGGAATACCGTGAACCTGTCAGCAACAGCGGCAACTAAAACGGATAAAACCACAGGAGTTACTACTGCAACGATCACAAAAGAAACGGCTGCTGAATTTGTGAGTCTCGCTAAGAAGGCAGAAGCTGATGGGAAGAAGGCTGTTCTTGAAATTAAAGTTGCAGCTACTTCGGATACTCAAACAGCTGATCTTACACTTCCAAGAAGCATAATTAATGAGTTAGCCGCCGGAACGAAGGCGGAGATTACCATTGAATATGAGAATGTGGGTACGATTACGTTTGATGCCAAATCATTGGCGAGCATTAGTGCAGCTTCAGATGCCGGAGACATCATTGTTAGAATCGCGAAGGTGTCATTAACGGCAGAAGGCAAGGCTGTTCTCGGAGACAGACCGGTTTATGACTTGTCGGTTATAGCGGGTGAAAGCACGATTTCCACCTTCGGTGGGGGCAGTGTTCGTGTCAGCGTACCGTACGTGCTGCAAGCGGGAGAACGGTCAGATGCGGTTATTGTGTATCACATTAACAGCACTGGAAGCTTGGACAATGTACGTGGAAATTACAATGCCGCCAAGGGAACTGTAGATTTCGTAACCACACATTTCTCCCAATATATTATTGGATATAATCAGGTGAGCTTTGCAGATGTTCCAGAGGCATCATGGTATAGCCATGCAGTAGGTTTCTTAGCAGCACGCAGTATCACATCTGGTACGGATGCTGAACATTACAGTCCGAATGCTGCAATCACTAGAGGGCAGTTCATCGTCTTGTTGCTCAAGGCTTATGACATCACACCGGATGCCATTGCTGCTGATAATTTTGCAGATGCAGGCAATACGTATTATACGAATTATCTTGCTACAGCTAAACGTCTTGGGGTAGCAACGGGTTCGGGAGATAATCAATTCCAGCCAGATATTCAGATCACTAGGCAGGAGCTATTTACACTCTTGTACCGCTCGCTTGTAGCGCTAGGTGAACTGCCATCTGAGAAGACAGCGGCCACGCTTGCCGGCTTTAGTGATGCTGGACAGATCGCTGGTTATGCACAAGAAGCCCTTCAAGCGCTGGTAGAGAGAGGCGTAGTGACCGGAGCGAACGGTAAACTCAATCCGAAAGAAGTCACTACAAGAGCAGAAGCAGCACAGGTTATTTACAATTTGCTATCCAAATAATCAGCCACTAAGACATAGCGGACGTCACATAAGTAGCGTCAACTATGAATGCGGCGACTTGGTTTGACTAAGGCAGCAGAGCAGCGATTCCTCCTTTATTGGAGTATCGCTGCTCTGCTTTTTTGTTTGTTAGCTGGCTGGTTGCCCTTGCCCTGTCCGCTTGCCCTCATGCCCTCATGCCCGCTTGATTCAGCAGTTCATTCATTATCGGCGCGGCTTTCGGACCCAGATGACGTTATTTTCCACTTTCCAGCCTTTGGGGCATAGTTTCGGACTCCAGCGACGCTATCGCTTTGAAAAAGGTGCGTTTATGGTGTTTTTCATGCTGATAGCGACTATGGGGTCCTTTAGCACTCTAAATGTGGGAAAAAGCCGCGTATAAGGTCAGTTGTGTCCGCTAGCGTGCTCGCTCTCTTACTTATAAATGCTACCCGACCAAACGTACGCTGATCTTAGGCCGGTTTGCTCAAATAAAGGGGGTGCCAACAGCCATTTCGTGGCATCGGTGGCGCTGCCTTTCGCTATAAATCTCTAGTGGGTGGCCTAATGGCCACTCTTTTTTTAACTAGACATAAGATTAGCAGACTAAATCATGGAAGAGGATTCTACTAAATGATACAATTATTGTAATTACATAAAGTAGTAATATTTCACATTATTGATTAGTTACTAGAAAGGGGACTGAGATATGGGTTTAGCTGACGATCCGGTCATAGCGATTTCAGGTTTATGGATGAACTATACAGACCGAATGGTGCTAAAGGGAATTGATCTTAAGGTATATAGAGGACAAATTATTGGTTATATCGGCCCTAACGGGGCAGGCAAGAGTACAACGGTGAAGATTATGCTCGGTCTGGTAGAAGGATATAACGGTAAAGTGGAGATTTTCGGTAAGGATATTGCCGATGGAGATGTTTCTTACAAGAAACGTATAGGTTATGTGCCGGAGGTAGCCGAATTATATGATAGCCTCACTGCAAGAGAGTATCTAACCTTTGTTGGCGAGCTGTATGGGCTAGGTCGTGCGGAGGCGGACTACAAGGCCAAAAAATTAACTACACTGTTAGGTTTGGAGAAGTCTTACGATATGCGGATTTCTTCGTTCTCAAAAGGGATGAAGCAAAAGGTGCTGCTTATCTCCAGCATGCTGCATGACCCTGATATTTTATTCCTGGATGAACCGCTGAGTGGTTTGGATGCTAATAGCGTGATGATAGTGAAGGAGATTTTTGCATCGCTGGCGGCACGGGGGAAGACCATTTTTTACTCCTCACATATCATGGATGTGGTTGAGAAAATCAGCAGCCGGATCATTTTGATTGATGGCGGGGATATTGTGGCGGACGGAAGTTTTGCAGAGCTGAAGGAGAAAGGCCGTGAAGGGACGCTTGAAGATATTTTCAATCAATTAACCGGATTTGATAAATACCGTGATATCGCTGGTGAATTTGTTGCGGTCATGCAGGAGCAAGAGGTATCCTCTTATGACTGATTTCTTCGTGCTGAGGCTGTTGGATAAGCTGCGGGGTGCCTTTATAAGATTTGGAGTCGATTACGACACCATGCGGAGTATTTTACAGATCAAACTGACCATGGACGGAAGAAGAACGCCTACAGCGCTTGCAGGTATGCAGAAAAAGGAGAACGCTAAAGAAGGTTCACCCTTGCGATTACAGTGGATTTATTTACTATTTGGTTTAATATTAATTCCGCTAACGCTATCCAACGATCACTATATGCTGCAAATGAGCTTAACCTTTGGGATCATTATGTTTTTTGTCTCCACAACCCTGATCTCTGACTTTTCTTCAGTAATGCTTGATTTACGTGATAAAAATATTCTTTTTTCCAAACCCGTCAACCGTACTACCTTAAATATGGCCAAAACCATCCACGTTCTCCTCTACTTAGGGACAGTTACATTGTCGATCACTGGTCCATCTTTGGTATTTAGCCTATTTAAGCAGGGGATCGCTTTTTTTCTGATGTATGCGGTGACAATTGTCTTGTTAGACTGTTTTATCCTCGTAATAACTGCACTGCTCTACCTGATGATCATGCGGTTTTTTGATGGGGAGAAGCTCAAGGATATTATAAATTATACGCAAATCCTTTTGACGATCGGAATAATGGTGGGCTATCAATTCATCTCCCGGTTGTTCAACCTCACTGAGCTTGGCGCTGCTTATCATCCTGCTTGGTGGCAGTACTTTATTTTTCCGGTTTGGTTCGCGGCTCCGTTTGAACTGTTGCTTGGTGGAGCTAGAGAACCCTATTACTTCATTCTTTCAATGCTGGCTTTGATAATCCCACTTGTACTGATCGCAGCCTATATTAAGCTGATGCCGCAGTTTGAACGGAATTTGCAAAAGCTGGCGGAGCAAGGCTCCGGTGGAAAAGACAAGGGCCAGATCGCAGAGTGGCTCTCCCGCAGAGTATGCAAGGAACCGGCAGAGGGGATTTTCTTTCGGTTTACTTGGTCCATGATGAAGAATGAGCGCGATTTTAAGCTGAAGGTCTATCCTGCACTTGGCTTTTCTATCGCATTCCCGTTTATTTTTATATTTGGTATATTGCAGAATAGTTATGATGGTTCCCTTAAAGGTTCAAAAGTGTACTTGTTAATCTATTTCTGCACGATGTTAATGCAGACTGTAATACAGATGCTACGCTACTCTACAAGTTATAAAGGAGCTTGGATTTATAGGCTGATTCCTTTACCCGATAGCACGCCTATTTACCGTGGGATGCTTAAGGCGGCACTGCTACGGCTAGTCTTGCCTTTATTTGCTGTAGATGCGGTATTGTTCATTCTGTTGTTCGGTGTGCACATTGTACCTGATTTAGTAGTGGTATTATTCGCCATGCTGATTTTCTCAGTCATCTGCTTTCGTGTTTATCCCCGGAGCTTACCTTTTTCAGAGCGTTATGAGGCAGCCAAACAAAAGGATTACACTGGAGTCGCCTTCATGCTTATGTTTTTGCTGATGGGGATGGCGGGTATTCATTATGTCTTCACTTTATTTACCGGAGGAATTTACATCTATCTGTTAGTTCTGGTAGTTTTGAATCAATGGTTATGGCGAAAGACCTTCCCCAAAACCCCATCAACCACAGGTCACATATCCAACTTTTCGGGGTGAGCGAATGCGTCAAATATGGACATTTTTTGCCGACATAAAAAAAGGGTATAAATTCCAGTATTTTCTTAGACAATCGGCTGAATACAAGGTAGAATACATCTAAAGTTGCTTTTCAGGGATAACCTATAATCTTTACGCACTCTTCCATTTATCTGATATTCGTGTACTGATTTTTTACTTGAGAAATACGCTGCAGCGATTACGGTATTCAAAACCGGTGAAGAGGTTAACTAATGGATAAAATGGGAATCCACTATAACGTTTGGATTGTTTTACTATCATTTGCGCTAGCGGCGACTGCAGCTTATTCCGCGCTGAATCTGATCTCGCAAGTCCCTCGTTCGTTTGGGAAAGTTCGTCGCTTATGGTTAATATCGGGGGCATGTGTACTCGGCAGTGGCATATGGTCGATACATTATGTAGGGATTATGGCGAGCCGTTTTCCTTTTAGCGTGAATTATTATCCAGGCAGGGCTGTATTATCGTTATTGGTTGGTGTGTTGTGCTGCTATTCGGCATTCCGGATTACGTTTGTGCCACGTTTAAGAAAAAGTTGTTTAATAGTTAGTGGTGTTCTTCTAGGCAGCGGAATTTCGGCTATGCATTATATCGGAATGTCCTCCATGAAGATCGCAGCGGAGATTCATTATGAGATATGGACTCAGACATGTGCTGTAATCCTCGTTATGCTCTCGTCTTTTATCGGATTATTTCTATTTCACAAGTTTAAAGACTATGTGGGTTTTAACCGCTGGAAGTTATACTCTGCTCTCTTTATCGGATTTTCGGTGACTGGATTGCATTATACGAGTGTAAGGGCGACTCATTTTGAATATAACGGTCTACTAGGCAATACAACTTTTTTTATGGAGACTGATGTTATTCTTTTAATGGGAGTATCCTTGGTAACGCTATTTATGCTTGCGATTTCTGGTGGTGCTGTATTTCTGGACCGGCATGTGCTGGAACGGATGGCTTATTATGATCCGCTAACCGATCTTCCGAACAGACATGGCCTGGTACGTTATTTTAAAGATGAATTTTTCGGGAGTAGATCTGGCGCCGTATTTTTTGTGGATCTGGATCGGTTTAAGTCGATTAATGATACGCTTGGACATGATATAGGGGACTTGTTACTGCGAGAGGTCGCTATAAGATTAAGACGCTCTGTAGGAAGTAAGGGCAAGGTCTTTCGTTTGGGCGGAGATGAATTCCTGATCGCTCTTCCAGATTGTACTGTGGAGGATGCGCAAGAGGAAGCAGAGCACATTTTATATGAGCTTAAGAAATATTACAGTATTCAAGGTAATGAGCTATATGTTACTGCAAGCGTGGGGATCAGTATGACCCCTATGCATGGAACTGACCGCTCAGCGTTAATGAAGGCGGCCGATACAGCTCTTTATACCTCTAAGGATTCGGGTAAGAATAAATTCAGTGTGTTCGATCAGGAGATGAACCGCCATCAGCTGCGACGGATGTCGCTGGAGAAGGATCTTCGTAAAGCGCTGGCACGCTCCGAGTTTATGGTTGTGTACCAGCCAAAATGGGATTCGTATATGAACGTTACCGTGGGTCTTGAAGCACTGCTGCGTTGGCGGCACCCTGAACATGGGATAATCTCCCCGGCTGAATTCATTCCCATTGCAGAGGAAACGGGACTGATTGTCCCGATTACCTATTGGATGCTGCATGATGTATGCAGCCAGAACATGCTTTGGCATAAGGAAGAGATAGCAAATGTCGCAGTCTCTATTAATATGTCAGCACGGATGTTTGAGGGCGGGGGCTTATACGATGTTGTAGAAGAAGCACTCACACGTTCAGGTCTAGAGCCGCATTTCCTTGAACTGGAGATTACAGAGTCCATTGCGATGAATAACATGGAAGAGACGGTTGCGCAGCTCTCCAGACTTCGGGCACTTGGGGTAAGGGTATCACTGGATGACTTTGGGACAGGCTTTTCATCCCTTGGTAATTTAGACGAGATTCCAGTTAACACACTCAAGATTGATCAAGTGTTTATTCGTAAGAGCAAGATGCATTCCAAGAAAGCCATTATCAGTAATATCATTGCGATTGCCACCAATCTTAATATGGAGGTCGTGGCGGAAGGTGTGGAGACACCAGAGCAGATTGAGCTGCTGCAATCCTTAGGCTGCAGAGTGATGCAGGGTTATTATTATGGGCGGCCAATGCCGGTGCATGAGCTGGGCCAGTGGTTTATAGCGAATACAGCAGTATCGTAGCAGATGATCTCAATACATAGAATAAGGGGCTAGCGTCTAAGCAGAATATCTCTGCTTGGATGCTAGCCCCTTTGCTATTAAGAAACCTTAAATCGTTCAATCAGAATTTGCAGCTTCTCAGCTAGGGAGGACAGGAAAGCTGCTGCAGACTCAACTTCCTCCATTGCGGCAAGCTGTTCTTCTGAGGAAGCGGATAATGTCTCTGCACTGCTGGCTGTCTGATTAGCGACATTTACGATATTCTGAAGGGTTGTAACGAGACGGTCGGAGATCAGCGAAAGCTGGCGAACCGTTCCTGAGATCTGCTGGCTTTGTGAGGCCATTCCCGAGACAGACATTTCAATCTCCGAGAAGGACTGGCCTGCCGTGGCAATCATTTCTCTGCCGTGCTCCATCTCTTCTGTAGAGCGTTTCATAGTTTCTCCTGCCTGATCCATCTGGTTTACGATGATGTTGACCAGTTGGCCAATTTGCGCAGCGGAATGGGCTGAGCGCTCAGCAAGCTTACGTACGGAATGGGCAACGACCGCAAACCCTCTTCCCTCTTCTCCAGCTCTTGCGGCTTCAATCGCTGCATTCAGGGACAGGAGATTGGTTTCTTCTGCGATGCTGGCAATAGTACCCACGATATTTTCAATTTCTTTGGAATAACCACCCAAGGTTTCAATAATGAGTGCTAGGTCGGTAATACTGTCACTTACGACTCTCATCTGCTGTGTGGTGGAATCCATTGCCTCACGGCCTGTACGTGCTTTATTAGCGTTGCTGACCGCATTATTCATTGCGTTATCTGCATTGCCTGCAATCTCTGTGATGAAACGAGACAGGTCTTGTACAGACTTATATTCACCCTCCATATTCTGCAGCTGTGAATTCGCGGTATCGGCAAGTTCAATCGTAACATTGACGCTATATTCACCGGCCCGGTTGGTTTCCTGCGCACTGGCGGAGAGCTCTTCGGAAGAGGAGGCTACCTGCATGGAGGTCTCATTGACCTCGGTAATAAGTAAGCGCAGGCTTTGGGTCATGTCATTGAAATTACGGGCTAATGTACCAATCTCATCCTTGCTGTTGAATAAAATAGGATTATGAGTAAGGTCGCCCTGTGCAACAAGGTTGACCCCTTTGGACAGCTTCGTTAACGGACTAATCATTCGGCGGATTAACAGATAAGCTGCCACAATAGCTATAACCAGAATGGAAGCACCGATAATAAAAGGCTGAACAATGATATCTTGAGTTCGGTCTTGAATTATGGAGCCATCGAAATTAATAGCCATCAGCGCAACTATAGGTTTAGATGGATCGTGATCCTGATAGATGGGGCCGTAACCTGTCTTAAGTGAGGTACCTTCGTATGTATAAACCTTGGAGTAGGAGGAATGCTTATGCTCAGTAATCATTTGCTTATCTTCATCTGAAAAATAAAAAGTATCGCCTGCTTTATAACCTCTAGCCTGGAAGCTTGAATCTGCGGCAAGTACTTTTCCGTCTAAGGATAAGATGAATGCCTCTTTAAAAATAGCCTTATGTGCTACAATCCAACCGATTCGATCCTCTACAGCCTCCAGTTTACTTTGATCGCCTGCCAACAATGCGGAAATGTCTGCGGGGTCAATCAGGCCGGTTGTAATATTAGCGCATCCTACCAATTCGATACCTGCGGCTTCGTCTACTTGCTTATAAGCTGTACGGTATCCGAAAAACCCGATGGATGATCCTACAAGAAGTAAGACGACGAACATCATCCAAGTTAATTTAGTTGCTAATTTCATTCTTCGCACCAACCTTGACAAATTATGTTCTCAGTGATAATAGCTCTCACCTCTACGATTATATCGTATTGATATGCTTATAACCTTACATGGAATATAGTATTTCTGTGTCGGAAATTGGAGAATGGTGGAAGTTTGCGCTTTCCATCATGCTTTCAATGGTTTAGTAGACAAAACCATTGAATCATAACCAGTTCTAATGGTACGCTTGAGTTATTAAAAACGGATTGGGGTTGAACAAATATGCCACATCAAATAGATCCGTTAATAGATCGTCTAGGACTATCCATGTGGAGAGTACAGCGTAAGATTATGTCTCAAATGTCTTTGCACAAAGAACTCGGACTTACGGTGCCACAGATGGGTCTGTTAAATATGATAGCGAAAGAAAAGAAGTCGCGGGTGGTACAGCTGGCAGAATGTATGGAGGTCAAATCCAGTGCGGTGACGGTGATGCTGGACCGTTTGGAGGTGCTGGGTTATATCAAACGTGAGCCGGATGGGAAGGATCGGAGAGCGGTTGTAGTGACGATCACCGAAAAAGGTCAGCAGGTGCTCGAAGAAGGACATTTCCGGTCCAAAGAACTGCTGGCGGAGCATTTATCCATACTGAAGCCCGAAGAACTACGCAACTTTGCAGAGTATTACCGTATGATCGAGGACCAGGAGCGTTAGTCAGCTAAGCTTCGGAATGGATATCTTTATAAAAACAGCAGAGCAGCGGTTCTCCTTATTGGAGAATCGCTGCTCTGCTGTTTTTGTTCGTTGGCTGCCTACGCCCTGTAATTTATTGTTTAGGTTGTTTGTCAGGCAACTGAGTGATATAGCTGTGGGAAAGCTGTAAAAGCCTCAAGGCACGGTTATATTCGTCTTCAGTGGCACTCGGCGTTGTTCCATTGTTATAAATAGAGTACTGAGTGTTGTCTTCAAAGCTGTTACCAGGAATAAGCAATCCTGAGCTGGCAATGAATGAACCAGAAGGTAAATAATATCGTTCTGGCAGCAAATTATAAGTCTGACTGAGTAGATCTTGACCAAAATATACGTTATTCTCTAATGAAATCCCAAGCAGACTGGCTGCGGTTGGCATGATATCTACTTCCCCGCCTACTTCGTCAATGGTCTGCGATGCTACGCCAGCACCTGCATGAATAAGCAGAGGGATGTTCATCATATCCGCATAACTGTATTCATGACCATAGATTTCAGTCATCAATTCTTTATCATCATGATCGAGGGAATAAATCGGCAATCCCATATGATCTCCATAAATCATGATTACACTATTGTCCCAGACACCATTTGCTTTTAGCTCTTCTACAAAATGTCCAAAAGCATCATCCGCATAGTTCTGGGAACGGATATAGTCACCAACAAAAGTACCTTCATAACGCTCCGGCAGCTTCATGCGGTATTTTTCTTCCGGAATAGTAAAAGGGTGATGCGCTGACATTGAAATGACTTGAGCGTAAAAAGGCTGCTCCTGTTGGTCCATTTCTTTTAGTTTATCGGCTGTCTTACTGTAGAGCGTATCATCAGAAGCTCCAAAGAAGAAGACATCATCTTCACCAAAAAATTTGCGGTCATAATAATGATCGAAGCCGAGGGAGTCATACAGCTCGCCGCGGTTCCAGAATTCTACGACATTGGTGTGGAAGGTTGCTGTCTGATATCCATTTTCTTTAAGCACGCGTGGCAGACTTGGAAGTACCTTATCCACATAAGACATCGTTGCCGCTCCACGTGGAGGGATGTAGAAGGAAGTGTTAACTACGAACTCTGCATCCGACGTATTCCCTTGGCCAACCATTTGATAGAAATTAGGGAAGTAAAGACTGTCCTTCATTACCTTGTTCAGGTTCGGTGTAATTTCTTGACCGTCTAATTTAAGTCCCAGCAAGAAATTCTGGAAAGATTCCATTTGAAGAATAATAAGGTTCTTGCCTTTAGCGATGCCTTGAAGTGGAGAACTAGCCGCAGTATTAATCCCCTTCAATTTGTTGATGGCATCCTGTGTAATGTCACTTGAATCGACTAGCTCAGGCTCTTCTTTAGCGAAGATCGTATAAGCTTCATAATTAAGAATTCCCATTTCTTGAGCTTTCTTAATTTCGTTCATACTGGCCTTATTAGGCAAGATGTTGAACAAACATAAAGCAAGTGAGACTGCAAACAGAACACTATACTTAAGTTTTCCGCCACGGCGGTGGTTGATATTCTCTTTCTTATAGACCCGGCCTTTTTTATTAAAGAAGAAGTAGACGCCAAGAATAATGATGTCTGTAAAAATCAGCAGGTAGTATGGATCCATTAGTGAGAATACGCTGTTGCTGACGGCGGTGACTTGATTCACCTGCTCCGCTGCATGGTAAGTCACAATAACACCGTAATATTTAAAATACATAATGGCTGCGAAGAAAATGGCTGTCACTAATAAATTTACGGTCATGTAATATCCGAGCTTGCGCTTGGAACCAAAACGTTCAATGATACAGAAGAGCGCCCAAGCAAAGGGGATTTCAGTTAATAATGATTTCCAGGGCAATATATCGTCAAAGATTACGCCCCATGCCAAGAAAGCTTTTAGAATAAAAATTATTGTGAAAAACACAAAAGGTTTAACGATCCACTGTTTAAAGTTAAAGGATGACACAGCTTCGCCTTCTTTCTACATGATAAAACGCCATTTCCCGGCTAGGAAGAAACAGCGCCCAGACAAAATAATTCCATAGTAATAAAATTTATTATGCAGGGCTAGCTATAGAATGTCAAAAATCGAGAACCTAAGTATAAGCTTAGTGGAGCGCGTAAAGTTGAACACAAAGGGTTGAAGCTGACGCTCCTGCTCTCATGCAGGGTTATACAACGAATTCAGGACTAAAATGGCAATTGGGAACAA
The DNA here is from genome assembly GCF_037965315.1 of Paenibacillus sp. FSL R10-2796. NCBI lineage: Bacteria > Bacillati > Bacillota > Bacilli > Caryophanales > Paenibacillaceae > Paenibacillus > Paenibacillus sp. FSL R10-2796. The sequence goes on along the minus strand of NZ_CP150178.1, from coordinate 6,943,838 downwards.
AAAGGATATATGGATAATAAAAGGAGGTGATGCTGGATGAGCTCTACAGTAGCTTTATCAGTTAGAACTCTCGTTGAATATGTTTTTCGCAGCGGAAGCATTGAACCTGGCTTTCATGGAACGGGCGCTATGGTCGAAGGCACAAGAATTCATCAGAAGATCCAAAAGCAATATAAGGAAGGTGACCGCAAGGAGGTTTATTTGAAAACGGAGATTCCTTATGGAAACCTGCTTTATGTTGTAGATGGGCGTTGTGATGGATTGCTTGTCTCGGAGGATGGGAGCTTTACGGTCGAAGAAATCAAATCAACCTCCGGACTGCTGGATTTACTGGATGAAGGACATGAGGTTCATTGGGCACAGGCGCTGATGTACGCATATATGGTGGCTCTGGAGCAAGAGCTTTCTTCTATTCAGGTTAAGCTTACCTATGTCCACCGGGCTACTGATGAGCAAAAAAGCTTGTACCGAACGTTGTCTTTTGAAGAACTGATTTCATTTGTGAATGACACAGTGGCTAGATATGCTCCATACGCTGAGATGATGGTTCGTCATGATGCTAAGAAGGAGCAGAGTCTTCGGGAGTTGAGCTTTCCGTTCTCCTCTTATCGAAAGGGACAACGTCATTTTGCAGGAGCTGTATACAAGTCCGTCGTGGAAAAGGTCAGTCTGTTCGCTCAAGCCCCCACAGGTATCGGGAAAACAATGTCGACGTTGTTCCCTGTCCTTAAAGCGATGGGCGAAGGACAAGCTAAAGGATTGTTCTATTTAACGGCAAAGACGGTTACCCGTTTTGCCGCGCAGGAAGCCATCTCGCTGTTGCTAACGCAGGGTCTTCAGCTGCATGTCATCACACTTACCGCTAAAGAGAAGGCTTGTTTTCGCGAAGAGGGGATATGTGGTAAGGATTCCTGTCCTTATACGGATGGTTATTATGACCGGATCAACGAGGCATTAATGGATCTGTTAGAGCATGAGACGCTGATGAGCAGAGACACCCTTGCACTGTATGCTCACAAACACAAAGTGTGCCCATTTGAGTTCTCGTTGGATGCAGCCTATGCCTGTGATGCTGTGATCTGCGATTACAATTATATATATGATCCTCGCATCAGTCTGAAACGGCTAACAGAGGAAAGAAAGAGAGAAACGGTGCTTCTAGTAGATGAAGCACATAATCTGGTAGACCGGGGACGGGAGATGTTCTCCGCCTCTTTGCTGAAAGCCCCTTTCCTGGAAATCCAGCGCCAATATAAAGAAATGAACCGGAATTTGAGTACAGCCGCTAAATCGGTGAATGCTTTTTTCATCTCCCTTCGCAAAATTTGCAATGAAGAGGGGCAAGGGCAGTGGGACTCGTTCCCGGAGGAGCTGCCGGCTTTGCTTGAGATATTTTCTTTGGAGGCGGAACAGGAGCTTATTCACCCGAGCTCCAGTATTGTCTCACTGAATGGGGAAGGAGAAGGGGAAAATGTCCTCTTGGATACCTATTTTGCAGTTCAGGGCATGCTCCGCACCTTTAAGACCTATGATGAACGCTACATTACCTATGCGGAGGTTCGTAGAGGGGATGTCTATCTCAAGCTATTCAATTTGGATCCCTCGCATCTGCTACGGCAGATGTCCAAGAGCTTTCGCAGTCAGATCCTGTTCTCAGCTACACTTTCTCCATTATCTTACTACCGGGATATGATTGGTGCAGCGGAGGAAGATTACAGTTTAACCGTGTCTTCCCCTTTTCAGAAAGAGCAGTGGGAAGTAACCGTCTTACCTGTCTCCACACGTTATCATGACCGGGAAGCCTCCCTAGTTCCGTTGACTAAAGCACTGAGCCAAATGGTCTCTAAAAAGGGCAACTATCTGGTGTTTTTTCCTTCGTACCTCTATTTGCAAAACGTATATCAGGCCTTTACGGAGTATTACCCTGAAATCCGGACATTGATGCAGGATACTGGCATGAGCGAGCAAGCTAGAGAAAGTTTTTTAGCCGCATTTAGTCCAGATAATGACGAGACGTTATTGGGATTTGCTGTACTTGGAGGGATTTTTTCAGAAGGTGTGGATCTGCCAGGGGATCGCCTCAATGGGGTTATGGTTGTTGGCGTTGGCCTGCCACAGCTTGGTCTTGAACGCAATCTGCTGCGTCAATATTTTAATGCCAGAGGAAAAAATGGCTTTGATTATGCCTATGTCTATCCGGGAATGTGTAAGGTACTCCAAGCCGGAGGCAGGTTGATTCGCAGCGAGACGGATACGGGCATTATCGTGTTGGCGGATGACCGTTTTTTGCAGAGTCCATATATGCATTTGCTTCCCGAAGAATGGAGAGATTATCTTATACGCTCATAAGAGGTTATAATCTACGAAAGGGTATTCATAATCAATCGGCAGGAGGAAATAATATGACAATAAAAGTGGGTATTGTGGGTACAGGTTGGTTCTCTAAGGTACATGCTGATTTGCTGGCAGGGATGGCTGATGTCCAGTTGCAGGCAGTTTGTGGAAGCAGTAAAGCCAAAGGCGAAGATATGGCACGTCCATATGGAGCTGCTGGATATGGTGATATTACAGAGATGTTGGATGCGGAGAAGCTTGATGCTGTTTATATCTGTGTGCCTCCACAATCTCATGGTGCGATTGAACGTTCATTAATCAAGAGGGATATTCCCTTTTTTATAGAAAAGCCGCTTAGTATGACTACTGAAATTCCTGCCAGCTTGCTGCAAGATATTAAAGAACATAATTTATTGACCTCGGTAGGCTACCATTTCCGCTATCAAGAGAATGTTAATAGGCTCAAGGAAACACTACGTGGTGACAAGATCGGTATGGTCATGGGCCAGTGGATGGGCGGCATGCCGGGCGTAGCTTGGTGGCGTGATCAGGAGCAATCCGGAGGACAGTTCACCGAGCAGACCACTCATATCGTCGATTTGGTGCGTTATCTGGCAGGAGAGGTAAAAGAAGTATACGGCATGTTCGGAAATCGAATTATGCATGAGCAGCATGAAGGTGTGAGTGTAGCCGATGTAGGTACCGTATCTCTGAAGCTTGAGAATGGAATCATAGCTAATATTTCAAATACATGTGTGCTGCCTGATCCGGTAGGAAGTGTAGGTCTTAGTTTCTATAATGATCGGGGATTGCTGGACTGGAACCCGGATCGTCTCTTGGAAGTGCGAAGTGGCAATAGCACCGAATTTGAAAACACAGGAAATCCATATTTAGTGGAAAGTGAAGCTTTTCTGTATGCTGTACGGACAGGAGATCGTTCGCGTATTCTCAGTGACTATGAGGATGGATTCAAGACGCTTAAAGTAACTTGTGCGGCTTACGAGTCCGCACAAAGTGGACTTCCGGTTAAATTCTAAGTTCGGATTCTTAAAAAAAGGACATGCCGCCTTAGATGTGCTAAAGAGACATGTCCTTGGCTCAAGCTGGGTTAGCCTAGTGGAGGAATATTGCGAGTAAAGCTGGCGCCACACCTATGGATAACAGCGCGGACAGAATCATCGCAATACTGGAGATGGTTCCGGTCAGTGAACTAAGCTCGAAGGCCTTGGATGTTCCTGTACCATGCGCAGCGGTTCCCAGCGATACACCACGCGCGATTTCATTGTCAATGCGGAAGATGCGGAGTACTGTAGGGCCCATCATTGTACCGAGTATCCCGGTAATGATGACGAAGACTGCAGTAATACTCGGTACACCGCCGATACTTTGCGAGATGCTCATAGCGATCGGTGTAGTCACCGAACGTGGAACCAGACTGGCTGCCAGATCGCCGCTGACATGCAGCCATTTGGCGAGCAGAATGGAAGAGATCACCGCTGTTATCGTCCCTGACAGCACGCCTGCCGCAATTTCGGCGGCGTGCTTTTTGAGCACCTTGAAGTTTTTATGCAGAGGGATTGCAAAGGCCATAGTTGCCGGTTGCAGCAAATCCGTCAGCCATTTGCCTCCCGCATTGTAAGAATCATAAGTAATGCCTGTGATGAGTAAGAAGATAATCATAAGCACGGGTGTAATGATCAATGGAGAGGTGTACACTTTGCCACTAGAAGCATAAATGCGTTTCGCCAGTAGATATACAGCAACCGTAAGACCGAAGAATAATAGAGCGTTTAACATGATCCTTTCCGCTCCTTTGCTTTGTAAATTCTACTGGTAAGTAATCCGGAACTGGCCATTACAACAATCGTACCCAAAATGACCACCGCGAGGATTCGTAAACCATCAGTTTCCAGAATATTGGCGTATTTCATTACGCCGATAGCAGATGGAATAAAGAACAGCAAGAGCTCAGCCAGTAGCCAAGAAGCACCAACTTCAACCCAATTCAGATGAATGACACCAAACTCAAGCAGAAGAAACAATATAATCATTCCGAGTATGCTTCCGGGAATAGGGATATGCAAAAATGGGGTTACAGCATTGATTAGTAATGAGAATAGGGTGAGTCCCGCTACCTGCAGCAAGCCTATAACAATCTTTTTCATAAGGCTTCGCTCCTTTCATGATAATGAAAGTTTACATCAATTGTTTTCATAGGTAAAATGAATAGATTGAATAAATGACATTCCTTTTGTCTATGGATCGGAGGTTGGAAAATGGATATCCGACAATTAGAATATTTCGTCCAAGCAGCACGAATGAAAAGCTTTACTCGGGCTGCCGAATCCTTATATATTTCACAACCTACGATCAGTAAAATGATCCGGAATATGGAGATCGAGCTGGAGGCTGATTTGTTTTACCGTGAAGGGAAAAGTGTCCGGCTTACAGATGCGGGGGAAATTCTGTTCACCAAAGCGCAAAATATCGTGGAGTCGTTCGCCAGCTTGTCTTCTGAGCTGGATAGCTTACGAAATTTGGAGCAGGGCCACATCCGCATCGGTCTGCCTCCAATGGTAGGAGCGAGCTTTTTTCCTTCGGTGATTGGTCAATTTCATAAACGTTATCCGCAGGTTACTATTCGTCTGCATGAGGATGGCGCGAAAAAAGTGGAGGAAGATGTAGAAACGGGCTTGTTGGATATCGGAATGGTTGTGCTGCCTGTAAATACAGCCAAACTTCATTGCTTCACCTTTGTTGAAGAGAAGCTGAATCTTATTTTACCTGTTGGACATAGATTGGCCGAGGCAGACCTTGTTCCGTTAAGTGAACTAGCCGAAGAGGAGTTTGTGCTGTTCCGGGAGGATTTTACGCTGCATGATCGGATTATTACGGAATGTGTGAAGGCGGGATTTCAGCCTAAGGTTATCTATGAGAGCTCCCAATGGGACTTAATTAGCCGTATGGTGGCTGCCGGAATGGGAATCGCATTGCTGCCAGAAACCATTTGCCGGGATATGGATCGTTCACGATTGGTCGTTGTGCCTTTGACGGATCCGGTAATTCCGTGGCAGCTTGCTATGGCGTGGCGTAGAGACCGTTATTTATCTTTTGCGGCACGCGAATGGATTGCTTTTGCAAAGGGACTTTTGCGAGAACAGTATCCAAATGAGCTCCCTGACGAACTTGCGGAGGACTCTGAATAAGTAGTAATTCCGTTTTTGTTAGAAGCTCTACAATTTTTCTTTTTTTTGAAAATATGTTTTTTGGTATCATGACTTATGATAGGAGAAGATGTTGATAGAGAGAAGGAGAGAGATGTGACACAAAATCCAAATTCCTCCAAGAATAATCATAGAAAAGATTATAAAGAAGATGAGCTACTTGTAACTATAGAGAGTCTTAGATGTGAATTGCTGGAGGTTGCAGAGCAACGCAGTCTTAGTGACCGTGCTGTTCTAGAGCTCAGTGAGCGATTAGACAGCTATATTTTGCTGGCACAAAATAAGATGATGGAAAATTTGCGCAACCGGAAAGCCGGCATTACATCCTATAGTAGAAGTTCCAAAACCGCCATCACTGTTAGCTAAACTACCAACAACATAGAATTATAATACTATGAAGATGTTACTGATCTAGAGGAGCGTATTAGGCTCCTCTATTTGTCGTACAATCTATTTGTTGTACAATCCATAACTTTCACCTATAATGTCAATTAATAGAATCTTTTCAAGTCAAACTTTGGGGGTGCCGAGTGGAGGGAAAGTTAACAACTATACGCTCAGAAATTGAGAAAAATTTGTCCCGCTCCGGCCATAATCTCGCCTCATTTTCAAAAATTTGTGGCCTGAATCGAGGCAGCCTCAGTGCAATTCTGCATGGAAATCCGCCGAAGCCTATGTCCTTGGGACAAGTAGATGCAATTATAAAAGCCTTTGGTTTTCCAGAAGGCTGGTTATATCCTCTATATGTTGATGAATGCTTCAATGATGAGAAGGTCTCACGCCGTAGAGTGGAGCCTTTTTTGATTCGTTGTGCTGAATTGGGCAAACAGCCTTGTATTGAGGACACTTTAAGCAGATTACTGGAATATCCGAAGTCTCTGGATATCGTTTATTCGGTAGCTGATAAATTGTTTAAAAAAGGTAAAATAGATGAATCGATATTTTTTTATAAAGTTGTAGCTGAGAATGAGTCCGACAGTTACTCGGAGCGGCTCGCAATAAGTCATTATCGTATTTTTAGAGCCATTTTATCCATCGTCGATTCAGACGAGAAGTTACATGCAGTTATTACTTTTGAACCTTTCAGGAATCGTCTACCAGAAAATATGCAATTGGATGGTCTCTTAACTTTGACACAGTTATGTTTCGATCTTCGTCGATGGAATAAAATGGAGTCTTTCGCTGATGAGCTAAGAACGCTGGCTAATGCTGTTTACCGCGAGCAACTGCGAAGTAATGTGGATAAACGTAAGGAAGTTCTTCATACGGAACGTCCATTAGTGGTTTATTACGGTCATGGGTATTTGCTTAAAGCGATTTCGCTGACCAAGCAAGGTAAATATGAAGAAGCCAAAAAGTATACTGCAGGCTACGCAGATCTTGGCTGGTTTGAAATGATGAACGAAGAAGGTCGTCAGGCGGTAGAACAATTTCGGTTATTCGCAATGGGCAATGGTTTCACAATTGAGTTGTTGATGGGTAATGTGGATGTTCTATCTTCCTACGCGGCCTTTTTAGCAGATCACCCAGGTGAAATCTTAGCTGGACTTATAACTATAATGGATGCTGCTAATCGTTACGGGTTCTCTGCTGACAGTGTACTTACACGATTCTCACGAGAAATGTTGAGGTTTGAAGGATTCCAGGAGCCTAATAATGTAGATCGCGTATTTCGTTTGTACTATCAAGTAGCAATCTATGAAATAAATAAGCAATGTTATAGCACAGGTGTAGATTATCTTCTGAAATCTTTGGAGTTATCTATAAAGCAAAACAACGGAAAAGATTTCATTAATTGTATAACCTTATTTGAGACGAGCAGGGATTACGCTACTGCTTCTCAACAGGATAAATATAGAGAACTAGTAAAGGGGGTGAGAAAAAATGAAAAAATCACTGTTGATGATGGTAAGCGTGTTAGCATTGTTTAGCTTCATTATCATTGGACCTGTGGGCTCTGGAAGTAATGGAGGCATTACAACCTATGAGCACGGAGCTTGGTTCTAAGGGTGAAAACATCTATTCAATCCTTAAAATACAGAGCAATACATAAACCGATAACTACTCCCTTGCACTCGTGCTGGGGAGTTTTCTTTTTCGTAATAATTGATAGCGTATTCATAATTTGACAAAGTAATCTGGCGAAAATATAATTAGGTAGCCTAAATAATATAGTGTTTAATAATTAGTTGACCTAACTAAAACAGAGGTGAAGGAAATTGGGATAAACGGAGGAAATACAGAAAATACTGAAAATTCAGTCGCACACGGGCTTTTTGCGGCGATGAAACGCCTGCACAAAGCTCAATGGCAAAAGGGCGTTGAGGGCCACAAGCCAAGTGAGATGACTTTAATGATATGCATTGAAAAATGGAATCATTCTGATGAAGAGGGTCTCAAGGTGTCTGAAATCAGCCGACTACTTGGATTCACTCCTCCTACCATCACGCAGCTGATTAACAGTCTTGAAGCGAAACAGATGGTGGAAAGACGCGCGGATCCTTCGGACCGAAGAGTTGTACGCGTGAAATTGACGGAAAGTGGAAAAGAACTCACACGAAAAGCGGAACATTATCGTGATGTGATGCTTGATAAGCTTGTGCAACACTTAGGCGAAAAAGACACTAAACAGCTCACAGAGCTATTGCTTAAGGTACATGAATACGTTGAGGATAATCCACCACCTGATTGGGATAGGCTACAAATGAACGGAGATGAGAAGCTTGATTAAATTATTTAAACAACTGAAGCCTTTTAGGGTAGCTATTGGTGCTGTATTAATCCTTGTATTTTTGCAGTCCATGGGCGATTTATACCTTCCTACTCTGATGTCCGACATCGTCGACAAAGGGATTGTTCAAGGAGATCGCGCTTATATTTGGAAAATAGGTAGTTTCATGCTCCTGGTTGCAGGTGGCGGTGCTTTATGTTCGGTAATTGCCAGTTACTTATCGGCAAAAGTAGCAGCTGGGTTTGGTAAACTCACCCGTGCACGAGTATTTAACCATGTAGAAAATTTTACGCTACATGAATTCGATAAGCTGGGTACAGCTTCCTTGATTACACGTACAACAAATGATATTACACAAGTTCAAACGGTACTTACTATGATGTTGCGCATGATGATCGGAGCACCGATGATGATGATTGGTGGTATCATCATGGCAGTATCTGAAGATGCTAAATTATCATTGATTTTTGTAGTCGTTATTCCTGTACTTGTAGGGGCGATCTTCTTTATTGGGATGAAGGGTCTGCCACTGTTTAAAGCCATTCAGATTAAGCTTGATAAATTAAACCTGGTGCTGCGTGAGCATCTGACAGGTATTCGTGTTATTCGTTCTTTTAACCGGATTGATCATGAGAATAGACGTTTCACCGAAGCTAACCGTGATCTTACGGATACAGCTATCAAGGTCAACAAAATCATGGCCGGCCTGATGCCGCTGATGATGATTGTAATGAACTTTTCTATGATTGCTATTCTTTATTTTGGTGGAATACGAATTGGTGATGGCGACTTGCAAGTTGGGTCCCTGATGGCATTTATCCAATATGCAATGCAAATTATGTTCTCTCTGATTATGGTATCGATGATGTTCGTGTTAATTCCGCGTGCTTCAGCTTCAGCCGTGCGTATCAATGAGGTGCTGGATATGCAGCCTGAATTTACAGATCCTACTGAGAGTGAACTGCATACAACAGCTCAAGCTACTAAAAAAGACGGACGCGATTCTTTACGTGGTTTTGTTGAGTTTGAGAATGTATCTTTTTCCTATCCAGGGGCAGAACAGCCTGCACTTTCGAAAATTAGCTTTAGTGCTCGTCCGGGTGAAGTTACCGCAATTATCGGGGGTACCGGATCGGGTAAATCTACGCTGCTTAGCCTGATTCCAAGGTTCTATGATGTTAATGAAGGTGCTGTACGCGTAGACGGAGTGGATGTGCGTGAGATGACACAGGAAGAGCTGCGGAGCAAAATCGGTTACATCCCACAAAAAGCAGTATTGTTCTCGGGTACGATTAATGAGAACATCCGCTACGGTAAAGAGGATGCTACGGATGAAGAAATCATTCATGCATCCAAGGTGGCTCAAGCCTACGATTTCGTATCCGCGATGAAGGATGGGTTTGACTCGGAAATTGCTCAGGGCGGGAATAACGTCTCAGGTGGTCAGAAACAGCGGTTGTCCATTGCTCGGGCACTTGTGAGAAAACCTGAAGTTTATCTGTTCGACGATAGCTTCTCAGCTCTTGATTTCAAGACAGATGCCAAACTTCGCGCGGCTCTCAAAGCTGAAACTACGGAATCCACCGTATTGATCGTAGCTCAGCGGGTTAGCACCGTTATGGATGCGGACCGGATTATTGTAATTGATGAGGGTGAAATTGCTGGAATGGGCACTCACCGTGAACTGCTCGAGAGCAGTGATGTGTACCGCGAGATCGTATCCTCGCAGCTGTCAGAGGAGGAAATAGCATGAGTGAACAAAACAGAGAACATAAACCTGCAGCTCCCCGCGGCCATAAAGGACCGGGTGGACCGGGTGGCGGTCCTGGAATGAGGATGCCGGCAGAAAAAGCTAAAGATTTTAAAGGTACACTTCGTCGCCTGATCAAATACTTGCGCCCGCGTATGGTTCAATTGATTATTGTACTAATTATGGCGATTGCCAGTACGGTGTTCAGTATCTTCAGTCCGAAGGTTATGGGTAAAGCTACAACCAAACTGTTCGAAGGTGCTTACGGCAAACTGATGGGTGTAGAGGGTGCCTCCATTGATTTTGGTTATATTAATGATATTCTGATCCTGCTCGCGGGATTGTATCTGCTTAGTGCTTTGTTTAGTTACATTCAGCAATATGTAATGGCTGGAGTAGCGCAGAAGGTAGTTTATGACATGCGTGAGCAGATCAACAGCAAGCTGGAGCGTTTACCTTTAAAATATTTTGACTCCCGTACACACGGGGAAATTCTCAGCCGTGCCACGAATGACGTGGATAACATCAGTACCACGTTGCAGCAAAGTTTAACGCAGCTAATTACCTCAATCGTCACTATTATTGGTGTTATTGTGATGATGCTCACCATCAGCCCATGGCTGACGTTAATCACGATTACTACGTTGCCACTCAGCTTTATTGTGATTATGGCGATCTCTAAACGTTCGCAGACTTATTTTGTGAGACAGCAGAAATCGCTTGGCCAGTTGAATGGTCATGTAGAGGAAATGTATACGGGGCACCGGATTATTAAAGCTTTCGGCCGCGAACCGCAGTCGCTTAAAGATTTTGATGAAATAAATGATAAGCTTTATGATTCTGGCTGGCGGTCTCAATTTATGTCAGGTATGATTATGCCGCTTATGATGTTTATCGGTAACTTGGGTTATGTGCTTATCTGTGTTGTGGGTGGTATTTTTGTTACTAAAAAAATGATTGATGTCGGGGATATCCAAGCCTTCATTCAATATTCACGTCAGTTCACCCAGCCGATTGCACAAACGGCTAATATTGCTAACATTATTCAATCCACCATTGCTTCCGCAGAACGTGTATTTGAACTTCTGGATGAAGAAGAGGAAGTTAAGGAAGTTAATACTACACTTGTGAAGCTTGATGAAGGTGCTCCGGAAGGTTCCGTTGAGTTCCGTCATGTGAAATTCGGTTATAAAGAGGATGCTATTCTGATTGAGGACATGAATATTGAGGTTAGTCCAGGTCAGACTATAGCGATTGTCGGTCCAACTGGTGCTGGTAAAACCACTTTGATTAACCTACTGATGCGCTTCTACGAGCTTAACGACGGGGAAATTATCATTGATGGCGTCAATATTACCGACATGAAACGGAGTGACCTACGTAGCAAGTTTGGTATGGTGCTTCAGGATACCTGGCTCTTTAACGGTACGATTCGTGACAACATTGCTTACGGTCGTGAAGGTGCATCTGAAGCTGATGTGGTGCGGGCTGCCAAAGCTGCGCATGCCGATCACTTTATCCGCACACTTCCGCTTGGCTACAATACGGTGTTAAATGAAGAAGCTTCTAATATTTCACAAGGACAGAAGCAGTTGATTACTATTGCTCGCGCTATTCTTGCCGATCCATCGATCCTTATTCTTGATGAAGCCACGAGCAGTGTCGATACACGGACTGAATTGCTGATTCAAAAAGCGATGAATGCGCTGATGGAAAACAGAACCAGCTTCGTTATTGCCCATCGTCTCTCGACGATTCGTGATGCGGATCTCATCCTTGTCATGAATCAAGGTAGTGTAATCGAGAAAGGCAACCACGAAGAACTGCTGGCCCAAGGCGGATTCTATGCGGATCTCTATAACAGTCAGTTCTCTGAAGGAGATTTGGACGTAGGCTAAATTGAAGTGAAGAAAAAAGTATAGATAACCCATAAACCCCTCTTTTCACATGTTGCTGATTTTTTATGTGAAGAGAGGGGTATTTTATATGTGATGATGTGTTTTAATTTTTCTGAAAAATAAAAAAAGTTTGATTAAAAATTAAAGCATATATATGATAGAATAAAAAATGACCCGCGGCTCATTTTTAAGGCTGCAAGGTAAAGGAGAGGATGAAGGGAATGTCAGGCTACGGAAAATGGGTGGCAGGAAAAAAGACGAAGTGGATTACTCTTCTCGTATGGATAGTGCTTGTAGGTGCACTTACCCTGTTATGGCCTGCAGTGAATTCTCAGGTTGCTAATAATGCGCCTAACCTCCCAGATGATTCACAATCGGTACAGGCAGCAGCTATTGCAGAGCAAGAATTCCCTAGTGGAAGTGGAGTGCCGGCGCTGCTCGTATGGCATAGAGAAGGTGGGCTTTCACAAGATGATTTAGTACATATCACTGCTGTGTACAAGAAGTTGGAGCAGCAACCATTGCCCCATCAGAATTTTGTTCCCCCATTAGGACAACTGCCGCCACAGGCATTACAAGCCTCGTTATCTGAGGATCTTAGCACGCTGGTAACCCCGGTGCTTTTTGATAAAACGGCAGATAGTGATCAGCTCGGTGAAGCTGTGACAGAAATGAAGAAGATCATAAACACAGAGACGGGTGGAGACCCCTCCGCGGCTAAGGTAGATGGAAAAGACCTGAGTTTACGTGTTACGGGTCCAGTGGGCATCTCTATAGATGCTTCAGGCCTGTTTCAGAACGCAGACGTTTCCTTGTTAATTGCTACGGTTATGCTTGTGCTGGTGTTCTTATTGGTGATTTATCGTTCACCGATCTTGGCTTTTATTCCACTTATTGCGGTTGGATTCGCTTATGGTGTAACTAGTCCGATTCTTGGAAAAATGGCACAAGAAGGCTGGATCACAGTAGATTCACAGGCTGTCTCGATTATGACTGTTTTGCTATTCGGAGCTGGTACGGACTATTGCCTGTTCCTGATCTCACGGTTCCGGCAGTTGTTGAAGGTAGAAGAGAGTAAGAGTCGTGCGCTTCTTCGCTCCATTACCGAATCTTCAGGCGCCATTGCTATGAGTGGCTTCACCGTCGTGCTCGCGCTGTTTGCGTTATTGCTGGCTAAGTATGGAGCTTATCATCGTTTTGCCATTCCATTTAGCGTGTCTATCTTCATCATGGGAATTGCCAGTCTAACCCTCGTACCAGCACTGCTGGCAATCTTCGGGCGGACCTCGTTCTTCCCATTCATTCCGCGCACACCGCAAATGGAGGTAGAACGGGCTAAGGCTAAAGGCAAACCTATTCCGGAACCCAAAGTTTCCCGTAAAAAAGGAATTGGTGGTTTGGTAGTAACCCGGCCTTGGGCTATCGTAGGTGTGACCGTTATCGGCCTGGGGATTCTGGCTTCATTCTCCAGTGGCATCAAATTTACCTATGATATCCTATCCTCTTTTCCTAAAAATATGGAGTCCCGCGAAGGGTTCGACCTTATTGGCAAACAGTTCTCTCCCGGAGAATTAGCTCCAGCGAAGCTGATTATTGATACCCAAGGAAAAGCGAGCGGAGAGGATCTAAAGGTCATTCTTGGCGGACTCACCTATGTGGACACGGTTTCCGATCCGCAGCAGGGGGCAGTAAACAAAGATATTGTTGGTTTTGATATTGAATTTAAAAGCAATCCTTACTCACTAGAAGCGATGGGGCATATTCCCACCCTTCTTGATACCGCAGAGCAGGCATTAATCGATGTAGACGTTGCGAACCCTGCGGATTACGTGTGGGTAAGCGGACAGACGGCGACACAGCACGACACTAAAGAGATTGGAGATCGGGACACCGATCTGATTATCCCCGTGGTCATCGGAATGATCACCGTACTGTTGTTGATATATCTGCGTTCAATAGTGGCCACCATCTATCTGGTCGGCACCGTTATTCTCTCCTTTTTCTCAGCGCTTGGCTTAGGCTGGATTATCATTCACTATGTGATGGGAGCAGATGCCATTCAGGGAGCGATCCCACTGTATTCCTTTGTTTTCTTGGTGGCACTTGGAGAAGACTACAACATCTTCATGATCTCGAATATCTGGAAAAAGCGTAAAACCATGCCGCTTAAGCAGGCTATCGCGGAAGGTGTGAATGAGACCAGCTCGGTAATTACCTCTGCCGGCCTCATTCTGGCAGGTACATTTGCTGTATTGGCAAGCTTGCCGATTCAGGTGCTTGTGCAGTTCGGTATCATCACCGCTCTTGGTGTTCTGCTGGATACCTTCGTGGTTCGGCCGTTCCTTGTACCAGCTATTACAACGCTCTTTGGCCGTTGGTCGTTCTGGCCGGGTAAACATCAAGAGGTGGAGACCCCTCAGCCAGATGTAAGTAAATAATGAGTTTATAAACAAACAGGGATGTCTCAGAGCCATATTGGCTCCGGACATCCCTGTTTGTTTTAGGCTTGGGCACAGGACATCGCTGGATAATAGCGCTGCTTGTACCAACTAACTTAATTGTATCTATTAGGCTAATCAATCAGTCAGCTGGACGATAATTACTCTAAGTTTTTACTGTAGCAATTAGCATTTAGAAGCGATAACTGTGTTAATTAGCGGCTGATTCTCTTAGCCAAGAGGTAAAAGACAATTAGCGTGCTGCATTGGCTAGCCCAGTGGTAAAAGACAATTAGGTGGCTCCATCAATAATAGTCAATTAGCTCGTAGCACCGGTTATCTAGCAGTAATAATCAATTAGTTAACTGTACTTATCGGGCTACCATTCCGTACACACTTCTGGTTCAATCTAGCTACTGCTCTGTTTGGGTGGTCCAAATCCTTAGTTACTGGGCGTGCGGCTGATCATTAGTTCATATTTATCGATGGAAGCACCCAGGATTGCGTCATTACCACCAGCACCACGGTGCGACTGACGGAAGGACTCGCTGGAGGTCCAGCCTTTGAATGCATCCTCATTCTCCCATACGGTGCAGATTTTTAATTCCTCGACACCTTCCTTGGCATTTCCACGCCAAACCTCCATACGTACAAACCCTGGCATATCCTGCACACCATTATTTCCTCCGAAACGTTGAGCAATAGCTTCGCCGTGGCCTTCTTTTACTTTAATAGTATTAGTTACTACCAGCATGATAGATAAACCTCCGATCAGAAAGTTAGTATATTTTTCAGGACATTGTGAATCGAAATAGTATAACATGGGAACCTCGAAAATTAGCCAATATCTCAAGGTAACATCGTGATTTTCAACTAACAAAATAAAAGACCATCCCACAAGACACAAGAGTGCGGGTGTTTAGTTGCACTTTGTACACTTAAATTATCCGTCACACCAGAACCGATCGAATAAGTGTATTCACTGCAACTAATTTGTGCGAATCTGGTGAATCGACGAGAATAGCCTTCTTTTAACTGTATAGAGTGCAACTAAAGTATGATTTCTCCTCTAATTGCGCTGAATAGATGTACAAAGTGCAACTATTATCTATTTAAACGTTAAGTATTGTGCAAACTCAGGTACCTGCCAAAAATCAAAGTGTCTACTGCAAGAAAAGTGGCTATAGCAAGTTAAAGTAACTACTGCACGTTAAAGTAACTACCGCAAGTAAAGTGCCACCTCAACCATAACGTTACTCTAAGCCAAAGTGCCAACCCAACTCCATATTGTTTACTCAAAACCACCATTACAGCTAGCACCTAATTCCAGTCCCAGTTCCCTAATAAAGCCCCCAAATGAAGTTACATTGCAGAATGTGCAACAGAATAGCCTGAATGTTATCTGAATAAGGCAGTCTGTTGCATTCTGTACAATAGAATCAAGCCCAAATCGCCTAAAAAGGAGGGGAGCCACTAAACTGATTGCACAACGTGCAATCACCCAAGGCCTCACCCTCGTCTAGAGCGATTCTATTGCACAAAATGCAATCCCCCAGATCACCCGGCTCCCCCCGCGTCCAGCGCGATTTTATTGCGGATTGGTGGTCCATAGTCCTGCTGTTTTTAGGAAGACGCGATCCGGCAGCTTCAAAGCTGTCAGTGCCAATTCAGCAACATCTTCAGGTTGCATCATGCGGTCTTCGTCACCGATTTTAAGTCCAGCATTGGAAGCTAGGCCAGTGTTGACGGTGCTTGGAGTCAAGGCTACGACGCGAATATTGTGTTTGCGCACTTCTTGTGCGAGGGCTTCGGTCATGCCCATGAGAGCGAACTTGGACGCGCAATAAGCAGAGCCTGTCGCGAAGCCGCGTTCTCCGGCTGTGGATGAAATATTGATGATATTTCCGCCATTTTTCTCAATCATCGCAGGCAGTGCAGCACGAGTTACGTAATAAGTACCGTAAAGATTAACTTGGATGTGGCGCTCCCAGTCTGCAGGATCCATTTCTACTAAAGTGCCGAATTTTGCGATCCCGGCATTGTTGATTAATGCATCAAATGCTCCAAGCTCATTTTGCAGGGAAGCAACAGCACGTTCAGCTTCTTCGCGTACGGCGATATCGGCCACGGCAATGCTGACTTTAACGTCATATACTTCCGTTAAGGCTGATTTTAACGCTTCGAGATCACCTGAAGTTCTGGAGATCAGGCCTAAATTAGCACCTTCCTTAGCCAGTGCCATAGCCAAGGCTTTTCCGATCCCTTTGCCTGCACCAGTAATTACAACACTCTTTCCTCTCAAATCCATCTCTATCGTCACTCTCCTTCAAACTTTTTTGAAGCAGCTGCTTCATTCAAGTCTTATTATACCTGAATGCTGTAGGGCAATTACAATCGCCCCTTAGAAAATGGCCTGCAAATTTTCATGAAGCCGAACTGCCTTTTCATGAAAGGTATTATTCATGGAGTTTCGTCAGCGGTACCGAAGCTGGGCCCTCTAAAACCTCGCCATCGTAGGAGAAGCGGGAACCATGGCAAGGGCAATCCCAAGAACGATCCCCGTTGTTCCATTCGCATTCACAGCCCATATGGGTACAGGTTCTATCCACCAGATGAAGTTTACCTTCTGGATCCTTATAAGCTCCCACACGTTTGCCATCATGGAACACAACGGCTCCTTCGTCAGCTTCCAAATCAGTTGTCTTTTTATGGACGATTTCCACTTTGCCCGCCACGAGCTCTTTTGCCACATTGGCATTTTGCACGATGAAGTTTTTTAGACTGGTGCCAGCTTTGAAGCGGGACGGATCGTACAATTCGGTATACGGATTATCTTTGCGCTGAATCTGATCCGAGATGATCTGTGCGGCCAGCGTACCGCTTGTCATGCCCCATTTTCCAAAACCTGTGGCGATATAAATCTCTTCGTTGTCCGAAATCTTGCCGATGTAGGGCACTCTGTCTAGGGTGATTAAATCCTGTGCTGCCCAGCGGTAAGGGATTGTTTTGATGCCGAGCAGATTTCCTGCGAATAGCTCCAAATTCTCATAATGTCCTATCGTACAGATGCCCTGGCCTGTCTTATGGTTGTCTCCCCCGACAATGACCAGATTCCTGCCTTCCCACTCTACTGCACGAAGAGAACGGGTGGGTTCGCTTGCACTTAGATACATTCCACCCTCAAAATCCGTTTCAGGCTGGATCGCCAGACAGTAGGAACGTTCAGCATGCAGCCGCGAGAAATATAGTGCTCCTCCATCGTAGAATGGGAAATGAGAAGCTGAAACGGCGTAGCGGCAGGTGATCCGATGCTCGTCCTTTTCAGTAAAAAGCGTAAGCTTATCGTTCTTCTCCACCTTATCCGCCATCATCGTATGCTCATAGATTACGCCACCTTTATCCTGAATGACCTTCAGTAGCCCCTTCAGATATTGCAGCGGGTGAAAGCGGGCTTGTCCTGGTAATTTAATGGCACCACTGGCCATCAGAGGTATAGAGACGTTATCTAGCCATTCTCCGGGCAGACCCAATTGTTCATAGGCTTTATACTCTTCCTCCAGTTGTTTAAGCGTTTTATGATCTTCAGCATCCGCGTACAGAAAAGCCGCCTCATGTTTCATGCCGCAGGATACTTCAAGTTCCTCAGCCGTATTCTGGATCCAATTCATAGCCTCGCTGTTCGAGCGATAATAGAGCCGGGCTTGCTCCTGTCCAAAATGCTTTATCAAATGATGATAGATTAACCCGTGCTGTGCTGAGATTTTTGCACTGGTAAAACCCGTAGTGCCACTCAGAATTTCTCCGGCTTCTAAGAGCGTGACTTTGTAGCCTGCGTTGCTGAGGAGATAGGCTGTTGTAATGCCTGTAATTCCACCGCCTACCACTGCCACATCTGTAGAAATATCTTCAGCCAGCTTTGGAAAAGCCGGTAAATCCGTGGTATCTCTCCATAATGATTCCGGAAATTGTGGAAGACTTTGCGTTATTTTACGGTTTGGGTCCATCTATTATCCCTCCATCTTTACAATCTTCATCTCATTTATTACCACAGTCCTGTGAAAAGAAACTTCCCATTCCATCGTGCTGTGCATGAATTCAGAGAAACAGTGCCAAAATAAGGTGGAAACTGGGACGTAAAGGATAAATAGGAGGGATGATGTTCCATGTCAGTTCAACAGGATAAGGACAATATTTCTCTGGAATGGATCAAAGATCAGCTGAACGGGTTCGCGGATTTAATCGATAAAACAAGCGTTGCCCCTTTTGGGCAAATCAACCTGCTCTATATCAAAAGTGTTACAGATGCGCAGACACTCAGCCGCCACGTGATTGCGCCGTTTTATGAAATGGAGAGTATTAGCGCTTATCAGGATTACATTATGACTTATCCGGGCACTGAAGAGGCGACTACGAGAGAGAAGGCGATCGACCTTTTGCTCAGTGGTTATGTGCTTCTGGGTATAAAAGATGTGATATATTTCTTCGATGCTATCAGTACGGAGAGCAGCGGTGTTAGTGAAACGTCTGCCGAAAGTATTTCACAGGGGCCGTCAGATGCACTGACAGAGGATATAGCGATTAATTTGAACATGATTCGGCGGCGTTATCAATCCACTAATCTCAAAATGGAGACCATGGTCATCGGCGATGTCTCTAAAACAAAGATAGCTATTTTATACGATGACAGTCGTGTTGACCATAACGTTTTAAAAGAATTAAGGGAGAAGATGGGAACGCTAAAGGTTGATATTTTGCAGGCTACAGGAGAGCTTGAGAAGTTTATAAGCAGTGACAAATTAAGAATACTCCCTAAGTCCATCATCACCGAAAGACCGGATAGAGTGGTGTTTAATTTGTCTGAAGGAAAAGTAGCGATAGTGCTGGATACAACCGGTTATGCGATAGTGCTGCCTTCTATTTTTAATGATTTCTTTACATCCATGGATGATAAAATACAATTTCCTATCGTGGGGCGATTCCTAAAGCTGCTTCGGATTATCGGTGTGTGCATGACGTTGTGGCTGCCTGCGCTCTATGTAACACTCACCTCGTATAACCCAGAGATTATTCGTGTGCAGATTGCCTTGCTTATTGCGGGCAGTCGTGCGACTGTGCCTTATCCATCTTTTGTGGAAGTGCTTTTAATGCTCATGATGATGGAGTTTCTGACTGAGGCGAGCTTACGGCTCCCCAAGGCAATTGGTCCAACGGCCACGACGGTAGGGGGGCTTATCTTGGGGCAGGCAGCGACGGCAGCAGGACTTGTAGGAAATATCATGATCATATTGGTTTCTGCTGTTGCGATATCTAATTTTCTAATTCCGCTGAATATGATGAGCTTGTCCATACGAGTGCTGAAGTATATTTTTCTAATTGCCGCAGCTTTTTTAGGATTGGTTGGGGTAGTAGTCTGTGTCGTGGGATTCGCAATGTATTTATGCAAACAGCGTACCTTCGGACAACCTTATTTCAGATTGTTTTTTCTCGATAATCTCGGCAAGAAGAAGGGTGGAGAGCATTGATGGCCAAAAGCCGTTATTTCTACTGTCTTTTTCTGATGAACAGCCTGATCAACATCATTAATTTTGTTCCAAGGGAACTAATAGACAGACGTTTTGGTGGCGCTTTGATGTCCATACTAATCGGAACGATTTTGGGCACTTTGTTTGTCTATATATTTACTGTACTGATTGCTAAATTCCCCGGCAAGGGGTTCCCGGAAATATTTGACTCTTTGCTTCCTAAGAAGTTATCCAGAATCTTACTGGTCCTTTTTGCTGGCTTATGGTGTGTGGCCGGGGGAGTTACATTGCTTTCTTTTGTAGATATTACGCTGCGGTTTATCAGTCCGGATTCGAGTCCTTATACGGTTGTGATCAGTTTTTTAGTCTTGGTCTGCATCTGCTGTCGCTTCGATTCTCTATCACTCTTGTACGGGCTTGAAATCATTCTCAGCGTATCCTTACCTTTAATTATTTATGGCCTCGTAAAAGCATTGACCAATCCGGACTTTAATTGGGATTCTGTTCTGCAGGTCACTACATACTTCTGGCATAAGCCGGACCTAATGAGCCTTGCGGCGGCTACCTTTTCGTTTAGCGGTTACTTAAACCTGGCCATATTTAATCGGGTATTTCATGGGCTGAAGCTGAAGCATGTCTGGATTTTAGGGGTGGAGGGTCTTTTCGTATTACTCTTGACTTTTTTAGTTCCCATCGGCTATTTCGGAACCGTTGCTATTGATAGACATGTGTATACATGGTTCTCGACGGCCGACAGTATTCGGATGGAATCCTTTATTATTGAACGGATGCTGTTTATTTTTTATTTTGCCTATTTAAGTTTATCTCTGGTGAGTGTAATCGTTCATTGGCATGGAGGTTTAGAGCTTTTTAAAGGTGCTCTTTCATCTGCAAAAAAACAGTCCCCAAAAGCAGAGCGCTGGAAAGAGTGGGGGATCCTAGGCTTGTTTAGCGCGATGGTTCTGTCCTTAATGGGGCAGGATCAGTATCAACTTAATATGTTTGGTGCCTGGTTTCTGCAAATTCGCTGGTTTGGTGAGATGTTCATCATCGCTCTGTTGTTTTATTGTTATCGCAAAGCTAGGAGGGGGAAGCTATGAGAAGAGTACTTGCTGGAATTGGAATTACCTTGCTCCTTCTTCTTCCCGGTTGTGACTTCAAGGAGATTGATTTGCGGATTTTCGTGTTAGCGATCGGCGTTGACCAAGGTACAGAAGCAGGGAATTTTAAAATTAGCTTGAAACTTGCCATCCCTCAGGGGGATGTTACTAAGATTGATGAGAAGATGCAAATCTTGACTGAGGAGTCTCCAAGCATTTCGGAAGCCCTTCGTAGAATGAAATCCAGAGTGGAAAAGGAACTTGATTACTCCCATTGTAAATCAATTGTTTTGGGGGAAGGGGTTGCCCGTGAAGATATTCTCCATGTTATGGATTGGGCTGTGCGACGTAGAGATATCCAGCTTATTGTCAATTTTGCAATAGGGCGTCCGGAAGCACTTCAAGTGCTGAAGGTAAGACCCGAATCGGAGCGGATCCCATCGAATTCTCTTATTCTGGCTATGAGTGGACAAGGCACAGAGTCTCCATTTATTTCTAGTGTGTATTCCTTTCAGCTGATGAGAAATATCTTTGAGGAGGGGATTGATCCAATCCTGCCGATTATTGAGGCCAAAGGGGATAAGGAGTTTTTAATTGATAAAATTGCTCTGCTGAATAATGAGAAAATCAAAATGGTTCTTACGCCAAATGAGACCCGGCTATATAATCTGCTGTCACGCCCGAATCTGCGGACTAACTTACCCGCCCATTCCGAGGGAATTATGTTTCAATATTACACAGAGAGGTCATCCTCGCACTATAAAATCGTAACACCAGAGCAAGGGAAAGCTACTATTCGTTATCATATTAAGATAAAAGGTATTCTCGAAGAGAGTAGTAGCCCAGATCTGGTGACACATCACATGTTGAAGAAGATCCAGGAAGCCGGGGAAAAGGAATTGGAAGCGGATATCTTAGCATTGCTGACCAAAATACAAGCCAGTGGCTTAGATCCCTTGGGTTGGGGGCTGCATTATGGAGCAAGGCATTTTAATAACGATACGGAAATGAAAGTGTGGAAGGAGCTCTATTCTAAACTTGATTTCCAAGTGAAGGCTGATGTAAACATTAAATATTCAGGAATGATTAGGTAGCTTGTAAAGTAACATGTGGATAAAAATGGGATTGACGTTCCCATTCACAAGATTTATACTTGATCTAAAAATAAGTTAGAGGATGATAGGAATGAAAAGTCTAAATTTGACCTCCCAACGTCAAGCCGTTTACGATATCGTCCTTAATTCACATGACCATCCTACTGCTGCGGAAGTAATGAATCGGCTAGTAGAGCAGGGACATAGCTTAGCATACGGTACGGTATATAACTCTCTGCGTTATCTTTCAGATAAACAAATGATTCGTGAGCTTAAGCTTGGTGAAGCTGCCAGCAGATATGACGCACGTATGGATGATCACCAGCATATCATTTGTGAAGTTTGTGGAGCAGTGGATGAGGTTATGAATCAAGTTCCGCGTGAATGGATGAATACAGTGGCCAAGGATACCGGTTATACCATTGGTCATGCTCATGTAGTATTCGGGGGCGTCTGCCCAAACTGTAAGAACAAAAAGAATAATTAGGATAGAGGTGCCGGAGCCTGTGCTGCGGTAATAATATGTATATCCGGAGAGACCGCTTTCATTGAGGCGGCCTTTTTTGTTGCATTTATATGACAATTCTCAAAAAAAATGAGAAAAACAAAGAAAGATAGGAGGAAAATCGGTTCCTAAAACAGATTTTAAATTATATATTAAGTCTGGTAAATGTATCCTTGCCTAAGACTCAGATGAGAGAGAGATGATGACGTCTATGAAAAAAAATGCGGGTATGACTATCCGTACCAAGTTAATTCTTACATACCTAATAATACTGCTGCTGCCCAGTATTATAATAGGCTGGCGAACCTATCAAGCTGCCAGCCAGGAAGTGGAAGATCAACTGGTGAACAATGCTACCGAAAGTGTGTTGGCCGTAAATGAAATCATTAACTCTAATATTCAATCCAAAATAGATGCGATTTCTTATTTTGCCGCGGAGTTTTCATCTGAGGGGATCAACAGTGAGGGATCTGGGGGGACTTCCTCTGCTGTAAAAGCCAGACTGAAGGAATATGTGGCGCTGCATCCGGATGTACTGAACATTTATGTGGGTACAAGCAATGGCAAGGCTATTCATGCTTTAGATGCTAAGCTGCCAGAGGGTTATGATCCAAGGCAGGAAAGCGCCTATATTAATTCTCTGAAGCAAGGAAAAGGGGCAGTGATTTCTCCGGCTTTTCAAACCGTAAATAAGGAAACCGCGATTGCGATATCAACGGTTCTTAAGGGCGGTGATGGGGTGATCACAATGAATCTTAACCTGTCTACTTTAGGGGAGCTAACCTCAATTAAGGTAGGCAAGGAAGGTTATATCCTTATCGTTGATAACAGCAAGAAGTTTCTAGTTCATCCTACAGAAGCTATCGGGCAGGAATCGTCTGATGATTTTGTAAAGAAAATGTTCGAGAAAGAACAAGGGGTCTTCGATTATGTCTTCAAGGATACGTCCAAAAAGATGACCTTTATGGTCAATGAACTGACGGGTTGGAGAATCGGAGGTACGATCAGCATTGATGAGGTTAACTCAGCAACTAGTGGAATTCGCGATACAGCTCTGCTTGTTATTGTAGTTTCCGTTCTGCTTGCGCTGGTTGTGATCTATTTTAATATTCAATCGATTTTGAGACCACTTTTCCGGCTGCGGAAAGCAACTGCGGTGATAGCCAAAGGTGATCTGTCGGAAGACATGGGTGTTTTCCGTAAAGATGAAATAGGGCTGCTGGCAGAGAATTTTCAATTAATGGTGATCAGCTTGCGCGAGATGATCATTGGCGTGCAGGAGATGACAAGCAATGTATCCTCCTCAGCGGAAGAACTGACGGCTAGTGCGGATCAGACTGCCCAAACGATTGAGCAGGTGACCATAGCGATTCAGGACGTAGCGGCAGGGACGGAGCGACAGGTGGTTAGTGTACGAAAAGGAATGGAGAGCACTGCCGCTACAGCTAGTGAGGTCGAGCAGATTTCCACATATATGGAGCAAGTATCCACAATGATGGACAAGACTTCACTCTCAGCATCAGAAGGTAATGATTCGGTTATCAGCGTGGTGGACAAAATCAATGGTATCCATGAAACGGTCGGAGAGCTGGGCAGTGTAATTGACAAGCTGAATGAAAGAACCAGTCAAATTGAGGGCATTGTTGGTGTCATCACCGGGATTGCCCGCCAGACCAACCTGCTGGCCCTCAATGCTTCCATTGAGGCAGCCAGAGCCGGGGAACAAGGGCGTGGATTTGCGGTGGTTGCTGCCGAGGTGCGTAAGCTGGCAGAGGAATCAGAGAGATCCGCACATTTGATTGCCGAACAGATTACCGCTATTAATAGTGAAATGCTGCTGGTAACTCATACGATGGAAGACACCAGACAGCGCGTATCCGAAGGCATTGAGGCTGTGGATACTTCTGGACGTTCTTTCTCTCGTATCCGAAGAGCAGTAAAGAGTGCCGCAGAGAAGATTGAAGCCATGGGTGGGGTTGTGCAGACTTTATTGGTGGAATCTAATGATATGGAGAAGGCTATTGGGGAAATTCGCGGCATATCGGAAGAGGCGGCTGTGAATACGGAAACTATCGCAACTGCCGCACAAGAGCAGCTTGCTTCTGTAGAGGAGATGGCATCCTCGTCTACCGACCTTAGCCGTCTTGCAGAAGAACTGCAGAAGCTGGCGAGCCGCTTTAAGATAAACGCTTCTGGTAATAAGAATGATTTCTGATAGGAGAACCGTGCTTTTTATCTTCCCTTTTGAACTCCTTTGCAAGTATACTGATAAACAATAATGTTGGGTTAGGCAATGGAGAGAGGAGAGATAATAGGAAATGGCAGAGCAATTAAAAGGGATCACTGTCGCCTTGGCGGGTCCGCGCAAATCGGAAGAAATGGCCAAGCTGGTTCAGAATATGGGGGGGACGGCAGTATGCCGGCCTGCTCAAGGGACTGTATTTCTTGATGACGAGGCCTTGCAGGAAGGTTTGAATGCATGGATCAATCAGCCTCCCTACTTGGCGATCCTGACTACAGGGATGGGACTTGATGCTCTCTTCGATATGGCTGAGCGAAAGGGGATCGAAGAACGTTTCTTAGAAGTACTTTCTGGTTCTATTATTGCCGCACGGGGTTATAAGACAGTGAATGCTTTGAAAAAAAGAGGACTTACGCCGGAGGTTCGTGACGACGACGGAAGTACAATCGGATTGATTCGTGGGCTTCAATCCCTGAATTTGCAGGGGAAAGAAGTCGTTCTTCAGCTGCACGGCGATCCAGCTCCTCATATGCTTGCATGGCTGCAGGAGGCTGGGGCTACTACCCGCCAAGTGCTGCCGTATCGCCATACCCCACCTGAGCCGGGCGAACTGGAAAGATTGCTTCTAGAAATCATATCAGGCAAAATTGATGCCGTGGCTTTTACGAGTGCACCACAGTTTCGTTTTCTCTGTCAATTTGCCCGGGAACAGGGAAAGCTGGAAGAAATGCTGAAGTCTTTCGAGGATAAAGTGCTTGCTGTTTCTGTAGGACGGATTACCTCTGAGGCGCTTAAAGAAGAGGGCGTACAGCGTATCATTATGCCTGAGCATGAACGGATGGGAAGCATGATTGTAGAGCTAGGCAAATATGTGGCGGCGAATCGCTAAGTCACAAGTTGCGTCAGCTTTACACGAATGACGTTATCGCCCAGAAGCATTCCCGCCTGTTATCATGGCCGGGGATGCTTTTTTACCCGGAAAAATAAGCCCAAAGAGCAATATACCTGCCATCTGCATGGACATTCGCGGCAGTTTTCCTTAGAATATAGGCAACATGTGACGAATAATAACAACGAATAAGGAGGAGGATCCCATGGACAAGAGAAAATGTCTATTACTTGGTGATTACACCCATCCCCGGTTTCATCCACTTCAAGGAGTGGACCAACAAATTAGTGAGATCTTAAATGATTTATTAACCGTGCAATGTTCAGAAAATAAAAAATTAATGCGCATTGAGCATTTAGCAAGTTATGACCTATGTATTGCTTACAATGAATTGTGGAACGAAACAGTCTCCCCTCAACAAACGGCTGGTTTGCTCAGCTATGTAAGTGGAGGAGGCGGACTCATTGTTCTTCATACGGGAGCTTCGCTGACGAAACGTAACGAGCTTGCACAGCTAATCGGGGGTCGATTTAACGGACACACAGCTTACGAACCCCTGAACTTCAAAGTGCTAGAGCATGACATTACCGAAGGTGTGGAAGATTTCCAATTGGATGAGGAGCCCTATCATTTTGAATTTGACCCGTTCACAGAACGGACTATTCTACTTCAATATGAATCTGAGGGGCAATGGATTCCAGGTGCATGGTGCCATAGCTATGGTTTAGGACGAGTAGTATTCCTTATGCCTGGTCATCATGAACCTTCCTTCCGTCATCCGGCACTACGTAAACTAATTCTACAGGCGGCTACTTGGGCTGCCCGTATTCCGGTCACTAACTAAGCAATGTTGTGTTTTTTTTGAAATACGTACACAGTGGGGTATACTTTAATCATAAACTCCGTTATGTAATGAAACGGAATCTTTGGGAGGAAAGTGCCATGAGTGATTTGTTTAAAAAAGCGATCTCTTTAGGAGTGGGCCTCACCATTGTCAGTAAGGAAAAAGTAGAGAAGGTTGTTGAAGAACTAGTGAAACGCGGGGAGCTTGCTCCTTCGGAATCTAGGGCTCTCGTCGATCGGTTGATTGAACGTGGTGAGGAAGAACGAGGCATGTTCAAATCTGCTGTACAAGAGCAAGTACAACGCGTGCTGAAGGAAATGAATGTGCCTGTACAAAACGATATTGCCGAGCTGGAAGGGCGAATTGCAGTATTGGAGCGCCGGTTGGCCGAGCTAGAGGGAATTTCCCATCTAGAGGGAACATCGGCGGAAACGCGTTCGGACTAAATGGCAGTACGCATTAGACATGCCGGACGTTACCGGGCAATCGCCATGGCGCTTATGCGCCATGGTTTTGGCTATATGGTGGAAGAGCTGGGGCTCTATCACTTACTATCCCTTCCACGTCGTCTTGTAACGCAGGAAGCACACACAAGCCTTACGCTCGGGGAGCGGATTCGGCTGGTGCTGGAGGATTTGGGTCCAACCTTTATTAAGCTGGGACAACTCGCCAGTACCCGTTCAGATCTGCTGCCTGATTCTATTATTCAGGAATTGGTAAAACTACAGGATAATGTGCCTCCTTTTCCTGTCGACCGCGTGCGCGCGATCATTGAGCAGGAACTGGACCAGCATATGGATGAAATCTTTAATTCTTTTGAGGATACGCCACTTGCTGCGGCATCCATCGGTCAGGTGCATAGGGCTGTGCTTCACAGTGGACAAGTCGTAGCTGTTAAAGTTCAACGTCCTGGTATTCTGCGAACGATGAGCAGGGATTTGGAAATTCTCAAAGATTTAAGCATGCTTGCTGAAAAGCGGCTCGCTTGGGCGAGGCAATATCAGCTGTGCCGTATGGTAGAGGAGTTCTCGAAATCGCTGCTTGGCGAGCTGGATTACAGCCAAGAGGGGCGTAATGCAGAGAAAATCGATCAACAGATGGATTATGAGGGAGTGTACATCCCGGATATCTATTGGGACTATACGTCAACACGAGTGCTGACGATGGAATATGTGGTAGGGACAACACTGAGTCGTCGCGATGAGTTGCTGAGTAAAGGCGTTAAGCTTAAAGCCATTGCTCAGCAACTTGTGGAGATGATGCTTAGACAAATCTTCATTCATGGTTTTTTCCATGCTGATCCTCATCCGGGCAATGTGATACGGATGGGTGATGGAAAGCTGGCTTTGATTGATTTTGGCATGATGGGTCGGCTGAATGAGGAGATGAAGGAGCAGCTGTCTGCACTTATTATCGCTCTGATGCGCAAAAATACGGATGCAATGGTCCGGGCAATTTTGCGTCTTGGAGTCATTCCTGAGGATGCTGATCGAAGTGCGCTGCATGATGATATGGATCGGCTGCGGGATGAATATTATGATGTTCCATTTAGCAAAATGAGTATAGGCAAAGCCCTGAATGATCTGTTCGGCATAGCGCGAAAACACCGTCTAGTGCTGCCGCCGGATTTGACGATGTTAGGGAAGACAATGCTCACGCTGGAGGGAGTCATCAGCAACTTAGATCCAACCATCAGTATTTTGGAGATGGCGGAACCCTTTGGGCGGGAACTTGTGAAGCAGCGCTTTAGCGGCAGTCGATTGCAGCGTAAGTTCCTGGGAGGCGTAGCCGACTTAACAGAGAGTCTGCTGGAGCTTCCTGGGCAGGCAAAGCAGTTATCCGCGCTGATCAGTAAGGGGAAGATAAAGGTGGAGATTGTGGCACCTGAGATGCAGAATCTGGAGCGTAAGCTGGACCGGGTAGGTAACCGTTTAGCTTTCAGTATTGTGATGCTCGCGTTTAGCATCATCATGACAGGGCTCATTATTGGTACTGCGATGCGTGGACAGCCCTCAGTGTTATGGAATTTCCCTACAGTGGAGGTTGGCAGCGTAGTGGCACTTCTGATGTTCTTGTGGCTGATCTATGCGATTTTTAAATCGGGAAGGTTCTAGCTTAAGGGATTTGAATAATTATTCTTCAGCAGTTTCACACAAATGCCTTTCTATCAAGTACAATATAAAAGATAACTTTCTAAGCTTAACTTTACTTCTATTGTATAAAGTGGAATGGAACGCAAATGGAGTGCCGTCTTAACGTCCGGTGGATCGCTGCTGCCCAGAAACCGAACTTTGACCGCACTCTTTTAACGGGTCAAGGGATACATGGGACGGAAGGATGCCGGTGACGGTGTTCTTCCGCTTTTGTTTGAATATAGCTGAATCTGAAGCATATGCCCCAGAACAGGACAGCCTATGCAGGCTGCCTCATACAGGGCTTTTGAAGACGGAAGTTAAGAAAGAGATGTAATCAAATTAAACCGAGAAAATAGTGAGGTGGAGAATTTGCCGGGATTTAAAGATTTAGGAGTTTCAGAATTACTGTGTACATTGCTTCAAAGTCAAGGCATTGTTAAGCCTACGCCAGTGCAACAGGAAGCAATTCCGCCATTGGTGCAGGGCTTGGACGTAATAGCTAGAGCGAAGACAGGTACAGGGAAGACTTTGGCCTTTTTGCTGCCAATTATGGACAAGATCCATACGGAGCGGGCTTACCCTCAGGCGCTGATTATGGCTCCAACACGTGAGCTGGCTTTGCAGATTACAGAAGAGGCACGCAAGCTGGCGCGTCATACGGATATCAAAATATTGGCGGTTTACGGTGGTCAAGATGTAGAGAAGCAACTGCGCAAGTTGGAAGGCGGCAGACATCTTATCATCGGTACACCGGGCAGACTTTTGGATCATATGCGCCGGGAGACGCTGGATCTTAGCGGCGTAAAAATGCTCGTTCTGGATGAAGCCGATCAAATGCTGCACATGGGCTTCTTGGAGGATGTTGAGACCATCATTACGGCTGTGCCTTATCGTCGTCAGACTATGTTGTTCTCCGCGACAATGCCTGATCCGATTAAACGTCTCGCTGCTAATTACATGAAAGAGCCACTGGATATCATCATTAAGAGTGGTTCGCCGATTCCGCTGGATAATATCAAACAGCAAGTAGTGGAATGCTCGGACCGTAATAAAGAAGAAGCGCTCAAATCCCTCATTGAACGGGATCGTCCTTACTTGGCTATTATTTTCTGCCGGACGAAACGACGGGTATTCAATTTGAACGAAGCGCTGCAAGCAGCCGGTTATGAATGTGACGAGCTGCACGGTGATTTGTCCCAAGGTAAACGTGAAGGCGTGATGAAAAGATTCCGTGATGCGAAGCTGCAGCTGCTTGTAGCGACAGACGTAGCAGCTCGGGGTCTGGATGTTGAAGGTATTACTCACATCTTTAACTATGATATGCCGCTTGATGTGGATAGCTATATTCACCGGATCGGCCGGACTGGCCGTGCTGGAGGCAAAGGGCTTGCAATAACTTTCGTATCTCCACGTGATCAAGAGGGTCTGGATTTGATCGAGCATGGCATCTCGCAGCGGCTGGATCGCCGCCGTTACGAGAAGGATGAATTCGGCGTTGGCGAATTCATCCCTGTGCAAGGCGGCGGACGCCACGGCGGTCGCCAAAGCGGCGGCGCTGAAGCAGCGCGCACGGGCCGCGGGCCGAAGACCGGCGGCTCTGGCCGCGGCGGAGCTCCGCGCGGCGAAGGCGGAGCGCGGCAAGGTGGCCGTGGCCGCGGTAAAGAAGCAGGCGGCTGGGGCGCGCCTGCAGAAGGTCGCCGCGGTCGTTCCGATGCGGCGGCGGGCAAGCGTGGCGGCAGCGGCTATGACGCTGCTGCTCCTAAGGGCGGCGGCAAGGCTGCCGGCGTAGTGCGAGTAGGCGGCGGCTATGGCGCCTTCGCCTCCCGAGGCGAAGCGTCTGCCAGCGGTAACGCGGCAACGCCTAGCGCCGGTTCGCGCGGTGCGAACCGGAAGGGTGGACCAAGCACTGGCTACAGTGAGAACGTAGCTAGAGGTGCGGACGGCGGTGCCTACACTGGAGGCACTCCACGTGGCGGCTTAGGCAGCGGCTACGGTGCAGGCCCGTCTAGAGGCGGCAAAGGTGGTAAAGGCAGCAAAGGTGGATACGCCGGTGCCAAGGGTGGCGCTGCTGGCAAAGGCGGCCGCAACAGCGGCGGCGGATCTTCACGCGGTGGCCGTAGCAATGGATCCGGTGGCTTTAAAAGCGGCGGTCGCGGCACTTCCAGATAAAGTTAGTAGAGTTTTATAGATGAAACTTGTTACCATAGGGTAGTTAGCGCTGAAGCTAATGACCTATGGTAACCTTTATTTTATAGCGTGGAACATATTGATTTTTATATTAAAAATAGGTTCTTAGTGAAACATTTATGAAGGAAAGCCTGTCTAATAGATAAATAGAATGTTCGGCTTCGAGGAGGAAGAACTTACAGATGTCAAAAAAATTTAAAATTATAATCTTGTTAATTGTCGTTATTGCTGTCGGTTGGGGAATAGGAAAGTACACGTCTCCTTCTGCTTCGGAGAGTAACGGTTCAAATATAAATGTGGGGGATAATCTTCAAGGTGAGCCTGGGGAGACGGGGGAAAGTGATGGAGGGGGGATTACAGACCCGGCAGTAGCTGATCCATCGGATACACCAGATCCATCAGAACCCTCTAGTCCGCCTGAATCAGGCGGTGATAATGCAGGTAGTGTTCCAGATCCTATATCTGCAGAGCCTGATAGTATTACAGTGATGGTAAATAAGCAGTATGGTTTGCCTGATAATTATAAACCAACGGATCTTGTCTATCCTGATGTCCGGTTTACCTTCAAAGAGAAAATCGAAAAGCGTATGATGCGCAGCGAAGCCGCTAAAGCCTTGGAGAAGATGTTCGCAGGTGCAGAGGAAGACGGAATTTATTTAGCAGGCGTTTCTGCCTACCGCTCACAGGCAACCCAGACGACTTTGTATAACCGTTATGTGGAGAGAGACGGGGAAGAAAAAGCCCGTACTTACAGTGCAGTCCCTGGCTATAGCGAGCATCAGACCGGGCTGGCTATTGATGTCTCGGGAAGTGATGGCAAGTGTGCCGCTGAGAGCTGTTTTGGTGGGACGAAGGAAGCCGAGTGGTTGGCCAAGCATGTAGGGGAATATGGTTTTATCATCAGATATCCTGAAGGTAAGCAAGACATTACCGGATATAAGTACGAGCCTTGGCATATCCGTTATGTAGGTAAGGACATTGCTGCCTATATCAATGAGAAGGATATTACGTTGGAAGAATATTATGACGCAATTCCGGTATCGAAATAACACAGACGCAGAGAGCAGTCCTATGAAATTTGTAGGGCTGCTTTTTCTATGGCTATAAAAAGAGTTCAGAAGTTGCATTCCCTTACAGTTCGGGTAAGATACGTAGTGTAGTCTAAGTAAAAGGAAAGAAGGGGAATAAAGATGTCGATCTACAATTTTGCCGGCGTTACACCTTCGGGTAAAGAAGTGCCGTTTGCGGAGTATGAAGGTAAGGTGCTGCTGATTGCTAATACGGCTAGTAAGTGCGGACTTACGCCACAGTATGGAGATCTTCAGAAACTATACGAACAGTATAGCGATCAAGGACTTGTAGTATTAGGATTCCCCTGCAACCAGTTTGCGGGCCAAGAGCCAGGTACGAGTGAAGAGGCTGAGGAATTCTGTCAGATTAATTATGGAGTTACCTTTCCGGTATTCGCCAAAGTTGATGTTAATGGACCGGATGCCAGCCCGCTTTTCAATTATTTGAAGGAGCAGCAGCCTGGTGCTGGGGACAGCAGCGACATTAGCTGGAATTTCACGAAATTTCTAATTGATCGCAGCGGCAATGTAGTGGCTCGTGTGGAGCCCAAAGAATCGCCGGAAACGATGAAACAACATATTGAGTCACTACTGTAGATCCATTATGGGGTCAGTTGCAGAGTGATCCTCCAAGTATCCCCTCGACTCGGTTTCGACCGATGCTCGCGGGGATTTTCTTTTTTTAAAGGATTAATGGAGATTGTCTTGAATTTTTATTGTGATAAATTATACTTGACGCTTTAAAAAGACGATGTATCCTTTGAAGAGAATATAGCAACTGTGCGAACATGCATAAAAAAGCGGAGTACAGCAGGATAATAACGGCAGGAGGGTTTTATACAAGCATGAAGTTAATTACAGAGGTAGCAGCACAAGCAGGAATCGACGAGCAGCATCTGGAACTATACGGCAAATATAAAAGCAAACTCTCACCTTCCTTATGGGAGGATATGAAAAACAAGCCAGATGGCAAGCTGGTTCTGGTCACTGCGGTGAATCCGACCCCTGCTGGCGAGGGTAAGACCTTAACAACCATCGGGTTGGCGCAGGCAATGAATGCAGCAGGAGTGAAGACCGTGGCTGCTTTACGTGAGCCCTCGCTTGGACCTTGCTTAGGGATGAAGGGCGGTGCAACAGGCGGCGGGAAGTCGCAGATTGTTCCGGCTGATGAGATTAATTTGCACTTTACCGGTGACATTCATGCGGTAACTTCTGCGCATAATTTATTGTCCGCAATGATTGACAATCATATCTTCCAAGGCAATGAGCTGAGACTGGATCCGCAGCGTATCGTTTGGAAACGTGTCATGGATATGAACGACCGCAGCCTGCGCAGTATTGTGACTGGGCTCGGGGACGGAAATGGAGCGGTACGGGAAAGTGGCTTTCAGATTACAACGGCTTCTGAGATTATGGCTGTGTTATGCTTATGCGATAACCTTATTGATCTCAAGAAGCGTTTAAACCGTATTCTGATTGGATATGACCAAGAGGGACAACCGGTAACAGCCGAGCAAATCGGGGCCGTTGAAGCGATGACAGCGCTGCTTAAGGAAGCAGTTAAGCCAAACTTGGTACAGACTCTGGAAGGTACGCCTGTTATTGTACACGGGGGGCCGTTTGCGAATATCGCTCATGGCTGCAGCAGTGTTATTGGCACTCGTTATGCCCTTAAGCTGGGAGATGTTGTGGTCACCGAAGCAGGCTTCGGAGCGGATCTTGGTGCAGAGAAATTCATGGATATCAAATGCCAACAGGCCGGGTTAAACCCTTCTGCTGCTGTTCTTGTCGTAACTGTTAAGTCCTTAAAATATAACGGTGGTGTGCCTAAAGGTGAGCTTCTAACCGAGAATCGGACGGCGCTTCGCGCGGGATTGGTGAACTTAGAACGTCATGTAGAGAATCTCGGTAAATTTGGAGTCCCTGTTTTAGTTGCCATAAATCATTTTGAAGGGGACAGTGAGGGCGAGATTAATGATGTATTGGAGGCCTGCCGCAATTTAAACGTGCCAGCTGCGATCTCAAAAGTATGGGCGGAAGGTAGTGCAGGTGGACAGGAATTGGCTTCTGAACTGAACAAGCTCTTGGACAATAGTGGCCCGAGCCAGTTTGCTCCTCTGTATGAGAAGGATCTCGACATTTCATCCAAAATCAACAAAATTGTCCGTGAGATCTACCGCGGGGCAGAAGTGAACTTTTCTCCGGCGGCTAAGCGGAGTCTGGCGGTTATCGAGCGGCTTGGGCTAAATGATCTTCAAGTATGTTTGGCGAAGACGCCTTATTCCTTCTCCGACCAGCCTAGACTCCTCGGAGCACCGGAAGGCTTTACGATTGGTGTCCGAGATATTACCCTTTCGCTTGGTGCAGGTTTTGCGGTAGTTATTACAGGCAACATCGTTACGATGCCAGGTCTGCCAGCTAAGCCAGCCGCTGAGGGACTATGGATGGATGAGGACGGAGAGATTCACGGTTTGGTGTAAAAGTGTTTTAATAAAAGGCTTCTCCTTGTTGGTATTAGAGGGGAGGCCTTTTTTTATGCTTCCTTTGGATTCCTGCAAATACGGATCATAATGTACCTCCCACGTGGCAAAGCTAACGGAGTCGCATTCGGCAGCAGTGGCGGAAAAAAACTTAAAATTGTGAACAATATGAGGATATAGGTAAAAAAGACTTGTAATGTGATAAATATCACAATATAATCAGTTTATAAAGTGAAATAAATCACAACTAACCCATTGTTGATCAGATTCCATCATTGATCGGTCATGCAAGTCAAATATATAACCCGATTGTCCATTTGAAGGAGGAAGAAATAATGAAAGTAGCTGTCATTGGATGTACCCATGCCGGAACCGCCGCAATTGTGAATACTGCTCAGCTTTACCCGGATGCCGAGATTACTGTATATGAGCGTAATGATAATATTTCCTTCTTATCCTGTGGGATTGCCTTGTATGTAGGTGGAGTGGTTAAAGACCCAGAGGGGCTATTCTATTCTTCACCAGAAAAGCTTGCAGAGCTTGGCGTAAAGACCAATATGCGTCATGAAGTAACTGCAGTGGATACGAAGTCCAAAACATTGCGTGTACGCAATCTGGAGACAGGTCACGAGTTCGCTGACACCTACGATAAGCTGATTATGACTACAGGTTCATGGCCGATTGTGCCGAAGCTTGAAGGATTTGAACTCGAGGGGATTTTACTTTCCAAGAACTATGATCATTCCAACACTATTATAGAAAAAGCTAAACAAGCGAATAAAATCACCGTCGTCGGTGCTGGATATATCGGCGTTGAACTGGTGGAAGCTTTTCAAATGAATGGCAAGCAAGTTACGCTAATTGATGGTGAAGATCGCATTCTGAGTAAATATCTGGACCAGGAATTTACTGCACCGATCGAACAATCTTTTCAGGATCATGGGATTAAATTGGCACTGAATGAGAAGGTTAGCTCTTTTGCAGGCAAAGACGGTAAGGTAACAAAGGTTATTACAAGCAAAGGTGAGCATGAGACAGATCTGGTCATTCTCTGCATTGGTTTCCGTCCTAATACTGAACTCTTAAAAGGTCAAGTCGATATGCTGCCTAATGGTGCCATTGTAGTCAATAACTATATGCAGACTAGCTGCCCGGATGTATATGCCGCTGGCGACAGCTGTGCGATTCATTACAACCCTACAGGCAAACACGCCTATATCCCACTGGCAACCAATGCCGTACGGATGGGAACCTTAGTTGCGCGCAACTTGGTAACAGAGACCATTCCTTATATGGGTACACAAGGAACTTCGGGCATTAAGATTTATGAAGACAATATCGCTGCAACAGGGCTTACTGAAGAAGGAGCTAAGGCTGAAGGAATGGACGTAGAAACCGCCATGATTATTGATAACTACCGTCCAGAATTTATGCCCACCTTTGAGCAGGTTCAGTTAAAAGTAGTGTTTGATCGCGCCACACGCCGTATTCTCGGGGCTCAAATTATGTCCAAGATGGATCTGACGCAATCGATTAACACAGTGTCTGTATGTATTCAAAATCATATGACAATCAACCAACTAGCCTTTATCGATTTCTTCTTCCAACCGCATTACAACAAACCTTGGAACTTCCTGAATACAGTAGGTCTTCAAGCGCTGCCGACAACAGTACCAAGCAAAGAGGCTGTAACGGTTTAAAAAGGGACGTTGTTCCTGAGTGATTTATCGAAGAATAAGACAGCCTTGTAAAGCTAGAGAAGCAGTGATCCTCCTGTTACGGGAGGATCACTGCTTTTTTTTGTTAGGTGCAGAATGATTAGCTGCATGGGTAGGTGCAATCCAATGGCTTCGGTGATGGTAGCAAGCCAAATGTGCTCGAAAGTTACGACTAGGGTCAACTGTGTCCGATCGTGCTGAGTCATCGCCTTCTGCAGAAGCTTCCGGACTCAGGAGCTCTGTATAAGGTCAACTGAGTCCGATCGTGCTGAGTCATCGCCCTCCGCAGAAGCTTTCGGACTCAGAAGCCGCTAATTAGCAAATAATCGCCGTTTGAGCGTGGTTTCGGACTCCAATGCAGCTATTACATAGAATGAGTTACAACTAGTGTGTTTTTCGTGCTAATAGCGACCATGGGGTCCGATAGCGAGCCAAATTTGCTCAAAAGCTCTGTATAAGGTCATCTGAGTCCGATCGTGCTGAGTCATCGCCCTCCGCAGAAGCTTTCGGACTCAGAAGGCGCTATTTAGCAATTAATCACCTTTTGAGCGTGGTTTCGGACTCCAATGCAGCTATTGCATAGAATGGGGGACAACTAGTGTGTTTTTCGTGCCAATAGCGACTATAGGGTCCGATAGCGAGCCAAATGTGCTCAAAAGCTACGTATAAGGTCAACTGAGTCCGATCGTGCTGAGTTATCGCCCTCCGCAGAAGCTTTCGGACTCAGAAGGCGCTAATTAGCAAATAATCGCCGTTTGAGCGTGGTTTCGGACTCCAATGCAGCTATTACATAGAACGAGGTACAACTAGTGTGTTTTTGGTGCCAATAGCGACTATGGGGTCCGATGGCAAGCCAAATGTACTCAAAAGTTACGAATAGGGTCAACTGAGTCCGATCGTGCTGAGTCACCGCCCTCCGCAGAATTTATCGGACTCAGAAGCCGCTATATAGCAAATAATCGCCGTTTGAGCGTGATTTCGGACTCCAGTGCAGCTATTACATAGAATGAGGTACAACTAGTGTGTTTTTCGTGCTAATAGCGACCATGGGGTCCGATGACAAGCCAAATGTGCTCGAAAGTTGCGATTAGGGTCAACTGAGTCCGATCATGCTGAGAAACCGCCCACCTCAGAATTTTCCGGACTCAGAAGCCGCTATTTAGCAAATAATCGCCGTTTGAGCGTGATTTCGGACTCCAGTGCAGCTATTACATAGAACGAGTTAAAACTAGTGTGTTTTTGGTGCCAATAGCGACTATGGGGTCCGATAGCAAGCCAAATGTGCTCGAAAGCTACGAATAGGGTCAACTGAGTCCGATCATGCTGAGAAACCGCCCACCTCAGAATTTTCCGGACTCAGAAGCCGCTATTTAGCAATTAATCGCCGTTTGAGCGTGATTTCGGACTCCAGTGCAGCTATTACATAGAACGAGGTACAACTAGTGTGTTTTTGGTGCTAATAGCGACTATGGGGTCCGATAGCGAGCCAATTGTGCTCGAAAGTTACGATTAGGGTCAACTGGGTCCGATCGTGCTGAGACATCGCCCCCCGCAGAAGCTTTCGGACTCAGAAGCCGCTAATTAGCAAATAATCGCCGTTTGAGCGTGGTTTCGGACTCCAGTGCAGCTATTACATAGAACGAGTTAAAACTAGTGTGTTTTTGGTGCCAATAGCGACTATGGGGTCCGATAGCAAGCCAAATGTGCTCGAAAGCTACAAATAGGGTCAACTGAGTCCGATCATGCTGAGAAACCGCCCACCTCAGAATTATCCGGACTCAGAAGCCGCTATTTAGCAATTAATCGCCGTTTGAGCGTGATTTCGGACTCCAGTGCAGCTATTACATAGAACGAGGTACAACTAGTGTGTTTTTGGTGCTAATAGCGACTATGGGGTCCGATAGCGAGTCAAATGTGCTCGAAAGTTACAAATAAGGTTATCTGAGTCCGATGTCCGGGTGTGGGCCAAATATGCTCAAAAGCTAAGATTAGAGTCATCCGAGTCCGATAGAATGCCGATAGTGAAGTATGACGATAGTGAGGTATGACTCCAGTTAGGTATAGCTCCAGTGAGATATAGCTGCATATAGGGTCAACGGTGTCCGATAGCTGCTGCGTACGCTCAAATGTAATCCAACGAAACAAGATATGCTGGCTTAGTAGGCCAGTCGCAAACTTCTATTTGTGCACAGGTCGCAGTAAATTTGACATGTCAGTGAAAACTTTCACTTAGTTTTCTCAAAGTGATAATTATCACGTTAATGTGTTTTACGACACGCTACAATGGTCATAAAGGAACAAATTTGAAGTAAATAGATGAAGGGGATAGGAACCATGGCTTATAGCAAACCGCAGCAAATTGCCGAAGTAACTGTAGAGAACGGCATAAAAAAAGCTCATAATCCGCTAAGTACCGTACTTATTCTGGGCTTTTTGGGAGGAGCGTTTATTGCGCTCGGGTTTTTATTAGATATTCGCGTCATTGCTGGCGCACCACAGGAATGGGGTTCCATTGCTAACTTTATCGGAGCCGCAGTCTTCCCCGTTGGGCTGATCATGGTACTCCTTGCAGGTGGAGAACTGCTGACAGGGAATATGATGGCCGTGCCGCTCGCTTTTATGGCTAAGAAGATTTCTTTCTGGGAAGTTGTGAAGAATCTTTTGCTCATTACGATTAGTAATCTGGCAGGGGCATTATTTGTAGCTTATTTCTTCGGTCATGTGGTGGGTTTAACTTCAGAGGGTGTGTATTTAGAAAAATTGGTGGATATGGCTGGTCATAAAATCGATGCAGAATTCTTTCCGGCATTTGTTTCGGGTATCGGCTGTAACTGGCTCGTTGCGCTGGCCGTATGGCTCTCCTATGGAGCAGATAACTTCAGCGGCAAAATCCTTGGTATTTGGTTCCCGACGATGGCCTTTGTTGCGATAGGATTCCAGCACGTTGTAGCTAACATGTTCCTAATTCCAGCAGCTATTTTTGAAGGTTATTATTCATGGGGGCAATACTTCACTAACTTTGTTCCCGTCTGGCTCGGCAATCTAACGGGTGGAGCAATATTTGTCGCAGCTGCCTATTGGATGGCATACTTGCGTAAAGCACCTACGGCTATTCAATCCGTAGATAGCATGTCCGGCAGCAGTGTCAAAAAACACGCTTAAGCTCGTCTTATAGAGCACTCCATAGAACATTCAAGGTCTGCCTTATTGGTGGCGTTAATGTTTTAGGGGTGCTTTTTGTTATGTAGACACAAAAAAATCCGCCGTGATATATCCGCGCTCGGGGGAACGAAATCGGATCACGGCGAATTTTGAAGGGGGAGTGTTTCTAGGCTCTATTACCCCGTCTTTCTAAAAGCGAATCAGTTTCTTCTTGTTTAGTTTGCTTTACGGACGACAGCCACGGCTTTAAAATAAGAATAGATATTAGAACTAGGGAGGACTGCGGACGTGAACCCCAAGGGAGACGGGATATTTCATGCGATATGTGCGTCTTATCCTCTAGATTTCATGTATACTTTATCACGATAAAACGTCAATGTGTATGCTTGCTCATAGCCCTGTTTTGGGATGATACTGGATGAATTAATGACACATATATAACAGGGGATGTACACTACTTATGAAGTTTTTACAGGCATATCCAAAAGAAGTGAAAATATTTCTAATTGCCAGCCTAATTAACGCAACAGGTAGTGCGCTGATGTGGCCGCTCGTTACGATGTATGTATTTGATGAGCTTGGACGCAGCATGTCAGATGCTGGACTGGTGATTCTTATTCAATCGGTTGGTGGGATCGTGGGTCAACTACTCGGGGGCTCACTCTATCATAAGGTAGGCGTTAACCGGCTGATTGTCGGAGCGCTCGCCATGAATGCTTTGGCACTGTTCACCTTGCCGGCAGCTAGTAACAACTGGACGTTATTTATGGTAGCAATGGGACTGGTAGGATTATTTAATTCCTTATCATTACCTGCCATTCAGGCATTTATCGGCTTTCGTTTCACGAAGCAACGTGGTGAGCTGTTTAATGTTATTTATGTCGCCAATAATATTGGTGTAGCACTGGGGACGGCATTAAGTGGTTTTTTGGCCGATATTTCCTATATGCTAAGCTTTGTAATGAATGGTGTAACTTCGGCGGTATTTGCGGGTTTCTTTTTTATATATCTGAAGAAAATCGGTGGAGAACCTGCGCATGAGGTAATGGGGCATCAGAAGAATGAACCAGAGAAACAATCCACGTGGAAGCTAATGGGGCATACTCGTATTTATCTTTATATGGGGATCGGTTCTTTGTTCCTGCTTCTCGGTAACTCTATCTGGAATACAGGGGTATCTCCGTTCATTATTTCAGAGGGCTGGCCTAAGAAAACTTATGGTTTTCTCTGGACACTGAACGGTATTTTGATTTTTGCAGCTCAGCCATTGGTAACAATGATTAAGCGCTGGTTCGCGTCTACCTCAACGGCGCAAATGACTGCAAGTGCCCTGTTTTATTTGGGTGGC
Organism: Paenibacillus sp. FSL R10-2796; assembly: GCF_037965315.1. NCBI lineage: Bacteria > Bacillati > Bacillota > Bacilli > Caryophanales > Paenibacillaceae > Paenibacillus > Paenibacillus sp. FSL R10-2796. The sequence continues at coordinate 6,903,167 of NZ_CP150178.1, read as the reverse complement.
TATGCGTTTCTTTTGTGGATGCCTAATTATCCTGGCTTAGTGCTCGGAATGGTGCTTGCTACACTGGGAGAAATGCTGATTTCTCCAGCGATGCCATCCTTTATCTCGGATCATGCGGGGCGCAGCGCACCATTTTATTTGGGACTAAGCGGAGGGATAGGTGCAGTCGGGAGAGTCATTGGCCCTTACTTCATGGGCAGACTGTATGATAGCGGTGGTTTGGCACCGACAGCCTGGCTGGCCTGTGCGATGGCGCTGCTGTCTGTAGGATTTTTCGTCATCCATGCTTTAGTCAATCGTAAAGGCCATTCGTTAGAGCGGTCCGTAAGATAACTATACACAGTGGATTCCAACATCTGCTGTGAATTCTATAGAGGTGCAAGGCAAGGGGTGTACATCTTATGAAACAAATCAACAAGGCAAGGTTAACTATTAGACCCTCAGAGATTAAAGACGTGCGAGAACTGATTGATCTGGACCATCTAATTTGGACAGAGGACACTAGCCCGGGACCTATGTTGTGGCGCTCACAAGAAGATTTCTTACTGAATGCTCCCCCGGGCTCTCAGCTCGTAGCGCTGCAAGATGACAAGCTATGTGGATATGTCGGGTTTGGCTGCCCTAGTAGAATGGAGAGCAACCGGCATGTGTGCGAGGTTAATATTGCTGTTCATCCGAACTATCAACGTTTAGGCATTGGCCGGCAGCTCATGGAAGCCATTAAGGAACATGCTGCGGCGCATGCTATTCGTAAGCTTCGCCTGCGTGTATTATCCTGTAATGAATCAGCGATTTCTTTTTATCGGAAATGCGGTTTTGTGGAAGAGGGACGTCTGCGGGAGGAGTTTTATCTTGGCGGCCGTTATGTGGATGAGATATTTATGAGCTGCATGCTGACAGGAGGAAATGGATATGGAGATCGTCTCGCTTAATGTCGGTCGGCCGGTGACGGTGGATTATCGGGGAAAACCTTTGGAGACCGGAATTTATAAAACGCCTGTAGAAGGATCAGTTCAGCTTCATATCAATGGATTTGTTGGAGATGGTCAGGCAGATCTTAAACATCATGGAGGTCCTGACAAGGCGGTGTGCGCCTATCCCATTGAGCACTATCCTTATTGGGAACAGCAGCTGGGAAAGAAACTGGAGTACTCGGCTTTCGGAGAAAATATCACCACAACGGGTCTGCTGGAGATAGAGGTGTGTATTGGCGATGTATATGAAATAGGCACCACTCTGCTTCAGGTTAGCCAGCCAAGATATCCTTGCTTCAAAATCTCACAAAAGCATGGACCCGCAGATCTTCCGGCTCAAGTTCTGGATACAAGGTATAGCGGATTTTACTTGCGTGTACTTCGTGAAGGAATGATTTCAACCGGCGATGCAATTGTCAAAAAAGAAAACGGAGACAGCCATGCTTCCGTGGCGCATGTACTGCATTTAATGCAGGTTGGGCTGCAAGAGGAGGCTGCTCTGGCAGAGCTTGTGGAGCTGGAAGCCCTCTCAGCCGTAGTACGGAACAAGTTTCGAAAACAGCTGGGTATGCCAGAGATCTAATCTTGGTCTGCTCAATAAAATAAACCTGGGGGCGTATGCCAGCCAGGTTTATTTCTGCTTGCGTGTTTGTTTAACTTTGCTTTGCTTAAGTAACTTAGCCGAGCAGCTGCCACTCACTACGTAATAAACCATATACGGCGTGATTCACGTAGCCATCGGGCAGCTTTTCTGCCTGTCTGATCACACCTTCGAGCACAAAACCAAGCCGTTCAGGAATTGCCCGGCTAGTTACGTTGGCGGTTGCGCAGCGAATTTCTACCCGCTGCAGCTCCATTTCCAGCAGGGCGTAGTCTACTAGAACTCGGCAGGCACTGGTCATATAACCTTTGCCTTCATATCCATCACCAAGCCAATAACCAATCCCTACGGAACGGTTATGCCAGTCAATCTGGTGATACCCAATGACGCCAGCGAGCTCGCCGCGGACCCAAAGTCCAGCAGTGAAGGCGCCATTGTCGGTGCCTTGTTTTATAGCATTTTTAATGAAATTAAGGGTGTGATCCTGTTCCGTAACGGCATCAACCCAAGGAAGCCATTGCCTAAGTCGTTCCCGCGAGCGCTCCACTAACGCGAATATGTGCCTAGCATGCTCAGGCATGAGTGGCTTTAAGATAAGCTCTTCGTCGATGACATAATTAAACAAGCAGTTGCCTCCTTTTCGGCACAAGGCCTTATGTATGATTATGGATTTTTTCTTATGATTATCATGCTACTCTATCGCCCGCAGAGAAGTCAAAAGGTCTAAAGATGCTAAAAATTGATCCAGGCCATGTGCCCCCTTTTATTGAACAATCTACAGTTAACGGGTATATTAGTAGGAAACATGTTTATACAAGAAGTAGTGTAACACTACAGAACGAAAGGTTGATAGCTGTGGAGAACCGTACTACCCCCTCCAATTTTATTAAAAATGTTATTACCGAAGACCTCCGTACGGGTAAAGTAAAAGAAGTTGTCACACGCTTTCCGCCGGAGCCGAACGGTTACTTACATATCGGACATGCCAAGGCGATTTGGATTAACTTTACACTGGCGGACGAGTTCGGTGGCAAGACTAACCTAAGATTTGACGACACGAATCCTGCCAAAGAAGATACGGAATATGTGAACTCCATTCAGGAAGATGTAAAGTGGCTGGGCTATGAATGGGAAGAGCTGCGTTTTGCATCGGATTATTTTGAAGAAATGTACAAACGTGCCGAATTATTAATTACTAAAGGCAAAGCTTATGTAGATGACCTCAGCGCGGATGAAATTCGCCAATTGCGGGGAACGCTGACAGAGCCAGGACAGAACAGTCCACATCGTGAGCGCAGTATCGAAGAGAATTTGGATCTGTTCCGCCGTATGCGGGCAGGGGAATTCAAAGATGGTGAGAAGGTTCTTCGTGCCAAGATCGATATGGCATCACCAAATATTAATCTGCGTGATCCTGTCATCTATCGGATTACTCATGCGCATCACCATAATACAGGGGATAAATGGTGCATCTACCCGATGTACACGTTCGCTCATCCACTTGAGGACGCTATTGAAGGAGTAACTCACTCCCTTTGTTCGCTTGAGTTTGAAGATCAACGCCCATTTTATGATTGGGTCGTAGCGGAATGTGAGATGCCTTCTGTTCCGCATCAATATGAATTCGGCCGTCTGAATCTCGCTCAAACCATGACTAGTAAACGTAAGCTGAAGCTGCTGGTAGACGAAAAACATGTGGATGGCTGGGACGATCCGCGGATGCCAACGATCTCCGGCCTGCGCCGCAGAGGATATACGCCGGAAGCGATTCGTAAATTCGTGTACGAAGCAGGGATCTCCAAGAGTCAGGGTCTAGTGGACCTGCAAATGCTGGAGCACTTTATCCGGGAAGACCTTAAGTTAACTGTGCCTCGCACCATGGCTATACTTCGTCCGCTTAAGGTTGTTATCACCAATTATCCGGAAGGCCAAACAGAATGGCTTGAAGCGGAGAATAATACAGAGAATGAAGAAATGGGTGTACGCCAAATTCCGTTCTCTCGTGAGATTTATGTTGAGCGCGACGACTTTATGGAGAATCCGCCCAATAAATATTTCCGCTTGTTCCCCGGCAATGAAGTACGCCTGAAGCATGCTTATTTCATCAAATGTAATGAAGTCATTAAAGATGAGAATGGCGAGGTTGTTGAACTGCATTGTACGTATGATCCGGAAACAAAGAGTGGCAGTGGATTTACAGGCCGTAAGGTAAAAGGTACTCTGCACTGGGTAGAAGCTAGTCAAGCTGTGCCTGCAGAATTCCGTTTATACGAGCCACTGATTTCTGCTGAAGAAGTAGATGAAGCTGCAGAAGTTGAAGGTCTGGATTCCACGGTAGAGAAAGCGGAGCCTAGCTTCTTGGATCAGCTTAATCCTAAATCCATTGAAATCTTACAAGGTTTTGTGGAACCCGCGCTTAAGGACAGTGTGGCTCAGGATAAATTCCAGTTCTTCCGTCATGGCTATTTTAATGTAGATAGCAAATATTCGGCGCCTGGGCATCTCGTATTCAATCTTATCGTTTCACTGAAGAGTTCATTTCAGCCTCCAAAACAAGGCTAACACTTGATTCGTTCAGGTTCTTTATAATAAAACAGGCTCAAACGTCCCGTTTAGGTACGTTTGAGCCTGTTTTTTATATTTTCGCTTATAATATTTCGATGTGAGAGAGTTCTTCCTCATCCTCTGTAGGGGGCCGGTAGCCTCCACGGTTTACAAAGAGCCACATGAAAGTAAAGCCTAGCGTTCCAAACAGTGTCAAGAAGACACCCGCTTGATACATGCTCTGTGCCCCTAGATTTTGATACATCCACCCTCCGAGAACTCCTCCAACAATACCGGCTATACCGCTCCAAGTCAGTGTGTAGAGCGCTTGTCCTGAAGCACGGTAAGGTCTTGGAATAAGAAGCATGGTCAGTTGAGTGCCTACATAGAAGAAACCACCAAATGTTATGCAGTGTAAAATTTGAATGAGCACTACTTGGAGGGCTGTAGTCGCGTCCGCCATGAACCACCATCGTAGTACGAATAAAGCGCTAACCAGCGCAAGCCAGCCGAGCAGAACAGATATTTTACGTTTAAGGAATCGGTCGCAGAGAACAAATACACCCACTTCCAAAATAGAGGAGAGGAATACTGCGAGACCAATCATTCCCTTGGAGCCGCCTAGGTCCGTAATATACAAAGACATGAATGTAGTGTTCATGGTGTTCGGTATGGAAACTAGGATACCAAACAATATGAAACACAAGAAAAAGGGATTATAAATTAGTTTGCTGAAGCCTCTATACGGCATAGGAGCCATGCCAATGGTATGGTTAAGTTTCGGTAATGCAAGAATGGATAACATTGATGCACATAGTAAGCCTGCAAACAGATAGGACAAGATAGATACACCAGCCCAATCAAGGACCAATCCGGCGGCAATTGCAATTAGTGCCCACCCCAATGAACCCCAAAGCCGAAAAGAACGGAAGCGATAGTTAGTTCCGTCAATATAGCTGAGAATCATCGTATTGCTCTGAGCAAATAACGGTCCTTGGAAGAAATAGAACAAAAGAATGGAGATGTAGATCATCTCATATGTATTTGCCCGAAACATAAGCTGGGATAACACTAACGTTCCGATTAACATAAGCAAAACGATTCTCCGGATATTCTGGTATCGGTCAGTCCAGATTGCCCAGAATGGATTTGCAAAGATGGATACTAGCGCACCCATAGAAAATACGGCACCGATCTCTAATTTGTTCATCCCTACATCCAGCAGGTATAGTTGAAAGAAGCTGGAGAAGAGGACCATGGTTCCGTATACAAAAAAATTGAACCATTTTAAAGACGTGAAAGAAGATGGATAGTTAACGCCTTTCCGCAAATGCGTCACTCCTTTCCCACTAGATGTCTTGCATGGATATACTGACCAATATTAGGCCCTTCTATCACTGTAACACGTGTTGAAAAGGGATACAAACTTCCTTTTTTACTTTTTTACATTTTTTTAACGTTTATTTAAATTTGATCCGCTAAGTGACAAAAAACGCATATAACAAGTTTACGGGTGGCAGAAATGTTAGGAGTTTGCTCTTCCTTACTAGGAATATGCCTGAGGATTACCCTATCTACGTTTGTATAAAAGAGAATCAATGGGTTTAACTTCAGTTTACAATTCAGGGCTAGGATGGGGTTAAGCGAAACAGAGAAGATACATTCTTCTCGCAGATTCACCAAGAAAAGGGGAGTTTTTGCATGAAAAAATCCGAAGCTAAGGGGAAAACGGCGCTGAAGCCATTCCTCACATTATTAAAAGAAACCAAGCCTTCATACGGCTTATTGGCAATAGCCATTGCACTAAGCATGATCTCGACATTGGTTAGTCTGGTGATCCCAATGTTTACCAAAAATCTGGTGGATGGCTTTTCTTTGGCTTCTGTCAGCAAGCTGCAAATTGCAGGCATAGCGGGTGCTTTTATCGCGCAGACGATCGCCGGGGGAATCTCTATCTATCTCCTGAATTATGTAGGCCAGAAGATGGTTGCAGGTCTTCGTGACCGGTTATGGCGTAAATTTTTAGTGTTGCCAGTAGCTTATTACAATGATAATCGGACAGGAGAAAGCGTCAGCCGGATGACGAATGATACAGGGATCATCAAAACGCTGATCTCTGAACATCTGGCCAGCTTATTTACCGGAGTGATTTCCATTGTGGGCTCCATTGCTGTGCTGTTATTTTTAAACTGGAAGATGACCCTTGTTCTGTTCACCGTTCTTCCACTATCTGCGTTGATTTTGGTGCCACTTGGACGGCAGATGTACAAAATCTCCAAAGGCATGCAGGACGAAACAGCTTCTTTTACCGCCACACTTAGTGGTGTATTGTCAGAGATCCGTCTGGTGAAATCCTCGGGTGCAGAGAAAAAAGAGTACGAAGCAGGCAAAACCGGAATTATGAACCTGCTCTCCTTTGGTATTCGTGAAGGCAAAATCAGCGCTATGATCAGCCCACTGGTCTCTTTTGTCTTTATGATGTTACTTGTGGTCATTATCGGTTATGGCGGAATGCAGGTATCTTCCGGGGCTTTGACAGCTGGAGAGCTGGTAGCCTTTATCCTGTATCTTATTCAGATTATTATGCCGCTTACTCAATTGACCACGTTCTTTACACAGATTCAGAAAGCTAAAGGGGCATCAGAGCGCATTATTGAAACCCTGGCAGCAGAAGAGGAGGTATATGAGGGCCAGGAAGAGGCGAACGGTGCAGAGGGTCCTATCTCGGTAGAAGATCTAAGCTTTGGATATAAAAATGGTGAGAATGTGCTAACCGATGTAAGCTTCCGGATGCTTCCGGGTCAGGTGACGGCTATTGTTGGACCGAGCGGGGGAGGCAAGACTACATTATTTTCACTGCTCGAACGATTCTATGAGCCTCAGAAAGGTATGGTTAAGCTAGGCGATAAACCAGTGTCAACCTTCTCATTACGCTCATGGCGGAAACTGATCGGGTACGTCTCACAGGAAAGCCCATTGTTGGCAGGTACGATTGCTGAGAATTTAACCTATGGATTGGATCGAGACGTTAGCATGGAGGAGATGCGCGCAGCAGCAGCAATGGCTTATGCAGATGGCTTTATCGATGAGCTTCCTGAAGGATATAATACGGATGTCGGTGAGAGAGGTGTGAAGCTCTCGGGTGGACAGCGGCAACGGATTGCTATTGCTAGAGCGCTGCTGCGGAATCCAAAGATTCTTATGCTTGATGAGGCGACCTCCAGTCTGGATAGCCAATCAGAGGCCGTAGTGCAGAAGGCACTGTCCAATTTGATGAAGGGCCGGACTACGATTGTAATTGCGCACCGTTTGGCTACTGTTGTAAATGCTGAGCAGATTATTTTTATGGAAAAGGGCCAGATTACCGGGATGGGAAGACATGAAGAACTGCTGGAAAACCATGAGCTATATCGTGAATTTGCCACCCAGCAGCTGCAGATGAATAACCTTGAGATTCAAGACAATGAAGAGGAGGCTCCAGTGATACATGACAAAAATACTAGTAGCGGACGACGATCCGCACATCCGCGAATTGGTAGAAGTATTTCTGAGAGCTGAGGGGATGGATGACATCTATGGAGCTTCTGATGGATTGGAGGCTCTTCAGATTCTGGAGAGCCATAACATAGACTTAGCCATTATTGATGTGATGATGCCCAATTTGGATGGCTGGGAGCTGTGCCGGAAGATGCGCCAAACCTATGATTTTCCGATATTGATGCTGACGGCTAAGGGAGAGACCTCACAAATTGTGAAGGGCTTTGAGCTGGGAAGTGATGACTATCTCGTCAAACCCTTTGAGCCAGTGGTGCTTATTGCGCGAGTAAAGGCGCTGCTCAAACGCTACCAAATCTCTGCTGCACAAAGTGTGGGGATTGGCCGGCTGCGAATGAATCGTAAAACCTACGAGGTATCCTCAGAGTATGGAGAAGTCACCTTGCCGCTTAAGGAATTTGAACTGTTATTTAAGCTGGGCAGCTATCCGGGGCAGACATTGACTAGAGACAGGCTAATCGAAGAGATATGGGGTTATGATTTTGAAGGGAATGAGCGGACGCTCGATGTGCATATCAACCGTTTACGCGAACGGTTCGCTCCTGATAAATACGGGTTTGTTATTCGTACCATCCGCGGATTAGGCTATCGGCTGGAGGCAGAGGCATGAACCGGTTTAAGGAGCTTCTTAAGCGGATTGGGATGACTTTTATTTACTTCGGTGGTGTTGGGATTAGCTGGAGTGCAGCTTATTTCTTGATGAACTGGATATATGGCAGGGTTGGACGCCCCTCTTCGGAGTATTTGACCCAGTTAATCGGCGTGATGGTCGGAATTGTGATTTTGTTTTTGATGGCATTGGTAACCTCCAAGTTATTCCGGGGCTGGGAACGTGTTTTTTATAAATCGATTATCGAAGGTTTAGGGCGGATTGCTAAGGGCGATTTCAATGTGGTACTGGATAATACTAAGGACTACGGTGATTTCGGTGAGATTGTAGAGAGTATCAACGTAATGGCCAGCGAACTGAGCCAGATGGAGACCATGCGTCAGGATTTTATCTCTAATGTATCGCATGAAATTCAATCTCCGCTAACCTCTATTCGGGGGTTTGCTCTTGCACTGCAGGATGAAACTCTGAGTGTGAAGAGCAGGAGGCACTACCTTAATATTATAGTGGCTGAGAGTACCCGTGTATCTGGGCTTAGTGATAATTTATTGAAGCTGTCCGCGCTTGAATCGGGCAATTTTCCGTTTGAAAATCAGATTTACCGCCTGGATAAGCAGCTTAGAGATACGATTCTGGCTTCTGAACCACAGTGGTTGGAGAAAAAAATAGAGGTAGAGGCTGAACTGGAAGAAGTGAATGTATCTGCTGTAAAAGATTTAATGAGTCAGGTTTGGACTAATCTGCTGCATAACAGTATCAAGTTTACTCCGCAGAACGGTTGCATCCATATTAGCCTTCGCATGGTCGATGAGCAGGTAGAGGTGGAGATTCAAGATAGCGGGATTGGCATCTCGGAGGAAGATCTGCCTCGGATCTTCGAGCGTTTCTATAAGGCAGATAAAGCTAGAACCGCAAGTGGTGGCGGTAGTGGACTAGGTCTGTCATTGGTTAAAAAAATCGTTGAGCTGCATGAAGGTAAGGTAACTGCAAATAGTCGCCCGGGGGATGGGACAGCGTTCAAGGTGAGCTTGCCAGTACGAATGAAATAAACTTGCTGTATGTGAAAAACAGCTGAAGCCGGTATTCTGGGTGGATTCGAAGACAATACCTTCCGTCCTGAGAAAAAGGCTACAAGAGCCGAGGCGGCGGCGACTATTTCTAAGCTGCTCGAAGCTCTATCTCTCTAATAGTGATTGAATAGCTCATCGCTAAGCTTTAAGCACAACGCCGCTTTCCCAGATTGTTCAGTGGGAAAGCGGCGTTTTTGTATTTATGCAATCAAAAGAGGAACTATAATACCGGGATGAACGTTTATCCACCAATTTGAGACATGCGCCGAGCTGTCGGCGTGTGGCTCTGTGCTTTTTTCTCCAGAGCTAAGGCCATTTCATGATTATGGGGTTTGTTGCCCAGCGCTTTCCGGAATAAGGCCTGCACAGCAGCAGGATCGCTTATTAAAGGACGGACATTGTATTCATCTGCCCAATACAGGCAAGCTTTGATGTGCCCATCTGCGGTAAGTCTCAGGCGGTTGCAATTATCGCAGAAGTGCTCGCTCACCGGATGAATCAGGCCGAATGTACCAAGGGCTCCGACAACCCGCCGATTCTGGGAAGGGCCATTCCCGGAGGGCATTTCTGCCGCTTCCGTTTCCCAACCAGCCTCAGTACAAGCTTCTACAACCCTTTCCAGAGGCAGATAAGTTTGGCGCCAAGCATCAGTAGCACTGCCAATCGGCATGTATTCTATAAAGCGTACATTTAGAGGACTCTCCAGCGTAAGGGAGATGAAGTCTTTGATTTCGTCGTCATTAATTCCTTTCATCAATACAACGTTAAGCTTTATCGGTTGAAGTCCGGCGGCTTGTGCGGCCTCGATCCCCTTTAATACCTTGGCGACTTCGCCGCCACGAGTAATCATAGAAAATCGATCCTGCCGTAAGGAGTCTAGGCTGATGTTTACCCGTGACAGACCGGCTTCTTTTAGCTGTGCTGCTTTGGCTGGAAGCATTAAACCATTTGTAGTCAGCGAAATATCTTCTATACCTGGGATCGCAGATATCATAGCAACAAGCTTTTCCAGATCTTTGCGGACAAGAGGTTCTCCACCAGTTAGTCGTACTTTACGTAATCCAAGAGGGGCTAGCGACTTAACGACTGCGGTAATTTCCTCGTAACTCAGAATCTCGTCCTGCGGTTGGAATTGCATCCCTTCCGCTGGCATACAATAGATGCAACGCAGGTTGCAGCGGTCGGTAACCGAAATGCGGATGTAATCGTGTAAACGTCCAAAAGGGTCCGTCAGCGGCTCCATGGCGTTGCTCCCTTCCTTTAAATCTGGCTGATAAATTGCTCTTATACTTTCTCGTATACACGCATAACGTCCCTAATAGGACAGAACGCAAAGTTGTTTATACTTGTTTAGAATTTTAAAGATCGCTTGGATTCACGTCAATGAGCAAAGTTCTGGACGACAGGGTTTCATTACATAAAACTGGACAAACTAGATAAGAAGATAACGCATATTGAACAACGGAAAGTGTGACAAAAGTACGACAAATAAAGTTTTTAGACATAGAATGCTCACGGAAAGCGCTTTTAATATCCGATATAATCTAGGTGCGGATTAGTTTTAACGTTCACTTTTGCGAAAACAGATAGGATACCGGAAACCGCACGTCGGTAATGTGACGGAGAGTGACCGGGAAACCATTGAGGAGGATTTGCAAAATGAGTACACATACTGTTCCATCGCTCACCGTTCCGGAGGCTTTTAGCCGTTGGTTGGAAAGTCGGGGATTAATATATCAGCTTTTAGTGGATTTTTTGGGTAGAAAACCATCACTCTCTCTAGTGGCTCAATGGAGCCGCAATCGCCAGATGAGTGTAGCGGCTGAGATGACGGAAGGCGGTCGGGAGCTGAAGCGCTATTTGAGTCAGGAACCGAACAAGCTGCCAATGATATGCGAGAAAGAGAGCAAAGAATATAAACGGCTTATGCAAGAACAGTCCGTTAGTTCTTTTAAATTGCGCGAAGCAGCGATTTTAGGACGCTCGGAGGATTTCTGTAACGTGCTTGCGGATGTGTACACCTCCGCTGGAATTGTATTCAATAAGTGTAATGGTGAAGCCGATGATCATATTGCTATTGAGCTCGAATTTATGGCAGTCATGCATGAGCGTATGCTTTACAATAGCTTTTCAATAAGAAGTGCTATGGAGCTGCTTGATATTCAGGAGTCCTTTTTGGAAAAGCATCTACTGCAATGGACACCGCAGTTCTGTCAGAAACTGAATGCAGCAACGGATAGTCCGCTATATCTAGGCCTCTCACATATGCTTGAGGAATTTCTGCCACTTGATCTGCAAATGCTTCGTTCCTGGAGAGCTTCATTGGAGAGCAGTGCAGCTACAAGCATTTAATATTAGAAAGCCCGGCCTAATTGATAGGTCGGGCTTTTGCGTGCTGGTCAAGTAGATATGAAGCTTTAATAGAAGCTCTGTAGAAGCACAAATAGAAGTACCGTGGGAAGCATCCTAGTGATGATCTAATTAAACTCCGATAGAAGTAGAGGCTGAAGCACCAACTGAAGTAGTAATTGAAGTACCAACCGAAGCGCCTTATTGTTGCCTAACTCAAGCGCCGATAGAATAATTGGGCAATTTCTCCCTGAAATTCTAGAGTTTCTGGTCATTAGACTAATAATTAGGGAAAACCTCCCTAAAATATAGCTGATTCGGCGGTAATTAAAGAAATCCCCCTTATTATCAGGGAGGAATTCCCTAATTTCGTTCATTTAGAGCGAATATTGGCTTTTTTCAGGGATTTTTTCCCTAATTAGTTTGATATCCACTCCGCACATCGCCCAAACACAGAACGCAGTAAACACAAATGTACGCCGTCCAAACGACCCACGCAGATCACCCGCTGTATACCGCACATCGCAAACGTTCACGGTACTTCGTCCACCGTTCATAGCCCACTGCATTTCGCATATCATACAGCACCCACAGTACATCGCCCTCCACCACCCACAGTACATCAGCTATCACTCATCACGTATTTTTCACCGCTCAACTCTCCCTACTCACCACCCAACCTAATGGCGTTGAACAATTGGCACAGCACACAGTCTATTGGCTAAGGCAAGAATCCGCTGTGCAGCCTTTTACTAAAAAAAAGAAGCTGCCTCATAAGTAGAATTCACTACTTTGGAGACAGCCTCTCGTTTGAGCCTATTTACTTGTTCACATCATAGTTCTAATCAATTACCTTTTTGCTGCGGAATTTCATCAGGAATTCATACACGACTGGCACTACTACAAGTGTCAGCAGCGTGGAACTGACCAAACCACCGATTACGGTCACGCCGAGGCCCTTGGAGATAATTCCAGCACTGTTTTCAAGTCCAGTAACCAATGGCAGCAATGCACCAATCGTTGCAAGTGCAGTCATCAGGATTGGACGTAAACGTGTGCCACCTGCTTCAAGCAAGGCTTGACGCGTAGTGAGGCCTTCTTTTTCCTTATGAATAACGCGGTCGATAAGGACAATCGCATTCGTTACTACGATACCAATCAACATCAGCGCACCCATGAGCGAGGACACGTTTAAGGTTTCCCCAGCGATCAGAAGGGCAACGAGTACCCCGATCACTGTGAAAGGAAGTGAGAACAGGATAGCGAATGGTGCTAATCCACCGCCAAATGTAACCACAAGCACGAAGTATACGATGGCAATAGCAGCCGCCATAGCAATTCCTAATTGACCAAACGTATCATTAATCTGCTCGGTTACACCGCCGAAGGTAACAGTTACACCATCAGGCAATTCCATAGCGTCTATTTTTTCTTTCACGCTGTTCGAAGCGCTATTCACGTCACTCGAAATAATTTCGGCAGTAACATCTACCTTCATTTTACCGTCCATACGAGTAATCGAGTCAGGGGAGGAGCCATTTTCAATTTTAGCGACTTGCCCGATTGGCACGGAGATGCCTAGTGGGGAAGTCAAAGTAGCCTCTTCCATTTCTTTAATGCTCTTATACGTTTCTTTATCTGTTTCGATATAGACTTTGTAGTTCTTGCCGTCCAATTCTACTTCTGTGAGCACTGGACGTGTGCCTGCTGGACTCAGCTTCATCGCAATTTGTCCGGCTGTAAGTCCAAGGGAGCTAAGCTTCTGTTGATCCGCTACAATCGTATATTGATCGTAAGCTTCCTTGAGACTTGTTTCTGCGTCTTTGAAATTAGTGGTGTCAGCCTGTACGATTGAGGCAATCTCATCCGCGACCGGCTTCAGCTGATCCAGTTCATCTCCGAATACATTCACGGTCAGAGTGCTTCCACCCATGCCTCCACTCATCAGAGCGGACATGTCACCCCATACACCATCTGGCACTTCTGCGGTCAAACCTTCAATAAGCTTCTCTTTAACAGCTTCAAAATCAGGAGTGTCACTATCATAAACGATAAAAAATAGTCCTGAATTGCTGGATCCACCCATACCCATCGGGCTTCCGCCGCCAATGGAATATTGCATTTTGTCTATATGCTTCTGCGCTAAAATGTATTTTTCAGCTTTCAGACCTTGCTCTTGAACTTCCTCAATCCGTTGTCCAGCCTTTGGTGAATAAGTAAGCATTACGGTTTTATCCTCTTGGGATGGCATAAAGCTTACACCAATAGGTTTGATTAAGAACAAGCTGCCTGCAAGGAGAAGAACGGCAACTCCAAACGTAACGAGCTTATGAGAAAGGCACCAGTTCAGAATCTTTTGATAACCAGCAGAAAGTTTGTCTGGTTTCTCGCTGTGAGTTTTTTTACCTTTCAATCCATTACGGAACAACGAGTGAGCCATTGCAGGAACTAGGGTAATCGCAACTACTAATGAAGCGAGCAGGGCGAAGACCATGGTTAGAGCGAAAGGCAAGAACAGCTCACCAACCATACCACTAACCAAAGCAAGTGGTAAGAACACCGCGATGGTTACAATTGTAGAGGACATGATAGGCACGAACATTTCACGTGTGGCCGCACTGATTAATTCTCTGCCCTTCAGTTTCTCACCAGATAAGGAGAGCCGTCGATATATGTTCTCTATGACTACAATCGAGTCATCGACTACCCGCCCAATCGCGACCGTCATCGCTCCCAGTGTCATCATATTAAGCGTAATGTCCATCTGCCGCAGACACAGTACTGCGATCAGCAGGGATAATGGAATAGAGATGATAGAAATAATCGTCGAACGAATATTCCGCAGGAACACCAAAATGATAATTACTGCGAATAAGGCACCAAATACCGCTTTGGACAACATCGTATTTACGGAGTCCTCAATGGGCTTACCTTGGTCAAGTAGAACAGTAAGGTCAATGCCTTTATATTGTGCTTTTAATTCTTCAGTTTTGTCTTTAACACCATTTACAACATCAACAGTGTTGGCATCATTGGCTTTGACAATCTGAATACCGATCGATTCTTTACCATTTGTACGGGAGATGGATTCGGAATTGCCCACAACCTCAATCGTGGCCAGCTCTCCGAGCTTCACGGTTGGAAGTCCCATACTTGCAGCTCCGCCAGTAGCAGCATTTCCAGCACCAGCAGCTCCGTTAGCAGCACCAGCATCAACGCCGGCAGCTCCAGTAGCTCCAGCACCAGCAGCGTTAGCGCCAGTTGGCATTACCGGAATGGTCACATTTTTAAGATCCTCAACGGTAGTGATGTTGCCATCCACGACAACTGCCTTTTGAGCCTTGTCCATCTCGAATAGTCCGAGTGGAACACGGAGGGAAGAGCCTTGAATGATACCTTTAACGGTATCTTCGGTCAGTCCATATTGATTGAGCTTATCTTGATTGAATTTGAGTGATACTTCTTTGACGTATTGACCAGAGATTTGGATAGAAGCGACACCCTCAACATCCTCCAGGGCCGGGCGAATATCGTTCTCAGCAATACGGGTCAGTTCCTCAAGATCCTGGGTATCCCCGTTAGAAAGACTGAGGGAGACAACAGGCATTGAGCTAAGACTAAAGCGGGAAATGGAAGGCTTCTGCACATTGTCTGGCAATGAGACTTCATTTAGTGATTCGCGCACTGCTGCTGTAGCATTATCCAGATTTGTTCCATAATCGAATTCAATTTGGATACTGGAGGCATTCTCCAAAGAAGTGGAGGTGATCGTCTTTACACCATCCACATTGCGGAGCTTTTGCTCCAACGGTTTGCTGACATCATTAACGACGCCTTCTGGTGCGGCCCCCGGATAAATGGTTGTTACGCTAAGATAGGGTATACTAATATTAGGCAAGGTTTCTTGCTTCATCGTCAGTCCGCTATATAAACCGGCAAACACAATAATTATCGTCAGAAGCCAAATGGCAAATTTGTTCCTGAGCGAGAAATTAATTAAGCTTTTCATAAGTTTCGTTTCTGCTCCTCTCGGCCCTCTTCTTTACGAAATAGGGCGCCATTATAAAAAATCATAATACTCACTATCCATGACTTTCTCTCTACCGAACTCTTCTTAGAGTCAATTAACGAAATACACATGAATTGTGCGGAATTGAGGCAATTAGCTTCCTCAGCTCTTCCAATTCTGCTGTGAGCTCAGAGCAGGATTGGAGGTTGGACAGCATCCCCTGAATGATTGCTTTTCGCGGGTGAGGGATAAGCACTTCACCTTCCAGAATGTTGAGCGATTCCAGCAGATCGGCTGCTTCTTCGGATGTTATACTATCTAGTTTACTGATCGCAGTCTTCATTTCTTTAATGAGCTGTAATGGATTTTTTCGTTTGTTCTCCTCATTCTCCGCCATCCAGTTTGCTAAAGTAGCAGAGTTGATTAGCGGAGCCTGTTTACTAGTAAGCAAGCCAGACACGATCATATCCATTAAATTCATTAGATGATCTGCCATATCGGCAATAGGTACCTGCGTATCCTTACGAAAAATAACCGCAATATAAGATTTGATGAGACCATGTCCGATCATACATAAATCTCCGGTATAGGGAACGACGTCTTTTCCGTAGAGCAACTCCATTTTTACCTGGAACCATCTTAAGAAGGAAGCGTTGTTTCTACGCAGCCAGTCCGGGACTTCAGTATCAAATCCTTTGCCCGCAACCTCCTGAATTTGACGCTGCAAGAACTCGCGTAATTCGTACACATGACTTAGCAGAATTTCTATCTGATTCCTAAGCTTCTCACGTGGTGTTCGTCGGGTTTCCTGTTCTTCACGTAACAAGGGATCCCGAATCATCCGATAACAATAAAGGAAGATACTGCGCTCCAGCTCTTCTTTTGATTTAAATACCAGATATAAACTGCCCTTCGAAATCCCGCATAATTCAGCTATCTCTTGCATGGATGTGGACGAGGAGCCTTTTACAGCGAATAGCTGCATAGCAATCTTAATAATCTGCTCCTGCTTATCAACAGTTTTATCATTCATTAAAGGATTAACCTCCTTTCTGACTACCCGGTTCTATAATTGACTAATTGGTCAGAATAATTATATTCTATACAACCAGGCATTACAAATATCGGAACAGAAGGGTTACAGTTTTGTCGTAAATAGACTTTAAACAGTAATTTGCTAGGAAGAAATGTGTTCTTCATGTAATATATAAAATGTGTCAATTTCGTGTTGCTTGTATGAATAAGAAGGTAGGTAGAGTATGAGAAGAGGACTTCAATCTATAATTATCATTGGGGCATTCATAGCATTTTATTATTTTGGTTTCGGCATTTTTGGGAGTACTGCGGGAACGATTATTAGTATCTTCTCCACTCTGACAGTCATTTCGATTAGCTTGGCTATTTTTATGGAGAACCGTAATCCTTCTACAACAATGTCATGGATCTTATTGCTTGCGTTGATCCCGGTGCTGGGACTGGTCTTCTATTTTCTATTTGGGCAAAATGTGTTCAAACGCCGTAAATATGATAAAAAGGCACAAAGAGACCTTATGGCCTACGAAAGAATTGAGAATGACGCTTTACGTACGCACCAAGATTGGTCAGTCTTTGATCCCTCGCGCCAAAAACTGCTGCTGTTATCCAAAACTTTAGCACGTACTCCTATTTCCTTTGCATCAGAAACACGTATCCTCACTAATGGTGAAGAGACGTTTGGTACGTTATTGTTGGAGCTCCGTCAAGCTAAACATCACATTCATATGGAGTATTACATCTTCCGGGCGGACCACATTGGAACACGCATTAAACAAATTCTGATCGATAAAGCTCGCGCCGGTGTTGCAGTCAGATTTATGTATGATGCCGTTGGCAGTTTTCAGCTTTCCAAAGCTTTTTTGAAGGAAATGAGTGATGCCGGGGTTCAGGTGGCTTCGTACGGAAATTCAACATCCTTTTTTTCCAGTCGTGTGAATTACCGGAATCACCGTAAGATTGTTGTGATCGACGGTGATGTCGGATTCATGGGGGGTCTCAATGTAGGCGATGAATATTTAAGCCGCAGTAAGACTTATGGGTTTTGGCGTGACACACATATGTTGGTTAGAGGCGAAGCGGTACGGACGATGCAAATTATTTTTCTGCAAGATTGGATGCACACTACGGGTGAAAAAATACTGGAGCAAGACTATCTCACTCCGCAGCTTCGCTTTATGACAGGTGATGGTGCCGTACAGATTATTGCTAGTGGGCCGGATAACGAACGTCGTGCGCTCAAAAACATTTTCTTCTCCATGATCACTTCTGCCGAGAAATCGGTGTGGATTGCCAGTCCATATTTTATTCCTGATGAGGACATCTTAACTGCACTGCGTGTAGCTGCTGTTTCTGGTTTAGATGTGCGATTGTTATTCCCGGCTAAGCCGGATAAATGGATTCCGTTTCTGGCTTCACACTCTTATTTTCCGGCGTTGCTGGAAGCTGGCGTGAAGATTTATGAATATGAAAAGGGATTTATCCACTCGAAACTGCTTATCGTTGATGGTGAAATAGCGACCATTGGCACGGCCAATATGGATATGCGCAGCTTCCACCTTAACTTTGAAGTGAATGCACTACTGATTCAGACGGAGAGCGTTGCTCGTATTGTTGCTGATTTTGAACGGGATTTATTATCTACCAGCTTGATTGAGCATGAAGAATTTATGAATAAGCGTATGGTGATCCGTATACTGGAATCTGCTGCTCGGCTTATGTCACCGTTGCTATAACCCAAAAACCACCGCAGAGGGTGTTATGCCTCATCTGCGGTGGTTTTTGCTTTAAAAAGTAGTTAAACCCAAGGTGGTCTGCAACCGGAACAGAATGTACTTGAACCAAGTCACTTCGCCCTGATAAGCCTCAAGAGGCAGAGTATACTCATGGTCCTCGTTATTCCACAGTCGATTGAAGTAGGTTTCCATCTCGGCATAAAGAGGCTGGTCTTGTTTTACAGATACCCACAGATTATTCTCCAGGTTGTAGTCATCCAGATTGCGTGTCGTGAAATTGGTGGAACCGCCAAGAATGATGGAACTTCCAGTCTGTTTGGCAATGAAGAGCAACTTTGGATGATATTGCTCTTTGGTCGTATTGTACCAGCGAATAGAGATCTTTCCGTTCGTGCGCTTGTTCAAGTTCATGGCAACTGGACGGTTAGGAATGCCGATTTTATCACGGCCGAAGGCGTTCTGATTGGGGTCCAGTATCAATTTTACCGTAGCCCCTCGTTCGGTAGCCTCTACCAATTCATCGAGAATGGCATCATCGGCAAGGTAGAACATACCCATCCAAATGGTGTCGCCCTTCTGTGCAGATTGGAGGGCTTGCCGTGCATATTTATATACCTTTCCTTCCGTTAAATAGCGGACCTCCATAGATTCTTCAGAGTGCTGATCCTTCTCCTTGGTGAAGTCTGGCTCATAAGTGAGTAGTGGCCCTGCTTCCGAAAGATTGGCCGCGGCCTGTTCCGTCTGGAGAATATCAGCAATAATTGGGCCTTGTACTTCCAGAGCGATATTGGAATGATAGGCGCTGGCATCATGGATATTTCCTGAGGAGACTAGAGCGGTATTCTCACTAACAACCACCTTACGGTGGTTAGCCTTCACATTAAGTAGCTTCAAATAAGAACGTGCGGTAATATCCGGTCCTCCGCTGGCCATAAGATTGGGAATCCGGCCTTCGCCCGACTGTCCGAACCATTGAATAAAGGTACGCCAGACAGCGGAATAAGCAGGTGTAGAATCGCGTAGAGCATTTACATCGGTCAAAATCACTTTAATCCCCGCAGCCTTCAATTCTTCCAGAAGATGATTGGGTGCAGAGTTGTAATTGGTATTAACCTCATCTGTAATGAAGACGATCTCCATCTCAGGATAAGTTGTTTTTTGTAAAATAAGCTTGTCCGTCAACATTCGGCTGACCGGAGGAAATGACTGATCTTTATGGGTATAATCATTGAAAAGAAAGAGGTCAATCACCAAAAATTCTTTGGACTCCTCGATAATTTGTAGAATCCTCGAAAGAATCTGACTCTCTTGAGTGCCCGTGGCTGTACCGTCCGAATAGGTCAGGTCGTGCCAGAAGGATACATGATTCGTTTTGTATATAGGGCTTTCATAGGAAATGCCGCTGGGTAGAGATTTGTGTGTCTGATAAATCATTACGCCGGTTAACCAGAGGATTAGAATGACGAAAGCCCATAACACCCGTGTACGGCGGCGTGTACCGGAACGTTTCTTCGTAGTTAAACCGGGAGTGTAGTTTATTTCTTTAGGTTTATGGGGGTAAATGGGTTGCTGACGATCTGAATTCATGGAAGTTCCTCCTGAAATTATTGCAGAGCACTTCCTTGTGATTGTTATGCTCCGGTGTATTACCAACCTATTAACACCTAGTGGAGCGAAATGAAGCAGCCCAAATATCCTTAACAGTAATGAAATAACATTCGGCTAGCTATAATGAGTTTGAGCGATTAGTACGATGTTTATGAAATTAATGATTACGAAACCGGAGAATTGTAATCGCTAACCTCATATTGTAAATTCATCTGTAGGGATATGTTATAATAAATCGAGTTTGGAAATAGGAGGAACGCAGCATGAATCATACGCCAGAAGAGGCCGTGCCATATGATGCGACTAGGCAGTCTGGCGCAGATCATGGCAGGGACCTACCGGCTGCAGAGGCTTCTGACAAAAGATCTTTATTACCTACATCGAAGACAGGCGAACGCAAAATTGAACATGTACGCCTTTGCCTAAATGAGGAAGTAGGTGGCGTCGGTGTGACTACAGGGTTTGAACATTACAGATTTCAGCATAATGCTCTGCCAGAGCTGAATTTCGACGATATATCATTGCAGACTACGTTTTTGGATCGTAAGCTGCGTACGCCGCTGCTCATCAGCTCGATGACAGGTGGCAGTGCAGCTACAGGAGCGATTAATGCCCGGTTAGCCGCAGCTGCGCAGCGTCGGGGTTGGGCGCTGGGTGTAGGTTCGGTTCGGGCGGCAGTGGAGCGTTCTGAGCTTACGGCAACCTTTTATGTGCGGGATCAAGCGCCTGATATTCCGGTTATCGCCAATATTGGTGCTGTACAGCTGTCCTATGGTTTTGGGATTGAGGAATGTCGCCGGGCTGTGGATATCGCAGGTGCTGATTTTCTTGTACTACATCTGAATGGCCTGCAAGAGGTCTTTCAACCGGAAGGGAACACTGGTTTTGCCTCTTTGCTATCGCAGATAGAGAAGGTATGCCGGGCACTTGAAGTCCCTGTAGGTGTGAAAGAAGTAGGCTGGGGCATTGATGGAGTTGCAGCTGCACGTCTTTATAATGCAGGAGCGGCTTTTATTGATGTTGCGGGTGCAGGCGGGACATCCTGGAGTCAGGTGGAGAAGTTCCGCAGTGTAGATCCTATACGGCGGGCAGCGGCGGAGGCTTTCGCGGATTGGGGTACTCCAACAGCTGATTGTATCACAGAGGTGCGTGCAGTTTCTCCGCAGGGCGCTTTGATTGGCAGCGGCGGACTGAAACATGGCGTGGATGCAGCGAAAGCATTGGCACTTGGAGCTGATCTGGCAGGCTTTGGCCGCAATCTGTTAGGGCCGGCTGTCGATTCTGAAGAGGCGCTGGATGCTGCATTAGCACAGGTAGAACTGGAGCTGAAAATAGCAATGTTTGGTATTGGCGCTCCAGATTTAGCAACTTTACGTGGAACTTCCCGTTTAATACGTAAATAGGATGGTAAATATTGAAGCGAGGAAGTGAGTAAGATTATGATTAAACTGATCCATATGGATGAGTCGGCCTTTCAATTTTTCTTAGGTCAAGCTACCCGGGATTATGCGGAAGATAAGATCAGCGCCGGTGCTTGGGATCCAGAGATCGCGATGAAGCTGTCTGAGGAAGCTATAACACGCTCTTTGCCAAAAGGGCTGCACACAGATGGTGCTTATCTATATTCCATAGTAGAAATAAGCAGTGATGAACAGGTGGGTTATATCTGGTTTAACGTAAGTGAAGGTCGTGGTGGCCGCGAGGCTTTCATTTATGATTTTTATGTTTTTGAACCGTTCCAGAGTAAGGGTTATGGCAAGCAGGCTATGATCGCACTCGATGAAGAAGCCCGGGAGATGAATGTTACCAAAATCGGGTTGCACGTCTTCGGCCAGAACAATCGCGCTTTTGAGCTATACAAAAAAATGGGGTATATCGTAACTGACATCACGATGTCTAAAGATCTGTAGTCCATAAGTGTGAGGACCTCGAAAGAGGTCTTTTTTTTGTTGTTCTACTGAATTATTATGTAAATAATTGTGATAAATATATTTGATTTAGGATGATTAGGAAAATATGATTAAAAAATAACTTCCTGAAAATGGATTAAGTCATAAAGAGAGAAAAGGGGGGATTAAGGTGAGGCCAAGGACTGTATCGTGGGTGGTTGTTTCCGCAGTAGTATTACTATTACTGGTTAGCTGCAACAGTGGCGATTTACCAGGAAAGAAGAAATCTGAGTCTGAGCAAGTTCAGGCAAGTCCGGTTGCACCGCTAGCCTCTTCAGCTGTAGTTGAAGAACAATCGAAAGTAGCGTTGCCTTCATTGACAGTGGAAAAAAGGCTAGAAGATTTTGATTACATGTGGAAGATTATTGAGGAGAACTATCCTTTCCTAGAGGTGAATAAACGTCTCAATGGAGAGGATTGGCTTGCTAAAAAAGAGGAATACCGCAATAAAATAGCAGCCGTGAAATCGGATGATGAGTTTTTGAGACGAATGAGATTTGTCCTTAGCAGATTAAACAATGGGCATACGAATTTTATATCCAAGGAGGAATATCCTTGGTATCTACATACCTATGTTCAAGCAGGTTTTGGTTATGAACCTTGGATCGACGTGGTTCAACAGCCTAACGTATTGGCCCGTTACAACCAGAAACCTTTAACGGAGCAGCAAAACTCTAATGATATCAATAACGATATGCATAATGGTGGAGATGGAGTAGGAGATGTAACAAAAAAGACTTCTGGGAATGTAAAAAAAGTCATTATAGAGCCCGATCGAATCGCTTATCTCGGTATGCAAAGCTTTGACGGGAGTCTCATGGAGATGGACAGCTCCGAGATCCATGATTTTTTAATAGAGGTAAAGGACTATAAGACATTAATATTAGATATCCGCGGAAATGGGGGAGGAAACAGTAATTATTGGAGAATTCATATTGTTCCTCTGTTGATTAATAAACCTATCGAATATAATACATACTTCCTTTATACAAGAGGCAAATATGCGGAGACTTTTATGCAGGCACGTCAGATCACAGCCGGGCAACAACCTATTTCCGGCATCAAAGATGAGCAACTGCCTAATCTGCCATCTGAGGCTTTAAAGATGTTCAAGACATATAGAAAAATAAATGATGTAGTAACTCCTAATAAATCTGTTGGATTTGAAGGGAAAATCTATTTGCTGGTTGATAGCTCTGTGTATTCATCAGCGGAAGGTCTTGCAGCCTTTGCAAAAGGCACCGGGTTTGCAACGGTTGTAGGCGGCAGGACAGGTGGGGATGGACTAGGGATAGATCCGCTTGTTGTTGCATTGCCAAATAGCGGTTATGTATTCAGGTTTTCCTTTGAAATGGGTCTGAATTCTGATGGAAGTTGTAATGAAGAGGTAAAGACTGTGCCTGATGTGGAGGTTGATCCAGATAAATCTAAGCCATTACTGGACCAGCCGGCGATAAAAAAGGTATTAGAGCTTGCGCGTTCGGACACATCTGCTTGACATCCGGTGTTGCTGGCGAATATGTTCTAATATATAATGGTTTAGATCGTATAGCTTATTCGGATGATCAATTTAGCTGAAAATAGGAGTTGTCATATAAATGGCTTTGAAAGCTGGAATCGTCGGACTTCCTAACGTAGGAAAATCCACATTGTTTAATGCGATAACGCAAGCGGGAGCAGAATCCGCTAACTACCCTTTTTGTACCATTGACCCTAACGTTGGTGTTGTTGAAGTTCCAGATGAACGTCTTGATAAACTGACTGAGCTGGTACAGCCGAACAAGACCGTACCTACTGCTTTTGAATTTGTTGATATTGCTGGTCTCGTGCGTGGTGCGAGTAAAGGAGAAGGACTAGGAAACAAGTTCCTGGCCCATATCCGTGAAGTAGATGCTATCGTGCATGTGGTTCGTTGTTTTGAAGATGAGAACGTTACCCACGTTGATGGAAAAGTAAATCCGATCAGCGACATCCAGACCATTAATCTGGAGCTGATTCTTGCTGATATTGAGAGCATTGAGAAGCGGATTGAGCGTTCCCGTAAGAATATCAAAGGCGGCGACAAGAAATACGCTCAAGAAGTTGAACTGCTAGAACGCGTCAAAGAAGTGCTCTACGAAGATAAACCTGCACGCAGTATAGAATTGTCTGATGACGAGAAGCTTATTATCCGTGATCTTCATTTGTTAACATTGAAGCCAGTGCTGTATGCGGCGAATGTAAGTGAAGATGAAGTGGCAAGTGCTGAGGACAATCCTTATGTACAGCAAGTTCGTGATTTCGCAGCTACTGAAGGTGCAGAAGTGGTTCCGATCAGTGCTAAGGTGGAAGCAGAAATTGCTGAGCTTGAAGGCGAAGATAAAGCTATGTTCCTGGAAGAGCTGGGACTGGAAGAATCCGGCCTTAACCGGTTGATTAAAGCGGCTTATAAACTGCTTGGCTTGTATACGTATTTCACAGCAGGCGTTCAGGAAGTTCGGGCGTGGACGATTCGCCGCGGCACCAAAGCACCTGGAGCTGCCGGTGTGATTCATACAGATTTCGAACGCGGATTTATCCGTGCTGAAGTAGTGGCTTACGCGGATCTTGTGGCAGCTGGTTCCATGAACGGTGCGAAGGAACGTGGTCAACTACGTCTTGAAGGTAAAGAATATTTGGTGCAAGACGGCGACGTAATGCATTTCCGTTTTAACGTTTAAGAAGTTTTAAGTGTACGAATGATAAAGGGGTCATCTCGAGCAGTGGGAGTTTCTATTGCTGGGATGATCCTTTTTAAAAATATAAGCTTTTTATTAAGGTATTGTGCGTACGGAACTGTAGCCATTTCACAATATCTTTGGTATAATATAAAGTCGTATATCTATTTTTATGACAGTACAAATTTGATGTTATATTTGCGAATTTGAAATTGAATCAGGAGAGGTGAATTCCCTTGTTGGACCGATTGCAATCCCTGGCGGACCGCTATGAGAAGCTCAGTGAACTGCTTTGTGATCCGGATGTTGCAAACGACAGTAAGAAACTGAGGGACTATTCCAAAGAACAATCAGACCTACAGCCCGCATTTGAGGCGTATACTGAATATAAGAGTGTAATGGAAGAGCTTGAAGCTGCTAAGCAGATGCAAGGCGAAAAGCTTGATGATGAGATGAAAGAAATGGTCAAGATGGAAATTGATGACCTTTCCAAACGTCAAGTGGAGCTGGAAGAGAGAATCCGCGTATTGCTGCTGCCTAAAGACCCGAATGATGATAAGAACGTAATCGTTGAAATTCGTGGTGCAGCGGGTGGTGATGAAGCAGCATTGTTCGCTTCAGACCTTTACCGGATGTACACTCGTTATGCTGATGCACAAGGATGGCGCGTTGAGTTAATGGATGTTAACGCGAGTGATCTTGGTGGATTCAAAGAGGTAATCTTCCTTATTAACGGCCGTGGTGCATACAGTAAGCTGAAATACGAAAGTGGTGCGCATCGCGTACAACGTATCCCAGCGACCGAATCCGGAGGTCGTATTCATACCTCTACTTCTACGGTGTCTGTGATGCCGGAAGCTGAGGCTTTTGAGATCGAGATCCATGATAAAGATATTCGTGTGGATACCTTCTGTTCAAGTGGTGCAGGCGGACAGTCTGTAAATACGACCAAGTCTGCAGTACGTGTAACCCATGTACCTACAGGCATCGTTGCTACCTGTCAGGACGGTAAGTCACAGAACTCCAATAAAGAAAAAGCGCTGCAAGTGCTTCGTGCCCGTATCTCTGATATGAAACGGCAGGAAGAAGAAGCGAAGTATGCTGGTGAACGGAAGAGCAAAGTAGGTACGGGTGACCGTAGTGAGCGCATTCGGACGTATAACTTCCCGCAGAGCCGGGTTACAGACCATCGTATTGGCCTGACACTGCACCGTTTGGAGCAGGTTATGAACGGAGAAATCACTGAAATTATCTCAGCCCTTTCAATCGCTGAACAAGCTGACTTGATGGATAATATGGATAATGGAGAATAATGCTTTGAACGATGGCGTATATGTCATGTCGGAAGTCAAAAGCATCCGGGAAGCCTTTGCGGAGGCTTCTTCTTTTTTGAGCCGGAGCGGCTGCAATGAACCGCAGCGCAGTGCACAATTGCTGCTGGAGCATGTGCTTGGAGTGTCTGGCGCAGCTTATTACATGGCGCTGGCAGATCCTTTTCCAGCTGCGGTTAAGGAAGCATTTGAGGCGGGAGTTACCCGCCGGGGCGCTGGTGAGCCGGTGCAGTATATCATCGGCGAGCAAGAATTCTACGGGCGGCCTTTTGAGGTGACGCCTGACGTGCTTATTCCGCGGCCGGAGACGGAGCTGCTTGTCGAGGCGATTTTACGTTACGGCGCGGAGCTTTGGCCGGACGGCGTTGTAACGCCGGGCGAAGCGGCGCTGGATAGCGCGGGCGGCGCTGCGGCCCGCAACGGAGGCGGCGCGGGGGACGTGCGCGCCGCAAGACCGCTGGCCGCCGTCGATATCGGCGCCGGCAGCGGTGCGATCTCCGTCACGTTGGCGGCGGAAGCGCCGGCGTGGCGGGTCTGCGCCGGCGATATTTCGCCGGCGGCTCTGGCTGTGGCCGAGCGCAACGCTTTGCGCAATGGCACAGCTGTGGATTTTCGGCTCGGCGATCTGCTCGAGCCGTTCGCGGGGATGGAGACGGATATTCTCGTCTCCAACCCGCCATACATCCCCGGCGAGGATATCGCCGGGCTGCAGCGTGAGGTGCGCGACCATGAGCCGCGCACTGCGCTGGATGGCGGAGCGGACGGGCTGGACCCGTACCGCCGCATGATGGAGCAGCTGACGCTGCTCCCGGCACCGCCGCGCCTGATCGGCTTTGAGCTTGGCTTCGGTCAAGCTGAGCAAGTCGCTGCACTCCTTGCGGCAGCGGGCCATTGGACGGAGATTATCACCATTAATGATCTGGCTGGAATCCCGCGTCATGTGCTAGGCATAACGAAATAATATTGCCTGCTTTGCAGAGGGTTCCTTTGTCCGGGGTAGAGAAATTGTATTTTCAATCCGACTTCCTTTACAATAGAATTTAGCAGGATTTCTTAGGGGATCATAAAGAAAGCCCAGATATAGAGTAGGGAGGCAGAGCGTGCTTCAGAAGATTAAAAAGATTGATGGTGCTATTGTAGTCGTTCTGTTATTACTCATGGTGGTCAGCATCTTCGCCATATATAGCGTTACTCATGGAAGAGAGAAGCTGGACGGACATCATATTCGTATGATGATGTATTATGCTATTGGTTTTGTAGCTTTTATTGGAATGACCTTTTTGGATTACAGAATTTTAGTGAAATATGCGATATATATTTATTTGTTTGGGATAGGGATGCTGGTGCTCGTCAGCTTTTTGGGCGAGACTAAAAATAATGCACAAGGCTGGTTGACCCTGCCTGGAGGACTGAGTCTGCAGCCTGCTGAGCTGTTCAAGCTGATATTAATTCTTTTTCTGGCGGCCATGCTTGTCCGCAAGAATAAGAGTAAGCTTCTGTTCTGGCGGGATGTTGTGCCGCTCGGCCTTCTGACCTTGTTTCCGTTCCTTATTGTCCTTACCCAAAATGACCTTGGGAATGCCTTGTCTTACGTTGTGATTCTTGCGGGTCTGTTGTGGATTGGCAATATTAAATACACGCATGCATTAATCGGGCTGGTCATCGTGGCTAGTTCTGCGATTGCGGGAATTATGAGTTATATCCATTATCACGATGAAATTAAAACCTTTCTTACGGATATTGGACGATCTCACTGGATTGAACGTTTTGATCCTTGGCTTGTTCCAGACAAAGCGACAGCCAAAGCCCTTTATCATACTAAAAACGCCAAGCTGGCGATTGCCTCAGGTGGAATGAGCGGCGAAGGCTACATGAACGGCAGTTCCGTTCAGACGGATCGGGTGCCATATACGTATTCAGATTCTATCTTTGTGCAGATTGCTGAAGAGTTTGGGTTTGTAGGTTCTGCGTTTGTGTTGCTGCTGTACTTTATTTTGATTCACCGGATGATTCTGATTGCGCTGGAGTCTAGGGATAGAGCTGGCCCTTTCCTGATTGTCGGCGTTGTCGCGATGATGTTGTATCAGATTTTTGAGAATATCGGCGCATTTATCGGCTTGATGCCATTGACTGGTATTACGTTACCTTTCATCAGCTTCGGGGGTACATCCCTGCTTATCAACATGGCCAGCATCGGGCTGGTAATGAGTGTGCGCCTGCACGGGCAAGAAGTGGAAGAGGATTTTCCTAAACCTACTCCTTATGCAGCTGCCAAACAGGTGTAACCACGAAATAAAGTAGAACCGTCAGGTCCTTATTGTTTAATAGGGGTGCTGGCGGTTCTTTTTGATGGAGCACGGCTTCGTCGGATTGGTGTAATACGTAATACGGGCCGTTTCAGGTAAGCAAGCTGGAAGCAATTCGTATTTGTATTTGTATCGTATTCGTATTTGTATCCTGACTCGGACTCAGATGCCCTTATATTCGAATATTAACTACTTATTGGATAGTATCGGACCGCAAAGACGTTATTTGATCAAAAAGACTGGATTTACTGCAAAATGGCAAGTAATAACGACTCTGGAGTCCGCAAAAGTTCCCGTGGAGCAATAAATTCATAAATAAAGTCTACGGAGTCCGATAGGTTTGGATCATAGAGTAAAATTACGTCAGAGTGTAATTTTAATAGAAAGATATTTTATAGATTGGCTACATAAATTTGGAATTATATTCACGAATGTTCTACAATAGAAAGGAACGACTTTCCCTGAGAGAGGAGAGTTGAAACCTTAACAGAGTAAGGGGCTTGCAGATGCTTCAAAAGTTCAAAAGGATTGATAAGGTAATTGTTACTGTTCTGATTTTGCTGATGGTGATTAGTATTTTTTCAATATACAGTGTAACCAATGGAAGAATAACGCCTCCGATGAAATTGGATGGATTTCATTTACAAATGCTTAAATACTATATTTTAGGTTTTGTAGTTTTTATTGTGCTCGCTTTTGTGGACTTTAAGATATTTGTTAAACATGCACTTTATATTTATCTCTTGGGCTTAGTCTTGTTAGTGTCGGTTAGTTTTATTGGTAAAGTAGAGAACGGTGCTCAATTGGGACTTGAGATCGGTGGACTTAGGTTTCAGCCTGCCGAGCTGTTTAAATTGGTATTAATTCTTTTTTTATCATCGATCTTAATTCGAAAACAAGGGTCTACCTTAACCTTCTGGAAAGGGATTGTTCCTCTCACCATTCTTACGTTCATTCCATTTGGTATAGTCATTATGCAAAATGATTTGGGAAATGCCCTTAGCTACATCGTAATATTGATTGGGCTTCTATGGATCGGGAATATCAAATTGTCGCATGCACTCATCGGTTTGCTTATAGTGGGTGGGATCGGCCTTGCTGGGATTTTGAGCTACATAAACTATCATGATGAGGCAGTCAAATTTTTTGAAGGCATTGGTAAGGATCATTTAGTGGAGCGGTTTGACCCTTGGCTGGTACCTGATTTAGCGACAGATAAGGCAAGCTATCACACGAAAAATGCCAAAATAGCTATAGCCTCCGGGGGAATGAGTGGAGAGGGATATATGCAGGGCAGCTCTGTGCAGAATAATCGTGTCCCATATACCTATTCGGATGCGATATTCGTGCAGATTGCCGAGGAGTTTGGATTTGTGGGGTCTGCGCTGCTGCTCTTGCTCTTTTTTATTTTGCTGCATCGGATGATATTGATTGCTCTCGAGAGTAAGGAGCGTAGCGGACCATTTCTAATCATTGGAATTACGGCTATGCTGTTGTATCAAATTCTTGAGAATGTTGGAGCTTTTATCGGTCTGATGCCGTTGACAGGAATAACACTTCCGTTTATCAGTTATGGAGGCACGTCTCTTCTGATTAATATGGCCAGCATGGGGGTCGTGATGAGCGTGCATCTTTATGGGCAGGATGTAGAGGAAGATTTGCAGCTGCATAAGGAGCTGGCATTGAAGTTATAAATTTAATAGATTCATAGGTTTGCAGTCTCTTATCTCCGGGCATACTACTAGCATGAGAGTTAAGAGGAGAGGGGCTGCAACAAATGAACGATAATCATATGGATAAAAGAGATTCCTTACGTGTAACTTTTAAGTATACTGCCATTTTAATTTGTTTTTTTATGGTCCTCATGATGGCTTGGGAAGGTCAAAAAACCGATGCTGCAGTAGCTGAAGTATCTATTCCCCAAGAATCTATCCGGTTACGTATTCTAGCTAATTCTGACGGAGCGCAAGATCAGCTGGTGAAACGGCAAATTCGCGATAAAATTGTGGAGCAAATGAACCAGTGGGTATCCGCTCTTGAGGATCCACAGAGCTTGGAGCAGGCACGTGCTCTGATTAGAAATCATCTGCCGGAGCTTAACGCGTTGGTTGGATCAGAGCTGGAGAAACGGGGCATTGAATATTCCTATAAAGTGGAGCTGGGCGTAGTCCCTTTTCCAACCAAATTATACGGTGGCACCGTCTATCCTGCTGGGGAGTATGAAGCTGTTCGGGTCACACTTGGTGCGGGCAAGGGGCAAAATTGGTGGTGTGTACTGTTTCCTCCGCTTTGCTTTATCGATGCAGGCTCTGGAGATGCGGCAGCACCTGCTGCTGACAAAGGTACAAAAACAGTGTCCGCTGCTGGTGCGGATAACAGTGCTAAGGTGAAATCAGCAGCTGCAAAAACAGTGCAGGCTGATTCCTCGGCAGGAAGTGCTTCATCAGGAGAAACTGCTGCTGAGCCAGAGGTACGGTTCTTCGTCTGGGAGCTGCTGCAAAACCTTTGGAACTGGATCAGTGGATTATGGTCGTAAGACCCCAGATGTGTTACTATTTTATAAGCAGATCTATCACGGCTCCCTACAGGGGCCGTTTTTTTGCTAAGCTAAATTATATCTTCTAGAAAGCCTGTGATGAGAATGAATGAACACAATAATCCTTTATTCGCCGTTCAGCGGCGGAGTGGAAATAGAGATGAGACTGTATACTGGAAGTTGAATTCCGCTGAGGGAACGAACTCTGAGGTATTTCAGCCGAATGAAGCTGACAAGCTGGCGATAGCGGAGGCAGCAACAATGCTTCGTGAAGGCGGAACCGTGGCTTTTACAACCGAAACCGTCTACGGGCTAGGGGCGGATGCCCGAAATACGGCGGCAGTTGAGGCTGTTTTTGCGGCAAAAGGACGGCCCTCTGACAATCCGTTAATTGTGCATATTGCGGATACGGCAGCTTTGGACGAGCTTGTTGTAGAGGTGCATCCTAAGGCGGCCGCGCTGATGGCAGCTTATTGGCCTGGTCCGCTGACAGTTGTGCTTCCTGTTCGTGAAGGTGTACTGTCGCCCTGTGTGACGGCGGGTTTGGATACGGTTGGTGTGCGGATGCCGGATCATCCGGTAGCTCTAGCACTGATAAGTGCCGCAGGTTGTCCAGTTGCGGCGCCCAGTGCTAATCGTTCGGGTCGCCCGAGCCCGACATTAGCTTCGCATGTGATGGAAGATTTGGCTGGATACATTGATGGCGTCCTTGATGGTGGTGCTGCTGGAGTTGGACTAGAGTCAACAGTCGTGCAGGTACAGCCTGACGGAAAAGTTGCTGTGCTGCGCCCCGGCGGGATTACTTCGGAACAATTGGCTGCAGTGGTGGGAGCAGAAGCTGTAAGCTCAGAGCCCGGTAATGCTGAGACAACTGCTGCCGCTACCGCAACCGCTACTGTCTTGGCTGATTCGGGGACGACAAACTCTGTTATTGATTTCAGTACTGCTGAGCCAATCACAGCTAAGGCAACTACCGCGCAATCTTCAGCGGATTGCCTGAATGTTAACAATCATGAGCCTTTCGAAAGGGCTTCCGCATCTATTGAGCAGCATGGTGCGGATGCTGCTGGCGATATTTCGGCGCCGCGCGCGCCGGGCATGAAGTACACGCACTACGCGCCGCGCGGCTGGCTTGCTGTAGTGCGCGGCTCTTCCCCGCAGCGCGTGGCGGACGAAGCCGCAAGTCAACTTCAGGCGGCGCAGCTAAACGGCGAGGTCACGGGCTTGCTCATCTTCGAGGAGCATAAGGCCCTTTATCCCGCCGACCCTGCCGCCTGTGTTCTTTCCCTCGGCTCGTTATCCTCGCCGGAGGAAGGGGCTCGCTCCCTATATGCCGCCTTGCGGCGCTTCGATGAAGCGGGAGCGACTTACATCTTAGCCGAGGCTTGCCCGTATACCGGCCTCGGCGCTGCAATCATGAACCGGCTTATGAAAGCCGCCGGCGGATCTGTCATCGACGCCGGATAACCACGGCATTGCTTTTTCGTATATGACTCCCATATGAAGTCATGAATACCCCCTTGTCCGCATATCGTTGTTGTACAAGATATTTCGGACTTGGGGGGTTAAGCATGGGCTTAGGAGATGTATATACCGAATGGGGGCAGATTGTTACCATTACTATAATGGCGGTTGCATTAGGGATGGATGCCTTTTCGCTCGGTGTAGGGATCGGGATGAAAGGTATTCGTCTGCTGCATGTTCTGCAAATGAGTCTGCTCATTGCTGTTTTTCATATGCTGATGCCTCTCCTGGGTTTATTGACAGGAAGTTATGTCGGACACCTGTTAGGTCAAGTAACGACTTATGCTGCTGGAGGTCTTCTAGTTCTTTTGGGCGGGCATATGGTGTACAACTCCTTTCGTCCGGATACAGGAAGCTCGCGAGCTATGGATCATCGAACCTTGTGGGGGATGATACTGCTTTCGCTCAGTGTCAGTATTGACTCTTTCTCCGTGGGGGTATCACTGGGGATGTTTGTGAATGGAGTACTTTTGACCATCTTAGCCTTCGGTGCTTGCGGGGGACTAATGTCGATTCTAGGGTTGCTAATTGGACGGCATGTCAGTCGTGGTCTCGGGGATTATGGAGAAGCGCTAGGCGGTGCAATACTTCTGGGGTTTGGCTTGCTATTCATCTTTTGATACAATAACGGCATTAGAATATTTAATTTCATGGGGGTGCAAAACATGCTGCATATTTTATTCGTCTGCACCGGGAATACATGCCGAAGTCCTATGGCTGAGGGGCTTTTACGAAAGCTTGCGAAGGAACGTGGAATCGACCTGGAAGTGCGGTCTGCAGGTGTATCCGCCATTTCCGGTACTTCTATATCAAGACATGCTGCAGCTATACTGCAGGAAGAAGGAATTCATGATTCAATGGAGTCGTCACAATTGACAGGTCAAGCTGTCGCTTGGGCCGACCTTGTGCTGACCTTGACGGGTGGGCATAAGCAGCATTTGCTGCAGTATTTTCCGGATGCTGTAACGAAAACCTATACATTGAAGGAATACGTGCATGATGAAGATGCGGTGACGGAAGATATCAAGGAATTGGACAGCCTTTACGCAGATGCGGAGTTGAGCTTAGCCCTTGGTGGTGAACCGAATGCAACGGATCTGCAGCGGATGATTGAGATTCGCCAGCGTATTCCGAGCTTCGATATTTCTGATCCATTTGGTGGCACGCGTGAGGACTATGAGCTAACTGCTGCTGAGATTCGCACTGCGCTATTCAGTTTGCTGGATAAGCTGGAAACCTTCCGCCATTTGTAAATGGTTGATTTTCAGTTCACTTTGCTTTAAGATGAAGTTACAAATAATCGGTTCCGATGTAACTGGCGACAAATGTGGATCAAACCACGATGGAGCATCGGAATAAACGGCCGGTCGCCTGGGCAAAAGAGCAAATCCGCAGCTACCTGCGGACTGCTCTTTTTTGTTTAAAATAAGCTTGTTTGAAGTTTGAGGAGGTAGAGTGATGGACGAAGTAGTGGAGCTATCATTAACTGAAGCCACCGTCACTGTGTTAAGGGAGTTGGCGGAGGCTGGTAACCTTGGGTCAGGCAAAATTGTTGTCGTCGGAGTGAGCACAAGTGAGGTTGCTGGTGTCCGGATTGGAACTGGTGGTGCACTTGAAGTTGCAGAACAACTGCTTGAAGGTGTTCGTTTAGTAGCAGCGGAAAAAGGATTTCATCCGGTGTATCAGTGCTGCGAGCATTTAAATCGTGCACTTGTCATGGAACGCTCTCTGCTAGAGTCACTTGGTCTGAAGGAAGTATCAGCTGTACCTATACGAGGTGCTGGAGGTTCGATGGCTACGGCTGCTTATCACGCTATGAAAGATCCTGTTTTGGCGGAAACGATAGAAGCTCATGCTGGTTTAGATATTGGCGAGACACTGATAGGAATGCATTTACGGCGGGTAGCCGTTCCTTTCCGTCCGACTCTACGATACATTGGAGCAGCCAGAGTGAATGCGGCATGGACCAGACCCCCACTAATTGGCGGGGAACGTGCGGTATATCGTGCTCCAGAACAAAGTGGTTCACAGTTTTGTGATTAACGAACTTTAGTTTTTATATTTTTTGCAGAAACGTAGACCTAAGTCTCTTTATGGCGGGCAAATCGTTTCTACTTAAATACAACATATCTACACACACTAGGGAGGAAATAAGAACATGGAACAATTGCGTAAGAGTGACCCGGCAGTACTGGAAGCGATGGAACTGGAACTGAAACGTCAGCGTGCCAACATTGAGCTTATTGCCTCAGAGAATATCGTTAGCGAAGCCGTAATGGAAGCTATGGGCTCCGTGCTTACGAACAAATATGCAGAAGGTTATCCAGGCAAACGTTATTATGGTGGCTGTGAAGATGTAGATATCGTTGAGAACCTTGCTCGTGATCGTGCAAAAGAATTGTTTGGCGCGGATCATGTCAACGTACAACCACATTCCGGCGCTCAAGCAAATATGGCAGTTTATCTGGCTGCACTTAAGCCTGGCGACACCGTTCTTGGAATGAATTTGGCGCACGGTGGTCATTTGACACATGGTAGCCCAGTTAATGCTTCTGGATTGCTTTATAACTTCGTTGCTTATGGAGTACAAGAAGATACTTTCCTAATTGATTATGATGAAGTACGTAAAGCAGCCTTCAAGCACCGTCCAAAAATGATTGTGGCTGGTGCTAGTGCCTATCCGCGTATTATTGATTTCGAAAAACTTGGCGCTATCGCCAATGATGTGGGTGCGCTATTTATGGTAGATATGGCCCATATCGCAGGATTGGTTGCTGCTGGTCTTCATCCGAGCCCGGTTCCTCATGCTCATTTCGTTACAACTACTACGCATAAGACTTTGCGCGGTCCCCGCGGAGGTATGATTATGTGCAGACAGCCATGGGCAGCTGCTATTGATAAAGCGGTATTCCCTGGTTCCCAAGGTGGACCTCTGATGCATGTAATTGCTTCAAAAGCAGTCGCATTTGGTGAAGCATTGCAGCCATCCTTTAAGACTTATGCTCAAAATGTAGTGAAGAACGCTAATGTTCTTGCAGAAACGTTGATCAGCGAAGGGGTTAACATTGTATCCGGAGGTACAGATAACCACTTGATGCTGCTGGATACCCGTAATCTGAACATTACCGGAAAAGATGCGGAAAAAGTACTAGATTCCATCGGGATTACTGTGAATAAAAACGCAATTCCATTTGATCCTACAAGTCCTTTCGTAACAAGTGGTATTCGTATTGGTACACCTGCAGTCACATCCCGTGGTATGGACGAGCAGGCGATGGTCACTATTGGACGTATCATTGCTAATGTTCTAAAGAATCCGAAGGATGAGGCAAACTTGGCAGAATCTGCGCGTCAAGTGGCTGAGTTGACTGACCAATACCCTCTTTATCCAGAGTTGAAATACTAAATCTTTGCTTCTAATAAGAAATGATTCTGCCTCCATCCATACCCTCTTCCGGGTTTGATGGAGGCTTTTTTGTTGCATATTGTTCACAAATATCACTGTAGGTAATAGATGAAATTGAATGAAATTAATCATGAAAGTTCATGGAATTTTCAATAAAATTAGTGAAAATAATGTGAATAGTATGAAAAAGCCAAAGTTGCACAACATAATCTAGGTTTTATAAGTGATTGGTTTCCTAATTAAGCCAATCATTACCTTTAAAAACAAGGAAATACAAAGGAATATGTTCAATGTGAGTTCAAGTACCATTCTGAGGTGAAATGCAGCGGCGGGAGTGCTATAATAGACAGGATTTAGCCACTGAGAAGCAAAGCGCTTTCTAGGGCTATAGACAAGACTTACAATTACCGGAGGGACAGTAAATGGGAAAATTGGTGATTTGCGATCATCCTTTAATTCAACACAAACTAACATTTATTCGCGACGTTAGAACAAACACGAAGGATTTCAGAGAACATGTTGACGAAGTTGCCACATTGATGGCTTATGAGATTACACGTGATATTCCACTAGAGACCATTACGGTACAAACACCGGTCACTGAGACGGAAAGCAAAGTGATTTCGGGAAGAATGCTGGGGCTTATTCCTATTCTTCGTGCGGGTTTAGGTATGCTTGAAGGTGTACTGAAGCTTCTACCTGCGGCTAAAGTAGGACATGTAGGGCTTTTCCGTGATCCAGACACTCTTCAACCAGTGGAGTATTATATCAAGCTTCCAACTGATGTACAGGAACGTGAGTTGATAGTAATTGACCCGATGCTTGCTACAGGCGGATCCGCAATTGCTGCGATTACCTCACTGAAGAACCGTGGTTGTACACAGATCAAAATGATGAACTTGATTGCAGCGCCAGAAGGTGTTGCTGCAGTTCAGGAAGCTCATCCGGATGTTGATATTTATGTTGCAGCGCTTGATGATCATTTGAATGAACATGGTTACATCGTGCCAGGTCTTGGTGATGCTGGTGACCGTCTTTATGGAACCAAGTAATAAGTAATTAAGTATTAAGTATAGTAATGCGAGAATATTTGATGAGAGGGTAGGGGTTATGTCCAAAATCAAAGTAATGACTATTTTCGGAGTGCGCCCCGAGGCGATCAAGATGGCTCCTCTGGTTCTTGAACTGAAGAAGCATCCTGAGCATATCGAATCAATAGTATGTGTAACAGCACAGCATAGAGAACTGCTCGATCAAGTGTTGGAAGTGTTTAATATCACCCCTGATTACGATTTGGACGTGATGAAGGACCGTCAGACCTTGAATGAGATTACTATTCGTGTGCTTGAAGGTTTGGAACCTGTACTGAAAGAAGTTAAACCTGACCTCGTGCTGGTGCATGGGGACACCTTAACAACGTTTTTAGCTAGTTACGCTTCCTTCCTGCAGCAAATTCAGGTTGGGCACGTAGAAGCAGGACTTAGGACATGGAACAAATTGTCTCCGTATCCTGAAGAAATGAACCGTCAACTCACAGGTGTGTTAGCTGATCTGCATTTCGCTCCAACCGATTTGTCAGCTAACAATCTGAGACACGAGAACAAAAAAGAATCAAGTATTTATATCACAGGCAACACCGTAACTGATGTGTTTCAATATACCGTACAGCCGGATTACCGGCATCCTGTTTTGGATTTTGCTTCAGGAAAAAGACTTATTTTGATGACCGCTCACCGCAGAGAATCTCAAGGTGAACCGCATCGTAATATCTTCCGAGCTATTAAAAGAATCGCTGATGAATTCGAAGATGTCGCCATTGTTTACCCTGTGCATCCGAGTCCTGCCGTTAAGGAACCTGCGCATGAGATACTGGGAGGACATCCGAGAATTAAGCTGATTGATCCGCTGGATGTCGTGGACCTGCATAATTTTTATCCGCATACCCACTTGATATTGACCGATTCCGGCGGTCTGCAAGAGGAAGCTCCTTCTTATGGAGTGCCTGTTCTTGTGCTTCGTGATACAACGGAGCGTCCCGAAGGGATAGAGGCTGGAACGCTGGAACTTGTGGGCACGGACGAGGAGAAGGTGTATCAACGGACACATGCTCTTTTGACTGATAATGAGCTCTATCAGTCGATGAGTCGGGCCGCCAACCCGTATGGAGATGGCAAGGCTTCCCAACGGATTGTCAATGCGATTTTGCACCATTTTGGTGTTAATAAGGAACGTCCTGAAGAGTTTCACAGAATGTTCACAAAAAATAAATAATTTCAATTAAACTAATATCTGATCTGATTAAAATCAACATACAGTGAAACTGTACGGTTTATATGGTTTTGGAACGTTTTGCTGTGATTATTTTCATGTTTTCAAGGGTTTTTAGGCAATGTTCAATGAATTGACAAAGACTCAGGAAATTCAGTAAAATTAGTTGGGATTGTAGCCCATGAAAGAACAAAATAGCAAGGACAGCTTGTTACAGACCGCGCTTGTCATTGGAAGTGCAGGCACTTTGCTTGCCGCTTACATTCTTATTGGTTTTTTTGCGGCAAGATGGCTGAAAGACCTGATGGAGGGGCCGAAATATTGGCTCGCCATTGGCACTATAACTGGAATGATTCTGGGAATTGTGAATGTCGCCTTGTTAATTAAAAAATTTTTGGGGGAGCAGAATGGATAATATGACTCCCATGATCAATACCGTCACTAGAGTTACGCTCGTCCTTATGGCAGGACTCTTAATGGGCTGGGTGCTTCATCATGAGACCCGGGCAATTACACTG
The DNA here is from genome assembly GCF_037965315.1 of Paenibacillus sp. FSL R10-2796. Lineage (NCBI taxonomy): Bacteria > Bacillati > Bacillota > Bacilli > Caryophanales > Paenibacillaceae > Paenibacillus > Paenibacillus sp. FSL R10-2796. The sequence continues at coordinate 6,864,545 of NZ_CP150178.1, read as the reverse complement.
GGCATGACTCTGGGTCTGGTGGCGGGATTGGTAAACTTTCGTTATCTGGCCGTCAAGGTTCGACGGGTTACGCAGTCGATTGCGAGCAACGAAGGGAATGCCTTCAGCCTCGGTTTTGTTACACGGATTAGCTTCGCAATTTTGGTCACCATGTTCTCGGTCAAGATTGAGCATTTCTCCCTGGTAGCAACTGTTTCGGGCGTATTCATTCCTCAGCTTCTCGCCATTCCTGCGGGGATATATCTGAGTGTGAAGAATAAGCTTTAACCAGATTAAAGAGAAAGGGGGATGATACTATGCATGACATGCCGAAAATATTTGTCGGGGGAATACCGATAGATTTATCCGCCGTGTTGATGCTTCTGATCAGTTGTACAGTGGTGTTTGTTCTGGTTATGCTTTCGGTTCGTAAGCTTTCCGTTGAAAATCCATCCAAGCTTCAGAACTTCATGGAATGGGTTGTGGAATTTGTAGAGGGTGTCATAAGCAGTGCCATGGATCTGAAGAAAGGAAAACCTTACATATCTTTAGGGTTGACATTGATTCTGTTTATCTTTGTTTCCAATCTACTTGGATTGCCTTTCTCCGTTGTAACTGAGGCGCATGGACCTGTAACAGTGTTTGGCCACGTGATTGAAGCAACTAAGAACTTGGCGAATGGTGAGCATGCAGAAATTTTATGGTACAAGTCGCCAACTGCTGACATTAACGTCACTGCAGGATTGGCAATCATAGTATTTGTACTGATGAACTTTCTGGGCATTAAGCTCAACGGCAAACATTATTTCAAACACTACATCGAGCCGTTTCCAATCTTTTTGCCACTGAACATTATCGAAAACCTGGCAAAACCTGTAGCGTTGGCTATTCGTCTATTCGCTAACATTTTCGCCGGAGAAGTACTGATTACAGTCATTTTGAAGCTGGGGATTCTCAGTATTCCGTTCCTGGCTGTATGGCAGGGCTTCAGTATTTTCGTCGGGGCACTACAAGCGTTTATCTTTACGATTCTGACGATGGTTTATATCGCACAGATGACGATTCACGAAGAAGAAGCACATTAATGAACTGCTGCGAAGAGAACGGCTATCGTCTGATTTTCCTTCGTGGGAGATATCTTATATCATTAAACACAAATATGAACCGAAATTAAAGGAGGATATTTACAAATGGAATTTTTAGCAGCAGCAATAGCGGTTGGATTGGGTGCACTTGGCGCAGGTCTTGGTAACGGTATGATCGTTAGTAGAACAGTTGAGTCCATCGCTCGTCAACCAGAAGCGAAAAATGCTTTGCAAACAACAATGTTTATTGGTGTAGGTATCGTCGAAGTTATTCCGTTGGCAGCAACAGTTATCGCATTCCTGATTATGTTTACTTAATAAACCGTAGTTACGGTTTGGCGGGGACGGCCGATGCCATCCGCGCCTTACTTTTGTATACGTCCGCATGACGCGGTAACGGAAGGGAGTGACCTCAGTGGATATTGTTTGGACAAACATAGTATTTTCAATTGTCGCCTTTGGGATTTTATATTTCTTGCTTAGCAAGTATGCGTTCAGCAAACTTTTTGCAGTTATGGAGAAACGCCGTGAGCTGGTAATGCAGCAAATGGACGAAGCTGCGAAGACTAGAGAACAAGCGGTCGCGTATGTGGAAGAGCAGAAGCAAGCGCTGAACAGTGCACGCCAGGAAGCTCAACAGATTATTCAACAATCGCAAATCACAAGCAATCTACAGGTAGAACAAACTTTGGCACAAGCCAAAGCAGATGCAGCACGTGTCAAAGAAGAGGCCGTGCGCGATATCGAGAACGAAAAGAACAAAGCAGTGGAAGAGTTGCGCAGCGAAATTGGAACGGCATCTGTTCGTATTGCTTCTAAACTTCTTAAGAAAGAAGTTAGTGCTAACGGCGAGCAGGAGCAACTTGTGAACCAATACCTCAAAGAGGTAGGAGGCCAATCATGAGCCGCGATACGGTAGTTGCCAAGCGCTACGCTAGAGCATTGTACAGTGCAGCGGTAGAGAAAGGGATTACCCTTGAAGTAGAAGAAGAGCTCAAGGCAGTGGTTGGATTATTACATTCCGACCAAGAGATAAAGCGGTTTATTCTTGCACCGCGCATCTCGGAGTCCGACAAGCTGAAAGTGCTGCGCACAGCGCTTCAAGATAAGCTCTCTCCCATCGTGATGAACATTGTAGAATTGTTAGTAGAGCGAGGCAGAACCGATATTTTTGCCGATCTGCTGGATACGTATATCAAGATTGAAGGAGACGCTCTTGGCATTGGTGATGCTAAGGTATACTCTGTTTATTCTTTAAGTGAAGAAGAAAAAGCAGCTGTAGCTGCAGAATTCGGCCAACTCGTAAACCGTAAAATCCGGATTACGAATGTGGTGGACCCAAGCCTGTTGGGAGGACTGAAAGTTTATATCGGCGATACGCTGTATGACGGCAGTCTGTCTAACAAATTGGAGCGTCTCGAGAAATCCTTTAATGATAAGCATAGAAGATAGGGGTGAGGATATTGGGCATCAGACCTGAAGAGATCAGCACTTTGATCAAAAGTCAAATTGAGGAATATAAAGCCGATATCGAAGTTGCCGAAGTCGGCACCGTCATTCAAGTCGGCGACGGTATCGCCCGTGTCTACGGTCTGGAAAACGCAATGGCTGGCGAATTGCTAGAGTTCTCCAACGGAGTAGTGGGCATGGCGCTCAATCTGGAAGAAAGCAACGTCGGTGTTGTTATTCTGGGTGAGTACAAGGAAATTCGTGAAGGCGATCAAGTAAAACGTACAGGACAAATTATGCAAGTTCCTGTTGGTGAAGCTCTGCTCGGTCGTGTAGTTAACGCACTTGGTATGCCGCTTGACGGCAAAGGCCCAATTGCTACAACTGAATTCCGTCCTGTAGAAAATAATGCACCAGGGGTTATCGATCGTAAATCGGTACATGAGCCGATGCAAACAGGTCTTAAAGCCATTGATGCGATGGTACCAATCGGTCGTGGACAACGCGAACTTATCATTGGTGACCGTCAAACAGGTAAGACTGCAATCGCAATTGACGCGATTATCAACCAAAAAGGCAACGGCATGAAATGTATTTATGTTGCCATTGGTCAAAAGCAATCCACAGTAGCACAGGTTGTAGAAACTCTTCGCCGTCATGGCGCTTTGGAATATACAATCGTTGTAACTGCATCGGCTTCCGAGCCGTCCCCATTGTTGTACATTGCTCCATACGCAGGTTGCGCAATGGGCGAATACTTCATGTACAAGGGCGAGCACGTACTGATCATTTACGATGACCTTTCGAAACAAGCTTCGGCTTATCGCGAATTGTCCTTGCTGCTTCGTCGTCCACCGGGTCGTGAAGCATTCCCGGGTGACGTATTCTACTTGCACTCCCGTCTTTTGGAGCGTGCAGCTAAGCTTAGTGATGAGCTTGGTGGTGGTTCATTAACCGCACTTCCATTTATCGAAACACAGGCATCTGACGTATCAGCTTACATTCCTACGAACGTAATCTCGATTACAGATGGTCAAATCTTCCTTGAATCCGATCTGTTCTACTCTGGTCAACGTCCGGCGATCAACGTCGGTATCTCCGTTTCCCGTGTAGGGGGCTCCGCTCAAATCAAAGCGATGAAGAAGGTAGCCGGCTCGCTCCGTCTGGATCTTGCCCAATATCGCGAACTTCAAGCCTTCTCACAGTTCGGCTCAGATCTTGATAAATCTACACTTGCCCGTCTGAATCGCGGGGCACGTATGATGGAAGTTCTGAAACAAGGTGTGAATCAGCCGTTGTCTGTTGAGCATCAAGTGCTTAGCTTGTACACAGCTGTAAAAGGATATTTGGATGATATTCCAGTTAAAGACGTAAAACGTTTTGAAAAGGAATTCCTTGCTTATATGGATAGCAGTGCTGCTGATGTAGCTCAATCCATCAGGGATACAAAAGATTTGACAGCTGATAACGAAGCCGCTCTTAAAGCAGCGATTGATACCTTTAAAAGAGGTTTCGCTACTAGCTAATATAGATAGACTTTAACGGATTTTACTAAGTGAGCTTTGGCTCTGCCGAAGCTCAGGCTGTGCTTATGAAGTAGCTTTGACTTCGTCAAAGTTAAGAGAATGCTTACGAAGTTAGCTTTGACTCCGTCAAAGCTCTAAGGTGGTGAAATCATGGCAAGAAGCATGCGTGATATTAAACGTCAAATTAAGAGTGTTCAAAACACAAGACAGATCACAAAAGCGATGGAAATGGTAGCCGCATCCAAGCTGAGAAAAGCTCAGGAGAAGGCAATTGCCGCCCGTCCTTATGCTGAGAAGCTAAAAGAGGTTGTATCGAGCATTGCTGCTGGCACCGAAGGTGTTCAACACCCTATGCTGGTTAGCCGCCCTGTGAAGAAGACTGGTTATCTAATCGTTACCTCTGATAGAGGGCTTGCAGGTGGTTACAACGCTAATATTTTGCGTAAGGTGACGATGCTCATCGCGGAGAAGCATAAGTCCAAAGATGAGTACGCATTATTTGTTATTGGTCGTAAGGGCCGTGACTTTCTACGTCGCCGTGAATATCCGATTGTACAGGAAGTCACTGAGCTATCGGATGCGCCGAAGTTTGCTGACATCAAGTCTATCGCGAATTCGGCAGTACAGCAGTTTGTAGATGGTACGTATGATGAGTTGTATGTTTGTTACAATCAATTCGTCAATGCTATCACCCAGATCCCAACCGTTGAGCGACTGTTGCCTATGGATGGAGTAGGGAATCAAGAGCATCATGAAGCTTCTGCAAACTACGAATATGAACCTTCACCGGAAGGCGTGCTAGAAGTATTGCTTCCAAAGTACGCTGAAACTTTGATTTATAGCGCTATTCTGGATGGCAAGGCCAGTGAGCTGGGTGCGAAAATGACAGCTATGGGCAGTGCAACGAAGAACGCGTCGAAAATGATCGGAGAACTTACCCTTACGTACAACCGTGCCCGTCAGGCGGCAATTACGCAGGAAATTACCGAGATCGTGGCCGGAGCGAACGCGCAGTCTTAAAATACAAGAAAAGTTAAACTAAGTGCTTAACTTGTCTTGTGTTTTACGAGAAACAGTGTCGCTTGCTTAGGGTGCATAGCTCCTTAAGAACGGCACTGTAAGTTCTTCTTAAAATATAAGAAAGTATGGTTTTACACTATACAAAATGCTTATATTTCTACGAGAAACGGTTGTCATCTTTATATGACGACAACGTCGTTTCTTCTTGATGTAACAGCTTTCGAGGAGGGAAAAGAAGATGAACAAAGGACGCGTTGTAAGCATTATGGGTCCGGTTGTCGATATTGAATTTGAACGCGGCCAGTTGCCCGAGATTTTCAACGCTATCAAAATTGAAACCGTCTTGGACAATGGTCGTCAGCTTAACCTAACACTTGAGGTTTCCAATCACTTGGGAGACAATCTGGTACGTTGTATCGCGATGTCTTCTACTGATGGTCTGGTTCGTGGACTGGATGCGATCGATCAAGGAGGTCCAATTTCGGTTCCTGTAGGGGAAGCGACATTAGGCCGTGTATTTAACGTACTTGGCAATCCAATTGATAACGCTGGTGAAGTTCTTGCTGAGAAAAAGAACCCGATTCACCGTCTCGCACCAACATTTGACGAATTGTCAACACAAGCGGAAATCTTGGAAACAGGTATTAAAGTTATCGACTTGCTCGCACCTTATGCTAAGGGTGGTAAAGTCGGCCTCTTCGGCGGTGCCGGCGTTGGTAAAACAGTAACAATCCAAGAATTGATTAATAACATTGCCCAAGAGCACGGTGGTATTTCCGTATTCGCAGGTGTCGGTGAACGTACTCGTGAAGGTAATGACCTTTATCACGAAATGACGGATTCCGGCGTTATTAAGAAGACAGCAATGGTCTTCGGACAAATGAACGAGCCTCCAGGTGCACGTCTTCGTGTAGCTTTGACCGGTTTGACCATGGCGGAATATTTCCGTGATGTGGAAGGCCGCGATACGCTGCTCTTTATCGATAATATATTCCGCTTTACCCAAGCGGGTTCCGAAGTATCCGCTCTTCTCGGCCGTATGCCATCCGCGGTTGGTTATCAGCCGACTCTGGCTACTGAAATGGGCCAGCTGCAAGAACGTATCACATCGACTAAAAAAGGTTCCGTTACATCGATTCAAGCAATCTACGTACCGGCGGATGACTACACTGACCCTGCTCCGGCTACAGCGTTTGCTCACTTGGATGCAACAACTAACCTTGAGCGCAAAATTTCCGAGAAGGGGATTTTCCCAGCGGTTGACCCACTGGCTTCCAGCTCGCGTTTGCTAGCTCCAGAAATTGTTGGTGAAGAACATTACAACGTGGCACAAGGTGTTAAACAATTGCTGCAACGTTATACCGAGCTTCAAGACATCATTGCCATCTTGGGTATGGATGAATTGAGTGAGGATGATAAGGTTATCGTAGCTCGTGCTCGTAAAGTTGAACGCTTCCTGTCGCAGCCATTCCACGTGGCTGAACAGTTCACTGGCTTTAAGGGTAAATATGTACCAATCAAAGAAACTGTACGCAGCTTTAAGGAAATCCTGGATGGTAAGCATGATGATCTTCCAGAAGCAGCTTTCTTATTTGTAGGTACGATTGAAGAAGCAGTAGAAAAAGCGAAATCGATGTAACCTGAGCTTAGCTAATGCTTTCGATGCAAGCTTTACTTCGTAAAGCTTAGTGCATGCTTTCGAAGCGAGCTTTACAATGTAAAGCTTTAAGGAGGAATGGAAGTGAATACCTTTTTGTTGGAAATTGTCACGCCGGAGCATCTCGTTTACTCCAAGCAAGTGAATAGCTTGATTGTAAGAGGGGTCGAAGGCGAGTTGGGTATTTTGCCGGGACACATTCCGCTTGTGACTCCACTTCAGGTTGCTCCGTTATCCGTCAAATCGGACGGTGTTACGATCTCCATCGCTGTTCATGGCGGGTTCGTTGAAGTGCATAAGGACAAAGTAACCGTGCTGGCTGAAAGTGCCGAGCTGCCAACAGATATCGATGTTGAGCGCGCCGAAGCGGCTAGAGAACGGGCTCAACGCCGTCTCCAGACTCGGAGCAAACAAGATGATATCGATCACCGCCGTGCGGAATTGGCGCTGCAACGCGCTGTTACACGGATTAAAGTGTCCACTGGAAAAGGACAACAGTAGGATAAAAGCAGTCAAGCCTTAGGGTTTGACTGCTTTTTATTATAGTAATCTATTGAAAAAAGGTTAAAATTTCTTCATTATTTTGGATAATGGCGTTGAATTGTTTAAAAATTTGTAAAAGTACTGGATTCTTTTGCCCTTCACAAGTATGATATAAGAGTCGATTTCCGAGTAATACGAACACGGAGGGTTAGCATGGAGGATATATTGTCGGGTGGGTTGTCTAGCGCAGTTGGAACCAGCAGTATGGTCTCAATGATTGTATCTTTGCTCAGTGTTGTATTATCTTGGTGGGCATTGCAGAACCTTAAGCTCGATTTGGTCATAAGATATCCCAAGAGTCCTCAGGGAAGGCTGCTGCACTTGCTGTTGGCCATTGTACTTGGTCGTTTTGTAGCGGGGTTCTTCCTGGATTACCTGAGCTGGAGTGGGATGATCCGATATATGTTTTAAGGGGATGTAGTTTGGTTATAAGTGTCTTAGGTCGCAGTGGTCAAAAGGTGTCGAATAATAAGGTTTTATTATGTCAACACTGAACTTTAAGGAACATGCCCGAGTAAATGGGCGTATTGATGGAGTAGAGAACTTTTTTGCAATTACTTTAATCTAAAAAAATAATTTAAGAAATAATGGACGCGGAGGGAAACCGAAAATGAGCAAATTTATCGTCCGCGGTGGCAACAGATTGACCGGGAGCGTGAAAGTTAGCGGCGCAAAAAATTCCGTATTACCGATCATAGCCGCCTCTCTATTGGCAGAAGAAGGAGTAAGCGTCATTGTAGACGCACCTCCGCTTGATGATGTGATGACGATATCAAAAATGCTGGAATCTCTGGGTGCAGGGGTTACATATCAGAACGATATTATCCAGGTGGATGCTACAAATATCACATCCTGTGAAGCACCTTATGAATGGGTTCGAAAAATGCGGGCGTCTTTTTTAGTCATGGGCCCACTGTTATCTAGACTTGGTCAGACAAGAATTTCCCTGCCAGGCGGCTGTGCCATTGGTACACGACCGATTGATCAGCATTTGAAAGGGTTTGAAGCACTGGGTGCGGAGATTAGTCTCGGCCAGGGCTACATTGAAGCGAAAAGCAACGGACGCCTGCGCGGTGCCAAAGTGTATTTGGATGTAGCAAGCGTAGGTGCGACCGAAAATATAATGATGGCAGCTACACTAGCCGAAGGCGTGACCGTTATCGAGAATGCGGCTAAGGAGCCTGAGATTGTCGACCTGGCCAATTACTTGAATGGTATGGGCGCAATCGTACGCGGTGCGGGAACAGGTGTTATCCGTATTGAAGGGGTAGAACGTCTGCATGGGGTCAAACATCATGTAATCCCTGACCGTATCGAAGCAGGTACGTACATGGCGGCTGCAGCAATTACCGGTGGCGATGTATATGTGGAAGGCGCAATTGCTGATCACTTAGGTCCTGTTATTGCTAAGATGGAAGAAATGGGCGTAACCATTATTCCTGACGAGAACGGTATTCGTGTAATCAGTGACAAGCCTCTCAAAGCTGTTGATTTGAAGACTTTGCCGTATCCAGGTTTTCCTACGGATATGCAGTCGCAAATGATGGCATTATTGCTGCGTTCTGAAGGTACCAGTGTCGTTACAGAAACTGTATTTGAGAACCGGTTTATGCATGTGGATGAATTCCACAACATGAACGCTGAGATTAAAATCGAAGGTCGCTCGGCGATCGTTACAGGTAATGCACAATTGGTCGGAGCTAAGGTTTGTGCTACGGATCTGCGTGCGGGAGCTGCGCTTATTTTGGCAGGTCTGGTTGCTGAAGGCACTACTGAAGTAAGCGGAACTCATCATATTGACCGCGGGTATGTTCATTTGGCTGAGAAACTGTCCGGACTGGGTGCGGAAATTTGGCGCATCTCCATGGAAGATACTTCAGCGCAAACCGTGAAGGATGAAGTTCTTAAACCGGAAGTATCCAAGAGTGAATCGACTAAAAACGAAGAGGTTAAACCACGCTTTCAGGTTCAACCAACTTGGGTATAATATCAATCATTAGGAGAGACCAGGCTGCAGTTTGCAGCTTGGTCTTTTTTTATGGAATCCTCATTTGATGGGGATTTTTTTGTATGCAATTTAATAGCCTGTGGTCTAGTAATAGATTGAGGACAGGAACTCTATTTCTCTCAAATTGTGTTCTAGCAGTTGCTGCAAATTCATATCTATAAGAATCACCAGTGATTCACGGAAGGAGCCATAGAGATGAAAGATTTCCGCTACTTGCGAAGAAACAAGACAACGCGCTGGCACTCGCGTCCCCTTGCTCCCCGGCGCAGGCGACTCATCCCCGTCGCCTGGCTCGCAGCGCCTTTCCTGGCGGCGCTGCTGATTCCGCTGGCGGTTGTCCCGCTACACCGGGGACAACCGGCGCCTGTGGCCGTGCCAGCAGTCACGGCCCCTCCGGCGGCGCCGGAGACGGCTGCGCAGGAAGCGCCGCAGCCGGACGTCTCTGTCTATTTGTCACACAGCGGACAAATAGAGACATTGCCGCTGGAGGACTACGTCCGCGGCGTGCTTGCGGCCGAGATGCCGGCCGACTTTGAGCTTGAAGCGCTCAAAGCGCAGGCCGTAGCTGCCCGCACCTTTATCATGCGCCGCCTGGTGGCTGGCGACAGAAGCGGCGTACCCGTTCCGGAGGCGGATGTAACCGATACGGTAAGCCATCAGGCTTACATATCTAAGGACACGCTGGAACGGCAATGGAAGCTCGGCGGAAGAAGCGCCGACCTCGCAAAGCTGCAGCGCGCGGTCCTTGAGACGCGCGGAGTGATCATGACTTATAAAGGGCAGCCGATAACGGCCTCCTTTTTCGCCTCCAGTGGAGGATATACTGAGAACTCAGAAGAGTATTGGAATGCAGCGATTCCCTATCTGCGCAGCGTGACGAGTCCTTGGGAGAAAGAGATTACCCCAAACTATGCAGTGACTAACACCTTTACTGTTGCTGAAATACTTACTAGATTGGGTCTAAACGATAAAGTCATTCCAGCCTCCAAAGAAACTACCAATTCAGGAACTACAACGAAGATTTCATCATCTTCGAGATTACCTATGGAAGTGTTGTCTCTTACCACTGGACATCGGATTAAAGAGGTCTCAATTGGAGGCTCTATATTTACTGGACGTGAAGTGAGAGAGAAGCTGGGCCTACGATCCAGCCAATTCAGTTGGAGTCGTAAGGGAAATAAGATCTTAATCACGACCTTCGGAAATGGGCATGGAGTAGGGATGAGCCAGTGGGGGGCAAATGGGATGGCTAAAGAGGGTGGAACTGCTACCCAAATTCTCAAACACTATTATAGTGGTATCTCATTTACACAAATCTCAACTCTTCTGAAAAAATAACTTGAAAGATACGTATAAAAGAGAAAACCCCGGTAACACTGGTTACTGAGGTGATAACCATATGAATGAACAAGACAAAAACAAAACAAACCAAGATGAATCTCTCAAAAAAACTCAGGGAGATTTACCTGGCGCAAAACCTTCTTCATGGAACAGACTGGTATCTAAACGTTGGGTATTCCCAGCAGTCTACACGGCGGCAGCGGCAATTATACTAACCTTGGTGTGGGTCTATCAGGATGCCGGCCAGAAGCCGCTCAACCAGGACACCGCCGCCACTTCGCAGCAAGTAGGAACTTCCGCTAACGAAGCTGGTACAACAACCGGAGGTCCAGATGCACTTGAAGTTGTTGCTTCAACGGAAAGTATGACTTGGCCAGTAGCTAATCCAGGTGAAGTAGAAGTAGTTAAGCCGTATTATGATGAGAATGGTACAGAGGACAATCACGTTGCCGCTATGGTGCAATATAACGACAAATTTATTCCTAATGTCGGAATCGATATTGCCCGTGAAGACAACAATACGTTCGATGTTAAAGCAGCGCTCAGCGGTGAAGTGACCAGAGTGGAAGATGTTGCGGTATTAGGTAAAGTGATTGAAATTACCCATCAAGGTAATTTGAAGACTGTATACCAAAGTCTTGGTGAAACAAAAGTTAAACAAGGCGATGTAGTGAAGCAAGGAGATACTCTTGCCACAGCTGGTCGCAGTGAGATCGAAAAGGACCTTGGAAATCATGTACACTTTGAAGTGTACGAAGATGGCAAAGTAGTCAATCCATCGGATTTACTGCCACAGCGATAAAAATTTCTATAGCAGGGGGCGAAAGCCCCCTATTTTTTTGTGTATATAAGGATTTTTAAGGTTGTGTTTGTGATGAGCCTTTTGTTTACGCGGGAAACGGTTGTTGACCTAAAGGGAGAACGACGGCTTTTCATCATGCTAATAACACGGGTTATTAGGTTGTCCATTAAATAAAATGAGCCCTCCATAGCTTGTCATGTCTTGAAAGCGCGAATATATAAGCCCGCCCCTCATATAATGTACCAAACTATCCACAGTTGGGAGGCGGGAGCGTGCACGATTACATCAAGGAACGTACGATCAAAATCGGACGCTGCATCGTGGAAACCAGGCATACGGTCCGGACCATAGCCAAGGAATTTGGCGTTTCAAAGAGCACGGTGCATAAAGATTTAACTGAGCGTCTGCCAGAGATCAACCCTGATCTGGCCGATCAGGTGAAGCACATTCTCGAATATCACAAGTCCATCCGACATCTTCGGGGGGGAGAAGCCACAAAAATCAAATATAAAAAATCGACGGGGAAAAAACGTGAGGTTGCTGTAGCATCAAAGCCATGAGATTTTCGGAAATTTAAGGAAATATTCAGCTTTAATACATTGTGTACTTCCCCTAAAGTATGGTATTTTTAAATTTAGTACTAACTGCTGTTTTTTCAATTAAAATAACACTTTGGGGGCTCTTTCATTATGTTTAGCAAGGATATCGGAATCGACCTCGGCACGGCCAATGTGCTCATACATGTTAAAGGAAGGGGAGTCGTTCTGGATGAACCTTCCGTGGTCACACTTGAAAGTGATACGAAGAGAGTCCTTGCGGTGGGAGAACAGGCACGTCGCATGGTTGGACGTACACCTGGAAATATTATAACAATCCGTCCTCTACGGGATGGTGTCATTGCAGATTTTGAAATCACAGAAATGATGCTCAAGTATTTTATCGACCGCGTTGGCGGCCGGTCCTGGTACGCACGGCCCCGTATTCTGATTTGCGCCCCTACAAATATTACATCTGTGGAACAGAAGTCCATACGGGAAGCGGCAGAGCGGAGCGGGGCTAAGGAAGTTTTTATGGAGGAAGAGCCAAAAGCCGCTGCAATCGGAGCGGGAATGGATATTTATCAGCCTAGTGGGAACATGGTCGTCGATATCGGTGGCGGAACGACGGATGTAGCCGTACTTTCTATGGGCGACGTCGTTACCGCTTCTTCGATTAAAGTCGCAGGAGACAAGTTCGATGAGGCCATTTTAAGATATATTAAACAAAAGTATAAGCTGTTAATCGGTGAACGTACGGCAGAGGATATTAAGGTTACAATTGGCACCGTGCGTCCAGGCCTGATGCAGGCTGAAATGGATATTCGTGGTCGTGATATGGTAAGTGGACTCCCTCAGACGCTCACTATTACTTCAGGCGAGGTAAAAGAAGCACTATGGGATCCGGTTTCTTCTATTGTGGCAGCTGCTAAGTCCGTTCTGGAACGTACACCGCCTGAGCTATCAGCAGATATTATTGACCGGGGTGTTGTTCTAACTGGTGGTGGCGCTTTACTTAATGGATTGGACGAGCTCCTCTCAGAAGAATTACATGTTCCGGTGTGGATAGCGGAAGACCCGATGCATTGTGTAGTTAAGGGAACCGGAATAATGCTAGATAATTTGGACAAGGTCGTTAAGAAAAAGTTCTAAGCAGCCGATATAAAAGGTAGCAAAAGATTCGGAAGGGGACTACCTTCATGATAAGAGGATTATATACAGCCGCTGCAGGTATGGTTACACAGCAGCGTAGACATGATACGGCAACACAGAACATCGCTAACTTGAATACAACGGGGTACAAGCAGGTTGACAGTGTCAATCATGCTTTTCCGGATGTATTGATCTCTGCTATGAGTAATGGCAATACAAAGCCAGTGGGGCGCCTTAACACTGGGGTTTTTGCAGAACAATCGATATCCCAATATTTACAGGGTGATTTAAGGGAGAGCGGCAAGACCATGGATTTTGCTTTATCTACGGATTTGCAAGTAGCTGATCCTGTGACAGGTCAAAATATCTCCTTTGATGGTTCAGGCAAATATGTAAGCCCTGAGGGTGAGGTTGTTTATCGTCCACAGGCCTTCTTTACTGTACAGGATGCTGAAGGGAATAATCTGTATACGCGAAATGGGAGCTTCTCAATAAACGCGGCTACAGGAGAGGTACTGAGCAGTGGTGGCTTCAAGGTTCTTGATTCCACAGGCAAGCCCCTTGTCTTGACAGGAAATCAGGACACCCTTAAAGTGGACGGGCAGGGTAATTTGCTTAATCCAGTAACAGGACTTCCGACAGGGACCAAGCTTGGTGTGAGTGTAGTAACAAAGCCACAGGAGCTTGTACGTGACGGTAATGGTGTATTTCACGCTGATGATGTAGAGGCGGCAGATATCCGTTTCTCTAACGGAACAGATAACATGCAAGTACGCCAAGGTTACCTGGAAAGCTCCAATGTAGATCCTACTCAGGTTACTGTGGATTTGAATGCCGCCTATCGGGCTTATGAAGCGAACCAGAAGATTGTTCAATATTATGATGGCAGCTTGCAGAAGGCTGTAAGTGAAGTTGGCAGGGTATAGGCAGTGCTTAGGAATGAGCTTTACAGGTAGAGCTTATAGGAGGTTTGATCTATGAACAACTCAACGATTAGTGCAGCAGTCTCCATGTCGAGCCTTCAGCAGCGGCTTGATATTATAGCGGATAATCTAGCCAACATGGATACCAATGGTTATAAGAGCAAGCAGGGCTCTTTTGAGGACGTGCTGACTCGTGTACAACAGCAATCAGATGATTATGACCAACCGGGCCGTTCTACACCTCTAGGCTTTAATATGGGTTTTGGGACTTATGTGCCTTCGATCTCAACGAATTGGGAAGAGGGACCCCTTAAAGAAACAGGGAGTCCGACCGACTTAGCCATTCAGGGCAACGGGCTTTTTGGTGTTCAGGTCAATGGTACTACGGCGTACACACGTCAGGGTGATTTTCACTTTATTCCTGATACGACTGATGCTAAAAAGATGGTATTGGTTGATAACACTGGAAACTCTGTTTTAAATACAGAGGGCAAACCTCTAACGGTTCCTGTAGGTGTGAATGCTGCTATCGATGAATCCGGTCGTGTGTTAACGAAAAAGACAGAGAATGGACCTGTTCAGGTAGCGGGTACTATAATGATAGTAGAACCTAAGACACAGAATGCCTTAAAGGCTGTCGACGGGAATTTCTATATGCTTGCAGATGGAGTTACAGCACAGCAGGCTTTTGTACAAAGAGCGGCAGGCGAGGCATCTGGAATTGGAGTGCGCTCAGGATGGCTGGAGCAGTCGAATGTCGATATGACCTCAGAAATGACAGAAATGATGCAGATTCAACGCACGTATCAACTCGTAGCTCGGGCACTTTCGTCCAGTGATCAGATGTTTGGTCTAGCCAATAACATGCGCGCGTAGAGGTGAAGGAATGGATCGACAGGAAAAAGTTAAATCGGAAGAGAAGAAAGAACCCTCTCCACGAGGGATCTCCAAATGGACCATGATACAATGGGTTCTTATTCCCTTGCTTCTCGTAGCTGCACTTGGAGGCGGCCTGGCCGTCGGTTACGTTGTCCTGGGTAAGAAAGAGTTAAGCGATGCTCTGCAGTGGAGCACGTGGAGACATGTATATGATTTGGTTTTTGCTCCATAAATGAAGATGATTTAACCACTCCCTTGTTATACAAGGGAGTTTTCTTTTTTATGCTGAAAAATGTATAATGGTGGGGGGCCTCGGGCAGCAAAAAGGGCCCTCTCCGCCATGCTGCCGCATCCGGTGGAGAAAGCCCCTTATCTCAACCTCCACTTCTGCAGTTGGTGAAGGATAAATATAGTTTTTACCGAACCTGCCTAATTTTATGCATTTCGGCAAAGAATAAAAGAAAATGTGCAACATCCGAAAGGAGTTTTGTCATAATGCTGGATATCAACCAAATTCAAGAAATCATCCCCCATCGGCCTCCATTTCTGCTGGTGGACAAAATTATCGAGATTGAAATGGGCAAAAAAGCTGTAGGAATCAAAAATGTAACGATCAATGAACCGTTCTTTGTAGGTCACTTTCCGGGCTATCCGGTAATGCCGGGTGTACTGATTACAGAAGCCCTTGCACAAGTGGGTGCGGTTGCTATCCTGGGAGTAGAGGCTAATCGCGGCCGAATCGGTTTTTTAGCTGGGCTGGACGGATTCCGTTTCCGCGGTCAAGTAGTACCGGGCGATACACTTACTCTTGAAGTAGAGATCACCCGCCTTAAGGGCAGCATCGGAAAAGGACAAGCTACTGCTTCCGTTGAAGGTAAGGTTGTAGCCTCTGGAGAAATTATGTTTGCTCTGAGCTAAATATTTTATTTTTCTATAAATATATCTAAAGGAGAGATTCATATGACTCAATTAAGTGCGAAAGCGGCAGACACATTATCCCGCTGGTTGCAGGACCCTTCTGTTGACGAGGCTACAAAGGCAGAGCTTCGCGCTCTGGAGAATGAGCCACAGGAGCTTGAAGAGCGTTTTTACAGAGACTTAGAGTTTGGTACAGGCGGCTTGCGTGGGGTTATTGGTGCGGGCAGCAATCGTATCAATCGTTATACTGTTGGCAGAGCTACACAAGGCTTCGCTAATTATATTCTAGAAAAGCATACTGGAGAAGGCAGACCTTCGGTTGTTATCGCGCATGACTCTCGTCGCTTCTCGCCTGAATTCACACTTGAGGCTGCTCTTGTACTGGCTGCTAATGGCATCGAGGCGCATTTGTTTACCTCCCTTCGATCAACACCACAGCTGTCATTCAGCGTGCGTTATTTGAAAGCAACGGGTGGTATTGTAATCACCGCGAGCCATAACCCTCCTGAATACAATGGTTATAAGGTCTATAATTCGGAAGGCGGACAGCTTGTACCACACGAAGCCGAAAAGGTCATTTCTTACATACTAGAGGTTGACACTTTTGATGGTGTAAAGCGGATTTCGCAAGAAGAAGCTGAAGCTCAAGGGCTGTTGCACTGGCTAGGAGAGAAGGATGACGAAGCGTTTACCGATACTGTTGCTGCGGTCAGTCTTGCAAGTGAAGAGATTGCCTCTACGCTTGGAAAAGACTTCAAAATCGTATACACTCCGCTGCATGGTACAGGTAATTTGCCAGTCCGCCGTGTACTTGAGAAAATCGGGTTCACCCAGGTACATGTTGTACCTGAGCAAGAACAGCCGGATTCTGAATTCTCTACAGTGAAATCGCCGAACCCGGAGGAGCGTGAAGCTTTTACGCTGGCTATGAAGCTGGGCGAAGAGTTGAATGCTGACCTTTTGATTGGTACAGATCCTGATGCAGACCGTATGGGTGCGGTAGTTCGCGACAATGAAGGTAAATTTGTTGTTCTGTCCGGTAATCAATCCGGAGCACTGATGATTCATTACTATTTGAGTCGTTTGCAGGAACAAGGAAAGCTGCCTAGCAATGGTGCGGTTGTAAAGACTATCGTTACTAGTGAAATGGGGGCTGCTGTAGCTTCTCATTATGGTGCAACTGTATTTAATACGCTGACTGGCTTCAAATATATTGGAGAAAAGATGACCCAGTTCGAACAATCCGGAGAATACACATATCTTTTCGGATATGAAGAAAGCTATGGTTATCTTGCAGGCAATTATGCTCGCGATAAGGATGCTGTTCTTGCTGCTATGCTTATCGCTGAAGCAGGTGCTTATTA
Organism: Paenibacillus sp. FSL R10-2796; assembly: GCF_037965315.1. Lineage (NCBI taxonomy): Bacteria > Bacillati > Bacillota > Bacilli > Caryophanales > Paenibacillaceae > Paenibacillus > Paenibacillus sp. FSL R10-2796. The sequence continues at coordinate 6,847,363 of NZ_CP150178.1, read as the reverse complement.
TAAAGCTCAAGGCAAAACATTATATGATGTTCTTCAGGAATTGTACAAGCAGTTCGGATACTTCTTGGAAAGCTTGGAGTCCCGTACGCTGAAAGGCAAAGATGGCGTTGCGCAAATTCAAGGAATCATGAATGATTGGCGTTCTAATGCACCACAAGAAATTGCTGGATCTGCCGTAACAGAAATTCAGGATTATTCCCTGGGCTTAAATGGACTGCCGAAGGAAAATGTACTGAAGTATTTGCTGGCTGACGGATCTTGGTTCTGCCTGCGCCCTTCCGGCACAGAACCTAAGATTAAGGTTTATTTTGCAGTAGTGGGTGACTCCCTGCAGAATGCTAAGGATAAGGTTGCTGCACTGTCGAAACAGGTTATGGCTCGCGTTGACGGGGGACAATAATAAATATAGAGTGCTTTCTATATTGTGAATTATATTTTACGTAGAAACGGGTACCGTCTCTAAAAGGATGACGATCCGTTTCTACTTTTGTTAAAAGAGTTTTTAAAGCGAAAGAGGAGGTACTTTTGGTGCGGCAAAAATGGCAACGTTGGAATATTACTTCCCGAAAGTGGCTGTGGATCATAGTTGTGGTTGGCGTTATAGCAGCCTTGCCTGTGGTCTATGATCGACTGCAGACGGAGAAGTCTTCCAAGACAGTAGAATTTGTATTTGATTATCGTGATCTGGTTGATGTAGCCAGCTATCGTGCAAATCCACAAGATTATATTTCCGAACAGTTAGATCGCCTTAAAGACGCTGGTGTACAGAGCATGGCGATTTACGAAAGCACATTGGAAGATTACCGTAAGGCGCGTCGTCTAATGATATGGGGTGCGGCTGATATAGCTAATCTTACGGACACGATCATTCCTGAAAATGAAAACTATACCTATATTCTTTTTACCAGTGCTGATTACAGCGATACTTTAGCGCCTGTAATTAAAGAAGCATTTAGTAATCTTGGGATTAATTCAAGAGACTGGAGTTTCCGCGGACAGCAGGGTCTTATCATCGAGACCCCGCTAGAAGACGCTACATTGAAGCCGCTGCAGCCCGATCCATTTACACTGGACATGCTGCATAACAAGGGATTCAGTATTGTACCTCGTCTTGTGGATTCTCTGACTTATAATGAAGCCACGGTAAAGAAGCTGTTGGATCGTTATGAGGAATTGGGTGTTAAACGGATTCTATTTGAAGGTGAGTCTGTTAAAGGGTTTAATGATGATGCCGATACTGGCAGTATCACTGACTTTGCTAATCTCCTTAAGGAACGTGGAATGGGGATTGCAGCAATTGAGAATATTAAAAAACAGCAAAAGGGCTTTAACAGGCTCGCTTATTTGCTGGATTATAATGTGACACGTTTATATTCCCTTAGTGAGGGAGATTCTGCCTTAGATCCAAAAGTAATTTCGGACCGTTTCGCTCTGGCAACAAAGGATCGGAATATCCGCATGATCTACTTAAACACGATTCCTGCAAGAAATACTGCTAAGGCACAGGTTACAGATACATTAGATAACCTTATTACCAGCCTAAGCGAACCAGGCGGAGCAGTTGAGCAGATTAAAGACAATGGATTTAAACTGGGACAAGCTACGGCATTTGAGGTTGTAGATTCCTCTTATCAACGTTACTTTAAGCTAGTTGCGGTGGTTGGGGCAGTGTCTTTAGTGGCTCTGCTGGTCTCTTACTTCATTCCACAGCTCACGCTTGCTGCTTGGGTGTTAGGTCTGATTGGAAGTGCAGGCCTGATGCTAGTGAAGCCTGAAATGTTTGAACAAGCGCTCGCGCTTGCCGCTGCGATAAGTGCACCAACGCTTGCCGTTGTGCTTGCCATTCGTAAGGTTAATGAAATGGGGCCACCTCTACGGAGCAATCCCCTTACCTATAAGGCTATGAGCCCGCAACGCCGGTTTACACATAGCTTAGTGCTTTATTTTAAGACTTCACTGATCTCTTTGAGCGCTGTGCCGTTTATGATAGCACTGCTTAATAATGTTACTTATAGCCTGGTTCTCAACCAGTTCCGTGGTGTCAGTCTGCTTCATATGGCGCCTATCGGTCTTGTGGCACTTTACGTGCTTTTGTATCGCGGGGATTTTGTTTTTAACAAGACAGGTAAGCTGCTGCGGACACCAATCACATTTGCGATGATTATTATTGCCTTTGTTTTGGCGGTTGTTGGCTATTATTACATGACCCGTACAGGTAACGGTGGCAGTGTGAGTCCGTTGGAAATGGTTTTACGTACATTCTTGGAAAATACGGTTGGCGTTCGACCGCGTAATAAAGAGTTTTTGCTAGCGCATCCGTTATTAATTCTTGGCGCATTCTTGGCCTTTAGATATCGGAATGCAGCGTTTATCATGATTATTGCTGTAATCGGTCAGCTCTCGATGGTAGATACCTTTGCTCATATTCACTCGCCAGTTCTGATCTCGCTCATTCGTGGCTTGCTCGGTCTTGGATTAGGACTGATCATTGGTGTGATTGCCGTAATCGTATGGCAAATTGCAGAAGGGTGTTGGAAACGATGGTCGCCACTCCTAAAAAGATAGTTATTTCCGGTTATTACGGTTTCCATAACAGCGGGGATGAGGCGGTACTGCAATCTATATTGATTGCACTGCAACAACATGCTCAAGCTGCAGGAATAGAGATAGAACCCATTGTCTTGTCCATCGATCCTGAGTGGACTAGCGCCACATATGGAGTGAAATCTGTGCACCGGATGAAGCTGGTTGAAGTCCGTCAAGCTATTTATGAGAGTTCTGGTCTGATCAGCGGTGGAGGCAGCTTGCTGCAAGATGTAACAGGAAGCAAGAGTATTCCTTACTATTTAGGTATTATCAAGCTTGCGCAGTGGATGGGTAAACCGACCTTTATTTATGCTCAAGGAATCGGTCCTGTGAATCGTAAGCTTTTCCACCCATTAATCAAATCAGTGTTTCGCAAATGTACCTATATCTCTGTGCGGGATGAACAATCCCGCGAGCTTTTACTTTCTATGGGATTAGAACAGAAGAACATAGAGGTTGTTCCTGACCCGGTGATGGGCTTATCTTTACCTGAAGATACTGATGCTGCTGAATTACCAGAGTCTTCAGATTCACTTCCGGTAGTAGGTATTTCGGTACGTTATTGGGAACAAGATCACAAGGAGCTGAACGCTCTTGCTCAAGGCTTGATTAAGGCGAATCTTGAAAAACCATTGCATTTAAGATTCCTTCCGTTTCATCTTCCATCTGATATTGAAGCCTCACGTTATGTGATGGAGAAGCTGGAAGAAAATATAAGCCAGCATGGGGGGCAGGTCAGTATTTGTGAAGATGCCAGTCATCCGCAACACATGCTGCGGGAAGTAGGGCAATGTGAAGTGCTGATCGGAATGCGTCTTCATAGCCTGATTTATGCCGCAGGGCGGCGAGTTCCGCTGATTGGTATCTCTTATGATCCGAAAATTGATCATTTTCTAGACAGAGTTCGGTGTCAGCCTGTGGGCACGACCCAATCATTAGATGCTGGACAAGTTGCTGCTGAGATAGGCCATCTTTTGGAAACAGCAGAGGGATGGAAAAATGAGCGGGAGACGATCCTCTCCTCGTTGATTCAAGAAGCAGGGGCTCCAGCACGGCAAATCGTAGAATATTTCCACCATAAAGGATGATCTAAAGTGAAAGCAGAAAGCGCGGTACCTACAGTTCCTATTTTTGGGATTAGAGTCTCCAAGGTTGATATGGCAGCAACTGTTGCTTATTTGACAGAGGCGGTTCATACCCGTATCCCGCATCAAGTGATTACAGCTAATCCGATCATGGTTATGGCTGCTTTGGAAGATCCAGCTTATATGGAGATAATGAAGTCAGCTGAATTGGTTGTCCCAGATGGAACCGGTGTGGTATGGGCTGCTAATTATTGTAAGGAGCCTGTAACCGAACGGGTAGCTGGTTTTGACCTGTTACATGAATTGATGCAACAGGGTGAAAGATATGGTTGGAAGGTATATCTCCTTGGTTCTACACCTGAGGTGATTCAGGAAACCGCTGAAAGGTTACAATTGCAATATCCGCGTGTTATTATTGCAGGATATCATGACGGTTATTTTGGTCCGGAATCGGACGATGAAATTATTGCTGGAATTGTTAAAACCAATCCTGACTTATTATTTGTGGCCAGAGGCGCGGATAGTCAGGAACCATGGATTGCAAAACACAAATCCAATTTAGGTGTTCCGATCATGATGGGGGTCGGCGGCAGCTTTGATGTAATTTCTGGCAAGAGCAAGAGAGCACCAAAAGTTTTCCAAAAAATGAGAATTGAATGGTTGTACCGTTTATTAAAAGAGCCTACGCGGTACAAAAGAATGCTTGCGTTGCCGAAATTCGCATTAAAAGTGGCGCGTGAGAAAGATAAAGTAACAAAAGTCTAGTCAAATGCCGATATTCACCTAGAAAATCAGATGAATAGCCTAAAAAAGGGATTGGAATTTGTTTTTGTAACAGCGTATAATTCAATGCGGTAGAGAAATGGGGGTCGACTGATCAAATGTTAATCATATACATCGCTGGATTTATCGTATGCATGGGACTCGCACTTGGCCTCACACCTTTGGTGAAGAAATTCGCCATTAAGATTGGTGCGACAGATGTGCCGAATGCTCGTAAAGTGCACACGAAAATTATGCCCCGCCTTGGCGGATTAGCTATTTTTCTGGCGTTTGTGTTAGGCCTGCTTGCCGTATTGCCGATTATTCCATATGAGTTCACTCCGCGGGAGGCCAACTTCATCAAAGCGCTGCTGTGTGGCGGCGGACTGATTGTACTTATCGGAGGGTTGGATGACCGATTTGAATTATCAGCAAAGTTGAAGCTGCTGGGCCAAATTGTTGCAGCATGTATTGTAGTTTTCGGTTTTGGTATTACTGTAGATTTTGTGAATATTCCATTTAACAATACGTATTCTTCATTGGAAAGCTGGATTGCTATCCCGCTTACGATTTTCTGGATTGTTGGTGTCACCAATGCTGTTAACCTGATTGACGGGTTGGACGGGCTTGCTGCTGGTGTATCAGGGATTGCGATTGCTACGATTGCGGTAATGGCTTTCTTGATGGGTAACACGATGGTTGCCATGTTATGCCTGTTGCTTCTGGGTAGCATAATCGGATTCTTGTTCTTCAACTTCCATCCCGCCAAGATTTTTATGGGGGATACGGGATCGCTGTTCTTAGGCTTCTGCTTAGCTTTACTTGCTTTGCTAGGGTTTAAACAGATTGCCGTGGTTTCGTTTATTACACCTTTGCTTATTATTGGTGTACCGTTGTCGGACACGTTCTTTGCGATCGTGCGCCGTAAGCTGCAGAAGAAACCAATCTTTGCACCAGACAAAGGTCACTTGCATCATTGCCTTCGCGAGCTAGGCTTTAGTCATCGTCAGACTGTGCTCATTATTTATGGTATTGCTGCATTTTTTGGAGTTTTAGCTGTTATTCAATCCTCTGCCGCTCTTTACGAGGCGAACTGGGTTACCTTCGTAGTCATCTGCATCATGCTCTTCTTCTTGCAGATCGGTGCGGAAGTTACAGGTTTGATCGGTAAGACTAAACGTCCGCTGATTGATTTCTTTTTAAGAATTCGTATGAAGGCTAATCCGGAAAGAGGTTCCAAATCTTAATTTATTAATGGTATTATTCTAATATTTTCTATAACTAACAAAACTCATCCCTTTTCGGATGAGTTTTTTGTTGTTTTCCCTAAAAATATCGCTTCCTATGACCGATAAAGAACAAAGTGAAGGTTTACGAGAATTTATACTCAAAGGAGAGATATAACACATGCAACGCTTTAAGAGACCGTTCGTTTGGCTGATGCTGGCGGCTTTGATCGTTTCTATGTTCCCAGGTAAATACACGCCCATAGCGGCAGCGGCTACCACAACATACTTCAGTCCGGATGATCTCACGCTGCGGAATACAATTGAGCTGAAACAGGAGATTGTGCCGGATAATGATTCGAATGCCAAATATAATATTTCTAGACAAACTGTCTACAAGACAAGCAACCCAAATTTCTCAATTACTGGTACGTATGCTCAAGTAACAACTTCTACAATGAAGGTCACTGTGCAGCAATTGACTCAGGATGGTAGCAAGTGGGTTACTGATGCTACTCACTCAACAACAGGTGCGGTTACAACTGATACTACGAATCCTACTAACCGTTTTATTGCTAGCGGTCTCACATTGTTTACTGGTTATAATAAAATTACTTTCTCAGGGATGCAGGGTACTTTAGAACGCTCAGAGTCGTTTTATGTCCTCTATGACAAGGTTCCTTATATATCGTCTCTGCAAGTGCTCGGAGGTGGACCTTCTGCGATTAATCTGAATGAGGGAACTAAGGTTGTTGTTCCTAATCAACAGATCACGCTTCAAGGTAATGTGACCAATGCCACTCGAGTTGGCGTTTCTCTGAATGGAGGATCATCGCTGCAAACCTCATTGCTTGAGGATGGTACGTTTTTCACACCAGCATTAACGTTGAAATCAGGAGAAAATACCTTGGAGATCGTTGTGCAGAATGCAGCGGACTCGATTACTATTAAACGCTCAATTTATTACTTTGATACAAATAGACCTTTTACTGATTTGCAGATTTATCATGGGGATGGAACGAATTATAGAGCCCACAGTATTCTTGATAATGTTCCTACACTAACTGCTTCAGATACTACTGCAAATATCATAGGACAAGTTCTCCTACCTTATAGTGCAAGTGATAAATCTTTTGAAGATGATCATACAGTCAAAATTAATGATCAGGTTGTTCCGGTTAAAGTGTTAAAGTCATATACGATTTCGGCAGATGGTGTTTATGTATCAGTGGCGGGGAATGCTGGAGAGCAGAAGGAAATAGTTATTCCGGGCCCAGACGGTGTGACGCCTCAATACCGACTGGTTTCTTTTGAGACTACATCACCGTTTACCCTTGCTACAGGTTCTGGCAATGTAGTGTTATCTATTAAATATGGATCTTACGAAACCTCAACCAAGGAAAGTTATAAATATCTGAAAGATGAGACCGTGATTACAGATATGTTCTATCTTTCTGGATATACAGAACCTACATCGGGAAGTGTAGACATTTCTTCCGTTTCTAAACTAGCGTTAAATGGTTCTCAGGTCGAAAAACCGGATTTCTACATTCTGGTGAAAACAAATGTTGCTGCAAAAGCTGCAGCGAAATTGCAGGCCTCTTACCTGCCTTTAGGTGCTTCATTAGTGTTAACAGAACAAACTAATGTTACAAACTTAAAGGATAATGAAAAGGTTTATAAAGTTGAAGGCTTCTCGAATGGACAGCAAAAGGTTAAATTTCAATTTTCGGGGTCTCAGTCTTTTTATAATGCCGATATTGCCTATGTTTCGAAGAACTATATTTATGTAGCTAATTTGAATGACGGGCAGACTTATACCTTTAATTCAGCTACTGGCTCTAATAGTATGACTATTGCTGGTGAATATATTGGATTTGAAAGTATCGGTAATCCTCAATTCTTCATTAATGGGATTTCGAATGAAAAAATAATTACAGATGCACATAAAGATGGATACAAATTTGATGTAACGCTCGCTAATCCAAAGTTTTCATTTGATTTACCTATATCCTCTTCCGGTCCACTAGTTTATGGCGAGAACAAGATTGTATTTGTTGGAACCTCGATGGATAAGGCAAATAATAAAAGAGAAATTCGAAAAGAACTACGAATTTATATTATCGATACGAATGTCTCGAATTTGTCGCAATTCCATCCGGCTATATCAAAGGGGCGAGTTGATTTTACCCATGATTTAGTGAAGGACTACAATGAAAAAGAGCTTAATGACATTTTAGGGTTAACTTCAGAGTTTATTTATAAAGATGAAAAGTTCGTTACAAGTCAAACCAAATATGATTTGGTACTAAGGGGTGGAGCTGCAACTAAGCTTAACTTGTACCAAGGATCAGATCTCTTTCTCTCTTTTGGTAGTGAAGTTTTAACAGCAGATGCTGCCGGACATAGAAAGTTGAATGAATTCACTTATAATAAACAAAAATATTATTATGATTTCTCGGGTAACAGCACAGAATTTATGCTTCGTATTCGTGATATCCCAGCTGAAACCGCTGGAAGCATTGTTTATAATCTCGAATTAATTAATGATACAGGTGCACGTACGAATCAACGTCTAGAAGTTGTTCGGGAAGTATCTCCATATCGCATACTGTCTCCAGTGGCAACAGTAGGTGAACAGATTGTAGTTAACAAAAACTTTGTTCGCTTTGATATTGAAGCAGAAGGTGCGACTAAAGTCATCATTGATAAATATGAGGCTGAAAAGCGTACAGATTTGCCAAATCGCTTCACATTGGACTATGTGGGGTTAAAAGCAGATAAAGCAACAACAATTAAAATTCAAATTGTACGAGCAGATTCTACTCTCAGTGATACGGTAAGTGTGTATTATGCAAGTGCGGTTCAAGTAGATACGCAATATATGGCCGAGAAAGTTGCAACGAAGTATAGTGCGTTTAATAAAGGACTTGAGCTAAGCTTCCCTAAAGGAACACTTATGAAAGGTTACACTACCTCAGGGGCAGCTAAGTATTATCCAGATACAAAGCTATTGTTCGGAATAGCTGATCCTGTAGATGGTGTTGTTGAACGTAAAAATGATTATGGGAATACTATCAACGTTGATTCTGATGCCCGGACACCAGGGGGCTTGAGTACACTGTTGATTCCCTCAGATCTAGTATTGCGGTTTAACTCAACAGTAGAAACTAATAACTTCTCACGTGTGTCTGATATTTATTGGCTCAGCGGTGGACTTGGAGAGAAGGGTGCGAAAGGTACGGCTCTTTATAAACCAGCAACTAATGGGATCGCTCCATATTCTATAGAAGGTAATTTCACGCAAATTGAAGCTGAACGCAAAATTGTACCTTCTCAGCGGGGTGAACTTACACTAACCTTTAATCCAAATATTGTTGATGAGGTTGGCACAACGATTACAGTTTTCCGTTATACAGATTCCGGTCAATGGGAGAATATTGGCGGAGAAGTAGATACAAAGAAGCACACGATTACAGTCCCATTTGATCAATTTGGGTATTATACTGTAATGAAGCTTCGTCGTGGATATACGGATATTACTAATCATCCATGGGCAAGAAATGTTCTGAATGGCCTTTATTCTAAAGGCATTATGAAAAATTTGCGTTTTGACCAATTTGGCGCGGATAATACAACTACTCGGGGCGAGTTTGCTACATTGTTAGTGAAGGGCTTGAGTCTTCCGTTAAACTATAATAACAATCAGCAGACTTTCTTCGATATTGTTCCGGAGGCAGTTTCTACCACTTGGGACTTCAAGCATATTGAGACTGCAGCAAGAGCAGGTATTATTACTGGATTAAGCGATGGGTTCTTTGGTCCTGACCAACCTGTTACACGCGAACAGGCGGCTGTGATGATCGCTCGGGCACTTAAGCTAAAGATGGCTACAAATGACAACAAGCTGTTAACTAGTCTATCCAAATCTTTTGTAGACACCGGTAATATGGATTTCTACTCTCGACCAGCCATTGAGGCAGTTTCCAAGGCAAAGATCATGGAAGGCAGTGCAGTGACGATTACAGGGCAGAAGAAGCCTATATATAATTTCAATCCAAAGGGCAAGCTTACTCGTGCAGAGGCTGGTAAGATTGCTGTAGAGCTACTTAAAAAGAGCACAAGTATTTTCCCAAAAACATTTAACTAATTGATTAGAATTAAAAAACGGCCAATCTCGCGAGAACTTTTGCGGATTGGTCGTTCTTCTTACTACTTTAGTGGAGCAGCTACAACCCGCATTTCCATTTGTGTATAAGGCGGTGGAGGAAAAAGCGTAAACTTACCAGCGACATAAATTTTGTAATCTGCACCGATTTACGATACAATAATGTAGAAAATATTATTTTCTGAAAGGTGAAAGCCATCGATGAAACCGATTTTATCAAAAGCACAGCTGGATTACATGAAAGCCAAGAATATGTTTGAGAATAGAGCAAAAGTGTTGGAAAAGGAAATTGCAGCTAAGCGCGCATTACAGGAAATTACTCAGGAGGTCATGGAAGAGCTTGTGCAAGCAACAGGATTCCATGATTCGTACAACGAGCTTGTTGTTACTGAGAACGCTCTGATCGAATGGTCTCATACTACAATCAAGCATGAAAAGAGCTATCGCGAGAACCGCGCAGCTATTGATGCAATGTATGACAATGTGAACTCGAGTCCTGAGAAACGTCAGGAATTGATCCAGTTATCTATGAAGATTCGTTAGAAACAACGTAATAGAAGCAAGCGCCGATACCGGCGCTTTTTTGTTTTATTTGTAGGAATGTTTAAATTATTAGCACTAGTGTTAATGATTCTTAGTAAATATTGCATAATGACGTTTAGAAAGCGACTATGATATACTATTTTCCGTAGGCGCCCATGATTAGCAATAGTTAGTAGAACATACATATGTATCTTCTAATGGGATCTCACCGGAAAATATAAAAAGAAGATTTTTTTTTTGAGAAACCGCAACTTTTTCAAATCTTCTGCGTTTAAGGTGTAGAGTCATTTACACAGGGGCTGAAATTAACCGCTGGTAAAGCCAATTTGAACAAATGGAAAAATTAGCTTTACGTGACTTGAGGCACATTGTATAATACTTAGGTATAATTAGGAATCTAGTATTGTCATGTCCTAAAATCGTTTACCAGTTTCTGTGATACCCGTCACAGACATTATTTATACTTAATTTGCTCAACTCTGGAAAGGGGGTGCATCGGCTAATGAGTGATATGAGCTACTCAACTAAAGAAAAATCTCAGTTTATGAACGTCCAAGGAGGAGAAAAAAAGGTTATGAAGAAAATTTTATCCGTAGCATTATCTACAGCAATGGCATTCTCGATGTTTGCCTCTGTAGCGTTTGGTGACGCAGCAACAACTCCGCAACAAAAATTTGATGCTTTGGCAGCGAAAGGTATTCTTAACGGATACCCAGATGGTCAAGCTCACCTTGAAAAAGATCTTACTCGCGCTGAATTCGCGAAGATCGTTACTAAATTGTTTGATCTTACAGAAGTAACTAACAAATTGTCTTACAAAGACAAAGGTTACAATGCTTCTAACTGGGCAGTTCCTTACATCGAAGCTGTTACTGCAGCTAACTTGATGCAAGGTAAAGATACTGTTAAAGGTATCTTTGATTACAACGGTAAAGTGACTGTTGAAGAAGTATCGGCTGTATTGTTCCGTGCTTTGAAACTGGAACAACCAACTACAACTGACAACTCTGCATCCGCATGGGCTAAAGGTTACGCTCAAGCAGTAATCGACGCAGGTTTGGTTGCTAAAGACACTAACTTCAAAGCTAACGCTAGCCGTTCTTTGGTAGTTGAAACAGCTTATGCTGTTGACCAAAAGCTTACAGTACCACAATTGACTGTAGCTTCTGCTGAAGCAGTAAGCCCAACTAGCGTAGTTGTGACTTTCTCTGACAAAACTACTACTACTGTAACTTTGACTACTGCACTAGTAGAAGGTGTTGAAACTCCAATTACCTTCAAACACAATGATCGTGATTACACAACTAAAGTAACTTTGGCAGCTCCAAAAGTACTTGCTGCAACAGCTCCAAATGCTAAACAATTGGTACTGAAATTCAACCGTGCCATTGATGCTTCTTCACTGATTTCCAGTGACAAAATCAAATCAGGCGTTGTGCAAGTAGTTCCAGTGAACGGTGCACCAGCAGTTGCTGTTGACGGATCTTACGTTTCCTTGAACACAACTACTAACGAAGCAACAATTACTTTCCCTAACACAGATTATTTGAAGGGCCAATATACTGTGGTTGTTACAGACGCTGTTAAAACAGCAAGCGGAACATCTTTCGCTACTTATACTAACCTTATAACTGTTGCTGATACTGTTGCTCCTACTGTAGTGAGTGCAACAGCTGTAGCTAAAACAACAACTAATACGGTTACTATTCAAGTAAGCGAACCTGTTAAGAGAGCTGGAATCATTGCTTATGTTAACGGTGTAGCTTCCACTGCAACAGTATCTAACGATACTTATGACACTATTACTTTGACTACTGGAACTCTTGACAGTGGAAAAACTTATGATGTTTCCTTGTTGAATCTAACTGACTTTGCAGGTAATGTAGCTAATCCTAACCCGATTAAAACTACTGTAACTGTAACTTCTGATACTGCAGCTCCAACAATTGCAAGCATCACACCAGTAAGTGATAAGTACCTTGATGTTAAATTCAATAAAAAAGTGAATTATGAGTCCTTTATTGCTAATGTGAAATTGCTTGATGCTTATGGCGAAAGCAAAGGTACATTGAGCGTAGAAACTAAACAAAATAGTGATACTATCAGACTGCAAGTTCCAGCTGGATTTAAACTTCCAGAATCCGGTACTTTCACTGGTACACTTTCGTTTGGCGCAACAATTAAAGATACTCTAGGTAACACTTTGGGTGCTGTTGTTACTCAACCAGTAACTCTTACTAAGGACGCTACAGCTCCTACAGTTGTAAGTGCTGTGTTCACAAGTGGTAAAGGATTGGTAGTAACATTCTCCGAAAATATCGATAGTACTTTCGGTACTACTGAAACTCCAACTTTGGTCAACGATACTACTGGTAAGTTGGTTAAATTTGAAGATGGTGCTAACTTTAGCGGTGCTAAAATTGACGGTGCTACTGTAACTTATCCAAATGTTGCTCTAAGTGGTCCGTACACTTTGCGTCTGCCAGCAAAATTGGTTAAAGATATTTCTCTTGCTGGAAACACTCTTGCAGCAAGTTCTGTTACAGTGACTGCAGCAGCAGCTTCCTCAACTGATACTACTAGACCAACAGTTGGTGAAATCACTTATACAGACAGCGTTAAAAACGGTGCTGATATTAAAGTGGTTGTGAATGCATCTGACGATAAAGGCTTGAATGTATCATCATTGCGTGACTTGAACAGCTATACTTTGGCTGGTAAAGCACTTCCAGCTGGTTCAACCACAGTAATTACTAATTCCACTGGTTCTGATCTTACTAAGCCGCTTACTGCAACAGTTGAAATTACAATTCCTAAATCTGCAATTAGCAAAAATGATACCTATAACTTTGTAGCAGTTGGTATTACTGATGCTGCTGGTAACGGTAGCTATGCTAAAGATAAGGATCTTGTTCTGACTGACAGAGTAGCTCCTACATTTACTGGTGCTGCTGTATCTTCAGGCGATAACTCAATCTTGGTATTGAGCTTCTCTGAAAATGTTAAGAACGTTAAAGTTGATGGATCTGACTTCAGTTTCATTATCAACTCTAGCCCTGTAACATCTGGCATTACAATTACTAAAGGTGCAGGAAGTGACGCTGGTAAATACTATGCTTCATTTACTCAATACCCTAACTTGAATGCTAATAACATCAATACTATTGAAGTTAAAGTACTTGATTCCAGTAAGATTACTGATGAAGCTTCCAACGACATCACAACTGGTACAGTACAGTACGCTAAGTAATCTCCGATTACTGAAGCACAGAATAGCCTCTTCGGAGGCTATTCTTTTTTTTATAGGTTTTTATCCCCAATAATGAGGAGGAACTTCTTTGAAATCGGTATGGAAAGTAACAACCGCTGCTGTATTACTAGCTGGTGGTGTATGGGCTGGTTCTTTGTTAAACATTACCGCTGAAGGTGCAGGTGTTGGTTCTCAACCCGGTACATCGGATGATCCTGTAGTTACGAAAAGCTACGTAGATCAGCAAATTCAGAAAGCACTTTCGGGTGGCACAGTAACGACTCCGATCGCGACTGCTACACCTGCGCCTAGTGCAACCACAGCACCCGTAGCTACACCTGGCCAAAATAGCAGTGATGAATCTGTAATTGTCGATGTGAAGCCTGGCCAAACTTTAATTGCTTCGGCAGGTGCTGAATTTATAGTTCGCGCGGGTAAAGCAGTCATCGTATCACAGGATGCGAATGGAGTGGCCGATTTAACAGATGGTAAAGATCTTACAAATGGACTAGCTGCACCATCTAACCACTTATTGTCCTTCCCTCGTGATGGTCGTGGAATAGCTGTTCAAGAGGGTCAAAAGCTAGGTCTTGTTGTGATGGTTCGTGGTGGATATACCTTGAAATAATCTGTAATGATATATATTCATAATGCCCGTAAACGGACTTAATCATACCTTTAAACTGTTTTCCAAAGTTACAAATCATTGGCGCGATTGAAGATTAAGTGATGGACGCACAATATTCCTGTAATCTTACAAATTCACAGGAGGTGCTGTAACATGGCACGTAATAATCGTACAGTCGTACCTGAAAGTCGGACAATGCTGAAACAAATGCAATATGAAATTGCAGCTGAATTTGGTTTATATGGGGCTCATTATGGAGGCGGGGCAGACACGGAATTTGCTTCTGAGTTAGGCGCAGTCGGAGGCAGTGGTTCTGGCCGTAGTCAGTACCTTGGACATCTGAGTTCAAGGGATAATGGGTCTGTTGGAGGAGAAATTACGAAGAGACTCATTAAGCAAGCTGAACAGTCTCTTTTTCAATAATATCAGGGGGTAGAATGCCCTTATTTCCTTAACTGATATTGCTTTTTATAGCGTAAAATCAATATTCATACTGTCACGGGGGGGCTTGTGTTTAATTGACACCACCCCCTAAATAAGATAATATGACCTTTGAGGAAAGCCTTAAACCTTTTCCATATGGAAAAGGTTCATTTTTTGAAGAGTTTAGTGAATATAGACATCAAATTTTGCGAAAATCCTTCATAAAAAGAAATCAGGCAAACCTGAATTTATTTATATTATGTAGTTTTATTATTTGGCCTGTGATCATTAAGGAATCCCTTATACAGTGTCAGACTAACCATATGGGAGGTTGTTATACTTGTCTATTAAAGGGCGTCATTTGTTTACTTCTGAGTCCGTTACGGAAGGGCATCCGGATAAAATCTGTGACCAGATTTCCGATGCGGTATTGGATGCATTTTTAGTTAATGATCCAAATGCACGTGTAGCCTGCGAAGTAGCAGTAGCAACAGGTCTTGTATTGGTGATCGGGGAAATCAGTACCAAATCAGAGTATGTTGATATTCCTGCCATCGTACGCAATACCATTAAAGAGATTGGTTACACACGTGCAAAATATGGATTCGACTATAATACTTGTGCTGTGTTGAGTTCTCTTAACGAGCAATCCGCTGATATTGCTCAAGGCGTTAACTCTGCTCTTGAGCACCGTGATCCTGCTCAAGTGGCTGAAGAAACAGCTAATATTGGTGCGGGCGATCAAGGGCTCATGTTTGGTTTTGCTACGAACGAGACACCTGAACTGATGCCGCTACCGATTGCTTTATCACATCGTATTGCACGTCGTTTATCTGAAGTTCGTAAGAACGGAACCTTGGACTATCTTCGTCCAGACGGCAAAACACAAGTTACAATTGAGTATCAAGATGAAAAACCTGTACGCGTAGACGCTATCGTAGTATCTACACAACATGCTGAGGAAATTTCTCTTGAACAAATTCAGGCGGATATTAAAGAACATGTTATTCTGCCTGTTGTTCCTGCGGAACTGCTTGATGCAGAAACCAAATACTTTATTAACCCAACCGGACGTTTTGTTATTGGAGGTCCTCAGGGGGATGCAGGTCTGACTGGTCGGAAGATTATCGTCGATACATACGGCGGATATGCCCGTCATGGTGGCGGAGCATTCTCGGGTAAGGATCCAACTAAAGTGGACCGTTCAGCAGCTTACGCGGCTCGTTATGTAGCTAAGAATCTTGTAGCTGCTGGTTTAGCCGACAAATGTGAGATCCAACTCGCCTATGCAATTGGTGTAGCTACTCCTGTCTCGATTAATGTGGATACATACGGAACAGGTAAAATCAGTGAAGAGAAAATGGTTCAACTGATCAGCGACAACTTTGATCTTCGCCCTGCGGGCATCATTTCTATGCTTGATTTGCGTAAACCGATTTATAGACAAACTGCAGCTTACGGTCATTTCGGACGTACTGATGTTGATCTTCCATGGGAACGCGTAGATAAGGCAGAATTGCTAAGAGATCAAGCTGGATTGTAATTCATCATACGGTCTTATAATATGTTAGCCCGCAAGTTGGCACCTACTGTCAGCTCTGCGGGCTATTTTTGCGTGCGAACACGAGCAAGGCTAGCGAATCTAGCCATAGGGAAGTAGACTACTAAACTTTGCCAGCCTTTTAGCCGAAATATAAGAATATACATAAAGACGTTAGTATGGCTTGAGAGGAGTCTATCACGGAATGAAAAGAAAAATTTCAATATGGACGGCACTTATTCTAGCGGGAGAGTTAGTACTTGGTTCGGGATATCCTGCTATTGGAGTAGGGAATTCAGCAGTGTATGCTGCATCAGAGTTTGGTATAACAGTCTCACCAGCGCCTGGAGCAAGTTATGTAAGTATCGGATCATCTCTTAGACTGAGCTTTGATCGTCAAGTAAACCCACAGTCTGGTGAAATTACCATCACGGGTCAGGGTGATAGTTCACCTTTTTTAACGATTCCTATTGGTAGTTACGGTCTAATTGGTAGTTCAAAAGATTACGAGCTTAAGCTAAATCAACAGTTTACTTCAAACAAGACCTATACAGTGACAATCCCTAAGGGGTTGTTCAAGGATAATGATGGTAATGAGTCAGGAGATACTTCATGGGCATTTACCACCGCACCTGAGAGTAATGCAGCGATTACGGCAGGCAACTTTACACCTGCTAATAATACAAGAGTGGATGCTGGAGCCCTTAAAGAGCTAAGTCTAACCTTAAATAAAAACCTGAAAAAAGGTGGAGGTTCCATCCGAATTTTGTCGTCTGCAGATAACGCAACCGTGCAGGAGTTCAAAATAAAGGATGACGAATCTAGAGTAAACGTTCAGACTGATGCTAACTCTACTACAGTTAAATTAACATTGGATAAAGCATTGGCTACCGGAGCTAATTATTATATTCTTATTGATTCCTACGCTTTTAAGGATGTTGATAATCGAACTTATTCTGGCATTTCTAGCGGTAATGTATGGAGCTTTTCTACTAAGGGTGTGGCTGAGATTCCAGTGACTCCCGCACCAGTAAATGGAGCAGGTGGGGTATCTACCACTGGAGGACTGCAACTTACTTTTGATCGTCCTATGATGCCTGCAGGCGGAGTAATTACAGTATCTCCAGGGGCCGCTAACGATGCTAGAACGAGATGGCTTAATGTAAACTCCCCAGCCGTTACAGGAGGAAGCAGCAGGACTATTACCTTGATTCCGGCATCAACAGCGTCACCCCTGCTAAACAGTACGCAATATACGGTGACGATTCCGCAGGGAGCTTTTTACGATCAAGATGGGAATGTATTTCCAGCTTCGGGTGTGTATACCTGGACATTTACAACGGCTTCTTTGACAGGACTTAACGTAAGCGCGCTAAATCCAGCTGACCGGAGCGAATCCATAGCTAACAACCGATCATTATCTATCACATTCAATCGTGATGTGAATTATAACAGTGCTGTGGCAAATGGTGTAGCGCTTTATAAAAATGGTGGAGCACAGGTTCCAGTTACTGTTAACCGGAGTACAACTGCAGTAAACGAATATGTAATTACGCCTAAAACAGCTTTAGATAGCGACTCAACCTATTATATTGATATCGCTAAAGGGGCTTTTGTAGACGCTATTGATGCTAATGTTATCTATGATGGACTAAATGGCAAAAATTCATGGAGCTTCCGGACCTTGTCTCAGGACAAGACAGCTCCACAGCTCACATCTGCATCGCTCGAGAACAATCGGACCATTCGTTTAAAATACAATGAGACGCTTAACTCTTCCATTGCATTGTTGAGCTCCAGTTTTAGTGCTACGGTGAATGATGAGAGTCGTACAATTGAAAGTGTTTATATCCAGGGAGACAGCGCCTATGTGGTGCTCAGTACAGGGGTAGCGGTTGGACAAATCGTGAAGGTTAGCTATACAGGTGGTCTGCGGACTATTCAAGATCCAAGTGGAAATGCAGCCAGCACTTTTAGCTCAAAGCAGGTCACTAACACTATCGAGTCCTCCATGCCTACACCAAAGGATGGGCGGATCACAGGTAGAACCGTAGCATTGAATTTCAATGACACCTTAAAGGCTGTTTCCACTTACGCACATAGTCAGTTTCTAGTGACTTCAGATGGGGGATCCCTAGGGGTTAACTCCATAAGCTCCAGCGGGAACACAGTATATTTAGGGTTAAACAGCGACGCATATAACGGCCAGGCCGTTCGTGTCTCCTATTATGCAGGCTCTTATCCTTTGCAGAATTCTTTTGGACAAAATATTGCGGATTTCACAGATTTCTATATTCGCAACAGCAACGATACAATTCCACCCGTGTTCCAAAGTGCAACCGGCGGTGGAAATAAAATCCTTCTGAATTACAATGAAGGCTTGTCAACAACTAACCTCCCGATGAACAGTCAGTTCTCTGTACTTGTTGGCAGCACTCCTAACTATGTTACGAATGTATCGGTCAGTGGCTCACAGGTTACGCTGACGCTCCAGAGTGCTTTGACGGTGAATCAGAATGTTACTGTCTCCTATGTTCCGGGAACTACCGGAATAAGCGATTTAAATGGAAACCGTGCAGCTTATATTAACCTGCAGCCTGTGTCCATCTCGGAAAATAGCGGTACTAGCATTCCTGAAATTAGTTCTGCTACCATCAATGGCGACGAGCTTACGGTTACATTCAGTAAAAACATGCAGGCATCCGGTTCCCTCTATGCTAATCAGTTCGGAGTTAGAGCAGATGGAAGCAGTATGGGCGTACAAAATTACTCTTTGTCAGGGGATATTTTAAAAATAACAACCTCTTCACTAGTAAAGACTGGGCAAACTATCGATTTGTCCTATATGTCAGGTTCAGGTACGATCAAGGATTTGAACGGTAATATACTGTCCTCATTCTCTTCTCTCTCTGTTAAGAACCTAACCGGCGTGAGCACCGGAACGGGAAATCGTCCATCCTATCTAGGGACGCTTGCAACAAGTGAGTTTGGAAAAGAATACGCGTTGCTGAAGAGTGACTCTTCACAAATCGTGGATGACCGTTCGTTATACAATCAATCTGTAAAAAGATATACCTTAAACGCAGATCGCCTGGCGGCCAGTTATGAATATCTGTATAAGGCGAGTAGTGATACATTAGCTTTTGAGGTGCCTGCTACAGAACAATCGGCCTATGTGACTGTTCCTTTAAAGCCTATGCTTGATGCTGTTAACCGTAGTAAAGCCACTAAATTTATGATTCGTTATGGCGATCACTTATATAGCGTTGGATTAGACGATATCGATATGAACGGATTAGCGAGTAGCTTGATTGCAGACAGTAAAAATATCTCGTTGGTGTTCCGATTAGAAAAGGTTCCGGCAGGTACGTTCTCCCCATTTGAACAAAAGCTAAAAACTATGGGGATGCAGAGCGTTACAAGTCTTATGGATGTCCGGGTGACTGCGATAGTTAGCAGTAATTATTCTAATGCTAAGGCATTATCTGTACCTGGAGAATACACGGTGCGTACAACTTCTTCATTAAATAGTGCGCAGACATCTGCCGCTAGACTGGATCTTTCCTATTACGATGCAGCCTATCTGCCAACAAAAGTA
This sequence comes from Paenibacillus sp. FSL R10-2796, assembly GCF_037965315.1. NCBI lineage: Bacteria > Bacillati > Bacillota > Bacilli > Caryophanales > Paenibacillaceae > Paenibacillus > Paenibacillus sp. FSL R10-2796. The sequence goes on along the minus strand of NZ_CP150178.1, from coordinate 6,827,554 downwards.
AGTACGGTTGGTAGCTATACAATTATTCGTGCTCGTACAGAGGGTAATCAGGTGTTAGGAACCTTTTTATCAACCCGGGCCTTCTCAGATATGAGTAGGCATTGGAGTAATTCGATTGTAGCTGAGCTTAGTGCAAAAACTATCATTGATAGCAGCTACGGGACTACATTTAGTCCAGAAAAAAAGATTACCCGTGCAGAGTTTGCAGTAATGCTTAGCCGGGGACTTGGTTTGCTGGGCGATCGTGAGACCGCACAGCGCTTCCGGGATGTGCAACCTTCCACACAAACGGGAGACTATATTGGTGCAGCAGCTAAGGCTGGTATTATTACAGGGAACACGGATGGCTCCTTCCGGCCTAATGATAATATCACTCGTGAGCAAATGGCAATCATGATGATTCGGGCAATGGAATACACCAAACATCCTATTACTTTAAGCGGCACTTCTGCCTCAACACTGGCTCGCTTTAAGGATAAGTCCAAAATTCAGAATCAAAGTGCAGAATTCGTAGCTAAAGCTGTGCAATCGGGGATTATTTTGGGAATGACCACAAGTGAGTTCCAACCTCAGGGTAATGCCACTCGTGCACAAGCTGCTGTGATGCTGCATCGGATGCTGAAGCAAACAGATTATTTGTAGAATTAATAGATTGGTAAAGCCTGGCATTCTGCTGGGCTTTTTTTTATGTTAATAGTTTGTGTAACGTGACTCTATAAAGCTTGAAATCTCTCAATTTCGCAACTTTTTCGCTTATTTTCAGTCTATTAAAAGAGTACTAGAAAAATAGGAACCAGTTTCCAAACTTTTGATAACGGACTTGAAGAGTAAAAAAGAGATGGGAGAGTTACGTCGAAATGAATGAAGTTTTCATGGAGAAGAAGAGTAGAGAAATTGTTCGGGGAATGAAATTATCATCTACTAAAAAATGGGTTGCCGCTTCATTAGCAGGTGTGTTGTGGATTATGCCGGTAATTGGCAGTGAAGGCTTAGCTATGTTTGGTCATAGTTCCACACCAATTGCTGCCGCAGCCACATCTAATTTTAAAGTAAGCAAGCTGGGAGAAGAAGTAATTACTTCGGGCGCCATTATGATGAAATACAAATATACGGCTACGCGTTCAGGAGCGAGCGCTTCTGGCTTGGCGGATGTTATTCGCGTTGACCTCAACAATCCATATGTATCTTTAGATGTTATGACAGGTAAAGGTGGAAACCTGACAACACGTCAAAGTACTGGCGGGATGGCTAAGGAAACTGGAGCCGTGGCTGCAGTAAACGGAGATTATTTTAATACAGGCGGGGAAGGCGCTCCGATTGGTGGACAAGTATCCAGTGGAGTCTTGGTTTCCACCCCTTCGCAATTGGATGGCATGTATGCCTTTGCAGTGACTAAGGATCGCAAGCCTCTTATTGATGAGTTCAGTTTTGAAGGAATGGTAACCGCACCTGACGGCGCACAGTTTGAGATATCCGGTATCAATAAAGGTGCTTATAGTCCTGAAGGTGGAAGCTCTACTTATAGCCATGCTAATGCAATGTATATCTATACGGATGTATGGACCGCACTCGATCGTCCCAAAAACAGCTCAACCACACCGACAGAGGTGCTCGTTGAAAACGGCGTAGTTACTCAAATATCTGAAAATGCTGCGCTTCCTACAGCGGTTCCAAAGGGAGCTTATATTTTGCGGGCCCATGGCTTAGCCGCACGGTATGTTACTGCCCATCTGACTGTAGGACAACCGGTAACAAGTGTGTACTCCCTGAAATCCAAGACTACACAGCAATCGCTAGATCCTGCTAATCTGCAAACAATGATTGGTGGACATACGATTCTTGTAAATAACGGAAAAGCAGCAACGTTCTCTCGCTCGACTAGCAGTATTGGCGGTTATCGTGCACGTACGGCTTTAGGATATTCTCAGGATGGACGTTATGTATATATCATAGCTACTGAAAAAAATGGCAACAGCTCAGGAATGTCATTGACCGAGCTGCAATCTTTTATGACCAATATTGGAGTCTGGAAAGGGCTTAACTTAGACGGAGGCGGCTCTACAACGATGGTAGACCGGCCTCTTGGTGAAAGCTCAGCCACACTAACCTTTAATACAGAGTATGGCACAGAGCAGCGCAGCATTGTTAACGCGCTTGGTGTTTATACTAACGCACCACAAGGTGAAGTAAAAGGAATTAAAATTAGCGGAAGCACTTCGCTATTAGTTGGACAAAAGGCTACTTATTCGTTAAAAGGTTATGACACTTACTATAACCCTATAGATGTAGCAGCAGGCAATCCTACTTGGACATCAAGCGGAGGAAGCGCAACTGTAAGTGCAGGAGAAGTAACGGCAGTGAAGCCAGGCACCGTTACCTTAACGGCTAAAAGCGGCGTAGCAAGTGCTTCTACAACCCTTACAGTCTTGGGTGGAGATGATCTATCCAGCATGAGTGTAGGCACTGCTACAGCGCCACTGACAGCTGGGACAACTGTATCTGTCCCTGTAAAGGCCTCTACGAAGAGTGGAGCAACCATAAGCGTTCCAGATTCAGCGCTGAAGTGGGAGTTTGTAGGCTTTAAGGGAGTCGTGCAAAATGGCAAGCTTACTGTAAACTCTGTGGATGCAGGGGTTACTACAGGTTACGCTATTGCTCGTTATGATGGATTTAGCACAGCGGTTGTATTATCGACAGCAGCAGCTACAACATGGGAAGATTTCGAGAAGGTAAGTTATCCAGTCAACTTTACTACCAATGTGCCAGCGGTACAGGGGACTGCAACAATCGTAGACGGATCGGCTGAAAGAGTAGGCTCCAAGGTGCTGTCACTCAGTTATGATATGACGGCTGGCAGCGGTAAAATGTACGCTTATGCTCAACTTAACGGCACAAGTGGAAAAGCCGTTCCAGCGCTTGCAACTTCGATGTCAGTTGATGTGATGGGCGATATGAGCTTAAATTGGCTGCGTGCTGAGTTTGTAGACAATAGTGGAGCTACAGCCTATGTAGATCTTGCGAAGATTATCGATTGGAACGGTTGGAAGAACATAAACATCGACTTGTCAGGATCAGGGATTAAATTCCCGGCTACGCTGAAGAGACTTTATGTAGTCAACGTAGAGGAAGGCCAAGATGAACGGGCGAAGACAGGTACCGTTGCTTTTGATAATATCACCTTCACAATGCCTTCACTTTCCAGTGATGCAGGGTTACCAAAGGGTACAGCTTCGATGAGCATCGGCTCCAAAGCAATGACTGTAAATGGAAATAAGAAGGCTATTGATGTAGCTCCAATTGTGAAAGACGGCAGTACTTATGTGCCGATCCGTTATGTGCTGGATGCTTTTGGAGGGAATGCTACCTGGGATCAGGTGAATAAGAAGATCATGGTGTTGCGCGGAGCCAAGGCACTGGATCTGACGGTAAATAAAAAGGAATACCTGTTAAATGGTAAGCGACAAAGTGCTGAAGTAGCACCTATTATTTTACAGGGTAGGACTTTAGTACCTCTGAGACTGGTTTCTGAACAGTTAGGATTAACTGTAAAATGGGAACAGAAAACGAAGACCGTAACTATCGAATCGTGATATGTTAATATATAAGGAAAACCTTAATACGATCCGATAGAAAAGGGGCAAGCATCCGTGGAATTTCAAGCCGATGCGATTGATCGCGTTATTAAAAATACCATCGACGTGATGGAGAGCAGCAAGTATCAGATTTTTGAAATATTGCAGGTTGCACGTGATGAACTTGCTGCACTCAACAAGGAACTGCAGCGGGTCATGGACGAAACGGATGAAACGTTGAAAAAGGTAGACAAGCTGGAGCTACAGTATCACCGCTCCAGAATCCGGCTGACAGAGGTCAGCCGGGACTTTGTCCGCTACTCAGAGAAGGATATCCGTATTGCTTATGAGAAGGCTACGGAGCTTCAGCTCGAACTCATGATGACGCGTGAGCGAGAGGTCTATCTTCGAAGCAGACGTGATGAATTACAAATGCGAGTGCGCAGTGTCGAAAATTCTGTAGAGCGTGCAGAGTCAATTGGTTCGCAAATGAGCGTAGTGCTCGAATATTTGTCGGGAGAACTAGGCCAAGTGACGAGAATTGTCGAATCTGCGAAGAACAGACAGATGATCGGACTCAAAATTATCCTGGCTCAAGAAGAAGAACGGAAGAGAATTGCCCGGGAAATTCATGATGGTCCCGCTCAAATGCTGGCAAATCTAGTCCTTAGGACGGAAATTGTAGAAAGAATGCTGGTAAAGCAGGAATTTGGGCTGGTGCAGGACGAAGTAGTAGATTTAAAAGGGCAGGTTCGTAACAGCCTGGAAGAAATGCGTAAGGTTATTTTTAATTTACGACCGATGGCTCTCGATGATTTGGGCTTGATTCCGACTTTGCGGAAATATGTGCATGATTTTGAAGAGAAGACGAAACTGCGGACGACTCTGGAAACCCGGGGACAGGAACACCGACTATCCTCAGCGATGGAGGCGGCGGTATATCGTCTGGTTCAGGAAGCATTGTCTAATGCAGCAAAACATGCCTACCCAAGCTTCGTATTGGTGGAGATTACATACCAAGCGCAGTTAATTAAGATTGTGATTAAAGATAACGGATTAGGCTTTAATGTACAAAAGTTAAAAAATCAGCAAGGTAATCGGGAAAGCTTCGGGCTAGTAGGTATGCGGGAACGTGTAGAACTGCTTGAAGGAAGAATGGAAATTGTATCAGCCGAGAATCAGGGGACAACAATCGTGATCCATATTCCGACGAATGTGGAGAAGGGGAAGGAGTAGTGTGATGGAGAACTTAAACTCTAGTAAAACGCCCATTAAGGTTCTTTTGGCGGATGATCATCAGCTTTTTCGTGAAGGGCTGAAACGCATTTTGAATATGGAGGAGGATATCGAGGTCATAGGGGAGTGCGGCGACGGTATTCAGGTATTAGAGTTTTGTAACGGGACTAAACCGGACATCGTATTGATGGACATCAATATGCCTGTTGAGAACGGCGTAGAAGCCACTCAAAAACTTCGGGAAATGTTCCCGGAGGTTAAGGTAATTATTTTATCCATTCATGATGATGAGAGTTATGTATTTGAGACCCTTCGTAAGGGCGCCAATGGTTATTTATTGAAGGATATGGAGGCCGAATCCCTTATTAATGCCATTCGTTCGGTCTGTGAAGGACATGCCTTTATCCATCCAAAGGTTACTGGAAAGCTTATCAATCAATTGCGGCGTATGACTTACCTTAACGAGACTGGTGTAACTACAGATACAGTGGTGAAGGAAGCTGGTGTTAAATTTATTGCTGGCGACAACAATCCTCTAACCCGTCGTGAAGCAGAAGTGCTGCGTCTAATGGCTGAAGGTAAGAGCAACAAAATGATTGGTGAATATTTATTCATTAGTGAAAAAACAGTTAAAAACCATGTTAGCAGTATATTGCAAAAAATGGAAGTGGATGATCGGACTCAAGCCGTTATTAATTCGATTAAATATGGCTGGGTAACCTTGTAGAAGCTTCACAGTAATACGTTACATATAGGAAAGAAATTAAGTAGACACAGCTTGCTTCCCTGATGGGTGTTCTAGGCAGTCACCGACCTTTTAATGCCGGCATATAGTGTTGGTATACAGAGGAGGTGCATCTCCATGGTAGCCCAGTTGATATGGATTGCGGTTGTTTATGTATCCGCTGCAGTGATGATTCATATGTTGCATAACCGGCAGAAGGTGCGTAAAACACCGCAGTCCGGAAAATGGATTCATTATATTTTTATTACCCGCAATCATGAATCTGTTGTGGAATGGTACATTCGGGCACTGACATTTCAAGCTCTTCTAACCGGAAAACGATTGCGAGTAACGTTCATGGATGATGGTTCGAGCGATGGAACACTTGGGATTGTTTCCAAAATGGCCGCTAGCGGCTGCTCTATCGATCTTGCAACATCTATGTACTCTCTTCAGATGAGTGAAGAATTGCAGCATGAAGGAATTGTAGTAGACTTGCGGCTGTCAGGGCAGTCTGTATCGCTGCCTTTTATGGGGATGGCAGGAAGTAGGGGATGCGAATCAAAGCGCAACAGATCTTAAGTAAATATGTAAGTAACGGGTGAAGCACACTCTCCAAGAACTGGGGGAGTGTGCTTTTTGCGTTTGGGGAGACGGATTCGTGAATTTGGGATCAAATATGGAGTTGCTAAGTACAAGCGAGAGGTAGGAGGGATTATTATGCAAGTCGCTGTATATGCTGTGGAATGCAAGGGGAGCTGGAGGTTTGAAATTTCATTAGATCTTAGCGTGGATAGATGGTGGTGGTCTGTAGCTAGACCGGAGAAGAAAGCTGGGAGTTCCTTAGCGGCGAATAGTTTGGTTCTGCTTTCTTCTGCGTTGCCGCTAGGTTGGGCTGTGAAGCTCCGGGACAACTTTAAACAAAGAAGCGCAATGGGCACCTGGGGGATTAAGGAGTGGGGGCAATATATTAATAGTATGCTTGAGGCTGAGTTGAGAGAGGAGAAAGAGGCAGGGGGACTGTGGGAGGCACAGTGGTTAAATGATGGAATATTCATATGGAAGCCTAATGAATCAAGTTTCGGAATAGAACAGGACAATAAGAAGAACGAAAGATACGATTGGTGTGAAAAAGAGGATTTTGAATCTGGATTACTAGAATCGGATTCAGAACAATTATTGCGGGCTGTGGCCGGGCGCTCTTTATTGGAGCCGGAAGTAGAAGCGCTGCTGGCAGAAGAATTGCCAGAGCTAGGGGGTTGCTGGCGCCAGGCGGCACAACTGGCGTATCTGCAGGGGCGGCTGTTGCTTACAGCCGCCGTAGGCATTGCGACCCCGGCTACGCACGGGGCGCGGGCCCGCCAGCTCCCTGCGGGTGCTGGCGTTATGATGCGTGCGGCGGCTAAGCTGCCGCACATGTTGCGGCGCGGCGCTGTCGCTCGCCGCGCGGTTTCGCGCTGCCTGCGTTGCGGCAGCGTGCCCACCGGTCGCACGGCATGCGCTGCGTGCGGGCTTATGGGCTGCGCCTATTGCGAGGCCTGCCTCGCGCTTGGGCGCAGCCGGGCTTGTGCGCTGCTGCTGCGCAGCGCAGCACTTCCGGCCGTGCGGTGCACGGCCGCCCTTGACCCCGCCGCGGCCGCAGGCCGGTGGGGGCTGAGCCCAGCGCAGGCGGGAGCCGCTGGCGCTGCGCTGGGTTTTCTGGCGGAGCCGCGCAAGCGCTCCGCCACTTCATGCCCAGAGCGGTTTCTGCTCTGGGCGGTAACGGGAGCGGGGAAGACGGAGATGATCTTCCCGCTCCTAGAGGCTGTGCTCGCCGCCGGAGGGCGGGCGCTGGTAGCGACGCCGCGCCGCGACGTCGTACTTGAGCTCGCGCCGCGGCTCGCCCGGGCTTTTCCGGCGGAGGTCATCGCCGTACTTTATGGCGGCAGCACAGATCGCTGGGTGAGCGGTCGCTTAACGCTCGCAACCACCCATCAGCTCCTGCGCTTCCATCAAGGTTTTGATCTCGTAATCATCGACGAGCTGGATGCGTTTCCATACCACAATGATCCTATGTTGGCCTATGCTGCTGAACAAGCCTGTAAAGTGGACGGCTCTTTCATTTATTTATCAGCTACGCCGCCACAAGAAATGCAGCGTTTGGTTCGGTTAGGCAAACTTCCACATGCCAGAGTGCCTGTCCGCTTCCATGGTCATCCCTTGCCTATCCCGCAGCATTTGAGTATACCCTCGGTTCTAACCTGTTTAAAGCGTGGGAGTTTGCCAAGATCGCTTATACAAAATCTTCAAAAGTCATTGGAGCGAAAAGCACAAATTTTTCTATTTGTGTCTCGAATAGCTCATATCGAAGGATTGCTGATACTACTTCGTCGTAGCTTTCCCGGCGTGGTTATTGAAGGCACCTCGTCCAAGGATTCATTTCGGGCAGAAAAGGTGACTGCTTTTCGCAACCGTATCATCTCTTTGTTAGTGACTACTACGATCCTGGAACGGGGAGTTACCGTGCCACGCAGTGACGTATTTATTTTGGATGCAGACAGTGGTCTTTTTGACGAAGCCTCTTTGGTACAGATGGCAGGACGTGCTGGTCGTTCTAAAGATGATCCTGATGGCCATGTTGTATTTGCCTCCCCTCAGTGGAGCCGATCCCAGCGTGGAGCGATTGCTCAGATTCGTACTATGAATATCATTGCTCGCCGCCAAGGATATATTCGTAAAGGTGGGGCTATATGAATACCAAGCTTACAAGGTTCCCAAAATCTCTGTCTTTCCTCCTTACCCCCTCCGTGCCTCAATGTCTAACCTGCGGGAAGCACAGCCCACAGTCCTCACAGCTGCCGGGTATCTGTAAGAATTGTGCGGAATCCATTCCTTGGATACGCGCTCCACGTTGCTTGATATGTGGGCGGCATGTAGGTTGTCCAGACTGCACTCGCAGCGCTGAGCCCTCCCCCATTGTATGTAACCGGAGTGCGGTAGTCTACACTAATGAGATGAGAGAATGGCTCGGTCAATATAAATATCGCGGGAATGAACGATATGCCCCTCTGCTTGGACTCATGCTGGATAGGGCATATTTAACCCTAAAGGAGGAAAAGCAACAGGGGGCTCTTTTATCTCAGAAAGCATCTTTTTTTCATCTTATTCAACATAAAAGGTACATAAAAAACAGCCTTTGGTCAGCTGATTTATTAGTTCCGGTACCTGTCAGTGATTCAAGGCTTCTAGAACGGGGCTTCAATCAAGCCGAAAGATTGGCCGATGTTCTATCTCGTCATAGGAAGATTCCTCAGCTACCGCTACTGATTCGTACGCATCACACGGGTAAGCAGAGCTTTAAAGGGCGTGCAGAGCGACTGGCGGATATGAAACATGCTTTTGGAGCGAATCAGGCAGTCTCCATACCATTTAAGGATTGGCTGAAAGAAAACTCACCTCTAAGCCGTCCTATCCGAATCATTATTGTTGATGATATCTACACAACGGGGAGCACGATTCGTGCTTGCGCTGAAATTCTAAAACAAATGGTTTCAAACTATGATTATGCTGCAGAAATCTATAGCCTAACCTGGGCGCGTTCCTAAAAAACGAAAAAATGCATGATTGTGAATAGCTATATCCATTCCATTAAGGATTAGTTACGGTTGGTAGCGTTTCTTCTGTCCCATAGACGAATTCCTTGCAATCATGTAATCTAGGAGCATAAGAATATTATGCATTGCACAGAATGTACGGAGAGGAGCGGCTGCTTGTTATGAATCTAGACAATTGTCCAAGGTGCGGCCGGTTGTTTGTCAAGAATCTTATGGGGTTGTGCCAGTCCTGTATCAAAGAGCTGGAGCATGAATATGAGATCTGCGTGAATTATTTACGGGAGAACAAAGGAACCAACATTCAGGAGCTCTCCGATGCTACGGGGATTTCTATTAAAGAGATTACCCGCTTTATTCGAGAAGGCCGGATTTCTATAGCTAATGCACCCAATATGATGTACCCTTGCGAAGTGTGTGGTACACTGATTCGGGATGGCCATATGTGTGACAGCTGTCGTAGTCGGCTCAGGAAAGATCTAACGAATGCTGTCAAGGAAAATTCTGCTGAGGATACTACCAAAAAGACATCTGATGGTGCATATCGTGCCATAGATAAGCTGCGTGACCTATAAAATCTGCAAAAAAACGTTTGCAGCTATAAAGAATGTTTCAGTCTACGCCGATAAACTTAGTAAAGATTATCGGCTTTTTTATATTAGAAGGAAGGTGGAAGTTATGAAAATTAACGAGACCGGACGAATTAACGCGATTAATCCGTATCAACGCAGCGCGGAAGCGCAAAGGCAGGAACAAATGAAGAAAAGCACACGCAAGGATGAGGTTTCGATCTCTGATGAAGCGATTCAACTCTTGCAAGCACAAAACACTGGCAAGAATGATCCAGAACGCGCACTTAAGATCGACAATCTAAAGCAGCAGGTCTCCGCAGGTACCTATCAAGTTGATGCATCTAAGCTAGCAGAGAAACTCGCCCCTTACTTTAAGCAATCCTCCGAGAATTAGGTGAAAACATCCATGGCATTGACGACATTAATAGAACTATTGGAGCGGCTAGATGGAGTGCATGTTCAAATGCTGGATCTGGCCGCTGAGAAGAAACAGACGATTATGGATAACAAGGTGGATGCGTTAATAGACATCCTTAACCGTGAGTCCAAACTAATGAAGGTAATTGGGCAGCTCGAGGAAGAGCGAATATTAGCCGCATATACCGTTTTACAAGGTGTGGGTATTCGTTCCAACCTGAACCTGAACCTAACGGAGCTTTCCAGGCTTATATTTGACCCTGAAGACAAGGCACGACTGCTGCATATTCAGCAGAAGCTTTCGGGCACTTTGCATCGCCTGAAAGAAGCCAATGACCTAAATCAGAAGCTGATAGAGCAGTCGCTTACATTTATAGATTATTCTTTGGATCTGTTGGTCGGAAGACCAAATCAGGATATTACTTATCATCGTCCGTCCGACAAAGGCAACAACGTAAATCGGTCGGGGATTTTTGATGCACGAGGTTAGAATTGTACTGATGAAGTGTTCTGCCAGAGCAGAACATAAGGAGGAGTAAGAAGCATGACATCCACATTTCACTCGATAGAGACGGCGAGACGCAGCCTTTTTACTCAGACCGCAGCTCTTAATACAACTGGACACAATATCGCTAATGCGAATACCGAAGGTTATACTCGTCAACGTGTTAATATGCAAGCCTCTTTACCTATTGAAGCGTACGGGTTGTTTAAATCTACCGTTCCAGGTCAAATGGGTACAGGGGTGGAATTCTCATCTATCGATCGGATTCGAGAAATGTTTCTGGATGATCAGTACCGTGGCGAGAACTCTGCTTTCGGCAACTGGAGTCTTCAAGCAGATACGCTCTCTAAGCTGGAAGCTATCGTTAATGAACCATCGGATACAGGCATTCGTACAGTTCTGGATAACTTCTGGAAATCATGGTCGGATCTGAGTAAGAACCCTGAAGATCCAACGGCCCGTAAGATTGTAGTGCAAACTGCACAATCTTTGACAGATGCCATGAACTATATGAGCACGCAACTGAATAATCTGGAGCGGGATCTAACCACTAATATAGATGTTAAGGCAAAAGAAGCTCAGGGTTACCTAACCGCGATCGCAGATTTAAATAAATCCATCTATAAGATTGAGGGTATGGGGGATCATGCGAACGATCTACGTGATCAACGCGACCTGATGGCGGACAAACTCTCCAAAATTGCTAATATTACTGTTGTAGAGACGGAAGCGGGTTATAACATTTCTTTGGGTGGACAACCTCTCGTAGAGGGTGGAGAAGTTACTGCAACCGTAGATGGCGCGTTTCTTAATAATGCTTATGCCTCCGGAACCTTGAAGGGCGGCGAGGCTTACGGAATGATTTTTTCCAATAATACCTATGTTGCCGATTATAAGAAACAGCTCAATGATTTGGCGAGCACTATTGCTACAGGTGACGTTGAAATTACAGTGCCAGCTGGCTCCAATCTTCCTGAGGGATCAGTGTTGACTAGTGATGTCAAGATTACACAAGCTGACGGTACCGTTGTTACCTTGGCTGCTGGTCAGGCTATGCCTAAGGGCGCAACAATGTATGAAGACGCCAAGACCATTGTCAAAGGGTTAAACGGACTTCACAAGTTAGGTTATGCGATGGATGGAAGCGTCGGACGTGATTTCTTTGTAACATCAGGTGAGGCTGGAACGATCAAGCTGAATCCGGAAATTGCAGCTGACGTAAACCTATTTGCAACTTCGTTACGTACAACTGTTGATGCGAACGGAAATACGCAAGTCGTTAAAGGAAACAACACCTTGGCTCTTTTATTGACGAACCTGAAGGATAGTAAATTTACTAAGCCAGACGGTAGTGTGAGCAACACTGTTGGTGGGCTTTTTAGCTCTATGGTTGGTCAGCTGGGTATTCAATCCCAAGAGGCTGCACGTCAGACGGATAACTCAGATTATCTCGTAGAGCAAGTTAACTCCCGTCGTCAATCAGTCAGCGGTGTATCACTGGATGAAGAAATGTCGAATATGCTAGTATTCCAGCATGCTTATAGTGCCGCAGCGCGTTTTATGACTACTTTTGATGAACTGCTCGACAAATTGATCAATTCCACCGGCACAGTCGGCAGATAAAAGGAGATATAGCGTATGCTAAGAGTAACCTCTAACATGATGAATTCACAGCTTCTACTTAACTTAAACCGTAATGCACGTACAATGAACGATACACAGTTACAGCTTGCCACAGGACGTAAAATCAACAAAGCATCCGATGATCCGGTAGGAATCACGTATTCCCTGCGCTATCGTGCGGAGCTTTCCTCTAATGAACAATATACTAAGAATGTAGATAGCGCTCTGTCGTGGCTTGATTACAATGATACAGTTCTAGGACAGGCCGGTGATGTTGTTCAAAAGATTCGCGAACTGTCCGTACAAGCAGCGACAGGGACTAATCCGCAGTCCGCGCTTGATAGTATTAATGAAGAAGTGATGCAGCTAAAAGAGCAGCTTGTGGATATCGCTAACAGTACACTGAACGGTAAATATATATTTAATGGTGAGCAATACTCCACCAAACCTTATGATTTTGTTTTGGGCACGGACGGTACTTACGATGTATCTAAGCCGATTACAACGGATACTGGGCAGATTCAATTTATTGTAGGTGAAGGTGTGCGTATGCCTATCAGTAAGACAGGGAATGACGTATTCGGTAATACGGGAGATGCAGATAATTTGTTTGCAATCATTAATCAATTATCAAGTGCCTTGAAGTCCGGTGATTCCAAAGGAATATCGGCCCAACTCACTTCAATTGATACAAGGACGGAAAAAATTCTGTCGGCTCGCTCTGAAATAGGAGCCAAAACCAATCGTGTTGAATTGATGCAGGATCGGCTTAGTGATTTGAATGTGAACTTAACGGATCTTCAAGCCAAGACTGAAGATGCTGACTACGAAGGTTTGATTATGAATTCAAAGATTCAAGAGAATATCTATAATGCCTCCTTATCCGTGGGTGCAAAGATTATTTCTACTTCGCTTGTAGACTTTATCAGATAACTGAGGTGGTTCACGTTGCTGCAACCAATCTTACAAATTCGTCAGACTCCTGCTCTATTAGGTATTGACGCTGATCCGGGCACATATTCAATCACTCAGCCTAAGGCGGAATTTAGTGTAACAACTACACCGGGTGAACTAACGGTTCAATCCACTAGGCCTGAGCTGACAATAGATCAGTCCCGTGCTTGGGAGGCTTATAACGGTGGAAAGATGCTGGATATGAACAAACGGATTTATTCTGGGATTCAGCAGTTATACCTTCAGGGCATTGCCAAAAAGGTCGAGCAAGGGAATCGGATGGCTGAGTTTTTTAGACCTGGTAATACGATTGCAGAAGTTTACGGTACAGATACCGAACCCAATTCTTTTCCGGAGTTTCGCGGCCCGGCATCCTATGACAATGTGGATATTCACATTGAAACAAGAGCCCCGCAAATTGATTATCGAGCCGCAAAAGTGGATATTCAGGTAGAGATACATAATCCGGAAATTGAATATACCCGCGGGAAGTTAAATATTTATATGCAGCAATACGCTTCGATTCAGTTTATTCCACCAGAATTGAATGTTCAATTGTAGCTTCATGAGCTATAGATGTGCCAAGCGCCTCTATAGCTTTTGTGCTATATATAATGTAGTAGGCTTTCGTAAGAAGTTAGTTTTGCGCAGCAAAACTTTTGAGGAGTGAATAACTTGATTATAGAAACATTATCTTGGGGTAAACTGGAAGTAGATGAGGAACAATTATATCATTTTTCTAAAGGACTACCTGGTTTTGATGAAGAAACAGATTTTGCTTTGATCGCGATGGCGGAGACGCCTTTTTGGTATTTGCAGTCAATAAAAAGCAAGGGACTATCCTTTCTTCTGGGTGATCCATTTGTTTTTTATCCGTCCTATGAGTTTGAGTTGCCGGATGATGAAGCAGAAGAACTAGGTATAGACAATGAGGTCATCGTTAGGTGCGTTATTACACTTAAGGAAGAAGCCGAGCAGTCCACGATTAATCTTCTTGCTCCTATTGTATTGAATCCTGTAGGGCATACTGGTAAACAAATCGTGCTGCATAAAGCGCCTTATCATACGAAGCATAGCCTACTGCAAGGGCAACCAGTTATCGATGGAAAGGACGGTGGATGATATGCTCGTACTTTCCCGTAAAAAAGGGGAGTCCATTGTTATTCAAGATCAGATCGAGCTGACAATCTTAAGCGTGGAAGGTGACACAGTAAAGGTTGGCATTTCTGCACCAAAACATGTCGATATTTTTCGTAAAGAGGTATATCTCTCGATCCAAGAGGCTAACCGTGAGTCTGTCGCTCCTCAGCAGTCTGATCTGAATGCATTGATCCATCGACTTCGTGGTGTAAATAAGAATGAATAATTTACATGTAGCACACACATAATCCAGAACCTGGGACTGCTTAATCGCAGATTCAGGTTTTTTATTTTATTTTGGAGAATTTAACCAAGAAATTTCAAAAAAACTTCGATTTGCTCTAAACAGTTGGGTGCATACCGTCGATATATGTATTAGACGCTGAGCCGGCAGGGCGGCCGACCTTAATGGATCGGCGTTTACCACATGGATGTGGAACTAACTTAATTTCAGGGAGGAAATATCAAATGATTATCAACCACAATATCGCGGCGATGAACACCCATCGTCAACTGACTGCTAACACAGCTAACACTAACAAAAATATCGAGAAATTGTCTTCCGGTCTTCGTATCAACCGTGCCGGTGACGATGCTGCCGGTTTGGCAATCTCCGAAAAAATGCGCGGTCAAATCCGCGGTTTGGATATGGCTTCCAAAAACTCACAAGATGCAATTTCTTTGATTCAAACTGCTGAAGGCGCTTTGAACGAATCTCACAGCATCCTGCAACGTATGCGCGAATTGGCTGTTCAATCTTCCAATGATACAAATACAGATGCTGACCGTAAAGAACTTCAATCAGAAGTTAAACAATTGGTTACTGAATTGGACCGTATCGGTAACACTACTGAGTTCAATACAAAAAAATTGTTGGATGGCTCTGCTAAGGGTGTAACTGAAGCAGTAGCAGGTACTGCAAAAGTTAACAATAACTCCGGTGTTAAAATTGATGCTACAGCTCTAGAAACTTTGAATAAAGCGGCGGGTACAGCTGCTACCAAGTCAAATGTTGACGGTGCTTACATGATCGTAAGAACTGGAGCAGCTAATGCCGATGGATCATTCGCTGCTGGAGATTACAAAGTTGTTGGACCAGATGGTCAACCTTCCACTGCAATCTCATTGACCGATAAAGACACCATTGCTTTCACAGCTGCGATTATTACTGGTGGAACAACCTTAACTGTTGGTGATGTGGCTGCAAATATGAAAGTCGGAGAAAGTATGACTTTTGTATTCGGTAAAGATGTTGCAGCAGGTAGTGATCTCGACAACTCTATCATGACTCAAATCGGTGCGAATGCTGGTCAAACGGCATTTATCTCCGTAGGAGATATGCGTGCTGACGCTCTTGGCGTTAAAACAATTGATATTTCCTCTAAATTCGGTGCAGCTACTGCAATCGAAACGGTTCAAAACGCTATGCAAAAAGTTTCTTCCCAACGTAGTAACCTGGGTGCTATGCAAAACCGTTTGGAACACACCATCAACAACTTGGGTGCTGCTTCCGAGAACTTGAGTGCAGCTGAGTCCCGTATTCGTGACGTTGACATGGCTAAAGAAATGATGCAACAAACGAAAAACAACATTCTTGCTCAAGCTTCACAAGCTATGTTGGCACAAGCTAACCAACAACCACAAGGCGTTCTACAATTGCTTCGTTAATTTCTTCTTGTTTGACCAAAGCTCCGGGGAAACCCGGGGCTTTTTTTCTTTTTTTTTCTTGACAGGCATCAAATCCTAAATTATCCCTAAATGAAACCGATATATACAATATAAATTAGCGTCGCTGGAGGTCAGGATAATGAATGTACAGTTTTCACTTACTGCCAGTTCTACGATAAGCAGACCTAGCGGTACAGAGCACAGCACAGAATCGACATCACAGGTGAAACCACTCTCTCCGATTCAAGATACTAGGGAGATGAGTTTGAGGGAGAAGCAAGGCGTGAACGTGTCTGTTGCCGAAGAACAGCTTATCCGAACCATCGAGCGAGCAGTAAAATCTCTACAGGGCCCTCAGACCACTCTGGATATCAGTATCCACGAGAAGACGCATGATATTATGGTCAAGGTACTTAATAAAGATACCGGTGAACTCATTCGTGAAGTTCCACCAGAGAAAACGCTGGATCTTGTTGCTAAAATGATGGAAATAGCCGGTATACTTGTGGACGAGAAAATCTAACATTTGGAGGTGCTGATTTGGTTACAAGAATCAATGGATTTTCGGGTATGGATATTGACAGTATGGTCAAAAGCATGATGGCAACTAAGCGTGTACCCCTTGATAAACTCAATCAGGATAAACAGGTATTACAGTGGACTAGAGAAGGTTACCGTGAGCTGAATAGTGTTTTGTATGATTTCCGCACCAATAAATTGAACGATAAATATAAAAAATCGGACTCCTTGAATGTGAATAAAGCAGTGACCACAGGTAATACAAACGCTGTGAAAGCCGAAGCTACTGCAACAGCTAATGGGGTCGATATGAAGATAAGTGTAACTAAGCTAGCTACCAAAAACACTCTTCAGACCTCCGGTTTAGGTCAAGGTATACCTAGTTCAACTTCTTTAGCACAGCTAGACGGGGTAGATTTATCAGAGCTTACTGATGAAGAAGAGGCTGCATATCTGAGCAAAGGCTTTGACATCACCATTAATGGTGTGAGTTTTAAGGATAGTGCAGGTAATTCTCTGTTTAATGGTCTCACTTCTATATCTTCTCTGGTAGCAGCGATCAATTCTAATACAAAGGCTAATGCTGTTGCAAGTTATGATGAGATTACAGGGAAGTTATCAATCGCCTCTAAAAGTGGTGGTTCAGAAGGAACGGTTAAAGTTGAGACCCCAGCTGGTAGCAATTCATTACTGGCACTTTTTTCAAAGAAAACAGTGGTGGAAACTAACGGGGCAGGCACAGGTGTCACAAGTGATAAAACACTCGCTGATTTGCAAAAAATGCTGGATGGGAAAGACCCTGATCCAGCTGCTCCGGCAAAATATTATAGTTTTAATATTAACGGGAAGAGCTTTTCATTTAATGCTTCCACTACAATAGCAGATGTAGTATCAGCGATAAATACCAAACCAGATGTTAATGTGACAGCAAATTTCGTAGATGGTAAACTAACGATTACTGGTAATTCCGCTGGAGAAGTGAAAATGAGTGGAGCCTCCTATGAATTTTTAGGCCTATTCAAAGGTGCAGTACCTTTTGCCGAAGGCACGGATGCAATCAAAGAGGTTATTAAGGGCGAGAATGCAGAAGTCACGATTAATGGTGAGGCTATCAAAAACGTTACTAGCAACGTGTTTACTATTAATGGGGTCCAACTAACATTATTGGATGTGACCAATAGCAGCGGTACAGACATTCCTACCAATGTTAAAACTCAAAGTGATCCAGATAAAGCGCTGGAAACCATCAAGGGTTTTATGGAGGACTATAACGCTTTAATAAAAGCACTTAATAGCAAAGTTAATGAAACTAGGTATCGTGACTTTAAACCACTGTCAGATGAGCAGAAAAAGGAAATGAAAGAAGGAGAAATTGACAGCTGGACAGAAAAAGCTAAGAGTGGTTTGTTCAAAAACAACGATATTGTCACTAATCTTCTATCAAAAATGAGAGAAGCAATAACGGAGAAGCTTGGAAGCCTTAATGCAATTGGTATAACCACAGGGAACTATATGGAGAACGGCAAGTTGGTTATATCGGATGAGACGAAGCTTAAAAATGCTTTAAGTGCAAATCCACAGCTCGCTATTGATCTATTTCAAGGTACCGCAAACGCTCCACAATCAGGTATCTTTAATAAATTAGCAACTAACATTACTAGCACCTTAGATATGATCTCTGATCGCGCTGGTACTAACAAATTCTCTATGGATTTAAATAGTACCTTTAAAGAGGAAAGTGTTATTGGGAAACAACTTAGAAGTTATAATAGTCGAATAACTACTATGCAGAAAAATCTGCAAATGGTAGAAGACCGTTATTACAAGCAATTCTCAGCGATGGAAAGTGCAATGAACAAGCTGACAACACAGTCCTCCAGCCTGATGTCCAGCTTGGGACTATCTTAAAATAAAGGGTGAGACAATCTTGCTTACATCTCCTTATGAGAAATACCGACAATCATCTATCCAAACTTCCACGCCTGCACAGTTAGTTGTAATGTTGTATGACGGTGCAATTCGTTTCGTGAGAACAGCAATGGACGGGCTGAAAAAGCATGATTTGGAGAAGACTAATCTTAACCTTGGCAAAGCTCAGACTATTATCAGCGAGTTAATGAGTACCCTTGATTATACCTATGAAATATCCAAAAACTTATACTCAATGTATGAATATACGAATTTTCTGCTGGTTGAGGCTAATATTCGTAAAGATATAGTTAAGGCAGAAGAAGCTTTGGGCTATCTAACAGAGTTGCGGGAAACTTGGCTACAAGCTTCGAAACTCGCGACAACTCAGGGGCTAGAGCCGTTATCTACGGAAAGTGCGAATGGATAAAGATAAGCTTATTGTAGAGTTGAAGCAATTGACGCAGAATATAATGGAGCGGTTATACGAAGTAGAATTTGAGGAGTTAGAGTCCTTCGTGGACGAGCGTCAGAAATTGATTGATGACATCATCCGACAGCTCTTGTCAGTTCCTGCAACGGAGGCGCAAAAGGTCGAAATTGAACGGATTTTGTATCACGATTCAGAAATCACTGCTCGCATGAACGCTCTTTGCCATGAGGCTCTGGACTGGCTACAGAAGCGGAATCAGGCCAAAGCCCAACGCAACGCCTACGAGGCCGCCTACACTCCAGACAGTTTTCTTATGGATCGCAAAAAATAATTTTATCGGTGTTTCACTATAGGAGTAGACGGGTATTAAATACCGTCTGCTCCTTTTTTTGATCATTGTACCGAATCTATTTCTTGTTTATGGAAAATTTAATAGTTTATTTTACGTGGTAAATTATTGAATGTAAACATTTTCTTTTCCAATTGACAATAAATAAGTTACGGTGGTATAGTCGAATTGTGAGCAAGACTCACGTTCATCTGATGACGAAGGGAATGTTTAATCAATGGAAGGTAAAGTAAAATGGTTTAACGCAGAAAAAGGTTATGGTTTTATCGAGACTGCAGACGGTGGCGACGTATTCGTACACTTTTCCGCGATTCAAACTGATGGTTTCAAGACATTGGATGAAGGTCAATCCGTAGAATTCGATATCGTTGAAGGTGCACGTGGACCACAAGCAGCTAACGTAATCAAATTATAATCATCCGGCGAAGCCGAACTACATATAAGTAGATGGTTAGCAATTTAGACAGCGCTAGCAGGGATCTTGGAATCTTCCAGGATCCTTTTTTTGTGCGTTCATATGTGTCTAGTATAGCCAATCCTAGTAAAGAAAATAGCATACTTTGTAAATTCATTTTATGGAAAATGTTAGAACTCTGCGAAAGGTGGGTAATAGATATACGTTGAGCTGTTTATCTTACCTCGACACACACTATGTTAGCCTAGGTTATTACATTCACCAAAAAATTCAATATAGCCTAAGCTATCAAAACAATTAGGAGGGTGATTAGCAGGATGAAGAAGATGTGGCGCGGTCTTATGACCGGAATATTAGGTACTAGTATGTTATTAGGGTCTCTCGGCAGCGTATCTGCTGCAACTGTACCTAAGGATATTCAAGGCCACTGGGCGCAAGGTCAGCTGCAGGAATGGCTAGATAGAGGATACCTTGGAGGCTACCCAGATGGAACGGTGAAACCAAATAAGGCAATTACGCGTGGTGAGTATGTGACTATGGTAAATCGCCTGTTAGGGTTTACATCTAAAGCAACAGTAACTTTTAAAGATATGAAAAGCACAAACTGGAATTACAGTGAAGTGGCTAAAGCCGTGGAAGCTGGATATATCGGAGGATACGAGGATAATACGTTCCGTCCTAATAATCCGCTCACAAGACAAGAGGCAGCTGTGATTACTGCAAAATTACTTAAATTGAGCACCAATACGACTTCGAACAAATTTAAAGACAATGCACAAATTGCAGCATGGGCAAAAGGTGCTGTAGCAGCTGCAGTGGAAAAGAAGATTGTTAACGGTTATCCAGATGGAACCTTTGGTCCTAAGAGATCGTTAACACGTGCCGAGGCTGTAGGTATTATCAATACTTCAGCTATTTATTATCCTGGTAGTGGCACAGGTGGTGGTGTAACACCTACACCAACTCCAACGGCGACTCCGACACCAACAGCTACACCAACCCCAACTGCTGCTCCAGGTGGTAGTACGGGCGGAGGTTCTGGTGGTGGTAACGGTGACGGCGGAAGTAGCACAGCGCCAACAGTAAGTGGGGCAACCTACGGTAATGTTGGTTCGGTCACAGCGGATGTATACCTGACACCTTCCGTAACTGGTGCAGTATACTATGTTGTAGCTCCTTATAATGCTGATGTAACTGCTCCAACTGCATTGCAGGTGGAAAAAGGACAAATTAGTAACGGGACTGCAAGTGGTATCCATGGTAGTGTTGCGACTGTAGCTAAAACAACGGTTACATTCTCTGTTTACGGATTGAATCCTGGTACAGAATATGCAACATATATCACGCTGGCGGATGCAGCTGGTAACTTGTCTACTGTAACGACAGTTCGGTTGACTACTGCTCAAGCTACTGCTAGCTCGATTTCGCTTTTTGAGCCGGGACAAGTTAGTACAGTTACAGCAGATGTATATGTTAAATATGGTGTGACAGGTGGCACTACAACCCCAGTTAGATATGTAGTATTGCCAGCAACTGATAAGGCACCTACTGCAGCACAGATTGCTTTAGGTCAAAATGGTAGCGGTACTGCATTGGCTGCTCCGTGGACTAACACGCTTACGTTTGCTCCTGGTGTAAAGCATACACAGACTTTAACTGGTTTAGCAGCAAATACTGCCTATAAGGTATATGTTATTGCAGGATCGGGTTCTCAATGGTCTCCTGTAGAAATTATTCAAATTCATACCAAATAGCCTGACCTTATGTGATTTCATTCGGAGAATATAAGAGTGGAATCCGTACTATAATAACGACAGGTTTACTTTTGGTCCGGTAGGGCGATTGGTTGCTCTTACCGGACTTGTTTTATTTGTGAACGCTATGACAACATTTGTTATCTAAATGTAAGGGCTGTAAGGAATTGCTTTTTACTTAGCGCTTACAATTTGGTATAATGAAGGTGTAACTAAAGGAGGAGTGGCCATGCAATTCACCATTCGAGGTCAACAAATTGACGTGACCGACGCTTTGAGAGAGTATGTTGATAAGAAGCTCAGCAAACTTGAGAAGTATTTCGAAGCACCCCCTACCTCTGAAGGGTCTGTGACGCTTGGCGTAGTTCGCGGCCTTCATACGGTGGAAGTAACCATTCCGCTTGCTGGCGTGACGCTTCGTGCGGAAGATCGCAGCGATGACATGTATGCTTCCATAGACGCCGTTGTGGACAAGCTGGAACGCCAAATTCGCAAACACAAAACGAAGCTGAATCGGAAGTTCCGTCAAGAGGGACTCAAGACGCTGTTTGTGGATGGAGCTAGTGCCGCTGTTGCTGTAGAAGAACAAGATTATGATGATTTAGAAGTGGTTAGGAACAAACGCTTTACGATGAAGCCGATGGATGTGGAAGAAGCGATTCTGCAAATGAACATGGTAGGACATAATTTCTTTGTGTTTTCCAATATCGACACCTCGGAAGTTAGCGTAGTTTACAAACGTGATGATGGTAAATATGGACTGATTGAACAGGGCTAAGTTATAATGATGCCAGTTATGCTCTAAGTATAAAGGGCCTCGAGAGTTAGTCAGAACCTAAGAAATTTAAACCGAGCCCCTATTCGCTTATAGCGAATAGGGCTCTTGTGCGTATATATGAAAAATGTGGCTGTTACACCTTGTATTGCGGCATCTCTTACAAACTGTTACAATTTATGAAGCAGCGGAATCGAATTTATAAATGGCCCTTTCAATTTTGTGAGGATGGGCTCGGTTCCACCATCTGTGTTGCATGAAAGGGGTTAACCATGCTAGGACTTGTAAAGAAAATATTCGGAGACACAAACGATCGTGACGTTAAACGTCTCATGAAGACAGTCGATGTAATTAATGGATTGGAGCCGGAATTTGTAGCACTATCCGATGAAGCTTTAAAAGCTAAGACGGAAGAGTTCCGCGCCCGTATTGAGAAAGGCGAAACCTTGGAAGAAATTCTTCCTGAGGCGTTTGCAACCGTACGTGAAGCTTCCAAACGGACGCTTGGCATGCGGCATTTTGATGTACAGTTAATTGGTGGTATGGCCCTGCATGAAGGCCGAATCTCCGAGATGAAGACTGGTGAAGGTAAGACTCTAGTAGGAACATTGCCAGTGTACTTAAATGCTTTGCTTGGTAAAGGCGTACACGTAGTAACGGTCAATGACTATTTGGCTCAGCGCGACAGCGCACAAATGGCACAAATCTATAACTTCCTGGGCATGACGGTTGGGGTTAACCTAAGCGGTATGGACCATGCTGATAAACAAGATGCTTACGCCTGCGATATTACGTATGGCACGAACAACGAATTTGGTTTCGATTATTTGCGTGACAACATGGTGCTTTATAAAGAACAAATGGTTCAGCGCCCTCTTTATTTCTGTATTATTGATGAAGTGGACTCCATTCTTATTGATGAAGCACGTACACCTCTTATCATTTCCGGACAAGCTGAGAAGTCTACTGAATTGTACTTTGCGGCAGACCGTTTTGTGAAAAAGCTTAAAGCTGAAGAAGACTACACAGTTGATATCAAAGTGAAGTCCGTAGCCTTGACTGAAAAAGGTGTAGCTACTGCTGAACGTGCTTTTGGTATTGAGAACTTGTATGATCACAGTCATGTAACCTTGAATCACCATATCGTCCAAGCCCTGAAAGCAAACGTAATTATGCGTCGTGACGTAGATTACGTTGTTAACGAGGGTGAGGTCGTTATTGTTGATGAATTTACGGGACGTTTAATGTCAGGCCGTCGTTATAGTGACGGTTTGCACCAAGCGATTGAAGCGAAGGAAGAAATCGAAGTACAGAATGAGAGCATGACGCTTGCTACGATTACTTTCCAGAACTATTTCCGTATGTATCGCAAATTGGGTGGTATGACAGGTACAGCTAAAACTGAGGAAGAAGAGTTCAAGAAGATTTATGGTCTTGAAGTTCTTCAAGTCCCTACGAATAAACCGAATCAGCGCATAGATATGCCGGATGTTGTCTACAAGAGTGAGAACGGTAAGTTCAACGCTGTTGTGGCAGAAATTGTAGAACGTCACAAAAAGAACCAACCTGTACTTGTGGGTACAGTGTCGATTGAGAATTCAGAGCTCGTATCTGAAATGCTGAAGCGCAAAGGCGTTAGACACCAAGTGCTTAACGCGAAGCATCATGCTGCGGAAGCTGAAATCATTACACATGCAGGTCAGCCAGGTACAGTTACGATTGCTACCAACATGGCTGGTCGGGGTACAGATATCGTTCTAGGTGAAGGTGTGACAGATCTTGGAGGTCTGCATATCATTGGTACAGAGCGTCATGAATCGCGCCGGATTGATAACCAGCTGCGTGGTCGTGCGGGTCGTCAAGGAGACCCAGGTTCTACACAATTCTACTTGTCCCTTGGGGATGAGTTGATGAAGCGTTTCGGCGCTGACAACGTTTTGAGTATGATGGATCGCCTTGGGTTTGAGGAAGATCAGCCGATTGAGAGCCGCATGATTACGCGTGCTGTGGAATCTGCTCAGAAACGTGTTGAAGGTAATAACTTTGATATTCGTAAAGTCGTATTGCAATATGATGACGTGATGAATCAACAGCGTGAAATTATTTATAAACAACGCCGTGAGATTCTGGAGTCTGAAAATATTAAAGATATCGTACTTGAAATGATCAAGCCAGTTATTGAACGTATTGTTCACGCACACTGCAGTGACGATATTCCTGAAAACTGGGAGCTGCAAGAAGTTGCTGATTACGTAAACAGCAAGCTGCTTGAAGAAGGTGCTTTGACTCGCGATATTCTGTGGGGCAAGGAAGCAGAAGAGATCATTGAGTACATCTTTGAACGTGTACTTGAGAAATATGCTGCTCGTGAAGAACGCCTAGGTTCAGAATTGGTACGTGAATTCGAGAAGGTAATCGTGCTGCGCTCCGTGGACAGCAAGTGGATGGATCATATCGATGCGATGGATCAACTGCGTCAAGGAATTCACCTACGTGCTTACGGTGGTACAGATCCACTTCGCGAGTATCAATTCGAAGGATTCGAAATGTTTAATACTATGACGGCTACGATTCAAGAAGAAGTAGCTACTTATATTATGAAGGCTCACATCGAGACAAATCAGGAGCGTCAATCTGTTGTAGAGGAAAATAAAATTTCCACTAACAGCGAACCTGCTGAGAAACGTCCGGTACATGTTGAGGCGGCAGCTGGTCGTAATGATCTTTGCCCTTGCGGAAGCGGCAAGAAGTACAAGAACTGCCACGGTCAAAACGCATAAGACAAACGTTTAGTAGCGCTCATATATTCAGGTGTTGAAGATGTAAGTCTTTAACCCTGATCTCTATGGGTATACTAACCATAAAGAGCGGCTGGGCCCGGGGGTATCCCCCGTTTACGGCCCAGTCGCTTTTTTGGATATATAGCACTTGAGTGAATGTGGAATGGAGAGAAGGTTTGGAACTGGAGAAACGGAGTGTTCGCCTTTATTTCGGGATTCCAACCGCTATGCGGTTATCAATTCAAGGAATCTGGAAAGAACAGCGATCGGAAGTCCAATCCTTCTCGGAATGGCTGAACATTCACTCATTACTAACTTTCCAATAGCGAAGACCGTAACAACCTATTTTGAAAGGTGAAGTGACCATATGATTGAAGCTAATGTAAAGCAGGATCTGCGTGAAATAGGCAAGAAACTAACTGACCTTAGGGGGTCTCTTTGACTTAGATCTTAAGCAAGAGATGATCTCGAACTTTGAAGAAAAAATGGCTGCTCCAGGCTTCTGGGATAATCCAGAGCAGGCACAGAGCGTGATCGGCGAGATGAATGCTGTGAAATCGTCCGTGGATCAATACGAGAAGCTGCAACAAGAATACGACGATGCTGCGATGATGGCAGAGCTTGCGGATGAAGAGGGCGATGAAGATCTTGCGGCAGAGATTGGGGAGACGATCAGCAGTTTAGGCAGCAAAGTGGATGAATTCGAGCTGCAATTGCTACTTAACCAGCCGTATGACAAGCTGAATGCTATTCTTGAGCTCCATCCGGGTGCGGGCGGTACGGAATCCCAAGACTGGGGCCAGATGCTACTGCGGATGTATACCCGTTGGGCTGAAAAACGTGGATTCAAGGTTGAGGTGCTGGACTACTTACCAGGTGATGAAGCGGGAATTAAGAGTGTTACACTACTTATTAAAGGCTTCAACGCCTACGGATATCTGAAAGCTGAAAAAGGTGTACATCGGCTAGTACGGATTTCTCCGTTTGACTCTTCGGGCAGACGGCATACCTCTTTTGTATCCTGTGATGTCGTTCCGGAAATTGCCGATGATGTAGAAGTTGAAATTCGTACTGAGGATTTGAAGATCGATACGTATCGGGCGAGCGGCGCGGGTGGACAGCATATTAATACCACAGACTCTGCGGTGCGGATTACCCACTTACCTACGGGTGTGGTGGTAACCTGTCAGAACGAACGTTCACAGATCAAAAACCGCGAGCAAGCAATGAAGATGCTGCGTTCCAAGTTGTATGAGCGTAAACTGCAAGAACAGCAACAGCATTTGGATGAGATTCGCGGCGAGCAATCCG
Source organism: Paenibacillus sp. FSL R10-2796 (assembly GCF_037965315.1). NCBI lineage: Bacteria > Bacillati > Bacillota > Bacilli > Caryophanales > Paenibacillaceae > Paenibacillus > Paenibacillus sp. FSL R10-2796. The sequence goes on along the minus strand of NZ_CP150178.1, from coordinate 6,801,309 downwards.
ATATTGCTTGGGGCAGTCAGATCCGTTCCTATGTATTCCATCCGTATAACATGGTTAAGGATCACCGTACTTCCGTGGAAACGGGGAATGTGGGTTCTGTGATGGACGGAGATATTGATGTATTCATTGATGGTTACCTGCGTAGCCAGATCAAGATTGAGGCAGAATAAAAGAGAAAGTTTCGGGGGAAACGGATACCATTCATGGATTAGGATGGGATGGCCGTTTCTTCTTTCGTAGAGCAAGATGACACTTTAAGGAGAGCCTTTGAAATGCAAAAAGTCAATTCACGTAATAAACCCCCACTGATTCCTCTGAATGGGCCACTCCGACATGTGGTGGATACGATGTTAATTTTGCTCGGATCGCTAGTTACAGCGCTGGGGTTTAATCTTTTTTTTCTGCCTAATCATATTGCTTCTGGTGGTGTATCCGGTCTGTCGGTATTGGCTGAAGCTTGGTTTGGGGCTGAGCCGGCATTTACGCAATGGGCGCTTAATATTCCGTTGTTTGTACTCGGGGTAATCTTCTTGGGTAAACAATACGGAGTTCGCTCGCTCCTTGGGAGCTTTGTGTTGCCGCTCTTTATCTTGTTAACAAAAGATTTGCCTGCACCTACCACCAATCCACTCTTAGCCTCCATTTATGGCGGTATCTGTGTGGGGGTGGGGTTAGGTCTTGTGTTCCGCGGACGGGGCTCGACAGGTGGACTTACTATTTTGGCGCAGATTATTCAAAAGATATCCGGTCTCAGCTTCTCGATTTCTGTAGTGCTGCTGGACGGGACGGTCATTGTGCTGGCTGCTTTTATACTCGGTATGGAACAAGCACTGTATGCACTGATCGGTCTGTTTGTTACAGGTAAGGCCATTAATGCGATAGAGGTAGGCTTCCGTTATACAAAGGTGGCTTACATAATCTCGGACAAGACGGAAGAAATATCTGAGGCGATTTTGAATGATCTGGATCGGGGTCTGACGAAGCTGGATGCACATGGCGGTTATACTGGTGATGAGCGTACGGTGCTAATGGTTGTAGTAGGCCAGAATGAGGTTTCCAGATTAAAAGCGATTGTTCAATCGGTAGATACTAGTGCTTTTGTGATTATAACTGAGGCGCATGAGGTGCTGGGTGAAGGCTTTAAAAGAGAAGTGTAATTTCTCCGAAAGGAGAAGCTACGCTTCTCTTTTTTTGTAAATAGAATTATATTTAGGAATAAAGAAAGTTAACACTATGTGTTGTATTTATATTAATTGAGTCGTATAATAATACATATTTCTAAGACGGTATGCATTATATTATTTATTATAATTCATGATAAGCAGGAAGTGGGGATGACAGTGGAAGGCAAGCTGAGAGCGGCGATTGTTGGATCAACGGGTTATGGGGGCGTAGAGCTGATTCGGCTGCTACAAAGTCATCCTAAGGTAGAGATTACTTCGGTAATTTCCTCATCAAGTGCAGGGGATGCTATAGAGGAAGGTTTTCCGCATTTGACGGGCATCATTGATCGAAGGCTGGATGGCGTTGACCCGGCTCAGATGGCTGAGCGGGCGGATGTGGTATTTACGGCAACGCCGTCGGGTGTGAGCGCAAAGCTGGTGCCGCAGCTGCTGGAAGCTGGACTTAAGGTCGTGGATCTGTCCGGTGATTTCCGATTGAAGGATGGTGCAGAGTATGAGCACTGGTATAAACATCCCGCTCCGGCTGATGAATATCTAGAGCAGGCTGTATACGGACTTTGCGAGGTGTTTGGAGAGCGTGCGGCTGGGGTTGATTTTATATCTAATCCAGGCTGTTATCCTACAGCTACACTTCTTGGACTAATTCCTGCAATTCAGGCAGGTTGGATTAAGCACGACAGTATTATTATTGATGCGAAATCAGGAGTTACTGGAGCAGGACGCGGAAAAAGCCTGATGGTACATTATGCAGAGATTAATGAGAACTTTAAAGCTTATAAAATCAATAAGCATCAACATATACCGGAAATTGAGCAGACGCTCACAGAGATTGCTGGAGAAAAGGTAACGGTAACGTTCACCACACATCTCGTGCCGATGAGCCGGGGAATTATGAGTACGATGTATGCAGGGATGACGGACAATTATACGGAACAGGATTTTGTGAATTTATACCGTGAATATTATGCGGGCCGGCCATATGTGCGGGTGCGTGATGTAGGTGTGATTCCAGCGACAAAAGAAGTTAGCGGCTCTAATTATTGTGATATCGGATTTGCAACAGATGCTCGTACAGGGCGGGTGACCATAGTCTCCGTCATTGATAATGTTGTAAAAGGTGCGGCAGGGCAGGCAATACAGAACCTTAATTTGATGATGGGATGGGAGGAAACCCTTGGCCTCGGCTACACACCTGTGTATCCATAAGGATCAGCGGTACAAATAATATGAGCGAGATTGAGTTATTTACCAAATTGGAGGGTGGAAGCATCACTTCACCTAAGGGTTTTAAGTCCGGAGGATTGCATTGTGGATTGAAAAAAACAGATCGCAACGATCTCGGAGTGATTCTGTGTGAAGTTCCGGCAACGGCTGCGGCCGTGTATACGACGAATGTTTTTCAGGCGGCTCCGCTGAAAGTGACTCGGGAAAGCCTTTCGAACGGAGTATTGCAGGCGGTTATCGTGAACAGCGGGAATGCCAATGCCTGCACAGGCGAACAAGGTGAAGCAGATGCTTATGAGATGCGCGCTGCTGCGGCTCAGCATTTAGGTGTGGCCGTTAATGATGTGGCTGTTGCTTCGACTGGAGTTATCGGTGAACTGTTGAAGATGGACTGCGTACGTACCGGGATCACTGCAATACCAGAGAAGCTGGACGGAGGAGCTATTGGCGCGGAGGAATTCTGCCAAGCTATACTTACCACTGATTTAGTTAAAAAAGAGATCGCCGTGAAGGTGCTCATTGGCGGTGTAGAAGTTACAATTGCCGGAGCTGCAAAGGGCTCAGGGATGATCCATCCTAACATGGCTACCATGCTTGGCTTTATGACCACGGATGCTGATATTGCAGCGGAGGATTTACTTAGTCTTCTGCGTTCAGCTACGAATGTTACTTTTAATATGATTACAGTCGATGGAGATACTAGCACCAATGATATGTTAGTGTCGATGGCGAGTGGGCTTGCCGGTAATGAGAAGCTGACACGGCTGCATCCGGATTGGGACGCTTTTGCTGCTGGATTCACGTATGTGTGCCAGACGCTTGCCAAAGCGATTGCTCGAGATGGCGAAGGTGCAACTCACCTGATTGAGGTTCAAGTGAATGGTGCTGTTCATGATGAGGCGGCGGCAGCGATTGCCAAAACAGTGGTTGGTTCTAGTCTAGTGAAATCTGCTATTTTTGGAGCGGATGCGAACTGGGGGCGGATTATTGCTGCGGTTGGACGCGCGGGTGTTCCGGTATCGCCGGAGCATGTGAACATCTCGTTAGGGGATATTGAGGTGCTTTTGCACTCGAAGCCAGTTGCTTTTGACGAGGAAAAGGCTTTGGCCTATTTGCAAAAAAGTGAAACTGTGCTGATCACTGTAGATCTGCATGATGGAAGCGGGAAAGCAACGGCTTGGGGCTGTGACCTAACTTACGATTATGTGCGTATTAACGCCGCATATCGCACTTAATTTATGGCGTGTTAAGCCCATAAGGGAAGGATACCGATCATATGACGCTAAATAGCGAGCTTGAACTTATAGATGCTTTAGATGGTAGTGGATTGTTTGTAATGAAATGCGGCGGCAGTACGCTTGCGGCTCTACCTGAATCTTTTTTTGAGGATTTGCGAGATTTGCAGGAGGAGGGCATTCAGCCAGTGATTGTTCATGGTGGAGGGCCAGCCATTTCCGAGAATCTAGCGAAACTGGGCATTGAAAGCAGCTTTGTGAATGGCCTGCGAGTAACCACCGAGGAAGTACTAGATGTTGTAGAGATGACGCTGGCAGGAAGTATAAACAAGGCGATTGTCCGGCGAATTCAAGGGAGCGGCGGTCTAGCTCTGGGGCTTTCGGGCATCGATGGCAATATGATTATTGCTAAACCAGTGGCGAACAGCGCCGAAGTAGGTTTGGTAGGAGAAGTAACAGAAGTTAAGGCTGAGATCGTAACTGGTATTGTTGGGATGGGTTATATTCCTGTCATTGCACCTATCGGAGTAGATGCAGCAGGTCAGCGCTACAATATTAACGCAGATACGGCAGCAGGGGCAGTTGCTTCCTATGTGGAGTCTCCCAAAATGATCGTCGTCACAGATGTTCCAGGCATCATGAGTACAGTGGAAGGTGAAAAGGTTGTGCTTCCCTCCGTTACTGTACAGGAAATCGAAGCCTTGATCGAAAGTGGGGAAATCTACGGTGGCATGATCCCTAAAGTGCGGGCAGCTATCGATTGCATTCAGGGCAGCGTATCAGAGGTTATCATTGTGGATGGAAAAGAACCACGGGTGCTTAGTCGAGTACTGCAAGGTGAAGCGATAGGTACACGTATTATTCGTTCGTAGAATCATAGATGAATACAAATTAGAGGCGCAGCCTGTTCACAGGAGCAGCCGATGGGAGAGTGACTTAGAATGAGCAAGCTTACACAAGCGGAGTTGGATTCGCAAGCAGGGGCACAGCAGACCGATACAGTAGGATCAGGTACATCGGATGTTGCAACAAGCAAGCTGAGTGCAGTGTTCCCTTCTTACGCCAGATATGATCTCAGCTTAGTTAAAGGCAAGGGCACCTGGGTATGGGATGATAAAGGCAATAAGTATCTGGATTTCACCAGTGGATTGGCTGTGACCAGTCTAGGTCATGCTCCTGAAAAAGTCGGCGCTAAGCTGAAGGATCAGATTGATACGCTCTGGCATGTCTCGAATCTGTTCCATATTCCGGGACAAGATAAAGTTGCCAACCTTCTGACAGAGAATAGCTGCGCTGATCAAGTGTTTTTCTGCAATAGCGGGGCAGAAGCGAATGAGGCTGCTATTAAGCTGGCCCGCCGTTACCATCAGAAGATTAAGGGTGTCGACCGTTATGAGGTTATCACATTCGAACAATCCTTCCATGGACGTACACTGGCCACACTAACAGCTACAGGCCAGCAAAAGGTGAAAGAAGGGTTCCTGCCGCTTCCAGCAGGTTTCAAGACCGTACCTTTGCATGATCTCCCAGCGTTAGAAGCTGCTATCGGAGATCATACAGCTGCTATCATGCTGGAGATGGTGCTTGCAGAGGGTGGCGTACTTGAGGTAGAGCCTGAGTTCTTGAACGCTGTAGTGACCTTGTGTAAGAACCACGGATTGCTTCTGATTGTAGATGAGGTACAGACAGGTATGGGACGTACAGGCAAGCTGTTCGCTCATCAGCATTATGGAATTGAACCGGATATTTTCACCTTGGCTAAGGGGATAGCTAGCGGGTTCCCGGCAGGTTTAATGCTTGGCAAAGGGTATTTGCGTGAAGCCTTCTCAGCGGGCAGCCATGCGTCCACCTTCGGGGGAACACCGCTAGCAACAGCTGTTATGGCAGCGACGATTGAGACGATGCTGGAAGATGAGCTTCCACAGCGCGCCGAAGATATGGGTAAGTACCTGACAGGTCTTTTGAAAGAGAAGCTGGCGGACTGTTCTTTTGTGAAGGATATCCGTGGTAAAGGGCTGTTGATCGGGATTGAATGTCAATCCCCAGTGGGCGATATTGTACTGGCTGGACAAAAGAAAGGCCTGTTGTTCGTGACAGCCGGTCCTAATGTCCTTCGTCTGCTGCCTAATCTATATGTAAGCAAAGAGGAGATCGACCAAGCGGTGGACATCCTATGCGAACTCATTCATACTTATGCTAAACAAGCAAACGGGGAGGTAAGCTCATGAGTCAGGGCGTACAGAGTAACAAGCACACCATTGCGCAGCAGCTGAAAGGCCGTGATTTACTGGAGCTGAACGACTACAGCCCGGAGGAAATTACGTATCTGATTGATTCGGCGATTGAGCTGAAGAAGAAACAGAAAAATGGCGAAGAATTTCAGCCGCTGAAGGGTAAAACCATTGGTCTTATTTTTGAAAAATCCTCTACACGTACGCGTGTGTCGTTTGAAGTTGGAATGTATCAGCTGGGAGGGCATGCCCTTTTCTTGAGCAAAAATGATATCCAGCTTGGACGCGGAGAAACTGTTGGAGATACAGCGCAAGTAATGTCGCGTTATCTCGATGGAATTATGATCCGTACCTTCGGTCATGACAAGGTTGAAGATCTCGCTCGTTATGCTTCTATTCCCGTAATCAACGGTCTTAGTGACCTGGCACATCCTTGCCAAGTGCTGGCCGATTATCAAACGATTTATGAGCACAAAGGAAAGCTCAAGGGCCTGAAGCTGGCTTACATCGGCGATGGCAACAATATGGCGCATTCCTTAATGATTGGCGGAGCTAAGCTGGGCGTGGACGTATCTATCGCCGGACCGGAAGGTTATGAGCCAGATGCAGCGGTTGTCGCAGAAGCTCGTGAGATCGCTAAAGAAACCGGAGCGAAGATTGTGGTCACTCGCAGCCCGCAAGAAGCTGTACAAGACGCTGACGTCATCTATACAGACGTATGGGCGAGTATGGGCTTCGAGGAGGAGCAAAAGGCACGTGAAGCGGCATTCAAGGACTATCAGGTTAATGAGGAGCTTGTAAAAGGCGCTAAGAGCGATTATCTCTTCCTGCACTGCCTGCCAGCCCACCGTGAGGAAGAAGTCAGCACAGGCGTGATTGACGGCCCTAACTCGGTGATCTTTGATCAGGCTGAGAACCGGCTGCATGCACAAAAAGCTTTAATGGCTGCGTTGATGAGTTAAGGAATTTAAAAAATATAAAATATAAATCACTATATAAATTGAATTAATGTTGGGCGAAGTTAGACTTTGGACGATGGAGTAATGGAGCGGAATTTTTGGAACTGTAGGAGCGTAGCGTTCGCCTTTATCATCAGATTTTATCCGCACAATGCGGTTTGAAATAAAAGAAATCTGATGATAACAGCGACCGGAAGTCCAAATATTCAGTGTAATTGCGATTTATCGTCAGAGTGCTGGCAAAGGCACGTTTATTTTAATTTATATAGCCCACACGAAAGGAAGTTGCCACACCATGGCTAAAGAAAAAATTGTACTCGCCTATTCCGGCGGATTGGATACATCTGTTATTTTAAAATGGCTTAAAGAAACTTATGACGCGGAGATCATTGCCTTCACTGCTGATATCGGCCAAAAGGAAGAGCTCGACGGTTTGGAGGAAAAAGCACTCGCTACTGGCGCATCGAAAGTATACATTGACGACCTGCGCGATGAGTTCGCTAGCGATTTCATCTATCCAATGTTCCAATCTGGTGCCCTTTATGAAGGCCAATACTTGCTCGGAACTAGTATTGCTCGTCCATTGATCGCCAAGCGCATGGTAGATATCGCCATCGCTGAAGGCGCAACGGCTATCGCGCACGGCGCGACAGGAAAAGGGAACGACCAAGTCCGTTTCGAGCTTGGCGTAGCTGCATTGGCTCCGAACATTAAGGTGATTGCACCTTGGCGTCTAGAAGAGTTCCGCAATCAATTCCCAGGTCGTGCGGAAATGATCGCTTATGCGGAAGCTAATGATATTCCGGTACAAGCCTCTGCGGCGAAGCCGTATTCGATGGACCGTAACTTGCTGCATATCAGCTATGAGAGCGGCGTACTGGAAGATCCTTGGTTTGATCCAAGTGCACCAGAGAACAAAGGAATGTTCCTACTGAGCAATGCTCCTGAGGATGCTCCGGATGAAGCGGAATATTTGGAGCTCGAATTCGTTAAGGGAGACTGCGTAGCCCTGAATGGTGAATCCTTATCCCCACTTCAAGTTATGGAGACACTGAATGAGCTAGGTGGTAAACACGGTATCGGGCGTGTGGATATGGTTGAGAACCGCTTTGTCGGCATGAAGAGCCGCGGCGTGTATGAGACTCCAGGTGGAACAATCCTGTTCGTCGCTCATCGCAAAATGGAATCCATCACGATGGACCGTGAAGTGATGAACCTGCGTGACAGCCTGATCACTCGTTACAGCACTTTGGTGTATAACGGTTTCTGGTTCGCTCCAGAGCGTATCGCACTGCAAGCTCTTGTAACACAGAGCCAACAAAATGTAACGGGTACTGTTCGAATTAAACTGTACAAAGGCAATATCATTGGCGCTGGAGTGAAGAGCCCAGTCAGCTTATACAATCCTGAGATTGCAACAATGGAAGCTGATCCTACACAAGCTTATGATCAAGGGGATGCTACTGGTTTTATCCACTTGAACGCATTGCGCCTTAAGGTTTCTACAGGTGTAAATGGAGCTTCTAAATAGTACGATAACATAAACTTAAACGGGCAACCCCGAAGGCCGTTCCTCCCGTCAGGATAGGAGCGGCCCTCTGGCGTCCAAGAGGAGGAAACAACAGGTGAGCAAGCTTTGGGGCGGACGGTTTACTAAAGGAACGAACAAGCTGGTGGAGGAATATACGGCTTCCATTGGCTTTGACAAGGCTTTGGCCAAAGAGGATGTGCAAGGCAGTCTGGCACATGTCACGATGCTGGGCAAATGCGGAATCCTTCCACAAGAAGACGTGGAAACAATCAAACAAGGCCTGAATAAAGTGCTGGACAAGGTCAATGCTGGAGAGGTTGTTTTCTCAGTATCGGATGAAGACATCCATATGAATATTGAAAAACATCTGATCGAGGAAATCGGTCCAGTTGGCGGTAAGCTGCACACAGGACGTAGCCGTAACGATCAAGTGGCGACGGACATGCACCTTTACTTACGTGGCCGTGTAGTTGAGCTAGTTAGTTTGCTGCATGAGCTGCAGGAAGCTTTGATCGAACAAGCAAAAGACAATGTGGAGACCATCATCCCTGGTTATACGCATTTGCAACGGGCACAGCCGATCCTGTTTGCTCATCACTTGCTGGCTTACGTATCGATGTTCCGCCGCGATGCAGAACGTCTGACGGACAGCTACAAACGGATCAACGTGCTGCCACTCGGAGCAGGAGCGCTTGCTGGAACGACCTTCCCGATTGACCGTCATTTTGTAGCGGAACAACTGGGTTTTGACAGTGTGTATGAGAACAGTCTGGATGCTGTCAGCGACCGCGATTTCATCGTGGAGTTCTTGGCGAATGCTTCCCTTATCATGACACATCTATCCAGACTCAGTGAGGAACTGGTGCTGTGGAGCAGCACAGAGTTCAGCTTTGTAGAACTGGATGATGCTTTCTGCACAGGCAGCAGCATTATGCCGCAGAAGAAGAACCCTGACGTACCAGAGCTGGTGCGGGGCAAAACAGGCCGCGTTTACGGCAACCTGATTGGCTTGCTGACGGTGCTGAAATCATTGCCACTGGCGTACAACAAGGATATGCAGGAAGACAAAGAAGGCATGTTCGATACGGTTACTACGCTGACTGGTGCACTGCAATTGTTCGCGCCGATGATCTCCACTATGAAGGTGAACAAAGGTCGTATGCGTGAAGCGGTGAACACGGATTTCTCGAATGCAACGGATATTGCCGACTTCTTGGTAGGCAAGGGGCTTCCTTTCCGCCAAGCGCATGAGGTAATTGGGAAAACGGTACTCTACTGCATCAACGAAGGCAAATTCTTGTTGGATTTGACGCTGGAAGAGTTCAAGCAATTCTCATCGCTGTTTGACGAGAATATCTATGCTGTTCTTCAACCGGAAGCTGTAGTTAACGCTCGTAACGTTTATGGCGGCACAGCCACTGTTCAGGTGAAGGCTGCAATTGAACGGGCAGAGCTGGCATTGCACGAAGCTAATGAATGGGTTGTACAACACGGAGACGCTATATTGTAAACCGTATCAATATCAAATCTCGCCTCAGACCTTTATAGGTATCAGGCGGGATTTTTTTATTATCTAAATGAACTATGACTGGATTAGCAGTGTTCTTTACGGTTATCCTTAGGTTAGAGATAGGAGGGTTCGTAGGTATGAACAGAGAGCAAATCCTAGACGAGCTTAGATCGGAATTAAAAGTAGGCAATCATATTATTGGAGTAGCCACCGGTGCTGGTATAACGGCAAAGTATGCGAAGCAGGGTGGAGCTGATTTCATTCTGATGTTAAACTCGGGTAAATTTCGCCAGATGGGGAGGAGCTCTCTCGCTGGTATTTTACCATTTTGTAATAGCAATGATATGGTGATGGACTTTGCATCTAGAGAGATCATACCGTTGGTCAGAGATATCCCTATTATTTTTGGCCTCAATGCAACTGATCCGACCAAAGATATGGAATCCTATATAAGTGAAATAAAGAATAGAGGCTTTGCCGGCATTAACAATTACCCCACGGTGGGTTTAATAGATGGTCAATTTGGAGAAGCGCTCGAAGAAGAGGGGAATGGTTATCTACTTGAAGTAGAAGCCATAAGAATAGCCCATGAGAAGGATTTGTTTACCATTGCTTTTGTATTTGACGAAATCCAGGCAGCACAGATGATCGAAGCTGGAGCGGATATTATTTGTGCACATCTAGGTCTAACAGAAGGCGGGTTATTAGGCGCTAAAAAAGTATTCTCTCTGGAAGCTGCCAAGGTTAAAGCGGATAAGATATTTAATACATGCAATGAGCTAAAGCCAGATTTAATTAAGCTGGTTTACGGTGGTCCGGTGAAAACGCCAATTGATGTGCAATATATGTACAGCAATAATCAAAACTTGATGGGATATATCGGAGGCTCTGCTTTTGAAAGAATTCCCTCGGAGAAGTCCATTACGAATATAACCAAAGCTTTTAAAGTGTCGGGGACGCTGGATGAAGATGATTTTATGGTCAAAATGTTAGACGGCATCACAAAGCACTATGATTATGTTGAATTTGTAAAAGAATACGTAGCTCAAAATTATAGGAATGAGATCTTGTTTGCAGATTTAGCTAAGGTGGCACATGTATCCCGAAGTTACTTGAGTAGTTTGTTCACCAAAAAAGTAGGCTGCAGCTTCCAAACGTATCTCGTGCAATTTCGGATGGATAAGGCGGCGGAAATATTACATAGAGACCCTATCCAGTTATCTGAGCTAGCGCCATTAGTTGGATACCAGGATTATGCGCAGTTTAGCAAAATGTTCAAGAAGTATAAAGGGTTCTCTCCAAAACAATATAAATCTAACATAAACACAAAAACATAAGACATAAAAGCGTTTTCATCCATAAATCAAAGAAGTATGATTAACTCATAAGTTGATCATGCTTTTTTTGTTGTAGATATTTGAAGAGGAGGTTGAAGAAATGAAGACGATTGCTATTGCCGGAACTTTTGACACCAAGGGTGAAGAATATCTCTACATTAAAAATTTACTGGAAAGCTTGGAGTTAGGTACGTTTACGATTCATACGGGTGTGTTTGAGCCCACTTTTACACCGGATATCTCTAATAGAGAAGTAGCAGCAGCCGCGGGTGTAAGTATAGATGAGCTCGTTGCCAAAAAAGATAGAGCACTAGCAACAGAATTATTAGCCAAAGGTATGGAAAAATTAGTACCTGAATTATATAAGCAAGGCAAATTTGATGGAATTATCTCCTTTGGGGGCACTGGAGGCACTTCACTTGTAACCCCGGGTATGCGGGCATTACCTATTGGTGTACCTAAAGTGATGGTTTCGACTGTAGCTTCAGGAAATACTGCTCCATATGTAGGCACTAGTGATATTGTCATGATGCCATCCGTAGTGGATGTTGCCGGACTAAACTCTATTTCAACAAAGATTTTTACCAATGCAGCTTTCGCCATCGCCGGTATGCTTAAATTTGAGAATAAACAAGTGATAGAGAAAAAACCATTAGTAGCTACAACAATGTTTGGGGTAACAACCCCATGTGTAACGGCGGCCCGTAACTATCTTGAGGCTAGAGGCTATGAAGTGCTTGTATTCCATGCAACAGGGGTAGGTGGCCAGTCCATGGAAGCGCTAATCGAGGCTGGTTTTATTGAAGGTGTATTGGATCTGACCACAACAGAATGGGCGGACGAAATTATTGGCGGCGTGCTGAATGCTGGACCTCATCGGTTAGAAGCTGCTGGTAAACATCATATTCCACAGGTTGTCTCGGTAGGCGCGCTTGATATGTGCAACTTTGGTCCTTATGATACGGTACCAGCGAAATTTGCTGGGCATAAGTTTTATAAACACAATCCAACAGTTACTCTGATGAGAACAACGGTAGAAGAAAATGAAGCCATCGGCAAAAAGCTTGTCGAGAAATTAAATATGGCCAAAGAGAAAACGGTGTTAATGCTGCCGCTTAAAGGGATATCCGGCATTGATGTTGCAGGGGAAGCTTTTTATGGGGTAGAGGAAGATCAAACGTTATTTGATACCTTAAGAAATGGTGTAAACAGAAATGTTGTCGAGGTTATCGAAATGGATTGTGCCATTAATGATATGGAGTTTGCAGAAGCAGCAGCGCAGAAGCTAATAGATCTCATGAGCAAATAAGGCTTTTATAAGATAAATAAATATTTAAATGGAGGCGCTACACATGAACAAAAATACAAGAACTGAAATCATGGCGAAGTTTAGAGAAGAAGTGGCAAATGGAAAGATTCTTTTAGGCGTGGGAGCCGGCACTGGAATTACTGCAAAAAGCAGCGAAGCTGGCGGAGCGGATATGCTGATTGTTTATAATTCAGGAAGATACAGAATGGCAGGCCGTGGATCACTGGCAGGGTTATTATCTTATGGGGATGCCAACCAAATTGTAGTCGAAATGGGCTCGGAAGTATTGCCTGTTGTTAAAAACACCCCTGTATTGGCAGGCGTATGCGGAACGGACCCTTTTAGAGTAATGGAAGTTTATTTAAAACAACTTAAGGAACAAGGTTTTAGCGGCGTGCAAAACTTCCCAACCGTAGGTTTGATCGATGGCGTGTTCAGACAGAATCTAGAAGAGACCGGCATGGGATATGGTTTAGAAGTAGATATGATTAGAGCTGCGCATGAATTGGATATGCTCACCACTCCTTATGTATTTGATCCTGAGCAAGCAAAAGCCATGGCAGAAGCCGGCGCAGATATTTTGGTGGCACATATGGGCTTGACTACCAAAGGTACAATTGGAGCTAAGACCGCTCTGACATTGGATGATTGTGTAGAAAGAATCGAAGCGATTATTAAAGCAGGGAAAGCAGTAAATCCAGATATTATGGTGATTTGTCACGGTGGACCGATTGCAGAGCCGGAAGATGCGGCGTACGTAATTGAACGGACAGAAGGCATAGACGGATTCTTTGGTGCATCGAGTATTGAAAGATTTGCTGCTGAAAAAGGAATCACAGAACAGACTGGATTATTTAAAAATATCACCAAACAAGCATAATTGCCTTCGGCGTCCTTATAATTAAAAAGAACCCTCCGAAGAGGGCAATCTGAGTAGAACAGATATTAAGATGCAGCTTATGGCTGCATCTTTTTGTTGTCTATTAGGTACAGCTAGTTACTTTTTAAAGGTAGCCATGCCAGCACATCGCGGATTTTGGCATCCCAGTATCCCCATTCATGTGTCCCCGGACCTTCTTCATAGGTTAAAGAAAGTGAGGTTGCCTGGCAGGCATCGCGGAATCTCAAGTTATCGGTATATAGGAAATCCTCTGTGCCACAGCATTGATACAACGCTGGTTTTGGTCCCGTGGAGCGGTTCACTACCTCAAGCAGCCAAAGAAGGTCTTCCGGCGTTCCGGCGGTATCTTCTTTTCCGAAGATCATTTCGTATTCTTTACTTTTAGTGGTAGCACCTTCCCCGTTCAAGAAATTATGCGCCATATCAAGTGCTCCAGACAAACTCGCTGCCGCTGCAAAAGACTCGGGTTTACGCAGTCCCAGCTTAATTGCTCCATAACCACCCATCGACAACCCGGCTACAAAGTTCTCCTCGCGTTTATCGGAAAGCGGGAAAAATGAGCGCGCCAGCATCGGCAACTCCTCACTAATGAAGGTCCAATAACGGCCTCCCATCGCCATATCTGTGTAGAAACTGCGGTGCACATTCGGCATTACCACAGCTATCCCCATCTCCGCTACATACCGTTCTATGGAAGTCCGGCGCAGCCAGATCGAATCATCGTCAGACAAGCCATGCAGTAAATACAAAGTAGGGTGAAGATCACCTCTTGTTACATTACTCATCCCGATTTGTGTAGTTGTTTTTTGCGGCAAAATTACAGTCATTGAGGTATTCAAACCTAGTACTTCAGAATAAAATTTGCACTCTATTAAAGCCATTTCATTCATCTCCTCTCTTTCCAAATCATAGCATAGACCTAAAGTGAGAGATATTGTAGAAATATCTGAATTATAAGGGTTTTGAGGATTGCTGTAGCTGGATATGAGAGAATATAATGGAAGTAGAAAATTTAGGAAAAACGTGCAAATACGAAAAGTATTTTCATAGGCGAGAGGCGGAAAGTAGGATGAAACCGGGCCTAAAGCAGGAAAAAGGATTTACGTTAATCGAAGTTCTGGCCGCTATTGTAATTTTATCGATAGTTTCTCTGGTGCTTACGTCTTACTTTACTAACGCCATGAGTTACTCTAAATCGAACCAGAACAAAACGATTATGGTCAATCTGGCGCGAAACGCGCTGTTTTATGTGGAGAAGCAGGATTTTAAGGAAATGCAGGAATTTTTTGTAACAGATCCATTAGAGCATAAGAAGGTTGTAGATGCAGGTGGGGAACCGCCCATGATTAAGGCTTCTGAGTGCACGGCGAATATAACATGTGTTTATAGCAATATTTTTGTAAATGGTGGAGCTTTACCAGATGTATTAAATCCAGTCGTTAACAACATTAAATATGAGATTAATATTCGATACCAGTTTCAATTACATCAGGAGATGCAGGATGGAAAGAACAGTGGTGGAGGGGTAGATACCCGCAAGAGCGAGATGGCACCTTATCTTATACCTGTTGAGGTGGAAGTTAATGGTAATGGTGGGCCTGGTGGAACAGCTTATACAACGGTGGTGGAGGGATATATTACGGATGAGAAGATTCGCTGACCGCCTAAAATATCAGCAGGGCTTCACACTGATTGAGATGATCGCCGCAATTACCCTCTTCGCTATGGTTGCAGGAATGATTTCTATGGTGATGATGTTCGGTTTTCGCAGCTATCATAAAATAACGATTGAGAACTCACTTCGTGAGGAAGCAGATTTGATTATGTCATCTATCATTAATGAATTATATGTATTCGGGCCTACTAGAGTGGAGAATACAACAGATGGATTGAATCTGATAAAGGATTCAGATGGTGTGATATCTACGCGAACTATTCAATTTGTTACTTCTGAGGGCGGGGGAGGTGGCATTACCACACTTACCATTAATAGTGTCATAAACGATCCTCGTACCTCAATTCATTCCGATCTTTTTGGTTCTACGATTGTTTCTACCAATTCTAATGGTACGGGTTGCAATGTTAATGTACCTTGTAGAAGCGGACTAGTCGATATAAAACTACTTCTAACTCAGCATTACGATGGAAGGACATATGATATGGAGATGGTGAGCAAATTTGGTTTTTAGGAGGAATCACACAATGACAGGACAACCATCACGGTCTACCCGCGTCAGAATAGCTCATACTAGTTTGCAATGCTTAAAGGAAGAGAGAGGCTCGGCACTTGTACTGGTCATGTTCATTGTACTGATTCTTACTATTCTCGGTCTGAGTGTACTTAGTGCTACAGTGGGCGGTACACAACGGACGGAGACGCGTAAAAATGATGTGCAAAGTCTACACTTAGCTGAAAAAACGCTTGATGAGGCTGTGGCGTATATTACATCGAGCTTAAATAAAAAGATAGAAAATAATGTAGATATGAGCCAGGAAGACTTGGATCAGTCTATAAAGAATTTTTTGGGAACACTTCCAACCACACTTCCAGATACACTTTCGGCAGGCCTTAAGACAAGTACTGGTTTGGCAAACGCAAGTGGGAAGATAAATGGGGTTACATATGCAATAGAGGGAACGATTGGAACTGGAAAGTTGGTCAAATACATAGTGACTATCAACTCGGAGGCTGAAGTTAACGGGGTCAAGCGTAGCCTTAAGCAAAGGGTGTTTATAGACACTTTTCCAGATTTTCTTAAATACACTATAGGGTCAGAAAAGAATCTTACAATTAATGGAGCACCTTTAATTATTGGAAATATTTATGCAGGAGATACACTGATTATCAGCGACAAGGCTGAGTACACCTATAAGAAGAAATTCCATACACTTGTATCAAGTCCCTTTGAAATAGATGGTGAGGCGCATGTTCAATCTCTTGATAAGCTGATATATCGAGAGGAAGGCAAAAGTGAGTTGAAGGCTTCTGAAATTACTAAAGTAACCTCTATGACAGGAAAAATCCCTCAAGATAAGGTGGGAATTAGAAACCGTCGAACGTTTGTAGAAGTTAATGTTGAGGGTTCATTTGTGGATAAAGTAGCGGAAGCAATAGGGGCGGGGGCTGACAGAACTACGATTAGGAATAAGCTTGCTGAAGGCGAACTAGCATCTTATTTAGCAGGTATGAATCTTTATAATTTTGATGCTATTGACCAGGTTGACTTGATCAAACCAGTCCTTATGGATGATTCGCCTGAGGCTCAGGAGGACTTTGTTGAGGAGATGGAGGAATACAATGAAAAAGTAAACATTATAAAGCATCCAACCAAATCAGTTATTTATAAAGGAGATTTGGATCTGGACGGCAGTGGTGACTTTCCGGGTATTTTATATTTAGTAAATGACAAAAACTCAACATTATCCCGTAAGTGGTTCATTGTAGACGGAAATTTAATCATTGATAATTACGGTAATGAAAAACCAGTACAGATAAGTGCTAATATTTTGGTGACTGGAAAGGTGGAAATTCGGGGGAACGTTCAAATTGATTCCACTATGTTTGTATTTAAAGAACCCTCGACAATTAATGGAATTCCCGAACATACTACATTGGTGGAAGATGCAACACTTCAAGGCTTGGATGGTAAGGAACTAGTATTGATCTCCCGTGGGCCAATACTTATTAATCGATTGGCCGCCTTCAATAACACTCCTACTAAGTTAGATGCTTTTTTCTATACAGACTCGGATGCAGATTTATATGGTGTAGGATCTATTTTCTCGCTTAGTGGAGGATTCTTTGCAAAGGGGAATCTTACTATAAATGCTGTACGGGGAACAGCTGTAGGGAAAGATAATGATATTGTAATAGACAACAACAGCAATTTGATCCGGTTTAAGGCAGTTTATAACGATCAGATCTTTGAGGATCAGAAGGCCGGACTTCCCCGTGTCAAGACAGTGAATATTAGCGTAGAAGACATGCAATTGGAGTAGCAAATGATATAAATGTGGAATATAAAACCCCCGAGTCGCAGTATCTTTGCGACTCGGGGGTTTTGCCTTTTTAGTAACGATCTTCGTTCTCTACAATTACCTCTACAGAGGCTTGGATTTTAGGGTCTTCAATATACGAAACAGTAATAGTGGCTTTCCCTTTCTTTAGACCGGTTATTTTACCATCTGCTGAAACCGTTAGGATGGCTGTGTTGCTGCTTGTCCAGAGGAGTTTATCTTTAAAGTCACTTTTGATTAAGCTTTCTGGCCAAAGTACAAGACCGTTATTAAATAAATCTCTGGAATTATCCGGCCCAACTCCTATTTTGAATGGCGCGGGTAATGATAGGTTAGTTAATTTAACACCAATTGCTATTTCTTTAAAGGCTTCAATAACAGGGGAGGATCCTTTTACAATCACTTTGACCTTGACTGATTTGGTAAACACGTAGCCCTTTAACTTTATAGTTTTGTTATCAGGGGTAGGTACGTATGTCGCATAATTACTTCCATCCCCTTCCAGGCTCCATACGTATTCAACCGGATCGGAATTCTCTACAGGTTGAACGACAGACACATTTAACGGAATTTCGCTTCCAATATTCACAAAAGAATCGCCGTTAATCCTTATCTCACGAACAGGATTAGTAATTTTAATTGTAAGTTCTTCAGTATCGGCTCCATCAGGCTTTCGGGTTGTGTTCACCGTAGCTACAATAGTCACAAATCCAGATCGTTTAGCCTGCAAGGTGGCGTTACTTCCGATGTATGGATCCGGATTCTTGGTTATCGTTGCATCGGCTGAATTAGATCCTGGCTTGATGGACCATTCGTAGCCAGTTATCGTTTCTTCAAAGGGCTCATAGCTCGCTTCGAAGGAAACTTTCTCGCCGACTATAGCGTGATCTGCTCCCTTAATAGTTAAATCAGGTGAAACGACAGTTACTATTGCAGTGGTAGAAACCTTACCTCCATCATTTCTTATATCTCTTGCCGTAATTACTAGTGTTGCTGCTCCGGATCTCAAACCTGTAATGACCCCTGTCTCTGTAACTGATACAACATCTGGCTGCATCGATAACCAAATTACTTCTTTATTGTTTGCATCTTCAGGCGTTATAACCGGTAGAAGTTTCAGCTCACTACCTACCCGAATCCGAGTATCTTGAAGTTGAATATTCGCTACTTTAACGATCGCTTCAAAGGAGATCGGCGAGAAGCTTATTGTTACCCGGTCCCGTATGACTGGTGTCGGGTTCGGTAAATTCCCAGTGAATGAAGATAACTCAATACTGTGCCCACCATTATATGGAGAGATGGATTTTCCGATTACCGAGCCAACAATATCACCTGTAAAAGATATATTTGCTAATGGAGCCAGAATTGAACCATAGATTTTGTATCCATGTAGGTTCAATGAAGTAGCTTCATAAAAATTGTATAAAACGTTATTACTGAGCACTCCTTCGAGGGTATTGGAGCCATTGCTGACGGTTACATTCTGTCCAGGAATATTGACAACAGTAGTGGAACTAGGTGGTGTATTAATGTTCAGACTTTTAATATTTCCATTGATTGGTGTTACATAAAAGACGTTAAGGTTAGGATCAATTCCTTTTAGAGTGATGGTGTGCTCCGGACCTGTTGGTTTGGCAGTCTCGGGTAATGCTGCATACGATAATGAGCGACTTTTCAGGCCTTTCGCAACCTCAGCGAAATTAATGAACTTATCTTTATGCATGGTTTGGTTGAGGAGATAATCTGGAGCAGTTATACTACCTCCGTAATAAGCCATCCCATTCAGTGTACCGTCATTTAAGGTCAGGTTTCCTCCTGCCACAATAGTCGCAGTAGTATCGGTATTTGTTAATGATTTCCCTACACCAAAAGAACTGATGTGTATATTCCCACCTGCTGCTATGCGCCAGTTATTGGTGAATCCAAAGTTTCGAAAATCAATGTTCTCTAGCATAAAGATTGAATAATCATTAGCTATGCCGAGTGAAGTAATTGGAGCATTGGAACCAGGAAATGTAAGCATCTCAGCATGGATATCCTCATAAGTAATCTTTGAATTATCTAGCAGGTATAACTTCTTTTCCTGCGGAACTGCTGTAAGACTAAAAGTGATAGTAGTTCTGTTTTCTGGCGTATAAGATTTGACGTTGTTACTCTCGGTTAACTTGTAAGTGATGTTTCCTAGATTTTTTCTTAAAGTATATCCTGTGCTTAAAGTACCGCTCTTGGTCATACCATTCGGGAGAGGTTCGCTAAATTCCAAATTCGGAGGGAACTTTTCTTCAAACTGAACGTCTGAAATCACTAGGTTATTAATTCCTTGTTCACCGGGATCAACAGCAAGATAGGGAACAGAGTTTGGCGTTACAGTGTACGTAAATATAATCGGCTTACCCTTCTCAACAGTAGCGGAAGGCTGTGTACGTTGAATCGTGAGGTTCGAATCGATCTTTTGTACAGTCACGTTTACGATTTTAGTTGAGAGTGCGCCTTGTTTGTCCCAAGCAGTAATCTCGATTTGAAGATTTCCACCTGCAGGGAGAGGGTTGTTAAAAGCCTGAGTAACTGTCTCTCCAGAAAAAATTTCCTTCTCGTTCATTATGTAGCCGGCAATTACATTGTCGTTTTGTTTAAACTTTACACTGGTAAATAGGTTCTTGTCCTTCAAATCCCAGTCATCGACTGTATAACTGACGACCAGTTGGTTCTGATACGAAGGCTTTATGCTGTTGTCAGTGGGTGTGTGCACTGTGATTTCTGGAGCATGATTAGCACCTGTAAATGCACGGTACATTGTATTTACGAACAACTTTTGTTCCCACTTTGGGAAAGACGTTGCTTCAGTTTTTTTATAAGACGTTCCAATGATATGTCCGGTTCCTGAGTAAGTTACATTTCCTTTAGAATACGTATAGTAATGGTTCCAGCTATCATTGCTATCTCGGTTACTACCAGTGATATTGTACCAAGGGGTCACTGAGGGGTCCTCTAAGTCAAGGGTGAAATATTGATTATGTGTACTGGCTACAGTATTCCTACCATCTTGAACACTTAAATTAAAAGGATATTGTGTGAGTAACCCATCATTCACAGGAGTAATTGATGTTGATGTGCTTGGAGCATTTAATCCCAAGTTGGTCTGAGGGGTGGTTTGACCGGTAATTCCTTGGAACTTCTTCGTCCATTGGCTGCTATTGTTGTTGCTGGTATTAATATAAATAGTATCGTGAGTGAACATGGCAGATTGTTTAGTTTCATTTATGAATTTTAATACGGCATCCGCCGAAAGTTCGTTAATTGGAGCTTTTTCATTGTATATATCCCGGAATCCAAATAGGAGCATGTCGTATGTGCCATTCAAACCGTATTTTGGTGTAGAACTTTCCTTATTCTTAATGTAATCGTTGAATTGAGTCATTGTTTTTGTATCGATAACCAGTTCGTAGTCTTTGTCTAGACTATTTAGAAAACTGGAATCCATAACTAATTCATTATTAATGAGTTGGCTGTCATTATTTCCATCAGGTAATATCTGCAATACATTAACCATCGTCTTCTTACCCTTAAATTGAATAGTACCGGTTGTGAAATCACTTAGAACCTTTTGATTCAAAGAATCTACTGCCTCTAGCTTCCAATATAATAGACCTGAATAAGTTTTAGGAAGCTTATATTTGATTTCACCGGTTGGCGAAGTGCTCAAGGACGTGGTAGCAACGACTTGATCTTCAGTCATTTTTATGGACTTATCTAAGCCCAGATAGAGCTTAACAAGTATAGGATTCGTTCCTAAATTAACATTTGAAACATTGAACTTGAATGTGAGCTCGTCGCCGGGCGTATAGATCTTGGGCACAGTCGCACCGTATTCGATAATTTGACTCTTGTTAGTAATGTTTAGTTGAGGTCTTTGCTTCATTTTGGACAAATAAGTGGAATTACTTTTTTTCAATTCGGAGATAAAGGCATTTAACTCAGAATCATTGAAGAATAGAACATTTGATTTTGGTGTTAATGTCCGGTAGGTATTGAAGGTGTTGTACAATATTCCGCGTTGGTTAGTTGTTTGCGTATCAAACGGCTCTTTGTTGAGTAATACGTAAAGTCCTTTATTAATAAAATAGTCGGTAATTTCTTTGGCTTTCAGGGCAGTTATGTCATTCATAACTGCTTTGGTATTATGATCTTTTCCGGAGACCCCACTTGTACTGTAAGTCCCCTTCCCGATATATACCGTATCATATCTTCCGTCCAGATCATCCCGCAGCGCCACAAAGCGCTTCATACTCATCGTGTCGATGGTAAGGTTAGATATTCCCGTTTTTAGAGACGCAAGCTCACTAACCCCACTCTCTGTAACCTCCAGCATACGAATTTGGTATTCATTAGAACTGGCATCGACATTCATAAAGTGATTTTTGATTGGCAGAACAAGCAGAAGGAGAAGCAGGGTAGTTACTGTAAAAATAAAAACTTTTTTGTTACTGGCAAGTTTCATTGTCATCTCTCCCTGATTGTTAACTATTGGCAGATATGGTCGTATTCCGTCTCGTATATGCTAGATTCCGACAGCCTTTTTCATTCCGTGTCGTTGTAAAATTATCCAATCTATGTTATATACATTCTAGGACATTCAGCATTGATAGACAACACAAATCTATTGAAATATACCTATTAAATTATAACTAAAGTCCTAGTTAGATTGAAAAATACTCAAAATTGACAAATTTATGGAAGGTCTATTTATGGTAATTATATCTTTCGTTTTTGAGTGAATTTTGCTGGGAGTTTGATTTCTATTTCTATAAAAAATATCCATTATTTCAGCCGGCATAAATAACGGCATACGGAGATGAATAGACTTGGCTATCGCGAAAAAGAGACTGGGAGACTTGCTGGTAGAAAATAATATTATTTCGCAGGACCAGTTGCTTGAGGCTCTCGCGGAACAGCGTAAGAGTAAACGTAAGCTCGGCGATCTGCTAATCTCTCAAGGTTATATCACGGAGCAGCAGCTGATTGAAGTGCTTGAATTTCAACTCGGCATCCCGCATGTCAGTTTATTTAAATACCAGATAGATCCCGCAATCACGCAGATTATCCCTGAAAGTATGGCTAAGCGATATCAGGTGCTTCCATTCTTAAAAGAGGGTGGCAAGCTGATGGTTGCGATGGCGGACCCGCTGGATTATTTTGCGATAGAAGATTTACGAATGAGTACTGGTTTTCGGATCGAACCCGCTATTTCTACGAGAGATGAGCTGCAGCGGGCGATTGCGCGTCACTATGGCATGCGCGATTCTATGAATCAGATGCTGGTAGAACTTCCGACACAGGAAGAAATAGAGGAGACCGAGATTACAGATGAGGACTCTCCAATCGTACGTTTGGTCAACCAGATGATTCAGCAGGCAGTTGCTCTGCGGGCGTCTGATATACATATGGATCCAGGTGAAAATAATTTAACCATCCGCTACCGCATTGACGGAACCTTACGGACAGAGCGGATTATACCTAAGCAAATGCAGGGTTTTATCACCGCCCGTCTGAAAATAATGGCCCGCCTGAATATCGCAGAACGGCGTTTGCCGCAGGACGGGCGGATCAAAATGCAGTTCGATTACAAAATGGTAGATATTCGTGTGTCTTCATTACCAACGATGCACGGAGAGAAGATTGTGCTGCGGCTGCTAGATTTAAGCACAGGGGTCAAATCCGTAGATGCTTTGGGATTCAGTGAGGGGAATGCAGAAGCTTTTAAGGAGATGATAGCTCGTCCTTATGGGATTTTGCTGATCACGGGACCTACTGGCAGCGGAAAAACAACAACTTTATATTCAGCGTTAAATCAACTTAATGTAGAAAGCGCAAATATTATCACAGTCGAAGATCCAGTGGAATACCAGCTTGAAGGAGTAAATCAAGTACACGTAAACTCGGCTATTGGACTAACCTTTGCAGCTGGGCTGCGTTCGATTCTTCGACAAGATCCGAATATCGTAATGGTCGGTGAGATACGGGATGCTGAAACTGCTGAAATTGCTGTTCGCGCCTCATTAACGGGTCATCTAGTGTTGTCTACTTTACATACAAACGATGCGATTAGCTCCGTCTCCCGATTGCGGGATATGGGGGTAGAACCTTATTTGATCGCTTCTTCGCTGATTGGTGTGGTAGCACAGCGGCTGGTGCGCAAAATTTGCACTGACTGCAAAGAAACCTACAAACCATCTGAACAGGAAGCAATTATGCTACGTAGCCTAGGACTACCTGCGGAAGAGTTACAGCGTGGACGCGGCTGTGGTAGCTGTAACAATTCTGGCTATCGTGGACGAATAGCGATTCATGAAGTACTCAGTATTGATGATCACTTACGGCAGCTCATTACAAACACTGCCTCAGTAGAGGAACTGCGTGCAGCAGGTAAAGCGCGAGGGCTTGTTCAACTGATGGATGACGGACTACTCAAGGTCAGTCAAGGAATTACAACGCTTCAAGAAGTCATGCGCGAGACGGTCTCACATTAGAGGTTAACAGCGATTTAGCATTCTAACTTAGGGGGAGCGGCTAATGCCAACGTATACGCGGGATATTAGACAACTATTACAAACGGCTTACTCCTCCAAAGCTTCTGACTTACATATTTCCGTAGGATCACCGCCGGTTATTCGGATGGATGGAAAGCTGCACTCGCTTGAGGGTGAGTCCGTGGTTGCTGAAGAAGCGGCAGATATGGCCAAAATGCTACTTGGTAGTGAACGAATTGAAGCATTTCGGAATGCGGGCGAGTTGGATTTTTCATATCCGCTTGATGGTGGGGTAAGATTCCGGGTGAACGTTTATCGTCAGCGGGGCGAGGTTAGTATCGCCGCCCGGGCCATTCCTGCAGAGATTCCGAGTCTGGAACAGTTGTCGATGCCTTCGATTTTAACTACTTTGTCGCTTAAGCCACAAGGTCTAATTTTGGTTACAGGACCCACAGGCAGCGGCAAATCTTCTACGCTTGCAGCTATGCTGAATTATATTAACCAGACAGAGAGCAAGCATATAGTGACGTTGGAAGATCCGATAGAATTTCTACATAACCATGGAACCTGTCTAGTAGATCAACGTGAAGTGGGAAGTGATACGGCTAGTTTTGCTAATGGATTACGTGCTGCCTTACGTCAGGACCCGGATGTTATTCTCGTTGGTGAGATGCGGGATTTGGAGACCATTTCAGCAGCGGTTACGGCCGCAGAGACAGGTCATCTTGTGATGGCAACTTTACACACAACAGACGCACCACAGACGATTGACCGAATTATCGACGCTTTTCCGGGCCATCAGCAGGGACAGATTCGTTCACAACTAGCATCAGTGCTGCTGGCAGTAGTCAGTCAGCGGTTGTTCCCAAGGGCTGGAGGTCGGGGGCGTTTATGCGCTACGGAAATTTTGATCAATACACCAGCCGTAGCCAATCTTATTCGTACCGAAAAAACACATCAGATCAAAAATGTGATGCAAACGGGACGCTCACAAGGCTTGCACACCTTGGACATGAGCATCCGTGACTATTTATCGCAGGGGCTTATTGATCCAACAGCAGCTAAGGCGTTTATGGCGGAGGTGAGCAGCTGATGCCTCTTTTTGAATATCAGGTGAAGACATCCGCAGGCAAATCTATCAAAGGGAAACTAACGGCAACCGATAAACCTACGGCGATGGAGGAGCTACGCAAGCGGGGACTTACGGTATTTTCACTGATTGAACGCAAAACCACAATTTTATCGATGGACATTTATATTGGTAATCCCGTTAAGCCGATTCATTTCATCATTTATTGCAGGCAGTTTGCCACGCTTATGCGGGCGGGGGTATCGATTGTGGATGCAACGCGTATTTTGGCAGAGCAGACCGAGAGTAAGCCACTGCGCAAAGCGTTAGTAGATGTTAATTCCAGCCTGATGCGCGGGATATCGTTTTCACAAGCCGTTCAGGATCATAAAAAAATCTTCCCGCAGCTATTTGTCAGTATGATCCGTGCCGGTGAGGAATCCGGTGATATTGAGGGGACGTTGGACAGGTTGGCTATGTTTTTTGAGAAACAGCACACCACGACAGAGAAGATAAAATCAGCGCTTACGTACCCGATTACCGTAGGGGTTATGGCGATTGCCGCGGTTATCTATCTACTTTGGGCGATTGTGCCGCAATTTGTGACCATGTTCGAATCGATGGATGCCGAGCTTCCGGCAATTACACAGATGGTCTTGGCACTTAGCAAAAGCATTCAAGGTCAATGGTATTTCTGGATACTCGGAGTACTCCTCCTAGTGATAGCTTTTCAGATTACAAAACGTACGGAAAAGGGTGCTTACGCTCTGGATTATGCCAAGCTTAAGATACCTGTGTTTGGTAAGCTGAATCAAAAAGGCTCGATTGCTCAGTTTACGCGCACATTTTCTTCTCTTTATGCCAGCTCTGTACCGATCCTACAGTCCTTGGTGATTGTTGAGGAGGTAGCAGGAAATAAGGTCATCGGGAAATTCATCCGTAGTGCAGGGGATTCGCTGAGACAAGGAAATCCACTATCTGAGCCGCTAAAAAAAGCTTGGGTCTTCCCGCCACTAGTTACGCAGATGATAGCGATTGGCGAAGAGACGGGGGCGCTCGACACGATGTTGTCCAAGGTAGCTGATTTTTATGAGATGGACGTGGAGAATACCGTTGACCGTCTGAAATCGCTGCTTGAACCACTATTGATCGCTTTTCTAGCCGCTGTTGTAGGTGTCATTGTAGCCGCCATTATGCTGCCGATGTTCAGTCTGTACGGTAATATGTGAACCTCTTGGTTCCTTGTATATATTGAGAGGGGTGACGCCGGGGAGGCGGGGCAAGATCCACGAACTTACGCTGGCATTTAGACGACGATGGACGAGCTGTTTCCGTAAGCACAAGAAAGATGATGCTGGATTCACTGAAATGAAGAATATAGGTTTTATCACTCACACACCACTTAGAGGGGGAAATCAAATGTTAGCACAAGCCATTAAGAGAAGATTAAGCAAAGAGGAAAATCAAAAGGGGTTTACGCTGATTGAGTTGCTGGCGGTTATTGTTATTTTGGGGATTATTGCGGTAATTGCTATACCTTTGATTGGGAATGTAATATCGAATGCTAAAGAAGATTCTGATGTAGCAACAGCTCGTCAAATTTATGATGCATCAAGATTATATATTGTTGGTGAAAAAGATGGGAAGTTTAATGATGATACTGCTGCTGTAACGGTAACTCTTAAAGAAATGCAAGATGAAGGTTATCTAGATAAGGAGATCAGTCTTCCAAGTTCAAAAGCAAAGATCACTGAGGCAACAGTTAATTATACCAAGGAAGGACAATTGGATAACATTGTAATTAAACCAATAGCAGCTGGTGCAGATAAAACAACAGGTGTTTTTACAGCTAAACAAGTCTTAAGTTCTAAAGCAAAATAATATATAACTTACTACTGTTATTATATTCCACTGATTTGTTTCCTTAAGGAATCGGACTTCCCGATTCCTTTTTTAAAATCCAGAAGCTAACAGAGGACAGCCATGACGATATTTATCGCAAGTTACATCACATTACTGGGTCTGATTCTAGGCTCCTTCTATAACGTAGTGGCGCTGCGGGTGCCGGCCAAGGAATCCTTGCTTAATCCGCCGTCACATTGCCCGAACTGCAATATGCGGCTAAAAGCGCGGGATTTGTTTCCAGTGGTAAGCTACCTGCTGTCAGGAGGCAAGTGCCGATACTGCGGAACGAGGGTTTCGCCATTATATCCGCTTGGAGAAGCGGCAACGGGTTTGCTTTTTTTATGGGTGTATTTGCAATTTGGCCTGACGGGTAAGGGAATCATCGGGTTCATTCTTGTGAGTTTAGTGGTTATCGTGACGGTTGCGGATTTGAAGTACATGCTGATTCCCAACAAGGTATTATTGTTTTTTTTACCGCTGCTGCTGATTTTTGTACTGCTATTTCCAGAAGGACCGATATGGCATCATCTGCTAGGAGCTGTGCTTGGGGGAGGGGGCCTTATCCCTTTTGTTCTATTAGGTGGCATGGGGGCTGGAGATGTGAAGTTATTTGCGCTGCTGGGCTTGGTGATTGGCTTTCCGAATGTGATTTTGGCCTTTTTTGTGGCTTGTCTGCTTGGGAGCGTGGTGGGCGGACTGCTGATGCTGCTCGGTGTAATCAAACGTAAACAGCCGGTACCCTTCGGCCCATGGTTAGCTATAGGAGCTTTAATTAGTTTTGGATATGGTTCACACATCATCGGCGCGTATCTCTCGCTCATCGGATAGGAGGACATCGATCACATGCTTGGATTAGGCCCCAAAGTGGCCGGACTTTCAATTGAAGCTGCCGGAATCCGTTATATTAGTTTTAAGAATAAACAGTCATGGGAAGTCCGTAAAAAACGGTTTCTCCCGCTCCTTCCAGGCATGATCATTGAGAATCAGGTGGCGGATAGCGAGGCGCTTTATGATCGGGTAAGGCAGTGGGTGAAGAAGGAAGGGTTAAGGGGAAGTAAGGTTTCTTTGTCCATTCCACCTTCGCAGATCATTATCCGTAAAATGAGTATTCCTAGTACCAATGACAAACAGGTAGAACAACTCGTGAAGCTGGAAGTGGAGACGGGATTGCATTTACCTTTTGAAAATCCTGTCTACGACTATGTAACGCTCGAAGTGGATGAGGAGCAAAGTCACCTGCTCGTATTTGCTGCTCCGCGAAAATCGATTCAGGATTACGTAGAAATTCTGGAGCGGGCGGGTCTTCGGATAAGTAGTGTCGAAATTTCGGCAACCGCCTTAGCGCGTGCTATAACCACTGGGCACGGGGAGAGCTTTGCGGAGACGATGCTGATTAATATGGAGCCATCGGTAATGGACATTTATATGTTCAGAAACGGGAATCCGGTCTTCATTCGTACGATAAACTTACTTGATCTACATAAAGGAAGAAATTTAGCGGGAATGGATCTTTTGACAGACAGTGAAACCTTGGCAGAAACAGCTGTCGCTGTGGAAGAACATTTATCACCCGAGCAAATGGTGGAAATCACTGCGGAAATCTCCCGTATGCTCAGCTTTTATCAATACAGCTTGCATGACGGTTCCACTCGTATCAACAATTTAGTGATTACGGGCACTCCCTCGATTCGTAAACAACTGGACCTGGAACTCCAGCAGTCCCTAGCTGAACTTGAAATAACACCAATAAGTCTGGAACAGATGGCTAGTGCTGCTGTTTCTGACCCTGATCTAAATGATTACCGTGTAGCTGCCGGGACCGCTCTAAAAAATAGCATCAACACGGATACGATTGATCTATTGCCGAGAGAAGATCGGGAGACGTTGCTATTTCCTTATGTCACGATGGGGCTTGTAGCGATCTGGCTGCTGGGGATGATCGGAACGGGGATATATTTTTCGGCCAATAAGGGTCAAATTTCTAATGGTAAAGAAGAGCTGCAAGGCCTGCAGGATCGCAGTTTAATGCTCCAAGTAGAGCTCGCGAAGCTTAAGAACAGCGGACCTGGACAACTGGATCGGAAAGCAGCCATCACAGTGCTTCAGGACAATAAGGTGATTGCAGTCCCTATCTTGGACGAATTAGTGGAAGGATTGCCTAAGGAGGCACTAATCCGTGATATTAACTATACCTACCGGACATCTATAGATCTGACTGTAAATGTATCCACTATGGAGGATGCTTCTAACTATTTAAGACAACTTCGCCAAATGTCTTTTACGGCCGATGCCTCTATTCAAAAGCTTACTGAAGGAGCCGCCGATGCCATTTCATACAATACGTATACGGCTATTTATAAAGTGAACTTAGCAGCGGCTAAGCAGCAAAAAAGTGATACGGATGCCAGCCAAGGGGAGGTGAGAAGCGATGGAACAGATCAATAAATATCGCTCTCCCATCGTACTAGGGGTGTTAATTCTATTCCTGATATTGTTTGCATTCTATATGCTGGGTGTTCAGCCGACTAATAAGGAAATTTCCGCACAGAGCAGCGAGATCAGTCAGTTGGAAAAGGAAGCAGAAATGCTCCAAACCAAAATCAATGAGCTGAAGGGCAGCGGCACTGAGGGAGATCTAGAACAGAAGGAATTACTGGGGGAACTCCCAAAGGGCGATGACAGCGAAGGTCTGATTGTTGATTTGCGGGAGGTTAGCACGTCCTCACAAGCGCGGCTAAAGGATCTTAGTTTTGTTTTGGATGAGGCTAATCCGATTCAGCAAATGACAGGTTCAGCTGAGGTGTCATTCCCGACGGTCAAACAGATCAAAATGACTGCAGTGGTGGAGGGGACATATTCGGGGATACGGCAATGGATGGATGAAATACAAGCCTTACCTCGTATTGTGAATGTGGACTCTTTCAATTTTCAGCAGTCCTACGAGGATCGTACTAAGAACAATACGGAGAGTATTTTGACTGCTAACGTAGCTTTTACAGCGTATTATGAGGCCACCGCAGCAGCATCCAATTAGGGTTCTAGTACTACTTTATTTAATTATATTACTCCGCTTTTCCTGTGAATCAGGAGGGTGGAGTTTTTTATATTTTCAAAAGAGTTGTAATACGTTTTCATTCCTCTGTTTATTGGGTATTTTAGCTTGCGGGGTGCATAAGCTGAAACAGTGGCGATCGCCTGTATTTTTTAGATGAAAGAGGAGGAACTTCAGATGAACAAAAAATGGATGCTTGGTTCGTTGGCCCTTTCCTTAGGCCTTTTATCAGCAGGTAGCGGAGTTATGGCAGCTTCATCATCAGTGGGAAGCTCGGCAATAAAAAATGTGGCTGTGATTGGCACAGGAAAAGAAGGTCCAGCTACCATAAACAATTTGACGGTAAAAAGTGTTGTACCGCTTGTTGTACATGCCAGAGCAATCTATTTCTATACTAGCCGCGGGGGCAACTTTTTCCCGATGGAAACCTTCATGTATAAAGCGCAAGAGTACCGTTACCTTTCCAATGATATTGGGACAAAGGCGAAGCTGATGAATTACATAAAAAAAGCCTACACGCATAATGCAGCAGCTTATTATGTGCAGACTCAATTTTTGGAGCATGAAGGTAGAATGTCACAGGTGAATGCGGATCTTGGAAACTCATTAATGTTTGAAAAAGCCACCGCCCGAATGCTCTCCAAAACTGCAACAACCGCTGAATTTGACTTAACAGTTCCTTATTCGAGCGGGCAGGAAGGCAGTGAGTCGGTGTATGTGAAGCTGAAAAAGGTGAATGGATACTGGAGAATTGATACGTCACCGGATATTCTTTTTTGAGGAAGGTTTAGGGTAGAAGAGGAAAGGTAAAGAGGTTCTACGCTTGGGCGCGGATAAGGTCAGAGGTATATGCAACACCAGCGAATTTACCTTTGCGAGTGATAATGACACAATCATTTTTCATAGGATCTGGGCGGTTCATAGCGAGGCTCAATACCATATCGAGTGGAGTGGAAATATCAAGAATGAGCGGGGTTTTGTTCATAAGCTTCATGGCAGGTTCTCTGTAGAACAGGTCTACTCCCGATCTTCCTGTAGCTTTCAAAAAGAAACGTTCGCTCATCAACAATCCGAGGGGTTCATTCATAGCATTGCAGACGACAATACATTTGGATTCTGGATGCTGAAACATGACGCGAAGGGCTTCTCTGCAAGTGCGTGAGGCAAAAATAGCAGGAGCACTGCGGACAATACCAGTAAGATCATTTACAAGAGCTGTTGTCATAGGATGTTCATCCTTTCTGATTATGGGTCTACTTCTAATGTACCCCTGAATCGTAAATTTCAAAGCCGGGTAACGTAAGCTACTGGTAAAATAGATTGCTGGTAAAAATAACCGATCAGACCTTAGGGGCTCTGAACGGTTATTTGTTGTTAGCTATTCACTGCGGACGCCGTCCTCCACCAGCTGCTTTCGGGGGACATCCGGGATTATGGATTTGCTCACGCCTCCACGATTAATGGCGATTAATCGTTTTTGTGCGTAATATACGTCGCGGGACAGTTTATTCACCTCAGTGGATTTACCGTCAACATACTTTGTAATGTAGGTTTCAACAATATATCCGGTTTTCCCATTTTGAATAACGCGTGAGCTGCCACGAGGCAGTGAAGAATCGTTTACGTATTTATCGACTGGTGGGAGTACCTCTACTGTTTTTGAATGAACTTTGTAAGTGACATTTTGCGGAAACGTGCCGAACAGCTTTATGGTCAGTGATTTACCCTGCACAGCTGCTTTAATTATGAGATATTTGCCAGTCGTATTGCGAAAACGAAAGTTGATATAACCTTCAGCGAATGTTGCGTCCTGACCTTTGGGCAAGTAGTTGACGGGTAAGGAATGATTACGGCGTTCCACAATTTCTAGCCCTATACGCAGTGCGGCATTGTAAAGAGTGCTCGACACTTGGCAGATCCCTCCACCAACACCTGCTTGCAGCTTGCCGTTCACAATCACCGGCGCTTCACGGAAGCCGTAATTTACCTTTGCTTTTTCTATAGCTTTTCCATAATCAAAGACGGCTCCAGGCGGGAGAATGGTTCCATCCACAGCTTTGGCAGCAGCTTCCACGTTGTAGCTCCGTCCAGGTCCACTTGCACCTAGAGAGGTGCTGAACTGCATTACTTTTCGCTCGATACCTTGTTCCTTTAATTTCTTTAAAGTTATGTCAGGCTGCAGAATTAACAAAGGGACCTCCATCGTGATTCCCTTCTCCAGCAGGGCATTCAGATGATTAAAGCTGGTGGGGGCAGCTGCTCCTAAGGAAGTCTCCAGAGCTGTCCAATCAACCTCCAGGGAAGTTTTCTCAGAAGTATATACGATTCGGTCATCGCCTGTAATTCGTCGTGTAGCGTCCACTGGTTCACCAAAGGACTCCTTCTCCCAACTGGGACTTAGAATCTTTTGAAATTGTGCGATTTCCAGATGGGTTTCAAGCCTCCACAGCTGAGGAAAGTTATAGCGTGCCTTTACCCGCTCCCAAAGCGTTCCTTCGGCAAGCTCTTTTAAGCCCTGCTGAAAAGCAGAGGCTTCATAGCTCAATCCAGTCTTACTAAGAGTTAGGGGTAAATCTGCATTGCCTTCCACTTTTAGCACTAGAGGGACGGATTCGAGGGCATGTAGCCGTTTATCCAGCTGGGAGCGGACCTCGGTGAGGGTCATGCCTCCGACCTGCCAGCCGGCAAGGGTTGTACCCTTTGGAAGCGTGGTTTTGCTGCCATATAGATGAAGCCCTCCGTAAATACAGGAGCCGATAAGGACGAGTGCGATGACCACTATGAGGGCAGCATGGATTTTTTTCATGATTAATCTCCTTTTGGGGATTTGGATTGCGCTAAGCAGACGCGGCCCTGTAACAGAACTTAAAGAACACTTCGTGGGATACCGATAATAAATTAGTAAGAAATAAGTAGTCTCTAATAAAGGGAGTTACGACATCTGATAACAGGCACCGCTAGGTGCTTTTTTATATGTATATGTCCAGTCACTACAAAACTTTCGAATAGTCGTGCAGTTACGGGGTACTCAATCAGTTACAGATTTGTTACAATAGATACATTGCGGAAATATTGAAGTTTATGGAAACTTGAGGTGGACAATGTCGATTCGCACAAGTGGAAAATGTCATAATTGGGAAGTGAGAAAATGATTGAGATGCAAGATGTATGGAAAACGTACCCTAACGGAACTCACGCACTGCAAGGAGTTTCAGTGAAAATCGACCGCAATGAATTCGTGTACGTTGTCGGCCCTTCCGGCGCGGGTAAATCTACTTTTATGAAATTGATTTATAGAGAAGAAGTGCCTACCAAAGGACAGATTTCGGTGGGAGGTTTCAATATAGGAAAGCTAAAACCACGCAAAATCCCTTATGTCCGCCGTAATATCGGCGTTGTATTTCAAGATTTTCGGCTTTTGCCCAGAATGACGGCATACGAGAATGTAGCTTTTGCTATGGAAGTTATTGAAGCGCCGAAAAAAGTCATCAAGAAACGTGTGAATGAGGTTCTTGATTTGGTTGGGCTGAGAAGTAAAGCGAATCGTGAGCCCTCACAGCTTTCTGGTGGTGAGCAGCAACGGATCGCTATTGCACGGGCTATCGTCAACAATCCTTCTGTTATTATTGCGGACGAGCCTACGGGTAACTTAGACCCTGAGACTTCATGGGGCATTATGCAGCTGCTTGACGAGATTAATTTTCGTGGAACAACGATTGTAATGGCTACCCATAACAGAGATATTGTGAACAAAATGCGCAAACGGGTGCTTGCGATTGAGAATGGAAACATTGTCAGAGACCAAGCGAGAGGGGAATATGGTTATGAGTTTTAAAACCTTCTTGCGACATGTGCGGGAAGGCTTCAAAAGCGTATTCCGTAATGGCTGGATGTCGATCGCCTCAATCACTTCGATTGTTGTTTCTCTTTTTGTTCTAGGTGTATTTATTCTTCTTGTTCTTAACGTAAATTCTGTAGCTGATGAGGCAGACAGTCAGGTACAGATCAAAGTGCATCTAGCTTTGAATACAGATCAGAAGATGCGTGAGACCCTGCAGACTGAAATTGGCAATATGCCGGAGATCAGCAAGATTACGTTCATCTCCAAGGAACAGGGACTTAAAGATCTCCGCGCAGATATGGGCGAGGAGGCAGCAGAGCTTCTGGAAGGGTTCGATGAAGACAATAACCCGCTTCCAGATACCCTTCAGGTAGAGGTTATTGAACCTACTACCGTTGCTTTTGTGGCTGAGAAGATTCAAGCCCTTAACAAGACACATACCGAGCAGCCTATCTACAAAGTGAAATATGGCAAAGGCTCGATAGAAACATTGTTTAAAATTACGCGTGCCGTACGCAACATTGGCTTTATTTTTGTAGCGGGGCTGGCACTTATGTCTATGTTCCTCATCTCCAATACTATTCGGGTAACGATTCTTGCCCGGCGCAAAGAGATTGGGATTATGAAGCTGGTAGGTGCGACAAATTATTTTATTCGTTGGCCTTTCTTTATAGAAGGGGCATTAATTGGACTCATTGGATCATTGATTACTTCGGGTGTTTTATATGCCGGTTACAAGGGTTTGGAATCTTCGATACAGGGAGATCCAATGCTCGGATTGCAGCTGATCCCTTTCAGTGATATTTGGCTGCTGCTCGTAGGTCTGTTAGTTGGACTAGGTGTGTTGATCGGCGTCTGGGGAAGTACGGTTTCTATTCGTAAGTTTTTGAAAGTTTAATTTAAGAGTGAAGGATGGGGAGTGCGAGTTGAAGAAGATTGCCGCCGGACTAGCCGTAATGTTACTAGCTGTCACTATATTCCAACCCTCTGATGGATATGCCAAAAAAACAAGTGTTGCCGAAATCGATAAGCAATTAAAGCAGCTGCAACAAGAGGTGCAGGAAGCTAAGGCGCAGCAAGAGAAAGCGGAGTCCCAAACGCAGGAAGCGCAGCACTATAAGAATAAGACAAATATCAATTTACAATATGTATTGCAGCAAGTGGATCAAGTTAAAGGCAAAATGACCGAAATCTCTAACAAAATTTCCGACACAGAAGAATCTCTTAATGTTACAGCAACGGAATTGGATGAAGCAGAGGCACGAGTGGCCTCAAGAGAAGAACTCTTAGGATCCCGTGTCCGGTTGATGTACACCGATGGAGCGGTATCTTACCTAGATGTTTTGCTCTCATCGACAAGCTTCTCTGATTTTCTGGGCCGCACCGATTCGCTTAAGATGATTGTGGATCAGGATCAGGAGCTGTTAGTCCAACACAAGCTGGACAAGCAGACAGTTGTAGAGAAAAAGCAGGAGCTTGAGGGGCAATATGCTCAAGCCAAGCAGTTATACACCTCCTTGGAAAATCAGAGAAGCCTGCTGAAAGAGAAGGAAGCGGAGAAGCAGGAGCTTATCGCATTTTATGATAAGCAGATTCAAGAAAGCGATGATCTAAGTGAAGAGCAGAATGAGAAGCTGGTTAAGCTGGCAAGCGAACGTTCTGCTTTGGAAACCCAAAAGGATAAGATTAAAGCTGAGGAAGCAGCGCGCAAGGCAGCAGCCGCCAAAGCAGAAGCGGCACGCCGGGCAGCAGCAGCTGCCAAGAAAGCCGCAGCCAGCAAGGCAAGCAGCAGTTCAAGCTCCAGCTCCTCAACCGCGTATGCTGGTGGAGATGGACCCTTCCTGCTCCCTGTAGGCTCGGCAAGAATATCTTCCTCATACGGACCACGGACACATCCTATTACGGGGGAGAAGGGGAAAGTACACACCGGGGTAGACTTTGCAGTTCCACAAGGAACCAATATTCATGCGGCTGATTCGGGAACGGTAATCGTAGCTGAATGGTATAGCGGCTATGGATATTGTGTAATTATTGATCATGGCGGCGGAGTTTGGACCCTCTACGGACATATCCGTAAAGGTGGTATCAAGGTTAGTCCTGGGGATAGAGTCAATCGTGGGGATGTGATTGCTGAATCCGGTTCTACAGGTAATTCGACGGGCCCCCATCTCCATTTTGAAGTTCGGATCGACGGCAAGACAGTAAATCCGATGCCTTATCTCTAATTTTTAAGAACTTATAACTCATATTATTTGAGCGTACGGCATATACTGGAAGAGATACCGTACCTTTCAGGACGGACTTATGGAGTTGTTTGCGAGATGGACAAGAAGGGACGGTGGGAACATCATGTTAAAAAAAAGCACAGCGGCGTTTATGATTATCGCCGCCCTGCTATGCGGTAGTCTGGTGACCTTGGGCGTGACGGGTTATAGTCATGTTATCGGACAAGCTGCAGGAGAAGGACTGGCCTCGGCATTGCAGGTTACTGGCCTTCAGCAGAAGGAATCCCAGAAGCTTGGAACGGCTCTCAGTCTGATTGAGAGCAATTACTACGAGACAGTAGATCGGGAGAAGCTGATAGACGGTGCTGTCAACGGTATGATGGAAGCGCTGGGCGATCCTTATTCCAACTATATGGGCAAAGAAACAGCTGAGAAATTCGAAGAAAGCATTGAGGGTTCCTTTTCAGGTATCGGTGCGGAGGTCTCTTCGGATAATGGCAAGGTAGTCGTGGTCTCTCCGATCAAGGGCTCACCTGCTGAGAAAGCTGGGATTCAGGCCAAAGATGTTATTCTGTCCGTTAACGGTGAATCGCTGGAAGGCATGGAGCTGAATGCAGCTGTTGCCAAGATTCGCGGTCCTAAGGGCAGTGAGGCCACTTTGAAAATACAACGTTCCGGCTCTGTAGAGCCACTCGAATTTGTTCTTACCCGGGATGATGTGAAGCTCGAAACAGTCTACGCTACTATGGAAAAAGACAATGTGGGTGTAATCGAGGTTACGCAGTTCTCCCTGAATACCGCAGAACGATTCAAGGAAGAGCTGGAGAAGCTGGAGAAGCAAGGCATGAAGGGACTTGTTATTGACGTCCGTAATGATCCAGGTGGTGTTCTTCCGATTGTTATTGAAATGGCAGAGCAATTCGTTCCAGCTGGAAAATCTATAGTGCAAATAGAATATAAAGACAAAAAACGCGAAGTTAGTACCTCAAAAGGATCGAGTAAAGCTTATCCAGTGGTCGTGCTGATGAATAAAGGTAGCGCAAGTGCTTCGGAAATATTGGCGGGTGCTTTGCAGCAGTCGGCAGGAGCTAAACTAATCGGTGACAATTCTTTCGGTAAAGGTACCGTGCAGACGAGCTTTGATAAACAGCTTGGAGACGGCAGCTTGCTGAAAGTTACCATTGCCAAATGGCTTACGCCAGACGGCACATGGATCCACGGTAAGGGCATTAAACCGGATATCGCGGTAGCGCAGCCGGATTACTTCTCGGTGGCTCCGATTAACAAGAGCGTGGCGCTGCAATATAATATGAACAACGCTGATGTGAAGAGTGCACAGACGATGCTGGACGGTTTGGGTTATAAGCCTGGACGTAAAGATGGCTATTTCGATGCTGGCACTAAGGACGCAGTGAAGAAGTTCCAAAGTACAGCAAAGCTCCAAGTCACAGGCATAATTGACGCCAAGACAGCCGAGGCGCTGGAAGCGGCGCTGATCAAGGTCATTCAAGACCCTGTTCACGACAACCAACGGAATAAAGGGATTGCTGAGATTCAGAAGGAAATTAAGGCGGCAGCGTCGAAAAAGTAAGAAGGCTGAATTCAGCCTTCTTTTTTTCTTTTAGATAAGAAAATGCCAACCGACGTAGAGGAATTAGAATATATACAAATCAGTCATCGGACGAAAAGGAGTGTGACGAACAGTTTGAATGTGATTCAGGAACTGTTAGGAAGCTTGGGCACTGCGTTCTTACACTTATTGATCCAGCCGTATTACTACATTGCTATTATATTTATTGCGTTATATTACCGTAGGCAGGTGGCATTAGAACGAAAGCTGATACATGTGAAATTACATAGCTGGGGTCAGGAAACGTGGCGGACGGTATGGAGTGGTCTAGTCATGGGTTTGGTCGTCTCTATAGCAGCCGTTCTGCTAGGAATATCATTATCAGGTACCGCTGTAGCCTGCATTTGGGTAGTTAGTCTCGTGTTGTCGCTACTGCGTGTACGGTATTTGTGCTTCGCGTATTCTATAGGGTTGTTAGGTATCATACAATTTGTAATTTCTTTCTTTCCAGATACTTTAGATAGTGGAACGGTAGGGAATATTACCACCGCCATACGGGAGATGGATATTCCTGCTTTGCTAGTGTTAGCTGCGCTGCTGCACATGGCGGAGGCACTGCTGGCCCGCAGACAAGGGGCCAAGCTTGCAACGCCGCTCTTCCTGAAGGGAAAGCGCGGCATGGTCGTCGGCGGCTATCAGCTGCAGGCCTTCTGGCCGCTGCCGCTGTTCCTGCTGCTCCCATCGGGAGCAGGAACGGATTTGCCATGGCACTCGCTGCTCGGCGGCAGCCTTGGCATCGTCTCTTTGCCCGTCATCATCGGCTTCAGCGAGATGACGCAGGGCATGCTGCCCGGGCGCAAGGCGGCCCGCACTGCAGGACGGCTGCTGATCTACAGCATCGTCCTGCTCGGCTTAAGCCTGCTTGCCGCTTGGTGGAGCCCGCTGACTCTGGTCGCGGCGCTCGCAGCCATTGTGCTGCACGAAGGGTTAAGCTGGTACAGCGCTCTGGAAGAGCGCAGCATCAGCCCCATCTTCGTGCATCCACCGCGCGGCCGCAAAGTGCTGGCCGTGCTGCCGGGCAGTCCCGGCCAGGAGCTGGGCATCCTGCCCGGCGAGATCTTACTGAAGGTCAACGGGGTCCTGTTGACCGATGCGGCGCAGCTACATGAGGCGCTGCGCATGAATCCAGCGTTCTGCAAGCTGGAGGTGCTGAACCGTGAAGGGGAGAGCAAATACCTTCAAAGCCCGATCTATGATGGGGATCACCATCAGCTCGGCATTATTTTGGTGCCGGAGACAGATGGGATGATTACCGCTGAGGCGAAGCCTTCCAGCATCTACAGCATCATCGGGATGAAGACAGGCATACGCAGCCGGAATCTTCCGGACGGCCAACTTAAACGAAAAAAAACCACTGAAGCCAAGCAGGAATCAGCGGAAGGATAACTAGAAGATGCCCC
Organism: Paenibacillus sp. FSL R10-2796; assembly: GCF_037965315.1. Lineage (NCBI taxonomy): Bacteria > Bacillati > Bacillota > Bacilli > Caryophanales > Paenibacillaceae > Paenibacillus > Paenibacillus sp. FSL R10-2796. The sequence goes on along the minus strand of NZ_CP150178.1, from coordinate 6,762,222 downwards.
ATAAGCCATGAAATGGTGAATGGGGTATCTTTGTTTTTGATTAGATGGTAATTTCGCGTGCGAGAAGTTGCTATCGGACCCAGTTGCCCCTAATCGCAGCATTTTCGCTTTTTTAGAATGGTAACGGACCCAAAAGGCGCTATTGGCATCAAAAACACCCCAAATGAGCCTCTTTCTGAGGAATAACGTCGCTGGGGTCCGAAACTCTGCTCAAACGCCGATAAAATTGTAAATAGCGTCGCTGGAGTCCGAACCCGCGTCCAAGGAGCAGCGCGTCACTGGAGTCCGTAAGAAAAACTAACTTTGGCAGTGGACTATTCATATGCAATATGTTACTAGTTCAACCTTGCCTATTCTTCAAATAAAAAATTGCAATTTGCGTACGATCGCGGAGCTCTAATTTGCTTAATATATCCGTTATGTAATTTTTGACGGTACCCTCGCTTAAAAAAAGTTGTCCGGCGATTTCTTTGTTGCTATGCCCCTCAGCGATAGAAGCCACTACAGCCAGCTCTGTTTTGGTCAATCCGAAGGATTCCAGTGGCTGTACCTGTGGCAATTCTTGCCGTGCCGTAGGTTGCAGAAAGGTTGCCAGCTTGCGGGCGATATCAGGGTGGATAAGCATGTTCCCTTCAAAAACCGTTTTAATGCCCTGGATGATCCGGTCTGGCGGTATGTTTTTGAGCAAATATCCACTAGCTCCGTTACGCAGTGCCTCAATGATATATTCATCATCGTCGAAGGTGGTCAGCATCAATATTGCAATTTGCGGAAAAGCCTGCTTAATCTTCTCCGTTCCTTCAACGCCACCGCAGCCGGGCATGCGGATATCCATCAGAGCCACATCGGCCATTAATCCTTCTTGAAGTAATTCCAAGGCTTCGTTACCTTCACAAGCTGCTCCAACAACTTCAATATCTGGGTCCATCCCTAGCAATACTTGCAGACTTTGGCGAATAAAGGGGTCGTCATCAACAATTAACACTTTAATCATTAGCATGGCTCCTTTCGTTATACAATCTCATCTTGCTTATAAATGGGCAGCCGCGTAATGACTGTAAAATATGGCTTCTGCCTTAGTTCGAGTGTTCCACCGATTAAATGCGTTCGCTCGTACATTCCTTTCATTCCGTCCCCACCACGGCCCAATAATTTGCTGAGTTTCTCTCCTTCGGGTAGAGAGCCATTGTTGCTAACCTCCATAGTGATTCCTGCTTGCACATAGTCAATTTTGATCCGGATGGACGTTGCTTTTCCATGCCGCAAGGCATTAGTTATAGCCTCACGGGCGTTTTTGTACAGGATTACTTGAATACTAGGATAGAGTGGATAAGGTATGCCTTGTACTTGGTATGAGGTCTCGATCCCCGTCTCACGCCCAATCTCTTCGAGCAGCCGGTCTAACGCATAAGCTCCCTCAAGCTTCGGGGTGTAGTTGATACGTTTAACTGCGGACCGCATATCGTCCATGCTAGCCGACAGCTGGTCACGAATCAATTCCATCATTTGCATTCCGCTCTCGGGAGAGGTGGGCAAGGTCTGGAGGGCGGCCTCCATCATCATTTTAATCCGGATTAACCGGTGGCCGATATCGTCATGGAGCTGGCGTGAGATTCGGACGCGCTCTTTGGACTGGGCAGACTCTTCTACTTGCGCGCTGAACTCCAGCAGGCGGTTGCGAGCTTCATCGAGTTCGAAATGCTTTTTGCGCAACTCATCATATAGAAGAAGAGTGTCTTCGCGCCGCTGGCCAGCTTTCAATAATAGCTTATTTAGGTAGGCAGTGAGCAGAAATGAAAGGTTAATGTAAGTCACTACGAGCGATGGAGAATTCTGGAGTGCGACGTTCAAAGCTATCAGATGTACACCTGTGAACACGTAAGGCACCGCTTTAGGCTGGAGTCTGGAATAATAAAGCAGTGCTGATATAGCGGGGAAAATCATCATGCTGCCATATTGATAACATAACCAGGCCGTGAACAAGATTTCAATGATACTAATCAAAGCATGAAAGGATCGAGGGAGCTTTGGCACCATGACCACAAGGAATAGAAGCATCAGGATATGCAGCGTGAAGATTCCATAATCGTTATATTGATAGACATAAATGGTAATAAACGCAGGGATTAAGATGAGTCCGTAACGCAATAAGTTTAGCTCTCTGGGCACGCCTTAGTCATCCTTTATGTTTTTTAATAATCTTAGCATATTATCCCACTACTTCAGGAGATGACTTTAGTCACCTTCAAAAAATGACCTTTCGTACATCCGCAAAAATTCAACCTAGAATAAAATTGAAAATATAGAAGCACACACGACAGGGGAGATAAGAGATGGCAATCGCGGTGTTGACCGATGTGGTGAAACGGTATGAGAACAAATTAACGGTAGATCATGTGAATGTTACGATTCAAGCAGGAGAGATCTTTGGCCTGCTAGGCCCGAACGGGGCAGGTAAAAGTACAACTATAAGTATGATTTGCGGCCTGCTAAAGATTGATAGTGGAGACATTGTTATTGATGGGTTATCAGTCTCTTCGTACGCACTGGAGGTTAAGAAAAAGATCGGTTTGGTTCCGCAGGATTTGGCTTTGTACAATACAATGACAGCAGCTGAAAATGTAACTTTTTTCGGAAGATTGTATGGCTTGCGGGGGAAATTGCTGAAAGAGCGGGTGGCGGAAGCTCTTGCTTTCACAGGACTTAGTGACCGGGCCAAAGAAAAACCAGCCACCTTCTCCGGAGGGATGAAAAGACGTTTGAATATCGCTTGTGCCATCATGCATCATCCAAAGCTGATTATTATGGATGAGCCGACCGTAGGGATTGATCCGCAGTCTCGTAATCATATCCTTGAGTCGGTCAAAGAGCTGAATCGGCTTGGCTCAACCGTCATCTACACTAGTCATTATATGGAAGAGGTTGCAGCCATTTGTGATCGGGTAGCGATTATGGATAAGGGACATATCATTGCTTGTGGCACGGAAAAGGAGCTGCGGGAACGGGTTTCTCAAGAAGAAAAAATAGTGGTCAAAGCAACGAACATCACCCCGGAGCTAATCAATGAGCTTAGTCTACACCCGCGGATCACGAGAGTGGAAAGTAAAGAGGGAACGGTAGAAATGTATCTCCCCTCCTCACAGGATGAGCTGCAGGATATCTTATTTATTTTTGCTAAACATGAAGGCGTTATTGGTTCTTTAAATATTGAGGAGCCGGATCTGGAGACTTTATTCCTTAGTTTGACAGGACGGACATTGCGCGATTAAAGGAGGGAGAGAACGCTTTGAGAAATATTTGGACAATTATGATTTATGAGCTTCGCAGGCTGTTTATTTCACGCTCAATCATCATTAATATGTTTCTGTTACCGCTGCTTTTGATCTTTCTGCTGGGTGCTTCCCTCTCCAGTGTAATCGGTGATAAGGCAGCGTCTAAGATTGACCCTGTACGTGTTGGTGTAGTTAATCTTTCTGGAGAAGGGTATGAAAGCTCGGCGATGATAGACAGCTTTTTAAAGACGCCGGAGCTTAAGGATATCATTATTCCGGTCAAAGTAGGGAGCCGAGAGACAGCGGAAAGTGGCCTGCGCGCCGGGAAATATGCTTATGCGGTTATTGTTCCCCTAGGCTTCGATAAGAAAGTACAAAGCGGCGAAACTGCAAAGCTAGAGTTTGTTCTGGGCAAAGATCGGACAGATAACATGGTTGCGGGGACGGTATTCGATAACTTTTTGAACAATATTAACTATAAGCAATCCGTAGCTATGACGTTGGGTCCAGAAGCTTTGACCGCTACTGCACCAAGTTTGGGAGAGCAGCCATCTGTTAAGGTTGGGGCGCTCAGTGAAGGTGGCCGATCCTATACAGCCTCCCAATTCTATGCGGTATCCATGATGCTGATGTTTCTGCTATATAGCGGTTTGACCGTCAGCAGCTCTCTTTTTAATGAAAAAGAAAATCACACCCTCTTCCGAATAACCTCAATGCCGGTAAAAGGTTCTGAGCTCTTTATTGGTAAAATGCTAGGCGTAGGGGTTGTAAGTGTAGTGCAGTGCGCAGCGATTATTATCCTGACTCATTTGTTGTTTGGCGTAAATTGGGGCAATCGTCCGGGCTTGCTGCTGCTCTTCTGTCTCTTAATGATCATAGCTTCCATGACGTTATCGATTGTTATTTCAATGTTTAGCAAAACTAAAGCAAGTGCAGGAAGTATTGTTAATGTTATCACTGTGGTCATGACCTTCATTAGTGGAGGGATGGCTCCACTTCCGGAATCATGGGTGAACTCGGTCGGGGCATTTACCCTGAATCACTGGGTGCTACAAGCTGTTCTAAAAATGATGCTGCATGCAGAGGTCTCAGAGATTTTGCCGAATCTGCTGGTCTTGTCGATCATCTGTCTGGTTCTATTCAGTGCAGCGGTTATCTCGTACCGGAAGGTAGGTTACCATGGATAAGATCTTAACGATTGCTTGGAATATGGTGAAAAGAACGATTGGTTCTCGGAATGGGCTGCTTTCGTATATTCTTCTGCCATGTCTTGTCGTGGCCGGGGTAGTAGCAATTAGTGGAAGTATGGGTGAGAGACCGGCTACTATTTTATATTCGAATATGGACGATGGTGCAGCGGGCAAACATTTGCTTACCGAGCTGGAGAATACCGGTGATTATAAGCTTGTAGAGAAGACAGATGAGGCTAATTTGAGGGAGAGTATTATCGATCAGAACGGAGAAGCCGGTGTTTTGATACCGCAAAACTTCACCTCCGCACTGCTTGCTGGAGAAGAGCCACAAATTAGTGTGTATGAGCTTAAGGCTACTGAAACATCCATTATGGTAAAAATGAAAATCAGTGTAATTGCTGATGAAATGCGAAACACTGCTGGACTAATTGGAGCAGCTCGGACTGAGGCTACGGACTCGGACTCACAGTTTGCTGCCGTAATGCAAAGAGCTGAGCAACATAGTGTAGGCAGTATAAGAACAGATTATGATTTATATCCAAAAGAGGGCTTAAGCATCGTCACAGGATTTACTTTGATGTTCTTAATGGGGCTGGTTACAAGTTCAGTGTCGCTTATTATGGATGATCGAAGAGAACGAACGATGAAACGTATGTTCAGTGCCCCGGTTCGTTCGTATGAGATTGCCCTCGGTAATTTTCTGGGAAGCTTCATTGTTGGGTTAATTCAAATTGTTGTAGTACTTGCTTTGGGCCGTTATGTACTGCAGTTTGACTTTGGATTACCGCTCTACTTGTATTTTTTGGTTCTTGCAGCATTTATGCTCGTTTCCATGGGCTTAGCCAGTACGGTAGCAGGTCTGATTCGCAATCCCAATAATACTGGCATGCTTAATTCGCTGATCCTGACCCCGACCTGTATGCTTGGAGGCTGTTTCTGGCCGTTATCCATTATGCCGGATTATATGCAGAAGGCAGCTAATTTTGTACCGCAAAAATGGGCGATCCAAGCGATCGATATCGCTGCTACAGGTGGAGGCTGGAATGAATTATGGCTGCCTTTTGCCATCTTGGGTCTTATGGCCGCGGTGCTGCTGGCGATTGGTTCTGCTATTTTACGTCCGAGTGAAGCCGGAATTAACGCTTAAAAAATTTACAGATCATATAGATATGCATAGCTTGGACTACTCTATTCAGGTACAATAATAGGTATCAAATGTCCCTAGTTCTTAATATGTGTAAAAGAGGGGATTTCTAGGAGGATGAGCAGATGAGCAGCAATAAATTGGCTTGGACATGGCGGGTGAAGGAAGAATGTTTAGAGGAGTATGTAGCTATGCATTTAAATCCTTGGCCAGAAATTTTGGAGGAGCACAGTAAGGCTGGTATTTCTAACTATTCCATCTTTCAGAATGGCAATCAATTTTTTTACTGTTATGAGTGTGAGGATAGTAAGGCGGCTTTTGATTACATTGCCAAAAGTGATGCTTGCAACCGCTGGAATGCGATTACCTCTAAGATGGTTGAAGGGTCATTTGATTTCAATGATGAGGTGCCTATGCAGCCCTTACGGGAAGTGTTCTATCTGAAATAAGCAATTCAATTCTAGAACAAATCAAATGTGCATAATTTATATTATCGGCGCATCTGGTTTACAGTTATTTTAAATATAGGTATAATATAATTTATAAAGTTAAATTGAATAATTATTTGTTTTTTGGAGGAGCCTGTCAACAAGGGCTCCTCTTTGTCTTTTTTTGGCTTGGAGAAGCTCCTGGTTGGCAGTTCTTATATACAACAAGGGAGTGGATTGAAAGATGGAGTTTGTTTTATATCTTATGCTGATCATATTGTTCACCAAAGTAGCTGGTGATCTATCTGTGCGGCTTGGGCAACCAGCTGTGCTAGGTAAGCTTATTGTGGGAATCATACTGGGGCCTGCGGTACTGGGCTGGGTTCAGGATGGAGAGTTTATTCATTATATCTCTGAGATCGGTGTTCTACTGTTAATGTTCATAGCGGGGCTTGAGACGGATCTGGATCAATTGCGCAAGAACTGGAAATCAGCTTTTGCAGTAGCCGTCGGTGGAATTATATTACCCTTTTTGGGTGGGTTCGCCTTAGGAGAAATGTTTGGTTTTGCTTATCATAATGCTTTGTTTATGGGCGTTATTCTTAGTGCAACATCGGTCAGCATATCGGTGCAGGTGTTAAAAGATATGAATAAGCTGAACACACGTGAAGGCTCTACAATTCTGGGGGCTGCCGTAGTAGATGATATTCTAGTTGTTATTTTGCTCGCTGTTCTGATGAGCTTTTTTGGTACAGGTACAGACGTTTCTATTGGTCTTTTAATTGGGAAAAAGGTGTTGTTCTTTGCCGTAGCGATTATTGCCGGCTGGTTCATTGTTCCTCGGGTCATGAAATGGATGGCTCCGTTGAAGGTGACAGAGGCGATTATTTCAGCAGCGTTAATGATTTGTTTCGCATTCGCCTATTTTGCTGAAATCATGGGGATGGCAGGAATCATTGGTGCCTTTGCGGCTGGGATTGCTATCTCGCAAACTTCCTTTAAGCACACGGTAGAATCCAAGCTCGAGCCGATTGCTTATTCGATTTTTGTGCCGGTCTTTTTTGTAAGTATCGGACTTAGTGTTTCCTTTGAAGGGGTAGGCAGTCAAATCGGCTTCGTGATCTTGCTTACGGTTGTTGCCATTCTGACCAAGCTGTTTGGTGGCGGTCTGGGTGCGCGTCTTACAGGCTTTGATAACCACTCGTCAGCCATTATAGGGTCTGGGATGATTTCACGGGGGGAAGTTGCGTTGATCATTGCCGCCACAGGGCTGCAAAGCGGCTTGTTACAGCAACAGTATTTTACTTCGGTCATTATTGTTGTCATTGTAACTACACTTGTAACGCCGCCACTATTGAAATTTATGTTCCGTGATCCAGTACGTGCGGAAGGGAAATAAACCATAACAAAAGGGAGTCCTGTTGGCCATTTATATGGCTAACGGGGCTCTTTTTTTATGCTCACGTTCCAGTTGCCATCATCAAGAAAAAGGACGGGGATCTGTCTACAGAAGGGGAAAGTTCCCCGTCTTAAGACTGAGTACGAAACCAGCCGTAGGGCTGTTTTGAGTTCAGCCAAAAATGACTAAACTAAATCTCGGGATGGAAATTAATACATAATCAAACAGACATAAGGGGAGTGCCAGAAATCATGTGGAGCGGAAGGGGAAAAAGAAAATGAAATGGTTAACAAAATGGTCGTTCGGTAACAAGGCTGCGGTGGGGCTTTTAGTAGTCATGGCTCTTGTGGTGGGAGGGATGAGCTACACTTCGCTACCGATGGAATTTATGCCAGAGGCGGATAATCCTCAAGTGACTGTAACTGTACTGGGTCCTGGCCAGGATACACATGCTATGGAGACTAATGTAACGAAGCCGATAGAAGCTGGAGCAGCTTTTGTGAAAGGGAAGAAGGAAATACTGTCCACTTCCGGAGACGGATATGCGCAGGTAAATATTTTTTATGATTCGAAAACGAATATGAAGGATGCTGCGCAGGAGGTCCAGAAGGTCGTCGATTCATTGAAGTTCCCGGAAGGGGTAATGGCTCCTTTTGTACTTCAGTTGAATACCTCCATGATTCCTGTATCACAGGTTACTCTTGCTTTTGACGAAGGCCTGACTAAAGAGAATCTTAAGCTTGCGGAAGAAACTATCATTCCAGAGATGCAAAAAGCTGAAGGGGTAGCGAACGTTGCTTTATATGGTAAGGTAACTCCGCAGGTCAGCGTTAAGCTGGACCCGAAATTAATGGCTGAGAAGGGAGTCACGACTCCACAAGTATTAGGTTTACTTCAAGGACGTAATGTATCGGCATCCCTTGGGGAGCAAACGATTGGTGGTCAGACCGGCAATGTTAACGTAGTTTCTACGATAGATAGTATGGATACTTTGAAAAAGCTTCCTGTATCTGCGGGCGTTAAGCTACAGGATATCGCTGCTGTCGAATTGAAGCAGGATCAGGAAAGTGTCAGCCGTTCGAACGGGAAAGACGTTCTATTCGCCATAGTGACCAAAGAGGCTAATGCGAATGCAGTCAGTGTCGGAGATAACATTCAGGCTGCCGTAAATCATATTAATACAACCATTCCTAATGCAGAAGCAGCAGTGGTATTCAGTACATCGGATATGGTAGTTAGCTCGGTGAACAGTATGATGCGTGAGGTATTGCTAGGTGCATTATTTGCGACGATTGTGATTCTGTTGTTCCTGCGTAACCTGCGGGCTACTCTGATTACGGCAGTATCCATCCCACTTTCGTTAGCAGTCACCTTATATCTGCTGAATATTTCCGGCATAAGCTTGAATATCATTACACTCGGGGGAGTCGCGGTTGCGGTAGGCCGTTTGGTCGATGATAGTATCGTGGTGATTGAGAACATTTACCGTAGGCTGCAAAAAGAACCCTTTTCCCGTGAAATGATTATTAGTGCAACTGGGGAAGTGGCTAGAGCGATTACCTCATCAACCATTGCTACCGTAGCAGTATTTCTGCCGATGGGTCTCTTGCGTGGTAGTTTGCAAGCTTTCTTACTGCCGTTTGCTTTAACAGTGACCTATTCATTGCTTACTTCACTCGTAGTAGCTTTGACGGTTGTTCCTCTTTTAAGCTCATGGCTGCTGAGAAGAACATCAATGAAAGAACACGAACCTTCTAAATGGTTTATCCGCTTTCTGGACTGGAATCTTCGCCGTAAATGGGTTAGCTTATCGTTGGGTCTCCTGCTTCTGATTGGCTCCATTGCTGCTTATGTGACTATGCCCAAAGGGGCGCTCGATGCTTCGGATGCCAGCTATGTTTCTGTTCAGATGAATTATCCCAAAGATGTTCCTGTCAAAGATATTTTGGAAAAGGGAAAGCAGTTAGAACAAGATTTGATGAAGCAGCCACAAGCAGAAACGGTAATCATGCAATCAGGGAATAGTGCGGACGCCGCTAAGTGGGGGAGTGTTACCTCTGAAACCTTAGTGGACTATACCGTTGTTATGAAAAAAGGTGCAGATGCTCAGGCTTTTATTGATCATGTTCGTGAGGTAAAAGATTCATACACTGGAGCAACACTTGTTGCTAACCAAATGAGTATGATGGGATCCAGCTCTACCAGTGAATATATTGATATTGTCGGAGATAATCTTGCGGATATTACTACTGTAGCAACAGAAGTCACCGCTAAGCTGAAGTCCGTAGAGGGAATTCAAAAAGTCAGCAGCAATATGGAGGACACGAAACCTGTATTTTCCTTTAAGGTAGATCCGGCGCAAAGTAATGCGCAAGAGATTTCAATGCAGCTGTCAGCGATGCTTAATCCGATTCCAATGGGGCAAATTGAGCTTGATGGTGACGCAGCAGGTGTAGTGTTAGATCCTATGGTTCAGCCGCAAACGGAGCAGGATTTAAAAGCGCTGACGCTCATGACGGCTGAGGGGCCGAAGCCACTGTCTCAGCTCGCAACTTACGAGGTTCGGAATGAACCGGCAATGTTGTTCCATAAAGATGGGAAGCCGTATGTACGAATTACAGCAGAGGTTGATCCGAAAAAGGTGTCTGAGATCGGTGCGAATATTAAAAAAGAAACCGATAGTCTTACACTTCCGAAAGGCGTGACCTTATTTGCAGGCGGAGCGTCAGTTGATCAGTCAGAGGATTTCAACGACTTGGGCATGACGGCATTGATCTCCATCGGGTTGGTCTATCTGATTATGGTACTCACCTTTAAAACCCTTCGGGCTCCACTGGCGATTATGTTCTCCTTACCGCTCGCAGCGATTGGTGCGATTGTTGGACTTATCGTGTCCGGTGTAACGCCTGACTTCACAGCTCTGTTCGGGGCGTTGATGTTAATAGGTATTGTTGTTACGAATGCCATTGTGCTCATTGACCGGATTAAGCAAAATGAAGCCAATATGAGTATCCACGAGGCTATTCTAGAAGCTGCCGGAACACGGATGCGTCCGATTCTCATGACGGCGATTGCCACCATCTGCGCCATGACACCGCTGCTGTTCGGCCATGCCGAGATGGGCAGCATCGTCTCGCAAAGCTTGGCGATTGTAGTCATTGGCGGTTTAACCGCAGCAACACTGCTTACGCTGATTGTAGTGCCGGCGATTTACGAGTTGTTCTACTTCCGTAAATCGGCAAAAGAGCGTAAAGGAGCAGAAAAGACTAATGCTCCGGCGCTTTAAATAAGCAAACGGCAAGCCTCCGGGTTAATGGGGCTTGCCGTTTTTTTTGTTTTGTTACAAATTCTTATAATTATGGAGTTAACTTGTCTACACTAATAGCCAAAACTTTGTTTAGGAAAGGCTGAAAGGCGCTTTGCCAGATTGCAATATCACCCCCCTGAAATAAATATTTATTTTTTAATTTTAAATATTGCTATTTTCACAACAATGTACAGAGCATTTAACATAATTATTAAGAAAGATATTATTGGAAATATTCTATTTACCGCAGAAAATGCCAATATAAATAATGAAAACAAAAGTAAAAATGGAATAGACTTTGTATACTTTCTACTGAAAATCCCTACTAAACTCTTGATGGAATTCATTCCTTTCAGGGTAGCAGATATAAGTATCTCCATTGTTTTATTTTCCCTCTGATCGACGTACATCCTAATTTTTATAGAAAAATTGGATTTTGTCTATGTCCTAGGTAGGATATAGACAAGTGTTAATTATTATGCTCTGTTCTTTTTTGCGAAACTTCAAGGATACAGGACAGTGAAATGTTCTTGTTAATAATCATTTTAAATCTTGCTAATCTCTCACAATCCTAACGACTTATGTCATTGTTTTCCTTTGTATGGAGTGCTATGCTCTGTTTTAAAAATACCATTAGTTAGGAGATTTTACTGTTTGGATATTCTTGAATGCGAACGTGCCTGGTTTACGGTAGATGATGTAGATAAAAAATCCAATAATTCTGTGTGTGAATTTTGCCAACCCTGGAGTAACATCAAAACAGAAAAATCCTTTTCTATTGAAGAGCTGGTTCCCTACGAGATATTGGTTGAAGTATTGCATTCAGAATTGGCGGAAGTAACAGAATTTCTCTTATTGCCCTTTGTCTTTTTCTTAACAGATCGAGCCGGTAATATTATTAATATTGTTAGTCCATTCGAAATGTTTCAGGAGAAAATAGATCATTTTGGAATTAGGAATGGAACTAACCTCTCGAAGCAATTCTCTGGAGTGAATGCAGTTTCTTTAGCGATGGAGGTCAAGTCAATTGCAGTAGTGCGTGGAAAAGAGCATAGTAATCCAATGTTTAAAGAGTGGAATTGTGTATGCGCTCCTATAATGATAAATGGTTTTATATGTGGATACATCGACATCTCATTTGAAGCCGAGAGACAACTGGGTTTTTCGATCCTCTTTATTAAGCAATTATCCGAAAAGATTGTTTTGAAGTTGAAGGAAAAAAGCCCAAAGCTAATTGAACACAGATTTCAGGAAAAGTGTGATTCGTATCGATTATCGCCTAGAGAAAGGGAGGTAGCCTATCATTGGTCGCTAAGAAAGGGTGCGTTGCAAATTTCCAATGACCTTAATGTGAAAGAGGGGACTGTGCGGAATATCGTTAAGAGTATTTATAGTAAGCTGAATATCAGCGAGAGATGGGAATTGATTGAGATACTTATGTTATAAATTTGGATAAATGAAGTTCTAAACATTTATTTGTACATAGGATTTTTAAAGTTATATGTCACGTAAAGATTGGCGATTGTGGGGGGGAGCGGGTAAGACTGAAGATCCGGCGCTTTAAATAAGCAAACGGCAAGCCTCCGGGGTTATGGGGCTTGCCGTTTTTTGTTTTGTTACAGATCCTTATAATTATGGAGTCAGCTTGTCTACACTAATCGGATAGGTCTGATCCAGCATCCATTTGCCTGATTTGGATTTCTTCAGCGTTGTGACAGAGGTGGAGCGGTTATCCTGAAAGTCAGGACCCTTAAGCTTGATGCTCGTCTGAACCATATATACGGCTGCGGTATCCTGGGTATAATGAATGATTTTGGCAGATTCCAGAGTGAACTTTAGATCATAGGCTGTGAAAATTTGGCTGAAGAGCTGTTTGGTTTGTTCGAGAGCAGGGGACTCAGGATCAATAGTAGATAGCACACCTTGAATATTCTCTGCATTGGTATAGTCCAAGTTGCTCTTAAGCACAGCTAATATATCCGTTTCATCCGCCTTCGTCACAGCTGGCTTAGCGTTCAGCAGTTTATCTGGGAGGATATATTGTACGCCTTTAATCTGCAGGTTGTTGATTTTCCAGTCTTCAGTGCTGGCGGTACGCGTTAAGCTATAAATATATTCAGAGGTATTGTCTAAGGTGAATGGACCGCTGAGGTGTGTAGTCGTTTCAACGGTGTGAATCGTAGCCTCTGTGGGTTGAAGGCTGATAACCTCTAATTGATCAAGTGAAGTGGTCAGATCGTATTGTTCCATTTGGCTCTTAATTTGTGGCCCGATGACCACAAGAGGAGACTTGCTATCGATTAGGCTCATGAACCCTTCATAATTCTCATTGTTGGTATAGGTTACGTATTTTTCAAAAAAAGCATTGATTTCCTGCGGATTTACCTGATTAGTCTTGCCTGTAATGGTTACTGTCTTCGAGTGTGCATTCCAGGAGACTTCATTACCTGTAGCCTCCCCAACGAAGCGCAGCGGAATGTAAGTGGAATTATTGATGAGCTTAGGGGCAACAGAAAGTTGGGTTATAACACCATTGATGCTGGCCTGCTTACTACCTAGTTGCAGTGTAATCGTAAGCCCTTCCTTAGTACCCGTTATGGTACCTGTGGTTTGATTCCAATCGATTGAAAGTCCTAGTTTTTCAAAAACCGGACGAAAAGGAACGACAATTGTACCATTATCATTGAAGGGAGACTGTCCCTTCAGTGCGAGCTGTTGCTGATTGATCTGAATGGAGATTGGCTTCTCTGCGGCATGGACAGGCCAGGCGATAGCGGTAGAAAGAAGAGTTGCTGCGATTAGGCTAGATATGGTTTTCATCTTGTGATATCTCCTTTGGGTTATGAATGATAAATTAATGGTTATTAGAGGATAACTCCACTAAGAGCCAAAGTAACTTTTGCTTGGAATAAACCGTACTTTACTTTTTGCTTATCGAATTGCTGATTTAAGTTTAGTAAATCCAGCTTGTTCTGATCTGCCTGAGCCGCTGAGATTAACCTGTTTTTTAGGAGAGTATCATTATCCTGGGAGACGCGTACGAGTTCCAATCGCTGCTCTTTTAGTTCTGAGTATTCAAAATCAATTTCATTGGCTTCCGGCTTATAACTAGCCAGTTTTTCTTCGAGTTGTTGTATTATATTTTTGTGTGCAATCTGGCTAGACCATAGGACTGAATAATAAGTGATGAGTTCAGCATCGGTTGGAGATGGTCGCAAGACAGGATGCTCCGCAATCTTTGATGTCGTATTGTTTGACGCAATGATATTTTGTGAATGCCATAAAATCGCCTGTAAAGCATTTATTAAATGATCAAAAATTTTATTTTTTCAATGAATATAATAATTCCCCGATGTTCTTACCTGTATTAAAGATAATTAAAGAACAACTACCAACAAATATAATAAGTATAAGTAATCCAACGATAGGATTCTTATCAACGTAACTGCTCAAGTTACTGAATAAGAATTTGATATTGTTCATTCATTCCCACTCCTCATTATAAGTTGTCAAGACGGCAGATTACCGACGCACTAATTGATGCTTATTTGATCCAACATTTTCAGAATTCATTTTCGCCTGGTAGACAGCCATGTTTTCGAAGTGAAGTTTTTTATTCTTTTCAATTATCAGGTTATCAAGCATGTTCATATTCATGATCTCCTAACTGTTCAACTTATCAAGCACTTACAAATACAACAATAGTGCTGTGATAAAAAAAGTTATATATCCCCTGTTAGATATTTACTTTTATCGATTATTGTGCTTTGTGTAAAAATGAAAGCTTGTAACATACTTAGTGGTCTTGAAATATAGTGATGGAGAGTTAGAACCGCACTATCATAATGCAATGGTACAACTGGTACATAGTGAGGTGAGCAGAATCGCAGAATTCATCACGATTTGCGATCCCTTTTATACAACAAATAACGGACAATATTAGCAGAAGATGGTTGGAGAGTTCTGATTTGAGGAAGCAGGACCTAGAAGCCAGATTTCAAGAATACAGACTTACTGCAAGAGAGAGAGAGGTTGCTCACTTGTGGTTGTCAGAAAAAGGAGCTCTGCATATTTCGGGTGAACTGGGCATCAGTGAAGGAACGGTAAGAAATATTGTAAAGAATATTTATACGAAGCTACGTGTGAATGAAAGGAAGCAGTTTGTAAAAAAACTGGCGGACTAGACATCAAGCTTAACTTTTTCTGGTCTTACTTACATACTAGATATAGGCAGCGGCTGTCTCGAAGTCTTCATGACTTTGAAAGACAGCCGCATTTTTGGTTTGCTTGGAACTCTAACTTATCTGATTTGGCTTCTATTATTGCAAGAATAGTAGCCACCTAATGAAGGATTCGGTTACATCTTCGAGAGACTCCGAGAGAATTTTTCTTAGAGGAGGACATTATCCTTACCCGCAAGAACAATTCAAAACCGGCTTACGCGCAGCCTGTGTCTCATCCAAACGGCTAATCTCTGTAGTATGCGGTGCGTTGATTACGATTTCCGGTGTCTCCTGCGCTTCTTTCACAATCTGAATCATCGTATCGATGAAGCCGTCCAGTGTTTCTTTACTTTCGGTTTCCGTCGGCTCGATCATCATGCATTCCTCAACAGTCAAAGGGAAGTACACGGTTGGCGGGTGGTAGCCAAAGTCGAGCAATCGTTTAGCGACGTCTAAGGTGCGCACGCCATATTGCTTGAGGTTTTTGCCGGACATCACGAATTCATGCTTACATACACCCGGATATGGGATTTCGAAATACGGCGCCAGACGGTGCATCATATAGTTTGCATTCAGCACGGCATTTTCGGATACCTCACGCAGTCCGTCTGGACCATAGGTGCGGATATAGGCATAGGCACGAACCAGAATACCAAAGTTTCCGTAAAAAGCTTTCACACGTCCAATGGATTCAGGACCACCGAAGTGAAGTGAGAAGCTACTATCTTCATTCTTCACCACAGTAGGTTGTGGCAATAATGGAATGAGGATAGATTTTACGCCGACTGGTCCGGCTCCAGGGCCGCCACCACCATGTGGGGTGCTCATTGTCTTGTGCAAGTTCAGATGCACAACGTCAAAGCCCATGTCGCCAGGGCGGGTAATGCCCATAATGGCATTGGAGTTGGCTCCATCGTAATAGAGTAGGCCGCCTGCTTCATGCACGATCTCAGCAATCTCGACGATTTGGGTTTCGAACAAGCCGAGTGTGCTTGGGTTAGTTAGCATCAGCGCGGCTGTGTCGCTACCGACGGCTGCTTTCAATGCTTCAAGATCGACCATTCCTTTATCTGTGGAAGGGATCGTGATCGTTTCAAGTCCTGCTGCTGAGGCACTAGCAGGATTGGTTCCGTGCGAGGAATCCGGCACGATAACCTTAGTACGCGTCTCGCCGCGACTTTCATGGTAGGCGCGGATCATCATGAGGCCGGTCCATTCACCATGCGCACCTGCGGCAGGCTGTAAAGATACTGCATCCATGCCCGTCAGCGCGGACAGATCATTTTGCAGGGTATACATTAATTCCAGTGCGCCTTGAATACTTTCTTCCGGTTGGTAGGGATGAATTTTGGCGAAGCCGGAGAAGCGGGCAACATCTTCGTTAATCTTCGGATTGTATTTCATCGTGCATGAACCGAGTGGATAGAAGCCATTGTCTACACCAAAGTTGCGACGTGAAAGAGAAGTGTAGTGGCGAATGACATCCACTTCCGATACTTCTGGAAGTACGACGGGTTCGCTACGGAGTAAATCTGATGGAATCAGGGACTCCAAGGTTTCTTCCTGCGGCACATCGCATAGTGGCAAAGAATAGGCCGAACGGCCGGGACGGCTTAATTCAAAAATTAGACTTTGCTCCGGTTTCATAAACAGCCCTCCAGTGCGCTAGCGAATTGGTCGATTTCGGTTTTGCTTCTTTTTTCCGTTACGGCAACCAGCATATGTCCAGCAAGTTCAGGATAATCACGACCCAGATCATAACCGCCGAGATAACCGTCCTTCAGTAGCTTCGAATTAATAGCGCTCACGCTGCAGCCTTCAGGAAGCTTCACGACAAATTCGTTAAAGAATGGGGAGGAGAAGGCAAGTTCAGCACCTGTTAGTCCGCTAAGTTTATTAGCGGCGTAATGACTTTTGCGAATGTTCAGTTCGCCTACTTCCCGCATGCCTTCTTTGCCCATAACGGACAAATAGACGGATGCGCAGAGAGCCAGCAGCGCCTGATTGGAGCAGATATTCGATGTCGCTTTTTCACGACGAATATGCTGTTCACGCGCTTGAAGTGTAAGAACGAAGCCGCGTTTACCATTACGGTCTACCGTTTGGCCAACGATCCGGCCTGGCATGCGGCGCATCAGGTGATCAGCTACGGCAAAGAATCCGCAAGTTGGACCCCCGAGAGAAGCTGGAATACCGAGTGGCTGAGCATCACCGACTACGATGTCGGCTCCAAGTTTGCCCGGAGTTTCAAGTACACCAAGAGCTATTGGGTTGGCGCTGACTACAAGAAGACCTTTAACCGCGTGAATCAGCGGCTCAACCGAGCGAAGATCCTCAATGCTGCCGAAGAAGTTAGGCGATTGCACCAGTACTGCGGCAGTATCACCATCGATAGCTTCAGCAAGTTTAGCTTGATCGGTAACACCGTCTTTATAGTCAATCTCCACCACCTCCAGACCCCAAGCATTAGCCGAAGTACGTAGCACTTGGCGAGCCTCAGGATGAACGGTACGGGAGACGATTAATTTTTTGCGTTTGGTAGCACCAGCCGCGAGAACCGCTGCTTCGGATAAAGCTGTAGCGCCATCATACATACTGGCATTGGCAACTTTCATACCGGTTAGTTCGCAAATGTAGGATTGGAATTCGAAGATCGCTTGCAGCTCACCTTGGCTGATCTCCGGTTGATAAGGAGTGTAGGCAGTGTAGAATTCAGAACGGGAAATGACATGGTTGATGACCACAGGGATGTGATGATCGTATAATCCGGCGCCGAGGAAGCTGGCGTGAGAATCAAAGTCGGCATTTTGGTCAGCCAAACCTTTCATGTGGCGCAGCAGGGCGTATTCATCGAGTGGTTCAGACATCGGCATAGTGCCTTGGTAACGTACCGCTTCAGGAATATCGGAGAACAGCTCATCTATAGACTGAATCCCGACGGTCTCCATCATCTCTACGCGGTCCTGTTCTGTCATGGGCAGATAACGGTGCTTCATTAAGGTTTCACTCCTTGGCTTTTTTAAAATATAAGAAAGTACAATTTTCACGCTATACTTTATCCTTCTATTTCTCGCTTAAAAGTTCACCGTCCTTATATGGACGCTAAAGGCGTTTATACTTGTAAAAAGGGGCCTTAATCACTACAGCCTTAAGCTGCTTACCGCGTATCTCCACGTAAACCTCTGTGCCTATTTCACTGTAAGCAGCATCAAGCAATGCCAACCCCAGGTTACGTTTCAGCGTAGGGGACTGCGTTCCGGTTGTGACCTCACCAATCTTAACCCCATCTGCCCAAACAGGATAATGGGAGCGTGGAATGCCTCGATCAATCATTTCTAGGCCGACAAGGCGACGGGGAATGCCAGCTTCTTTTTGCTGTATTAGTGCATCGCGTCCGATAAAGTCTATTTTGTCCAGCTTCACGAAGAACTGTACTCCTGCTTCAAGCGGGGTGATGTCAGCAGATAGCTCCTGACCGTACAGTGGTAATTTCGCCTCAAAACGCAGGGTATCCCGTGCACCCAGTCCAGCAGGTGTTAATCCGTGGGGCGCGCCTGCTGCAAGCAGTCCGTTCCATAACGTTTCTGCACCTTCCAGCGGAGCGTAAATCTCGAAGCCATCTTCACCGGTATAACCCGTACGGGAGATAAGTACCTCTACACCGCAAACGGTGGCGCGTTCGATGAAATGGAAAGGCTTGAGTGCTGAAATAGGAGCATCCGTAACTTCCGCGAGAATGGTCTCTGCCAGAGGACCCTGCAAGGCGAGCAAAAGCGTCTCGTCAGAGACATTAGTGAGCGTGACTTCGCCGAATTCAGAGGTCAAATGCTCTTGCAGCCACTGGAAGTCTTTGTCGATGTTGGAGGCATTAACGACGAGCATATAATGCCCTTCGCTTAGGCGATACACGAGTAGGTCGTCGACAACTCCGCCATTTGGATAACAGAGCAGCGTATATTGCGCCGCACCATCTGTAAGGCGGCTGACATCATTGGTTGTCATTTTTTGCAAAAAGTCTTCTGCACCGCTCCCAATCACCATGAATTCACCCATATGCGAGACATCGAACAGCCCAGCCTGCTGGCGAACGGCTTCGTGCTCTTTCACGATACCTGTAAACTGTACTGGCAGCTCCCAGCCACCGAAGTCAATGCACCTGGACTCCGTATAAGCGGAATAGAGATCATAAAAAGGTGTTCTTCTCAAAGCATCCATGTCGTCACTCCCCTTGATCTGATTACATACGAAAAAAGGACAGGCAGAAGCAATCATGCATAAATGCACAAATCGCTTTCTGCTCTGTCCTTTGTACCTGAGAGTTACCCTGCCGTAACTAGCTTGCAGGTTTCCCCGTTGGTGATCTGACGCATCTAGCCTTGCGTCTGATGCTCTCCAGAGATACGTCCGACAAAGGTCCTTTTGCCTGAGAGATTCACCCCTGTTAGGGCTTACTCCTTCGGCGCCGTCTTCAAGTGAGACAGTCTCTCCCTATGCCATCATCCGCAATTATATTTCTTCGAGAAACGGTTATTGTCTATAAAAAGACGACAACGTCATTTCTTCTTGTATGTCTCCATTAAACGGGTATAGTCGGGCGCTGTCAACAAGAAAACGTCGAAAAAATGACAAATTTAAATTTCCTGTTAGTAATATTGACATTGTGAGCCGGGATAACTTAGGCTATAACTAAATTTAGAACTCCAAATTGGAAATGAGGCGGCTTGAAATGAGTGAAGTATTAGACAACCTTCTTTACAGCGAAGAGCATGAATGGGCACAGCAAGTAGAAGGGCGAGTAGTACGTGTTGGGATTACGGACCATGCTCAGCATTTATTAGGCGACATCGTATTTGTTGAGTTTCCTGAGGTAGGATCGACCATTTCGGCCGGTGACAGCGTAGGCAGTATCGAATCCGTTAAGACGGTATCGGAGTTGTATTCGCCCGTCTCTGGGACGGTTACCAAGGTGAATGATGGATTAGAAGCTAGTCCGGAGCTTATCAATGATCAGCCGTATGGCGGGGGTTGGATTTTTGAGATTGAAGTTGATGGAGAGTATGCTGATGCTGTAAAAGGTCTGTTAGATGCAGCTGGTTATAGCGCGTTAGTTGCTGAATAATTGGAAATCGGGGACGGAAAATAGTCTGATCAAGTGTGATATTTTTAGCAGCAAGTTTCTGTGATTCGGGGACTTGCTGTTTGTGTTTCTTATGTAGATTGTGCGAGTATTCGTAAACCCAATCGAGTGGTTTGAGGGTCTAGTGGAGTATGGAATTAGGGAAAACCTCCCTCATTTTAGACGATTATAGCGTGAGAGTTAGGGTTTTAGGAAATTCCTCCCTAATCATCTCGGTAAAACCACTATTTCAGACTAAAAAGAGTAATAATCAGGGAGAAATTCCCTCATTCCGCGATTGGATACGATAATAGGTGAATAATCAGGGAGGTTTTCCCTAATTAAATTGGATGAAGCCCCTTGTTAGCTCAATGTGGTAATTGCCATTGCCCCTGCTGCCGAACTTAGCTCTGAGCGCAAACTTTTATTCCACCTCTTGAAGCTGTCGAAGTACAATGATCTCTACGCGTCGATTTTTCTGTTTGCCTGCTACCGTAGTATTATCTGCTGTTGGTCGGGTATCGGCATAACCTGCATATTGAAAAGTGTCCGGGTTCAGTCCTTCATTATCTAAGAAAAAGCGCAGCACAGAAAGCGCACGAGCACCCGATAGCTCCCAATTGTCGTTATAACGTGAAGCTGATGACACTGGTGTATTATCCGTATGTCCTTCAATGCTAATCGTTGCCCCGATATCTTTGAATAAGCCAGACAACTGCTGAAGAGCTGGAAGGGCTGGTGACTTCACATCTGCTTTACCCACATCAAAAAGAAAACGGTCGCTGAGCGTGATTTCTATGCCCTGCGGTTTGTCGGCTACAAATATTTGTTCACCGAGATTATTCTCCTCCACATAGTGGGTGATCACACCCATTAACTCAGCAAGCTTCGCCTCTTGTTCTCGAAAAGCCAACTCCCGTGCTGAAGGTGTTTCATTCTCCGTTTGTTCATCAGAACCGTCATTTGGTTTTGCAGTTGCGTTCGCATTTCCATTCCCATCTGTACTCTCTGGTTTGTTGTCAGGGGTCTTTCCAGCATCTAAAATACCGTCCCCGCCTTCAAGAACAGTGCTGCTCGACTTGAAAGTCTCGGATAAAGAGCCGGTTACGATATTATATTTGTCAGTGTCCAGGCTGCTCATCGCATACAATATAACGAAAAATATAAGTAAAAGTGTAATTAGATCAGCGTAAGTAATCATCCAACGATCACGGCTTTCTCGATTCTCTACCCGCCGTTTGCGCCGGTCTCTTTGTCTCATATAAAACCTCTTGCTTCTGCACGGTCATCTGTGGTGGTGTCTGAAATGAAGGAGTTCAGTTTTTTACGCACCAGCAGCGGATGATCCCCGTTCTGTAGAGAAAGAATGCCTACTAGCAGCATCTCCATGCTATGCAGCTCACTTTGGCTGCGGGATTTGATTTTGGAAGCAATGGGTAAAAATATTAGATTAGCGATGGCTACTCCGTACAGTGTTGCAGTGAACGCTACTGCGATAGAGGTACCTAGATTTGATGGGTCCGTAAGGTTGCCCAGTACCCTAATGAGTCCCATAACTGTACCGATGATCCCCATCGTTGGAGCATATCCGCCAGCGGCTTCAAAAATCTTGGCGTAGCTTTCATGCTTCAATTCTTTCGCATCCATTTCCAATTCCAAAATCTGTCTTACCTGCTCAGGGTCAGTGCCATCGACGATAAGCAACAGTCCTTCGCGTGTAAAAGGATCAGGATGTAGTTCCGCTTGTTTTTCGAGCATTAAAACGCCGCCGCGGCGGGCCACTGTGGCCATTGCGATAAGCTCTTCTGCTTTCTCTTCATCACGTTCAGGATTGCGGCCAAAAGCCATGCGCAGAGCGGCGGGAATGGAGCGTAGCTTAGCTGCCGGGAAGCTGATCATTACGGCAGCAATCGTACCTCCAAATACAATCAAAGCTGCATTAAGCTGCAGCAGTCCGGAAAGGCTTCCGCCTTCCCAGAGGTAGCCGCCGATTAGCGCAGCCAGTCCGGCCACTAGGCCGATTATTGCGGTAATATCCATGCTTCAAGCTCCTAACATTTCTGTGTATTATGGTTTGCATCGATCTAAGCAACACTGTATAATGAACGGGAACACATATTCTTATCTTCCATATTTTTTACTGTCGTATGGAGAGAGAAGATTCAGACAACAATTATAATATATTAATCTAGTTTAGACGATAGAGGGGAGACGGGCAAATGAGTGATATTGTCGTCAGTACGAAGACTTTTGAATTGGAGTCCGAGTATACACCCCAGGGCGATCAGCCTCATGCCATAGATGAATTACTACAAGGCATCCGGCAGGGTAAGAAGCACCAGACGCTGCTGGGAGCGACAGGTACAGGGAAGACCTTTACTGTCGCGCAAGTTATTTCCAAATTAAATCGCCCCACGCTGGTTATTGCGCATAACAAGACACTCGCTGCCCAGCTGGCAAGTGAGTTTAAGGAGTTTTTCCCGAATAATTCGGTAGACTATTTCGTCAGCTACTACGACTATTACCAACCAGAGGCGTATATTCCCTCCTCCGATACTTATATTGAGAAAGATTCCAGTATTAACGAAGAGATTGATAAACTTCGCCACTCCGCGACAAGCTCCTTGTTCGAACGGCGTGACGTTATTATTGTAGCGAGTGTGTCTTGTATTTACGGTCTCGGTTCACCAATGGAATACGGAAGCTTGCTGTTGTCCTTGCGGGTTGGGATGGAGAAACCGCGCAATGAGATTCTGAGCAGACTGGTGGATATTCAATACCAGCGCAATGATATCAATTTTGTACGCGGAACATTCCGTGTACGTGGTGATGTGGTTGAGATCTTCCCGGCCTCTCAGGGTGAACATGCGATTCGTGTTGAATTGTTTGGGGATGAGATTGAGCGGATCACTGAAATAGATGTTTTAACGGGCGAATTGATCGGTGAACGCGATCATGTCGCCATTTTTCCGGCTTCTCACTTTGTTACCAAGGAAGAAACGATGCGTGTAGCAATAGTCAATATTGAACGGGAGCTAGAAGAGCGGTTGACCGTGCTTCGTGACGCAGGCAAGCTTCTGGAAGCGCAACGTTTGGAACAACGGACACGTTACGACATTGAAATGATGAAGGAAGTGGGTTTCTGTTCGGGGATCGAGAACTATTCCGGGCCACTAACCTTCAGGGAACCGGGAGCAACTCCATATACGTTAATGGATTATTTTCCTGATGATATGTTAATCGTCGTAGATGAATCCCATGTTACCCTTCCGCAAATTCGGGCGATGTATAACGGTGACCGGGCGCGTAAAACAGTGTTGGTAGAGCATGGTTTCCGTCTGCCTTCTGCACTGGATAACCGTCCGCTTCAGTTCGAAGAGTTCGAAGATAAAGTAAACCAGATCATTTACGTTTCCGCGACACCTGGACCTTATGAAATGGAACACTGCGAAACTATGGTGCAGCAGATTATCCGTCCGACTGGTTTATTGGATCCAATCATCGAGGTCCGTCCTACAGAAGGTCAGATTGATGATCTGATTAGCGAAATCCGTGACCGGGTCGAACGCGATGAACGTGTACTCGTTACCACTTTGACGAAGAAGATGTCGGAGGATCTGACAGACTACTTTAAGGAAATCGGGATTAAGGTTCGTTATATGCACTCTGACATCAAAACACTGGAACGGATGGCGATCTTGCGGGATCTTCGTCTTGGTACGTTCCATGTACTGGTAGGGATTAACCTCCTGAGAGAAGGTCTCGACTTACCGGAGGTATCTTTAGTTGCAATTCTCGATGCCGATAAAGAAGGGTTCCTTCGTTCCGAACGTTCACTAATTCAGACGATTGGCCGTGCGGCTCGTAACTCTGAGGGTCGTGTAATCATGTATGGTGATCGGATCACTGATTCGATGGAGAAGGCGATGAGTGAAACATCACGCCGTCGCGCCATTCAAATTGCTCATAATGAGAAACATGGCATCACCCCCACCACTATTAATAAAAAAGTGCGTGACATCATCGAGGCAACGAAGGTTGCTGAGTCTAAAGCTGATTATCTCACAGGTGTTGGTGGCAAGATGAATAAGAAAGAAAAACAAAGTCTGATCCAGCGTCTGGAAGCTGAAATGAAGGACGCTGCCAAGAACCTGCAATTCGAACGCGCGGCAGAGCTACGCGACGCATTGCTGGAGCTTCGGGCTGAGTAACAAACCATTAATGCATCACCGATATTTAAAATAGGTATTGAACGGTGCTGTCCTAGACCGTTCTTTTTGAATCAATAGAGGGTCGCGTATCCCGCGATGTTTATGACACTTATGCGTATCCGCAGGGACAGCGCCCGAAATGCACTCGGCACTTATGCGTATCCCACAGGGACAGCACCATGCAATGAACTTGGCACTTATGCGTATCCCGCAGGGACAGCACCATGCAACGTTTATGACAGTTGCATGTACCTGTCTTTAGTTAGTGCGCTAACGTCCAAGCGGTCCCGTAGGGATAAGCGCTCTGAGCATTGTAGTCACTAAGTTACGTCCCACCATACTCCTTCTCCAGAAAATGCGGGTGTCCAGAGGGTGCAACCCTTGGGGCCCTCCCTTGGAAGGGAGGGTTTGGGAGGGATCGAAAGGCTTTGAAAGGGCTTTGAAAAGGCTTTGAGAATATTTTGAAATAAAGTTGAAATAGTTTTTTTAAAAGGAGAGGTTCCGTTGGCGAACGAAAATATTGTAATTAAAGGCGCGAGGGCGCACAATCTCAAAAACATCGATGTGACGATTCCACGTGACCGTTTCGTCGTGCTGACGGGACTTAGCGGCTCAGGTAAATCGTCGCTTGCATTTGATACGATTTATGCTGAAGGACAACGGCGTTATGTTGAATCTTTGTCGGCTTATGCACGTCAGTTTTTGGGACAAATGGAGAAACCAGATGTGGATTCGATTGATGGTTTGTCCCCGGCGATATCTATAGATCAGAAGACAACAAGCCGGAACCCACGCTCCACGGTAGGTACAGTTACGGAGATTTATGACTATTTGCGGCTGCTCTTTGCACGTATTGGTCATCCCCATTGCCCAGAGCATGGCATTGAGATTACCTCCCAGACCGTTGAACAGATGGTAGACCGGATTATGCAGTATCCAGAGAAAACTCGGTTACAGATCCTGGCGCCAATCATTTCAGGACGTAAAGGTGAGCATAAAGGACTTTTCACAGATATCTCTAAGCAAGGCTTCGTACGTGTGCGTGTGGACGGGGAGCTAAGAGATCTGTCAGAGGATATTGAACTAGAAAAGAATAAAAAACATACAATAGAAGTTGTGGTAGACCGGATCGTTGTTAAAGACGATGTGGAGACCCGGCTGACGGATTCACTGGAGACGGCGCTTAAGCTTTCGGGCGGTAAAATCCTTGTTGATATCATCGGCCAGGAAGAGCTGCTTTTCAGCTCAAACTTTGCTTGTCCAATTTGTGGTTTTAGTATTGAAGAGTTGGCACCACGGATGTTCTCTTTCAACAGTCCGTTTGGAGCTTGTACAGAGTGCGATGGACTTGGCATGAAAATGGTTGTCGATCCAGACCTGCTTATTCCTGATGCTGAGAAATCCATTGAAGAAGGTGCCTTTTTAGCTTGGACTGGAAGTACTTCTAATTACTATCCGCAATTTCTGAAGTCGGTTTGTGAACACTTTAAAATTCCACAAAACGTTCCTGTAAGCAGTCTGACGCCTGATCATATGAATAAGTTACTGAATGGTACAGGCAGTGAGAAAGTCCGCTTCCGTTATGAAAATGATTTCGGTCAAAAGAAAGATGCGATGGTTGCTTTTGAAGGGATTATACCTAACCTAGAGCGGCGTTACCGTGAAACTGCTTCGGATGGTATTCGTGAATTTATCGAAGGGTTTATGAGTGCTAAGCCTTGTCATGTATGTAAAGGTAAACGTCTGAAAAAAGAAATATTAGCTGTGACCATCAACGATCATAATATTTCTGATGTTACGGACCTTTCAATAGGAGACTGCCAGCATTGGTTTGAAGAGATAAAATTGAGCGAAAAAGAAACAGCCATCGCCAATCTCATTTTAAAAGAGATCTGTAATCGGCTTGGATTCCTTGTGAATGTAGGTTTGGATTATTTGACGCTTAGCCGTGCAGCGGGTTCGCTTTCCGGTGGTGAGGCGCAGCGTATTCGGTTGGCTACTCAGATCGGTTCAAGTCTCATGGGTGTATTGTACATTCTGGATGAGCCAAGTATTGGTTTGCATCAACGGGATAATGATCGCCTGATCTCTACGCTTGCGCATATGCGTGATTTAGGCAACACGCTGATTGTTGTAGAGCATGATGAAGATACGATGATGGCAGCGGATTATATTATTGATATTGGTCCGGGCGCAGGTATTCATGGTGGACAAGTTATGGCTCAAGGGACGCCAGAAGAGATTATGAAAGATCCGAATTCATTAACGGGTGAATATTTAAGCGGACGTAAATTTATTCCGGTTACTGCTAAACGCCGTCCTACCGATGATCGCTGGGTAGAAATACGTGGTGCTAAAGAGAATAACCTGAAAAATGTGAATGTGAAGATTCCATTAGGTGTATTTACAGCGGTGACAGGTGTATCGGGTTCCGGTAAATCCTCGCTTATCAACGAGATTCTTTACAAGAGTCTGGCACGGCAGTTGAATAAGGCTGTGAAGGTGCGTCCTGGTCAGCATAAAGAAATTCGTGGACTAGAAAATCTCGATAAGGTTATTGAAATCGATCAGTCGCCAATCGGGCGGACACCGCGTTCCAATCCAGCAACCTATACAGGTGTATTCGATGACATCCGTGACCTGTTCTCCAAGACAAATGAGGCTAAGGTACGTGGTTTCCAAAAGGGACGCTTCAGCTTTAACGTAAAAGGCGGACGTTGTGAAGCTTGCCGTGGAGACGGGATCATTAAGATTGAGATGCACTTCTTGCCGGATGTGTATGTCCCTTGCGAAGTATGTAAGGGCAAACGGTATAACCGGGAAACACTAGAAGTGAAATATAAAGGCAAAAACATTTCAGATGTGTTAGAGATGACGGTAGAGGACGCAACGGAGTTCTTTGTAAATATTCCGCGTATCCATCGTAAAATGCAAACACTAATGGATGTAGGCCTTGGTTACATTAAGATTGGCCAACCAGGAACCACTTTATCCGGTGGTGAAGCACAGCGGGTAAAATTGGCTTCTGAGCTCTACCGTCGCAGCACGGGTAAAACACTTTATATTTTGGATGAGCCTACGACAGGCCTGCATGTAGATGACATTGGTCGTCTCCTTGAGGTGTTGCATCGTTTGGTGGATTCCGGAGAATCTGTTCTTGTTATTGAACATAATCTGGATGTAATCAAGACAGCGGATTATATCATCGATATGGGACCGGAAGGTGGTAGCGGCGGGGGTACTGTCCTGGCAACAGGAACACCGGAGAAGATCATTACAGTCACAGAGTCTTACACAGGTAAGTATCTGAAGCCGGTTCTGATTCGTGATACAGAGCGGACCGAAGCGCTTATGCTTGAGACGGCGGAAACCCTTTAATAAATAGTAAGTAATATAACCTATGTATAATAAGGCCTCGGTATCTTACCGGGGCTTTTATTGTAGGTTGTAAGCAATAGTTTTTACTGGGGAAATATCCAACAAATAACAACGAACGGCTAACCTCGTCCTCTAGAATGGAGTCAAGGCCATTTAAGACGTTGTAGGATTATCCGGTAATTATACGAAAGACGGCTCATAGATATATGATGTGATCTTTCTAGCAAAAGTTATACGGATTCTATAGAAAAAATGGATTTAATAATAGGCAAGGTAGGCATATGTAGGACATGTTCGTAGTAAGATTCAATGAGGAGTATTCTGTTGATAGGGTTAACGGGTAATTGACTAACGTTAGGGTCAAAAGTTCCTTGAAAACCGAATAATTAATCATTCATATCACTCTATCAAATAACTGTTTATTAGATTAGGGAAAACCTCCCTGAAAATCCGAGTTTTTAGATCATAAAAGGTGAAATCCGGGAAAACCTCCCTAATTATCGGGTAGATTCATTCATATAGCCGGTTTTCTAATGATTTTTAGGGAGGAATTCCCTGATAATCACAAAATGAGCTGATAATCGATTAATTTTAGGGAATATTTCCCTAATTCATTAACACCCTAAATTTCGAGCCCAGAGTTCTAAGTTCTGAATTCCAATTCCAATTCCAATTCACTGCTCAATTTATCTCATCTCTAAAGCAGTTAACGGACTTTCTATTGTAACCTTCATGACGATAGAGTTGATTGGACTCACAGTACTTTCACTAAGCCACCCCAATTGTCAGTGATCAATCTCATCGTTATTACGGATTTTGCAGGGATAAAATATATTTTTTACGACAAATACATAATTTTTCTACAAAACCTATTGCATCGCCCAAATGGTAGCGATAACATAGAAGGTGATATGGGGATTACTGGATCTTGCTTGACAACATTTTTGAGGAGGTAAGGTTATGCTGCTTGCAGAAGTTGCCGCGCAAGGACCGTCTAAATTTCATACCTTTGATGTGTTTATGATTTTATTTACCATCTTGATTTTGGTCGGGGTTGTTCGACTATTGAAAGCTCCCCAGAAGAACAAATTTGCCATTGGTTTTGGAGCCGTTAGCTTGCTGGTTTTTGTGATCTCTGACTATGCCATGGTGATGCATTGGTTAAGTTAATGAAAGAACTAAATTGAACAGCTTTGCACCAAAAGACTCCTTTAACGCCATGGGCGCATTGAAGGCGTCTTTTTTCAAATAATATAATGTAAAATTTATCCATGAGCAAAGAGAGGGTCTGGTGAGGAATGAGGAGTATTGGGGAGAAGCTGGTGAAGAAAGGATTAGGTCTATTACTGTGCGGCGTAGTGCTGTCGGGAGTATGGAGTCAGTCGGTGTTTGCTTTTGATAGTACTAGTAAGGTGGTTAGTAAAGCAGCGGCAGAAGATCCGATACCTGGAATTATTAAAAGTATCACTCCTTCTGTTGTGGGCATTATCGGCAAAGACGAGAGTGGCGGGAATAGTGGCCCGGATGATCGGTACAATCTGACGCATGGCTCCGGCATCATTGTGAAATCGAACGGATGGATTGTAACCAATGCTCATGTAATCAAGGATCTGCAAAATGCCATAGTGGTCACTTCGGACTCCAAAACCTACAGCGTTAAAGAAACCTATCTGGATGAAGTTAGTGATCTGGCGCTGATCAAAATCAATGCCACCCATTTAAAGCCCGCCAAGTTTATTCCAGCGAATAGCAAAACAGTGGTTGGGGAGAAGGTTATTGCTATCGGAACACCGATTAGCTTTTCTCTACGAAACTCAGCGACTGTAGGCGTTATAAGTGGTCTTAACCGTGAGGTAGATGCGGCTTATCGTCTTATCCAGAGTGACACTGCGATTAATCCCGGAAACAGCGGAGGGCCGCTTGTAAATATGAAAGGTGAGGTGCTGGGAATCAACAGCCTGAAATACTCAGCGGTGGGTGTGGAAAATATGGGGTTTTCGATTCCAGCGAATACTGTGCAGTATATTATGAACCAACTTTTAAAATATGGTGAGGTACAGCATCCGAGTCTAGGGCTAGAGCTGGAGGCGAGCTGGTCTACGATTGTGGGATTGCCAACGCTGGACCCGCTGTCCGTCACTAAGGTGGTGTCTTCAGAAGCGCTCAAGTCAGGGGTTGCTGAAGGGGACGTCTTGTATAGCATTGATGGGCATCGTGTGGTCTCACTAGTTGATATTAATGAATTGTTCAAAAGCTACCTGCCGGGAGCAACTGTGCGGTTGGTTATGCAAAGCGATGGGGATATCGTCGTCCGTAAACTCGTGCTCACTCAAGGTGATCCATTGTTAAGCGGAGATGATTATGAAACGGATGGGGACGAGCACGCGGAAGAGTGATTAGCAAACTGGAGAGGGGGACGGTAAATGGGCTTGAAAATTTTAAAACAAGGATTTTGTGCGATGCTGACCTTATTACTGCTATTTTCTATATTACCCATACAAACAGTATTAGCTTCACAAGGAGATAAGCTACAGCTGAGTCTAAAAGTTGGCAGTACTTCAGCTACGGTGAATGGTAAGAAGGTGGCTATCGAGCGGCCTTATACGGAGAATGGAACGGTTATGGTCCCGCTTGGGGTTTTTAAAAAGACGTTTGGCAGCACTGTTTCCTTAGAGCAGAACAATGTTGTAAAAGTAACCTATGGTGCTCATTCAGGGGTGATGACGATTGGGAGTGATATCGCTTGGAAGGATGGGATCAAAGTTAAACTGGGCTCAGCGCCCCGGATGGTTTCAGACGTGCTGATGGTACCGCTACGTTTTGTAGCTGATGTGTTAGGTGCGACTCTCTCTCAAGGGAGTGGGGGTGAGCTAATGGTTACCCTAGTGCCTATAGACAACGAAGAAGAAACGCCAGAGGAGACTGGGATTGACAGCGATGTTGGTAAGACTCAAATTGGGAACAGCTATTTTCAATGGACACTGAATTATCCCTCTGGGCTGATTGCTGGAAATAGCGGTGGAGATGAAAGTGTGGCTACCTTTTCAAGTGCGGACAATCTATATTATGTGGAGATTCATGTAAGTGACCAGGCGGTTGCGGTGGATGCGGATGGGCTGCTGGAACAGCTGGTTCGGGAGGTCGAGGCAGGTGGGGAGTTGATATTGGATCGGGAGTCGTTCCCCAAGGCCGCGGTACCTTATGCTAGATTGATCAGTAAAGATTCCAGTGGAGCGCTCTGGGAGAGCAGACTGTTATATGCTGAAGGTCGACTCTACGAGATTTATTTGACGGATAACAAAGCAGTTAATTATAAGGATTTTGCTAAATATACAGGATTACTTAACTCTTTCCAGCCTTCTTTTGATACTAAAAGCAAAAAAATCCGTGATCTTTCTACGGTGAAAAGTGGATTGCGTGACGCGTACAATGAGGACTATGGGATTTCACTACAGGTTCCCGCAGATTGGAGTAAGGACGACCAGCATCTCTATTACGAGAGTAAGCAGGGAAGTCATCTGAGTGTGGCAGTTACCTCGGCACCTGCTGGTTCTACACTAGAGAGCTGGGCTGAAGATCTGAAAATGAAAACTAAAGAAAACTTTGTAGCGGATGCTTATATTCTGAAAGACAGCAACAAGTCGGAGATCTCGGGCGTATCCGCACAAATTAATGAGCTACAGCTAAATTACGGCAACGGTGTTACTACAGAATATCAAGCTCTCATACTCAAAAATGGGTATCGTTACTATTTTGAATATGTAACAGCTGCTGGGCAAGATGACGATAAGGCAAAATTCAAAGCCATCATATCCTCTATTGATATTGATTTTGCTCTGCTGAAGGAGAACTTCGGGCGGCTCGCTAGTGATGATTATAAGACGCTCAAAAATAAGACACTAACCAAAGTATCCAAAACCTACGGTTATGCCATTGATATTCCAAGTTTATGGACACCTTATCAGGATATTTTCGAGACGCAGTCGATTGAGTATCGCTTCAGCGGAGGACGTCTACAGATCAATTCAAAACCCGAGGGTTCAGTGGATTATACAGTTAATGTGCTCAAAGATGCTTATCAAAATAAAAATAATGATCCTAAAGGCTCTCGTATAGAAAGTGTAGTGGAATCTACCATTGCGGATGTCCCTGCTACGATCATAACTGTACATCAAATCAAAAATGGCATCCCTCTTCGCAGTAAGCAGGTTGTGTTTGGTAAAAATGATGTGGTCTACACGATTACCGTTACGCTGAATGATGCCAATGCCACTGCAGAACAGCAGGCTCTGTTAGACAAGACACTACAATCGTTTCGGTTTACAAACAGTAAGTAGTTAAAAAAAGTACGAAAATCGTAGCTGACACACGAATAGAGGCGTATAATTTAATCAGACGAAGAACGTCCCAGTTGCCGATTTGGCTTGGGGCGTTCTTTATTTGGATAAAGGGGGAAAAGGGATTCGACCTAAGGATGTTATGAACGATTATGGCGTTAACTTTCGTACTGCTCGTAAATGGTTGCAGAGTTTAGTGGATAAGGGATACCTGCGGCCTATTATTAAAAATACATATATTTGTTACTATAAACCGATAGAAGGGTTGTCGGAAGGGTTGTTTTAGAGGTTCGGAGCCAATGTTATCCAAGTTGGGCATAATGTGAATAGCTAAAGGGTGGATTGATGTATTTGATACAACATTCTATCGTATGTCCCGTATGTCACGGATTTTCTAGTGAATTGTTGTAAATGTTGCAACTTTTTGTACCGGTTGTCGATACTAGAGTGTGAGAATGATGCTTTATGTACAACATTTAGTTGTCGAAGCGCTGAATTGGGCAATAAAGTTGCATGTTCTACAACATTCATGGAGTAAAGAGCAATAAGCAAGAAGTCAGCTTCCTGACAGCATTATGACTTTTATTCTATATAAATGTTGGTAAACGCATAGCGCTCAAGTGTGATATTTGATACAATTATCAAGTTAATCAACTAGAAATGACCCGTCAAATGGCGGTTTGGGAGGATATAAATGAAAGAGCAACAAATACGCAGAGAAGACGTGGAGCTATTGGCACCCGCAGGTGATTGGGACTGCATGCGTGCAGCGGTAGCAAACGGAGCGGATGCTATCTTTTTTGGCGTAGAGAAGTTTAATGCACGGGCCAGAGCGAACAACTTTCGCATGGACGAGCTGTCGGAAATTATGGCGTTTTTGCATAGCTATGGTGTGAAGGGCTTTTTGACCTTTAATATATTGGTTTTTGAAAATGAATTGTCTGATGCAAAAGAACTGATTGATGCGTGCGTGGATGCTGGCGTAGACGCAGTAATTGTACAAGATTTAGGTTTGGTCAAAATGATCCGCGAAATCTCACCGGATTTCCCGATTCACGGATCGACACAGATGACCATTACTTCGCCGGAAGCGGTCGAGTTTACTAAACCTTTCAGTTTGGAACGTGTGGTATTAGGTCGTGAGAACAATTTGAAACAAATTCGTACGATCGGGGAGCAAGCCCGCTTACCGATGGAAGTATTCGTACACGGTGCTTTGTGTGTTTCCTACTCAGGTCAATGTCTGACCTCTGAAATGTGGGGCGGACGTTCTGCCAACCGCGGTGAATGTGCTCAGGCTTGCCGCCTGCCGTATGATCTGATGGTGGATGGTGAGGTAAAACCTATGGGAGACGTAACTTATTTGCTTTCTCCTAAGGACCTGGCAGCAATTGATCTAATGCCTGAACTGATCGAGGCGGGTGTGACTTCTTTTAAAATCGAAGGTCGCCTCAAAAGCCCGGAATATGTAGCGAATGTAGTTAGTAAGTATCGTAAAGCGATTGATCGGTATTTTGAAGGCGATCTGTCCAAACCTTCGAAGGAGGAGGTGCGCGAGCTGCAACAAAGCTTCTCCCGCGGGTTTACACATGGTTTCCTGGATGGAACGAACAATAAGAAACTGGTAGACGGGACTTTCCCAAAAAGCCGTGGTGTATATTTGGGGACGGTTGAGCAAATTCTGCGTGACGGAGTGGTCTGCCGTATTCATGCACCGCTTAAGCGTGGGGACGGAATTGTTTTTGACGCTGGCGATCCGACGAAAAAAGAAGAAGGCGGTCGTGTCTACGACCTTCGTCGTAAAGGTGTGAAGCTGGAAGGCGAAGCCGGAGAAGGCTGGATCATCGACATCGTAGCCGGTCGTAATGATGTGGATCTTCGTCGTCTAAATGTCGGTGACCGCATTTGGAAGACAAATGACCCTGCGTTAGATAAGGCGCTGCGCCAGACTTATGAAACTGAAAAGCCGTACCGGGTATTTCCGGTACATGTTAGAGTGCAAGGCTGCGTCGGAGAGAAGCTGACGACTTGGTGGACGGACGTTCAGAAGAACGTTACCGTCCGTGTGGACTCGGAGCTCGCGCTGGAAGCCGCGCAAAAGCGTCCGATGGATACCGCGCTGCTGGAAGAACAATTCGGCCGCCTGGGCGGGACCGTGTTCCAGCTTGACGCGTTGGAGTCGCATCTGCAAGGCGACGTCATCGTCCCTATGCGCGAGCTGAACAGCATCCGCCGCCAAGCGGTGGAGCTGCTTGCGGGCGAGCGCCCGAAACCGCCCGTCTATGTGAAACGGGCGATCGAGGTTTACGGCGACGCCACCCACAAGGGCGTCGCTCCGCAGCGCGCTGGTGAAGCGGAGCTCACCGCGCTGTGCCGCAGCCTGCCGCAGGTGCAGGCTGCGCTCGAGGCCGGCGTGAGAAACATCTACGCCGACTTCGAGTTTATCAAGCAGTTCCCGGCAGCGGTAGATGCGGTACGGGCTGCAGGGGCCAGCATAGCGCTGGCCACGCCGCGCATTCATATGCCGGGCGAGAACGGCTACCACGCGAATATTCTTCGCTTGCAACCGGATGCTGTGCTCGTGCGTAATACAGGCGCGTTATATTATTATCTGCGCCGCCGCCAGGAGCAGCCGGATGCTGTGCATCCACGGCTGATCGGTGATTTCTCACTGAATATCGCCAATCATAAAGCAGTGGATTTGTTCCTTGAGGCTGGCTGTGACATAGTAACGCCATCCTATGACTTGAACATTCAACAGATGGTTGATCTGCTTGAACACAGTGATACGTCCCGGATGGAGGTCGTTATCCATCAGCATTTGCCGATGTTCCATACTGAACACTGTGTGTATTGTACCTTTATGAGTGAAGGCACAGACTATACGAACTGTGGTCGTCCTTGTGAAGAGCACCGTGCTTCTTTGCAAGACCGTATTGGAATGTCACATCCAGTTCGTGTGGATGAAGGCTGCCGTAATACCGTCTATAACGCTGTTGAGCAGTCTGGTGCGGAGTATTTGAACAATTTCCGTGACCTAGGAGTATCTTCATACCGAGTGGAGTTCTTGGAAGAGACGCCAGAGCAAGTGGCTGAGGTAATCAGCCTCTACAGTCGCGCTCTGCGTGGTGAAATCTCTGGTACACAAGTATGGAAGAGCCTAAAGGCTACTAATCAACTTGGCGTAACGCGTGGGC
Source organism: Paenibacillus sp. FSL R10-2796 (assembly GCF_037965315.1). Classification (NCBI taxonomy): domain Bacteria; kingdom Bacillati; phylum Bacillota; class Bacilli; order Caryophanales; family Paenibacillaceae; genus Paenibacillus; species Paenibacillus sp. FSL R10-2796. Next base: position 6,727,017 of record NZ_CP150178.1, on the reverse strand, counting down.
AATTGGTAAATGCGAAGTAATAAGAGTTAAAGAAAGGGCTAAGTAACTACCAGGTAGATGCTGGTATTGCTTAGCCCTTTTATTAGATTTGATCTCGCCCTCACCTAAATTTGCATATACTAAAAAGTATATCGTGAGGGTATTCCTTCCCTCTCACTTCAATGGAATAGATATACAAATATAACAAACACTCTGACATAAATGTGCTGTAACTGCTATAATTGAAAGAAATATGCCATTTTAGGGTACATACAGATATGTAAATTGAAAAGAGTATACGATAGAAGGAGTTAATGTGATGAAGATCCGTAAAGCGATTATTCCCGCCGCAGGTCTCGGCACTCGTTTTTTACCTGCGACCAAAGCAATGCCTAAAGAAATGCTTCCGATTGTAGATAAACCGACGATCCAATATATTGTTGAAGAAGCGGTCGCTTCCGGGATCGAGGATATTATTATTGTAACGGGGAAAGGCAAACGTGCGATTGAAGACCACTTTGATAACTCTTTTGAACTGGAATTTAACCTAGCGGAGAAGCAAAAGTGGGAGCTTCTTGAATCTGTTCGTAAATCTTCCGAAATGGCAGATATCCATTACATTCGTCAAAAAGAACCAAGAGGTCTCGGACATGCGATTTGGTGTGCACGTAAATTCATAGGAAACGAACCGTTTGCTGTCCTACTAGGCGATGACATTGTTGAAGCGAACATACCATGCCTCAAACAGATGATTGACATATATGATGAGTATAAATCTTCTATCGTGGGTGTTCAGCCTGTTCCGTGGGAGGAAGTATCCCGGTATGGTGTTGTAGATGGTTCGCCTTTGGCGGAACGTGTCTACAAGGCAAATCGTCTAGTAGAGAAGCCGAAGAGAGAAGAGGCTCCATCGAACTTAGCTATTCTGGGACGATATATTTTAACCCCACGAATCTTCGATATGCTTGGTGAGCAGCAAGTAGGTGTGGGTGGAGAGATCCAACTTACCGATGCGATAGCACGTCTAAGTGAGGTTGAACGAATTATTGCCTATGACTTTGAAGGTAAACGTCATGATGTTGGTGAGAAAATGGGCTTTATCCAGACCACCATTCATTATGCACTTCAACACGAGGAACTCAAAGATGATTTGCTTCGATATATGAAAGAGCTTGTCGAAAGCGAAGCGGCCAAAACAGGGAAATGATTTTAAATAATTACAAAGGAAAATAGCCTCCTACTGTAATCCAGTGAGAGGCTATTTTTTATTCATTAGTTTCTATCTTGGAGTTGCATATTCGCAATTTCTTCGATCTGTGCTGCTTCCGCAGGATCGGCTGCGATCAGCTTATCATACACTGCTTGATCTTGGTTGTTCGTTTTTTGTAATGCGGCGAGGTACCAGCGAGCGATTTCACGATTATTAGCATCTGAGAAATCTTGGCTTAGTACCGATTTTAAAGTAGCCACCGAGGGTTTGAATTGTCTTGACATGTATTGCATTGTTCCAACCTTCAGTGTCACATCCGGAGCAGGAGTCTTGGAAGGATCGTTATCAGCCAATATATGATTGTAGGCCAAAAGCCCAATGACAAAGCCAGCTTTCATGTGTTCTACTCTATCTTCATCATCTTGTTGTGCATAAGCTGCCTGCCCCAAATCAAATGAACGGCTGATTAGTGAACTGTACCAATTTATATCCCACGGAGTTTCGTTGTTCATTATATCCGTGTAATTAGGATCCGAATTAAGCTTCAGAGTGGTCTTCGCTGCATCCTCTTGTCCGGATATAAGTTGCATTTTGCCAACGTTTAAAGCGATAGTTGGCGTTACTGAGAAAGGACGCCCTTGCAGTTGTTCTGGTGGAAGAGTCTTCAGATGTTCAATCCCAGCGAGAACGTGGTTATATGCTTCAAGCTCTTCTGCGAAGTACTTTTCTTTCTTAACTTCATCCTTTTGATTAAGGGCTTGCTGGCCTAATACAAAGGATCGTCTGATTAATTCATCATACCAACTAATATCCCAATTGAACTTATCAGCATTGTCGAGGTATACATTGTATGCAAGGTCACTTTGACCCTTTAAATCATAGTAGCTCGCCATTTGAGCTAAAAGATTTTTGTTGTAGGGCTCATCTTTGAGCGCACGAGTTAATACGTTATTTGCTTCAACAAGAAATTGCTCATCTTGCGTTTGGTTGAATACCGTCATATCTAAAGCAGATAAGGAGAGGGCGGATTCAGGATGATTAGGGCGGCTTTTTAAGGCTTTAACCAACGGTGCTTTAATTTCTTCATATGAAGTGCTCACTCTAATTAGATTCTTACCCTTTAGAGCAGCATTATTGGAGCCTATATAGCTGATCGAAAGGAATAACAAGAACACAGTACCTATTGTGAGAGCTGCGAAATATCCAAGCCGAATAACGGCTTTATTCCAATTTTTTCGTAACTTTTTGCTGTCCATCACAACTGCCATCCCAGCCAGTCCAAGGAAGACGAGTATCCCCATGAAGGCATAACTCATATTGAAATCAAGTAAACTGTGCACAAGAATCGATAAAGCAATGATTAGATAGAAGAAACCATTTTCAAAATCATTTTTATCCCGTTTTACATACCCGCGAATATACTTATAGAAAATATACAGAATGAAACCCATAAATACGATAAAACCAAGAATCCCAACTTCGATCAAAAATTGAAGAAAGAAATTGTGCACCTGGCGGCTAGTATAAGGGTTATTCTGATAATGTTCATATAATGAGGACCAGCCTCCACCACCAGCACCAAGGATTGGATAATCCTTAACTACCTTCATGGCATCTTTATAAAAGGTAATCCGTTCAAGTACGCTATGTTGTTGGAAATTGATGTTCTCAAGACGAGTCTCCATATTGTCAGGTAAGATGCTTTTTGCACTCGTACCGATAAGTAAGAAAGCTACAATAGCTACTAGAGCGACAGATCCGAGCGGAATCCAAAGACCTGTTCGTTTACGTGACGACCAATTCTCTAGTTTTGCATACAACCATGGAGCGACAAAACGCTGAATGACCCAAGATAGGCCAGCTACAACTAGTGAAGCTGCTAACAGGTAACCCCAACCTTTTAAAGCGGCAGAAGAAGTGAAACTCGCATTTAACTCTATTCCTAGATTAGTTACGGGTGTTGTAATGAGCAAAGCTACAATACCAGCAACTCCTAAATGTAGAATCCAAAGGATTTGCTGTGCGGGTTTTAGAAATAGAAGCAGAAGTATAAATACCACAGGTAGCAAGACAAGGCCACCACGAGATAAGGTTAACAAGATCGACAAAATGATTGGCACTAACATAAAGCCATGAGTCAAGGTTCCATACCATTTTTTAGAGCGAATAAGCGCGAATATTGCTACAAATAGAAAAGCCATCAAGAATGCAGCGTATGTGTTCGCATACTGAAAGATCGAAGTCAATCGAAGTCCATTAGAATCGGTCATAACTGCTTCTAAATAAATACTGTTCCGTACAGTGTTTGAGAACCAGCCCACAAGAGAGCCAGCTAATTTACTGCTGCCTAGCCAATTTAAGAGTCCAAAACCCACTATGAAATAAGCAATCGCCAATATAGCATTTTGAATGACAACATTTACTTGCTTTTGCTTCAAGAGATAAAAGGCTATAATGAAGACTGCAACATACATGCTCTGAATAAACAGCATATTCATCGCCATATAATGCGAAACTGCGACAAACAATGATAAAGCGTAGGTCACAGGCAGCAATATAGAAGCTGAAGCTACTAAATCCCTCTGCTCATCAATTTTGAATTTTTTGTAGTATAAGCCAAGGCAGACTAGCAGCAAAAGGCCGCTTAGTAATGCAGATACATAGATTGGCTTTTCGAAGTCTAATTGCTGACCGTTAAATAATCCCACTTGAAATGGGGCCCAACACAAAAATAAAATGAAAGCAACAACCAATGCCCAGATCGGGATTGCTATCTTTTCTGCATTTCTCGACTGAGCGGCGTTTTTACCGTATACTGGTTTCGACACGTTATAATCTCCTTTTCCTGTAGGTACGACAATATTTTAGCATATGACTGATTTGAATTAAACTTATATATGATTTGTAAAGTTACTCAATGAAATAGTTAGGGGAAATATGAATGAAGTTATTAAAGCATCTTATTCTTTTAGGTTTTACACTTGTGATTTTCATAGGCTCTTATTACTGTATTGATTTTTATATTAAGGATAATGTTAATCTCTACTTACATATGGATGTTAAATCAGAGATATCAGATGATTATCAGATTTTTTTCGCTACTTCTAATAATGGATGGAATGAGACCGACTCAATAGGCAAACCATACCCACAGCCCGGTATTTGGCAGAGTTTGGAGTTTAAGGTTCCTAAAGGGTTTGCCTTCATTAGAATAGATCCAGGGAATAAAGAAAGCTTGGTTTCCATTAAAAATGTTCACTTTTCTGGAATATCCGACGCCCAAGTAAACTTCAATACGCTAGATTATAAACTAAATCAATTGGAATTGAAAAATATAGATGAGAATAGTGGGCAGATTGATCTTCAGTCTACGGGAAATGATCCATCTATATTGTTCAATATGAGCTCACATATTGAACAATCTCAGCAAGGGAATGATTCGGGACCAAGCATAATTTCATTGATTATCAGTTTCATAGTCGCTGGATTTTGTTACTTCATAGGAAGATTTTCGAAAGAAACTTTTAATTTCGCCCACGATTTTTTGGGAAATAAGAATCTAATAATAAATTTAGCTAAGAATGACTTCAAAACTAAATATGCTTCCTCTTATTTAGGCGTTTTATGGGGATTTATTAATCCTCTTTTGACAATAGTTACTTATTGGTTTGTTTTCCAGGTTGGTCTAAGAAGTGGAGATGTAGGAAACATACCATTTATAATTTGGTTTATTGCTGGAATTATACCTTGGTTTTTCTTTTCAGATGCATTTTCAAGTGCAACTAATGCCTTTACTGAATATAATTATCTAGTAAAAAAAGTTGTGTTTAAAATTGAATTATTACCTTTAGTAAAGGTATTTTCTGCATTTTTTGTACATCTATTTTTCATTGCCTTTATACTTATCGTTTACGCAATATATGGATATTACCCAACCCTTTATAATGCTCAATTAATATATTATGTTTTTTGCCTGTTAATATTAGTGATATCACTTTCGTTTTTCACTTCGGCGGTTGTTCTTTTCTTCAAGGATTTGAATCAAATTATAGCCGTAATATTACAAATGGGATTTTGGTTTACTCCTATTGGATGGTCGGTAACAATGTTATCTGATTTTTGGGGACGAGTGTTTAAGTTAAACCCTATGTTTTATATTGTTCAGGGATTCAGGGATTCTTTAATAGACAATGTATTATTTTTTGATAGACCGTACCAAACAGCTTATTTCTGGTTTTTATGTTTTTTGATGTTAACCTTTGGTCTTAAGGTATTTAAGAAACTTAAACCGCATTTTTCTGATGTACTTTAGGAGTGATGAGATGGACGGGATAATTGATATAAAGAATATAGTGAAATCGTACAAACTATATGATAAACCGATGGATCGTTTTAAAGAAGCTATTCATCCTTTTAAAAAGAATTACCATAAAGAGTTTGTAGCCCTAAATGGGATTACTTTATCAGTAGAAAAAGGCGATGCAATTGGTATACTAGGCAAAAATGGTTCTGGCAAATCTACGCTCTTAAAATTAATTACTGGAGTGTTGACTCCTACCAGCGGTGAGATTGAAATAAATGGGAAGATCTCTGCTATATTAGAGTTGGGAGCAGGATTTAATCCGGAATATACAGGTAGGGAAAATATTTATTTAAATGGATTAATGATGGGATACACCAGAGAAAAAATGGATGAAAAAATCGGCGCTATAATTGATTTTGCAGATATTGGGGTTTTTATAGATCAAGCGGTTAAAGTCTATTCCAGCGGAATGTTTGCAAGACTAGCCTTTGCTGTTTCGATAAATGTAGAACCAGATATTTTAATAGTAGATGAAGCCTTGGCTGTAGGAGATGCAAGGTTTCAGACAAAGTGTATTGATAAAATGAAAGAATTAAAAAGCAAAGGGACGACTATATTATTTGTCTCACATGCTTCCGAACAAGTGAAACGGTTTTGTAATAAAGCGGTGTGGATTAAGAACGGAAGAATTGAGGCAGAAGGCGATTCTAGCGAAGTTGTTGATTTATATGAAGATTACATGAGATATAGTAATTTGGAAAATAGTGATGACGTTATTGAGCTGAAGGAGTCAGCGGAAGTATCACACGATGATTTTGTTATTCCAAGTAACCCAGACATTCTATCATTGATTACTAAGGTGAATATTAATAAAAATAAGTTCAAAACGTTTGATGAAGTTGAAGTTGAGGTTGAATATGAAGTTTATGAAAAGACAATTCCAGGCTTATTAGTAGGGGTTGCGCTCTATACTCCTGATAGAGAATATATATTTGGCCCGAATACCCATCTAGAAAAAGTTAAGATTCCTGATATTAGGGGTAGGCATAAAGTGAAATATGTAATACCAAGTTTGCCATTACTTGGTGGGACGTATCAACTAGATGTAGGTCTTTTCAATAATGAAGGAATAGTTTGTTTAGATTATAAGCAAGATGTAGTTAGTTTTAATATTACGAATAAATATTTCTCTGAAGGACTTGTTTATATCAATCATAAATGGGAAATATTAAATTGATTTTTCATATCTAGATTGGAGTGTTTAAGCATGGTTGTTCCATTTGATCAATATCAAAGATATAAAAATGCAGCTGATCTTATTAATTTAATACGTGAAGACAATAAGGCTTTCTCGATCTTAGAAGTTGGGGCTAATGAGCATAAAAACTTAGAAAAGTTCCTTGTAACTGACAAAATAACTTATTTAGATATCATAGTACCAGAAGAACTTAAAAGTGATCCTTCTTATATTGAAGGGGACGCAACAAATATGCCAATTGAGACTGATACGTTTGATTTAGTAATTGCCCTTGATGTATTTGAACACATAAGTCCCTTACTCAGGCAGAATTTTATTTCTGAGTTAATGAGAGTTTCTAAACATGGGTTTATTTTGGCAGCACCTTTCAATACTACTGGTGTGGAAAATGCAGAAATTCGAGCAAATAAATATTTTGAGACTATGTATGGATTTAATTATCAATGGCTTGAAGAGCATCGCCAAAATGGTCTACCCGAAGCAGGGCAACTTATAGATTTTCTTAATGAAAAACAATGGCCATATCTTCATTTTACCCATGGAAGAGTTGATATATGGGAGAAAATGATTAAAATTCATTTTTTGGCAACTGGTAGATCGTCATTATACTCTTATAGAGAATCCATTGATGATTATTATAATACTAATATATATCAAAACGACTTTAACGGGCCCTGCTACAGAAATTTTTTCTTTGTATCTGAAAATCTCAATATGATTAAAAAAACAATGAAAATGATTGATACTAAAAATGAGAATCCAGTTAGTGTAAATGTACTTGAAAATCTGGATAATCTTGAAAAAGATTTGATTAATTTAAGTGTTTATGACCTAACACATAAAGAATTAATATCTAAAAATTTTGAATTAAAACAAAAGGACGAATTGATTGAAAAAGTCTTATATGATGTGAAACAAAAAGATGAATTGATTGAAAAATTTACAAATGAAATGCAAAATAAAGAGGAACTATTACGAAGAAAAAATGCAATAAATGAAGAATTAAATGATCTTATAACAATGAAAGAACAAGATTACAAACGTTTGGAATCAGAAAAACAGTTAGTATCTACAGAAAATCTCTCTCTCTTAGAACAAGTAGAGATTTTGCATACTGAAGTGAATCTGTTGAAGGAAGAAAATTCTCATAAAGATAATTACGTTCAACAGTTAGAACTTATATCTCAGCAGCTTAGAATAAAAAATAGAATCAAAAAGATAGTGCCGAAGAAGTTGAGAAGTAAAATTAAGTTTGGACAAACTGTATTTAAGAAATTAAAAGACAACCCGTCTTTAGCAAAGAAAGGAATTAATGAACTACGGAGGAATGGATTTAATTCCCTGAATAGTAAAATGCATTCTGCTGTCACGGTTAGTGAGTTAACATCAGATTATGCATACCAAGATATTAATCTTGAGGAAATTGAAGAGCTTAAGATAGAAATAGAAAAGTTTACTTACCGTCCTTTAATATCAATAATTATTCCAGTTTATAATGTTGAACCAAAGTGGTTGGAAATTGCAATTAACTCAGTAAAAGAGCAATTGTATTCATTCTGGGAGATCTGCATCGTAGATGATAGCTCTGATAATATTAATACAATCAAATATTTAGAAGGTATTGATGATCCGAGAATTAAAATTAAGACTTTGAAAATAAACTCGGGGATATCAAGTGCTTCTAATGAAGCTGTCTCATTAGCAGAAGGCGAGTATATTGCGTTATTGGATAATGATGACGAAATCACAAGGGACGCGTTATATCAAGTCGTCAAATCCCTTAATCAAGAAAAATCAGATATTTTATATTCTGATGAAGATAAAGTCGATGAGTATGGTAAGAAAAAGTGTCCTCTTCATAAACCAGACTGGTCTCCTGATTTATTACGGTCACAAATGTATATTGGTCATTTTTTGGTCTTCAAAAGGGAACTGTTCCACGAAGTGGGTGGGTTTAGAACTGAGTTCAACGGTAGCCAGGACTATGATCTCGTTCTAAGGATGAGTGAGAGATCATCGAAAATTCATCATATTCCCAAAGTTCTTTATTCATGGAGGGAATTAGAGACTTCTACAGCTTTGAACCCATATTCTAAACCTTATGCGCATACTGCGGGACTTGCTGCTTTAAACGAACACTTAGTGAGGGTTTTTGGTGAAGGTAACGCTTATGCTACTGAAGATGAGCATTTATTTGTTTATGATAGTAGATATAAAATCAAAACAATAAAGGCTAGTATCATTATTCCTACAAAAGATAAAATTGAACTATTGGAACCTTGTGTTTCAAGCATTATTCAAAAAACAAAGTATCCAGATTACGAAATTATTATTGTTAATAACAATTCAGTCGAACAAGAAACATTAGATTGGTTTAAACAACAAAATGATAAAAATGTAAAGATTATTGATGCTAATTATGATTTTAATTGGTCGAAACTAAATAATCATGGAATAAAGGAAGCGAGTGGCGAAGTATTTATATTTTTAAATAATGATACGGTAGTTATTAAAGAAGACTGGTTACAGCGATTAGTTGAGAAGGCTCAACGTGATGATGTTGGAACTGTTGGAGGCTTACTCCTATATGAAGATAAAACAATTCAACATGCTGGAGTTGTAATTGGTTTAGGAGGATGGGCCGATCATATCTTTAAAAGTATGGCGCCAAATCATTTTGGTTCTCCGTTTATATCGCCCATGGTCACTAGAAATGTAATTGCTTCTACTGGGGCATGTCTCGCGATATCAAAGAAGACTTTAGATAAAATCGGATTATTTAATGAAGACTTCATCATATGCGGTAGCGATGTTGAAATCTCATTACGTGCACTCCAACATAATTTAGTCAATATTTATGATCCACACGTAAGGCTATATCACTTAGAATCGAAATCAAGATCTTCTTATATACCACCAATTGATTTTGAATTATCAGCATTATTCTATGGACCGTATTTGAAGAGTGGGGATCCTTACTTTAATAAGAACTTAAGCTTGAATAGTCTTGTACCAAAATTATCTCAAGGAGAATGATGACAATGTCTAGGTTAATTGAACATATTCTTAGAAAGGCGAAAAATAATAAGGTGATCAAAAAAGCATATCAATCCACTGTGAACTCTTATTTGAATTCCCACATTGGTGAAATTACGCCCTTTAACCCGCGAAGTACTTCATTTGAAAAAAGACGGATAAATTTACTCGTACCTTCGATTAATCAAGAACATTTATTTGGTGGCATATCAACTGCCATCAATTTTTTTGACCAGTTGTATAAATATGAACAAGACTCTTTTAGACGGATTATTACTACTGATGCAGCGCCAAATAGTGAGGACTTACTGAAATTTTCAGGGTATACTCACGTTTCTAGTGAAAATGATGTGGATGGCAACTCTCAGATAGTTTCTTTCAATGATAGATATAATAAAACAATACCCGTTGGGAAAGAAGATATATTTATCGCCACTTCTTGGTGGACAGCATATTTTGCTCAAAGAATAGTGAAATGGCAAGCGGAGTTTTACACTCAAAAACCGAAGCGAATAATTTACTTCATTCAGGATTTTGAGCCTGGATTCTATTCTTGGTCAAGTCAATACTCTCTTGCTCTAAGTACTTATTTATATAAGGGAGAGCAAATTGCGGTATTTAACTCTAGTTTGCTGAAAAATTTTTTCAACAATCATGGTTACAAATTTACAGAGGAATACTATTTTGAACCTAAACTTAATTCATCGTTAAAAAAACATTTGATATCATTTGATAAGATGGAAAAGAAAAAGAAAATACTGATATATGGCAGGCCTTCAGTGGCCAGAAATGCTTTCGCTTTAATTGTGGAATCGTTAAGAATCTGGGTTTGGACCCAGCCTAATGCGGATCAGTGGGAAGTGATTTCAGCAGGTGAGCATCATAGTGATGTGGAAATCGGAAATGGAGTTGTAATAAAATCTAAAGGTAAAATGTCTCTTGAAGACTACGCCAATGAATTAAAGGAGAGTGCATTAGGTGTGTCTTTAATGATTTCCCCTCATCCTAGTTATCCTCCATTAGAAATGGCACACTTTGGAATACTAGTCTTAACAAACAACTATGAGAATAAGAATCTTTCAGAATTACATCATAATATATATTCCCTTGATAATATAAGTCCAGATTCAATCGCTGCACAACTTACTAAGCTGTGTACTGAGTTTGAGGGGAATAAAAAGGCTGGGGATAAAGAAAGTATGGCGGATTATCTGAGTGAAGGAGAGCAATTCTTATTTATACAGGAATTATCAGAAAAGTTGAAATGAATTTGAGTGAATGCCAAATCCTTTAAAAATATTCGAAAATAAGATGAAGTGGGGATTTTTTTCGATGAAATTATTTTTTCATAATAAAGTACTTAATACTCAGAAGGTACTTTTTGCGTTTTTTATTCTGATTTCTGCAATATATTTTTCAAACGTTATATTTGAAAATAAGGATTTTTTCACGAAGATTAATCAAGATAAGGCCATGATTATTAGTCAAGAAAAAACGGATGATATCATTGGGGAAATACAAGATGAAATGACGATCACGCAGAAATTCGAGGTGAATGGTCAGGCCAATTTAGAAATCAAGATACCATTTGGGACTTTTAAAAGAGCCAATACCGGAGAACTATACTTTGATTTAAAGGAAAATGGCCAGGTAATAGAGCATAAGATTTTTGACGTTTCCCAACTTCCGGATAGTCAGGATATTTCCATAGAAATACCGAATAGTGATAATGATTCCAAAAAGAGATTGTTAGAATTTGAGATTAAAAGTAAAGGCTTATCTGGGGGGAATTCTGTAACATTATGGAGAAGCAATAATCAATTAGGGGAATTCTTTATTAATGATCAGATTCAAGATGGAAGTATTTATTTTAAGTTATTTGCTAGTAATACAACGGCTGCGTTAACTAACGGAACATTTTACTTATTATTAATTTCTTTTTTATTGCTATTTGTTGTTGTTACTTTACTTATATTTAAATTTAGAGGGAATGTTCAAAAGATATTTGTAATTCTTTCATTATCAATAGGATTATTTTTTGTTGTTATTTTTCCACCCTTTGAACATTTGGACGAGTTGGATCATTTCTATAGAGCGTATGAAGTTTCAGAAGGGAAATTCATTAATCAAACGGTTAACGGAGAACTTGGAAATTATATACCTACGAGCTTAATCTCAACTGTTAATAAAGTGAGGTATGTCCATTATACTGGGTATCAATATAATGTTGTGAAAGATACATTTTCTATGGAATTGAATCCTCAAGAGCGAGTTTTTCATAGGAATTATGCATCTATATATTCACCAGTTCTTTATATACCTCAGGCATTGGGCGTTCTCTTAGGGAGAATCTTTAATTCACCTCCAATAATGATGCTTTATTTAGGTAGATTATTTAACTTTCTTGCTTATGTTATAACTGTTTTTTTCTCGTTAAAAATATTACCATTTAAGAAAAATCTGCTTCTTGTAATAGCTCTATTGCCCATGACTCTTATTCAAGCAACATCACTTTCGGCAGATGCTCTTATGATTGGATCCTCATTTTTGTTTATCTCAGTTGTTCTTAACTTAGGGTACAATAAAAAAATACTTGAAATAAACACTAAGGATTTTTGGATATTAACTACAGTGGGTATGTATATGTCGATTTCAAAACCAGTTTACCTTCCCTTGTTGCTTTTGATATTTGCTATACCTTATCAAAAATTTGGGGATAAAATTAAATATACAAAAAAAATTCTTATTATATTGGTAAGCTCTCTGCTGCCAATGTTGATTTGGAATTTGCTTAATTTAAAAAATTTAGCGGTCCCTGACGTTCGTGGAGATACAGGAATTTCCCCAAGTAACCAAGTGCATTATGTATTAACTCACCCTTTCCGCTATATTAAGACTATGTTTGATACCTTAATAAGTCTAGGTGATTCGCAGTTTATGGGCATGCTTGGAAAGGCAGTTACAAATTATGGATATTCACTTTCTTCTTCTTTAGTTTTTGGTTTTATTTTTTTATTACTTTTCACCGCTATACTTAAGAGTAGTGATTATGAAAGAGACTCTTTAACTATAAATGTTAAGGGAAAACTCATTTTTGTTGTAATCATAGTAGGTGTTATTATCTTAACTTATACAGCTCTATATACGGGCTACACTACTGTAGGCAACAATCTTATTCTTGGTATTCAAGGCAGGTATTTCATTCCTGTTTCTCCTCTACTATTTCTTATAATCTCATCGAATAATATTGTAATTAAAGATAAAAAGATTGATATATATGTGATTTTATCTTTGTGTTTATTATTGTTTATAGTATTGCTGAATTATATCCTTAAAATCAATGGAGCAATCCCTTTTTAAAAAGTTAAGAATCAGACTAGTGTTTTTGCAATTGCTTTGTTGTTAAGCTATGACATATTTGTATTGATTATTTGAGCTTTTCTAAATCTCATTGAAAGGATAGTGAATTAATGAAAGTACTTGGGATCATCCCATGTTTCAATGAAGAGGAAAATATTGAAGCGTTAATTAATGAGTTATCTGGTTATTCAGATATTTTAGATTTTGTTATTATCAATGATTATTCAACTGATTTGACTTCTGTTATATGTGAAAAAAATAATGCTAATGTAATAAATTTACCGTGCAATCTAGGTATTGGAGGTGCTGTTCAGACAGGGTATATCTATGCCAAAAAGAATAATTATGATATTGCTATACAGATTGATGGTGATGGGCAACATAATCCGGCCTATATCAAAAACTTAATAGAACCCATAGTAAAAGATGGATTTGATTTTGTAATCGGTTCAAGATTTATTGAAAAAGAAGGGTTTCAATCATCGATTACTAGGAGAATTGGTATAGTTTATTTCTCGGGTTTATTGAAGTTGTTGGCCAAACGCAATGTAAGTGACCCAACTTCAGGATTTAGAGCATGTAACAAAAAAGTAATTGATTTTTTCGCAAACAATTATCCAACAGATTATCCTGAACCAGAATCTATTATGGCTCTTAGCAGAAATGGATACAGAATAGCAGAAATACCTGTTCAAATGAGGGAACGTAGTGGTGGAACTTCATCAATTAAGTCGTTAAAATCAATTTATTATATGATTAAAGTTACTCTTGCTATTATTATTGACTTTACAAGAAAACATCAAGTTACTTAAGGATGGGGTTATATTGTTCCCTTTAAAATTACAAATTTCTCTTATTTTCTTATGTTTGATTTTACTGTTTTTTTTAATTAATATGATTAAAAAGTATGAATTACAATTAAGATACGCACTTTTATGGATTTTGGTCGTTATTGTTATGTTAGTGATTTCTCTAGTGCCTCAAATCGCATTTTATTTTACGAATATATTTGGTTTCCAAGCACCTTCAAATTTTGTGTTTTTAGTGGGTATACTTTCTGGATTGGTGATTATATTCGGGCTAACCGTGTCTATTTCAAATTCATCTATAAAAGTACGTCAAATGTCCCAAGAAATTGGTTTATTAAAACAACAAATAAACAACTTGGAAGTCAAAATTAATAACTTAAATGAAGAAATTACAACGGAGAGAAGAATGGTGAGAGGTGAATAGGAAAAGACTTTTATATGTTGTTTTGGGAACAGTAGTCTCTCTGATACTCTTAGTATATGTTGAAAATAATTTTAGTAATGTGAATTACTATTATTTTATTATCGGAATTCTTGTGTACTCTTTAGTGCTCTTACTGAGGTCTTTTAAATTAAATAAAATTATGAGAGTATATACGAATATTAGTTTTAAGGAAACTGTATCATTAACCGCGTCTAGTCAACTAATGGGGGCTTTTATCCCAGGGCGAGCCGGAGAAATCCTTGTATCAGCTTATCTGAAACTTAAGTACACAGTGGATATATCGAAGGTTCTACCCATTTTATTTCTCGATAAAATTATAGAATTACTCTGTGTCTTGTTATACTCATTATTTGCAGTTTTTGTAATTAGTGAAGGCCTACTTTCCTTTTTGAATGATAGTATAAAAGGAATTCAAGATAATTATCTACTGATATCTATTGTAATAGTATTTGTATTCTTGTTGTTATTAATAATGTATAAGATTCTTGGACCCAAATTAAAGAATGTACTATCAAATATAAAACAGAGTTTGTTAATCCCGATAAAGAACCCTAAGTTAGGTATTATTATTATTGCAACATCTTTATTAACTATTATATCTGAGTATTTTTATTTATATTTTATTTTCCATGCATTCAATATTGAAATTACAATAGCAAAAGTTATTCTTGTACACTCTTTAGGGATGATTGTCGGTGTATTAAGTATGATACCGGGGGGCCAAGGTAGTACGGAAGTTACGATGCTGGCGGTATTACATTTTTGGGGTTACACAACACTCACTGTGATCTCTCCAATCTTAGCAAGTAAGTTTTTAACTTATTTTATATTGGCATTGTACGGGCTACCCTTATTACCGTATAGTGTGTCAGTACTAAAAGAAAGGAAAAAACGTTCTAGAAAGAAGATGAGTAATGAATAAGTTGGTATCTATTATTATAGTCAATTTCAACGGAGCGGAATATATTGTAGATTGTCTAGAGTCTTTGATTAATCAGACGTATGAGAATTTCGAAGTTATTGTATTAGATAATAACTCTGCTGACAATTCAGTAGAATTGATAAAAAAATATCCCTTTGTAAAACTGATAGAATCAACTGAAAATCTGGGATTTGCAAAGGGGAATAATGAAGCAATTAATCATTCTAAGGGCGAATATATTGCTCTACTGAATAATGATGCTAGAGCTGACTCAGAATGGTTAGAAAAGTTAGTAAATGAACTTGAACGAAATACTGAACTTGGAAGCTGTGGTTGTAAAATTATTTCTCACTATGATCCAGATGTCATGGATTCTGCTGGCCTACTTGTAAATGCAAGCGGTATGTCACGAGGTAGGGGGAGAAATGAGAATGTACTAAAATATAATGTTTCTGAACCCATTCTTATACCTAGTGGATGTGCTGCTATGTATAGAAGAAAGGCTCTTGATGAAGTAGGGTTATTTGATGAGGATTTTTTCTGTTACTGTGAAGATACAGATTTAGGATTTCGTCTCCAAATTGCTGGCTGGAAATGTTTATATGTAGGGGATGCAATTGTATATCATAGATACTCTGCGTCATCTGGAAAGTACTCTCTTTTTAAAACCTATTTGGTTGAACGTAATCATTATTGGTTTGTTATGAAGAATTACCCTCTATATTTGGTATTACTAAATCCCATTTATACAATAAGACTGTATCTATTTCAGTTGTATAATATGTATAAGGAGAAGGGGGCGACTAATGAGTTAATGAATAACTCCTCAAAAAAGGAGTTGTTTCTAACTTTATTAAAAGCACACAGGGATGTATGGGGAAAACTCTTTATAATGATGAAAAAGAGATCGGATATAAATAAAATAAAAAAAGTCGATAATAAACAAATTAAAGAGTGGATTAAACAGTATGGAATTTCATTTTCGGATTTGTTTAAGTCCTAAAAGTTGGAGGTCACCTAATGAAAGGCATCATTTTAGCAGGAGGTACAGGCTCACGCCTTTACCCTTTAACCAAAGTAACAAACAAGCATCTTCTTCCCGTGGGCAAATACCCAATGATTTTTCATTCGGTTTATAAATTAAAGCAAGCTGATGTAACAGACATACTAATCGTTACTGGTAAAGAACATATGGGTGATGTAGTGAATTTATTAGGCAGTGGCCATGAAATGGGTGTTTGCTTTACTTACAAAGTACAAGATGAAGCAGGTGGAATTGCGCAGGCATTGGACTTGGCAGAGCAATTTGTCGGAGATGATCAAATGATCGTTATCCTTGGTGATAATGTATTTGCTGACGATATTGCTCCGTATGTGCGTAATTTCCGTGAACAAAGGACAGGTGCGAAGATTTTAATACAAGAAGTTTCTGATCCTAAGCGTTTTGGTGTACCTGAACTAGATGGAAATCAAATCATTTCTATTGTAGAGAAACCAGTTATGCCTAAATCAAACTATGCAGTAACAGGTATTTATATGTTCGATAGTGAAGTGTTTAATATTATCAAAACGATTACTCCTTCTGCACGTGGAGAATTAGAGATTACAGACGTTAACAATGCATATATCAAACGTGGAGAATTGACATTTGATATTCTACAGGGCTGGTGGACGGATGCAGGTACACATGCCTCATTAGCTAAAGCACATAACTTGGCTCAAGACCTTCTCTTTGGTGAAGAATTCGGAAAACTGAAACTTTAGATGTGAAGGAGCTTTGCAATATGAAAGTTACACCTCTACAACTACAAGACGCTAGTATACTAGAACCTGTAGTTCATGGCGACAACCGGGGTTTTTTTATGGAAAGCTACAACGAAGAGATAATGCATAAACTCGGTATAACTTACAATTTCGTTCAAGACAATCAATCCCTCTCCGCAGAGGTTGGGGTGTTACGTGGGCTGCACTACCAGTTGACCCCTAAAGCGCAAACAAAGTTAATCCGCGTCTTATCCGGTGTGATTTACGATGTTATCGTAGATATCCGTCGTAATTCCCCTACATTTGGTCAATGGGTCGGAGTAATTCTTAGCGAATATAATAAACGTCAACTACTGGTGCCTATAGGCTTCGCACATGGTTTCTGTACGTTGGTACCTAACACCCAAGTATTATATAAGGTGGACGAATATTATTCCCCTGAAAATGATCGCGGCATATTATGGAATGATCCAGCCTTAGGTATTGATTGGCCGATTTCTAGTCCGGTATTGTCGGATAAGGATCAACGTCATCCATTACTGAAAGATGCGGAAATAAACTTTGATTAAAAGTGGAAAGCAAAAACTTAAATATAATCTCAAAGAACAAAAGGTGGGCTATAAATGAAACTGCTAGTTACCGGCGGAGCTGGGTTTATCGGCAGCAACTTTGTGCTGTATATGCTGCAACAACACCCTGATTACGAAATCGTTAATGTAGATGCGTTGACGTATGCAGGCAATCTAGAGAATCTGAAAGCAATTGAGAACCATCCTAATTACACTTTTGTAAAGGCTGATATTACTGATGTTACTGCGATGGATGAACTGATTAGCCAGGGTGTCGATGTCGTTGTTAATTTCGCGGCTGAATCGCATGTGGATCGGAGTATTTTAGAGCCGGAAGTGTTTGTGAAGACGAACGTACTTGGAACACAAGTGCTTTTGGATGCGGCGAAAAAATACAGTATCACTAAATTTGTTCAAGTATCTACGGATGAGGTATATGGATCACTGGGAGCGACTGGATTATTCACCGAAGAAACTCCTTTAGCTCCTAATAGTCCATACTCAGCAAGTAAAGCAGGCGGAGACTTACTAGTACGTGCATATCACGAAACGTTTGGACTGCCAGTGAATATTACCCGCTGCTCAAACAATTATGGCCCGTACCAATTCCCGGAAAAGCTTATTCCGCTGATGATTTCCCGTGCACTTGCTGATCAAGCGTTGCCTGTTTATGGCGATGGAATGAATATCCGCGATTGGTTGTATGTTGAGGATCATTGCAGCGCGATTGATCTGGTTATTCACAAGGGTGTGAACGGCGAAGTCTACAACATTGGTGGTAATAATGAACGTACGAATGTGCATATTGTAAACACGGTGTTGCAGGAACTAGGCAAGCCCGATTCTTTGATTACTTATGTCCAAGACCGTCCAGGTCATGATCGCCGTTATGGTATCGATCCAACTAAGATTATGAATGAACTGGGATGGAAGCCGAAACATACGTTTGAAACAGGTATTAAAGAAACTATACAATGGTATCTTAATAACCGCGAGTGGTGGACCCGTATTCAATCTGGGGAATACCAAAAATATGCTGAACAGCAATATGGTGATCGTTTAGGCGACTCATTGTAATTTTGATACGGAGGTAAACTAGCTATGAAGGTACTTGTTACAGGTGCGGCCGGACAACTAGGTCAGGACGTAGTTTTACTGCTCCAGCATCAAGGTCACGAAGTGTTGGCTTGCGATCGTCAGGAGATGGATATTACTGATCTGGATCAGTGTATCCAAGTTATTGGCGGGTTTGGACCGGATGCGGTTATTCACTGTGCTGCTCATACGGCAGTAGATGCGGCAGAAAGTGATATTGATGCAGCTTATTTAATTAATGCTACTGGCAGCCGAAATGTAGCGCTAGCTTCTGAAAAAACTGGGGCTAAGCTGGTGTATATTAGCACGGATTATGTGTTTGATGGTATGGGAGCACAGCCTTACCATGAATATGATAATACAGACCCTAAGAGTATATACGGCAAATCGAAACGTGCGGGTGAGGTACTCGTTCAATCCCTCACCTCTAAGTATTTCATCGTACGAACATCATGGGTGTACGGCAAATACGGGAATAACTTTGTCAAAACAATGCTAAAGCTTGGTCAAGAAAAGCCAATGCTTCAAGTTGTTGATGACCAAAAAGGTTCGCCTACTTATACAGTCGATTTAGCTCGATTCTTGCTTGAGCTTGTTCAAACTGAGAAGTATGGTGTATACCATGCGTCAAATAGCGACTCTTGTACCTGGTTTGAATTTACACAGGCGATCTTTGCAGAGGCTGAGGATATTTTGGGTTTTAAATTCACTGCTGCGCTTGAACCGTGTGCCACGGAACAGTTTCCAAGACCTGCACCACGTCCTCGGAATTCGGTGATGGAGCATCTGTCCATACGTACGAATGGTTTTGAGGACATTCGACCTTGGCGTGAAGGCTTGAGAGATTTCCTCTTAGAGTTAAAAGAATAGAACAATACCAATTGAAACTCCCATATCGTTTATAACGATGCGGGAGTTTTTTGTGTTCTTTCGTTATAATAAGAAGGAAGTAGGTAGTTAATAAGAAATTACAAAGTCGAGGATACTCATGAATAACAAAACAGTTAGTGTACATATCGTCACCTACAACAGTGCGGATGATATTATAGATTGCTTAGAGGCAGTAATGGCACAGGATTATCCTATTGAGAAAATTGTTGTTGTGGACAATGCGTCTTCGGACGATTGTGCAGAGAAAGTGAACACTTTCTTTAACATGGTCGATACTATCAATTCACAAGCTAACAAGGAAGCGCCCACGAGCCTTCTACTTATCCAAAATCAAAAAAACACAGGCTTCGCCCCAGCTCATAACCAAGCTATAGCTGCTACAGAAACAGATTACATACTAGTCCTTAATCCGGATTTGACGCTCGCTCCAGACTATATCTCCAGACTAATCACACAGATGGAGAATAATCCACAGATCGGCAGCGCCACAGGTATGCTTTTGCTAAAGGCTGATCACGGATCAGTGGATAGCACTGGTCTTCAGATGAACAAGGCACGTCGTGCGTTTGACCGTGGTGCGGGGGAGCCAGCAGAACTATGGAAACAGTCGGGTACAGTATTTGGTGTATCTGGGGCGGCGGCGATGTATTCTCGACGGATGATTGAAGACGTTAGTGTTGATGGGGAGTTTTTTGATGCAGATTTTTTTGCATATAAGGAAGATGTGGATGTGGCTTGGAGAGCACAGCTATTTGGCTGGCAGGGGTATTATGATGCTGAGGCAATTGGGTATCATGAACGTGGGTGGAAAACGTCTGGCCGTAGTACCAAACCAATGTTCATCCGGCGAATATCTTACATTAATCGCTACAAAATGATCTACAAGAATGAATCGGCTCGAACTATGCTGAAGACAATTTTGATTTCCCTTCCCTATGAAATTGCCGCGCATGGTTATATGCTTCTGAGAGAGCCAAAGTTAATCGTAGCGTGGAAATCCTTTTTCACTCAGCTCCCAGCGTTAAAAAAGAAACGAAAATATATACAGACCATCGTAAAAGAGCGAAAGAACACGTAAATCAAACAGTATCTGGAAAAACCTCCCTGAAAGGTCATCTCCTCTCAGGGAGGTTTTATGTTATAATAATTGTCGGTAGATTACTATATTTGTCAGGAGCGTTACGCAGTGAATGTAGATGTAAGCATACTTATTGTCAATTACAACACGTGTCGCCTGACGATGGACTGTATCAGGTCGGTATATGACTCAGAAACGAACTATTCCTATGAGATTATTTTGATAGACAACAATTCCCATGATGATTCGGTAGAGATGATTGGTAGAGAGTTTCCAAGTGTCATGTTGATCGCAAATAACGACAATGTCGGTTTTGCCCGTGCAAATAATCAGGGGATGGAAGCTTCATCCGGACGGTATGTACTATTGCTCAATTCAGATACGGTGGTACGCAGGGATACGCTGGAGACGATGATCTCCTTTATGGATGGTCGTCCCGATGTTGGGGCGTCAGGATGTAAGATTATATTGCCAGATGGGTCGCTGGATAAGGCGTGTAAGCGAGGATTTCCTACACCGTCAGCTTCCTTCTATTATGCTTTTGGTTTCAGTAAGTTGTTTCCGGATCGACCGAAGTTTAACGGTTACCAGTTAGGTTATCTGGACCCTGATCTTGATTACCCGATAGATTGTCTGGTGGGTGCGTTTATGCTGCTGCGGCGGGAGATGATTGATCAGGTAGGCGGCTTAGATGAAGAGTTTTTTATGTACGGTGAGGATTTAGACTGGTGCTATCGTATTAAAGAAGCTGGTTGGGAGATTTATTATTATCCGAAGACCTCCATCGTACATCTCAAAGGCGGCAGTGCCAGACGTAGACCGTTTAAGATCGTCTATGAATTTCACCGGGCAATGATATTATTTCACCGTAAGCATTATAGCAGGAAGTACAACAGTATTATAAATGGAACAGTATATGCTGGTGTTGGTGTGAAGTTTGCCCTGTCCCTCTTGCGGAATGCCCTAATCTTTCCTAAAGCAGTTCCATCACCTGCACAGAGTCTTAGCTCTGCTACGGAAACAGGCGCTCGTAACGATAAGAATACTGAGGTGAGATTATGATTCGGCGGAATCAGAAATTTTTGACACAGCTCTATATGGTTGCTGACTTTCTTGTCATCCAACTGTCCTTTTTAGCGGCTTGGTGGATCAAGTTCAAGAGCGGATGGATGGAATCTTATAACACGCTGCCTGTAGAGTCTTACGCTTATTGGAGTATGATTTATGGCGTAGTAGCTGTCTTAATCGGTATCCTTTTATCGCTTTATTTGCCTAAGCGTAAGAAACGTTTTGTCGATGAGTTTATTAAGATTTTTCAAGTGCATATCATGAGCATCTTCATCCTGCTCGGTCTAATGTTTTTCGTGAAAGAAATTGATATCTCCCGTACATATCTGGCTATTTATATGGGATTTAATGTTCTTTCCATTATGCTTTACCGTTATGTGTTGAAGAAGATGCTTAAATCTTTTCGAGAAAAGGGCTTCAACCGCCAATTCGTGCTTATCATCGGCGCTGGTACACTCGGCAAAAGATTCTACAACAATTTGGAACAATATCCTGAGCTTGGATATGAAGCCATTGGCTTTTTAGACGATTACCATACTTGGGATGGGATTGAGGAGCAACGGTATAAACCGATCCTGGGAACGGTCGATCAGTTATCCGGAATGCTGGAGATGCTGCCTGTGGACGAGGTTATTCTTGCTTTGCCGCTCGATGCGCATTCTAAATATCCTTCGATTATTGCGGCCTGTGAAAAAGCAGGGGTACGCACATTGATTATTCCGGATTTCTTTGATTATTTACCGGCGCGTCCTTACTTTGATAACTTTGCAGGTATGCCAATGATTAATGTTCGTGATATTCCACTGGATATGACGGGGAATAAGATGGCAAAACGTTTGTTTGATATCGTGTTCTCTCTATTCGCTATTATTATGATATCTCCCGTGATGCTGATCGTAGCTCTCGGCGTACGTCTTACCTCACCGGGACCGATCATATTCCGGCAGGAACGGGTGGGACTTAATCGGCGTAATTTTATGATGTATAAGTTTCGTTCAATGAAGCTGCAGCAGGACGGGGAAGAGGATACAGGTTGGAGTACGCGGGAAGATCCTCGTAGAACTCGATTTGGAACCTTTATCCGTAAGACAAGTCTGGATGAGCTTCCGCAATTTTTTAATGTATTACTCGGTCATATGAGTGTAGTTGGCCCACGGCCAGAACGACCATTTTATGTAGAACAATTCCGTGATGAAATTCCGAAGTATATGGTGAAGCACCATGTGCGTCCAGGAATTACGGGCTGGGCACAGAGCAATGGGCTGCGCGGGGACACTTCAATTGAGGAACGGATTAAGCACGATATTTTCTATATCGAGAACTGGTCCTTACTGTTCGATATTCGAATTATTTTCAAAACGATTCGCAACGGCTTCGTTAACAAAAACGCATATTGAGACCTGCACTTATTTAGATTTGTGAAATTTTAATAATACCCCGTTTTGCCACTGGCAGAGCGGGGTATTAATTTTCTAATCTAAACTTTGCAAAGGAAACTCACAACTATGAATAAGAAAAAGATTATTGCAACCGTAGTAATGATTGTCGCACTAATAATAATTCTTGTAATAACGTTGAACAAAGAGGAAGAGCAACAACCCGCGAGCGGTTTTGAAACGCACAGAATCGTTGCACATGCCATGGGGGGAATTAACGGCTACACGTATACCAATGCTTGGGAGGCCTTTGTCGCTAACTATGAACGGGGAACTCGCGTATTTGAAGTTGATTTTTTGTTATCGAAGGATGATCAGTTGGTTGCTCGGCATGAATGGACAGGCAATATGAGCAAGCTTTTAGGTCAGTTGGAGGTTCTCACTGCTAATAAACAGGGTGTGGCACTAGATTACGAGGAATTTATGGACAGCCCCATCCTGAATATATACTCTCCGCTTGATATTGAGAAGGTGCTTGATCTAATGCAGAATTATCCAGATGCTTATATCGTTACGGATACCAAAGAAATCCAACCGGAACTTATAGAGAAGCAATTTACATTGCTGACCGAAGCGGCGCAGCGTCGGGATCCAGCGTTGTTGGAGCGGATAGTTCCACAGATCTACAATCAGCCGATGCTTGATGAGATCAATAAGGTGTATTCTTTTCCAGAAGTGCTTTACACCCTGTACCAATCTAAGGATACGGATGAACAAGTTATTGAGTTTGTTAAAAAAACAGGTGTGGATATTACGATGCCAGTTAGCCGGGCCACCAAGAGTTTTGTCAAACAGTTAAAAAATATCGGAGCTCGTGTATACGTTCATACAGTGGATGAAGAGGATGAGATTAGAGAGCTATCTCGTATGGGTGTAGACGGATTTTATAGTGATTTTGTGCCTGAAAATGATTTGAATAACCTCAGAAGTATACGTTGAAATCTATCTCCACTCATTACAACTAATATATCCCCGTAAAGTGGTGCTTTCCTCAGATGCGTATTCAGGTACTTTGCGGGGACCTCAAATTTACATGCGAAAAAATGTTCGTATTTTTGTTCGCTTTAAATTGACACACCTCCTGTGCTGGCATAGACTAGATCTATATCTTTTGCGGCGGCAGGAGTGTTTTGTCTTGCCCAAATGACAATTAAGGATGATTCCCATGAAATCAGTACAGCAAATGATCAAACCTTGGCGGCATGTGTTTAAGTTGGACCCAGATCGTATGATTTCAGATGAGGATTTGGAAGCCGTTTGCTTGTCCGGCACGGATGCCATATTGATAGGAGGCTCTACAGGAGTTACTTATGAGAATACAGTAGATCTCTTATCAAGAGTAAGACGTTTTGAGCTGCCCTGTGCACTCGAGGTATCCGAACTTGAAGCTGCTGTACCCGGATTTGATCTTTATATGATTCCTATGGTGCTAAATACACCTGATCCAGCTTGGATTGTAGGCCATCATCGTCGAGCTATAGAGCGTTATGGATTTATGATCCCATGGGATCAGCTGCTAACGGAAGGTTACGTCGTTTTGAACAGTGATTCTTCAGTTGCGCGGATTACAGGGGCCGAGACAACCATTAATGCTGAAGAGGCGGCTGCGTATGCCCAGGTTGCGGACAAGCTGATGTCCCTGCCAATAGTCTATCTTGAATATAGCGGTAGATTTGGGGATATGGAGACAGTACGTATAGTGCGTGAGATGGTGGAGCAAGCCCAACTATTTTATGGAGGCGGCATTACTTGTGAGGCAGAGGCCGAGCAGGCAGCAGCTCTATGTGATACAGTAGTTGTCGGCAATATTATTTATCGGGATGTAGAGCAGGCAATTCGTACGGTATTTGCTGTTAAAAAGACGGTGCAAGAGCAGTTCGACTAGCGGTTAGCTTATGGACTACTTATGATTTGTAATTTCATTTTTAGAAAGGAGCATGTTACACATGCAACTTATTAACATACAAGACGCGGTCAGCCGATTGAATCCTCCACAAAGGCAGGCTGTCGAAACTACTGAAGGACCCCTTTTGATTATGGCTGGTGCGGGCAGTGGGAAGACGAGAGTGCTGACTCACAGAATTGCCTGGCTGATTGCTAATCGAAAGGCGCCGCCTTGGGCGATTTTGGCGATTACATTTACGAATAAAGCTGCGAGGGAAATGCAGGAACGTGTATCTAAGCTCGTTGGACCTGAGGGAAGAGATATTTGGGTATCCACCTTTCACTCCATGTGTGTTCGGATCTTGCGGAAGGATATTGAGCGCATTGGATTTACTTCCAACTTCTCGATTCTGGACTCTACAGACCAGTTATCAGTAATTCGTAATTGCATGAAGGAACTGAATATTGATACGAAAAAATTCGAACCGAAAGCTGTACAAGCCATAATTAGCGCATCTAAGAATGAACTGATTACTCCGGCGCAGTATGAGCAAAAAGTCGGTGATTATTTCGAAGGTTTAGTTGCCAAGGTTTATAAAATGTACCAACGGCGTTTGAGAAGCAATAACTCGCTTGATTTTGATGATTTGATTATGAAGACTATCGAATTATTTAAGGAAGTTCCCGAGGTTCTGGATTTTTACCAAAAGAAGTTCAAATACATCCATGTGGATGAGTATCAGGATACGAACAGAGCACAATACATGTTGTGCCGCATGCTGGCAGACAGCCACCACCGCATTTGCGTGGTAGGGGATAGTGACCAGTCGATCTATCGCTGGCGTGGTGCGGATATTACGAATATTCTTAATTTTGAAGAGGATTATCCGGAAGCGAAGACGATTCTGCTAGAACAGAATTACCGTTCAACCGCTAATATCCTGAATGCAGCCAATGGGGTAATCGCGCTTAATAGTGGCCGTAAACCGAAAAAGCTGTGGACCGATTCCGAGGAAGGCGCCAAGATTAAGGTGTACCGGGCGGATTCCGAGCATGACGAAGGGTATTTTGTAACCGGAGAAATCAGCAAAAATGTGAAGCAAGGTCAAGCTTACCAGAATCACGCGATTCTGTATCGGACGAATGCTCAGTCACGGGTAATAGAAGAAATTTTGATCAAATCAGATATTCCATATCAAATCGTTGGCGGGATCAAGTTCTATGATCGTAAAGAAATCAAGGATCTGCTGGCGTATCTACGTTTACTGTCTAACCCTGATGATGATATCAGCCTGACGCGTATTATTAATGTTCCTAAGCGTGGATTAGGAGATACAACGGTTGGCAAGCTGGCAGCTGCTGCTGGTGAACGTGGTGTTTCTATTTTCCGAGTACTGCAAACGGTCGATGATTTGGGCTTTGCTGGACGGACGCGGAATATGCTAGTAGAGTTCTACGATATGATTGAAGCTCTACACCGTATGGTGGAGTTCTTGTCTGTAACCGAATTGACGGAAAAAATACTGGAAATGTCGCAGTACCGTTTGGAGCTGCAAAATGAAAACACACTCGAATCACGCTCGCGGCTAGAGAATATCGATGAGTTCTTATCGGTGACGATGGAGTTTGAAAAGAACAACGAAGACAAGTCGCTGGTCTCCTTCCTCACAGATCTTGCACTTATCGCAGATATCGATAGTGTGAACGATGATGAAGAGGATCGTAGTGATGCTGTTGTGTTAATGACGATGCACAGCGCCAAAGGTCTGGAGTTCCCGACGGTATTTATCGTCGGAATGGAAGAAGGCGTGTTCCCACACAGCCGTGCCTTCCAGGACAACGACGAGCTGGAAGAGGAACGCCGGCTTGCGTATGTGGGGATCACCCGCGCGGAGAAACAACTGTTTCTCTCTTGTGCGCGGATGCGTACGCTCTTTGGCCGGACGACGGCGAACCAACCGTCCCGCTTCTTAGAGGAAATTCCGGAGGAACTGAAGGAAGATACCGTTAAGACTCAAGACCGCTTCCAGCGCGGAGGCGCGGAGGCAGGCGGTGCTTACGGCGGACGCGGCTTCGGCAGCGGTGGCCGTGGGAACTTTGGCGGCCGGGGTGGAGCCGCCGGAGCTACGCCGGCAGGCGGCGGAAGCACGGCGTCAGCGGCGGCAAGCAAGAGCAGCGTGACCGTGACCTCCGGAGGCGCACAGCGTGCTACCGGAGCAGGGGCTGCAGCAGCTGGCGATTACAAAGCGGGTGACAAGGTCTCCCACGGCAAATGGGGCACGGGCACCGTTGTATCTGTTAAAGGCAGCGGGAATGACACGGAGCTACAGATTGCTTTTCCGGCTCCCGTGGGTGTGAAACGCCTGCTTGCGGGGTTTGCGCCGATTACCAAAGTGGAATAATAGCAGACAACGATTAACGAACGGATATTTAGACCACGCTAACTTTAGGAAACTTATTGACGGAGGGATGTACCTGCATGGATGCTATGCATGTGATGGAAGAGCTTGTTGCGGAATTAAATAACTATAATTATCACTACTACACGCTGGATGCACCGCTAGTCAGCGATAAGGAATACGATGTTTTATACGACAAGCTTGTAGCACTGGAGGCTGAGAGTGGCTTCGTACTACCGGATTCGCCTACACAACGTGTAGGTGGAGAGCTGCTTAAGGGCTTCACGCCGCATCGGCATCTGGCACCGCTTTGGAGTCTGGATAAAGCACAGAATATTGAACAGCTGCGCAGCTGGAATACCCGGGTGCTCCGGTTAGTGAATGAATACAATCTTAAGAATCCAGATACCCCTCTTCCTGATCCTTGTTATGCAGTAGAACTGAAGTTCGATGGCTTGACGCTGAATTTAACCTATCGTAATGGTGTTCTCGAACAGGCATCAACGCGTGGCAATGGTGTAGTTGGCGAAGGAATACTTGCACAGGTGAAGACCATCAAATCCGTTCCATTGACGATTCCCTTCAAGGATGGGGTCATTGAGGTTCAGGGTGAAGGGATTATGAATCTGTCTGTGCTGGCTGATTATAATACAAGGGCTGCAGAGCCGCTGAAGAATGCGCGTAATGCAGCAGCAGGTGCACTGCGTAATCTTAATCCGAAGACTACTGCGGACCGCCGTTTGAACGCTTTTTTCTATAATGTAGGCTTTGCAGAAGGCGCGGAGTTCGCTGACCATCAGGAAATGATGGATTTTCTGCGGAATAACAAATTTAAAGTGAACCCATACCTGACCTACTGCAATGATTTTGATGATGTAACTGAGCAGCTCGCTGGAATCGAGGAGAGTCGTTCGAGTCTTGATTACCTCATTGATGGGGCTGTAATTAAGGTCACGGATTTCCGGATCCGTGAGGTGCTTGGCTACACTGACAAGTTCCCGCGTTGGGCAGTTGCTTATAAATTTGAAGCCGAAGAAACGACGACCGTGCTGGAGTCTGTTAGCTGGAATGTAGGTCGTACAGGTAAAGTGACTCCGCTGGCTCGGGTTGAGGCTGTAGAGCTTGCCGGAGTTACCGTTCAGAACTGCACCCTGAATAATGTGGGTGATATTGAGCGCAAAAACTTGAAATTCGCCTTAGGTTCGCGGGTCTTTATTCGCCGTTCCAATGATGTTATCCCAGAAATTCTCGGCAAGGTAACAGAGGAGAATGACGGTGGAGAGATTATTTTCCCTGAGGACTGTCCAGCTTGTGGATATCCGTTAGAAATGCGCGGAGCACATCTTTTCTGTAACAATAAACTGAATTGTAGGCCGCAGATTATCAGTCGGATCACCCACTTTGCTTCGCGTGATGCGATGGATATCGAGACGTTCAGTGAGAAGACGGCGGGTCAGCTCTATGATGAGCTTAATGTACATGACTCTGCGGATCTGTATGAACTGAACTTTGAGCAGCTTGTACAGCTGAACCGTTTTGGTGAGAAAAAAGCACAGAATTTGCTGCAAGCTTTAGAAGATAGCAAAGGTAGAGATCTTGCTTCATTTCTCTTTGCGTTAGGGATCCCTAACACAGGTAAAGCAACGACGAAGATGTTGGCTGATCATTTCCGCGATCTGGATGCTGTGATGCAGGCCAAAGCCGAGGAGCTCGCTGAGTTACCAGACATTGGTGGGATTGTCGCCGAGAGCATTGTCAGCTTCTTCACAGACCCAGTTGTAGTAGCTAATGTTTCCCGCTTGCGGGCGTTGGGTGTGGAAGCGAAGGCTCCTGAGGCACCACGTCCTGTTAGTACCGATTCCTTCTTTAGTGGCAAAACGGTCGTATTGACCGGTTCCTTGCAAAAGCTTACCCGAGATGAAGCAGCTGAACGTCTGGAAGCACTCGGAGCAAAGGTGTCCGGAAGTGTTTCCAAGAAGACGGATTTAGTTATCGCTGGTGAAAAAGCTGGCAGTAAGCTGGCTAAAGCGCAGCAGTTAGGCATTCAGGTCATTGAGGATGAAGATGAGCTAATTCGCTTGTTGGATATGTAAGTAACAAACTATATTCGATTCCAAAAGGTTCCCGGTTCCATTTCGTTTAAGTACGAGAGGAGCAGGGGCCTTTTTTGCGTGGATTACAACTAAACGTTTCATTTTTAGAAAAAAATTCGGATGATCTGCTAATATATAGCTATAGATATTTATTACTATATTTGAAAGGAAACCCTTCCTGTGAAGAGAGAAACGATATTGTTAGTAGACGATGAGAAGGAAATTGTAGAACTGTTAACGATTTATCTCTGTAATGAAGGCTATAGACTGCTAAAGGCTTATGATGGAATGGAAGCGCTGGAATGTCTGCAGAAAGAGGAAGTTGATCTAATTATTCTTGATGTCATGATGCCTAAAATGGACGGGCTAGCTGCATGTATGAAGATCCGTGAAGAGCGGAAAATGCCAATTATCATACTATCAGCCAAAAATACAGATATGGACAAGATCTCCGGCCTGAGCCTCGGGGCAGATGACTACGTGGGCAAGCCGTTTAATCCTTTGGAGATTGTGGCACGAGTAAAATCACAGTTGCGCCGTTATCACGGATTTAATAAGGATAGTAATACGTTAGGAAACGACAGCAAACTAAGCTTTGAGGATCTGACTATAGATACGTCTAAGCATGAGGTATATGTAGACCAGCAGAAGATTAAACTTACTCCGCGGGAATTCTCTATTCTAGAGCTTTTAGCGAGACACCAAGGTCAAGTGCTTAGCTTGGAGCAAATTTACAATAAGGTATGGAATGAACCCTTTTTAGATGGCGGTAACACAGTGATGGTACATATTCGTAATCTCCGAGACAAAATCGAAATCGATTCGAAACGCCCACGTTATATACAAACCGTCTGGGGAGTTGGCTATAAATTAGACGGACCTTCCTGAAAGGATTAGGTGAGGCTTCTTGAATTCTAAATATATAACGACGATTCGCTGGAAGTTTATGTTTGCTTTTTTGCTGAGTGTGCTTTCGGGCGCTTTGCTGCTCATGGCAGGGTACCAACTCGTCAACTTTATGATCTATCTAAATCCGGCTTCAGAGTCGGCTCCCTATTCACGCATACTGCGCTGGATTATTAATCATATTGGCTCTATGCCACTAATGACAGCAGCGGGTATTATCAGCTTTTTATTATTCTTTTTTATCTACACTCGTAAAGTTGTGCTGTATCTGGAAGAGATCACAAAAGGGATTCGAGAAATTACAAGCTCCGGGATGTCCCATAGAATTGAAGTCAGAACCACAGATGAGCTGGGTGTGCTGGCTGAGAATATTAATGAAATGGCTGAGCGTTTGCAGCACTCCATAGAGGAGGAACGTAAAGCTGTAAATGCGAAAAATGACTTGATCACAGGTGTTTCCCATGATTTACGCACCCCGCTTACCTCTGTCTTGGGCTTTCTGGAATACATCGAACAAGATCGATGTCAGGAAGAAGCGGAAATCCGGTATTACGTGGATATAGCCTACAACAAATCCCTGGTGCTGCGTAAACTGATCGATGATCTTTTTGAATACACACGTGTAAATAGTGGAGAGTACCCTTTGGTTATGCAGAGATTGGATTTGAAGGCCTTCATACGGCAGCTGGCGGAGGAGTCAGTTCCTGAACTAACAAAGGCGGATATGATCTATGAAATCGAGGACGTTGCTGATGAGTTATGGATAGAGGCTTCGCCTAAAGAATTAGTACGTGCTTATGAAAATTTGATTACTAACGCGATCCGTTACGGCAGAAGCGGCGGGAAATTGGAGATAGGTTTCAGTAAAAAGGAAAATGATGCTGTGGTCCGTATTAGCAACTTCGGAGAGAGGATTGCGGAAAGTGATATCCCTTTTATTTTTGAACGATTCTATCGGGCAGAAAAGTCGCGTTCACAGCATACAGGCGGCTCAGGGCTTGGACTTGCGATTGCCAAAAGTATCATCGAACGCCACAATGGCGTTATTTATGTAGAAAGTACATCTCTTCGCACGGATTTTATTACCCGTTTCCCATTCTTCATAGAATCTTAAGAAAACTCTGGCGGGTTCTTAAGATTTGGAAGTTATCCTTGTGGCACAAGGAGGGAACTACCATGCCAAAACTTCGGACGGTTCGTATCAGCTATTTATATATTTTTATGGGTTGTGCTCTTTTGAGTGCTGCCTTTCTTTTTGTTGTCCAGCGGGCTGTCGCTTTGCTGTATTCTCATTATTCGGGTCAACCAGGAGCCTTTTTTGTCCGGCTTATTCATTGGGTTATTAATCATATGGGTCAAACCCCTAGTGCCATCCTTCTTTTTATTCTAGTCTTCGGTGGGCTGTATGTTCTTCGTTCACAGAAAATGGCTGATGATTTGCGCTCGCTAGTGGTGGGAACCACGGAGCTGGCAGATAAAGGAGTCGCCCAGAACATCAAGGTTCTCTCTGGAGGAGAAATAGGTGAAATTGCTGCTAACCTCAATCGAATGCAAAGAATAGAAGTTCCAGATAGAGGTGCAAGCTCAAAGCGGATAGAGGACACACCAGCAGTAGCTTTATTAATAAGAACTAGGGCGATACTTCGCACTCTCCGTGAGGTTGAAGAGGATGGGGCGGAAGTACATACACTTCTTGCAGCAGCGAATGATGAAGTACGCAGTATGGAGCGGTTCCTGGAGAACCTGATTATCGAATCATGAGCAGATGGAATGCACGCACCCGGATATTGCGAGTAGGGTACCTATTATTTGATGTGAGTGTTATTAGTGCGGTATTGGTGCTTTTGATTTTGTTTTATGTATACCAGTATGGGGGGATTGTACTTAACCGGCATGAGGATAGGCTGCAATTGCCAGAATCAAGCCTCATCACAGCTTCAGATGGAACAGTTATACGAATGACTCCGCTACCGAGCTCGGGTTATAGGCTTACAGCAGAGCTTGAGGAGATGCCGGCTTTATTAATAGATACCTTTTTAACAGTAGAAGACCGCCGTTTTTATAGCCATCAAGGGGTCGATTATAAAGGGATATCACGCGCGTTCTTAAAAAATATCTTGGACATGAGTTTATCAGAAGGTGGCAGTAGTATTACTCAACAGCTTGCTCGCAATCTTTATTTGAACAGAGATAAGAATATGCTGCGTAAGTTAAATGAAACCTCTATTGCTTTTGCCTTGGAGCAGCGACTGACGAAACGTGAGATTTTGCAGCTGTACCTCAATCAGATTTATATGGGGCGGGGACAATATGGAGTAAAAGCAGCAGCGAAGCGTTACTTCGGCGTGTCTGATCTGAAAAAATTGGAGATCTGGCAAATAGCCACTCTGGCGGGAATCCCTAAAGGCCCCTCTATTTATAACCCAGTAGACAATAGTGCATTATCCAAAACGAGAAGAAATCTAGTGCTAAAGATGATGTTCAATCAGCGACTAATCACGTATGAGCAAATGCAGGAAGCTATGAATAAACAATATCAGTCTCCAGCTGCGGTCGAAAATGGGGTTGCCGGAGTGTATTATGTGGATGCAGCCCTTAAGGAAGCGGCTCAGATCACAGGGGAATCCGTAGAGGAGCTTCGTACAGGCGGCTACACTATAGTTACAGGTTTGAACATCAAAGCACAGCAGGCACTTGAGCAGGCCGTTCTCAAAGAGGCTTCATTTCCACCTGACGGAAAAGATCAGCAGGTAGAAGCAGCTATGACCATAATGGATCATCGTACAGGAGAAGTAGTGGCATTGATTGGTGGGCGAGATCAAAACGAGGGCAATTTGAACAGAGCTATTATTGATGCACGTCAGCCGGGTTCCAGCTTTAAGCCGATCATTGATTATGGACCTGCACTCGAGAGCGGGAAATTCAACCCGAATAGTATGCTGTCCGACCGTAAAGTTGCTTATGGCAGCTATAAGCCTGAGAACTTGAACGGTATATACCAAGGTCAGGTCACAATGAACACAGCTTTGCAAAAATCCATCAATGCACCAGCCGTATGGGTATTGAAGCAGGTTGGAATCTCTTCTGCGCGGCAATTTGCCGCCAAATTAGGAATTGTACTGACGGAGGAGGACAATCATTTATCAATAGCTTTGGGGGGGCTTCATAATGGGGTTTCTCCACTAAAAATGGCCCAGGCCTACAGTGTCTTTGCTAGTGGAGGAAAATTTAATGCGGCTCATATGGTGCGCTCCATAACGGATTCAAAAGGGAAGGTCTTGTATACTCATCCCTCTGAATCACGTCAGGTAATCTCGCCGCGTACCGCAGAAGCGATGACGGCTATGTTACGCAATGTTGTTAATGAAGGAACAGGGAAAAAAGCGCAGATGAACAGACCAGTAGCGGGAAAGACCGGTACGACCCAATTGGACTTGGCTGGCGTGAGCAAGAAAGCTAATCGGGATCTTTGGTTTGTAGGCTATACTTCGGAGTGGACAGCTGCGGTATGGATGGGTTTTGATCGTACGAATCAGGATAATTACATGACTGAAGGCAGCGGGAAGGCTGCCGCTCTATTTTCTACAGTAATGAGTAAAGCCTTAAGTGATCATTGAGAAGTTATTGCGCCGCCCATTCTTCTAATTTCTCATCTCTAGGAAGCAGCAAGGCAAGAAACCCAAGCAGCGGGAGGAAGCCGCAAGCGATGAACACTTTAGCAATCCCGATACTATCAATGAGGTTGCCGAGGACTAATGAGCCGATCCCGCCGAGTCCAAAAGCAAGTCCCGTGATCAGACCTGAAACTGTGCCAATGTTGCCCGGATATAGCATTTGAGCATAAATGACGGTAACAGAGAAGCTGGACAGAAGGATGAAACCGCCAATCAGCAGCAATACAGCCGCCCATAATGGACCTACAAAGGGTAGAGCAAGTGCAAAGGGAACGGTTCCTACCATTGATAGTAAGATGAGATTACGCCGTCCAAAACGGTCAGCCAGCGGACCTCCAAAAAATGTGCCCACTGCGCCAGCAGCCAAATACATAAAAATATAGATTTGGGCTTTATCCAGCGTCATTTGATATTTGTCCATTAGATAGAAGGCGTAGTAACTGCCGATAGAAGCGCCATACCAAGACCTAACAAAGACTAGGAATACAAGAATAATCGTTGCTGTTCGTATACTTTTTCGGCGGGCGGGGTCGATTGCTCGTGCTGTTGATTTTTTATGAAAGGTATAACCGGCATCTAGCATTTCTCTATACCAGCGAGCTACATAGGTCTGAACAGCGATTCCGGCAGCCGCGACGATCGTGAAGCCTAGGGCACCAATCTGGCCAAAGGGGATGAATACCCATTTCGTAAGCATTGGACCCAGGGACTGGCCAGCATTGCCGCCCACTTGAAAAATAGATTGCGACAATCCCTTTCGCTGACCTGCGGCCATATGAGCAACACGCATACCTTCTGGGTGGAAGGTGGCTGAACCGAATCCGATCAGGATAACCGAGAATAAGACCAGAAAATAGCTATTGGCATAAGCCAATAGAAGTACACCTAAAAATGTGCTGCACATACCCAGTGGTAATAATATAGGACGGGGTTTACGGTCTGCAGCATATCCAATGACGGGTTGGATTACTGATGACGTCATATTTAAAGCGAATGAGATCCATCCAATCTGGGCGAAAGAGAGCAGTAGATTATCTTTGAGAATAGGGAAGATTGCTGGAATGACTGCTTGTATAGAATCATTAAATAAATGAACAAAACTGACAGCTAACAAAATTTTATAAATCGTTGCCTGCTGCAGATTACGCTGCTCCTTGTCCTTGCTGTCTACCGTGGACGCAGCGTCTGTAGGTTTGGTCTTCATTTTGACTCCTCTCTGTACTGATAGTTAGAAGGTAAGATTGGCGAATACGATAAATTCTATTTAGCCACAAATAATGGATGAATGGTATCAATTTGTGTTGTATTGAAGTTATTTATACGAATGATTTTTTTATTTCAAAAAAAGCTTGCAAACTCAATGACAGCATGGTATATTATCTCTTGTGCTTACGACGCATCGCACATACGAAACACAAGCGATGAAGAAATAAGTTGACAAGATAGAAACAAACATGATATACTCTAATTCCTGTGCAAGAGACATTGAATGTCGAAATGCTAGGAGCAAGTTCTTTGAAAACTGAACAAATGGAACACGTTAATTTTTAAAAAGATTCAATTAATGAATCGTCAGTTTCAAAATGAGCATATCGCTCTTTTCAATACTAATTGGAGAGTTTGATCCTGGCTCAGGACGAACGCTGGCGGCGTGCCTAATACATGCAAGTCGAGCGGAGTCATTTTGAAAGCTTGCTTTCAAAATGACTTAGCGGCGGACGGGTGAGTAACACGTAGGCAACCTGCCCTTCAGACTGGGATAACTACCGGAAACGGTAGCTAATACCGGATAATTTCTTTTTTCTCCTGAGAGAAGAATGAAAGACGGAGCAATCTGTCACTGAGGGATGGGCCTGCGGCGCATTAGCTAGTTGGTGGGGTAACGGCCCACCAAGGCGACGATGCGTAGCCGACCTGAGAGGGTGAACGGCCACACTGGGACTGAGACACGGCCCAGACTCCTACGGGAGGCAGCAGTAGGGAATCTTCCGCAATGGGCGAAAGCCTGACGGAGCAACGCCGCGTGAGTGATGAAGGTTTTCGGATCGTAAAGCTCTGTTGCCAGGGAAGAACGTCCGGTAGAGTAACTGCTACCGGAGTGACGGTACCTGAGAAGAAAGCCCCGGCTAACTACGTGCCAGCAGCCGCGGTAATACGTAGGGGGCAAGCGTTGTCCGGAATTATTGGGCGTAAAGCGCGCGCAGGCGGCTATTTAAGTCTGGTGTTTAAACCTTGGGCTCAACCTGAGGTCGCACTGGAAACTGGGTGGCTTGAGTACAGAAGAGGAAAGTGGAATTCCACGTGTAGCGGTGAAATGCGTAGATATGTGGAGGAACACCAGTGGCGAAGGCGACTTTCTGGGCTGTAACTGACGCTGAGGCGCGAAAGCGTGGGGAGCAAACAGGATTAGATACCCTGGTAGTCCACGCCGTAAACGATGAGTGCTAGGTGTTAGGGGTTTCGATACCCTTGGTGCCGAAGTTAACACAGTAAGCACTCCGCCTGGGGAGTACGGTCGCAAGACTGAAACTCAAAGGAATTGACGGGGACCCGCACAAGCAGTGGAGTATGTGGTTTAATTCGAAGCAACGCGAAGAACCTTACCAGGTCTTGACATCCCTCTGAATCCACTAGAGATAGTGGCGGCCTTCGGGACAGAGGAGACAGGTGGTGCATGGTTGTCGTCAGCTCGTGTCGTGAGATGTTGGGTTAAGTCCCGCAACGAGCGCAACCCTTAACTTTAGTTGCCAGCAAGTAATGTTGGGCACTCTAGAGTGACTGCCGGTGACAAACCGGAGGAAGGTGGGGATGACGTCAAATCATCATGCCCCTTATGACCTGGGCTACACACGTACTACAATGGCCGGTACAACGGGAAGCGAAGCCGCGAGGTGGAGCCAATCCCATCAAAGCCGGTCTCAGTTCGGATTGCAGGCTGCAACTCGCCTGCATGAAGTCGGAATTGCTAGTAATCGCGGATCAGCATGCCGCGGTGAATACGTTCCCGGGTCTTGTACACACCGCCCGTCACACCACGAGAGTTTACAACACCCGAAGTCGGTGGGGTAACCCGCAAGGGAGCCAGCCGCCGAAGGTGGGGTAGATGATTGGGGTGAAGTCGTAACAAGGTAGCCGTATCGGAAGGTGCGGCTGGATCACCTCCTTTCTATGGAGAATCGTTCTCTGCAATGAGAACATTCAAATCGGAAGTTTGACTTCCACAACCAATTAACGTGTATCCATTTGTTCGGTTTTGATGGAATTTGCGGGGCCATAGCTCAGCTGGGAGAGCGCCTGCCTTGCAAGCAGGAGGTCAGCGGTTCGATCCCGCTTGGCTCCACCAACAAACTTCATCTATTTGTTATGTCTATACACTTGATCCTTGAAAACTGGATACCGAAACGAATTTGCGTTTTAGAACATCT
This sequence comes from Paenibacillus sp. FSL R10-2796, assembly GCF_037965315.1. Taxonomy (NCBI): domain Bacteria; kingdom Bacillati; phylum Bacillota; class Bacilli; order Caryophanales; family Paenibacillaceae; genus Paenibacillus; species Paenibacillus sp. FSL R10-2796. Next base: position 6,689,413 of record NZ_CP150178.1, on the reverse strand, counting down.
TTTAGCAACTTGTGTAAACAAGTAAATGTTATTAGTGAGATGATTCCAAAGAGAGTGTCATCGTATGATATTTTCCTGCGGAAAAATCAAGGTTAAGCTAATAAGAGCACACGGAGGATGCCTAGGCGCCAGGAGCCGACGAAGGACGTGGCGAACAACGAAACTGCCTCGGGGAGCTGTAAGCAAGCTTTGATCCGGGGGTGTCCGAATGGGGAAACCCAGCTGTGGTAATTCGCAGTTACTCATTTCTGAATACATAGGAAATGTAGAGGCAGACCAGGGGAACTGAAACATCTAAGTACCCTGAGGAAGAGAAAACAATAGTGATTCCGTCAGTAGCGGCGAGCGAACGCGGAACAGCCTAAACCTAAGAGCTTGCTCTTAGGGGTTGTGGGACGTCTCACATGGAGTTACAAAGGAATATGGTAGGTGAAGAGGTCTGGAAAGGCCCGCGATAGAGGTAAAAGCCCTGTAACCTAAACTGTGTTCTCTCCGAGACGGATCCCGAGTAGTGCGGGGCACGTGAAACCCCGTATGAATCCAGCAGGACCATCTGCTAAGGCTAAATACTACCTGGCGACCGATAGTGAAACAGTACCGTGAGGGAAAGGTGAAAAGCACCCCGGAAGGGGAGTGAAATAGAACCTGAAACCGTGTGCTTACAAAAAGTCAGAGCCCTATTAATGGGTGATGGCGTGCCTTTTGTAGAATGAACCGGCGAGTTACGTTTAACATGCAAGGTTAAGCCGAGAAGGTGGAGCCGCAGCGAAAGCGAGTCTGAATAGGGCGAATTAGTATGTGGACGTAGACCCGAAACCGTGTGATCTACCCCTGTCCAGGGTGAAGGTGCGGTAACACGCACTGGAGGCCCGAACCCACGTACGTTGAAAAGTGCGGGGATGAGGTGGGGGTAGCGGAGAAATTCCAATCGAACTCGGAGATAGCTGGTTCTCCCCGAAATAGCTTTAGGGCTAGCCTCGGTATAAGAGTAGTGGAGGTAGAGCACTGATTGGGTGCGGGGTCCGCAAGGATTACCAAGCTCAGTCAAACTCCGAATGCCATATACTTATTGCCGGGAGTCAGACAGTGAGTGCTAAGATCCATTGTCAAAAGGGAAACAGCCCAGACCATCAGCTAAGGTCCCCAAGTGTGTGTTAAGTGGGAAAGGATGTGGAGTTGCACAGACAACCAGGATGTTGGCTTAGAAGCAGCCACCATTGAAAGAGTGCGTAATAGCTCACTGGTCGAGTGACTCTGCGCCGAAAATGTAACGGGGCTAAACACACCACCGAAGCTATGGCTAGATACGTATGTATCTGGGGTAGGGGAGCGTTGTGTAGGGGTTGAAGGTGTACTGAAAAGAGCGCTGGACACTACACAAGTGAGAATGCCGGTATGAGTAACGAAAAGATCAGTGAGAATCTGATCCGCCGAAAGCCCAAGGTTTCCTGAGGAAGGCTCGTCCGCTCAGGGTAAGTCGGGACCTAAGGCGAGGCCGAAAGGCGTAGTCGAAGGACAACAGTTTGAAATTACTGTACCACCGTAATCCGCTATGAGCGATGGGGTGACGCAGGAGGGTAGTGACGCGGACTGATGGATGTCCGTCTAAGCAGTGAGGCTGATGTGTAGGCAAATCCGCACATCGATAAGGCTGGGCTGTGATGGGGAGCGAAAATTGTAGTAGCGAAGGTCATGATCTCACACTGCCAAGAAAAGCCTCTAGCCAGGAGAAGGTGCCCGTACCGCAAACCGACACAGGTAGGCGAGAAGAGAATTCTAAGGCGCGCGGAAGAACTCTCGTTAAGGAACTCGGCAAAATGACCCCGTAACTTCGGGAGAAGGGGTGCCCCGGTAGTGTGAATAGCACGAGGGGGCCGCAGTGAAAAGGCCCAAGCGACTGTTTAGCAAAAACACAGGTCTGTGCGAAGCCGCAAGGCGAAGTATACGGGCTGACGCCTGCCCGGTGCTGGAAGGTTAAGGGGAGTGGTTAGGGGTAACCCGAAGCTATGAACCGAAGCCCCAGTAAACGGCGGCCGTAACTATAACGGTCCTAAGGTAGCGAAATTCCTTGTCAGGTAAATTCTGACCCGCACGAATGGCGTAACGACTTGGGCGCTGTCTCAACGAGAGATCCGGTGAAATTTTAATACCTGTGAAGATGCAGGTTACCCGCGACAAGACGGAAAGACCCCATGGAGCTTTACTGCAGCTTGATATTGAATTTGGGTACGATCTGTACAGGATAGGTGGGAGCCGTAGAAATCGGAGCGCAAGCTTCGGTGGAGGCGCCGTTGGGATACCACCCTGATCGTATCTAGGTTCTAACCTAGTACCCTTATCGGGTACGGGGACCGTGTCAGGCGGGCAGTTTGACTGGGGCGGTCGCCTCCTAAAGAGTAACGGAGGCGTTCCAAGGTTCCCTCAGAATGGTTGGAAATCATTCGCAGAGTGCAAAGGCATAAGGGAGCTTGACTGCGAGACCTACAAGTCGAGCAGGGACGAAAGTCGGACTTAGTGATCCGGTGGTACCGCATGGAAGGGCCATCGCTCAACGGATAAAAGCTACCCTGGGGATAACAGGCTTATCTCCCCCAAGAGTCCACATCGACGGGGAGGTTTGGCACCTCGATGTCGGCTCATCGCATCCTGGGGCTGAAGTAGGTCCCAAGGGTTGGGCTGTTCGCCCATTAAAGCGGTACGCGAGCTGGGTTCAGAACGTCGTGAGACAGTTCGGTCCCTATCTGTCGTGGGCGCAGGAAATTTGAGAGGAGCTGTCCTTAGTACGAGAGGACCGGGATGGACGTACCGCTGGTGCACCAGTTGTTCCGCCAGGAGCATGGCTGGGTAGCTACGTACGGACGGGATAAGCGCTGAAAGCATCTAAGCGTGAAGCCCCCCTCAAGATGAGATTTCCCAATTAGTAAGACCCCTTGAAGACGACGAGGTAGATAGGTTGGAGGTGGAAGTGCAGCAATGCATGGAGCTGACCAATACTAATCGGTCGAGGGCTTATCCTATATGTAGAATGCAGATTCGTTTCGGATTCAGTTTTCAGGCATCAAGCCTGTAACACGCTTAGAAATTCATTGTCACTTCTGGTGATGAACCGAATTTCACGCGGCAGCGTCTGTTTCACAGATGCATGTTTGGTGGCGATAGCGGAGGGGTTCCACGCGTACCCATCCCGAACACGACCGTTAAGCCCTCCAGCGCCGATGGTACTTGGACCGAAGGGTCCTGGGAGAGTAGGACGTTGCCAAGCACAAATAGACCACTGTTGATAACTCGACAGTGGCTTTTTTGCGTCTATTATAGATTGTGGAAAACTTGTGGATAATTCATTGGAATTTGCAGAAAACTTACGCACATGTGGATAGATGATTAAAAGGCAAAAAATCACCAAATGGTGTGGATTAAGTACATATTTATGTAGATCTGTCAACAGAAAACCTAAGTAATACACGGGTTGCTGTGGATATAGTCATATTTATGTGGATAGAGGGATTAATAAGTGGATAATTATTTTAACTTGAATAGAACAAGATTACAAGACTATTTTTAAAACTGCCTAAGGCTGTGGATAACTAAAAAAAGTTCGAAAAATATCCTTATAATTCGCACACAATAAACTCTCTTGTTATACTAACCATAAAAGTAAATTCATAAATGATGAGGTGAGTTTTGTGGATATCAGACAGTTGCACTCAGAAGAGTTTGATCTAAGCATGGATTTATCTGAATATGCTTTTCAATACAAGCTGCCCAGTGAGAAAAGGGCGAATGCTAAGGAAAGATTTAAAGCAGAACGCGTATGGGGTGCTTTTGAAGAAGGTACTTTGGAAGCTAAACTTACTCTTCTTCCGTTCGAAGTGTACATACAAGGTAGATTAGTACCTATGGGAGGGCTCGCAGGGGTAGCGACATGGCCAGAGAATCGCAGACAGGGGCATGTGGCAAAGCTCCTGGCGCATACGCTGCAAACGATGAATGAGGCGGGGCAGACATTATCTTTTCTGCATCCGTTCCTGATCCCCTTTTATCGCAAATTTGGTTGGGAAGTTTATTGTGAATATAAGAAATACTCCATTCCTGTTGCCAGGTTCCCCAAGAAGGTTGAAGTTGAGGGCAAGGTAAGACGTGGTGTTATAGATATCGAAGTATTGGACAACTTATACAATCGTTTTGCAGTTAGATATAACGGAACACTTAAGCGTGATTTGGACTGGTGGGAGAGCTCTGTTCTGGATGATGAAGGTCAGACTGCGGTATTTTATTCACAGCTTGGGGAACCTGAAGGATACGTACTATATAAGATAGAAAATAGAGAGCTGGTCATTGATGAATTTGTGTTTTTGAACGAACAGGCCCGGCAGGGGCTGTGGACATTTCTTGCGAATCACGATTCGATGGTGACCGGTGCATCGCTAAAACTGGTGCCATCCGATGATATGTTACCCTTTTTGCTGCCTGATCCGCGTATAGAGCAGGAGAATTATCCTTATTTTATGGCGCGTATTGTTAATGCTAAAGCATTCGTGGAGAGTTATTCTTTTAAGCGTCACAACAGTCAGAAGAAACAGGTTATCTATATTGAAGATAAATATGCCCCATGGAATGACGGGTTGTGGGAATGGACTGTCTCCGAAAAGGGAGCAGCAGCTTTCTTGCGTATAGAGGGTGAACGGGATGCAGCTGACTTAAGCTGTGATATTGGTACGCTGACGATTCTAATGTTTGGATATAAACGCCCGGCAGAGCTGGCTCGTTATGGACGTGTGACTGGTAATCCGAGGGCTCTGGAATGGCTCGAAGAAATCATACCGCAAGCTGAAACTGCACTTTTTGATCATTTTTAGAAAATAATTAGGCTCTCCCCTTCGAAAGATGCTGGGAGAGTTCTTTATTTCCGAATACATTCGCTGAAAAAAGTGAAAAATAAGAGAATCCACTTGGAATTAGCACAGAATATGTTATAATATTAAAAAGTCAAAGAAAGTCAAAGTCAACGCACCTGATGACATACAGTGCGATCCTCTGAATTTGTGAAGTTTTCTTCAGACTTATATGAATGAAGTTCACTAATGAATGTCATTAAGGATGCGGGCGCAAGCGATATTATGAAGCTTTAAAGAGCACTGGAGGATGAGTGATGCGCAATATCTCTGATATTATTGAACAATATCTGAAGAATATTTTGCATGAAAGTCCCGAAGGTACGGTGGAAATCCAGCGAAATGACCTGGCGGACCAGTTCTCATGCGTACCGTCACAGATCAATTATGTTATTAGTACACGCTTTACACTGGAAAAAGGCTATGTGGTGGAAAGTAAGCGTGGTGGCGGGGGATATATTCGTATTCAACGTTTTGAATTGCCGCCCAACGTGGCACTGCATGCCCATTTAAACCATACTATAGGTGGCGGGATAGATCAAAACGCTGCCGAAGGGTTGATTTATCAACTGGAGGAAGCTGGTTTTCTAAGCAAGCGTGAGGCGTGTCTTATGCGCGCTGCTGTTTCTCGGGATTGCCTAACGGTTAAGATTCCATATCGGGATGAGATTCGGGCCAAGATTATGAAGGCGATGTTAATCTCTTTGTTAGGCAAATAATTGTCAATCATAAGGGAGGGGCTTTCGCTTATGCAATGTCAGGAATGTGGCGTCAAGCCAGCAACACTCCATTTCACCAAGATCGTGAATGGAGAGAAGACAGAATTTCATATCTGCGAGAGCTGTGCGCGGGAGAAGGGTGAACTGATCCCGGGAACTGCTGGAGGATTCTCCATTCACAGCTTGCTGTCCGGTCTGCTTGATCTTGAAGGGGCCGGTAAGGAAAAGACGGCTGCTACGAAGACTACGCAGAGTCTGCAATGTGAGAATTGTGGAATGACGTACTCGCAGTTTAGCAAATTGGGTCGTTTTGGCTGCAGCTCCTGTTATAAATATTTTAACAGTGCACTGGACCCGCTCTTTAAACGGGTGCATGGCAGCACTTCGCATGTAGGCAAGATTCCTAAACGTGCTGGAGCACAAATTGTGTTCAAGCGGCAAATTGATGAATTGAAGCTGGAATTACAGCAAAGTATCGCACAGGAGGAATTCGAAACTGCGGCAGAGCTGCGGGATCAAATTCGCCAACTTGAAAAAGAAATGGCACAAGAGTAAAGTCTTTGATATATAGGGGGGATATGACATGTCAAGTCTCCGATTTACTGAACAAGCGCTTAGTGATTGGATGCGCTCGGGAGGCAGTCACTCCGAGATTGTAATTAGCAGCCGTATGCGTATTGCACGTAATTTAGAGCATCTTCCATTCCCTATGCTTGCTTCCTTAGAGCAATCGGAAGAAGTATTAGAGCTGCTGGCCCCTGTGTTTCATGGGGAAACTGCTGCCGTATTCGGATCTTTTCAACTGATAAAGCTTGCTGAAGTGAATGAACTGGATAAAAAGGTATTGGTCGAGAAACATCTCATCAGTCCTAATCTGGCTAATGATTCACGTGGCGCAGCTGTGATATTAAATGAAGATGAGTCGGTCAGCATCATGATTAACGAAGAAGACCATCTGCGGATCCAATGTCTGTTCCCGGGTCTTCAGGTAAGAGAAGCATGGGAACGTGCGACAGCCATCGATGATATCTTCGAATCGGCTGTGAATTACGCTTTTGATGATAAAAGAGGATACTTGACCAGTTGTCCCACCAATGTGGGTACAGGGCTGCGTGCCTCAGTAATGCTGCATTTGCCAGCACTAGTAATGACCCAACAGATCAATCGCATATTGTCAGCAGTGAACCAAGTGGGATTGACTGTAAGAGGAATTTATGGTGAGGGCAGCGAAGCAGTAGGGAACATCTTTCAAATTTCCAATCAGATTACTCTCGGTCAAACAGAAAGTGAAATCATCGAGAACCTTCACAGTGTAGTCACCCAGATTATAGAGCATGAACGAAATGCCCGTGAAAGGCTGCTTGTAGATTCCGCTTTAAGAATTACAGACCGAGTGAAAAGATCTTATGGGATTTTGTGTTACGCTGCTCTAATGGAGCTTAAAGAATCCGCACAACGGCTGTCTGATGTGAGACTTGGGGTTGACCTTGGTATACTGGAAGGCCCTTCGATTTCCGTGCTTAATGAGCTTAACGTTAAGACACAGCCAGGATTTCTGCAAAAAATGTTCGGTGACGAGATGAACGCCACTGAACGGGATATGTATCGGGCGAAACTGCTCCGAGAAACACTGGGAACACAACATTAATATAGATATTTATTATTCATGGAGGTGCAGGAGATATGATGTTTGGAAGATTTACGGAACGCGCACAAAAAGTGCTAGCGCTAGCGCAGGAAGAAGCTGTTCGTTTAGGACACAACAATATTGGCACAGAACATATTTTGCTAGGACTTATTCGTGAAGGAGACGGCATTGCTGCTAAAGCATTAATCGCTTTGGGTCTGGGTCTTGAAAAAATCCAGGACGAAGTGGAGACACTGATTGGCAGAGGCCAAGAACAACCTACGAACATTGCTTATACTCCTCGCGCCAAAAAAGTAATCGAGTTGTCGATGGACGAAGCCCGCAAGCTGGGACATACGTATGTCGGCACTGAGCATATTCTGCTAGGACTTATTCGTGAAGGAGAAGGTGTCGCGGCTCGTGTGCTTAATAACCTAGGCATCAGCTTGAACAAAGCTCGTCAGCAAGTGCTTCAGCTTCTGGGAAGCAGCGAGGCTGCATCCAGTCATAGCGGAACACCTGCTAATGTCAGCACACCGACTCTAGACGGTCTAGCACGCGATTTGACGGCTTATGCCAAGGATGGCAACCTGGATCCAGTTATCGGTCGTAGCAAGGAAATTGAACGTGTTATTCAGGTACTGAGCCGCCGGACGAAGAACAACCCGGTGTTGATAGGTGAACCTGGGGTTGGTAAAACAGCTATTGCTGAAGGCTTGGCCCAAAAGATCATTAATAATGAAATTCCAGAAACACTGCGCGACAAACGCGTAATGACGCTCGATATGGGCTCGGTAGTGGCTGGTACTAAATATCGCGGTGAGTTTGAAGACCGCCTCAAGAAAATCATGGATGAGATTCGCCAAGCGGGGAATATCGTACTCTTTATCGATGAGCTTCATACGCTGATCGGTGCTGGTGGCGCAGAAGGTGCTATTGATGCTTCCAACATTCTTAAGCCGGCTTTAGCCCGCGGAGAACTTCAGTGCATCGGTGCGACTACGCTGGATGAATATCGTAAATATATTGAAAAAGATGCAGCTTTGGAGCGCCGTTTCCAACCCATTACGGTGGATCAGCCATCTCCAGAAGAAGCGGTACAAATTCTATTTGGACTTCGCGATCGTTATGAAGCACATCACCGTGTGAAAATTACGGATGAAGCTATCGTGGAAGCTGTAAAGCTGTCTGATCGTTACATTCCGGATCGTTTCCTGCCGGATAAAGCCATTGACCTTATCGATGAAGCAGGGTCTAAAGTAAGGCTTCACTCTTACACTATCCCGCCAAATCTGAAGGAACTAGAAATGCGCTTGGATGATATCCGCAAGGAGAAGGATTCCGCTGTTCAGAGCCAAGAGTTTGAGAAAGCGGCTGCCCTGCGTGATACGGAGCAAAAAATCCGTGAAGAGCTTGATACGACTAAGAACCAGTGGAAAGAAAAACAAGGACGCACCGATTCTGAAGTTACACCTGAAGATATCGCACAGGTTGTTGCAAGCTGGACGGGAATCCCTGTAAGCAAGCTGAAGGAAGAAGAGACCGACCGTCTGCTTAACATGGAAGCTCTGCTGCATGAACGAGTGATTGGTCAGGACGAAGCTGTTAAGGCTGTCAGCCGGGCATTGCGCCGGGCGCGTGCGGGTCTTAAAGATCCGAAACGTCCAATGGGCTCCTTTATCTTCCTCGGTCCTACGGGTGTAGGTAAAACTGAGTTGGCACGTGCGCTTGCTGAAGCCATGTTCGGCGATGAGAATGCGGTCATCCGTATTGATATGTCGGAATACATGGAAAAGCACTCCACGTCCCGTTTAGTTGGTGCCCCTCCTGGATATGTCGGCTATGAAGAAGGCGGCCAATTAACAGAGAAGGTACGTCGTAAACCATACTCGGTAGTACTGCTTGATGAAATTGAAAAAGCACATCCGGAAGTATTCAACATTTTGCTGCAAGTGCTTGAAGATGGTCGCCTTACCGACTCCAAAGGCCGGGTAGTTGACTTCCGCAATACACTTATCATTCTGACCTCTAACGTAGGCGCACAGGCAATCAAGAAGAATTCAACGCTTGGATTCACGGCTGTGCAAGATGCAGGAGCAGAATACGGCAATATGAAGGGCAAGGTTATGGAAGAGCTCAAGAAGAGCTTCCGTCCAGAGTTCTTGAACCGGATCGACGAAATCATCGTCTTCCACTCACTCGATGAGAAACATATCGCTGAGATCGTTACGTTGATGTCTGATGAGCTGCGCAAGCGCCTGCGTGAATATGATGTTGATTTCGTACTCACGGATGCAGCGAAGGCCTTCTTGGCTAAAGAAGGTTATGACCCAGCCTTTGGTGCACGTCCATTGCGCCGGGCAATTCAGAAGCATATTGAGGACCGTCTTTCTGAGGAATTGTTGAGAGGAAATATCCAAAAGGGTGATTCCCTCAATATTGATGAGGTCGGGGGAGAACTTGTGGTGACTAAAGTGGACGCTCCAGTAGCGCCAGCGCTTGAAAAAGAAGTAGAATCCGAATAAAATAAACAAGGCTTTCGCTCCTTATTTATAGAGGAGCGGAAGCTTTTTTTATTGGAAATAGATCAATTTAAAATATACATTTAATGCAAATACCGAATGACCTTTCGTTAAAGGGGTAGAAATGGTAAACTTTCATTAGAAGAAAATGATCCGAATTGTAAACAGTTCGGACCGTAAGGAGAACAAATGGCTAAAGCAAAAACAAAATTTTTTTGCACCGACTGTGGATACGAATCGCCAAAATGGTTCGGGAAATGCCCAGGGTGCCAGGCTTGGAACTCCATGGTGGAGGAAACGGAAAGCGTAGTCAAAACACAGGGAATGAATGCCCCTATTTTTCATAGTAAAGAAAAGGCACAGTCGATCATAAGTATAGAAAGTGACAAGGAACCGCGCATACTGACAGGTATAGGTGAGCTTAACCGTGTTCTCGGTGGGGGGATCGTACCAGGATCGCTGGTACTAGTAGGGGGAGACCCAGGAATCGGTAAATCTACGCTCTTATTACAGACCTCGCACGCCCTTACAACACAGGGATTGCGAGTATTGTATATCTCGGGCGAAGAATCGGTAAGGCAAACTAAGCTGCGCGCGGATCGCCTCGATGCGTTGTCAACGGAGCTTTATGTACTATGTGAGACAAATATGGAAAGCATAGAAGAAGCGATCGAACAAATCCAGCCACAATTTCTTGTCATCGATTCTATTCAGACCGTATTTATGCCAGAAGTAACGAGTGCGCCAGGCAGCGTGACCCAGGTTCGGGAGTGTACGACAAGATTTATGCGTATCGCTAAGATTCGTGGAATTGCAACAGTTCTCGTTGGTCATGTTACCAAGGAAGGGGCTATTGCTGGACCACGGATGCTTGAACATATGGTGGACTGCGTGCTGTATTTTGAGGGTGAGCGGCATCATACGTATAGACTTTTGCGGGCTGTAAAAAACCGCTTTGGCTCTACGAATGAAATCGGCATTTTCGAAATGGGTGAAGCGGGACTTACCGAAGTAGAGAATCCATCGGAGCTCTTTTTATCGGAACGTCCGCTTGGCGTGGCTGGTTCTACTGTGGTGGCAAGTATGGAGGGAACTAGACCTGTGCTTGTAGAACTTCAGGCACTTGTTGCTGCCACCCACTTCCCTTCCCCACGGCGAATGTGCACAGGCATGGATCACCAGCGGATGGCACTTATTATCGCTGTACTCGAGAAACGGATGGGCATGTTCCTGCAAAATCAGGATGCATACCTGAATGTTGCCGGGGGAGTAAAGCTGGATGAACCGGCGATTGATCTAGCTGTAGCTATTAGTATCGCCTCCAGTTTTCGTGATATTTCAACAAAACCTTACGACGTTTTCTTCGGAGAAGTAGGACTTACCGGTGAGGTAAGAGGCGTTTCGCGCGCGGAAATGCGCGTTAAGGAGGCCGCAAAGCTTGGCTTCCGGCGGGTGATTATGCCTGAAAAGAGCATGAAGGGATGGAAGCACCCGCAAGATATCCAGATTATTGGCGTCAGTACCGTAGCAGATGCACTATCGGTCGCGTTAGATTAGGGGGCACAGGGATATGAAAGAATATAACCAATTAGAGAATATGAATGATCTGCTCAGACTGGCGGCACCGGGTACACCTTTTCGGGAAGGTTTGGAGAATGTGCTGCGCGCTAAGACAGGGGCACTTATTGTCGTAGGGTACAGTCCTGAGGTGATGGACGTAGTGGATGGCGGATTCTCCATTAACTGCGATTTTTCGCCCAATTATTTATATGAGCTAGCTAAAATGGACGGAGCTATTATTCTAAGTGAGGATTTAAAGCGTATATTGTATGCTAATACACAACTTATACCGGATTCCTCTATCTCATCCATCGAGACGGGGATCCGTCACCGCACCGCGGAGCGGGTAGCGAAGCAAACGGGTAAGCTGGTGGTTTCCATTTCACAACGCCGCAATATCATCACGCTTTATCAAGGCTCGATACGTTATGCACTCAAAGAGATCGGGGCTATTTTGGCAAAGGCTAACCAAGCGATTCAGACACTCGAGAAGTATAAAGCAGTGCTCACGCAAGGACTGACGAATTTGTCAGCTTCAGAATATGAGGGCATTGTTACCGTTGCTGAAGTAGTGGGCGTTATCCAGCGTGTAGAGATGGTTTTGCGCATAAAAATGGAGATCAAACGCTATATCAACGAATTGGGCAACGAAGGACGCCTGATCAGCATGCAGATGGAAGAACTGGTTGGAAATACAGAGGAAGAAGCATGGCTTCTATACAGAGACTATGCTAAGGAAGAGCAGGAAGATAAAATCCGTGAAATTATCGCCGGTCTCAAACGGATAAGCGATGATGATCTGATGGATGACAACCATATTGCCCGTATACTGGGTTATTCTTCTACGGCAATTACCTCTGAAGAAGTGGTGACTCCACGTGGTTATCGCCTGCTTAACAAAATTCCGCGGCTTCCGAATGTGATCATTCACAATCTGGTGGAGCGGTTTGAAATGCTGCCTAATTTGATGTCCGCAAGCATAGCTGAATTGGATGAAGTGGACGGAATTGGGGAGGTGCGGGCCCGTAATATTCAGGATGGGCTCAAACGTTTACAGAAGCAAGTTCTTATTGACAGGCAAATGTAAATAACATACAATCACGTAATATTGGGGACGTTAAAGGCCAAAGTTAGAAAATTGAGGTGAAGAAATGATACAAAAATCAATTCCGAGTCTTTTTACGATAGGTAATTTGATGCTCGGAATGTTTGGTATCATGATGGCGTTTGACGGTAAGATTAGCATGGCCGCTATCATGGTTATTATTGCTATGCTGTTAGACGGCTTAGATGGTCGAGTAGCTCGCGCTCTAAAATGCGAAAGCGAATTTGGCAAGGAGTTGGACTCCTTATCTGATGTCGTTTCTTTCGGAGTCGCACCGGCCGTTATTTTGTACGTCTCAAGCCTGCAGGATTTGAGCTCTGCATTAGGCTGGACAGTAACTGCGATTTTTCCGGTGTTTGGTGCTTTGCGCTTAGCCCGTTTTAATGTTCGTCCGGGGGTTCCGGGTTATTTTATCGGTTTGCCAATTCCTGCTGCAGGTGGTGTACTGGCCACATTAGCTCTTTTTAATAAAGATGTTTCGGCTCCGTTTATGATCGTTGCTACACTGCTCTTATCCTATTTGATGGTCAGCACTGTTAAATATCCTAATTTCAAAAAGATTGGATTGCCGAAAAAAGCGGTGGTTGGAGCGCCAGTGGTTATTGTTGTTGCAGTGGCTGTAGCTGTAGTGTTCCCAGAGCAAATCGCTAAGCTGATCTTTGTCTTACTTGGAATTTACGCATTATACGGCTTTAAGCAAAATATTGATCGGTTGACTGCCAGACGCCGTCATCGTCGTCGTAGCCGTTCAGAAGATAAAGTGTATCACTCCAAGAACGGTTAATCGGTCCATAAGGTAAGGTAACTGAATAAATTATGACCAAAGGTTTTGTCTTCCCTAGGGGATGGCAAAGCCTTTTTGCATTTCCAGCGCTACCCCAAGTTTATCGTCTTGAAAATTGGAACATACTGGTGAGGAATAGATCCATTTAGGATGAATAAAAAGGAGGTGCGTTAGGTTATGTGGAAAAAAGTGATTTTGTCTTTTGCCTTAATATGTGGTGCTTGGTCAGGTTTTTCGCTATACCATGCGCTCGAAAGAGGATTCCCCAAGGGGATGGAAAAGCTGGGTGAAAGCTTACCTGTAGAAGGAAGCATTTTATTTACGGTGCTGGGTGCCATTATTTTTTTGTTTGCGGGGTCTTTATGCGCGGAATGGGGAGGTTCAAAACTGCGGGAGGCGGTTCACTACTGTTCGCGTATTCCAATGAATGAATTAGCTGCAAGTGCAGCTGGGCTAACAGGGGGGCTTCTGTTATCTCTCCTGTTATACCCTGCAATGATCTGGCTTGGGAAAGCTGGGCAGCTGCTGCAAGTGCCAGCTACGTTAGCTTTTGGATATCTGGGGCTGCGGATCGGTTTGGAGAAAAAAGAGGAGCTTGCTGCGCTGTGGACATCTGGACGCTGGGGCCAAGCGGCTGAGCCGGAAGGCCGCGGGCTTGAGGAACATAAAATCCTCGACACAAGTGTTATTATCGATGGAAGAATCGCTGACATTTGTAAGACGGGATTTATTGAGGGAACCATTGTCATACCTGAATTCGTGCTTGAAGAGCTCCAGCATATTGCTGATTCTTCGGATTTGTTGAAGCGGAACCGGGGACGGCGTGGGCTTGATATACTCAATAAAATTCAAAAAGAGCTTGATGTGAAGGTATTGATCTATGAGGGAGATTTTGAAGAAATCTCTGAGGTTGACAGTAAGTTAGTGAAGTTAGCGAAGGTACTGCAAGGTAAAGTAGTCACTAATGATTTCAACTTAAATAAGGTTTGCGAATTGCAGGGTGTTTCCGTTCTGAATATTAACGATCTGGCGAATGCTGTGAAGCCTGTAGTGCTGCCTGGTGAGGAAATCGTAGTTCAGGTCATTAAGGATGGCAAAGAACATGGGCAAGGGGTAGCCTACTTAGACGATGGAACGATGATTGTTGTAGAAGGCGGACGTGAATATATCGGGACTACGATGGAGGTTCTGGTCACTAGCGTGCTGCAAACTTCGGCTGGCCGAATGATATTTGCTAAGCCAAAACTTTTGGAAAAAGCGCAATAAGTGAAGATAAAGTGTATGGGGACTGTCCTATGGGTTGGAAATGCCCGCCAAACACGTTATGATGGGATTATACGTGAAAGACAGGAGCCAGATTAATGTCAAACAGTGTGGGCGTCGTCATTGTGGCGGCAGGCAGAGGAACGCGAATGGGAACTGCGGAGAGCAAGCAATATTTGTTACTGCAGGGGAAGCCGATTATCGTTCATACGCTGGAGGTATTCCAGCAGCACGAATTGATCTCTGAAATCGTGCTCGTAACCGGTGAAGAGGATATTAAACGCTGCCGGGAATGGATACAGCTCTATAAGCTGGACAAGGTTAAGGCTATAGTAACTGGTGGATCTGAGCGTCAGCATTCCGTACATAAAGGGTTGTTGAAACTTACGACACAGTGGGTAATGGTACATGATGGTGTTCGTCCGTTTGTACAGCCAAATGAAATTGAGGCTTGCTACGAACGAGCGAAGCAGATGGGTGCTTCGGTTCTTGCTGTACCCGTCAAGGATACGATCAAACAGGTGGATAATGAAGGACAAGTACTGTCTACGCCGGATCGGCGAAGTCTGTGGGCGATTCAAACCCCGCAGACTTTTCGTCTTTCTGATTTGCTGGAGGCTTATGCAGCGGCAGAGCGGGATGGCTTTCTGGGCACCGATGACTCCAGCTTGGCGGAGCGTGCGGGGATTCCGGTTTCTGTGGTAGAGGGAAGCTACAGAAATATTAAGATTACGACACCTGATGATTTGGATTATGCAGAATTCACAGAAAGAAACAGGGGAGAGGGACAATCATGATCGCTGTAGGACAAGGATTTGATGTGCATCAGCTGGTAGAGGGCAGGCCTTGTATTATTGGGGGAGTTACGATTCCTTATGAAAAAGGATTGCTTGGGCATTCCGATGCAGATGTGCTGCTGCATGCAGTTAGTGACGCGATTCTAGGCGCACTTGGACTTGGTGATATTGGCAGACATTTTCCGGATACAGATCCAGCTTTTAAGGACGCAGATAGCTTGAAGTTATTAGAAGAGGTATGGGCACTTGCTCGTGAGCGAGGATATAAGCTGGGAAATATTGATTCAACGATTATCGCCCAAAAGCCTAAGATGGCTCCGTACATTCCACAAATGACCGAGATTATCGCACGTGCGCTTAATGCCGACCCGTCCAAGGTGAATGTTAAAGCTACTACAACTGAGCAGCTTGGTTTTGCCGGACGCGGCGAAGGAATTGCCGCACAATCTATTGTCTGTCTACTCCAAGATGTGATATCATCTTGAGATGGTCTAAGTAGTAAATTAAGTTCAACCATATGAAGCGGAGGGAATACAATGACGGATGAAGTCCGGGTGCGTTACGCACCGAGCCCTACGGGACATTTACATATAGGTAACGCCAGAACGGCGCTGTTTAACTATCTGTTCGCCCGTAATAAAGGCGGTAAATTCATTATCAGAATTGAAGATACAGACGTAAAGCGCAATGTCGCTGGTGGTGAAGAGAGCCAGCTTAAGTATTTGAAATGGCTGGGTATGGATTGGGATGAGAGCGTTGATGTGGGCGGAGAGTACGGACCTTATCGTCAGACAGAACGTCTTGACTTATATCGTGTACATTGGCAGGATTTGCTGGACAGAGGTTTGGCTTACCGCTGCTATTGCACAGAGGAAGAGCTGGAAGCGGAACGTGAAGAACAGACTGCTCGCGGAGAAACGCCTCGTTATTCTGGCAAACACCGTGATCTGACTGAAGAGCAACGTTTAGCTTTTGAAGCTGAGGGACGAGTGGCCAGCATTCGCTTCCGTGTGCCAGAAGATCGTACGTATGCGTTTGATGATCTCGTAAAAGGCAGTATTTCTTTTGACACAAAAGAAATGGGTGACTTTGTTATTGTGAAGAAGGACGGAATTCCGACCTATAACTTCGCGGTAGCTGTTGACGATCATCTGATGGCTATTACCCACGTATTGCGTGGAGAAGACCATATTTCCAACACACCCCGCCAGCTTATGATCTATGAAGCGCTTGGCTGGGAGCCACCTTTATTTGGTCACATGACGCTTATTGTTGGCGACAACCACAAGAAGCTCAGCAAACGGGATGAATCCGTTATTCAGTTTATCGAGCAATATGATGAATTGGGTTACTTGCCTGAGGCTCTGGTTAACTTCATTTCTCTGCTTGGCTGGTCTCCAGAGGGAGAAGAAGAGATCTTCAGTAAAGAAGAACTTATTTCTATTTTTGATGCGGACCGTTTGTCCAAAAGCCCGGCTGTGTTCGATAAAAACAAGCTGGCGCATCTGAATAATCATTATATTAAACATGCTGATCCTAAACGGATCTCTGCACTAGCTATTCCGCATTTGCAAAAAGCGGGTAAAATACCTGCTGAGCTGAACGAAGAGCAACAAGCATGGGCGGAAAGCCTTGTCGCGTTGTATCAAGAGCAGATGACTGCAGCTTCTGACATCGTGGCGCTATCGGAACTGTTCTTCCGCAGTCACCTAGAATTAGAAACGGAAGCAGCACAGGTTCTGGCTGAAAGCCAAGTTCCTGAGGTATTGTCTGCTTTTCTGGCTAAGGTTGAAGCCTGTCAGGATTTCAGTGCAAGCAACATGGCTGTTCTGATTAAGGAAGTACAGAAAGAAACAGGTCATAAGGGCAAAGCACTCTTTATGCCAATTCGTGTGGCTCTGACCGGACAAACGCACGGACGTGATCTTAATATAACCATTGCTTTGCTCGGCAAAAACCGGGTCATCGAACGTTTGAAATCACAAATTAAGGGCGCTTAAGGTCGTATTTCATACGACTAAACCCCCTTGTCAGTATCTTGTCTTTTGCGCTAAGATAGAATTATATGATAATAGCTGTGATCAGGAGAAGTACGTCCATTGAAGACAATTGCCAGAGAGAATAACCGAGAAAGGGACACCCTTTCGGGCTGGGAGTTATTCATTTGTCCGGGGCAGAACATGCGCCTGTGAGCTGCACGGTTGAATGACCTTTTTAAGGCTCATTAGATCGCGCCGGGAACGTCGCCGTTAATGATGCCAAGTGGAACGAAGAAATTCTGCCGTTTGTTACAATAGCGGCTCATTTGATTCGTTCAAGCAGAGTGGAACCGCGGTTAAACGTCTCTGCAGCATTATGCTGCAGGGGCGTTTTTTGTCTAAATATAAGCAAAAATAATTTTCATACAATACTCTTTGTCTTATATTTCTACGAGATAACAAACCAAGCGAACACTCACCGCATATGTATGATAAGGATGATGGGCCTGGAGACAATACCTTTCTTGTGTACCTGTAAACAGGAGATAAGGAAGTTAAGAAGAGAGGAACCGTGATGTTTAAGCATATTAAGTCGGACATTCGGGCGGTATTTGATAACGATCCTGCTGCCCGCAGCTGGTTCGAGGTTGTCTTCACATATGCCGGCTTGCACGCCATTTGGGGTCACCGGATCGCCCACTCTTTTTTCAAACGCCGCTGGTATACAATGGCTCGTATGGTTTCGCAGTTTAGCAGATTTATGACTGGTGTTGAGATCCATCCTGGAGCTGTCATCGGAAATAGGCTGTTTATCGACCATGGTATGGGGATTGTTATTGGAGAAACCTGCGAAATCGGTGATGATGTTATAATCTATCAAGGGGTTACGCTTGGAGGAACAGGAAAAGAAAAAGGTAAGCGACATCCCACGGTCGGCAACAATGTAGTTATTGGTTCCGGTGCGAAGGTTTTAGGATCTTTTCGTATTGGTGACAATTCAAATATAGGTTCGAATGCAGTTGTGTTGCGTGAAGTGCCTAACAACAGTACAGTAGTAGGGAATCCAGGTCGTGTGGTAAAACGTAATGGAGAACGGGTATCCGATCGGCTCGATCATACGAAGATGCCTGACCCGCTTGTCGATTCACTGCGGTTTTTGCAGAAAGAAATCGAAGAAATTAGGGAAAAGCTTGGCGCAGAAGATAAACAAAAAACCGCACAGCGGATAGCAGAAGCTCAGCAGTATATTGGTGACTACGAAATTTAAGCATCCCGGTATTAAGGAATCCGGAAGAACAGAAAGGGCTGGAATAAGGATGGCTTTACAAATATATAACACAATGACACGCAGCAAGGAGCAGTTTGTGCCCCAGGAGCCGGGCAAAGTTAAGATGTATGTGTGTGGTCCAACCGTTTATGGATATATGCATATCGGAAATGCTAGACCTATAATTGTTTTTGATATGGTCCGGAATTACTTGGAGCAGTTAGGTAATGAGGTGCGGTATGTTACGAATTTCACGGATGTCGATGATAAACTGATTCGCAAAGCCGAAGAAATGAACACTACTGTAGCAGAGGTAGCGGAAACTTTCATTGCTGCTTACCGTGACGACCTGGAAGGGCTTGGTGTTAAACCGGCAACCTTGAATCCCCGTGTAACGGAAAGCATGGAGCTGATCATTGGATTTATTAAAGAGCTTGAGGAAAAAGGATACGCATACGAAAGCGGCGGCGATGTATATTACCGCACTTCAAAATTTGAAGACTACGGTAAATTATCTCGTCAGAATCTGGATGAGCTGCAGTTTGGTATCCGTGTTGAGGTGGACTCACGTAAGGAAAAACCGGAGGATTTTGTGCTTTGGAAAGCAGCCAAACCTGGTGAAGTGCACTGGAGTAGCCCTTGGGGAGACGGACGTCCCGGCTGGCATATTGAATGCTCGGCTATGGCGCGCGAGTTCTTGGGAGATACGATTGATATCCATGGTGGTGGACAAGATTTGCAGTTCCCGCATCATGAATGTGAATGCGCTCAGACCGAAGCTCTGACTGGTAAACCACTCTCTAATTACTGGATGCATAATGGATTCATCAACATCGGAGACGAGAAAATGTCGAAATCGCTCGGTAATGGCTGGCTTGTAAAAGACATCCGTGAGCGTTTTAAAGCAGGAGCTATCCGCTATTTCATGCTATCGACCCATTACCGTAACCCGCTGAATTTCTCAGAGGATTCTATGACTTCCGCCGAAAAGAGCGTTGAACGGATCATGCTTGCAGAGAGTAACGTTAAACATCGGCTTGAACTCGCTGCTGATGGTGCTCAAGGTGAGGTCAACTCAGAGATTAATGATAAGCTGTCAGCTATAGTGGCCAATTTCCATGCTAGAATGCAGGATGACTTTAATACGCCTGATGCGATCACGGCTATGTTCGATTGGGTGAGCCTGGCAAACCATACGCTTGCGAATAACGAGGCTGCTCCTGCTGATTTTGCTGCATTACTGCAAGCTTTTGGCGAAATGAATGCTGTGCTGCGTTTGACGCCTGAACTAGAAGAGGAAATTGCAAGTGAAGAAGTTGAACGGTTGATCGCCGAGCGGGTTGAAGCTCGTAAGAATAAGAATTGGAGCCGGTCTGACGAGATCCGTGATGAATTAGGCCGCTTGGGCATATTGCTTGAGGATACTCCACAAGGAATGCGGTGGCGTCGTAAATGAGTGAGGAACGCAAGTTTGATAACGGATGGTTTCCTTATGAGCCTTCCAAACCTGCGCGACTACTTTCGCCTATTGTTCTAGCTTATGTAGGAGATGCTATCTATGAGGTGGCTGTTCGCCAGTATTTAGTATCTCTTCCGAATTTGCGTCCGAACCATTTGCATCGTTCTGCTACAGGGCTGGTATCCGCTAAAGCACAGTGTGCGATTCTGAACTTTTTGGAGCCTAGTCTCAAGGAAGAAGAGAAGGATGTCGCCCGTCAGGGAAGAAATGCGAAATCGGGAAGTGTTCCTAAGAATGCGGATGTGCTTGAATACCGTCATGCTACAGCTTTTGAGTGCTTGATTGGTCACTTGTACTACACAGGACAACAGGAGAGAATAGAAGAAATTGTGCACAAGGGTATACAGTTTATGTTGAAACAGCCGTGATAGGCTTTGGCGAAATAGAAAATAGGAGAAGTGAACATGGAAGAAGAATTGAAGACTGAAGAGGAAATATTGGCAGGGAAGCATTCTGTGCTTGAAGCGCTTCGTGCTGGTCGTACATTAAATAAAATTTGGATTGCAGAGACAGCCCAGAAGCATCTGACAGCACCCATCGTTGCCGAAGCCCGGAAAGCGGGAATTGTCATTCAGCATGTGGACAAGCGTAAGCTGGATCAACTGGCACCAGGCGTGCAGCATCAAGGGGTGGTTGCACAAGCAGCACCATTTGCCTATGTTGAAGTGGATGATCTGTTAGCTATAGCAGAAGCCAAAGGAGAACCGGCATTCCTTATTTTGCTTGATGAAATTGAAGATCCTCATAACCTGGGCTCGATTCTGCGGACGGCGGATTGTACTGGAGTACATGGGGTAATCGTACCTAAACGCCGTTCGGCTCAGATAACTGCGACCGTGTCCAAAACATCCGCGGGTGCTGTGGAGTATGTTCCGGTTGCCCGGGTTACAAACCTGGGTCAGACCATTGACCGTCTAAAAGAGCAGGGAGTCTGGGTAGTAGGAACAGACGTGGATACCGATCAGAATCTATACCAATCCGATATTTTCACGGGTCCGGTAGCTGTTGTAATCGGCAATGAGAATAAAGGAATGGGACGCCTGATTCGTGAAAAATGTGATGTACTTCTTAAGCTGCCGATGGCCGGAAAGATCAATTCATTAAATGCCTCTGTCGCCGCAGGAGTCATTATGTATGAAGTGATACGCCGCCGGCAACAGCAGGGATAGCTATGGCCGACTGGCGCGATGTGCTGCTTGTGGATGGATATAACATGATCGGTGGCTGGCCGGAACTTGTGGCACTGTCCCAGATTGGTATGCAGGAAGCACGCGACCGCTTGATGGATTTGCTGGCAGATTACCAGGCTTTCTCTGGACGAAGAGTTATTGCTGTTTTTGATGCATACCGTGTTCCGGGGTTGGGAAGGTCTTTTGTTCAGGGTAAGGTCCAGGTGTACTTCACCAAGGAAAAAGAAACCGCAGATGAATGCATTGAGCGACTGGTTGGGGAATATAGCAATCGGCGCCGGCAGATCTATGTGGCTACGAGTGATTTTATAGAGCAGCATATTATTTTTGCACAAGGTGCATTGCGAATTTCGGCAAGGGAATTGCATCTGGAAATTGAAGAGAATCAGAAACAAGTAAAAAAAGCTATTGAACCTGGCGGTGTCAGTTCTACTCGTCATTCTTTGGAAGACAAACTGCCTCCCGATGTGCGCAGTAAGTTGGAAAAATGGCGCAGACAGTGAGATCGAGGAAGAATCAGGAAATATTTTATTCCAATTTATGCTATTCTAGATTGATTTTGGACAAACTCCGGTTGACGGTGGAAGGTAACATAATATATACTGATCCTATATTTCGCGAAGTAACGATGTGTCTTGCGTTGCAGCCGGGGGGATTCTTGGTGAGTGTCGACCTCAAGGAAATAATGCTGTCTGAGTATGATTTCATAAGTGATGAAGATATTGTCGAGGCTTTCCGTGGTGGCGACAGTGGCGCATTAGAACACTTGATTAATAAATACCGTAACTTTGTACGTGCTAAAGCCCGCTCTTATTTCTTGATCGGGGCAGACCGTGAAGATATTGTACAAGAAGGAATGATTGGTCTATACAAGGCTATTCGTGACTTTAAAGGTGACAAGCTCTCTTCATTCAAGGCTTTTGCTGAGCTCTGCATTACACGACAGATTATAACGGCTATTAAGACGGCCACTCGTCAGAAACATATTCCGCTGAACTCTTATGTTTCCTTGGACAAGCCCATTTATGACGAAGATTCTGATAGAACACTTATGGATGTCATTTGTGGAACACAGGTTCTAGATCCAGAAGAGCTAATTATTAATCAAGAAGAATTCATTGGTCTTGAAGATAAGATGGCGGAGATTCTAAGTGACTTGGAGCGCAAGGTTCTGATGTTGTATTTAGACGGAAGATCCTATCAAGAGATTGCTGAAGATCTTAAGCGGCATGTAAAGTCTATTGATAACGCTCTACAACGAGTAAAAAGGAAATTAGAAAGATATCTAGAAGTACGTGACAATTGATGATATAATGAACAAGAGAGGGCTCGGACATCGAGTTCTTTTTTTTAGTCTTTTTGAAATCACTCGGATAGAATTAGGTGCTTGCACCATAAATTACTATTTGAGCCGATTTTAGTCGTTGCCGTTGAAGGTAGGTTTATACACAGACGGAATACCCCATAATGGTAAGGAAGACAGCGAAGTGTGAGGAAGAGATAGACCCAAAGACAGGGTACGGCCATATGACTACTAAACCCGGAATTACCCAGTGCAGAACGGAATTCTTTCGTTGACACAGACCTTGACATTATGCTAAAGTGTTTTAGGTAGGCCTAAATTCGCGGCTTTTTTTTAGGATCAATATTTGCGTCTTCTAATGTGAATTAGAAGGACGTCTCGGGAGGTGCACATCATGCGGGTAATTATCACTTTGGCTTGTACAAGTTGCAAACAAAGAAACTATGCGACTACCAAAAACAAGCGAAATCACCCCGACCGCATGGAGATGAAGAAATTTTGCAAGTATTGTAACTCGCAAACTCCTCATCGCGAAACCAGATAGTCTGTGGAGGTGTAGTCGGCATGAAACGTAGTTTCAAGTCTATGTTTTCCTTTTTCACTGAGAGCTGGAGTGAACTCAAAAAGGTTCGCTGGCCAAGTCGTAAAGAATTGACCAACTATACATTGATCGTTCTCGGTACGATTGTAGTTGTCGCTATTTACTTCTGGGTTCTGGACATCGGTATTTCCGCTGTGATTGAAGCGATTATTTAGAGAGGTCCCAGGTGGCTTGATATGGAAAAAAGATGGTATGTCGTTCATACCTATTCTGGGTATGAGAATAAGGTCAAAGCCAATTTGGAAAAGCGTGTTGAGTCCATGGGCATGGAAGACAAAATATTCCGCGTTCTTGTTCCTATGGAAGAAGAAATCGTAAACAAAGACGGTAAGAAAAAAACCGTTATGCGTAAAGTTTACCCCGGATATGTTTTGGTGGAAATGGTTCAGACTGATGATTCCTGGTATGTTGTCCGCAATACTCCGGGCGTTACTGGATTTGTTGGTTCGACAGGCTCAGGGTCTAAACCAACAGCTTTGCTTCCGGAAGAGGTAGAACAAATTCTGAAGCATATGGGCATGGTTGAACCTAAAGCGAAGATTGATTTCGAAATCAAGGAATCCGTACGTATTATGGTTGGTCCGTTTGCGAATTTTGTGGGCTCCGTGGAAGAGATTTTGGCTGACAAGAGCAAGATCAAAGTGCATGTTAACATGTTTGGACGGGAAACCCCGCTAGAGTTGGATTTCACTCAAGTGGAGAAAATATAACATAAGCTAGGGTTTCTTGTGGGAGAGCGCTATTGGCGTTCGAAGACCACTATTTTTGCAAGGAGGTGTCACTCATGGCTAAAAAAGTTATTAAAATGGTGAAACTGCAGATTCCTGCAGGGAAAGCGAATCCAGCGCCTCCAGTAGGTCCGGCGTTAGGTCAAGCAGGTGTCAACATCATGGCATTCTGTAAGGAATTTAATGCTCGTACTGCCGACCAGGCTGGCTTGATCATTCCGGTTGAAATTACAGTATTTGAAGACCGTTCCTTTACTTTCATCACTAAAACTCCTCCGGCTGCTGTTCTGCTTCGCATCGCTGCTAAAGTAGAAAAAGGATCCGGCGAACCAAACAAGAAAAAAGTAGCAAAAATCGGCCGCGCTGCGGTACGTGAAATTGCTGAAACAAAAATGCCTGACCTTAACGCTGCAACTGTTGAAGCTGCAATGCGTATGGTTGAAGGTACTGCCCGCAGTATGGGTATCACAATCGAAGACTAGTAGTTTTCGAAGAATCGGTCATTCGTGACCCGCAAGTATGTGGGAGGAATTTCCGCTAACACCACAAAGGAGGAACATTTTCATGGCTAAACATGGTAAGAAATACCAAGAAGCTGCTAAGCTGATCAACAGCGAAGCAACTTACGAGCCTTCAGAAGCTGTAGAGCTTGTGAAAAAGGCAGCGACTGCTAAGTTCGACGAAACCGTTGAAGCAGCAGTTCGTCTGGGTGTAGACCCGCGTAAACAAGACCAAGCAGTTCGTGGTGTTGTTGTCCTGCCTCACGGCACTGGTAAAACACAACGCGTGCTTGTATTTGCAAAAGGTGAAAAAGCGAAAGAGGCTGAAGCTGCTGGCGCTGATTTTGTTGGTGATCAAGACATGATCAACAAAATTCAACAAGGCTGGTTTGAATTTGATGTCTGCGTAGCTACACCTGATATGATGAGTGAAGTCGGTAAACTGGGTCGTCTGCTTGGTGGTAAAGGTCTTATGCCTAACCCTAAAGCTGGCACAGTTACATTCGATGTTTCCAAGGCTGTGCAAGAAATCAAAGCCGGTAAAATCGAATACCGTCTCGACAAAGCAGGTCAAATTCACGCGCCAATCGGCAAAGTGTCCTTTGATGCTGCACAATTGAACGATAACCTTAAAGCTCTTATCGACGCTTTGAACCGTGCGAAACCAGCTGCTGCTAAAGGTGTATACCTTAAAGGCATCTCGATTTCTTCCACAATGGGACCTAGCGCTCGTGTGAACACAACCGTCTTCAGATAATTAAGGGTTGACTCTTTGAGTCAATTTTGATAATCTATAACAGTTGTGAAACTTAAGGTATCAATCTTAACCTTGAATATGCTTACCGTAGACAGTAGGTGCCTTAGTGCTTAATTTCCTACCGAGGTGTTGTGATAGAAACAAGAAGTAACGAGCTCGCTCGTATAACTTTCGTTTTATCAAGCCTTCGTGATTCTGCGGAGGCTTTTCTACTGCCTGCGTAGGAGCGGTGAAGCTTTCCTTGGAAAGAACGCCGACACATAAATTTTCAGGAGGTGTATACATTGGCAAATGCAAAAGTAATTCAAGCAAAACAAGACGCGGTTGACGTCGTTACTGCAAAACTGCAAAACAGTCTTTCGACTGTTGTAGCTGACTACCGTGGATTGAACGTTTCCCAAGTGACTGAACTGCGTAAGCAACTTCGTGAAGCTGGCGTTGAGTTTCAAGTCCTGAAGAACACATTGCTGCGTCGCGCAACTGCTGCGGCTGAGTTGAGTGAATTGGATGAAGTTTTGACTGGTCCAACAGCTATCGCATTCAGCACAACTGATGCAGTAGCACCAGCTAAAATTTTGAACGATTTCGCCAAGAAAAACGACGCTTTGAAATTGAAAGGCGGCGTAGTTGAAGGTCGTGTCATTGACGCGGAACAACTGAAAGCACTGGCTGAGCTTCCATCCCGCGATGGTTTGCTGTCCATGCTGCTTAGCGTACTTCAAGCTCCAATGCGCAACTTCGCGCTTGCAGTTAAAGCTGTTGCTGAAAAAGAAGAACAAAGCGCGTAAGCCTTTGACTCTTGCAGCATAATCAATACCACAAATAAATTTAAATATAAAATGGAGGTTCAATCATGAGTAAAGAAGCAATCTTGGAAGCAATTAAAGGCATGAGCGTATTGGAACTGAACGACCTGGTTAAAGCAATTGAAGAAGAATTCGGCGTAACTGCAGCAGCTCCAGTAGCAGCTGGCGGTGCAGTAGCAGCAGTAGCTGAAGAGCAATCCGAATTTGACGTAATTTTGACAGGCGCTGGCGCTTCCAAAATCAACGTTATCAAAATCGTTCGCGAAATCACTGGTCTTGGCTTGAAAGAAGCTAAAGATCTTGTAGACAACGCACCAAAAGCAATCAAAGAAAAAGTAAGCAAAGACGAAGCCGAAGCTACTAAAGCAAAATTGGAAGAAGCAGGCGCAGCTGTAGAAGTGAAGTAATTCCTTCTATTACTGAAAACCCCTTGAACTTGTTCAAGGGGTTTGTTTTATAAATAGAGTTAGTAGGGCGTATATACCAACTGCTAACATAATAGGAAAGGGAGGAAAGAGATGTCGCAACATTATTATTCGCAGCAGCCGGAAGTACGTCATGACAGACGTAGCATTGATACCGTACTAAGAGGCAAAAGCTTTCGTTTTACGAGCGATGCCGGTGTATTCTCTAAAGGGGACATCGATTACGGTAGCCGAGTTCTTATTGAAGCTATGATAATTCCGGACGGTTCAGCGGTGCTTGATGTAGGTTGTGGTTATGGGCCGATTGGATTAAGTGCAGCATACCTAGCTCCCAAAGGACATGTAACCATGATTGATATTAACAGTCGTGCGGTAGAACTGGCGCGTGAGAATGCTCAGCACAATGGAATCCGGAATGTTACGATAATGGAAAGCGATGTACTCGGCGCATTGAATGAGCAGCAGAAGTTCGATGTGATTCTAACTAATCCTCCGATTCGTGCAGGAAAAGCTGTAGTGCATAAGATTTTTGAAGATGCGTATGAACATTTAAATGAGGGTGGCTATCTGTGGATTGTGATTCAGAAGAAGCAGGGCGCTCCATCCGCAGTGGCAAAACTAGAAAGCTTGTTCTCAATGGTGGAAGAAGTGGGGAAAGACAAAGGCTATCGTATTATTAAAGCGCAAAAATAAAATACAATAGGTTATTGACATGTGATAGTGATAATGGTATTATTATAAAATGTCAGTATTAAGATAGGCTCCATGTCTTTAGTTTGCTGAAATGTCAAGCAATATATTGTCGCCCGGCTAGCGCATGCCGCACGGCAAGTTTTTGCGAGTTGGTTGTCTATGCTCTAACGCAGCGAATGCTGCGTGGTAATAGATAATAGCGCATAAACTATTGCTTGGTGACGTATAATATGTACGTTTTGGGCAAATCTACTTGATAAGGAGTATTTTGGTCATGGATAAATGCGCTCTTTTTTCGAAGATTTCGATAAGGGCTTTTCTTTTATTTATGACTGAATCCTTGTAGTATGGTTCCATTATACGGTTCCAAACAAGGGTTCGCAATCAATTTTTAAGTGAGTAGACATGAGGGGTGAGTAAAGTTGGCAGGACATCTTGTTCAGTATGGTCGACGCACTCGGCGGAGCTATGCGAGAATTAACGAGGTACTCGAGGTCCCGAACCTGATCGAGATCCAACAAAAATCTTATGATTGGTTTTTGGAGGAAGGATTGCGGGAAATGTTTCAGGACATCTCGCCGATCCAGGATTTCACAGGTAATTTGGTACTAGAGTTCATTGATTACAGCCTGGGTGAACCGAAATATACGGTTGACGACGCTAAAGAGCGGGACGTAACGTATGCGGCTCCTCTGCGTGTAAAGGTGCGGCTCATTAATAAAGAGACCGGTGAGGTTAAAGAGCAGGAAGTGTTCATGGGAGATTTCCCGCTGATGACGGAGACCGGCACTTTTATTATTAATGGTGCGGAACGGGTTATTGTCAGCCAGTTGGTTCGCTCTCCAAGCGTCTATTTCAGCACAAAAGTGGATAAGAACGGCAAAAAAACCTACACCGCCACAGTAATCCCGAACCGCGGAGCCTGGTTGGAACTTGAAACCGATGCTAAGGACATTATGTATGTTCGTATCGATCGGACTCGTAAAATTCCTGTTACCGTACTTTTGCGTGCTCTCGGTTTCGGTAGTGATGCCGAAATTCTGGAATTGCTTGGCAATGATGAATATATTCGCAATACGCTGGATAAAGACAACACGGACTCCACGGAGAAGGCGCTTATTGAAATTTATGAGCGTTTGCGTCCGGGCGAACCGCCGACACTAGACAATGCCAAAAGTTTGCTGGTTGCGCGTTTCTTTGATCCAAAACGCTACGACCTAGCTAATGTAGGCCGTTACAAAATCAATAAAAAGCTACACATTAAGAACCGTCTTTTCAATCAACGTCTTGCTCAGCCTTTGGTTGACGACTCTACTGGAGAAATCCTGGCAGAATCCGGCCAAATGGTCGATCGTAGACTGCTTGATGAATTGATTCCATATTTCGAAAAGAATGTTGCCTTTAAAAACTACCGTGTTACTGGTGGAGTTATGGACAGCGAAGATATTCCTCTTCAAACAATTGACGTATTCTCGCCAATTGAAGAAGGCCGGGTTATTAAGCTGATCGCTAACGGCAATATCGACAAATCTGTTAAGCATATTACTCAAGCTGATATTATATCCTCAATCAGCTACTTTATTAATTTGCTTCACGGAATTGGCAATACCGATGATATTGACCACTTGGGTAACCGTCGTCTGCGTTCTGTAGGTGAACTCTTGCAGAATCAGTTCCGTATCGGTTTGTCCCGGATGGAACGTGTTGTACGTGAAAGAATGTCGATTCAGGATGCTAATGCGATTACGCCTCAGGCTCTGATCAATATTCGTCCGGTCATCGCGTCTATTAAAGAGTTCTTCGGTAGCTCCCAGCTGTCTCAATTTATGGATCAGACGAACCCGCTTGCGGAACTTACCCATAAACGTCGTCTGTCCGCCCTCGGACCTGGTGGTTTGACACGTGAACGCGCGGGCTTTGAAGTTCGTGACGTCCATCACAGTCACTACGGTCGGATGTGTCCAATTGAAACGCCGGAAGGTCCAAACATCGGGTTGATCAACTCCTTGTCTACCTTTGCCCGCATCAATGAATACGGCTTTATTGAAGCTCCGTATCGTTGGGTGGATCCGAAGACTGGTAAGGTGACTGAGCAAATTGACTATCTGACTGCTGATGAGGAAGATAATTATGTAGTTGCTCAGGCTAACGTGTTGATCGAAGAAGATGGCACCTTTAAAGAAGACATGGTAATCGTTCGTTACAACAAAGACTCAGACAACATTACAACGATGCCAAGTAATCGTGTCGATTACATGGACGTTTCGCCTAAACAGGTTGTATCTGTCGCTACGGCGCTCATTCCGTTCCTTGAGAACGATGACTCCAACCGCGCACTGATGGGATCTAACATGCAACGTCAAGCTGTTCCGCTTCTAATTCCAAAAGCTCCGCTGGTGGGAACAGGAATGGAACATAAATCCGCTAAGGATTCTGGCGTATGTATCGTTTCCAAGTATGACGGTATTATCGAACGTTCTTCAGCTAATGAAATTTGGCTGCGTCGCGTTGAGACTGTCGAAGGCAAGGAAGTTAAAGGCGATATCGTTAAATATAAATTACACAAATTTATGCGTTCTAACCAAGGTACCTGTATTAACCAACGTCCTCTAGCTAAAAGAGGGGACATTGTTAAGAAGGGTGATATCCTGGCAGACGGTCCTTCCACAGAAATGGGCGAACTTGCTCTTGGCCGTAACGTAGTCGTTGCGTTCATGACTTGGGAAGGTTACAACTACGAGGATGCGATCCTGTTGAGTGAAAAGCTGGTTAAGGAAGATGTATATACTTCGATTCATATCGAAGAATACGAATCTGAAGCTCGCGACACTAAATTGGGACCTGAAGAAATTACGCGCGATATTCCGAACGTCGGCGAAGAAGCTCTGCGCAATCTTGATGAGCGCGGAATCATCCGCATCGGTGCGGAAATCAGCGCTGGTGACATTCTGGTGGGTAAGGTTACTCCTAAGGGTGTAACTGAACTGACAGCAGAAGAACGTCTCCTGCACGCTATCTTTGGGGAGAAAGCTCGTGAAGTACGGGATACCTCTTTACGCGTTCCTCATGGTAGTGATGGTATTATCGTGGACGTTAAAGTCTTTACACGTGAGAACGGCGATGAGCTGCCTCCTGGTGTGAATCAATTGGTTCGTGTCTACATCGCTCAGAAACGTAAGATCTCTGAGGGTGACAAGATGGCCGGACGTCACGGTAACAAGGGTGTCGTTGCCCGTATCCTGCCAGAAGAAGATATGCCGTTCCTTCCGGACGGTACGCCAGTACAGGTTGTTCTTAACCCTCTCGGCGTTCCTTCTCGTATGAACATCGGACAGGTGCTCGAGGTCCATATTGGTATGGCTGCATTGCGTCTGGGAATTCACATTGCAACGCCGGTATTTGACGGAGCGCGTGAGTACGACGTGTTTGATACGATGGAAGAAGCAGGTATGCAGCGTAATGGTAAAACTGTACTGTATGATGGCCGTACAGGTGAACGCTTCGAACGTGAAGTTACTGTTGGTGTCATGCACATGATCAAACTGGCGCACATGGTTGATGATAAGATTCACGCCCGTTCAACAGGACCTTACTCACTAGTTACGCAGCAACCATTGGGTGGTAAAGCTCAATTTGGTGGACAGCGTTTCGGGGAGATGGAAGTGTGGGCGCTTGAAGCTTACGGTGCTGCATATACATTGCAAGAAATTTTGACCGTGAAATCCGATGACGTGGTTGGTCGCGTGAAGACGTACGAATCTATTGTCAAAGGTGAAAATGTACCGGAACCAGGTGTTCCTGAGTCGTTCAAGGTATTGATCAAAGAACTGCAGTCCCTGGGTATGGATGTTAAGATTCTTAGCGGTGACGAGCAGGAAATTGAAATGAGAGAATTGGACGATGAGGACGAGACGTCAGGCGACAAACTAAGCCTCAATTTAGAAGGTTCAGAAGTCGGAGTAGAATAATCAAGCTGGAGCTTAAAAGTTCCATTTTATAAAGGACCGCACGCCCTCTTTTGATGTAACAGTCAGAAGAGGGCAAAGCGGTACTAAATCAGGATTAGGTTAAGGAGGGTTGCTCCTTGTTGGACGTTAACAATTTTGAATTTATGAAAATCGGACTCGCTTCTCCGGAGAAGATTCGTTCATGGTCCCGCGGAGAAGTTAAGAAACCGGAAACCATTAACTATCGTACGTTGAAACCGGAAAAAGAGGGTCTTTTCTGTGAGCGTATCTTTGGACCACAAAAAGACTGGGAATGTCATTGCGGTAAATACAAACGTGTCCGTTATAAGGGCGTAGTCTGCGACCGTTGTGGCGTTGAGGTTACCCGTGCTAAAGTTCGTCGTGAACGTATGGGTCACATTGAATTGGCTGCTCCGGTATCTCATATCTGGTATTTCAAAGGTATCCCAAGCCGCATGGGGCTTGCACTAGATATGTCTCCAAGATCACTTGAAGAAATTATCTATTTCGCATCTTATGTTGTAACGGATCCAGGTGAAACTCCACTGGAAAAGAAACAACTTCTGTCCGAGAAAGAATATCGTAGCTACCGTGAAAAATACGGTTACGGTTTCCAAGCCGGCATGGGTGCTGAAGCTGTTAAAAAGCTTCTTCAAGATATCGACATTGATAAAGAGCTGGAATTCCTCAAAGAAGAACTGCGT
The DNA here is from genome assembly GCF_037965315.1 of Paenibacillus sp. FSL R10-2796. Taxonomy (NCBI): domain Bacteria; kingdom Bacillati; phylum Bacillota; class Bacilli; order Caryophanales; family Paenibacillaceae; genus Paenibacillus; species Paenibacillus sp. FSL R10-2796. Next base: position 6,657,704 of record NZ_CP150178.1, on the reverse strand, counting down.
ACGGCCCAAGGCCAACGCCGTAACCGGGCGATCAAACGTCTGGAAGTCATTGAAGCATTCCGTAACTCCGGCAACAAGCCTGATTGGATGATCATGGATGTTCTTCCGGTTATTCCTCCGGAGCTTCGTCCGATGGTTCAATTGGATGGTGGCCGTTTTGCTACGTCCGACTTGAATGATCTCTATCGCCGTGTTATTAACCGGAACAACCGTCTGAAAAGACTGCTTGATCTCGGTGCTCCTGACATTATCGTGCAGAACGAAAAACGGATGCTCCAGGAAGCTGTCGATGCTCTCATCGATAACGGCCGTCGGGGACGTCCGGTAACCGGTCCTGGTAACCGTCCGCTTAAATCGCTCAGCCATATGCTGAAAGGTAAACAAGGACGTTTCCGCCAGAACTTGCTCGGTAAACGGGTTGACTACTCTGGACGTTCCGTTATCGTAGTAGGACCGTACCTCAAGATGTATCAGTGCGGACTTCCTAAGAAAATGGCGTTAGAATTGTTCAAGCCTTTTGTTATGAAAGAATTGGTTAATAAGGGCCTTGCCCACAACATAAAGAGCGCGAAACGTAAAGTTGAACGCGTAAGTCCTGAAGTTTGGGATGTACTCGAAGAAGTAATTAGAGAACACCCAGTACTTCTAAACCGCGCACCAACACTTCACCGTCTCGGTATTCAAGCATTTGAACCGATCTTGGTGGAAGGTCACGCTATTCGTCTTCACCCACTCGTATGTACGGCGTACAATGCCGACTTTGACGGTGACCAAATGGCTGTGCACGTTCCTCTGTCTGCAGAAGCTCAAGCGGAAGCACGCATTCTCATGCTTGCATCTGGTAATATCTTGAACCCTAAAGACGGTAAGCCAGTTGTAACACCTTCCCAGGATATGGTCCTTGGTACTTTCTACTTGACCATGGATAACAAGGAAGAAAAGGGTAGTGGTATGATTCTGCGTACCGTTAACGAAGCTGTATCAGCTTACCAACGCGGAACTGCAGGGCTTCATGCTCGTGTTGCTATTCCGGCTAAAGCACTTGGCAAAACATGCTTTACGGAAGAACAACAAAATGCAATGTTGATTACTACGGTCGGTAAGATCATTTTTAATGAAATCTACCCAAGTAGTTTCCCTTATATCAACGAAGCAACCAAAACTAACTTGCTGCACGGCACACCTGAGAAATACTTTATCTACGAAAAAGGCGCGAACATTCGCGAGCTGATTGAATCCGCTCCAGAAGCCAGTGCTGTAGGTAAAGAATATCTGGGTCTGATTATTGCTCGTTGTTTTGAAACTTATCACACAACCAAAACTTCTATGATTTTGGATAAAATCAAACAACTCGGATTCACTTACTCCACACGTTCTGGTGTTACAGTTGCCGTGTCGGACGTTATTGTTCCTGAGGAAAAAGTAACCATCCTGAAAGAATCTGAAGCTAAGGTTGATGTGGTTGCTAACCAATATCGCCGTGGTTTGATCACCAATGACGAACGGTATGACCGTGTTATTGAGATCTGGTCGAAGACTAAGGATGATCTTACGAACATCCTGCTTAAGTCGATGGACCGTTTCAACTCTATCATGCTCATGGTTGACTCTAAAGCGCGTGGTAACAAATCGCAGATCACTCAGCTGGGTGGTATGCGTGGTCTGATGGCAACACCTTCAGGTCGGATTTTTGAATTGCCAATCAAGGCGAACTTCCGTGAAGGTCTTACCGTCTTGGAGTACTTTATCTCCACTCACGGAGCGCGTAAAGGTCTTGCCGATACCGCACTTCGTACCGCTGACTCAGGGTATCTGACTCGTCGTCTTGTTGACGTTGCCCAGGACGTTATTGTCCGTGAAGAAGATTGTGGAACCGATAAAGGCTTCACAGTTAGTCGTATTCAGGATGGTAAAGAAGTTATCGAAGATCTGTATGACCGTATTGAAGGTCGTTACTGCTTCGAAACTGTTCGTCACCCAGAAACAGGCGAAATCATTGTTCACCGCAATGATTTGATTGACTCCGATAAAGCGGAGGCAATTGTAAACGCAGGTGTAACTAAGCTGCAAATTCGTTCTGTACTGAGCTGCCGTGCCCGTCATGGTGTTTGTAAGAAATGTTACGGACGTAACTTGGCAACTGGTAAACACGTTGAGATTGGTGAAGCAGTTGGTATTATTGCCGCACAATCTATCGGTGAACCAGGAACCCAGCTTACAATGCGTACGTTCCATACCGGCGGTGTTGCCGGTGATGACATCACTCAAGGTTTGCCGCGTATTCAGGAGTTGTTTGAAGCTCGTAACCCTAAAGGTCAAGCTACAATCAGTGAGATCGATGGCGTAATCAAGGAAATCCGTGAAACCAAAGACCGTCGCGAAATCGAGGTTCAAGGTGAAGCAGAATCCAAGACTTATTCCATTACTTATGGTTCACGTCTACGTGTTAGCGAAGGCCAAGAAATCGAAGCCGGCGATGAGCTGACAGACGGTTCGATTGACCCTAAAGAAATGCTGCGTATCAAAGGGATCCGTGGGGTACAAAACTACATTCTACAAGAAGTACAGCGTGTATACCGTAACCAAGGCGTTGAGATCAATGATAAGCACATTGAAGTTATGATCAAGCAAATGCTTCGGAAGATCCGTATCATTGACGCAGGTGACACAAGTCTGTTGCCAGGTGCATTTGCGGATATTCATGAGTACGAAGGTGCTAACAAGGAAGCTATCTTGTCTGGTAAAGAGCCTGCTGTTGCTAAACCAGTCTTGCTCGGTATTACTAAGGCGTCTCTTGAAACGGATTCCTTCTTGTCAGCTGCATCATTCCAAGAAACTACTCGTGTCCTAACAGACGCTGCTATCAAAGGTAAAGTAGATAAGTTGCTTGGACTTAAAGAAAATGTTATTATCGGTAAGTTGATTCCTGCAGGTACTGGGATGAACCGTTACCGTAACGTTAAGCTAAGTGATCCAAATGCAGAAAGCGAACTTGAATCTTTAGAGACGGTTCCTGCTGAATAAATTAGCAATCATGGTAGTGTGCTCATGTCATACCTACTCATAGGTGTGGCATGAGTGTTCTGCTGTGTATAATTTCTATAAAAATTGTTGCTGAATTTCTTGACACCATCTATTGATAATGCTAAAATGTCTAAGGTGCGTGAGTAGCCATGTTATCCTTGTTCATTGGAGGTAAAGAGAATGACTGATGATAGAGGACTACAGGATGCTCAGGTCAAGATCGGTACCAAACAAACCGTCAAGGCGGTAGAGTTGGGCCTAGCCGCAGAAGTCTATGTGGCAGAGGACGGAGATCAAAGGCTTACTTCCAGGATAGTTTTGCTTTGTAACAAACAAGGTGTTAAGATCACATATGTGGATACGATGCTGAATTTGGGCAAGGCCTGCGGAATAGAAGTTGGCGCTGCGATGGCAGCCGTCTTAAAACAATAGCTACAGAAATGTTTTTGTACTGGGGTGAACACCAGCGGCAAGAACTTTTCATTTGTCTTTTTATGAACCGCCTGGGTCTGTGGGCTTAGAGTTCTTAAATCGACTATCATTTCAGGAAGGGGGTGGCAACAACATGCCAACAATTAACCAATTGGTTCGTAAAGGCCGTCAAGCCAAAATCGAAAAATCTAAATCTCCCGCTCTTCAAAAAGGGTATAACGCCCTCAAGCGTGAGGCTACAAATTTGAGCGCTCCGCAAAAACGCGGTGTGTGCACTCGTGTAGGCACAATGACTCCACGTAAACCAAACTCAGCGCTTCGTAAATATGCCCGTGTTCGTTTGACGAACCGTCTCGAGGTAACAGCTTATATCCCGGGTATCGGACATAACTTACAAGAGCACAGTGTTGTATTACTTCGCGGAGGTAAAGTAAAGGACCTTGCAGGGGTTCGTTACCATATCGTTCGTGGTGCTTTGGATACAGCAGGTGTAGCTAACCGGATGCAAGCTCGTTCTAAATACGGTGCAAAACGTCCTAAAGCTAAGAAGTAAGATAACAATATCTGAATAATAAACATTTAAGAAAGGGGGATATCCATGCCACGCAAAGGTCCAGTTACAAAGAGAGACGTATTGCCAGATCCGTTGTATAATAGCAAGTTGGTTACTCGTTTGATTAACCGCATTATGCTGGGTGGTAAAAGAGGTGTCGCTCAAAGCATTCTGTACAATTCATTCAAATTGATTGAAGAACGTACGGGTAAAGATCCGATGGAAGTTTTCGAAGCTGCCATCAAGAATATCATGCCGGTTTTGGAAGTCAAAGCTCGTCGTGTCGGTGGTGCTAACTATCAAGTACCTATCGAGGTTAAACCAGAGAGACGTACTGCTCTGGGATTACGTTGGCTCGTAAACTACTCTCGCAACCGCGGTGAGAAGACTATGGAAGAGCGTTTGGCGGCTGAGATCATCGACGCTTCCAACAACACAGGCGCTTCTGTTAAGAAACGTGAAGATACACACAAAATGGCTGAAGCAAACAAAGCGTTCGCTCACTACCGTTGGTAGGATAAAGGTCATTCAAATAACTTATATTTTGAAGGGAGATCCATTTCATGGCTAGAGAGTTCTCCTTAAAAAATACACGTAACATCGGGATCATGGCGCATATTGATGCTGGTAAAACAACTACCACAGAGCGGATTCTTTTCTATACAGGCCGTACGCACAAAATCGGTGAAGTTCACGAGGGTGCTGCTACAATGGACTGGATGGAGCAAGAACAAGAGCGCGGAATCACGATTACGTCCGCTGCTACGACTGCTGCGTGGAAAGGTCACCGCATCAATATCATTGATACCCCAGGACACGTTGACTTCACTGTTGAAGTTGAACGTTCCCTGCGTGTATTGGATGGGGCAGTTGGTGTATTTAGTGCAAAAGAGGGCGTTGAGCCTCAGTCTGAAACCGTATGGAGACAGGCTGACCGTTATAACGTTCCCCGGATTGCATATGTAAACAAAATGGACATTATCGGTGCGGATTTCCTTAACGTAATCGAAACTATGCGTGATCGCCTTCAAGCCAATGCAGTTGCTATTCAATTGCCAATTGGTGCAGAAAGTGATTTCACTGGTATTATCGACCTAGTTGAGCAAAAAGCACACATGTTCAGAGATGATCTGGGCCAAAACATCGAAGTAACGGATATTCCGGAAGAATATTTGGCCAAAGTTGAGGAGCTGCGTCTCGAGTTGATCGAGAAAGTTGCTGAACTTGATGAGGATCTGACTATGAAGTATTTGGAAGGCGAAGAAATTACAATTCCGGAAATTAAAGCTGCAATTCGCAAAGGCGTAGTTGAAGTTAAATTGTTCCCTGTAATTGCTGGATCTTCCTACCGAAACAAAGGGATTCAACTTATGCTGGATGCTGTTGTTGATTACTTGCCATCTCCTCTTGACGTTCCAGCTATTACTGGACATCTTGATGACGGTACAGAAGCTGTTCGTCACTCTTCGGATGAAGAGCCGTTTGCAGCTTTGGCATTTAAAATCATGACAGACCCTTATGTTGGTAAACTTACGTTCTTCCGTGTTTACTCAGGCGTACTTGAGTCCGGATCATACGTAGTTAATGCTACTAAGAACAAGCGTGAACGTATTGGTCGTATCCTTCAAATGCATGCGAACAGCCGTCAAGAAATTTCCATCGTGTATTCTGGCGACATCGCAGCTGCTGTTGGTTTGAAAGATACCAGTACAGGTGATACACTGTGTGATGAGAAGAATCCAGTAATTCTGGAATCAATGAACTTCCCTGATCCAGTTATCGAGATCGCTGTTGAACCAAAAACTAAAGCTGACCAAGATAAAATGGGCGTTGCTCTCGGAAAGTTGACTGAAGAGGATCCAACTCTTCGTGCTCACACTGATGAAGAAACAGGCCAAACAATCCTGGCTGGTATGGGTGAACTTCACTTGGACATCATCATCGACCGTATGCGTCGTGAGTTCAAAGTAGAAACCAATGTGGGTAAACCACAGGTAGCTTACCGCGAAACGTTCAAGGCACCTGCTCGCGTCGAAGGTAAATTTGTACGCCAATCTGGTGGTCGTGGTCAATACGGTCACGTATGGGTTGAATTTGAACCCCTCGAACCAGGTACTGGTAGCAAATTCGAAAGTAAAGTTGTTGGTGGCTCGGTTCCTAGAGAGTACATCGCTCCTGCACTTGCGGGTATTGAAGAACAAATGAAAAACGGCGTACTTGCTGGCTTCCCGCTAGTAGACGTTAAAGCTACCATCGTAGATGGTTCTTATCATGATGTCGATTCCAACGAAATGGCATTTAAAATTGCCGGTTCGATGGCACTCAAAGCAGCTAAAGACAAGTGTAAGCCTGTCCTGCTTGAGCCAATCATGAAAGTAGAAGTAACTGTTCCTGAGGAATATATGGGTGATGTAATGGGTATGCTGAACTCCCGCCGTGGCCGTATCGAAGGTATGGATTCCCGTGGTGGAGCGCAAATTATCCGTGCTAAGGTGCCTCTTTCCGAAATGTTCGGATACTCTACAACACTTCGTTCTGGTACACAAGGACGTGGCGTATTCTCAATGGAGCTTTCTCACTATGAAGAAGTTCCTAAATCCATTGCGGAAGAGATCGCTGCAAAGAACAAAGGCGCTGAATAATTACCAGTTTTAACTTGCCGTCCCGGGTATAAACACTCAGTCATCTAAGATTACAGGTATGCGGGCGGCTCAAATATAAGGAACCCCACATTAAGGAGGAACTGTTCAAATGGCAAAGGCAAAGTTTGAACGTAACAAACCGCACGTTAACATCGGTACTATTGGTCACGTCGACCATGGTAAAACGACTCTGACTGCTGCAATCACTACTGTATTGTCCAAAACTTACGGTGGCGCAGCTATCGCATTCGATCAAATCGACAAAGCTCCTGAAGAGCGCGAACGTGGTATCACAATCTCCACTTCCCACGTTGAATATGAAACTCCTAACCGTCACTACGCTCACGTAGACTGCCCTGGTCACGCCGACTATGTTAAAAACATGATCACTGGCGCAGCGCAAATGGACGGAGCTATCCTGGTTGTATCCGCAGCTGATGGCCCAATGCCACAAACTCGCGAGCACATCCTGTTGTCCCGTCAAGTAGGCGTTCCTTACATCGTTGTCTTCTTGAACAAATGCGACATGGTTGAAGACGAAGAGTTGTTGGAATTGGTTGAAATGGAAGTTCGCGACTTGCTTAGCGAGTATGACTTCCCAGGCGACGATACTCCAATCATCCGTGGTTCTGCTCGTGAAGCTCTGCAAAACCCAGATGGCGATTACGCTAAAAAAATCATCGAAATGTTTGAAACAATCGATGAGTACATTCCACTTCCTGAGCGTCAAACTGACAAGCCTTTCTTGATGCCTGTCGAAGACGTATTCTCCATCACTGGCCGCGGTACTGTGGCAACTGGTCGCGTAGAACGCGGAACAGTTAAAGTCGGAGAAGAAATCGAAATCGTTGGTATTCACGAAGATACTAAGAAATCCGTAGTTACGGGCGTAGAAATGTTCCGTAAATTGCTGGATTCCGCTCAAGCTGGGGACAACATCGGAGCATTGCTTCGTGGTGTTGACCGTAACATGATCGAGCGTGGTCAAGTATTGGCTAAGCCAAACTCCGTTAAACCACACACTGAGTTCACTGCTCAAATTTACGTTCTGACAAAAGAAGAAGGTGGCCGTCACAAGCCTTTCTTCACTGGATACCGTCCACAGTTCTACTTCCGTACAACTGACGTAACTGGTATCATCAACTTGCCAGAAGGTACTGAAATGGTTATGCCTGGTGATAACATCTCCGTAACCGTACAACTGATCTCCCCAATCGCTATTGAAGAAGGTACTAAATTCTCCATTCGCGAAGGTGGCCGTACAGTTGGTGCTGGTAGCGTAGCTTCTATCCAAAAATAATAATTCGACTTCTATCTGCGGGTAGATTCCGAATTACAAACACCCCTGATTCTTCTTGCGGAGAATCAGGGGCTTTTTTGTTTTTTTTCTGAGAATAATGTATTATTCGACATCAATTGATAATAAAGCATAACAATATGATCTTTTTCTACATAATTCGTCAAATTACAACAATCAATTGTTTACAATTATACTAATGATAGAGTAAAATGAAGGAGGAATAATAATGTAAAATAATAGGAATTGTGGGAGAGTGGTAATATGGGGAAATGTCCTTTTTCCTTCATGCATGCGTTAACTGCACGTAATAATAATGTGGATTCTCCTGCCTCTCATTCCTTAGACTTCAAGGATCAGAATCATTCTGTGGCAGAGTCTTTTCATAAGCTGGATGGACATGGTGAGCTTAACGAGCAGATGAGAATGATTGATCTAACTGAAGCAGATTTGAACTTACTACGCAGGGTGAAACCTGTTGTTGAGCAAAATATAGACTATATCATTGATCAATTTTACAATTCGGTATTAGGCGTAAATAAACTTGAAGCTATTATTTTAGAGCATAGCAGTATAGACAGGTTAAAAACTACTCTTCGTGGGCATATTCTAGAGATTTTTAATGGAAAGGTTGATGATGAGTACATAGCAAAGCGTCTAATGATCGCTAATATTCATAAAAAAGTTGGGCTTGAGCCCAAATGGTACTTATCTGCTTTTCAGAATCTTCAGAACGTATTTATACGCGTTATATATAATGAAACAAACGATGATAATACACGCCTTCGAGTGGTTCAGACCGTGACCAAACTCCTTAACCTTGAGCAGCAGCTGGTTCTAGAAGAATATGAGAAGGAGAACATAAAAGAGAAGGAAGAGCAATATCTATTGGTGAAAAATGAATTAAAACAAAAAATTTCAGAGTTTAGCGTTGAATTGATAGATTATAGCATCGATACTAATGCTGCTGTAAAGCAGCTAGTGGCAAGCAGCAATGAAGTAAGTAGAACATTCCAACGTACGGCTGCATCCGCCCTGGAGTCACAGGGATTAGCTACAGATGGGCATGAACACTTGGGTGATTTGACTGAGCAAATTAATCTTATATATCAGACCACCAGTGAGATGGAAGACTCGATCATTGAGTTAAGCGATTCCTCTAAGCAAATTCAAAAAATTGTGAACTCAGTAAGGGAAATTGCCGATCAGACTAAAATCCTCTCACTTAATGCAACGATTGAAGCCGCTAGAGCCGGTGAGCATGGTAGAGGTTTTAGTGTGGTTGCTCAAGAAGTTAGCCGGCTTGCAGAGGATACTAAGAGTACTGTAATTCAGATCGTAGAGCTAACAAATAAATCAGGTCTACTCACTCAGCAGGTTGTAGAAGAGATTCGTAAGGTGCAGGAGTTAACTAAGAATGGGAAGCACCAATCGGTCGAGACTAGTCTTTTGTTCTCTGATATTGTAGACGCTATGCGTAGCAGTACACAGGAGATTGTAATAGTGGAAGAAGAAATAAGAACCTTAATCCAAACCATTGAGGGGATCGGAACAGCAACGGCTCAGACTGCTTCCTCCGCAGAGTTTTTTAAGTCTGCCACAGAGAATCTTTAACATATATATAGTAGAAGAACAGCGCATGAAAAAAATATGCGTTGTTTTTCTATTTTCGCTTGCAATACTGCTGCCTATTATATATAATAATAAATGTTGTTCTGAGACGTTGCGATGATGTGAGAGGTTACTGACACACCCGGCCCCTTTGCCATGGGGACGAGGTCAGAAAATTTTCACGGAGTATGTCCGATACCAAATTGGGCGATAGAAGGAGGGACTAAAATGGCAAAGCAAAAAATTCGTATTCGCTTGAAAGCATACGACCACAGAATTCTTGATCAATCCGCTGAGAAGATTGTTGAAACAGCAAAACGTTCGGGTGCAGGTGTGTCCGGGCCGATTCCGTTACCAACTGAGAAGCAAATCATTACTATTCTCCGTGCGGTACACAAGTACAAGGATTCCCGTGAACAGTTTGAACAACGGACTCACAAACGTTTGATCGATATTGTGAACCCAACACCACAAACTGTGGATGCCTTGATGCGCTTGGATCTACCGTCCGGTGTAGATATCGAAATCAAATTGTAATTCTATTTTAAGTAATTTAGGAAAAGAAAAGAGGTGTCAACATTGAAAGGTATCTTAGGAAAAAAACTCGGTATGACTCAAGTGTTTACTCCAGAAGGTAACGTAATTCCTGTTACTGTTATCGAAGCAGGCCCTTGTGTAGTACTGCAAAAGAAAGACCTGAATATCGACGGATATGAAGCAGTGCAATTGGGCTTTTCTGATAAAAAAGAAAAACGCTCCAATAAGCCTGAACAGGGTCACGCCAAAAAGGCAAATGCAACACCTAAGCGCTACGTTCGTGAAATTCGCGGTGTTGATCTCGGGTCTCTCGAGGTTGGACAAGAGCTGAAGGCTGATATCTTTGCTGAGGGCGAATTTGTTGACGTAACTGGTACATCTAAAGGTAAAGGTTTCCAAGGTAACATCAAACGTTGGGGACAAAGCCGCGGACCAATGGCACACGGATCGCGTTACCACAGAAGACCGGGTTCCATGGGTTCTATCCAAGCTAACCGTGTTCCTAAGGGCAAACGCCTTCCAGGACATATGGGTCACACGACTATTACGGTTCAAAAGCTTGAAATTATCAAGGTTGATGTTGAACGTAACGTATTGCTGGTTAAAGGCGCTATCCCAGGTCCTAAAAACAGCTTCGTGAAAGTTAAACAAACCGTTAAGAAATAATTATTGAAGAAAGGAGGAACATGAAATGCCAAAAGTAACACTTTTTAATATTAGTGGCAACGAAGTTGGTGAAGTGGAACTGAGCGATTCAGTATTCGGTATTGAACCGAATGAGCACGTTCTACATGAAGCTGCGCTTATGCAAAGAGCTTCCCTACGTCGTGGTACACACAAAGTAAAAGGACGTTCTGAAGTTCGTGGCGGTGGACGTAAACCTTGGAAACAAAAAGGTACAGGTCGCGCTCGTCAAGGCTCCATTCGTTCTCCACAATGGAAAGGCGGCGGCGTTGTCTTCGGACCAACACCACGTAGCTATTCCTGGAAACTGCCTAAGAAGGTTCGTCGTTTGGCGATCAAATCCGCTTTGTCCTCGAAAGTACTCGAGAATGACATTATCGTATTGGATAGCTTGACAATGAATGCTCCGAAGACGAAAGAATTCGCAGCAATCTTGAACAACCTGAAAGTAGATCGTAAAGCGTTGATCGTAGCTACTAGCTATGATGATAACGTAGCACTTTCCGCTCGTAACATCCCTGGGGTGAAATTCGTAGCGGCTGACGGCATTAATGTTCTTGACGTACTGACGTACGACAAACTGATCATCACTAAAGAAGCAGTTCTGAAGGTAGAGGAGGTGTTCGCGTAATGAAAGATCCTCGTGATATTATCAAACGTCCGGTGATTACGGAACGTACTTCCGACTACATGAGCGAAATGAAATACGCTTTTGAAGTGGATATCCGTGCTAACAAAACCGAAATCAAAAAAGCTGTCGAGGCTATTTTCAAAGTAAAAGTAACTAATGTGAACACAATGCGCGTACCTGGCAAACTGAAACGTTATGGTAAATATTCTGGTTACACTCCAGAATGGAAAAAAGCCATCGTTAAGCTTAGCCCGGACAGCAAACCGCTTGAATTTTTTGAAGCGGTAGAATAATACTCTGTTGAAGTAAGGAGGGAACTACAGTGCCAATCAAAAAGTACAAACCGACCTCTCCGGCAAGACGCGCTATGTCCGTGTCTACGTTTGAAGAAATTACAACAAACCAGCCAGAGAAATCGTTGCTTTCTCCGCTGTTCAAACATGCGGGACGCAACAACCAAGGTAAAATTACGGTTCGTCACCATGGCGGCGGACATAAACGTAAATACCGTATTATCGACTTCAAGCGGACTAAAGACGGCATACCAGGTAGCGTTGCTACAATCGAGTATGACCCGAACCGCACATCTAATATTGCTTTGATCCACTATGCTGATGGAGAGAAACGTTATATCATCGCTCCTAAAGGACTAAGAGTTGGGGATAAAGTAGAGTCCGGTCCTGCGGCCGACATCAAAATTGGTAACAGTCTTCCACTGGAGAACATTCCAGTAGGTACAGTTATCCACAACATTGAGTTGAAACCAGGTAAAGGCGGACAATTGGTTCGTGCAGCTGGTACAGAAGCTCAATTGCTTGGTAAAGAAGAAAAATACTGTTCCGTTCGTTTGTCATCCGGTGAGGTTCGTAAGATCCTTAGCGTATGCCGTGCTACTATCGGTTCCGTAGGTAACGAAGATCACGAATTGATCAAAATCGGTAAAGCTGGACGTAGTCGCTGGCTCGGCCGTCGTCCTGAAGTTCGCGGGGTAGTAATGAACCCTAACGATCACCCACACGGTGGTGGTGAAGGTCGCGCTCCAATCGGACGTAAATCGCCAATGTCTCCATGGGGCAAACCAACCCTTGGTTACAAAACGCGTAAGAAAAACAAGGCATCTGATAAATATATCGTTCGCCGCCGCACTAAATAAGACGCTTCTGGCAAGTTAATAAAGCGCGAAGCGTCGATTCGCGGTTTGAAGAACCGGATGAAGGGAGGATTCACACATGGGTCGCAGTTTAAAGAAGGGGCCGTTTATCGATGGCTACCTGCTTAAAAAAGTTGAGGAACTGAACGAGGCTGAGAAAAAGGTTGTAGTTAAAACTTGGTCCCGTCGCTCAACCATTTTCCCTCAGTTTATCGGACATACGTTTGGTGTATATGACGGCCGTAAACACGTGCCTGTATACGTAACAGAAGATATGGTAGGTCACAAGTTGGGCGAGTTCGCGCCAACACGTACTTACAAAGGCCACGCGGGTGACGATAAGAAAACAAGAAGATAATAATAAGGTCTCTGTTTGAAAGGAGGTTAAACAATGGAAGCAAAAGCACATGCAAGATCGGTGCGAATTTCCGCTCGTAAAGCGAAACTGGTTGTTGACTTGATTCGCGGTAAGCAAGTGGGGGAAGCAATTGCTATTCTTCGCCACACTCCGAAATCCGCTTCTCCGGTCGTTGAAAAGTTGCTTAATTCGGCAATTGCGAATGCTGAGCATAACTATTCTTTGGACGTGAACAGTTTGTTCGTTAGCGAGGTTTTCGTTAACCAAGGACCTACTATGAAACGTTTCCGTCCGCGCGCCATGGGCCGCGCAAGTCGGATCAATAAACGCACGAGCCACATTACACTGGTGGTATCTGAGAAATAAGGAGGGATAACACGTGGGTCAAAAGGTAAATCCAATCGGACTCCGAATCGGTATTATTCGCGATTGGGAATCTAAATGGTATGCAGGAAAAGATTTCGGTACTCTTCTGATGGAAGACGTCAAAATCCGGGAATACCTTAAAGGCAAATTGAAGGATTCCGCTGTTTCCCATATCGAGATCGAAAGAGCGGCTAGCCGCGTGAACGTTACAATTCATACAGCTAAACCAGGTATGGTTATTGGTAAAGGCGGAGCAGAAGTAGAAGTACTTCGCAGCGCAGTTACAGCAATCGCTGGTGGCAAAAAAGTACACATCAACATCAATGAAATCAAGCACCCTGAATTGGATGCAATTCTTGTAGCTGAGAGCATTGCTCAACAATTGGAACGTCGTGTATCGTTCCGTCGTGCCCTCAAACAAGCGATTCAAAGAACTATGCGTTCTGGCGCAAAAGGGATTAAAACTCAAGTGGGCGGACGTCTTGGCGGAGCTGAGATTGCTCGTTCAGAAGGTTATAGCGAAGGAACAGTTCCACTTCATACGCTTCGTGCCGATATCGATTACGGAACGGCTGAAGCACATACAACTTACGGTCTTATCGGCGTAAAAGTATGGATTTACCGTGGAGAAGTTCTTCCCCCAGCTAAGAAACAAGCTGCTCAGGAAGGAGGCAACTAATCATGTTGGTACCAAAACGCGTAAAACACCGCAAGCAACAACGCGGACACATGAAGGGTATGGCAAAAGGCGGTACTGAATTGAACTTCGGCGAATTCGGCCTGGTTGCACTTGAACCGTCTTGGATCACTAACCGTCAGATCGAAGCTGCTCGTATCGCGATGACACGTTATATCAAACGTGGCGGTCAAGTTTGGATCAAGATTTTCCCAGATAAACCTATTACTCAAAAGCCTCTCGAGGTTCGTATGGGTAGTGGTAAAGGTAACGTTGAGAAATGGGTAGCCGTAGTTAAACCGGGCAAGATTATGTTCGAACTCGGAGGCGTGTCGGAAGAAATCGCTCGTGAAGCGATGCGTCTTGCCGCTCACAAGCTGCCTGTAAAGACTAAGTTTGTGAAACGTGAAGAATTGGGTGGTGAAGCAAATGAAAGCTAATGAACTTCGCAACTTAACCACTGCTGAGATTGAACAAAAGATCGCTGGATTCAAAGAGGAACTTTTTAATCTCCGTTTTCAATTGGCAACTGGCCAATTGGACAACCCAACTCGGATTCGTGACGTGCGTAAGGAAATAGCTCGTGCTAAAACCGTGATCCATCAAAGAGTGCTTGGGATTAGTTAAGTGAGACGGATCGCAGATCCGTATTCAGGAAGGAGGCTAACTAATGAGTGAAGAACGTAATGCACGTAAAGTGCTAATCGGTAAAGTGGTCAGTGATAAAATGGATAAAACCATCGTAGTTGCTGTTGAAACCTATAAGAAACACAATTTGTACCACAAACGCATCAAGTCTACGAAGAAATTCAAAGCACATGATGAGGGAAATGTTGCAAAGATTGGCGATACCGTAAAACTCATGGAAACTCGTCCGTTGTCTAAGGACAAACGTTGGAGACTAGTTGAAGTGGTAGAAGCAGCGGTTATCATCTAAGATAATCAAGAGAGTTTTTCCGGAAGGAGGAAATTATAATGATTCAACCATTTACACGTTTGCATGTGGCTGACAACTCTGGTGCGAAGGAACTGATGTGTATCCGCGTACTGGGTGGTACTGGACGCCGTACAGCAGCAATCGGTGATTTGATCGTTTGTTCCGTTAAACAAGCAACACCAGGCGGCGTTGTCAAAAAAGGTGATGTTGTTAGAGCGGTAGTTGTTCGTACGAAACGTTCCGTTCGTCGTAAAGATGGATCTTACATCGCATTCGACGAAAATGCAGCTGTTGTTGTTAAAGACGACAGAAGCCCTCGTGGAACACGTATCTTTGGACCAGTTGCTCGCGAACTTCGCGATAAAGACTACATGAAGATCGTTTCCTTGGCACCGGAAGTTATCTAATAAACACGGCACCAATAAGTTGAAGGTTAGTTATAGGAGGTGTAATAAATGCCTAGAGTGAAAAAAGTTCTGGAATCCCATAACAATAAACTGCACGTGAAGAAAGATGACGTGGTGCTTGTGATCAGTGGTAAAGACAAAGGCAAAAAAGGCCGTGTCATCGCTGCTTATCCTCGTGAAAACCGCGTTCTGGTAGAAGGCGTCAATATGGTGAAAAAACACCAAAAGCCGAACCAGCTGAATCCACAGGGTGGAATTATTGAGCAGGAAGCTTCGATTCATGTGTCCAACGTAATGCACATCGATCCGAAGACCGGCAAAGTAACCCGTATCGGTTACAAAGTTTTGGACAATGGTAAAAAAGTTCGGATTGCTAAAAGATCCGGAGAGATTATCGACTAATCTAGCCCTTAAGAAAGGAGGTTAAATCTTCATGGCAGCAAGAATGAAAGAACGTTTTCTTAACGAAATTACACCTGCTTTGATGCAGAAGTTTAACTATACAACTGTTATGCAAGTGCCTAAGATCGAGAAGGTTGTCATCAACATGGGTGTGGGTGACGCTGTTCAAAACTCCAAAGTACTTGATGCTGCAGTTAATGACATGCAGTTGATCGCTGGTCAAAAACCAGTAATCACTAAAGCTAAAAAATCCATCGCTGGTTTCAAACTACGCGAAAATATGCCGATTGGGGTTAAAGTAACACTGCGCGGAGAGCGTATGTATTACTTCTTGGACAAATTGTTCAACGTAACACTTCCACGTGTACGTGACTTCCGTGGTGTTTCCACTAAAGCCTTTGACGGCCGTGGTAACTACACACTTGGTCTTAAAGAACAATTGATCTTCCCCGAGATCGAATATGACAAAGTGGATAAAGTCCGCGGTATGGACATCGTTATTGTAACGACTGCTAAGACGGACGAGGAATCCCGCGAGCTGCTGGGTCAGCTGGGAATGCCTTTCGCAAAATAAAGTCGGTTAATCCATTTTCTCCGAAAATGTTTAGGAGGTGTCAGGCTAAGTGGCAAAAACTTCGATGAAAGTTAAACAACAACGTACGCCTAAGTTTAAAGTACGTGCATATACACGTTGCGAACGTTGTGGTCGTCCACATTCGGTACTGCAAAAGTTCAAAATTTGCAGAATTTGTTTCCGTGAATTAGCTTATAAAGGCCAGATCCCTGGCGTGAAAAAAGCAAGTTGGTAAGAAGTTTATAAACGGGAAGGAGGTTTACACACATGACTATGTCTGATCCTATTGCAGATATGCTTACTCGTATTCGTAACGCTAACATTGTGCGTCACGAGACGGTAGAAATGCCTGCTTCTACTATGAAGAAACAAATCGCTGACATTTTGAAGCGTGAAGGTTTCATCCGCGATGCGGAATTCGTTGAAGATAGCAAACAAGGGATTATCCGTATCTTCTTGAAATACGGCCCTAACCAAGAGCGTGTTATTTCTGGTTTGAAAAGAATCAGTAAACCAGGCCTTCGCGTATACACGAAGAGCAATGAAGTGCCTCGTGTACTCGGTGGTCTAGGAATCGCGATTATCTCCACATCTAAGGGAGTTATGACCGACAAAGAAGCTCGTCAATCAAAATCTGGCGGAGAAGTTGTCTGCTACATTTGGTAATAAACGTCACAAGATAAGGAGGTGCAACACATGTCTCGTATTGGTCGCAAACCAATCGCAGTACCTAGCGGTGTAGATGTCACTTTGGACAACGCCGTTATTACAGTAAAAGGTCCAAAAGGTTCTTTGACTCGTGAGCTTCATAAAGACATGAAGGTTACAGTTGAAAATAACGAAATTACCGTTGTTCGCCCGTCGGATAACAAATTGCATCGTTCACTTCACGGCACAACCCGCTCCGTTGTCAACAACATGGTAGCAGGTGTGACTGAAGGTTTCTCGAAATCTCTGGAACTGGTTGGGGTCGGATATCGTGCAAGCAAATCCGGAGATAAAATCGTTCTGAACGTTGGTTATTCCCACCCGGTTGAAATTACACCGGAAGCTGGTATCGAGTTCGAAGTTCCTGCGAACACGAAGATCATCGTTAAAGGTATCGATAAAGAACGCGTTGGCGCATACGCTGCTAAAATCCGTTCCGTTCGTGAACCAGAACCGTATAAAGGTAAAGGTATCAAATATGAAGGCGAGCGTATCATCCGCAAAGAAGGTAAAGCTGGTAAGAAGAAATAACCAGTTTAAACTTAATTGTAAGATACCCCGTGCATCTTAAAGTGAAGCTGTTTACGGCAAACTGAAGGGAGTGAAAGGGAAGTCATGATTACAAAAGAAGATAAAAACAAGGCTCGTCTCAAAAGACACCTGCGTGTTCGTAAGAAGATCCAGGGAACTACTGAGCGTCCACGTTTGAACGTATTCCGTTCTTCGAAACACATCTACGCTCAACTGATCGATGATGTTAAAGGGGTTACTATCGTATCCGCTTCTACACTTGATAAAGATCTGAGCGCTAACATCGGTAATGGCGGTAGCGTTGAAGCTGCAGCGAAAGTTGGCCAATTGGTCGCTGAGCGTGCCAAAGAAAAAGGATATGCAGTGGTCGTATTCGACCGCGGAGGTTACTTGTACCATGGACGGATTCAAGCATTGGCTGATGCAGCTCGTGAAGCTGGTCTTGAATTCTAGAATAATTCTTAAAAGGAGGTTAACGACTTGCGTGTAGATCCGAACAGTTTAGAACTGACAGAAAGAGTTGTACACATTAACCGTGTTGCAAAAGTTGTAAAAGGCGGACGCCGTTTCAGCTTTAGTGCACTTGTTGTTGTGGGCGACGGCAACGGCTACGTCGGTGCTGGTATCGGTAAAGCCGGCGAAGTTCCGGATGCCATCCGTAAAGGCATTGAAGACGCCAAGAAAAACCTGATTCACATCCCAATCGTAGGAACTTCGATTCCCCATCTCGTTACTGGACACTTCGGCGCAGGACGCGTGTTGTTGAAACCAGCATCAGAGGGTACTGGCGTTATCGCTGGCGGTCCAGTTCGTGCGGTATTGGAATTGGCAGGCGTTGGCGACATTTTGACAAAATCACTGGGTTCTTCGAATTCCATGAACATGGTCAATGCAACTTTGGAGGGACTTTCCCGTCTGAAACGCATTGAAGAGGTCGCGAAACTTCGCGGCAAATCTGTCGAAGAATTGCGCGGTTAAGGAGGGGAACGTCAATGGCAAAATTGCAAATTACCCTCGTACGTAGTGTAATCGGACGTCCAGAAACACAACGTGTTACTGTTAAGACGCTCGGCCTGCGTAAACTCAACACGACA
Source organism: Paenibacillus sp. FSL R10-2796 (assembly GCF_037965315.1). Classification (NCBI taxonomy): domain Bacteria; kingdom Bacillati; phylum Bacillota; class Bacilli; order Caryophanales; family Paenibacillaceae; genus Paenibacillus; species Paenibacillus sp. FSL R10-2796. The sequence continues at coordinate 6,639,090 of NZ_CP150178.1, read as the reverse complement.
GTGGTTCACAATGACAGTCCTGCAATTCGCGGAATGATCAATAAAGTGAGTCACTTGCTATCTGTAACTGAAATTGAAGGCTAATCGCCTCGCATAAATTAACAAACATAAGGAGGTGCAAACGATGAAGTTACATGAACTTGCTCCAGCTCCTGGTTCCCGCAAAGAACGCAATCGCGTTGGTCGTGGTCCTAGTAGCGGAAATGGTAAAACTTCCGGTCGCGGTCACAAAGGTCAAAACTCACGTTCTGGCGGTGGTGTTCGTCCGGGCTTCGAGGGTGGACAAAATCCGCTCTATCGTCGTCTGCCTAAACGTGGTTTCGTCAATCCTACCCGTAAAGAGTATGCGATTGTGAACCTGGAAGATCTGAATAGCTTTGCAGAAGGAACTGAAGTGACTCCGCAGTTGTTGCTTGAAACTGGTGTTGTCAAGAATTCCAAAAGCGGCATCAAGATTCTCGGCAACGGTGAGTTGACCGTAAAATTGACTGTACAAGCAAATAAGTTCTCTCAATCTGCGGTAGAGAAAATCGAGGCTGCCGGCGGTAAAACCGAGGTGATCTAATGTTCAAGACGCTTAAGAATATCTGGCATGTTGAAGATTTGCGCAAAAAGATCCTGTTTACCTTGTTCATTCTGATTATCTACCGTATCGGTTCGTTTGTTCCGGTTCCTGGTGTGAACAAAGATGTACTGCAAACAGCAAATCAGAGCGGTGACGCTTTGATGGGACTCTTGAACACCTTTTCGGGCGGAGCGCTCAAAAACTTCTCGATATTTGCGATCAGTATTTACCCGTACATTACAGCATCCATCATCGTGCAATTGCTGTCGATGGATGTTGTTCCTAAGTTTGCTGAATGGGCTAAACAAGGGGAGCACGGGAAAAAACAATTGGCGCAAATCACTCGTTACGGTACAGTGATATTAGCCCTGATCCAAGGTTTTGCTACGTCGATAGGGTTTAACCGGATATATAATACTCAAATGATGCCGAATGCGACATTTGCTGATTACTTGCTGGTTGCCATTATCTTGACGGCGGGTACTTCTTTCTTGATGTGGCTTGGTGAACAGATTACCGAAAAGGGAATCGGGAACGGGATTTCGATCCTGATTTTTGCGGGAATCGTCGCCGCCATTCCGGGATATATCACAAGTACGGCTAACTCAAGTTTTATTCAGCCGGATCAGGTGTTCCTGAATATTCTTAAAGTCGTTATCGTGCTGATTGTGATTGTAGCGATTATTACAGCAGTTATCTTCGTACAGCAAGGTATTCGGAAGATTCCTGTTCAATACGCTAAACGCGTAGTCGGCAATAAAATGTACGGTGGACAGAATACACATATCCCATTGAAAATTAATGCGGCAGGTGTAATTCCGGTAATCTTCGCCGTATCATTGCTTCAGTTCCCAGTTGTTCTCTCCAGTTTCTGGTCAACACATGCCTGGGCTCAATGGATTGCTAAGTATTTAGCAACCGATGCTCCACTTGGTATGCTTCTGTATGTAGTGATGATCATCGGGTTCACGTTCTTCTATACGTTCGTGCAGATGAATCCTCAGCAGATGGCCGATAACATGAAGAAGAATGGTGGTTACATTCCAGGTATCCGTCCTGGTAAAGCTACAGAGAAATATCTGACTAGAGTAATGTCTCGTCTGACTATGTCCGGCGCTTTGTTCCTAGCTTTGATCTCTGTTCTGCCGATGTTCTTCGGTGCTTTATCTGGATTGCCTAAAGAAGTTCGAATTGGCGGTACATCACTGCTGATCGTAATCGGTGTGGCATTGGATACTATGAAGCAGATCGAGAGCCAATTGATCAAACGCCATTACAAAGGCTTCATCAATAAATAGGTGATAGGTTCCGGTGAAGCTTAAGTTTTTATTCTTCCCGGCACCTATTATGCTGTTTCTTGCTTGGTGGCGAACTTTTGGGGGGAGAGAGAAATCGTGAACATTTTATTCATGGGCCCTCCTGGGGCAGGCAAGGGAACACAAGCGGCAGAAATCGTTAAAGAATTTGGTATTCCTCATATTTCAACAGGAGATGCTTTCCGTTTGGCAATCAAACAGGAAACTCCGGTAGGATTGAAGGCCAAATCGTTTATAGATCAAGGTTTGCTTGTACCAGATGATGTGACCATTGGGATAGTCGAAGAACGGCTGCAGCAGTCCGATTGCGAAAAAGGATTTCTATTGGATGGTTTTCCAAGAACTCTTTCGCAAGCGGAAGCGCTGGATGATATTCTTAGCCGTTTGAACACTTCTTTGGATCATGTCATCAACTTGAATGTTGACCGTGGATTGCTAATGGCGCGTCTTACTGGACGTCGTATCTGCAGCGTTTGCGGAGCATCCTACCATTTAATCTTCAACCCGCCGAAGCAAGATGGCATTTGCGACATTGATGGCGGTGAATTATATCAACGTCCGGATGACAACGAAGAAAGTGTAGGCAAGCGCCTGGATGAGTATGATAATAAAACAGCGCCGCTGCTTGCGTTTTATGATAATAAAGGTCTTTTGCGTCAGGTAAACGGGGAAAACGAAATTAATGTCGTTACTTCTGAAATCGTGTCTTTAATGCGGGGTTAATGTAATGATCATTTGTAAATCCGAACAGGAACTTGCCTTTATGAGGGAAGCTGGTCGAATTGTTGCCGAGAGTCACCGTCTTATTGCTCAGGCCATTGAGCCTGGCATTACAACGGGCGAGCTCGACAGAATCGCCGATCAATACATTCGCAGTCAAGATGCTGTGCCGTCTTTCAAAGGCTACAACGGTTTTCCTGCCAGCATTTGCGCTTCAGTCAACGAACAATTGGTGCATGGATTTCCAGGTAAACGTAAACTGATCGAAGGCGATATTGTTACGCTGGATATCGGTGCAGAGTACCGCGGTTATCACGGTGATTCCGCCTGGACCTACGGTGTGGGCAGCATTTCCGAAGAGGCTCAGCGTTTGCTGGACGTTACGGAAGGCTCCTTGTACGCGGGACTGGCGTTAGTTAAGCCGGATGTGCGCTTGTTTACAATCTCCCATGCTATTCAGCAATACATCGAAGAGGCTGGTTTCTCAGTCGTACGTGAGTATGTTGGTCATGGTATTGGGGCAAAACTGCATGAAGAACCGCAAATTCCGAATTATGGCATAGCGGACCGCGGACCACGTCTGAAACCGGGTATGGTGCTCGCGATTGAGCCGATGGTAAACGCAGGAAAGAGACATGTCAGAACACTGGAAGATAACTGGACTGTCGTTACGGTTGATGGCTCACTATGTGCTCACTTCGAGCATACAGTAGCAGTTACTCCGGACGGCATGGAAATTTTCACAAAACTGAATGCGTAGGTGATCTCCACTTGAATACTGTGAGCAGCCCGCAGGTTGGTCAATTAGTGAGAATTCTCAAAGGCAAAGATGCCGGAGAGGCAGCCGTTGTTATCGCAGTTGTTGATAGCAGATTTGTATACATTGCAGATGGAGACAAACGTAAGTTTGATGGGCCAAAGAAGAAGAATATTCTTCATCTTGAGCTCATACCCTTCATCAGCAGTGAGGTTGTGGACAGTTTGAAGGAAACTGGGCGGGTAACAAACGGAAAGCTGCGATTCGCAGTCATGAAGTATGCTGGACCCACCGGAATAAGTGCTGATGAGAAAGGAGACTAACTGTGGCTAAGGAAGATGTCATTGAAGTAGAAGGTACTGTCCTTGAACCGTTGCCAAACGCAACGTTTAAGGTTGAGCTTGAGAACGGTCATCAAATACTTGCCCATGTATCCGGTAAATTGCGGATGCACTTTATCCGTATTTTGACCGGAGACAAAGTGGTCGTGCAGTTATCGCCTTATGATTTATCAAAAGGTCGTATAACTTACCGTAAATAGATGGGAACTACGAAAAAAGTTTTGCTTCGCAAAACTTTGAGGAGGTAATTAACATGAAGGTAAGACCTTCTGTAAAGCCCATTTGCGAGAAATGTAAAGTAATCCGCCGCAAAGGGACTGTTATGGTGATTTGCGAAAATCCGAAACACAAACAAAAACAAGGTTAAGAAGGGGGTGTAGCGTAAAATGGCTCGTATAGCTGGAGTGGATTTGCCACGTGACAAACGCGTTGAGATCGCCTTGACTTATATTTTCGGAATCGGTAAAACGACTTCTCAGAAAATTCTTAATGAAACAGGCATTAGCGCTAATACACGTGTCCGTGATTTGACGGAAGATGAAGTCAGCAAACTGCGTGAAACGATCGACAAAACGGTTAAGGTTGAAGGTGACCTGCGTCGTGAAATTTCCTTAAATATTAAACGTCTTACTGAGATCGGCTGTTACCGCGGTGTTCGCCATCGTCGTGGATTGCCTGTTCGCGGTCAACGTACTAAAACGAATGCCCGTACCCGGAAAGGCCCGCGTCGTACGGTAGCAAACAAAAAGAAATAATAAGGGGGGATAAGAGACAATGGCTAAACCGAAAAAAGTCGTACGTACCAAACGTCGCGACCGTAAAAATATCGAATCCGGCGTGGCACATATTCGTTCCACGTTCAACAACACCATCGTTACCATCACGGATCCTCACGGAAATGCAATTTCCTGGGCAAGCTCCGGCGGCCAAGGATTTAAAGGTTCCCGTAAGTCCACTCCATTCGCAGCGCAAATGGCAGCTGAATCAGCAGCTAAAGCAGCTATGGAGCACGGCATGAAGTCGGTTGAGGTTATGGTTAAAGGACCGGGCGCGGGCCGCGAAGCAGCCATCCGTTCCCTTCAAGCTGCAGGGCTTGAAGTTAACCTTATTAAAGACGTAACTCCGGTTCCTCACAATGGATGCCGTCCGCCTAAGCGTCGTCGCGTATAGTGAAATCAGTATTGTGAATGTGGTATAATTCTGACGCATCTGCTAATAATAGGTGTTTAGGCATACTACATGATGCACCTGATGGGGTGACAGTTTCATATAGGAGCGACGTTGAAGGAGGGGTAAACTCGTGATAGAAATCGAAAAGCCGAAGATTGAGACCGTAGAAGCTAATGATGAAGGTACCTATGGGAAATTCGTAGTTGAACCGCTGGAACGTGGGTATGGCACGACTCTGGGGAACTCGCTTCGCCGGATATTGCTTTCTTCGCTTCCAGGAGCCGCAGTGACTTCGGTCCAAATTGACGGCGTTCTGCATGAGTTCTCGACCGTTCCAGGCGTAATGGAAGATGTGACGGAAATCATTCTGAACCTTAAAGCCTTGTCTCTGAAGATTCATTCAGACGAGGAAAAAGTGTTCGAGATTGATGCTGAAGGGGAAGGCATCGTTACCGCAGGTGATATCCGTGCGGACAGCGATGTTGAGATCCTCAATCCGGATCTTCACATTGCAACGCTGGGACCTGGTGCGAGACTTCATATGCGTATTTTTGCAGGCCGTGGTCGCGGCTATGTCCAAGCGGACCGGAACAAACGTGACGATCAGCCAATTGGTGTTATTCCAGTTGACTCCATCTACACTCCAATTTCACGCGTTAACTACGGCATAGACAATACACGTGTTGGTCAAGTGACTAACTATGACAAATTGACGCTTGAAATTTGGACGGATGGAAGTATCAGACCGGAAGAGGCTGTAAGCCTTGGAGCCAAAATTTTGAACGAGCACCTCGTTCTGTTCGTAGGTCTTACGGACGAAGCGAAAGACGCCGAAATTATGGTTGAAAAAGAAGAAGACAAAAAAGAAAAAGTACTTGAGATGACAATCGAAGAGCTTGATCTTTCTGTTCGTTCCTACAACTGCCTCAAACGTGCTGGTATTAATACCGTACAAGAGCTTACCACGAAGACTGAAGAAGATATGATGAAGGTGCGTAACCTTGGTCGCAAATCTTTGGAAGAAGTTCAGGAAAAGCTTGAGGAACTTGGTTTGGGTCTCCGCACAGAAGAATAGCTGCAGATTGCTTTAGTAAAGGAGGGAAAACACAATGGCATACCAAAAATTGGGCCGTGATTCCAGTGCGCGTAAAGCGTTATTTCGCGACATGGTAACGGATCTGTTTTTATACGAGCGCATCCAAACAACGGAAGCTAAAGCGAAAGAAGTTCGTTCTATCGCTGAAAAGCTGATCACTAAAGCTAAAAAAGGTGATCTTCATGCTCGTCGTCAAGTAGCTGCATTTGTTCGCCGCGAGACTGTTGATGGTGAACAAGATGCAATTCAAAAATTGTTCTCTGACATTGCTCCTCGTTACACTGAGCGTCCAGGTGGATACACTCGTATCCTTAAACTAGGACCTCGTCGTGGCGACGCTGCGCCTATGGTTTATCTTGAATTGGTAGACCGCGCGTAGTATCACAAGTATTGATTTCCGATGCTTCCCTTTCATCCAGCCCTCTTTGGAGTAAAGATGGGGGAAATATCAGCGTTATTGTGCTGCAGAGGCGCAAGACTCTGCTGTACTAATAACCGTGGGAATCACCTTGGTTCAATTGAAGGAGCTCCCGCAGGGGCTCTTTTTTTTGAAATTAAGGATCCTATAGGACTTGTAGTTCTATATATGAAAAATGGATGCCGTCCTACTAGGGACGGCGAAGCCATTTCTTCAAATAGAAGATCAGACAGTGCTTCGATCGACGTTCTGCTGACCGGTTTAAAAAGGAGAACGGAATGCGTAATCTATTGATGAAGGTCAATTATGACGGAACGAATTATGATGGCTTTCAGACCCAGCCTCAGGGCAATACGATTCAGGATCGGCTGGAGCAAGCCATACTCCATCTGACAGGTGAGAAGCTTAAGATTACTGCTTCAGGCCGCACAGATGCCGGAGTACATGCCTATGGCCAGCCTTTTAACTTTACAACCTCCTCTCGAATCCCAACTGAACGTTGGTGTCTAGCGCTTAATGCCCGGCTGCCACAAGACATCGTGGTTACAGAGGCTAGGGAAGTTCCGCTAACGTTTCACTCTCGTAGAGGGGCTAAGCGTAAAACTTACCGATACACGATCAATGGCAACAGGTTTCCAGATCCGTTTCAGCGGCGCTGGCAGCTTCACCATCCAGTGAAGTTGGATATTCCTGCGATGCAGCAAGGCTTAACGCAAATTATAGGGACACATGACTTCACTTCGTTTGCATCACGACGGTCTACGAAGACTTCTCATGTACGAACGATCTTTGAAGCTCATATGGAAGTAGACCGCAGTATGTGCCGACCCTCTTCATCAGATCAAGGAGTTATCCATACTTATATAACGGGTAGTGGATTTCTTCAGCACATGGTTCGCATTATTATGGGGACTTTGATCCATGTGGGGGAAGGTAAAATACCTGCTGATAAGGTTGCTGAAATATTGGCAGCATGTGATCGATCACATGCCGGTCCAACAGCTGTGGCCATGGGGTTAGCTTTGTGGAGTGTTGAATATGACGAGATTGAAAGTGAATAGTTTTTTCTATAAATTTCTTCCTGATTAATAGGCTAAATGTTTAAAAATCACTTGCACTTGTTATGTTTATACTGTAATATAAAAGTTGTGTTTTCTTGATGGCTATCCCACAGCCCCGATCGAGAAAATGCCAAAAAAATGCTTTGCTTAACTCACATAATCGTAATTCAATGAGAAACAAGATATACGAAACAGAAGATTTTCGTACGAGAACAAGGAGGAAACATTCATGCGTACCACCTATATGGCGAAGCCGAACGAAGTTGAACGCAATTGGCACATTATTGATGCCGAAGGCAAAACACTCGGTCGTTTGGCCAGCGAAGCCGCTGCTTTGATCCGTGGCAAACACAAACCGCAATTCACTCCACACGTTGATACAGGAGATTTCGTTATCGTAATCAACGCTGAGAAAATTCACTTGACCGGTAAGAAATTGCAAAACAAAAAATACTACCGTCACTCGATGCACCCAGGTGGTTTGAAAGTTACTAATGCTGAAACTCTGCTGAATACTAAACCAGAACGCGTAATTGAATTCGCGGTTCATGGTATGATTCCTAAGACTCGTCAAGGGGACCACATGAAGCTGAGATTGAAAGTATATGCAGGCGCCGAGCATCCACATGCAGCACAAAAACCTGAAGTTTACGAACTTCGCGGATAAGAATAGAGGAGGACAGTTTCATGGCACAAGTACAATACTATGGGACAGGTCGTCGTAAACATTCGGTAGCACGTGTTCGCCTTGTACCGGGTGAAGGACGCATTGTCATTAACAAACGTGAGATGGACGAATATTTCGGTGTGGAAACACTGAAAATGATCGTAAAACAACCTTTGAACCTGACTGAAACACTGGGCAACTACGATGTAATCGTTCTTGCACATGGTGGCGGCATTTCCGGTCAAGCTGGAGCAATTCGTCACGGTATCTCCCGTGCATTGCTTAAAGTTGACCCTGAATATCGCGGTGCATTGAAGAAAGCCGGCTTCCTGACTCGTGACCCACGTATGAAGGAACGTAAGAAATACGGCTTGAAGGCTGCACGTCGTGCGCCTCAGTTCTCGAAACGTTAATATCTACAGAATTCAACCCTTGGCCATATGGCCAAGGGTTTTATTTTTTTATATCAGAACAGAATTATATTTAGAACTGTGTTCCAAAAAAACCTAATTCTTTCGGGAATAGGTTTTTTTTATTAATATTTTTATTTAATCATAGAAACTTTTTCCAATTATAGGCGTTTGAGGTTATAAAGGAGGAGTTGAATTTATGGAAATTGAGAGTTCTTTGAGTAAGAGGAAATTTATTTTGTCTTCAATCGTTCTAATGGTTGTTGCTTCGATTTTTATCTCACAGGTAGATGCTTATGTACTTCGCGGAAACAGAGTGGATAGACCTAACCAAGTTAAATATTGGCTTGATGCCTCTATATCATCAATTGGCTACAATTCCGCTGCCATACATGGAAGTACAGCGTGGAATGGTCTTACTGCTGGTAGACTGTCTATTAACGTTACTTCAACAACTTCAGCCTCTGCTGCTGACGTAAAGTGGTACGCTTCGTCAGAAACAAATGATCTTGGACAATTTTATGCGCAAACCTCTACTTCAGGTACACTAACCTCTACATCAATCGTTAGAATTAACACGGTAAGATTCAAGACAGTAGATGGAAATAGACAAAAAGAAACCACTGCTCATGAAATGGGACATGTACTAGGCTTAACTCATGAAGATACAGTTCCGTCCATTATGCTTTCTGGACCAGCTTGGTTATATGGAACTTACCCAGTACAAGATGATAAAGATGGTATAGCGCATATTTACCAATTTGATTAAGGGGGTCAATATATGAAAAAACAAAATAAGTTTCTTTCAATAGGTGTGTTGGCTTTCGTATTGGTTGTCGGTGCTGCAGGATTCATTAACAATAACAAAGCTGTAAAGGGAGATAATTCTCCTGCATTTATCAGTTCTGAAGCAAAAGTTATTGGTTATCGTGATTTTAATGAGCTAGACAACACGGCTGAATTGATACTGAAAGGCACAAAAGCTAAAGTCATAAGTACATTTATCGATAAAAATGAATTTGGTGAAACGATTGATTATCATACGCAATCTGCAATAAAGATTAATCAGATTTTCAAATCTGATAATCAAGATATTGTAGAGGGCTCTGAAGTTACAGTGCAAGAAAATGGAGCTATCGAAACAACAGAAGATGGAACATTGATCTATGGAATTGAAGGTTATCAGTTAATGAATGAAAATGAAGAGTATTTATTATTCTTAGATAAAAGTTTAACCGATCCTAATGTTTATTTTGTTAAAGGAGTTTACTACGGTAAAATTCCTTTGAGTGAACCCAAAGTGAATAAGATATTGGAACAGTCTGAGGAAGAGTCTTCTCAAGATTTAGAAATCTATGGTGAATATCCTGAAGCGTTAAATATTATATTTAAAGAAGCCTTAGAAAAATACGGGAGATAAAAAAGCACATAAGAAACCTTTAACCTTTATGGTTAAGGGTTTTTCTTGTTTAGCCCCTTTCCACAAGAAATGGGCTTTTTTTGCATCTATTTACTAATTCTAACGGATGAAACGCATTGACTTCCTCAGTAAAAGTTATATACTATTTCATATAGAATTAGTTGGTTTTATTACTTCTTTTACCTCATTTATTCATACGATTAATATTTTGGATGGAGGAATACCTTAATGAACCTGCTCGAGAAAGAGGATTTAATCAAAGTTAAGGCCGAAGAATTAGAAACTGCTTCACCCGAGGAAATTATCCGCTGGGCTGTAGAAACATTTCCTAACATTACTTTTGCCTGCAGCTTTGGTGCCGAAGATGTAGTGCTAGTTGATATGCTTCACAAAGTTAGTCCGTCTACAGACGTCTTTTATCTCGATACAGATTATCATTTTAAGGAAACCTATGAGACCCGAGATTTGATGGCAGATAAATACGGGCTAGAGTTCGTACGAGTGTCTCCACAAATCACTCCGCAGGAGCAAGCACTTCAACACGGTGATGCGTTATGGACAGTAGATCCTAACCAATGCTGTGGGATTCGTAAAGTAGAGCCGCTGACTCGTATCCTATCTCAATATGAAGCTTGGATTACAGGCATTCGTCGTGACCAAGCGCCTACCCGTGCTAATGCCAAAAAGGTTGAGTATGATTATAAATTTGGTTTGGTTAAGTTTAATCCAATTGCGGATTGGACAACCGAAGATGTATGGAACTATATTCGTGAAAATGATGTAATTTATAACCCTCTACATGACCGTAACTATCCAAGTATCGGCTGTGAGCAATGTACACGTCAGGTTATGCCTGGTGAAGATCCGCGTGCTGGACGTTGGGCTGGATCAGAGAAGACTGAGTGCGGATTACACAAGTAGGACCTATCCCCGTGAGAACACAGAAGGAGAGACGATAATGACTTCAATACGTCCGCATGGCGGAACATTAGTTAACCGTGTAGTAGAGGGTACAGAAAGAGAAGAATTACTGCAGCTTGCACGTGATTATAAGGCGATTGCCGTGAACACCTGGACTTTATCTGATTTGGATCTAATTGCGGTAGGTGCATTTTCTCCACTGACTGGATTTTTGAATGAACAAGATTATCACTCCGTAGTCAAAAACATGCGTTTAGCAGATGGCACAGTGTGGAGCATTCCAATAACACTTGCTGTAGAAGAGGATGTGGCCTCTGGTTTAGCTATTGGAGACAAGGTATCTCTAATCGGTGAAGAGGATGGCGAGATCTACGGTTTATTGGATATTGAGAGTATTTATACGGTTGATCAAAACCTTGAAGCGCAAAATGTATTCAAAACAACAGACCCTGAACATCCAGGAGTAAGTAAGCTGTTGGCCCGCCCGGCTATCTATGTAGGAGGACCAATTACAGTGCTGAATAGACCACAGCCAGAAAAGTTCGGAGAATTTTATTTTGACCCTTCAGCTACACGTAAGATATTTGCAGACAAGAGCTGGAGAACAGTTGTAGGCTTCCAGACGCGTAACCCAGTTCATCGTGCACATGAATATATTCAAAAATGCGCTATGGAGGTTGTAGACGCTCTGTTCTTAAACCCGCTAGTGGGTGAGACGAAGTCTGATGATGTACCGGCAAATGTACGAATGAAGAGCTACCTGGCGCTTTTGGAGAATTATTATCCTGAGGATCGTACCTTTCTAGGTGTTTTCCCGGCGGCCATGCGTTATGCTGGTCCGAGAGAAGCGATTTTTCATGCTATGGTTCGCAAAAATTACGGCTGCACACATTTTATTGTCGGACGTGACCATGCGGGCGTAGGTGATTACTACGGAACTTATGAAGCGCAAGAAATTTTTGCGAATTTCACCGCTGAGGAACTTGATATTACTCCATTATTTTTTGAACACAGCTTCTTCTGTAAAAAATGCGGAAATATGGCTTCCAGTAAAACCTGCCCACATCCTGGCGACGATCATATGACATTGTCGGGTACAAAGGTACGGGCTTTGCTTCGGGAGGGTCAATGTCCGCCTCCTGAATTTACGCGACCTGAGGTTGCGCAGATTCTAATTGAAGGCATGACTCAAGAAGTAACAGCTTAATCATCGTTAGCTAGTACTATTTGGCCTTCTTGTCCCATATAGATGAGTATTATCTATCGGGACGAGGGGGTCTTTGTTATGTCTGGCCGAAAACACAGTAAAGTCTCGGTCTGGATCTCATGGAGCAGTATCAAAAAATGTATGCTGGGCGCGACACTGCTGGCTATAATGATCGGCATTATAGCGTATGACATGCCTACTGCCAAAACGTTAAATTATTGGAGTCTGCCTTTGTCTGGTAAAGTGATCGCTATCGACGCTGGACATGGGGGAGCAGATGGAGGGGCAGTTAGCCGGGAAGGGCTAATTGAGAAAGACATTAATCTTGCGGTCTCTCTTTATTTACGTGATTACCTGCAACAGGCAGGGGCTATTGTTGTAATGACCCGTGAAGGGGATTATGATTTGGCTCAGGAGGGCACTAAGGGCTATTCTAAGCGCAAGACTGAAGATCTTAAGCAAAGAGTAAGAAGCATTGAAGAGAAGGGCGCAGATCTTTTTATAAGCGTTCACATGAACAGTGTGCCTTCAAACCGATGGAGCGGGGCGCAGACCTTTTACTATCCCAATCACAAGGATAATAAAGCTATCGCAGAGTTTGTACAGAGTGAGCTGAAGACTACACTGGAGAATACTGATCGTGTAGCTAAGACTGTAAATACTGTTTATCTACTAAAGGCATTAAAAATACCTGCGATCCTTGTAGAGGTCGGTTTTTTGTCGCACCCTCAGGAATCAGTTCTACTCGGAGATGATGTTTATCAACGCAAGGTAGCGACTAGCATATATCGTGGCATTCTTCGTTATGCTTCCGAGTAGCCGGGACTACTCATCAGGAGATGGGTAATGCTATAATAGACAAAAACTCCGGAAGAATTCTCCTCCGGAAAGGAAACAGAGGTGCTTTCCATGCTGACTAGGGAACATATCCAGGAAATACTGCAGTCAATAACAGACCCGGAAACCGGAAAAAGCCTTGTGGAACTACAGCTGATCCGTGACATTATGATTAAAGAAGATCGTATATCTTTATCAATCGTATGTCTGGATCCTGAAGAGCAAAGTCGCATGGATCTAGAACAACGGGTTCGTGAGTTGCTTGAAGCGGGTGGAGTCACTAATGTGCATATCCGGCTGCGTGATGCAACCGATTATGAACGTGCTCTGCTTCGCGGAGAGAGTGCCGGGGAAGAGCCGTTGACTGATGAACCTGGGAAACTTAAGGGACATGCAGCAGGCCTTGACGATCATGAATTAATCAATGAGAACTCTGGTGTTAACTTTATCGCCATTGCCAGTGGTAAAGGCGGTGTTGGAAAGTCTACGGTTACTGTGAATTTGGCAGTAGCTTTGGCTAGAAAAGGTAAAAAGGTTGGATTGATTGATGCGGACATTTATGGGTTTAGCATCCCTGATATGATGGGAATCGAAGAGGGACCCGTTGTAGAAGAGGGAATCATTATTCCTGTGGAACGTTTCGGAGTGAAGGTCATGTCTATGGGCTTCTTTATCCGTGAGAATAGTCCGGTAATTTGGCGGGGACCTATGCTTGGCAAAATGCTGCGCCAATTCTTCGGTGATGTGGGCTGGGGAGAACTTGATTATATGCTGCTTGATCTTCCTCCAGGTACAGGTGATGTGGCGCTTGACGTACATCAGATGCTTCCTCACAGCAAAGAGATTATTGTTACTACCCCTCATGCTACCGCAGCGTTTGTGGCGGCTAGAGCGGGCTCTATGGCTCTGCAGACAGAACATGAGATTATTGGGGTCATTGAGAACATGGCTTATTATGAGTGTAAAGACTGCGGTAAAAAAGATTATATTTTTGGCAGAGGCGGAGGCGCTCGGCTTGCGGAGACACTCCATACGGAGCTGCTTGCACAAGTTCCATTGGGCGCACCGGACAACCATATTTCTGAACCGGATTTTTCACCTTCCGTATACAAGGAAGACACAGCAACTGCGTTGTTGTTTGCTGATATCGCCGATAAGCTGATTGCGAAATATGAGCACTAATTATTGTGCATAAAAAGAGGCCGTCCCACTTTGTTAGGTGGGATAAGGCCTCTTTTTTGTTATGTGCTTGAATCATCGCCGCTACCGCTGCCACTTTCACCACCGCTGCCGCTGCCTTCCTGTTTATCGCCGCTTTCGCCGCCCTTCTTCTGTTCCTTCGGTTCGAGCTCGTCCTGAACGACCTTTTTAAGTAAATTCAATACCTCCATCCGGAATAATGGAGTCTGCATAGATTCCTGGATGGTCTTCATGGATTGCTTTCGGTAGTCAGGTGTTTTGGTGAGATTAAGAAACATGGTCATCATTTCTGGAGACTTCATGATTTCTTCGACGGATTTTTGATAGGTGGGATCTTTAATTAGTTGCAGGTGCAATTCTTTGCTTTGTGATTGAATGGCTTTAGCAAAATCGCCTGCGAACTTGGGATCAGTCATAATTTTCTCGATTTCCTTTTGATATTCCGGTGCAGTGAGGGTATCTTTAACAGCGGTTTTTATATCCTCTGTTGTTTGAAGTGGCATCATTTTCATACTCATTCCGCTGGTGCCTCCAGAACTGGAATTTGATAATGATTCCTCAACTGCTTTTTTTCCATCTTCACTTTTTAATATATCAATAACCATGGTCTTCATTTCTTTATAACTGCCCTGACCAGAAGAAGAACTGCTCTGCTCACTTCCGCAAGCCGTTAAGGCCATAACAAAGCTTAAAGCCAAACCCACAGATCCGATAAATCTCCATTTCATTGGCGCTGCCCTCCTTTATTAGGATTCTCCAGTTGTATTATGCCGCATTAACACACATTTATGTTGCTGATGTAATGGTGTTTTGTCGGTATCCTTGGTAAAATAAATCTGACATAGGGGAGGTGAAGTGGCTGAGTATAAAAAAATGGTTTTATTTATTTTGGACAACCCTTCTAATAGGAGCGGGCGGAGCAGTAATCGCAGGTCTGGCACTGCAATTCGTGAACGGTCGAATTGATTTCAAAAGTGTCGCTGATTTCTTTTTATACCCGCTGATACTATTCGGCTACGGTATGCTTGTCAGTGTTTATGCGCAACTTGGTTTTTTTGCTTATCTAATTTTGAATTACATGGGCAATGGTGTTTTCCCGCCAAAAATTTGGAAATACATACAACTGGTGCTTTCTGTACTCGCATTGCTTGAACTGATTTTTTTGCGTACCGTCGTTGGCGGGGAAAGAAGTGTCTTGTCTGATCTAATATTAGGAATCTTTATTTTGTTAGCTGCCATTATTGTGTCTTATTTCAAAGTGAAAAGTACAAACATCTCAGCTTGGATTCCAACCCTCTTTTTTATGACAGCTATTTCAATTGTGGAAATTATCGGCGTGCTCCGTATAGGTGTTGATAGTGCGACAGTGTTTATTGTTGTTCCGCTCATCGCCTGTAATGCATTCCAAATTTTGATGCTTCACCGTATTCTCAAGCCGGCAGCCGGATAAAGGCTGGGGCGAATTCAGCAAATCATGAACCCCGTGCTCTGGCCTTCAGAAAACGGGGTTTTTTGCTCTAGAATGTATCCTAACGATTAAAATCCGCTGGAGGAGGTTAATCTTAAAGAACAATAGAGCGGATTCTTTGTGTGTAGCAACGCTCACAAAACTAAGCAGATGCTTCCTAAGTGAGTTTTGTACGAAGTTTTTCAATGATGCATATGCTTTACAAAACTAAGCGTATGCTTCCGAAGCAGTTTTGTACGAAGTAATACAAGCGTAGCAACGCTCACAAAACTTTTAGGAGGGGAATATATGGACATCAAGCGTTATATGATAAAAGACACAAATGAAATCCAGCTTAACAAGCTGGACCCGGACGATACAGGTAACTTTAAATCAAAAAAAGAAGCAGAAGCCAAAACAGAGCAGTTAAAGGAACGGTTGGCAGAGCTTCAAGATATTCTTTTTGCACAGAAAAAGCATTCACTGCTCGTAATTCTGCAAGGGATGGATTCCAGCGGTAAGGATGGAACGGTTAAACATATTTTTTCAGGGATTAATCCACAAGGCTTTATAGTGACCAGCTTCAAGAAACCTTCTCTGGAGGAAGAAGCTCACGATTTCTTATGGAGAGTGCATCAAAAGACACCCCCTAAAGGCTACATCTCTGCATTTAACCGCTCACACTATGAAGATGTATTGGTACCGCGGGTACATGGGGGATTGAAAAAGGATGATTTGAAGCGCCGCTTTCGTTACATACGGCAGTTTGAGGAGATGCTGGTGGAAGAGGGAACGACAATTATCAAGCTTTTTCTGCATATTTCAAAAGAGAAGCAGCTTAAGAAAATCAAAGAACGGCTTGAAGATCCCAAAAAACACTGGAAATTTGACGCAAGTGATCTACAGGAGCGGGAGTTTTGGGATGATTACCAAGAGGCATATGTAGATGTTTTTAAGGAGTCTAGTATTGATAAAGCACCCTGGTACTGGATACCAGCCAATCATCAATGGTACCGCAACTATTTGGCCTTATCCATCGTTGTAAAGACACTGGAGAGTCTGGATCTGAGCTATCCGAAGCTGAATACCCCCACACCCGACATATCGGAGCTCATTTCCCCGCGTCATTAATATTTGGATAAAACCAACATCTATTGCGGTACCTAAGATTGGGAGGAGCGTTACAGCCCGGCAGCATCCTCTAAGGCACTATTTAGTGAGGCCGAGTCACGAACCTCTTTACCCTCTGCGTTGCTTTGGCTGATCAGCTCAGAGACGGTAACGAATTCATAACCTTGTCTGCGGAGCTCATCGATAATTTGCGGAAGAGCTTCGTGAGTTTGTTTGCAGGAATCACTGGCATGTAGTAGAACGATATCACCAGGATGTGCTTTAGTCGTTACACGCTTCACGATATTGTCTACACCTATGTTCTTCCAGTCTAGAGAGTCTGTGTCCCACTGGATGACTTTGTAACCAAGATCATTGGCCACTTGCAGAACTCTTTTGTCAAAATCACCATTAGGCATACGAATTAAATTTGGTTCTTTACCGGTTAATTCTGTAAGCACAGTGTGAGCCGTTGTGATCTGAGTGCGAATCTCTTCGTTACTTAGAGTGCTGTAATTGACGTGTTTATGGCCATGGCTGCCAATTTCGAATCCTGCGTTTTTAATGCTTGTTACAATATCCGGGTGAGTCTTACTCCATGGTGACGATAGGAAGAAGGTGGCTTTGTCCACTTTCTTGTCTTCAAGTACCTTCAAAATTGGTTCGGGTCTCTTTTCCCCCCAGCTAATATCGAAGGTTAGGGCAATCAGCTTCTTCTCTGTTGGCACACTGTAAATGGCAGAAGGTCCAGCCTCAGAAAAAACGGTGATATTACCCCTCTCGACATAGACAACTCCAGCAGCAAGAAGCACAGCGGCGAAGATATAGATGAACCTTTTGATCTTTTTGCCGCTGAATACATAAAAAGAATTCATTAATGACAGCGCTCCTCTCCCATGCGAAATGCTTGTTTGTTCTAAATGTATGCTCGTACCGCAAGGTTATGACCTAAGAAACAGAGATCACAATTTCAGGAGGTATTTATGTTGTCGTTCTTCACGTTTGTTAAAGATATTAAATCGATCCGCAAGGCTGTGCTGCTATCCTGTCTGCTCTTCGTAATAGGAGCGGTTGTTGGCTGGGTAGCGACAAGTAGTCTGGAAAAGCTATTGGTTCAGCAATTGGAAGGGCTTAGTGAGATCAGTGGGAACTTAAGAGACACCGCTAATCCGCAATGGAACTTCTTTGTATTTATATTTCTGAATAACGCCATCAAGGGCGTGGTTATTATTTTCCTGGGAGCGTTGTTCGGCATATTGCCAGCTATATTCTTATTTATAAACGGAGCGGTAATTGGCTACTTGATACATTTATCCGCACTGCAAGGACAGGATTTGTTCGATTTAATCGTAAAAGGATTGCTGCCACACGGGATTATAGAGATTCCGGCAATCATTATCGCGTGTGCCTTTGGGCTGCACTTTGGCGGAAAAGTGATTTCAAGTCTATTTCGATCTACAGATAGAAAAGAGGAGAGAAGCGCAGACTGGTCTGCTTTCATGCGTCAAACACTTACGGCTTCCATATGGACTGTAATCCTGTTATTTGTTGCAGCCATTATTGAAAGTACAATTACTTTTTCACTTTTATCATAAAACTTCCGGGAATAGAGCATAACATTAAGGGCGTTCATCCAAGGATTGCCTAAAGGTAAGGAGTATATAATCTAGACGAAACCATAAAGGGAATTTTTAATAATTATGGTTATAAAAAGAGGACTCCGGTTAATCTAGTGTAAGAGGATCTTAAGGCAGCTTTCTCCATGAGATGTACTTACTGATTATGCAAAAAAGGTTTTGGGGGTTTAGAGAAGGTGTTAATTGCAACTTCATGAAGGAGGCCAAGCATATGTTGGGAATGTTGTTTAACGAAAAGGAATGCAAGGAACTGGATTATGTTTTGAGAAAAGAACTAGATGAGATGCTGTTAGATTTGAGTGATCAGCGCTTGGACCAAAATATCAGGCACGCCATCGCTAATAGATATAAGACTGTATTCCGGATGTATGCTCGCTTCGCTCCTCAGAAAGAGCTTTCCAAGTATGCATGGGGTGGGCGTTCTTCTCAGTATAAACACTGAAGATATACGAGAATTGCTACAGTTTTATAAAGTTTTCAGATTATTTAATAAAATAGCTTGACTAAAAAGGAGTGCTCATGATAAATTATATCTCGCGCTCCTTTTGCTTGTGTAAAAGGGAAGCGGAAGGCAAGAAAAATTGAAAAAAAGATTTTTCAAAAAAAAGACTTGCCAAACAGCTTAACACTGTGATATATTATAAAGGTCGCCGCTGATAAACAACGACGACGAAATGAGAGACATTGATCTTTGAAAACTGAACAACGAGTGAGTGGGAAATCACGTAAGTGAAATCCAAAATTAGAGAATTAATTTTCTCGTCAGATGTTTCAAAATGAGCATATCGCTCTTTTCAATACTAATTGGAGAGTTTGATCCTGGCTCAGGACGAACGCTGGCGGCGTGCCTAATACATGCAAGTCGAGCGGAGTTACTTTGAAAGCTTGCTTTCAAAGTAACTTAGCGGCGGACGGGTGAGTAACACGTAGGCAACCTGCCCTTCAGACTGGGATAACTACCGGAAACGGTAGCTAATACCGGATAATTTCTTTTTTCTCCTGAGAGAAGAATGAAAGACGGAGCAATCTGTCACTGAGGGATGGGCCTGCGGCGCATTAGCTAGTTGGTGGGGTAACGGCCCACCAAGGCGACGATGCGTAGCCGACCTGAGAGGGTGAACGGCCACACTGGGACTGAGACACGGCCCAGACTCCTACGGGAGGCAGCAGTAGGGAATCTTCCGCAATGGGCGAAAGCCTGACGGAGCAACGCCGCGTGAGTGATGAAGGTTTTCGGAT
The DNA here is from genome assembly GCF_037965315.1 of Paenibacillus sp. FSL R10-2796. Taxonomy (NCBI): domain Bacteria; kingdom Bacillati; phylum Bacillota; class Bacilli; order Caryophanales; family Paenibacillaceae; genus Paenibacillus; species Paenibacillus sp. FSL R10-2796. The sequence goes on along the minus strand of NZ_CP150178.1, from coordinate 6,619,551 downwards.
CGTAAAGCTCTGTTGCCAGGGAAGAACGTCCGGTAGAGTAACTGCTACCGGAGTGACGGTACCTGAGAAGAAAGCCCCGGCTAACTACGTGCCAGCAGCCGCGGTAATACGTAGGGGGCAAGCGTTGTCCGGAATTATTGGGCGTAAAGCGCGCGCAGGCGGCTATTTAAGTCTGGTGTTTAAACCTTGGGCTCAACCTGAGGTCGCACTGGAAACTGGGTGGCTTGAGTACAGAAGAGGAAAGTGGAATTCCACGTGTAGCGGTGAAATGCGTAGATATGTGGAGGAACACCAGTGGCGAAGGCGACTTTCTGGGCTGTAACTGACGCTGAGGCGCGAAAGCGTGGGGAGCAAACAGGATTAGATACCCTGGTAGTCCACGCCGTAAACGATGAGTGCTAGGTGTTAGGGGTTTCGATACCCTTGGTGCCGAAGTTAACACAGTAAGCACTCCGCCTGGGGAGTACGGTCGCAAGACTGAAACTCAAAGGAATTGACGGGGACCCGCACAAGCAGTGGAGTATGTGGTTTAATTCGAAGCAACGCGAAGAACCTTACCAGGTCTTGACATCCCTCTGAATCTGCTAGAGATAGCAGCGGCCTTCGGGACAGAGGAGACAGGTGGTGCATGGTTGTCGTCAGCTCGTGTCGTGAGATGTTGGGTTAAGTCCCGCAACGAGCGCAACCCTTAACTTTAGTTGCCAGCAGGTTAAGCTGGGCACTCTAGAGTGACTGCCGGTGACAAACCGGAGGAAGGTGGGGATGACGTCAAATCATCATGCCCCTTATGACCTGGGCTACACACGTACTACAATGGCCGGTACAACGGGAAGCGAAGCCGCGAGGTGGAGCCAATCCCATCAAAGCCGGTCTCAGTTCGGATTGCAGGCTGCAACTCGCCTGCATGAAGTCGGAATTGCTAGTAATCGCGGATCAGCATGCCGCGGTGAATACGTTCCCGGGTCTTGTACACACCGCCCGTCACACCACGAGAGTTTACAACACCCGAAGTCGGTGGGGTAACCCGCAAGGGAGCCAGCCGCCGAAGGTGGGGTAGATGATTGGGGTGAAGTCGTAACAAGGTAGCCGTATCGGAAGGTGCGGCTGGATCACCTCCTTTCTATGGAGAATCGTTCTCTGCAATGAGAACATTCAAATCGGAAGTTTAACTTCCACAATAGAACCCTCGGGTTCGAACACTCACTCGTGTTCAGTTTTGAAAGAGCAAGTCTCTTTCGTATGCGTTTGGTGGCGATAGCGGAGGGGTTCCACACGTACCCATCCCGAACACGACCGTTAAGCCCTCCAGCGCCGATGGTACTTGGACCGAAGGGTCCTGGGAGAGTAGGACGTTGCCAAGCGGACAACCAATTCATTGGTTGATTCACAATGTTATATATGTTATATGGGCTTTTAGCTCAGTTGGTTAGAGCGCACCTCTGATAAGGGTGAGGTCGGTGGTTCGAGTCCACCAAGGCCCACCATATAACATTATAGAGTAATTTTATGGGGCCATAGCTCAGCTGGGAGAGCGCCTGCCTTGCAAGCAGGAGGTCAGCGGTTCGATCCCGCTTGGCTCCACCATAAATTTTTAAATGAATAACTTTTTCAACTTGATCCTTGAAAACTGGATACCGAAACGAATTTGCGTTTTAGAACATCTTTTAGCAACTTGTGCAAACAAGTAAATGTTATTAGTGAGATGATTCCAAAGAGAATGTCATCGTATGATATTTTCCTGCGGAAGAATCAAGGTTAAGCTAATAAGAGCACACGGAGGATGCCTAGGCGCCAGGAGCCGACGAAGGACGTGGCGAACAACGAAACTGCCTCGGGGAGCTGTAAGCAAGCTTTGATCCGGGGGTGTCCGAATGGGGAAACCCAGCTGTGGTAATTCGCAGTTACTCATTTCTGAATACATAGGAAATGTAGAGGCAGACCAGGGGAACTGAAACATCTAAGTACCCTGAGGAAGAGAAAACAATAGTGATTCCGTCAGTAGCGGCGAGCGAACGCGGAACAGCCTAAACCTAAGAGCTTGCTCTTAGGGGTTGTGGGACGTCTCACATGGAGTTACAAAGGAATATGGTAGGCGAAGAGGTCTGGAAAGGCCCGCGATAGAGGTAAAAGCCCTGTAACCTAAACTGTATTCTCTCCGAGACGGATCCCGAGTAGTGCGGGGCACGTGAAACCCCGTATGAATCCAGCAGGACCATCTGCTAAGGCTAAATACTACCTGGCGACCGATAGTGAAACAGTACCGTGAGGGAAAGGTGAAAAGCACCCCGGAAGGGGAGTGAAATAGAACCTGAAACCGTGTGCTTACAAAAAGTCAGAGCCCTATTAATGGGTGATGGCGTGCCTTTTGTAGAATGAACCGGCGAGTTACGTTTAACATGCAAGGTTAAGCCGAGAAGGTGGAGCCGCAGCGAAAGCGAGTCTGAATAGGGCGAATTAGTATGTGGACGTAGACCCGAAACCGTGTGATCTACCCCTGTCCAGGGTGAAGGTGCGGTAACACGCACTGGAGGCCCGAACCCACGTACGTTGAAAAGTGCGGGGATGAGGTGGGGGTAGCGGAGAAATTCCAATCGAACTCGGAGATAGCTGGTTCTCCCCGAAATAGCTTTAGGGCTAGCCTCGGTATAAGAGTAGTGGAGGTAGAGCACTGATTGGGTGCGGGGTCCGCAAGGATTACCAAGCTCAGTCAAACTCCGAATGCCATATACTTATTGCCGGGAGTCAGACAGTGAGTGCTAAGATCCATTGTCAAAAGGGAAACAGCCCAGACCATCAGCTAAGGTCCCCAAGTGTGTGTTAAGTGGGAAAGGATGTGGAGTTGCACAGACAACCAGGATGTTGGCTTAGAAGCAGCCACCATTGAAAGAGTGCGTAATAGCTCACTGGTCGAGTGACTCTGCGCCGAAAATGTAACGGGGCTAAACACACCACCGAAGCTATGGCTAGATACGTATGTATCTGGGGTAGGGGAGCGTTGTGTAGGGGTTGAAGGTGTACTGAAAAGAGCGCTGGACACTACACAAGTGAGAATGCCGGTATGAGTAACGAAAAGATCAGTGAGAATCTGATCCGCCGAAAGCCCAAGGTTTCCTGAGGAAGGCTCGTCCGCTCAGGGTAAGTCGGGACCTAAGGCGAGGCCGAAAGGCGTAGTCGAAGGACAACAGTTTGAAATTACTGTACCACCGTAATCCGCTATGAGCGATGGGGTGACGCAGGAGGGTAGTGACGCGGACTGATGGATGTCCGTCTAAGCAGTGAGGCTGATGTGTAGGCAAATCCGCACATCGATAAGGCTGGGCTGTGATGGGGAGCGAAAATTGTAGTAGCGAAGGTCATGATCTCACACTGCCAAGAAAAGCCTCTAGCCAGGAGAAGGTGCCCGTACCGCAAACCGACACAGGTAGGCGAGAAGAGAATTCTAAGGCGCGCGGAAGAACTCTCGTTAAGGAACTCGGCAAAATGACCCCGTAACTTCGGGAGAAGGGGTGCCCCGGTAGTGTGAATAGCACGAGGGGGCCGCAGTGAAAAGGCCCAAGCGACTGTTTAGCAAAAACACAGGTCTGTGCGAAGCCGCAAGGCGAAGTATACGGGCTGACGCCTGCCCGGTGCTGGAAGGTTAAGGGGAGTGGTTAGGGGTAACCCGAAGCTATGAACCGAAGCCCCAGTAAACGGCGGCCGTAACTATAACGGTCCTAAGGTAGCGAAATTCCTTGTCAGGTAAATTCTGACCCGCACGAATGGCGTAACGACTTGGGCGCTGTCTCAACGAGAGATCCGGTGAAATTTTAATACCTGTGAAGATGCAGGTTACCCGCGACAAGACGGAAAGACCCCATGGAGCTTTACTGCAGCTTGATATTGAATTTGGGTACGATCTGTACAGGATAGGTGGGAGCCGTAGAAATCGGAGCGCAAGCTTCGGTGGAGGCGCCGTTGGGATACCACCCTGATCGTATCTAGGTTCTAACCTAGTACCCTTACCGGGTACGGGGACCGTGTCAGGCGGGCAGTTTGACTGGGGCGGTCGCCTCCTAAAGAGTAACGGAGGCGTTCCAAGGTTCCCTCAGAATGGTTGGAAATCATTCGCAGAGTGCAAAGGCATAAGGGAGCTTGACTGCGAGACCTACAAGTCGAGCAGGGACGAAAGTCGGACTTAGTGATCCGGTGGTACCGCATGGAAGGGCCATCGCTCAACGGATAAAAGCTACCCTGGGGATAACAGGCTTATCTCCCCCAAGAGTCCACATCGACGGGGAGGTTTGGCACCTCGATGTCGGCTCATCGCATCCTGGGGCTGAAGTAGGTCCCAAGGGTTGGGCTGTTCGCCCATTAAAGCGGTACGCGAGCTGGGTTCAGAACGTCGTGAGACAGTTCGGTCCCTATCTGTCGTGGGCGCAGGAAATTTGAGAGGAGCTGTCCTTAGTACGAGAGGACCGGGATGGACGTACCGCTGGTGCACCAGTTGTTCCGCCAGGAGCATGGCTGGGTAGCTACGTACGGACGGGATAAGCGCTGAAAGCATCTAAGCGTGAAGCCCCCCTCAAGATGAGATTTCCCAATTAGTAAGACCCCTTGAAGACGACGAGGTAGATAGGTTGGAGGTGGAAGTGCAGCAATGCATGGAGCTGACCAATACTAATCGGTCGAGGGCTTATCCTATATGTAGAATGCAGATTCGTTTCGGATTCAGTTTTCAGGCATCAAGCCTGAGCATTTACGCTGTAAATGCCCGTTTGGTGGCGATAGCGGAGGGGTTCCACACGTACCCATCCCGAACACGACCGTTAAGCCCTCCAGCGCCGATGGTACTTGGACCGAAGGGTCCTGGGAGAGTAGGACGTTGCCAAGCGGATATTCCCTGATAGCTCAGTTGGTAGAGCACTCGACTGTTAATCGAGTTGTCACAGGTTCGAGTCCTGTTCGGGGAGCCATGCTCTCATAGCTCAGCAGGTAGAGTGCTTCCATGGTAAGGAAGAGGTCACCGGTTCGAATCCGGTTGAGAGCTCCACAGATTTGCAAGGCCCGTTGGTCAAGGGGTTAAGACACCTCCCTTTCACGGAGGTAACATGGGTTCGAATCCCATACGGGTCACCAACTTTTACTTGTACTTACCCTTAGAGGGTCCCATAGATATGGAGGCTTAGCTCAGCTGGGAGAGCATCTGCCTTACAAGCAGAGGGTCGGGGGTTCGATCCCCTCAGCCTCCACCATAATCTTCCTAAGAGATTATGGGCAACATAGAGGTACCATCAATGGGGATTAGCCAAGCGGTAAGGCAACGGACTTTGACTCCGTCACTCATAGGTTCGAATCCTATATCCCCAGCCAAGTGCGAGCCATTAGCTCAGTTGGTAGAGCACCTGACTTTTAATCAGGGTGTCGAAGGTTCGAGTCCTTCATGGCTCACTTTTATTATTATCATGCGCGTGTGGCGGAATGGCAGACGCACCAGACTTAGGATCTGGCGTTTCACGACGTGGGGGTTCAAGTCCCTTCACGCGCACCACTTATTGCGGACGTGGCTCAGCGGTAGAGCATCGCCTTGCCAAGGCGAGGGTCGCGGGTTCGATTCCCGTCGTCCGCTCCATAATTTTGCGCCCTTAGCTCAGCTGGATAGAGCGTTTGACTACGAATCAAAAGGCCGGGAGTTCGAATCTCTCAGGGCGCGCCATTTTATTATTAAGCAATTATAGTATTTATAACGGGATGTAGCTCAGCTTGGTAGAGCACCTGGTTTGGGACCAGGGGGTCGCATGTTCAAATCGTGTCATCCCGATTTTCACCTTTGCGGGTGTAGTTCAATGGTAGAACTTCAGCCTTCCAAGCTGATAGCGTGGGTTCGATTCCCATCACCCGCTCCATAATTTTATAGTAACGGGATGTAGCTCAGCTTGGTAGAGCACCTGGTTTGGGACCAGGGGGTCGCATGTTCAAATCGTGTCATCCCGATACTCAGCTTAATCGCTGCTCAAAAGCTCTTACTTCGGTAAGGGCTTTTTGTTATGTATTGAATATACATATAAATACAACTAAAGAACATATGTTCTATTATTCCTCCAAAAAAAATCGGACTTCCGGTGGAATTCCAATCCGTAGATAATAGTTTCTCCATGATTCCTCTTGTTCGGGGCTTCTGCCCGAAGAAAGTAATTTTACAGCAAAGACATTAGCTTGACGTTCAAGCTTCCCAGGAGAGAAATAGGAGCTTTCCTCCAGAAAAAAGCGATTGATCCCCTTGTGAAGCCGATCATGTCCTAATTCATGCGCACAAACGAAGCGCTGCCATTCTACAGGCAACTCATTATGAATGACGATAAACCTTCTTCTTAGTTTTCGATAATATAATCCCTTTGTGCCAGTCCCCAGGTTCATGAAGCGGATTTGAATGCCTAGTGCTGCGGCAAGCTCGAACGGGCAGTTGGTTTTATATTTTTTAATCAGACTATTGATCAGTTCATCCATGTTCTTCACCTGCAGCATGTTAGTATAGTTATTTAGTGTCTTTGGATTTTTTTCTCTTATTCATCTGTTTGGCTTCCCAGAACAATCCGGTTAGTACATCTTTAATCCTCTGTTTATCTTCTTTGTCTAATGGAATTCCGTCAAACATCAGCTCTCCATCATCCTCTAGCATTTTTCGAAAGTCTCTTTTATCTTTGCTTGTAGCCCAATCTGGGACAGCCTCATCGCTTGAAAGAGTCTGGTCCTGCAAATACCCTGCCTGATCCATTAGCTCCCCGTAGGGGACGCCAGTGGCCTCAGCAATTTTGCGTAACGTGGTTGGTTTAGGAACCCCTCTTAATCCATTCTCAATCCGGGAAATTTGCGAACCGCTAATTCCGGCTGCTGCTGCTAATTGATTAATGGTGAGTCCTTTTGTTTCCCGAAGATGCTTCATATAATCCCCGAATTCCTGTTTCATCTCAACTCACTCCTTATTGGCTTTAACCTTATGATAATAATATAAGCCATTTTTGCCAATAGGTAAACAACAAAGCGTATATTATTGCCAAAAGGCAAGATAATGGAGGGATATACGCTCTTTTTCGATAAAAACAGCCTAAAACGGGGTTTTACGAGATTGGTAAAGAAGTGGTATATTGTAGAAAAATACGAACAGAATACGAACAAGACTTATTTTATCACATTGGGCTGGAAAATTCCGCAAATTAAATCTCATTCAGTTAAACCCAAAAGGAGTGCATAAATGATGAACATATCAACTTTACCAGAGTTGGACCGTCGCCGAACCCAGGTCGCTATAGAGAGCATGTTGGAGAAATACCGTATTTTTAAGACCGTTACATTTGAAGCTAAGGAAGCAAGCACAACTTATTCATACACAGAAAGATTTCATGGTCCTACTAACACTGTAACTGATCAGACTGCTGCGATAGCTTCTTATAATGTGGACATCCCCGCCGCAAGGAGAGCTTATTGTTCCGCAATAGACTCTGTGGTAGAGAGACTCGATACGAGAGAACAGCAGCTGGTACGGGAAAGGTATATGAGAAGAGACGAGATGTACGATTATACGATTTACAATCATGTGTTTGATCCACCGGTAAGTAAGGACACTTACGTGAAGATACGCTCGAAGGCTTTTTACAAGATGGCATTAGCGTTAACGGATCTCGGCTTACTGTCTCTGCAAACTTTAGTAACAACAGCGCCTAGGGTAAAGAAAGAGAAAATGAGTATTACTTAATAGAAGTAGAATAGTTTGATTAGTAAAGAAGACTGTATCGTCCGAGCGGATGATGCGGTCTTTTTTTGAATTATAAGAAAGTATAAGTTTCAGGGTGTACTTTATCCTTATAATCCTCGCACAAATGCTTGCCGTCCATAAAAGGAGGGTCGAAAGCTCTTTAGCTTGTCTTCAATTGTGTACCACCAAAAAAACGCTCTATACCATCCCAAAGCTAGCCAAAACCTCGTCCGTTTACCCTCTCCGCAAGGATAATATGGGGGTATGATTATAACATGGCAAATGAAGCAAAAGAACACCGCAAGAGCATGAATGCTCTGCTAATAGTTCCGCCCTAAGGGTGATGAGAACAACCTAGCGGTGAAAGATTCTTCTCGCATTTGCCTAATGAAGAAGGGATATTATCCAACCTCGGATAGTATCCTTTTTTCTTAAATCTAGTTGAGGGGGTGTCTGCTTAATGTTCATGCAGTTGAAGGTTAACACCATCAAGGATCGACGAACGGTCGCAGATCAGAAAGGAATGGAGTGATGTCGGTACAACAATTGCGAGAACACATTACAAGTACACTTGAACGGTATTTTCCTGATGTGCCTGTATATGTAGAAGGAGAAAAACCTCAAACCGCTTATTTTCATCCCGGATTGATCTCAGCAACACTGGATCGGCAGCGGGAGGGCAGATATTTAGCGGTCTACCGTTTTGGCATCCGTTATGAGCAAGGCAATTTGCTGGAAGCTGAGAGAATGGCAGATAAGCTGAGTGAGGCGATGGCAGGAATGGAGCAGGATGGTGGAGCTTTTCGTGTAGTTAGGCAAGCTTGGGAAGCTGGAACTGAAGGGCATGGGCCGCTGTTTACAGTTGACTATATGTTGTATTTGCAAAACGACAAGCCTGACAGCATTAAGATGGGACAAATGATTGGAGGAGAACGATTGAAATGAGTACTAAAGGGAGTAACGGGAATGGGTTCAGTAAGGAACAGATTGTGAATTCCTCACTTTTTACGCCGAGGGAAAAGGATATATTGAACGTTATTTTGCAGGATGGCAAGAACTATACGCTCGAAGAAGCAAAGCAATCTATGGGATTGTTCAAAAATAAGGAGGTAATGAACTAATGGCAGGCGGAACATGGACAACGCAAAATAAGGTGCGCCCTGGGGTGTACGTAAATGTAGCATCAAATCAAGGTGCCATCGGCAAAATGGGAGAACGCGGGATTACGGCATTGGCGCTTGCCCTATCTTGGGGAGAGCCGGGAGTAATCATGAAGATTACCCCGCAGGATGATGTGAATAAGCTGCTAGGAGTGGATTTGGAACATCCAACTCTACTGCCAGTGCGTGAAGCGCTGAAACGGGCGGGAACCTTGCTGCTCTATCGATTGAATGAAGGCGTTAAAGCGGCAGTCACGAATAACGGCCTTCAGGTAACAGCTAAATATGGCGGTGTACGCGGAAATGATCTTTTGATTGTGATTGAGAAAAATATAGAGAATGCTGCTCTTTTTGATGTAAAGACGTTGCTTAATGGAACCGAACTGAACAAGCAAACGGTCGGAACGGCTGAAGAGTTGGTCGCGAACGATTATGTTCAATTCCAGAAAAATGGTGCAGAAGGCTTGAAGCTAATTGCAGGCATGCCGCTTACAGGGGGGGCTAACGGAACCGTGACGAATGGAGCACATAGTGACTTCCTGTCTGCTCTTGAGGTGCAGGAATTCCAAACAGTGGGTCTAGTATCGCAGGATAGTGCTCTGAAGGCACTCTACAGTTCTTTTGTGAGACGGCTTCGGGATACAGAAGGGAAAAAGGTACAGGCTGTACTATCCGATTATGCGGCTGCAGGTCATGAAGGTGTGATTAGCGTGAATAATGGGGTAGTACTGAGCGACGGAACTACGATTGATAACGTCAATGCCGTTGCTTGGGTAGCTGGTGCTACAGCAGCAGCTGCTGTTAATGAATCGCTGACTTATCAGGGTTATGATGATTCGGTGGATGCTGATGTAAGACTTAGCCATTCTGAGACTACAGCTGCGTTGCTAAAAGGAGAGCTTATCTTTACTTACAGTGGCGGACGGGCTGTGGTGGAACAGGATATCAATACATTTACCGCGTTTTCACCGGACAAAGGCAAAGCATTCTCCAAAAATCGTGTACTGCGCGTGCTGGATGGAATTGCAAATGATATGAAGCGTATTTTTGAGAACTACTATATCGGTAAGGTCGCGAATAATGAAGATGGCCGTGCTCTTTTCTGGTCACAGTGTGCGACTTATATGAATGATTTGCAGGATATGGGTGCAATTGAGGGCTTTAACGCGCAGACAGATGTTGTAGTTGTGGCTGGTGCAGATAGTGATAGTATCGTGCTGGATGTGGCTGTGAAACCGGTAGATTCCGTAGAAAAAGTATATATGAAAGTGAAGGTGGTTTAAGATGGCATTTTTAAAAGCTAGTGATACGATTTCCGGCCAGGAGGGCCGTGCTTATGCTGTGATTGGTACGCAAACCGAAGAGATGTTCTATGTGAAAACTCTTGAAGCTACAGTAGAAAAAACAAAGGCAGAGGTGAAAACACTGGGCCGCCGGGGTGTTCAGCATAAAGCGACTGGATGGTCGGGCAGCGGTTCGATGACGATTTTTTATATGACTAGTCGTTTCCGCCAGATGATGCTCGATTATATGAATACGGGTGTTGATCAGTACTTCGATATTGAGGTTACGAACGAAGATCCATCGTCCAGCGTGGGAGCACAGCGTATTATTTTAAAAGGCGTGAACCTTGATAGTGTCATCATGGCCTCACTTGATACAGAGTCAGATGCTCTGGAAGAAGAAGTTAGCTTTACCTTTGAAGATGTGCAGATTGTGCAAGCTTTTGGTGCTCCGGCAGGTTCCGGGCTTTAATTAAGACAACTAGATAGATTGGAGCAAGCAAGACCCGAACGTAGAATGAGCGGCGGGTCTCTTCTCTGTCTATTGGCAGCTAGTAGCAGGAGAAGTATCTAATAAATAATTCTAGGAGGAAGACAATGAGCGAATTAAGTTTGTTTTTTGCCCAAAATGTAGCATGTGACACGACCGAGGAGTTTGTAGTATCCCAGCGTTTTAAGGATAAGGTAGGAAATGCGGTAGCTTGGAAGCTGCGCAGTATGACTGAGGATGAGAATCAGGAATGCCGCAAGGCCGCAACCCGTAAAGTCAAAGGTAAAAACGGAGTGTATACCTCCGAAATTGAGCCTAACGATTATATGGCGAAGCTGATGACCTCAAGTGTAGTGCATCCGGATCTGAAAAATGCTGAATTGCAGCGTTCTTATGGCGTACTTGGCGCTGAGACACTGCTGCGTAAAATGCTGCTACCAGGTGAATTCGCGGCGTTGGGTGAGCGGGTGCAGGCCTTAAATGGTTTTGGCACGGACATGAACGAGCTGGTGGATGAAGTAAAAAACTAATCAACGAGGGCGATAGTGAAGCCAATTTTGCTTATTACGCCCTCCATGAGCTGCACATTTTACCCCATGAGCTGATGAAGCTGTCTTCCCGCGAACGCGCCGCAATATATGCGATGATTGCTGTTCGTGTGGAGAAGGAGAAGCGCGATCAGGCACGGAGTAAGGCGAGGAAGAGATAGTTAGGGGGTGAGAGAATGAAGATAGACGCATCTAAAGCCGTAATGCTACCGATGAAATCTCTGGCAATTTGGAAGAGTGTTAATAAACAATGTGTTCGTGTGAACAGCAATCTGGATATCGTTAATCGATTGGTCAAGGGAGTGCAGGTAGTTGTTAAGCGGTCAAGCGATGAGATGAGCCGTTCTCTGAATCTAGTGAACCAATCTTTGCAGGATATCAATGATACGCTACTTGAAGGCTTTAAGAGACTTCCTCCTAAGGTCATAGTTTCTAGAGATATAGTTATCGAGCAAAGCCAACAAGCAGGGCAATCACAACAGTTAGCGCTTCGAACATTAAATAGCTCCCCAAGTGTGCAAAAAGGTAAGGCTGAAGAAGAAGAGGCGAAAAAGGTAGAGTGGTGGAAAGGGCTAAAAGCGAAGGAGAAAAAGAAAGAAGAGGAGAAAAAGCCGGAGGTTAAGGCTGATCCGGTCCCCAAGCCCAAAATTAATCTGAAAAAGGAACCTCCGGTTCCACCATCCCCACCAACTCCTGACTCGAGAATTATGAAGTTTCTCAAGACAGTTGATGTGGTAAAGCCATTTAATGCCGTGAAGTCTTTTGGGGAGAAAGCTGTAAAAGCTGCGGCACAACCAGGAGATATCGCTGACTGGAATAAGCTGAATGACAATACAGATGCTGCACTTGGGAAAATCGGTGAGAAAGCAATGGGAGCCTTGAGGCCAGTGATGGATACTTTGAACGAGGCGCTGACTTCAAACCAATTTATGCCGATTATAGATGCTATGGCTAACGGCTTTCTGATCATTGCTAATGTGATTGGCATGGTAGTGGATGGCTTATTATGGTTGGTTGGAGTGTTGCAGGAGAACTGGTCTTGGATTAAACCGATTCTTGAAGCGATAGCCATTGTCTATCTCGTAGCTATGATCGTACAAGTGGCTCTACTTGTAGCAGCCGCTTATCAGCTTGCAGCAGCATGGTTGGTAGTAAACTGGCCTATTTTAGTGGTTATCGCTGTTATAGCTGTTCTTATTTATATTTTTCAAATGTTAGGTATTTCTGCGGGGGATGTCGTTGGAGCTATAGTGGGAGCATTTGGATGGTTAAGCGCAGTGATGGATAACATTTGGATTTTTATACAGAATGCAGCTATCTCTGCATGGGATTATATAGTGAATAAATTTCATGAAGCGGTCAATTTTATGAAGCAGCTGCTATATGATTTGGGTATGGGTGCCCTTAATGTTCTTTACAATATGACAGTTGGAGCAGAGGGCTTTGCCGGGGGATTCATGAAGGTAATGGCAAAAGCAATCAATTGGGTACTAGACAAATTCAATTCCATGATTGAGGCTTTAAGTCATATTCCATTCTTCGACGAATTGGGGATAAGTGAACTAAAAGTTGAGAGGAAGGAGCCGGAAATTCCTCATGCAGCAAGCGATATGATCGATAAATACCGGCAAAATTTTAAGGCGTTTGCTCCTACCGCTGATAATTTTCCAGAGCAAAAGACTGCTAAGATCGAGTACGTTAATCTTGAAGATAGTTTTAATAGCGCCAGTCAAAAAGGAAAGAATGCCACGAACAAGTTGATGGACAAAGGGCGCGATGCTACTGAAAAAGTGAAGGATATGTTGAATCCGATCAGCAGTACAAAAGCACTGGATTCAACAGGTCTACTAGCTACTCAGGGCAATAATCTGAACACCGTCAACCGTGTGAACGAGCTCGGCTCCATCAACGACACCGTAGACATCTCCAGTGATGATCTGAAAATGCTGCGCGAGCTGGCCGAGATTCAGGCGATCCAGAATTTTGTGGAGCTTACGCCGACGGTGCAGGTGACGACCGGGAATATTAACAATGCCGGAGACATTGATACGATTATCAACAAGATCGGGCAAAAGCTGAACGAGGAGTTTGTCTCTACGGCGCAGGGGGTGTATACGTAACGTGGAAGAGTACGGGATTTTTTTGGGCTTTAATAATCAGGAGGATGCAATCCGGCTGCCAGTCAATCCAGAGACCTTGGAAATCAAGGAGAGTGGAGATGGAAAAAGCTATACCATTATCGATCTGGGTGAGATCAATACGATTGCTTATCCGAAGCTTACGGAGATCACAATTGAAAGTATTTTCCCGGCACAAAGGTATCCGTTCGTATTGGTGCAAGAGGATGGATTGAAAAGGCCTTTTGAATATGTGGAACTTATTAAGAAATGGATGAAGAGTCGTCGGCCTATTCGGTTTGTGTTCTCCGGTGTGAGGTATCCCGATGATACGAAAAAGGATGAGAAGAAGTTAAACAAACCGCAGAAATGGCTAGAGGAATCTTCAATTAGTGAGGATAGATCTTTAGAAATTGATTTTGCTGTGAATATGGCTATGAGCATTGAAGGTTTCACTTGGAAGCTTAGTGCGGGTACGTCAGGGGATATTGAATATTCGTTATCTCTCAAAAAATACGTATTCTATCAGGCGGTAGCTGTGAAGGTTGTCAAAGGTGAAGTGAAGGCGGAGCAGAAGCGGGCCAATGAAAAAGCAAAGCCTACTACCTATACCTTAAAAGCTGGAGACAGTCTATGGAGCATCGCTCAAAAAAACCTAGGAGATGGCTCGAAGTACAAAGTCATTCAGAAGCTTAATGGCATTCCGGATAGTGAGCTGAAAAAGCTGCCCATCGGTAAAGTCATCAAGCTGCCGTAGGAGGGTGTTATGGAACTGCTAGTGAAGAATAAAGAAGGGAATCTATGGGATATTTCTGGCATCGTCTCAGATATTTCTTGGAAAACCGCACGGTCAGGTAAACCGTCAACGCTAGAGTTAACGCTTGTGGACAGCGGAATCTATCAGCTCCCCAAGTTCGGGATCAGCAATGGTGATATTATTCAGTTCAGTAAAGATAATGTGGATGTATTTTACGGATTTGTGTTCAGCATTGATACGGGCTCGGATCAGGAGATTAAGCTGACAGCCTATGATCAGATTCGTTATTTGCTGGGCAATGGTAGTTATGTTTTGCAGGATGTTACGGCTAGTGATGTTATCAAGAAAATAACAACGGACTACGGATTAAAGACAGGTGTGCTGGAGGAGACAGAGTACCGGATTCCTTCTTTAATTGAAGATGACAAAAAGCTGTTAGACATCATTATGGGAGCCATCGGCAGTGAGCTTCAGTATAAGGGGCGGTTGATGGCTTTTTACGATGATTTTGGGAAGCTGACGCTGCGTAAACCGGATTCTATGCTGCTTAACCTGGTGCTCGGAGCGGGTCATTATCTGTACGATTATTCGCTCAAAAAAAGTATTGATGACGATACGTACAACACGATTTTTCTGTACAAGGATAACGAGGCATCGGGCAAACGCGATTTCTATCCGGTTAGTGACAAGGACAATGTGAAACGCTGGGGTATCCTGCACTTGTATCAGAAGGCTGATGACAAAGCGAATGCTGCCCAAATTCAGGAGAAGGCAAACAATTTACTGAAAATGCACAACCGTGAAAAGCTCAGTCTCTCCGTACAGGCGATTGGTGATATGCGCGTAAGAGCAGGCAATTTCATTTATGTCCTATTGGATGAATTCGAGACTCAATTGTTTCTGGTGGACCAATGCAGCCATAAGATTTCTGGAGGGGAGCATACCATGTCCCTCGATATTAAGGTGGTGTAGAAATAATGTTAGATATTATTAAAAAAGCAAGTCTAGGAGCCGTGGGAAGTACAAATCCCGTGGCTTTTTCTTATGGAACGGTAACGGAGGCAGCTCCTTTGCAGATCCAGGTGGATCAGCGGTTTATTTTATCGGGGAATGCGTTAGTGCTGCCTGAATCGGTAATGGAAAGCAAGATCGACATCGAGGGCAAAGAAGTAATACTTCGGCGAGGACTAGCGAGTGGGGACCGCGTATTAATGGTTCGAATGCAGGGCGGACAAAGCTACATTGTTCTGGATCGGCTGGTGAGCCCGATATGATCCCTGCGATTGGAAAAGCTGGACCGATAACGGCCCTGCTTGAGGGGGAGGTCAACCTTGAGCGTGGGGAAAGTCCTAGTCTTACGTACCGGATGGATTGGGAGAGAAAAAGGATTACAGGCCAAACGGATGGACTAGAAGCTGTTCAACAGGCGGCGGCTAAAATATTGCGAACCGATCGGTTTGAACATCTGATTTACAGTTCTGATTACGGAACAGAGTGGCGGTTGGTGCTTGGCAAGGATCGGCTGCTGGTTAGAGCTGAAATCAGACGTATCGTAAGTGAGGCACTACTTCAGGATGAACGAATACTTAGCTTAGAGAATATTGTTGTTTCGTTTACCGGAGATAATCTAACTTTTGACTGCAAGGTCGTCACACGTTACGGAAATTTTCAGCTGAGAAAGGAGTGGAATGAGGATGTATGAGGATCAGACGTATGAGGCTCTTTTGGAGCGGATGCTGGACCGGATTCCATCAGGATTGGATAAACGCGAGGGCAGCATCATTTATGACGCGTTGGCTCCAGCAGCCGCTGAGTTGGCACAGATGTATATTGAGCTGGATGTGAATAATAATCTGTATTTTGCAGATACGGCTACCGGAGAGTACTTAGAGCGAAGTATCTCCTGGTTAGGCATTGTAAGACGTGAAGCTAGCAAGGCGCAGCTGAAAGGGATTTTTTATAAGGCGGATGGAGGATTGTTAGATGTTCCACTCGGCAGCCGCTTCTCACTCGAAATGCTGAATTATACGGCTGTGGAGAAGTTATCTCCTGGAGTGTATCGCTTGGAAAGTGAAACCGCTGGAGAAGAAGGAAATCGATATTTTGGCTCTTTACTGCCAGTGGATTATATCTCAGACCTAGCGCGCGGAGAAATAGCTTCTCTTCTGATCCCTGGGGAGGACATTGAAACGGATGATGCACTACGCCAGCGTTATTTGGATTCAGCCAGACGCCCAGCTACTAGCGGAAATAAATATCACTATATGGAGTGGGCACTACAAGTTCCGGGTGTGGGAGGCGCACGTGTTTTTCCATTATGGAAAGGTCCTAAAACTGTGAAGGTGATTATTGTGGACGCCGAAAAAAAACCAGCATCCGAGCTGTTGGCGGCTCAGGTGCAGCAATACATTGATCCGGTCTCAGGAGCGGGTGAGGGACAAGCACCGGTAGGGGCTGTTGTGACCGTGGCACCGGCTGCGGGCAAAAACATCAGTATAAGCGCCAAGGTAACCCTTGCTTCTGGCTATGCACTGCAAGCTGTAAACCAAGGCTTTCAGGTGATGCTTGAGAAATATCGCAAGGAGAAGGCTTTTTCAGCAACCTATATCAGTCAGTCTGTCATCGGGGCATTATTGCTTGCTACTGAAGGAGTTGCGGATTACACAGAGCTGAAGTTGAACAGTGGAGCGGGCAATGTGATGTTGAACGAAGAAGAAGTACCGTTGTTCGGCAACGTTCTACTGGAGGTGTAGCATGGGTTATCCAGAGCAAATTGATATTTTTCAAGAAAAACTTAATAAAAAAGTAAACGGTAGTAGCTATGTTATCGAAGAGAGATTACCGCTTGTAAATGGCGTTTACAGTGGTCTTCTAGCGCATGACAATATTAATAATCAGACCATTGCGGTGTACACAGGGTCACAGTATTCCGGGATCGAGCTACGCAATTTCACTGTGTCTTTTCCGGATGAGGCGCCCTGGCGGCGGTTGATTAAGATTTTTGCCGATGTGCCTGAGGTATATGTGACTTACGAAACTCCCGGCGATACGGTTGAAGCAGAGGATATTAACGGTTTGCAGGTGAGTCTTACTGCTGTCCAGACTGAAATAGAGCGTTATAAGAACAAGGGCCAGATTGACGGAGGATCATTTAGAAGAGAGGTGTAAAATGGCACAGACCATACAAATAAAGCGGGGTACAAAGGCTGAGCTAATGAGTTATGGCGTGTTGAAGGCAGGCGAGCTTGGTTTTTGCAGTGATACTAAGGAAGTTTATATTGGTGACGGCACGTCCAATTCCATGGTCGGCAGGGCGCTGTCAGGGCCAGAAGCTTCGCGTCCGGTTGCAGGAGCCGTTGGTCGTTTGTATTACGTGACTACGGGTTCGAATAGCGGATATTTATATTTTGATGATGGGGCAGCTTGGCGGCGGGTGAATGCGCAGAAGCTTACCGATCTGACAGGTACAATTGATGATATCGCTGATGGAGCAACCTATGCGAAGGTGCTTAAAGCGGATATTAGTGCGGGACATATCAATAAAGTATCGGATGGCACAAACGTAAAGACTGCCGCTGAGATCAAGACTCACATTGATGATGTGGCCAAGCACCGGACAATCAATGATGCAGGGACTACGATTACAGACTTGTGGTCTGCGCAAAAGATTAAAAATGAAATTGAGCTGGCTAAGCATAACATCGAACCGCAAGCATCGGTAAAAGACCAGAACCTGCTGGCTCCACCTGCCAGTCCGGTTGAGGGTGATCGTTATATTATTCCAGCAGGGGCAACCGGGGTATGGGCGGGCAAAACGAATCAAATTGTTGAATACCAATCTGCGGCTTGGGTATTTTATGTTCCTGCCGTCGGTTGGACCGCTTACGTCGATGATGAGCAGAAGATTTACAGCTGGAACGGCAGCGCATGGGTACGTACCGGTGGTGCACTACAGACCATTACAGCCGGGAACGGGCTAATTGGTGGGGGTCAGGCCGATGTTGTGACACTCAATATTGGTGCAGGCAATGGAATCACGGTTACTGCAGACGCGATTGCGGTTACGGCAGGAAAAGGGATCACCGTAGATGGATCCGGTGTAGTTGTCAGTGTGGATGGAAGCAGCATCATTTATGATGCAGCGAATGGCAATAGACTTACCGTAGCCAGTATTGATGGCGGAACATTCTAGGGGGCGGGACAATGGCTCTAAAAACATTGATTCAAATACGCCGCGGCTTGGAAAGCGCCATTGGAGCGCTGGCTATTGGTGAGCTTGGGTATTGTACAGACAGTGGCAAGCTGTACATTGGTTCTGCCGCTGGTAATGTCTTGCTGGTAGCCGCGCAGAGTACCGGGGATATGCTGAAAAGCATTTACGATACGAATAACAATGGCAAGGTGGATTTTGCGCAACAAGCGGATAGTGTAGCTTGGGCGGGGGTAGCAGGTAAACCAGTGGTATTTCCTCCGGCGGCGCATACACATGATTATTTGCCCAAAGGCCCCCTAACCTGGAATCAACTGAAGGGGGTGTAGTAGATGAGTTACGGCAGCTCTTTATACAACGAATTGCAATATTCCGCAGATAAAGATTCGAGCCATCCGGGTGAAGTCGAGGCGCCTGATCTAATGCAGTATTTGCCGGACTATTATAAGGATGTCCGCGAAATGGAGAAGCTTCAGGAGACCATCGGGCTAGAAATTGGTGGACTGAAGCTGGGCACTATAGACGTACTGGATCAGGCTTTTGTTGAAACGGCAACGGTGAGCCTTGGACGATGGGAAGCTGAGCTTGGACTAAATATCGATTCATCCAAGTCATATGCCACACGCCGAGAGATGATTAAGGCAAAGCTGCGTGGAAATGGGACGACCACACCGGAGATGATTCAGCGGACGGCGTCAGCTTTTTCAGGTGGAGTGGTTGAAGTAAAGGAAGTGCCTGAGGAGTACCGTTTTGAGATTCATTTTGTGAGTACACTGGGGATTCCTCAAAATATGGCAGGGTTGATTCAAATCATCGAAGAGATTAAACCTGCGCATTTAGCTTATGAATTTGTGTTCAGCTATACCTGGTGGGACTCTGTTAAGGCTTTGACTTGGGAGAGTGCTCACAGTAAAACCTGGAACGAATTAAGAACTTATAGATAGGAGAGTGACATATGCAAACCACAGGAAATTTGGGCTTAAAAAAGCCAGAGGGAACAGATATCGTTGATATTGCCGATTTGAACGGGAATATGGACATTTTGGACAATGCCGTTAATGGCAAGGTCGATAAAGTAACAGGCAAACAGCTATCTACGAACGACTACACCGCAGCTGAGAAAACGAAGCTGGGGGGGATTGCTACGGGAGCGAATAATTATGTGCATCCTAATCACACGGGGGATGTTATAAGTACTGGTGACGGGGGGACCGCAATTGCGGCTGGGGTGATTGTAAACGCCGATGTTAATGCTTCAGCCGGAATTGATGCTTCGAAGATTGGAACGGGAGTGGTCTCTAACGCGGAGTTTGGGTACTTGGATGGGGTGACTAGTGGGATTCAGGGGCAGCTGAATGGTAAGGCGCCGTTGGTTACTACGCCTCAGCAGACGACAGCGGATATTACGTACTACGTACGGACGGACGGGAATGATAATAATACGGGATTGGTGAATACGGCGGGTGGGGCGTTTAGGACTATAACAAAAGCTGTGAACATGATTCCGCAGATTGTTACTCATAATGTGAACATTATTATTGCTCCTGGAACTTATGCAGAGAATATAAACATTACTGGATTTGTAGGAAAAGGAGTAATAGAATTAAAGGCTCAAGGTGGAGCAGTTCTTTCAGACTCATACATTATTCAGTCCCTTACTGTAACCCGTTGTCTTAATTCTGTTGTTGTAACCGGACTTAAAGCTTCTTCAACTACGAGCAATGGATTCAATGCAACTTACACGCATTCAGTTCTCTTCAATTATTGTAAAGTTGATGCTGCTACTTCTAATTTCGATGGTGTTTTTGTATCGTTTGCATTTGTGCGTGTTTACGGAGGTTCTTTTTCAAACAGGCGTTCTGGGATCACAGCCTATCTTGTCTCTCAAGTTAACGCTGAAGGAAATACAGGAAACGGAAATGCGACAGGACTGTTTGCAGATGGAGGTACAATTGTTAAAGCATCAATAAATCCATCTGCTTTAGTTGTGGTTAATAACGAGGTTGTCAGTACGAGTGGCGGTATTATTACCTCGGGGGTTGTTAATCCTTGGGGAGATAATACATTTTCAAAACGAAGTGCCTTTTCTGCCATACCATCTACTAATCAAGTGGTTCCGAAAGCCGTTTTAACAAAGATTAATTTCCAAACTGAGTATTACGACAATCTGGGTGAGTATAACCCTTCGACTAGTATGTTCACAGCAGCGAAATCAGGATTTTATCTAGTTGAATGCTCTATTGTAGTTAGTTCGCCGGAAGCACTAACTTCTCATTATCTTCAAATTTATAGAAACGGAACAAGTAGAGAAATAGGTGCTTATGGTATACCAGTGAACTCTGGTGGCGATATACAGCTATCTATAACTGCTATGCTCCCTATAAATGCAGGAGACAAACTTGAAGCCTATGTGCAGCATCATAATTCAATAGATAAAAGTATAACGACTGATTCTATATATTCAAGATTCAAGGTATCTCAAATTGCGTAATGGAGGGATTATAATGAACATATCAGCAGCAATTATGCACATGTACCCAAAATCTGACCCAGTGCATGACTTTACGGTGCGGGACAACGGGCCTGAACCTATTTTACGTGAAGGCGTACACGGACGGACACGCTACGAAATCCGACCATTAGATGAAGACGAAACCGAGTATATAGAAGATGTACACTATCGTTATGTAGTGGATTTTAACCGATTGAAAAAGGGCGTAGACTACGACATTATTGAACGTGGCCCATACATCGCAGCTTGGAACCTAGATGTCCCACAACCAACGGAAGAAGAACTCGAAGCCGCGTGGGAAGCATATCTAGAAGCAGAAGCTAACAAACCACCAGAATTAAGCGAAGTCGAGCAACTCCGTGCTGAAAATACTGCTTTGCAAGACAGGCTTCAAGATGTCGAAGTCATTATGGCTGAATTACTCAGCATATAAACCCAAAGGGAGGTGAGTTGTAATCATGACAATGAATTCATTAACAGCCGCCAAAATTCGGTTGATGGCTAATGCCTGCATCACTCGTTTTGAGCGTGAGGAGGGTCCGATAGAGAATATCATTTCTTCCTATAACATGCAGCCGGATAATGAGAATTTGGTTAAGGATCAGATTCTCGAGAAACGATCAGATATTCATTTTGCTGAAAACGATTCGACTGAGCAAGCTTCATCAGCCAAATAATTAGCACGCATCCACACAGGAGCGTGTTTTTTTGTGCCCTCGGTGGTGCCGGGGGCTATTACGCATCAACATCATTATAGAAAGGAGCGGACGAATGGGCGAAGGGGATATTGCGCAATTGGAGAAGCTGCTGCCGCTGGCAGATAAGTATGGGCTGGCTTATATTGTTGCTTTCATTTTGATGATCGTGCTGATGGTGTTATTGCGTGCGATTGTCAAAGGGAACCTTGTACCGCGAGAAATGCTGGATCGGGCAGAGGAGGATCGGGATCGTCTGCAAGCGATTTTGGATAAGGAGCGCTCGGAGTTTATGCAGCCCACACTGGACGTCTTAAAGAAACTGAAGATTGACCATACGGAAGACAGGGGGAGTTAGGAATGCTGTCACAATGGATTCGGCGGCTGCTTCTCCCCCGGCATGTTGATAAAGAGATGGAGCTCCGCAGAGCCTCTACCAGCGTTACACTGACCATAAGTCATTATAAAAATGTCTCGCAGGAAATTCAGGAGGAGATTGATCGCAACCGGTTCGCCAAATATTTAGTTTATGATCGAGGGGATCATGATGCACATGATTGAATTTTTATTATTGGTGCTATATGGCACTACTACGGCCTGCGGATTATATATTATTCATCGCCACAGGCAATATTTTTACGAAAGATTTCATAAAGGTGTGGTCAGCGTTTTTATGCTGGCTATGCTTTTTTTCTTATTGGCTTATACATTCAATATGCTTATCGTTCTACTATTCCGTTTGGCAGAATTACTAGGAGTGGACATGGCAACAGGGCTGACTTGGCTTCATTATAGCTGGGCTATTGCCCAATTCGGTACAACTGGTGGAATTATCATATTAGCGATACTGACACGTTCCGGGAA
This sequence comes from Paenibacillus sp. FSL R10-2796, assembly GCF_037965315.1. NCBI lineage: Bacteria > Bacillati > Bacillota > Bacilli > Caryophanales > Paenibacillaceae > Paenibacillus > Paenibacillus sp. FSL R10-2796. The sequence continues at coordinate 6,597,186 of NZ_CP150178.1, read as the reverse complement.
ATACGACCAATTTATTTATCTGAAAAAGATAGACAGAAAAGAGGAACTTCATGCTGACATTAACTCAGGTGAAAAATAAATCAGCCCAACGCCTAACAGGCCTACATCCCGTAGTTCGTTCCGCTGCTACTGCGCTTATCGAGCGGTGTTACAAACTCAACATCCCCATTCTCATTACGCAGGGACTGCGCACGATAGCTGAACAGGATGCTTTATATGCACAAGGCCGCACCAAGCCCGGAGCAATTGTTACCAATGCACGTGGCGGATATAGCTATCACAATTTTGGATTGGCCGTAGATTTTGTTCTTTTGCTGCCGAATGGATCGAGTGTGTCATGGGATATGTGCCGGGACGGCAATAACAACCAGATCGCAGATTGGCAGGAGGTTGTGAAGGAGGCAAAAGGGCTGGGCTTCGAGTGGGGTGGCGACTGGACAAGCTTCAAGGATTACCCCCATTTTCAAATGGCGTTTGGGTTAACACTCACACAGTTACGAGCAGGGACAAAGCCCTCAACATCTGCGGTGGAGTCAGCGTATAAGGTCATCAATCGGAAGGAGGAGGAAGAATTGAAGAGTGATGTTATTGCTGTCGTAAAGGTTAACGGGGTTAAGGTTGCAGATGGAGTGCTTGAAAAAGGCATCACCTACGTCCCTGTACGTGTTATTGCAGAAGCGCTGGGTGCTCAGGTAGGTTATGATTCTGCGACTCGAACGGTTGAGATTATGAGTAGCCACTAAGGAGGGAAAAGGATGGAAAATGGAACAATTTTAGATGATGTTATGGCATTCGCCTCTATATTAGCAGTATTCGTACTGGCACTGGTTCAGTTGGTCAAAAATAGTATCAACATCCCGCGTAACGTAGTCCCGATTATCGGACTATTGATAGGTTTGTTCATCGGCGTAGTAGCGTATCCTTTTACTGAACTTGATTTAGTGCTTCGCCTTTGGGCTGGGGGTCTTGCAGGCTTATCTGCAACCGGGTTGTTTGAACTAGCTTTTAAGGATCGCCCGGGCACGACGAAAGGGTAAGTGGATAATAGGTACGAATCATAAAAAGGGCTGTTCCAAAAAGTCTGAAAAAGACCTAAGGAAGAGCCCCATTGTTTTTCTTATGATATTACATAAATAAGTTTCAGAACGAAAGCGTGCTGCCGGGTTGTAAAGAATATAGTCCTGTGAAACCTTCTCCTTTTAATATAGAAGCTACTTGGTCGATATGTGGTTTGGGAGCATGGACAAGCACTGTCCGGTGGCTGGGAATCGTTTGGAGCATTTTGCGAATGTCCGGCAAGCCTTGATGGACTTTATAGCGGATAAGTGAGACTGTACAGCGTAAGCTGCTAGATTCTCCGATCATAGCTTGCTCAACAAGACGATGTCCAAAGCTTCCCGCCGCTAAATGTCCCGTAAAAATCACATGGTTGTCAGGAGAAACAGAGAGTTGATGGAAGTATTCTTGTGCTTTTGCTGACTGCATCATCCCGTCATTGGTGAATACGATAGCTCTCTTAAGATTCAGCATTGCCTTCGCGCGTTCGTCCGAATTAGATACAACACACAAGTTTTTTCTGTTAAAAAGGGCATTTACGCGCTGAATAGCGTCCTCTTTCAGCCATTCCACCTTGTCGCTTAATGCTCGTAAAGGAGCGACGAGTGCTTCTTCTACGATCAATTGATGATCTGGAAAACATTCATTTGCCCATACGACCAATTCTTGGCTTCTGCCATGGATAGGCACAGGAAGGAGGACGGAGCCCCCTTTTTGCAAGGTATTGTGGATGGCTAGTTCTAATTGCTGTAATTTCACAAGCTGCTCATCAGGATCTGCCCCATAAGCGGCATCGATAATGGACAGATCAGCCACATTTTTAGTTTTGGCTTCCATAATTGCTGGGGTGTCTGCCATGAGCAGCTGCGACTCCTCCGTATAATCCCCTGAGAAAAATACAGTTTTGTCCTCCCATTCTAGGCCCAGCCAAACCGAACCTGCTAAATGCCCGCTACGTCCCCATTGAACTCGAAGGTTAGGCGCAAGCGTCAGCCAAGTTTGAGGGGAGACATGCTCCTCTAAATACTTGAATTGAATAGCTTCTTTATCCGTTTCCTCATAGGGGAGCGGGGCGGATTGAGCCGCCACATATTTATCCCAGGCCTCGAAATAATCAGGAAGCTGTAATGAGGTGGATCTAGTAGTCCATACCTTACCTCTGTATCCGTGTTTATAAAGTAAGGGCAGCGCTATGGAATGATCCTCATGAGCATGAGACAGAAAGACTGCCTGCAAATGTGGAATAATATCCTTATCAAGTAGGGGGTATTCCCCTGGGCCTTCTTTTTTTACGCCACAATCGAGCAGGATGCCATTTCGTGAATCCTTGCCCTGCAAAAGATAGGAGGAACGGCCATGCTCTCCGGCCCCTCCCCAAATCGTTAGTCTGCTCATTGTTGTCTCCGCTTTCTATCTGGGCTTAAATATTCTAAGACTAATAGTAATAGGGTAGTGATGCCTACAGAGATTACAGCCATGGCCATCCCCATGGCTACCGCACCTTGTTCAAACTGGGCAAAAATATAGGTTGCCGAGGTCTGCATTGAAGGTGGCAGAATGAGTAATGAGGCTACCAGTTCCCGATTAGAAATGGTGAAAGTCATCATCCAGCCAGCCACCATCCCCGGAAGGATGAGGGGAAGCAGGATACGGCGGAACACATACAGCTTACTACCTCCGAATACTTGTCCCGCTTGCATCAGAGAGGAATCGATTTGCCCATAGCTTGCTTTTACATACTGAACAGTATAAGGAAGGAAAAGTACGACATAAGTCAGTACAACCATCCAGTAGGTATTATAGAGCGGGATAGGCATCCAGCGGGCATTCCACAGCAGAATTAGCCCTACTACAATTACAATTCCAGGGACTGTATTTGGAAGCAAGCTGAATAAATCTGTAATTTTCTGCTTGAATGTAGCCCCTTTTCCTACCGTTAAGGCAAACCAAGTCCCCAGAATAACAGCGATACTGGAAGCAACGATAGCTAATGTGAAGCTATTTAATAAGGCCTCAAGTCCTTGTGAGCCCGGGGATAACAGCTCTGCATAATGTTTTAAGGTTAAATTGCTCCAGGATACACCTTCTCCCCGAAGCTTCAATAATGAGGCTGTTATGATAGAGAAATAAGGAATGCCGATGGATGCCAGAAGCAACAGAAGAACATAACCCCAGCTAAGAAACCCTACGATGCCTGTACTCTTATAACGTTTAGTACGAGTTCCTTTTCCACCGATCAGACGGTAAGAGTAGCGGCTGCTAATTATAGTTTGGATGTACCACATGACAAGACAAACTCCGAGCAGCAAGGAGGCTAGTGAAGTAGCCTTACCAAAATCAATCGGCCAACTGGAGATATATTTATGGATCTCAGAGGTCAGCACGTAAAAGCCGATCCTGCGGCCAAAGGTCGCAGGGGTACCGAATTCAGCAATGGTTTTGACGAAGATGAGCAGTGCTCCAAGCCCATAGCTAGAGAGCAGTAAAGGAATAATCACTCTTTTAAATCTGTAAAAGAAGGGGGCGCCGTGAACAGAGGCTGCTTCCTCCAGATTGCCCCCGATCTGCAAAAGCGCATTGCGCAGCAGCAGGTACAGGAAGGGAAACAGGTGAAGGCTCATGATCAGCACCATACCCCCATAGCTAAAGAAATATGGTGTCAACACGGAGGAGGAGGGCAGAAACTGCTCCATATACCCACCCGTCTGCATAAACAACATCCAGCCCATAGAACCAATGTAAGGCGGCGTCATAAATGGAATTAACAGCACGACATCCAGCCAGTTGTGGCGCCCTAAGTCGGTTTTTGCCATAATCCAGGCTAGAGGTAGCGCAAACAAAGTAGTTAGCAGAATGACGCTTACCCCAAGCCCGATAGAATTCAGCAGCACCTCTACTAGGTCATTGCTCCCCATAATGGTTCGTAGTGGTGCGGCTATGTCGAGATGCTCCTCTGGATAAATACTGGTCCAGAAAATGAGCAGGAGTGGCAGCAGCACGATCACGGTTAGTATAAATAAAGCCAGTCCACCGCTCACCCATTTAAATGAGCGCAAAGAGTTAGTATTCATTACGCTTATTTAAAAATTTGTGTGAAGGTCGAGGAAACTTCATCGCTGTGCTCATTCATCCATTCCCAATTCACATCAAATGTTTTGATTTCTTCAAGATTGGCACGATTTTCTGCCTTCACGTCAGTTCTGCCTGGCAGCAAATAGGCTTTGGCAACAAGGGCTTGTGCTTCATCGGAGAGCAGGTAGTCGATAAAAGCCTTAGCGTTATCTACATTTGGGCTTGTCTTAATGATCGCAGCCGGACGAGGGCTGATTACAGTTCCTTCAGCAGGATAGACGATATCCACAGGTTCTCCGTCAGCCTTTGCTTTATAAGCCATGTAATCTACGCCAGCAGCAACGACGGATTTAGCACCGGTAATCACCGGATCAAGTGTCTCTTGATTGGCGCCTGCCATAGCTACTTCATTGCTTTTATATTGTTTGAAAAGATCCCAGCCACTGTCCCCCTTAGCACTTAAATACCCAGTCATGAAATCAAGAGCCGAGCCGGAAAGTGAAGGATCAGGGATATTGACTGCACCCTTCCATTCCGCTTTGATGAGGTCATCCCAGGAGGTCGGCGGTGAGCTTACTTTTTTGGTATTGTAGACAATACCGAGTGCGGATGCACTGTAACTGAAATAGTTACCTTCATCTATATCTGACCAATCGCTAACCAGCTTGTCTGCATTAATCGCTTCTTTATATGGAAGTAATAATCCGTCGTTTTTCATTCCTTGCATGGACGGAAGAGAGGCGAGGACAACAACATCAACGACCGGATTGGATTTTTCTGCTTCCATGCGGGCAAGTATTTTTCCTGTAGTGCCTTGGAACATTTCAACCTTAACGCCAGTTTTGGCTTCAAAGCCGTCTTTGATTTTATTGGCTAAACCTTCAGGGCCTGCACTGTAAACGACAAGATTGCCGCTTAGTGTCTTTTCTGTTGGTTGTGGGGCTTCAGTTTGCGTCGCCGCAGTATCGGTTTGGTTGTTGCTTGCGTTAGCCGCAGGGGTGTTCGAGGAGCCGTAGCCCACTAAAGTAATACCAAGTGCAGTTGTTAGAAGAAGTGAACTTAACCCTTTTGTCTTTTTCATTTGATTCAATGTTATTGCCTCCCTAATATTGTTGTGTGCATCTTGCTGCATGGAACAGCATCATATAGAGCCATTCCATGCAGTAGACGCTTAATTCAGATGATGGATTTGGCGCTCTGAAGCGTACAGCTGAATCTTTTCCCCTACAGGTAGGCGCCGCTCATGATAAGCGGTCCAAGTCCCATTGTGTTCCATGTCCAGAATGATCTCATAGCGATCCCCCATATAACTCACATGCTGAATAGTCCCTGTAAAAGGAAGAGAGGAAGCATTCTCCTGAGACCAGCGTAAATGTTCTGGACGCAGCATCTGTTTATCCGGAACGATCCAGTTGGATTTACCAATAAAGTGGGCTACAAAAGGATGACTCGGTTTACGATAAATGTCCTCAGGAGATCCACTTTGTAAAATAGTACCACCTTGCATTACAACTACTTCATCTGACATAGACATCGCTTCGGTTTGATCATGCGTCACATACAGGGCTGTAATGCCCATGTTTTTTACCAAGGAGATTAACTCCAGCCTCATTTCATCTCGCAAGACCGCATCCAGCGCACTTAAGGGCTCATCGAATAATACAAGCTGAGGGCGCATGACTACGGCTCTGGCAAAAGCAACCCGCTGCTGTTGTCCACCGGACAGCTGATGTGGAAAACGCAGCTCCAGCCCCTCCAGCTTGACCGATCGAAGCGCCTCCTGCACCCGAACCCGTAAATTCTTTTTTTGCTTGGAAGCTCGAAGTCCGAAGGCTACATTCTCGAACACAGTCAGATGCGGCCAGAGGGCGAAATCTTGAAAAACCATGCCAAAGTTACGGCGATGAATGGGGTGGCTAATTCTTTTGCTGCCTGAAAAAATAAACTCATCATCGATCAGAATTTCTCCTGCATCCGGTGTTTCCAGCCCAGCAATCAGACGGAGTAGTGTCGTCTTTCCACAACCTGAAGGACCGAGTAATGTCGTAAAGCTTCCAGCGGGAATCTTCAGATCTGCAGCTTTCAAGGCATGCACATCTCCGAATTTCTTTTCCAATCTGTGGATTGTAATTTCCTTCATTCTATCTACCTGCCTGTTCTTAAGCTTGTTCTTAGTGTAAAGGTAAAGAATTCCCGCTATATTTGCTGAATGTAACTGTGATATTAACTTTTTTGCCGATTTATTTTAACATTCATAGAATTCTTCTATGTTACCGTTTAGGAAAAGGCGAGGGAGTGGAAGAGAATGAACCTTAATCTAATGAAGCTGGAAATTGTAGAACTGCTGAATAAACATAAGAAAATTACCACGGTAGCAGATAAACTCGGACTAAAGCAGCCCACCGTTACGTATCATTTGAAGAATTTAGAGCAGCAATTGGGGGAGAAGTTATTTGAATCCAGAATGGATAAAATGATTCTTACGGAGAGTGGCAAAGCTTTTCTTCATTATGCGATCAAAATCAATGCGCTTGCTGCGGAAGCGGAGCGGGTGGTAAAAGAGTTCAGTCAGGCAGGTCGGGGGACACTGAAAATTGGCGCCAGTTATGTTCCAGCTACTTATATTCTTCCACAAATATTGGGGCAGTTTGGCGAACAGCATCCGGGGATTACCATTTCTTTATCGGTTAAGCCTTCACCGGTGATCAAAGAAATGCTTGCCAGCCATGAGATTGATCTTGGTATTTTGTCTACGGAATCTTTTTATCTGCCTGATCTGCATACTCAAGCCTTATGTGAGGATGAGCTTGTCCTTGTTTTTGCACCTACACATGATTTTGCCGGATTTTCTAATTTAAACTCGGCGATGATTGCTTCAGCCAGCTTTATTTTACATGACAAGGAATCAAGCACACGCCAGTTGACGGATAAATGGTTTGAACGAGAGGGAAAAGAATCAAAACCGCATATTTTACTCGATTCACTGGAGGCAATTAAGCAATCGCTCATGAGTGGACAACATGTTTCATTTATTTCACGCCTTGCTGTGGAGGACGAGGTAGCCAGAGGAAGATTGCTAATGCGAGCCATTCCGGATTATAATTTTGAAAGACATATTTATTATTCGTATAACCGTGATCGCCATTATTCTCCTTTAATTGGGCTGTTCATTGACCAGCTCCGCACAATCCGAATATAAGCATACATAGAGAATATACGATAGATCCATTATATATATGAAAGAATACATAAAATATAAGGACTGTATAAATTCAGAAATTGGTGTATAATCTTAGGTGCTGTGTCGCTTTACAGCACAAAAAAGTTGCAGATTTTCAAACGGTTTTATTGTATGATATGAGGAAGCTTTAATAGACGATATTTAGACAGACAAACTTAACACATTGATCCGGAAGAGAATGGGGGGAGCAGCATGACCGAACTTACGACTACCGTCAGCAAAAGCAACTCTAACAATCTGCTGCGACGGGACGTACGGTTCTTGGGGAACATTTTAGGAGAGGTCTTGGTTCACCAAGGCGGTAACGAACTGCTGGAGATCGTGGAGAAGATCCGCGAGACCAGTAAATCGCTACGCTCACTATTTTTACCTGAACTGCATAGTGAATTTAAGGAGTTAATCAATTCTTTGGATCCGGAGAACCGTCATCAGGTAATAAGAGCGTTCGCCATTTATTTTCAATTGGTGAATATTGCCGAACAGAACCACCGGATTCGCCGTAAACGTGACTATGAACGTTCAGCTGGGGAGACAGTACAACCCGGTTCTATAGAAAGCGCTATTCAAGAGCTTCGTGAACGTGATTTCTCTCATGAGGAAGTCAACGAGATTATTGAAGGATTGTCTCTGGAACTTGTAATGACGGCACATCCAACGGAAGCTATGCGCCGTGCGATTCTCGATATTCATAAACGGATATCCGATGATGTTATGGGTCTTGATAACCCTACCTTAACTTTCCGTGAACGTGAACAGCTTCGCGAGAAGTTATTGAATGAAGTGATTACGCTTTGGCAAACGGATGAGCTGCGTGACCGCAAGCCTACAGTACTCGATGAAGTGCGTAATGGAATGTATTATTTCCATGAGACGATTTTCCATGTATTGCCCGACGTGTATCAAGAGCTTGAACGCTGTCTGAGCAAATATTATCCAGGACAGAATTGGCATGTGCCAACCTACTTGCGTTTTGGATCATGGATTGGCGGAGACCGTGATGGTAACCCATCGGTAACCTCAACAGTCACTGCGCAGACTTTACGCATGCAGCGTAAGCTGGCCATTCGTGAATATCAGCGTATTATGCGTGAACTCATGAAATATCTAAGCTTTAGCACAAGTATTGTTAAAGTGACGCCTGAGCTCGCAGAATCCATCGAAGCTGATCGTCAGATCATTAACCTAGGCAAGATGGAAGAATGGCGCAATGACAATGAACCTTACCGTATTAAACTTAGCTACATGATCTCTAAGACACAAAATGTTTTGGATGATGAGAAAAAAGATACTCCTGAGCGTTATGCTACACCTGAGGAGTTCATAGATGATTTGAATGTCATTGACCGCAGTCTACGGCATCACTACGCCGACTATGTGGCCGATACTTATATTAAAAAGCTAATCCGCCAAGTGGAGCTGTTCGGATTCCATACGGCAACTCTTGACGTGCGTCAACACAGTCAAGAACATGAGAATGCCATGACAGAAATTTTGGCGAAGATGAACATTTCGCCGGATTACTCTAAATTGACGGAGATTGAGAAGATTGATCTGCTGGAGAAATTGCTGAATGATCCACGTCCGTTGACCTCTTCTTACCAGACTTATACTGAAAGTACAGAGGAGTGTCTGGCTGTTTACCGGACGATCTTCGCATCGCAGGAAGAGTACGGCAAACAATGTATCACCAGTTATCTGATCAGTATGGCTGAAGCTGCGAGTGACATTCTGGAGGTTATGGTCTTCGCCAAAGAGGTAGGACTATTCCGCAAGGATAACGACGGTACAGTTGTATGTACCCTGCAAGCTGTGCCACTTTTTGAAACGATTGATGACTTGCATGAAGCACCGCAAATTATGAACACACTGCTCAATATGCCGATCTACCGTGATGCGGTAAGAGCAATGAATGATTTGCAGGAAATCATGCTTGGATATTCAGATAGTAATAAAGATGGCGGCGTGGTTACTGCTAACTGGGAACTGCGTGTTGCCCTAAAAGAAATTACAGCGACAGCGGATAAGTTCGGAATCAAGCTGAAGTTCTTCCATGGTCGTGGTGGAGCGCTCGGCCGTGGGGGTATGCCACTTAACCGCAGTATTCTTGCTCAGCCTGCTTCGACAATTGGCGGCGGGATTAAGATTACCGAGCAGGGAGAAGTAATCTCCTCCCGTTACTCCATGCAAGGGATTGCTTACCGCAGTCTGGAGCAAGCGACATCTGCGCTTGTAACAGCAGCAATTAGTGCGAGAGTGCCACAAGCGGATCTTTATGAAGAGAAATGGGAAGAGATTGTTGCCCGTATTTCTGAGGTCTCGCTGAACAAATATCAGGATTTGATCTTCCGTGATCCGGATTTCCTGACTTATTTCAAAGAATCAACACCTCTGCCTGAGGTAGGAGAGCTTAATATCGGTTCCCGTCCTTCCAAACGGAAGAACAGCGATCGTTTTGAAGATCTGCGTGCAATTCCTTGGGTATTTGCATGGACACAAAGCCGTTATTTGCTCCCAGCCTGGTACGCTGCTGGAACCGGACTGCAGAGTTTCTATGAGGGTAAGGAAGAGAATCTGAAGATAATGCAACATATGTATGAGAACTTCTCATTCTTTACTACACTGATAGATACGCTGCAAATGGCTATTTCAAAAGCGGACTTGATCATTGCTAAGGAATACGCCAGCATGGGCAAGAACGAGGAAGCACGTCAACGGATCTTTGGCCAGATTGAAGATGAATTTAATCTGACCTCTGAGCTAATCCTGAAGATTACAGGTCAGCAGGATATTCTGGATAACGTTCCTGTGATTCAAGAGTCGATCAGACTCCGCAATCCATACGTTGATCCGCTTAGCTACCTGCAGGTTCAATTGCTATCTGAGCTTAGAGCGCTCCGTGAAAATGATGGAGATGATAGCGAGCTGCTTCGCGAAGTATTGCTTACCATCAACGGCATTGCCGCCGGTCTTCGGAATACCGGCTGATATAGTCTTAACAACAAAAAGTCCGCCCTATTTGGGGCGGACTTTTTTTGCCTAATACAAGTTGTTGTGATCATAAACTGTATATTGCTGCTGTGAACATTACTTGTTCCTAAATATTGGAGAGTCAAACCCGATATTTCTTTATTACCCTACCCAAGTAACCGAGATGTAATCGGAGGTAATTAACGTGGCACTTATTACTTCGGTGATGGAGCAGCGTAGAGGATATTTGGAACTGTAGGAGCGCCAGCGTTCGCCTTTATCCTCAGATTTCGACCGCTATATGCGGTTTATAATCAGGAAATGTGAGGATAACAGCGACCGGAAGTCCAAATATTTCTCGGAGCTGCACTTAATCGCCTATACCAAGTTGTCCAGTTTTTAACTCAGTTTACATAGAAGGTTACAATACAATCCTTGATTTTTACACAAACTTGAATTACGATTTAATTGCTTGTACCGTGGATATTTGCGAAGAAATACCAAGGGCGGCAAGTCTGGGGGAGTTAACAGGTGGAGAATTTGGAAGGCAGATTGACAAAGCTCGCCTTGAAGGGCGACCAAAGGGCATTTGCCGAGCTTGTGGAACTATATAAAGACAAAATATATCATTTAGCTTACAGGATGTTGAACAATCGCCATGAGGCCGAGGATATTGTTCAGGAGACCTTTTTGCGTGTGTATAGGAATTTGGATCGTTATGATGATAAACAGAAGTTCTCCACATGGATTTACCGGATTGGAACGAACCTCTGTATTGATAGATTGCGTAAACGAAAACCAACCTATTCGCTGGATGCTGAAATGAACGATCAGGAGGGCCTTGATGGCTATTCATTGATTCCGAGCGACAATGTGACACCTGAGACCGAACTATTGCTCTCTGAGACGCAGGGGCTAATCTATGAAGCGATTGACAGTCTGCCTGTGAAATACAGGTCGGTGATGATTCTGAGATACCTGCAGGATCTGTCCCTTCAGGAGATTAGTGATGTCCTGGACATGCCCGTGACCACGATTAAGACGCGTGTACACCGAGGCCGTGAATTTTTGCGTAAAAAATTAGGCCCAAAAATGTAAAAATAGATTTTATTTATGAAACATCTTTTCGAGAGCGACGTATGTAAGTTAAGCAAGTCTTATGTGTCCTGACCCTTTGTCTTAGGATAATTAAATAGCACTCATGAAAGGATTGGCTCCTATGGAATGCAAACTGGCCGTCTCTATGATGCATGACTACTTGGATGACGACTTGCCCGAACAGCAGCAGAGGGAATTGAAGGAGCATCTTCTATCCTGTCCAGATTGCCGTGCAAAGTTTAAAGAATTGGAACAGACAGATATGTTGATGTTCTCCCTAATGCATCAGAATCCTGTAGCTTCAGATGATCTTGTGAGCCGGATAATGAGTTCATTGCCAAAGACTAAGAAAGAAAAAGCCTTTATTACCTGGATCAAGAGACACCCTGCACTTACAGCGGCATCTCTATTCCTTGTCGTTATGCTGATGAGCACCGTAACTTTTTGGAGTCCAGACAGACAACTTGTAGTTAGAGGTGTTGATTTGGATCAAGTGGTCATCAAAGGGGATACTGTAATTGTACCTTCCGGCAAAATAATTACCGGGGACCTTACCATAGAGAACGGTAAAGCACAGGTATATGGAGAAGTGAACGGCAACGTGACAGTCATTGACGGATCTCTATATCAGGCTTCAACAGCTCATATTTCTGGGCAAGTCAAAAGCATAGACCAGGCAGTAAGCTGGTTCTGGTATAAAGTGACGAACATGTTCTCTGAAGTTGCCTACCGTTAATGCGGGCAGTGGTTACCTTGAGCAGGAATATTAATTAGCGCCTCTTTTTCCGGAAAGATGGCGCTTTTTTGTTTCCTTAAATTGGGTGGTTTCGGAAAGGATTGAGGGACTAAACTTGCAACTGAAGCCCGAACGTTATAACCTAGATATGATACAGAGCTAACAGACATTTTACATAAACCCAGCTAATTTGAAATGACGGGGGTTTTAGGCAATGAGTTATTTTACTGAGCTAACATGGAAAGATTCCATTAAAGATATAATTGATATCCTAATCGTCAGTTACATTATTTATAAAGTGCTTAATATGGTACGCGGGACGCGAGCGATTCAGCTTTTAAAAGGGATACTGGTTCTGGTCTTGATTTGGGCGGTAAGCACAATCTTGGACTTGTATACACTTAAATGGCTAATGAATCAAATGTTTACTTTCGGGGTCCTAGCTGTCTTTATTATTTTTCAGCCGGAACTACGAAGGGGACTGGAGCAGCTTGGACGGGGCAGATTTTTCGGACGGGCTGGAGAAAGTGACGAAGAGATTAGTAAGTTAATCGGCGAAGTGATTAAAGCCGTGAATTATTTATCTCGCAGAAAAATAGGGGCGTTAATCGTTTTTGAGCGGGAGACGGGGCTAAACGAATATACAGAGTCAGGTATACCCATGCGTTCCCTGGTCAGCTCCGAATTGCTTATTAACATCTTCATTCCCAATACACCTTTGCATGACGGAGCCCTTATTATGCAGGGAAATCAGATTGCTGCGGCTGCTTGTTACTTGCCTTTGTCCGAGAATCCTTTTATCAGCAAAGAACTGGGAACCCGGCATCGGGCTGCTATAGGAATAAGTGAGGTTGCGGACTCGGTGTCTGTCATTGTCTCGGAGGAGACAGGGCAGATTTCCCTTGCCATCAATGGCCAGATCGTTAGAGACATTAAGGAAGAATCCATGATATCGAAGCTCCATCAAGAGCTTAGTGTAAGTTCATCGCTGAAGGAGAAGGGTTCAACTTTCTGGAAACGGAAGGGGGACAAGAATCATGGATAAGTGGATGAACAATAACAATTTCAATAAGATTCTGGCCCTTGTGTTTGGGATCATTTTGTTTACGATGGTTCATGTCGATACTGCGCCTTCTGGACAGACAACAGTGGATATTAAAACAAAAACTATTGAGAATGTGAAGATTGAAGTGACCGGCCTTGACGAGGACAAATATGTCCTTGAACCCTTGGCTGTCGATAGTGTCAGTCTGGAGGTAGCGGGTAAAAATTCCGATATCTCCTTTCAGTTCTCGGATGACTATAAAGTGATGCTTGATCTGAGTAAGGTTGAACCTGGGGACACCACGTTGCCACTTTACTATAAACTACCCAAAGGTGTATCTCTGGTAAGAATGAATCCTAAAGAGGTTACTGTACATGTAGAACCGCGAAACACGAAGTCTTTTCCCATAACATTGGTTACAAAGGGAAAACCTGCAGCGGGCTATCAAATAGGCACGCCTGTCTTGCAGCCTACAGATACTGTAAAAGTGACACTTGCCGATAATGAACTAAGCAAGGTAGCCAAGATACAAGGGACTATTGAGCTTAACGGTGAGAACGAAACCTTTGTAGAAAAAAAACTGAAGCTACACGCTTATGATAATAATGGAAATGAAATTAAAAATGCTGTAATTGAACCTTCTACTGTATCTGTGGAATTGCCGATTACCTTACCTTTTAAGAGTGTGCCGCTGGAGATTGGCTTTACTGGGCAACTTCCAGATTCACTCGTATTATCCAAAGTGACCCCTGAGCAGGAAACGGTCGTAGTGTATGGACAAGCAGAGGCTTTAAAAGCTTTATCTGCTTATGAAGCTACAGTCGACCTTAGTGCAATAGATTCTGCGGGGACGAAACAAGTAAAGGTGGATCTGAAGGCACCGGCTGGAACGGAGAAAGTTATGCCAGAAGCTGTGAATGTTTCATTAACCATCTCAGAAATTGCTGAGCGGACGATTGAGGCGGTACCCATCAAGCTCCAAGGCGTGGGGGATGAATTGGAAGGAAGTATCGTTAATCCTTCAAGCAAGGAAATTGCGCTTACCTTAAAGGGTGCACCTGCTTTACTTGATCAACTTGATAAGAAAAATATAGGGGTTGTGGCTGATGTTAGCGGACTTTCAGCTGGAACTCACGAGGTTTCTTTGCGGGTATCATTACCCAAGTTCATCGCATTAGCCAATGCAGGGGTGCCACTTACTGTGACCGTGCAGCTGCTATCGCCTGCAGCACCAGTCCCTACGCCTCATCCAGATACGGGGGGTGTGACTACTCCTGAGCCGAGTTCTGAACCTGTTATAGGCGATGTGGAACCTACGGAGAAGCCCACGCATAGTGGAGAGGCTGGTGGAGCAACACCAACGCCTGTCCCGACGGATAACAATCCGGAGAATAACGGCACAGCTAACACAAGTACGAATTCCGAGAATCCTGTAAGTACAGGTGGGACGTAATCTTTTGAGCCCAGAGGTACACCAAAATAGTATGCAATTCATATGATAGTACATTAAGCTAACGTAGCGTATTCAAAGGAGAAAAATAATGGGGAAGTATTTTGGAACTGACGGTGTGCGGGGAGTAGCAAACCGTGAATTGACTGCAGAAATGGCTTATAGTATTGGCCGTTGTGGAGGATATGTACTAGCGGGTAACTTGGATAAACCGAAGGTTGTTATCGGAATGGATACACGTATTTCCGGTCCTTTATTGGAATCCGCGCTGATAGCGGGCTTATTGTCTATTGGAGCCGATGTAATCCGTATAGGCGTAGTGAGTACCCCTGCTGTTGCTTATATTACGAGATTGTTAAAAGCAGACGCAGGCGTCATGATTTCAGCTTCTCACAATCCTGTAGAGGATAACGGCATTAAGTTCTTTGGTGGGGATGGCTTCAAGCTTACAGATGAAACTGAACTGCGCATTGAAGAGCTTATGGATGCTGAGGTAGATGAATTGCCACGTCCTATCGGTTCGGGTTTAGGTATGGTTACCGTAGATAATGATGCTAAGTATCTTTATCTGGAGTATTTGAAAACTACCATTTCTCAGGACTTTAAGGGAATCAAGGTTGTACTGGACTGTGCGCATGGCGCAGCGTATGAGCTTGCTCCAAGACTGTTCAGAGAGCTTGGCGCTGAGGTTATTTCTATCGGGGCTGAGCCGGATGGATTGAATATTAATGATGGATTTGGTTCGACACATCCAGAGACTTTGCGTGAAGAAGTCTTGCGGCATGGAGCCGATTTGGGACTTGCTTTTGACGGAGATGCTGACCGCCTGATCGCTATTGATAATAACGGTGATGAAGTCGATGGTGACTTTATCCTTTGTATTTGTGGTGATGCCATGAACCGTGCAGGTAAGCTGAAGGATAGCACGATTGTGTCAACCGTTATGAGTAACATCGGATTCTATAAAGCTACCGAGAAATTATCCCTGAATACTGCTAAGACAGCTGTAGGGGATCGTTATGTTATGGAAGAAATGCGTCGTGGGGGCTTTAATCTAGGTGGAGAACAGTCTGGACATGTTATTTTCCTGGATTACAATACAACTGGTGATGGTATTCTTACAGCTATTCAGCTGGTAGATACGCTTAAGGCTACAGGCAAACAGCTTAGCGAAGTTAAGAGTATGATGACTAAATACCCGCAGGTGCTGGTTAATGTTCGTGTACAGGATAAGACTAACTACCCTAATAACCCGGCTATAGAAGCGGCTATCGCTGAAGTGGAAGGTAAGCTAGGTGACAATGGCCGTGTGCTTGTACGTCCGTCAGGTACGGAATCTCTAATCCGCGTTATGGCAGAGGGACCAGATAAGTCAGATCTAGATCTTTATGTGAATCAAATTGTGGAAGTAGTTCAACGCGAATTGGTATAATCCATTACCTTAACTATAAGGCTGGTGCAGTGAGCGGGAGCGATTCGAACTCGTTGCACCAGTGTTATTTTATTTTAGGATTGGATCGTTTGAACTCGTTTTGTAAAATTTAGGTTGATGCGCCATTGCCAAAGTACTACAAGGTGCATATAATAGATTAAGTGTCATTCTAGAAGGAAAGCGGGGATTGTGAGGTTAGCAATAGCAAGCGCCAGAGCTTGGTCTAGCGCGGGGGAGAAGGGAAAGCTGCTTACTTGTTATGTAGGCTATGGCTTGAACGGATCACGGCAGACGTAAGCTGACGAGGTGGAGGTGTTCGAAATGTTCGGCGGGGACCTCCCGGTGATGCACCAGAGCCGTAAATGGATACGGAAAATGAAAGGGCGACCTTTCACACAACGTTTTCATGGGTGCAACAAATTATATTATTCATGTGTGCGCGCATCAGAAGGAAACACGTTATTTCTGCCACGGCAGAGGAGAAGGCTGTGCATTTCATGAACATTAGAATGTAAGTGACAGTTTATTTTGTTGATCCTAAAATACAACAGAATATTTGCTTTTTCTCAAAAACATGCCGCACGGCACGTTTCTTTCCTCATGCCGCCACATTACGATAACTCGGACGGGGGAAATTATAATGTGTGGTATTGTAGGATATATTGGTAATCAGAATTCGCAGGGGATCTTGGTTGAGGGTTTGAAGAAATTGGAATATCGTGGATATG
Organism: Paenibacillus sp. FSL R10-2796; assembly: GCF_037965315.1. NCBI lineage: Bacteria > Bacillati > Bacillota > Bacilli > Caryophanales > Paenibacillaceae > Paenibacillus > Paenibacillus sp. FSL R10-2796. The sequence goes on along the minus strand of NZ_CP150178.1, from coordinate 6,580,361 downwards.
ATTCCGCTGGTATTGCTGTATTTACCCAAGAAGGACTGCAAGTAGTGAAAGCTCAAGGCCGTTTGGCGAATCTGCAGTCGAAGCTCGAAGACAGCCCGCTGGCAGGTAGCGCAGGTATCGGACACACACGCTGGGCGACTCACGGTAAACCATCCGATGAGAATTCACATCCACATACGGATAACAGCATGAAGTTCTCGGTAGTTCATAACGGTATTGTCGAAAACTATCTGGATCTGAAAGAAGAGCTGATCGCTGGCGGATGCCACTTTGTCTCTGAAACCGATACAGAAGTTATTTCACATCTGATTGCTCGCGAATATGACGGAGATATCGTGAAGGCTGTACAAAAAGCGATTACGTTCATGCGCGGTGCGTTTGCATTAGGTGTCCTGACTGAATATGAGCCAGATAAACTGGTGGCTGTGCGTCAAGCTAGCCCGCTCATTATCGGTCTTGGCGAAGGAGAAAATTTTATCGGGTCAGATATTCCGGCACTGCTTGAATATACCCGTAACGTATATATTTTGAACGACGGCGAAATGGCTGTGCTGACAAGAGATGCTGTCGAATTGATGACGATTGAAGGCAATTTTATTTCTCGGGAAATGATTACTGTCGATTGGGATGCAGTTACCGCAGAAAAAGGCGGCTACGAGCATTTCATGCTGAAAGAAATACACGAGCAACCTAAGGCTTACCGCGACACCATGCGTGGTCGTATCAATGCCGAAGGTAACAAGGTTGTATTGCCTGAACTGAACATGACTGAAGAACAAATCAAGAACATTCGTAATATTCAAGTCGTTGCTTGCGGAACGGCATACAACGCAGGTGTGGTAGGACGTACTATGATCGAATCTTTGGTTCGTATTCCAGTTGAAAATGATATCGCTTCGGAATATCGTTACCGTTCACCAATCGTGACTCCAGAAACTTTGGTTATCGTAGTCAGCCAATCCGGTGAGACTGCAGATACTTTGGCAGCTCTGCGTGAAGCGCAAGCTAACGGGGCACACGTATTGGCGATCACTAACGTAGTGGGCAGTTCTATTGCTCGGGAAGCAAACGATGTGTTGGTAACCTTGGCGGGTCCGGAAATTGCAGTAGCTTCGACCAAAGCTTACACTTCACAATTGATCGCATTTGGATTGTTTGCTCTTTACTTGGCTGAAGTTCGTGGTACACAAACCGAAGCACAAGTTACTAAGATTCTTGCAGCTATGCAATCTCTACCAGAGCAAGTAGAAGAGATCCTAGCTCAAAAAGAAGCGATCAAAGGTTATGCTGAACAAATTTCTGAGCACAAAAACTTGTTCTTCATCGGCCGCGGCGTAGACTACGCTGTTGCTCAAGAAGGATCCTTGAAGCTGAAAGAAATTTCTTATATTCACTCCGAAGCTTATGCTGCAGGTGAATTGAAACACGGTACATTGGCTCTGATCGAAGAAGGCGTTCCAGTTATTGCCCTGGCAACTCAGGAAGCTGTACTTGAGAAGACCGTCAGCAACATCAAAGAAGTGAAAGCTCGCGGCGCAGACGTGCTGGCAATCACGCACCAAGAGCATTTAACTGACCTGCTTAGATCAGTTGATCAAGTGTTCGTGATTCCTAAAACACTTCCAATGCTGACAGCAGCTTTGTCCGTAGTGCCTCTGCAATTATTGTCCTATTATGCTTCTCTTGCGCTGGGTCATGATGTGGATAAACCACGTAACTTGGCGAAGAGTGTTACTGTGGAGTAGAATTGGTGATGTGAAAGTACAGTTTGTAGAATGACATTAAAGTTAGTTATTAGACATTAATGTGAGTATCTTAACAATAATGTTTGTATCTTAACAAAATAGATTGTGATGATTACTGTTTATAATCTTTTTAGCTTGCTGTGGGTAATACGTATGTTGTTACACGTAGGACGTACTAATGTCATAGATAATCTGAAGATTTGTAATAGAAACTACAACGATAATTCAGAAAAACGTTGATAAATCAAGGTGTTTGGGTGTTTATTGCTTTGGATTTCAAGTATTCGGAAAGTGTCTTTTCATAAGATTGAAGATCCTAACGGATGAATATGGAATAGCACTTTCAGAATCGGGAATTTGGGGGAGTTATGAACAAAATTGGAGAAAACGTTCATTTATTAAGAAAAAGAATGCGATTAACCCAAACTGATTTTTCTAAGCAAATTGGCATCTCACAGGGTACTTTGAGCGATATTGAACAAGGTCATTGCAATCCATCTGTTGAAACGGTCCTGTCTATACATGAACAATATGGGGTTAGTTTAGACTTAATTCTAAAGGGATCTGAGGATGATCAATCGGCGAAGTTACATTTGAAAGACAGAAGAAATGATGAGGAAGAGCTTACTTTTTTTTAAAGTGAGGCTTAAGTTTTGTTTTTTTTAAGTGGATCGAATGGTCTCTCGTCCGACCGATTCCAAAATATTTAGCTCGATCACTCGGCGGGTCAAAAAACGAATCGTCCAGCGAGCGTACCCTTTTGGAGGCTCAGAACAGGCTAGAGCAATGATACGGGCTTACACTTCACCCGTGATGGAGGAAGGGCGTGGCGGTTCTGCGTGGCGACGATAGTTCAGCGTCTCTTCCAGCCCACGTGTAAAATAGTCTCTTACCGTATAAAAGACTGTTACATTGCTGACCCCGCAACGACTGGCAATTTCAGCTTGTCTAGGGATCGAGCCTGATTTTCATTCGAGAGCAACAGCACGAGACAACGGCGGCGAATGCCAACAGATGTGGAATCGGCATGAAGAACTTGTTCAATCCTTTCGCGCTCTTTCGGCTCCAGTCGAATCTCTTATTTCAGGGTTATATTTTTATTGGTATATTTCTTCTCTCATTGTTAGTCCTTATGCTAGTGACAATACTGAGTAGAGCATATCAGGAAGTGAAAGAGGAGGTCTTAATTCAAGATTTAATACTAAAAAAAATCTAATTTCAATTTTGCAGGATGTATTATTAAAACTCGAAGAAAAATAATTTGAATGCCACATACAAACTCCTAAAGAGTGGCAAGGATTGATTTGTGGTTGTCTTGGGCGTAATTTTAAAGTATCTATCTGATACCGCTAAGACCTAAACTCCAGCAGGATTTCATGAATTACGGGAAGCCTGGAAGGGATATATGTTCTGAGAAAATAAAGTATTTGACTGGCAGGCTTTTCATTAAGTTAACGGGCAGATAGTTCAATCATAATGTAACACAATTAGAATACGATCAATGGATTCCCCTTTCGATTTAAATAAAAATAACCCCCTATGTTTTTGTTCATAGAGGGTTATTTTTATTATTACGGCTCTATATCAATCTTCTCATAGCATGGGAATTTTTATAATCGTACACTGACTAAAGTTTTCTGTACTCAGTTTTTCTTCATCTGGATATTCTCTTAAATATAGCTCGCAGCCTATCAATGAATCGATCACCTTTGTTCAATTGATGTGACGTAAATTCAGAAAGGCATTCTAGTAGCAAGGCCGCGAAATCAGCCTTGAGACGCATTTAAAGCAACTGGGTCATCAATAAATAATTCTAAAGCTTTTTTTAACTAATGATTTAAGATATTCGATGTTTTTGCTGACAAGAATCATATTGTATACATTACTCCATTCACTGTCGACATGATGAATGAAATTTTCTTTTACCAAGTGGTAAAAATTATCTTGTCTAAGTTTGTTTAGTTTTGTATATTCTTTTCTCTCATAAAATTTGTGTGCTAACTCAAAGAATTCAGAATTCTTTTTAACTTCAGTATTATTACGCATAAACTGCTCGAAGGTATTATTTGCTTTTCCTGTCCCTGAATGATACACAAGTAGAATTGCAATTTTATCATATACTGAGTAGATGGGAGTTAAAGCCGATTCTACAAAGTAAGAATAATCCATATTGGGGAATGCTATTTCTTGTTCATAAAGTTCAGTTCCATTCTGTCCAGATGACACAATTAGGTTTAAGAATATTGCCTAATGGCTTCATGAAGTCTCCATACAATATCTGAATGGTGCAGGATGTATTCATAGGTTTTATCTTTCTTTGTTAAAAAGGGATTTATTATTTGAATAGAATTGGAGATAACATTCGGTTATTAAGAAAAAGGATGGGGATAACACAAATTGATCTTTCCAAACAAATTGGCATCTCACAAGGTACTTTAAGCTTTAAGCGATATTGAACAAGGTCATTGTGATCCATCAGTTGAAACTATCCTGTCTATAAAGTGGAGTTAAGTTATAGAATGTCATTTCGCATCACTATCCTTACATAAATTGGTGATGAACAACTGTGTCTTAAAACTTAATCTATTATCGAAAGTGCCAATATCTCTTCTTCACTCTTAAATAAAGCTAAACTTATTACAGGAGTGAGCTTATCAAAGGACGGAGAATTATTAATACCTAACTCTTTGCAGCAGAAAATCAAAAGGGATTCTGAGATAATATTAGAGAAAGGCAAGGAATTAAGTGGTAAACAGCGGAATTCGTTTAGAGGGCGCATACAAGCTGCTAGAATTGTTAAAGAAGGTACATTTCCAGAACTCAATAAGTTAGCGACAGCGATGGTAAATGAGAATAAATGATATATAAAATCTGTTCGTAAGAAACGCAATAGAAATGGTGTTAACTATTTTAGTGAATGAGGATTTTGTGAAGAAGAACAAAAGTTATGATGTGTTCTTTTTATAGAAATAAGGGGAGTTGAAGTTGTCAATAGACAGCATTGTATTTGCTTTAGTGGAGTTAGGTAACTAAGATATTTCAAAGTATTTTACTGAACATAATATACCCAAAGGTCTATAAAGACATTATAGTTGTGAAGTAGACATTAAAGCTATGAAGTAAACATTAAAGTTATGAAGTGAGCATTAAAGTTATGAAGTTATATAACGTGATGAATTATATTAATGTCTTAGTTCGTTCTGAAGGCGAAAGAGACCATTTGAAAAAAGTGGAAGAGACGCGCCTGTTATCCATTGCAGGACTATCTAGGGTCATTATATATTGGTGAAATACACTCTTGCGACGAGCCAAAGTACATGCACGAGACCACGAAATCAAGGAGCACATGGTATCCATTCACTTGAGCATCCCTATTTCTGATGCCCCGAATGCGAACAGCCCTCTGGAAAAAAGTATGGCGGTTAATGAAAGAATTTCGATCACATCGGTGATTTGAAAGTAACGAAATCGCTCCAACTATACCATTCCGTGGTGTATCCTAACCGACTGAAGCGCCAGTTTCATGCTATTGGCTCTCAACAAAGGGGACACAATAAATATAAACTAATGGATAAGCTTTTATATTATATAGAGAAAAGAAAAACATACTTAGATACTTTTATGAAAAGGAAGTTTATAAAATGCTACTAAATTGATAATATGTATGAGTATACATAATAATTGAAAATGGAGGTATTTTATATGAGTATTTTTGCTCTACCTTTGTGTATTCCTGAGATATATGGCTTCTTGCATCATGCGCATAAGCTAGCAATAATTCTTGAGAATGAAAAACATTTACCTTGGTTCTACAGCAATTATATACAGCTCTACACAGCGGAATATTTGGATGAATTTAAACTTGACTTCTACTCCTTTGATGGTAAATATGCCCGTCATCCTGGAATTAATGAGAATTGGTATGAAAAAGGGTTCTTTTTAAATATGCATTCAGAGATTATACCCTTTATTATTGGTTGTATTACTAATGGCCGGTATGTTGAGATTCTAATGGATGAGTTTTATTTATCCTGTAAACCAGCTTATCAATCATGGCATCTATCTCATCAGAGTTTAATCTACGGTTATGATAAAGATAAGGAACGTTTTTTAATCCTTGGTTTTAACCGGGCAGGTGATTTTGGCGAAATTGAGGTGTCTTTTAGTGAGATTGAAAAAGCATTTCTCAATTCCAGTATAGGGGGAGTCGGATTTTTTGATTGTTCTACGTCAGTGGATTATTCAAATACTAATCCTGAGCTTAACCTCCCTGTCATCAAGTCCTACCTCAATGATTTTGTCCACTCCACAAATTCGTTTATGACTTACACCCCCCCGGGCGCTTCTTATGGTTTAGGTACTTATAAAGAACTATATAAACGTTTGTCTCTAATAGAATCCTCTAGAGAGGATATTAGACCGATACATATTATACTCGAACATAAAAAATGTATGGTAAATAGGTTGTTTTATTTAGAAAAAGAAGGATATATCGAAGAAGCCTCTACTTTGATTAATGGATTTACTGATCTCGTAAAAAATATTAATAAAATGAAAAAGGTACAATTGAAATATTGTTTAACGAAGGATCAACGGTTAATTAGTCATATAACGCAGGGACTTGATGATTTGATGAATAATGAAGAAGAACTTCTGAATCTATTGATAAAGAAACTGGATTAAGGATAGTTATGATAAAATTTTGTGTTGGTGTAGTTTTCATAAAAAAATAATCTTAAGCTGATCCGGCTCAAAACCAAAATCAGTGGCATAAGGCCTCTTGAATGAATCGCTACGGGTTCGGAGGGTTCTTACGATCGCTGTTAAATCCCTATTTCTTGATTAAAAAGAATTATCGGTTGAAATGGGGCTTTAAAGGCGAACGCTGCCATTTCTTCAGAATCCCTCCGACCCTTCGCTCTGTTCAATCGTACAGTCAACCACAGATTTTTAGATTGAACCAAAATGGCTCAAAACCAAAATTAGCGGTTGAAATTTTAAATTGAGAAAAAATGGACATAAATGGAAAGATATCTGCAAATCCTGTATTGTTGTAAGTCCTACCTCAACAATAAAAAGGATATGACAGATGCCACGCCAGTATATCAACGAACTGTTAGGATTACCAGAGCTACAACTTCATAGCGTTCTCTCGATCCAGGAGACTGAAGTGCATTTGGAGGCCACAACCGTGGCCTATAAACAGCCTTGTCCCCTCTGCCACTCCGAAGAAGCGGGAAAACGAGATGGCCGTAATACAGCGCGCAAGATTCGTCATGTCAGCATCTTTGGTAAAAAGTGTTTTTTTGCATGTTCCCTCGTTACGCTTGGCCTGCTCGAGGTGTGATATTGGATTTATTTAGACCTATACGTGTGTTGGCCCCAAGGAACAATAAAGCCGTGCTTTTCGCTCGCAGACCGTAAATCAGGCGCTGGTTTCCACGGCAGCACATAGTGCGAGAATGCAAGAAGCTCCGGCTAGCACGGTTCAGCGCATGCATCAGGAAGCCCTTCCTGCTGAGAGCGAGCGTTTGCTCCAGCAAGCATGGCATCAAGCGAAAGACCAGACGGATCTGGTGCTCGGTATCGATGACTTTGCGATTAAAAAAGGGACACACGTACAACACTGGTATTCACGATCTTCGAGGCGAAACCATGCTAGACCTGCTTTCGGGGCGAAAGCTGGACGCGCTACGCGCGTATGCCAAACAGCATCCGGAATTTTTAAACCTAAATCCCAAGGCCGTCGTCATGGATCTGTCTCAAGCGTATCACACATGGATCAGCGAGTGTTTTCCAAGGGCGATTCGAATTGCCGACCGCTTCCACGTTCACGGTTATGTCATCGAAAGTGTCCAAGCTGTCCAGAAATCTCTTCAATTTACCCTTTCTCCCGGGCCAAAGGGATCTTAAAAAGTCATTACCGACTGCTAAATCCGCCAGCAGATTCGTTAACGGACAAGAGTCAAACTCAGTTAGAGCAGTTGCTGGCCTTCTCTCCGATCTTGCGCGAGGTGTGGGAATGGAAAGAATCCTTTTCCGGTTGGTATGACTATTCACCGAATTTCGATGTGGCCCAGCTTGGTTTTACCCGTTGGTGCCAACAAGGGGAAGGTATTGAGCATGAAGCTGTGCAATCCGCTTTGAAAACGATGCGAAACTGGGAAGAGGAAATCGTGAACTACCATCACTGCCGCTGGACGAACGCGAAAGTAGAAGGGCGACATAATCGCATTAAATCGTATCAACGCCGACACTATTTCACGCGCAATCGTCGATGTTACAAAGCCGGTATTTTATTCGAGTGTAATTGGTATCGGTTATTAGGATGAAAATATCAACCGCTATTTTTAGATTGAGCCGCTGATCCTGCTAGGAAATAAGATTGGCTTATTTTGTTTTAAATGGCTATATGTTGTTAAATTATATTGTTGTTTTTTACGTGAAAAATAGAGTTGTACCTAAATTAATAGGTCAACTCTATTTTTTTATGCTGTTTCGAGATACGAATATTCAATAAGTGCTCCGTTTTCCCGCAATATTTTATGCGATATATTTACTTTTATTGAAATTTATATTGTTAATATGATGGAAAATGAAATTAACGGAATAATCCAACTAATGACAATATATCAACAATTAAAACTAACAACTCACCGAATATCGTAACCACCTTTGAACAGTTTGTATTCCAAGTTTATCCAATCATAGGATTATTTAATAAAGCAAGTACAGCACTTCCCAAAATACAATAATAAAGCCTGAACAAACATTCTTATATCTATAATAGAATGTTTATTCGTAAAATTCAAATAACAACAGCCTTGATTAACATAGCGATTTAAATATATATATATTGATGGAAGCGAGCCAGGAACAACTTTCAAGAAAATGGCTGTGTATCGTCAGATACAATAATTTATCCCTCTGTATTTCGGACCAACTCTAAATAAAGCGAAGGAGGAAGTGTTATCTGAGAGAATAAGCAGTTTATCATATGTTTTTAAAGAAAAAAGTGAATATTATCACTTTTAATTGTTTTATTAGGAAAAAATTACAATGTTGTTACAATGATTGTGCTTTCATTTATTTGCTCATATACTTTCGCTAAAGTCATTCAGCTTATCAATCGTTTTATGCAAACGATTGTCTAACCTTCTTACATAATGATTATCTCGATTAATTGTTGTGCTTCTTAAAGAAATTTACTCTCAATAAAACTATGGGAAGGTGATTCCAATGACGGTTCGGTTAATCTGTTTGCCATATGCCGGAGGTTCGGCATCGGTCTTCCTGCCCTGGAAAAAGCGGCTGCCGTCTTTTATCGAACTTTGTCCGATTGAATATGGCGGACGAGGGAAGAAGAGCTGGCGCGCACCCTACGTATCCATCGAAGAAGCAACAGAAGACATCTGGTTGGATCTCCATCCCCTGATTTCGGAGGGATGGCCCTATGCTTTTTACGGTCACAGCATGGGGGTACTAATTGTTTTTGAATTAGTTAACCGTATTTATGGAACCTCATTGCTCAAACCGGAGCACTTGTTTCTGACCGGGCGCAATCCACCACATCTTCCTGAACAATATTTGATTCATCAACTAACCGACCGGGAATTCGCCGAGGCCCTGTACAGACTCGGGGGAACACCGGAACCCGTTCTATTTAACCTGAAGTTTCAAAAGCTGTTTTTTCCAATCATCCGATCCGATTTACAGGCTGTACAATGCTACGAAGCTCCACAAGAACATTCGGTATGGGACTCGCCCTTGACTATTGTGAACGGTAGCCAGGACGAAGTAGTAGATCATGACCGTTTGCGGGAATGGTCGGATTATACACGGGGCGCATTCCATTGCTACACCTTTTCCGGTGATCATTTTTTTATCAATGAGAAGTCAGATGAACTGATCAAACTAATGGCCAGCGAGTTGTCCGGCTAAGAAGGAGAGTACCATGCACAAGAAGAAGGTATTTATTTTTCCAGGACAAGGGTCCCACTACGCTGGTATGGGAAAAGCGTTCTACAACGAGTTTCAGTCTGTGCGAGCGTTGTATGAGGAGGCCGGTGATTTGCTTGGCTGCAATATGAAGGACGTGTTGCTCCATTACACGATGGATGAACTGGAAAGGTCCGGGGTGGTTCAGCCGGCGATCGTACTGGCGAGTTATTGCTCGTTCAAGGTGTTGACGGAGGAATACGGTATATATCCCGATGTTCTGGCCGGTCACAGTCTGGGTGAAATATCGGCACTCTCCTGTTCCGGTGCGCTAACGTTTGCAGACGCATTGAGACTGGTTCAGAAGCGGGAACAAATCATGGAGGAAGCCAGCGTCGAGCTGGGTGGAATGATCGCGGTTATGGGGATCGATCCCGAATCGGCCGAGCGGGTATGCGAAACTATTCCCTGCGACCTCGGATATGCTGCCGTATCCAATTACAATTCGGATGAGCAAGTGACGATTTCCGGAAGCAAAAGGGCCCTGTACGAAGTGTCGGCCCGATTGAAATTAGAGGGAGGCGGAATACTACCGATTTCGGTTCGTGGGCCGTACCACAGCCGGTTGATGGAAACTTCTTTGCCATCAATGAAGGTCGAGTTGGATAGCTGTTCATACGCTCCAATTGGTATCCCCGTCGTTTCCAGTATCACGGGAAACCTCTACACGTCGGAAAGGGAGATTCCTGAACAGTTGGCCATTCAACTGGTTAGCCCCGTCCGTTGGACACAGGTATTAGCCTGTCTGGCTGAAGGAGGGATGAGAGATTTGATCGAGGTAGGTCCCCAGACTGTTTTGCGTAATCTCTCGCTGACCAACCGCCTCGACCTGACAGTGTACGGGGCAGAAAATCGTCGAGATTTTCAGGAAATTGTGAGATTGTTCTCGGCGGTTCGCAAGTTGGAAGCCGTGAAGGAGTCCAGCCGATACCAACTAATTAACGATTGTCTCAAAGAGGCGGTATGCGCTCCCAATTCCAACTTCAACGAAAAGGAGTTTGAACAGGGGGTACTGATTCCTTATAGGCAGGTTCTCTCGGGGTTGAAGAATTTAGAAAAAGAGGGGAGGCTGCCCAGTTACAGGGAGATGAGAAACGGACTGGACATGCTTCTACAGGTTCTGCTCACCAAAAAAGTAGCGAAGGCGGAGTGTAAAGAGATTGTAGAAGAGGTGTTGCTTGACAGCGGGCTGTTCGATTGTTATCACGAGTATCTGGATGTGTGATCACGAAAAAGGAGGAGGTGAGTACAGGACATGGAAAATACGAAAGATATCGCAGTGATCGGCATAGGTTTGAAATTTCCCCGGGCGGATTATCCCAAGGCGTTCTGGGAGTGTCTGCGCGACGGGATGGATTGTGTGGGCACCCTGCCTGAGGGAAGAATGCAGGATGCAGAGGAATATGTCCGGGCCATTCATAACGACGTCGAAGTGCCTGACTATCGGAAAGCTGCATACCTGGAGCGGATAGATACGTTCGACTACGAATTTTTCAAAATTTCTCCCAAAGAAGCGGCGCTGATGGACCCTCATCAGAGGTTGCTGCTGGAGACAGCCTTTCATGCCATCGAAAACGCGGGTTACGCTCGGAAGATCGCGGGGACCAAATCAGGCGTATTTATAGGGTTTCCAACTGAATTCTCGGCCATTATGTATCAGCATCTCATTATGAAGCTGAATCCGGAGCAAGCGGAAAACTCTTTCTCAGGCAACTTGCCCGCTGTTCTCGCCGGGCGCATCTCCTATTTTTTTAACCTGAAAGGGCCGTCCCTGCTGGTCGACACATCCTGCTCGTCCTCATTGGCGGCTGTACATATGGCTTGTAGCAGTCTGATCAACGGCGAATGCGAGACGGCTCTGGTCGGTGGCATCAATTTGTTCATAGTGCCGACGGTGAATAAAGTTGTCGAAAATATAGGGATTATCGCCCCGGACGGGCGCACGAAGTCGTTTGATGAGGACTGTGACGGGGTGGGACAAGGCGAGGGAGTAGGCGTCATGCTGCTGAAACCACTTTCCCGGGCACTTGAAGACCATGATTATATTCATGCCGTTATCAAGGGCAGTGCCGTGAACCAGGACGGTAAATCAATCGGAATTACCGCACCGAGCGCCGGCGCCCAGGAGCAAGTGCTGATGCAGGCATGGGAAAACGCCGGAGTGGATCCGGTGACAGTCAGCTATATTGAGACGCACGGGACGGCGACGAAGCTTGGCGACCCGACCGAGATTCTCGGTATTCGTAAGGCTTTCGCGAATTACACGCCGTGCAGGCAATTTTGTGGGATCGGATCGGTCAAATCCAACATTGGTCACACGATAGGTGCGGCTGGAGTCGCGGGCATGATTAAAGCGATTCTGTCGCTTGAACAGCGTCAGATTCCGCCCAGCCTGAATCTGATGAGACCGAACCGGAAGATCAAATTTGAAGATTCTCCGGTCTATCTCAATCACCGGTTGCGGCCGTGGTTAGTAAGCCCACGTAGATGCGGTGTCAGCTCGTTCGGTATCAGTGGAACTAACGCGCATGTGGTTCTGGAAGAAGCGCCGGAGTTGTGTAGAGAGAGTCAGGCCGAGCCGGGCCGCTGTATTTTCACACTGTCGGCTATCGGACGTGAACAGCTTCGGGAACTTGCGGAACGTACGGCGGACTATTTGGGCGGTGACCGTTCCGACTCGTTGATTGATCTCTGCTATACCTCTACTGTAGGCAGACTGCACCTGAAATATCGCATCGCGCTTTTAGCGGAAGATGTTGGTGATCTGAGACGTAAGCTGGTCTTGCTGAGCCGGAACCCAGATACACCGCAGGCCAGTGTATGGACCAACAGCGGAAGCTGTACTCCAGCTCCGTCTGACTTGGAGGGAAGAGATATGGTGCCTGTGATGGATGACGCCGCTACCATTTGCGAGAGTTATGTCCGGGGAAGAGATATTCCCTGGGAAAACCTCTATTCTGACACTCCGGCTTACACGGTACCACTTCCGCACTACCCGTTCAAAAAAAATCGTTGCTGGATTCAGACCGATCCGCGAGTGCTGGCCGAACGGAAGCCGAATTCCGCAGAAGAGATGTATCGGACTGTTTGGAACGGCGATCCGCTTCCTTCGACGGCGTTAGCCTGGACCCGCAAGCAGGTGGTCCTTTTCACAGACCACTCGGTCGCAAGCGCTACATTGGCCGCCATGTTGCGGCGCCAGGGCAACCGGGTGCTAGAAATCGAGATCGGTCCGGTATACGTGCCAATAGCAGAGGAACGCATATGCGTCGCTTTGACCGAATCGGATTTCGAGCGGTTGCTTCCGCACTTGCAGGCGTTCGTACCGGATAAGATCATCCACTTGACGACCGCCTTCGGCGACGGGGATCCCGATACTCTCGGACAGCTGGAGTTGAATTTGGAGGCGGGTGTCTACAGCTTGCTGTACCTCGTCAAGACGCTACACAAGCTGAAGCCCGCCGTGGGAATGGAGCTTGTTATCGTGACTGCTGGTACTGCACGCATTGAATCCAGTGACCTGGTCCAACCGCACAATGCAGCACTGGTGGGTCTAGGCAAGACAGTGCGGTGGGAATATCCACAACTGAAATGTAGAAGCATTGATGTCGGTCGGGGTAGCACGGTCGAAGATCTGATGACTGAAATCCAGTGCGTGAGTGGCGAATATACTGTGGCTCTTCGTGGGGGACGACGGTACGTCGAAGCGGTCGAGGCGGTGCCTGCTTCTTCGATGTCCACTCGGCCCGGCCCGTCTCTGTACCAAGGTGGTACTTATGTGATTACCGGTGGGTTGGGCCGGATCGGGATCCGCCTGGCCGAGATGCTGTCCGGCCGCCAAAACATCAATCTGGTGCTACTCGGGCGATCGGAATTTCCACCGAGGGAGCGGTGGCAGGATCTTCTCGCCGGAAGCGATGAAAGGGAGAACGGGCTCAGAGAGACCCTCGTCAAGCTCGCTAAGATCGAGCAGGGTGGTTCCAGTGTTGATGTTCGATCCTGCGACATCGGCGACCGGCATCACGTGGAGGTAGTGTTCCGGGACATCCGCCGCGATTACGGAAGTATCGATGGCCTGATTCATCTGGCTGTTGCCGACGAGACCTGCACCCTGACCGAGCTGACCTCGGAAATGCTGAATAGCTCGATTAGGGCAAAAGTTCACGGTACCTGGATTCTGGACCGGGAGACGCGTGGGGATAAGCTGTCCTTCTTCATCCTGTTCTCATCGGTGATGACACTGGTATCAGGACTGGGGAACGGGACTTACACTTTGTCTAATGCATATCTGGACGCTTACGCCGGGTATCGAAACTCCCAGATGCCGGGAGCGATGGCCATTGATTGGCCGGAATGGGAAGACATCGGCCTGACCGAGGATAAGCAGACCGACGAAGGACGGTCCATCTTCAAAAAAATATCTGCCCAACAAGGGATCGAGACGTTCTCCCGTATGCTGAGCCTGAACGCGGACCGGCTTATCGCGGGGGAACTGAACGTAAGCAGCCAGGTATTCAAGTTGCTGGATTACTTGCCGTTCCGATTGTCGGACGAACTGACTGCCCGGATCCAGTATTACGGTAAGGCGAATCCCGTCTCCCGTCCGCTGGCCGCCGCGGAAATGAGTGTCACACCGCCGTATGAGCAGGGGACGCATGGCCGGGAGGTGCAATCGGCGGTCGGTGTGTCGCAGGTAAGCGTATGGCCGGGGCTATTCTCCGAGAGCCCGGCCCCTGCGCTCGCTGTAGTTCCGGTTCAGACCGAAGTTCTCAGCCAGCCGCTTCCTATTCAACCGGGAAGAGATACCGGCCTGGAGGGAAGGCTGTCGGGTGAATACACCAGCTATGAACGGATACTGGTGAACGCATGGCAGGACATGTTCGGTTACGAGACAATCAACGTCACAGACAACTTTTTTGAATTAGGCGGCGATTCGATCTTTGCCTTCAGGCTGGCCGTGAAGCTTGCCGACGAGGGGCTGAATGTGGAAGCATCCGACATTCTGCGCTATCAATCCATCGAATCTATTGCAGACTTTATCGGTAAATCGGTAGGAGTGGGTGCCGTTACGACATGAAGAAGTATGATGAGGACTTCATGCGCTTGGCCGTCGCGTCAGCCCGTGACGGGATTGAGCGGCTGGAATTTCCCTTCGGCTGCTGTATAGCCCAGGATCGGAACCGTTATGTCTTCGCCGGAAATCATTCACTGAAATCCGGTGATCCCACTTCGCATGCCGAGATCAACACCATACGGGAGTGGAGCCAACGGTACGGGGCCGCCAGTCTGAAAGAAACAGTCATCTATACCACAAGTGAGCCGTGCCTTATGTGCTTGGGCGCCATCAACTGGGCACAGATTCCGCGGGTTGTCTTCGGAACTTCGCTGAACCGATGTATCCATCACGGTTTTTCGGAGGCGAATATCGACTCCGCCGTTCTGACAGCCTCCTTTCCTCATCCTGTTTCTATGGAAGGGGGGATACTGGAGCAAGAGTGTGAACAACTGTTCACGCTCTGGAATAAAAAAAGACGGTTCGTCGATTTATTCTCTAGGCCCTATACGGGCGAAAGACGCCATGAGAGAAGGAAGTGAAAGCGATGAAGAAAATTGGAATCTATGAAATGTTTGCATCTATCCAGGGAGAAGGTCTTCTGCAAGGTATTCCCTCTGTCCTGCTTCGTCTGGTCGGATGCAACCTCTCCTGCTCATGGTGCGATACTCAGGATTTTCTGCAGGGAGGAAGAGGGACGTATTACAGCCTGGAGGAAATTATGGACGCTCTGGCAGTCTACGACTGCCGTAATATCGTAATAACGGGGGGAGAACCTTTTATCCACCCGGAGCTACCTCTGCTGACCCAGGAACTGCATCAGCGCGGATACCACATCACCATCGAAACTAACGCTACACTGTATCAGGAGGTAACGTGCGATCTTATCAGTATGAGTCCTAAGCTGACCAATTCTGTCGTTACGGAAGCAGACGGACAGAAGAGAAACAAGATTGACCTTGAGACTATACGTAAATTCATCGCTAATTACAGCTATCAGATCAAGTTCGTGGTCAGCGAACGGGATGATATGGACGAGGTGGCTTCTATACTGGCAGAGGTTGGGGACTATGATCCTTTCCGGGTGATGATTATGCCGATGGCAGCCACCATACAGGAATTGCAACGGGTGCAGAAAAAGGTGCTTAAAATGTGTATCGACCACAATATGAGATACGCGAACCGTCTTCAACTGCAAATATGGAACAACAAAAGTGAAATTCTAAATTAACGGAGGAGGCAATGAAATGAAAGGACCACTAAGTTTGAAGGAACGCATGGACGATTTTTGGGTGTATCCGAAATTGTCGAAAGTGAATGACAACCGCGAGTACGAGGATACTTTCTTTGATTTCCTGGAGCAGCCGTCTTCAGATAGCAAGGCGGCGAACAACCTATACATACACATTCCGTTTTGTGACTCCGCCTGTATTTTTTGCCCTTATTACAAAGTTCATGGAAGCAGGGATTTGGAAGGGAAAATTTCGTCTTACATCGACATGCTGATCGCCGAGATGAAGCACTACGCCTCGACGCCGTATTTCAATGGGAAAAAGATCGATTCTGTGCATTTTGGTGGAGGCAATCCGCTCCTTATGCAACCCCTGGATTTTGAGCGGATCATTCAGGCCGTTCAGAGTTATTTCCAGGTGGAGTTCAAGGATAACTGGTCGGTTGAAGGTTCAATCAACTGTGTGAAAAGTGTCGATCAAATTCGTCAGATGATGGATCTTGGCATCAACCGAATCAGCTTTGGCATTCAGACGTTCAAGGAAGATATCCGTGAGGCTATGAATATGAGAGTGACCTTGGATGATATCTACCGCGGAGTGGAGATTTTGAACGCTGCCGGTCTTAATGAGTACTGTATCGACATGATGTACAATATGCCGAATCAATCGATCGCCGACTTCATCGAAGATCTTGAGAAAGTAACGGCATTGAATCCCTATCATATCGATATTTACAATATGGCTGTTTTCCCGAACACCTATCTCGACCGCCAGATCAAGAAAGGGGCTTACCGGATCAATCCCTCCAATCCGAACCAGCTGGCCACCTTCCGCGAAGCTCATAAATGGCTGAAAGAACATGGTTATCAACAGATTACGACCAATACCTACTCCTTGCGGCAAAAGGAAACACACATCGGCGATCGCTTGTATCTGACAAACAACAATGTACTGGGAATTGGAGTTTCATCAAGAGGATATTTGGACGGATATGTTTACAAAAATGTATGCGATATTAAGCAGTATGCGGAACAGGTAAGTCTGGGCAAGTTCCCGGCCAATTTGGCGCATAAGCTTTCAGAAGAAGAGCACGACGACCGAACGATGGTTTTTTTCCCAATCACTTTGGCGATTGACAAAGAGTATATCCCGAACTATGCCTTCTATGAAGAAAAGATTAATACAATCATCAGTATGGGCCTCGCCGAATGGATCGGAGATACGTTGAAATTGACCGAGGAAGGGGTCGTCTGGGCGGGTAATATAGCAGCTCATTTTATCAGCGAGGAACGATGGAATACGTATATGAGTTCCTTTTTCCAGTCGGTTCGTGACAAGACGAATTTCTATAACGAAGATGACACAGGGATGAAAGTTGTGGAACTGGAGGCTTAGTCTGCATGCTATACTCCAGTTTGCTAAAAGCAAAAAATAGTGCCCCTGAGCGATGTGCTGTCAGTTGTGACGGACAGCGCATGAGCTATACCGAGCTGGTGAGAGCGGTAGATTATGCGGCAGATCGGCTGGGTGAGCAGGGGATCGGAACTGGCGAGGCGGTTGGCTTAGTTTTGAACAACTCGCTCGAATTCGTCATCTGCCTGTACGCTCTGTCCAGCAGGCATGTGTCTGTGGTGCTGATCAACCCGCAGAATGATGTGCAGAAAATACGCGAAAATCTGCTTGCGATTCAGTTAGATACGGTAATTATGGAGAATCACCTTTTTGATTCCCTGTTGCGCATAGAGGCATCTTTTTCGTTTCGGCTGCTTTTGCGTAAGGATCTTCCCCAGTTTTGCTTTCCCGGTGAGGCGTCGTCTATAGGAGGGGAAACTGCGGACTATCAATTACGAGGCGACGAAGATCCAGTTATCATCCAATGTTCCTCCGGGACGACAGGGATGCCCAAGATGGCTGTCCGCACGAATCGGAATCTGTTGGCGGACACGGACAACATCATCTCAACCTTCGCCTATACAAGGGAGGATATCGTCTATTGTGCAGTCCCAATATGCCATGGATATGGGCTGACAATGGGGCTGCTGGCCCCGCTGAAGGCGGGTGCTCAGGTATGGTTGGAGCGCTGGTTCATGCCGAATCGCCTTTTCAAAGCTTTTTCAGAGCTCAGCCCTTCTGTATTCCTGGGAACTCCCGAGTATTACGACATTCTGAATCGGGCCGAATATGTCGATAGGAACGTTAGTTTTAGGGACGGCCGGTTATTGTTATGCTCCAGCTCGCCTTTGGAAGAGGAGACCAGTCTATCATTTCATCGGCGGTATGGACGTTGGATTCAACAACTGTATGGCATGATGGAAGTCAGTACCATTTCTTGCAATCTGGATGCGGATGAGCACAATGTTGCAAGCGTTGGTCGAGCGGTAGACAATGTCTTGATCCGGATCGGTGCCGGGGATGAAATCGAAGTGTTCAGCGACACTATTTCTGGGAGTTACATCGGAGACCGGCTCTCTAATACTCCCAAACGCCACGAATGGTTTGGTACGGGCGACCGGGGCTATATAGACGCACACGGTCAGTTATATATCCGGGAGCGGATTCAAGTTTCTAATCATCCTATTGAATCGGAGAGTGAAGTATGAAAGTAACTATCGGTAAAGAATTTCTGTTCGAGGCCGCCCATAAACTTCCGAAGGAGGAAGTATACGGATCCTGTCAGAATCTGCATGGACACCGTTATGAATTGGCTGTGGAAGTGACTGGCGATGTAAATGATCTGGGCTGGGTGTGTAACTTCAAAGAATTAAAGGCAATCGTTAAAGAGAATGTAATCGAACGATACGATCATGCCTACCTAAATGATTATTTCGATCTGCCGACCGTCGAGATCATGGCCGTGCACATCTTCAACGTGCTGTCCGAGAAATTGCGCAACAAGCCTTACGATTTGAACCGGATTGTTCTGTACGAAACACAGGACAGCTACGCCGAGATCAAAGCCTGAACAGGATTAACACACTCAGCCAATCTGAAGGGAGAATAACGTTATGGGAATTCTGTACAATCAAAAATCCGAAACAGACCTTCGCCTCTTTATTCTGAAGAAAATCAGCGAGGAGAGCGTGGATGCTGAGCTGTTCGATGAGAATACCGAGCTTGTAGACAGTAAAATCATCTCCTCTATCTCTCTAATCAATTTGCTCGCGGGAATAGAGGAGTTCCTGGACCAGGAAGTCGTCAACAACGAATTTGGTATTGAAAATTTCACTTCAGTCAACAAAATCATTCAAACTGTCAGAGCTGCCTTGCAATGGCCGGATCAAGTTCAATGACCGAAAGCTCACTCATGCAGGCAGAGTTCGTCTTCCATAAAGAATTTGAGTATTATTGCTTCAAAAATTGTTATTGGAAGCTTTTAGGGTTCTATGGTGTGGATCGTCCAGAGTTGTTTCTGGATTGCGGAGTGGAATGGCTGTTTGCTGAGGAAGAAGAAACGGGTAGGTACGGTTACCGTTTCAGCACCGGAGATTTTTTTTCCAGCTTCCTCCCTTCCTGGAGAGGGCATGCTCATTTCCATTCCGATCCAGGTAGCGGGGAAACCGCTACAGAGATCTGGGAGGTCAACCGGCGCAAGTTGAAAGAAGGGGTTCCGCTGATCATGGCAGCGGATGTACATGAGCTGGATTACACCCCCTTTTATCGCAAAAAGCACTCCTATCACTCACTGCTGCTTACGGGTTACGAGGAGAAAACGGAGCAATATCAGGTAATTGACTGGTATCCACCCTGGTTCTTCAAGGGAGAA
Source organism: Paenibacillus sp. FSL R10-2796 (assembly GCF_037965315.1). Taxonomy (NCBI): domain Bacteria; kingdom Bacillati; phylum Bacillota; class Bacilli; order Caryophanales; family Paenibacillaceae; genus Paenibacillus; species Paenibacillus sp. FSL R10-2796. The sequence goes on along the minus strand of NZ_CP150178.1, from coordinate 6,560,570 downwards.
CGCTCCCAAGCTATGCTCGATCCAGCCAGATCCTCAACTAATGAAGCAGACGGGATTTTAAGCGGAAATCCGATTCGCTATCTTTGGGTCGAAGTGGAGCGGGACGGATGGAATTCACCGAAGAAGCATCTGATCGATGAGGCGCTAACATTGTGCCTGGAGCAGTTTTACTGTAGACCGGATGAAGGGCGGCCCGAGCGGCGGGGAATCAACGCCCTTCATGCCCTCTTCGAAAAGATCGAGCAAATGAAGGACGACTCCAGAGATCGGAAGGGTTTTTTGGAAGATCTGCACGGACAACTGTTCTTCACCGCTTCGCGAAAAACGTTTCTGAAATTCTATCTGAAGTCGGCGGCCGCTGAGTGGCCCTCACCTAAGCTGTATAGCTGCATGAACCACTTGGAGGAAACGATCAAGGAATGGAAAAAGCTTTCTTCTGTCGTGATCAAGGCCTCTCTCTCAGAAAAGGCCGAGCTTTTTCAGCAATTGACAGATTTATTTAGACGTCAGATTGATTTGGAGAAGCAGTTCTATTACCAGTTGTACAGCTTAAGCAAAAGTCTGAAGGTGGAGGGGTATCCGGTATGGATATAAAACAAGTTGCAGTCATCGGCGCCGGCATCATGGGAAGAGGGGTCGCTGAGGCATTAGCCGTTGCCGGTATTGCAGTTATCCTGATTGACCGTGAGGAAGATGTGTTGCAGCAATCCAGAGAGCAGCTTCGGAATGATCTGCGGATGCGGGCACTCTTTCGTCAGACCGGAGCTTCAGTTGAAGAACCGGAGGCTATTCTGGAACGAATAGAATGGACAACCCACTTGGAAGCTTTGAATGAGGCGGATTTCATTGTGGAAAATGTTCCGGAAGTAACCCATTTGAAGAAGGAGCTATATCAGCAGATGGCCCCCTTTCTTCCGGAATCCTGTGTCATAGCGGTAAACACTTCCTGTGTATCCATTACCGAGCTGGCTTCAGGCATACATTGGCCGGAGAGGGTTATTGGAGTTCATTTCATGAACCCCGTACCGCTGATTGCAGCCGTCGAAGTAATCCGGGGATACCATACGTCGGAGGATACGCTGAATGTGACCACGTCGCTAATGGGGCGGCTCGGGAAGGAAGCGATCGTGGTTAACGATTTGCCTGGCTTTGTATCTAACCGCATATCCCATCTGATGATGAATGAAGCCGCCTTTGTCGTTCAGGATCAGGTGGCGACAGTCCGGGAGGTCGATGATATTTTCAAGAAATGTTATGGCCACAAGATGGGGCCTTTGGAGACGGCTGATTTGATCGGTCTTGACACTGTAAAGAATTCACTCGAAGTATTGTATGAGAGTTATCAGGATTCCAAGTTCCGCTGTTGTCCGCTTCTCAAGAAAATGGTGGATGCCGGCCTGCATGGCCGGAAGACGGGGGAAGGATTTTATCAGTACCACATTTAAACTTATTTGGGGACAGGAGAGAAATAACCGATGGATGAGGTTCAGTTGAGAATTGAACATTTTCTGCTTCGTATGTTCCGTGTCAATACGATCGGCCTGCACGATGATATTTTTGCGCTTGGTTCCATTAACTCGTTGTTTGCGATGCAATTGATTCTTTTTCTGGAAAAGGAATTCAAAATTCGCATTGAGAACCAAGATATGGATCTGAATCAATTCAAGACGCTGGCTTCCATTACCGAACTAGTGGAAAGAAAACGTCTTATGCTACGGTCATCAGGCGAATAGAGGGGGGAAAAACATGGGGATTTCCGGGATTCTTCAGACCTTTCGGCATGAGGATTTCAGACGGTTCACCGAGGAAGAAGTAATGCCACTGGCTGCCCAGATTGACCGCGATGAGCACCTTCCGGTTGAACTGATTCGAAAGCTGGGGGAGGCAGGTTATCTGGGTGCATTCCTGCCGAAGCGTTACGGAGGACAAGAGATGAACATGGTGGATGTTGGTCGCTTGAACGAAGAACTGGGCAGATGTTGCTCCTCGACCCGGGGAGTCTTAACAGTGCAGGGGATGGTAGAAATCGCCATCGACCGCTGGGGCGTGGAGAAGCAGCGTGAGGAATGGCTGCCCAAGCTAGCTAAGGGTTCCGTCATCGGTGCTTTTGGTTTGTCCGAGCCCGGGGCAGGAACGGATGCGAAAAGTATTCAGACCACAGCCGTTATCCAGGACGGTAAATATGTGCTGAATGGGCACAAGAAATGGATTACGATGGGGCAATTGGCCGATCTGTTCGTTATTTTCGCCAATTGCAACGAGAAGGTGACCGCCTTCCTAATGCCAAAGTGTACCCCTGGCCTGACTGTTCAGCCTATCCGCGGAATGATGGGTGTCAGAGGGTCTATGCTGGCTGAATTGCATCTGGACAATTGTCGGATACCATTGGAGAACCTGCTGGGTTCTGAAGGCGCGGGACTGACCCATGTCGCGATGTCCTGCCTTGATTACGGCCGATATACAGTGGCCTGCGGTTGCGTTGGTTTGGCTCAGGCCTGTCTGGAGGGATCGTTGTTGTATGCACGCAAGAGAAAACAGTTTGGCAACTCGCTTAGAAACCATCAGCTTATCCAGAAAATGATAACCGAGATGGTGGTTGGCATTCAAGCAGCCCGAGTCTTGTGTGAAAGTGCGGGGCGTCTAAAGGACGAGGGAGACCCGGACTCCATTATGGAAACGTGGAATGCGAAATACTTTGCGTCCAAAATGGTCGCTAAAGCAGCCGCTGATGCGGTGCAGATTCAGGGAGCCATCGGGTGCAGCGCGGAAAGTCCGGCAGAGAGGCATTATCGGGATTCGAAAATTTACGAGATTATCGAAGGAACCTCACAAATTCACGAGTCGATGATCGCAACGCACGCTTTTCGGAGAATGTAGACGGGCCGAGTCGGCCGGGGGGGGCATCTGAAAACGATGGTCAAAAGTATAAAATGTGTGGTCTGGGACTTGGATAATACCCTGTGGGACGGCGTCCTTAGCGAAGGAGATCAAGTGGTGCCGAGTAGTGTTGTCTTGGAGACGATAAAGGCGCTCGACTGTAGGGGGATTCTTCAGTCCATCAGCAGTAAGAACGATTACGACACAGCGATGCGGAAGCTGAAACAGTTCGGTATCGAACACTTTTTTCTTTATCCGCAAATTCATTGGAATCCCAAGTCCGAGGCAGTACAGACTATTATCACACGATTGAACATTGCGGAAGACGCGGTTGCCTTTATTGATGACCAGCCCTTTGAACGGGATGAAGTTGCAGATCTTCTGCCCGGTGTGATGATGATAGACGCTGTTTGTATAAGCCAAATTCTTGATTACCCGGAAATGCAGCCAAGGTTTATCACCGATGATTCCCGTCGGCGCCGGGAAATGTATATGCAGAACCAGCAAAGGAACGAGAGCGAGCATAGCTTCACGGGGAATAAAGAGCAGTTCCTGGCCGAGTTAAATATGGTAATGTCCATTTCCAAGGCGGAAGCGGAAGACCTGAAACGCGCGGAGGAGTTAACTGTTCGAACCCATCAGCTGAACTCGACCGGTATTACATATGATTATGAGGAACTTGACAGCATTAGGCGGTCATCGGATTATCGTCTGCTGATGGCGGATCTCAAGGATCGCTACGGGGACTACGGAAAAATCGGCCTCCTGCTGGTGGAATGTGGTTCCCGGGATTGGACCATCAAGCTGATGCTAATGTCCTGCCGGGTCATGTCCAGGGGTGTGGGAACGGTTCTGCTCAGTTATATCCAAAGAGAAGCGAAGTTGGCAGGCGTAAGGCTGTTGGCTGAGTTCTTGCCAAATGACCGCAACCGGATAATGTATGCCACCTACAAGTTTGCCGGCTTCGCCGAAGTGCCATTGGATCACGGGAAAGGTGTTATTGTGCTGGAGCATGACCTGCACAATCAGGCGGTATACCCGGATTATATGAAGATCATCACACCAAATGAAACGCATGAAAATATGAGGGAGAGGCTGCCTTATGGTAAAAGTTAGCGATCTGTTTGTTCCAGACAGTAACCAAGCCAACACTGAGGAGATTTCCGGCTATATACGTCAAATTTTGCGGCTAATCGGAGAGGATCCGGATCGGGAAGGGCTGCTGGATACACCGATGAGAGTGGCCAAGATGTACACGGAAATTTTCAAAGGTTATTCCGCAGATTGTGAGGAGCTGCTGTCGGCTACATTCAATGAGAATTACGATGAGCTGGTAGCCCTGAGCCATATTAAATACTTCAGCATGTGCGAACATCATATGGTTCCCTTTTACGGACAGGTTCACATCGGTTATATTGCCAATGATCGAATCGTTGGTCTTAGCAAGCTAGCACGGTTGGTTGACGCACTATCCAGCAAGTTGCAGGTTCAGGAGAGATTGACAACGGAAATAGCCGATATGATCGAACAATATTTGAAGCCTTTGGGCGTAATCGTAATCGTGGAAGGTGAGCACCTTTGCATGTGTGCCAGAGGCGTCAAAAAGCCGGGAGTGATCACCACTACATCTGTCAGCCGGGGCGTGTTCAAAACCGATTACAACCGCAAAATTGAATTTTTACATTATATTAGACACGAGTAAGCATACGTAAAAAGACTTCGGGAATTCAAAGGAGCTCGATTATGCTTTTAAAGAAAAAAAAGTACAACCTGTTCGACTCTATTTCTATTGCCTTTCGAACAAACCCGATTACAGTAGTCTGTATTCTGGTGTTTGCCGCAATCAATGGTATTGTTCCGTTCTTGCTGATTCTCATGAATTCCAGCTTTATCGATGCGGCGATTGATTACGTCAACAAAAGTACTCCTTTCGGCGATGTACTAACGCCCCTGCTATTGATCTTTCTGTTAATCGGCTATCTTCAGATGTACGCCGTTGTGTCCCAGATTCTTTTCTCCAGGGTCACGATCAGTCTGAGAGAAAGTTTCAATACGGCCATTATTCAGAAACAGCTGTCGGTAAAATATGAGCATGTGGAAAATGAGGAAACCAGTGAATTGTTGAACCGGATTGTCAAAAACCCCGGGTTTTACGCCATTAATGAAGTGTTCAGGCATCTTGTGGATCTGATTGGCATTTTGATTAACTTTGTTGCGGTAGGCTGGCTGGTGTTCAATCTGAAATGGTGGCTGGGTGCCATTCTATTTATCGTTTCCATTCCGCTAGTGCTGATTTCCTACATCTCGCACCGGGATATTTACAACACACTGAGGTCTACTAGCGACCTTGACCGGAAATCGGGGTATATCGAATTTGATGTGCTCCGCGGTCGCGATCTGGCATCTGAACGCAAGTTATTTGGCTTCACTGTTTATTTCAACGAAAAATTCGAGCAATATTTCAATGGCGCCATAAATTTATCGAAGAAGGTCAAATTTAAATGGCTGGCGATCAACAAATTTTCCGTCTTATTTATTATTATCACCTGTATCGGCTTTACCTTCATGCTGCTGACACCTTTGAAAACCAAAGAAATCAGCCTGGGCTATTTCATCTCGCTCATAACGGCAATCTTTCAGCTGCAGGATAAAATGGCGCACCAGATGTCTGACATCATCGGATTTTTGTCGCGGGACAGTGAATATATGAAGGATCTCAATCGGTTTGTTCAATTGGAGGATGAAGAGGATGCTATAGATCTTCAATCTTTAGAAAAGGAAATACCGATCCAGCGAATAGAGACGATTGAATTTAAGGATGTGTATTTCAAATATCCGGGTACGTCCACGTATATCCTGAAGGGCATGTCTTTTAACATCCGGAGCGGAATGCATTATGCGGTTGTAGGGAAGAACGGTTCGGGTAAAAGTACGATTACCAAATTGCTGCTCGGCCTTTACGCGCCGGACCGGGGAGAGATTCTTATTAACGGAATCAGCATTAACCGGATCAAGCCCCATACGTTGCACACGCTTTTCTCGATTGTATATCAGGATTTTGCCAAGTACTCGCTATCAGTGGGTGAGAATATCGCATTGGGGGATACCCATCATTTCAGCAGTAAGGAGCAGATAAACAGGACTAAAGTGATTGAAATCGCTGAATATGTGGGACTCAAAAAAAATGTTGAGCAGCTTCCTCAGCAGTTCGATACTCCCCTGGGTAAAATTCTGCCGAACGGAATCGACCTGTCGGGCGGGCAGTGGCAAAAAATAGCATTGGCCCGATCGTTGATGAAGAGCGATACCGTTCGTATTCTGGATGAACCGACGGCGGCGCTTGACCCGCTGGAAGAGAGCAACCTGTATAAGCATTATTCCAAAATTTCATCAGAGGATACAACCATTTTCATTTCACATCGCCTGGGTTCTACCAAACTTGCAGACATTATTCTGGTCATTGACGACGGGCAGGTTATCGGATGTGGAAGCCATGAGGAGTTAATACAGGACAAAGGGATTTACTATGACATGTTTAATTCACAGAAGGAATGGTACTATGAATCCTAAAACTATGATGAATTATAAAACTAAGATAAAGCCTAAAACGATGTCTTTCCCAAAAATAATGAGCAGGACCTTATCATATGGATTTCAGAAATTACCTGGTTACTTCATCTTTTACATCTTCATCTCCCTATGTTTGGCGGCGCTGAACTTCCTGTCCATCGATATCATGAAGCGAATGTTCGATACCGTCTCCATGGCCTTTATTTCAGGAAAATGGGGAGAGGCCGCCTCCATTATAGTCTGGGCGGGTTTGATTCTGATTGTATATCAATTCATCGATGGTTATCATAACTTTCTAAATGAAGACTACTTTCTGAAATTCATGAGCAAGATCCTGAAAGACATGAACGCTAAGGCAGGAAGACTCGAATTGATAGAATTCGAGTCGGTGGAGCTTTATGAAAAAATCAGTATGGCCATAGGCGGTGTTCATCACGCAATTAAATCGACCATTCTGTTGTTAAACGGTGTAATTTTCCATCTGGTGTTCTTTGTTAGCATCAGTATTTATTTCTTTTCGATCAAGCCCATTCTTGTTTTATTGTGTTTCCTGTTCTTCATTCCAAAGTTCATCTCCCAGCTGATAAAAGGCTCCAATCTGTACAAATTACAGGAAGAGCTTGTACAGAGCACGAGAGAGATGGAATATTATCAAAAATGTCTTACGGATAAAGAGTATTACAAGGAAACGAAAACCTTGAACGCGAGATCGTATTTCTTCGACTTATACAAAGAGAAGCTCCACCAATGCAATCAGAAGGAATGGAAAGCCAATCTTAAAATTGGCCTGGTTGATTTGCTGCTCAGTTTTATCACTTATTTGGGCTATATTGGTTCCTTCGCTTTAATCACCTATTCCCTGTTGAATGGAGATTTATCAATTGGGATATTTGCCGCTGTCTATTATTCGCTGAATAAATTGATGAACGGTATGAGCGATATGATGGAACTGTTCGGTAACATCTACCAGAATGCGAATCTGGCGGGCAAGCTCTACGACTATCTGGCGATTCCAGAGAGTTCAGGAGAGGAAATCCAGCTGCCCGAACTGGAAAAACTCACATTGCGGAATGTTTCCTTTACTTATCCTTATAAAGATAAAGAATCATTGAGAAATATCGATCTGGAAATCGCCAAGGGCACCAAACTGGCAATCGTGGGCACGAACGGATCGGGCAAAACGACACTTGTCAAAATTATTATGGGACTATTTCGAATGTCTGAGGGCGAAGTTCTTTACAACGACGTCAGTATGTCCAACGTACAGCAGAAGAGCATGTACAGCAGGATTTCAGCGGTTTTTCAGAATTTCGGCAAATATAAGCTGACACTTAAAGAAAATGTCATGCTTAGTGAAATTGACAAACCCTATGATGGGGAGTATTTCGATAGCACCTTAACTAAATCGGGATTTAACAACAACAAAGACGGGTTAAAGGATGGAATTGAGACGATGATGTGCCGCTCGTTCGGAGGGATTGATCTGTCTGGAGGAGAGTGGCAGCGATTGGCTATTGCAAGAGGACTATACAAGTCAAGCGATCTTATCGTGCTGGATGAACCTACTTCGGCCATCGACCCGATAGAGGAAGCCAATGTGTACAAACGCTTCAACGAAATAGCTAAAGACAAAACGACTATCTTCGTAACCCATCGTCTGGCATCAGTCAAATCAGCAGACCGAATTATCGTGCTGGATTCAGGCTCCATTCTGGAAGACGGTAGCCATGAACAGCTGATGAGCCAAAAGGGTAAATACTATGAAATGTATATGTCCCAAGCCGAATGGTATGTTCGCTAGAAGAGCTACACATTTTATCCAAAGGAGAGATAATTATGGACGATTTCCTCCTGAGTTATCTGGAAATCAAAATTACGGAGCATTGCAATTTAAACTGTAGCGTATGCTGCGACTTTGGAAACATCGCCGAGGCCGATGAATACGGTGTGGAAACTTACGAGAAAGATATGAAACGGCTGGTGCAGCTTGGCGTGAAGATCAAGAAAATTCGGTTACTAGGAGGGGAGCCGCTTCTGTCCAAGCATGTAGCTACATACATCAAGCTGACGAGAACCTATCAACCAGAAGCGGACATCCATCTAGTTACGAACGGTATGCTGCTTAGAAAAATGCCTCAGGATTTTTTTGAGATAGTTCGGGGGAACGACATTACAGTTCAAATTTCGAATTACCCGGAAGAGAAAAATCAGCCTTATATTGCTGAGGGGCGGCAGCGGTTGGAGGACGAGGGCGTCGTAAATTTTGAATACAAGCCAGTATGCTTCGAGATCGATTATACCTTTGAGGACAATCTAGAGGATGTAGAGAAGATTTTCAAAAGATGCAATTTAATATACAACTCCACCAATCTTTATCGAGGGAGAATATATAAATGCCCACGACCAATCAGTCTAAGACATTATGACAAGAAATATGGAACTGCGCTCTCTGACATGAGTGACGGTATTGACTTGTTCGAGCAGGGAATGACCTCGACTATAATCGAGCAAAGACTTGAGGAGCCGATAAGATCCTGCCGATACTGCACGCTCTATCGGGGTTATGTGGAGTGGGGGCAGAGCGCTCCGAACCCCAATTATTGGATCAATACGCCGGACAATGATCTGTTGATTGACAACTACGAACCGGGCAGCAGGAAAATGTACGATGCTCTCAACAAGTTTGAATATTTGATTATTGAGAATATAGAGGGAAACCTATCCTTCAGGAAAATTCAAATGGGGGAAATTATGGATTATCCCGATCACAGCTTTAATTTATGGCTCATTGATAAATACAGCATAGAGCGTTTCCATTTCTTCAAACGATTGATAAAAAGGCTAAACCGGAACATTACGGGCTATATCATGGACAATGAAGATTTCCTATGCTGGCTAGACGAACAGGAGCAGCAATCGCTGATCGACAAAAAAAAGATTGGGAATCTTCAGAAATCGATAACTATCTTATTCAGTACTGACGAGAAACTCACCTTAAAGAGCCTATCGTCAGTATTGAGAAAAGAGAAAAGAAGAACCGGGAGTCTGACATGAAAATTGTTGTCCTGACCCTCCCTGAAGAAAGTCATGTTAAACCGTTTCTTCATCTGTTCGATTATTTGACGGGGTTGAAACATGAGGTCACGATTTATATTAAGGACTCTCACCGTGCGATTCTACATAATCCCGATATGAAGCTAAAGATTTATAATCAGTACTTTCTGGACTATATCTTCAATTTCGGCAGAAACCTCTCACCGGCTAACGAACAGGTAGTCCCCAAGAACAGGATAGCCCGAACAGAACCGGAGAAGAAAGGCCAGGTGCTTGAGGCTAGCTATTTGTACCGATGGCGGTGTATCAAAAAATACTTAAAAAATCTGGAGGAGGATTTCAGTCAGTACGATTTGCTCCTGTATGATTACTATCTCTACTTTGGATATGTAGTATCAAAAACCTATGGTCTGACGCCGATATCCCTGATTCCGACGTTGTTGCCGTGCGGCTCGATACGGGATGAGAACCTTGATGATTTCCTGAGGATGAACTATGTTCTTGACACCGATAAACCTTTATTCTCAAGAAAAGGCACGGTCGACATGCTGGATGACTTCTCCAAAAGGCTTAGTGCCCAAACGAAGATGGACTTCGATTACTTCAGTAGCTTCTTCAGCGAGACCAATATCGTGGCAAGTTCACGTGAGCTCTATCCGGAAAGTTACTTGAAGAAGGCCGAACAGGCGTATTGTTTTATCGGTAGACAGCCAGCAGACGGTAACTTGCCCAATAGACCTGTACTGGAGAATGCCCCACCCTTAAAAGACTTATTGGTGTACATGGGGGAGATCGAGGATGTGGAGCAAGCTGAGCGAATGAACGACATCATTAAACAACTGTCGGCTTCCGGTTTGTCCGCGTATATTATCACTCGCAATTTGGATCAATGGGCGACGGAAGAGGTGTGCGTTTCTACCAACGTGGTCTGTCACACATATTTACCGATAGAGGAATATCTGAAGCAAGTGAGGGTGTTCGTCAGCCACGGTGGACTAAGTAGCATTAGTGAAGCTGCAATGGAGGGATTGCCGATGCTTCTGATTCCAACATCCGGCGAGCGGCTAATTAACGCCAGAAGGATTCAAGAACTGGGGGCTGGGGTTATGATGTCCGGGGATGTAGCATCTTTCTGTCTGCTGGACAGGATCGGATTGCTGCTGGCAGACGATAGTTACAACGTTAGATCGCGCAGACTGGGAGCCTCACTCCGGAACGCAAGCACCAACCTTTCCATCACCCTAGAGAATGTATTGTAAGGAGGAAGAAATGGACAGTATAGAAGTTTCCAAAGAAGATCTGAGAACGTTTCTGATCGCTTATCAAGGCTTGCTCCCAACGAAGCCCAGTGCTGACCGGCTGGGTATCATCGAATTCATCAAGAGAGTGGGCTGTATTCAGTATGACCCATTGAACATGGTCGGGCATAATCCCGATCTTGTGCTTCAGTCCCGCTTTAACGATTACGACCCAGACTTACTGGACAAGCTCCTCTACGAGACAAGGGATTTAATTGACGGATGGGATAAGATGATGGCGATTTATTCTTTGGAGGATTGGCCATACTTCCAAAGGCTTCGGGTCAGAAAGAGGGAAGAGACCGAGGGAATTCTGGCATACCGAAAGTCGAGTGAAGCGCTCAAGTACGTGGATAACGTCAGGGAATTCATTGCGAACAACGGTCCCGTATCCCCTTCGCGGTTGGACCTTGGCCGCGCTGAGAACGGACGCTGGGGCCATGGAAAACTGTCAAGCGCCACCATGGATTACATGTGGAACATGGGATCCTTGTCGGTGAAAGAAAAGAAAAACACCCAGAAGATCTATGATCTGACCGAGAATCTGCTGCCACAGGACATTCTGGAGCGGGCAGATCCGTTCGGGGACGACCATGCCTTTTATAAATGGTATTTCAAGAGGAGGATTGGAAGCATAGGGGCCTATTGGGACCGTAACGGAGGGGGCTGGCTCGGCCACTTCGTGTCGGACAAGCATCTGCGAGCCCAGGTGCTGAATGAATTGTCCGAAGCTGGTGAGTTGATCAGACTTAAGGTCTGGGACCTGAAGGAGACGTTTTACATGAGGGCCGAAGATATGGCCATTCTGAACAAGACGGCTTTAGATGTGGACCGGAAAGCCTTTTTCCTGGCTCCTCTAGACAATCTGCTATGGGATCGGAAGCTGGTCAAGGACATTTTTAATTTCGAGTACAGCTGGGAAGTATACAAACCCGTTTCTAGTCGGAAATACGGTTACTATGTGCTTCCGGTGCTTTACGGTAACCAACTTGTGGCCAGATTCGAGCCCGAGAAACACCGGGCGAACGAGCCGCTTAGTATCAAAAAATGGTGGTGGGAGGAGGGGGTCGCCGTAACGGACAACACAATCTCCGCGGTGACGGAAGCGCTGCAGGCTTTTTGCTCCTATCTGAAGGCGGACGGGCTGACTGCGGAATCGCTACTCAAAATTATGTAATTAGGTAGGTGACATTCATTGATCGGTTCATTTCCGCAAGAGAAGCGTTTTTTGAACATGGCTGACCCGTTGCTCAGTTCTTACTCCGACAGCGCCAATTTGTTCTCGGTTCTACAGACCCATGAAACCGTCGACCGTTTTAAGCAATGGGTGATCGACCACTATACTGGGCTGTACATCATCAACGACCCATACTCCGATGCCGATTGTTCGCTCAGCTACACGCAAAACTACGGCGAGTCTCTTCTGCTGAATTGTGATCTACTGGAATACCGAAAGTTCGACAGGGCCGATGTCGGACCGGACGGCGTGGCAAGTTGGATCAGACAGGCGATAGATGAAGGTTTCTACGTCGCCGTGTCCCTGAACAAGTATTATCTCCCTTGCGCCGCGGAATACCGGAAGCGGCATTTCAACCATCAAACAATGTTCTATGGATACGACCATCGTTCCGGGCTGTTGTATGCAGCGGACGGCTACAAAGGGGGGAAATACGCGCTGGAGCCGATTACTTATGAGGACGTGTATAACGCCTATAACGCATTCGATGAAGGTATCAATCCGGTATTTCACGATGTCTACCTACTTAGGAAGTACACGGAGGAAAACGGAGAGTGGAACACCTCAACCTTCCGCTCTTCCCTGGCCGACTATGTTCATGGAACACAGTCGGCCGAAGCCATCGGCGGACTGGCCCTTTATGATCGCGCCGTAGAAAGTCTGTCGGATGGGACCTGTCTGAATTGGGGCTTCTTCCATGTGCTACACGAGCGTAACATGCTGCTACGGGTGAAGGCAGAGTATCTGCAAGCCCTGGGGCTTCTGGACCTCACATCGGCTTCCTTCCGAAAGTTTGGCCAACTGGAAGAGGACAGCCTGCGGGTTCGTAATTTCCATTTTAAATATCAGATCATGACAGAACGGGTCGAGAACGAAACCCTCAAAGGTAAAGTGAGACAGGAGCTTCTGAACCTGAAGGAACTTGATGCCGAATGCTGTGAACTGTTGATGAATCTTATGGGGTAATTTAGAAAGGGTGAAATAATGAGGAAAATATTGGATGTTGCCAAGCCGCCATTCTCGTGTGATGTGGACGATGCGGATCTGTTGTCCGTGCTGTGGGTACACGAGGATGATATCAACATGAAGAAGTGGTTTATCCGAAACTTTATCGATCTGTGGTGCTATGAAACGGACGGAATCCAAACGATGTCATTCGACAAGCCATTCTCGACCAAGCTGCATTGCTTTAGACCGGAAGGGACAAAGCATAATTATTTTGACAAGCCTTTTCCGGACAGCTCGATTCACGATTGCCAGCTTCTGAGTAGGGTGGAATGGGACCGGGATACGCTGGAGAAAAAGTATGAGACGATAACGGATTTGATTGAGGAATGTATTTCCAACGGACTGTATATGTTTCTGGAAATTGACTGCTTTTACATTCCGGTCGCCTTATTCAACCAGAGAATCCATTACAACAGCCGCACGCTGATCTATGGCTTTGACACTGAGCAAAAGATCCTGAACGTGGCCGACTTCTACGGGCCCTTCGACCGGAATGTAGCTTTCAAATTCAGGGAAGTCAGCTATGAGGACTTCATCAAGGCCTATAGTAGCTATGAATGCAGCAAAAATCTGGAGCATGAGCGGTTACTGGCCTTCAAGTACAGCTCGACCGAAATCAGTCTCAACAAAGGTGAACTGAAGTACGCACTCAAACGTTATCTGGACGGTTTTGAAGACCCCTACAATAACATCCGGTTCGGTGTTAAATGTTATGATGCGATCAGTGAGGAGCTGGACAAGAAATACATGGACTTCCGGTTGTTCAATTTTGTGTACAGCCATGCCAAAGCTATGAAGATGCGGGCAGCCTATATGAAGGAGCTCGATGTGTTGGATGAATCATTCACGGATTTAAGTGCATTTGACGAATTGGAGAAGTTCGCCCTATCCTGCAGAAACAGCCTTATAAAATTCGTGGTTAGCCAGGATAAAGGCGTGAAGAACAAAGTCATCCAGCTATACGAAAAATTGCGCGACAAGGACATCGAATGCACCCGGTTACTGATGGACCATATCAAGGATGCTGAGAATGTGTACCGCTGGAAAAAAGGGCTGAAAGAGATTGAGCAAATAAGTGCTGATAACAAAGTAATTTATGCGGATAAGGGTTGATTGCCATGCCCAATGACCGTTATGACTTGGATACCGGCACTCTCGTTCCCTATATCCGGCTTTTTCGAGAACGTCTAGACGGTAACCTGATGAAGACGGCACTCGTCTGCGGTGAACAAGCTTTGTCGTACGAAGAGCTGGACAAGCGGTCGAACCGGGTGGCGGCGTTTTTGCAACGGAGGGCGGTTACGAGTCGGAGTGTTGTCGGTCTTTTTATGAACCGGACGTTGGACCTGTCGGTAGCGTTGCTGGGTATTATGAAGACCGGAGCGGCGTTCCTGCCGCTCGACCCGCAGTATCCGCCTCAGCGAATCAGACATATTGTTGAGGACAGCGGCTGCGAACTGATAATCGTTAATCAGAGCCTTGTGCCCAGTCTGGCTTACTATGAGTATACGGTCGGTTACGAGGAGATCGACCTGGTGGACGAATTCGGACTGCAGCCCGCGACAGCGAATCTGGACGAGGCTGCATACCTGTTGTACACATCCGGATCGACGGGCTTGCCAAAGGGCACGGTCATTACCCAGGAAGCGCTAGCTTCATTCGTGTACGGCATCACCGGCGAGATAGCATTCCCGGACGGCGGTGCAATGCTCTTCCTAACAACCATTTCCTTCGATATTTCACTGCTGGAACTACTGGTTCCCCTCTTGTACGGCATGCGGATCGTAATCGCTAACGAGAGGGAGCAGCGAAATCCGCATTTGCTGAAGAAGATCATTTCCGAGAAGGAAATAGACATAGTTCAGATGACGCCTTCCGCTATGCAACTACTGCTGGATTACGATAAGGAACTTGACTGTCTTCGGCGGGTGACCGATGTGCTACTTGGGGGAGAGGCGTTGCCTTTACCGGTGCTGGAGCATATCCGGACCTACACGGACGCCAACATTTATAACCTTTACGGTCCCACCGAGTCTACAATCTGGTGCATGGCTGCTAATCTGAAGAGCCGTAATTCCATCACCATTGGCAAACCGTTTCGTAGTGTGAAGGTGTACGTGCTTGATCCGGACATGAAGGAAGTGGAACCGGGGGTGATCGGGGAGCTGTATATCGGCGGGCCTCAGGTGGCCAAGGGCTATCTGAATCAGCCACAGCTAACCGCCGAGAAGTTCAGGAAAAATCCGTTTGAAGACGGGGGGATGATCTTCAAGTCCGGCGATTTGGTCCGGTGCTCGGATGAGGGGACTTTCGAGTTCCTGGGCAGGAACGACCATCAGGTCAAAATCCGTGGATTCCGGATCGAACCGGGTGAGATCGAATCGGTTCTGTTATGGCAGCAAGTTATTACTCATGTCGCCGTTGTGCCGAAGACTGGGAAAAACGGTCATTCCTATTTGTGTGGGTATTATGTGTCGGATGGGAGTGTAGACGAGCGGCAGCTGATCTCGAGCCTGCGAAAGGTATTACCCGGCTACATGATCCCGGAACAGTTGATCCGGCTAGACCAGTTGCCTTATACCCCGAATTTCAAAATTGACCGAAACGCCTTGATAAGCTTGGAGAATCTGACGGTCCCTCAATGACGGGGAGATCCATAACGAAGGAGTGTGGAAAAGATGAATTCCGTTGAACAGAGAGTCAGAGAGATTATTACAAGCCATGTTGATGTTTCTGTCGATATGGACAAAGTGAAGAACAACAGCTATCTCGATACGATCGGCGTAAACTCCATTAATTTTATTCGATCCGTGCTCGATTTGGAAAGCGAATATACCATCGAATTTGATATTGATATGCTAGGATTCGACAGCTTTGAGACCTTCGGCAATCTGGTGAAATATGTGGAACAGAAGATCAGTTGAAGTATTCAGCGGTGGGGAGATTAAATGGATAAGGAACATCTGAATGTGGCCGTCGTAGGGACGGGACCCTGGGGGAATCAGCACCTGATTTCCTTCGATCGAAACCGGCATACGAAACTGTGTGCCGTGGTCGGTAGGGATGAAATAAAGACGAGGGAAATCGCCGGACGGTATAACATTCGTCCTTACACCGATATCCGCGAGATGTACCGCAGTGAGAAGGTCGACCTGGTCAGTATCTGCCTGAACGGAATGCATAATTATTTGGACACGCTCTATGCAATCCGGCAGGGAGTGCCACTACTGATCGAAAAGCCCTTATCGTTCTCTCTCGCGGAAGGAGAACGGTTATTACAGGAGATCGAGAGGACGCATACCTTTGTCTCGATCAACTTCATGCACAGATTTGGCAAACCTGTGCAGTATGCCTATAAAGCGATCCAAAAAAACAAGCTGGGCGATCCTTTGATCGTCCTGTGGAAGCTTGAGCATCAAGGCAGCTGCGCGGATCACGAATACCGAAATCTTATCGAGAGCCAATGCCACGGGTTGGATCTGATTGAACATTTGTGCGGTGAGATTGAATCCGTTATGGCCGAGATGACAAATGTGACGCAAAAAGGGTGCTCCTCGCTAAGTGTGGCGTTTAAGCTGAAGAACGGGGGGGTGGGGAGTCTTGTTGGTTCTTATGACTCCATTGATTTTTACCGGCCTTCCCAATTCATGGAAATTACAGGAACAAAAGGAAAAATAAGGATAGAAGACTTCGTGAAAAGGTACAGCTTCCAGAGCATGGGAAGCGAAGATCTAGTAGAGTGGCGTCCTAGTCTTTTTAATTCCGTTGATTGTGATGTGATTTACAACCTGGACAAGCACATTAACGAAATATGCAAAGCCCTTGTGCTTGGTAAGGATCCTCCCGTTAAGGCGAGCCACGGCTACAGAGTATTGTATCTGGCAAACCGAATCATAGAATCCTTTGAACGAGGAGTGCGAGTGCTGGTCTAGAACCTTGAGAACAGGCGTTAGTCCATTGAAACACAGGGGGTAAGGATGGAACTTCTCATACCAGTAAGTTTAATCGATCATGACGACGCAAGAAATTGCACCGAGGAGTCTTTGGCCACCATCGCCTCCTTTCTTGGTAAGGATCACATGCTGATGTACAAAGACGCCTGGCACTTTGCTTATGTCACCCACGATCTGGGAGCCGGACCTTACATGTTCGGTCCTTTGCTGAAGCATGACGAAAAGATTGGCCATAACCTCGAATATTTGGCCCAGTACCACGGTATCCGATTTCATTACCTTAAGAAGTCTACGGAACCGGATATTTCCGGTTTTGTCATGGATGAGCTGAAGGATTCCCGGCCCGTTGCCTTGGATATCGACGGCTTTTGGTGCCCGTGGATCGCGGAATATCAAACCAAACATATCGATCATGGTATTGTCATTTCCGGTGTTGATCGTTCCCGGTGTAGCTTCATTTGTACGGACAGCTTCTACGGTAAAAATGGGGTGACTCTACCCTTTAATCACTTGGACAATGGGCTGCTCGGAGTCTACAGATACGAACTGACCTCGTCCCAGATATATCGCTACGAGCAAATCGGTGCCGATATACTGGCGAACTACGAGAAATACGGATCTCTGGAATCGCTGGAGGAGTTCACTGCGGATTTCGGCCGGTATTTCGACTTTGCCACAGAAATTGAAGGTGTACCCGGCTATGACGTTTCACTGTTCTATATTAACTTTGACCGCTATCGGAAGAACAGAAACAAAATGTCCAAGCTACTTGCTTTTATCGCTCACCGAAGCCAATCCGAAAAGATTCATGGGTTGTCCACGGACATGCATGAGATTTACAGGAGCTGGGATATTTTCCATAAGTACATGCTCAAATTGTACCTATCCGGTAAATTTGATGGGGTTAAGGAGAAGGTGATCCGTTATCTCAACGACATTTTGGTCAAGGAAACGCAGTTCTACGAGAAATTAAAACATGCGAATACTCTATTTAACTACTTGTAGGAGTGAGAAGCAATGCAACAAGCGGAGATCGGACTTATTGTAAGGGAAATTGTGAATGAAGTGGCCGAAGCTAATAGGGAACCATTGAGCTTTGATTTTATGAAGTACGAACTAAGCGATTACACCCTTAACTCTATTACTTTCGTTATGCTGATTGTGCGGCTGGAAGGAGAATTCGATATCGAATTCGACGATGATTATTTGAGTCTGGAACGATTCTCCACCTTTGACGATTTCGTCCGGCTCATTTCCGAAAAGCGGCACGAGCAGGTGCTTTGATGAGAGGTATGCATAAGGGAACCTGTACTCAAATGTATATGATGCAAACACGGTTCGATGAGCTGGAGATAGACGAGACCTTTTTGTACGGCCGGTTGCAACTCGGCGAAATTCGGTCCCTGCCTGAGAGAAGGCGGAGTCTGTTTGCCAGATGCCTGTTGTATTATGTGCTGGAGAAGGACTGGGGTATTGGCGACATAGCGCTTGTCAACGGAAGATTTGGTAAACCGCACTTAAACGGTGGGCATGGGGTTCAGTTCAATATCAGCCATTCGGGTGATTGGGTGTGCTGCGCCGTCAGTCCGGACGTAGTGGGTGTGGATATCCAGGTCGTTCACGAGTTGGATTTGGAGATCAGCCAGCGTTTTTTTATGGAGGAAGAACATGCCTTTATTTTATCCGGGGAAGATCCTGTAAGCAGAACTTCCAAGTTCTTTGACATTTGGAGCTGCAAGGAAGCTTATATCAAAATGCTGGGATACGGCCTAAATAAGCCGTTAAACAGCTTTGAAATTAGGCCGAGTATGGAGGATGGCTACTGTGTGCACGATGAGTTGGCGGTGGAGGACTGTCGTTTGTATCTACAGAAGTATGAGGAGGTTTACAAGCTGGCCGTCTGCTACAACACGCCTGAGCTTGTAATGACTGTAGAGGATCATTCGGTGGTGCTCGCGTTCATCTCGGGTAAGTATGGCGGAAAGCAAACAACAGTATTATGAGGTAAGGGAGGCCAAACGTTTTGGAAACCGTTCAAAAGTCAATCCCGGATATGGATATTCCTTATTATATCCCATGTCTATATCCTTTGATCAATATGTGGTTGAACGCCAACCGGTATGATATTGGTATTAATCTTCTGACAAATCACGATCTACTGAGCGTTCCGACGTTCGCCCTGGACCGAACGGATCTTAGAGGCGAAGTATACATGTGGGACGTTCAACGGCTAGGACGCCAGTATTTACAGACAAAGCTGGGTTTGACACTGGAGTTTATTGAAATCGAAGAAAGTGCAAAGCAGGATTACCTTCATCGCTATCTCAAGCAGGACAACTGCCTGATTATGGGTGGAACGACGTATCATTTGCCACAATCCAAGGATTATCACAGCCGACACTTCGTGGATAACATTGTCCGGGATGGCCGCTTGATGCTTATGACGCATTGGCTTGCCGTTACGGGTGGTGATTTTACGTCATATCAACTGTATGACCCGGTCCCAAATAAATTTCAGGGAGATATCGACGGTGATAATTTGATGCAATTCTGGAAAGGTTTGAGGTATATCCCGGAAATTAGCGAGTTTGAGGATGTAAAAGAGCAGTTGGTCAACGGAGTGTGCCACGTCCATATGGACAAAAAACGACTGCCGGACAAACAAGTACTGGCCCGGGATATTTTGCGTGAAATCATACAGATCCATTACCATCGGGGCCCGGTACGGGAAGGCAATCGAGATTTTTACTACGGCATTAATGCCTTGCAGCAATTAGGCTCATTCTACCGGGACGCAATTACGCAGGTTTTGGATGTTCAGGAGAGAGAAGCGCTGTGGAAATGTTTTTTCGACCTGAAATTCAGTTTTCATTTTCTCAGGCTGTTGTTCGAAGAATTCAGCGAAGTGGAGGACGCCCTTCTAGTAGAGAAAATTAAATCAGACCTGGATGAACTGATCGTGAACATTATTAAGCTGTCAAGCATCATGCAGGCCAACCGTATGCGGGGAAAACATGAGAATTATATTCAAAGCAAAGTGGAGAAAAGTCTGGAACAAATAATGAAGAGTCAGAAATCGCTGCTGCTTCTCATGGAGGGATTGTGACCGACTGGTAGGAGAAATCATTAAAATCGGGACGGGGGTTGACAGGTGGAAGGCGATCTATTTCTGTTTTTTATGCAGATCAGTATTCTGCTCTTAGCTGCGCTTAGCCTGGGCGGACTAGCCAGAAGAATCAATCTTCCGGCAATTATCGGAGAATTGCTCGCGGGTATTTTACTCGGTCCAAGCATCATGGGCCTTCTACCCGAAACGTATTCGAAAATGTGGGGGTTTACCGGAGGCGTTTCCGAGCCGCTGAGTTATTTTACCCAGTTTGCGATGTTGTTTTTTATGTTTTATCTGGGCCTGGAAATTGAACTGAAGCATTTCTTCAATAGCCGGAAGACGATTATCATAACAAGCGTGTTAAGTCTGATTGTTCCCATGTTGATCGGAATTGGAATCATTTTTGTCTTTTCCGAAGTTTTCACTTCCGGCTCGGGAAATCTGCATCCGGTTTATCTCGCCGGGTTTATGGGTGTGGCGCTCTCCATTTCTGCCTTGCCGATCATTCTGAAGATTTTGTCGGATCTGAACATTCTGAATACACGGACTGGTTCGATCATAGTCGGATCGGCGATCATCAATGATTTGATCGGCTGGAGTCTATTCGCGGGCGGTATCTTCCTGATCTCGCAGGAGAATCGGTCGGGGCTTCAAATTGCAACCCGGATGCTAACCATCGTGACGTTTCCCTTTATTATGGTGCTGGTCTTCAAATGGCTAAAGTCGTTCATCAATCAGCAGCTGACACGTGTAAAGGGAGCGAACATTGGCTTTGTTATTTTTCTGGTTGTCCTGATCGCCGCATTGGCTGAAAAAAACCATGTACATCCGTTTTTCGCTGTTTTTATAATGGGTATTCTGTTCAAGCATCAATTCTACAACGACACTATTAAAACACTGAAAGGTGGCTTGTCTTCGATTTGTACGTATTTTTTTTCGCCCTTGTATTTCTCGACGATCGGCCTAAAGGCCAACTTCTTTCAGGATTTTGACCTCCAATTGGTATTGATTATTGTTGTGTTCGCCTGTATAGGGAAAATTCTCGGATCCTCGGTCGGTGCGCGTCTGGGAGGGTTGCGCTGGAACCAGGCACTGACGATCGGATTGGGACTGAACGCCAGAGGAGCCGTGGAAATAATTATCGCCTCGATTGCGCTTGAAGCCCAGGTCATTGATAGGAGAATTTATGTCAGCCTGGTTATTATGGCCATTGTGACCTCGATCGGCAGCGCCCTTGGTCTGAAGCTGATCTACCGAACCCCAGCCGTAACGATTCTTCGCCCGGCTGCAAGCCCGCATCCGCTTCCTCTTGAGGAATGATTTCATAAAAAGTGTATGTAGAGTCCCCATTCACTCTCCTTATTATGAACAAACCGTAGATGATCACGGAAACCGGTTACCAGTGGGAGATTAATCTACGGAATGAGACCGTGTTAACCATTGCGAACGGATATATCGGTCTGAGTGGAAGCTGGACGATCCACTCGGTGAGCCGGACCTACCTGAATTGATTCTAAGGCACGGTTCCCATCACTTACGTGGAAGAAGCCTACTGTTATTCCGAAAATAACCAATATATGTTGAACGTAATGAACATCAAGAATGTTGAAATTTATATTAATAGAGAGAAATGCAGTTTGTTCCCCGGTAAGGTTCATTCACACATACGGCGGCTGGATATGCGGCGTGGATCCGTGATCCAGAAACTGGAGTGGGAGACGATAACCGGGAAACGGGTGGAAATTGTATGGGGGGATGGCCTCAACGGATATGTTACAAGCTTTAGCTATGGATGACTGGTATTGTTCTGTTGGTGCTGCACTTTAATACAACATTTTTGTGCATGAATGCCAAAGAAAAATCCTTATTCGCAAGAAATTCAGGACTTCTATTAGAGATATTCTCTGGTAGAAGTCTTATTTTGTTAAGTGCGGTATTGAATATCGCGTTACAAACAAAAAATTTGTTATATGAATTCTACTTTGTGATATTTGACGAATGTCCATAGTAGAAATGCTTGTTAAGCAAATTTAATGTAAGAGATGAAGCCCGTTAGAATCTTATTTGGTTATTATGGATATTCATCTGAGTTTTCTTTGAGAGAAGCATTTAAAGTAAAGATTGATGCGATGCATACATAAGTCCCCTATATGAGGGGGAATGGAACTGCTATGGTTTAACAACGCATAACTCATTTCTGAATCTTTTAGACCTTTAACAGATTCATCTCTAGGCTATTTGACAAACGGATAGAGGGTAAGAGTGTTCATAAAAAATTACAAGTATTTGTATTAAATCTTCTAACGAATACATCGGAATAAAATATTGGGTTTTAGACAATAATGGTTAGTATGGAAACAATGAAGTGTGTTTACCAAACTAATATGTAGTATAACTATTATTTGTTTTTTGGCATGTTCTTTGTGAAATCAAACTAGATTCATAAATGTACTAAGGGTTCACTATTAGATCGTAGCTTAGAGTTCCTGAAAATTAAACTGACATCCGGCATCAAAGAAGTCTGTTTTAAAATATGATAATGAGGTTAATTGGTTACATATAATACTTCTAGAGACGCATGACAGACCTGTTAACCTGTTATGCGTCTTTCTGTATTGAAAGGAGGAGGATTGAATGACAAATTCTGTATACAAAATACATCTAAATCGACTTAGAGATGGAAGAGGACAAGGAAGAGGAGCAGACTACATTCCTTTCATTCAAGCAAATGATAATAAAGTAGCATCCGAAGGATGGTTAACCCGTACTCCAGGCTGGCATTCAAACCGGATACATCATACGCTGTATAAATATGGGTATCAGTATCTGCTAGTATAAGAATGGGAAGGACAAGTTACAGATTGAGTGGGAGCCCCTCATTTAAAATCGATACTAAAAGGAAATCAATACGGTGGATTGGAATCATGACGAACGGTGATCCAGGAGCCGGTTCATTTTTGGTGTTAGATTATCGCTTGGTTCTTAAATTTTTAGATCAAAAATACTTAAATAACTGAAATGAGCTTATTGTAAAATTGAAGAAATAATAACTCCTGTGCCTCTTCCGCTGCCCTGGTTGGATCATCTCGTTCGGAAATAAAATGAGCACCAGCTTCACTTAAATATCTGGAAGCTACTTCTCTAGCTTCTTTGTCAATATTCTCAAATTGGGAGCCAAGTGCTCTTTGTGCGTTTCCAAAAAAAATGTGTATTCTCCGCTTTGTGGCTCTTTTTGAAAGTAAGGCATATAAATGAAAGGCTTCATTTTTTCATTCCTTTCTGAAGAACTTAACGAAATTGTATGTTCGTGATGTCTTCGTGAAATAATTACGAATATATAGAAAATAGTTTAAATTGAAATAAATGGGTTAAAGATTAATAATAACACCTCAGAATAAACATAAACAACTTGAAGGTAACGGCTTCGCCCTTTTTAAGGGCGAGGCCATTAGTTGTTTGAATATGGTATCAAAAACTGGGGGGTTAATATATGTCACGCCGAGCTTCACGCATAGTTAAACTTCAAGAGAACTATATTAAAAAAGGTAGGGGTCAAGGAACTGGAGATCAGTACCAACCCTTTATTCAAGCACACGACAATAAAGTGGCATCTGAGGGATGGATAACAAGGCATAAGGGGTGGAAGACCAAAAGAATTCACCATACCCTATCAGAACATGAAAGAAAATATCTCTACTACTGTGAATGGCTAGATAGTGTTATTGATATAAGAGAACAATACCCTCTTCTTCCTCTGGAAAGAACTATAGAGATATCTAACTGATTAGGTATCCAACATGCCCATGTTGATGGTTCCCCTGTCATAATGACTACTGACTTTATGCTCACTATACGAACTGCTAATGGACCTACCCCTGCAGTCAGAACAATTAAACCCTTACATAAACTAGATACGAGAACTTTAGAACTATTTGAAATTGAAAGAAGATTTTTTGAAGAACTGGGAATAGATTGGTGCATAATCACTGAAAATAGAATTCCTACTACATTGGTCGCTAATGTTGAATGGATGAGCGAGGCCAGATACCTTGATACACGTCCGGGGATGGATGAGGAGCTGCTATTGCTTGTCTCTGAAGTTTTGATACAAGTCTTACTGAAAGATTCATGCATAACACCGGTTGGTAAACTGTGCCTGTTGACTGATCGAGATATTGGTTTACAGCCAGGTACGTGCATGTTTGTTTTGCAACATATGTTAGCTAATAAAAGATGGAAGTGCGAGATGAATAGTAAAATCATTCGGGAAATGGAACCATTAGAAGTTTCACCAATAGAAAAGCCGTTTGTGAATATTAATTTAGCTTAAATCCTTGAGGGGAGTATGGAGTATGCTTATTGTTCAGAATACGATTATTGAGCGGTTGAATGATGAAAATGAAACAGTGGCCTTACTTAGAGTGTTATGGGTATGGGAAGAAGAAAATTATATTGTTGTTATAAACATTGATAGTTCTCATGAGATAGAGTTACCCTTTTTTCTAAACTATGAAGATCTGGTAAAAGAAATATCTGAACAAAAGAGTCGAATAAGCACAATGGAGACTGATTTAAGGTTGATTTCACCTGAAGATTCTTATCTGGAAAAATATAAAGATAGTAGAGATAAAAGATGGGAAATCATTAAAGACATCGTTACCCAAGAACCGGATATTTATATATCTGAGTCAAGGGGAAGGTTGATAACAAAAGCACATCTAAAGTCAGGTAAAGCAAAAAAAGTGATAAGGGATTATTTGAAAAAGTATTGGTTTTACGGAAAAATGAGAAATGGATTATTAGATAATTATTTTGATTGTGGAGCTCCTGGAAGAGAGCGAACATACCAAAATAAACCGGGAGCTCGCTCTCAAGATGGGAATACTTTTTTGATCACTGAAATGGATAAGAAGATTTTTCTCTCTGCAATCCGCTTGTTCCATATTAGAAAGAATATGGATATTAAAACTACTTATGAGCATATGTGTGAAACATTCTACAAACGTGGCTTCTATAGGAAATTTGGTGTTAGAGTGCCTATAGTAAACCCTGAAAAATCCCCCACACTTCGTCAATTTAGATATTGGTATCAAAAAGATACTTCATTTTCAAAAAGGTACGCAAACAGACATGGAAAACGTAGAGCGTCAATTGATGTAAGGCCCTTGCAAGGGAATGCATCTGAAAGAGCTACTTCCATTGGTGCTTTATTTGAAATCGACTCCACGCCAGCAGATATTTCATTAGTTTCATTTGATCGGAAAACAATTCTGGGAAGACCAACTCTATACATTGTAATAGATGTATTCAGTCTTCTTGTGGTAGGGTATCACGTAAGTTTGGCACCACCGTCCTGGATTGAAGCTATGGTTGCACTAGAGAATGCTGTAACTAATAAAGTTGAAAACTGTGCCAGATATAATATGCAAATTGAAGCGGAAGAGTGGCCGTGTCATTATTTACCCCGGAAATTAGTCTGCGATAGAGGAGAATTGAAAGGGAAGAATGCAGAAAAATTCGTGAATCTTGAAGTTGATGTTCTAAATGCACCGTCCTACCGGGGAGATTTGAAACCATTCGTAGAAAGACGATTTAGAATTACAAATGAGACAATTAGGCAGTTATTACCTGCAGGTATTGGTCCTAAGCCACTTGTTAGAGGAGACAGAGACCCCGCTAAAGATGCAGCACTTACTATTGAAGAATTCAATCAGTTTTTAATAGTTTTCTTTTTGACGTATAACAAGAGTGCCCTTAATCGCGAATATCTCCCAACAAAAGAGATGTTTGAAGAAGGTGTAGAATTAACACCACTCAAAGTTTGGAATTGGGGGAGCGGAAAAAGACTTCTTCATGAAAAATCAAGAAACCTCATTCGATATAACCTAATGCCGCGGGAACAAGCGAAGGTTTCAAGATTCGGAATTGAGTTCAAAGAATTATGCTATACCTGTGAGATAGGAATAAAGGAAGGCTGGTTTGAGGAAAAAGGGGTCAAGGGTAGCAAGTATATAGAGGTTACTTATGATCCTAGAAATTGCAGCAGTATTTACTATACACATAAAGATGGTAATTTAATTCAATGTATACTTACTTCAAAATATCAAGAATATAACGATCTGCACTTTGATGAAGTATCTCTGATCATGAAGTATCGAAAGGAACAAATTAAGCTGCAGGAACGGAATGAGAAACAACATAATTCAGAGCTACATGCATTTTCTCAGGCACTTACTAGATCTGCAACGATCGAAACAAAAAAAGAAACCGCGGAAATGAGCTTTTATGCAAAACAAAAGGATAAACGTGAGCATAGAAAAGTAGATAAGGGAAGATGGGGGGCAACTTATGCTTGGACTAATACCAGTGAGGGCAGTGAAAAGAATCAAGATGCAGATCCAGGAAGATTAATTCAACTAAATCAAGGCTCAAAGATCGAAGAAACGGGAAACAGTGATTTTTACGACGATGCACAGACGCTATTTTCAAGGCGAATAAGTGAGAGGAGGGTAAAACGTGAACTTGATGAATGAAGAATATACTAACTTAAAAGGCACCCACTGCATGGCTAGCTACATTACTCAAATCCTTCCTCAAAACCAGGGCAACCCGTTTATTGAGGCAATACCAAACCGGTTAAACGAAGAAGAATTTATTGATGCACTACATTCTGTACCTCCTTTAATTGATGATTATGAATTATTAAGTATTGAAGATAGATTAGAGTTTGTTCAACAAATAAAACCAAGTTTTTGGCTTCCATATCCTGCACACTATGATAAGTATAGAAACTTATACACTATGATAAAAATAGGTTACCAATCAAGAAATCCGATGCATGCTATGTATAATAGGCAGTTGGCCGTAGGATGGGACAAGATTTTTAAGGCTGGAATAGATGAGAATGGTGCAAATTTAGCAGGGAATGTACAAACAGCTCAAAGTCATGTGGAAATTGCTATCAGTGGATCAGGAAAATCAAAAGTATATGAAAGAATGTTAACTCAACTATTTCCTCAAGTTATACATCACTCTGAATATAATGGTCGGAAGTTACCGTACACACAAATCGTGTGGATGAAAATTGAATGCCCCTTTAATAAATCAGTGGGTGCTTTATGTAAAAACTTTTATTACGAGGTAGATCGGCTATTGGGGACAGATTTCTACGAAAAATTCGGCGAAAAAAAGGGGAGATTAGATACACATGCTAGAAGAATGATAAAAGTCGCTACTCAGATTAACCTTGGTGTACTGGTTATCGATGAAATACAAAAAATTCAAAAAGCTTATTCCGGTGGTGAAGAAGATATGATTGATTTCATCACTGAATTAGTTAATACAATAGGTATTCCAACGGTTTTAATTGGCTCTTATAAAGCCTTGTATTTATTTAATAATTCATTGGCAAATACCCGCCGTGGTATACCGGATGAATTTTCTGAGAATATAACAGGATACATGTTAAAAGAGAGTTGGGAGTGGAGAGAATATATTCATAATTTATGGGATAGTCAATACACAAAGACATTCACGAAAATGACTGAAGAGATTTTGGATACTATGTATTACCACAGTATGGGGATTCCGGATATTGCCGTTAAGCTATTCATGCATGTTCAGTCCAGGGCAATTGTAAACGGGGGTACAGAGACAATCACAGTTAATCTCATAAATGAGGTTGCAGGAAGAAGTTTGAGACTACTACAGCCTATTTACCAGAAGATACGAAGTGGAGATACGGAAGGGTATAATCAATTAGAAGATATCCAACCTGATTGGCTTCCATTAAGAGGATATATTCAAGAAGCAAGTCATCGAATAAAGGTTCATGGAAATCTGATAGAACAACAACAAAGGGCTCTGCAGCAGAGGAATAAAAGTGAGTTACTTGAGAAATTAACATCTTTCGCATTTCATATTGTTAAATCAAGAAGTGTTGCGGAAACTCTTGCTAACCAGGTCTTTGAAGCTAGCGATGGCAAAGGTGATATTGATAATATGTTTGCTGGATTGGCTCGATTAGCTTTAGCTATAAAAGCACCTTATCAGGGAGAGGAAGCGCCTATTTCTACTGAAAGCCTACCGCAACAAAAAAAGCCGCGAAATAAGAATAAGCCGGCTCTGGAGGAGAAGGACATTCGTTATGTGGTTAAGGTTGGTCATCAATGAGGGATGACTACAGAAGAAGCGCTTGAAGAGCGTGGACTTATCAGAGAATGTGATGAATTAAATGATTTTGTCCTGAGAGGAAGGATTTCATGAGTCGTATTCTTATGTTTCCAGAACCCTTTCCTGATGAGGACTTCAGGAGCATTATTTTTAGATATCATGTGCGTTCAGCTAATGCAGATTTTTCTGAAAGTAAATTTGAGCTTTTTGGTACAACTTCATACAAACAAACAGTTTTCCCTAGAAGACTTAATTATTTATTGGGAAAACTACCTATAGGCAGTACTCTTTCAAAAGAGTTACTTTTATACAATCACACATGGTATGGCCTCTATAAGGTTTTTTATATGCCTGAACGTTTTAATAGAACTCTGAAGATTATTAACGGTGAGAGTGGGAGGAAAAGTGAATTTGACGGTTTTTCTCATAGGATGGCTCAATCAATCTTATCTAAAGATATAAAATACTGCCCTGTATGCGTGAATGAGGATGAAGAGATGTACGGTGAAGCTTATGTGCATAGAGGGGACCAAATAGACTTTCTTATATCATGCCCTCAACATAATGTATTGTTAGAGAATAAATGCGCTGAATGTGGTGAAGCCTATGCACACTCAGAGTCGGGAATCCTTTTAAGATCTAAATATTGTGGCTGCGGGAGTAAGATGAAAATAGTAAGGGTGGGGAGTTCTGGCGAGATTGTAAAATTTCAATGCGAAATTTATAATGATCTAGTCATATTAAGAGAGCGGCATTTGGATGTCAATGTTGATATTCTATATCATCAGTTAATAGGATATTTATATAGAGAAAAGTATATCGGAATAACGGGTAAAATTCATAAAAAAATATTAATTAAAGATTTTTTAACCCACTATTCTATTGAGAAACTTAATGGAATAAATATTTCAAAAGATAATATTTCAACTAACCATTTCAGAACACAATTCCTTAATCGGGTTTCAATGTCCAACTTCATTGGGTTCTATTTACTTTTAATTCGCTTTTTAGAAAGCTCATTACAAAAGTTTTTTTAGCTAAGACGGAAATATCATCGAAAATATTTTTCGGTAATGGTCCTTGGACTTGTCGAAATACCGATTGTGTAAATTATAATATCCCCTTAATAAAAATGTGTGTGAGAAAAATAGACAACTGCGAGGATGAGTTAGGTAAGTTGAAGTATTCCTGTGATTTATGTGGATATGCGACCCTCTTGAGAGGGAACATAAATGGAGATTATTGTTCTACTACTTATAAAGATAAGTATGAAAGAAAAGTTAGTTCTGTAGATAACAACTCTCGAATAATCGTTACTGTGGGAGAAAAGAAAAGATTACATGAAAGAAGAAAAGAAATAATTAGAATTTTAGATAAAGGGGTGGATACTCGTAAAAAAATACGACAGGAGAATGAGGCTGTGTATACATGGTTAATGAAATATGATAGAACATGGTTACTAGCTAGACTACCTCCTGAAATAGATAAAAAAGCACGAAAAGTAGATTTTGCTCAATTAGACAATGAACTTTTGATAAAAATCAAGAATGCTGCTAAAAATATTAATCCGAATTACCCTTATCGAATTACTAAACAAACAGTATGTAATCTTTTGGAGGCTACTGAACGTAATAGACTAAAAACTTACAGAGCTTCATTACTTCCATTAAGTTATCAAGAGTTAGAGAAGTATGTTGAGTCCAGGAAAGACTTCCTAATCAGAAGCATACCGAGATTTTATAGTAAATTAGTTAATCGCGGCACTACATCAATGAATATTTATCTATTTAAATCTGCTACAGCTGCCTTTTATCAAGTAGAGGCCGAAGAGAATATAGAAATAGAAAGAGAGATAATTAAATTTCTAGAAGAGAGAAATGCTCTAATAAAATAATAGTTTTAATAAAGTTATAAATGGAAAGAATAGATACTACCAATACTACTTAGTTGGAGTGAGGGTATGATATTTTTTCCGATTACATATGATGATGAACTTTTTTATAGTGTAATGGCACGTTATCACTGGATTTCAGGAAATGAAAATTCGAAAACATCCATGTTAGAGATGTTTGGTTCTTCGCATATTTGTGCAACAAAGTTGTTCCCTACACATCTACAACAATTATGCGAGAGATTGCCCCTTCCTAATATACATACTCCGTCTGACTTCATAGAAAATAATACATTCCTTCCTTACTATTCGAAATTTATTCCGATGGAAAGATATAAAAAATTAAAAGATATTATGATGTACGGCAACGGAACTTCTGTCTATATGTTACTTGGTATAACAGCGAGTGAAATGAAAAAAGCAAAAGTTCTAAAATTTTGCTCCAGTTGTGTAATAGATGATGAAAAAATATATGGGGAGGCATATTGGCATAGGTCGCACCAAGCAGATAGTATCTCTATATGTTTTAAGCATGGGTGCCAGTTACAACTTTCTAATGTAGAAACTAATCAAAGACATAAGCATGCAATGGTGACTTTGAGCAGCTACCTTACTAATGATCATTATTTTCAGGAAAGTGCTGATGAGTTATTGAACTCAGACCATAATCAGTTTATTGCAGAACAATCGTATTTTTTATTAAAGAGCAAAGTGAGTTCAGTAGGATTAGAACGATTGAGGCAATATTATATAATGAAACTTAAGGAGAAAGACTTAATAACTAAATCAGAGAGAATCAGATGGATTAAGTTAATCTCAAAATTTAATCAATTCTACAGTGAAAGCTTTCTGAATAGTTTGAATTGCAAAGTTATTGTAGGTGATGAGCATACCTGGTTTCATAAAGTACTACGTTCACCAAGAGTGACGTGTCATCCATTAAGACACATTTTGATTCTTGGATTTTTAGGAGAAACAATGGACTCTATGTTTGACTATCTTTCTAAGAATAACATCACTGAGAAAAATAACAGTAAAAGATTAAATAGGCCATCACCTACTTTAGGAGATAGTCAGCTTAAAGTTAGAATTGATTGGAAACAACGCGATTCAGAAATTGCTGATAATATTCGTTTAATTGCCAAACATATTTTCAAAGATGAAAATACAATACGAGTAACAAAAAATGAAATTGGAAGGCGTCTTAGAATTCAGTCCCTACTTGTACGAGCTATAGATAAACTACCAGAATCCAAGAAAGCACTAGATGAAGTAGTGGAGTCTGTAGAGCAATTTCAGAAAAGAAGAATTAAGAAAGCGGTAAAGGAATTAACTAAGGATAGAGCAGCCGTGCAACCCTGGGAAGTCGTCCGAATTGCTGGGTTAAGAAAGACGTACGCGGATAAATTAGAGAACGACATATTAAATGAAATAGATATAAATAAGCAATGTTTCCAAGGGAATATCTAAGTTTGCGATTTGAAATGAAACTCACCTCAATATGTTGAGAGACTGAATGCAATGCATTCAGTCTCTTCTGCACTGGATTTTTACCCCATTAGCCTCCCCTTCATATTCTTCAGTACAATTACTCTCTACACACTATTACTAATTATCTATCAGCAAATTCAACGGTAGGTTCAGATCTCCAATTGCATAATACAAGAGCAGTTTCTTCTTTTTATCCAATTCAGTCCTTCCTTTAATGTTAGTTTTATTATTGTATCAAGAGGCAATTCTCTTTTTTTGTCGTATAATGTTAATAATAGGAATTTGGTGTGGAGAAAAGAAGGGTGGGGCATAAGTGCATATATCTAAGTTGTACATTTCAGGATATAAGAATGCTAAAGATAGATCTGAAATAAGGCTAAACAAAGGACTCAACGTGCTAGTTGGAGAAAATGGTTCGGGCAAAACAACAATTGTTAATGCCCTTAGACTTGCTCTGCGAGAGAACGAATTTTCATATATGAATATTGATGAAGATGATTTCTATATATCTTTGGACAAGCAATATATTGCACCGGAAATTAGAATAGATCTTACACTTGAGTCTTTGAGTCCAAATGAACAGGTTACATTTTTAAGTTGGTGTGACGCCGACTACAATGCACAACTACATTTAGAGATTAATTCGAATCCAAATATAAAAGGGTATTATAAAAAGGAAGTTTGGGGAGGTGCTTCAAAATCAAGCATTTTTGAAGACGAGACCTTTGATTGTATTGATTGTATTTATCTCCCACCTCTTCGTGACGCAGAGGAGAAGTTGGTTAATGGAAAGAGATCGAGATTAGCCCAGTTACTAAAAAAACAATACGGTGATAATAAAGATTCACTTGTGAAGAACGTAACTGATTTTAATTCTCAAATAACGAGTAATGCTGAGAATAAATATAATGAAATTGAAAAAGCCAAAATCAATATTAATAACAAGCTCGAGGAGACCCTGGGGCAAAGACTTGGTCAGAGTATAAATCTTCAATTTGCGGATACATCTTTTAATAAAATTGTAGAGAGTATAAAAATGGTGTTCTTTCCTGGTATCAAACAAAATGACTCCGATAAATTTAGGGATATAGCTATTAATAGCTTGGGATATAATAACTTTTTATATATAGCTACTGTATTTGCAGAGCTTGAGCTATTAAAAGACAATAACATGATGACTGTATTATTAATTGAGGAACCAGAAGCTCATTTGCATCCTCAGCTTCAAGTCAAATTCATAAAGTATTTAGAAGACATAACCCGAAACTCGGAAAATCTACAGGTCGTTATTACAACTCATTCTCCAGTACTTGCTTCTTCTATAGACATATATAATTTGATTCATATATCACAGAAGGAAGAGAGTGTTGTTGCAATTCCGTTAAAAGAAATCGATCTGGGTGAAAGTAAAAACTATATTAACAGGTGGCTAGATGTAACAAAATCTGCACTGCTGTTCTCAAAAGGTATAATTCTTGTGGAAGGTATTAGTGAGGCGATGCTCATACCTACTTTAGCTAAGATAGTACTAGCTCAATATAATAAAACAGCTCTGGATAATTTCGATACATTATTACCAACATCCCTAGAAGAAGCTGGTGTGTCTACGATAAATATCAATGGAATTAACTTTAAACATTTCATGAAATTCTTTTCGAATTGTGATGGTAGCACTGGTGATATACATTTACCAATTTTGTGCTCAGGAATTACGGATAATGATCCACCAAAACTAAAAGTACTCGTGTATGACGAGAAAGGCGAATTAAAAAAAGATAAAGATGATGAGCCTCTAACTAAACTCCAAGATATATTTCCTTTACCGAGTGAATTGCCTGTTGGAGCTAATAGTGCACTTCAACTAATGGATGATATTAACAAGAGTGATTGGGGACGATTATTTTCTTCTCCATTAAAGACATTTGAATATGACTTAGCGATAAAAGGTAACACAAATTTATTGGCAAAAGTTATTTGTGATTTATGGCCCACCGAGGGAAAAGTAAAGCAGCGTTGCACTTCAATATCCTTAAAAAACAATGAGTACGATAACGAAGATGAGCTAAAAGAGGATGCTGAATTTATTTTTAAACATATTGATACTGATGAGGTCGGGAAAGGGATCTACGCACAGAAACTAACAGACTATTTAGAGTGCAAAATAAGAGAGCAACTGAATAAAGTTAATGCTACAAAATCAAACATTAATGATGTTTATTTAAACATAAGCAAAATCATTGATATTCCTGATTATATTAAGAAGTCAATTATATGGTCATGCAGTGGCGGTATAGTATGAATAAGGAAGAAATGGAGCAAGAAATAATACATACTTTGAGTTTGAATAAAGAAGCCGTGAATTCCTATCTCTCACTTATTGATAGTAAAGTGAGAGAAAAAACAGAGCAACAACTAAAGTATGTTCTCTCGTCTGCCAAGAAAAACATCTTCTTAGAGGCTTGTGCAGGGAGTGGTAAAACTGAGGTTGTTGGAATGAAAGCTGCATTTGAGATTAGGAAATGGCGTTCAACTAATAGTGGTATTGCGGTGCTTACATTTACTAATGATGCGACTGATACTATCAAAGAACGAGTGAAAATATTTTCAGGATTAACATCATTATATCCTCACTACATAGGAACCCTATCAGGCTTCATACATGGATTTATTGCGCAGAGTTATGGATATAAATTTTCTAAACATAAAAATAGAGAAGGCGATACTTCTTATAGACTGATTGATAAAAGTTTGGTTGTTTATGATAATCACTGGTTAAAAAAATATAAACTCCCTTATTTAAACCTTGCTTCATCAAGTCAGGACGTATACGCAAATCAAATTTATTATGATCATAAAATTAACGACATCATAATTCATTATTCAGAGAACTATAAACTTTCATTAAAAGACTACTATAAGTTAACTGAGGTACAAGAATTTATTCAAAGCGTTCGCGAAAAGAGAGGGAATAAACATCTATTAAGTTTTGAATATATAAAGAAAGAAATAGGGAAAATCAAACAAACTTTTTTTGAGGATGGGTTTGCCAACTTCGAAGATATGAATTATATGGCATATAGAGTTTTAATGAAGAGTGATCATTTAGCTACACTCATAGCTGCGCGGTTTCCTCTTATTATTGTAGATGAATGTCAGGATCTCTCATGGATTGAAATTAATATTCTTAATCAATTAAAGAGTGCTGGTACTTTTCTTCATTTTGTTGGGGACCTTAATCAATCAATATATGAATTTAAGGATGCAGATCCAGTAACCACCAAACAATATTTATCTGTATTTGAGAAGCATTTTCTAACCGATAACTTTAGAAGTTGCGATTCTATTGTAAATACATCCAACAAGTTATTAGGTGTTTCATTGCCTATACGTGGTTTGGAGATTGATAAATATGGTGAGAAGAGTGTTTGTTATTTAGAATATCGAGATCTTGCATCCTTGAAGCAAAAGTATATAGAATTTCTAAAGGAAGTAGAAATACCCTTTAATAATTCGGCTATATTAGTCCGACAACAAAACATGAAACTAGACTTAGAAACGAATTTTAGAGAAAGTAAACATTTAATCTTAGACTCTCTACAACTTTGGATTGAGAATACACCAAAATCACGAATGTTAGCTTTAGAGCTTGCAAGTAGGCATATGCATAGGTGGTTTGGAGGAGCAACGACAAGGAAAAATTATAATTGTCCAAGTTCAATTGATTCTGTTTATAGATGGAGAATCTTTATCAAAGATTTTTTGGATGGATGTTCTGCAGTTTCTGATCTAGTAAGATTTGATGGTATCAATTATTCAACGTGGTACAAGAACTTCAATAATAACTTCTTGAGTATAGTGCAAGAGGCATATCAAAACTTAGCAATTTGTGATAGTGAGAAAAGAGGTTTTTCTGAAATATCTAAGATGATCTCACCTAGAGGTACTGCCAAACAAGACATTACTGTTTACAACATGCCGGATAAAATAAATCTGGTTTCAGTCAACACCATTCATTCAGTTAAAGGGCAAGCTTTTGATAGTGTAATGGTGGTTTCTAGTCTGAAAAATTCAGGGAGTGGGCATTGGAAAAAGTGGATCGAGAAAGAACTTGAATCTGGGCGTATAGGATACGTTGCAAATACTAGGGCCAAATATTCTTTGGTTTGGGGTGTTCCGGTATTGAATAAAGAGGACAGGGATCTGCTTGAGTCTTATGGTTTTAAAAGGGCAGACTAAACGAAGGTTTGTGAAGAACGGCTATTCCTTTTGGATGGCCGTTTTTATTTTATTTTATTTATAGCTTATACCTTTTAGATTAATTGGTATGATTTAAAATCAAAGAATTACTGTTCGCCATATTTTCACCATCTTCTGAGATATAATTATATGTAATAATAAGGGTGACTAGATATTGGAGGTGAAATCAAATCATGATTACATTAAATATCTATGGAAATATTGAACCGACTATTATATCAAAAAAATTAGGTGTTGGAATATCAAATCCACCTAATGATTGGATAAAGGGATTGCAGGACGATATGCTAGAAGAGATGCTAGTACATGAACATAATTTGAAGGTATGGGGAAAAAGAGAATTTAAGAACAGTAAGCTTAGTAATTATGATCTTGCTGAGTTAGTCAAAAAGGCAAAATGGAATATTTCCCATAACTCCGAATTAGAAGTAATAGCGAGAAATCTTGTCGCCATTGATGTATTGGATTTTGAAAATTCATATTTACAATTAAAAAATGACACAATGGATAGCCCTACATGTGAAGTTTCATTTCCACTAAAGTTCATAAATTTTTGCAATAAAATTCAAAATTCAAGTAAAGGGAAGGACGTGTTAAACAAAAGGATACCATTTTCAACTTTTTCTTCAGATGAATTTAACGAGAAGCCGCGCATTCTGAATTTTTTCCGTGCAATATTAAACTCACAGTTGGATTTTGAAAACTATAATAAAGAGTGTATGTCTTCATTAGTTAAAGTAGGAGCACTAATAGATGATTTTTTGCAAAAGGAAGAGGATTTTTGGATTTTAGATTACATAATAAATTCAATGTATCATGATCGCGATTATAATGCTTACCATGTTTTTAAAGTGATGTCCTTAATTGAAATGTTAATCATAAACCCTTCCGGGAATGGAAAGTTAGTTGGTGAGTTAGAGAGGAAACTTCCACAATTCTTAAACGGAACACGAATCGATATTACTAAGAAAGTTACTTTTGCGGAAATAATGAGAAAGTTACGAAATAAAATAGCTCATGGGGATTACAAAGCGATGCAACAGTTGTTACAAATTTATAGAGATGAGTTTATGGTAAACTACGTATTCGATGAATTTGAGCACAGTATAGAAAATTGGACTTACCTAAATATCTGCTGTCGACTAGATGAAGTATTAAATGAAATTGTATGGGAGCTTATAACAAATAAAAATCAGCTGAGAGCACTTCAGTATGCATAAAGACATTGTGAGTATAGGAGGGACTACTCAAATGTTTTACTATTTCGAATTACAATCTTTAATGTAATTAGAGTTTTGGGGATGTTTTCTTGGACACCAACTATAATGTAACTAAAAAAGTGGGCTGAAAGCCAGAAAAGACTTGATTTACCTCAGTTTCTAAGTAACCAACATTAATGTCACTTTACAGTTGTTTGACTAATTACATTAATGTGTTGTTCTGAACATTAAAGTATTGTTTTGAGTAACAAAATTGCAATAAAGTTGTGTTTTGAAAAGCTTAAGAAAAAAATGAGTGTGGAACAGCAACACTGACATCTAGAGCCGTCCTGAAAATACAGGGCGGCTTTATCTTTTTTTTATATGGGGGAAGATGATCTCACAAGGCCGACTTAGTGAAATTGAGCAGGGAAAGACTAAACCCTCTGCCGAAACTCTAAAAGAATTAAGGAAAGAAATTAATGTTGATTTAAACTGGTTATTCGACGAGGATATTTAATTTTGTTAATATGTTGATGGTGTGCTACCCGCGTACGTTCTTTAATAGGTAATTGGAAATGGAATATAATGAGGAGGACGCAGCCCAAGCGAAGGCGCGGGAGCGTTCTTTTTATTAAACTAACGGGAGGATATCCCTCAATTCAATGTTTTAAGTACGGCAGCATAACGAAACAGTAGTTCATTAGCGTTCGAACCAAAACAGTGAGATACAGACAACTGAAGCACGGATGAGTCGGAACGAAACTATCATACGGACGAAGATCCTGGCAGGCAGCATATCTGACCTCCACCTCATGGACAGGTTGAATGAAGGAATGTGGGAGCTAGGCTGTGAGACTTGGGAGGGTTGACCTCCATGAGGAATGTGGAGATCCATAAGTGCAACCATACTTTTCCTAGATAACCACTTTCTTCAGGGTGTGGTTAAGGAAATGTTCTTTTGCGCTTTTCCTCATCCCAACATTTTCTTCGATTTCAACTTGATTCCACCATGAAGTCGTCTGCACTGAACGAATAAAATCAGAAACCTAAGATATTACGAGCATTCAAGAGAAAAGTGATTCCTCATAGAGGGAGAATAGTTTAACAAAGGACAGGATACCGAAGCACCTGTTCTTCAATAATTTCACCATACTTCGGCTACTCTTTGTAAGTGGATTGATCTGTGTCCATGTAGACTACACATTAAAAGACTTATTAGAACATAATATTACATAGAGGAGAATTGGAGATTATTGCGTAAGGAAATTAATATTATAGTAAACTGATGTTCACATGCACTTTAAAAGGTAGTATAATAAAATAAGGAAAATAATACATTTTATAGTTTAATATTTTCCTTTACGGACCTTATCCATTCGTTCAACATTTAAGTGAATATAATGTTTTAAAGTAGGAAATAATTTATTGGTATAGAAAGGGCGGGATAATATGTTTAAAAAAATATATTTAATAGCCTTTGCAATGACTATTATTTCAGGAGTGGCATTAATATCAAATTCAAAAGCAGACACCTATCCAGAAATGGAAACCGTAAATAAGACAGTTGAAAATCCTGTTAACACTAATTTTTCAACAAATAACGTAAAATCCGTAGAATCCGTAGAATCAGTAAAAAACGTAGAATCCGTAGAATCAAAAATCGCAAAAGGGTATTATAGTCAACTATATACACCTCATGGCATGTTCTTGCGAGCAGATAAACAAAGTATCTTTAAGGAATCGGAGATAGCAAGAAATTTAGATCAAATCGGGCCTAATACGAATCAACTAATTTTTGAAGGCGAGTTTTTTTTAAAAGTAGATGAATCAACATTTCTTAAATCGTATCCCAATTCATTGATCTTAAATGAAACCTTAAATGAAACAGATGAAAACCGATTAGACTGACGATGCTTCATTAAGCTAACTGGCAGGATAGTTTGAATATCCAATATACGGTATTATATTAATTATATCGATAGTAGTACTTTTTATATGCATCGGATACATTGAGTTACAAAGGATGGTTCAAAACAGTCAAACAAAATCATGAAGGTATAAGCCGCTATAATACGGCTTATACCTTATTTTGATGGAATTCACGATGAAGCTTAAATTTGGCCTTCGGGTACATCATAAGATAATCGATTTACGGGTCGGATTAACAACTTTATCAAGGTGATTTTCCATTACAAGAGGGAGGGATATTTTATCGGTCATAGGCCGGTGGAAAGTCGAAGAGGTAGGACCAGAAGTTTCAAAAGTGAAACAGAGGTTATCCCTTTCAATATTGTATCGGACTTCATACGAGCTAATATTTAACTACTGGCTACTCAGAAAATTGTAAGGTAATATCGCCGTTATTTGTATAAGCAGATAATTTTTTTGAACCATTCTCTTTATTGGCAGGCAAATTGCTATCTCCTTTCTTTACCTTGCTTAAGATCGCGAAATCATCATATGACCCTAGAATAGAACCGCTAATATTTCCGTTTTTTGTTTCAAGGGTTATAGCCGTCCCTACATTCAATTTGTCCAGTTGGATATTTCCGTTATTTATGTTTACTTCCACTGTCCCTAAAAACACGATTGTTGGTAATACAATACTTTCATTTGATGTTTTTAAAGTCAAATTTTTTAAAGTTGCATCAGGTATCGATACCTGAATAGTTCTGGTTACTTGCGAACCTTTTCCTCCGATATAGTCGTTCCATTCCTTATTACTGTCACTTACCATTGACAGTTCTTTATCGTCAGATAGATCAATCTTGTAAAAATCTTTCTCACTTTCATAGTAAACAATATGAATTTGTTCATCTTTAGATTGGAGGATAGTTACTTTTTTGTCCTTTACATCAATTGTTAAGGTATCAATCTTTTGGGCAGGGATGATGTAATTTTTTTCCTCCAAGGAAGTGGTGTGGGAGGAGCATCCTGCCAATGATATCAATAGTGTCACCAATATGCCTATAGTAGTTAGTAATTTTTTTGCAGTACTTTTCATTATAAAATGCTACTTTGTTAAATCATTTTTCTTTTTAATATAGCCAGTCCTACGAATGCCAATCCTAAGCTTCTATGCAGAAAAATTGCGATATGCAACAAAGTATTAGAGTTGAACATAATGATCTTGAAAAGTCTACCCAAATATGTTGCAAGAGTTGGATCGGATCATTTTTGTATTTCGTTGCGTTTATCAGTCGCATATGTTTTAATCATCATAAACTTTTGTGTTACAAAAAGGTCAAGAGGGTAGATATGAACAACTATTTTACAATTAAGCAAGCAGCAGAAATCGTAGAGATGACCAGTGAGACCTTGCGGCACTATGATCGTATTGGATTAGTCAAGCCATGCCATAAAGATGAATTGTCGGGATATCGATACTATTCCGAGCAGGAGCTCGTAAAGCTGCAAACCATTGAACTGCTCAAAGCAATGGATCTTACTTTAATGGATATTAAAGATATATTGCAGCAGAATGATCTCTCTAAAGTAATTGAATTTCTAAAACAGGCAGAAAAAAGAGCAGACGATAAAATTGCTCGTCTGCAGTATGCAAAATCGAAAATTAAACGTGCCTATCTACATTATGAAAATAAGTTCCACAACGGTTATAGTCAAAGTGAAAATTACTTTATCAGAAACATAGAGGCAAGGGTAATTATGCTTTCGAATAAAATGGAAAGCCCCACACTAAAGAATTTATGGGACTATCACAGACATTTCTATCAACAAATTGAGACTTCTCTGCATTCACAATTTCTATTTGAAGATATGGCGGGAATGTTCACGAATGAAGGAATAACACGGTTATTTGCTGTTTGCTTAAAATATCCGTCTTTAGAGGGGTTGACTGTGCTACCAGAAGGGGACTATCTGTGTGCAAACTGTACCGAAGAGAATAAGAATGCTGTATTACAAAATTTACTTGAAAGGGCAAAGACGGAATACGATGTGTGTCCAGATTTTGTTCTTCATAACATTACTGTGACTGGAATATTGCAGTGGGATTATCAGATACAACTGTTCATTAAGAAACGCACATGTTAGATTAAATACAAAGGAAAAGGTTTAGGAAGAGAAAATCGTTTGATCAAAAGTCGCTAATTTAGCGGCTTTTTTTTTGATTAAGCAATCACGTTTCTTGCCCCAGGCTGAGGACAAGAACGTTATACTTCGCCGATTAGCTAAATAGATAACATTTAACTATAGTTCAATGTTATCTATTTAGCTAACTGGTAGATTAACGCTATAAGCCTCTTAGGAATAGTATGATTAAGTGAAAAAAGTATTCTAATGAATTCTCTAATGTGAATAAATACAAATTCCACTTCAGTTAATCCATTTTCTATACATATTTTTAATAGTATATTGAGGTAAATAAAGTGATTTTTCACTTTGATAAATCCGAAATTGCTTTGTCGGTATTATTTTATGGCTTCGTAAGGATTGCAAAACCAGCGAAATATGGGAGTTTAAAACAGATGTGTGCCGTAGTTAGTTTTATGAAAGGAAGGTATAGGGGTGAGTATTTATTACGCTTCAAGCAAAGAGGATATCACTAAGGATGCACTCCAAGAGTTATTTCTTTCGGTAGAATGGGAGTCTGGCAAGTATCCAAACGAGCTTTTACAAGCAATCGGAGGGTCTCATTCAATTGTTACCGCTTGGGAAGGAGGAAAGCTTGTCGGTTTAATAAATGCTTTGTCAGATGGTGTTTTAACGGTATATTTTCATTATATGCTTATTAATCCGAGTTATCAGAGTATAGGTATAGGTAAGGAAATGATGAATATAATGCTTGATAGATATAAAGGGTGTAAAACAAAGGTATTAATTTCTTATCCGCATGCAGTGGATTTTTATAATAAGTTTGGCTTTAATACAGAGGATGGAGCTACACCAATGTTTATCTCAGAGTTGATATGATTAAAATAACGGATCACGATAGTTTAATCGCAACAAGAAGGCAGCCGATCAGAGGATCAGCTGCCGTTTTTATTGAAGTAAAGGGGCAGGATAACTCAGTAATTTCGCGAATACTCAAAAGATGGAATTATCACAAAGCTCCCGAATAAGACGTTATAAGAAATCGGCGAGAAACTATAAGGAGCAGAAAACATGAAATGCCCTCACTGTAACAACGAATTAAGTGAACTTCCTTTATGTTACGGAAGTGAAGCACCATATTATTTTTACACTGTACCAGAAGAGAAAAGAACAGAATTAATTAGAGATTTTTGTGTAATTGATGAACAGCATTTCTTTATTAGAGGCCATATTGAAATACCAATAATCGATAGCAAAGAGAAATTTATATGGAGTGTGTGGGTTTCTCTTAGTGAAGAAAACTTTCTGAAGTCTAATGAATTATTGCACGTAGAAGGAAGGGGGACGGAAGAACCTTATTTTGGTTGGTTATCGACTGAACTTTCAATATATCCAATAACTACATTATCGTTAAAGACAATGGTGCATACACAAGAGGTTGGTGCTGTTCCGTTAATAGAATTAGAACAAACGAATCATCCACTTGCAGTTGAACAAAGAGAAGGAATTACAATGGAGAGAGTTAAAGAAATTGCTCATTTAATAAACCATAGTCAGTAAGAGAAAAATTTGAATCTATAGTCGAAGAAGCTGCCGACAGCTTATTAAATCATATCTACGCCAACAGACACCCCTGCAAGGCTAAACTCGGTGCGTAATGTCGTTTAAGCTAACAGGAGACTTTTGTTCAATGAAACAGAGACAGTCTTAATATTTTATTTTCTGCTGACAATGACACTTTTTTATCCAAAAGGCAAACTTTCGGAGGGTATATTCTTGAGGCAGACTAAGCTAACTGAAGTGTTTTTTTATAAGTTGTCGCCCGTGAAACACTCAACGTCACCCGTACTCCTATTAGGGAGTTAACGAGTGGCGTTTTTTCATGCCCGATTCTACAGATGTAGTATCAACAAGGCGTGCCCTAAATCATTACACCTATAAAGATCACGGGTTAAATTGCAATCAACTTCAGCTGATGGAAAGTTAGCTTTACATGTATAATCCAATGTGTTATTCTTACGGAAAGTTAACTTTCCATAATTGCTTCAGGAGGTAAGATATTGAAAAACAGGCTTGAAGAGATTAGAAAAGAAAAAGGTATTAAACAAGAAGAACTAGCGGATAAATTGGAAGTATCCAGGCAAACGATTGGTTCACTTGAAAATGGCCGGTATAACCCATCCATCATTCTTGCATTTAAGATTGCGCGATTTTTTGAAATGAGTATTGAAGATATTTTCATTTACGAGGAGGAGCTGGGTAATGAAAACGGCGAGTAAATGGGTGCTCTTAACAATTGCAGGTGCTATTATGGTTTATATGGGTGGATTTATTTTAACTGACGAGAAGCTAAAAGGAATTTCCGGTTTGCTCATTGGTGTGGGTTCAGTCCTTGCAGTGCTTGGAGTAGGAAATATGGTGTATTCGTTATGGCTTAATAAGCCCCAGAACAAAATAAAGAATGATGAGAAAGTTAGAATGAGTAAAATTGAGGCTAATGATGAACGGAAAATAAGAATAAGAGAAAAAGCGGGTTGGAAAACTAATATTGTTAACTTTTACATCCTAATGGCTCTAACTGTTGTATTTAGTTTAATGGGAGTAGATCAAACTGTAGTCACTGTGTTATGTGGTGTTTTTGTTTTTCAAATCTCCTTAGGAATCTTCCTATTTAATTATTATGCTAAGAGAATGTAATTGGAATGACGTAACATCAATTAGAATATTCGAAAATATTTTGTTAGGAGAGAATGACATGGAAGTATTTGCAGAATATTTAGCGCAGATTGATAACCCGCAACATAGGGAAAGAATGGAAGAGGTTTTAGCTTGGGTAGCTGGAAAATTTACTGATTTAAAGCCAAAAGTTGCGTGGAATCAGCCTATGTTTACCGATCACGAGACTTTTATTATTGGCTTTAGTGTATCCAAACATCATTTGGCGGTTGCCCCTGAAATTGCAGGAATTAATCGTTTTTCTGATGAAATTGTGCAGGCAGGTTATGATCACACCAAGCAGTTGTTACGCATCCGGTGGGAAAGTCCCGTTGATTTCTCATTACTTGAAAAAATGATCGAGTTTAATATTTTGGATAAGGCAGACTGTTCAACTTTTTGGCGGAAATAAAACATATTATTTAGCGTTCAATTCATTTTAAGCAAATTTATAAGTGGAAGCACCAGAGGACAAGTCACTTTTAATATGTGATTTGTCTTTTTTATTTGAATTCTCAGCACGAAATATTCAATATTTTGGAAGGTGGATGGAATGTTGGAAGCGAATTTATACACGTTAGTTCAACCTGCTGAATGATGAAAAATGGAAGTGAGACAAATGGCTGCTTCCATTCCGAGAGTCTTTTTTAATAAATATGACACAGTCGGACAAGAGGGAATATTGTTGATGGAAGATCTGACCCCGACACATAACAATTTAGCGGACTGGGAAGTGCCTATTGATTCTGATAAATTATATCCAGATATCAAAATACAACATGCATCCATGGTAATCTAAATGTTGTCAATTTATTATATCCGATGTTCAGCAGTTCAAGGCCGTGCATCATTGATCTTGAAGCAGTGAAGGTTGGGCTTTGTACTGAGGATATCGTTATGTTATTTATCCACGATTTGTTTCACGGCAGTGAGGAGGCTACACGTATTTTTGATCTGTATTTTCATTCAATTAACAATAAAATCAGGAGCGCATACACGTACACACAATTTGT
This sequence comes from Paenibacillus sp. FSL R10-2796, assembly GCF_037965315.1. NCBI lineage: Bacteria > Bacillati > Bacillota > Bacilli > Caryophanales > Paenibacillaceae > Paenibacillus > Paenibacillus sp. FSL R10-2796. The sequence continues at coordinate 6,515,670 of NZ_CP150178.1, read as the reverse complement.
GGAGGACGTTAGATTATCGATTATGGAAGGAATCTTTTTTCCAATAAAGTTATTTGTCCATGATGGAATTAAGGATGAGGAGCTTATATGGAAGTCGATAAATGTTTATAAGGATTTAGTTAGGTTTGATTGAAAGACCACTAACAAGTTGTAAGTCAACAAGCCATTATTTAGTTACATTGTATAAGCTGAAGTGGAATAATTGGGATATAACTGTATTAGGTATTGAGATAAGAAGTATTATATACAACAAAAAGTACGTACTTCAAAAAAATCGCTAAAATTCTCGTTTGTACATTCTGCAGCTGTTGTTAGAATGTCATGAACAGTGGCTTAAATGAACTCTACATTTCTACTTTTGTCGCCATTCGTTAACTGGCGTGTATTCCCAGGTTGATTCAGCTGATAACTTCATCACGCTCAATCGTAAACTCATATTAAATTAATGCTGGTGTTTTCTATCGATGATAAAGTGATTCATTTATTTATAAGAAATTTAAGATTAGGAAGTATTCTAAATGTGTTTGTTTGAATTATTATGGGTACTAAACTATAATTTAGAGGTCTAGGAATCTTTCGACAATCGCGGACTCTTGATCAATAGGAGGTGTAATATGAAATTCTTTAGAGATTCTTCAAAGTGGATAAGTATTATTGGCCTAATTCTAGTGTGGATTAGTGTGTCATATATTTTTGGATTTATTACTTATATATCGTTATTCGTTTTACTTTTACTTATCCAAGTAATTCTCATTTCTTCTTCTAATATTCAAATTAAAAAGAATCAGAGACGTGTAATCGTTATAGGTGGACTAGTAGTGTTAATTGGTATTGTAAGTTTTATCATCGCCTTTTTTATTGAAGTACCTATTTGGTATAAGATATTTCTATTAATTGCTCAAGGAGCGTTTGCTTATGCGGAAATTAAAATGTTAATTGAAGCAAGAACATCAAAAAATAGACTGACTAAATAATAGTAATCTGCAAATAAAAATGAGAGGCGATCCCCAATTTGGGTCGCCTCTCATTTTTATATATCAATGTACTTACGCTACTGCTGTATATTCTGTAGTTGTGTAATACGTCCAGTAGGACATGGTTGGATTTACAATAAGTTTTTGCCAAGTAGTAACTGTAACTTTAATTCTAGTGAAATTTTTATAGTCATTTAAGAGGGTATTAAGAATTTCTTTCAACTGATTAGCGGGTGTATAGCTATCAACCTGTTGAATAAGTTGACCAACTGTAATTAGTGTTGCTGCGGCAACAAGAGCACCTGCAATAAAGGGTGGAAGCTTAGCTTTTATAGCGTTAGTAGCTAGCCCGATTCCTACTGAAGTAACAGCGAGACCGAGACCGGTATAACTACTCCCAACGTGAGAGTTAATCATATCTACAAGCTGGGTCTTAGAAATATAATTGGTTTCCGTAGCACGAACTTCCGGACTTCCAACACCTGCCATTACTTGCTGATTTCTTGCTTCTGCCCGTTCTATATTTAGTAATTCTTCCAGCGATGATTCTTTGATAAATTGATTGTTTTCGTTCATTTTAACTCCTCCAAAAAGTTTATTGAAAGAATGGGGGATGTAAGTTCACAAGAAGAATCCCCTTCTTCTAGGAACAAACATTCTTTTCAAGGATTAATATATCATATAGCGTAACGTAACGCAATATATAATTAATAAAAATATCCAATTATGAAAAAACAGACTTTTCATTCATGAGGAAACTTCTCTTTACTAAGGTTTAAGAACATAAAAATAAAGTGTATTGTCACGATACGTTATATCTTTTTATAATATTTTTTTGTGTTACTATAAATATTATTAAATCCTATCTCTATAAATATTCCTGATTAGGAAGGCTTATCTCACTTATTATCAAAATTCCAAAAATCATTGTAATGATTTGATGAGTATTAATTAAATTTTAAAGGATATAACAAATGAAAAAGTGAAGAATATGGTAGGACGTAACAAATCGCTATATAATGATCAAAATAAATAAGGAGGTTAACCATGAAATATACCATAAATCTATTTGGTTATAACGTTGATTGTCAATTAACCGTGGGAAATGAAGGATTGCATATTAACATTCTTGAAGATGATCAGCGGGCTTTGAAGCAATATCTAATTCGAGTGTTGCCTAAGTATGGGAGAGAGGTTTCTAGCGCTTCTTCATTACAAACACTGCTGGAGCTTGCCTTAGATGCGGAAAAAACGCTAGAGGGCCGTATGGCCGAGCCTAAATTAAAGCTACCTTATGAGTTTCAACCCGAAATCAAGGAAAAACTAATCGAGGCTGCTTCCTTGCAAGAAATGTCTGCTACTCAACTATTGATTCGTATTATTGAAAAAAAATATCAAGAAATTATTGGATAGGAGAGATACAAAAATGGCCTATGGTAATAAGGTGAAATTTCATTATGATGTACCAGCTTACATTAAACAACAGTTGGCAGAAGCGGCTAAACAGATGGGAATGACAGCAACAGAACTACTATCAAGATCAATAGAAGAAGAGTATGAACGTATTAAGAAAGAAAAAAATTCATCGTCTACAAATTCGATAGTTGGGAAATAAACTGGCCAAAAGTCACTATCTGTTCTAAAGGCATACTTTGATAGGTGTAATCAATTCCGATTCTATCACAGAAAAAAAAGTGTCCTATTTTATAGGATTCTTTTAGACTACTCTCAATTAAATAAATGTAGATATTTGGAGTCGTATCTTCAATCTTACAAGAAAATTCAGATGTTGAGCTTGCATTCATAATTCTTATGATATGCTCGTGAACATGCGCAGGAATTAGTGGTTCAAGAAAAGTAAACGGGAACTGATGACGTAAGTTCTCATAAATTAGCATAAGATACTAAACCCCTTTCTAGTTTATTATATGTAATCATAACCAGTTTGTTCATTATAACAAACATACGTTCGTATGTTAAGAGAGCAAATAGCTAATATTTTAGAAAATGAATCCCGACAACATATATCAAATACTTAGCAGATTCATTAATGCTGAAGGAAGTGGCCCTCGTTGTTTTTTCTTCAGATGTCTGGATACCCCGGATCAGGGAAGTCTTCATTAGCCAGAGTAATAGCGCAGCATACTTCTGCTGTTATTCTTGATCACGACATTGTAAAGTCTTCTCTTATGGAATCACTTGGAGCAAACATTGGGTTCAAGGAAGTTGGAAAAATTTCGTATGACATTGAATGGGCTTTGATAGATTCCCACTTATCTCAAGGTCATAATGTTATACTCGATAGCCCTTGTTTATACTCTGAAATGATAGAGAGAGGATTGAATCTGACCCAGAAATATAATGTGGAATATAAATATGTAGAATGTCTATTAAATGACTATGATGAGCTCAATAATAGACTGCGAAATAGAAAAAGAATGATTAGCCAGATTGAAAGAGTGCCTTCTGAAGAGACATTACTAAAATCTATTGAAAATGCTAAAAAGCCATCTAATGTCAGAATACATATTGTTAATACAAAGGAACCGATTGAATCCTATATTAAAAGTGTCATTGAATACTTAAATACTTAGCCTAAATTTTGAGGAGGGGAACAGATGTATTTTGAGAAAGCAGCCCATTTCATTTGGACACATGGCAGATTATTAGAAAGAAGGGTTTTTGAATATATTTTCCACGGTGGATCAATGAGCAATGTTATGACTTCACTAACAGCCTACCAAAACGAAGATGGTGGGTTTGGAAATGCAATAGAGCCGGATTTACGGGCACCCGGTAGTCAGCCACTTTTCATGGAATTTGCACTACGTTTTTTATATGACTGTAACATAAAAGACGAAGAACTTTCTCAAAAAGCATGTGATTATATTTCAAAGCATGCTGATTTAAAAAAAGGGATTCCAACAATATTTCCTTCATCAGCAAACTATCCAAGAGCAAAACATTGGAATAACCCACTTTCTACAGAGCCATCATTTAGCAGACTTACTGGTCTTGTCGGGCTTCTTAAGTGGCAAGGGATAGAACATTCCTGGCTTGATAAGGCGACAGAAATTTGTTTGGTAGATATTCACGCACAAGCATATGACGATGCGCATACAATTTTGACTGCATTTTATTTATTGGAAAGCTTACCTCAATCGGATTTTATCAAAGGATTATTTCAAAAATTATCTAAGGAGCTTATTACTGCCAACTTCTTTTGTATGGATGCCGCATCCCACAGTTATGGACTCTCTCCTCTAGAATTTTCGCCATCACCCACTTCTTACTGTAGCAGCATATTTTCTGATGAAACCATTCTTGATCATTTAAAAGTATTAGAATACCAACAGGAGGATGATGGAGGATGGCAGATAAAATGGGAGCCTCCCGGTGAAACAGCAAGGTTGGAATGGAGAGCCTATAAGACGCTAAAGAGTTTGATGATACTAAATTCATACAACAAGATTAATCTATGAGGCTATTAAGGAGATAATAAACACTCCAAGGAGAGGAACCTATGAACAAATTAAGGGCAATCATAGTTCCGTTATTCTTAATCTTTTTATTTGGATGTAGTAAGGAGCAAATTAGCGATAATTCAAAAAAAGAATATAGCAAAGCTGAACAATTTATTACCGATATGGGCTATCTGATCATTAGTAATGAAGGAATTGTTTCTGAATATTTATTAGATAAAAAACTGCTGACGGAAATGCCATACATGCAATACTGGAGTGTTCAAAGTGTTGATCCAGTCGATTATATAGGCAAGGAAATAACTACAAGTAAGTTCATCGTTAAAAATCACCCCTTAGATAATAAGAAGGATAATACAAAAAAACAAACCCTGATTTTTCTGCTAGAAGCAGACGATCAAGTGATAGGAGGCTATAGTTTTCCTGATTTCGATGAATTACATATGGGCTGGGTTTATACCATTGATGGGAATACACTCGAAGAATTGACCGGAGAAGCTTTCCCGAAATGGTCTAAGGAGTGGAATTTAAGATATAAATAATGGCTGGGGAGTATTTATAAAGGAGCAGATATGAAAAAACTAATCCTAGTACTTGTAGCTGTGGTTATTATTTCGAATGCGATATGGAGTTATTTATATTTCAATAAAGAGGTCGAAACAAATTTAAACACTGGTGTTCAAGTATATACACTTAAGGGTACAGGGGATACATGGGATGTTTTAGATTACAAAATAATAATTTCATCTAATAAAATTTTACGGGGACATGGGAAGTTAGTGTTCAAGGGAGACCCAAGCGCTTTAGTGAATAGTAGCTATTATAAGTATGAAGTCAATGAAAAAAACAATAATAATAAGGATGAAACAGTTCTTGTAAATGAAGCTAGGTCAACGGATGGACCCGTTTCAATATTAAGTAACACTGATATCGGGTCTATAACTGGTCCATATTTATATGACGAATTAAATAAAAATAGACAAAATTATGAAAATACCACTTTATCTATTACATGGAATGATAATGAAGGGGAGCTTCATTCCGAAACAATAAGTCTAGATATTGCGAGTGGAATTTCTCTTAAGGATGATCTTTAAGGGTGATAAATCCAAGAGACTAAGATTGAATCTCTACGGACTGAAGGAAGATCCTCTACGCCCCAAAAGCCTGCCGGTACTTCACAGGAGACATGCCTTCAAACCTTCTGAACACTTTAATGAAATAGCTGGACTGGGCAAAACCGGACTGAGTCGCAACCTGAGCAATGGAGAGTCCTGTGGACACCAGTAAAAGCTTGGCTTTAGCCAGCCGACAATCGGTTAAATAACGGTTAGGTGTTTTACCCATAACCACCCGGAACAGCCTTAGAAAATGATAGCTGCTGTACCCGGTCAATCTTGCCATCGATTCCAGAGACCAAGGGCTGGCACATTCGACATGGATGATATCTGCAGCACTGCGGATGGACTGCCTAACCTCGTGCGGTACTGAGCCGTGAAGCGGCTCGGAGTTCTGCAGCAATTTTACTAGAAGCTCATACAGCAGAGCAGATAGTCTTGGCTCGCTACGGGTCACGTAGGAAGCGCTTAGTATATACATTTCCTCGAATAGTTCGTCCAGCTTAGCATCCAAATCAAAAGTGAACAGGTATGCACGAGACTGGTCCACTTCTTCTAATAAGGGAAGGACAATTTCAGTGTTAAAATGAACCCAGCGGACATCCCAAGGCTCGCCTGGGTCAGAGCCGTATTGCTGATAAGCCCCTTTGGGGTACAGAAAACCTCGTCCTCTACTCATCGGAATACGTTCGCCCTCATGGAATACATAACCCTCCCCACCAAAGATCAAATGCAGGTTATAACTCCCCAGAAACCCTTCGCTTCTTCTCTCTGTATGTTGTGGAAAGTGAGTGTAATGTCCCAAAAATTCAGGATAACAGACATATTTTGAAAAAGCCGGTGTCGGCAAATACCATTGTTTCTTCATGTTTGGCAGCACCCATTTCTGTAGCGCAACAGAGCGCAAGTTGGATTAAGGCAATGAACGCAAGATTGTTATATGATAACAATATTTTGTTATATAAGACCTCTTATCATTGATACTACAATAGAATTATATAATATTGAAAGCATATTTTTAATACTTTGGAGGTAATGATGAAGAAACCTGTCGCAACTGAAAAATTCGAGCTTGGCGTCTGTTATTATCCGGAGCACTGGCCAGAAAACATGTGGGAGGACGATTATCGCCGGATGCGTGAACTCGGCTTTACGATCATTCGGATGGGGGAGTTTGCTTGGTCTATTTTTGAACCGGCAGAAGGGCAGTTTCAGTTCGGGCTCTTTGATCGGGCGATTGATCTAGCACATAAATATGGTCTTCAGGTTGTACTTGGTACTCCGACGGCGACGCCTCCAGCTTGGTTGACTGATAAGTATCCCGAAGTTTTAAATGTAACCTACGAAGGTGTTACACTTCAGCATGGCATGCGCCGTCATTATAATTACAGCAGTCCTAAATACCGGGAACTGTGTGCACGTATTGCAGAACAAATGGCTGAACATTACGGCAATCATCCGGGTGTAGTTGGCTGGCAAATTGATAATGAGCTCAACTGTGAGATCAGTGAATTTTATTCGGAGAGTGACCATAAGGCTTTCCGGGAATGGCTACAGCAGAAATATGTTACACTTGAGCATTTGAACGAGGCTTGGGGAGCTGTTTTTTGGAATCAAAGCTATAGTGACTGGTCTCAGGTCTATCTTCCACGTCCGACTCCAGTACCGAAGCAACCCAATCCTCATCAGGCATTGGATGAAAAACGGTTTATTTCGGACAATACAATTTCTTTTGCCAAAAACCAAGCGGATATCATCCGTAAACTTGCCCCTAAGCAGTGGGTAACCACGAACGGTCTGTTCGGGCATCTCGATAGCCATGAAATGACGGATGAACTGTTGGATTTCTTCAGCTATGATTCCTATCCTCAGTTCTCTACTATTTTTTATGACCCGAATGAGCGGAATCCGCTGAATGATAGAGGCTGGGGACTGTCGTTATCTGTTGTTCGTTCGATATCCCCGAATTTCTGTATTATGGAGCAGCAGTCGGGCCCGGGTGGCTGGGTGAACCGGATGGATATGCCTTCTCCAAAGCCGGGGCAGATGCGGTTATGGACTTATCAGTCGATCGCTCATGGAGCAGATATGGTGTTATATTTCCGCTGGCGGACAGCTACGATGGGCAATGAAATTTATTGGCATGGAATCAATGACTATCATAATCAGCCTAACCGAAGAGTGCGGGAAGCGGGGCAGATCGGTCAGGAGCTGGCAGCAGCAGGTCATGCGTTTGTCGGTACTCGTAATCAGGCTAACATTGCTATTGTTCGTGATTATGACAATGAGTGGGATGGAGAATACGATGTTTGGCATGGCCCGTTTATGTGGAAGAGCAATAAGGAGTGGTACAAGGCGCTTCAGCGGAAGCATATCCCGAATGACGTACTCTATTTACGCAAAAAAACAACGCTGGAGGAGCTTGCAAGGTACGACGTGCTTATCTATCCTCACCCAGCGATTATGACAGATGAGACAACAGCACTGCTGGATGAATATGTTCAGCAAGGCGGCAAACTGATCTTCGGCTGTAGAACTGGCTATAAGGATGAGCGCGGTCAATGTTATATGCGTCCTTTCCCAGGTGCTGCTAAGGATCTATGCGGGATCACAGTTGAAGAATTCACAATGGTTAAGGGCAGTCGTCAGCCAACAACAATTAGCTGGTCGGGCGTGACCGAAGTCGTTACAGGAGCAGATGACTTTAATGATATTCTCAAAATAGAGGAAGCTTCGGTTGAAGTGATGGCGGTTTACGCCTCTGATTATTATGCGGGAAAACCGGCGGTAACTAGAAATCGTCGCGGCAAGGGTGAGGTTTGGTATTACGGAGCCGTATTTAATGAACAGGCAGCGGCTGAGATCATAAATTTAATTGATCTACAATCGCCAGCAGATTGGCTGGAGCTCCCAGAAGAGGTAGAGCTGCAAGTCCGTACCGGAGCTTCTTCCAGTTATGCTTTTTTGCTTAATTATAGTGAGACTCCTGTCACGATCCATCTTCGTGAGACCAAAACAGATTTACTGAGCAGCACAACATTGTCGGGCGAGGTGCTTCTGGAAGGATTTGGGGTATTGGTGTTAAACTAACGTATACATTGATCTCACATTTGAGTAGATTTGGATAATTCTCTCTTTTCGGTTATACTTTGAAGTAGCAATTATATAGTCACGGGAGCTTGGTGGGACCAGGCTGAGAGGATAGTTATAACTATCGACCGTCAAACCTGATCTGGATAATGCCAGCGGAGGAAATGGAGCTTTATTTCTATTTGTCTACTCTAAGGCCGCATCTTATACAGATGTGGCCTTTTCTATGTGTGGGGAGTAGACCGTCTCCGCTTGATCAAATCACCTTATAGGAGGAATTGAGATGACAAGCGAATTGAACAACGATCCAATCAATCTATCAGCTTTTCCAGCAAGTCAAAAAGTGTATGTAAAGGGTTCACGGCCTGATATACAGGTGCCTATGCGGGAGATCTCACTTAGTCCAACTGCGGGCATAGACGGCGAAGAGGAGAATGCCCCAATTCATGTCTATGACACAAGCGGGGCTTACACGGATGCTAATATTCATACTGATATTCGTCAGGGGTTAGAGCCCAATCGTCTAAGCTGGATTGAGGAACGAGGGGATGCGGAAGCGTACGAAGGAAGAACCGTGAAGCCTGAAGATAACGGGAATGCAACGGGAAAAGCTGTGGCGGAAGTGTTTCCAGCGCTCCATAGAAAACCTTTGCGAGCGAAAAAGGGGCTTAATGTCTCTCAAATGCATTATGCACGCAAAGGGATTATTACTTCGGAAATGGAATACGTTGCGATTCGTGAGAATGTGGCACTGGAATTTGTAAGAGATGAAGTAGCCCGCGGCCGCGCCATCATCCCATCGAATATCAATCATCCAGAGAGTGAACCGATGATTATTGGACGCAATTTTTTAGTGAAGATCAATGCCAATATAGGAAATTCCGCAGTATCCTCATCCATAGAGGAAGAGGTAGAGAAGATGAGATGGGCCACCCGCTGGGGTGCAGATAATATAATGGATCTCTCCACAGGTAAAAACATCCATACGACACGCGAGTGGATCATCCGTAATTCTCCTGTTCCTATTGGCACGGTGCCTATCTATCAAGCGTTGGAAAAAGTGAATGGGAAAGCGGAAGATTTAACGTGGGAAGTGTACCGTGATACGCTCATTGAGCAAGCGGAGCAAGGGGTTGATTATTTTACCATTCATGCGGGGGTTCTGCTTCGTTATATCCCGTTGACGGCACAACGTATGACTGGCATTGTTTCAAGAGGTGGTTCCATTATGGCGGCATGGTGTCTTGCGCATCATCAAGAGAACTTTTTATATACACATTTTGAAGAGATATGTGAAATCATGAAGCTGTACGATGTTTCTTTTTCCCTAGGCGATGGATTACGTCCGGGTTCGATTGCTGATGCGAATGATGAAGCACAATTTGCCGAGTTAGAGACGTTAGGTGAATTAACAGCTATAGCTTGGAGTCATGATGTACAGGTGATGGTAGAGGGTCCAGGACATGTGCCGATGCACTTGATTAAAGAGAATATGGATAAGCAAATTGAAACCTGTAACGAAGCCCCTTTTTATACATTAGGTCCACTGACTACAGATATTGCGCCTGGTTATGATCATATTACCTCTGCTATAGGTGCAGCGATGATTGGTTGGTTCGGTACAGCAATGTTGTGTTACGTAACTCCGAAGGAGCATCTTGGCCTGCCTAATAAGGAAGATGTACGTGTAGGGGTCATTACTTATAAAATAGCGGCTCATGCCGCAGATTTGGCGAAAGGGCATAAAGGAGCACAAGACCGGGATAATGCTCTTTCGAAAGCCCGTTTTGAATTTCGTTGGCGTGATCAATTTCATTTATCGTTAGATCCTGAGCGAGCGCTAGAATATCATGATGAGACATTGCCTGCGGAAGGCGCTAAAACAGCTCATTTTTGTTCCATGTGCGGGCCGAAATTTTGCAGTATGAAGATCTCTCATAATATCCGTAATACGACGAGAATTGAATCAGGAATGCAAGAGAAGGCGCAAGAGTTTCTCCAAGGCGGGAGCCTCATTTATAGATAACTTTTTCTGCTAAAAAGAAATATCTAAAAGAAGTCGTCATTGGCGGCTTCTTCTTTTATACTTTGAATAGATAGGAGTTGATGAAATGGAAGCGATTCGTTCAGAGGAAGCCATTTTAGAGGATTTAAGTAATAGTTTCTATCATTTTTTTGGATTGAAAGTCCTTCATGCTACCCCAATAAAACGTGGCTGGTTAAATCTTAAATGGAAAATCATAACGGAATCAGGACCATTTCTACTTAAACAATACAACAAAAAAAGATATAAATTGTATAATCCAGAAGAACTGAGCTTCGCCTTTTCTCAACAGAAAAGATTGTATCTACAGGGACTCCCATGTCCCGGATTGTTGGCTTATAACCATAAAGTTTTACTGGAATCAGATATGGGAGAGACGTTTATGGTTATGGAATATTGTGAAGGGCGTGTCATAGAGCCGGGCAAAATTAACATCCTTCAAATGTTTGATTTGGGTCGTGCCACAGGTAAAATGCATCGTTTATTAAATGATGGGACCCTTAGTTTGAAAAGAACCCCACAATTTATTCCCCAAAGCCCTGAGGAACGTTTAGAACATTGGAATGTACTCCTACAACAATCAAAGGAAATGGGCAAAACTTCACTCATCACTGACCTAGAGATACAACTGAGAGCGACTGAAGAAATAGATCCGGAAATATTCGAAGGACTTGTAGCTGGATGGGCACATCGTGATTTATGGGTTGATAATCTTTTATTTCAAGATAGCCAATTGTCTGCAATTCTAGATTTTGATCGGTTCAAATATGATTATCCGCAGCTTGATGTAGCGCGAGCAGTGATGTCATGTGCTTTAGATGAAGATTTAGATGGAGCACTAGCTTCAGCATTTATTGACGGATATCGTGAGGAACGAACGGTGGAGCAAGGGGATTTAACAAAATCATTGCAGTTGTTGTGGTATATGGAAAGCCCGTGGTGGATTAATGCCGCGATGGACAAACATAGTGTACCTCCAAAACGTTTTGCAAAAGAAATGAATTGGCTGGCTAAGAACCTGAACAATTTACCTGCTATCTTAGGGAACTTATAGTGAAAACGATTGAATTATAGCCTAAAAGATGCATTGACCAGCAAAAGTTTGGCGCTTATAATCTTAACAAGGAAAATTCATCAGATATTGAACCGTTTGTAAACGCATACAATGAGTTTTTTCCTTATTAATCATTGAAGGAGGAGATTAAAACTATTAAGTATTTCTTTTTTTCTCATTTTTGCAAACGTTTGCACATCACGATAGGCTTAAAATCGTAAGCTGCACTTAAAATTATGAGGAGGTTATTTACTTGGTATCCAAACAATCCAGGCGTTATATTTCGTGGTTAATTATTTTTTCACTCATTTTTAGTTTATTTGGTTTATCGGGTGGAGCATCGGCCAGCAATACGGATCATACAGTCACCTATACCAATCCTACAGCGGCAGCTGTGACCTTACATTGGACTACGAATAACTGGGCTAATACTACGGACACGGTGATGACCAAAAATGGAACCACGTTCATCGCCAACCTCAATGTTCAGGAAGGCGCCACCCTAATTTATTGTTATCACATCACGGCTCCAACGGATAGTTGGGACAATAACGGCGGGAAGAACTGGACGGTTGTTATTCCGGTCGCCGGAAAATACGAAGCAGAGAGTGCATCCCTATCTGGTGGTGCAAAAGTAAATACGAATCACACTGGATATTCGGGCACTGGTTTTGTTGATGGATATACAACTACAGGAGCAGCCACCACTTTTAACGTCCAGGCTTCCGCAGCAGGGTCCTATAATGCCACGCTTCACTATGCTAATGCATCCGGCAGTGCTAAAAAAGTGTCCATTTATGTCAATGGAATAAAGGTTACACAGACAACATTAGCCAACCTGACCAACTGGGATACATGGGCAGACCAAACAGAAACACTCTCTTTACAGGCAGGAAATAACACGCTTGCTTATAAATATGACTCGGATGATAGCGGGAATATTAATATCGACTATGTGACCCTTTCGGCCGGAGCTACACCAACACCAACGATAACTCCTAACCCAACAGTGACACCAACACCTACGGTAACTCCTACCCCAACAGTGACGCCAACACCTACCATAACACCCACACCAACGCCAACACCTACCGTAACTCCTACACCAACGCCAACACCTACCGTAACTCCTACACCAACGCCAACAGTGACGCCAACACCTACACCTACTTCAGCGGGGCTAACCGTTCACTTTAAGAAACCAGCAAGCTGGAATGCAGCGATCCGCATCCATTACTGGAATCTGAATCCGGCAACCGTTCCGACTAGTGGAGCGTGGCCGGGAATACTGATGAAATCGGACGGGAACGATTGGTATAGCTATACTGTTCCAAATGCTACAGGGGCAAGCCTGATCTTTAATGACGGCAATGGCAAACAGACGGCTGACTTATCTCGCAGCGTAAAAGAGGGCTGGTATAACTCAGATAACGTATGGTATGACGCCAATCCAGACGTTCCTAAGGTTCCGGTGATAACCGTCTCTCCTGTGCCCAAAACCTATGATTCTGCCCAAACGGTGACCCTATCCAGTACAAATAGCGGCGATAAAATTTATTATACGACCGACGGATCAACACCTACGACAACCTCAACGTTGTATACGACTCCAATCCAAGTACCTTCTTCTTTGACTATCAAAGCATTCGGCGTTAACTCTATAGGGCAAGCGGGTAATGTAGGCTCTTTTGCTTATGTGATTGATCTGAATGCCGATTTGCAAGCTCCGATTATCACTGCGAATCTGCCTGTTGGGAATTCGAGCTCAGCGGTTTCCGTATCTTTTAATATAAAAGACAACAAGGCGGCAACAACCACAGCATATTACACAGATAATGGTACGGAACCAACAACGAGTTCAAAAGTCTATATTTCAGGCAATGCACTGACATCTCTTACCGGACCGTCTATCTTGATTAATAAGACGACAACCTTAAAATTCCTTGTGATCGATGGTGCCGGAAATGAAACTAAACAGAGTTTTGTTTATAACATTGGTAATAAGGGCGATTTTCGTGAAGATACGATTTATTTTGTAATCACTTCCCGGTTTTATGATGGTGATTCGAGTAACAATGAGCATGCATGGGAGGATGCCAAGGCAGGAAATCCGGACTCTGATCCAGCTTGGCGAGGGGATTTCAAAGGACTGATTCAAAAGCTCGATTACATTAAAGCCTTAGGATTCAGTGCCATCTGGATTACACCTGTAGTGCAGAATGCCAGCGGTTATGATTATCATGGGTACCATGCAATAAATTTTGCAAAAGTAGATCCAAGATATGAATCCGCAGGGGCATCTTATCAGGATTTGATCAATGCAGCACACGCTAGAGGGATAAAGGTTATTCAAGATATTGTCGTCAATCATACCGGTAATTTTGGAGAAGAAAATCTGTTCCCGATGTTCAAAAAAGATCCAACGGCGGCGGACACCGTGAGTAACATGCTCAAAATTACGGATAAGCTGCCAGCTAACTATGATTCCATGACCCCGGATCAGCAATATCAGGCAAGACTTGCCTTAATGAAGACTGCGGAGACTAACAATAATATTTACCATACGGAAAAAAGTCTTTCTTGGGAGTCTTACACCGTCCAGACAGGACAGATTGCGGGAGACTGTGTGGACTTAAACACAGAGAATCCTCTAGTGAATCAGTATCTAATCGACAGCTATAATCAATATATTGATATGGGTGTGGATGCTTTCCGGGTCGATACTGTAAAGCATGTAAGCCGGTATATTTTTAACAAATATTTTGTGCCGGCATGGAAAACAAGAGGGGGCTCAGACTTCTTTGTCTTTGGGGAAGTGGCTACTCGGTACAGAGATGTGTGGAACAGTGGAATTCCGGCGATATCAACACCATTTTATACTTGGAAAAGCTCAAAACCCTATCCAGGTGACGGTCAAAATGACTACGCTTCCAACAAGCTATCGGTGGAACAAGAGTGGGCAGATAACTCTACTACAGCAGGACAACCTACCTCGAACAATGCTTTTTTAACAGGAAATACTTATCATACGCCTGATTATTCGAAGAAATCGGGTATGGATGTTATTGATTTTCCAATGCACTGGGCTTTCAAAACTGCTCAGGAAGCATTCAGTATGAGAAGCGGTGATCAATTCTATAATGATGCTACCTGGAATGTAACTTATATTGACTCTCATGACTATGCACCTGACCAAGCACCAGAAAATCAAAGATTTGCCGGCACACAGGACACTTGGGCTGAGAATCTCGCGCTGATGTTCACCTTCCGAGGAATACCTGCGATCTATTATGGTTCTGAAATTGAGTTCAAAAAAGGATCAGTCATTGATGTAGGTCCAAATGCGCCGTTAAGTACAACAGGCCGTGCTTACTTTGGCGATCATATTGAGGGTAGTGTTACTGTTCAAGATTACGGTAAATATACCAATGCTACTGGCACACTTGCAGACTCGTTAAATTATCCTCTGGCGAAACATATCAGACAACTTAATTTAATTAGAAGAGCTGTTCCTGCTTTGCAAAAAGGCCAATATTCTACAGAAAATGTATCAGGTGATTTGGCATTTAAAAGAAGATACACTGATAGTAGCAAAGGAATCGATAGCTTTGCTTTGGTTACGATCTCAGGAAATGCAACATTCACCGGAATTCCTAACGGAACATATGTGGATGCGGTCACTGGTGATACCAAAACCGTTACCAACGGTGTGATCACAATCAACTGCTCCGGTAAAGGAAATGCACGGGTGTATGTATTGAACGGTAGTGGTGGAATCGGAGAGTCAGGAACCTATTTGAAGTAGGACCTTGTATCCATTTCATAGTTAAAAAGAAGCAACATCAGCTCGGATTCCGCAACTGATGTTGCTTCAATTTCATATATGTGGAGAGATATTATGCATACTATAGACGTCGATTTAGTAGCAAGATTAATAAATGAACAATTTCCTGAATGGTCCGATTTAGAGATCAGACCTGTGAAATTCAGTGGGCATGATAATCGGACTTTTCATTTAGGTGAACAGATGAGTGTGCGATTACCAAGTGCAGTCGCTTATGTTCCTCAAGTGGAGAAAGAACAACAATGGTTACCTTTTTTAAAGAAAGGACTGACGTTACCTATTTCAACACCATTAGCGAAAGGGACACCTACCAAAGAATATCCCTGGCCTTGGTCTATTAATAATTGGCTAAAGGGAGAGACTTTATCCCATGAGAACATTAATGATCTCAATCAATTTGCGAGAGACTTGGGAAGCTTTTTAATTGAATTACAGTCTATTGATGCTAGTGGGGGACCTTTAGCCGGAGAGCATAATTTTTATAGAGGTGGGTCCTTAGCTGTATATGATGAGGAATCTAGAAATGCGATTGAGCATAATAAAGATATTTTTAATGAAGGTCTATTGAAAAAGATCTGGGAACTGGCATTAGACTCTGAATGGGAGTCAGAACCAGTTTGGGTTCATGGTGATGTCGCACCTGGAAATATATTAGTCAAAGACGGACAGCTTTGTGCAGTCATTGATTTTGGCATATTAGGGGTGGGTGATCCTGCTTGTGATGCTGCAATGGCGTGGACTTTTTTTGATGAGGCTAGTAGAAGAATCTTTAAAAAGGTATTAAACATGGATGCACAAACGTGGAATAGAGCAAGAGGGTGGGCTTTATGGAAAGCACTGATCACCTATAATAGAAATCGATATTCTAATCCAACAGTAGCGGAAGAATCCTTGAATATTATCAATCTAATAGTAGAAGACATCGAATTGTAGAAATTGAACTACATAAAACATGTAAACTAAACCATAATAGTCAATAAGCACGAATGAGCATCAGTCAGATGATAAAGTGTTGTACTTAAATCCGAAAGAAAGGAATTTGTATGAACATTTAGCGACTGACAACGATTATCATATTAGAATTATTATAAATAACTTGACAGGCCTTAATTTGGTTAATTATAATAATTATAAATAGTATCCACTCTATTCATAAATTAAACCCAAAGGAGATTAAACAATATGTCATTAATCGGAACAGAAGTACTACCATTCAAAGCAAGCGCATTTCAAGATGGGAAATTTATCGATGTTACAGAAGAAAACTTCAAAGGTAAATGGAGTGTAGTTTGCTTTTACCCAGCTGACTTCACATTCGTATGCCCAACTGAACTAGAAGATTTGCAGAACCAATATGAAACCCTCAAACAACTAGGTGTTGAAGTATATTCCGTTTCTACTGACACACACTTTACACATAAAGCATGGCATGAAAGCTCCGCAGCAATTGGCAAGGTGAAGTACATTATGATCGGCGATCCTTCCCATGTGGTTTCCCGCAACTTTGATGTATTGATCGAAGCTGACGGTCTTGCAGATCGTGGTACATTCATCATTGATCCAGACGGTGTTATTCAAACTGTTGAGATTAATGCTGGTGGTATCGGCCGTGATGCT
This sequence comes from Paenibacillus sp. FSL R10-2796, assembly GCF_037965315.1. Classification (NCBI taxonomy): domain Bacteria; kingdom Bacillati; phylum Bacillota; class Bacilli; order Caryophanales; family Paenibacillaceae; genus Paenibacillus; species Paenibacillus sp. FSL R10-2796. Next base: position 6,498,447 of record NZ_CP150178.1, on the reverse strand, counting down.
AGCGCTCTTGTTAACAAAATTAAAGCAGCGCAATATGTACGCAATCATCCAGGTGAAGTTTGCCCAGCGAAATGGTCGGAAGGTGCAGAAACTCTTAAACCAAGTCTCGATCTTGTAGGTAAGATTTAAGGAGCGAAAGCTAAATGAAACTAGATCAAGAAATAAAAGCTCAACTAGCGCAATACCTAGAACTCTTGGAAGGCGATGTAGTACTGAAACTCAGTGCAGGCGCTGACGAGGCATCACAAGAGATGACCGAACTAGTTGATGAAATTGCCAAAATGTCACCTAGGATTACGGTGGAAAGAACCGAACTGTCTAGAACCCCAAGCTTTAGTGTAAATCGTGTGGGTGAAGATACGGGCGTAACCTTTGCCGGAACTCCGCTTGGACACGAATTTACTTCATTAGTATTGGCTCTGTTGCAGGTTAGCGGGAGAGCTCCTAAGGTTGAGCAAAGTGTAATTGATCAGATCAAAGGCATTAGTGGTGAATATAAGTTTGAAACTTATGTTAGCCTGAGCTGTCATAATTGCCCTGATGTTGTACAAGCACTGAATCTTATGAGTATCTTTAATCCGGGCATTACCCATACGATGATTGACGGTGGAGTATTCAAAGAAGAGGTAGAAAGCAAAGAAATTATGTCTGTTCCAAGCGTCTACCTTAATGGTGAATTTTTCGAAAGTGGTCGTATGACGGTTGAAGAAATTTTAGCTAAAATGGGCAGCAGTGTGGACGCATCTGAGTTTGACAATAAAGCTCCATATGATGTGCTTGTTGTCGGCAGCGGCCCAGCTGGTGCAAGTGCAGCCATTTATGCGGCACGTAAAGGTATTCGTACAGGTATTGTTGCTGAACGCTTTGGCGGACAGGTTAACGACACGCTTGGTATCGAGAACTTTATTAGTGTGAAGTACACTGAAGGTCCTCAACTCGTAGCTAAACTTGAAGAGCAAGTAAAAGAGTATGGCATTGATGTGATGAAATTGCAGCGTGTCAGACGTCTAGACAAAAATGACTTAATTGAAGTTGAACTCGAGAACGGTGCTGTTCTAAAGAGTAAGACGGTCATTCTGTCTACAGGTGCTCGTTGGCGGAATATGGGCGTGCCTGGTGAAGCTGAATTCAAGAACAAAGGTGTAGCCTACTGCCCACACTGTGATGGTCCTTTGTTTGCAGGCAAAGATGTTGCAGTTGTTGGCGGCGGTAACTCAGGTATTGAGGCAGCTATTGACCTTGCAGGTATAGTGAAGCATGTAACGGTTCTGGAATTTGCTCCAGAGCTCAAAGCTGATGCTGTACTGCAAGATCGTCTCTATAGCCTTCCTAACGTTACTGTTCTTAAAAACGTGCAAACTAAAGAGATTACCGGAACTGATAAGGTAAATGGTATTTCTTATGTTGATCGTGCGACAGAAGAAACTCACCATGTTGAATTGCAGGGTGTATTTGTACAGATTGGTCTGGTTCCAAATACAGAATGGCTAGGTGACACAGTTGAACGTACTCGCGTAGGTGAGATTGTTGTAGATAGCCATGGTGCTACTAGCTTACCAGGAGTATTTGCTGCTGGTGACTGCACTAATAGTGCTTATAAACAAATCATTATCTCGATGGGATCCGGTGCAACTGCAGCGCTAGGAGCATTTGATTATCTGATCCGTAACTAATCGATATTGTTAGTAACAGCAAGAGAACGAAAGCCCTCACTTTTCACAAAGTGGGGGCTTTTTTTATCTTTTGTGAGAGAGAAATGGGTGTTTGTAAACTTTTTTGGAGGATTTTATGTAGATTTTCGCGAATACATATCTAAAATATGAATTAAGCAAAATTAAGGGTTTAGATTAAATGCATGTATGTAAGGCATGATCTGGTTAGACTTGGTGCGCTATAAATAACGTTTTGCTGGAATGGAGACTATATTTCTGTGATTAACAACATTGAATCGTTAGACAAATTTATCTCACTTATACCAATTATAAAATTATCTATCCCCGCTGATTTATCAATAGCGATATGTGATTTGGAACGGTTCGTTGCTTATTTTCCTGGCGACACCATAAATTTAAACATTAACGAAGGACAACCTTTACACAAAGAAGAACCGCTTTACTTAGCGATACAAGAGAATCGTACCTTGAAGTCCGATGTTCCAGCCCACTTTTATGGATTTGAGTTTACAGGTACAGCAACACCTCTTCACGATCAAACGGGACAAGTCATTGGCGGGATTGCAGTTCAGATTCGGAGACAAAGTGAATTAAAAGCTATTGTAGAACAAATCTCGGAATCATTATCCCAAGCCAATGAGCAAATTAATAATATTTCCTATGGTGTAAGTTTACTTTCCGATCACTCTCAGGAACTACTCATTCAATCTCAGCAGGCTGGACAAGATGTGGAGAATACAACAGAAGTCCTATCCATTATAAACAGGGTTGCTGATCAAACGAATTTACTTGGGCTGAATGCTGCAATAGAAGCAGCGCATGCAGGTGAGAAAGGTAGAAGTTTTGAAGTCGTAGCCAAGGAAATCCGGAAATTTTCAAGGGAAACCGTCGCCTCGACGCAAAACATAAATAAAACCATGTTACAGATTAAGGGAATTACGAATCAAATGGCTAATTCGATAGAGAAGATAGCAGCTATCGGGCAAGAACAGGCGGCATCTGTTCAGCATACTTCTACATTTATTGAGGAAATAAAGATAATGTCCCAAAAACTTAACGAGTTTGCTAATAAATTATAAAAAGAGATTCAGTAGCAGTATTTTTGTCGCAATAAAAGAAAATTTTAAACGTATATTTAAAATCATGAATGGTATAGTAAGATAGTAATGAGTAATCAACATAGGAGGAATAAATTATGTCAACGCCGCACAATGCAGCACAAAATGGTGAAATCGCCAAAACAGTATTAATGCCAGGAGATCCTTTGAGAGCGAAGTATATTGCAGAAACCTATTTGGAGAACCCAACCCAATTTAATACGGTACGTAATATGTTTGGATATACAGGAACTTATAAAGGCAAAGAGGTTTCGGTAATGGGTTCGGGAATGGGAATGCCAAGTATCGGTATTTATTCTTATGAACTATACAAAAACTATGGTGTGGAAAACATCATTCGTATCGGTAGTGCTGGAGCATATACTGATAAATTGAATTTATTTGACGTGGTGTTGGCGGATAGCGCGTGGAGTGAATCTACATATGCCTATGTGCAAAGCGGTGTAGAAGGAGATATCCAGCTGCCAAGTAAAGAATTGAACGAAGTCATTGAAGCAGCGGCTACACGTATTAACAAGCCAGTTCTGACGGCGAGAATTCATTCCAGCGATGTATTCTATCATGAAGACAATGTGCCTGGAGTTAATGAATTTTACAATGAACATGGCTGTGTTTGTGTAGAAATGGAGAGTTATGCGTTGTTCCATAATGCGAAAGTGTTAGGTAAACAAGCTGCATGTATTCTTACCATTTCCGATTCGTTAGTTACTCATGCTGTAACCACGGCAGAAGAAAGACAAAATTCTTTCAACGGCATGATGGAAGTAGCTTTAGAAGCAGCGATTTCTATTTAATAAAAAAGATTAAGCAGCTTAAAAAGTTCTACGAGAAAAAGCTTGAAAGCCTATTAAATTCAGGATTAAGTCCTGATATTTAATAGGTTTTTTTCTCATTTGTAAGGTTGTGGAAATGGATAGGTGAAGCGTGTAAATTATTGTTGTTTTTAATCAAAATTTAATGTTAAATTCGTAATAATTCTCTCGGATTATACCGATATAAAAATCAAACCAAATGGCTACAAATCTTAGAAAAGACATCTAATCTCCATATGGTGGAAGTATTTATATTTTGGTGTAATGCCAAAGGGGGAAAATTGTGATTAAGCGGAGTGGCAATCTTTTATTAGCAATAAGTTTAGTATTCTCTATCGTCAGTTCTCTGTTTATGCCTGCAGTAATTTATGCAGCACCCAGCAATAGCAATAGCAATATCATAGATCAAAGCTCCACATCAGCTGGAAATTTGAGCAGTGTTGCTTTTGGTAACAATGTTTTTGTAGCGGTGGGCCAAGGAGGGATATCTACATCATCAAATGGCGTAGATTGGTCTATCTCAAAAAAGGCGGGGAACCCCAAACTAACTTCTATTGTGTTCGCTAATGGGCTGTTCTTAGCTATTGATGGTAGCGAAAAGGCAGTTTACAATTCACTCGATGGTGAAAATTGGACAAAAAAAACGTTAGCTATCACACCGGAAAGGTTGAAAGCGGTCAATGAAAAGTTCTTTGTATGGCAGTCAGTATATAAACCTGGCACCAATCCACCTTCTTATGATGTAACTCTACTACAATCCTCGGATGGCATTAACTGGACAGACACAGGAATCACTTCTACCAATGCAATATTCGGAATGCAAAGCTTAACGGATATTGCTTATGGCAACAACAAATATGTGGTCTCTGCTAACAATGCTGTCTATTATACCTCAACGAATCTGATCAATTGGACAACGGTCACCTTAACCGATCTTGTGATCAACCACTATAACTCTAGTTGGCCTTATGTTACGAATGTAATCTATTTAAATAATCGTTTCTTTAGTTATATTGTGACTCCTTATGCTAAAAAAGTATTCACCTCTACAGACGGTGCTAATTGGACCGTTGATGCCTCATGGGATAACAAGCAATTTTATGGGGGAGGTTCTTTAAATGGGAGCTATTTGTTGTTTGGGCAGGGTGTAATTTATAAATCTTCTGCGGCTCCGCTGGACAGCACCCAGTGGACATCTTCGGATACCCATACAACAATGATGATGAACAATATGGTTTACGGAAATGGAAAATATGTTGCTTCAGGGGGCAACGGCTTACTGGTTTCTTCTGACCTATCGGCGTGGAGTAATGTCAGCGGTAATCTGAAAAGTATTGCTAAGGATGGTAATGGCAATTATGTTGCCGTCTCATCCGGGGAATATGGCTCTATTTACAAATCTAATAGCTCCGCAGTATGGAACGATGTCACACCCTCCAAGCTGCCGGGAATGAATGCGGTCACTTATGGAGCAGGGAAGTTTATTGCGGTTACAGATAAAGAAAACTACAATCTTAACGCCAAAGTGGTGACCTCGACCAACGGTGATACTTGGACTATGACAGATACCGGAGTGCAGGACAATCTGACTGGCGTTGCTTTTGGCACAAATCAGTACGTTGCTGTTTCCGATTATGGCGGAATTTATTCTTCAGTTAACGGAACCTCATGGACAGAGAGATTTAAAAATGGGGATTTTGCATTTAATACAGTAGCTTACTTGAATAATCAATTTGTAGCTCTTGGGATGAAATACAATAGTACTACTTATGAGCAAGAGAGCGTTGTTATCGCAAAATCATCAGATGGAATACAGTGGAATGTGCCCTTAGAGATTGGGTTCCCCAATACTTCTTTAAAGGGAATTGCCTATGATGGTAGAGCTTATATTCTGGTTGGAGAAGATACACTTAGCCAGCAGGCAGTAATTCTAACCACAGAAGATTTGGTAACTTTTACGAAGGTTACAATATCAGCTAGCGCACTAAATAATATCAGCTTTGGTAATGGAAGTTTTCTGGCTGTTGGATTGAAGGGGGAGTTATTCTCTTCGGCAGACGGATCCACGTGGACTCAGGAAACATCTGATCTTACCTCTAATCTTAATGGTATTATTTACGATGGTACTAATTTTAAGGTCGTGGGGGATTATTTCACTAAAATGACCCTGAACCTAGGACCTACTCTTGCATATAGCATCACCGCTTCAGCGGCGACGTTGACACCTGTCGTAGGTGTAGATAATGGCATTACGCTGACTGTGAAGAACTCGCTGGGCAATATGGATACAACGTTTACCGGAACAAAAGAAGTGACGGTAGCGGGTTATGATGTTGCGCCGGACGGAACGTACGGAAGCTTAGGAAGCACCGCTTTGGCAGCTTCACCGAGCAAGATCAACGTTGATTTCGTTGAGGGTGTAGCACAGGTGAACCTGAAGCTGAACAAAGCTGGCGCGCAAGCGGTTGTGTTCAGCCAAGCAGGCGTAGCCACGCCAGCAGCAACAGCGCTGAACGTTACACCTGTCGCAGGTAGCACAGCGATAATGAAGCTGACCACGGGCGTAAGTGCCCCGCAAGCCAATGGCGGTAGCTTCGCGCAGCAGCCAGTGATAACGCTGCTGGATCAGTTTGGGAATGTGAATATTGGCGACAACAGTACGGTTGTTACTGTGTCGAAGAAGGACACTGGAACCTGGACGTTGACGGGGAATGTGACGTTGACGGCAGTAGCGGGTGTCATTTCCTTTACGGATCTAGGAGCTACGAATGCCACTGGAATCACCGGAGCCCAACTGGCATTTGATGCGACAGGACTTCCACAGATCACTAGTGTAGCGTTGAATCTTCCAGAGCCACAGGGAGCGCAAAGCATCACTGCCTCAGCGGCGACGTTGACACCTGTCGTAGGTGTAGATAATGGCATTACGCTGACCGTGAAGAACTCGCTGGGCGACACGGACACTCTGTTTACCGGAACAAAAGAAGTGACGGTAACGGGTTATGATGTTGCGCCGGACGGAACGTACGGAAGCTTAGGAAGCACCGCTTTGGCAGCTTCACCGAGCAAGATCAACGTTGATTTCGTTGAGGGTGTAGCACAGGTGAACCTGAAGCTGAACAAAGCTGGCGCGCAAGCGGTTGTGTTCAGCCAAGCAGGCGTAGCCACGCCAGCAGCAACAGCGCTGAACGTTACACCTGTCGCAGGTAGCACAGCGATAATGAAGCTGACCACGGGCGTAAGTGCCCCGCAAGCCAATGGCGGTAGCTTCGCGCAGCAGCCAGTGATAACGCTGCTGGATCAGTTTGGGAATGTGAATATTGGCGACAACAGTACGGTTGTTACTGTGTCGAAGAAGGACACTGGAACCTGGACGTTGACGGGGAATGTGACGTTGACGGCAGTAGCGGGTGTCATTTCCTTTACGGATCTGGGAGCTACGAATGCAGCTGGAATCACCGGAGCGCAACTGGCATTTGATGCGACGTGTCTTCCACAGATCACTAGCGCTACCGTGAATCTTCCACAACCACAGGGAGCGCAAAGCATCACCGCCTCAGCGGCGACCTTGACGCCTGTCGTAGGTGTAGATAATGGCATTACGCTGACCGTGAAAAATTCGCTGGGTAATACAGATACAACGTTCACCGGAACGAAAGAAGTGACGGTAACGGGTTATGGTGTTGCGCCGGACGGAACGTACGGAAGCTTAGGAAGCACCGCTTTGGCAGCTTCACCGAGCAAGATCAACGTTGATTTCGTTGAGGGTGTAGCACAGGTGAACCTGAAGCTGAACAAAGCTGGCGCGCAAGCGGTTGTGTTCAGCCAAGCAGGCGTAGCCACGCCAGCGGCAACAGTGCTGAACATTGCACCTGTCGCAGGTAGCACAGCGACAATGAAGCTCACTACGGGTGTAAGTGCTCCGCAAGCCAATGGCGGCAGCTTCGCGCAGCAGCCAGTGATAACGCTGCTGGATCAGTTTGGGAATGTGAATATTGGCGACAACAGTACGGTTGTTACTGTGTCGAAGAAGGATACTGGAAGCTGGACGTTGACGGGGAATACGACGTTGACGGCAGTAGCGGGCCTCATTTCCTTTACGGATCTGGGAGCTACGAATGCAGCTGGAATCACCGGAGCGCAACTGGCATTTGATGCGACAGGTCTTGCAGAGATCACTAGCGCAGTTATTGACCTTACCTGGCCTGAACTTGCTGCGCCAAGTATTGAGTCTGTAACAGCAGGAAACGGACATATTCGAATTACTTGGAGTCCCGTATATGGTACCGATAGTTACGCTGTATATCAGTCTACAGCTTCAGGTGTTTATGGAGCTGAGGTAGCTACTATAAGTGGCTCTGAGAACAGTTACGATGCTGTAGGATTAATTAATGGAACTGCTTATTATTTTATTGTTAAAGCTGTTAATCCTGATGGTATCAGTGCGGCTTCCAATGAAGTAACTAGAACGCCTCAGGTTCCAGCGCCGGGCGCGCCAATACTTCATTCACCTGTGGCAAGTAATGGCCTCATCGGCTTAACATGGGATCCGGTGAAGGGTGCGATTGGATACACTATATATCAAGGTATCACTTCCGGAATCTATGAGACCCAAGTGGCTACAGTAAGCGAATCTGTCTACAACTATGATGTGACAGGGTTAACTAATGGCCAATCTTATTATTTCGTAGTTAAGGCATCTAATCCGGGCGGGGAGAGTGCAGCTTCTAACGAAGTCAGCACGAAACCAAGAACATCACCATCTGCACCTACGGACTTAATAGCGGTAGCGGGAGATGGCGAGGTGACTGTGACATTTGCAGTTCCTGATTCGAACGGGGGAACTCCAATTACGAATTATGAGGTAACTGCTTCTCCGGGTAATATCGTAACGGTTGGGGCAACAAGTCCAATAAAGGTAACAGGTCTAGCGAATGGAACCACTTATTCGTTTACAGTTAAAGCGATTAATAGCGCTGGTAGTAGTGTAGCTTCTGAAGTTTCGAACTCCGTGACACCGAAGTCATCAACGGAGGTTGAGGTTACACCTACACCTACACCGCCAACACCAACACCAACGCCAACAGAATCACCGACATCAACACCGACTGCACCACCTTCAACAACTGCACCAACTGCAACAGCAGGATCCACTGCTACAGCTACAGCTACACCATCTAGCAGCATGGTTGAGGTATTGGTGAACGGTAAGGTTGAAAATGCCGGAACAGCAACGATATCTGAGCATAACGGGCAGACGGTTACCACGATTGTTGTAGATCAGGCAAAAATAGAGCAACGTATCGAAAAGGAAGACCAGAATGCAATTATAACTATCCCTGTGACTGCGACTTCAGATGTGATTATTGGCGAGCTTAATGGCCAAATCATCAAAGATATGGAGCAGAAGCAGGCGCTGCTAATCATTCGTACTCCAAAAGGTACTTATACAATATCAGCAGCACAGATTGATATCAGTGCAATTTCAAAACAGTTTGGCACAGACATTGCTCTACAAGATGTGAAGGTGCAAATTTCAATTTCTGTTCCGACTGCGGATGCACTGAAAAGAATAGAAATGTTGGCAGCCAATGAAAAGCTAACGTTGGTAGCTCAGCCATTAGATTTCACGGTGAAGGTTACTTACGCTGGGAAAACTGTTGAACTCACTAAGTTTAATACCTATGTGGAAAGAACTATTCCTCTAGCGGATGGTGTAGACCTTAAGAAGATCACGACTGGGCTAGTGCTTGAAGCGGGGGGGACGTTCCGCCATGTACCCACACAGATTGTTGCCATTGATGGCAAACACTTTGCGAAAATACACAGTTTAACGAACAGTACGTATTTTGTAGTTCAAGATCCACAGAACTTCAAGGATGTCGCCACCCACTGGGCTAAGGACATTGTCAATGAGATGGCTTCCCGTAAGGTTATTAATGGAGTCGGCGACGATTTGTTTAACCCTAATCTGGAGATTACACGTGCAGAATTTGCGGCGATTATCGTACGTGGATTGGGATTGAAGTTGGAAAGCGGGACAACATCCTTTACGGATGTAAAGGTCTCAGATTGGTATAATGATGCTGTGCAGACAGCTTACTCCTATAAGCTAATCAACGGTTTTGAAGATGGAACGTTCCATCCAACAGACAAGATTACTCGGGAACAGGCGATGAGTATTATTGCTAAAGCTATGGTGATTACCGATTTGAAGACAAATCTTCCGGCCAAAGAAGCAAGCGAGCTGCTGAGCATTTACACGGATGCGAATGAAGCATCAGACTGGGCGAAGAGTGGCATCGCAGACAGCCTGCAAGCAGGAATCATCACGGGCAGAAGCGGAAATGTACTTGCCCCACAAGCCTTCATTACGAGAGCAGAAGTTGCGGCTATCATCCAAAGATTGCTGCAACAATCAGATTTGATTTAATACACGGTTCTGATTCGAGAGGATCCTTCATGCAGGAAGAGCTGCGGAGGGTCCTCTTTATTTTATTAGGTCAGAGACAATCATTTGTTGCTTTTTTATTGACAAGAAGAAAAATCCAGTTAATAATAACATATGAACACATGCTCATATGTTATTATTAACTGGAGCTTTTGAATGTAACTGCGCAGGGCTACGAATACTATCTAGCTGAAGGTAATAGGAGGTTAAGCATGATGAACAAGAAGAACAAACGCAATCATCAGGTCGAGAATGTACACGGGCAACAGTCCAATCACGATCACAGTAACCACGACCACGCTCATGAAGGACACAGTCACGCTCATGAAGGACACAGTCACTCCCATGGCTCTCACGGGCATCAACATTTTGATCCTAGTGGAAATAAAAAAGGGCTTTTGATTGCGTTGATCATTACGGTTGGAATTATGTTTTTGGAGTTTTTTGGTGGGTTGATTACTAACAGCTTAGCCCTGTTATCGGACAGTGGGCATATGCTAAACGATGCAAGCTCTCTAGCATTAAGCCTAGTAGCGGTCTGGTTTGCAACTAAACCTGCTTCTCCGAACAAAACGTATGGTTTTCATCGATTTGAAATTTTGGCGGCACTCTTAAACGGAGTTACTTTATTTGTAGTTGCTGGATTTATCATTGTAGAAGCTTATGGGCGGTTTTTTGAGCCGCCGACAGTTGCCAGCGGATCTATGATGCTGATCGCAAGTATTGGTCTTTTAGCCAATGTGGCTAGTGCATGGTCGCTTATGAGAAAAGGGGATGTGAAAAATAACATTAATCTCCGTAGTGCTTATCTCCATGTGCTTGGTGATGCTTTAGGTTCAGTAGGGGCAATTATTGCCGGTTTAATCATGATGATTTTTGGCTGGTATGTTGCTGATCCAATCATAAGCGTACTGGTTGCTCTATTGATTCTTAGAGGGGCATGGGGAATTATCAAACATACCGTTCACGTCCTTATGGAAGGCACCCCGATTACAATTAATCCAGCTGAAGTAAAGGAAATCCTCGAAAGCATTGAGGGGGTTAGAAATGTTCATGACCTGCATATCTGGACCATAACTTCGGGATTAGATTCACTCAGCTGTCATATCTTAATTGAAGAGGAAGCAGATGACCAACGCATTTTGCAGCAAGCGATTCGGTTAACTGCCGATCATTTCAAAATTCAACATACAACCATTCAGGTTGAAACTTCAGCTATAGTTCATGAAGAATTGAAAATCTAATCAATGATTTATTTTTTGAATAGAATAGGGGGGCTATAGTATAATAAAAATACGAGGAAAGGGGTGATCGGTGCATGGATAATCTGACTCACGAGCATGAATCATGCAGTACGGATGAGCGGAAAAGTCATCACTCAGATAAAACTAAAAAGAATTTGATTAGCCGGCTAAATAGAATTGAAGGTCAAGTTAGAGGGCTAAAAGGGTTAATTGAAAAAGACACCTATTGTGATGATGTGCTGCATCAAATCTCCTCGGTCCAATCTGCATTGAACGGCGTGGGCAAGCTTTTGCTGGAGCATCATATGAAAAGTTGTGTAGTGGAACGTATCCAGGAAGGTGAGAACGAGGTACTGGATGAACTACTAGTTACCATTAATAAATTAATTAGATAATTGATCAATCGGAAGGATTCCCCGGAATCCTTTTTTATTTGCTTAAATTGGGTATATATAGAGTAGGGGACTATCCTAATTAATAAATTGAGAGGAGAATGTGTTATGGCACATCAAAACTACAAAGAGTGTATCGATGAGTGTTTAAAATGTATGATAGCTTGCAATCACTGTTACTCAGCTTGTTTGGATGAGGATCATGTGGGGATGATGAAGGAGTGCATTCGCCTGGATCGTGAATGTGCAGATATATGCGAGTTTGCAGCTCATGCCATGTCGATGAACAGTAAATATGCAACAGAGATTTGTTTAGCTTGTGCAGAAGCTTGTGAAGCCTGCGGCAACGAATGCCAAAAGCATGATCATGAACATTGCCAGCAATGTGCAGAAGCTTGTTTTGCTTGTGCAAAAGTTTGCCGTGAAATGGCGGCGTAAATTAAAGCTTGAAACTGAAAGGGCTGCTGCGGCAGCCCTTTATTCATGAATAGGAAGCCAAATCTAAGGGCAACTAGTGAGGTTTTGTAAAATTATTAAGCAATATAGGTAAATATAGTGTTAAAATTTATTGAAATAATACCTTTATAATCAAGAGATATAGATGCATAGGGGATGGCTGAGAAAAATAAACAGTTATGAGAGGGATGTTAACGACGGTATGATCAATCTTAGTCCAGAACGACTCCAGCAAGTTAGCTATATAGGGATTACTGAGGCTGATTTAGAATTATTAAAAAGCAAGGAGAAAGAATTCAACTTAATCGTTAGCTCATTGGTTGAGGAGCTGTATAAACAGATGACGATGGAGCCAGAGCTGCTCCACATCATTGAGCAGCACAGTACACTGGATCGATTGAAAGAAACACAGCAGTGGTATTTTTTATCTATGGCCGCTGGTGTGATCGATGAAGCATTTATTGAAAGACGTTTGCTTATCGGGAAAATCCATTCCCGTATTGGATTAACAACGAATTGGTATTTGGGGACGTACATATTATATCTGGATCTGGCTACTGCTTATTTTGAACGGATATTACCAAACGAATGGAAGCCTGTTATCCATGCCTTAACCAAGATGTTTAATCTCGATTCACAGCTCGTTCTTGAAGCCTATGAAGTGGATGAAAAAGCAAAAATAGAAAACTTGCTGGAGAAGCAAAATCACCTGCTTACAGGAGTGAGTTCAGCCGTTCAGGAGCTGGTATCTTTGATGGTTCAATTAAAGGATAGCAGTGAATCGATAGAAAGTTTAGCTAGTAAAAATGCTGATTATCAAGAGAAAACGCATCAAACGGTATTATATTTGGACAAAGAGGTGGAGTCTATTCATCAAGTGGGTACGATGATTAGAGAAGTGGCTGATCATACGCATCTTTTAGGCCTGAATGCGGCTATTGAAGCAGCCAGAGCTGGGGAGTTTGGAAGAGGTTTTGAAGTTGTGGCTAATGAAGTTCGTAAGCTAGCCCGTCGCTCAAAGGATTCACTGGTAACCATTGACCAGAAACTCGACAATATCAATGCCACCCTTTCCAAGGTGAAAAAAGAATCGGAACATAACTCCATGTATTCCAAGGATCAGGTCAAAAGCTCTCAAGAGCTGGCTTCCTTCGTGAACTTAATTGAAAAAGTGACTGCTGAGTTAGAGAACTTGAAATGAAGCTGCCACGGATTGAAACACTCCTTCAGAAAATTCTGAGGAGTGTTTTTTGATTGAAGAAGTTATTAGCGGTATAGCTTAAACATCAGTTTTGGAGACACCGTTTAAGCTGGGCACATAATCAGCAGCCTTATCGATGTTCACCATCTGAGCGGCTTCATTGAAATTGTTGTTATTCTCCGCATTGTTTTTCTTACTTGGTTGATGTTTTCCTGGAGCTTCTTTGGGATTGGCACTATTTTTGGGCATGACATTCACCTCCATATTCTTCACCTAGTATGAGAAGGTAGTTTGAATTTTATGCCAGCAGTTGACAAGTGTATCATTAAAAGATATAGTTCATTTAATGATATATCTTTTAATGATACATATGAGGAGGTGATTAAGTGTCAAGAACGGACTCATTGGAAATGGGAGAGCTCACAGACACTGCATTTTATATTCTCTTGTCTTTAGTCGAAGCCAAACACGGATATCTGATTATGAAATCAATCGAAACGATGACGAACAATCAATTTTCAATTGGGCCTGCTTCCATGTATACAACCATTAAGAAGCTGTTAGCGGCTGAATTTATTGAGCTGTATAAAGAAGAAGAGGACGACAAACGAAAAACGTATATTGCAACGGAAAAAGGAATTGGATTGCTAAGAAAAGAAGTAGAGCGCCGAAAAGAAATGATTAGACATGCAGAACAAATTCTCAAATAAAAGGTGGGGAATAGGCATGAAGAATACAAAATATGTGACCAGCGGGGGCTTAGCTTTTACTGAAAAAGGAGATATGCAGAAATTGAGTAAGTATGCCAAAAGGGGCTGGCTCCTGGAGAGCTTTGCACCTTTGGGTTATAAGTTAAGAAAGGGAGATCCCCAGAATCTTGAGTACAGTGTAGATTATCACACGAATGTGGATGAGGAGTATTATTTGATTTTTGAAGATGCCGGATGGACTTATGTCTGTTCTGCCGGAAATGGGTTTCATATCTTTCGGGCAGCTGCAGGTACGGCGCCTATCTACTCGGACACAGGGACCCTCATTGACAAATATGAACGTGAAAAGAAAACGATGGGCAAAGTAGCCTTGCCATTGCTTATAGCTTTGATTGCTTTTATCTTCCTAGCGATCTTGGGCGTTAATGGATGGTTACCTGAGATCGTGAGGAATATCAGCCTGGTGTTAGTAGTGGTCACACTTTGTATGTTGGTCTTTCCGGGTCTTCCATACATTGCGTATCGATTCAAATTGAATAAATTACGAGAATAGCGAATGGATTTTTATCTAAAGGATGTTTGCACAGCCATGAATGAAGTTGGTTGTGGAACCATCCTTTTTTTAGTTGAGGAGTGAGAACAAATCTAAGTCTCAGATATATAGTACTAATGATCTATTAATGGAATTTCTTATATATTAATTCCATATTCTGTATTACAATGATAGCGAATACGAATTAGCTTGCTGTTTTCTTTCAAATTTATTACCACAATTGAAGAGGAGGCAATGAATGATGAAGAAGGATGCAAAGCTTAGGTTGAGTTGGAAAAGCCTTATTGTCGTATGCTTGGTAATTAGTATTCTTCCTGCCGGTTCCGCGTTTGCAGCAGTGAACAAACCTTTTCCGCAACATACCACCTACACGAGTGGATCTATCAAGCCAAACAATGTAACCCAGACCAGTATGGATAATTCAGTGAAGACCAAATGGGATGCGTGGAAAACGGCCTATCTCAAACCAGCTGGCACTGGCAAATATTACGTTAAGTATAATTCAGATGGAGAAACGGTATCTGAAGCACATGGTTACGGGATGTTGTTCACAGTTTTGATGGCTGGTTATGACAGCAATGCTCAGACTTATTTTGACGGCTTATATAATTATTACAAGGCTCACCCAAGTGCAATTAACCCTTATTTGATGTCCTGGAAGCAAAACAGCAGCTTTCAAAATATTGAAGGCGAGGACTCTGCTACAGATGGAGATATGGATATAGCGTTCTCATTGCTGCTTGCGGACAAGCAGTGGGGAAGTAGTGGTACAATCAATTATTTACAAGCTGCAAAAGATATCATTAATGCGATTATGGACAATGAGATTAACCAGACACAGTGGACGATCCGTCTAGGTGACTGGGCGAATAGCGGCTCGTATAATACGGCAACTAGACCTTCGGATTTCATGCTAAATCATTTAAAAGCATTCCAACAGGCTACAGGAGATACCCGCTGGACGAATGTTATCGATAAAACGTACACGATTATAAATAGCCTTTATACGGGTTATAGCTCTAGCACTGGGCTGTTGCCTGATTTCGTAGTTTACTCTGGGGGTGTGTATAAACCTGCTGCGGCGAATTTCCTTGAGGATGCCAATGACGGGAATTACAATTACAATTCTTGTCGTACCCCATGGCGGATCGCAACAGATTATTTGATTACTGGAGACAGCAGGGCGCTTACGCAGCTCAATAAGATGAATAGCTGGATTAAGACTAAAGTAAGCAGTACACCTGGTAGTATAAAAGATGGGTATAAGCTAAACGGAACCGTATTTGGAAGTTACAATAGCGGTGCCTTCTATGCTCCATTTGGAGTCAGTGCGATGACCTCATCAACTTACCAAAGCTGGTTGAATTCTCTCTGGGGCCACACAGCAAGCAGTGCTGCAGAAGATTACTATGAAGACAGCATCAAGCTGTTTTCGATGATCGTTATGTCTGGTAACTGGTGGACCTATTAAGATAACGTATAGTTAGAAAAAGGCTGTCCCCAAAACGTTCATGCCCAAAACCATAAAAGTCAAACAGAACAGCGATTCTCCTAATATTGGAGAATCGCTGTTTTGCATTTTTGGTCAACTACTGTTTGTTTCAGTAGATTAGGGGCAAAAGTAAAGCCACCTGATCTCTAATGTTACGGTGGAGCATCCTTTATTTGATAACCAATTGAATCAAGGGGCGTACCTATTGATGCTCCAAAGGATGCAATAAGTGAAGCACTTATACAGCAATTGGGGAATTTCTCCCTAAAATTCAGAGATTTCTGTTCATCAGACTTATAATTAGGGAAAACTTCCCTGAATTTTGGCCGATTCAGTAACTAATAAAGAAATCCCCCTGATTATTAGGGAGGAATTCCCTGATTCCGTCCTTTTAGAGCCAAAATCGGCTATTTTCAGGGAGTATTTCCCTAATTAGTTTACACTTACGCTGCACATCGCACATCGCACATCGCACATCGCACATCGCACATCGCACATCGCACATCGCACATCGCACATCGCACATCGCACATCGCACATCGCACATCGCACATCGCACATCGCACATCGCACATCGCACATCGCACATCGCACATCGCACATCGCACATCGCACATCGCACATCGCACATCGCTCACCATTTCACTATTTTTAGGACAACCTTACTGAAGACTTTGCGGCATACAGATAAGTAGTACCGCAAAAGAATTGTGGTTTTAACGAACGTTGTTTTCGGTGAAACGTCCTGCCTGGTTATATACAATTGGATTAAATAGGAAGATATAGTTCCTTATATCTAAAAAGGGTAGGTGATAATATTGCTCTCAGACAAGAAACAATCTCTTCTATTTATTATTATCGTATGGGCAATGGCGTTAGGGATGTTGCTGCTTCCGGAATCGGCGCAAGGTCTGTATGGATTTACTCCTTTTTTCACAGTATGTATCATGATGTTTCTGATTGTGAGAGATGGATACAGTGCTGAGGGATGGAGAAGGTTGGGCTTCAAATTTAGGGGAGGCAAAGAATACATATTGGCTTTAGTTATTCCCTTAGGTTCACTGGGAGCGGGATATGCTGTCTATTGGATGGGATGGAACTCAAGCTTAATTTCTCCAGATTCATGGATCAAGACTGCTATATATTTGCTCGTTTACATTGTTCTTGGTTCATTATCTGCTTTGGGGGAAGAGATCGGTTGGAGGGGTTGGCTGCTCCCGCGTTTTCAATGGATGGGAAGAGTAAGTTCTAGTGTAACAATGGGCTTAATCTGGGCTATATGGCATTATCCGGCGATTCTTGGGCCGCGTGCTTATCATTCCTCTGGAAGCCGCTGGCTCGTGGTGGTGCTCTTTACCTTATCTGTTATGTTTGCGGGCATCATTATAAATGAACTGCGTCTGACCTCCGGTAGTATTTGGCCGGCAGTGCTTTTACACGGAACTAATAATGCTGTAGATAGTGTTTTGCACAATATTACTGTCAGTTCTTCACCTATGTTGGAGTATGTAGCCGGGGAGAGTGGTTGGGTTCCAGTGATTTTATATGGCTGCGCAGCGATATGGATTCTGGATCGAAACCACAGAGTGAAGCAGCAAAAAGCCAGGATAGAGCTATAATTCAATGCGGATATTTAGAGGAGAAGGAATATCATGCATAAAAGTATATAATTTCCTTTGTGATTCATATAAAATGGTAGGGGAATACCAAATAAGAATAGAGATATGTATAATTTTGTTCGTTCGGGGGATTTGAAATGACAGTAAAACTCCGCCAGTTATTCATATCAGGGTTACTTTGCATTTTTGTTTTTCTTATTATTCATTTTGTGTGGGTCATTCACTCTAACATCTTGCTTGGCGTTGGTCTGGAGCAGAATGAAGAAGGGCAATATTATATTGCTGAGGCAGACGTTTCAAGCGAAGGGTATAAACAGAATCTAAGGGAAGGGGATATCTTATTACGGGTTAATGGGAAACCGATTGATAAAGTGGATGAAGCTGTGAGATATGGAAGCTTAACTCAGGTTCAATCCGTTGACCTTCTTCGTAACTCCAAAGGGGGGGCTCCACTTGCTTTGCATTATGATATTGAGAATAAGTCCTCCATCTATCATACGTTTACCCAGCTTGTAGTCCCTGGAGCGACATTTGTTTTTTTGGCAGTGTTAAGCCTTCTATTATACCGCAGGAAAAGCGGGGATCGCTCAGCAGAGCTGCTGATTTTATTCTTTTTATTAGTCGGAATAACTTACTTTGCGGGATATGCCTCAAGTAGATCTGATCTTATAGGTAGAATCGCGATGGGTAGCGTGTTGCCTTTAATTCCACTGGTTTTTATTCACTTTCTCCAAGTATATCTGAAACGATTTGATGTATTAGTTCTATCTACTACTGTAATCAAAATATACTATGGCCTGGTCATTTTACTAAGCCTATTTTCCACCTCCAGTCTAATGGTTTACTCCTGGGATAGATCCTTGTATTCCTTTGTAAGGTTAATTATTATTGGGTTCTTTGTTTTTGGAATTTTTTACAGCATATTTAAGCTGCTATATTTATACATTACTTATCGAAGCACAGCGCTTAAATCGATGTTTAAAATTATGCTTACCGGACAAATCCTTGCGTTTACACCGTTTGTTCTCTTCTCAGCTGCACCCATTGCTGTTGGGGTCAACCTGATTCCTTACGAAATTACTACGATCTTTTTGTTTTTGATGCCAGTTACTTATTTTTATCTGCTGACGGCTAGGCAACTATTTGATATTGATTTCGCTTTTAATCGGTTTAAATATTATTTATTAATTGCTTTTTTTCCGGCGCTAATGATTGTAGCCGTATTTGCGATCATTCAGAGCAGGCAAGAGTATGATTGGATCAAATGGATTCAGATGTTTTTGGTTGTATATTTATCTATTACAATCTTTTTATTCTTTAAGGAGAAAATAGATTATTATTTCCGGCCTAAACTGTTCCGTGAGCTTTATCATTATCAAGGTAGTCTGGAGCGATTCTCGAAGCAAATCTCCAAGGTTATGAAGCGGTCTGATTTGGAGGCTGCAATTTACAAGGAAATCAATGAGATTTTACCGGTTAGTCGGTCTGCTTTTTTTGAGAGAGATGAGGATATGAGTAACCTCGAACAAATAGTCGACAATTCGGGCCAAGAGATCAACATAGAATTTGTATCGAAATCTCCAGTTTTTAAGGTAGGAGAAGTAGTTCAACTCAAACAGGGGATCTTACTCGTAATCGGACGTCACCAAAAAAAATTTCATCTCCTCTGGATTGATCATAAGAAGAACCATACAAAGCTTAATTCGGATGAGCTTAACTGGTTAAATACCCTCGCAAATTATGCGAGTATTGTCTATGAGAATTTATATCTTATTGAAGGCTTGATTGAAGACCTTGAAGCAGAGATGAAAAAAGAGCTACATGCAGCACCATGGGTTCTACGCCTGATCTTTAACTTATCAGAGAAAGAACGCAGAAAGCTGGCGGCGGATTTACATGATTCTGCTCTTCAGGATCAGCTCATTTGGCTTCGCAGGCTGGAAACACTGATCTCCGATCATGATATTGAGGCGGATATTTTGCCAGAGCTGCTTCAGATTAAAGAGGGACTTCTGGATGTGATATATCAGATTAGGGAGACCTGCAATGAACTGCGTCCACCGCTGCTAAGAGAGACCGGAATTGTGAAGGCACTGGAACTATTGTTTGAGTATGCCCAGCTGCAGTCCAACTACATTATCACTTTTACATCCAGTCCGATTGGTGAGCTAAGTGATGACCTGGTGATTGCGTTGTATCGAATAGTACAGGAGCTCCTGCGGAATGCCGGGAAACATGCCAAGGCGAATCAGATTGAAATTGAGCTGGACCAGCAAGAGCACCTCTATTTTCGATATAAGGATGATGGGATTGGCATGAATATAGTTGATATCAGGGAATCTTTTCAGCATATGGGCCTGTCTGGAATCAAAGAACGTGTTGCTAGCTTAGAGGGGGAGTGCACTTTTACCTCGGAGAAAGGGAAGGGACTGGAGGTTATTATTTATTTACCGACAATGGCTTTTGTAGAAGAAAAGCACAGAGGAGGCGATGACGATGATACGTATCTTGTTGGTTGATGATCATCCTTCAGTCGGAGAAGGAACCAAAACTATGATTGAGCAGGACGCGGATATGGAGGTTACTTTTGTTTTGTCAGCGATGGAAGCTTTGGATAGGCTGGAGCAACAAGAATTTGATGTGATCTTATGCGACCTCAACATGCCTACGATCAGCGGACTTGAATTCGCCAAAAGAGCCGTTCAACGTGATCCTGAATCTAAAGTGGTGATTTATACCGGATATGAGATCAGTGCTCATTATAATCTTTTGATGGAGTCAGGGGTCATAGGATTTATCTCTAAAACAGCTTCCCGGGAACAGTTGTTAAATACCATTCGTTGTGCACTAAGGAATGAGGCGGTCATTCCGGTGTCTTTACTTAAACAGCTACGAAGAAATGATATCAAGATTTCTAATCACCGGGATAATCGGCTGCTTGAAGAAGTGTCCATTAATCAAAGAGAACAGGAAATACTCCAAGAAGTAGCTAGTGGAAAAAGCAATAAAGACATAGCCAGCAAGCTTTTAATGTCACAAAGGACTGTAGAGTATAACCTGACGAGAATCTTTGAGAAGCTTAGTGTACATTCCAGATCCGAAGCTATAGTGGAAGGGAAGCGACTAGGTCTTGTTAGGATGGAGACTTTCTAAGTTGAAGCCCATACAACCCAATACATAGTTTTGTTAGTTTTATTCATGGTGTTAAGCACCTCACTTTGACATCTTGATCGTCATTACCTGTAATTCATAATTCTGAACCATTCCGGTATTTAGAGTATTATTCTGAAGAAATCAAGGAGGAACATCCATATGATTGACATGAACCAAATATTTTTGATTACAGATATCCCAGGTTACTCCCCGCAAATCAGCCGACTTTTATCCATGATGAACTATGCAAGATATACAACATTAGAAGCCGTTAAGGGTCTAACTGTGGAACAACTGGATTATTTATTGGATGCTCAGAGTAACTCTATTGGAGCGTTATTATTGCACTACGCTGCTGTAGAATATGCATATCAAGTGGCAACGTTTGAGCAAAGAGATTTGTCTGAAGAAGAGCTAACGAGATGGGGGCCAGCATTAAATTTAGGAGACGAAGGACGAGCCAATATTAAGGGGAATGACCTGAGCTATTATTTAGATCGCCTAAATGAAGTTAGACAAAAGACTTATGAATTATTCGCAACCGTCGATGATAATTGGTTATATACTGAAGAGGAATTCTGGCATAACAAACCTGCGAACTACTATTTTATGTGGTTTCACGTTTTTGAGGATGAAATCAATCATAGAGGCCAGATTAGGCTGATCCGAAAAAGAGCACTAGCTTAAGAAAGGAGGCGCGCGCGAATGGAGTACATAGAGAAAAATATAAAGCCTTTATTTAAGAAATATCCGCTGCTCTCGAAATTTATATTAACAGTGGTGATTATAGACATCGTTTATTACGCCGGAAAACAAGTTGGAGGATTAGCTTATCACCTCATGCACTAATTTCTTTTGAAAATAAGTCGAATAGAAAAGGCGAGTTCCACTCATTTTGAGTGTGAATTCGCCTTTTTATATTGCTTAACCTAAATATTTGCTGTAGCTCTGACTCTTCCATGTGGCTATCCAGTTCATTATCAGTTCACACAAATTTGTTAGGATATGAAACATCAAAAGAGATATAGAGCATGACCAGGAGAGGAAGAGAAACAAATGAAAATATTAGAAGTTAAACATGTAAAGAAATCATATACTTTGTACGGTAAAGAAAAGGTACCAGTACTCCATGATGTGAATCTAAGCTTTGAGACAGGTGAATTCGTCTCTATTCTAGGTGAGTCTGGCTGCGGAAAGTCCACACTGATGAACATCATTGGGGGAATGGACTCCGATTATGAGGGCGAGGTCCTTGTCCGCGGAAAGAATTTAAGCACGATGACCGAAAAGGAAATGGATGATTATCGTAAGAACAATATTGGCTTCGTTTTTCAAAATTTCAATCTGATCCCGCATCTGTCAGTTTTGGAGAATGTTACAGTGGCGATGCAGATGACGGATACCAGTGAGAAGGACCGTAATAAACGTGCTATAGATATTTTGACTGAGGTAGGCTTGAAAGAGCACCTGAAAAAACGTCCCAATCAGCTGTCCGGTGGACAGAAGCAAAGAGTGTCCATCGCCCGCGCGCTAGCGAATAATCCTGATATTATTTTGGCAGATGAACCTACAGGGGCCTTGGACAAGGATACCGGCGATCAAATTTTAGCCTTATTGGACAGCATAGCCAAAAGAGGGATATTGGTCATTACCGTGACCCACTCACAGAAAGTAGCCGACTCTGGTACCCGTATCGTAAAGGTGGAAGAAGGACGGATTAAAGATGATATTCAGTTAAAGGACCGCTCTTTGATTAGTTACGATGGAGGAGAGGGGTCATCCCGGAATCTCAGTTTATTTGCATCTTTTAAAATGGCTCTGCAGAACATGAAACTCAACGCCAAACGTAATGTATTGGTAGCTTTGGGTGGGTCTATTGGTATTTTAAGCGTACTGTTGATGCTTTCCTTAGGGAATGGAATTACGAACTATATGAATGACGAAATTAATTCAAGTATGGATCCTTTACTCGTGGATATAACTAAACCCAGTGAAGAAGCTAAAGGCATGCAAGGTCCAGAGGCAATGATGTTGCCCGGCGAAACGTTTACGGCTGCCGATATTGAAACCATCCGAAATATTCCAAATGTTGATTATGTAGAAACCATCACTTCCATTTCGGGCAAATCTACTATGGTTTATGCAGATCAGACGGTTAGTCTTACACAATTAACAACCTTAACGGATGCTTTTGCTAAAGAGACGATTACCGCAGGGGCTTTTCCAGAGGGCAAAGAGATATTATTACCCGTGAAAACGGCAAGTAAATTAAGTGGAAATGACAGTCCAGAGTCTTTAGTAGGGAAATCGATTTATCTATATATTAATGAAATGGATGCTAAGCATAAACCGATCACATTGGAACAAGAAGTCACTATCTCTGGTATTTATGAAAGCACTGATCCAAGAGCGCAAATGCAACCCACGGGTTATCTTCCAGCGCAGACTTTGGAGCAAATGTATGTTGACAAGGGGATTACAATAGGTCCAATTCAAGTTAATGCTTTTGCAACCGATATGAAATATGTGAATGATATTAATGCAGCCGCTGTTGATGCTGGATTCTCAGGTTCTCAATCGGCAAAAATCATGGAGCGAATCACAACTTATGTGAATATGGCTACTATAGTTCTCTCTGGTATTGCCGGGATTTCACTTCTCGTATCAGGGATCATGATATTGGTTGTGCTATATATCAGTGTAGTGGAACGGACTAAGGAAATTGGGATTCTTCGGGCAATTGGCGCAAGGAAAAAAGATATCAAACGTATATTCTTTTCTGAATCAGCTTTATTAGGTGTATTCAGCGGTATCTTTGCGGTACTCTTTGCCATTGTCATTAGTTATGTGTTAAATATTCTCTTGGACAATGCTTTTGGAGTGAAACTTATTAATCTATCCGGTTATTATGTGTTATTTGGGATCGTTGTGAGTACCCTGATTAGTATTATCGCCGGTTTGATGCCATCCTCTAAGGCTGCCAAACTGGATCCAATGGAATCTCTACGATATGAATAAATAGGTTAGCGGAGAGGAAAATTGAGAGATGAACACGATTCTAGTGGCGGATGATGATTCTCATATCCGTAGATTAATACGATTATATCTTGAAAAAAACCAATTTTCCGTAGTGGAAGCAGCAGACGGTCAAGAGGCATTAGACATTCTAGCGCATACAAAGATCGATTTGGTGATTGTAGATGTGATGATGCCAAATGTAGATGGTATTGAATTGACCGAAGATATCCGATCTTATATCGATATTCCAATTCTGATGGTTACAGCTAGAGGAGAATCTAAGGACAAAGTCAGAGGATTTAATGCCGGATCAGATGATTATTTAGTCAAACCGTTTGATCCCATTGAATTGGTCCTGAGGGTAAAATCACTATTAAAAAGATATCATTTAACCTCCTCGAGTGTGATTCAACTAGGCGCAGTGATGATTGATCTGGGGAATTTGAACGTTGTTACGGCTCAGAGAACGGTGGAGTTGAAGAAAAAGGAATGTGAGTTGTTATTTGCTCTGGCGGGTTCGCCAGGGCAAATATTCACGCGTTCTCAGCTCATAGAAAATATTTGGGGTGTCGATTATGAAGGCGACGAGCGTACGGTAGATGTGCATATCAAACGTCTGAGAGAAAGACTTGAATCGATTCCCGAGCTAATTATTTCTACGGTAAGAGGACTTGGATACCGTCTGGAGTTGGCCTAAATGTTGAAAAAAAGCCTGCGTCTGCGTATTGTCATTACGTTCATTGGGATTGTGATCGTCAGCTTAATGATCTCTTTTTTGCTAAATGTACGGTTTTCCGAAAATAATGTGACCCCAAACCATATCTTCATTAGAGTAGCTGGAGACGTAGCCAAAGTGCTTACCCTAATCGATGATCCGGAAAAAGCACAGGCATTTACTAAACTGCTCAATAAATATGGGGTCGATATTGCGAAAGTGAGAGTGAATGAGTGGAGTGATGCTGTTTTTTCAGTGGATAAGGAGAAGGTTGCCGCTCTATTTAAGCCAGATTCCACAGACGCAGTGATGCTTAATGATAAGTCTGGTGTTGCTATTGTTGGCATTCCCATCGTAGATAAGGAGAAAGCTGCGCTCATCATTAAAATTGATTTTTCGTCGAGCTTGATCACATTCAGACGCAACGTGTTTTTTACACTTCTAACGGTCTTAGTCATTGGAAGTTTACTGATTCTCTTGATGTCCGGATTCATTGTTAAGCCTATCAAACGTCTGACGGAAGCAGCTAAAAAAATGGCATCAGGCGATTTATCTGTGCGCTTGACGCATAAAAATCAAGATGAGTTCGGGGAACTGATGGAAAGCTTTAATCATATGGCTAGTGAGCTGCAAAAGATAGACTCTGTTCGTGATGATTTTGTCAGCAATGTCTCTCATGAAATGCAGTCTCCGCTTACGTCCATTAGAGGGTTTACTAGAGCGCTGCAAGATGGTGTCGTTCCAGTAGAAGAGCAAAAAGAACATCTGGATATTATTTATCAGGAAACGCTGCGCTTATCCCGCCTAAGTGACAATCTGCTTAGATTAGCCTCGCTTGATTCAGAACATCATCCGGTTAATCTCACCACTTTTCAGCTGGATGAACAGTTAAGAAGAGCGATCGTTCTGGCGGAGCCACAATGGGCACAGAAAAACATTCAGATAGAATTGGATTTATTACCCTGCCAAATTACGGTGGATAAAGATTTGTTTGATCAAGTCTGGCAAAACCTAATCAATAATGCTATAAAATATACAAGCCAAGAGGGTATCATTCATGTCGAAATCGAGCGTTCTATAGCGTTTGTGAAGGTTTCTATTAAAGATTCTGGTCAAGGCATACCAGAGGCAGCATTGCCCCGCATTTTTGATCGTTTTTATATGGTGGATAAAGCGCGGAGCAGCGTTCATAAAGGGAATGGACTTGGATTATCTATTGTATTAAAAATTCTAAAAATGCATGATTGTAAAATAGAAGTGGAGAGCAAGGTTGGGGAAGGAACCCAGTTTATCGTCTGGATCCCTGTCTCTCAACCCTATGAATAGTTAACGGGCTGAAGCTTAAGGCAAACGCTGAGGGGGAAGATGATGATGCTAGAGCGAAATCCTATCTATCTACGCGAACTGAAGTTTACGGACTGGCAAGATGTACATGCCTATTGTTCACAAGAACGTGTATGCCGTTTTCAAGCTTGGGGTCCAAATACTGCTGATCAGACCCTTTCATTTGTGAACCAAGCAATAGAAGACTCTCAAAAAGTTCCCAGAACTCGGTTCGCGCAAGCCATAGTTGCAGTAGGAACTGAACATTTGATCGGCATGATTGAATTAAATATTAGAAGCCATACAGACAGAAGCGGCGAAATCGGCTATATTGTCCATCCTGATGCCTGGGGACAGGGAGTCGCTACAGCAGCGGCCAGACGAATGTTGAAATTTGGTTTTGAAGAACTGCAACTACATCGAATATATGCGACCTGTGACCCTAGAAATAGCGGATCATCCAAGGTACTCACCAAGATAGGTATGACCTATGAGGGAAGATTAAGGGATGCTTTGCTTATTAAAGATGGATGGCGGGATTCTTTGATGTTCAGTATGTTGGAGCATGAGTGGACGATAGCCCGCTAAAAATTAACTCTTGCTTCCGACTGGTAGATTCACTAGAATATAAGTATTAGCTTATATACTTTCAAGAGGAGGAGAGAAGGAATGCAGACACTAACGGAAATTGCTGAAGACTTGAAGCTGTTCGGAGATAAGACACGATTGGCAATGCTTTCTCTTCTGAAAGAGCGGGAATGGTGCGTGTGTGAATTCGTTGATATCTTTGACATTTCCCAGCCGGCGATTAGCCAGCATTTACGGAAATTGAAAAGTAGAGGAATCGTTAGGGAAAGCAAGCGGGGACAGTGGGTACATTATTCGTTAAATGTCGAGGATAAACCACATCTTAAGGCTGTTCTTCAACAGATGCCTAGTACCAAATCGATATTGGCTGAACTGAATAAAGAGGCTAAAGAGCCATGCTGCGACTAAATTTCAGGTAAGGATTTTTTTGATTTATATATAATCATATAGTTATATAATGATGTTGGATTGAAGTCACATGCTTATATAGGAGTGTTGAAAAAGATGTGGATTTGCAGTAAAAGGGGGATGGCACTTTGGCTATTGTAGCTATCCTTATATTTTTAGTAACTTTAATCCTTGTAATCTGGCAGCCCCGTAATTTATCAATTGGATGGTCAGCCTGCGGTGGCGCGATCATAGCTTTGCTAGCTGGGGTAGTCAGCTTTAATGATGTTCTGGATGTAACGCAGATCGTGTGGAATGCTACTTTAGCGTTTGTGGCTATTATTCTGATTTCTTTAATTCTGGATCGAATCGGATTTTTTGAATGGGCTGCTTTACATATGGCGCGGGCTGCCCGCGGGAATGGCAGACGAATGTTTGTGTATGTTATCGTTCTTGGTGCGTTAGTGTCTGCATTTTTTGCGAATGATGGAGCGGCTCTGATTCTTACGCCTATTGTGCTTGCGATGGTAAGGGCGTTGCATTTTGATGAGAAAAAAGTATTTCCGTTTATTATCGCCAGCGGTTTTATTGCCGATACCACCTCATTGCCGCTCGTGGTCAGCAATCTGGTCAATATCGTATCAGCGGATTTTTTCGGGATTACGTTTATGGAGTATGCAGGCAAGATGATTATACCTACGCTGTTCTCACTTGTGGCGAGCATCGTAGTGCTCTATTTCTTTTTTCGAAAAAGTATTCCCAAGCACTTTAACGATTCACAGCTAAAAGATCCGCATGAGGCGATTAAAGACAAAAAAATGTTCCAGCTGTCATGGATTGTATTGGCTGTTCTTTTGGTAGGGTATTTTGTCAGCGAATTTTTGGGTATTCCGGTATCTGTGGTTGCGGGGATCATAGCTATTTTGTTCCTGCTTCTCGCGAGAAGAAGCCCTTACGTCAAGGTGAAAGAAGTGATTACCGGAGCGCCTTGGGCGATTGTGTTCTTTTCTATCGGAATGTATGTCGTAGTATATGGACTTCGAAATGTTGGGCTGACGGATTTACTTGCTAAGATGATTGGGTCTATTGCTGATCAGGGCTTATTTGCCGCAACGATGGGTATGGGCTTCATAGCTGCATTGATCTCATCGCTGATGAATAATCTGCCTACCGTTCTGATTGACGCGCTTGCCATTGATGCGACGCATACCACTGGAATCATTAGAGAGGCTTTAATATATGCGAATGTTATAGGCTCGGACTTAGGACCGAAGATCACTCCGATTGGCTCACTCGCCACACTGCTGTGGCTACATGTACTTTCGGCTAAAGGCGTGAAGATTTCTTGGGGAACGTATTTTAAGACAGGTATTATTTTAACCATTCCAACGTTATTTATTACGCTTTTAGGTCTTTATATGTGGTTGTTGATTAACTAATTTGGACAGGGGAAGATCAAGATGAACAAGAGAACGATTTATTTTTTATGTACAGGGAATTCCTGCAGAAGTCAGATGGCTGAAGGCTGGGCTAAGCAATATCTAGGAGAAGAATGGAGTGTGTACAGTGCAGGTATTGAAGCTCACGGTCTAAATCCAAAAGCTGTACAAGCGATGAGCGAAGTAGGCATAGATATTTCCGGCCAGACTTCGGATATTATTGATGCTAATCTGCTGAACAATGCCGATCTGGTCATTACCTTATGCGGAGATGCTGCGGATAAATGTCCAATGACCCCTCCGCAGGTCAAACGGGAACACTGGGGCTTCGATGATCCGGCAAAAGCGCAAGGGAGTGATGAAGAGAAGTGGGCAGTGTTCCAGCATGTGCGTGACCAGATTGGTGAAAGAATCAAACAATTTGCGGAGACGGGTGAATAAGCAAAGGGAGAAAGTAACCTATTCTTTTAACTTAGGGTATTTCACCACTGGCCATTTCACTTTCCGTAAGGCATTGATCACTTCGGGCCCAACGTTCAAATTACTTTGAACCAATTCATGGGGAGTGAGAGCCATCCATTGGTTCAGAGAGACGTCGGCAAAACGGTCACTTTTGAACATTTCGAGGAACCACAACGATTCTTCTCCTGTATTCTGAATATAATGTCCAAATGCAAAAGGAACATACCCAACATCGCCAGCCCTGTAATTAAAGGTACGTGCTGCACCGTTTCCGGCAAACACAGTCATCCGTCCTTTTCCGGTAAGATAATATTGCCACTCATCGTTGTTGGGGTGCCAGTGGAGCTCTCTCATTCCTCCAGGTTCAATCTCTACCAGTGCAGCAGCCACGGTCTTGGAGACCGGAAAGTTGCTGGAGTCAACGATTCTGACGCTCCCGCCAGGAGTCTTCAATGGAGGCTGTGCCAACAGCGAATGTTTGAAGCTCTGTGGAATTTCTCCATACGGCGATTGCACCTTTTGGCTTTGTAATGAGCCGGGAACTTGATCCTGATAAATATAGACTTGTTCAGTGGGGATGGAGTCAAAGGCCTCGGCAGGTATTCCAAAGTTAGCTGAAAGTACCTCTTTAGGCGTATGGGCGAACCAATCGGAAATAGACAAGGTATTCAGATCAGAGAAGCTTCCGTCGTCGAAGACAAGGAGAAATTCACAGCCTTCTTCAAGACCTTGTATAGAGTGAGGAATACCCGGCGGAAAATACCATAGATCACCAGGTCCTACATCTGCTATAAAGTTCCGTCCATTCTGATCCACAGCAGTAATCCGAGCGCGGCCTAACAGCATATAAGACCATTCCGCTTGCTGATGCCAGTGAAGCTCTCGTACTCCACCGGGGGTCAGGCTCATATTCACACCTGCCAGTGTAGTTGCGATAGGGAGTTCTCTGACGGTTACTTCTCTGGACCAGCCACCATGATTAAGCTGCATATGCGCATCAGAGAAAGAAAATTTCAAATTGGGAACCAGGCCCGCATCAGTCACCGGAGGAACGAACATATCCGGATTCTCAAGATCCCGCATAACATCGCGGGGTCCTTTATCTAATCCCCCTGTGCCATCGCTTCGGATGGGCTGGGGGATGTTTGTTTTGTTTGCCGAATCCTGTCCAGCAGAAGTCATAAGAGGTTCTCCTTTCTTGTTCCTTAAGAGTTCAATGAAAATATATGCGGAATGCTGTCTTTTATGATGGATAGCAGAAGTGGTACAAGTTGACATGTGTAGGGTCATCATTGATTATTACTAATAGAGGCTAAGGTTCTAGATGAACTGGAGAGGGGTTTGTGATGATTCACATCAAGGAGTCCTTACAACGATTAGGGAAAATAAAAGCTTACGTAATAGGTCTATTAGTGATTATGTTCGCCGCGGGATCTGCGGTTACACCTACATCGGTGTCGGCAGCTGTCCAGTTAGGGACACAGGTAATGCCACTGTCATACGGGGGATAATACGTGCTTTTTCCAGGTAAACTCGCCCCTTATTTCAAAGCAGGTAAATTAATGGTGCCGATTCGAGCCTTCTCCAATGCGATTGGCGCAGATTTGCTCTATGACGCTCTGAGCAAGAGTATTACTGTTTCACTGCTGGACCGATCGGTAGGAAATATTAAAGCAGGGCAGCTAGAGGCAGATTTTAATGGGGAGACCGTAGATTCATTAGGCGTTGCTCCAGAGATAAAGGATGGCACTCTGTTTGTTCCGGCGTCTCCCATTTTAGAAGGGCTTAAGTCTTTTCGCTGGGAAGTGCAATTTAATAATGTGAATAAATTAACCCTTGGTATTGGAGCCAGAAAAGGGGAGGAATGGGTGAAGCCTGAGGCAGATCGTGCGCTTGCTCCTTATCCACTCGAAACGACAGCACATCCGTATCCGTTATATCCTACTATGCTAACGCAGGCTCAATCCGGGAAAGAATATAGATTGACCTTAGGCGTGCAAAATACCTCCGGATTCATCATCCCTAAAGGAAACGCTGAATTAGAGCTGGTGAGTGTGGACAGTAAAGGGAATTCTTTTTATCAAACGTTGAAAGGACCTGATTCCTCAACCGCCAAGACGGCATTATTATCATTTTCCGTTAACATACCAACAGAGGCTGAATACGTCATTTTCAGGTCACGCACCTTGAGAGCGCAATAAGGCAATTGCTATAGATTATTCCAACAAGCTAGACAGAGAGCGGGTAAAGAAACAGATGACAGGTAACAAAGAACAGCAATATCGCTTCAGCGAAGCACCGATTTGGGAATTGCAACGAACATATTATGAAGAGCAGGGATTAAAGGCTTGGAATAATGATCAGGTCCCGCAGTACATTACGAGTAACCCTATGATTGCGACAGCATACGCAGAGATGATCTTTGGATTTCTGCAAGACCGGGCTGGACAAGGGCATCTCTCAGAGACCGTTACGATTCTAGAACTTGGAGCAGGAGCAGGCCGGTTAGCCTTCCATGTGCTTAAAAAGTTATGTGAAATCGTAGACTACGCAGATATTCCTCTTCCTCCTTTTCGTTATGTGATGAGTGATTTGCCTTCCAAAAATATATCCAGCTGGCAGCAGCACCCGAGCCTACTTCCTTACGTAGAGCAGGGTATTTTGGACTTCGCTCGTTTTGATGCTGTGCAGGATGTAGAACTACATTTAGTACACGCTAAGCTCAGCATTCGGCCGGGTGATTTACAGCAGCCATTGGTGATTGTGGCAAATTACTTTTTTGACAGCATTCCGCAAGAATTAATTTATGTGGATGAAGGAAAAATATATGAATGTGAGGTTTCGATCCAGTATTCGGCGGAAGTTGATCCGGATAACCCCTCCGATGCGCTCGGCAAAATCATCCCGCAGTACCATTATAGGCGTGCGGCTAGTTATGAAGAGGAGACTTATCCCTATCATGACGTTATAGCGCTTTATCAGCAGAAGCTGGAGGATTCACATATACTCTTTCCGGTGGTGGGGCTTACTTGTCTGGAGCGGCTTGCGCGGCTCTCTACAGAGGGATTCGTGCTGCTTACAGCGGATAAGGGAGACCATCGCTTAGAGAACTGGGAATTTGCAGAACCTCCATTGCTGATTCATCACGGAAGCTTCTCTTTGACCGCGAATTATCATGCGATAGAGCATGTGCTGAAACAAAAAGGGGCGCATTCAATATTCACCAGTCATCACTATAAAAACCTGAACATCGGCTGTATTCTTATGCTACCAACACCGCTGAGCTATACAAACACTCGGCTGGGTTACAAGCGGTTTATAGAACGTTTTGGCCCGGATGATTTCTTTAGTATGAAGGAATGGATGGATCAGCAATTAGATACGATGGGGCTGCAGCAAATTTTGGCCTTTTGGCGTTTGGGTGGGTATGATGCTGAATGGTTTATCCATAGCGCTGAACAGATTTCGGAGCTGCTGCCGGGTGCCAGTGATGAAGAAATGCTGGATCTACAGCGAGGTATACAGTTGATGTGGACGGGCTATTATCCGATGGAACAGAGTTATGATCTGTCGCTAGATGCGGGGTTGCTGCTGTATGAAATGGATAAATTCGCGGAAGCATTGGGTTACTTAGAACGCTCCATGCATGCGAGCACGGAAGAACCATTGGCATCAGTGCTTTATAGCATGGCAATTTGTAACTACGAGCTAGGAGCTGAAGCTGCTGCATTGGAATACGCGCGTAGAGCTTTGGCTGCAGAGCCTGACAATGAAGTAGTATTGGAACTTCTAGCGGCGCTGAGCGGGGAATAAGCACATTTACATAGGGTTATCTTTTTGGTATCCTATACAAAATAATCAAACGCGATGACGAGAAGAGTACATGAAATCATTCCTTCACAGAGAGCCCTGGATGATGAGAACAGGGTAAGGGGGATTTTATCGAAACAAGCCTCTGAGGGGCATATCGGAACCGGATTAAGGGGATGATATGACGGGAGCTCCTGTTATAGAGCTAGAGTATAAGCACTGCTTAAGATGTTTTGCCGTACTTGATGAGATTAATATGGCGACATATTAATGAACCTGGGGTGGTACCGCGAGAATTTCGTCCCCAAGACCATAAGTCTTGGAGGTGAGGTTCTTTTTATTTTGCAGATTAAGCAGGCGGATATCACTTATAAACAGGAGGTAACACCAATGAACGAGGAACCGGAAGTATTAGCAGAGAGTTACATCGACAGATTGATTCAAGAAGAGCTGGAAGCAGGGACTTACAGTAGAGATATTTGCACGAGATTCCCACCGGAGCCTAACGGGTATCTGCATATTGGCAGTGCGTATGCTATTCATACGAACTATACGACTGCGAAAAAGTATGGCGGGAAGTTCCATTTGCGCTTTGATGACACCAATCCTTTAAAAGAGGATCTGGAGTATGTAAATGCCATCATCGAAGATATTCAATGGATGGGCTATCCACCGGACTATATTTTTTATGGATCAGACTATTCTGAGAAAATATACAATAGCGCAGTTACGTTAATCCGAAAAGGAAAGGCGTATGTCTGTGATTTATCACCTGAAGAGGTGACAGCCTATAGAGGGACGCTTACGGAGCCGGGAAAAAACAGCCCGTTCCGGGAGCGTTCTGTGGAAGAGAATTTGCGGTTATTTACGGAGATGAAAGCTGGAGATTATCCAACGGGAGCCAGAGTGTTGCGGGCTAAAATAGATATGAGCTCACCTAATATCAACTTACGTGATCCGGTGATTTACAGAATCATTCATGCGGAGCATTATAGAACGGGTAACGAATGGTGTATCTATCCGATGTATGATTTTGCCCATCCTATACAAGATGCTATCGAAGGGATTACGTATTCCTTATGCTCGATTGAATTTAAGGATCATCGGCCGCTCTATGAGTGGGTATTGAAGGAGCTGGATATCCCTGAGGCTCCTAAGCAAAGAGAGTTTGGACGGGTGAACATCACCGGAGTTGTGACGAGTAAACGGTATATCAGACAGCTGGTTACAGGCCATTATGTGGATGGCTGGGATGACCCGAGACTTCCTACGCTTCGCGGTTTACGCAGAAGAGGTTTTACGCCGGAGAGTATCCGGAATTTTGTGAAGGAAATTGGCTTTGTCAGAAATAGCACCATTGTGGATATTGCCATGTTAGAGCATGCGCTTAGACAAGATTTGAAGGCAAAGGTTCCAAGTGTGATGGCTGTTCTTAAGCCTTTAAAAGTGGTCATTACTAATTATCCTGAAGATCATAACGAATGGCTGACGATTGAGAATAACAGTGAAGATAAGTCACTTGGAGAAAGAGAGGTTCCTTTTTCACGGATCCTTTATATTGAACAAGAAGATTTCATGGAGGAGCCGCCAAAAGGGTATCACAGGCTGACTATGGGGAACGAAGTAAGGCTGAAGGGTGCTTATTTCATAAAGTGCAATGAAGTAATCAAGGATGAAGTTACCGGAGAAATCCTAGAGCTTCGCTGCACCTATGATCCGAGAACGAAGAGCGGAAGCGGGTTTAATGAACGGAAGGTTAAGGCAACCATTCACTGGGTATCGGCAGACCAGGCTATCAAGGCTGATGTTCATCTATATGAGCGTCTGCTGAAAGATAACGACGGTCCTAAAGAAGACGGTGAGCGCTGGGACGCGTATCTTAATCCAGATTCCTTAACGGTCCTGAAGGATTGTTTGCTGGAGCCATCGATGGGCAACGCAAGACCAGAGGATAAGTTTCAATTGATCCGGCATGGATTTTTCTGCGTGGATAAGAAGTATACCACGGCAGATAAGCTGGTGCTGAACCGGATAGTACCGCTGAAGGACACATGGAAGAAAAATTCATAAGCAGCTTAAGCTGGGCGAAGATCGGGTAATTCCTGATCATCGTCCAGCTTTTTTTGTGCCTAGTCGTTGGTGAACAAGCAAATGAAAATTCCATATGAAACATGTTTACATTTTTCAGAAATAAGCATATACTTTAAATATAAGTTGCACAGGGGAAACTTTCGTGTATATAGACAACTTTTTCAGGGCAAGAGGAGGAATTGAAATGCTCGAACAAACTTTAGTAGAACAACCACATATAAAACAACATAAGAACTCGATTTCAGCACAAGCCGTACTTAACGGGGAGATCAAAGGGATTAAACGATTACTTCCTTTTCTAGGCCCAGCTTTTATCGCTGCTGTTGCTTATCTGGATCCAGGTAATTTTGCCACCAATATTACGGCGGGCTCCAAATATGGATATCTCTTATTGTGGGTGATCGTGGCCTCTAATCTAATGGCTGTGCTAATCCAAGCGTTATCCGCCAAGCTGGGGATTGCGACAGGCAAGAACTTGCCTGAGATCGCCCATGATCGTTTTCCGAAGAGTGTATCGATCTTCTTATGGATTCAAAGTGAGCTAGTGATTATAGCTACGGATCTGGCAGAGTTTATCGGGGCGGCATTAGGACTATATCTCTTATTTGATATTCCGATGCTGCCAGCAGCACTGATTACTGCGGTGGGCTCATTTGCTATCTTAGAGCTGCAACGCCGGGGATATCGCTCCTTAGAGGCAGGGATTGCCGCGATGATCCTTATAGTCGTATTAGCCTTCGCTTTTCAAGTTATTGTAGCTAAACCGGATATGGGAGCAGTTGCCGTAGGCATGTTTACACCTAAGTTTGAAGGGGTGGACAGCATCCTATTGGCCGCAGGAATTCTAGGTGCAACCGTGATGCCACATGCGATTTACCTGCATTCATCACTTACACAGAACCGTATCGTCGGGGTGAATGAATCGGAGAAAAAACAGATTTTCAAATTGGAATTTATAGATATTATTATTGCGATGATTATCGCAGGTGCAGTAAATCTGGCTATGGTTATTGTCTCCGCGGCATTGTTTTTCAAAAATGGTCTCGTGGTTGAGGATCTGGATGTCGCGTTTCAACAATTTG
Organism: Paenibacillus sp. FSL R10-2796; assembly: GCF_037965315.1. Classification (NCBI taxonomy): domain Bacteria; kingdom Bacillati; phylum Bacillota; class Bacilli; order Caryophanales; family Paenibacillaceae; genus Paenibacillus; species Paenibacillus sp. FSL R10-2796. Next base: position 6,462,658 of record NZ_CP150178.1, on the reverse strand, counting down.
GTCACTTAGCTGGGCCAGTAACGGCGATCTCGTTTGGGTTGGGACTACTCATTGCGGGACTGTCGAGTTCCTCCGTAGGGACTATGGCTGGCGATGTGGTTATGCAAGGCTTCATCAACAAAAGAATTAACCTGTACTTGCGCCGTGCGATTACCATCATTCCGCCACTAGCGATCATTGGTTTTGGTGTGAATCCAACCAAAGCACTCGTGATCAGTCAGGTGATCCTGTCCTTTGGGATTGCGTTCGCGTTGATTCCGCTGGTTGTGTTTACAAGCAATCGCCAGATTATGGGCGGGTTAGTGAATCGCAAAATGACAGCCACTCTGGGCTGGATTATCTCCGGTCTGGTTGTATCGTTGAACTTGTTCTTGGTCTATCAAATGCTCGTATAAGGAAGCAGTCAAAAGAGCCCGACCCACAGATCTCCTGAGATCATACCTGAGAGATACATGGGTCGGGCTTTTTTTGGAGTGTTGTTCCAGCCAGTTATTTAAAATAATCCGCAACGCCTTCAGCGATGGCTTTAGCCGCTTTTTTCTGATAGGAGGCCTTGCGGACAATGGACTCGTCTGTAGGATTGGTAAGGAATCCAAGCTCAACCAAGGTAGCTGGAATCCGATTCTCCCTTAGGATGTGATAATCGCCAAAGGACAACCCGTTGCTTTTCAGACCGATGCCTTGCCCCAGCCGGGTTTCAATCGCCCGCGCCAGCTTCAAATCATCCGCTTCTGAATAAAAGAAGGTCAACGTTCCGGACACATTTTTAGGTGAAGAATTATAATGAACGCTTACAAAAGCATCAGCACGCAGGGCTTGGCTCATCTGAACACGACGAGCTAACGTCGGCTTCTGATCGTCTCGGGTGCGCGTCATCTCTACCCGTGCTCCTTTAGCAACAAGAGCATCGCGGACATAAAGTGCAGTATGCAGATTCAAATCTTTTTCCATGGTGTTATATGTAGTGCCAAGCATGCCCGGATCACTGCCGCCATGACCAGGATCGATGACGATCAGCTTTCCTCGTAGTCCGCCTTTATGCTGGACGGTGCTTATGCTGCTTGTACTGCTTGTACTGCTTGATGTGCTTCCACTTCGGATATACTGCTCTGCCACCCAACCAGTTTCACCGCTGACTGTGCGAATTCGAGCCCAGCCGTTCTGATGAAGAAGGAGAGTGACTGTATCCTTGGCTTTTAAAGAACCGAGCACCTTATAGTGAGTTCCTGGGCCACTTCGGATGCGCAGAGAATCAGCCGTGACTGTAGCCTTTGAAGTTCTACTAGAAGTATTGGCTGATGTTGACGAGGCAGTATTGGTTTTAGTAGCAATAGACGTTCCAGAAGCGCTGGATTGCAGGGAGTTGCTGTTCACCTTTTTTAGGTAATAACCCGCTACCCAGCCAGAGGTGCTCCCCGCCTTAACCATTAACCATCCGTGCTGCTCATCAGTCACAGTAACCCGAGCCCCATTCTTAATTGATCCTACAACAGTTGCATTCTTAGCCGGTTCATCGCGTACATTTAAAGAACTCGCATATACCTGTGCGGTATAACTTCCCGCTGCTGTCTTTGCTTCAGCAGACTGTGGCGCTGCTATACCCAAAAGGCAAGCTGTGAGCAGGGTGACACCTATCATTTTGTTCATAGTATCCTCGCTTTTTGAGAGTAGTCGTAATTCCTTACCCAATTTACGAGGTTTAGAATAATATTTTTTGAGAATATGGCCTCTTTTCTGGTGGTCTAAAGACTTGTATAATTATTACATATCGGGAAAGAGGATGAAGGAGCATTGCCGTGACTAAACCAAAGCTATTCATTGGATCTTCCAGGGAGTCTATACGTTATGCAAGAGCGATTCATGAGCAGCTGAAGAGGGATGCTGAAGTGCATCCTTGGTATGCCAACGCTTTTCGGGCGAATGAATACACTATGGAGGCGTTGGAGCGAAATTTGGATGAGAGCGATTTTGCCGTATTTGTGTTCTCGCCAGATGATGTCGCCAAAATCCGTGGTAAATATTATTATGTGACCCGCGATAATACGGGGTTTGAAATGGGTTTGTTTTGGGCTAGATTACGGCGCAGCCGTGTTTTTTGTCTAGTGCCTGATCAGGTAACTGCGCGTGATGATCTCATCCCTGGAGAAAATGTAGAAGAATATCATCTGCTATCTGATTTAGCGGGAATTACATCTTTAGAGTATGAAGTGCATCACGATAATCCTACGGCTGCTGTGGATGTGAGCTGTGGTAAGATTATTGATAGTATTCAAGAACGTGGAAGATTCCGTGACCCGCTTAAAGATTTAGAGCAGCTAAAGATGGATTTAAGGCGCAAGGAAAGTATCCTTCATTTTTTTTGGCAATATAATAGTAATGTGACCATCTCCGAGAATGGAGATAAATATCACGCACTTAGTGAGGCGATACGCAATTCCTTTTTACCTCCGAAGCATTGTCGTGTAATCGGTGCAGCCATCTGGCAGGCACAAGAGAAGGAACAACTTGTTCAGGTGGGGGGGAATGTCGGACGCGGTCACTCCTATCCCTTGTCTGTAACGAAAGGGAATGAGAAGCAGCCTAGTGTGGTAGATGCATTTTTATCGAGTAAATGGACTTTTTTTCAACGCACGGAAGTTGCAGAGGTATATATCCTATGCTATCCTCTAGGTAAGAAGTATGTTCTTTCCGTTCATTTCTCAGGAAGTGATGGATTATCTGCAGATGATCTTAAGGCGGTAGTTGGGAATAATCAGGATTTATTCCGTACCATCAATCATTTAGTAGGAGAGGATTCAGCATGAAGAGAATAAAAGGTATTAACAGCTTATCCGATGCTGTTCTCCGATCTGCGAGTGGTGGGAGCAGGAGTGCAGGCGGCGATGACAAAAGCACCAAAAGAAAAGCGGGCTCGAGTCATTCTGCTCAGCAGCCAGCTTCAGCTCAGATTTATACTGCACCTTCTTTGGACGGCGGAGACGACGAATATAAGAAGCTTATCAGCGGAAAAGTAGATAATAATAAACCATCCTTTGCGTGATTTTTTTTATAAAAAGGGGGCCTCAGCCGTTGGCTTGAGGGCCCCTTTTTGGTATTCCATTCTAACGGCTGTTCTTCTTGGCGATCTCACGCCGTACTACAGGTGCAACCTCTGTTGCCAAAAGTTCAATGGCTTTGGCTACCTGAGCGTAAGGAAGGCCGCCGATATCGAGCTGAGTCATAAAGCGGCTATGACCGAACAGCTCATGCTGATAGAGAATTTTTTCGATAATTTGCTGCGGGCTGCCCACAGCCATCGTGTTATCAGCAGATACATATCGCCCAAAGTCATCACGAGACACCTTGTACTCTTGACCCGGTTTTGGACTGATAGAGTTACGGTAACTATAGTAGTAAGGGTAATATTCATCCAAAGCCTGCTGTGAGGTTTCAGCAATGTAACCGTGGCTAGTGATCGCAATCTTTAGATCCTCAGGTGGATGTCCTGCTTGAATTCCGGCACGCCGATAGGTTGCGGCAAGCTCTTGAAAAGGCTCTGGACTGCCGCTTAGGATGGCGATAGCCATTCCGGTCCCGAGCATCCCGGCCTTCTCCGCGCTTTCTGGAGAACCGCCTACACCAATCCAGAGCGGAAGATTCTCTTGCAATGGACGTGGAGCAATCTCCGAATTCTTCAGCGATGAACGGAAGGCGCCCTCCCAGTTCATAACTTCATGTTTGTTAAGCTCCAAGAGTAGATTGATATTCTCGGAGAATAGACGGTGATAATCTTCAAGCTCATACCCGAAGAGCGGAAAAGACTCCACAAAAGCACCACGCCCCGCAATAATCTCTGCACGTCCATTTGACAGCAAATCAAGTGTGGCGAAATCCTCGAACACCCGTACAGGATCAATGGTGCTTAATACGGTTGTTGCGCTCGTTAGTTTAATTCTGTTAGTAACCTGAGAAATGGCAGCCAGCACCACTGGCACCGAAGAAATTACAAAATCAAGACGATGATGCTCACCTACACCAAATACATCAAGTCCCGCCTCATCTGCCAGCTTAGCTGCAGCTACAACTTCGTCGAGACGTTGTTTTGGACTGATCTTCTTCCCTGTATGACAATCCGCTACGATGTCTCCTAAGGTATAGATACCAAATTCAAAATCGGATGCTGGTGCTGCGGTTGCTTCGTTACTCATGCTCACAAACCCCTTGTTATTCATATATTTGCTAAAGCCTGTCCGTGTATGGAGGAATGTGATTATTATAACACAATGACTTACAAAATGTAAGTTTGTGAGTAAATGTTTTGATTTCTTCTGTTGTTTTTGACAAAATGGAATAATAATCCATAAGGATTATTTCCTGCTCGTCCAATATTATTATATTTGATTTTAAGAAGCTATCCAAATGAGGCAGTTACTTATATGAGGAGGAGTTTGGTGGTGAGAGGAACAATATTGAAATCTTATCTTCGTACTGCGGTTATTGGTTTAGGGGTATTGCTTATGGTAAATCCGGTACAAGCAGCTGCGGTTGATCCACACACCTCTTTTATAGGCTCGAATGGTGATGATTACTATGCAAACCTGCCTGCTGCGAAGGTTGAATGGTCAACAACAATGGATTTGCCAGCTTTGAAAGATGTGCCGTCGGATTATATCATGGGTAAGGGTGTTGTTGCAGTCGGAGCGGGCAAAGCTTTTATCCTTCAAAAGGGTCAGCTTTTAGCAATTAACGTCCAGACTGGAAAAGTAATGTGGAAATACGGCTCCAAATTAACAACGCCGCTGCTCTATCAGGATGGCGTGGCTTACGTCACTTCGGAGGCAGGTACGATCTATGCAGTTAACGCGGCTACGGGCAAAAATAAATGGAGCTCATCGGCAACCAGTAAAGGTGTCAGTAAATTGTTAATTGATAAAGAGCAGCTATTCGCTGCTAATGGCGATATTCAAGCCTACAATCTGAAAGATGGCAAGTTGCAGTGGCGCGATAATTTCAGCGAAATGCTGTTTGAACCATTTATGGTTGAGGGGAATCTGGTGCTAGCTCAAAACTCAGAGTCCGGAGCGTATACGTATGACATTTTACATGCGTTTGATCGAACAACAGGTAAAGAGCTTTGGAATAGTGGTAATCATAGTCTTCCGATTGCAGCAGAGGGGACTACGCTTATCTCACAACGGGAAGCTACATTGGTAGACCCTCTTCCTTTGACGACACTCGATCATTTGGATGTGAAGACAGGTAAGCTTGTAAAGGCTGTAGAGTATAACCCCACTCATATAGATCCTAATCATCCGAAACCAGAAGAAGAATATATGACTAGCGGAGGCAGAGCCTGGATCATTGGGGACAGGATATATATTGGGGGACAAAAAGGAGTCTATGGCTACCCAGTAGATGTTGATCCAGCTGCCGTAACACGAGATAATTATTCGTATGAATCCATCGGAGCTAAGTTATCCTACGCGGCGGGTCCTTATGATGGAAGAATTCTTTTTAGTAACGAACAGAGCATCTATGGTGTTAAAATGTCTAATAAATCTGTGTTCCAGTACGGAGGAATCAGCAATCCGATTGCCCGCTTCGATCTGCTCGGACATGGCATGTATGTTGCCCAGACCGATGGGAAATTGGTTGCTATTGATCTAATTACCGCCAAACCTATCGTGCAGCTCAAAACATCAGGTAGAGTATTCGGCCCAACCTTGCTGGAGGATGGGATGATTATTGTGCAGAGTAAAGGGAAGTTAACTGCTTTCAAGGAGCCTCAGGCTCTGAAAATGAAATAATCGAATCTACAACGGCTCTCCGATAAACATCCGGCAGAGTCGTTTTTTAGTGGAATGATTCCACAATCCCAGTGCGAAAAATACAAATCTATTTTATGATAATAAGGTTATAGTATGAGTAGACTGTAAGTTAACGAAATTACATAGAAGGACCGAGGGATATTATGGAACAGCAAGCGGTTTGGGCGATAGGTATTTTTCTGCTTATTTATGGACTTATTATTTCCGAAAAGATTCACCGTACCATTCTGGCGATGTTAGGAGCTATCGTCATGATAGCGATGGGCATTGTGGATCAGGAGACGGCACTGCAGCACATCGATTTTAATACTATAGGATTGCTTGTAGGAATGATGATGATTGTAGGGATTACCGCTGAGACGGGGCTTTTTAAATACGCAGCTGTGAAATCAGCCAAGTTGGCGAAGGGGAAGCCGAAGAGAATACTGATTGCTTTGTTTGTGATTACCGCAGTGGCTTCAGCCTTTTTGGATAATGTGACGACAGTGCTGCTTATGGTGCCAGTCACCTTCAGTATTACAAGACAACTGCGCATACATCCGCTGCCTTTTTTGATGTCACAAATTATCGCATCTAATGTAGGCGGAACGGCAACCTTGATCGGAGACCCGCCTAATATCATGATTGGCAGTGCGGTTAAGGAGCTGACCTTCATGGCTTTTATTAGCAATCTGACACCCGTGATTATCATCATTGTTTTGGCGTATATCCCGCTGCTGTTATTGATGTTCGGTAAACAAATTAAAACTACACCTGAATTGCAGCAGAGCATCATGGACATGGATGAGAAGGTTATGATTACGGATCATAAGCTGCTGCGAAAATGTCTGATCGTACTGGCAATTACGATTGCCGGGTTCTTTTTACATCAGGCGTTACATTTGGAGTCCGCTACGGTTGCGCTGGCTGGTGCATTTTTACTGCTGCTGCTGACCGGAGGGGAGCATATGCTGGAAAAAGCTTTTCACAGCGTGGAATGGATTACGATCTTCTTTTTTATCGGACTGTTCGTGTTGGTGTCAGGGCTTGTAGAGACAGGTGTGATTGCAGAGCTGGCAGCAAAAGCGATTGAAATAACGAATGGTGATGTGCTGATGAGCTCAATGATGATTTTATGGGTCAGCGCCATTACCTCGGCATTTCTGGATAACATCCCTTTTGTAGCAACTATGATCCCGCTGATTCAGGAGATGGGCAATATGGGGATCAGCAATTTGGAGCCGTTATGGTGGAGTTTGGCCTTAGGCGCTTGTCTGGGTGGCAATGGCACATTGATTGGTGCGAGTGCTAATTTGATCGTAGCAGGTTTGGCAGGAAAAGAGGGGTACCCGATTACATTCATGAAGTATTTGAAGGTCGGATTTCCTTTAATGCTGTTGTCCATTGTGATCTCCAGCGTGTATTTATATTTAAGATATCTGATGTAAGCAGCGTTGCTAAGAGCCGGGGGAGCGATATGCTTGAAGTGATATTTTGAAACGGTAGAAGTTGTGGAGGAAGTAGAAGGAGTAGGAGTAGTGGAAGTAGTGGAAGTAGTGGAAGTAGTGGAAGTAGTGGAAGTAGTGGAAGTAGTGGAAGTGGTGGAAGTAGAGGAAGTAGAGGAAGTAGAGGAAGTAGAGGAAGTAGTGGGAGTAGAGGGAGTAGAGGAAGTAGTGGGAGTAGAGGAAGTAGCGGAAGTTGAGGAAGTAGTGGAAGTAGATGCAGAAGTATAAGTAACAAGTGGAGGCAAAATGCAGATTTTGAAGTGGTAGACATAGGTTGGAGTAACGGTGGGAGCATATAAGTGTATTTTGTACAGTTATAACTCATCGAATAAATTGTCCCCAAAAAATAGCTGTATTCAGTACACTTATTTTCATGATTTCCTCAGCTAAAGGTGATTTTTCTGGATTTTAATTGTATAGAATACAGTTATATTCAGGACAATCCCTTTTTTATACGAAATAAGTGTACAGAATGCAACTAAATCAAAGATTGGGTTTAGATTCGGTAATTAAAATATACGGGAGGGGATGCGGAGGAGTTATTCCGAGGTTTACCCAAAGTCGACTTAACCCTACGCAATGCAGATAAACAAGCAGGCAGTGTTTCTCCAATATCTGGAGGCTCACTGCCTGCTTGTTTTTTACATTAGAAAGGGCTGTTTAAGGAGTATGGCTTCCAAAATACTGGTAAGTTCCTTTGGAATATTGATTCCACTCGCCCTCAAGTGAATACTGCTGTGATCCAGTGTATATACCAGATTTACGGACAATAGTTCCACCTGTGGAGAGGAATTGCTGAGTAGAGGTAGGGTCACCGAGAACATCCACGATTTGGCCGTTTTTCTTCAGTACTAATGCTGTAATATTATATGTTTTTGGATTATATAGACTCAGTTCATCATTGTAATAGGAGATATTCATTAAATCAAATGCGTCCCCAAAAGTAGAATCTATAAACATATACGGCATTGCTACAGGTACAGGGAATAATGACCGGGAATAAACCTGTTTGGTTTGGGTGGCTTTCATAAATTGGTGAACTTCAAGGGTGTAACCTTCTGCTTTTCCTGCGGGATTACCATTTCCTTTATAGTACAGCTCAACTGCGATTCTGCCGTCACCGCCGTCCAGATACTCTGAGAAGAATAGCTCAGAGGTACCCTGTGAAGCCACGCTTATAGATAATACAACCGCTTTGCCATCAGAACCTACTATCCATACCGTTCCTGGACTTGTAGGACCATTCCATATAGCTCCATTCAGAGTTGCAGGTCCGCTCAATGAACCTGTGCTGCTTTCTGTATACACTTTAAATTGACTCTGATTAGGAATCAGCTTGGAAATATCGAAGGAAATATTGGATACACCTTGCTTGGTGGTTATTGGCACAAAGCCGTTGTTTACAAGCTGGGCTGTAATCAAGGTGAAAGTTGAGGTAGCTGAACCTCCTTTATCATCCGTTGCTGTGAGGGTCACTAAACCACTAGCTGAACTATTAGCTGCCGGAGTTATCGTCAGAGTGTTGCCATTAAGGCTAAGTGTACCAGCATTTACGTTATCTATAGAAGCTGAATAAGTAAGCATGTCATTGTCGGGATCTTGAAAAAGCTGGGCCAGATCAAATGTACGTGGTGCAGTGATACCTGGTGTTAAGAGTTGAGTAGTGATTCCAGATATCGCAATTGGTGGCTGATTAGACGTTACAGTGAATGCAAAAGTAGCAGTGTTAACGCCACCTTGGCCGTCCATTGCTGTTATTGTAATCATGGCTGTGCCTGAATCGACCGGCACAAGGTTGAGATGATTCCCATTTACAGATACAGTGGCAACGCTAGCGTCAGAGGATGCAGCTGCGAATGTAAGCGGGTCGCCGTCCGGATCAATGAACACATTACTGATGTCGACGTTTTGGACACGACTTGTGATCAGAGCAGATATTGGATCAATATTATTTTGCACGACTGGTGCATGGTTCACCGGAGTAGGACTAGGAGTCGCGACCGGAGTAGGCTCAGGAGTCGTCGCCGGAGTAGGCTCAGGAGTCGTCGCCGGAGTAGGCTCAGGAGTCGCCACCGGAGTAGGACTAGGAGTCGGCGCCGGAGTAGGACTAGGAGTCACTACGGGAGTAGGCTCAGGAGTCGCGACCGGAGTAGGCTCAGGAGTCGTCGCCGGAGTAGGCTCAGGAGTCGCCACCGGAGTAGGACTAGGAGTCGCGACCGGAGTAGGCTCAGGAGTAGGCGCCGGAGTAGGCTCAGGAGTCGTCACCGGAGTAGGCTCAGGAGTCATCACCGGAGTAGGCTCAGGAGTCGTCACCGGAGTAGGACTAGGAGTCGCCACCGGAGTAGGACTAGGAGTCACTACGGGAGTAGGACTAGGAGTCACTACGGGAGTAGGGCTCGGAGTCGTCACCGGAGTAGGGCTAGGAGTCGCGACCGGAGAAGGACTAGGAGTCGCTACGGGAGTAGGGCTCGGAGTCGGCGCCGGAGAAGGACTAGGAGTCGCAACGGGAGTAGGCTCAGGAGTCGGATCGCTCACGGAGTTAGCAGACGTGGACGAAGTATATGCAGGAGCAACGGCTCCTGATGCATTTTGAACCTTTTGGATATTATCTTGAATGGCTGTGTAATTTGTTATGAAATGTGAAGGCAGACTGTTGCCAGGCAACTGCAGATTTTGAATAGACAAGGAGGGATCGATGGTGATCCTAGCGCCGCCTTCGACTATTTTTAAGGTTTGCAGGGGACCGCTGCCATGAATAGTAACTGGAGTTATAGAGTCCACAATGATCTGCCCAATTTGGCCCTGAAAAGTTATACTCGAAACGCCATTTTTAATCTTTAGATCACCGGTAACATTACCTTTAATAACAACATCATTTCCAGAAATATTGAGCAAAGAACCGGAGGGAAAGCCGGAGGTATTTAGTTGAACCCCTTTTTGTACAATTTCAAGCTCTTGCAAACCATCTACATGACGATTCAAGGAATTGAACTTAAGGACAGCTCCTCTTAAAGCATCATGGTTGCTATCACCCATTAATTCTTTGAGTGTACCTTCAATGAGGTAAGGCGTGCCATTGATCGTTACGAAATCTCCATCTATATTGTCGATCGTTGCAGTTTGTTGTTCTTCTTTAAAAATATTCAGCAGAAAAGAAGCCATATCCTGCCGCTGAACAGTACCTTTGGGGCTGAACATATCTTCGGGAGAGTCTATAAGTTTAAGACGTAGTGCGACATCAGTATACTCTTTTGCCCAATTGCTGATTGTGGATTCGTCATTAACCTTGTTGGCTTGTCCGCCTTGTGCTCCAGTTCCGCGGATGGCACGTACAAATATAACTGCAAGCTCTTCCCTAGTTACAGGTCTGGATGGATTAAAATTACCTGTAAGATCACCCTCCATAAATCCTGCCTTTTTAACAGCCTCAATAGCGGAGACACTCCAACTGGAATCAGATACGTCTCTAAAGGAAGAAGCGGAATTCACTGAGGAATCTAGCTTTAAGGTCTTCGCTAAAATGGCTGCCAGCTCTTGGCGAGTCATAGTCGCAGTGGGTCTGAATTGTCCATTGGGATCGCCTTTAAGCAATCCTAGACGAGCAGCCTCGAGGATTGCGGCACTTTTCGTCTGTTGTATTTCGGTTAAATCGGAGAACGGTGGAGTGATTTCAGCTGCAGATGCATAGAGAGTACCACCGAACAAGGTGTTAAGGGCAACAAGTGTTGCTCCCCATTTTAATGATATGCTTTTCAAGCAAAAGCCCCTTCCTTAGAACCAATTTGTCATAAGCTTACTTCATTATATCGACGCAAAAGCAAAGTTTTTTAATACTTTCATCCTACTGAAAGTGATTAAATTCATTGCTTTTCTAACTTATGAACTAGAAATAACTCCACTTCTATTCCATAAAAGGGCTTGTTTTTTGTTGACAGCTTATAAAATCGATGATATTTTAAATATTATAATTCCAATTGATTTACTTTGAATAATGATTGCCGACTGTTCCTACAGAGGTATTGCGAATGTTAAAAACGCAATGCCTCTGTTTTTTTGTCCATACAGATTAAAGGAGGGGTCAAGGTGGGAGAAGCGTTGCTGTCTATTTCGAACCTAAATAAACGTTTTGAGTCTGCCGGTGGTCATGTTCAAGCACTCCATAATGTAGATCTCCATGTACAGGAGGGCGAATTTATTACAGTCATCGGCCCCAGCGGCTGTGGAAAAAGTACACTATTACGCATCGTAGCCGGTCTGGATAGCGGGTACACTGGCAGTGTCACCCTGGAAGGGGCGGAGATTGGGGGTCCTGGGATCGATAAGGGTTTTATTTTTCAGGAGCATCGCCTCTTTCCCTGGCTTACCGTTGAGAAGAATATTGCCTCTGATTTACCGCTAGGGAACAAGGAGGTTAGGCGGAAGGTCGATGAATTGATTGATCTGGTGAAGTTAAATGGATTTGAGAAATCTTATCCCCGCGAGTTGTCGGGAGGGATGGCCCAGCGGGTGGCAATAGCTCGTGCACTTCTGCGCAATCCGAAAATACTGCTGCTGGACGAACCGTTTGGTGCACTGGATGCATTCACTCGGGCTCATATGCAGACGGTATTGCTGGACATTTGGCGGGCTAACCAAACAACCATGATTTTTGTGACACATGATATTGATGAGGCTGTGTTCTTGGGGAATCGGGTAGTGATTCTAGAGCCGCGTCCCGGGAAAATACGTAAAATTGTACCGATAGATTTACCGTATCCACGAAAAAAAACAACGACATCCTTTCAAGAGCTGCGTTTGAAGGTGTTGAATTATTTTGAAAAGGTAGATGAGCTAGAGCTTACAGACGGAGCCGGAATATAAAATAGGTCGACCATACCCATGGAGACTTTCGAAGGCATTAACATTCGAGGGTCTCTTTCTGTTTAATTAAAGTGATTGTAAAGCTGAAAAAAGGTGGGTTCAAAGTATGACAAATCGGGCTGTAGTCATAAGAACTTCCGGAAGACCCGGAAAGGTGGCAACACTAGGACTTGGTCTTTTGCTGCCGGGCAGTGTGCTAATTCTGTGGCAGACGCTCGGGCATTATGGAATGATCTCGGAGATGCTGTTCCCTACGCCGTATACGATTGCGGAATCTTTTGTAACTTTAGCGGCTTCAGGCGATCTGTGGCCGAACTTTAGAATCAGCTTGGTCAGAGCCTTTTCTGGATTCCTGCTAGGTGGTGGACTGGGTCTGCTGTTAGGACTTCTCGTAGGCCTGTTCCGCAGATCGGAGAAGCTGTTAGATCCTTCCCTGCAAATGATCCGCATGATTCCCAGTCTGGCGGTAGTACCGCTGTTCATTTTATGGTTCGGGATCGGTGAGGAGTCGAAGGTGCTATTGATAGCTAAGGGAGCTTTTTTCCCGCTTTATATCAATACGTTCATGGGAATTCGCGGCGTGGATAACAAGCTGTTCGAAGTTTCCCGGGTACTTGGCTTCAGCCGATTGAAGCAGATTGGCAGGTTAGTACTTCCAGCAGCGCTGCCGAACATTATTCTTGGAGTGCGTCTCTCTCTAGGGCTTTCTTGGCTGGGGTTAGTAGTGGCAGAGCTTATTGCATCTACCTCAGGCATTGGATACATGATGTCCGACGCGCGTCAATTCGCGGACACACCAGTGGTGTTCGTGGGAATTATTATTTTTGCCGTAGCTGGATTGTTGAGTGATTCCATTGTTCGTTACATTGAACGACGGTTGTTGAGATGGCAAGACAGTTATCGCGGATAACCTTGAACGCTCATTAAACAAAAGGGGGATGCACCATGAGCGATGGAGTAGAAGCTATTATCAAAAATACTAAAAGAGCCAGAGAAACGCTGGATAGCAGCGGCACAGCTCCTTTATCCAAGAAGACACCGAAGAAACCTGCAATACAAGTTGCATGGAAAACCCTGCTCTCTGATTGGGGAATGGGTGCAATTATCCCGGTGGTGACGTTAGTCCTTTGGCAGCTGGCAGGGAGTACGGGGCTGGTCTCCGCAACCTTTTTGCCGACTCCGCTTTCGATTGCAAGAGCTTTTACCGACTTGTTGGTTACTGGAGAGTTAACTCATCATCTGGGTGTCAGCATGGGTAGGGCGGGCATCGGATTTCTTATTGGAGGTGTGTTGGGTCTTCTATTCGGCGTACTGACTGGCTTGTTTCGCAGTGTAGAATATGTGCTCGATCCTAGCGTACAAGTGCTTAGGCTTGTTCCCCATTTAGCTATAGCGCCGCTCATTATTCTCTGGTTCGGGTTTGGAGAGATGTCAAAAGTTGTGATCATTATGACAGGCTCATTTTTTCCGCTCTATATTAATACGTTTATGGGCATCCGCAATGTGGACAATAAATTGTTCGAAGTAGCTCGTGTATTGGGATTCAGTCCATATCAGAAGCTGCGCAGGCTTATACTCCCGGCGGCGCTGCCCGGAATTTTGTTAGGGCTAAGATTGTCGCTGGCTGTAGCTTGGATTGGTTTGGTTGTAGCAGAGCTTATTGGATCACAGTCAGGTATTGGTTTTCTTATCAATGAGGCGAAGCAGAACTCTAATACGGAGGTTGTATTCGTAGGCATTATTATTTTCGCAATTGTCGGTAAGCTGATCGATTCCTTGTTCCGGATTATTGAACGAAAGTTCCTGTTCTGGCGCGATAGTTACGAAGGCTAAACAAACTGAGGAGGTCTTGAACATATGAGTGGATCGGTGAAAAAAGGATCGGTGAATTTGGTGGCAGACGTGCTCGTTATCGGAGGAGGTCCGGCAGGAACGTGGGCAGCCCTTACTGCATCAGCGAAGGGGGCCAAAGTAATCCTTGCAGATAAAGGGTACTGCGGTTCAAGTGGGGCAACGGCACCGTCGGGAACGGGAGTCTGGTATGTGAAGCCGGATGAGAAGCTCCGGAAAGAGGCAAAAGCAAGTCGTTATGCGCTTGGCGGGCAGCTGGCTGAATCTCGCTGGATGGACCGGGTGCTGGATCAAACCTATGCCAATATGAACAAGCTGGGTGTTTCCGGTTATCCATTCCCTGTAGATGAGCAGGGCAATCAATTCCGAAGAAGTCTGCAAGGACCGGAATATATGAAATTAATGCGTAGGCTGGTGAAAAAGGCAGGCGTTAAAATTCTAGATCACAGCCCAGCCTTGGAACTCCTGGCAGATGAGCATGGCGTAGCTGGAGCGGCTGGAGTTCATACCCAGAGTGGAGAAACCTGGACTGTTCAGGCAGGAGCAGTCGTTATTGCTACCGGAGGCTGCGCCTTCCTAAGCAAGGCACTTGGCTGCAACGTGTTGACCGGAGATGGTTATCTCTTCGCTGCTGAGGCTGGGGCGAATCTGTCCGGCATGGAATTCTCCAATGCCTATGCGATCTGCCCTACGTTCTCTTCGGTGACCAAGACGGCGTATTACAGCTATGCCAGCTTTTATTATGAGGATGGAAGCATTGTGGAGGGAGCCGGTTCCAAGAAAGGCCGTTCTGTAATTGCCCGGAATCTGTTGGCAGGTAATCAGGTGTACGCCAAGCTGGATGGGGCACCAGAGGATTTAAGACCGCTGCTGCGGGTGGCGCAGACGAACTTTTTCCTTCCTTTTGACCGCCAGGGAATTGATCCGTTCAAGGATGCGTTTCCGGTTACTTTGCGGCTCGAAGGCACGGTTCGGGGGACGGGTGGCATCCATATTACAGATGAAAGCTGCGGCACAGGTGTTCCCGGACTTTACGCGGCAGGAGATGCTGCTACCCGCGAGCTGATTTGCGGAGGTTTTACTGGCGGTGGCAGCCATAATGCGGCGTGGGCGATGTCTTCAGGTTCTTTTGCTGGTGAAGGAGCTGCTGTCTATGCACAGAGTCTGGGGTCGCACGCTGCGCAGCGTAGTCCAGTCGGCTTATCGTCATCACCACTGGTGCATCAGGAAGTGAAGCCGGGAGTGGCAGCCCAAACAGCAGAGTATGTGTCTGCTGTACAGGCTGAGGTGAAGCCGTATGACATCAATTTGTTCCGGACAGAACAAGGGCTGACGTCTGCACTAGATCGTCTGGATGGATTGTGGAAAGAGCAACGAAGCCGCGAAATTCAGCGTACGCCAGAAGGGGTCAAGGCACGGGAAGCCGAAGCCATGACCGCAACAGCCCGCTGGATGTACAATTCTGCACTTGCTCGTACAGAGACGAGAGGCATGCATAAGCGTGAGGATTTCAAGGCTACAGATCATGGCCAGCATCACCGCTTGATCAGTGGCGGATTAGATCAGGTATGGGTGAAGACGGAAGCCGTGGCTAAGGAGGGTGTTCTATCGTGATTGAGGTGATCAGCGCTGCCAGATGTGTAGAGTGCAACCAATGTGTATCTGTCTGCCCGACTAATGTTTTCGAACGGGTAGAGGATGGCATTCCTGTTATTGCCCGGCAGAGTGATTGCCAGACTTGCTTTATGTGTGAGCTGTATTGTCCTGTCGATGCTCTCTACGTTGCACCAGACTCTGAGAATATTATCGGTGTGACAGAAGCGGAACTTCAGGAGCAGGGACTACTTGGCGGTTATCGTGAAAAAGTAGGCTGGGGTAAGGGCAGGCAGCCTGTAGCAAGCCATGACTTTATGTATAAATTGGCGTCGAGGGCAGGGTTCTGAGCTGGATCAAGATTTAAATAAATAGCATAAACCTAGGGGGAGAAACAATGAAACAAGCGTACAGAGAGATTCAAGGGAAACGTTCTAGGAAGATTCGGTTTGCACTTTTAACTACAATTATGATGGCCATGCTGGTGCTTCAGGCTTGCGGAAATAATACGGGCGGCAATGGAGCATCTGCCTCCGGGGGATCAAATACGGAGAAGGCGGGAGAAGGGGCCACGAGCACGAGCAATGTTCCAGCGGTATTGAACTTTGGGTTTATCGGTTCCAACAAATTGAATGTGCCCGGCGGTGCAGAGGGTTGGGGCTTTTATAAAGGGATTATTCAAGAAGAGTTGAAGAAATACGGCATTACTGAAGTGAAGCTTACTGGCTTTCCAAACGGTCCGGATCAGACAGAATCCTTGATTAGTGGTCGGCTGGATATCGGCAGCCTTGGAGATACACCTGCTATTATTGCCTACGCTTCTGGAGCCAAGACCCGTCTGATTTCACAATCTTCCGCGAACACGATTGGTTATTTGATCGGCAAGAAGGATGGGCCCAAGACGGTGAAAGATCTGCAAGGTAAAACTATCGCGATTCAAAAAGGCTCCTTCATGCACCGTTATGTAGTTGGATTACTACAGGAAGAAGGCGTGACCGACTACAAACTCGTGCATATGCTCATTCCTGATGCTACTGCAGCTTTAGCCCGTGGAGATGTAGATGCTACAACAAATCTAGGTGTTCCTGCGCTGAAGCTGATTGACCAAGGTTACACTCACTTGGATGATGCTTCGAAGCACCCGAACCTGCTTGGTTCTAGCGCAACAGTTGTGTCTGAGGATTATCTGGCGAAATTCCCTGATTTTCCGAAGGTATGGAACGAAGCTAGAGAGAAAGCCTTGGCAGACTTGAAGCAGCATGAAGATGAGTATTATCAATTTCTGGCTGAAATCGGAGATACAACGCCTGAGCTGGCGAAGCAAGTGAATCCGATTAGTGATATCAAGGATACTGCGTTCACTGATGAAGGAACAAAGCTGCTGGACGGTACCAAAAACTTCCTCGTAGAAGAGAAGTTAGCGAAAAAAGACTTCAATATTAGCGATTGGCAGCTGAAATAAAGTTGCTTAAAAGCTGCTTTAATTGAACTTAAGATTCTTCTGTAAAGGTAATTGAGTGACTGCGGTGAATGTTTGGACTTTCGGCCGCCTCTCCGCCACTCCTCCCTTTAGTGATTTTTAAGTTCAACTAACTCAGCTAATGGTGTAGGAGGAAAAAATATGTCGCAGCTTAAGAAGGAAATGACAGTGGATGTCCTCGTGCTTGGCGGAGGTCCTGCTGGGGCGTGGTCGGCATGGAGTGCAGCCTCGCAAGGTGCAAAGGTAGTCCTGGCGGATAAGGGCTACTTGGGCACTAGTGGCGCAACTGCACCTGGAGGAACAACGTTGCTCGTTATCCCTCCCATTGCCGAGCTGCGGGAGCAGGCAGTGCAGGCCAGACTTAAGGCCGGCGGATATTTGTCGGAGAATGCTTGGATTCACCGGGTGTTGGATCAGGTCGAACAGAACCTGGCTCAAGTGGAGCAGTGGGGGTATCCCTTTCCGAAGGATGGAGAAGGAAACTCACTGCGCACTCACCTCCATGGACCAGAATATATGCGGATTATGCGAAAAGTTGTGCGCAAAGCAGGGGTCACAATCCTCGATCAGTCACCAGCGCTGGAACTTCTTCACGATGAACACGGTGTTGGTGGAGCGCGTGGGATCAACCGCCTGACAGGAGAGTCCTGGGAAGTGAAGGCAAATGCCGTTGTGATGGCTACCGGCGGCTGTGCTTTTCTCAGCAAAGGTCTTGGTTGCAACGTGCTGACAGGGGAAGGATTGTTGATGTCCGCAGAGGTGGGAGCTGATCTCTCGGGCATGGAATTCAGCCGCCAATATGCGCCAAGCTTTGCGGACGGAACCGTAACACGTGGCCGTATGCTGGCTTGGGCCACTCTCTATGACGCGGACGGTCATCCGTTGCATAGAGGGGATCGGACCTTTGGCAGCATTCCTGAGCTGATGCTGAAGGGTCCGGTTTACGCTTCGCTGGATCTGGCAGACACCGCGGAGAAACAGGATTTCCTGCGCAAAGCGCATCCGATTTTCTTTATGCCGCTGGAGCGGGCGGGAATTGATGCGTTTAAGCAGAAATTCCCGCTCACCCTGCGCTATGAGGGCACGATGCGCGGGACTGGGGGTCTGCGCTTGAGCGGTACGGATTGCCAGACGACCGTGCCCGGACTCTATGCGGCCGGTGATGCCGCATCTCGCGAGAAAGTGACCGGCGCCATCTCCGGCGGCGGGGCTTATAACGCTTCCTGGGCCATGTGCAGCGGAAGCTGGGCTGGACAGGGAGCCGCGCAGCATGCGCTGTCCTGCCGAGGACAGGCGAACAGCCGCAAGCTGACCGCAGCGGGACGCTACGGGCTGGCGGCTGGCGCCGATGCCTCGGAAACGCTGGAGGTGAAGCCGCTAATCGCGGCAATCCAGCGTGAAATCTTGCCGCTGCAGATCAATTATTTCCGCAGCGAGCCGGGCATTTCTTCAGCCTTGAAGCGGCTGAATGCCTTGATGCCCTATTTGAACGGGCAGGCTCCTGCCAGCGTTCAGGGCATCGTGCAATCACGTGAAGCCGCGGCTATGCTCGCGGTCGGCAGGTGGATGTACACCGCGGCACTCGCCCGGAAAGAGACCCGCGGACTGCAAAAGCTAGCGGAATATCCGGAGCTTGATCCGCGCCAGACTCACCGGCTGATCTTATCCGGTATTCAACATATAAGCGTCAGTACAGAGGCTGTGCCCCATGCTCATGAACTGAATGCGCTGAAGGAGGGGCAAGCGATATGATCGAATTAATCAGCTTGGAGCGTTGTGTTGGTTGTAAGCTGTGTACGAAAGTATGTCCGACGAACGTATTCGAAATGCAGGGGAAGATTCCGGTCATTGCCCGTCAGGAAGATTGCCAGACCTGTTTCATGTGTGAAGCTTATTGTCCTGTAGATGCTTTATACGTGGCACCACAGGCGGATCAGCTGATCGGTGTAAATGAGGAGGCGCTGATTCAGTCAGGTGTGTTGGGAAGCTGGCGTGCTGAAATCGGCTGGGGACCTGGTGCGAATGGTTCGATGGCGGAGAGGGACACGACTCCTTATTTTGAAGTGTTTACCGAGCAGTACCGAACATGATTAAGCAGATGCTTAAACCCAAAAAATCCGCCCGAAAGCTGGGCGGATATTTCATATATTAGAAACTTATAGCAGGGCTTCGATAGCTGGTTCAATATCCAGCGGGTCCACCGTAGATTCGAATCTAGTGACCACATTGCCTTCGCGATCAATCAGGAATTTAGTGAAGTTCCACTTGATTTCGTCATTGTTCAGAGCCTCTGGATCTTTGTCTTCAAGCATGCTTTGCAGCAGCTTTCCTGAAGAATGGTTGATGTCGAACCCTTCAAATCCAGCCTGTTCTGTCAGGTAGGTGAAAAGAGGGTGTTTAGCTTCGCCTTTTACGTCAACCTTTTCAAAGAGTGGGAAGGTTACCCCGTAATTGATTTGGCAAAATACATTAACCTCTTCATTGCTGCCGGGTTCTTGCTCTCCAAATTGATTGGAAGGAAAGCCGAGAATTTGGAGGCCGCGTTCCTCGTACCGCTCATAAAGCTTTTGCAGATCTGAATATTGGTGGGTAAATCCGCACTTACTTGCTGTATTCACTATCAGTAGCACTTTACCTTTGTATTGCTCTAGCTCGATATCTTTTCCCCGAATACTGCGTGCTGAATATTGATAAATGCTCATGGCTGCTACATCCCTTCAGTTATCTATGCTTTTTGAAAAAGAACAGGAAATATTTATAATAATTAAATTGTAAACAATTCAATTATCGCTGTCAAACAATTCAGCTTGAAGGAATTGGAACCGTAATTGCAAGGTTGGAATAGGATAGATAATGGGTATGGATCAGTCAAAAAAATTTATTGCGTTAAAGCTACTCTGCGTTCCATTATTATCTTGCATCGGGAACGTTTTTTGATTAAGATAGCAGAAACCAGCGCAAAAGCCGCGCTGACATAGATAAGGACTATGACGAAGAGAGTAAGCATTATAGCGGATCTTAACAGGGAAGGCGTGCCGGAGACTGAGAGCACCCTCATGAGACGATTAATGCCGAAGTTCACTTCCGAGTCGGCCCCTGAAGTAGTTTGTCACAGGTTGTGGCAGGTATGAGTAGGGAGGCCCGCGCCCCGCGTTACCGGGTGAAAGACAGAATTAATTCTTAGTCAGGGGAATATGAGATTCTATTCCTTTGTGCTAGTATTCGGGTTAATTCTAAATAAGGGTGGTACCACGGCTCCTCGTCCCTTGCGACGGGGGGCCTTTTTGCGTTCCAAATTATAACAAAAAGAGGGAGTGGAAGGGTAATGAGTAACGTGGAATTGGATGTTCTTAGAGGTCGTCTGGATGAAATTAATGGGCAATTGCTGGAGCTGATCTCCGAGCGGGCTAAGATTGTTCAGGAGATTGGAGGAGTTAAAGAAAAACAAGGTGTCCCTAAATTTGATCCAGAACGGGAAAAACAGATGCTGGATAAGCTCGTAGCGAGCAACAAAGGCCCTTTCACTAACGGGACGATCCGTAGCCTCTTCAAACAAATTTTCTCAGCTTCTCTGGACTTACAAACAGATGATCATAAAAAAACTTTACTGGTAGCCCGAAAGAGCCACAAAGAGGATACAGTGATTGTTCTGCCGGGAGATGTAACGGTTGGCGGTGCTTCTTCACTGATGGTAGCCGGTCCTTGCTCCGTGGAAAGTGAACTACAGACTCGCACCGTAGCTGCCGCCCTGCAAAAAGCCGGAGTACGTGTAATGCGTGGTGGTGCCTTCAAGCCTCGGACTTCACCTTATGATTTTCAAGGACTGGGAATGGACGGTTTAAGAATATTACGAGAAGCAGCAAATGAATATGGACTGCTGACCATCAGCGAAATTGTAGATCCAAGACATATTGAAGAGTCACTTGATTATGTGGATATCATCCAGATCGGTGCACGTAATATGCATAATTTCGAGCTGCTAAAAGCGGTCGGAGAAGTCGACAAGCCGGTACTGCTGAAACGTGGATTGGCTGCCACACTCGATGAATTCATCCATGCAGCGGAATACATCATGTCTCGTGGAAACACACAGATCATGCTGATTGAACGTGGAATTCGTACCTATGAAAAAGCGACCCGCAATACGCTTGATATCTCAGCAGTGCCAATTCTCAAACAGGAATGTCATTTGCCAGTATTGGTTGATGTAACTCACTCGACAGGCCGCAAAGACATCCTTATTCCATGTGCGAAAGCCGCACTCGCAGCTGGAGCTGACGGCATAATGGTGGAAGTGCATCCTGATCCTGCAACCGCATTGTCTGATGCCGCTCAGCAGCTGAACATTGATGAATTCAACACCTTCTTTAATGAAGTGAAGGCTTCCGGATTGTACCGGTAATCTAGAAATATAGAATTTGCATGATATTTTAAGGATTCGCTAGAAAATGAGGTGTATAAGCGCTTACAAGTCTAACTAATCTTTTTGTGAAGGTGAAGGTGGGTCGAGTACAATAAGCAACATTAGCGTTGCACCGGCCCCGGGTCTTTTCTGACAAAAGATCCACACATTTTAATAGTCACAGGAGGAAAATAGATTTTGAAGCAGCTTACCTTAAATAATGGGTGGTTTTCTAACACTCGAACCGATATTTTATCGGGGATGACCGTAGCCGTTGCGCTGATTCCTGAAGCGATCGCTTTTTCGATCCTGGCGGGAGTAAGTCCGATGGTTGGTTTATATGCCTCTTTTTGCATTGCGATTGTAACGGCACTTGCCGGAGGCAGACCCGGAATGATCTCGGCGGCTACGGGAGCTATGGCTCTGTTAGTCGGAAGTCTCGTATTAGAACACGGAATAGAGTATCTGTTCGCGGCAACTGTACTGGCTGGCGTGTTTCAGATATTGATGGGGATGCTAAAGCTGGGGCGGTTTATCACGTTTTTGCCACAGCCGGTCATGACGGGTTTTGTCAACGCGCTAGCGATACTGATTTTTATGGCACAGCTTACCCATTTTAAAGGACAAGGCTGGGTGATGTACGGACTGGTAGCTCTGACCTTGCTTATTATCTACACGGTTCCTCGGTTTACCAAAGCCGTACCTTCAGCACTTGTAGCGATTGTTATTGTTTCTATTCTTAGCATCGCTCTTCATCTGGACGTAAGAACCGTAGGCGATATGGGGAATATTACAGCAACTTTGCCACTATTCCATCTCCCGCAAATCCCATTTACGTTGGATACTCTGCTTATTATTTTGCCATATTCACTTTCGCTGGCTGTAGTTGGGCTATTGGAATCCCTGATGACTGCCACCTTAATAGATGATATTACGGGCACAGGTAGTGATAAGAACAGAGAGGCGAAGGGACAGGGGCTTGCGAATGTAGTCACTGGTTTTTTCGGAGGGATGGCAGGCTGTGCGATGATTGGCCAATCGATGGTTAACATGAAGTCAGGAGGACGCACGCGTCTGTCCACGTTTGTATCAGGGATCTTTTTATTATTCTTAATTATCGTACTTGGCGATGTGGTGAAGCAGATCCCGATGGGCGCGCTCGTCGGCGTAATGATAATGGTCTGTATCAGCACCTTTGAATGGGGCTCACTCAAAACTTTAACCCGTGTTCCGCTAAGCGATGCGCTGGTTATGATTGTGACGGTGGTCACTGTAGTGGTTACGGACAACCTTTCTATTGGGGTTTTGTTTGGAGTTCTGCTAAGTGCTTTAACGTTTGCTTGGAAAATAGCTTCGATCCGCCTAACTGTTCAGGAAGCAACCTCTTCCAAAACATATGCGGTATCCGGCCAGTTGTTCTTCGGCACGACAAGCCACTTCATTCATGAATTCGCCTACGATAGCGATCCGGATCATATTATTATCGATTTTTCACACTCCCATGTGTGGGACCAATCCGCTGTCCATGCCATAGCGAAGACGATGAGCAAATACGCCGAGCATGGCAAAAAAGTCACCATTACCGGACTTAATGACCAGAGCTCACAGCTGGTTCAGCGGGTGGGATTATCCATATGAAAAAAGATTGCGCTATATGCGCGATCTTTTTTTTATAGCAGATATTAACTGGAAGAAAGGCCAGCAAGGTTTTACTTTGGGTTTAAAATAATATAAAATATAAAGTGGATAATGTTTATCCGCTTTATACGCGGATGGTATTATCTACAGTTTGAATCAAGCTATTTACGTAAATCGAGGTGCTGTACATGCATATGAAAACAGGGGTAGAGCAGTCGGTATATGCACTGGTTCTACTCAACATGCTGCCGGATAAGGCGGTGTTGTCTGGGGAAGCGATTAGCCAGCAGCTCGGAGCATCGGCGACCTATTTTCAGAAACTGTTAAGAAAGCTGGTAACCGCAGATATCATCACGTCTGTTCCCGGCATTAAAGGCGGTTTTAAATTAAAGAAAAGCCCTGAAGATATTCGTGTATATGACGTTTACCTTGCGGTGGAAGGCCAGCAGTCGCTGTATTCATCGAATGGTATTCTGGTAGACATGTTGGATTTAGAAAAAGAAGACAGCTGCTGCCTGTTATCGAATCTGATGGAAGAAGCTGAATCCTCTTGGAAAGCCGTATTAAAGCGGGAGACTATTGCTTCGTTGTCGGAGGAAATGCGTGGTGAACGCTTTAAAGATAAGATTGCTGCCCTAGAGGAATGGGTCAGTAATAAAATGGTCATCTAACCAAAGAAGGGATGTATTCGCATGAGATTAAGCGTATTGGATCAGGCACCCGTGACAAGCGGCAACACTGCGGAAGGTGCCCTGAATAAAGCAGAAGAACTCGCTATTTTAGCAGATGAGCTGGGATATAGCAGAATGTGGATGGCAGAGCACCATGGCGGAAATACATTTGCTAGCTCAGCTCCGGAAGTAACGGCTGCCCGTTTAGCCGCCAAGACCAACCGTATTCGAATCGGCACCGGCGGTGTAATGATGATGCATTATTCTCCGCTTAAGCTGGCTGAAGTATTTAAAACGTTAAGTGCTTTTACCCCGGGGAGAATTGATTTTGGTGTGGGACGAGCTCCTGGTGGCGATACAAGCGCCATGTACGCGTTATCTGAAGGCCGTGAGTTAATGCTGCATAATATGTATGACAAGCTTGGCATTACCATGCAGCTGCTTAGTGATCAGATTCCGGAAGATGAGCTATATGCCAAAAATCTCGCTGCTCCAACGAAGGTGGCGCTCCCTGAAGTATGGCTGTTAGGCTCGAGCGGCAATAGTGCGCGAAAAGCTGCACAAATGGGAGTCGGATACTCCTTCGCACAATTTTTTAATGGTGCGATGAGTAATGAGATCTTGGACCATTACCGGAATAACTACCAGCCTTCTATCTTTATGGACAAACCAGAGATCAGTGTATCCTATATGGTGACCACAGCAGAAACGAAGGAAGAAGCTGAGTATGAAGCATTACCGCAGGATATTTTTCGGTTGATGATGAGTAAGGGCCGGATTACTCAGGTGCTGACACCAGAAGAAGCTCAGAACATTTCGCTATCGGAAATTGACCGGATGTCAATCAAGGAAGGGCGCAAGATTCATTTAGTTGGGGCGGTTAAAGACATCGCCGTACGTTTGCAAGAAGAACAAGCACAATATGGATTCCAAGAAGCAATGATATGCAGCATCCCACATTCGCAGGAGAAACGGCTAGAGGTTTACCGGCTACTGGCGCGTGAACTGCTAGGCTCTTGATTCTGGATAGCTAACCTTAACCCGCATTTCATGCGGGTTTTTTGTATGCCAATTCAGCTTTTTGATCGGCGCATACCCTCAAAAGACAATAAATTAACCCTCCCGCCTCCTAAAAGTAACATTTGAATGCCTAACTTCATCTATGATTAATGAAAGATTTAATTTTAAAAAGAGGATAGGAGGTGATCAAGGATGTTTCCTTTACATAAATCCGTTACGCTGACAGCCTTGCTTCTAATGAATCTGCTGGCAGGTTGCCAACATCAGGTGGACCCATCCCCCTCTCAATCGGCTAACGACTACCACATCTCAAGACCGAAGCCAACAAACACCGCTGCTAACCTCATTAAGCTGGATTGGAAGCTGGTGGATACAATACCCATAGTCTCTCAACTAAGTGCTCCACCCACAGGCGCTACTTTGATTACAGAGAAGAAGCTGGAAGACTTCAGAGGAGTCAAAGTGAGTGTGTATACGATGGCTAGTGACGAAGACTATGTGTATGCCAGAACTTCTACTTCCAAAGGACAATACAGTCTAGGGGCGATAGGAACTTATAATTATCGTCAACCGGAGGATATTAAGGTAGAAGTAGTGCGGCTGTTTAGCGAAAAGGTGTTGAAAATCACCGGGGGACTAGGAGCAAATAACTCGCTCAGTAACTATTATTTAATCGACGAGAGCGGTAACCCCTCGGGTTTGCTGCAAATTGATACCGGACATTCCAAAGAGCTGGATGTTGATCAGGATGGATCTTTTGAGGGTGTAGCCGCACATGGAAATCCAATGAGTGCCTATATTTACCGCTGGAATGTTGATCACGCTGAGATAACTTTTGTTAATGATGCTTTAAAGGCGGACTCCGTGGTGCTAACGGATGAAGGAATATATGAAGCTTCTAATATCGGGGACAAGCAGAGCAAGAAATTCCGGTTGACCGTAGAAGGACTGATTCCAGAGCGGTAACGCCATGACCACTGCTGTTGAAATATTTCCTGCGACCATTTACCCTAAACCTCCGTATAGACGGTTAAGCTTGAATGATTATCCATAATCTAGGAGGGGTATTGGATGAATATGCAAATGAATCCGAAATTGAAACAGCTGCGTCCGGGAAAAATAGTCACCGGTATTGCAGCGGTGCTTATTGTATTGTTGATCGGCGCGAACTCTTTTGTATCTGTGGAATATGGGCATGTAGGTTTATACAAAACCTTTGGTAAATTAAATGACAATACATTGTCACCCGGCATTCATTTTAAAATTCCATTTATTCAGACGGTGATTCAGGTCAATACACAGGTAACGAAGGCGGAGACCGATACTTCAGCCTCTTCAAAAGATCTTCAGCCCGTGTCCACACATGTGGCGGTGAACTATTCCGTAAATAAGGCTTCCGCCTTTAATCTGATGAACAATATCGGAGGTAATTTTGATAGTGTAATTATCAATCCGGCTATTCAAGAAATCGTTAAAGAAGTGACAGCCAAATATCCAGCAGAGGATTTGATTACGCGTCGTGATGTAGTGTCGAGTGAGATTAGTGAGCACTTAACCGCTAGGCTGGCAAAATATGACCTGATCGTCAACGATATTAACATCGTTAACTTTAAATTCTCGGAGGCGTTTAACCAGTCGATTGAAGCAAAGCAGGTCGCCCAGCAGCAGGCATTGAAGGCCGAAAATGATCTCCGGCGGATTGAAATTGAAGCGAAGCAAAAAATCGCCCAGGCGCAAGCAGAGGCT
Organism: Paenibacillus sp. FSL R10-2796; assembly: GCF_037965315.1. Classification (NCBI taxonomy): domain Bacteria; kingdom Bacillati; phylum Bacillota; class Bacilli; order Caryophanales; family Paenibacillaceae; genus Paenibacillus; species Paenibacillus sp. FSL R10-2796. The sequence continues at coordinate 6,436,106 of NZ_CP150178.1, read as the reverse complement.
GAATCTTTAAGACTTAAGAAGCAAGAGGTTACACCTGAGCTGGTGCAGCTGAAGCAAATTGAAGTTCAGGAGAAAGCGCTGGAAAAATGGAACGGCGTGTTGCCATCTGTAACAGGGGGAGCCACACCTTTTGTGGATGTTCAATCCCTGACTAAATAATTCATTATTGGGTTTCTGATTTATTTCCTCTGATGAAAGCCCTACTTCTATAGAAGTAGGGCTTTTTATGCTATTAATATTGATAAAGCATCGTAGGAATTTGCCAGCCAGCGCCAACTGACCAAAAGAAGACATAATCGCCACGTTTGATTCGTCCGTCCTCGACTCCGCGTTGAAAGGCGATAAAAGGACTGCTTGTGGCTGTGTAGCCGAACTCGTCGCCTACATAAATGAACTTTTCTGCGGTTAGCCCAAGTCCGATTTGGATGAGCTCGATATTTTTCAGTGAGAATTGTGAAAGGCAGAATGCAGAGATATCATCCGTAGTCAGACCGTTGCGTGAGAGAAGCTCCTTCATATCCGCTATAGCCGCATCCACACACACTGTACCGTCAAAAGGGGTCCACCGTATCCGAATCTGCTCTGGGGTCATACCCTCTTGATAAATATTCGACAGGCCGCAGGCCGGGAACATAATATTTTCGGAGCCTTCAGAATCGGTGTAATAAAGGGAATCTATGAAGCCTGCATGCTCACTGCTGCGCTCTAGAATCACTGCTGCTGCGGCGTCCCCAAAGTTAGGGTAAGTAATTTCATCATCTGTATTGCAGTTCACTGAGCTGTAGTCGCTTCCTACAACGAGTGCGTACCTGATGCTGGGATTGGCTTGCATATAACGACTTGTCTGCTCCACGGCGGAGACCATTCCTGCGCAGTTAGCATTGGAATCCTGCGTAATGGTCCGGTGTTTACCTTGAAGCATACGGTGTAGGAGAAGTGCATTGGTAGGATAGGTGTACTCTGGCGTCTGTGAAGCGAACATGATCATGTCCATATCCTCACCTTGCAAATTCGCTTCGCTAAGCACTTTTTGGGCAGCCTTTAATCCCATCGTCAGAGCATTTTCACCCTGTTCTTTTACGATGTATCTCCGGTCGCGACCCATGACTTCTAGGAATCGTTTGATGTCCTTGCCCATACTCTGAAAATGCTTCAGATAATATTCGTTATCTACGATATGCTCTGGGTGGTAATAAGCAGCTTGGCGAATCGCTATATGTCCCAAGTGGCGCCTCCTATGCTTCAATAATTTCGTAATTTTCTAATTTCGTTGCCCGTGCCACTCGGCTTAACTGCATTTTTAGGACAGGGCTTTTGGCAATAATAAAGGTTACTTTTTTAAATCCGGATTGTTTGTACAGTATGTAGCATTGCTCAAGCATGGGAAGTGTGTCCTTTGAGGATACATTCAATGTCTTGCAATCTAGGATGATCTCATATTGTTTCGGGTCGAATGCACTTATGATTTGGTTGTACTCATTAATGAAACGTCCTGCATCTTCTGGCGACATAGTTCCTTCGACTTGTACATTCAGTTTTTGATCTGTAGCATTTGTGGCGAAATTGAAGTTTCCCATTTTTGATTAATCTCCTCCTAAGTTTTATCTAAGAAAAATTTTGATGAATAGGATAAAAAAACCTATTTATCTAAGACTATTATCGTATTTTTAATTGGGAAAGTTTAGGGGATTAAACCTTTATTTTTTTAAAAAGATAATTTAGGGAATGATAAACTACTTAAAATCCATAAAATCTGCACAAATTAAGGTTTGAGGTAGGCATGCCCACCCTGTTTGCTTTGCAAAGCACAGTTCTATTGGTATGATTACAGAGATGAAAAAAACTACTATCCAAATCATGGAGGAATAATAAAAATGAGCGAAATTACACTATCGGGGATCATTGATCATACACTGCTTAAAGCAGATGCACGGAAAGAAGACATTATTAAATTGGCGGAGGAAGCTAAAACTTATAAGTTTGCTTCTGTTTGCGTAAACCCTGCTTGGGTAGCTACTGCCCATGAAGTGCTGAAAGATACGCCTGAGGTTAAAGTATGTACAGTAATCGGCTTTCCGCTGGGGTCATCGACAACAGAGAGCAAAGCATTCGAGACTACCGATGCTATCGCTAAAGGTGCAGGCGAGGTGGATATGGTCATCAATATCGGAGCATTAAAAGATGGCAACGATGAGCTGGTTAAACGTGATATTGCAGCTGTTGTAGATGCAGCGCGCGGCAAAGCCCTGACAAAAGTCATCATTGAGGCTTGTCTGTTAACGGAAGAAGAAAAAGTTCGTGCCTGCAAGCTATCTGTTGAGGCCGGAGCAGATTACGTAAAAACATCCACTGGATTCTCTACAGGCGGGGCAACGAAAGAAGATATCGCGCTTATGCGTGCTACAGTTGGACCTAATATCGGTGTAAAAGCTTCCGGTGGTGTACGTAGTGCAGAAGATGCACATGTAATGGTACAAGCAGGTGCAAGCCGTATTGGAACTAGTGGTGGTGTAGCGATTGCTAAAGGCGAAACAAGCCAAAGCAATTACTAAGCCGAAGGGCTGAATCGGAAGCGGCGAGTGAGGAGGACAAGCTCATTCGCCGCTGTCCTGATTCAAACTATTAACCGATCAGCTTGATTAGCGATTGTGTTTTATACATAAGGTTGAGGTTTTTATTAATTTATATTGAAAGCGTTATCCAGTAGGTAGAGGACACTAGCAGAAGCATTTGACCAAAGTACAATAATTCACACCGGAATAATGAGATTTTTTTCTTTTCAAATGACGTGGTTTGTGAGAGAATGGGTACAATTCAAAATTGTTAATCATTTCTATACTTAATTATAGGGGAGGAAATACCTATGTCAGAAGATCGCAAGCTGTCGTTTGAAACTTTGGCTGTCCATGCAGGCCAGGAAATTGATCCAACTACTTTCTCACGTGCTGTACCGCTTTATCAGACCACTTCTTACGGGTTCCGTGATGCTGATCATGCAGCGGATCTGTTCGCGCTTAAAGAATTCGGTAATATTTATACTCGGCTGATGAACCCAACTACGGATGTATTTGAACAGCGTGTGGCAGCACTTGAGGGCGGGGCAGGTGCGCTTGCTACAGCTTCCGGGGCAGCGGCTATTTCCTTTTCCATTCTAAATATTGCGGGCGCTGGGGATGAAATTGTATCTGCAGCAAGCCTATATGGCGGGACTTATAATCTATTTTCGACAACACTGCCTAAGCTTGGTATTAAGGTACATTTCGTAGATTCGGATAATCCTGAGAACTTCCGTGCTGCGATTACAGATAAGACCAAAGCCTTGTATGCAGAAACAATCGGCAACCCACAGGGGAATGTTCTGGATATTGCGGCAGTTGCAGCGATCGCCCATGAACATGGGATTCCTCTCATCGTAGACAATACGTTCCCAAGTCCATATTTATTGCGTCCGATTGAGCATGGCGCGGACATTGTTGTCCATTCGGCAACCAAATTCATCGGTGGACATGGTACATCCATTGGCGGGATTATTGTTGACGGCGGTAAATTTGATTGGAAGGCAAGCGGTAAATTCCCAGGTCTTACGGAGCCAGATCCAAGCTATCATGGAGTGGTTTATACGGAAGCGGTGGGCCCGATTGCTTATATTATTAAAGCCCGCGTTCAATTGCTTCGCGATTTAGGGGCGGCGATTTCACCGTTCAATTCTTGGATGCTGCTGCAAGGTCTGGAGACTCTTCATTTGCGGATGGAACGTCATAGCCAGAATGCGCTGAAGGTAGCGCAATATTTGGAGGCACATTCAGATGTGGAATGGGTAAGTTATTCGGGACTTCCTACGCATCCATCTCATGAATTAGCGCAAAAGTATTTGCCTAAAGGCCAAGGTGCGATCCTTACTTTTGGTATTAAAGGTGGAAGTGCTGCGGGACGTAAGCTGATTGAGAATGTGAAGCTGTTCTCTCATTTAGCGAATGTTGGGGATTCCAAGTCATTGATCATCCACCCAGCGAGCACAACTCATGCACAGCTGTCGGATGAAGAGCAAATCACAGCCGGAGTAACGCCGGAATTGCTGCGTTTGTCGATCGGGACGGAGTCCATTGATGATATTATCTATGATCTGGAGCAAGCAATTGCTGCCAGTCAACAATAGAAGTTTATATTTCGAAAAGCATTACTGCTCTGCGGTAATGCTTTTTTTTGTTGCCTAAAAAAGTTGGAATATTCATCGGATTTGGCAACGCTTGCATATTTCAGGTGTGGCTCCCGTATTTATAAGTGAGGTAGGTAAATGAAATGTCGGTCGCTTATGTTATATAGCTTGGCATACCGGCAGCAATCCAAAGATAAAGGGTGGGTGCGAGGATGAAGGGTGAACGTCAGCAGGATGGTTTGCGGAGTAGTGAAGAGCGCCCGTTCAAGTTCATGTATAAGGCTGGTGATCGGACTGTGGGAATGGAAATGAGCCAAGCTGGATCCGTAGCCTCCGCTGCCGCAGAATTTATCGCTGGAGTAGAGCAGAGGGATGTCATTGAGCCTTTGAAGCGATCTTATTTTAAGCGGCCGGGGGAACCATCGACATTCCTAGTGCTGCGTGAAGGAAGAGAAGAACGTCTTGCTGGACGGGAAGGAACAAGGACTGTTCAAGCGGGCCCGTGTTTGATACGGAGTGAGGAATGGCTGCTGGAACCAGAGCTGTTCTGTCTTTATGAGAACTGGTTATCTAGCGAAGATGAACTCCAAACAGCGCGTATTCTGCAGCGAATCTCTTATCGTCTGCGTGCAGCTGTTGCCGAGCTGCTCGAATCGCCGGATGGCGAATGGGCAGCGGTCACCCTGCTGCATCCAGAGTCGCTTGCGGTGGCGCAGCCCGCCAAGCTTGCCGCGCTTCAGGACGCGCAGCTCGAAGCGCTGTTCGCTGCGGTGGCGGAGAGCCAGCGGCAAGGCGGCGATTGCCGCCTTGACCTGCTGGTCGCCTACACCGCAAGCGCAGCCGAATTCGCTGCAAAGCGCGAATTCATCGAAGACGTGGCCGATCAGACACTCGGCCACGCTTATGCGGCGGCATGCCGCATCGGGGCGCTGATCGCGCCCGATGTGGAGCCTGCCGCCGCTGCGGAAATCGCGCGTATCGCCGATTTCCTAGTGCTGGACGGCGCGGCGGGTGAACACGCGCCGGAAGAGACCGCCGCGGAGGAATTCGCCCTGGCGGCGGGGAAGATCTTTGCCGCCGTGACGAGCGTGAAGCCGGCGGCGGTGGTGCTCGCCGCGGGGACACCGGCGGCGTCGGCTTTGGCCGATCTGTATCAGATCGGGCTCAGCGGGATCTTTTGCAGCGCCGGTCAGCGGACCGAAGCGCTGCTGAGAGCGGCCTGCCTGATCTGGATCGCCAGGCAGCGAGAAACGCTGGATACTGCCGCCGGGGGAAGGCAGTAAGCTTTTTCTGCTGAACGATACGGTGCAGTTCATATAAGAATCGAAAAAAGACCTCAGAGCAGCGATTATCCGGTTATCGGAGAATCGTTGCTTTGTTTTTTTGGTCGTTAGCTGCCTGCTTCAACAGCGTACATATATCCCTTTACTCAATCACTATACTCAACCTCCGTGCTCAATACTGTACTCAACCTACGTACTTAAACTAATCTGCACTCATGCTTTGGATGCAACCTCCGAACTCCCACCCTGTGCCCAACCACCGCACTTAAACTAATTTGCACTCATGCTTTGCATTTAAAGTCTGCACTAACCTCCGCACTCCTCAACCCCCGATGCTTAAGGACCCAGATGACGCTATTTGCCTGATTTTAGCTTTTTAAGCGTAGTTTCGGACACCAGAGATGCTATTCGTTAGGAAGAGGTACATATTTGGTGCTTTTCAGGTCAATAGCTGCAATGGGGTCCGTTAGAATACAGAATGTGTTTAAAACCAGCGATTAGGGTCAGCTGAGTCCGATAGTAGCTTCATACGCGAGCACTTGCATCATACATCCATCAATCGTGTCGTACTCATACTTTGCGCTCAACCTCCACACTCAACCTCCTGTACTCCTACCCTGTGCCCAACCTACGTACTTAAACTAACCTGCACTCATGCTTTTGGATGCAACCTCCGCACTCCCACCCTGTGCCCAACCACCGCACTTAAACTAATTTGCACTCATGCTTTGCATTCAAACTCTGAACTCAACCTCTGCACTCCTCCGCCCCCTGATGCTTAAGGACCCAGATGACGCTATTTGCCTGATTTTAGCTTTTTAAGCATGGTTTCGGACACGAGAGACGCTATTCGTTAGGAAGAGGTACATATTTGGTGCTTTTCAGGTCAATAGCTGCAATGGGGTCCGTTAGAATACCAAATGTGTTTAAAATCAGCGATTAGGGTCAGCTGAGTCCGATAGTAGCTACATTTGCGAGCAACTTGCATCATACGCTTATCAATCGTGTCGTATTCATACTTTGCACTTAACCTCCGCACTCAACTCCGTACTCAACCCCCGCACTCAAACTAATCTGTACCGATCCTCTGGACTATCACCAATAGCTACAGACAACATTAGTTTTGGAACCTCCGCATTTGTTTCCAGCTTCTCCTTACATTTTACATAAACAGGATAATGAGAGTGGAGGCTCGAATTTTATTAGCATCTTGCTGAATAGGGGTGCTGTAGATGTCTACAAATTTTAGAGTTGGCCTGCAAAAGGTTGTAGATCATTCTTACGATATTGAGATTGGGGAAGGTCTTTTTGGCGCTCTGATCGAGGATTTGAAACATGGAATTGTCGAGAATGTAAGCAAATTCGCGATTGTTAAAGATTCAAAAGTTGAAGCCCTGTATGGACAAGCCTTGCTGGAACAACTGCATCAGAATGATTTTCAAGCGGAGTTATTTTCTTTCCCTGCTGGAGAGAAGTCTAAAACCCGAGAAACGAAGGCACAGCTGGAGGACCGGCTATTAAGCCGTTCTTACGGACGAGATTGCTGTATCCTTGCCATCGGAGGTGGAGCGGTAACGGATTTGGCAGGTTTTTTGGCTGGAACATTTGGTCGGGGAGTGCCAAGTTTGAACTATGCAACTACCCTTTTAGCAGCAGCGGATGCTTCAATTGGTGGTAAAACGGGCGTGAATACACCAGTTGCAACCAATCTAATTGGTGTTTTTCATCAGCCTAAAAAGGTCTACATCGACCTAGCCACTTGGAAAACGCTTCCGGTACGTGAGCTTCGTAGTGGTTTGGCTGAAACAATCAAACATGCCTGCATCGCGGATGCTGACTTTTTTGAGTTTCTTGAACAGAATATGGAGCGAGTGGTCTCCTCAGATGGCGAACTTGTATTAGATCGAGAGGTTTGCGAACGGATTGCTTTTCATAATTGTGAGATCAAGTACAGCGTGGTGGAAAAGGATGAACTGGAGAGCAACCTGCGCCAAATTCTAAATCTGGGGCATACTGCTGGCCGGGCGTTAGAGGCTTTAAGTGGTTATGAATTATTACATGGTGAGGCTATTGCGATTGGACTCGCGGTTCAGGTGCAGCTGGCAGAGCAGTTGGGGTATGTAACGGCTGACCAAACTCAGCGTGTGATTGCTTTGTTGAAGAAGGCGGGACTTCCGACTGAAATACCAGCAACCATTACAAATAGAATGCTGATTGATAAGATGTATACGGATAAAAAGGTTCGCAAAGGGCGTATACGGTTTGTGTTCCAAGCTGGAATTGGAGCGATGAAGTCTTTTGAAGGTGGAGCTTATTCGACGCCAGTCGAAGAGCAAGTCCTATCCGAGCTTTTAAATAAAATACGCAGCTAAGAGAGGAAAACGTTAGTTTAAATTTATGACAAATAGCCTAGAAGGTAGGGTTTACTTTTTCGTTCAAGGTGGTATTATTAAAATATAAGTTGCACTAAGGAAATATAGTTGTACTGTTGCAACAATGATTATCATTCTCACTACTCATAGTTATCATTCATGCTGTCCCGGCTAAGCCGGGGCAGCATGTGTCATTTTAGGGGTCTTAAGAATGGCTCTCATTATCATTTAGACAAAACAAAACGTATGCTCCCGAAGCAAGTTTTGTTGCGAAGGGAAGTCAATGAAGTAATCCTACACAAAACTTTCAGGATGGTGATTATTATGCAAGCAACATCAAAACATTTACCCCAGCAAACCTCAATCTCCGGCAGCATGAAGAAACCAGGCGCTCCAAAACGCCGGTTCGATCTGAGAGCCATGCTCAGCAACTCCGAGATGCAGGCTGCGCTTGGCAGCGGAGTACTTATGCTTTTTGCTTGGGTTATGGGCAGCTGGTCAGAAGTTTTCTCTATAGTACTTTATGTTATTTCGTATACCATTGGTGGCTGGAACAAAGCCAAAGAAGGCGTTGAGACGCTCGTCAAAGAACGTGATCTCGATGTGAACCTGCTGATGATTGCGGCCGCACTAGGCGCAGCTACCATTGGGTACTGGAATGAAGGTGCTATGCTCATCTTTATTTTTGCGCTTAGTGGAGCACTAGAGAGCTATACGATGGAACGGAGTAAGAAGGATATTTCCTCACTTATGGCCTTGAAACCTGCCACAGCCATGCGGATTGAGAAAGGAAGCATGAACGAGGTAGCTATCGATCAGTTAGTAATTGGAGATCTGTTGCTTGTACGTCCAGGGGATCTTATTCCTGCAGATGGCAAGGTGTACAGAGGAGAATCGGCAGTAGATCAGGCTTCCATTACAGGAGAGTCAGTGCCTGTTGAAAAATGTGCCGGCAGCGAAGTATTCGCAGGTACGGTCAATGGAGAAGGTCCGCTTTATATTGAAGTAACGAAATCAGCAGAGAACACACTTTTTTCCAAGATCATTAAGATGGTAGAAGAAGCAGAGACGGATGTTCCAAACTCACAGCGATTCATTAAAAGACTGGAAGCCATCTATGCACGGGTAGTCGTTGCCTCGACTGTGGCTCTTATTTTCCTTCCACCCTTTTTGCTGGACTGGAGCTGGAGCGCAACCTTTTATAAAGCGATGGTTTTTCTTGTAGTAGCCTCGCCTTGTGCGTTGGTCTCATCGATTATGCCTGCGATGCTGTCGGCCATTTCCAAAAGTGCACGAAAAGGGATTTTATTTAAAGGTGGGGTCCACCTCGAAAATATGGCCCGGACCTCTGTTGTAGCTTTTGATAAGACAGGGACCCTTACAGAGGGAACTCCGCAGGTGACAGACTTTATTGCAGCTGAAGGCTACAACCGGGAAGAATTACTGGCGATTAGCGCATCCATTGAGCATATGTCACGCCATCCATTGGCGGAAGCCATTGTGCGTAAAGCTGAGGAAGAATATCTGGAGCTGCGGGGAGTGCAGGAAAGTAAAACCATCACTGGCTGGGGAATTGAAGGTCAAGTTGACGGGCATCTCTGGAAAATTGGAAAGTCCAATTTACTGGATGAGGTGATTTCATCTGCGATGAACTCTGAGCTTGCATTCTGGAGAACTAAACGGCAGCAGTTGGCGGAAGAGGGGAAGACTGTCTCCATTATTTTGGACGGTGAGCATATTGCAGGTATGATTGCATTGCAGGATACAGTTCGCCCACAAGCAGAAGCCGCAGTGCGGAAGCTGCAGGAGCTGGGGATTAAAGTGGCTATGCTTACGGGTGACCGGGAAGCTACAGCAAAAGTTATTGCGGCTTCAACCGGAGTAGATTTAGTATTTGCCGACCTTTTACCAGAGGATAAAGTAAAGCATATTAAGGCGCTTCGTGAAGAGCACGGTAATGTTGTGATGGTGGGTGACGGTGTGAATGATGCGCCTGCTCTGGCTACAGCGAATGTTGGTATGGGAATGGGCATGAAAGGCAGTGGTGCAGCGCTTGAGATCGCCGATGTAGTGCTTATGAATGATAATATTGAAGAGATCGCCTCGACCATTTCATTGGCACGGCGCTCACAGCGTATTGTGAAGCAAAATATGATTTTTGCTGTAACAGTAATCGCGGTTCTGATGATCAGTAACTTTGTGCAGGGCATCGCCCTTCCTTTTGGCGTGATCGGTCATGAAGGCAGTACGATATTGGTTATTCTTAATGGGCTGCGATTGTTGCGGTAAGAGGTCAGTGATGTTACTGTGTATTATTTATTGCCAAAAATTAAATTGTTCACAAATGATTTTTCCCTGAGGGAGTCTGGCTTATTGACATTTTTGCTTTCAGTTAGCATAATTAAGACTACATTATAATTATTTTAAATAAGAAGCGACGTCACTGCCGTCTAACTCAAGGAGGATATAGATATGTATAAATCAATAATTGTTGGAACCGGACCGGCGGGGTTGACTGCTGCTATCTACTTGGCTCGTGCCAATTTGAACCCACTAGTAATCGAAGGACCTCAACCTGGCGGACAATTGACCACCACTACAGAAGTGGAGAATTTCCCGGGATTTCCTGATGGAATTATGGGTCCAGACTTAATGGATAATATGCGTAAACAAGCTGAACGTTTTGGTGCGGAATTCCGTACGGGTTGGGTGAACAGTGTAGAACTTGGAGAGCGTCCTTTTAAGCTTAATGTTGAAGGATTGGGTGTTCTTACGACGGATACCCTGATCATTTCGACTGGCGCTACGGCAAAATACCTCGGTATCCCAGGCGAGCAGGATAATGTGGGACGCGGTGTAAGCACCTGTGCTACCTGTGATGGATTCTTCTTCCGTAATAAAGAGATCGTGGTTGTTGGCGGTGGAGATTCTGCGCTTGAGGAAGCGGGTTTCTTGACTCGTTTTGCCTCCAAAGTAACGCTGGTACACCGTCGTGAAGAGCTACGTGCTTCCAAGATCATGCAGGATCGCGTTCGCGATAATGTTAAAGTAGCTTGGAGCCTGAATCGTACTCCTCTGGAAGTAACTTCTGGAGACAAAGGCGTGAGTGGACTAAAAGTGTTGAACAATGAGACCGGACAAGAAGAAATCATTGAAGCAAGCGGAGTGTTTGTGGCGATTGGCCACCATCCTAACACTGCATTTTTGGGTGGACAAATCACAACTAATACTGAAGGTTATATCATGACTAACCCAGGTACTTCTGAAACTAATATCCCAGGCGTATTCGCTTGTGGTGATGTGCAGGATACCCGTTATAGACAAGCAATTACAGCAGCAGGCAGTGGATGTATGGCAGCTATGGATGCTGAGAAATACATTGAAAGTCTGGAACATAGCGCGGTTATTCTGTAACATAACTGTAATCTTCCATAGGAGGTCTAATGATGGAAAATGTAATTGTATATACATCAACAAATTGTCCACATTGCCGTCAGGTGAAGAGCTTTTTGAGTGAAAAAGGCGTAGCCTATGAAGAGCGTAATATTGAGCAGAATGATGATTACGCGCAGCAGGTTTGGGATATGGGAATGAGAGCTGTTCCTGTAACTGTAATTGGTGAGCACAAAATCGTGGGGATGAATAAAACTCAGTTCGACAAAGCATTGGCGACTGTTTAATTAAATATATTTCTGTGAGGAAATTGCAAAAGGTCGCTTCCATTTTGGAGGTGATCTTTTTGTGGTCTAAGTATACCAAAATAGCCTGACGCTAATATGCGCAGGCTATTTTTTATGATGTAAATCGCAAAGTTCAATTTAAGCTTGAGTGAAGGAGGTAATGATCTGAAATAGGACGTATACAGCAACACCGCTGCCGATCAGAATGAATCCTGATTTCTTTTTGGCTTGAAAAAAACGGAGCACACCGAGACTGATCAAAGGGGCAATAATGAGCAGAAAAAGCAACACAGTGATGAACATCTGTGCCGAGATATCAGACGTATCAACATAGGTCATGGACTCGCTCTCCATTTCAAAAAAGGGGTTGTAGTGATAAATGTCACACTAACTTATCCTTTATTATATAGGATTTAAGTTGCTTTTACTGCACTTTTGATCCACCTAAATGCGGCAATTTTACGTCAATTCTATCCGCTCTTGAATTTCACCCGTGAAACTGTCCCGCAAAACGTTGTCCATTAGACTACATTAAACGGTGACCCGAATATCGCCTAGAAAATGCATAACTGCAGAGAACCCCGCGCCTATCATCGTGCCTCGGCTGCCCAGCTTGGAGAAGGTAATCTCGAGCTGCTGCTTATGATAAGGAAGTGTACGCTCGGCTACAACCCGGCGAAGGGGCTCCCCTAACCAGGCTTCTGCTTCGGATAAGGCTCCACCGATGACAATTAGCTCTGGATTAAAGCTATTGATTAGATTCGTTACTCCGATGCCGAGATATTCACCTATAGATGAGAAGTGGCGCAAGGCGTCTTCTTGTCCAGCGGCTGCATAACGGACCAGTTCTTGTGTGGTATGAGCAGGGAGGGAGAACTCGGAATGGTCATAGGTTTTCTCCGAGGCATATAGCTCCCAACAGCCACGGCTCCCACAACTGCACGGCTTGCCTTGTGCTTCAATCGTCATATGTCCGGTCTCGCCGGCATATCCTCTTGCACCTTTGTACAGCTCTCCGCCAATAATAATACCGGATCCGATCCCTGAACCCGCACTGATATAGAGCAGATGTCTAACATCTTTTGCCGCCCCAAAGTTCAGTTCACCTTGTGCTCCTGCGTTAGCTTCGTTATCAATAGTGACTGGAACCGCGAATTCCGCCTCCAAAATACCCCGCAGGTCGACCATTTCCCAGCCGAGGTTGGGAGCAAAAAGAACAACCCCGTTCTCATCCACCATCCCGGGGACACCTACTCCGATGCCGACGATACCGTATGGGGATTCAGGTGCTTTATCAATCAAGTCTGAAATTGTTTTTTTCATCCGTTCCAGTACATAAGGCAGAGCATGATTGTCCAGGGAGAAATCGCTTTCGAAAAGAATGCCACCACTTAAATCACATAAGACGGCTGTCAGTTGCTTCACCCGTAGCTCTATACCGATTACACTGCCGGCCATGCTGTTAAAATGCAGCATTAGCGGCTTACGTCCGCCACTGGATTGACCTGGTCCAACTTCAGTCACTAATTCTTGAGCGCATAGCTCAGCCACCAGATTGGATACGGTAGCTTTATTCAGTCCGGTCATCTCTGAAACCTTGGCGCGCGAGAGCGGAGAGTTCCTTCGAATAGTATGTAGTACGATCGATTTATTGATTTTTTTGACCAGCGCCTGATCTCCGGTAACCTTCACGAATCACACATCCTTTTTAGCATAGTTCCCTTTTGTTGTATGCCACTTAGTCTAGAGTGATGTGCTGGAAATTGCAATACATCGGCAGAAAAGAGGAAATCTATGTTTATTGGATTTTTTGAATATTAAACGGATAGGCAAGGGAGACTTAAAGAGGCGGAAATTTTATAAAAAAACTTTGTTTAACCAATATACAAAGTCAAAAAGATGTGTTAAGATGATGCTGTAAACGCTTGCTAGCGTAGCACAATATGAGGAGGATTACACAATGGCTTATTTTGAGACAGTGAACAAAATCTCTTACGAGGGAAGCCGTTCCACCAACCCTTATGCATTTAAATTCTACAATCCTAAAGAAGTCGTAGCCGGCAAAACTATGGAGGAACATCTGAAATTTGCAATGGCTTATTGGCATACATTAACTGCTGGCGGTTCTGATCCGTTTGGCGCTGAAACTGCAATTCGCAGCTGGGACAAATTGAGCGGTCTTGATAAGGCTAAAGCTCGCGCTGAAGCAGCATTCGAATTTATGGACAAGATGGATCTGCCTTACTTCTGCTTCCATGATGTAGATATCGCACCAGAAGGCGCATCTTTGCGTGAGTTCTACAGCAACATCGACACTATTGTTGATATCCTTGAACAAGGCATGAAGACTTCCGGCAAGAAATTGCTGTGGAATACAGCTAATATGTTCACTAACCCGCGTTATATGCACGGTGCAGGTTCTACACCTAACGCTGATGTTTTCGCACATGCAGCAGCACAAGTGAAGAAAGGTCTGGAAGTTGGTAAACGTCTGGGCGCAAGCAACTATGTATTCTGGGGCGGCCGTGAAGGTTACGAAGAATTGCTGAATACAGATATGGGTCTTGAACAAGATAACATTGCACGTCTGTTCAGCATGGCTGTAGATTACGCTAAGGAAATTGGTTTTGATGGTCAATTCCTGATCGAACCTAAACCAAAAGAGCCTACTAAACATCAATATGATTTCGATGCAGCAACAACAATTTCGTTCTTGCAAAAATACAACCTCGACAAGCACTTCAAGCTGAACCTTGAAGCTAACCACGCTACGCTTGCAGGTCATACTTTTGAACATGAACTTCGTGTAGCTCGTATTAATGGCATGCTTGGATCACTTGACGCTAACCAAGGGGATACACTGCTTGGTTGGGATACTGATGAATTCCCAGTAAACATCTACGATGCAACACTTACTCTTTATGAAGTATTGAAGAATGACGGTCTTGGCAAAGGCGGAATTAACTTCGACGCTAAAGTACGTCGTCCTTCCTTCGAGCCACAAGATCTGTTCTTGGCACACATCGCTGGTATGGATACTTACGCAAAAGGCTTGAAAGTTGCTGCTAAATTGATCGAAGATCGCGTATTCGAAGATTTCATTGACAAACGCTACAGCAGCTTCACAGAAGGCGTTGGTGCAGACATCGTTTCCGGTAAAGCAACATTGGCTTCTTTGGCTGAATATGCTTTGAACAATGAGAACCCACGTCCTAACCAATCCGGACGTCAAGAATACCTGAGAGCTACCCTTAACCAATACATCTTGGCTGAGTAGTCCTTATAGGGAGCTTGAAGCTTAGGCTTTGAGTCGAGTTTGAACAAATGCAACGGGGGTTGCTGAAGAGAGCATTCTTCGGCAGCCCCCTTTTTGTAGTAAAAACTAAGCAAGATGCTTACGAAGTAAGTTTTGCTCGAAGTAATTCAATGAAGTCTATGCTAACAAAACTTTTAGGAGGTCAAAAATGAAATACGTTATAGGTGTTGATTTGGGGACTAGTGCAGTGAAGACTGTTCTAGTGGACCCGCAGGGGAAGGTGGCTTTTGAGCATTCCGAGTCCTACCCGCTAAGCAGACCCCAACCGAACTGGAGTGAGCAAAATCCTGAAGATTGGGTAAAGGGCACGCTGGTCAGCCTGCGCCGTCTGATTGAAGTATCAGGCATAGACCCGTCTCAAGTAGACGGTCTAAGTTTCTCCGGACAAATGCACGGATTGGTACTGGTAGATAAAGAAGGGCAAGTGCTGCGTCCAGCTATTCTTTGGAATGATACCCGTACTACTGCACAATGCCGTAAGATTGAGAAGACGCTTGGAACGAAGTTGATCGATATCGCCAGAAACAAAGCATTGGAAGGTTTTACACTGCCTAAGATTCTGTGGGTTCAAGAGAATGAACCAGAAGTATTATCACAGGCGCATCAGTTCCTGCTGCCAAAAGATTATGTTCGTTATCGGTTGACGGGTGATTATGCAATGGATTACTCCGATGCTGCCGGAACGTTGCTATTGGATGTAGGTTCTAAAGAATGGAGTGCAGAAATCGCAGAGGCTTTTGAACTTCCGCTTTCTCTTTGTCCTAGATTGGTAGAATCCTTTGAACAGACTGGAACTTTATTGCCGGACATTGCTGAAGCGTCAGGTCTTTTATCTTCAACGAAGGTATTTGCTGGTGGTGCAGATAATGCTTGTGGCGCGCTCGGAGCGGGTGTATTGGGAGAAGGCCGGACCATGTGCAGTATTGGTACATCTGGTGTAGTTCTTTCTTATGAGAGCAATAAAGATTTGAATCTCGAAGGCAAAGTCCATTTCTTTAACCATGGTGAAAAAGATGCCTACTATATTATGGGGGTTACACTAGCTGCTGGTCATAGCCTTACGTGGTTCAAAGAAACCTTTGCGGCGGACAAAAGCTTTGATGAGCTGTTAAGCGGAGTTTCCTCTATTCCAGCTGGCAGCGGCGGCCTGTTATTCACACCTTATATTGTAGGAGAACGTACACCACATCCAGATGCGAATATTCGCGGAAGCTTTATTGGTATGGATTCAGGGCATACGTTGACGCATTTTACACGTGCAGTATTAGAAGGCATTACCTTCTCACTGCGTGAATCCATTGAGATTGTACGTGAGTCAGGCAAAGAGATTACAGAGATCATTGCAATTGGTGGTGGAGCTAAAAATGAGGCTTGGCTGCAAATGCAGGCTGATATTTTCAATGCATCCATCGTGAAGCTGGAAAGTGAACAGGGTCCGGCAATGGGAGCAGCTATGCTGGCGGCTTATGGAAGCGGATGGTTCACATCCCTTACGGAATGTGCAGAAGCGTTTATCCGTCCTGCTGATGTTTATAAACCAGATCCGAAACAAACGGCAATCTATGATGGTCTATTCAACCTCTATCAGGAAGTTTACGGCCAGACCCGCGAATTGAATAACAAGCTGGCTGCATATCGCCAATAAAACGCCATTTATCAATCTGTCTGATATAAAAAAGGTCTTTCGCATCTGGCGGAAGGCCTTTTTAAAGACCATCTTCTTTATAGAGGTGATGAACGGCAATATTCAAAAATGTTGCCGTTTTCATTTTTCTTCTGTAAAGTATGGAATATCTCCAAGGTAGTGGCAGCCTGTACATGAGATAGTGAAGGTTTTGGGGGGCGAAAGGCCATGTTTCAATGGTTTGTTAAGGTGCTGAATGACATCAAAATCCGCAATAAGCTGCTGCTTGCTTTTTTACTGACTACACTTTTACCGGTATTACTGGTAGGTGGTTATCTTACGATTGAGATGAGGACCATGGCGTTTGAGAACGCACTGGAGCAAGCTTCAATTAACGTAGATCGGGTAAAAAAAAGAACAGAAGAAGTCATCGGTGTATCGCAAGATATAGCGTATCGATTGTCCAATGATGCCCGGCTGAAAAAACTCGCCATACGCCAGTATGTAAGCACTTATGATGTGGTTGAGGCTTATCGGGATTACACTGATATGCGTGAATACCTAAGATTATATAAAGACATATCCAACATACGTTTATACACTGATAATGCTACGCTGCTTAACAACTGGGAGCTGATCAATCCTTCGTCTGCCATTAAGGAGAGCCAGTGGTATCAGAGAGCACAGCGGTACGATAGCCTCGTCGGTTGGGAATATATAGAGGATGAGCGTGATCAGCGGAATTATTTAAGCCTTGTCCGCAAAATCGAGCTGGAGGGCTCCAGTAAAATTGGCGTGCTCGTTATTAATGTAAACAGTCACCAGCTAACCTCGATTCTGAGCCAAGAATCATTTGACACCATGATCGTGGATGATCAGGACAATATCATTGCTGCGAACCGGAGCGATCGGACAGGAAAGAAACTGGCAGATGTTTCTTTTGATACAAAGCTTTTGGGGCAAGGAAGCGGGAGCTATGAGGCAGAAGTAGATGGTGAAGCCTCCAAAATAGTGATAGAAGAACTTAAACCACAAGCCAGCCGTAACGCCCTGCGAATTATTTCTGTTTTTTCTATTGATAGTATAGTCAAAGAACCTAATCGGGTGATTAAGCTTTCGATTACCGTGATTGCCGTAAGCGTTTTATTGGCCTTTTTAATCATATATAGTTTCTCTTCATTATTTTCACGTCGATTATTGCAGTTAAGCAGACATATTAACCGCGTTAGTACGGGTGATTTTGACACTTCATTAAAAATTGATGGCAAAGATGAAATTGCCCTGTTAGCTCGTCAGTTCAATTCTATGGTACGGAGTATTAATGATTTGATGTACGAGGTACAGGAATCTAATGACCAGAACAGTCTGCTGGAACAGAAACAGAATGATATCCGTTTTAAAATGCTGGCAAGCCAGATCAATCCTCATTTCTTGTTCAATGCGCTGGAATCTATTCGTATGGAGGCCCATATGAAAGGGCAAGTGGAGATTGCACGGGTAGTGCGTCTTCTTGGCAAAATGATGCGCAGTAATCTGGAGGTAGGCCGAAGTAAAATTTTGCTTAGCCAGGAGCTTGAAGTGGTTCGTTGTTATTTGGATATTCAGCAATTCCGTTATGAGGATCGTTTGAAATATCAATTTATTGTAGACCCTGCCGTCGAATCACTCTACATCCCGCCGCTGATTGTGCAGCCGCTTGTGGAAAATGCGGTGATTCATGGGTTAGACAACACGATGGATGGAGCAATGGTTACGGTGAATATCAAGCGTGAGCAGAATCATGCGGTCTTTACCATTACCGATAATGGAGCCGGGATCAATCCGGACAAGCTGGAGCAGATCCGTTATACCCTTGAGGTTCGTGATGAGCAGGAAGAGGCACGGATCGGGCTGCGCAATGTACACGACCGTTTGAAGTTATCCTACGGTGTTGAATATGGACTGAATATCGAAAGCCGGATGAATGAAGGAACATCTATTACGTTTCGTATTCCAATGGAGGACATAAATCTATGATCAAAGTATTGATTGTTGATGATGAGCCAAAGCTGCGGGAAGGCCTTCGGGCTCTAATCCCTTGGGAAGAGCTAGGGTATACGGTGGTGGCTACGGCCGCCAACGGCTTGCAAGCTCAGGAGAAATATCATATTTTTTATCCGGAACTGATTGTGGTGGATATCCGCATGCCTGGTATGGACGGGCTGGAGTTAATCGGTGAGCTGCGCGAGGAAGGCTCGACCAGCCATGTGCTAATTTTAAGTGGTCATGCGGATTTTGAGTATGCCAAACGAGCCATTTCTTACCGCATTGACGGCTATTTACTGAAGCCGGTGGATGAGGAAGAGCTAATCAACTATTTGGAGGAACTCAGAGTCACGATCGCTCAGGAAGATCGCTTTAGCCGCTGGAATGAAGAGGAGCCTGCCCGTAATCGCGAAAGCCTGCTGCGTACATTGCTGCAGCCTTCAACTGCGGAGGAGGGGGAGAATGATCCTGTTAAGCATGCGGCAGCACTGGGTCTTAAATCAGACCGTGTCGAAGTGATCCTACTCGAACTACTCGCGCCTGCGGGCGGCAGTGAGGAAGGAGAGCGGGCCGTTAAGGCCGCGGTAGAACAGTATTTTGGCAGCAGTGAAGAGCGGATGTTTTTCACGATGCCGCCATATATTGGATTCCTGCTGCAAGAGCCGCTGCCAGGAAAGCAGGAACAGGAGCGGCTGATGGAAGAGCTTGCTTCCTTAATTTGCCGCGAGGGATACGACTTCAGCGCAGCAACGGGAGGCCCAGTAGCTGGACCAGAAGAGGCGGCGCAGTCTTTTCAAGTGGCGCGTGAACTGCTGCGCCGGGCATTCTTTTACCGCAAAGGGATTCTGATCAGCGCCGATCTCTCCGGTATGTTGTTTCCTGGAGTGGCGGAGGCGTACACCGAAGAAGGGCAGGATGCGGAGAGCCGCCTAATGCTTGCTGTTGAAACCGGAAGCCGCGCGGCCATTGAACCGCTGGTGGATACGATCTGTGCGGAGCTACTGGCTGCGGGCAGTGAGGAGCAGCAGATCAAAGATACATTTGTGCGGATTCTCAGTACGGTGTTGGCCCGTCTCGAACCGGTCTATCCAGAGATTCGCAGCAATGCCGCTAAGCATTCCCCGCCGATCGGTGAGCTCTACCATAGTCATTATCTGGCAGACCTGCAAGAGCAGGCCGTTAATTTCATGGCGGAGATCGCCGATCAAATGTCCAGTGGCAGCAAAGGGAATGAGATCAAAAAAATTACGGAGCTAATCAACCGCCGTTACAATGAGAACCTTAAGCTTGAGACCTTATCTGAGTTATTTAATTACAACAGCGCATATCTAGGTAAAATGTTCAAGAACACTACCGGGGAATACTTCAATACGTATGTGGACAAAGTGCGGATTGAGAAGGCGAAGCAATTCCTAGCGCAAGGCATGAAAGTATATGAGGTGGCCGAGAAAGTTGGGTACATGAACCCCGATTACTTCAACGCCAAGTTCCGTAAATATGTAGGACTCTCCCCAAGTTCTTTTCGCAAAAACATCTAAAATAGAAGCCCAAAAAGCCACAGTTGCAATTCAGGTATAACCTGAGCTTTTGCTGTGGCTTTTTTTCTTACATTAAAGCTACTTCACTAATAATAAATCTAATCTTTGTTGCAATTCTTGATTTGCAGGGTCCTTTAGAAGGGCCAGAAGTAACTCTTGAATTTGATCCATCTCTTTAAAAGGTTCATTTTGTACATATTTGTCATGTATTCTGGTTTCCAAGGTATATCCATAATCGAACCCTAATGTTGAATACGTCGAAAGGGCAGCAACTTTACTCGCTTGCTCTACAGCAAGAATGCTTGGTGTTGAGGATCGTTCTAATTCCACTCTTAGACCGTCGAGTTCTGATGTCAGATTCAGGTCCAGCCTATTCATTAATCTGTTATGGCTTACGTTGTTATTGAATTGAAATAAATTTAGTGTCAATAATACTGCGGCGATAATCAATAATAATGTCTTGATGTTTTTGTTTTTCATTGCTCTCCTATTACCCTCCTTTAGGAAAAGAAATTGCAGGTACAACAGATAATGTCGACTCGGTATGTGCGTATAAGGAATATGTATCTGAAATAGTTGAAGTACTGATGTATCAGGTAATATTTTCTAGCTTTAATGATATTAAAGTAATTAATTTTAATTGAACCATACGGAGGTTTTCGTTGAGGAGCAGGGCAGGGGTTACGGGTATACTTGTTACGCCTCATCTGAGAGCACATTATAGTTTTCATTCGCGGGTATGTCGGACTCCAGAGTCGTTATTTGGGCTATTTCGAGTCCGATTTCGATTTATCGGACTCCATGTACGTTATTAGCTGCAAATGTTCTCCAAAAGGTGGTTTTTTAAGTGAATAAGGTCTTTATAGTCCGCCTAACCCAATAAGATGTGCAATTTGCTTAAATAAGGTCATTTCAGTCCGCGCCTTCGCTTCCGGCCACGTTCACTTATAGAACGTTAGCTCGGGGCGTTTTTTAATTATGGGATGAAGTATTAATTGTGTGAAATAGACAGGGGATTAAGTATCGTATCGATTTATGAAATCAAATAATTTCACTTGATTATATTTTCAGTAAATTCATGTTTGTTTTCAGTGTTTTCAACGATGTATCCGCTTTATTTGGGCTCTAAATCTCTAATTTTCACCTGATTTTAGGTCGAATTTATAGGGTACTGCAATCGCTTACAGAGATTTAGAATATAGACATAGAGAGGAGGGGCTTTATGAAAGCGGACACAGTAACTTCTCAAATCCCGCCGGATACCCGAACACGCAACAAAAAGCCTGCTTCAGGAGGACGGTTTTGGAGAAGCTTTAAGAATCAAAAGTACTTATGGATGATGTCGATACCTTTTGTGATCTGGGCATTCGTCTTCAGTTATCTCCCGTTATGGGGCTGGACGATGGCTTTTCAAAAGTACAAGCCTGCACGTGGCTTTTTTGAACAAGAATGGGTAGGTTTTGAACACTTTAAGACACTGTTCAGTGACTCGCAATTCCTTCTGGCGCTGCGTAATACGCTGGCGATGAGTGGAATGGGCTTAGTCGCAGGATTTATCTTTCCAATAACGTTTGCAATATTGCTCAATGAAGTGCGTCTTGGCTTCTTTAAAAGATTTGCTCAAACAGTCTCGTATTTGCCCCACTTTGTATCATGGGTGGTTGCAGCGGGGATTGTAACTAAAATGTTATCTGGTGAAAATGGTCTTGTAAACGATATCTTGTTAGGAATAGGATTCATAGACGCACCTATCCAGTTTATGGCCCAGGGCCATCTCTTCTGGGGAATCGTTACCTTATCGGATGTCTGGAAAGAGACCGGATGGAACGCCATCATCTACCTTGCAGCTATCGCAGGTATTGGGCCTGAATTGTACGAAGCGGCCCGGGTAGACGGTGCCAGCAGGCTTCGTCAGGTATGGCATATTACACTTCCGGGTATTCGCCCAACAATTACTGTACTACTCATTATGTCGGTGGGTAATTTGCTCAATATCGGCTTTGAGAAGCAATTCTTGCTCGGAAACAACCTCGTTACCGACTATTCTCAAGTGCTAGACTTGTATTCACTGAAATACGGACTGGGCATGGCGAGATATTCCTACGGTACTGCGATCAATATATTCAACTCAGTGATCAGTGTAATTCTACTGTTTACGATTAATGGAATCTTCAAACGTACAACAAAAGAGAGCCTTCTGTAGCACAGAAGGCCCTTCTACCCAATCGTGGCAGTAAATTGCCCTTTTCATGAAAGGAGAGCGTTACAGTGGGAAATTCAGCTATCACCGGAAAGTCATGGTCAGACCGGATCTTTGATTTCTTTGTATATTTTGTAGTACTGTTCGTGGTTGTAATCACGATTTATCCGTTTTTGAACGTGCTTGCCATCTCACTGAATGATTCAGTGGACAGTGTGCGCGGTGGAGTGACCATCTATCCCCGGGATTTTACCTGGGACAATTACCTAAAGATCTTCACTTTCTCCGGATTAATCACCGGGTTTAAAATATCCGCTTTGCGGACAATTATCGGTACTTTGTTCGGACTGATCAGTGCCTCGATGCTGGCGTTTACGATCAGCCGCCCTGACTTTGCAGGTCGCAAGTTTGTCTCCACATTCTTGGCAATGACCATGTATATCTCAGGAGGAATGATTCCAATCTATATGCTGATCAAGGATCTGCATATGATGAACAGCTTTGCAGTCTATGTATTGCCTGGACTGGTTAGTGCCTTTAACGTCTTCGTTATCCGCTCCTTCATCGACGGCCTGCCGTATGCGCTGCAGGAATCGGCGAAGCTGGATGGAGCCAATGACTTTACAATCTACTTCCGCGTTATTCTGCCATTGATGAAGCCAGCGCTAGCAACGATCGCGCTGTTCCTAGCAGTAGGTCAATGGAATGCTTGGTTTGATACTTATCTGTACAATGGTTCAAGCCCTAACTTGACCACATTGCAATATGAATTGATGAAGGTTCTACAGACCACAACAAGTGGTAACGGAGGCGACTACCGCTCCAACATTGCTTCGCTGGCTTCCAATCAGGTCTCGCCGGAGTCGCTCAAAATGGCGATTACGATTGTCGTAACCGTACCGATCCTGTTGGTTTATCCGTTCATTCAGAAGTATTTTGTTAAAGGTATGACACTTGGTGCTGTGAAGAGTTAATCACAGTTTAACGGGGGAGCTTAGTCTCCCCTATGCTTAAAACCTATTGTGTATCCGTTTTCTTTTGGCAAGCTGGGTAAAGTATTAACAGGTCTTCACCTGTGATACGATAGATAAACAATTTTAAGGAGGGTTTATTTAATGGGAAGTAATAGAAAGATAAAAGCCAAAGCTACGGCATTAACGCTCACTTCTATTATGCTGCTCGGTGTGCTTGCAGGCTGCGGCGGTAACAATGGCAACAATGGTAATGCTGCAGCTGGAAATACAGGCGGCAATGCAACTAATGCTGGAAATGCGACCAATGCGGCTGAGGATATTTCCCCGCTCACGATGACCTTCTTCAGTGCAGACCCTAACCCGAACTGGACAGGTATGCAAGATGAAGTTGGTAAAGTGATTACGGAAAAAACGGGAGTAACCCTAAATGCTGAATATGCAGTTGGTGATCCTCAACAAAAAGTAGCCTTGATCGCAGCGAGCGGCGAATATCCGGATTTGATCAGTGCTAAGACTGATGTCAGCAAGCTGGTAGATGCAGGCGCAATGCTTGATCTAACAGACCTGATTGAAAAATATGCTCCGAATATCAAAAAAGTATTGGGCGAAGAAGGCATGAAACGTTCACGTTACAGTGACGATGATCACGCGATTTATGCCATCCCTACCTATGCAGGTGTGGACAACAAATATTTTGATGCTGGTGGCGGATTTGAACTACAGCACCGTGCTGTTAAAGAAGCTGGATATCCTGCAATCAAAACTGTTCAAGATTATGAGAACGTAATCAAGGCTTACCTGGAAAAACATCCTACGGATGAAAATGGTAACAAAAACATCGGCCTGACTCTGAATGCAGATGATTGGTACATGTACATTACAGTAACTAACCCAGCATTTATTACTACTGGTTCTCCTGACGATGGTGAATATGCGATTGATATCGACACCCAAGAAGTAACTTATCACTTCCGTCGTCCGGCTGAAAAAGAATATTTCCGCTGGCTCAACCACATGAACGATATCGGATTGCTTGATCCAGAAAGTTTCGTTCAAAAGTATGATCAGTACAAAGCTAAAATCGCTACCGGCCGCGTTATTGGTTTGATTGACCAAGACTGGGGTTATGGCGATGGAGAAAGAGCATTGAAAGCTGAAGGCAAGCTGGATCAAGGCTATGGACACTATCCTGTAACCTTGTCTGAGGAGTACAAAGAAACCTCCTTCTGGCCTACAGGCTTCATGGGTGGTAACGGAATTGGGATCAGCGTAGATGCTAAAGATCCAGTTCGTGCGATTAAATTCCTGGACTACCTAGCTTCCGACGAAGGTCAAGTATTGGTTAACTGGGGTATTGAAGGCAAACACTACAATGTTGTGGATGGCAAACGTGTCATTCCTGAAGATGTGAACGACCGTAAATATAATGACACTACCAACTTCCAAAAAGAAACTGGTTTGGGTAATGTCGGATCAAACTATGCATTGCTGAGCGCTCACTATGGCGACGGTGTATTGGATCCATCTGGTAACTACTACACAACTCGTTTCCCTGAGCAAGTAACTGTAGGTTACAATGCGGTTGAAAAAGAAACACTTGCTGCTTACAAAGCAACAACTTGGAAAGACCTCTTCCCAAGTGAAGATGAGTTCAAAGTTAAACCTTGGGGCGCAGCATGGAACATCACGATTCCTGGGGATAGCGAAATTGTCGTTCTTGACAACAAGCTGAAGGATATCAGTTGGAAACGGATCCCAGAAGCAATCTTGTCTAAACCAGCTGATTTCGATAAAGTTTGGGATGCTTACATGGCTGAGCTTGATAAAGCTGGTGTAACGAAAGCTGAAGATTTGCGTGAAGAGCTGGTTAAACAACGCGTGAAACTTTGGAATGATTAATTATTAAATTTCGTCTAATCCAATAAAAGCATGAAGATGGCGGGAAGTCCGAACGAAAGTCCGGGCCTCCCGCTGATTGCTTTTCACCGGTAATAACAGGACAGGAGGAATATACATGGGAGAGAGCAAGAACTCCGGACGGCATGAGTTATGGTACAAGCAGCCGGCGGCTGTATGGGAAGAGGCGCTGCCCGTAGGTAACGGCAGGCTGGGCGGCATGGTCTTTGGTGGAATCGAAGAAGAACGGATTCAATTAAATGAAGACACTCTATGGTCAGGTTTCCCGCGGGATAAAGCCAACTATGAGGCACTGCGGCATTTGGCTCCAGCTAAACAGCTAGTTGCAGAGGGGAAATACAAGGAAGCAGAAGCACTGGTGGACGCCAAAATGTTAGGCAGCCGGACGGAATCCTATCAACCGCTTGGAGATTTGCGATTGAAGTTTAATTTTGCAGGTCCTGTAGAGGATTACCGGAGAGAGCTTGATCTGGATCAGGCGTTGGCTACGGTAACCTATACTGCCGGTGGTGTAAGGATCGTACGTGAAGTATTGGCCAGCAGACCGGATGACATTATAGCTCTTCATATCCGTGCTGAGGGGGGGGAGGGCCAAGCTACTCTGCCAGATTTCTGGGCGGATCTGGCATCACCACATCCTTTCAACTCGGAGATTACTCCGGATGGCATGCTGATTATGACTGGCCGTGCCCCGTCGCATGTGGCTGATAACTACGTAGGGGATCACCCGCGTGCCGTATTATATGAAGAGGGGCTTGGCATAAGTTTTGCTGCGGTTATGGAGATCCAGACGGAAGGTGGGACTTGTGTAGCGGAGAACGGCTCGCTGTTGATTTCTGGCGCGCACTCCATTACCCTTCGTCTGGCTGCGGCAACCGATTATGCCGGGTATGACCGGATGCCGGGAAGCGGTGGCAAGCTGCCAGCGGAGTTGTGCCTAGTGCAGTTAGCTTCAGCCTCTAAAGGATACGCAGAGCTTAAGCAGCGCCACTTAGAGGATCATCAATCCTTGTTCCACCGTGTGGAGTTGACGCTTGCATCTGCTGCTTCCCGAGGAGAGCTTCCGACTGATGAGCGCCTGGTACAATACCGCGAAGGACAGGCAGATCCTGAACTGGAAGCGTTGCTGTTCCAGTATGGCCGCTACCTGATGATTGCTGGCTCACGGCCGGGGACGCAAGCTCTGAATCTGCAGGGCATTTGGAATCCCTATATTCAGCCACCATGGAACAGCAATTATACGACAAATATAAACACCGAAATGAATTATTGGCCAGCCGAGTTATGCGGATTGGGTGAATGCCATGAACCTTTAATAGATTTTATCACGGAGCTTAGCGTGGCTGGCAGCCGTACAGCGAGTATTCATTATGCCGCACGTGGCTGGACAGTACACCATAATACCGATTTGTGGCGGATGACTTCTCCATCAGACGGTAAGGCGATGTGGGCTTTTTGGCCGATGGGCGGGGTATGGCTCTCTCGCCATCTATGGGAGCGTTACGCTTTTCGTCCAGATGAGGACTATTTGCGCACAGCTTATCCCATATTAAAGGGAGCCGCATTGTTTTGTCTGGATTGGCTAGTAGAGCTGCCTGATGGAAGATGGACCACAGGTCTGTCTACCTCGCCAGAGAATGTATTTCTGACTGCTGACGGCACACCATGCAGTGTCTCGGCTGGCTCAGCTATGGATTTATCGCTTATCGCTGAGTTGTTCAAGCACTGCATTCAGGCTGCTGATATTTTAAATACCGATGTAGAGCTGCGTCAGGAGCTTATGCAGAAACAGAAACAGCTTGCCCACCAAGGGATCGCACCGGACGGAACTGTCCGCGAATGGAATGAGGATTTTGCTGAACAAGAGCCTGGGCATCGTCATGTTTCTCATTTGTATGACCTGTACCCTGGGAACGTAATTAGCCCTTCCTCCACACCAGAGCTAGCGGAGGCGGCAGCCTTAACACTGAAGAAACGCATAGAACACGGAGGTGGCCATACAGGCTGGAGCGCAGCATGGTTGCTTAATCTTTATGCGCGTCTGAAGGATGGCGAGAGTGCGGTTAGCTGTCTACGTCGCATTTTGCAAGATTCCAGTTTGCCGAACCTGTTCGGAAATCATCCTCCGTTTCAGATTGATGGAAACTTCGGCACTACAGCCGGAATAGCAGAAATGCTTTTGCAGAGTCATCAGGAGGGTCTGGAACTATTACCTGCTCTTCCAGAGGAATGGTCTGAAGGCAGCGTGAAAGGGTTGGTGGCACGTGGTGGCTTTGTCATGACTATAGAATGGAGCGGGGGCTGTTTAACTAGGGCAGAGGTTACCTCGACTCATGGCCGATCCTGCAGAATTGTTCAACACCAGCCTTTGCTCATTCAAAAACCGGATGGTACACAGATTGAAGGAGCGGGGCTGGAATTTGAAACAGTAATAGGAGAGACCTATATCATTACACCCCTAAAGAAATAATTCATATTGATCTGGCTTAGAGGCTGTTCTCAGAGTAGAATTATTCTACAGAGAACAGTCTTTTTTTGCCCAAGTCTTCATTATCTATTAAATGGAGGGTTTTGAATAAGTCTGTAGGAGCCGGAGGATCAGAATAATTATGTGGAAAAAACGCTTCACGTTGGCAAAAGTCATTCTTGGAGGAGTGATTATTTGCGCAGCCATTCCCCCGACATTGTATTGGACCTGGGGGCATGCTTATGCGGCCACGACTTCACCGACCGTTCGTTCTGTGAGTGAAATTGCCCAGAAGCTAACCGGTGCGATGAATAATCGTAGAGAGACTATCACTTTTACTTATGAGGGGAAAACCTCGAATTTAAAAACACAGATACAAACGGGTCTAGATCAAGCGATGAATAGCGATCCCTATTTGTATTACATCATAGACAGCTACGGATACACTTATCGAGGGAGCAAAAGTTCTGTAAAGGTTACGGTAGAAGTGAAATACTTGGAAACGCTGGAGCAGACCGCTTTTGTGAACAAAGAAGTAAAGGCAACGCTCAAGAAGATCATTACACCGGGCATGAATAATCATCAGAAGGTTAAGGCTATCCACGACTGGGTGGTGCTGCGTCTGAAGTATGATACCTCTTATCGTAAATATACGGCTTATGAAGGCCTGAAGAGTGGCAGTGCCGTTTGCCAAGGGTATTCGCTGTTGACCTATAAGCTGCTCAAGGAAGCGGGATTCAGTAATAAAATCGTCGAGGGCACTGCAAAACAGCCGGGAGGACGCAGCCAGTCTCATGCTTGGAATCTAGTGCTGCTCGAAGGGAGATGGTATCATCTCGACACAACTTGGGATGACCCGACACCTGATAAAGCCGGCGTGGTAAGCACCGCGTATTACTTGAAGACGGATGCACAAATGCGTCAGGACCATAGCTGGACGAAGTCTTATCCGGCAGCTTCGGTTGCCTATTATAAGACCTTGTCAGCACTTGTAGAGCGTGGAGGACAGAGCGCCGGGGTGTATAAGCAGCTTCAGAAGGACCTTAATTATGAGCTGTATGCCGAGGAACGGATTGTACGTTCAGCAGCAGATTTAATTCAGCTGGCGAATAAGGCTGTCGCTTCAGGAGAGGGATCTTTATTATTCCGTTATCACGGTAGTGGAACCCAGCTGAAGAATGATCTACAGGAGTTATATAAACTTGGACTAGAGGAAGTGTCTTATTCTAGCACTTCTTTTGATAATACGGGTGATCTAAAAGTGTATGTGACTTGGGAATAGGCAAAGGGCTAAGTAAAATCAGGAGTTGAATATACTAGATTGATTTATATAAAAAGGGATATCCCGCAGCCTTTCAGGCTTCTGGATATCCCTTTTTTGCGGAGTCTATTTATTCTGGGTGAGTACTAAGATCGCATTTTTCCAAAGGAATAATATTACTCTTGCGGAAGAAGCGATAGCCGGCCCAAATCAAGACGAATAATGGCAGACTGATATAGGAAACGGCAATACCGTACCAGTCGATGTTTCCACCTGAGAAGGCACCCATATTCTGGCCAAGGATGGCTACCGTACAAAGTACTAAGGCAAATATAGGCCCAAACGGGAACCATCTAGCCCGGTAGGGCAGCTCATCAAGGGAATGACCTTGAGCTATAAAGGCGCGTCTGAAACGATAATGGCAGACAGCGATGCCGAGCCAGTTAATAAATCCACACATACCGGAAGCATTAAGCAACCAGTTGTATACAGCACCATCACCAAAGAATGATGCTAAAAAGGCTAACATACCCACGGCTGTGGTCACGAGCAAAGCACCAACAGGAACACCGCGGCGATTAAGCTTGCCTAGAGCACGTGGAGCCATTCCATCCTTAGCCATAGCGTACAGGACGCGGGTGGAGGCGTACATTCCCGAGTTCCCGGCTGACAATACGGAGCTGAGAATGACAGCATTCATGACGGATGCGGCAATAGCAAGTCCTGCTTTATTAAATACGATCGTAAACGGACTGACTCCGATATCATCAATACCACCGCGCAGCAGATCTGGATTCGTGTAAGGAATCAGCATTCCGATTACTAGTATAGCGAGGATATAAAAGATTAATATACGCCAGAAGACTTGGCGAATAGCAATAGGTACGTTACGGCGAGGGTTCTCACTCTCACCTGCTGCAACACCGATTAGCTCGGTGCCTTGGAAGGAGAATCCCGCAGCCATAAAGACACCGACGAAAGCGAAGAAGCCACCGTGGAACGAGCTGCCCCCGATCTGGAAATTGCTGAAGCCTACGGCTTTTCCGCCCATGATTCCGAAAATCATCAAAACTCCGACAATAAGGAAGGCGATAACAGTAATAATTTTGATAATGGCAAACCAATATTCTGATTCTCCGTATCCACGAGCAGATAGGAAATTAAGACCGAACATCAGCAGCAGGAACACGAGACTCCAGAGAAAGGAGGGACTGTCCGGGAACCAATATTTAATAATGACGGTGGCGGCAGACAATTCTGCTGCAATCGTAACCGCCCAGTTATACCAGAAGTTCCAGCCGATGGCGAACCCAAAAGCGGGGCTGACGAAACGCGTGCCATAAGTGCTGAATGAGCCCGAATCCGGCAAATAGGTAGCGAGCTCTCCCAGACTGGTCATGAGGAAATAAACCATAACACCAACAGCCGTATAGGCTAGAAGTGCTCCACCGGGTCCGGCTGAAGCGATAGCGCCACCACTGGCCAGGAAGAGTCCAGTACCAATAGATCCTCCAAGCGCAATCATGGTCAAATGCCTTGCTTTAAATGATTTTTTTAGCTCAGGCGGGTTACTTACGTTGCCTTGTGCTAGATTTTGCTGCTTGCCCTGCATGATTTGACACTCCTTATGATCTAATCTTTCAATTCATGAACGGGGAGTGCTGAGCTGCTTCCTCCCGCAGAGCGGGAGAGTGTATTTGGTGGTCTCCATAAGGTTATGGACAAACACTAAATATACAAATTCTGTAAACGCAAAGAAACCGCAGACTATATCTGCGGTTTCCATCTATACAGCTCCGCATCATACTCCCTGTGAAGATAGCGCAACACATTATGACCTGCTGCTTATGCAGGTTATACAATGTGACAGTTCCGTGCCTTTCGGCAACGGCCCCAGCCTGCACCGCTGTAAGAGCGACAGTGCAGACTTCGGCAGATATTCCTTTCGACGCGATTCATAGACGGCTCTAACGTCTCCACGCGCGTACTCTTTATATCCGCGACCTCTACCTCATCTTAGTATGACGAGGCTATCTTTACTTCATTCATTTATAAACAACAGGAATTAGTATAAAGCAAGTTCGCAAGTCAAGCAATGACAAAATCCGGTAGGGAATGTTAGCTGCGACGACGCTCTGACATTTGCTGCCAAACGGTACCCGCCGCTGCTTCACCGGAAGCGATACGTTCCAAAGCCATTTTGGCCTGAAGTCCAACCTCGAATTCCGGATCTTCCGCCGCAACTGACAGCGCTTCTTGGGCATCGGATGTGCCCACCTCATAGAGGAAACGAGCTGCGCGCCAGCGGACAAGCTTGCTCTTATCTGTCAGTGCTGCCGTCATCACTGGCGTGGCGGCAGGATCGCCGATGTCGGACAGCGTATCGCCTGCCGTACGTCTCACGGCTGGCGCGCTGTCTGCCATCGCCTCATAGAGCAGCTCCATCGCTTCAGGCGTGCGAAGGTCGCCTAGATACACGACCGCAAGCCTGCGAATATGCAGCTTGGGATCGTGCAGCGCCGCCTTAAGCTCCGGCAGGAGCTCCGCCGTCGGCGTAAGATCCTCCAGCGCGGCGTAGCGCACGCGCCAATCCTCATGCTTCAGGTCTCGCAGCAGCTCATCCTGACTGCGGGTTCGTCTCTGCTCGACGAACTCGCCTTCGGCGCCGTGCGCAATGGCTTGCTGCACGAGAGAGTCGAGGCGTTCCTGCGGATACGCCGCTTCGACCTCTTGCTCCACCTCGCGTGCAATCTCCGCGGGCTCGCCATAACGCACGCCGTAATCAGTGAGCTTACGCTCTTTAATCATCACGGCGCTAGCCACATCCATAACCGCCTTCGTGAAGCGGTTTGCTAAGGAGATGCGCTCTTCATTCGCGCCGGTCTTAACGCGGATCTGCAGCGGAATTCCGCGGAACATCTGGACGAAGACTTGAGCTTCGCCGAAATGAGCGCCAGCGTTCTCATCGGCAAGACTCCAATCGTCATTTAAGCCTTCGCTGTTGCCGAAGCGGTTCTGGACTTCTCTTAGAATCGCTGCCCAATCCGCATTGCCCTTGCGTTCGAGCGCTGCAAAGTCAGCAGCGTGATAGATGCTAATAACGCCCGGTATCGTTAACATTTCGCGTGCCCAGGCCGGTGCGGAACGTTCACTTTCTGGTGTATAGGTTCTGCGAATTCCAGGTTCCAGACTTTCGTCCAAATGAAGCTTCATCGTATTTGGACTTGGAGTCGGTTCAATAAAAGTAATCTTCATACGTAGCTCCCCCTTGAACGGTATATGCACCGCCATACTTTATACACATATTATCTCATTTCTGGCGTGAAACACAAAAGGGTACTTAGATATTTTGCGGAAAAAGGGCGCACCATTACCAAGTAACTTGTATATTTTGCAAAATACTCTGCCGTTCAATATAGTTGTATTATATTCGCTAAAGTAAAGCATGCTCTGCAAACTTCTAAAGATGAGGTGCTCTATGGCTAAATTTCGCTACAATAACCTCGACAATGTGAGTACCGATAAAACACTTAAAGAGTTTCGTAAGTGGCGGGAGGAACGTCGACGGAAGAAAAAAGATTATTCATATGTAGTGCCAAGTACGCCGCCGAGGTTAGCTTATCTGGCGGAGAATCGCCTGGAGACCACCATTACGTGGATTGGGCATTCAACGTTTTTCCTTCAATATGAAGGGATGAATATCATTACTGATCCAATCTGGGCGAGAAGACTAGGCTTTGAGAAAAGATTGGGGCAACCCGGGATTCCGCTCAGCGAAGTGCCTCCCATTGACCTGATTCTGATCTCGCACTCTCATTATGACCACTTGCATATGGCTTCTATCCGTAAATTATATAGAGCAGGGACAACCCTTGTTGTTCCTATAGGCTTGAAACGAAAGATGCTCCGCAAAGGATTTCATAACTGCATAGAAATGGAATGGTGGCAGGAAAATACGCTAGGTAAA
The DNA here is from genome assembly GCF_037965315.1 of Paenibacillus sp. FSL R10-2796. NCBI lineage: Bacteria > Bacillati > Bacillota > Bacilli > Caryophanales > Paenibacillaceae > Paenibacillus > Paenibacillus sp. FSL R10-2796. Next base: position 6,403,326 of record NZ_CP150178.1, on the reverse strand, counting down.
ATTAAGCTTACCTTCGTGCCGACTCAGCACTGGACGCGGAGAACGCCTTGGGACACGAATACTTCTCATTGGGGAGGATACATTCTGCAGCCGATCGAATCGGATAGCGACAAGCTGCCTCCTAACCTGTATTTCGCAGGAGATAGCGGTTATTTTCCGGGTTTTAAGGAGATTGGGAGCCGCTATAAGCTTCATGTTGCACTCATGCCGATTGGAGCTTATGAACCGGAGTGGTTCATGACCTCGCAGCATGTAACCCCTGAAGAGGCTATACAAGCATTTGTAGATGTTGGAGCGGAGACCATGATTCCGATGCATTACGGCACCTATAGACTTGCTGATGATACGGCCCGGGAAGCGCTGGATCGGATGGAAAGTGCCCGGCTTAAACAGGGTATTTCTGAAGAACGAATCCGTACGCTCAGCTATGGCGAAACGCTTAGTATACAACCCGAGAATCGCATAACTGGACAATAATTGAAAAAATTCCTCCTAACTGGCGACCTCTGTACAGCAGCTGGAATAACTTTAGTATTGGAGAGAACAGCTGAAAAGGCTATTTTACGGGCTTTTTGCTCTCTATTTATGCTATAATGAGCCGAAACCCTAAGTGAAAAGGATGGTAATGCGTAATGATTAGCACAAGCGGCGTAACACTCCGCTACGGAAAACGCGCTCTCTTTGAAGATGTAAACATAAAATTCACCCCTGGTAACTGCTACGGTTTGATTGGTGCCAATGGTGCCGGTAAATCAACCTTTCTGAAAATTCTGTCTGGTGAGATCGAAGCAAATACCGGTGAGGTACATGTTACACCGGGCGAACGTCTCGCAGTACTCAAACAGAACCATTTTGAGTATGATGAATTCCCAGTACTTGAGACCGTAATTATGGGTCATACACGTCTTTATGAAATTATGAAAGAAAAGGACGCGCTTTATGCGAAGTCCGATTTCACAGAAGCGGATGGCCTGCGTGCAGGGGAGCTTGAAGGTGAGTTCGCTGAGCTTAACGGCTGGGATGCTGAGCCAGATGCAGCTGCCATGCTGATTGGTCTCGGAATTATGCGTGAACTGCATGACAAAAAAATGGCCGAACTGAGCGGCAATGAAAAGGTACGGGTACTCTTGGCGCAAGCCTTGTTTGGCCGTCCAAATAACCTGCTGCTAGATGAGCCTACCAACCACTTGGATCTCGAATCTATTGGCTGGTTAGAGAACTTCCTCATGGACTATGAAGGTACTGTTATCGTCGTATCCCATGACCGTCACTTCCTGAATAAAGTATGTACGCATATTGCGGATATTGATTTTGGCAAAATCCAGATGTACGTCGGCAACTACGACTTCTGGTATGAGTCCAGTCAGCTTGCGCAAGCTTTGCAGCGTGATTCTAACAAGAAGAAGGAAGATAAAATCAAGGAATTGCAGGCATTTATCCAGCGTTTCTCGGCCAATGCTTCCAAGTCTAAACAAGCGACATCACGTAAGAAGCAACTTGAGAAAATTACCCTGGACGACATTCGTCCGTCCAACCGTAAATATCCGTTCCTTAACTTCAAACCAGAACGTGAAGCGGGTAAACAATTGCTGACAGTCAGCGGATTGTCCAAAGCGGTTGAAGGTGAAAAGCTTCTTGATGAAATTAGCTTTGTAGTAAATAAAGGGGATAAGATTGCTTTTGTAGGCCCTTACTCCCAGCCTAAATCACTGCTATTTGATGTGATCATGGGTGAGCAAGAAGCGGATGCGGGCGAATATACATGGGGAGTAACTACAACTCAAGCGTATTTCCCGAAAGACAACTCCAGCTATTTCGATGGTGTGGAAATGAATCTTGTAGAATGGCTACGCCAGTATTCAAAAGATCAGGACGAAACTTTCCTGCGTGGATTCTTGGGCCGTATGTTGTTCGCCGGAGAAGAAGCACTGAAGAAAGCAAGTGTGCTGTCCGGGGGCGAGAAGGTTCGCTGTATGCTGGCCAAAATGATGCTCAACGGCGCGAACGTGCTTGTGTTCGATGAACCAACCAATCACTTGGATCTGGAATCCATCACGGCACTGAATAACGGGCTGATCGATTTCGATGGCACGATTCTATTCACTTCCCATGACCATCAGTTCATCCAAACCATTGCTAACCGCATCATCGAGATTACACCTACAGGTGTAATTGATCGCTCCATGAGCTACGATGAATATTTGGAGAATCCAGAAATTAAGGAAATGCGCCAGCGCATGTATCCTGTAGAAGTATAATATTTAATTTCCGCTATGCGGAAGGAATCCATGAAGCAGCTACACTAATCCTTTTAGGATCAGGGTAGCTGTCTTTATAATTTCAATTTTGAAAAGTTATTAACAAGTAGAATTCTACGGGGTGTATGCGGGGTTTCCAAGACAGGAGTCTTTAGCCCTTGAGGTTTCCCAAAGCGCATGTTTTCAGCTGGCTAATCGTACATTAAAGAGAAGCAATTATGAATTTGAAGAGTTCTAATCCATCCTATCAGGCAGGACGAACGTATAAACGGCTGCGTTTCCCCGAGGGATTCGCAGCCGTTTATGTTTAAGTATAAGTAAATACTAAGATCCGCCAGTACGACGGCGTTGGTTGTTAGGCTTTTTGTTATTTTGGCTTTTTAGCGGTTTGGCGGAACCGGCCTGAAATGTGGATCCAGGCTTGGAGGAAGATTGTTGCTTCTTCTGTTCCAGTTTTTTACGGATAGCTTCCGCTAAGTTGATTTTACCTTTATCGTTGCTTTCGCTCATTATGATAACCTCCTTCGAAGCAAGTCCTTACACTTTATTCTAATTGTTTTTAAATGCTGCCACAAGGGCAAGAATAATTGAAAGAATTCTTTTCCGTATTTTAAATAATCGGGGAAAAGAGGGGGAGCCAAGAATGACTGATATTTACGAAGATATACGTAAAGGTGAACGAGGAGCTTGGGTGAGCATAGCGGCTTACCTCATCCTATCATCATTCAAGCTGGTTTGTGGTTATTTATTTGCATCTAGCGCACTCGTAGCGGACGGGGTCAACAATTTAACAGATATCGTAGCATCCATAGCTGTACTGGTGGGGTTACGGATTTCGCGGAAGCCACCTGACTCTGACCACGCTTATGGGCACTTCCGGGCAGAGACCGTAGCGGCGTTGTTGGCTTCTTTTATCATGGCGGTAGTGGGCCTTCAAGTGATTGTGGAGGCGGTGCGTTCCTTTTTCGATCGTACAAAAGAAACGCCGCAGCTCTGGTCGGCAGGGGTGGCTATTGTATGTGCAGTAGCTATGATGGGGGTATACATATATAACAAAAGACTGGCCAAACAAATTAACAGTGGAGCACTTATGGCAGCGGCTAAGGATAATTTTTCTGATGCAATGGTCAGTGTTGGAGCCGCAGTTGGGATTGTGGGTGCACAGTTTGGTTTGCCATGGATTGATTCCGCAGCAGCTGTTCTTGTCGGACTCATTATCTCCAAGACCGCTTGGGATATTTTTCGTGATTCGACCTATCGGCTTACCGATGGCTTTGATCAAGATAAATTGATGGATCTACGCAGTACGATTGCTCGAACGCCGGGAGTTGAAGAGATTAAAGATGTGAAGGCACGGGTTCATGGTAATCATGTGCATGTGGATGTTGTAGTGGAAGTGGATGCGAATATTTCTGTGACGGAAGGTCATGAAATAAGTGATTCCATCGAAGAAAGAATGAGCAAAATGCATAATATTATGAATGTGCAGGTGCACGTGGAACCTAAAAAATAAATCACGAAATGCTATATTAAGGAAAAATAACACATATTCAAGGAGAAATCGAGACTTTAGACCTGTGTGTTACCATAAAGTGGCATGATTATATGTGAAATTTGGAGCATGTTCCAAATCCCGGGCAAGCCTATAATGAGGGCATAAAGGAATAATGTAGTACAATCCTTTATTGAAATCTCATCATGGAATTTGGGGGAACGTATGATCAAATCACATAAGCAAATTACAGCATCTTTGTTAGTATCTGCTGCAATTGTTGCAGGTTTAGGAGTATCTGCTCCTGGACAAGCAGCGGCAGCCTCAAGTTCATCTAATTCAGTTACAGCAGCTTCAGCCGTTCAAACAGGTGTGATCGAGGCTAGTGTTCGCCTTCGCAGCACCCCTTCTACTGACGGAGAAATAGTGAAGTACTTGCAAAAGGGAGATCAAGTGCAGATCCTTTCGCAGCCGAACAGCTATTGGTATCAAGTAAAAACGGCTGATGGTTCAGTGGGTTATACAAGTGCAGGAGATAAGTATATCAGCGTATCCTCTGCTTCAATAACGACACCATCGGCACAAACTGGCACCATTAAGTATGGTGTGAATCTTCGAGTTTCACCTTCAACAAGCGGGAAAATAATGAAGCTTTTGAATAAGGGAGAAAAAGTAGAAGTTCTGGCGCAGCCTAACAGTTACTGGTATCAAGTTAAAGCGGCGGATGGTAGCATCGGATATATAAGTTCAAGTGAACAATATAGTACACTTTCAGGAAACGGTGGGGGATCTGGAACGGTAACACCAACGCCTACACCTACACCTACACCTACACCCAATCCACCTGTAACAACACCGGGGGCTTCAGCCCAAATCGAACGGGTGATTGCTGCAGGCATGGGATATCTAGGAACGCCTTATGAGTATGGCTCCAGCAGAAATGATACAAGCACCTTTGATTGCTCGGACTTCATCCGGCAAATTTTTATGGATGCAGCCAATCTCAAACTGCCGGCGGATTCCCGTCAACAGGGAGATTGGGTGAAGTCGAATAGTACGGTGGTTACGTCTATTTCCAATTTGAAGCGCGGCGACTTAATGTTCTTTATGGATTATAAGGGGAATTCTGCTTCTGCTTATGAGGGAATCGACAAATCTACAGCTAGAATATCGCATGTTGCAATGTATCTAGGAGATGGACAAGTTCTACAAACTTATTCCGTAGCTTCAGGCGGGGTAAGAGTAGATAAACTAAGCGCTTCTTGGATGAATCGTTTTCTCTACGGAGGTTCGGTCATTCGCTAAATATATGAAAATGCAGGAAGCGACAGCATCGCATGTTTGTGACGGGTGAACGATGGCGGGCGTACGCGCAAGAGGGCTATCCTTTTAGTAGAATTCTCTACTGAAGGGGTAGCTCTTCCTGTTTATCTGTTCAGAATATGTACTCTCCACATAAAAAAAGGGCAGTACCATCGGCCATTTTCTTGGCTCTTGGGACACCCCTTCTTCGCTTATTGATTAATTATGGCAAAATCACATTGGCTGATACAGGAACCTTAACCCATGCTTTTCCTAGCCAAGTGTAAATTTCTCTCCATTCATTACCCCAAGTATCCGAAATGACTTCACCTGTTGTATCAAGAGTCTGAACGCCAAGCCAGCCTGCTGGAATTATACCTCCGACTGAAAAGTAGAAAGGTGTTTTCTCAGTCAGCACTATTTGCGGTGTAGCTGGACTCATATCCGCTGGAGTAATAATGGTTTCAAAAGAATTGCTGTAAGTGCTTCCAGTTACGGTTGCAGGAGCCGTAGTAGTTCCTGTTACTTCAGCTGCTGAAGCTGTAGCTGCAATGGAAGCCATAAGTCCTAAGGCTACTGTAAGGCTGGCGATTTTTTTCATGTTTGGTTCCTCCTGTGGGGGTTGGATGTATTTTTTTCCAAAAGCGCTGTTTGTTAATAAGCTAGTAAACGTAATTGATGCGTGATGAACCACCCATTCAACATTTCTTATTTTCTCAAGTGACATCCGTGCAGGAATGACCTATACTTTCTGCATGATGAATAAGATATATGGATAGATATGGGAGGGATACGAAAGTCACACCATTGAAATGAGGGGCTACATTGATCTACCTCTGCGTCCCGTGAAGAGAGAAATTACAAACAAAACCAGGAAGACGAAGAACAGGATCTTAGCAAGACCAGCAGCGGCAGCTACTAGATTGAAGAAACCAAAGATTCCGGCGATTACTGCGACTACAAGTAGTATTGCGGACCATTTTAACATTACATATCACCTATCCTTTTTTGATTAATGTAGTCATTGTATAAACGGGGGCTTTGATTTTGAAACAAAAGGGAAGAGGGACTCTTGACAACGCTCGACAAGATGTTTCGGCTTATGGGACCAGGGGTAACTATGCAGTATACAAGGCTGATTAGCCGATATTTATGAGATATGGAAGGGGTTATGAATATGATCATTGAACTTAGTGTAGCACTCGTCGCAATTGCATTCGCAGTACTTGTTTTCTTTTTAATTAAAACTTTAAAGTCGGCAAAGGATTCACTCGACAAAGTCAGCCAAACCTTGGTGGAAGTACAGAAGACGATGGATGAGCTTACTTATGAAGTGAAAACGACGGTCAGACACGCAAATGAAATCACTGCTGATGTACAGCATAAGATTCAGAAGATTGACCCAGTCATCGATTCTGTCAAGAATCTGGGTGATGTTATGAATGAGCTAACCTTAACAGTCAAACAAGTGTCAGTCACAGTGATCGAGAAATATCGTAAATCGCGTGAGCTGAAGGAGAAAAGTAAGGAAGTATCTATAAAAGAAGCTCCGCTAACTCCTGCTGAAGAACGTACTGTTAACTCCTATGATGCCATTTATACTGAGAAGTCACCGGGAAAAATAGCTACAGTGCTAAAAGGTGTAGACGTAGCTGCAACTCTTTGGAAGAAATTTCGTCATTAAGCATAAGATAGTAAAGCTTCTGTAATCGGTGGCTGCAGATAAGAAAGGTGGGTCACAACATGAACATGATGATCCTTTTATTTGGTCTTCTTTTCCCATACTTTGATGCGTCTCCACAGTTGGTGCCTATCTCTACTTTTATTGAACAACCTAAGTCGGTTCTCGCATTTGAACATGCTTCAGAATCCAGCCCATATATAAATCGCTTTGATTCTCTGCAAGGTGTCGCTTTATACACCACAAAGGAAGAACTGCTTCTGACCAAAGGCAATCCGCTTGCGGTGACAAATGATCCATTGCTAGAGACAGTGGAGTACCATTACGCAGATGTGACAGTGGGTGTGAGCGAGGGTGTTGTACTTTATGTACATGTTGCACCTCCGCAAGCACAGCAGTTCGGTTTACATGTAGATGGCGTAGAAATCGATCCTTTAACAGATAATCTGCAAGATACTCTGGGCAAACCGTATTTTATAGCCGAAGATGGGGATGTATACCTGAGAGGGAATAACGCACTCAAAATATATCGAAATTTGGCGGGTGAATTCGAAGGAATTGATTTATTTGATAGTATTTCTTCCTAATCTGTTTCATATTTGAGCAAATTGGTTAATAAACATAGGCTGTCTTTAGAATAGAGTAACCTCCAGCCCCACTAGGTATAGTGGGGCTGGAGGTTACTTTGCTGAATACGTAAATTGATCCTATGACTATATTTACATATTATGAAAATAGAAATAACACTGTGAAATAGCGTATGATATAGTTAGTAGGTTTGCAGAATTTTACGGTCGTAATACTAATCGTGTGAGGTGAAGATGATGAGAATCTTAATCGTGGATGACAATCCGACTAATGTTATCATTATCCGTGAAATCCTGAAAAAAGAAGATTACCGAAATTTCGTAACCGCATCCTCTGCCAAAGAGATGCTGGAACGGCTTGGAATCGGTTCGGGGAGTGAAGATGGACGTCCCCGGATGTCAGATATTGATCTGATTTTACTGGATATGATGATGCCAGAAATGGATGGGATCGAAGCATGTCGTGTTGTGCAGCAATACGAACATCTTAAGGATATTCCAATAATAATGGTTACAGCTGTAGGTGATTCAAAGAAATTGGCCGAAGCGCTGGATGCAGGTGCAGTAGATTATGTTACGAAACCTATTAATAAAGTGGAGCTAATGGCCCGGATTCGGCTTGCTCTGCGGTTGAAACGTGAGAAAGATTGGCATAAGGAACGGGATCAGCGGATTCAGGAGGAATTGAGACTGGCTGCACTCGTGCAGAATGCTGTACTCAGCCTACCCCTGCAGGAAGAGAATTTCGAGGTGCATGCTATCTATCAGCCTTCCTCTGAATTGGCGGGTGATTTATATGCCTGGTATCCCCTTGGGGATGGCCGATATGGCGTAATCCTCCTGGACATTATGGGACACGGTATATCGTCCTCTCTTTTTTGCATGTTCCTTGCGTCAGTATTAAAGGATACGGTAACTACCTATGTAGAGCCGGAAAAGGTAATTCAGGAACTCAATCGAAGGTTTAACCAACTTTATATTGAGAAAAAGCTGATTCAATATTATTTTACGACGATTTATCTTGTGATCGACACTCGTATAAAGCGTATTGACTACGTTAACGCCGGGCATCCACCTGCGCTATTTTTTGAGGGCGCAGCTAAGACTCCGGTCTTGCTGGAAAGTAATTGTCACCCTGTAGGCCTGTTTGAACGGATTGATATTCAGCCTCAGAGCTTGACCTACGAAGATGAAGGGCATTTGGTTCTCTATACAGATGGTCTGCTGGAGCTGGTTGAGGGTGAACAGGAAGAGCAGCTGAAGTTTATGATTAAGCATTTAAATGTTGAGCATGAATGGAAGGAAGAAACTATACGGGCTGCTTTTTTCAATGCTGATGTTCCTAAAGAGCGTGACGATGACAAATGTATAGTGTGGATCTCACTGAAGAAGGGAACAGAATGAGGATGAAAATAAAGGCTAAACTCTTAATTGGTTTTAGTGCGATGCTGGCGATTATGCTGGCACTTACTATGATTGGATACGATCGTTTGGATTATATGAATGGTCAGCTTGAGGGTTACCAGGATAGATATATGAAGGGGCGCTCTTCTTCAGGTATGCGTGGAGAAGTGAATGATATGGCGCGCATATTAACGACGACCATGTTAAGCGCGGATACATCAACGGTAGAATCACAAAAAAAAGAGATTGATAAAAAAATAGCTAAGGCGAATGAGCACTACGACAAAATAAAAGAATCAATGACTAGCGCTGAAGAGATGCAGATCGTTAATCAAATTGATGATTCTTATACGATCTATCTAAATTATCAGGAAAAAATATTGAAGCTGCTATCAGCTGGTTATTTCCAGAATGCCAGCACGTATTCTAACACAGAGGGACAAGCGATTCAGAATGCCGTGTTAAATGCTCTGAACAGTCTCTCTGATTATAATGCCTTTATTATGAATGAAGAGAGCGCAAAAGCTAAAGATGCCTATCAAAGCTCTACTCAGATGGTCATCTTGATGATGATTGTGGGCCTGCTACTTGGACTTGGAGTTGTTCTATGGATCATTCCAAGCATTACGCGGGGGCTTAATGTCGTTTCGATGATGATTACCAGCTTTGGCAACGGCAGAATACGGGCCATAAGGCGCATAAAGGTTACTTCGAAAGATGAGATTGGTGAGGTTGCCCTTGTCTTTAAGAAAATGGCGTTAGATCTTGAAGAGAAACAGCAAATGGAACAGGCTTATGCACAGGCACAGAATGATCAATCCTGGCTGAATGCAAATGTTGCTCAGGTGACAGAACTTCTCCGGGGGGTTAGCTCATTGGATCAGGTCTCACAGACCTTTATCAACGAGTTCACCCCTGTGCTCGGAGCCCAGTTTGGAGCTGTGTATTTGAAGGATGCTAATCGTCCCGATTTTTTACGAAGCAGTGGTTATTATGCAGTAGATAACGATAAGAAACCAAAGGAAGGTTTTTTGATTGGAGAAGGGCTTGTAGGACAAAGTGCGCTTGATATGCACCCAATCAGATTGGAGCGGGCTCCTGAAGATTATATCTCCGTGAAATCCGGCTTTGTGGATTCACAGCCAGGATATATTTCCATTCATCCGCTTATTTTTGAAGACGAGCTGCTCGGTGTAGTAGAATTCGCTTCATTCCAGCCATTTAGCAGTCTGAAAAATGATTTGCTGCAACAACTTGCGAATAATTTAAGCATTATTTTCAATAATATTAGTCGTCGTCTGATTGTAGAGAAATTACTGCGTGAGTCACAAGCACTCACGGAAGAACTGCAATGTCAGTCAGAGGAGCTGCAGACTCAGCAAGAAGAACTGCGTCGTTCTAATGAGAACTTGGAAGAGCAGACAGATGCGCTTAAGCGTTCAGAAGAACTGCTGCAACGTCAGCAGGAGGAACTGGAGCATTACAATACGGAACTCGTCGCCAAGACTCGTGCACTAGAGGAACAAGTGCAGGAGGTCGAGGAGAAAAAAGATGAAATTGAGCATGCTAAGGTTCAGCTAGAGAAACAGGCTATGCAATTATCCGTGACTAGTAAGTATAAATCGGAATTTATGGCGAACATGTCCCATGAATTGCGGACGCCGCTCAACAGTCTGCTGATCTTGTCCCAGCTGCTTACCGAGAACAAAGATGGTAATTTAACGGAGAAGCAGGTTGAATTTGCCCATACGATTTATATGTCAGGTGCTGACCTGCTTAAGATGATTGATGAAATTTTAGACCTGTCCAAGGTTGATGCAGGAAAAATGGAACTGAATCATGAAGAAATTAAACTGACTGAGCTGAAAAGCTTTGTGAAGCAGAATTTTGCTCCGCAGGCGATCAAAAAAGGACTCTCCTTACGGATAGCCTTTAACGAGCCGCTGCCAGATAGCGTAATTGCCGATAGTCACCGGTTGAAGCAGGTTTTAAGAAACCTGCTTTCCAATGCCTTTAAATTTACAACCGAAGGTTTTATCGAGTTTTCAGTTAGCCCGGCAGATAATAATCTCTTGCCACTAAATCTGCCGAGTGATAATGAATATATTGCTATTGCTGTGAAGGACAGTGGCATTGGTATTCCGGCTGACAAAACAGATATTGTATTCGAAGCCTTCCAGCAAGTAGACGGAACAACCAGCCGTAAATATGGAGGCACGGGGTTGGGATTGTCGATCAGCCGTGAATTGGTTCGTATAATGGGTGGAGCTATTGTGCTCGAATCCCGTGAGGGACAAGGCAGTACCTTCACTTTATATTTGCCGGTGAAGGCAAATTACAGTAACCAACGTGCAGAAATAGAAGCTGCGGTGTCCAAAGAGGATTCCACATATGATGAATATATTGGAGACATGCTTCCAACCTTAGTGCCAGCAGCCGTTAACGTACCCCTTCCACAACTGACAATTGAGGATGACCGTGACAATTTGACGGCGAATGACAAAGTCCTGCTTATTATTGAAGATGATGAAAGCTTTGCGAAAATCTTGTTAGACATGGCTCGTGGGCGCAGATTTAAAGGTTTAGTAGCGCTTCAAGGCGATATAGGACTGCAGATGGCAAAAACTTATTTGCCAGATGCGATCATTCTCGATATACAGCTGCCTGTAATGGACGGCTGGACCATCCTTAGAGAGCTGAAAAGTGCATCTCAGACCCGTCACATTCCTGTTCATGTTATCTCAGTGAACGATGAAGTGAAGCAAGGATTAATGATGGGAGCTATGGCGTATCTTAGAAAACCATCTTCAAGAGAAGCATTGGAGCGGGCTTTCTCACAAATTGAGAACTATACGTCCAGCACAGTGAAGTACCTTCTGATTGTTGAAGATGATGAGATTCAACGTCGTTCCATTATGGAATTGATCGGTCACGATGATGTAGCTATCACCGCGGTATCAACCGGCAATGAGGCACTGATGGAGCTGCGCAAGCAGAGATATGATTGTATGGTTCTGGATCTTATGCTTGGGGATATGAACGGCTTTGAATTGCTGGATCAGATTCGTGATGATGAAGAATTAAATGATCTTCCTATTATTATTTATACAGGTAAGGATTTAGATAGCAAAGAGGAGACACAGCTCCGCAAGTATGCTGAATCCATAATTATTAAGGATGTTCGTTCTCCGGAACGACTACTGGATGAGACAACGTTGTTCTTGCACCGGGTAGAAGCCAATCTTCCGGAAGATAAACGTAAAATTTTGCAGAAGCTGCATAACAAAGAAGAGTTATTCGAAGGGAAGAAAATACTGCTCGTCGATGATGATATTCGTAATGTTTTTGCACTCTCTAGTGTACTGGAAGAATACCACATGGAAGTGAAGTTTGCGGAGAATGGACGTGAAGCGCTGGAAATGCTGGTAGAGCAGGAAGATTTTGATCTCGTGCTTATGGATATGATGATGCCGGAAATGGACGGATATGAAGCTATGCGCCGAATCCGTGAAATGCCGCAATATCAGAAACTGCCTATTATTGCGCTTACCGCCAAAGCAATGAAAGAGGATCGCGCCAAATGTATTGAAGCGGGAGCTTCTGATTATATGAAGAAACCGATCGCAACAGGTCAACTTCTTTCGTTAATGCGTGTCTGGTTGTATTCGTAAACTCAAATTTGGGGTAATACCTTTTTAAGAACTAACATGACTAGAATTACGGTGTGTTAATAAGGGAGTCGGGATAACAATGAAAGCGATAGAACACGGATATGAGGAGCAGCCCGTTATGGTAGGAAGTGACGAGTTGGAGCAAATTGAGATCGAGCTGCTCCTTGATGGAGTACACCGTTTATATGGATATGATTTCCGGAATTATGCGTTGCCTTCTTTGAAGCGACGTATCTGGCATCATGTGCATGCGGAGAATGTACACAGCATATCCGCGCTGCAAGAAAAGGTGCTGCATGATCGTGCCTGCTTTGAACGATTTGTCTATAGTCTCTCCATTCCGGTTACCGAAATGTTTAGGGACCCGGGGTTATTTTTAACGTTTCGCCAGAAGGTAGTTCCGTTGTTGAGGACTTATCCCTATATTCGTATCTGGCATGCCGGATGCTCCACTGGTGAAGAAGTATACTCTATGGCCATCCTGCTTCATGAAGAAGGGCTTTACGATAAGGCTCGGATTTATGCCACAGATATGAATGAGCGTTCTTTACAGCAGGCTAAGGAAGGCGTCTATGATATTAGCAGAATGAAGCAATACACTAAGAATTATTTGGAGGCGGGAGGTACCCGGGCATTCTCTGAATACTATACAGCGAAGTATAACTCGGTTATTTTACAGCCATATTTACGCAAAAACATTATATTCGCTGAGCATAACTTGGCTACAGATACTTCTTTTAATGAGTTTAATGTTATTTTCTGCCGCAATGTGATGATTTATTTCAATGATGAGCTGCGGGATCATGTTCACGGCTTGTTTCATGAAAGTTTGAGTCGTTTTGGAATACTTGTTCTAGGCTCTAAAGAATCCATTCACTTTACGAAGTACAGCGATTGTTATGAGTCTTTGGACAGAGTAGAAAAAATATACCGTAACATAAAATAACGCATGAAGGAGGGTGGTCCTATGGGGTTTCAAGAACCAATTCATATACTACTAGTAGATGACCGTCCTGAAAATCTGCTGGCGCTGGAGGCGGTACTTGAAAGCCAGCATTATGAGCTAGTCAAAGCCACCTCCGGCGAAGAAGCGCTGCGGTGTTTGTTAAGGTATGATTTTGCTGTCATCGTACTGGACGTGCAGATGCCAGGTATGGATGGGATCGAGACCGCAAAGTTGATTAAAGCCAGAGAAAAAACAAAGGAAATTCCGATTATCTTTATCTCTGCGAATAGTAAGGAAGCGGAGCATTTATTCGCGGGCTATTCTGCAGGGGCTATTGATTATATGGTCAAGCCCTTCATTCCACAAATTCTGAAGTCTAAGATACAAGGTTTTGTCGAAATGTATATTACGAGCAAAAAACATCAGACTCAGACCATGCTGCTGCAGCAAAAGACGAAAGAACTGGAAATCATAAATAGTGAGCTCGTAAAGGCTAAGGAAGAGGCGGAGATCGCCTCCAAAGCGAAGTCGGAATTTCTGGCTATGATGAGTCATGAGATTCGTACACCAATGAATGGCGTAGTGGGTATGATTGATTTATTAATGGAGACTGACCTTGCTCCTGAGCAGAAGGAGTATTCTGAGATCATTCGGAAAAGTGCAGACACGTTGATTACGGTTATAAACGATATTCTTGATTTCACCAAAATGGAATCCGGTAAAATGGAAATCGAAGAGCAGCTGTTCGAACTTCGCACATGTATTCAAGAGGTGTTCAGCCTCTTTTCGGTGGAAGCGGGAAAAAAGAACCTGGAGCTCGCTTATTTTATCGATCAGAAGTTGCCTAGACTTTTATATGGAGATATGGCCCGTTTACGCCAAGTATTAATTAATCTGATTGCTAACGCAGTTAAATTTACGAATCAAGGCGGTGTCTATTTAGTCGCTTCCATCAAAGAAACATCTGGGAACAAGGTAGAAGTCGAGTTCACGATCATGGATACAGGGATTGGTATTTCTCCAGAGAAATGCGACCGATTGTTCCAACCGTTCTCACAGCTGGATTCTTCAATGACACGCAAATACGGGGGGACAGGGCTTGGTTTAGCCATATGTAAATCCCTTGTAGGCATGATGGGCGGAGAAATACGGGTAGAATCCATGGAGCAAAAAGGAGCTACCTTTATTTTTACGATACAAGCATCCGTACCTGGAGAAGATTTGACAGGAGGTTATCAAGAAGAGGAATCGCCTCATCTTCTTCTTAATCAGGAGAGCAGAAGCCGAATCCTTGTTGTAGATGACCATCCTATCAATCAGCGTCTGATGGTTAGCATGCTAGATAAGCTCGGCTATGAAGCTGATATGGCTGAGGACGGGAAACAGGCTGTGCAAATGGCGCTTAAGCAGCCCTATGATTTTATCTTTATGGATCTCCAAATGCCAGTAATGGATGGTCTGGAGGCAACCGCTCAAATCCGTCGAGAAGGCGGTCCGGCGGCTGAGAAGACTATTATTATTGCAATGACTGCGAATGTCATGGATGGCATCCAGAATCGCTGTAAAGCCTCAGGAATGGATGACTATATCAGCAAGCCACTTAAGATGAGTAGTATTAAGCAGATTATCTCTCGGTATTCTAGCAGCGATAATCGGATGGTTGAACCAGATACATCTATTTTTCAGGCGTAACCCAATATTTACTAGTTTATATTTTAATGTTATTTGTTTCAAAGGTAGGACTATGAGGTTATTAATATAGAAAATATTTATCAGGAGAGATCGTCTATGAACACGCATAAAAGTAATAAGTTTCACGCTAAGACAGAGACAAAAGAAAGTGTATGTACGGTTTTCCTGAATGGTGAACTTGATCTGTCCGTTGCTTCCGATTTCCGTTTGGTAATGGAGCCGCTTGTAGGTGATACGAAGCATGATTTAGTAATAAATCTTAAAGAATTAAAATACATCGATAGCACGGGTATTGGTATTCTACTTTCGATCCTGAAATCAAGACAAGGTATGGACGTTAAGTTTATGGTTGAGGATGTTCCTCCCCAAATTCAGAAGCTGTTTGACATGACTGGTATTACCAAGTTTTTTGCCTCCCAAGAGAATTCCCACTAGGAAAGGATAGAACAAAGAATGAGTGATGATGTGCAAAAAGTAATTCTTCAGCTGCCGGCTAGCGCAGAGTATGTGGATATTGTTAGGTTGAATTTATATGGTATTGCTTCAAAAATGGGCTTCACCTACGAAGATATTGAAGATATGAAGGTAGCTGTATCAGAGGCGTGTAACAACTCAGTATTGTACGCCTATGGACAACAAGACGGAATGGTTGATGTAATCTTTGAGGTGGGTGAAAGTGCCCTATCCATTACAGTCAAAGACGAGGGGGAGAGCTTTGACGGTTTGGAAGACTCGTCCAGTGAGCGTATGACACTGCATGATAAAGAGTTAAGTGACGTTCAGGTCGGCGGTTTAGGGTTCTACTTAATGCAAGCGTTGATGGATGACGTGAGCGTCGTAAGTGAGGCCGGAAGAGGGACGGTAGTAACTTTGAAGAAGCACCTTAACTTTAGCGAGGAAAAGGTATGAGTGATAAGGCGACTCCCCCCGAGTCCATGAATGAAGCAGTCACCCAAATTTGGGAATATCAGCAGACTAAGGATAATGAACGCGCAACAGTGCTGATTCAGAAATATGAGCCTATGGTAAAAATGGCTGCTGGAAAAATTTCTCGCAACCGCCCCGACTTGTATGAGGATTTATATCAGGTCGGGCAAATGGCGCTCATCCGGTTATTACAGCAATATGATATTAGCCTTGGAATCCCTTTTGAGCCCTATGCGATGAAAAGCATGATTGGACATATGAAGAATTTCCTGCGTGATAAATCTTGGTACATACAGGTACCTAGACGGATTAAAGAAAAGGGAGCACTTGTTCAACACGCGATTGACGAACTAACAGTGAAGCTGGAACGTTCGCCTGCGGTGGATGAGATTGCTCATTATCTTGATTTGTCTGTTGAAGAAACTGTAGAAGTACTGGCGGGCAGAGAATGTTATCATTACGTCTCCCTAGACTCGCCCCTTTCTCAAGAGGAGACAGGAGCTACACTAGGCGAGCTGATCAGCTCTGACGCAAATGATTACGAGACCGTAGAGAAACGTATGGATTTGCAACAAGCACTAGGTCAATTGAAGGAACAGGAGCAGCAGGTGCTGCTGTTAGCGTTCCAAGATGGACAATCCCAGCGGGCGATCGCCCAGAAGCTGGGGGTATCACAGATGAGCGTTTCACGCATACAGAAGCGGGCCACTGAGAAGTTAAAGCAGATTATGGCCAACTCTTCCTATTGAGTTCCTGTATGGGTAATATACATTTTCGACGATAAGGACATGCCTCTCTCCGCTGACTGGAGACCCGCATGTCCTTTATTTGTATTCGTAGACTTATTCCCCCGCTTGTCCGTCCAACCTAGAGGATTAGACGGACAAGCGGGGGAAGCGGTCGATAGTTGGGGAATAGATCGATAGTCTTGCGGTTAGCTATTAGCATCAATGTATTTTTTAATTTCGCCAAGATACTCTCCGATTACTGGAACATTAAGAAAAAGACTAAGAATGTAGCCTAATAAACCAAGGACTACAAATGTTCCGAGAGATAGTCCAAGTCCCCGAGATATACCGGCCATCAGGTTTGTGATGATTCTTTTTTTCGGATCTGAATAGTTGTCGAGAATGTCTTTGAATTCTGATTTTTCCAGTGAGTGAGCGATCTTATCAAGACGACTGTTTAAGCGTTTCACTTCATGTCGCAACTCGAAAGGATGTTCATCAATTTCATAAGGTTTTGTTTGGTTATTTGAATCTGCCATGCGCCATCCCTGCTTTCTATAGCCCGAACGGGCATTAATTAAATGTCTAGTTGTATCTGCTGATGTGAATAAAGGTGTAACTAAACAACAGCCAGCTGCGGTCAGCTGGCTGTTGTTTGTTAAAGTGATAGCTGTATGATGCCGCAGATTAGTAATTGGATTTATAGGAGGATTTTACATCCTCTTTCGCATCCTTAGCCTGATTGGCAACCTCTTTAGAGGATGCTTTGGCTTCGTCAGCTACGTCTTTAGAAGCGTCTTTAACATCCGAGCTTACATTGCTTGAGGCTTCACTTACAGTTTCACCAATTTTACTTCCAGCCTCTTGAAGAGTGGCGGCAATTTGCTGTTTGCTGTCACTGACAGTGG
Organism: Paenibacillus sp. FSL R10-2796; assembly: GCF_037965315.1. NCBI lineage: Bacteria > Bacillati > Bacillota > Bacilli > Caryophanales > Paenibacillaceae > Paenibacillus > Paenibacillus sp. FSL R10-2796. The sequence goes on along the minus strand of NZ_CP150178.1, from coordinate 6,385,730 downwards.
TATAGATATCAGAAGCTTTATCTGACACCGTACTAGCCAAATCGGTTGCTTTTTCGCCAACGGTTGTCGCAATAGCTTTGGTTTTGTCAGTTACGGCACCAGCAACTTCTTTGGTCTTGTCTGTAGCTTGAGAAAGTTTATCTGACAGATCACTGCGCATTTCACGACCAGGCTTTGGTGCAAATAGCAGGGCTGCTGCGGCACCAATTAAGCTACCAATAAAGATACCTTTTAATAAGCTGCTTCCGTTCTCTACTTCATGTTCTACGTTACTCATCACCAATCACTCCTTATAATTTATCTTACTTCGTATATAAACTTTGGCGTATGGGCTGAAACAGTTGAAGAGCAAGGGAGAGATTACGGGAGTTTAAGGGAGGAAACGGTAACCTAGAGGGCTTTAGGTCATATAAACCGCGTTTTTAAGGCTTTATCAAGATTTGTTTATGCGCAAAAAGAAGGGCGAAGACAGGCTGTGATATGCAGCATATGTCTCCATCCTTCCACGATTGAATTTATAATGTTACGGATTAATCATTAACGGCTTGGAGTACCGCATAGCCGAATTCAGGCAGATTCAGATGCAGCTGGGATGTGGAGGTTTCAGTCCGCTTCTGCGTCTTTAGATTTACCCATATCGTGTCTGCTCCGGTTACAGGAATGATGACTTCGGCCATAACATCTTCATTGTTCAATACGATTATGAACCGGCTTTGTTTGTCCCACCGCTCATATACAAGCAGCTTTGGATAACCCGGAATCTCCAGCGCTTTAAATCCACTGCTCCGGAATGCGGGATGAGATTTACGAAGGCTGATCGTCCAGCGATAGTATTCGAACAATTCTTGATTCTGTTTCTGGGAGTCCCACTCCATACATTTTCGGTTGTCCGGATCGTATCCGCCATCCATGCCGATTTCATCGCCATAATAAACACAGGGTGCTCCTTGAAAGGTCATCTGGAACAAAACGGCCAGCTTTAACTTCCTGATGTCACCGCCACAAAGTGTCAGGAAACGAACTGTATCATGGCTGTCTAGCAGATTAAAGGCGGCTTCCGTAATTTGCTGCGGATAATTCGCTAGCATAGTAGCAACCGACTGAGAGAATTGTGCAGCATTGATCTGTCCGTGAGCGAAAAAATTAATTTGAATATTCGTTAGCGGGTAATTCATAACGGCGTCAAATTGATCGCCAAGCAGCCACGGCAAGGAATCATGCATGATTTCTCCTACGAGATAGGCTTCTGGATTAATGCTTTTGATCGTACTGCAGAATTGCCGCCAGAACGAATGGGAGACTTCATTTGCGACATCAAGCCGCCAGCCGTCTATACCGATTTCCTCGATCCAATAGCGGCCTGCATTCAGTAGATATTCTATGACTTCAGGATTCTCAGTGTTAAACTTAGGCATGATAGGCTCAAATGCAAAGGTGTCATAGGTGGGAATTCCGTCGATGACCTGTGGCGGCCACTCGCGTACATGGAACCAATCCGCATAACGTGAAGATTGCCCGTTCGCGAGCAGATCAACAAATGGCGGGAAGGTATGACCGCAATGATTAAAGACACCGTCCAGGATGACACGGATGCCTTTGGAGTGACAGGAGTCCACAAGCTCTTTCAGCAATGTATTGGTGCCAAAATGAGGATCGACCAAATAATAATCTTTTGTATCGTATTTATGATTGGTGGTTGCCGCAAATAAAGGATTAAAATATATAGCATTGATGCCCAATTCACAGAGATAATCCAAATGATCTAGTACACCCTGTAAGTCCCCTCCGAAGAAATTCCGAGGGCTCGGCGTGCCGCCCCATTCCAATACATCTGTCGGATCGTTGGTGGGATCCCCATTCGCGAAACGCTCCGGGAATATTTGATAAAATACTGCATCTTTCACCCACGATGGAGGGGAGTGCACATCTTCACGATTCAAAAATGGAAAGTCGAACAAGCCCTCATATACAACAGCAGGTGGCTCTGGATAAAAACCTTTTTCCAAAAAATAAAGAACTTCGTCTTTGTCATAAAGCGCAAAGTAATACGCGAGTCTGCGGTAAACGGGACGGACGGAGGCTTGCCAGTAATCGAACAAGCCGTCAGAAGCGAGGCGCTGCATTGGAATGACCTCATGCGTTTTGTCCCAGCCAAATTTATCTCCACAGAAAAGATCGATCTGTGATACGTTGTCCCGCTTAGTTCTTATGCGAATATGAAGTGTAGACTCATCGTAGGCATATGACCAATTTTGTCCCATACGGTGATAAACGGCTTCCGGTTGAATCATACTCATTTTCCATCCCTTCGGGCATGTAAACGCAAAAAAGGGCCAACCTCATGATTTTCAGAGGTTGAACCCTTGGCGGTTTCATTGCCTTTAAATTTGTCTGCATCTTACCATAACCCTCAAGAGCAAAGCAAGAGGTTATTTCACAAGAATTTAAAATATGGAATATTTAGTATGTGGTAGGGATAAAGAGAAAATAAAAGAAAAGATAAGATAAACTTTGTTAAACCGTCTTGTTTGGACTTATACTCTGATTGCAATCAAAATTATGGATATTATAGAATGAGGGCGAACGAACTTGATTTTTCATAACACGCATTCAAATTAAAGGCACTGTTACCTGGAAAGGTACAACCTCGGCACTTTGTGCAAATGAGGTTGTACCTTTTTTATATGCTTTTTTTCAATGCGGGTTAGGTTTAATCACTCATGAACGAAGGGGAGATGAGCAAATGAAGAAGAGTAAACGTTCCAAAATGCAAGCGGTAACATTTAGTTTAGTCCTATGCCTGCTGTTAACTTTGACGGTCACCGCATGCGGTTCAGGCAATGGGAACTCCGCATCAAAGCCGAATTCGAGTCCGAATTCCGCAGTGAACGAGCCGGGGGGAACCACAAATGAGACAAATACTTCCGGAGAGAATACCACCGATGAGGAAATGAAACCAGAAGCAGGGGCCAAACTGATGGTCTGGGAAGCCAAGGAGCAGCTTGAGTACATGAAGCAGGTTGCTGTTGATTTCGCAAAAGAATATGGTGTTCCCGTCACAGTTGAGGAAATGGCAGGTGGTGATCAAGGCGCAAGACTGGCGACGGATGGTCCGTCTAAACTTGCTGCAGATGTGTTGACTCTGCCCCATGACCAGATCGGGCAAGCCGTAAAAGCAGGGCTGCTTTTGCCAAATGATGTTTTTGAGGAAGAAACCAAATCAACGATGGTGGCAACAGCCGTTCAGGCGTCGTCTTATGATGGCATTCTTTACGGTTATCCTAAATCGGTAGAAACCTATGCGCTGTTCTACAACAAGGACCTGATTCCTGAGGCTCCTAAAACGTGGGATGATGTGATTGCTTTTGCAGATACGTATAACAATCCGAAGGAAAACAAATTTGCAATCATGTGGGAATTCGTCGGATATTACAGCTATCCGTTTATTGGCAGCTTCGGCGGATATATTTACGGAGACAACAATACGAATTTCAAGGATATTGGATTGAACAATGAAGGCACTATCAAAGGGTTTACGTTTCTGCAGAGCCTCAAAAAAATTCTGCCTTTGAATGCAGGAGATATCACTTATGACGTGAAAACACAGTTGTTCCAAGAAGGTAAGCTGGCGATGAATATCGACGGGCCGTGGTCCATAGCGGCGTTTAAGGAAAATGTTAACCTGGGTGTGGCGCCTCTTCCAAAGGGACCTGACGGTCAAGACAGTCTTTCTTTCTCCGGGGTCAAATCGTATTATGTCAACTCATATACGGAATATCCGGTCGCAGGCCGTTTGTTCGCACATTTTGCAAGCAATAAGGAGAATCAGCTTAAGAATTTTGAGATGACGGGAGCGATTCCTGCGAGTATAGAGGCTGGAGAAGCGCCGGAAATCAAAGATGACCCTATTATTGGGGGATTCTTCGAGCAATTCCAAAATTCCGTTCCAATGCCTTCCGTTTCAGAAATTAAATCGGTCTGGGAACCCCTAAAAGCAGCGTTTGTGTCCCTGTGGAACGACTCAAATCTTGATGTTAAACAGACGCTGGATCAGACTGTAACCACGATTCAGGCCGATCTGGAGTCGAAGTAAAGGGCAGGTGATTTAACCATGAGGAAAAAAACAGGCGCAGCGCTACTCTCGGCTATTATTCCGGGACTGGGCCAGTTCTACAACCGGCAGTGGCTGAAAGGATTGGTATTCCTGCTGCTGGGGTCTGCTGGAATCTACTATATTGCTCATGATCTGATGGGACATTTGCATGGCTTAATTACGCTTGGTGAATTTCCAAGCCGTATGGTCAAGGTAGGCAAATTAACCCGGATGGTGGAAGGCGATCACTCCATTTTTATGATGATCAATGGTCTAATGGCATTGCTGGCGCTGCTCTTTTATACAGCTTTTCATTTACTGAACATCAGAGATGCATTCCTAGTTGGAGCTGCACGGGACCGGAAAGAGCCCATTCATTCATTCGCTGAATCGCTCAGAGCTATGGGGCGGAGGAATTTTGCCTATCTTGTCCTCGCGATTCCCTTTGTGGCCGTGGTTTTTCTGACGATATTACCACTTGTTTTTTCGGTGCTACTGGCGTTTACGAACTATGCCGACCCGATTTTACCGCCAGCACATCTGGTAGACTGGGTGGGTTTCGGTAATTTTAATAAAATGCTTAGTCTGGATGTCTGGAGTTCCACCTTCGGTGGAGTGCTGACTTGGACCTTGATCTGGGCGGTTATTGCTACTGCGACGACTTACATTGGAGGTGTGCTCATTGCAGTACTTATTCACCAGCCCCGTGTCCGCTGCAAAAAGCTTTGGCGCACACTTCTGATCGTTCCTTTCGCTATTCCCAATATGATTTCTCTGCTCGTCATGCGCAATATGTTCAATAATCAATTCGGACCGATCAATAGTTATTTAAGAGCCTTGGGACTGGAGGGTGTGGCCTGGCTAACCAATCCTTTCTGGGCTAAGGTCACTGTAATTCTGGCTAATATGTGGATCGGCATTCCGGTGACCATGATTCTGGCCTTTGGGGTGCTGACAACAATTCCGAAGGATATGTATGAAGCGGCAGAAGTAGACGGTGCTGGGTCATTTTATAAATTCCGCATGATTACGCTGCCCATGGTATTGTTCGCAACCGCACCTATCCTGATTATGCAGTTTGCCGGCAACATTAACAGCTTTAATGTCATTTATCTAATGACTAACGGAGAACCGGTTAATCCTAACTACCAGTACGCGGGCCACACTGACCTGCTGGTGACTTGGCTTTATAAACTGGCGCTGAACCAGTCACAGTACAGCTTTGCTTCTGTCATCGGGATTGTCATCTTCCTGATGGTCGCGACATTCTCCATCTGGAGCTACCGGCGGACGCGATCCTTTAAAGAGGAGGATATGATTGCATGAAGCTAAGACTGACGGAAGCGTTAAAAACGTTTGGAAGCCATTTATTGCTGATTGTGCTCAGTTTTATTAGTCTTTTCCCAGCTTTCTGGATTATTATGTCTTCTTTCAAAACAGGAAACAGTTTGTTCAGTGACTCATTGATTCCTAAGAATTTCACCTTTGTTCATTACAAGGAACTGTTTGAGCAAACTAAATATTTGTTATGGTTCATGAATACGCTAAAGATTGCGGCGTTGTCTACGCTGCTCGGCACCTTTTTGCTGCTGCTGACTTCGTACGCCATTTCTCGTTATCGATTTACGGGCAGAAAAACTACACTAACCACGCTCTTAGTTCTGCAGATGTTTCCGGGATTTATGGCTATGATAGCAGTTTACGTGCTGCTGAACACACTTGGGCTACTGAATTCTCATTGGGCACTTGTGCTCGTGTACAGCAGCGGTGCTATTATCACGAATGTTTTTGTGGCTAAAGGTTTTTTTGATACGATTCCTAAAAGCTTGGAAGATGCTGCGCGAATGGATGGGGCGAGTCATATGAAAGTATTTCTTTCTATCATGATCCCGTTATCTAAGCCGATGCTCACCTATGCCAGCCTTATGATTTTCAACGGCTGCTTTGTGGATTTTATATTCGCCGACCTTGTATTGCGCACGGAGGATACAAGAACGCTCGCCGTTGGGCTTTACCGGATGGTGAACCAAAGTAACTCAACCGAGTTTACGTTGTTCGCTGCCGGAGCGGTATTGGTCGCTCTCCCAGTCACGCTGCTGTTCATTTTCCTACAGCGTTTCTTGGTGGATGGCCTGACCGCAGGTGCAAGCAAAGGATAAGACGAACTGCGCTACCCTTGTGAGGCTACGCTGAATTCCATAAAAACCGCTTTCTACTCAGAGATCAAGATTCTGAGAAGGAAGCGGTTTTTTATATTTTATCCGGTTTCTAAAATCTTCTTGGTGGGGACAGGATTGAAGAATAATGAAAATAGGAGTAGAATTCCTCATGGAACCAACACTTAAGGGAGTTTGTAGAGTACTCAAAAATCCCGGAGCACGGGGTTATTTTCTAGCATTTATTAAATGTGAATACTAATAAGTCCTTGTGAGTTATAGAGCATCTAGTTAAAAGAGGAGAGAAATCATGGAAACCGTATTAGTACGAGAGTATCGGGCGGATTTGCTGGAATGTGTCCATAGTGGGCATATTGCCATCGTAGGAGAGAACGGAAATTTAAAGGGGTATGCAGGTGATCCGGAATTTGTATCGTTCACCCGTTCAGCTGCTAAACCCCTTCAGGCTATTCCAGGCGTACGTGGGGGGATTGTGGAGCATTACGGCTTTACACCCGCAGAGGTTGCCCTGATGACCGCCTCTCATCGGGGAGAGAGCTACCATGTAGCTGCGCTAGAGAGCATATCCTCCAAGATTGGCATCGATGAGCAACAAATGATCTGTGCAACGAGTTACCCGCTGGATTATTCCAGCAGGGAGAACGCCATTCGTGGTGCGGGCAAAAGAAAGTTCTATCATAACTGTGCGGGCAAGCACATGGGCATCTTATCTTACAGTAAGCTCAAAGGTTTGCCACTTGAAGAATACTCACAGCCGGAGCAAACGGTGCAGCGTGAGATTATCGACACCATTGCTTATATGGCTGGTGTGGCCCCAGACAGTATCGGTTTAGGTACGGACGGATGCGGGCTGCCGGTATTTGCTCTGCCTCTGACCGCCTTGGCGACGGCCTATTTGAAATTAGCCAATCCCGATTTGATTGCAGATGAAGCTACTCGCAAAGCGGTTACTACTATTACAACGGCAATGAATGCTTATCCGGAGATGGTTTCTGGATCTGGTCGCCTTGATTCTATTCTTTTGGAAGATGATAATATTATTGCTAAGGGTGGATTTAAGGGTGTCTATTGCTTCGGCTTACGCCGTGAGCGACTGGGGATTGCTTTCAAGATTCTGGATGGGTCGGAAGAAGAGTGGGGACTTATTGTACAGGGAATTTTAAATCAAATTGGTTATAGTCAGAAAAATACCATGGAAAAGCTGCGCAATGCATTTTCAGGCGTGATTTACAATGACGGGGGTACACGAGTAGGCCATGCGGATACCGAGTTCAAGCTTAATTTCATAAAGTAGGATCATATAAAAAGAGCCCTTCGACTACGAATCCATCTTCTGGATACGCAGCGAAGGGCTTTTTTCTACGAGAAGCGGTGGTCATATTTAAAGGACGGCAACATCGGTTCTTCTTGTAATAGGGAGAACTATTATTTATGACGTAGACGGCCGAGTTCGGAGACGAGTGCTTCCACCTGAGAAATACTCAGTCTGTCACTGCCCATGGCTACCTCATAAACATCATAGATATCTTCATAATGATCTACTGAAAAAGCGGAGGCTTGCATCGCCGCGGCACTGGCCATTTTTAATTTGTTCTTGATAGCCTCGATCATATACTCAACATTTTCCTGACTAGGCTTTGTTAAATCCATTAGGTTAAAACATCCTCTCTGTATACTGATTCATGTATTTTACCATGTTTGGCAGCTTGACCACCATTTTTTTGTCGGGTTCACTGAAATCATGTTAAATTAAAGGCATGAGATCAAAAATATCATCGAAGGGAGGAAATGTATTGGCAATCAGAGAACAGGGAAGCGGAAAACGCATTAAAATGGACGATGCTGGATTAGTGTCCTTTTTCATGGAAATAGCTGCTCTGCATTCCGCCGAGGAAGTCACGTTCCTGTGCATTGGAACAGATCGGTCTACAGGAGATGCACTCGGTCCGCTGACGGGCAGCAAACTTGTGGAACATGGCTTCCGACATGTAATCGGTACGTTGCCGTCTCCTTGCGATGCAGATAACTTGGTGGCCAGAGTGGCTGAGATTCCCTCCGGGCATATTGTAGTTGCGGTAGATGCTTGTCTGGGTCCTCCGATCGCGCTTGGATATTACTTCGTTTCGAGTGAGCCACTACAGCCTGCACAATCGGTGGGGGCAAATCTTCCAGCCGTAGGTCACTATAGTTTGGCGGCCGTTGTAGATATGAATGGCCCGAAACCCTATAGAACGTTGCAGACCACTCCACTGCATAGAGTGATGGTTATGGCAGAACATATCGCTATAGCGGCAGCAAAAGGATTCGGACTCCAGTAGTACCCATTGGGCACTTAAAAATAAGTTGTCCGTTTCAAGGCGGGCTGTTTTGCTTAATAATAGATATTAGACACATTATCTTAGTATTCTAGAAAGAGGGAAGCAGCCATGGAAAGAGTTCGTTGTGACGGAAGCAATATATGCTACAGTGATCAGGGGAAAGGCGAAGTTATTGTATTGCTGCATGGCTTTTGTGGAAGCGCTGAATATTGGGAACAAGTCATTCCTGTCTTAAGCAGCGGCTACCGAGTGATTGCTCCCGATTTACGTGGTCACGGAGCTTCGGAAGCTCCATTAGGACCTTATAGTATTGAACAAATGGCAGATGATGTTCTGGGTCTGTTAGATTCGCTGGAGATTGCTGAATGCATCATGCTTGGTCATTCGCTTGGCGGATATATTACGCTATCGTTTGCTCAGCGTTATGCTTCTCGATTGAAAGGCTTTGGATTAATTCATTCTACTGCTTATCCAGATAGTGAAGAAGCTAAGGAAAAACGACTGAAGAGTGTCAGCGCGATTCAAAATGAAGGGATTACTCCTTTCGTAGACAGCTTCGTACCAGGATTGTTTGCTGAAGCAACCGCTTCTGCATCTCCACAGCTGCTGGAGCGCGTTAAAGAAATCGGCTACAAAACGCCTCCACAAGGAGCGGCAGGAGCTGCACTGGCGATGCGTGAGCGTCCAGATCGACGGGATGTAATTACGGCCACTACGTTGCCGGTATTGCTTGTTGCTGGCGAGCAGGATGGATTGATTCCTGCTGAACGAACCTTTACTGCGGATAAACCGAATATAACGCAAGCAACGATATCGGGTACAGGCCACATGAGTCTTTTTGAAGCTCCTGAACGATTAGCCGAGATCATAAAGGATTTTGTTCAGGCTTCCGTTTTAGACAATAGCCGCGTATAAAAAATCATCTACAAAGAGGCAGCACGGCGCCATTATGGCGTGTGCTGCCTCTTTTTTTAAGGGCTATCTAATGATCTGGTATTTTCCTTAACTGGCATAGAATTCGGCAATGGTTTAAGATAAATCAATAGAATAACTTAAGTGGTCTGAGTCCTGAATTTTTTGCTACCACAGTACGGAAAAGGAGGAATTGCATGTTTCGAAGAGACTATATTGTCCGGATGATCGAAGATATGACGGCTATGGTTGCCAAGGTATTTTCTCTGAAGCAGGAACGGAAGACGACAGAAGCTTTATGGGAAATCGATGAGCTGTTGAACCGGCATTTTCCGCTGAATTCACGTCTTTTAAATTCACTATCTGTAGAAGATATCATAGATATGTTTCGTTTTGGCGGTGTGGTTGAGTCCGATAAGCTTCAAGGTCTGGCCAAACTGCTGAAGGAAGAAGGCAGCATTTATGCGGCAAATGGCGATAAGGATGCAGCATTATTTAGAAGTATGAGAGCTTTACATTTATATTTGTACGCGGATCTTCATGGAGCAGACAGGGAGCTGCTGCATATGACTCAGGAAATTGATGAACTCTTGCAGGATGTGCAGGCCTATCGTCTCCCGTCTAAAACGGAGCGGCTACTGTTGGAGTATATGGAGTCGGTAGGACGATATAGTAAAGCGGAGGACAGCCTCTACCGGCTGTGGGAGCAAGGAGAAGATGTTGTAATAGAAGGGGATAAGCTGTACAATCGGCTGCTGCTCAAATCATCTGCAGAATTGGAACAAGGTGCCCTTCCTCTGGAGGAAGTAGAGCAGGGGTTAAAAGAGTGGGGCAGGGTAACAGCGATACGAAAGGAAGCAGGAACCTGATGAATACGATGAATATCCCTTTATATATTATCGATGCTTTTGCAGAACAGGCTTATTCAGGCAATCCTGCGGCGGTATGTTTACTGGAGCATCCCGTCGATGAAGGTTATATGCAGAAGACAGCAGCGGAAATGAACTTGTCAGAGACAGCTTTTCTCTGGCCAGAGGAAGATGGATATCGCCTGCGATGGTTTACACCTAAAGTTGAGGTCAAGCTATGTGGGCATGGGACTCTAGCAAGTGCGCATGTACTATGGGAGAGCGGATTGCTAGCGCCTGACATGGAAGCAAGGTTCTATACACGCAGTGGGTTGCTCAGAGCTTCTCGTTCAGGAGATTTGATCTCACTGTACTTCCCGCCTTATCAGCTTCAACCCTCTCCTGTAATTTCAGGTCTCGCAGCAGCACTTGGTATTGCAGAAGCTAATGTGGTGGAAACTATGCGATATGCTGACAATGTACTTGTACGACTGGATCAGGAAGCCCGGGTTCGCGAACTCAGCCCTGACTTCGGAGCTTTATCCGGGCTTGAAGGGAGAGGTTTCGCGGTTACCGCAGAAAGCTCTATCGAAGGTATTGATTGTATATCACGTTTTTTTGCGCCGAAGGTAGGAGTGAATGAGGATCCGGTAACAGGCTCAGCGCATACTGCATTGGCACCTTTTTGGGCGGATAGACTCAATCGTACGCAGTTGACCGCTTATCAAGCTTCGAAACGTGGAGGTTTGCTTCAGTTAGAGGTAAGTAAAGACGAGATTAAGTTGTCTGGGCGAGCATTAACTATAGTTAGTGGAGAGCTGCATGTTAAGCCCTGCTAGAACAAGGAACGCCCCTTGTTAACACGTGATATAATGAACGATGATGGTTAGGAGACATAGATTCTCCATTTTTAATCCCGAAAGTGAGATGTGCGTTGTGGAATCTTTAACAGCTCTAATTGAACAACTAATTAATGACCGTACTTTGATTACGGCTACCCTAAGTCAAGTACGTTATAAAGGCGAAAATTGTACCAAAGTGCAGGTTAAACCTGTTGAACTAAAGGGGAAGCTGCATTATCAGTTTGCGTCCTATATTGGTACAAAGGTAGAACATCGCAACGTACCCGCAGAGTTAGCGGCGGAAGAAATATCTCTTTTATTTAGAGAAACGTATCGGCAAGGTTTGTTGTGTACAGTAGAAGCCGATTATCAGGTGCTTATTAGTAAGAAATTCAAAGTATCAATCCTAACCAAGTCTCCAAGTAAAAAGGAAGAGCCGGATCTAGCTCACAACCGTCGCAAACGTTATGTGCTGGAGGATGGAGAGCCTGTGCCATTTCTGGTGGAGCTTGGAATCATGAATAAAGAAGGTAAAGTGCTGGCCAAAAGATATGATAAGTTTCGGCAGATCAATCGTTTTCTGGAGATGGTAGAGGACGTGCTTGCCGATCTGCCAACAGGCCGACCGTTGACGATTGTGGATTTTGGCTGTGGAAAATCATATTTGACCTTTGCGCTGTATCACTATCTGACCGTTCGCAAGAAGCGGGAGCTTAATATCATTGGGTTAGATTTAAAAGCAGATGTGATTGAGCATTGTAACGAACTTGCTGCCAAAATCGGTTATGATCACTTGAAGTTCTTCGTGGGTGACATTGCCGAGTATAATGAGCTGGAGCAAGTGGACATGGTGATCACACTTCATGCTTGTGACACAGCTACCGATGCTGCCCTTGAAAAAGCAGTACGTTGGGGAGCGTCTGTAATTTTATCTGTGCCTTGCTGCCAGCATGAATTATTCGCACAAATCGAAAATGAAGTAATGAGCCCTATGCTTTCGCATGGCATATTGAAAGAACGTTTTTCCGCCTTGGCTACAGACGCCATTCGCGCCAAATTGCTCGACATGATGGGCTATAGCAGCCAGCTGCTGGAATTCATCGATCTGGAGAATACACCGAAGAACATTTTGATTCGTGCTGTTAAGAGCTCAGCCGGGGACAACTCCGTCAAATGGCGCGAATACACCGCATTCCGCGATTTTCTGGGAGCAAAACCCTACCTCGAACGCGTATGCGCCGATCTGCTTCCTACTGAGAGTTCGGTAGAAGGGTAGAGGATATTAAGGTAGAAAGCGTAGGATGTTGCAGTGAGTGCGATCTAATGGTGAGTTGATTTAGTTGTACTTTGTGCAATTAAATATGCTCTGAAGCTGCGTTTTAGTGATTTAGTTGCACTTTGTACACTTAAAAACGAACAATACTCCGCATATGGCGGGATTCTCGAAAAACAGTTGCACAAAGTACAATTAAAGTGGAAGTCAGCAGCGAAAGCACGGGAATAGCTGCACTTTTTACAACTATATAGCTTTTTTGATGAGAATTCGGATAGTGCAGCAAGTGTGATCTAATGGTTAGGACGGTGCGGCTCCTTTGTGGAGAGGTATCGTCTTTTTGCGTTCTAGTCTTGTAAAGGGGAAATGTGGAAAGGATATTGATAAATTAACGAATATAGGGGTATCTATATGTGGCGTTTTAAAAAAGACCGGAGTCTGGAATCATCAATCGCATATATTTGTGGAGCCTTAGTGATAGCAGCTGGGGTGGGTGCTTGTTTGTTGCGGGGATTGTTTTTTACTGAGGAGATGTATCCCTTTCTAACCTTATGGTTTGTGCTGTGTTGTGCATGCTCGCTTTATTATCTAGTTGGGGTTGGCGCATGGAGAAAAAGTGGGGGAGGAGTAGGTGCAGGTGCAGGTGCAGTAAGAGGTATTACAGGAGTTAGTGAAGTTAGTGGAGAAAATAAAGCCTTAAGAATATTATTAAGCGTCCCTTTAATTATTCTATCGCTTTATGTGATTCATTGGTTGCGCGGGCTGCTTTCCTCCCAGGGAACTATGAATGAAATGCTGCGGTGGGGCTTGTATGCTAGCTTTGCATTATTGGTTTGTTTTTGTGCGGTGAACCGGGTGGGGCGGCGGATTGTAAATGTAACTTGGTCTATGGCGGGTATGTTTTTGAGCATGAGCGCTTTGTTGGCTGTTTGTGGAGTGGTAAAGTTGCCTTTCGCTGTCGCCTACAGCAATTCATCGGAAGTGAGCGCCACAGGGGTTAGGTTAGCAGGATTGATGGAATATCCGAATGCTTTTGGTGCTGTGATGGCTGTTTTTCTGCTGGAACGGCTATTTATTGTTGCTGTTTATTACGGGGAGCCAAAAAAGAGCGTGAATATGTTGGGAGCAAGAAGTGTTGGGCTGGGGATGGAGTGCGCAGAAGCAGAACGGAGGAGCAAAGGGGCAGGAGGCGTGGAAGCGGAGCAGGGAAAAGCGGGAAGCACGACCGCCGCGCTGCTGCGCTTGCTGCCGCTGTTCCCGTACACCACCGCGCTGCTCCTCAGCGAGTCGCGCGGAGCATGGCTGACGGCGGCTTGCGCCTGCGCCGCCGTCTTGCTCTGGAAGCGGCAGCTAATCGCGCCGCTTCTTGCTGCTGGCGCCGCGCCCGTGGCCGCCGCGGCGCTACTCTACCGCCAACTGGCCCGTGCCGGGTTGGCGGTAGAGCCAGTGCCCGGCCTGCTGTTGCTGGCCGGGCTTTGGGCCGGCGCGCTGCTAGCCGGCCTGTGGCTGTGCCGCCGCCAGCGCAGCGCGGCGGGCACTGCCCGAGCCGCCATGCTGGCATTGGCGGCGGCAGGTTGGACGGCGGCCGGGATCGCCGTCCTCCTGCACGTGCGCGAGCGGATTACCGGACCGTCATCGACGGTATCCGCGCGCGGGCTGTTCTACCGCGACGCCTGGCGGCTAGCGGCAGAGGCACCTTGGCTGGGACGTGGGGGTGAGACTTGGCGGCATGCCTACCTTGCCGCCCAATCTCGCCCTTATGTAGGCAGCCAGGTGCATAATGGATACCTTGACATCCTGTTGAACTTAGGATTCGTTGGTCTTGCAGCCATACTCCTTATGCTGTTGGCAACAGGCTGGCTGCTGGCTACTAAATCGCCGCGGTTGCTACCGCCGTTTCTGGTCATCGTCTTACACAGCGTCGTCGATTTTGACTGGAGCTACGGATTATTTTGGCTGCTGCTATTCTGGCTGCCAGCGCTTGCTCTGGCTGAGGATAAGCAGAAACATCAATCTGCGCCAACCCACCCTCAGTCTGAGACCAAGCTGCCAATTCAATCCACATCTACGAACCCGCTCACCAATGTCACTACACCTACGAATCCGCTAATCGCTTACCCCACACCCAAGAAATCGCCCCAAATCCGCCTTCGCCGACTAATCGGAACTGCGGCATGTTGTTTTTCGCTTCTGCTGGGGGTGCTATCTTTTCACGCCGCTCAAGGAGAGAAGTTCTATCGACAAGCGATTATGTCGGTGGATCCTTCGGTGAAGGTAGAGTTGCTACAGCAATCGCTGGGTTGGAATCCCCGGTCACCTCGAACGGTTATAGCATTATCTAGGTTGCTCTCGGGTGAACAGAGCGTGAGTCTGCTTCGGCAGAGTTTGTTGTATTCTCCCGAGAATGCCAGCTTAAGCTGGGAGCTGGCTGAACGATGGATAAGCAGTGGCCGTCCGGGGGCGTCGTTATATTGGATGCGCCAGAGCCTTAGGCTGGATAAGTACAACAATGCCAAGTGGATGAAGGCGATTGAAGGGATGTTTCTTATGGGGCAAAAAAAGCTTGCAGAAGGAAATCGAAAGGAAGGCTTAGTCTGCGTCGCCTCTGGGAATGAACTTCTTCTGGAATATAGAAGGTTGGCAGAAGAGGAGGCTAATAAAGGAGGGCAACATAATGACCGTGAGTTCCAAATGACAGAACAAGCCGACGACTTGAGTCGACGGCTTAGTATGTTGGCTTTACGATTTTAGCGGACGTGAAATCATCCAGGAGTAGAGAATGGGCACGATAATTGCAAGTACGAGTGCCGTAATAATAAGAAGCTGAGACAAGGCTCCGCTCAAAAAGGCTCCTGCAAAAATAAGTAGGCCACCGATCATCCACATTATCCCGGATAGGCGATGTGTTTTTCGCCATACCTCGGGGTTGGCGAGCGTCCAGGCTGTACGAACCCCAAACAAGTAATTATCTTTTATCTGTGGCATGTAGTTGCCAAGAGCAATAAACATAATTCCAACAGCGCCTATGGCGATCTTCCCAACGTTTATATCTTTACCTAGACCGTAAGCAATCGACAGCACCAGCATTAGATTAAAAAGCACCCCAATAGCAAGTCTGCTCATGGCATAGGCATTTTCGAATTTTTTGTAATTGTCCCGCTTAGGGTCGATGCTGCGTGTGAACTGCATGATCAGCGGGAGCACAATGCCTAAGATTCCGAACACAAAAATAGCTATATTTTTGTCCCAGTATCTGTTGACCTTACCCGTAATTCCAAATTGTGCCGGTAACTCCTGCGGAAGCTTGCTGTAATTGATCAGAGCGTAGGCTAATGTAGCTAAACCTAATATTACGATGAGGGTATCCTGCCATCTCCATTTGAAATCTTTCATCATTAATCCGCCTCCTTTTTGGAATCGATATCCTGATGTTGCTGCTTTCCGTCCAGTGATTTACTCTCCGTCTCCGTTTGCTTACCTGTCCCAGTGAGCTCCAATAACCAACCGAGAACCTCTTCGAGGACTGTTGTGTTTAGCGAGTACATAATAAATTGTCCTTTTCGCTCATCCTGTACAAGATCGGCATGCTTCAGCGCATTCAGATGGTGAGAAATGCTTGGCTTAGACATGTTGAAAAAATCTGCGATTTCACCTGCGGTTCGATCTTTCTCCCTTAGTAACCGAATGATTTGGCGACGGGTAGGGTCAGCTAGTGCTTTGAAGGATTCATTCATATTCCACCCTGCCTTTCGATATTTAAATAATTATCTAAATGTATAATAACTCTTTGTTTTAATAGCTGTCAATGCAGTATTCACTTAGCAATAGCGTGTGTAAAAGTGTCACCGAATCTTTAAAATTAAGGACCGTTCAAAGCCTCCTCCTGTTCATACTAACGAAGGGCATGCATTCCTTGATGCACCGAACATACGATGCAGAGGAGCGGATATATGATACTAACCAATAAAGTCGCAGTTGTTACGGGTGCAGGATCGGGGATTGGAGAAGCGATTGCTCTGCTTTTTGCCCGACAGGGTGCTAAAGTGATTGCTGCGGACATCCATCTGGCGAATGTAGAAGCGGTAGCCAAAAAGGCGGAAAAGGGTGAGGGACACGGAGTCGTCTACCCTGTAAAGGCCGATGTCTCGAAGGAAGAGGACACACAGCGAATGATTGATGCCGCAACCACACAGTTCGGAGGCCTTCATATCCTTGTTAATAATGCCGGAATTATGGATAAAATGACGCCAGCGCACGAGATCACTGATGACTTATGGGAGCAGGTGCTTGCGGTCAACGTAACCGGTCCGATGAGAGCCATTCGTAAGGTTTTGCCGATTTTTATGGCGCAGGAAAGCGGATGTATCATCAATGTAGCCTCTATTGGCGGCTTAGCGGGCTCGCGTGCGGGAGTGGCTTATACTTCCTCTAAGCATGCTGTAATCGGGATGACCAAAAATATAGGATTTCAATACACTAAGCTTGGAATTCGCTGTAATGCGATAGCGCCGGGCGGGGTAAAGACAAATATTGATCTGTCTGATCCAAGTCCTTTTGGGAGTCAAAAAGCGGGCGAAGGTATGGCGTCGATGCCACGGACAGGGGAGAGCAGTGAGATTGCTTCAGTAGCTTTATTTTTAGCTTCAGAGGCTGCAAGCTTTTTGAATGGATCGGTGATAACGGCGGATGCCGGCTGGATGGCTTATTGATTGAGCGCAGATAAAAAGGTGTTCATTTTCCCTTTATTGGTGGAATTTGTTCACCTCTTTTGTTTATGCCTGTTACTCAAACTCTTTTTAAGTATGGATTGGAAGATGGAAGCTGCTTGCCGCGTAAGTAGAAGTGATAAGGTTGCTTGTGCTAGAATAGGCTAAGAGAAACTGGAAAATATAGCAGAGCGGCAAAGCTTTTAAAAATATAAGAAAGTATAAGATTAGTATCTATGCTTTTATGTTCTTATATTTCACTCGCTTAAACGCTTAGTGTCTTATAAAGATGCCAAAGGCGATTAGCTTGATACATGTAGCCATATTCTGCGGAAAAGGGAGGAGGAGCACGTTTGCATTTTATTTCTGATCTGATCTCGACATTATTTGAATGGATTCAGAGTCTTGGTTATTTTGGGATTATGATCGGACTGATGATTGAAGTTATTCCTAGTGAAATTGTATTGGCTTTCGGTGGTTTCTTGGTATGGAGTGGAGATATTAATTTTTTCGGCGCAGTATTGTTTGGTACGATAGGCGGAGTGATTGCCCAGATCTTTGTATATTGGATTGGCCGTTATGGGGGCAGGCCTGTACTGGAGAAATACGGGAAATATATTCTTATCCAAAAAAAGCATATTGATCATTCGGAAGAGTGGTTCAATAAATATGGGACAGGCGTAATCTTTACGGCACGCTTTATTCCCGTTGTTCGCCATGCCATTTCCGTTCCAGCGGGGATTTCTCGTATGCCTTTAGGTAAGTTCACTTTATTGACTACACTTGCTGTTATTCCATGGAGTGCTTTGTTCGTATATCTCGGTATGACATTGGGGAATAAGTGGGAAGATATTGACGAGGTAGCAGCTAAGTATACCAACGAAATTATTCTCGTAGCGTTAGCACTAATCATCATTTATTTTGTGTATAAGTGGTTTAAATCCAAGAAGAGGGGGACTGCAAAATGAAACCGAATGTAGCTCATAAATTTGGAAAAGGTCTTACACCGCGCCAATTTGTAGAAAGCATGACGAAGAACCAGCAGGCTTTTGAATCCTGGTATGAGAAGTTTTCTTGGGAAGATGAGAGTGACAAGGAATTTTTTGAAAGCCTGAACCATCGTGATGATTTGCGAGTACTTATCCTTGCCGCTGATTGGTGTGGAGATGTAGTTCGTAATGTCCCTGCGGTATTCCGTATTTTGGAGACTGCCGGAATGAAGACAGAGGTATTCATTTTGGAGGAGAACCAGGAGCTTATGGATGAATTCTTGACCATGGGCGGAAGATCTGTTCCGATTGTGATCTTTGCAGATACCGGCGGATATGTGCTTGGACATTGGGGTCCTCGTCCAGAGCATGTGCAGAGCCTAATGAGAGAGTTCAAACGTGAGAATCCTGATCGCGAGGCCGCTGATTACGACAGCAAAATCGCAGAAGTACGTAAGGCTATGGGGCAAGCTTATGGGGAAGGAACGGAATCACAAGCAGTTATCGCAAAAGAGCTGCGTAGTCTGATTTCCGGATTCTAGACCAATGCTAAATATACGTTCGTTTAATTTAGGTCCTCTTCAGACCAATGCCTACTTGCTGACAGGTGCAGATCCAACGAAGGGTATCATTATTGATCCCGGTATGAATCCTGCGGCATTAGTGCGGAGTATTGAAGGGATGGAGATCGAGGCTATTTTGCTGACGCATGCGCACTTTGACCATATGGGCGGCGTAGACGAAATTCGTAAAGCTAAGAAATGCCCTGTTTATTTACATCCACTAGAGAGTGAATGGCTCAGCAGCCCTAAGCTAAATGGTTCATTGATGTGGCCTGATGTTTCATCTCCTTTAACTACAGATCCTGCAGAATATGATCTGGCAGAAGGACAAGTTCTGCAATTCATCGGACATACCTTCCGCGTGTACCATACACCTGGGCACTCTCCGGGCAGTGTCAGCTTCCTATGCGGGAATGATTTATTCTCTGGAGATGTGCTGTTTAAGATGGGAGTTGGGCGCACCGATTTGCCTGGTGGCAGGGAACGTGATTTGTTCGATTCTATTCGTGGCAAGCTGTACAAAATGGATGATGAAGTGAAGGTTTATCCAGGTCATGGTTCCCGAACAACCATCGGTTTTGAAAAAGTTCGTAACCCTTATATCCCTCAATAAACAATCATTCTAGTAGAACTGACAAGAATCGAGGAATTTTTGATAGACAAAGGGATACAAAAGGACTACAATATTGTTAATTAAATGTAACATTAACCTCGCGAAGCACGCAGACTGCGGAATTAATCCCGGTTTGCGTTCTTTTTTTGTCTACATATAGGTTTAAAAGCATGGGGGGAAATAGATTGGAGAAGAATATATATTACCCGTTGGATTACGGATGGTATGACTCCAAGGAGAAATGGACTAGTTTTTGCAGCAGTAAATGCCGATGTTTTTCAGAATGTTCTGGAAAGGGCGGTTTTTGTACTTCCATAGAACGCAGGGACATACAATCTGAGAATAAGGATGGGAGAATACCAGTGAATTCAGGAGGCGAGCCTAGAAGAACGCCTCTTTTTTGGCATTTCCCTGCTGAAGCAGGATTGCTTCAGCCATGGCGGCGTAAGCTCTGGGAGCTCAAAAAATAAAATTAAAGCGCATTGAACGAATCACTATACATAATCGTATTACAAATAAGAACGAAATCCTGAATGGAGGGGCAGATGAGCGATCAGGCGCTGGAGAAAATCAGACGGGCACAGCAGGGAGATACTTCAGCACTGTCTTCACTGCTGCGAGAACATTATACTTTTCTGTTCAAATATCTACTCAAAGTGACTATGGATCCGTTGCTGGCAGAGGATCTTGTACAGGACACGATGGTCAGATGTATGGAAAAAATCAATACCTATAACGGTTCTTCTTCGTTCTCCTCTTGGTTAATTACGATAGCCACCAGAATATTTATCGATCGAAAGCGGCGCTGGAAACGTGAGGCAGAATGGAAGAAACGGGAACAGCAGGCGCAGGGCACCCGTTCGATTCGTTGGCGGTTTGAGAGCAGGGGGGAAGAATGGAGTGAAGTACTTGATTCCATTTCCAAGCTACCCTCTGCTCAGAGGGTAGCTGTGCTGCTGAAGCATTATTATGGCTATAGCTATGAAGAAATCGGTGTGATCATGCAAATTCCTTCTGGCACGGTCAAATCGCGTGTGTCCCTTGGTCTTAACCAATTGCGAAAGGAGCTGAATGAGGATGGAGAAGGATAAGGAGCCAGAACTGTATTTGCACAAGCTTACTGAAGAGCTTGAACGTTTGGATGCGCAATATGATGACATCACCCCACCTTCGTTACAGGAACTGGAGTGGTTAATGGCTGATGCAGCTGTGCAGAGAAAGAGAAGGGAACGCAAAGAACTACTGTTATTCTGGGGGGTCTCATTGATCCTGATCTGCGCATTTTTATCCATTCTCACTTCTGCGCCAATGATCTATTGGATTATTCAGGCGATCATTCCTATTGTAGGACTGGGTGGCTTAGGGATCGCCAGGATCAGAAGAAATAGAGAAGGTGTACAAGAATGAATGAGCTGCAGGATGTGCCTCTTTGGTTGTGGTTTGGCATAGCAGTAGCGTTAATGCTGCAGGGGACCTTACTGTTCCGGGACGCAAGACGGCGAGGGAAAAAAGCTTGGTTCTGGGGATTATGGGCGATTACTACAGTTCCGTCACCCGCATTAGTCTACTTACTTGTTGTTATTCTTCCTGATCGACGTAGACGGAAGAAGCAGTTGTGAAGCTTTAGTAAAAAGCTCGTTCCTTTCATCTTATTACAAGGAGTGGTACTTCATGGAAGAGGTAAAATGGGGTTTAATCATGCCGTTAATTATTCTGCAGGCTTTGCTTGCTATTATTGGTCTGATATCTCTGGCCAAAGCGGATAACGTTCGTGGTCCAAAATGGATGTGGATTATTATCATTATTTGCGGAAATATATTAGGCAGCGTAGCTTATTTCACAATAGGAAGGAAAGATGTCTGATGTCACTCCTTCAAGTTAAGAATTTGCGCAAAAGCTATGGGGCGCATATTTCCGTAAATGATATAAGCTTTGAAATTGAGAAAGAACGGTGCGTCGCTTTACTGGGGCCTAACGGTGCTGGGAAAACGACCACACTTCGTATGCTGGCAGGGCTGCTAGAACCCACCTCTGGAATGATTTCATTTGAGGGGAGCCGTCCTGGAGCCGAATATCGCAGAGGATTAGGATATGTGCCACAGTCCCCAGCTTTTTATGGTTGGATGACTGGACATGAATATGTTGTTTTCGCTGCAAAGCTTAGTGGAATGGGAACTAAAGACGCAACCAGCAGGGCATTGGAATCGCTCGAGCGTGTAGGGCTTAAAGGTGATGCTCGTCGCCGGATTGGTGGATACTCCGGTGGGATGAAGCAGCGGCTGGGTCTGGCTCAGGCGCTTGTGCACCGGCCTCGTCTGCTGTTGCTTGATGAGCCTGTATCTGCACTTGATCCGATTGGCCGCAGAGAAGTAATGGGACTGCTGCGGGAGATACGTGAAGAGACAACTGTAGTTTTTTCTACACATGTGCTGCATGATGCAGAAGAAATTTGCGATGATATTATTTTAATGAATCAGGGCTTGATTGCTGAGAAGGGGTCTTTATCACAGCTGCGTAGACAATACAGCCTTCCTGTTATTCGTTTACGTACAGAGAAGCAAGAAAAAGCTATTCAGTGGCTGGAGTCTCTTGCTGCCAAACCGTTTGTACTAGAGACTCAGTTGTTCGGAGATCAGGCAATTTTTAATGTGAACGATGTAGACATGGCCCGATGGACGATTCTGCAAGAAGCGGCGCAGCTCGAAATTCCATTACTGCAATTTGAAGCGGGTTCTTCCACGTTAGAGGATTTATTTATGAAGGTGGTGGGAGTATGAGAAGCGCCTGGGTCCTTTATCGCAAAGAAATGCTCGAAATGGCTCGCAGTTATAAGTTAATCTGGATACCTGTCGTTTTTATCCTATTAGGTATTATGCAGCCGTTAACTACTTATTATTTGCCGGAAATATTAAAAGCTTCAGGTGATGTTCCCCCAGGTCTGCTAGAGGGGTATGAAATACCGAGTGCCGCAGCTGTGATGGCGCAATCTCTGGGACAGTACGGAACGATCGGAATGTTAGTATTGGCGCTTGGCGCGATGAATGTTTTAGCCGGTGAGCGCTATAGCGGAACTATGGAATTAATTCTGGTAAGGCCGGTTTCTCCAGCCGCAATAGTGTTCGCTAAATGGGCAGCGCAGCTGACCCTGTTGATCGTTGCTCTAGGATTAGGTGCAGCGGGGGCGGCTTACTACACGGAGCAGTTGATTGGTTCACTATCTTGGGGAGATGTCATCGCAGCTTCTGGAGTATATGGATTGTGGCTGTTATGTGCTGTCTCAGCTACGTTGTTGTTTAGTGGATTTTTAAAATCTCCAGTTGCCGCCTTTTTAGCATTGGCGCTAATGGCAGGATTATCATTAGGCCAAAGCTTATTGCCTTCATGGTTTGAATGGGCACCTGCGGGTCTTTCCGGGTTATCGGCTGGAATTCTTATGGCTGGAGAAGGCTTCAGGGTTGGACCCTATCTTTCAGCAGCTATTTTGATCTTGATTTGTTTAGTGGGTGCTGCACTTTTGACAAGGAAGAATAACTTACCCGCTTGAACCATAAGTTATATTTTTATTAAATATAGTATATTTTCATAGAATTTGTAGGATCGGCCAGCCTTCAACTAGACAGTTCTATCTTTTTTTAGTAGACTGTTGAAACAAGCAAAATCTTGAAAGATTTTGGGGTTAGGAGGTAGGGCGATGCTGCGTTTAGGAGAGAAGATTGTCATTGTTGCGGACGCTTTCGAGCAGAGTCTTCCTATCGGGGAATACGGCTACCTAATTGCTTACGACCGCAATCCCGATAATGCGTTTGACTATGTTATTCGTGTACCAGAGGCTAATAGGAACTTTTATGTTCCGGCTGAGGACATTGAGGCGGAAGAACATTTATTAGTAGCTGAGGCTGAGAGAGCAACGCATGAAGCGTTGATTGATTATGCTTTGTCCACGTACAATGAGAAGCTGTTCCATCATTTGATGAACGGTGAAGATATGGATATAGAAGAGACGGAATCAACGTCAAGCGAAAGCATGTCCCAAGCGGATTTCATCAAACAAGTGAATCTTCGAGCTTGGATTTAAGGAAGGCCGGCGCAAGCCGGCTTTTTTGTTTTGTCATAAAAAGTATTTCCCCCACATTAATCCTCTGAATTTACACATTATTTTCAAAATCTTTTCTTTTATTCCTTCTTTATAGTTTCGAAAGTTTGTTTTTATTTTTTTGGTATACAACCAATCTCCTGTTTTATGTATCTAAATTATTGAGAGCCGAATACGAGAATGCAGATCTGCGGTATAGGCGTTTTAACTTAAATAAAGGAGAACCTCAAGTGAAGATGATCACCGCTGTTCAAAAAGCGAGAAATGGCGATAAAGAAGCGTTTATCCAGCTATGCCGGCAGATTGAACCTGAAATGTACGGCATGGCCCGATCTATTTTGGGCAGGGACGAGGAATGTGCAGATGCCATGCAGGAAGCCACCCTAAAGGCTTACCGGTCTATCCATGGATTGCGGCAACCAGAATTTTTCAAGACATGGATGCTTCGCATCCTTATAAATGAATGTCATAAGCTCCAACGCAAGCGGACAAATATTGTGGAGTTTGGAGATCCCCTTACTGCTTTGGAATGCCATTCTTCCGGTGCAGAATATGAGAAAATTGAGCTGCGGGAAGCAGTGGAACGATTGGATACTTCGCTCCAGACCGTGATATCGCTGCATTATTTTCAGGACATGCCCGTTAAGCAAATTGCCGATCTTCTGAATATTTCCGAAACGGCAGTCAAATCGCGCCTCTACAGAGCAAGAAAAAACTTATTGAATGGATTCTAATGATATTTAGAAAGGATGGAACAGATGAAGAAGAGAACAGCGCAAGAGCTTGAATTGCTTTTGAAAGATATGGACATCCTCCCGGCAAATGAGCTTCCCTCTATGATTCGCCAACGTCAAGAGGATACGTATACAATGCTGGATCATGTGAAGATAAAGAGATCCACGCACAAATTTCGTAATGTTAAGAGGACAGCGCTTGGCTTCGGGGCAGCTCTTGTTTTGGGGGTTATCGTGCTTGGAAGCGGCTTTACTTCTCCCGCATTGGCTAGGTCGCTGGAACGTATTCCGTTAGTCAATAGTATTTTTGAGCTCGCAGGTGATATGGGACTTCAAGCGGCGAGTCGCCAAGGCTTAACGACTGCAGTTGATACCAGTGATCAGGTTCAAGATGTTATTATCCGTGCTAATGAAGTTATATATGACGGCACACGGCTTTCTGTAGCATTGAAACTTGAAGGTGAAGATGAAGAGGGAATATTCAGTGGAGACATTCAGGATTTGCAGGTATTTATTGATGGACAGCCTTTAAACGCTGCTGGGGAGGAAGAAGAGGATTCTTTTAAACACAATATTGGTCTTATCCTTTCTCCGGGAGTAGATGAACAATCGTTGATTTTGCAATTTTCAGAGAAATCCTATGATGAGGAAGGCATTACTTTACCAGAGCAGTTCCAAATGACAGTAAAAGGTCGTTTGTCCGGAATTGATGATGATTTTCAAATTGAAATTCCTGTGAAAAAGGATATGAGTCATAATATTATTCAGCAACCCGGAATCAGTCAAACTTACAATGATGTAACGACCACAGTGGAGAAGATTACACAGACTCCGGCAACTACACAAATACGGATGAGTGCGGTAGCCCTCGAGGGTATTCCTTATACTTATCTGACAGATACCAACAACCTGGCATTAAATTATGAAGTCTATGATGATAAAGGTAACTTGTTGCAATATGTAAACGGCAGCAATGGTTGGTCGGATTCGAAAAAGATAGATGACACAATCCACTATAGTCTTAAAGAGGATGTTAATATTGTACCGCTGCCCAAGGATGTAAAAGCACTGACAATCAAAACCTTTCTCTACAAATATACTGGAGAGGGTAGTGAAAAACGAAATTTGCTAGACAATAATGGATACCCGGCAGTCGAATATATTCCGCAGTTGGAAATGACAATACCTATATATTGATGAACGATACGCTCCTTTAAAATGTGTAGGAATCCCCTTCACTTTGATAAAGGAGCGTTTGTTTTACAGCCCATCATTGAATTGTCCAAGCTTCTACAATATAATTAAAAACGTTATCCGGGCGCTTTAGCCCTTTAAACAGGAGGGATTTTTCTTATGAGCATTACCGTTAAAGATGTGCAGCATGTGGCCAAGCTGGCTCGTCTGCAGCTGAGCCCGGAAGAAGAGGCAACCTTTACAGAACAAATGAATGCTATTTTACAATATGCCGAGAAATTAAATGAGCTAGATACGGAGAATGTAAAGCCGACCACGCATGTGCTGCAAGTCAGCAATGTAATGCGGGAGGATGTTGTGAAGGATAGCCTTACGCAAGAGGAAGCACTTCTTAACGCTCCAGATGATGAAGACGGACATTTCAAGGTTCCAGCTGTTTTGGAATAACTACATAATTAGAAAGGGGGAAGAATCTTGAGCCTGTTTCAAAATCGATTGCCTGAAGTACACCGCATGTTAACTGCTAAAGAGGTATCGGTCAGTGAACTGACTGAAGAATCGCTGGCGATTATCGCTGAGCGGGATAAGAACGTAAATGCATTTTTGACCTTGAATGAGGAGGGCGCTCGTAGCACTGCACGCGCTTTGGACGACAAACTGGCATCCGGAGCAGCACGTGGGTTGCTGTTTGGTCTTCCTGCTGGAATCAAGGATAATATTGTAACTAAAGGCCTGCGCACAACTTGTGCCAGCCAATTTTTGAGTGACTTCCAGCCGATTTATAACGCTACTGTAGCTTCTAAACTGCAGCAAGCAGATGCCGTAACGATCGGTAAATTAAATATGGATGAATTCGCAATGGGCGGATCTAATGAGAACTCAAGCTTTGGTCCTGTACGCAATCCTTGGGATTTAGAGCGTGTGCCCGGCGGTTCCAGTGGCGGATCTGCAGCAGCAGTAGCTGCGGGCGAAGTGTTCTTCTCACTAGGTTCGGATACTGGGGGTTCCATCCGCCAGCCAGCTTCCTATTGTGGTGTTGTAGGTCTCAAACCTACTTATGGTCTTGTATCACGTTACGGGCTGGTAGCCTTTGCCTCCTCACTAGATCAGATTGGACCATTAACACGTAATGTAGAGGATTCTGCCTATGTGCTTCAAGCAATTGCTGGTTATGATGCCCAAGACTCTACTTCGGCTAAAGTAGAAATTCCTGATTATTTGAGTTCACTTACTGGTGATGTTTCCGGACTTCGCATTGCTGTTCCTAAGGAATACCTGGGAGCAGGTGTCGATGCTTCTGTGCGTGAGACAGTTTTGTCTGCACTTAAAGTGCTGGAAGGAATGGGTGCTGTCTGGGAGGAAGTTTCATTACCACATACGGAATACGCAGTAGCAGCTTATTATTTGCTGTCCTCTTCGGAAGCTTCATCTAACCTCGCGCGTTTTGACGGTGTGCGTTATGGCGCACGTGTAGATGAAGGCGGAGGATTGCTTGATCTATATCTTAATTCCCGCAGCCGCGGCTTTGGCCCTGAGGTTAAACGTCGTATTATGTTGGGTACTTATGCACTCAGCTCCGGGTATTACGATGCTTACTATTTAAAAGCACAAAAGGTGCGTACTTTGATTAAACAGGACTTTGATGACATCTTTAAAAAATATGATGTGGTCATCGGCCCAACAGCACCAACGACAGCATTCAAATTGGGTTCACAGACTGAAGATCCGCTGACCATGTATCTGAACGATATTCTCACGATTCCTGTAAGCTTGGCGGGTATTCCGGCCGTGAGTGTTCCTTGTGGTTTTGCGGAAGGCATGCCTGTAGGTCTGCAAATTATCGGTAAGGAATTTGACGAGAGCACGATTTTGCGTGTCGCTCATGCTTTTGAACAAAATACAGATCATCACAAGCAGCGTCCACAGCTGTAGTAAAGGAGGGAATGGGATTACTTATGTCTAAATACGAAACGGTCATCGGCTTGGAAGTTCACGTAGAGCTTCATACCAACTCCAAAATCTTTTGCGGATGCTCCACTGAATTTGGAGCCCCACCTAACACTCATACCTGTCCTGTCTGCTTGGGTCACCCCGGCGTATTGCCAGTGCTCAACAAACAAGCGGTAGAATACGCTATGAAAGCAGCGATGGCGCTGAATTGCACCATTGGTGATGTTAGCAAATTCGACCGCAAAAACTATTTTTACCCGGATTCACCAAAAGCTTATCAGATTTCACAATTTGATCAGCCTATCGGCCTGAACGGTTGGATCGACATTGAAGTTAACGGAGAGACCAAACGGATCGGCATTACTCGTCTTCATTTGGAAGAGGATGCAGGTAAGCTTACGCACGTAGATGGCGGTTTTGCCTCGTTAGTCGATTTTAACCGGGTGGGAACACCGCTTATCGAAATCGTATCCGAACCTGATCTGCGCTCCCCTGAGGAAGCTCGTGCTTATCTGGAGAAAATCCGTGCGATTATGCAGTATTGTGACGTATCCGATGTCAAGATGGAAGAAGGATCGATGCGCTGTGACGCGAACATCAGTCTACGCCCAGAAGGACAAGAGGAATTCGGCATTAGAGCAGAGCTTAAGAACATGAACTCCTTCCGCGGTGTATTGCGTGGACTGGAGTATGAACAATATCGTCAGGCTGAGATCCTGGATGATGGTGGAGTTGTTGTGCAGGAGACTCGCCGCTGGGATGAAGCACAAGGGAAAACATTATCGATGCGCGGGAAAGAAGAAGCGCATGATTATCGTTACTTCCCGGACCCGGACTTGATCGTTCTGCATATTGATGATGCTTGGAAAGAATCCATTCGTTCAACGATTCCAGAACTTCCGGATGCTCGGAAAGCACGTTATAGCGAGGAACTGGGCCTGACAGCTTATGATGCAGGCGTCATTACATCCTCTAAACTGTTAGCGGACTTTTTCGAAGGGTGTCTTGCCTATACGCAGGATGCCAAGGCTGTAGCTAACTGGATTATGGGTGACTTGCTTGCCTATTTGAATGGTAATAATCTGGAGTTGTCGCAGGTACAAATTACACCACAAGGGCTAGGCGAGATGATCGGGCTGATTGCAGCCGGAACCATCAGCAGCAAAATCGCTAAAACAGTATTTAAAGAAATGCTAGAGAGCGGTAAACTGCCAGCTGTTATCGTTGAGGAAAAAGGTCTAGTGCAGATCAGCGATGAAGGTGCCATTAAAGGGATAGTGGAAGCAGTCGTAGCCGCCAATCCGCAATCAGTGGAAGATTATAAAGCGGGTAAACAGAAAGCAATCGGCTTCCTGGTCGGACAAGTCATGAAAGAAAGTAAAGGTAAGGCGAATCCGGGTCTTGCTAATAAACTTCTCATCGAGGTATTGAGCAGCTAAACGCTTGTCGTCTGTAAAAGGACGCCAGAGGCGTTTATAATTGGGGTAATATACTTATGTAATAAGCTAAGGGCTTGTCGGCAACGGCAGGCCCTTAGCGGCATATAAGGGGACTGGTTAGGATGAATACAATTAACAAGCTAAATCTGCAGGATGAAAGCACCGTTAATGAATTATGGAGTCTTCAGCATAAGGCCTATAGACTGGAAGCTGAACTTATAGGCTTTCGTGAAATACCACCTCTGATGGAGACGAGAGAAATGCTCAGCAGCTCTAAAGAGGGTTTTTATGGCTGCTTCGATAAAGATGAGGAACTAATGGGTGCTGTTGCTGTAGAGGAAGAATCTCCTGGAAAATTGACGATTACACGAATGATGGTGGGGCCGGACTTTTTTCGTAGAGGTATCGCTAGCCATCTTTTGGAATATGTATTTGAGCATTTTGCAGGGATGGAGCAATTCATTGTGTCGACAGGCAAAAAGAATACACCTGCCGTTTCGTTGTACAGTAAACATGGTTTTCTGCCTACCGGTGTGGAGGAAGTCGCTCCAGGAGTTGAATTGATTGAATTTCATCGGAGTGGTTCGCTTTGAAAAAAGATATTCATAGACAACTATTTACGAAAGGAGGAGTCCAAAATGAAACATGACTCTGCAATGCTCCCAGAGCAGGAAGAACTGCAAGGTTCTGTTGATATAGAGACTAAGGAAAATGAGATACAGAAGAGGATTATTCCTCCGCGTCCGAAGCGGCGCCACCGCAAACGTAAATTTATTGCTGGACTGCTGGCAGCACTCATCCCTGGGACGGGGCATTTGTATTTTGGACTTCTCCGAAAAGGGATCACCTTCATCTTTCTAATTCTTTTGGATATCTCAGCTTTATTGTATTTCTCATCCATCGGGATGCAGATCAATGTTCCACTGCTTATTTTACTTGCGCTCATTATTCCAGTGATCTATTTTTATAACGTGTATGACGTATTGCAATCAGCGGACAGGCTTCTTCGCTTCCCAGAGGATCATGATCTTGCTATTTCTGTGACCAAAGCAAACGAGGCTCCTAAACGTCGTAGTATCGTCAGCGAGCCTGGGATATCCTTTGGACTCTTATTGCTCTTAGGGGGCGCCCTGCTTATTCTGTTCCGGCAGAAACCAACATGGCTCCAGTTCTTTATTGAACATTATGCCGAAATGGCCGTGTCTGTCATTTTAGTATGCGGTGGCTTATTTATAGGAGCTAGAGAAATTGCCAGAGCAGTTGTGCAGCGTAAAGACAATGAACCTCGCAAGCGGCGCGTGGGAAGATATACGGCTTCTGTATTACTGATAGCTATTTCTGTTCCTTTGTTTTTGGATTGGAGAGAGGGAACTGACTATATGCTTCTGCTCTTGAAGTGGTGGCCAGTCATCCCGGTGTTATGGGGGATTGAGTTCCTGCTGATGTTTATCTTCTCTAACCGTTCAGCCAAGGGAACCAGAATCAGATTGGATTTACGTGGGCTTTTATCTGCTATATTGCTAGCTGCGAGTGTATTTATTGTTGCAGAGCAAGAACATTATTTATATCTATGGAAAAATGTCAGTCTAAACCTGACGGCAGCAGCAGTGGACTATGGTGAGGCTAAAGGCAGCAAATATCAGAAAGCCCCGCTAATTGTTCCGGTGGAATTAAATACAGCAAAAATATCTATTGATAGTATTAATGGTGATATTTTATTACACCGTGCTCCGGTGGATGATATTCAAATTACAACGACAGTTTGGGTAGATCAGTTGGATGGGCCGATGGCTGAAGCTATATCAGAACAGTCCTTTGTGGACGTTGTTGAAGGGCCCAACATAAAAATCACCTCGAATAGCAAGGCCTATGGAGAATCCGGTAAACGCCAGCCACGCATGGATTTAGATATTTACTTGCCGGAGGATCGCCGCTTTAATCTCGATGTTCGCACTATGAATGGCGGGATCACGTTGCAGAATGTAGAAGCCATTGAAGACATTTCTCTGGAAACGGGGAATGGAGAGCTGATCCTTCATCGTATCTTTGGTAATGTTAAGGGAAAAACACTGAATGGAGCTGTCCGTGCCAGATCTGTTCAAGGCAGCGTTGATTTAACAACGAGCGGAGGCAATATGAATGCTTGGGATGTTACCGGTGCTTTGAAATTATCGACGGCTGTCGGCAATATTAGTGCGATCGGAAATAGCAATGATATCGATATTACTACCAAAAACGGTAATTTAGAGGTGGATGGAGCCAGATCCAAGCTACATGCCGAATCTCTAAATGGTACCATTGATGTTCGCTCTTCTGATGTCGCTGGAGATTGGGACATTTATAGCGCAGTTGGTGACATTCAATTGTATTTACCGATGTTAAGCAACTATACAGTGAATGGATCCAGTGGATATGGTGATATTACTTCAGATTTGCCTGAACTTACAATTGATAAGAAAAAAGTATCAGGTGAAGTGGGAACCGGCGAGTTCAAGCTTCATGTTGAAGGAAATAGCAATCTAAATGTTAGGAAATATTGAAAAAAGTAATTTTTCTTATATAATAATAAATATAATGTATAGACTTCGTTGACAATATTGAAAAATCGGTCTTACAATCTTAAGAAGTATTTCTTTTATTTTTAAATTCAAAAGGCGGTGACAGTAATGGGGAGTGGAGTACAACATGCACTGGAACAATTAAAGACAACAGGTGTCCGTATAACGCCCCAGCGTCATGCGATTCTTACGTATTTGATGGAAGCAATGAATCATCCTACAGCTGACGATATATACCGGGCGCTAGAGCCGAAATTTCCGAGCATGAGCGTAGCAACTGTATATAATAATCTCAAGATGTTTATGGAAGCCGGCATGGTTCGCGAGTTGACCTACGGGGATAGTTCCAGTCGTTTTGATGCCAATGTATCTGATCATTATCATGTCATCTGTCAGCTATGCGGTAAGATTGAAGATTTTAGTTATCCTTCGCTTCATGATGTAGAGATACATGCAGAGCAGGAAACGGGCTTCAAAATTACGGGTTTGCGTATGGAATTGCATGGAGTTTGCAAATGTTGCAGAGAGAAGCAACAATAAGACAGAATACTACTGTACTTAAGGGCGTATAGCCAAGCTACACAATAAACGTGTGAAATCCGAAAGCGGAGGACTCACGTTTTTATTTTTTTCAAAATAACAAAATATAGTGAAAATGACTAACTTATACTGGTTATCCGGAACCAAGTGGATGTTATAATCGTATTGTTAGACTTAACTTAAAATCATCTAATATTTGGAGGATATATTTTGGACAGAAGATATAGACAGAAACGCGTCAAAAAGCGCGGAGGTCTTTTCCGACGCTTTTTTGGACTTTTGCTCATTGCGGCAGCAGCTTATTGGGTTGTGTTTTTTGTATTGCCAAATCGCCAGCACATCGATCCAGACTGGAAAGGCCTAGAACATCCTATCTTCGTAAAAGGAGAGCTAACAGGATATTCCGCCTCAGGGACCGGTGATAGCATGCTTTTACCTCTACCATTACTGCAGGAACATGTGGACTCATCTATTCGTTATGAAGAAAAGACTAAATCGGTCATCCTATCAACGGAAAGTGAACTTCTATATATGCAAGAGGATAAAACCGATGCTAGTCTGAACAATCGTCCGCTGCAGCTGCGGCTGGCACCTGAAGTTAAGGAAAAGATAACTTATCTTCCTGCGGATGTTTTAGAAGACCTGTATGGGTTTGAGATTCAAGAGGATACGACTACCGGGGCTGTGCTGTTAATGACAGCAGGGGAGACTGTACCGCTGGGGAAAGTGAAAGGTGAAGCAGGTGATAAGACAGTCGCTCTTCGCAGCGAAGCGTCGATTCACGCACCCATCGTGGCCGATATGTCCCCAGGTGCCATCGTGAGTATTTGGAATAAAGAAAATGAGGACTGGCTGTATGTGCAGTTAAGCAGCGGTTATGCGGGTTATGCCAAGGCCAGTGATATTATCTCAGACGGTCAAAAGACAGTGGAACCCAAAAGCACCACTCCCTCACGGGCAGAACGAAGCTGGAAAGGGAAGTCAGTGAATTTGTATTGGGAAGCTGTTTATCAACGCAAACCTGACCCAAGTACATTCGGTGAGCTTCCGGGCGTTAACGTGGCTAGCCCGACTTGGTTCAGTATCATAGATGGTGACGGGAATGTGCGCAGTCAGGCTGATAGTGCGTATGTGCAGTGGGCCCATGAGCGCGGTTTGGAAGTATGGGGGCTGCTCAGCAATAGCTTTGAACCAGACATAACCACTGAGGCATTGTCGAGCTATGAGAAGCGGATGAACGCGATCGTACAGATCCTCGAGTATTCAGATTTATACAAGCTGGATGGAATTAATATTGACTTTGAGAATGTATATACGAAAGACGGGGAGAATGTTACACAATTTATGCGAGAGCTAAAACCTATGGCTCAAGCCAAAAACTTAATCGTCTCCATAGACGTAACCCCTAAATCTAACAGTGAGATGTGGTCAGCATTCCTTGATCGTAGAGCTCTTAATTCAGTAGTTGATTATCTTATTGTTATGGCTTATGACGAGCATTGGGCTGCTAGTCCTGTAGCGGGCTCTGTTGCGTCTCTGCCGTGGGTAGAAAGCTCGTTAAGCCGGATCATAGAGGAAGACGATGTGCCGCCTGAGAAGCTGATTCTAGGGATTCCACTGTATACTAGAATCTGGACTGAGGCCCAGGTGGATGGCAAGACCAAAGTAAGCTCTAAATCGGTTAGTATGAATGCCGTTGAAAAAATTATTAAAGAGAAGAAGCTGACCCCAACCTTTGATAAGGCAGCAGGGCAGAATTACGTTGAGTATAAGGAGGATGGCGCTCTTAAAAAAATATGGATCGAAGACAAAGTTTCTTTAAAAGCTAGAGTTGAGCTTGCTAAGTCTTTAGGGCTTGGTGGCATCGGTTCATGGAATCGCAGCTTTAGTAATCCGTCTGCGTGGGAGGCATTACAAGGGATTCATAAGTAATTATTATTTCATTCATAATAAACAAAGGGGCTCCCAATATAGGGGCCCCTTTGTTGTATTAAGCAAATGTTTGATTGCATTATAAATCGCTAGTAATAAGCTTCTGTAAGATGTGTTTTATTGATTAAGCTGCTGACTCTTAAGTTGTTCCGCAGTAATATTGGCCTCAGCTGGATCCATAGTAAGGATGGTATGGCAGAACATACAGCGGTCTGTTTTGCCCAGCATTTTGGTCAGCTTGTGACATTCAGGGCATTCCAGTTGGACTGCGCTAGTTGACAGCATCCCAGCCCAGAAATAGATTGCAAGACTTGCCATCATTGAGATTAAACCGATTACAAGACCGATTCCAGCGAATACTTTTCCAGTTGAGCCCCAAAACACGATGCCCGCTGTACCCAAAACCATAAGTCCCATTCCGAGCATTGTGAGCAGTAATCCCCATGTGCGAAAAGCGTTGATCTTAGCCGTTTTAAACTTCATGAGTGTTTGCTCCTAACTAAATATAGTTGGGTTGTCCAGAAGGAACTGTCTTTCATATGTAGAATAATAATTATAACTGAATTATAACTGACTGGACGCAAAATCGCCAAATTTAATGGAGGGAAGCATGGAATTGTCCAATGTAACTTTGTTGAGTGGAGAAACGTTTGATGAGAATGTTTTAGGAGCGGTCGTTTTGCGGCAGAATGGGGATATTCCGTTTCAAAGCGCACTTCTTCAAGATTTTGATATGGTAGTGTTAGTATTGCATGAAGAACAGGATAGAGAGCATATTGTTCGCCATACCATTGCCGGTGACCAACGGACCCAGTCAGTCCATATCGGCCTTTTTGCTTTGGAGCAGGCTGTTATGGCAGGGGATAATAACGAACTTCTTATCAGTTTGATGAGGGGGGAAGTGATCTGGGACCCCAAGGGAATACTCGAGGAAATGCGCCGCGAGATATTACAATTTGAAGGACCGATTAAGGAACGGGTCGCATTTATGGAGTTTGCTCGCTTTTTGCATATGTATGTGAAATCCAAGCGCTATATAGAGGCTGGCTTTATTATGGATGCTTACAACTGTGTATTGATAGCCTTATATCATTGGGCAAGAATAGAAGTGAGTGAAGTGGGTGCTTTCCCCGAGCCAGCTATTTGGGAGCAGGTTAAAAGCATGAATACCTCTGTTCATAAACTTTATGAGGAGTTAACGGTCAGTACTGAGACCTTAGAGCAACGTGTGGAGCTTGTGCTTCTTGCATGTGAATTTGGGATTATGTCCAAAATGACGGACTGTTGTCTATTGCTCTTTAATATTTTGAATAGCCGTAAGGAAGCATGGAGCATTAAAGAATTACTGCAGCATTCAGGTCTGAGTCAATTAGAGTCTGAACTACCCCTTGTTTTACGAAAGCTGGTTTCTCGTTCGCTAATCCGAGAGATTACATCTTGGGCTGATGTTCACGAGGGAGAAGGGCATGCGATCCGCTATACATTATAGAGATGAATTAGATACAGCAGAAGATGTTTAATTATAGAGAGATGAGCAAGGATAGGGAGAGGCTGAGCACTCTCTTTTTGTTTGTTTACTAATATGAAACGCTCATATTTATTCAGAAAAATTAATGGTTGACTCTTTCCTTGTTCATGTGTTAAATTATAACTCGTCCCTCTGACACAGAGATGTGCTTTCGAAAACATTCGAAAGACAACCGAAAAAAGAAATTAAAAAAATGGTTGACTAAAACGAGGACGCTGTGATATATTATAAAGGTCGCTGCTGAACAACACATCGACGAAATAAACAGCTTGATCTTTGAAAACTGAACAACGAGTGAGTAGGAAATCACGCAAGTGAAATCCAAAATTAGAGAATTAATTTTCTCGTCAGATGTTTCAAAATGAGCATATCGCTCTTTTCAATACTAATTGGAGAGTTTGATCCTGGCTCAGGACGAACGCTGGCGGCGTGCCTAATACATGCAAGTCGAGCGGAGTTACTTTGAAAGCTTGCTTTCAAAGTAACTTAGCGGCGGACGGGTGAGTAACACGTAGGCAACCTGCCCTTCAGACTGGGATAACTACCGGAAACGGTAGCTAATACCGGATAATTTCTTTTTTCTCCTGAGAGAAGAATGAAAGACGGAGCAATCTGTCACTGAGGGATGGGCCTGCGGCGCATTAGCTAGTTGGTGGGGTAACGGCCCACCAAGGCGACGATGCGTAGCCGACCTGAGAGGGTGAACGGCCACACTGGGACTGAGACACGGCCCAGACTCCTACGGGAGGCAGCAGTAGGGAATCTTCCGCAATGGGCGAAAGCCTGACGGAGCAACGCCGCGTGAGTGATGAAGGTTTTCGGATCGTAAAGCTCTGTTGCCAGGGAAGAACGTCCGGTAGAGTAACTGTTACCGGAGTGACGGTACCTGAGAAGAAAGCCCCGGCTAACTACGTGCCAGCAGCCGCGGTAATACGTAGGGGGCAAGCGTTGTCCGGAATTATTGGGCGTAAAGCGCGCGCAGGCGGCTATTTAAGTCTGGTGTTTAAACCTTGGGCTCAACCTGAGGTCGCACTGGAAACTGGGTGGCTTGAGTACAGAAGAGGAAAGTGGAATTCCACGTGTAGCGGTGAAATGCGTAGATATGTGGAGGAACACCAGTGGCGAAGGCGACTTTCTGGGCTGTAACTGACGCTGAGGCGCGAAAGCGTGGGGAGCAAACAGGATTAGATACCCTGGTAGTCCACGCCGTAAACGATGAGTGCTAGGTGTTAGGGGTTTCGATACCCTTGGTGCCGAAGTTAACACAGTAAGCACTCCGCCTGGGGAGTACGGTCGCAAGACTGAAACTCAAAGGAATTGACGGGGACCCGCACAAGCAGTGGAGTATGTGGTTTAATTCGAAGCAACGCGAAGAACCTTACCAGGTCTTGACATCCCTCTGAATCCACTAGAGATAGTGGCGGCCTTCGGGACAGAGGAGACAGGTGGTGCATGGTTGTCGTCAGCTCGTGTCGTGAGATGTTGGGTTAAGTCCCGCAACGAGCGCAACCCTTAACTTTAGTTGCCAGCAGGTTAAGCTGGGCACTCTAGAGTGACTGCCGGTGACAAACCGGAGGAAGGTGGGGATGACGTCAAATCATCATGCCCCTTATGACCTGGGCTACACACGTACTACAATGGCCGGTACAACGGGAAGCGAAGCCGCGAGGTGGAGCCAATCCCATCAAAGCCGGTCTCAGTTCGGATTGCAGGCTGCAACTCGCCTGCATGAAGTCGGAATTGCTAGTAATCGCGGATCAGCATGCCGCGGTGAATACGTTCCCGGGTCTTGTACACACCGCCCGTCACACCACGAGAGTTTACAACACCCGAAGTCGGTGGGGTAACCCGCAAGGGAGCCAGCCGCCGAAGGTGGGGTAGATGATTGGGGTGAAGTCGTAACAAGGTAGCCGTATCGGAAGGTGCGGCTGGATCACCTCCTTTCTATGGAGAATCGTTCTCTGCAATGAGAACATTCAAATCGGAAGCTCAGCTTCCAAAACTCAGGTTTAGGCCTGTTACTCACTCGTTGCTCAGTTTTGAGAGTTTAAGCTCTCAAGTAAGACTTGATCCTTGAAAACTGGATACCGAAACGAATTTGCGTTTTAGAACATCTTTTAGCAACTTGTGTAAACAAGTAAATGTTATTAGTGAGATGATTCCAAAGAGAATGTCATCGTATGATATTTTCCTGCGGAAAAATCAAGGTTAAGCTAATAAGAGCACACGGAGGATGCCTAGGCGCCAGGAGCCGACGAAGGACGTGGCGAACAACGAAACTGCCTCGGGGAGCTGTAAGCAAGCTTTGATCCGGGGGTGTCCGAATGGGGAAACCCAGCTGTGGTAATTCGCAGTTACTCATACCTGAAT
Organism: Paenibacillus sp. FSL R10-2796; assembly: GCF_037965315.1. Classification (NCBI taxonomy): domain Bacteria; kingdom Bacillati; phylum Bacillota; class Bacilli; order Caryophanales; family Paenibacillaceae; genus Paenibacillus; species Paenibacillus sp. FSL R10-2796. The sequence continues at coordinate 6,348,058 of NZ_CP150178.1, read as the reverse complement.
ACATAGGGTGTGTAGAGGCAGACCAGGGGAACTGAAACATCTAAGTACCCTGAGGAAGAGAAAACAATAGTGATTCCGTCAGTAGCGGCGAGCGAACGCGGAACAGCCTAAACCTAAGAGCTTGCTCTTAGGGGTTGTGGGACGTCTCACATGGAGTTACAAAGGAATATGGTAGGCGAAGAGGTCTGGAAAGGCCCGCGATAGAGGTAAAAGCCCTGTAACCTAAACTGTGTTCTCTCCGAGACGGATCCCGAGTAGTGCGGGGCACGTGAAACCCCGTATGAATCCAGCAGGACCATCTGCTAAGGCTAAATACTACCTGGCGACCGATAGTGAAACAGTACCGTGAGGGAAAGGTGAAAAGCACCCCGGAAGGGGAGTGAAATAGAACCTGAAACCGTGTGCTTACAAAAAGTCAGAGCCCTATTAATGGGTGATGGCGTGCCTTTTGTAGAATGAACCGGCGAGTTACGTTTAACATGCAAGGTTAAGCCGAGAAGGTGGAGCCGCAGCGAAAGCGAGTCTGAATAGGGCGAATTAGTATGTGGACGTAGACCCGAAACCGTGTGATCTACCCCTGTCCAGGGTGAAGGTGCGGTAACACGCACTGGAGGCCCGAACCCACGTACGTTGAAAAGTGCGGGGATGAGGTGGGGGTAGCGGAGAAATTCCAATCGAACTCGGAGATAGCTGGTTCTCCCCGAAATAGCTTTAGGGCTAGCCTCGGTATAAGAGTAGTGGAGGTAGAGCACTGATTGGGTGCGGGGTCCGCAAGGATTACCAAGCTCAGTCAAACTCCGAATGCCATATACTTATTGCCGGGAGTCAGACAGTGAGTGCTAAGATCCATTGTCAAAAGGGAAACAGCCCAGACCATCAGCTAAGGTCCCCAAGTGTGTGTTAAGTGGGAAAGGATGTGGAGTTGCACAGACAACCAGGATGTTGGCTTAGAAGCAGCCACCATTGAAAGAGTGCGTAATAGCTCACTGGTCGAGTGACTCTGCGCCGAAAATGTAACGGGGCTAAACACACCACCGAAGCTATGGCTAGATACGTATGTATCTGGGGTAGGGGAGCGTTGTGTAGGGGTTGAAGGTGTACTGAAAAGAGCGCTGGACACTACACAAGTGAGAATGCCGGTATGAGTAACGAAAAGATCAGTGAGAATCTGATCCGCCGAAAGCCCAAGGTTTCCTGAGGAAGGCTCGTCCGCTCAGGGTAAGTCGGGACCTAAGGCGAGGCCGAAAGGCGTAGTCGAAGGACAACAGTTTGAAATTACTGTACCACCGTAATCCGCTATGAGCGATGGGGTGACGCAGGAGGGTAGTGACGCGGACTGATGGATGTCCGTCTAAGCAGTGAGGCTGATGTGTAGGCAAATCCGCACATCATTAAGGCTGGGCTGTGATGGGGAGCGAAAATTGTAGTAGCGAAGGTCATGATCTCACACTGCCAAGAAAAGCCTCTAGCCAGGAGAAGGTGCCCGTACCGCAAACCGACACAGGTAGGCGAGAAGAGAATTCTAAGGCGCGCGGAAGAACTCTCGTTAAGGAACTCGGCAAAATGACCCCGTAACTTCGGGAGAAGGGGTGCCCCGGTAGTGTGAATAGCACGAGGGGGCCGCAGTGAAAAGGCCCAAGCGACTGTTTAGCAAAAACACAGGTCTGTGCGAAGCCGCAAGGCGAAGTATACGGGCTGACGCCTGCCCGGTGCTGGAAGGTTAAGGGGAGTGGTTAGGGGTAACCCGAAGCTATGAACCGAAGCCCCAGTAAACGGCGGCCGTAACTATAACGGTCCTAAGGTAGCGAAATTCCTTGTCAGGTAAATTCTGACCCGCACGAATGGCGTAACGACTTGGGCGCTGTCTCAACGAGAGATCCGGTGAAATTTTAATACCTGTGAAGATGCAGGTTACCCGCGACAAGACGGAAAGACCCCATGGAGCTTTACTGCAGCTTGATATTGAATTTGGGTACGATCTGTACAGGATAGGTGGGAGCCGTAGAAATCGGAGCGCAAGCTTCGGTGGAGGCGCCGTTGGGATACCACCCTGATCGTATCTAGGTTCTAACCTAGTACCCTTACCGGGTACGGGGACCGTGTCAGGCGGGCAGTTTGACTGGGGCGGTCGCCTCCTAAAGAGTAACGGAGGCGTTCCAAGGTTCCCTCAGAATGGTTGGAAATCATTCGCAGAGTGCAAAGGCATAAGGGAGCTTGACTGCGAGACCTACAAGTCGAGCAGGGACGAAAGTCGGACTTAGTGATCCGGTGGTACCGCATGGAAGGGCCATCGCTCAACGGATAAAAGCTACCCTGGGGATAACAGGCTTATCTCCCCCAAGAGTCCACATCGACGGGGAGGTTTGGCACCTCGATGTCGGCTCATCGCATCCTGGGGCTGAAGTAGGTCCCAAGGGTTGGGCTGTTCGCCCATTAAAGCGGTACGCGAGCTGGGTTCAGAACGTCGTGAGACAGTTCGGTCCCTATCTGTCGTGGGCGCAGGAAATTTGAGAGGAGCTGTCCTTAGTACGAGAGGACCGGGATGGACGTACCGCTGGTGCACCAGTTGTTCCGCCAGGAGCATGGCTGGGTAGCTACGTACGGACGGGATAAGCGCTGAAAGCATCTAAGCGTGAAGCCCCCCTCAAGATGAGATTTCCCAATTAGTAAGACCCCTTGAAGACGACGAGGTAGATAGGTTGGAGGTGGAAGTGCAGCAATGCATGGAGCTGACCAATACTAATCGGTCGAGGGCTTATCCTATACGTAGAATGCAAATTTGTTTCGGATTCAGTTTTCAGGCATCAAGCCTGGTATGAATATTCCCTGATAGCTCAGTTGGTAGAGCACTCGACTGTTAATCGAGTTGTCACAGGTTCGAGTCCTGTTCGGGGAGCCATATGGAGAGGTGTCCGAGTTTGGCCGAAGGAGCACGATTGGAAATCGTGTAGGCGCCACAAGCGTCTCGAGGGTTCGAATCCCTCTCTCTCCGCCACAAATTTTTAATTAGTATGGCCCGTTGGTCAAGGGGTTAAGACACCTCCCTTTCACGGAGGTAACATGGGTTCGAATCCCATACGGGTCACCAAATTTTCACTTGATTTATCCTAGTGGACTTTGGTACAATAACAATTGTTGTTTATGGAGGCTTAGCTCAGCTGGGAGAGCATCTGCCTTACAAGCAGAGGGTCGGGGGTTCGATCCCCTCAGCCTCCACCATAACATTTTCTTACTGACGCGGGGTGGAGCAGCCCGGTAGCTCGTCGGGCTCATAACCCGAAGGCCGCAGGTTCAAATCCTGCCCCCGCAACCAATTAACTTAAGCAATTATATCTTTTGGAACCGTGGTGTAGTTGGCCTAACATGCCTGCCTGTCACGCAGGAGATCGCGGGTTCGAATCCCGTCGGTTCCGCCATTTTCATCATGGCTCGGTAGCTCAGTCGGTAGAGCAGAGGACTGAAAATCCTCGTGTCGGCGGTTCGATTCCGTCCCGAGCCACCATTTATCATCACAAAAGAATGAGTGCCATGCCGGTGTAGCTCAATTGGTAGAGCAACTGACTTGTAATCAGTAGGTTGGGGGTTCAAGTCCTCTCGCCGGCACCATCCTTGGAGGATTAGCGAAGTGGCCAAACGCATCAGACTGTAAATCTGCTCACGTGAGTGTTCGGTGGTTCGAATCCATCATCCTCCACCAGTTTTTAGGGGCATAGTTTAAAGGTAGAACAACGGTCTCCAAAACCGTTGGTGTGGGTTCAATTCCTGCTGCCCCTGCCAAGTTCTTTCTAAAGTTTAATATGGCGGCCGTGGCGAAGGGGTTAACGCACCGGATTGTGGTTCCGGCATTCGTGGGTTCGAGACCCATCGGCCGCCCCATTTACTTTAAAATGAATAATGGCAACAATATCAACTTAATATGGCGACTGTGGCGAAGGGGTTAACGCACCGGATTGTGGTTCCGGCATTCGTGGGTTCGAGACCCATCAGTCGCCCCATTTTACTTTAAAATGTTATTGGGGATTAGCCAAGCGGTAAGGCAACGGACTTTGACTCCGTCACTCATAGGTTCGAATCCTATATCCCCAGCCATTTTATGCGGACGTGGCTCAGCGGTAGAGCATCGCCTTGCCAAGGCGAGGGTCGCGGGTTCGATTCCCGTCGTCCGCTCCAAAATTTACATGGCGCCATAGCCAAGTGGTAAGGCAAAGCTCTGCAAAAGCTTTATCCCCAGTTCAAATCTGGGTGGCGCCTCCATTTAGTTCATATGTGCCGGCGTGGCGGAATGGCAGACGCGCTCGACTCAAAATCGAGTGGGAAACCGTGGAGGTTCGAGTCCTCTCGCCGGTATCTTAAAAAGGTTTGTAAGATTGCTTATAAAAGCATTCTTACAAACCTTTTTTCTTTATGTTCTTGGGTTTACAGCATTAAGCCGTTGAAATAGAGAAACTCTCTATTCAACGGCTTTTTTAATCTGATTAGTGATTAACCTGATTGATTATTAATGCGGAATGCTCGCGGAGTAAGACCTATTTCTCGTTTGAACATATTGCAGAATTGGGCATCGTTCACAAAACCTGCAGCAGCGGATACTTCAGAGATTTGCATCTGAGTATGACGTAATAGAGATTTTGCATAATCCAGGCGTTTTAACAGCAAATACCGCAGGGGTGAAGACCCGAAACGTTCTTTAAATAGATGGCGAAAACGATCGTAACTATATCCGGACATTTCTGATAGTGTTTCGACGGACAATTTATGGCGATAATGCTCATTCATATAATTAAGGACATATTGTACTCGATCTTCTGTTGGGGATTGATATCCAGAGGCACTAAGAAGCCTCATAAGATGGACGGTAATCTCGCTCATTTGTAGGTTTAGAAGCTCAGAGAATCCGTCTTGCTTGCGTGTAAACTCTGCTTTCATTCGCAGCAGGATTTGAAGAACGGTCTGATCTTTATCATCTTCATATACGCCGAGCAGATTACTCATATTAGGGTGTTCCGAGTGGAAGCCTACAAATAATACATTTGCATCCTCACGGTGGTGCTCGTCATGTTTATGATTGGGTGGCACAAGCGCGAAAGAAGAGGAGCGAAAATGGTAACTTCGTGGGCCAACATTGGTTGTCCCTACCCCCTGTAAATAATAGACTAGTTCGTAGCATTCATGCTGGTGTGGAGGGATATAAGTATTTAGCTCATGTGTGGCACTTACAATATATAGAACACGATCCATGATGATCCTCCAATACTTATGTTTTAGCCGAATCGTACAAAACTATGACCGAAATCATATAATTATTTTTAATAATATTTGTTATGATCGTATCAATAAATCCGAAAGTTCGCAACCTGACTGGCCATCTCGTTCGGAAATAAAGCGGATTATTAATAATAATGGTATTTTTATTGCTATTTTTGAGCCTAAACGTTAAATTTATTACTTTCAATGATACTTTATTTGGAAAAAAGAGAATTTCCATTTGAACCGTGAATTATACAATGGGTGAAGATGGGATTCTGCGGATTACTAACCAACTAAAATTAGGGGTGGAATAGAGTAATGAATAAAAAAGTTCTTTCTTTGTTGTTATTAATGGTGATGGTTCTGGTCACAGCATGTGGAAATAACACGTCCAATAACGGTTCTTCTGCGAATACTGGATCAAACGCTGCTGAGGGTGGAGAAACAGGTGCAGGGGATAAACTCAAGGTTGTATTGCTGATTCCGGGGACACTTGGGGATAAATCATTTTTTGATTCCGCTAATAACGGCTTGCAAAAGGTTAAGGATGAACTTGGTGCAGAAACAAAGGTTGTTGAAATGGGCGTTGATAAAACGAAATGGGAGCCTACATTTAACGATATCGCTTCCGAGGATTGGGATGTAATTATTTCTGGCGGTTCTGAAATTACAGAGATGTTTAATGCAACGGCAGAATTGTATCCAGACAAAAAATTCATTAATTATGATACCGACATCGATGAAGCACCAGATAACATGTACAACATGTCTTATGCGACAAATGAAGTATCTTTCTTGGCAGGTGCCGTAGCAGCATTAGCTACACAATCGGATATGCCGAATGCTACCCCTGAGAATGTGATTGGGTTTGTGGGCGGTATGGATATTCCGGGGATTAATGCTTTCTTGGTCGGTTACATTCAAGGTGCTCAGTACGTTGATCCTGATGTAAAAGTGGCTGTGTCGTACGCTGGTGATTTTGTTAACCCGGCAAAAGGTAAGGAGCTGTCTCTAATTCAATATAACTCCGGTGTGGATGTTATTTTTAACGTGGCTGGGGGTACAGGTCTTGGGATCTTTGACGCAGCTAAAGAGAAGAAAAAATATGCAATCGGTGTAGACTCCGATCAGGCAATGTTGATTAACGATACAGATAGTGAAAAAGCAAATCTAATCGTTACTTCATCGATTAAAAAGATTGATACGGCTATTCTAGGTGCAGTGAAGAGATTGCAAGAGGGTACGCTAGAAATGGGCAAACGTGATGTATTGAGCTTTGTAGATGATGGTGTAGGTATTGCTGAGAATGATATTTATAAAAATGTATTCCCGGCTGATCTTCAGGCCAAGGTTGAAGAAGTGAAGCAAAAGCTGATCAATAAAGAAATTAAAGTGGATAATGCGATGGGGATGGAAACCGCAGAGGTAGAAGCTATTCGTAACGCAGTTAAGCCTTAAGCCTTAAGCTTTAAACCTTAAGATCAGCTCTATAGAGATAAACCTACAGTTGGAGATTCTTCTAGTCAGGGGAATTCCAGCTGTATATTTTTGCAGACCTCCAAGTTGAAAGGCGTTGAGACCTATGTACACAGCTCTGCTGGAAATGCGGGGAATTACCAAGGTATATCCCAATGGCGTCGTTGCAAATAAAGACGTGCATTTTTCTTTACGTGAGGGAGAAATACATGCGATTGCAGGTGAGAACGGTGCAGGTAAATCGACTTTAATGAAGATTATGTTCGGCATGGAAGAGCCAAGTGAAGGCGAGATCTATATCAAGGGTGAAAAAGTAAAGCTGCAATCCGCTCAGGACGCCATTGATAGAGGTATCGGCATGGTCCACCAGCATTTCATGTTGGTACCTTCTTTTACGGTGGCAGAGAATATGGTGCTGGGTATGGAGCCGCGCAGAGGAGTTGGCATTAATTATGCCGAGGCTGTGCGCATGACGGAAGAGACCGCAAGGAAATACAATCTGGCCGTGGATCCAAAGGCAAAAGTAGAGGATCTTACAGTTGGGATGAAGCAAAAGGTTGAGATTCTTAAGGCGCTGCTGCGTGGTGCGAAAATTCTGGTGCTTGATGAGCCAACTGCGGTGTTGACTCCACAGGAAACAGAGGAATTGTTCCGCGAGCTTAAGCAATTAAGGGAACAGGGGCATACGATAGTTTTTATTTCGCACAAATTAAAGGAAGTCAAAGCGATTTGCGACAGAATTACGATTATGCGCAGCGGCCGTAGTGAAGGTGTTTTTCAAACACAGGATGTGACAGAACAGGAAATCTCGCGGTTAATGGTCGGCAGAGATGTCGTGCTGAAATATGACAAAGAGATTCTGGCTGTTAGTGAGCCAGTACTAACGGTGCAGGGACTCGGTGTGAATGATGCAGATGGCAAAGCATTATTGTCGGATATCAATTTTGCGGTACGTGGTGGGCAGATCGTTGGGATTGCTGGTGTAGAAGGCAACGGGCAGACACAGCTTATTGAAGCTCTTACAGGTAGCTTGAGAGGTGTCTCAAGTCAGGGTTCTGTACTAGTGAAGGGAAAGGATATCCGTGAATCGGATATTTTGGATATTCGTAAGCTAGGCGTTTCCTATATACCGGAGGATCGGATGCGGCAAGGGATCGCTAGTGAAGCAAGCATAGCTGATAATCTGCTATCTACTCAGTATCGTACAAAAGCAATGAATAAAGGTCTTTTTTTGAATGGTTCACGAATTGCCAAGCTAGCAGTATCCCTTGTAGAGGAATTTAAAGTCCGCTGTTCAGGACCTTCGCAGCCCATAGGAATGTTGTCAGGCGGTAATATGTAGAAGGTGGTCGTAGCTAGAGAGTGTTCGACTGAACCGCAGCTGCTTATTGCAGAACAGCCGACACGGGGTGTGGATATAGGCGCAGCCCAGTTCATACATCAAAAGTTGTTGGAATTACGTTCAGACGATTGCGCGATTTTGCTAGTGTCGGCAGATTTGAATGAGATCTTGGAGATCAGCGATAGTCTGTTAGTAATGTACGAGGGTAAGATTGTTGCCTTTTTCGAGGAGCCATCTAAGGTTAGTGAGGAAGAATTAGGTCTTTATATGCTGGGGATTCATCGACAGGACGAGGAGCACATCGGGAGGGCCGTAAATCATGTTTAAAGTTAAATATTTTGAGTACATTCGGACATCGGCGGTAATCGTTATTGCACTCGCTATTGCCTTTCTGATCATCTCTTTGGTCAGTAATCAGCCTGTGAAGACGATTGGTATATTCCTATTAGAGCCGTTATCCAGTAAAGGTCATATTGGTAATGTGATTGAGATGGCGATTCCGCTCATGTTCACTGGGTTGGCAGTATCCTTGTTGTTTCGAGCCAATATGTTCAACCTGGGAGCTGAAGGGATTTTCTATTTCTCCGGTGTTGTAACTTCCGTATTGGCTATTCATTTAACGCTGGACGGCTGGCTGCATCCGATGGTAGCTATTGCTGCAGGTTCAATTGTAGGAGCGTTGCTCTCGGCAATACCTGGTATTCTGAAGGCAAAATGGAATGCTAATGAGTTGGTTACATCCTTAATGTTCAATAATATTTTGTTCGGAGTAGGGCTATACCTACTGAACTATCATCTGCGTGATGCTAAAGCTTTTGCCAATGTATCCTACAAATTCGAGAAAACGGCACTGCTGAGTAAAATGGTCTCGGGCACCCGTATTCATACCGGTCTTATTATCGTTATCGTGCTTATTATTGCAGCTCATCTATTCCTATACAAAACGAAATGGGGATATGAGCTGCGCATGACAGGCATCAACCGGGACTTTGCCCGTTATTCCGGTATGAAGACAGCCAAGGTTATTATTCTCGTCCACTTGATTGCAGGTTTTATCGCAGGTATGGGGGGCTCCGTAGAAGTGCTGGGGATGTATAACCGTTTCCAATGGACGTCACTGCCTGGTTATGGTTTGGATGGTGCCCTTGTAGCGATGTTAGCCAAAAATAATCCGCTGTCCGTAATCGGCTCTGCATTATTCCTAGCGTACATTCGAATTGGGGCTGACATGATGGCGCGTCTGTCTGATGTACCTTCAGAGATGATCTCAATTATACAGGCAATTATCATTCTTCTGATTTCGGCTGAGCAATTTCTGAAATTCTGGAAAAATCGGATGCTCTTGAAGGAGGCGAAGGAAGCGTGAATAGTTTGTTTGATGTGATTTTTACAACTGACTTTGCGTTCTCTGTCCTTCGCGTGACGACTCCGATTCTGTTCGCCGCGCTCGGCGCACTCATCTCCAACCGTGCAGGGATCATTAACATTGGGATGGAGGGCATCATGCTTGTTGCCGCTTTAGCGGGTGTCATCATAAGCAGCTATACACATAGCGCATGGGTAGGTCTGCTTGGGGCGGTGCTGTCTGGAACATTGATCGCTGGAATATTAGCTTTTTTCACCCTGAAATTCAAAACACATATCATTCTCGGGGGTGTGGCCATTAATATGTTCGCTTCGGGAGGCACTGTGTTTATCCTCTATCTGCTTAGTGGCGACAAGGGTTCTTCCACTTCTCTGGCGAGTAAAGTTCTGCCTAGTGTCCAGATTCCTTTGTTGAAGGATATCCCGGTGCTTGGACCTATTTTATCGGGGCATCACATTCTGACGTATGTTTCTATATTGGCTGTGTTTGTTGTCTACTATCTATTAAACCGTACACCGCTTGGACTGCGCATTCGTTCAGTGGGTGAAAATCCACATGCGGCTCAATCCGTGGGTGTAAGTGTTGTGAAAATACAGTATATGGCTTTGCTGCTTAGCGGATTTTTTGCCGGTTTAGGCGGTGCTTATATGTCGATGGGGTATTTGTCACTGTTTACCCGCGATATGATCGCTGGCCGGGGCTGGATTGCCATTGCCGCTGAGTCGATGGGAAGAAGTACGACCGTAGGCACGGCGCTGACCTCTTTATTATTTGGTACTGCAGATGCATTGTCGAATGCGCTACAGGTGTTAAAGATTCCTGCGGAGCTAATCGCCACTCTTCCTTATGTAGCCACAGTAATTGGACTTGTGATCTACGCAGTATCTGAGACACGAAAAAAGAATAAAAAACTTAAAAGTCCGCTAGTTAAATAGCGATTGAAATGATTGATACACAGACAAGGAGTGAGTAACTATGCCAACACCTATTATTATTGACTGCGATCCAGGGCATGATGACGCAATAGCGATACTGCTTGCCATAGCAAATTCGGAGAAGTTAGATCTGCGCGGGATTACAACGGTTGGTGGAAACCAAATTTTAGATAAAATCACGGAAAACGCCCTGAAGGTGATCAGCTTCGTGAATGCTGACATTCCTGTAGCTAAAGGGGCTGCTGGCCCACTGTTCGGCAAGCTTGTTACAGGTGAGGAAGCGCATGGAGAATCGGGCATGGATGGGCCGCTTTTGCCTCCAAGTAAATTCCGCCCTGTAGAGCAGGGTGCTGTGGAGTTTATGCTGAATATCATCCGTTCTTCAGAGGAGAAGATTACGCTCGTGCCGATGGCTCCTTTAACAAATATCGCACTGCTAATCACGGCTTATCCAGAGATTAAAGACAGAATTGAAAAAATCTCACTGATGGGGGGAGGTATCTCTTATGGGAATGTCACCTCTACTGCGGAGTTTAATATCTATGTAGATCCTGAAGCAGCCCGTATTGTGTTTGAGTCGGGGATTCCGATCACAATGAGTGGTCTGGATGTGACCGATAAGGCTGCTATTTTTGAAGATGAGATCCTAGCATTGAAAGAGCGGGGACCAGTGTCTACAATGGTCGGAGAATTGCTGGATTTCTATTCGATTTACGGTAAAAAAATGGGCTATGTCGGCAGTGCGCTGCATGATCCATGTGCTGTTGCCTGGCTGCTGCATCCGGAACTATTTGAATCTGAGCATCTATATGTAACGGTGGAGACCGAAGGCAAGCTGACGCGGGGAATGACAGTTGCAGACAGACGGAAAAAGACGGATCGTCCAGCGAATGTACAAGTATTGGTGGGCGTTGACCGGGAAGCATTTATGAAGCTGATCTTTGATTCACTGGAAAAGCTTGATCAAGAGCTGCTGCTAGCGGCTGAAGGGAAGTAGCCTATGGCAGGATGGGAGAGACTTCAAGAGACCGTGCAGTTTGAAATTGCTCAGCGTGGAGAAGAAGGTTGCGAGATTGATGGGTTCGCGGATAAGCTAGCGGCTGCTGGTGCCGATGAGCTCAAGCTGATGCAGGTATACAATGAGCTAATGGAGCTTACGATTAGTGAGGATTTTCCGTATCAAGAGCCATCCTCTCTGGAGGAGATTCGTCAACTACGTCCAGAAGGTCCACGTAAGCTTGAGGCGGACTGGAGCGAGGCAGAATGGAGAGATAAGTTCTATGGAGCCTGGCTCGGTAGAAGTGTCGGCTGCGCACTCGGGAAACCGCTGGAGTATTGGGACTATCTCTATGGGAAAGATGGCCGTTCGGGCTGGGAGAATATTGAGCTATGGTTTCAGGGTGCGGACGCCTGGCCAATTACTGGCTATACGCCTGGGCATTCACGGGCAGAGGCTGAATATGGTCTTGGCTTAAGTGAATGGACATATGCGAGTACCCGCGAGACGATCAAGTATATGGAAAGCGATGACGATATTCGCTACACTGTCCTGGGTCTTATGCTGCTGGAGCAGAAGGGTCTGAACTGGGATTCTTGGGATATCGGAAAGCTGTGGCATACACATTTAACATATAGTCAGGTGTGCACGGCGGAGACACAGTCATATATGAATTTTGCGCAGGAGACCTCTCATCTGCATGGCGAGAAGCCTGCGGATTGGCTGGTGCGGCAGGAAAGAGTGCGGATGCACTTAAACCCTTACCGCGAGTGGATTGGTGCCGCTATACGCGCAGATGGACTGGCTTATGGCGCAGCAGGTTATCCTGAGCTTGCGGCAGAACTAGGCTGGCGCGACGCTTCATTTTCACATGTGAAAAATGGTATCTACGGTGAGATGTTGAATGCGGCGATGATATCGGCAGCTTTTGCAGAGAAGGATAATGAACGGATCCTAGAGATAGGCCTTAGTGAGATTCCGCGTACCAGTCGTTTGGCCAGTGATGTTTTGCGGGGGATAGATATTGCGCAGAAGGCCAAAAGTGAGCGGGAGTTGGTTCGTAACATTTGGGATACTTTTAGCCACTATGATGCAGTCCATACAAATAATAATGCTGCTCTTGTAGCTGCGTCGCTTGTTTATGGCGGGAATGACTTTGAAAAAACAGTTGTCACTTCCGTATATGGTGGAATGGATACAGACTGTAACGGGGCTACTGTGGGCTCAATTATGGGAGCGAAGCTTGGAGCAAGTAAGTTGCCGGCTTCATGGATCGAACCGCTTCACGATAAGTTATATGCCGATCTGCCCGGATTTCATCCGATAGCGATTTCGGAATGTGCGGAACGCAGCTACCAAGTGTTCTTGAAGATTCGCAGAGAGCTTGGCGAAAAGGCATAAAAGATTTAGCGAGTATGGGACTCGATAGATCAGGGATTCAGGGATTACTATATGAATTATGGGATGTCTTAAGCTATTGGCTTAGACATCTTTTTTTGTGTAACAGCAGGTCTTTAATCACACTCCAACGAACCAAATGTAGCTTTAACTGCATTTCATACACTTAAAAAAACCAAATATGGCTATATTAACAGTGGAGCGTTTAGTGGTGGGGCAATAGGAGAATCATGATTTCAAGAGGGAAGGATTATCTTTGCTAACCCTTTTTATTTTATTAATAAATGTGTAAAAAGAGCCCGGTATAAAGGGGTTTTAGGTTTTCATCAACCTTCCTGGTATATCATTTAAAGAAAAATGATGACACAGCAGAAGAAATGTCTTATTATTTAAGGAGATTTTTAATAAAACAGATTTTAGAAAATTGTAATACAATGTCTCACTTGATGGAGGTTCATTATATAAGGGAAAGGAAGGGGGAGCTTCTAATACTGTCGCTGAGTCGGGTAAGTAAAGGGTACAAGCTGAAGGAAGGCATCTATCAGGCTGTAGATGAGGTATCGCTGGAGGTAAAGCAGGGATCCATTCATGGGATCATTGGTGAGAGTGGTGCGGGGAAATCTACGCTGCTGCGACTGATGAATCTTCTGGAACAGCCGGATGAGGGAACGGTTACCGTAGATGGCCACAACCTGACCGAAATGCCTAGTAAAGCACTGCGTAAAGCAAGGCAAAAGATTGGAATGATCTTTCAACAATTTAATCTTGTTTATAACGTCACTGTAGAGCGGAATGTTTCGATCCCGCTGGAGCTGGCAGATGTCCCAAAGCATGAACGAATGAAGCGTGTGAAGGAGTGTCTGGATTTTGTTGGACTGGCAGATAAGGCAAAACAATATCCGGCACAGCTCAGCGGAGGACAACGTCAGCGTGTTGCGATTGCCCGCGCGCTAGCGAACAGTCCGGGAATATTACTGTGTGACGAGCCAACGTCCTCCCTGGACCCTGGAACCACTACAGATATCTTGAACGTGCTGAAGCATGTGAATTCAAGTCTTGGAGTAACGGTTGTCATTGTTACGCATGAGATGGATGTTGTTAAAAGCATATGTACTCATGTATCGGTGATGGAAAAAGGGCGCATTGTAGATTCGTTCTCTCGTGAAGACGGTGAATTCCGTCCAGCGGCAGCCAGTACCGGGACATACCGCGATCAGATTCTTGGTAAAGCGGGGGAAGATCATGTTTGATAGTGTACTTCAATATCAGGCACAGATGTGGGATTCGATTGGTGAAACCTTTGTGATGGTTGGTATTTCTGTTGGAGCGGCCGTGCTGCTGGGGCTTCCACTGGGTACCTTGTTGTTTTTTTTCCGAAAAGGGCAGCTTTATGAGAATACAACGTTGTCTCTGGTGCTCAACAGTATCGTTAATATTATCCGCTCTTTTCCGTTCCTGCTGCTGGTCGTTGCGCTAATTCCAGTCACTCGTTTCCTGGTCGGGACCGCCATTGGTACGATTGCAGCAGCGGTTCCATTATCTATAATCGCTATTGCCTATTATGCTCGGTTAGTGGAGCAGTCGTTGCTGGAGGTTCCTAAAGGGGTCATTGAAGCAGCATTATCGATGGGAGCCTCGAAGCTGGGCTTGATCTTTAAATTTCTGTATGTGGAAGCTCGTTCGGGTCTAGTCCTTGGACTTACTACTTCTACAATTAGCTTTATCTCCTTCTCGACCGTGATGGGAGTTGTTGGTGGGGGAGGGGTTGGTGATTTCGCTATCCGTTATGGTTATCAGCGTTTTGAGACGGAAGTGATGATCTATGCCATTCTAGTGATGATTGTATTAGTCCAATTGGTTCAGTTCACCGGGGGGACTATCGCAAGGCTGTTGGATAAGCGGTAATACAAAATAGTTCAATATATAAACTGGGGGTTAGTAGTACTAATGAAAAAATCAATGATACTTGTGCTTACATTAATGGTATTGGTCGTAGCGGGTTGTGGCTCTAATAAAGCAGCCGAGAACAATACTGCAAAAGGTAGTAATGATGAGTTAACCAAATTAAAGATCGCTACACTGATCCCACCTATGACAGAAATTCTGGATATTGTGAAGCCGCTCCTGAAGGAAGATGGCATTGATCTGGAGATCGTTGTTCTCTCTGATAATGTGCAGCCTAATGAGGCGTTGGCTAATAAAGAAGTAGACGCTAACTTTTTCCAACACGTTCCTTATATGAAGCAATATAATGAAAGCAAAGGCTCTAATCTGGTAGAGGTACAGCCTGTTTATGACGCTATTTATGGCGGATACTCCAAACGTTATAAGACTATAGCTGATCTTCCTGAAGGGGCTACGCTTGTAATGGCTAATGATCCATCTAACATCGGCCGTTCATTGCAAATGTTCGCTGCAGCTGATCTTATTAAGCTAAAAGAAGGCGTAGGCATTCAAGCCACACAAGCAGACATTACTGAAAATCCAAAAAAATTCAAGTTTGAAGAAGTCGATCTCTTAATGCTGGCCCGTATGCTTGATGATGGCGATCTGGTAGCCATGACTCCGGCTTATGCGAGCCCACTAGGATTGACACCGAAGAAAGATGCACTGATTACGGAAGGCGAAGATTCCGAATTCACAATTACTTTGGTGGCACGTGAAGATAACAAGGACTCTGACGCCATTCAAAAGCTGGCTAAACGGATCAGCGGTCCTGAAGTGAAAAAGTTCCTTGAGGATAATTACGCGGATATTGCGTTGCCTGCGTTTAAATAAGCTGAATATGGATCTATAAAAAAGGGCAGCCCGGCGATATTTACCGGGCTGCCCTTTTTGTAATAGGAGTATTTAGGTGTGTCTTACATTACTCGGCTTCTCTCAGCCGTTCCACAATGGATGCTTGGGATAACGTTTTATAGGCTCTCAGTGTCACTGTGTAAGCGAGAATTAACAAAATAGGAACGGTGAGGATAAACGGCAGCCAACTCATCTGAAATACCATAAAGGCCATATTATCCGTGATGTTTTTGGAAAGGTTATAGGTCAGCAATACACCTAATGTTGAGGTTATGAGGACGGTTAGCAAAACGGTGTAGAATCCTTCAAGGATCAGCATACGTTTTAGCTGCTTTTTGGTCATGCCAATACTCTCCAGCATGGCAAGTTCATTCCGGCGGGAGACTACCCCGGTGAGTACAGTGTTGATATAATTCAGCACCCCGATTAGAGCAATGACCAGGCTAAGCCCATACCCGACGGTTTGAAAAATGCGAATGAATCCACCGAGCTCATCCTTGTAATCCTCCCTTGATTTTAAAGTTAATTCATCAGTTGAATCTGTTAAAGCTTTGACCACTTGTTCTACCTGGTCCAGCTTAGTCGGATCGACATGTAGTGTGGCTGAAACGATATTGGCTGGATCTGTACCCTTCGGCATTTCCTTCTGCAGCTCCGAAGCAGGGAGGAAGATGTTGTAACCTAACATAGAGTAAGATTTTGTTGTGGCAGCATATACTGCATCATGTTTTACTACTGCCATCACTTCATAAGATTTATCCGACTTCTCGAAAGTGACTGTATCTCCAGGATGATAATAGGTGCGGTAGCTATCTTCTTCTATAAACATGGCCTCAGATATGACCGCATATTTTCCTGAAGCAAACTTCTGCCTGTTAAACTCCCCTTCAATAATATCCTTGTCCACAAGATCATACCAGCCCGGATCTAATCCATATAAATGATTGTAGACCATCCCCCCCTTATCTAAAGTGGAGAGAAGATAAGGATGTGGGTCAGCAGCTGCCATTGGCTCCAAAATAGCCCGGACAGCATCATCGACAGGAGATGGAACATATCTGTGGTAAACCTTATCAACAGTTTCTACACCGTCAATTTTACTTAGATTGTTGGCGAATTCCTCTGAAAGCTTATATGGATCACCGTCTCGAGGTCCTGTAATACTGACTAGCACTTCATTCTGAACCACAAAATCACCGGAGATAAAGGCACGCAGATATTTATTCACATCCAGTGAGGAAATTACTGTAAAAATGGTACTGAACAAGATGATACTCAAGGAGAGTGAAGAGAGCATCAGGATCAGCTTCTTTTTGCTTCTGAACAGGTTGGAGAACGCCATGTTGTGAAGTTTTGCGCCATGTTTTGATTTTTTGGCATTCCGTTTTCCACCGCTGCTGACTCCGGCAAATTTTACAGCCTCTACCGGCGAGGTTCGCGAAGCCATTCGGCCCGGTTTGCTTGCGGCGATCCATACTGTCATAAACGAGAATGCTGCTGCACCAATAAATATCCACGGGCTAGCAGAATAGACATTATCAGTAGAACCGTTTAAAAATGAGGAGGCCATAGGGAGAATCAGCAGACCTAGCAGATACCCGAACCCCAATCCAAAAGGCAATGCGACGAGATAAAGTGACCGGGCCTGAATGGAGATGATCTTTTTCAGTTGTCGGGGTGTGGTACCGATGGTCTTTAGCAGCCCGTAAAATTTGACATCCCGCACGACGGAAATAAAAAAGATATTGTAGATTAGTAAATAGCCGCTCAGCATGGTGATAAGAATGACAACTGCATAAGGAATGATATTCAGTAGATTATCGGAGAGAGAAACACTTGTATAAGCCGGATTGACACCATAAGGTACATCCAGGCCGGTGTCCGTCAAAATCTTTTGTACCTTCTGTTCAATATTATAAGAATTATTAAACATCACCCCTAGACCTGCGGTGTTCACATAAGAACCCGTTGCCTCAGAGATGTCCGGGTCAATATGGGAAATGTTCTTCTGTGTAAATGCTTCGGATACAAAAGCCAATCCTGACATCGCCAAATTTTGATCGGTTTCGTAATATCCGGAGAGCTTAAAGTCTTGGCTTATGACTTTTTCACCAATGTCTATATCCAGCTTCACAGTCTGGCCTAACTCATGTTTTGCTCCTAGCAAGTCAAGCGCCCAAGTATTTAGGACGATTTCATTCTCTTGGGAGGGCAGTCCGCCGGCTATAAAGTTGATAAAACCGTGTTTGGCATAATTCTCGTCAATTCGAAGGACCTCTACCCGGTGATTCTTGAACAGACTGGTGCTTATATCGCCAACCTTAAGGAAGACGCCATACTCTTTGATGGATGGTTGATTCTTCAGCTTCTCCAACTCGGCAGGATTCAGATATTTGAAGCTTCCATGATAATCGCTGCCGGTAGTCTGCATTTGTGCGCGTTGCATCGATTTGTTAATACTGAGCGCCAAGGTAAACACGCTGGTGATCAAAAGCGTAGTCAGTACGATGGCACAGATGATAGTGAAATTGCGAGCACGGTTGGCTTTGAGGCTTTTTTTGGCTAAAGTAGCAATGGTCTTATGGTTATTCGTGCTGATCATGGCTGGCTCACTCCGGAGCTACGGAGTGAGCCAGTGAAAATGACGCCATCTTCAATACGGATAATACGGTCAGCAGTTTGAGCAATTTGTTCATTGTGTGTGATCATCACAATGGTTTGGTTGAATTTTTCACTCATCTGTTTAAGTAAAATCAGCACTTCTTGGCTTGTTTTGCTGTCCAGATTACCTGTAGGTTCATCTGCTAAGATGATTGAAGGTTTGGTCGCCAATGCTCTGGCTATTGCCACCCGTTGCTGCTGTCCGCCAGACAGATTAGAAGGTAGAGTATTCATCTTTTCCTGCAAGCCTAAAGTGCGGATGATTAGATCAAGATAAGTTTCGTCAATTTTGCCACCGTCCAGTTCAATGGGCAGCACAATATTCTCCCGCACATTTAGTATGGGTACCAAATTGTAATTCTGAAAAACAAACCCCACCGATCTGCGCCGAAAAATGGTCAGCTTCTCATCACTCATCGCAAAAATATCGTTCCCGTCCACGTAAACCTTGCCCTCTGTTGCCCGATCTAATCCGCCAAGCATATGAAGAAGAGTGCTTTTGCCGCTGCCGCTAGTGCCGACAATGGCGACAAACTCCCCTTTATCCACTGACAGTGATATACCGTCCAAAGCCTTAACGCTTGCGCCAACCTTTCCATAGTGTTTTTTTAAATTTTCAGTCTGTAGAATCGGCATAACTCTTCCCCTCCAATGAGATCTGTTTGTCCATGATTTAAGGGTAGCAAATCAATCTGACAGGAGAGTGTCTGAATTCTGACCATAATGACACATTCTATTTCAGCGCTGGGGCAGGTAAACAGAGAAAGTTGTACCTTTTCCAGTTTCAGAAATGACGTTGATATGGCCGCCTTGCGCCGTGATAATCTCTCTGGACAAAAACAACCCGATGCCGACCCCCTCGAATTCACGCGCTTGCTTTCCTCGGTAAAACCGCTTAAAGATGTGAGGGATTTCTTCGCTGGGGATTCCAAGTCCAGTATCGGTAAGGTGGAGACAGGTGAACATCTCGTTGCTTTCAGCAAGAACGGAAATTTGTCCGTTATGCGGTGTGTACTTCACAGCATTCTCGAGCAGGTTGAATAGTGCTTCACTTGTCCATTTGACATCGTGGCAGGCTAAGATGTGTGTCCCGCAGTCAATATTGATCGTAATTTGTTTGTTTTCCGCTTGTGCATAAATCTGGGATAAAGCCTGCGTCAGAGTTTGTATGAGCGGTTTCGCCTCAATCTGCTGTAGGGAGATCATTCCTGTTTCCAAACGTGATAATTTGATTAGAGACTGAATCAGCCAATCCAACTTATCTGACTGCGCTTTAATATGCTGTATGTAGTGCCGGACATTCTCATTTAGTCCGGGCATCTCTTCGAGCAACTGACTGAATACCATGATATTAGAGAGGGGGGTCTTGGTTTGATGGGAGATATCCGAGATCAGCTCTTTTATTTTGTTTTTCTCTGTTTGGATATTTCGTTCATTCGCCTTAGCCATCCCTATATACCGCTTTAGTTTATGTTCCATCGAAGACAGAGCGGTTTCTTCATAGTTAGTGAGTGGCGGCAGGTCATGTATAGCCCGTTCAATCGCAGTGTCCAAGGTCTGTATATAGATTGCGATCTGGCGGTTCCATAACCAGACCCATACGGCTCCTGTCGCTAATATACAGATGATAAATAGAGAAGTCAGTTGGAGCAGAGTGGGGTCGAACCCGTACAGAAACATTATACTGCCGATAAAACAGGCTACTAGTATAAGGATGATCAGTAAAAAGAGCCTATGAATTTGCTTGAAATTAGCAGGTGGGCTATTGGTTTTCATGGTTTTTGCCCTTCAGTCCACATGTATCCAAGTCCGTAAATGGTCTTGATATATTTGGGTGCTGCCGGGTCATCCTCAAGTTTAGCACGCAGCCGTTTGATGGCTACTGTCAATGCGTTTTCATCCACAAATTCGGCATCCTTGCTCCAGATCTTGTCTATCAGCTGTTCTCGGGTCAAAATATTGCCCGTATTCGTCACCAGCAGCCGCAGCAGTTTTTGCTCAGTTTTGCTCAGCTGGAGCGATTGTTTATTTTTGCTGTACTCCAGTTTCTCAAAATCGAGTTCTAAGGGACCCAATGTTATTTTTCCAGTCCCTAGTGATTCCGTTCTTCTGAGCACTGCCATTACTCTGGCGCGAAGCACCATTAGGCTGAATGGTTTAGTGATATAGTCATCGCCCCCCAATGCAAAACCGGTGATAATGTCGGACTCCATATCATTGGCGGTTAGGAAAATAATGGGTACGCGTGAGGTCTTGCGAAGTTGCTCGCAATAATCCAGTCCACTGCCGTCTGGCAGATTGATGTCCAGAATGATGAGATCAATAGGGTTAACTGCGAAAATATGCTCCGCCGCGGCAATATCGTAGGCTTGATGGATCATGACATTGTTTTGAGAAAGAGTGAGAGCGATCCCTTTATTTAAACTACGGTCGTCCTCAACGATCAGTATGTTCATAGTAATTCTCCTTTGTTTCTTATTTGATCATTATACATTCTCGGGATTTATTCGAAAGCGAGATTTTTATTTAGTAGACAGTTGAAAGTGGACTTTTCTTTATAATCTTTAAAAATGTTTTATTGTATATTAAATGTAATTTTCTAGAACAAATAGTTAGTATAGTCCTCAAAAAAAACATTGTAAACGAATTTTTTTATATAAAATAGTAAATTTTTGGAATAACATGGAATATAGAAGGGGCACCAAAAAATCTCTATTTTAATAATGCAATTAAAATTTACAACGAAACTGAAGAAAAAAATGAATATTTCAAGAGATCTATGTAGAGGAGAGAAGGACTTTGGAACAAAAAGATGTAATAAGCTTTTCCCCCAATACAAAGTTTTTATTTAATAATGATCTAGCTATTGTTTTTAATAGACTTAATCGGAAGTGGGTTAAGATTCCAAGAGTCTGTCAAGAAACTCTGAATGAGTGTGATCAACGCAAATATAGTTTTGGGGAATTAATGGACGCAATGGCGGATGATGAGGATCGTGAGTATATGTCCGAAGTAGTTCAGTCTCTAAGCAGAATAGAAGTGTTTGACTCTCAAACGCCAAAGACAAGACTGCATGATGTCAGCTTTGCTATTTCAAATCGATGTAATCTCCACTGCAAGCATTGTATGGTCAATGTTGATAGCTGTGCTACAAATGAGAAATTTACAACGAAAGAGATAATCTCTGCTCTGGACAAAATAATTGCTGCTAACCCTGAGGCGATAACGATAACAGGTGGAGAAGCGCTGGTTCGAACAGATTTTAAAGAAATCATTACTTACTTAAGAGTTAACTTTGATGGTCATATTTCTCTAATGACTAATGGGACATTAATAAACGAAAATAACGTCAAATATATTATAAATTCGATTAATAGTATAGATATTAGTTTGGATGGAGTGGACGAAGAAACCTGTTCAGTGGTCAGAGGTAAAGGGGTTTTTAAAAGAGCAGTGTCAGCCATTCATTTATTACAAGAAAATGGATTTCATAAAATAACAACTTCTATGATATTAAGCGCTACCAACCAAAATTATGTTGATGAATTTTTTGAGCTTAATAAAAGGTTGGGGTGTAAAGGGATCCTACGAGCGTTAAGTTTTGTTGGACAAGCAGAGCAGAATAAAGAGTTGCTTACAACCACAGTCTCTAAAAAGACCAGTGTGGATATATCGTTGAAAGATAAATGGGAAAAAGAAGATCAGAAATTCTATACATGTTCCTGTGCAGCAGGGTGTAAAACACTCACGATTGAGAGTGATGGCGGAATATATCCATGCAATTTGTTCATAGAACCCGAACATAAACTTGGGGATATCATGGACATAGCATCGTTGGAAGAGTGTTTAGTCTTAAGTGACAAACAGTTTTTAAGTGACAGCTTGCAACAATATGAACCGGAACAAATGGAAAAATGTAAAACTTGTAACGTTAACTACTTCTGTTGGAGTTGTATACACGAGATTGTAGATTTGAAGTCTCCAGATGATTTTGAACAACGTTGTATGGGAATGAAGAGTTTTTTAGAGTCAGTATGGGCGTAAAGATGAAATTATGAGGAGCTGATCCCAATCAATGTAACTATTTTTTTTACAAGAGACTGTAATCTGCAATGTAGTTATTGTTATGAAGGAGAAAAATTTTCAAAAGAAATTACTGGAGAAATAATTAATGAGATACCAGGCTTTTTACTAGAACACATGAGGAAGATAAATGATCAGAAAATAAATATTGTGACACACGGAGGAGAACCCTTGTTGGTTTTTCCAAAAATAAAATCATTTATAAATAAAACCAAAAAAACAATACCAAAAGCAAAGTTTTCGATTACAACCAATGGAACAATTATAAATGATGAAATTTTAGAACTTTTATCTAATGAATACGAAAATGTCTCAATCAGTATTGATGGTACCAAGGAGGCACACGACCAAAATCGAGTTTATAAAAATTACTCCGGTTCATTTGATTTAGTTAAAAAGAATGCATCGCGTTTGCTAGAACGAAGACCAGATGCAGTAGCCAGAATGACTGTGACCAGCTCAAATGTATCACAGCTAAATCAGGGTGTTATTGAGTTAATTCGGTTGGGATTTCAAAATATAATGCCAGTACCGGATGAAAATGATAGGGAATGGGATGAACAATCACTTGAAGTACTTTTGGAACAGTGCAAGCTTATTACATCTTATTTGCACAATAACCAAGAAATAAGCACAACACTTGATGTTGGATTTATAAATGATGCGCCTAACAAAACCAAAAATTCAGTTTGTGATGGTGGAATTGGCTCATTGACTATAGATACAGATGGGAAACTTTATCCTTGTATTATTGCAAACGGGGTAGAAGAGTTTTGTATTGGAAACATTTTTGAAGGAATAGATGAAGAAAAATTAGTAGAAATTCATTCCGAGGATAATCGAGTCATAGCAGAGTGTGATGGTTGTGAACGATATCACTATTGTACAACCACCAGATGCAAAATTATTAATCGGATAAAAACAGGTGATTTTAATAAAGCATCTGGAACAAGGTGTTGTCTAGAGCACATTTTTATTGAATCGGCAATTTATACTGAAGAACTAGTCAAAATTATTTAATTGCGTTAGTAGAATAAATCCCACCCCATTAAAAAATAAATTAGAAAGGAGGACTGAGCGTATGAAGGTCACTAAAATCACAAGAAAAACCACCCTTTCTTCCAATGTAGAAGCTCAAGGATGTAAAGATGACTGCAAAGTTAAAGTATGGGCTGGAAAAAAAGAAGCCGATGGTAGCGCAGCGGGTTGTTGGTCCACTTATCAATATACTCCACGTTGGAATCCACTTGGCTAAGCTTAAATAAAATTTTAAAAAAACGAGAGGAGAAATAATCGAATGTTAAATGTGCAAAAAATTAAAAATCCAATAACAATCAACCAATCTAATGTTCAGGGACAAGGATGTGATGATGATTGTACTGAACATAATAAATTCGTTGGTAAATCTAATGGGAACACAAAGGGTTGTGTAAAATATGACACGATATATACACCTAAAAATAATTGGTTTGCATAATATATAACTTTCTGTAAACTGTGGGATTTATTTTATTATATAAAACCACTGCCGGGTTTCGTTACTTGGAACTCAGTAGTGGTTTAAAAATATTGTTTTAACAGGAGCACATTATGGAGCCCATAGTAGTGATTATTGATTCTGGTATAAGGGCCACGCTCATTGGTGAGCGATTAATAGACTCAATTTCATTTCAAAAAGAAGAGCAGGAAGTGGATCGTTCAGGGCATGGGACTGCATGCGCTATAGTAATCAAGTCTATATGTCCAGACTCAAAATTCATTTCAATCTCTATTTTGGATGCCGAAGGCTTTACTAGTTCACAAATATTAAGAGAAGCACTGGAATATTGCCTTACTATAGACTGCCATATCATAAACTTAAGTCTATCTTTACTGGATGAGGATAACTATGAAATAAAAGAAATATGCGATGAATTGCTAAAACAAAATAAAGTTGTAGTTTCCGCTGTAAGAAATCGATATAAGTTAAGCGAACCAGCCATTTTCGATTCAGTTTTAGGGGTAAGAGGAAGTCTTTTTCCTTCACCAAATGAATTTTGGTTCAATTCACATAAAACAATACAACTAATAACAGATATGACCCCTGTTTTTACTAACCCGGAACTCGGAAAGTATTTTGTGTTCTCAGGCAATAGCAAGGCAACAGCTGTGGGGTCCGGTTTAGTTGCTAGAACAATCATGTTAGAAAATTATACAGATATAAAAGATATTTATCGAAATTTATCTAATAAATGTATAAAGAGTCAGTGGATAGAACGTGAATTGCAAGCAGCGATATCTTCACATCGTTATAAAAGAAGAAATGCTAAATTTGCAGAAAGCAACGTCGTTTATGCAAAAATCGAACAATTGATTAGACAAGTCTCTACAACTGCGGGTGAGAACATAATAGATGAAACTCTGAAAGCTAATGACAGTCTTTTTGAAATGGGGATTATGGTACCTGAAACTGTCGTCCCGTTAATACAAGCATTGGAAGAGGAATTTAGGGTAAAACTTGATTTGAAAAATATAACCCCTTTTATGCTGGAGACAATCAGTTGTATTAGTGACACACTGAGAGGTGTTAAAAATAAGACAGACAAAAATGATATTACAAATATGGAAATACACAAAGGGATCACGTAAATTTTATTTTCCAATCGGGCTATGTCTTTTATTTAGCACCATAGAATCTCTTCTAACACCGTATCTTATTTCACAAATTATTGATCAATCTATATCCAACAAAGATCTGTCGTCTTTATTGGAGTATATATCTATTATTCTAGTTGTCAGTATTATTGGGTATATTAGCATGATTGTTTCGCAGAATTTAACTGTAAAGCTAGAAAGGGAAATCACCTTAAAAATAAGAGAAGAATGCCTGGATTGTATTTGTAAGCAGTCTGGAGAATTTTATACCTATGCAGATAGTAGCGATTTGCTTACTCTAGTTCTTCAGGATGTCGAGAGTATAGCAGATATTTTAGCGAGACAGTTACTAACAATGGCATATAACTTCATAAAGATCATCGGTGTGTTATTTCTCATCTTCAAATTACAAAATAACATGTCGATCGTCATGATTGGCCTTATTCTGCTGATGATTTTTCTACAAATATCGTCAAACAAAAAAATAGAAAAAACTACCTTAGATAGTAGGCATTCGATTATAAAGTTGCAAAGTTCCTTGCAGGAATTAATTATGAATTTGATGAATTTTGTCCAAAACGGACTGATAATATTTCAAAATAAAAAGATTAAAAGAAATGAAGATGATTTCACAAGAGCTAAAATCAATACAACTTTAGCAATGGCTAAATATAATTCACTTATGAATTTTATTAGCTCGATTATTACAGTCACAATCGTTGGATGGGGAGGATTTAATGTCATCACACAACTGATGACGATTGGGGATCTTTTTAGTTTTCAGGTATATACTCAAAGATTGATTTCTCCGGTCATGAGTATGTTAAATATTAGTGCTGATCTGGCATCAAGTTATGTATCGTGGGATAGACTGAACACTCTTCTAACTCGAGAATCGACCATTAAAGATAGCGGGAAATTAAGTTGTGAAATTAATGGACAAATACAGTTCTCAGATGTGAGCTTTGGCTACAATCAAACAGAAATATTATCCAAGGCTTCATTCACCGTTAACGAGGGAACCATTCACGCTATCGTTGGGCCAAGCGGAGCAGGAAAAACTACTATTATCCAACTCATATTTCGTCTTTGGGAGCCCCTTGCCGGAACAATAACATTAGATGGGCGAAGGATTTCTGAATATACATTAGATTGTCTAAGAAGACAGATTAGTATTGTCAGTCAGAATATTTTTCTTCTTAACGATACTATCTATAATAATATCGTTTTAAACAAAGAGAGTGTCACTGATCAAGAAGTCGAAAGAGCATTAAAAGGAGCGAACATATACGATCTGGTGCATGGCTTAAAGGATGGATGGCATACAGTTATAGGAGAGAATGGAATCCGTTTATCCGGTGGGGAAAAGCAACGTTTAGCTATCGCGCGAGCCATTTTTAAAGATGCACCTATTATGGTTTTCGATGAAGCTACTTCAATGCTGGATAACAATACAGAGCATGAAATAACAGACCAGATTCTATCACTATTTAAGGGAAAGACAATTATTATCATAGCTCACCGCTTATCTACAATTCGAGGTGCAGATATAATTTCTGTTTTGAAAGAAGGTCAAATTATAGAGAGAGGAACACATCATCAATTAATGCAGGAAGAGGAATTTTACTATCGTTTGTATACCACATCATAAAAGACAGTAGGGCATATGGGGAATAATCACATTTATTATCATCAGATATTCTAAAGAAATAGAGGGGTTGTGCATGAGTATATTAAAAGCTAACGACTTGAGAAAGTATTACGGTAGTGAACCAAACCCTGTCAAAGCGTTGGATGGCATAACAATGAGTGTGGAGCAAGGTGAATTTGTGGCTATCGTTGGGACTTCCGGCAGCGGTAAGTCTACGCTACTGCATATGCTCGGGGGCCTTGATAATCCTACCTCTGGCACCGTAGAAGTGAATGGGAAAGAACTGTCAAAGATGAACAGTGATCAGCTTACGATTTTTAGACGTAAAAATATCGGGTTCATTTTTCAAAATTATAATCTAATGCCGATACTTAATGTCTACGAGAATATCGTTCTGCCGATTGAACTTGATGGAAACAAGGTGGATAAGGAGTATGTGAACATCATTGTAAGGATGTTAGGACTGAAGGAGAAGCTGAATAATTTACCCAACAATTTGTCTGGGGGCCAACAACAGCGTGTAGCAATTGCAAGGGCTTTAGCGATGAAGCCCGCTATTATCCTTGCCGATGAGCCCACTGGAAATTTGGATAGTCAAACAAGTGAAGAGGTAATCAAGCTGCTGGAAATGACTAGTCACCAACTAAATCAAACAATCATTATGATTACACATAACAACGAAATTTCCTTGCGTGCTGATCGGATTCTCCGTATGGAGGATGGGAAAATCGTGGATTAGAGAGGGAAAAAATGTATAGAAATCATTCTTCATCCGTCATCCGAAAATTATTTCAGAGATACTATAAGGCAAACAAAACCAGAAATATTATATTGGCATGCGCCATCATTCTTACGACCATTCTGATTACAGCAGCTTGCAGCACATTTTACAGTTACTTGAAATTATCTAAACATCAAGAAATGAAAGAAACCGGGACAAGTGCTAATGTTATTTTGAGTCGTCCAACACAGAATCAATTAGATTTATTAAGTAAATTTGATATTTTAAAGCCTGAAATGAATATTCAAACCAAAATGGGATCACTTGTCAATAATAAGGGACAGGCTGGGATTGATATACAGATGATCAGTTCTACAAATTGGGAGGAATATAGCGGATCACTTGTAGATAATATGCAGGGTACCTATCCTGCTAAAGGCAATGAAATCATGATGTCAACATGGCTGTTGAATAGGTTGGGATACTCAAAGCCGCGGACTGGAATGGAGGTTTCATTGTCTGTTGCTATCAGTGATATTTCAAAAAACGGCGACGCAGAGGTTCAGAGCCTTCCCTTTACTCTGTCTGGATTCTATGAGGACACGGCAAATATCAATTCTGAAAACAATCGAATTGTCTTTTTTTCAGAAACATTTTTAAGAGAACATCCGCAGGAAGTGCCGAATCTTGTAGGGTTATTATTTAAAGATACCAGACATTATCACGATAAAATCGAGCAGATTCGAGCCTCCATTGATTTGGATGGAAATCAGCAGTTGATTCCTTCATATGACGGTAAATTGAATATGAATGTCAAGGATTCACTGGTTGCAGTAATAATGGTTTTGTTTTTTATGTTTGATGGATACCTTATTATTTTCAACGTTGCGTATATCTCTATTACTCGAGACGTACGATTTTATGGGCTGCTGAAAATGCTGGGAATGACTAGTGCGCAAATCAAGCAAATTGTCTATTACAGTGTTGCTAAAGTAGCCTTTTTTGCCCTGCCTGTGGGGATGCTGTTGGGATGGGGGCTTTCATTTTACGTAGTGCCGCTTGCCTTATCTTCGTATGAGGGTTTCTCATCCATAGATAGGCAAGTCAACTTATGGGTGTTGCTCTTGGCCCTATTTTTCTCAGCGTTAACTCTATTTTTAAGCTATAGAGCACCTGCAAAGAAGGCAGGGAGAATTTCTCCGATTGAAGCGTCGAAACATACTGATACACAATCCGGAAAACAAAAATCAAGAGGTAGACATGGTGCGAAAATACCGTATATGTCGTTAAAAAATATACTCCGTAGTAAAAAAAGATTGCTTTTTGTTGTGTTAACGCTCTTCTTAGGCAGCACTGCACTTGTGGTGCTTTCCACATTTCTAAAATCCTTCAGTGCGGAGGAATACATCAATGCAGAGGTTAAATACGACATTGCTATGTATAACCAAATGACCAGAGCCAGTTTTAATCCAACAGAGGAGCAGCACTTTACTCCTGAGTTGCTGTCGCAAATTTCCGCAGTAAACGGGATCCGTGAACTCGAACGAACGACGGTAGTATCTATTTTCCAGCATTATTCAGATAGTACTCATGGTGAGTGGCTGCGAAATTACAATGAATTTCGTGCAGGTGTGAATGAGGAACTCAGAGATAAAAAACATTATGAAGAAGATCCTAAAACTAACTTTTGGGGTTTATTGATCGGCATTGATGATAAAAAACTGGAGGAGTATAACCGTACTGCTAAGAACCCGATTAATTTAAGCGACTTTTCCAAAGGGAAGATAGCATTGGTAACTGATATTAATGGGAATGGCATTCCAATAGGTGTACAGATACCCTTCACGGTAATTGACAACAACAAGAGCTATAAGGTGAAAATTGGCGGTCAAATGACGTTTGAACGTGATGCTATGAATAGTGGTGCTGCTCCATGGCTAATTGTGTCAAATAATGTTATCAACAAATATCATTCTGATGCTGTGATTTACTCTATTAAGATTAATGCGCAAAAAGGAAAAGAACAGGATGTGTTGAATGAGGTTAAACTCCTTACAAGCGGAGACAGCAGCATTTCACGCACCTCAAAAATTGAACAGGCAAAAGCGTTTGCTGACTTAAAGCAGTCTTTTTCCAATCTTTCTATTGTTATCATTATCATTTTAAGCAGCATCGGTGTTTTGAATTTTATTAACACTATATTAGTAAGCATTGTATCCAGAAAACAGGAGTTTGCTGTTCTAGCATCTATTGGCGCGACGAAGAAGCAGATTAAATGGCTGATCACCTTTGAAGGAATCTGGTTTGCTCTAATTGCTTTTGTTCTTACATTAATAGTGGGTAGTGGCATTAGTTATCTGGTCTTTAATATATTGCATGAATATATAGGCTATGGAGTGTTTAGATATCCGGTTACCTCTTTAATCATATATTCGGGGGTTGTCTTGTTGATCTGTTCAATAATTCCTGGTTTGTTGTACAAATCTATTTCCCGTTCAAGTGTTATTGAACAGCTAAGACAAGCAGAATAATAATGCAAGGGAGGTGGGAACTTTGAAACACAATAGTGGAAAAACTATGAAAAAGTTGGCAAAGCGCTCTCTTAAATCTAGCAAAAATTATTTTGCTATTCTGGCAATAGCCTTGGCTGCGATTATGTTCACCAGTGTATTTACTATTGCAGGGAGTTTGTTAGAGTCAATGAAAGATAACAAGATGAGAATCGCAGGGAGCAATGCTCATGGTGGATTTCATCAAATGTCTATGCCTGAGTATAAAAGAGTCTCTTCAGATTCAATGATTAAGGACATCTCCTATTCGGTTCTTATCGGTGATGCACAGGGGGCTGCCTTTTCTAAGTTACCTACAGAAGTGAGGTATGGTGAGGAAAAGTATGCAAAATGGGCGTATAGCTTACCACAGCTTGGAAACATGCCACAGCAAAAGAAGGACATAAGTGTAAGCACCTTGGTATTGGATGCGCTGGGTCTTCCCCATACATTAGGTCAATCCATTTCATTAACCTTCAAAACAGATAAAAAAACAATAACAGATACCTTTACCGTTTGTGGAATTTGGGATGGAAATCCGCTCTCTTGGCGTCAAAATATTTGGCTTTCTCGTGAATATGCAGATTTAATAGCTCCTGTGGCAACTGAACCATGGAACAACCGTCCCAATGTGTACTCAGGCTATATCAACAGTCAATTTTGGTTTTCGAATACGTGGGATATTGAAACGAAATCTGAACAACTTGCCAGCAGAAGTGATTTTGATGGTCAAATAACTGTTAACGCTTCTTATGATATTCTAGGATCTGAACCTCAAAATATACTTCTAGGTTTCCTTGTAATCACAGTGATTTCCTTAGCTGGATATTTGTTAATCTACAATATATTCTATATTTCAATTGCACAAGAAATTAAATCTTATGGTTTATTAAAAGTCATTGGGACAACCTCAAAACAAATCAAAAGAATGGTTCGTTATAAGGCAATATATCTTGCTTGTATCGGTATTCCTTTTGGACTAGTGATAGGTTGGACGATCGGTCGTTTTCTTGTTCCGGCTATTATCGATATTTTTGGTGAAGATATGCGCGTCGTAACAAGTGTACACCCGCTTATTTTTGCTATTGCCGCTATATTCAGCCTCTGCACAGTGTTATTAAGTTGCTTAGGGCCAGCAAAGGTTGCATCAAGGGTTTCTCCAATAGAAGCTCTAAGTTATGTTGAAGGAAAACAGGCGGGAGAACTAAGAAGAAAAAAGAAAAAAGCTCAACCAATAACATCCGTTCGTCTAGCAATGGCTAATTTAAAGAGGAACCCCCGAAAAGTGATCATCGTCACGCTTTCTTTTACACTTAGTTTGGTTATTCTTAATAGTACTTATGGTCTTGTGCATTCTTTTGATTTTAATAAGTTCATTGAGTTTCAGTCTGTTTCGGACTTTACGGTTGCTGATACTTCGATCATAAATAATTCGCCTCCATTTGATACTTCCGGTGTAAGCAATGAGTTCATAAAACAAGTAGAGTCATTGGACGGGCTTGAAAATAGCGGTAATGTTTATGTACTCCCTTTAACACAAAATTTAAGTGATCAGGCAATGTCTGCGCTGAAAAGAGAAGTCGGCTTGATGAATGAAAAGGACCAAGAGGAATTTCTGAGTTCTCAGGAAATGGTGAAACGGAGATCAATAGTGAATACATTTGGTTTCAGTGAGTGGCCGGCACAGATGATTCAAGTAAAGGAAGGAGCTTTGGATCAAAAACGCTGGGAGAAAGGAGAGGGAATCTATGTTACTAACTGTAAGAAATTCCTAGATGGTACAAGCAGCATTTATCATCCGGGAGATAAAGTTAAAGTGAGTTTTGGAAACGGAAAGGAAAAGGAATATGAAGTGCTTGCCATTGTTGATTTTCCGGGAGCTATTCACTCAGTGGCATATTATGATATAGGATTAGAGTATTTGTTGCCTTCGGATGAACTGCTTGCCCATGCAGATTCTATGCTGCCAATGTATACAATCTTTAATGTAGATGATGAACATTTAACTCAGACAGAAAAATGGCTGGAGGACTATTGCTTACATACGGATACCGGATTGGATTTCTATTCGAAGAATACTTCTAGAGAAACCTTTCGTAGTTTAATCTTTATGTATGAGGTGGTAGGAGGTGCATTTTGTATTCTGCTAGGTGTTATTGGGATTCTGAATTTCATAAATTCCATGCAAACTTCTATTTTAACCAGAAAACGAGAAATTGCCATGCTGCAATCAATAGCCATGACGGATAAGCAGGTAAAAGAAATGCTTATCTTTGAGGGGGTCGGGTATGCCTTCCTAGGGCTGATGTTTTCGATTGTGCTAGGAAGCTTGGCAAATACTACCCTAGTACCCGCAATGGGAGCAGAACTTGATTATTTTACTTGGACTTTTACATTAACCCCTATTTTACTTAGTATAATCCCCTTTATGCTGATCTCTATTGTAGTACCCGTTTTGTGTTACCACAGCATATCTAAGAAGACTATTATTGAAAGATTACGGAGCGAGGTTTTTTGATAAAGAGCCGCATAGTTAACCCTAAAGGAAAGTTCAAAAGGGCATCACCTATATAGGGTGGTGTCCTTTTAATTTTTGATGGGTGCATTCCCATTTATATGTGCAAAGGTTGGTTATGAGCTACAACTAGCCCAACAGTGGTCTGTAGTCGTACAGCTACCTCGACTAAGGTCCAGTACGAAAAACCGTCGTTGGTCTGTTTTGAAAGTCTGCGATTTACCCTAGAATAAGGCTATAAGGTTAAGGACAACGAAAGGCGGTGAGAAAAAATGCAAAGAAGACAAGGAAACGGATTAGCGGTTGTACTGATTGTGATTGGTGCGGTTATGCTGCTCGGCATTGCGCTTCCTCTGATCCACGGAATGTTCAGATTACTTTTCCCGGTATTGCTGGTTGTTCTCGGGTACTACGGGATTAAGAGCGGACGCAAGATTATTGGTTGGGTACTGATGTTCATTGGTGTGATGTCCCTGATCGCGAAGCTTTCCTGGATCATTGGACCACTTCTAGGAGTGGCGTTGATCGTCTGGGGCGTATCAGCATTAAAGGGCAGAAGTAACAAGGGTACTTATTAAGAAGCAATGTACTTAAACAAGAAGCAGGGAGGGAGCAGGAGATCATGAGTGTTTTTCGTCGCATGAGGGATATTACTGTAGCTAATCTAAACGAACGTCTGGAGCAAAGCCAAGATCCCGTGAAACTAATTGATCAATTTCTACATTCAACCCGTGAGGAAATCAGTGAAGCTGAAAGGCTGTACCAGCAATATGCTTCCCACACGAAGCAATTGCAGCAGCAAGTGAACCAAGCAACTGCCATGAGAAACAAACGTGAAGAGCAGGCGTTGTTGGCACTTAAAGCAGGCGAGGATCATCTCGCGAAGCTGGCTTTACAAGAAAAGATCATTCACGAGGAAAAACTGGAGCAATATAGCGGGCTGCTAGAACAGAGCAAGCAATCCTTGTTTGAACTTGAAGCTCAGCTGAATGAGCTGAAAATAGAGTATCAAACGGTGTACAGCAAACGTCAGTATTATTCGGCACGAATGGAGTCGCTGCGATTGCAGCAACGGATGAATCAAAGAGCCAGTGCTTATGGCAATGGTGGTGATGTTCCCAAAATGTTCGGACGTCTGGAAGATCAGATGTCGGATTGGGAATTAGAAGCAAAGAGCTTGCGTGATTTGCGGCGCATGGGACAGGAATATGCGGTGCAAGCGGGTGAGACCGTAGCGACCGTACTCGAAAGAGAAATGGCTCGCCTAAAGGAGAAACTGAACAATGGTGGAAAGGAGTAGCGCTATGAGTCGATTGTATCGTTCAACAAGAGATAAAGTGATGACGGGTCTTGCAGGTGGATTATCTGAGACACTCGGTATTGATTCCACGTTATTCCGGATTCTATTACTGGTCAGCATTCCGTTTACAGGTGGTGCGGTGATTCCGGTATACTTCATTGCAGCAATGGTCATTCCTAAGGAACCGACGCATTATAATCCATTTGGACCAGGGCCTGGGGCACCGGGTGGCCCATTCGGCGGACCCTACTCAGGCAGACCGGAACATGGACACGGACCACAAGCTACTGGCGGATATGGACCTTATGGACGCCAGCCAAATTACAATCCTAATTTTGAGAAGAACAACGCTTATTCCGCACCGGACTCCGGTTTGGATGCGATGATGAAGGATATTGAGAAGAAGGCTTTGCAAAAAGAAGTAGAAGAACTCAAACAAAAACTGTCTAAATATGAGAAAGGGGAATTGTAAATCATGGGAGTATTTCAAAGAATTAAAGATATGACAAAAGCGTCGGTAAATGACTTGTTGGATAAGGTAGAGGACCCAATCGTAATGCTTAACCAATATCTGCGCGATATGGAGGCTGAAATTCACGAAGCAGAAGTAACAGTTGCTAAACAAATGGCTAACGAACGCCGTATGAAGCAACGTGTGGAAGAAGCAGCAAAAATGTCTGCACAACGTGGATCACAAGCTGAACTGGCACTGAAAAATGGCCAAGAAGAAGTAACTCGCAAGCTGTTGGAAGAAAAAATCTACTTTGACCAAAAGCAAGTGGAGTACAGTGATCTTCACGCACAAGCTGAAGTACACGCTAAGGAATTAGTGCAACAACTGCATGACATGAAGGATGAGTTCTACAAGCTGCGCAACAAACGTAACGAGCTTGTATCCCGTGCTCAAATGGCTAAAGCTAAAAAACAAATGTCGCAAATCAGCAGCGTACATTCCATTGAAAGTGGCAGTGCATCACTCGGATTCCACCGGATGGAAGAGAAAATTATGCAGCTTGAGGCTGAAGCAGATGTAATGCGTGCACCTTACAGCCCATCCGCTGCTTATAGCAAACCCGTTGATGTTGAGAAGCAACTGAAAGTGGATGAGCAATTGGCACTACTGAAAAACAAGCTGAATGATACACCCGCGGCTCCTTCTCTAAACAAAAAAGAACAATAAATCCTGTTCCTAAAACTTGGACGGATATGATATGCTGGACAAGAAGAAGCCATACGGTATGGATCTCCATACCGATATGGCTTTTATAGCGGCTAGCTATAATATTTAACGGTGATAATATTCCTCATCATAGTGACGGATATCTAACCGATAGTATAAAATGAGTTTTGCTTCGCAAAACTTTTAGGAGGTGCGAAATGGATAAACGAAACCGTTTGATTGCCATCGGACTGATTGCTGTTGGCTGCATGATGATTTTTGGTAGATGGCTCGGCTTTTTCTCCATTGTCGCGCTTCTGTTCCTGCTGCTGGGAGTCTACCGTACGACATCAGGCAAAGTAAAGCAGGGCTATAAACTGCTCGGGATAGGTGCTGTATTGCTTTTGCTGGACCATTTGGTGCTCGTGCTGGGGATTTGCTTAATCTCACTTGGGATGTTTTTTACCAAATCCAAAAGAGTGCAGCGCAAGGAAGGGTTTATGCAGAAGCAGAACTTTTCATCCAGATTTGACTGGGACCGCTCACCTTGGGTGATGCACAGCCTTAGCTCTTGGCATGTACTGGGTGAGGCCGATGTGGATCTTTCATTAGCTATGGCGGATCATAAGGAAACGGTCATGCTGTTTCAAGGGATTTTTGGCGATATGGATATTAACCTGTCCGATGATTACGGCGTGGAAATTGAAGCTTTTGTGCTCTTTGGGTCCATTGAATTCGGCAACCAGCGAGATACAGGGATGTTAAACCGTCTGAATTGGAAATCAGCCAATTATGACAGCAGTGAATACAAAGTGAAATTTAGTGTTTCTTATTTAATGGGAGATCTAGATGTACGATTATCCTGATAAGCTTGATAGAGAAGGGAGAGTCCCCCGTATGGAAAAAAAGAACAAAAACATGATATCACGCAGCATGGGTGAGGGGGCTCTGTTCTCTTTGGTCATGCTGCTTGTGATAATGTATGTCATGTATACATATGGCTATTTGAAGCCTTTTGAAAGCTGGAAATTTGGCGTGCGGACAGCCATCACCCTAATTCTTCTGCCTATGGGCTTTGGAATTGGTTATGGCTTTTATCAGAGCTTTCGTGTGAAGCGGCAGTTGGAACGTCTTAGGCAGACCCTCGTATTATGGGAAAAGGGAAATTTGACGCTGTCCATGCCGGATCTAGGTGATGATGAGCTGGGAAGGCTCGGAGAACAGCTTGGCCGGATTAGCGGCAAATGGGAGAATCAAGTGACGACGCTGCAGCGGTTATCCACGAATAACGCGAAGCTTGCGGAGCAGGCGCGGGTATCTGCTATTATGGAGGAACGGCAGCGGCTTGCGCGTGAACTGCACGACGCTGTTTCCCAGCAGCTATTTGCAATCTCCATGACTGCCACGGCGGTAGGCCGGACATTGGAGAAGGATTTCGATAAAGCCCAGCGGCAAATTGCGCTTATAGAAGAAATGTCTGCCGTAGCCCAATCGGAGATGAGGGCATTGCTGCTGCATTTGAGACCTGTTTATTTGGAAGGAAAGGGACTCGAACAAGGTCTGCAGGAATTGATCAAGGAGCTTAAGGTCAAGGTACCGATCGAAATTGTATTTGAGATGGACCCTGATGTGCAGCTGTTAAAAGGGGTAGAGAATCACTTGTTCCGTATCGTCCAAGAGGCGATTTCTAATACACTTCGTCATGCGAAAGCAGAAAAAATAGAAATCCGGCTGCATAGAC
Source organism: Paenibacillus sp. FSL R10-2796 (assembly GCF_037965315.1). NCBI lineage: Bacteria > Bacillati > Bacillota > Bacilli > Caryophanales > Paenibacillaceae > Paenibacillus > Paenibacillus sp. FSL R10-2796. The sequence goes on along the minus strand of NZ_CP150178.1, from coordinate 6,311,484 downwards.
GGGGAGATACAGTTCGCTTGACGTTGCGTGATGATGGGATCGGCTTTGAGATGGACGACACCAAACAAGCTTCCTATGGTTTGTCGAACATGCAGGAGCGGATTAATGAAATCGGAGGCTCCATTCAGTTCATTACCGCTCCGGGTAAAGGAATGCGTATTGAAATTACCGTTCCGTTAGTCAATGAATAATAGGAGGAAAGAGTAACCATGGAGATGGAGGAAGCAATTAAAGTACTACTCGTAGATGATCATGAAATGGTACGGATCGGGCTAGCAGCAGTTTTAGGTACCGAGGATGGAATTGAGGTCGTAGGTGAAGCTGGAAGTGGAGAAGAAGGTATTCGGCTGGCTCAAGAGTACAATCCCGATGTGGTCTTAATGGATCTCGTAATGGATGGGATGGATGGCATAGAAACGACTAAACAGCTGATGAAGCAGTACCCAGAGATCAAAGTTATTGTTCTAACAAGCTATTTGGACGATGAAAAGATGTATCCCGTTATTGAAGCGGGCGCCTTTAGTTATCTGCTGAAGACTTCGCGGGCTAGTGAAGTGGCGGATGCGATCCGCGCTGCGGCAAGAGGACAGTCCGTGCTTGAGTCACAGGTGGCCTCTAAAATGATGAACCGTTTTCGAAACAATGCAAAAGGAGAATCACCTGCTTATAAAGAGCTTACGGAGCGCGAGATGGAAGTATTACGTCTGTTGGCGCAAGGTAAATCCAATCAGGATATTGCCGATCAACTAATTATTGGAATCAAAACTGTGAAATTTCATGTGACGAATATTCTCGCGAAGCTGGGCGTAGAAGACCGGACCCAAGCAGCAATTTATGCATATAAAAATGGACTAGCTGAATAACAACAAAGGACTGAAGCCTCTGCTTCAGTCCTTTTTATTGTACAAGAAAGTAGTTTTGGGGCCTCCGCAAAGTATCTGAGTACGCATTGAAGCAAATCCCTCTCTTTGTGGGAATATTTCAGGTATAGAATCTCCTAATTCGAACATACTGTCTAGTAGATTGCTAGAGAGGTTCGAAGGGAGAATGACATATGCGGAAGATGAAGCTGAACAACGGAACAAAAAAAGGGACTTTTTTTATAATGATAATCGTGTGCTGTGCTGCGGCTCTGCTAGTTAATCTGCAAAGTGTTAAAGCGAATTCAACCGTTCTTGATGAGGGCGTTAACCAAGCTTCAACAGGAGCCGAACTGAATCATGCTCTTGTGAGTTTAATAGATCTCGGAAAAGAAACAACCGTTTCTGATTCACCGCTGCGTTTAGTGTTAAAGTGGCAGGGAGAAAGCAGCAATTACGCGGATCTGTCTGCCGAAGTTGCTAAGTTAAGCACAAGTCTCGGATTGAATGTACCGTCAGGTACTGAGGAAGATGGACATATGACGTATCGTACAGAAGCTGTAAAACCATATGAATCGCGGCTCTCCTTATTTTGGAGTGAGCTTAGCGAAGGCAACAGTTATGTGATTGTAACGTTAGAAGCGGCTGATCTGCAAAATGAAGCCAGCTTTCAAGCGGCTGCTCGTGAAGTAAGTATGATTCTTGAACAGAATAAAATTAAGGTGGAATGGAATGTATCCCTTCAAGGAAGCGCGCAAGAACAGGGAGCACCTGAAAAAGTTCTAGCACAGACGGAGTCATTGATGCATGACCGGTTTGAAGCTGTGACCGGAGGAGAAAGCTACAAGGATATCTCAACGGTTAGCCGTACGTATTCGATTCCTAATTTGAATCGTTCTGTGATGAGTGGAAATCAGTCAGTTTCTGCCCAAATCGCAGTGCATCATGAAGATCAGAAGGGGACAAACCGCGTAACTATAGGCTTTCCTTTAATAACCATCGAATATTGACAATTTTCTCTTATATAAGCGCAGATATAGTTAATAATAAGAAATATTAATTGAAATTTGCGAAATCCCGAGAGTATTTGTCAGGAATGTGATAGCATCCTTTTTAGGAATATGCTAAAATGACATAACGTCGTTATTCACCTTATGTTAGTACCGACGCTGAGCATGTCAATAAACTATATTACATACAGAAAGATGAGGAGCCATGGCTGAAAATCAAACCCTTGATGCACTGCACACACCCGGTGCTGTCTTTTTTATCTTTGGGGCAACCGGAGACTTAGCCCGGCGTAAGCTTTTCCCGGCGATTTACAGCTTGTACCGTGAAGGTAAGCTGGCACAAGATTTTGCGGTAATTGGCGTGGCGCGGCGCCCGCGTACTCAGGAAGAATTTAGAAGTGATGTGAAGGAATCCATCCTTGAATTCTGCCGTTACAAAGCGGGAGAAGAAAGCGAATGGAATGAGTTTGTTCAGCATTTCGAATACAAATCTCTGGACATTAACAATATTGATGGTTTCCGCGAGTTAAGAGCACAAACTGAAGTTCTTGAAGAGAAATTCAGTATTCCGGGCAATCGGATGTTCTATCTTGCGCTGGCGCCTGAATTGTTCGGCAGTGTCTCCTTCAATCTTAAAGCTGGCGGGATGCTGGATAGTACGGGTTGGAATCGCCTCGTAATTGAGAAGCCTTTTGGTTATAATCTGGAGTCGGCTGAACAGCTGAACGAACAGATTCGTCAGGTCTTCAAAGAAGAGGAAATTTACCGGATTGACCACTATCTTGGTAAAGAAATGGTACAGAATATCGAAGTGATTCGTTTTGCTAATGCTTTTTTCGAACCGCTCTGGAATAATAAACATATTGCCAATATTCAAATTACACTTGGCGAAACCGTAGGTGTAGAAGAACGCGGTGGTTACTATGACCATGCGGGAGCCTTACGGGACATGGGCCAGAATCATATACTGCAACTGCTGACTATGATTGCTATGGAACCACCAAGCCGTCTGCTCGCAGAAGATATTCGTGATGAGAAAGTGAAGGTACTTCGTTCCCTTCGTCCTTATGCGACATCTGATGAGGTGCGTGAGAATGTCGTAAGAGCACAATATATTCAAGGCTTACACCAAGGCAAAACCCTTCCTGCTTACCGTCAGGAAGATAAGGTTGACCCTGAGTCGAATACAGAGACGTATTTTGCTGCCCGTGTATTTGTAGATAACTTCCGCTGGGCTGGAGTTCCTTTCTACATCCGTACAGGTAAACGTCTCCCAGTGAAGACGACGGAAGTGGTAGTTGAGTTCAAAGGTATGCCAACCAACGTTTATTTGGGACAAAAGCATAAACTTGAGCCTAACCTCCTTGTAATCCGTGTGAACCCAATGGAAGGCATTTATGTAAAGATTAATGCCAAGAAACCGGGTTCAGAGTCTGAGATTCAACCGCTGGCTATGGACTTCTGTCAGAGCTGCCTGGTTGGAATCAATTCTCCTGAAGCATATGAGCGCTTGCTACATGATGCCGCACGCGGCGATTCCACTTATTTCACTCGTTGGGATGAGGTATCCTCGGCATGGTCATTCGTGGATCGTATTGCGAAAGCATGGAGCGAAGAGTCTAGCGACTTATCTTCTTATCCTGCCGGCTCTTGGGGTCCAGTGGAAGCAGATGAACTGCTTGCTAAAGAAGGTTTCCATTGGTGGCCTGTAAACGGCCAAGATGAAGATAATGTGGTTTGGCTGAAGAATAACTAAACCTTGAGTTAATGCTATCTCCCTGCAGAGGATGCAGGGAGATTTTTTGTAATGCTAAGATCTAAAAGATTGGACTTCAGACGGTGTTCGGGGGATCTGGGCACTGTTCTAATAACTGCACTTTGTACAATTAAAATCGCTTATCTCGTTGTGATTAGTCTTTTAGATGTATTTTCTGCAACTATAATCACCGGATAAGGCGGAAAAGCGTGCACAACTTATTTTTAATTGCATCAAATGCAACTAAAGGCTAATGAAAATGCTAATACTTCAAGTAAGTGTAGGAAATACATCTATTTTCTTGAGCGATGATATGTGGGGATCATAATCCAGACCATTTGGGAGATATTTTGCGGCACGCGCTTTTTAGTAGATAATGTCTGCCGGATTTTGATATACTTTAGAGGATGCTTTCACTTGAAGCGGACTGGAGCTAGACCTAAGAGCTATTCATTCAGAAATGAAGGGGTATGAACAATGAGCAGAGCACCGATTTGATGAACCCCAGTGTAATTGAAGCAGAAGCAGGAATTTTATATATGAAGGGATATGTGTAATGAACAAAGCAATAGATCAGAAGCTGCAAAAGGAAGTGGATAGACGCAGAACCTTTGCGATCATTTCCCACCCGGATGCGGGTAAAACAACTTTAACGGAGAAACTGCTGTTATTCGGTGGCGCGATCCGTCTGGCGGGAACGGTTAAGGCCCGTAAAGCGAATAAACATGCGACGAGTGACTGGATGGAAATTGAGAAGCAGCGGGGGATTTCTGTAACGTCTTCCGTGATGCAGTTTGATTATTTGAATCATCGCGTGAACATTTTGGATACACCGGGTCACCAAGACTTCAGTGAGGACACCTACCGTACCCTAACTGCAGCGGATAGTGCGGTCATGCTTATTGATGTGGCAAAAGGTGTGGAAGCCCAAACCACCAAACTGTTTCAGGTATGTGCTAAACGGGGCATTCCGATCTTTACCTTTATTAACAAGCTGGACCGTGAAGGACGTAGCCCGTTTGATCTGATGGAAGAGCTGGAGCAGGTTCTTGGTATTCGTTCTGTGCCAATGAACTGGCCGATCGGTAGCGGACGTGAGCTATGCGGCGTGTATGACCGGATGAAAAATCAGGTAGAGCTGTTCCAAGGTGACGATCACTCCGTAATCAAGGTTCAAAAGGTTGACGGATACCGTGATCCAATCATTCGTGAAATGGCTGGAGAGTATCTGCATGATCAACTGTGTCAGGATCTGGAGCTGCTGGATGTAGCAGGCGATGCTTTTGACTATGAAAAAGTATTAAGTGGTGAACTCACACCTGTGTTCTTTGGCAGTGCGATCAACAATTTTGGCGTACAGACTTTCCTCGATAATTTCTTGGATCTGGCACCGAAGCCTGAACCACGCCGCAGTACTATAGGGGTAGTAGAACCAACGAATGAGAAATTCACTGGTTATGTGTTCAAAATTCAAGCGAACATGAACCCGGCTCACCGTGACCGGATTGCTTTCCTGCGTATTGTGTCCGGGAAATTCGAACGGGGTATGAGCGTGAAGCATGTACGTGCCGGTAAAGATATCAAGCTGGCGCAACCACAGCAATTTTTGGCGCAGGACCGCGATATCGTAGAGGAAGCTTATCCGGGAGATATCATCGGTCTGTTTGATCCAGGTATTTTTAGAATTGGTGATACCTTGAGCCAAGCAGGAGATATGGAATTCGATGAGCTGCCAACGTTCTCACCAGAGATTTTTGCTAAAGTGAGTATTAAAAATGCATTGAAATCGAAGCAGTTCCAGAAGGGTGTCGATCAGCTGACTGAAGAGGGCATGATCCAGGTGTTCCGCACGGTCAACTTTGACGATATTTTGCTTGGCGTAGTTGGACAACTGCAGTTTGAAGTGTTTGAGTACCGCATGAAGGGTGAATATGGTGTGGATGTTCAGTTGCAGAGAATGCCGTACCAGTTTGCACGTTGGATCGTAGATGAAACTAAGCCGGATGCGAGCAAATTCAGAATCAACTCAACGTTGGTGACGGATAAGAAGGGCAATTTTGTCGTGTTGTTCGAGAACGAATATGCTATGCGGACAGCGATGGATAAGAACCCGACAGCTAAATTCCTGGAAATGGCTCCAAAAGCATTACTATAATTAGGACGCTATAACTTTCTGAATGTAATAATAAAACCTCCGCCTCCATAGGTGAAGTTACACCATGGTGAGCGGAGGTTTTTGACTAGTTGCGGTCAGTTTACGATGTGATATCCCCAGGGGTAATAGTCTCCAGGTGATCATGTAGCATGGTAACCAACCTATCTTGCTTAGCGGGATCTAAATCCTTCCAGATCATTTCGAACACGGCGCCAAGTCCCGGGAGTGCTGCCTCCGGACCGTCCACAGAGCCTTCAATCATATGACGTAAATCCTCTTCAGATTGACCGTGCACTTTATGAATAATCGCCTGGCGCAAGTCAATGGTAACGGGCATAATGTACCTCCTTTTTTGAAAATATAGTGATATTGACCTCGTTATAATGTGCCCTGCAAAGGTGCTGGAAATTCAAGTTTTTGTCCAAATATAAGATAGTATAAGTTTGACACATATATATCATCCTTATATTCCTACGAGAAACGGTTGTCATCCATAAGGACGGCAATGACGTTTCTTCTTGGCTTATGCTATACTGTTTGAGATATAGAATGCTACGGGAGGTACATAGACATGGCCAAAAAACAATATGCCGTCATCGGTATGGGGCGTTTCGGATCTAGTGTTGCTAAGGCGCTCAGCGGCATGGGGTTTGATGTACTTGCGATTGATGCTGACGAGCAGCGAACACAGGAAATTTCAAGTATTGTAACTCATGCCGTATCTGCAGATTCCACGGATGAGGAGGCGCTGCGTGCCCTTGGTATTCGCAATTTTGATGTGGTGGTTGTAGCCATTGGCGAGGACATACAAGCTAGCATCCTGACAACACTTATCCTAAAAGACCTGGGTGTGCCTGCAATTCTGGCAAAAGCCAAAGGTGAACTGCACGGCAAAGTATTAAGCAAAATTGGTGCGGACAAGGTGATTTATCCTGAACGGGATATGGGAATGCGGGTTGCGCATCATCTTGCTTCGCCTAATATATTGGATTATATTGAGCTGTCGCCGGACTACAGTATTCTGGATATGAAGGTATCCGGACCGATGCTCGGAAAAAATCTACAGGAGCTCGACATCCGCGCAAGATTTGGCTGCAACGTAATGGCCATCCGCCAAGGTGAAGAAATGAACATCTCTCCCCGTGCAGAGGATCGCCTGATCGATGGCGATATCCTTGTTATTGTTGGGCATAAGGATAATTTGACGAAGCTGGAGATGGCGTATCAGTAGGAACAAAGAATAAATGGCAAGGCAGAAGAAAGGAAGACTTTATGGAAATCATGTCTCCGCAAAATACGCGGGTTAAAGAGTGGGCCGGGTTACAGGAGAAAAAGCATCGTGACAAGGCTCGTAAATATATCGTAGAGGGCGTTCATCTGGTTCAAGAAGCACTGCTGGCTGAAGCAGATGTGGAATGCCTTGCTTATGACCTCGACAAAGGAATGCCTGCTGAACTTAAGGGGCTGCTTCAGGCCGTTCAGGGAATGGAAGTGATTGGCGTTTCGGCGGCGATCATCTCAAAATGCAGCAGCACCAATACGCCGCAGCCGGTGTTCGCCATCGTGCGGAAGGAACAGCAGGCAGTAGAAGCTATCCTAGCGAAGAAGGATAGCCTTGTGGTTGTGCTGGACGGCGTGCAGGATCCGGGCAATGTCGGCACCATCATCCGCAGTGCGGATGCAGCGGGAGCAGACGGAGTGATCCTCGGACAAGGCTGTGCCGACCTCTATAATCCGAAGACCATCCGTTCCACGATGGGCTCGATGTTCCATCTTCCGGTGGTGGAGGGAGATTTAAGTGAGATTTTGCCACAGGCCCGGGAAAATGGGGCGCTGCTGGTGAGCACTTCGCTGCAGGGCGAAGAATCGTGCTATGAGCACAATTTCCACGGCAGCCAGTGGCTGCTGATTGGCAGCGAAGGAAAAGGCATCTCGCCGGAAACGGCGCGACTCGTGGACAAGAGTATCATCATCCCGATGGCAGGCCGCGCGGAATCGCTGAACGCCGCAATGGCGGCGACGATTTTGCTGTTTGAGGGCATGAGACAGCGGGGATAAATTGTCACCGTTTGTAACGTGGTGTGAGTTGTAAGTCATCTTGTCACCGTTTGTAACGTAGTTTTCTCACACTAAATCCAGTCCTGATGATCAAGATAATCTTGATCATCAGGACTTTTTTATAATCCTGCAACAGTATTGGCTGCACATAAGCCTGGCCATTTCCATTCTCAATAATTATACATTCTTTAGAAATTACTGTTTTCCGAATATTCATGTGTCATTCTTTTTTACGACAAATATATACGAATGTTGGAGGGAAAGTGTAAGGCACAAATTCAATTTTCTCAATAAGTAGTTGTTTAGCCCATCTTTTTTTCATGTGCAGCGAGTGCTGATATGCAACTAAAATTCCGCCTGGTTTAAGTGACTTAACAATCTGATGTAGGATTTTGTCACGCATTTCAATTGAAAAATTAAAAAATGGTAATCCGCAAATTATGCAATCTAACTCACGGATGCCTTCCTGATTCAATTTCTTGAGTAAGTAGCTGGCGTTGGAATGGAAAATGCATTCCGGATAAATTGCTTTTAAGTGTTCTCTCATTTTTTTATTCCGCTCAAACAAAAGCACTTTTGTAGAATTCGTTAATTGTGATGTCATGAGATGTGTAATAGCACCTGTACCAGCTCCAAGCTCTGCAACGGCATTTACATTATGCCATTGTACAGACTGGACTATTTTATTGGCTAATAATTGCGAACTGGGTAGAATATTTCCTACCCGCTTTGGATCTTTGAGGAAGCCTTGTAAGAAAAGTAAGTATTCAGACATAATCAATTAGCAATCCTCTCCGAAAGGCAATCTCAGTTGGAATGTGAAGACGTCATGAGTGTGTTTAAGCGTTAAAGTACCCTTGTGCAACTCAGCAATATTCCTAGCTATCGAAAGACCAAGTCCTGCCCCGGTTTGAATTCCCTGGCTTTTTCTTGAGTGGTCAACCTTATAAAATCGGTCAAATAGACGGTTTTCTTGATCCTGTGAGAGGGGAGTTCCTTTATTTTCAATCTCAATGGTACAGTGTTCAGAATCAGTTGTAATTCGTATGCTAATGCTTCCCGGGCTGATGGAATATTTTAAGGCGTTCATAAGTAGATTATCTATGGCTCTGGCTATTTTCTCACTGTCGATTAAGGTGAGGATTGGGCTCTTATCTATATCTTTTATAAGATGCACATTGTTTTCTTGAGCGATTGGTTCGAATTCGAACAACAATTGATTCAAAAGCTGCGAAAAATCGATTCTCTCCAGATTTAAACGGGAATCCACCGAATTAAGTCGGGTATATTCAAACAAATCATCAAGGAGTTTCTTCAAATGAAGCGCCTTGTTATAGGTGTTTTGAATAAAACGTGTGTATTCTTTTTTATCTTGGTACGATTCTGTACGTAAAAGCTCAATATACCCGATAATACTTGTAAGAGGGGTGCGTAAGTCGTGTGAAATCCCCGTGATCATCTCCATCTTGGATTTTTCTATTTCGCGTTCCTTGATGATCTGTTGCTCTAAGCGCTCTGCCATCCGGTTGATGTTCAAAGCCACCAGTCCTAGTTCATCTTGGCGCACAACTTTTACCCGATAACTCAAATTACCTTCGGATATAATCTGAAGTCCTTGTTCCAGCGCAATTAAATCTTTGACGATTCGCCGGGTCAATGTAAAAAATGTAATAACGAAAATAATGAAAAACATCGGAGTAAGAAGGTAGGCAAGAAAATTGAACACCCAATCCAATTTTGTTGCATTTCCAAAATGAAAGAACAAGATGCTAAGTGAGGTATTTATCGCAATGGTAATTATGAAACTCAACACCATCCTGATTAAGATATTGGATTGAATGCGTTTATTTATTTGTAGATCTTGTATGATTTTAATCAACTTTGTAACCAACTCCCCAGACTGTCTTAATATACAGAGGTTCTCTTGGATTTTCCTCTAATTTTTCTCTTAAGTTACGAATATGAACCATTACGGTATTGTCAGAATATCCGTAAGGCTCTTTCCATACACTCTCGTAAATTTGCTCCGAACTATAAACTTGCCCAGGCCGGCTTGCAAGCAGGGTTAAAATCGCAAACTCTAGTGGAGTTAATGAAACTTCAATTCCATTTAACTTTACGAAATGTTTATTTTTATCTATGATCAGGTTTTTAATTATAAGCAGAGAGTTGAATTCTTCCTTTCCAATTAAGGACTGACGCCGTAACTGAGCTTTTACACGGGCCAGTAGTTCCAGTGGATTAAACGGTTTGATCATGTAATCGTCTGCCCCGGTAGTTAGACCCGTGATTTTATCAATGTCCTCTTGCTTGGCTGAGAGCATAATAATTGGGATATTTGATATTTCCCTAATTTTGAGACAGGCTGTGATACCGTCCATTTGAGGCATCATGACATCCAGGATAACCAGTTGAATGGATGTTGTTTGTATTGTACTCAACGCCTCTTGACCATCTGCAGCTTCAAGCACTTGGTAACCTTCATTTCTTAAGTAAACATGAATCACATCTCGAATTTCAGAATCATCATCTGCAACAAGAATTGTATTCAATGGACGCTGCCCCTCTTCTATATTTATTTTATTATGTTTCCCTTTTACGACAGACGTAGACGAAAGCGGGAGGGAAATTAAATGGCACATATTTTATTGTATCAATATTAAAATATTCGGAGAGTTGCTTCTTCATTTGAAGTGAATACTGAAAGGCAATAAATAATCCCTCAGGTTTAAGGGATTGGTAGATCTGTTCAACCAATGTATTTCTTAATTCGGGCTCAAAATTGAAAAAGGGCAGCCCACTAAAAATACAATCTAACTGATGAATATGTGAACCTTTAATTGTTTCTACTAAACTAGCAGCATTATGATAACAAGAAAAGTCCGGATAGCTTGTCTTCAGGTTATGCCTCATGGTTTTATCCATCTCAAATAGTAACACTTTCGTTGTACTAGTTACCTTAGTATTGATTACACGGGTGATTGCACCTGTACCTGATCCAAGTTCAGCGACTGCTTTAACTTCATGCCAAGGGGCTTGGTTAACCATGCTGTGTGCCAGAAACCGGGAACTCGGGGTAACACTGCCTACCTGTTTTGGATCCTGAATAAAACTTCTTAAAAATAAGAGTTTTTCATTGAAGCTCATTCGGAATTCCTCCATAATTTTAGAATTGATTTAGATGTTTATTAATTTTGATAGGATGTGATCTCCAAAGTACGTTCCTACAAAAAAGAACAGTAAGGTCCAACTTAAAGCACTGGGATATGAAATAAGGGCAAATCGTTTATAGCTTGTACCGCTGAGCCCGATCAACATGGGAATGATGTAACGTACAACTGGAATAAACATGCCGATATACATAGCTGTACGCCCACGTTTTTTTAGAATCTGCTCTGCTTTTTTAAAATGTCTATTAGCTTCAAATTTGCACTTCAGCTTTTGCCCAAAGAATTTACCTGCAAAGTAGGCAACCGTAAAGGCCGTTAATAGCCCTGATAAAATGCAGAAATAAGTCATCCAGGAATTGATAATCCCCATGTGGCTTAGGGTAGCTCCAGTGAGGATTGTAATTTCATTAGGGATTGGAATTCCAAAAGGGCCTAACGTGAAAGCAAGATAAAAAATCAGATATCCATACTGATTGATTAGCTCTAAGACGGTATTACTGGCCAATATGCCACCTCCTTCGCTTACTTCAATACAGAAATCTTAACTAAAAAAACTGAGGAATTAGGTGGGGGAATTCTAAAGAAATCCTGAAGAGACTTAAAATTCGATAGGATTGGCCAAGTCTCTTATTTATAGGGGGCTAAATTATGATAGAAGAAGGGATCCGTTTCTGCCTTGCAATTTGAAATGTCGCTGATATCAAGGAATCAGTCCCACAGTCACAATAAAAAAGTCCTGAGGATCAAGAAACTCTTGATCCATCAGGACTTTTTACATAATGACCTACCCTTTCATCATCAAACGAAGCGAAACGATGATGAGAAAAACGGCTAATAGCTTTAAAAGCAGCTTGGCAGGAAGGCGTTTTGCCAGGCGTGCGCCAATTTGACCGCCGATAATTGCGCCAGGTGCTAGGGCTAACACCATAAACCATTCAACATTCAATAAAAAGGCATGTGTTGTGGTGCTTACGATAGCTGACAGGAAAATTTGAAGCATAGAAGTTGCAACAGCGATATGGGGGGCAAAGTTGAGAAGTAAGGTCATTGTCGGAACCATAAGACTCCCGCCGCCAATCCCAAATAGGCTTGCTACAAAGCCAACAAGAAAACTGATGATTATGCCGGTAGGCATATGATAAGCATATTCGAAATGAGCACCGCTATTATCGGAAAAGCTTCGCTTCACGGTTGGTTTGAAAGGCCAATGGATGGGTTTATTCGGCTTGAACAAGAGCAATAAAGCGACAAGGATTAAGAAAATACCGAAGCTTACGAAAAACATTCTCCCGCCCATTTGCTTGGTAAAGAGTGCACCTATTACTGAACCCGGAATCGAAACGGCGGCAAAGGTGAGCGCTGCTTGATAATCGATTCTCTTCTGCTTTGCGTACACATAAGTACTTGAGATGGAGTTGAAAAGCAGCATCGCCATTGATGTTCCAGCCAGATGTGAAGGCTCCATATCAGGAAAAAGGAAAGCCAACGCAGGCACAACGATGAACCCGCCGCCAAGTCCGACCAATGAACCGGAAATGCCAGCTGCTAGCCCGATGACTAAGAGCAGTAAGTAAGTTAGCACAACAGCATGTTCCTTCCTCTACGTGAATTCTACAATCATTTATCTTACCAGAAAAAACGTCCCGCAAATAAATTGTTTTTTAGCCAATTGCGCTGTTCTGCTGCTAAACGGGGATCATTGTCCATTTGGGACAGGATATCTTTTTTTACAAGTTTGCAGACGGATTGAACAATAGTTTGATCCTGGCTAGCATCTAACCAGAGAATTTCCGCAGACCGGGGATTAGGGGTGTATCGTTGCCAAGCAGGTTGTCCCTCAGCATTAGGATTACCGGTATATAGGAAATGCCGTAAATAGTCCCTCATTAGGGAAGAGAGCATGTTACGCCCAGGCTCGTTATGCTCGGAAATTACATCCGCAGGAAATCTTTCCTGGACACCGGAAAAGTCACCTGTATAGAAGGGGATGTCTGCACCATGCGGGGCACCCATAAGAAAACGGATATAAGGATCGATCACTCCGTCTCTTAACCCCCAGGCGAAGCGGTAAGCATAGATGGGCATCTCCGGAATCGCACTTAATAATATCTCTGTAGTCTGCTCTACATTAAATTCTGCATACAGATCGCTCCCATATTGGACTGCAGCTTCATAGAGCTTCTTTTCTTCCAGATTTCCGGCTAACTCTTCCTTTTGCACTAGGGAGAAGAAATGAGTATCCCATAAAGTGAACTCGGAGAATTCGCTGGCAGTGCTGCCAAGGATGATCGGCAGGGAAGGGTGATCGCGGTTATTTAGATTGTCGAAGCCACCAATAGGAATGACCGTGCCATCTTCGATCAAATGGGGAAAAGCAGCCATCTGAAGCCCCGTCTCACGAATGATTTCGACAAAGTGAAAGGCATTCTGACGATATAGGAAGGCGGAAATCTTATCCGCAGATTGTGTGGAAATCCATACTCTTGCCTCACCTTGAGTGCTGACCATTCCTGTTTTTATTAATAACTCTGTTAAAATGTCATCTGCTTTTTCTTCGCTTTGCTCCGTAACAGCCGTTGTTAAACCTCCGCTCATAATAAAAAGCTTATGAAAGAGCCCTCTGCCCAGCGGTGAAAGGTAAGCAGCTAATGCATTTCTTGCACCTGCAGACTGGCCCCCTAATGTTATGTTCCCTGGATTTCCCCCAAAGCAAACAATGTTATTGCGCAGCCACTTTAGCGCATGAAGAACATCGAGGAGACCGTAATTTCCTGAGTCATCCAAGGGGTCCCCGGTTCGGAGTGAGGGATGCCGGAAAAATCCCATTGCTCCTAAACGGTAATTCACTGTAACCACTATACTATTTGTCTTACACGCCAATTCTCCAGCTTGAAAATCCCGTCCCGAACCCCCAATATTTCCGCCGCCGTGGAGGAAGACGAATACGGGTAAGCCTGCCTCGGCATGATCCGGTCGCCAAATATTCAAAAAGAGGCAATCTTCACTGCCGCCAGGTTCCCCTTGAATGAATTGGACACTGCTATTATTAAAATGGCATGCAGGCAATACACCTGTCCAAGGTTCTATCTCACGCGGTGCTTTCCATCTGAGCTTATCTATGGGAGGTTCCGCATAAGGAATCCCTAACCATGCGATCGCCCCAAGTGTTGGCAGACGTATGCCTTTAAGCTGACCGCTGGAGACTGTAATAATTTCTTCCATGGGTTCTCGTGTGCTCATTTATAGTTCCCCTTTCTCCTGCAGATTCTTATGTATTTTTAATTCTCTTTATTATAGTGTTCTGCTATGATGATGAAAAATATATTATTATATATAAAATACATAACTCTAAGGTTATAGAAGAGGGTGGGTTCGTTGGATTTACTTTCGCTTCGGTACTTTCAAACGGTTGCAAAGCTTGAGAATATGACCCAAGCAGCCGAAATACTCCAAATCTCACAGCCTGCTATAAGTAAAATGATCAAAAATCTTGAGGGCGAATTAAACGTCAAATTGTTTGATCGCACAGGAAAATACATTCGATTAAATGAATATGGAAAGCGGTTTCTTGTGAAAGTTGATTTAGCCCTACAAACGTTAGAGGAGGGGAAAACAGAGCTATTGGACTTGTCTGAGCGACCGACAGGAACTGTAGTGATTTTTATCCAAGCGGGTTCCTATTTGCTTCCGGATATGATCACATTATTTCGTCAGAAATACCCGGAAGCTCAATTCAAGCTATTGCAGCAGGATCAGGAGATCTCACGTTATCCGGCTTTTGATTTGTGTATTTCTTCTACTCCGCTCAAGATTCCAGGAACAGTGTCGACACCGGTATTAACGGAAGAAATCCTGCTGGCGGTTCCTAATGAGCACAGGCTCGCAACCCGTAAAAGTGTACGTCTGAATGAACTCGCGGAAGACGGTTTTATTAGTTTGAAAATAGGCAAGCAGCTGCGCGACACGACGGATTCTCTATGTCACGCCGCCGGATTTGCTCCGCGTATCATTTATGAATGCGATGAGCCTTCGATGGTACGCAGTCTAGTCCGTTCGGGACTAGGGGTTTCTTTTATCCCCGCTGTAACTTGGGGGGGGTCTCAAGGATCCTCTGTCGTGCTTCTTCCCATTGAAGAACCCATAAGTACCCGCACCATTGAAATCTCATGGTATACCAACCGGTACATGACTAATGTCGCTAAAAAGTTCAAGGCCTTTGTTGAGGATTATTACAAGCAGTTAGAAGAAGACAAATTAAAAAATGAGTCAACTAACCCTAAGGCTTAATTGACTCATTGTCAGCAACGCTAATCATTTAATCCCTTGCCCTCAAGGATTTGCGGGATGAATTTTTCAATTCGGGATACGCGGGTTTTGGATTGTTTGGCTTGAGAAAAATGATAAATATATGCGTTTTGCCGTCCAGGCGTTAGGGCTTCAAAAGCAGTTTTCAAGCCAGGAAGTTCAGCGAATTTAGTCTGAAGCTCTTCAGGAATGAGGTAATCCTCTTTCTTTTTTAATTCGACTTCCAAACCCGCTTTTTCAACTTCTATGGCATTTTGAATGTAGGCTTTCAGAACAGCTTCCATTTCAACGATTTGTTGCACATTCGTAAACCGAATTTGGCGCGCTGCCTGCACATTTTCTGTTTGTTGAATTAGAATCCCATTGGGATCCTGTAACAAGGCACCTTTGTGAAAGAGAAGCGCACAATATTCTTTAAATCCATGAATTAATACTATGTTTTTATCATCAAATGTGTAACATGGATGCATCCACTTATAATCTTCGGTCAGCCCGCAATCAAGCACGATCGTTCTCAACTGCTCATATTCTTCCCGCCATTGTTTCGCTTTACTTAAAAATTTATCAACCCTAGGATTCAATACATTATTTGTCATAAAAAACACCCATCTTCATCATATTTTCAATACAATTTTACTTTTTTTATGGAATGTACAGTCGTAATCTTCTGGGAATGGGCAACCTATGTTGTCTCCCGTTCGATCAGTTGGAATGATAGGGGCTGCAGCTCCATATCCAGTCCAAGCAGGGTTGGAGCCAGCAGAAGAAAGGCGTTCTCCGCCTGTCCTGCAATCGGATTCCGAACAGTGGTAATTCCGAGTGTCTGTGACAGCTCCGAATTATCAAAACCAATGATGGCTAGATCACGGGGCACCTCCAGCTGCTGTCTACGTGCTTCGCTCAGAACGCCCACCGCCACCAAATCATTGGAGCACAGAATGGCATCCGGCTGATCTGGTTGTCCAATTAGGGTTCGCACCAATTGCTCTCCGTCACGGATTCCATAAATCGTGGAGTAATACCATTTCTCAACAATGGGAAGATTATATTTGGTCATGATTTGCTCATAAGCTAGTCGTCTACTCTGGGTATTTATGCTGCTTGGGCGGCCAAAAGCATTAGCGATACGCGTATAACCCCGCTCTATCAAATGCTCTAGAGCGAGTGCATATCCGTCATATTGGTTCATGGCAACTGACGGTATTTCAGGATGGTCCATGCGTTGCCAAGACACAATCGGGCCGTATTTGCAGTAGGAAGTTATGACATTTTTATCGTTAACAGCGGTCAGAATAAGCAGAGCGTCGACTCTTTTTTGTTTGAGATCCTCGAAGGCCTGAAGTTCCTTTTGCTTATCACCGCCGGTGGTATAAATAATCGTCTGATACCCGTAACGGCCGGAAATTTCGACGAAGCTGTTCATGAAGCACAAAATAAGCTCGTTGAGGTCTAAGGTAATCATGCCGATTTGCTGGGTTTGGCCTTTGGATAAAGATATGGCATTCCGATTGGGAACATAGTCCGTCTCTTTCATAATGGCGAGAATTTTCTCCCTAGTTTCCTTGCTGACATGGGGAGAATCGTTCAGGACTCGGGATACCGTAGCTTTGGAAAAGCCCGACAGCTTAGCAATTTCGTCAAGTGTGGACATCGGCTTATCTCCTTTGCAAGATTAATCCTTGACATGTAACGCGTTCCAAGGTTTAGGATTCGGATTAGAGCAGTAAACCTATACTATCACAATAGCAAAGGCGGGAAGAAATATGAACTTACAATTTCCAGAAGGATTCCTATGGGGTGGGGCTGTAGCCGCTAACCAGCTTGAAGGGGCATATCAGGATGATGGCAAAGGCTGGTCTACCCAAGATGTCATGCCGCATGGCATTAAGTCTGCGCCTACAGAAGTTCCTACCGACGATAACATGAAGTTGATTGGTATCGATTTCTATCACCGATATAAAGAAGATATTAAGCTGTTTGCGGAAATGGGCTTTAAAGTATTCCGGACGTCTATTGCCTGGTCCCGGATTTTCCCGAAAGGGGACGAGCTGGAGCCGAATGAACAGGGCTTGCAGTTCTACGACGACCTGTTCGACGAGTGTCATAAATACGGCATCGAACCGCTAGTTACGATCTCCCATTATGAGACCCCGCTGCATTTGGCACGAGAGTATGATGGATGGGTTAACCGTAAGATGGTGGAATTTTACGAGCGTTATGTGAGAACGATCTTTAATCGTTACAAGAACAAGGTCAAATACTGGCTGACCTTTAACGAGATCAATTCTATCCTAGAGTTCCCATTTATGAGTGGCGGAATCAATACTCCATTGGAAAAATTGAGTAAGCAGGATCTGTATCAGGCCATTCACCATGAGTTCATTGCAAGTGCTTTGGCGGTAAAAATCGGTCATGAGATCAATCCTGATTTCAAAATAGGCTGCATGGTGCTGAGCATGCCAATTTATCCGCTCACTCCGCATCCGGACGACTTGATCAAGGCGATGCAAAGTGATCACAAAAATATGTTTTTTGCGGATGTTCATAGCAGAGGTTATTATCCAGGCTATATGAAACGGTTCTTTAAGGAAAATGGAATTCACATTCATTTCGAGCCAGGGGACGAGGAAATTCTGAAGCATACCGTGGATTTCATATCGTTCAGTTACTATATGAGCACATGTGAAACGGCTGATCCGGAGAAACAGATCAGAGGAGAAGGAAACCTGCTGGGTGGGGTACCGAATCCGTATCTGGAAGCGAGCGAATGGGGTTGGCAGATCGATCCGCAGGGCTTGCGTTATGTGATGAATATGTTCTATGACCGATACCAAAAACCGCTGTTTATCGTGGAAAATGGCCTTGGCGCCGTCGATCAGCTGGTTGTAGACGGGAACGGTGAGAAGATCGTAAACGATGATTACCGGATCAATTATTTGCAAGATCATTTGGTTCAAGTAGCGGAAGCTATTGCTGATGGCGTGGAAGTTATGGGATACACAAGCTGGGGCTGCATCGACTTGGTTAGCGCAACAAGCGCCGAGCTGAAGAAACGTTATGGTTTCATTTATGTAGATCGTCATGATGATGGTTCAGGTACACTGGACAGATACCGTAAGAAGTCCTTCCACTGGTACAAAGAAGTAATTGAATCCAACGGACAAAGCCTGTTCTAAAAAAAAGTCCTGATAATCAAGTTATTCTTGATTTATCAGGGTCTTTTTTGTTATCCAATATTATACAGGCTCTGGTTTATTGTTGACATCATTAATTGAACATGTTAATTTGTAAATAATAAATTAATCGGATATCAGGATTGCTACTGCATAGCAGGCAAAACCTAAGTTTCATTTATGATTACGGGGATAATCTCTCTCGTACATAGATGTGATTTAGGTTTTTTTGTGTTCCCTGATATCCGTGATTAATTGATCTGTTACAAAGGGGTGTATAAAAATGAGTTATGAACAGCTAAGTAAAGACATTATTCAATCTGTCGGTGGGGAGAAAAATATTAACAATGTGATTCATTGTGCCACGCGACTAAGATTCACACTTAACGATGAGCAAAAAGCTGATAAAGAAAATTTGGAAAAAATGAAAGGGATTATTGGGGTAGTTAGCAAAGGGGGACAGTTTCAAGTTATAGTGGGTACCCATGTTGCTGATGTGTATAAAGAAATTGCCAAATCCATATCCCCTAACAGTGACTCTGGCGAGAACAAGGTAAAGAAACCTATAGGGACTCTGATTTTTGATGTTATTTCTAGAAGCTTTTCGCCTCTGATTGGTGCTTTAGCAGGTGCGGGTATGTTGAAAGCGCTATTAACCGTACTTGCTTCGTTACATGTTCTAAGTGCGGATAGTGAAACTTACAAAGTATTAGCCGGCGCTAGTAATGCTGTGTTTTATTTTCTACCCATTTTCTTAGGAATTACGTTATCGATTAGGCTGGGTGTTAATGCTTATGTGGGTGGTAGTATCGGTGCGGCTTTACTTGAACCTAATATTACGGGATTAGCAAGTGTTGAATCTCCACATTTTTTAGGTATTCCTTTAGTAATTTCGGACTATTCATCAAGCGTGTTTCCGATTTTTATCGCCATCTGTATATACGCTTTATTGGATAAGCAGCTAAGAAAGTTTATACACAAGGATTTGCAGATGTTCTTGGTCCCTATGCTATGTTTGATTGTGATTGTTCCGTTAACTATTTTGGCTTTCGGACCGTTTGGCGTGAATGTAGGGAATTTAATTGGAGACGCTATTTTGTTCCTCAGTACGAAAAGCGGTATTGTTACAGGGGCAATTGTGGGAATAGCTTGGACGTATTTGACTGTACTCGGATTGCACTGGGGACTTGTGCCAATTATTCTTGAGAACATTGCTAAGGGTGGAGATCCAATATATGCAATGGCCGGCATGGCCATCTTCGCGCAGCTGGGTGTAGCGTTGGGTATCTTCCTGAAAACAAAGGACAAACAGTTGAAAACATTGGCCGGCAGTACATTTATACCAGGCGCGCTTTCAGGTGTAACAGAACCTATTATTTACGGTTTGCTGACTCGCTACAAACGGACTTTCATTTATGTAACCATTGCCGGCGGTGTAGGTGGAGCACTTAGTGGTCTTTTCAAAGTGAAGATGGAAGTCTTCGCATTTGTGAGCGTATTAAGTCTTCCCGCATTCTCTCCGCTGGCCGTTCAAGCGATTATAGCAGGTGTGACCATTGTATTGGCTATGGTAATTACCATGGTATTTGGTTATGAAGATAAAAAGAAAGTGAATATTGTAGAAGAAAAAACGAATACTGAAAAAAGCGAGGTTATCCTCCCTCACGCCGTTAAAAGTTCAACCGTTGTAAGCCCTCTGGCTGGTAACGTAATCCCGTTAACCTCAGTAGATGATGCTGCCTTTGCTTCTGAAGCAATGGGCAAGGGGATTGCAATTGAACCCACAGAAGGTAAGCTTTATTCACCGGTAAGTGGAGTTGTATCCACTATTTTCAGAACAGGTCATTGTATTGCGGTAGTATCGGATGAGGGTGTTGAGGTCTTGATTCATATCGGTATAGAAACCGTGAAGCTAAAAGGTAAATACTTTGATGTGAAGGTGCAAGAAGGAGCAACCGTTAAACAGGGTGATCTATTGATTGAGTTTGATTTTGAACAAATAAAAAATGAAGGTTATCAATGCACAACACCGATAATTATTACCAATACGGCTAATTATAGTGATGTGATTGGTACCAATAAAACAGTTATTACACCGGGTGAAGATTTGCTGACTGTTGTAGTGTGATCTATTGAAGAGTCATAAGGTATGAATGGAATCGATCTCTTAGTACTGCTACTTAGAGATCGATTTTTTATTATAGAATACTATAAAAAAGTGCTAGCTTCGTAAGATGAAAAGGTAAGGAGCTGTAATATGCGGATCGAAAAAGTGTTAAACAACAATGTTGTTACTGTCATAGATGACCAAAATTTTGAACTAGTAGTTATGGGAAGAGGACTGGCCTTTAAGAAAAAACGTGGAGACTTTTTAGAAGAAGATAAAATTGAAAAGATATTCACTTTAAGTAATCAAAAACTTTCAGATAAGCTAAAAACGCTGCTTTCCGAGATTCCAATCGAGCACATGGAGCTCTCAGAAGAGATTATAAACTTCGCCAAACTGCAGCTCGGTAAAATGCTGGATGACAGTATTTATGTTAGTCTGACAGATCATATCAGTTTTGCGCTGGAGAGATTCTCAAAAGGGATGAAGATTAAAAACGCCATGCTTTGGGAAATCAAAAAATTCTATAAAGAAGAATATGAGGTTGGGAAAGCTGCGCTTCAAATTATACATTCCAAGCTCGGAGTCAGACTTCCCGAAGATGAGGCCGGACATATTGCGCTCCATCTGGTGAATGCAGAACTAAATGAAGAGATGCCTAACATGGTGAATATCACCAAGATTATGAACGACATCCTAAATATCGTGAAGCGCCATTTCAGGCTAGAGTACGATGAGGAGTCCCTTGCTTATTACCGTTTTATCACTCATTTGAAATTTTTTGCACAACGTCTCATCAATGGTACTCCACCTCCTGATAATGAGAATGGCCTATTTATTTTGGTAAAGCAGCAGTATAAGGAAGCTTTCGCAAGCGTTGAGAAAATTAAAATCTATATTGATAAAACATATAATCGGGAGTTAACAAATGATGAAATGCTGTATCTGACCATACACATTGAAAGAATTACAAACCAGATCATGGAGTAGGGACGGTTAAGCCTTAAATTTTAACTTTGACTTTCGGGAGAATCGCGTATAAGATTACTAATATGTTTTCTGTGATAATCATTATCAATAGATTGATAACGGTTATCATGGAATCAACTTCGAACGTTGAATCCAGGGGGATAAAGCAAATGCACAAAAGGTTAATTAGTTTATTTATGGTTATTGCTATTATATTGGTCGTATCGGGCTGTAGTACTAACCAAAAGAACAATTCAACATCGAACGCGGGAGCAACTGATAAACCAGCTGCTGAAAACGCGGGCAGTGAATCTACAAGCGGTCCTATTGTTTTAAAGGATTCTAAAGGTGAGATTACGCTGGACAAACCTGCACAAAAAGTTGTGGTATTGGAATGGACCTTTACGGAGGATGTTATTGCACTGGGAGTGCAGCCAGTAGGTAACGCAGATAACGAAAACTATAAGCTGTATGTGACTTCTGAAGCACCACTTGATGCAAACGTGACTGATGTTGGTTCCCGTGACGAGCCAGATCTGGAGACAATTGCTTCATTAAAGCCTGATCTGATTATTGCCAATACGGGTGGGCATGAAGGAATCTATGATCAACTTAAAAGTATCGCTCCAACATTGATTTTCGGCTTGTATCCGAATGAAGGAGAAGGTAATCAGTACACACTGATGGAAGATACTTTCAAAACGATTGCAGCGGCAGTAGGTAAAACAGCAGAAGCCGATAAGGTTCTTGCTGATTTGGATGCACATTATGCAGATGCAAAAGCAAAGCTGGCTGATGCAGGCAAAGAAGGCTTGAACTATGTACTGACACAAGCATACAGCTACCAGAATGCAGCAACGATGCGTCTTTTTACAGATAATTCACTTGCGGTACAAACTTTGGATCGGATCGGTCTGAAAAACGACTGGAAACCTGAAAATTTCGAAGTTTACGGATTCAGCACCTCTACAGTTGAAGCATTGCCTGCGGTTCAGGATACAAATCTGATCTATATCGTCCAAGAGGATGATAATATTTTCACGAAAGAACTGAAGGATAATTCCGTTTGGAATGGCCTTAACTTTGTGAAAGAGAATCGCACCTTCGGATTGAGCAGTACTACTTGGGTGTTCGGCGGTCCGATCTCCTCTAAAGTTATCGTGGATGAAGTTGTAAATACATTAACGAAATGAGTGCGGTTATGAACGAAAAGAGTAGCAAAGAAGCCTCTATCGGCATGAACTGGCGGATCATTGGAATATTTGGGGGCGGCTTTGCCGTCCTCTTCATTCTGTTCGTTTTAAGTTTAGGCTTTGGGGAAGCCAAGATCCCTGCAGCTACTGTAATAGATGGTTTGCTGAATCGCCAAGATATAATGGAACATAATCTGCTCTGGGATATCCGCATGCCACGTACAGTTATTGGTCTGCTGGCCGGGGCTGCTCTGGCTGTGGCTGGGGCATTATTGCAAACTATAACGAAGAACCCGCTTGCTTCCTCAGATACACTTGGGATTAATGCCGGGGCATACTTTATGGTCGTGCTTGGTATGGTAGCTTTTCCTGCTTTGCAGCATGAGTTTCCATTTTTGCTCGCAGTTGCAGGGGGACTGCTTGCTGCTTTAGCCGCTTATTTATTGAGTGGAGGCAAGGCAGCCACACCTGTTCGGCTGGCTTTGTCAGGTATGATCGTCTCCATGGTGCTCGGAGCGTTTACATCGGCCATACATATTTTTAAAAGAACAGAAACACAAAATCTGTTTTTATGGGGTTCAGGTTCCCTAATCCAGTTGGATTGGGACGGTGTTATATATGCCTGGCCTTTTGTCGTAGTACTGCTATTGGCAGCGATATTTGCCGGCAGACAATTTGATGCGCTGGAGCTCGATGAGTCAACCGCTCGTTCACTTGGACAGCGAGTAGGGTTAATTCGGGCGACAGGACTTGGCCTATCGGTATTAATGGCTGCGGTTGTAGTCAGCGTGGTTGGACCGATTGGCTTCGTCGGCTTAGTGGCTCCCCATCTCGTCAGACTTAGTGGGATTCGCAAGCATCGCCTGCTCATTCCTGCAAGCGCGTTGTGGGGAGCCTTGCTCATCACGGCAGCGGATACGCTAGCGCGTGTAGTGCGAAGCAGTGTGGGTGAAATGCCTGTTGGTGCAGTTATGGCGATTATTGGAGCCCCGTGGCTCATTTGGCTGGTACTCACCAAGATGAAAAATATATCGGGCTCAGGCGCTGGCCAATCATCGATGAGTATCGGTGGGGCGGGACTGCGTCTGCGCTTTGTGCCGACGGTTATAGTTATGACCGTGCTGCTCATTGTTATTATCCTCGTAAGCTTATCGTTTGGGGGAACAAAAATACCGATCAGTGAATTGCTAAGTAGTCTGTTCCATAGGGGGGATCAATCCTATTCCGTCCTGCTGAATTTACGGCTTCCCCGTACACTCGTAGCGGCTGCAGGAGGGATCGCACTTGCAATCAGTGGTGTATTGATTCAAAGTGCTGTTCGAAATCCATTGGCAGATGCTTCTATTATTGGTGTGACCTCAGGGGCTGGCTTTGGTGCTTTGGCCGTAATGACCGTTTGGCCAGCATTGACGGTATTTGCAGTTCCGCTTGCCGCAATCGTGGGTGGGGCACTGGCTGCTGCTTTTGTCTTTTTTATGGCCTGGCGCAGGTCCTTGAATCCATCGGTTCTGATCTTGCTTGGAATCGCAGTCTCTGCTATTGCCTCTGCGGGAATCCAGGTCATGATCGTCAAAGGAAGTTTATGGAGCAGTAGCTCCTTAATTTGGTTAACGGGTTCGACTTATGGACGAAGCTGGAATCAATTTTACATCCTATTTGCATTCCTGCTTGTACTTGTTCCGATTGCATACTATTTGGGCCGAAAATGCGATTTGTTGGCATTTGGTGACGAGAGTTCAACAGGATTGGGCTTGCCGGTTCGAGGAACGCGGCTTTGGGCTATGATTATCGGCGTTTTGCTTGCAGCGGGAGCCGTTGCAAGTGTGGGAACAATTGGCTTTCTCGGACTCATGGCGCCGCATGCGGTGCGTATGATGATTGGTCATCATACGAGACGATCGATTGTTTTGTCAGGGTTACTTGGCGGCTTGATGCTCGTTATTGCCGATACGCTCGGAAGAACCATAATGGCGCCGAAAGAAATCCCTTCAGGCCTTATTATTATGCTGATTGGGGCTCCGTATTTCTTGTTTTTAATGTACCGGTCACAGGTTAGAAAAGTGTAGATTTTGTTATAAGAAAAAATCAGGGGGTGCCCCATCAGCCGTAAAATGGCTGCTGGGCACCCCCTGATTAATTAGAGCTTGCTCTATCAAGAACTCCTCAAACATCGTTTCATCTGTTTAAAATTCCCCTCCCTTACGCTACAGCTATCGGACACAGATGACCTTAAACGCAGCTTTATTTCGCATTTGAAGTGCCAACGGACCGCATAGTCGCTATTGGTATGAAAAGCACCCGATTTGCCCTTCTTCCTATGAAATAACGTCATTGGAGTCCGAAACCAAGCTCCAAAGGCTAAAAATGCGCATATAACGTCATCTGAGTCCGTAGGCCTCAGCGAATGTTGAGAATTTATTGGTGCAGGCCACCAACGCCCATAAACAAAAAGCAGCGATTCTCCCATACCGGGGAAAGCTGCTTTTTTAATTGGATATTATCGATTTGTGAACAATTATTTAACTATTATTCTTAATTTTGTATATTTCCGTTTGCTAGTTTATACTTTAATCTTATGCTGTAGAATTTTGGAAATAAGGAGTGGGATTATGTGAGGCTCTTCGACAGAAAAGGTGTACAAGACGACAGCAAAACTATTAACAACTCTGGCGAATTAAGAATCAATATTTTTTTCTTTAGCACTTTTATTATTTTTTGTGTGATTATCCTACGCCTTGCGGTCTTGCAATTTGTCGAAGGACCTACGTTATCTGAAGCTGAGGCTAATCGGGATACGAAAATAGTGGCATTATCGGCATTGAGAGGGAATATCCTCGCTGCTGATGGTGAGAAATTGGCATACTCAACGCCCGTTCAATCTTTGTACCTTACTTTGGATAAGGAATATACCGCAACAAAAACAGATAAAACTACGAAAAAAGTTACCTTAACTGCTGAGGCAAATAATAAATCAAAGGCACTCGCCAGCAAGTTAGCAGAAGCCTTCGAAACTTATGGTGATCCTAATGAGAAAAAACTAACCACAGAAGAGATCCTTGAGTCTATGGATTTATATTCAAAAAAACTCTCTGGTTATGTAGCACGAAGAATTAAATCAGGTTTAACTAAGAAAGAAATCGCTTATTTTTTAGAACACAAAAACGAATATCCAAACCTTGAAGTGATAGAGGAAAGTAGCAGGCATTATGATACCGATACGGTGGCTGTACAAGCTGTTGGTTACGTGAAATTTTTTAAATCCTCTACTAGTTTAGATCTTTATAAGGATGTACTTCAGGCGATGAAAAATAATCAGAACCCTGGACTTAACTATAAAGAGGATGAGCTAGTAGGCTTTGATGGCTTGGAGCTGCAATACCAGAAGGAGCTTCGGGGACAGAATGGTTATAAGGAAGTTTCCGTAGATCCGCAGAATATGGCGGAAAAAATTGTCAGTATTGAACCCCCGGTCAAAGGAAGCACTATCTGGACGACCCTTAATAAAAAAATTCAGCTGAAGACCGAAGAAGCCATTAAAGATCAGATTCAGTGGTTGCATTCACACACCGTTCAGGGAGAAACACATCCTGATGCTTTAACAGGTTACGCTGTAGCCATGGAAGTGGATACAGGTAATGTTATTGCTATGGCAAGTATGCCTGACTATGATACCAACAGTTGGGCTACGGGTTCGATCTCTCCAGAGGTGTATAAAAAAATTGAAAAGCATTACCAAAATGGAACGATAACTCCATACTCATCAGGAAGATCAGGGCATAATTTTGAATCCACCGTGCTGCTTGGTTCGACCATAAAACCATTGAGTGTGTTAATTGGCTTAAAAGAGGGCTTTATAAGTACTTCTTCTACTTATCAAGATAAAGGGATCACCTCATTTGGTAGGGAAGGACATGAGACTAATGTAAGGAACTCATCCAATCATGTATACGGCTCTTTGTATCCTTATACAGCCATTGAAAAATCTTCAAACGTATATATGGTTGATATGATCGGAAAAAAATTGTACGAAAAATACAAGTCTAAGGGCATCGGGGTATGGGACACATATATGAAAGAATTCGGTCTAGGTGTGCCAACAGGGATAGGTTTACCAAGGGAATACTTGGGTGATTTGAATTATAAAGCTGAAGCTAAAGCGGGTTCAGTTCAGTCGGCACTTGTTTATGCTTCTTTTGGGCAGCAGGGACGTTATACCGTTCTTCAGTTGGCGCAATATGCGGCTACACTAGCCAATGAAGGGCAACGAATCAAACCACAGCTAGTAAGCAAGATCACGGACTCCAAAGGTAAAGTTATCAAAGAATTCAAACGGGAAGTGCTTGATGAAGTGACTACTTTCGATAAATCCTATTGGCGGGAGATAAAGAAAGGGATGAACAGTGACGTTAAAAGTGCCTTCGGTGATTTCCCCTATGATTTTGCGCGTAAAACAGGAACTTCACAACAGACGGATAGTAAAAACATAAACCGTGATAACGGAGTGTTTATAGCTTTTGCACCACGTGAAAATCCAAAGCTTGCTGTAGCTGTAGTTATTCCTGAAGGCGGATTTGGATCTAGCAGTGCAGCACCTGTAGCGAGAAAAATTTTTGATGCTTATGATTGGGAGTACGGATTGGATGGAATTCCGAAGAAAAATGTGGATAAAAGTATCAGCGAATAACACAAAGGAGAGAGCGCACACTGCGCTTTCTTTTTCTTTTTACAGAGCGGTTTGTGGCGGATCGAAGGAACGGGTTCCAGATTAAAATATTGTAACCATAATGCGTGAAACTTTTATCCTAGTAGGAGCGTCAAAAGGTTAGGAAAAAAATGTATTCGTCATTCCAGGAGGGTGAATCTGTGAAGAAGTTATGGATTTCTATTTTAGTGGGCTTATTAGTTTTGCCGATGATGTTTCAATCTTCAGTGAAAGCTGCTACTGCGCCCATCAGTATTTTTATTGATGGGGTTCGATTGTCCACAGATCAAGCACCGGTGATGGTAAATGGACGGACGATGGTACCCCTACGGGCAATCTTTGAAGCCTTTAATGCCACCATCAAGTGGAATCAGAAAACACAAACTGTAACTGCAACTAAAGATGATACAACGATTATGTTAAAGATTGGCTCAAAGACAGCCACGATTAACAATAAAGCTGTAACTCTAGATGTGCCGGGTCAGAATTTGAAAGGAAGAACGATGGTTCCTACACGGTTTGTAAGTGAGTCATTGGGTCATGATGTGGGTTGGAATCCAAGTACCAAAGTGGTGACCATAACGACTTCCGGCGGTAAAACTGGAACTGTAAATCCGGCATCGAATGTACAGTTAAAGGATGTAAGTGATAACGGTGACGGCCGTGATCTCCAGGTCAGCTTCACCCAATCTTCTAATGAAGCTCTTGTGGATCATTACCGGGTAATGATTGTAAAGGCTTGGAGCACTTTTAATATCTCATCTGCACAAAAGGTTACATCCGCCAATTATTCTACTGTTTTAGCTACAGGCACTAATCCTACGATTAGAATGACCGCAAATTCAAGGGATGTGGATGGTGACCTCATTAAAGGTAATCAAACCTATGTAGCTTATGTTTTCGCAGTGGGCAAAGGCAATAATACCAGCGCTCTCTCGTATAGTTCTTCGACTATATCGCTTAATACTAATACTGTAGTCGTTGCTCCAAGTAATGTACAAGTAAGTGATGTGAGCGATTATAGTGATGGCCGCGATTTAGCCGTAAGTTTTAATAAGGTATCGGATGAATCGAAGGTGAGTTCTTACCGGATATTTGTAGTCAAAGCTACTAATTATTCTTCTTTTAATTTGGCGGCAGCAAATGCTGTTAGCAGTTCAAATTACACACAGGTCAACAAAACAGGCTCCAATATCACTCAGATCCTATCGTCAGGAGCGAGGGATGTAGATGGAGCCCTCATTAAGACGGGAGTTGGTTACCGTGTGTTTGTTATGGGTGTAGATAGTGGCAGTAATACAGCCAATAATTTATTGTCTGCTGCTTCATCTGCGATTACGCTGTCCTCGGTCAATGTCTCTAATTTAAGTGTAAGCGACGTTAGTGACTTTGGAGATGGCCGTGATTTAAAAGTATCCTTTAACCACGCTACAGATGAAACGTATATTAGCCAGTACCGAATTCTAGTTGTGCCTACAGCTTATTCCAACAACTTTAGTTTATCTGAGGCGAATAATGTCTCCAGCTCTTACTACACAACGGTGAGCACAACAGGATCTAGCACCAGTCAAGTGTTAGCCTCGTCAGCAAGAGACGTGCGTGGTAATTTGATTAAGAATGGAACACCTTACAGAGTGTATGTGTTAACGATTGGAAGCGGGAAGAATTTGGGCACCAACATTCTCTCAACGGAGTCAACATTAATTACGTTGGCTGTTGACTACAATGTGAGTGCTGTCTACAATTTAGATGTAAGCGACGTAAATGACTATGATGATGGCCGTGATTTAAGAGTATCCTTTGACCACGCTACGAATGAAACGTATATTAGCCAGTATCGAATCCTGGTTGTACCTACTTCCTATTACAATAGCTTCAGTTTATCTGACGCCAATAATGTGTACAGTTCCAACTACACAGCAGTGAGCACAACAGGATCCAGCACCAATCAAGTGTTAACCTCGTCATCAAGGGACGTGCGCGGTAACCTGATAAAGAGTGGAATCAATTACAGAGTATATGTTTTAACCGTCGGAAGCGGGAATTACTCGGGCAGCAATGTTCTTTCTTCTGGTTCACCTTTAATTACGTTGAATGTAGATTACAAATTGGCTCCTATTTCGAGCTTGGATGTAAGGGACGTTAATGATTACGAAGACGGCCGTGATTTAAAAGTATCCTTTAACCATGCCACGGATGAAACGTACATTAGCCAGTATCGAATCCTGATTGTACCTACTTCCTATTACAGCAGCTTTAGTTTAACCCAGGCAAATGCGGTTTCTAGCTCCAATTACACAGCGGTAGGCACTTCAGGAAATAACACCAGTCAAGTCTTGGATTCTTCAGCCAGAGACGTAAACGGAAATTTAATAAAGAGTGGAATCAGTTACAGAGTGTATGTGTTAACGATTGGCAGCGGCAAGTACTCAGGCACTAATGTGTTGTCCTCAGAGTCGAATGCCATAACTTTATCCACTAAGCTGCCGGTAACCTCTGTCACCAATGTAACGTACAGTGTGGATGAGGGTAAAATACTAGTAAGTTTCAACCGTTCCTCTAACGAGTCTAACATTTCGGAATATCGAATTCTGGTGGTTCCGTCTAAACAAGGTTTTGGTTCAGCGGAAGCAATTGAGGTGAAATCCTCGTATTATACGTCGATAACGCCTAACGGAACGAATCCTACAATTGTAGCCTCGAGAAGAGATGTTAATGGTGCATTAATTGTTAAAGGTGTTAAATATAAAGTATATGTTCTTGCGGTAGCCAATAATAATGGCGTGCAGAGTGGTGGTCTTTCGGATTCAACGGAAGAGATTGAAATATAAGGATAGTGAATAAAGGCATTATAATAAAAGGCAAAAAACCTTCATTGAGCACTGGGCTTGATGAAGCGCTTTTTGCCTTGTTTTTTTGTTTTCTATTTTTTATAAAAATAGGGTTGCGATTATACACATTTAAAACATTTGGTTTAACCTATTGGAAGCGCTATAATTGAAAATAATTACATGCTTAAGGAGTCTATCATGAAAAGAGGCAGGATATTCTACAAGATTTTTGTTCCTATTCTGGTGCTGGGAATTGGCCTGGTTATTAGCTTCGGTGGCTATATTTATCTGACGACGATTAATTCGGTAAATGAAAGAGTAGCGGATGATAAACAGAGTTTAATTACTCAAATTAAAAACACCCTGGAACAGAAAATTCAGACCATTGAATACGCTTTTAATACTTACAGTACCACCAGTTCCTTCAGGGAGGTCGTGCAAAATCCGATCACCGAGCAGGATTTTGAGAAGTATCGCGAGATTAATTCCCAGCTTAACTACATTGCCAGCATGGGGATGGATTTTGTTAATTATTCTCTAATCAGTTTGGAGCAGAAATGGCAGATTTCCAATGGTAAGCTTTCACATTTAACGGAAGAAGAGAGCAGGACACTTTATGAGAGCTATATTAATAACCGTAGCCGGGGGTTGTTTTGGGTTAAGACGGATAAGGGTATCCGCTTTGTAAATACCCTGCCGGTATTCTCACAGACCAAACAGGCGATTGCCTTATCTGATATATCCCTTCAGACCTTGCAGAGCACCCTTCAGACCGAAGGAAACACACCGGTGTTTATTCTTAACCGGGAGGGTGAGCTTTTATATGAGTCGGAAACTGGAAAGTCCCTGCTGACTAATAATCAACTTAGCCATATCACTAATGTTGCCGGAGGCGGGGGGCAATTGGGGACGATTGCCATGGAGCGGGCTGATCACCAATCGATAAAAGCTATTTATGCTAAATCTTCTTATAATAATTGGATTTACGTAACTATTTTGGATAAATCAGAAATTTCTGATGCACTAAAGACAACCCGATTCGGGATTGTGATGATGGTACTGCTTATTACGTTGTTGATTGCGGTAGTCGCTTATGTGATCTCTTTGTATTTCACCAAGCCATTCCGGCAGATTCAGCGCCGATTATTGCCTGCCAATGCGGAGCTAGAGCCTAAGAATGAGGTAGACTGGATTATTAATTCGATTGATACCATCTTATCGGAGAAAGAAAGCCTAGAGGGTCTGATTGAGTCTGAGATGCCTAAGTTGGAAACTCAGTTTATTCTAAATCTGTTTCGTAGCCGGATATCCCAAGAAGAGCTTAATCTGGGTTTGCCTCGTTTCGGTTATGAGCTGTCACAGAATTCGGTGTACGCAACGCTGCTAATACAGCTGGATAACTATGGGGAACGGCAGGCTAGTGATAAGGATCTTCTGCTTGTAGCGGTTAACAAACTGGTGGAAGAGCTGATTCCGCAGGAGAGGCGGATGATTCCTATCTTATTAAATGACCGTACACAAGCGACTATCCTGATCTTTGAGGGAGCGAATGAACAGGAGAACCGGAGAATAGCACTGGACTATGCCAAGACAATTATTCGAACAGCTAGAGAAATCTTGAAACTATCCATTAGCGTTGGAATCAGCAATTTTTATGATAATTTATTGTTTAGTAGGGAAGCTTGCGAGATGAGTAAGCAGGCGCTGCATCATCGTTTAAATCTGGGCAAAGAGTCTATCATCTTCTATGAGGATATATCGAAGGTGATCTCGGGTCCAGTTCTACTGCATTATCCGTCTGAGTTTGAGTCCCAGTTATTTGACGCGATTCGGATTGGAGATGAAGAACAAGTCTCCTGTTCTCTGTATCCATTACTCGGGGAAATGATGAAGCACAGTAAGAACCCTTTGAATTTCGAAGTCACATTAATACGTTTCGTCAACAATCTGATTCAGCTGGAGCAGCTGCTGGGTGTAGAGGTTCTGCTGACAGAGGACAATTCTACGTTGTATCACCGATTGTTAGACATCCGTAATCCGGAAGAGATCGAACGCATTTTGGTCAAAGAAGTTATCCATCCGATGGTGACCAGCGTTAAGGAGAAGACAGACCGTCAGTTCCGCCTCTTATCCGATAAAATTGCGGTGATTGTCCGCTCGGAATTTGATCAGGACTTAACGCTAGAATTAATTGGTGATCGCCTCCATTACAGTCCGAACTATTTAAGCAGTATTTTCAAAAAAGAGTACGGGATGACGTTTAGCGAGTATCTAATGAACTATCGTCTGGAAATGGCTAAGAAGTGGCTGGTGGAAACGGATATGACCATTAAAGAGATTGCTGAAAGGCTGCAGTACCATAATCCGCAGAACTTTATTCGATCCTTCCGTAAAAAAGAACATGTAACACCAGGTGCATACCGAACCCAGAAACAGGAGAAGTAAGGCGCTGAACACAAACAGCCAGCCCCGGGAGACCGGGGCTGGCTGTTTGTGCAGCTGCAATGGTTTAGCCTTTTACAGAACCCAGCAGGGCTCCTTTGGTGAAGTGTTTTTGTACGAAAGGATAGGCGAGCAGCATTGGAACGGTTGCGACTACGATAACCGCCATTTTGATGGTTTGAGCAGGTGGGATAATATCAACAGAAGCATTATCTCCCTGCATCCCGCTGGCGACGATAACAATTTGGCGCAGCAGGACTTGAATAGGCCACTTAGTGGAGTCTGTCATATATAAAATTGCACTCATATAAGTGTTCCAGTAAGCTACCCCGTAGAACAAGGAGAGGGTCGCGATAGATGGCATCGCCAGCGGAAGCATGATTTTGAAAAATACACCAAAATCATTAGAGCCGTCAATCTTGGCTGATTCCTCTAGCCCTTCCGGCAGCGCCTGGAAGAAGTTACGCATAATGATCAGGTTAAA
This sequence comes from Paenibacillus sp. FSL R10-2796, assembly GCF_037965315.1. NCBI lineage: Bacteria > Bacillati > Bacillota > Bacilli > Caryophanales > Paenibacillaceae > Paenibacillus > Paenibacillus sp. FSL R10-2796. The sequence continues at coordinate 6,278,269 of NZ_CP150178.1, read as the reverse complement.
AGCATTGATCGCAACAGGCATGATCATGGACCAGTAGGAATCGATTAATCCGAAATATTTAACTACCAGGAAAGTAGGGATCATTCCCCCGCTGAAGAGCATGGAGAACACGATTACGAAATTGATGAAATCTCTTCCGTATAGATATTTTCTAGATAATCCATAAGCCATTAAAGAGGTAAGAACCATACTGACAACTGTACCCACTAAGGTTACACCGATGGATACGCCAAGCCCTTTAAAGATAGTAGGCGTTGACAGTATATAACGGTAAGCATCCAAAGAGAATGTCGTCGGGAACAGGATGAAGCTTTTTTCTACTACCTCCTGTGTTGAAGCAAAGGAACTGGCAAACACATTGACAAAGGGTAAAAGACAGGCTAGGGCAATGAGTGTAAGCAGTGTGGTATTTACAATAGTAAACAGCCGGCTACCCATATTTTCTTTTTTAAAAGATGATTGCGACATGCAGATATCCTCCTTGTAATCGTTTCATTGAAACTTTAACAGGGGTCTGTTATTCCGTATATAATCATTAGCTTGGGCTTTGTTTTGGGAGGAAAAAGCGTGATAAGGCATAGATGATCTTTATGTATTGTAGTAATCACTATAAGATGCACGGACCTGGAAAACCTTATAGCTGTAGGGTTCTTGGAGTATCAGTATCTGATGATTATATACGTAATGGACGAATGATCGTAATCTGGGAATCGTAAAGAAACGCGATCAAGGAGGCCGATCAGGTGAAAGAGGCAAACGTCACCATGCTGAACACGAAAGTTAATCCAGTAAGAAAAAAGCGAACGGGGCCTAGCTGGCTGAGTTTAAAAAGAAACAAGTTATTGTATCTAATGATACTCCCGGGATTTTTGTATTTTGTTATTTTTAAGTACCTGCCTATGGGCGGTCTTATCATTGCATTTCAGGACTATCAGCCGTTTCTGGGTATAGCGGATAGCCCGTGGGTAGGGTTTAAGCATTTCGTCCGATTGTTTACAGAACCTACCTTCTTTATGCTATTGAGTAATACACTTATCTTGTTTGCATTAAACATTGTTATTTTCTTCCCACTACCTATTATAGTGGCGCTGATGCTTAACGAAGTTCAGCACAAGTTATTTAAGAGCACCATTCAAACGATTATTTATATCCCCCATTTCATGTCATGGGTTATCATCGTCTCCATTTCCTATGTATTTATGAATGTGGATGGAGGGGTGCTGAATGAGATGTTGGCGGCCCTTGGGATGCAGAAGATCAGCTTTTTGACTTCTCCTGAGTGGTTGCGTACCGTGTATATCGGACAAATCATTTGGAAAGAAATTGGTTGGTCAACCATTATTTATTTGGCAGCCATTACCGTAGTGGATACGCAGTTATATGAAGCAGCTGAGATGGATGGAGCGGCAAGATTGCGCAAAACATGGCATATCACCTTGCCGGCGATTCGCCCAATCATTATTACCTTGCTTATTCTGAAGATTGGCCACACGCTGGATCTGGGCTTTGAGCATATGTACTTGCTGATCAATTCCTTGAACCGCGAAGTTGGAGAAATTTTCGATACCTATATCTATACAGCTGGTTTAAAGAACGGACAATTGAGTTTCAGTACGACAGTGGGTCTGTTCAAGGGTGTGGTTGGCTTGATTCTCGTTATGCTGTCGAACAAGTTGGCCAAAAAAATCGGCGAAGATGGTGTTTACTAGGCTTCATAGTATGCTGAATTCTTACCTCTGCCTTAAGGGCAGAGGTGGAAGATACAACACAAATACATTAGTAAAAGGGGTAATGTTGATGAATCGCAATTACAAAAAAATTGCAGCCTTAATGTTGTGTAGCGGGTTAGTACTCACTGCATGCGGAGGAGGCAATAACGCGAAGGAGTCAAATTCTTCAAATGGGGGAACGGATTCAACGGCTAAAACAACTGCTGCACCTGCAGATGTGCTAGATGCTAAAGCAAAGATTAGCTGGCTGAACATTTTACAAACGTCTACAACACCAACGGGTCCTATTTTGGACAAAATTGAAGAATTGACGAATACAGAGATTGAATTCTCATGGATTCCGGATCCTTCCAAAGAAGAACGTATTAATACTTCATTAGCATCTAATTCCCTAGCAGACATCGTTACCCTGACTATTCTTGATAACTCTTCTGTACGTAATGCACTGAAGGCCGGTATGTTCTGGGAAGTAAGTCCTTATCTTGATGAGTTCCCGAATTTGGCTAAAATTTCACAGGATACACGTACATCGGCATCGATTGCAGGTAAGCTGTACGGGGTTCCTTTCCAGAAGTCCTTGGCTAGAAACGGCGTTGTTCTCCGTAAAGATTGGCTGGATAAGCTTGGACTGCAGGTTCCAAAAACAACAGATGAGTTGATGGAAGTTGCGAAAGCGTTTACCGAAAAAGACCCTGATGGTAATGGCAAAAAGGATACCACAGGCTTCATGGACCGCAGCGATCTTGTATATGGAGCATTTAAGACATTGGGCTCATACTTTGGAACACCGAACTATTGGAGTGTAGATGATGCGGGTAAAATGACACCGGAGTTCGATACAGAGGCTTATGTCAAGACCATGGATTATATGAAGACTCTTTATGATGGTGGTTATATCAATCAGGATTTCGCTGTGACGGCTAAAACAGATCAGCAGCAGAATTTTGCGCAAGGAAAGGCTGGAATTTATGTGGGTGCCTTGTTTGACAGCAAGAACCTGCTGAATCTGTCTAAAGGCATACAGGATGGTATGGATTTGGTTATGGTTAACGATATCACTTCCACCGGTAATGAAGCGGATCGCGCCATCTGGGCTGGTAATAACGGAATTGGGGGACTGTTGTCTTTCCCGAAATCCGAAGTCAAGGATGAAAATGAGTTAAGACGGATCTTGAAATTTGTTAATGATCTTATGAATGAAGATGTCTATGGCTTGATGACTTATGGTATTAAGGATGTCCACTATACAATCGATGGAGAACAAGCGGTTACGATTAAGGATACAGATCTCTGGAAGCAAGAAGTTCAGCCATTTTCGGCATCTCGTCCATTAGAGAATGGATTCATTATCCATGATGCTGATCCACTCAAAGTTGAAGCTGATAAGCTGATCGTTGAGAATGCTAAATATGCTGTACTGAATCCTGCTTACTCTCTGGAATCTGAGACCTATTCTACTCAAGGATCTGAGTTGCAGAAGATTATGACAGATGCCACTTATAAATATATCCTAGGCAAAATTGATTTGGACGGATTTAAAGCTGAGGTTGAAAAGTGGAAGAAATCCGGCGGCAGCAAAATCATTACTGAATATGAAGCTGCTTATAAAGCTGTAAATCCTTAAGAAGTACTACAGACTATATTCTAAGAAAATAGTAGAGGGGTCCTAAATGGGGAGGCTGCGTTTAGGACCATATCTATTCAAACAGGAGGAAAAAATGAAAGACAACAATGCACTTAGGAGTATGGGCTGGGGTGTTCGAATGGCAGATTCGATTATGGAGCGAACGCCAAGATTATATGAGGATAACGGATATCATGGAAAATGGTCTTATGATTATGGAGTCATCTTGAAGGGTTTTGAGCTGCTGTGGAGACAGACCGGGCAGGTTAAATATTATCAATTCATCAAAGATAATATGGATTATTTTATTGAGGAAGACGGCTCTGTGAAGGGATATCGCCTGAGCGAACATAATATTGATCACTTAAATAACGGAAAGATCCTATTTGTGCTCCATAAAGAAACTGGGTTAGCGAAATATAAAATGGCTGCAGATTTATTAAGAAAGCAGATAACAACGCATCCTCGAACCTCAGAAGGTGCGTTTTGGCATAAGAATGTATATCCTTATCAGATTTGGCTGGATGGCTTGTATATGGGCTCTCCTTTCTATCTGGAGTATTTACTTGAGTATGAAGGCGGCAAGGGTTTGGACGATGTGACCCGGCAATTTATTCTGTGCGAGCGTCATACCAAGGATGCTGAGACGGGTCTCCTGTTTCACGCATGGGATGAAAAGCGGGTACAGCCGTGGTGCGATCCTGAAACGGGGTTGTCTCCGAACTTTTGGGGGCGTTCGCTGGGGTGGTATGTGATGGCGCTAGTGGATGTACTCGGCATGCTCCCTAAGGAACACGCGGATTATGAGATCGTGGCACGTATACTGACAGATACGCTGACAGCGCTTCGTCAGGTTCAGGATGCGGATGCTGGAGTATGGTATCAGGTTGTAAACATGGGCGGCCGTAAAGGCAATTATTTGGAGGCTTCCGCCTCTAGCATGATCACCTATGCAATGGCTAAGGGCATTCGGATTGGTGTACTCGATGATAGTTGGTTCGAGACTCTTGACCGTGCTTATCAAGGTCTTATTGCTGAATTTGTGCTGGAAACCAAAAATGGCTGGGTTAACCTGAATAAAAACTGCCAGGTCGCTGGACTCGGTGGTGAGGACCGGAGAGATGGTACTTACGCCTATTATATCAGTGAACCGATCGTAACCAATGATCAGAAGGGGCTTGGCGCATTTCTCCTGGCTTGTGGAGAATATGAATATTTGCAGCGTCCCGTCGTGACGAAAGGAAGCGAGTGAAGCACATGTCTATCTACAATATAAATGACTACGGAGCGCATCCTAATAGTGCAGAGCCTTCAACGGAAGCGATAGCCAGTGCCATTCATGCGGCAAGCGAGGCAGGGGGAGGAACAGTTTATGTTCCTTCCGGGCACTATCAGACGGGTGCTATCTTCATGAAAAGCAATATTGAGCTGAAGCTCAGTCCTGGAGCTGTGCTTAGCTTCAGCTCTGATCCTAACGATTATCCGGTGGTGGATTCCCGTTGGGAGGGTGTGAAGCAGAACGTCCATGCTTCATGTATTTTTGGAATAAATCTAGAGAATGTATCGGTTACAGGTGCAGGCAAGCTGGATGGAAGGGGCGCACCTTGGTGGGATAAACATCGGAATTCTCCTGATTCACTGCTGTATCCCCGCCCGAAGCTTATCAGCTTCGACAACTGCCGTAGAGTCACGCTCAGAGATCTGACACTCGTGAACTCCCCAAGCTGGACTGTGAATCCTATCTGTTGCCATGATGTTACGATTGATAATCTGTCGATCTATAATCCGGCGGATTCGCCTAATACAGACGGTATTGACCCAGAATCCTGTGTGAATGTCCGCATCAGCAACTGCAATATCGATGTGGGTGATGACTGCATCGCCATTAAAGCAGGGACGGAGGATACGAAGGAGCGGGTTGCCTGCGAGAATATCACGATAACTAACTGCACGATGATTCATGGTCATGGCGGTGTGGTGCTGGGAAGCGAAATGAGCGGAGATATCCGTAATATCGTGATCAGCAATTGCGTGTTCAAGCAGACGGACCGCGGCATTCGGCTGAAGTCCAGACGCGGGCGCGGAGGTGTTGTCGAAGATATTCGTGTCAGCAATATCGTGATGGAGGACGTGATCTGTCCGTTTATTCTTAATCTTTATTATTTCTGCGGACCACGTGGTAAGGACAAATATGTATGGGATAAGAATCCTTATCCGGTGACGGAGGAGACCCCCTGCTTCCGACGGATTCATTTTGCTAATATTACTGCTCGGAATGTTCACGCGGCTGCAGGTTTTCTTTACGGCCTTGCGGAGCAATACATTTCAGAAATTACCTTTTCCGATATTGATATTTCCATGGCAGAGAATGCAATCCCTGGTCGTCCAGCCATGATGTCAGGAATCCAGGATATGAACAACCGTGGGTTTTATCTGGGCAACGTAAGAGATATCCGCTTCCGCCAAGTGACGATCGAGAATCATGAAGGACCGGCTTTTTATATTGAAAATGGAGAAACGGTAGATATCACCGGCTGCCAATCGAGAAACACCCGTAAAGTGGAAGAATTAGTGCAGCAGGTAACCGTTATCCCGTCACAGGAAGATCTAAGTGAGCAGACAGACTGATAATTGACAGGATAGACCGCAGATTTGCTTAGGGTGAAGGGTGCGGATGTATGGAAATAGGAAGGAGTATGAAGATGATTACAGATAATATTCAGACTGGAGTTATTCACAATCCCATATTAAAAGGCTTCAATCCTGACCCTTGTATTGTAAGAGCGGGGGAGATGTACTATATTGCTGTTTCTTCTTTTGAATGGCTGCCCGGTGTGAGGGTGTATCAATCAGCGGACTTAGCAGACTGGGAGCATTGCACAGATATTCTGACTCATCAGGTAGATCTGCGGGGAAATCCGAAAAATTGCAGTATCTGGGCTCCACAGCTTAGTTATTATGACGGTTTGTTTTATCTGATTTATACCGATGTTAAGAGCACCAAACGGCCTTTTAAAGACTGTCATAACTATCTGATCACTGCGGAGGGTATTGAGGGACCTTGGTCTGAACCGGTATACCTAAACAGCAGCGGGTTCGATCCATCTCTGTACCATGATGAGGATGGGCGCAAATGGCTGCTGAATGAGCTGTGGGATTACCGGATTACGGAAGGCAATAAGTCCTGCGGGATTGTAATTCAGGAGTACGATCCAGAGCAGTGCCAATTAATAGGTGAACCTGTGAAAATCTTTGATTGCACGCCGCTGAAGAAGACGGAAGCGCCGCATATTTACAAGCGGGGAGGTTATTACTACTTAATTACGGCAGAAGGCGGCACTGGATCGGGGCATGCCGTAACCGTAGCGCGCTCCAAGGCGCTGCTTGGTCCGTATGAGGTGGATCCGCTCAATCCGATGTTGACCTCACGGGATAATCCCGAGCTGCCGCTTCAATGTGCAGGCCATGGAAGTCTGGTAGAGACACCAGAAGGTGAATGGTATATGGCCCATTTGTGTACGCGACCCCTTGAAGGCGAATACGCCATACTGGGGAGAGAGACTGCCGTTCAGCAGGTGCACTGGAATGAGGAGGGCTGGTTAAGACTAACCTCAGGCGGAAATACACCACAGCTCAAGGTACCAGCACCTAAAGGAACACAGTTCCTGAACCAAGTGCGGACGCTTGAATTTGAGGATGATTTTAACGGCCCAGAATTGAAAAAGAACTGGAATACATTGCGGATTCCTATGAATGAAAGCTGGTGTTCCCTTGCTGAAAGACCGGGCTGGTTAAGAATCAGGGCCGGGGAGTCCGTGCAGAGTCTGTTTGAGCATCATATTCTGGCTATTCGCCAGACGGATATAAGCTTCCGCGCTGAAACAGCGCTTGAATATGAACCGAATACTTATCTGCAGATGGCAGGACTACTGTTATACCTGAATGAGGATAACTATCTTTATGCGTATATCAGCCATGAAGAAGGACGTGGCAAGGTGCTGCGGTTAATGCGCTGTCAGCGCGATGAATTCACTGCGGAGCCTGTAATGATTGAACTAAATGCAAGGGAGACAGTGCGGATCGCGGTTGAGGTGCAGGAAGTGACTGGGCAATTTGTTTATCTTAAGGGTGACGATACGGAGTGGAAGCCACTTGGCGATCCGCAGAATATCAGCTTTTTGTCGGGAGGCTTCACTGGGAACTTTGTTGGCATTGCGGCGCATGATATGCAGCAGTTCGGTGGCAGCAGTGCTGATTTCGCATATTTCCGTTATCAGGGCAAGGAATAATACACACGGCTTTACTAAGGAAGGGGTTGCTCTGAGGACAGGGCCCCCTTCTTATTCCAATAGATATTAGGAGGTCTTGTATGAAGAGAAAATGGTTATCCGGGGCGCTGGTTGCGAGTCTTCTTGCAACATGTATGCCATTTGGTGGTGTCGAGGCCGCTTCTTTGGAAGCGCTTCCTGCTTTTCCGGGCGCGGAAGGCGGCGGCAAATATGTAACCGGCGGAAGAGCTCAACCTGTGTATGAAGTAACGACGTTGGCTGATTATGGTATCAAGGAAACTCCGATCCCCGGCTCCTTCCGCGATGCGGTAAGCCAAAGTAATCGGACCATTGTTTTTCGAGTGGGGGGAACCATCCATCTGAAGGAATCCCTCAAGATTACCGGCTCAAATCTGACGATTGCCGGGCAAACGGCTCCAGGTGACGGAATTACAATTGCCGACTACACAACCTCTGTTGAAGCTGACAATATTATTATGCGCTATATGCGTTTCCGGTTAGGCGACCGGGTAGCTAGTGAAGATGATGCTTTTGGATCAAGGTACCATAAGGATCTCATTATCGATCATAGCTCATTCAGCTGGTCGGTGGATGAAGTGGTCAGTCTGTATGATAACGAGAATACTACTGTGCAATGGTCGATATCCGCTGAAAGCATGCTGATGACGACACACCAAAAGGGACGTCACGGCTACGGAGGAATCTGGGGTGGCAAAAATGCCAGTTTCCTTCACAATCTGATTGCTCATAGCACCAGCCGCAACCCCCGTTTGCCGACGGTGACCAAATTGGTGGACCTGACGGAAATGTCTAATAACGTTATCTATAACTGGGGATTCGCTTCGACCTATGGTGGGGGAGCAGAAGATTATCGATATAATATCACTAACAATTATTATAAAAATGGTCCAAACACCTACACCAGTGTAAAAAATCAATTGTTTGGGGAAGTGTCACCAGAAACCCGGTTGTTTATAGATGGGAACATCATGGATGGTAATCCGAAGGTTACTGAAGACAACTGGAAGGGTGTGCAAAAGTATTCGGATATCTCTAAGCTTACGGAGCCGGCAAAGATGCCTAACCCCTATGCGGCAGTGTCGGCGGAAGAAGCCTACGCAAATGTAATGGCGGATGCTGGTGCCACTTTGCCAAGGCGTGATGCTTACGATGCGCGGGTCATTAATGATGTGAAGAATCGCACTGGACAGCATATTAATTCACCTATTGAAATAGGCGGTTACCCAGACTATACAGAGACAGCTTCCAATGTAATCGACATGGATCATGACGGTATGGATGACAGCTGGGAGATTGCTAATGGACTAGACCCTACCGATTCTGAGGATGGTAAGAAGACGACGTTATCTGCGGAGGGCTATACGAATCTAGAAGTGTATCTGAATGATCTGATTGTTTTGGGAAAAGCAGGGAATGAGCATACAGACAATCCTGTAACCGCTATCAATTATCCTGTGAATAACCAAATCATAGAGTCAGGCAACAATGTGAAGGTTACAGCCTCTGCCAGTGATAGTGATGGTATTGCTAAGGTGGAATTTATCGTTAATGGTGTGAAGCAAGCCGAAGCTACCACAGCACCTTATAGTTTCGATTGGAACAATGTGCAGGATGGTACCTATTACCTCGTTGTTCAGGCTATAGACAATAAGGGTCTCAAGACACAATCTGATAACGTGGCTATTCATGTCAACACGTCTGGATCCGTTCTTCCTTGGACTTCGGTGGATATTGGCCATCCAGGGATAGCGGGAGTGACTACGCTTCATCCGGATAGCGGGAAGATTACGCTCAAATCGGCTGGACTTATCGGAGCAACATCAGAGAGCGAAACGGCTGTTGATAATTTTCATTTTGCTTATCAAACCCTGACAGGCAATGGTGAAATTATTGCTAGAATCGACTCCGTAACGGGAACTGACGATTATGCCAAAGCAGGTGTCATGATTCGTGATAATCTCAATGAGAACTCTAAAATGACAATGCTGGCAATCCCTTATGTCAAATATGGCAAGAAGGGAGTTATGATTACCCGCTCCACCACAGGAGCCAAGGTGGTAAAAACAGAACCGGACAGCTTCATCAATACACCTTATTGGGTGAAGCTGGTTCGTCTTGGTAATGAAGTGACAGGTCTGGTATCGCCGGATAAAGTAACATGGAGCAAGGTAGGCACGGTGAAGCTTGACCTGAATGATACGGTTTATTTTGGTCTTGCAGCCGATGCCGCTAAGGTAGATAACGAGGTTAATCGTTATAATGCATCTGTCTTCAGTGAGGTGGAGCTGAAACCGCTTAGTGATCAGTTTCCTACTGCGCCCCGTGGTCTTACAGCGACAGCAGGTGAGGAAAAAGTGAAGCTGAATTGGGAGGATGTTGGTTCTGCCAAGTCGTATAGTGTTAAACGTAGTGAGGTTTCAGGCGGTCCATACAAGACGATCAATACTGAAATTAAAGATAGCCTGTATACTGATTCCGGACTCAGCTCCGGAAAAACTTATTACTACGTGGTCAGTGCTGTGAATGAGCTTGGTGAAAGCTTTGATTCCGATGAGGCCAGCGCTACGGCTGAAGGTGAAGCAGGTAATGTGTATTATGTGGATGAAGACTTTGAACAGGTTGCTGTGGGTGTGACACCAGAGTATTATGATGTGACTCCAAATCCACAGACTGAAATTCAAAAGGTTATTGTATCTCCCACACCGTCTGACAGTAAGGGGAATACGTCAGATCAAGTGTTGAATGTGTTCGATGGTGCGAACGGCAGCGTGCAGTTTATCCGCAAATTCGCGCCAATTACGGGTGCACTCGTTATTGACACTGACTTTATGTTTGCGACAGAATCGGGAACCTCGGTGTTCCTGCAGGCCCAGAGTACAGATGGAAGCAAAACGGCATTCTCCATTGAGAGCAGAAAGCCAACGCTTCCTGAAGCTACAGGTAAATATACGCTAACCATGAGCAGGGGGAGCAGCCAGTATCATCAACTGATGAACTCTTATTCCCTAAAACAATGGTATAACCTGAAGCTAAAGGTGGATGTGAACAACGATAAAGTGGATGTATATATTGATGATCAGCCTGCGGGCTCTTTTCCGTTCACAACTACGAATTTCGCCAGCTATGGCATTGGGCGTATTTTGTCCAAGACTCCAGGCGGCGGCTCAGGAAATTATTACTTAGATAATTTAAAGATCTATGTTGAGCCGATTGAAACACCGCTTGGACTGACTGGACTTCCAGGAAACCAAGCAGCCCAGCTATCCTGGCCTGCTCTTGAAGGGGCAACTTCCTACAATATTAAGAGAAGTCTTAAGAGAGGGGGGCCTTATGAGACTATTGCCAACGCTATTACAGAGACATCATATATTGATACTGAAGTTACCAACGAAACTACCTATTATTATGTTATCTCGGCGATGGCGCCGACTGGTGAATCGGGAAATTCCAATGAAATTAGTATTACCCCATCCGCTTTGGCGGTGAAATTGCCTGCGCCAGAATCGTTCGCGGCTGTAAGCCGGAATACTCAGCTGGATCTCAGCTGGAATGCTGTGGAGAATGCAGCCAGCTACAGCATCAAGAAGTGGAATGAGACTTCAGGCAGCTATGAACTCGTGGCAAAAGAAATCGCCGGCACAACTTACCGCGTCGGAGGTCTGGCCAACGGGCAAACCTACCGTTACGTCGTATCTGCAACAAATGTGGCCGGAGAGGGAAAAGAATCAGCGCCTGTTGAAGCTACTCCGCAATCTCCTTTGGGAACGCCTGTGGTTTCCATTGAAGCTGGTGACAGTGTAATGAAACTCAGCTGGCCAGCGATTGAGGAAGCGAGCCAGTATATTGTCAAACGTGCCTCATCGGCGAAAGGTCCTTATGAAGTGCTCGGGTCTGATTTATCAGGCACAAGCTTTACTGATAGTGGGCTCGTAAACGGAACACCGTATTATTACAAAGTCAAAGCAATAAATGGTACCCGTAGTAGTCTAGATTCAGTTGTTGCCTCAGCGGTTCCATACAAGAATTCCGGCCAGCCGCAGGCTCCACAAGGAGTTAGTGCTGAGCCTGGCAACACTGATATCCATCTGACTTGGAATGTAGCTGATGGAGCTAGCAGCTATCAAATTCTACGCTCGGAGAGCGGTGGCAGCTATGCGGTCGTGGCCGAAGGCATCGAAGCAACCGATTATACCGATAAAGGCTTGATCAACGGAACTGCCTATCAATATGCGGTAATCGCCATCGGTGATAAGGGTGCCAGTCTTCCATCCGAGGTGGTCAAGGGAATTCCAGCTCCTGTCATTATTGTTGCTCAGAATGGGACAGGAGATTATAAAACGATTAATGACGCTATTCAAGCAGCACCTGATAATAGTGCCCTAACCACGATTATTAAAGTGAAGAACGGCACGTATAAGGAGAAGGTGCTTGTACCTTCTAGTAAGATGAATATTAGTATCATCGGTGAGAGCCGGGAAGGTACCGTACTTATTAACGGTGACTCCGCGAAAACCATTGGCTCAGATGGTAAAGAAATGGGCACCAGCGGCAGTTATACACTAAAGGCTGCTGCAACTGATTTCACACTGGAGAACATGACGGTTGAGAACAGTGCTGGGCGGGATGCCGGTCAGGCAGTCGCTTTATATGCTGAAGGAGACCGGGGAGTGTACAGAAATGTTAAGCTTCTAGGATATCAGGATACCCTGTTCGCAGATAAGGGAAGAGCTTATTTCGTTGACAGCCATATTGAAGGTACAGTGGACTTTATCTTCGGTAATTCCGCTGCTGTATTCGAGAATAATGTGATTCAAAGTGCGGGTGCTGGCTATGTTACTGCGCCTTCCACGGCAGCGGGTAAGCCTGGTTATGTGTTCATCAATAATCGACTAACTGCCAGTGAGGACGTTGCTGCTGGAACCGTTGATTTGGGCCGGCCATGGAGAGAATACGGCAGCTCTACCTTCATTAATACGGAGATGGGAGCTCATATTCGTGCTACTGGCTGGCATGAATGGTATGAAGGTCGTTCCAAAACTGCACGGTTCTCTGAGTTTTTAAGTTACGGAGAGGGTGCTAATGCAGCTTCACGTTACAGCTGGTCCAAACAATTAACAGCAGAAGAGGCGGCTGCCTATACGATTGAAGCTGTGCTTGGTGGAAGTGATGGCTGGAATCCACAGCAATCCAAGATTTTAGTGGGACAAGAGCAGATACCTGCGGTACATGTCTCTTCAATTACTTTAGCGGGTAAAGATGGAATTAGCAGCATTGAGTCGAAGGGCAGTGCCTTGCAGCTGCAAGCCTCTGTGCTTCCAGAAAATGCGACGAATCCTAAAGTTATCTGGACGGTAACTGAAGCAGATGGGGTAACCTCAACGGATAAAGCGGTTATTGATGAGAAGGGCTTGCTTACAGCTAGAAAGAACGGTAGCGTACAAGTAACTGCGCGAGCTATAGATGGAAGTGGAGTATCCGGAAGCCTAGAGATTAACATCAGCGGACAAGATGAGATTGCCCGTAATCTGCCCGCTGCAACGCTGAACGGACCGGTAACAGTGGTGGCAGGACAGGATTTCACTTACCGTGTAGGGCTTACAAATGTTACTACCTCCGTCTACAAGGAAGTGTATGCTGTAGACTTTACCATGGCTTATGACGTATCTGGTGTGGAATTCGTATCCGCTCAGACCTTGCCAGACGGATTCAGCATCACTCATATTAATGAGGACAGTCCAGGTCTAATAACAGTTAGTGTAGCTGGAACGGAGGCAGGTAATATCCTGACCGATGATGCGGAATTCTTAGAAATGATCTTCAAAGCGAAGAAGACAACCCGTGAAATCGCCGTGCCGCTTGGATTTATTTCTTTCCGAGGATCCAACACAGATGTTGAATTTGACATCCTGCATGAGGCACAGTCGGTTGTTCATGTCATTCCTATATCCGTCATGGAGATAAAAGTCTCCTCCAAAGATAATGTGAGCGAAATCAAGTCAGGGCAAACCCTGCAAATGGCAGCTGTAGTCCTGCCGGACCATGCATCCGATCCAGCAGTGAGCTGGTCAGTAGTGAATGAGGATGGATCAGCTACTGAGCGAGCAACTATTACGGATACCGGCTTGCTCACTGCAATTGCAGCAGGCACGGTAACCGTGAGAGCGACAGCTAAAGATGGCTCCGGTGTTGTAGGCACGATGTCCATTGAGATTAAGGCAGAATCGCAGGTTTCAGAATCGGGCGGTACTTCATCTTCAACGACAGTCAAACCAGTGAAACAACCGGAACCAACTGTGAACGCAGATGGAGTTACTCTTTCCGTGACAGCGGATGTGAATGGTAAAGCTATTGCAGAGGTATCCTCAGCGATTCTGCAACAAGCAATTGGCTCAATGCAGAATGGAGTATTGAGAATCACAGTGAAGCCATCCTTTGCCAGCTCGGTGGTTGAACTGACCTTGCCAGCTCGTGAGTTGGCTGGAGCGGGAGCAAAAGCAATTCAACTTTTAGAAATAGACATGGGATTGTCTACGTTCCGAATAAATGCTGACCTGCTTCTTGCGATGGCAGGATCTGACGCCGTAAGCGTTAAGCTTGTAGTTGGCAAAGTTGACGCGAAGACACTGTCGCTTCAGACAGATGTCGGGGATATTTATGAGTTTAAGTTCTTTGTTGATGGCAAACAGTTTGACAGCTTTGGGCGTGGACTGAAGGTTGAACGGGATTACAAACCAAAGACAACTTCAGGTGTAGAACAAATAGTAGTCTACCAAATCCGTGAAGACGGGACTGTGGAGGTGGTTAGAAACTCTCAGTTTAATCTGACAACTGGCAAGATCATCTTTAGACCAGACAATTCCAGCAGATTCGCAGTAGGATATGCGGAAAATTCCTTTAAGGATATCGCTGGACTAGGCTGGGCACAAAATAGCATTCAAGCCCTCGCCGCCAGAGACATCCTGAATGGCACCGGAGATCATAATTTCGGGCCACAGCTGAATGTAACTCGGGCACAGTTCCTAAAGATGCTGATGCTTGCATTAGAGCTAGAGGAAGGTAATGCGGCAAGTACATTTAAGGATGTTTCGCTGGATGCTTGGTACTACAGCTCCGTTGCTGCTGCTCAGCAGCTAGGAATTATTCAGGGCAGATCTGATGGAACCTTCGGTGCTAATGAAACAATTAGCCGTGAGGAAATGGCGTTGATGGCTTATCGTGCAGCACAGCTCGCTAAGCTTACGGTCGTGGAAGTGGACCAGCCAGTGAATTTCAATGATGCCGCTGATGTTTCAGCCTACGCTCGTGAGGCTGTACAATTCATGAGCGGAGCAAAGATTATTCAAGGTGTGGGCAAAGATAACTTTGCACCTAAAGCCAATACAACTCGTGCTCAGGCAGCTGTTATTGTCTATCGATTGTTCCAGCTAAATCCTTAAATTTCAAGTTGACACCCTGTGTGATTTATCATATTATGATTGGAGTTGTTATAAGTAAATAAACCAAACTCTATCCAGTGGATGGAGTGGCGGAACTTTGTCAAAGATGTATTCTTTGGTTTCAATCGCCCCTTGTCATTTCGATGACAAGGGGCTTTATTATGTTAATGAGCTTGCTCAAGAGAAAGGGAAGAGGTTTACGATGAATATGAAGTTATTCAAATATGCTTTACTAGTTTTTTTAGGCGCTTGTAGTTATGGCTCACTCTCTACGATCGTCAAACTTGGAATGAACGATGGCTTTAGAATGAAACAATTGGTAGGATCACAATACTTTTTTGGATGGTGTATGCTGCTCTTGCTGGTCTTATTATTTTCTCGAAAGAAATTAGGGCTAAAAACAGGCGGGAAATTATTAGCCGCTGGGATCACCATCAGTTTAACTGGCATTTTTTATGGCTTCGCCGTTGAACAATTACCTGCTTCGATTGCGATTGTACTGTTATTCCAATTTACTTGGATCGGTGTAATTCTGGAGGCGGTTGTAGATCGAAAACTTCCTAGTCGGGAAAAAGTGATTTCGATGGTTATCCTTCTAATTGGTACAGTATTAGCGGGGGGCATCCTTGAGCCGAGTATAGGTGGAATTACGACCACTGGTGTGATTTTTGGCTTAATGTCAGCCGTGTCGTTTGCTTTCTATATTTTTGTGAGTGGAAGAGTAGCTACGCAGGTGCCTGCCGTTAATAAAAGCTTGTATATGACCACTAGTGCAATGGTTATTATTATGACTGTTTTTTCGCCTTCGTTTTTATATGACGGTGCGATTACCGATGGGCTTTGGAAATACGGCCTACCTCTAGGTTTGTTGGGCATCGTAATTCCAGTTCTGTTCTTTTCGATCGGGGTTCCGAAGCTGGGTTCAGGTCTAGGCGCGATTTTAGGGGCAGCGGAGTTACCGGCAGCTGTAGTAGCCTCCGTGTTAGTTCTGCAAGAAGAGGTATCATTACTTCGCTGGATCGGGATTATCGTAGTTCTGATCGGGATCGCAGCTCCACAAATCCTACCGATGGGGACAGGGAAAAAGTCATCCAAACCATCACCGAAGCAATCACTCCGTAAGGTAGAACTTTAATCGGCAAACTGGCATCGATGGTATGATCTGATCCTGAGAGGATTAGATTATCTATCGGTGTTTTTTTTGTGAAAAAAAAGATTGGTGTTAATTTTTCTGGTATCGATAATGGATGTCTATTATATAGTGGTTCTATTCTTAACTAAATGGAGATGACCACTTATGAACACTAAAAACTATGACTATTTTAAAACGCTGCATGATCAAAAAAATCCACTGATCCTGTACAACTGCTGGGATGTAGCCTCGGCTAAAGCAATAGAGCAAGCTGGATCAAAGGCGCTAGCAACCAGCAGCTATTCCATGGCGGAAGCGTGGGGATATTCGGACGGTGAACAGCTTACATTTGAGCTTATGCTTTGGATGATATCAAAGATTGCCGAACGGGTAGCAGTTCCATTGACCGTAGACATCGAAGGTGGATATGCTATAGATGAGGATATTTTAGCGCATAACATGGAGCAGTTATTTCAATTAGATATCTGTGGTATCAATTTTGAAGATCAGATCGTAAATCATCCTAACAATGAACTATGGGAGACCAGCGAACAAAGCCGGAGGATCAAAACCATACAACAAGTAGCCTCCAAACTGCAAAAGCGCGTGTTTATTAACGCTAGAACGGATATCTTTTTCAAGGCTAAGGAACATTCGATGGATCTAGTGAATCAAGCTATAGAACGTACCTATGCTTATGCTGACGCTGGAGCGGATGGGATTTTTATACCGGGGCTCGCTGATCCAAGCTTGATTGAACAATTTGTTGAAAAATCGCCACTGCCTGTGAATATTATGGTTATGGACGGTATGCTTTCAAATCATGAATTACAAAATATTGGCGTGAAACGGATTAGCTATGGACCGCGTAGTTTCTTTCAGGCACAACATAACCTCCAAGAAAATGCCCGGCAAACGCTTGATGCCTCAGGACTTTATTTAGAAATGAGCTAACCACACTATGATAACTAATGAGCAGGATATCGATAAATATTATAAGATGCTGGTCGAGAAAAATTCGAATTATGAGGGCGTATTTTTTGTAGGAGTGAAAACAACGGGCATCATGTGTAGGCCAACTTGTCCGGCTAAAAAGCCATTAAAAGAAAATTGTGAGTTTTTTGCTACAGCCAAGGAAGCCTTATTAGCTTCATATAGACCTTGTAAAAGGTGTCAGCCGCTATCCAATCCAACAAAAATGTCTCCTGAAGTAAAGCTGCTTGTAGAAGCTATTGAGAGCAATCCGGAACGAAAATGGACAGATAAAGATTTTGATGAGCTGTCTATTAGTGCAAACACGGCACGCCGCCAATTTAAGAAACAATTTGGAATGACCTTTATCGAATATGCACGTTCTAGACGTTTAGGACTGGCATTCAAACATATTAGGAATGGGGATTCAATCATTAACGCACAACTGGAAAGCGGGTACGATTCGAGCAATGGATTTAGGGATGCTTTTTCACGAACGATGGGGACTGTCCCGAATCATTCCAAGCAGATTAAAGTGCTGTACTGTACTTGGATAGAAACGATATTGGGTTCTATGCTGGCCATCTCCGATGAAGAGAGTCTTTTACTGCTGGAATTTGTGGATCGCAAGGGACTTGAAAATGAAATCAAGAGATTACGCACTCGTTTAAATGCAACTATATTACCTGAAAAGGTAGCCGTCCTTCACCAAATTGAGGAGGAATTGAAGCTGTATTTCACCGGTGAACTTACGGAATTTACAACGCCGGTTCGTTATTTGGGCTCAGACTTTCAGCAAAAGGTGTGGAATGAACTCCGGAAAATACCTCTGGGACAGACAGCTTCTTATAAGGAGCTTGCAGAGAAAATCAACAATCCTTCTGCTTGCCGCGCTGTAGCAAGGGCGAATGGCACCAATCAACTCTCAATCTTGGTTCCATGTCATCGAGTGATAAATAGCAATGGTGAATTGGGGGGCTATGGAGGCGGGCTTGCCAGAAAAGAATGGTTAATCAAACATGAGTCTAACCGCTCCTTAAAGGAGAATAATTTCATTTAACTACTTCTCTCTATTACGGAGAAAGTGATGGGTCCCCTTACTTCAAGGCAGGAGATTCATCACTTTCTGTACTTAAATACTGAACTAACATGTCCACAAATCGGTTAGCAATTTGAATATCCTGAAGTTCGTTGTTGAAATCGTCTTTGGAAATCAGGCTCATTTTCTGCAATAAACCCATCATAGACGTGAAGATGAAATGAGCAGTGGATAAGGGTTCTGTATCAAATTTTAATGATCCATCTTTAACTCCGGCCTCTAGAGCATCCATTAAGAAATGTCGTTCTTTACCCCGCATCACAAAATTTCTGTAATTTTCTTTGAGTTCTTTACTGTAATCATAGGCTTCAAAATGCAAATCGAATAGAAGAATGAATTTGATGTAACCTGGGTGTTGCCGGGCATAATCAATCCAAGCATTAAGCATCGAAGCAAGCATTTGCTTACCATTCATTTCAATTGAAGAAGGTGCGCTTCTAACAAATTGCGTCATGCTCTCCAGAATTTCCATCTGGACCTCAAAAATCAGTTCGTTCATGGACTGGAAATGCTTATAAAAGGTAACCCGGCTTACACCAGCCACGTCGCAGACATCCTTAATATTAACTTTGAGAAAGCTTTGCTTCATAAAAAGATCCTTCGCCGCAGCAATCAATTCTTCCCGGTTTCTGTTTTTTAAATTCTGGTGCCAGTTCTCAGTGATGGGTTACACTCCTTTCTTGTTCTTTTTTTGGTTTTTGTAAGGTGATGAAAAAGGCAGATGCCAGGATAATTGCCCCAAAAATATAGGGGATATCCATGTGTTTGTCAAACATCAATCCCGCTAAAATGGGTCCAAGTATGTTTCCTATGCTGGTATACGTTGTATTTAATCCGGCAGCATATCCTTGCCGATCACCAGCTGAGTTGGCAATCAATGTACTTACTGTGGGTCGTAAAAAAGCATTAAAAGCAAAAAATAAACCGGATACAACTAATAAATAACCTAAATTGATCTTGAATATCATCAACAATAAGGTTATAGCGGTCATCACCAATGATATACGTATAAGCTTTATCTCGCCAAGTCTCTTAATCAGATGATCAAGCAGCCAGATCTGCACAATAATGCCTATAATAGCACCAACCGTAATAATGATTGAGATTTTCGTTGCATCAAAACCGTATTTTTGTTCCACAAAAAGGGCGTACACCGTTTCATAATTCATCAAACCAAATGTCATAATCAGAATGAGCAGCAGATAGCGGAAATAGGACGTCCGGAATGAATTTACGATTTGATTACGAATGGCTTCCCGAGGGGCCCATTTGTTAACGGATTTCCGTTTTTCCTTTGGGAGTGTCTCTGGCATATAAAAACAAAGTATCGTAGCGATAAGCCCAAGTCCACCCGCAAAAAAATAAGGCATCCGTATGCCAAACCCAGCGATAATGCCGCCTAACCCTGGACCAAGTACCATACCCAAATTCATGGAAGCCCCCAAGTACCCCATACCTTTAGCGCGGGTTTCATGGGTGGTGATATCAGCGACGTAGGCCATATTGGAAGGAACCATGATTCCGATACCTATACCCCCAATAAATCTTGCGATATAGAGTAGGGGTAATGTCGTAGAGACAGCAAATATCAGATCTGAAAGCACGGTTAAAAACATTCCGGAAATGATCATTGATTTTCTTCCCCATTTATCCGAAAGCTGTCCCCCTATAGGTGAAAAAATAAACTGTGCTGCTCCAAAAGCTGCAATAAGATATCCGGCAGCAGCTCCTGACGCATTAAACAGCTTCAGATACTCAGGTAGAATGGGAATAACCATACCTTGCCCTAATAAAGCGATAAATAGATTCAACATCAGAATGAAAAGTGGAAATCTAGCAGACTTAGATAAGCTGCTCATATCTTTGCCCTCCAATATGGTTTACACTATGTAATTCTTTACTCAATGTAAACCATGATAATGGAATGATGGGTCCTTGTAAAGGTGTATCTGAAATATAGGATACGTCGTTTTTTGTGCGTTTTTTCAAGTAAAAAAAGTACTGTTTTAAACAAAAGAAGGAAAATTTATGAATTCACATCATTATCCAAGTATGATAGCATGATCTATATATTTTGGTGTAAAGCGCGGGCTTATCTTAATAAGATTGGAGCGAACATCATGCTTAAGGTTCTGATCGTGGACGATGAACCCTGGGTTCTTGAGGGGCTAAGGACGATGATCGACTGGGAAAAATTCGGTTATGAAGTTTGTGGTGAAGCTCAAAACGGCACGGATGCGATGAGGCTTATCCAGGAGAATAAACCGGAACTGGTTCTTACGGATATTAATATGCCTGTAATTAACGGACTTGAGCTTATTACAAAGTTGAATGAGGTCATGGAGAAACCTCCTAAATTTGTGATTCTGTCTGGATATGATGACTTCAAGTATGCACGTACGGCATTGCGCCAGCGGGTAAATGAATATTTATTAAAACCCATTGATGATGAAGAAATAGAGGCTTTATTAAGCAGGATCACTCCAATAATCCAAAATGAAATCGCTTCCAATGAGGAGTTTGATAAAAAGCAATTTTTTATCGTAAATAATATCATCAACCGCCTGATCCAAGGGGAGTATAACGAAAATTTAGAGCTTCTAACCCGAAACACCTTGAAGCTTCAAGCGGATGCAGAGTTAATGTGTATTCTTATCGAACCGGCCTCCTCTATGAATCCATTCCAACCGCAGATAAGTGATTATTTTTCCGAGGAACACTTCTGCTTCTTTCAAGACGGATCGGGAAGAGCGGGGATCATTCTTCAGTCTGCTTCTATCGGCAATGAGAGCCTGGAGACTATCGTCAACCAGATGCATTCAGATCTCACTGAACAATCACAGGAGCTGGTCTTTTTAGCACTTAGCAGCAGAATGGTCGGGGTGAGCTCGATTCGAGAGATTTATAGGCAGGCACTTGAGGTATGGAAACGAAAAACGCATCAGCAGAAAAGAGGGGTCTTTTATTATAGTGAGCTTAGGAACCTGAAAAAGGAAGAACCTCATGAGGACCATTTCAGACAGCTGCTGCATAAGGTCCAAACGAATGATACGGAACAGATCCAGCCTTGTGTAAAAGAAGCGTTCACTGCTTTCGTTGAGAATCTGTTGACCCTTGAAGTTGTAAAAGCAAAAGTGGCCCATTTAGAGCTTACGATCTGTAGAATTATAGCTCAAATGAATGGAGACCCGGATACGATTATGATTAAGCTTCAGCAAGAATACGGAAATCTAGGTGAGCTTAGTGATTATTTTATATTAAGCCGTTATGTACAAAGTCTGTGTGAACGGGCTGCCGTCTATCTGTCTGAACTAGAGCAGCAGAATGAACAAAATACGATTTACAAGGTTATTCAGTATGTGGATCGGGAATTTCGGAATAAATTAAAGCTTCAGGATTTGGCACAACAATTTCATATTAATTCTACCTATTTGGGACAACTGTTCAGAAAGCAAACGGGTCAGGGTTTTAGTGAATACCTAAATGCCAAACGGATTGAAGAGGCAAAAAGTCTGCTGAAGCGAACACAGTTAAAGATATCGGATATAGCGGTGCAGGTGGGATTCTCTAACACTGATTATTTTATAGATAAGTTTAAGCTGCTTGTAGGGGTAGTACCATCCGTGTATAAAAATGAGAATAAGAACCAACAGCTCTAGGGGAAGCAAGGTGTTTCATATGGAGAGAAAAAAATTCAGATTTAGAAAAGTAGTGAATGATATTCCCTTAAATTATAAATTTTCCCTTATTTATATCATAGGTGTTCTTCTCCCTATCATTATTATTAACCTTGTTTTTTTGGATCGGATTTCCGATCTGATCAAATCCAGAGAGCAGCAGAATCTGGAGATATCCTTAGAAAGAGCCCGAAAGGATATTCATGATTTCATTGAAGGTGGGGTAGCTGTCAGCTATACGCTTTCTGCTGATAAGAACCTGTATGAATTACTTGAGCGGACGTATGGAAACTCTATTGAATTCTATGACACTTTTGATGAACAGCTAAGAGGCCGCATGAACAGCTATATGCCGGTGAACAATCAGATTGAACGGATTACTGTATTCACGAACAATGATTCCATTGTTTCTGGCAGCAACTATCAGGTCATCAATGAAAAGGTTATGAATAGTGAATGGTATAAGCAGTCGAAGGCTGCGAATAAACATCTGTTTCTTGCCGCTTATCATATGAGTGACATCTCTAGTGTGATTTCTACAGCGCCTTATTTGAGTGTTATTGAGCGAATGGACGCTTACAGCTCATACAATAAATTTGAAAAGCTGCTTAGAATTGACTTGGATCTCAGTAAAATATATGACGTGATTATCAGAGAAAAAGATTACTTGAGTCTTTATCTGGTTAACGAGCAGGACGAGATTATTATGTCTGCCCAAAGCGGGTATCAAAGAGGCACCACGGAACCTTATCCCGTGTTCAAGCTGCAGGATGATGAGCGCAAGGAGGATGTGCATATTGTACCCGTCGGCGGAGCTAGTTATATAAAAGGCTGGCGGATAATAGGAATTACACAAGGTGAGCGTATTGCCCAAGCGATAATGGAGATTCGGATTTATGCAGGGATTCTGGCGTCTATTGTCACGCTAATCACAACCGCTTTTTTATATGTGATGTTAAGATCCTATAATTATCGGGTGAAACGGTTGTCCAGACATATGCAGAAAGTATCCAATGAGAAATTTGAGCTGATTCGGATTGATGAAGGTCAGGATGAGATCGGGGGCTTGATCCGTAATTTTAACAGGATGACCACTACCATTAATTCCTTGATCAATGATGTATATAAACTGGAGATTCAAAAAAATAATCTGGAGATGGAAAGAGTAAGAGCTGAACTGAATTTTCTGCAAAGTCAGATGAATCCGCATTTTCTGTTTAATACGTTAAATGCCATTTTGGTGGTCTGTACTAAAAATAATTACTCGGATGTTACGGATATCATTAAGAGTTTATCGAAATTACTTAGACGGCTGCTGAGCTGGAAAGAGGATCTCGTTACCTTGGAAGAAGAAATGACTTTCATCGAGATGTATTTGAAAATTGAAAAATTCCGGTTCAGGGATAAATTCGACTATCAATTTGAGATCGATGAGCAGTCGCTTCAATATAAGATTCCCAAGCTAAGCATGCAGCCGCTCGTTGAGAATTCCTGCAAACATGGTCTACAGGCCATAGA
Organism: Paenibacillus sp. FSL R10-2796; assembly: GCF_037965315.1. NCBI lineage: Bacteria > Bacillati > Bacillota > Bacilli > Caryophanales > Paenibacillaceae > Paenibacillus > Paenibacillus sp. FSL R10-2796. The sequence continues at coordinate 6,254,771 of NZ_CP150178.1, read as the reverse complement.
GGGACTAGGTGTGATAAAAGTGAAGACGTTAGTGGAGGAGGGACGATTAAAAGTTACCGTCTCTGATAACGGTAAAGGGATAGAGCCAGAGAAGCTGCAAGAATTATTAGGTAATGTTCAAAATGAAGCGTCTTCGGGAACGAATATCGGAATCCGCAACGTGTACCGCCGATTAGAATTGTACTATGAAGATCAGGTCCGTTTTGATATCAGCAGCGTTCCGGATGAAGGGACCATTGTCACTTTTGACATTCCACTAAAACTCCTGGAACGGAAGAATAGCTAGAAAGTGAGGGACCCCCAATGAAATACAAAGTATTATTGATCGATGATGAGCCTAGTGCGCTTGAAGCGATGCAGCTGTGGATTGATTGGCAGGAGCTTGGCTTTGAGGTATGTGGAACCTCCAGCAATGGCAAAGAGGGGCTGGAGCTAATGAAACAGCTAGAGCCAGATCTTGTAATTACGGATGTTAATATGCCGCTAATGAATGGGCTGGAGATGGTCGCAGCTTGGCAACAAGCTGAGATTAAGGAGATCAAATTTGCCATACTAAGTGGTTATAGTGAGTTTGAATATGCTAAGACAGCTATACACTATGGAATTAATCATTATCTGATGAAGCCAGTGTTTCCGGAAGAGGCGGCAGAAGAATTGCTGGAGATATATCAGGAGCTGGAGCAGGAAGCTCAGAAGCGCAGTTTAAATCAAATAGCCTCCGCGGAGGAGGCTGTTTCTCTCCTGAAAGGAATGCTGCATGAGAAAGCTGAGCAGTCGAATCAGGAGGTACTGAACCGACTATCGGAAGGTAAAAGCCATTGGAATATTTGTTTGATACAGATAGAGCCGGTTTTATATACGGAGATCAGAGAGCAAGCCTCAGCCCTCCTAACCGATAAAGATTCGATGTTTCTGATGGATCTGGAAAGTCATTGTTTTGGAATCGTATATGGATACAATTCATTGTCCACTGAGGGAGCTGTGATCGATCAGATTGCAACTCCTTTGCTGAATGAACACCCCAAACAAGCTTTATATATTGCAGCAGGTGCTGGTGTAGGCTCTTTGCTTCAGATCGGGAACAGTTACCGAATGGCGAAAGAAACATTAATGTATTATTTTTATTATTCTGAAAATGCAGCGGTCCTGACTTATCAGGAGATTAAGGATAGTCCCTTTAGTTATCATTATGATCAAATTCAACTGATGGATGACTTGATAAGACCGATTAACACCCTGGACTCCGCAGGCTTTAGCCAAGCTGTGAACTCGGCAGCCCGCAGTTTCCGGGAACAGCGCATCGCTCCAGAGGTTGTGAAGAAAATTGTTATTCATATGATGTATAAGATTATTGAGTTTACCTCGGAAGCCAGTGAAGTTCATGAGTCCTCCTTATCTAATCAAATTAGAATCCCCGCGATGTTAGACTCAATGATCACCTTGACGGACTTAATGCGTAATTTGCTATTCTGCGGCGAGGCCAGTATCGATATCCTTCTTAAGGAACAAAACCTAAAATCACAGGGGATTGTTCAGGAGATTAACAATTATATTGAAGAGCATTTTCGCGAATGTCTTACTATTAAGAGACTATCAGAGGTTTTTTTCCTGCACCCGGTATATCTGGGCCAATTATTGATCAAGAAGAACGGTATTAATTTCAATGAACAGCTGCATAACCTCCGAATAAAAGAGGCAGTACATTTACTTCAACAAAATAAATTAAAAAATAGTGAAATCGCTGAAAAAGTGGGCTATGGCAATTATAGTCAGTTCCTCAAGCAATTTGAAAAAAAGCTGCATATGAGCCCTAACGAATTTAAAAACACTAATACCTAAACTTTTTGGGGGTACATCTTTAATTCTGGCGTATTTTCAGAAGATTATCACCTCTATAATTTAACTTGTAAGGGCTTACAACATTGTTACACCAACAAATATATGGAGGTGCTTTATGGGGGGCAAGTTAATATCCAAATGGAAACTTAGTCTGATTGCTGTGTTATCCCTAAGCTTTACCTTAGCAGGGTGCGGAGGAAATAACAGCAACAATACGACGGCTAAAGGGGAAGACAAACCAGCAGAAACAGCCACTTCAACTGCTGCAGGAACAGATTCTGAGAAGATTGAACCTTTTGAAATTAGTATCTTTCTTGGAGAAGCAGGCCAGCAACCAACACCAGATAATAAAATTTATAAAATGATTAAAGAAAAAACAGGCGCATCCTTCAATTTCGAATTCTTAGCTGGGGATCTTAACCAGAAGTTAGGCGTAATGATTGCCGGTCAGGATTATCCGGATTTGATGACTGCCAATACTAAGCTGACAGGAGCGGAAGCTTTTATCCCGCTTGAAGATTTGATTGAACAATATGCTCCAAATTTGAAAGCGCATTACGCAGATTACTGGAACATGATGAAAGACCCGAATGATGGACATATTTATACGCTTCCGAATTATGGTGCGTATAACGGTAAAGTGAATACAACCTATTATGCAGGTCCTGCTTTCTGGATTCAGAAGGACATCCTGAAAGATGCTGGTTACCCACAGGTGAAGACCTTGGACGAGTATTTTGACCTCATTGTGAAATATAAAGAAAAAAATCCAACCATCGATGGAACGCCAACCATCGGATTCGAAATTCTTAACAACGACTGGAGAAACTGGGGGTTGTTTAACGCTCCTCAGCATCTGATCGGACACCCTAATGATGGCGGGGTAGTAGTTAATGATAACGTTGCAGAAATCTTCGCAGATAAAGACTATGCTAAGCAGTACTATCAAAAGCTTAATGAAATGAACCAATTGGGCGTTATCGACCAAGAAACATTTGTGCAAAACTACGATCAATATTTGGCGAAACTGTCTAGTGGAGCCGTTCTGGGAATGTTTGATCAGCACTGGAACTTTGGTTCAGCAGAAGATTCACTCCGGACACAAGGTAAAGATGAAAGAACTTATGTAGGACTTCCACTTGTGTTTGATACCAGCACTAAAGATTATTATCTGGATCGCCCAGCGCTGAACTTGAATAATGGCTTCGGGATCAGTATCAATGCCAAAAACCCTGAAAGAATTATTAAACTAATGGATACATTGATTCAAGAAGATTGGCAAAAAATCTTCACTTGGGGTATTGAAGGTGAAGATTATCAAGTGGAAAATGGCCGTTTTATAAGAAATGAAGAACAACGGAAGAACGCAGTTGATGCTACATGGAAGCTCAGCAACAAAGCAGATGCTTGGTATGCTACAGCTCCGAAATTGCAAGGATTCTTTGAGGATGGAAACTCAACAGATGCTGCGGCTCAACCAGAAGAATACCGGGCTGCACTCAAGCCGTATGACAAGGAAATCCTTGATGCTTATGGCTACAACAGTTATGTGGATTTCTTCAGCGAGCCTGAGCCGAACCCAGTAGCTTATCCAGCTTGGTCCATAGATCTTGTTGAAGGCTCAGATGCCAAAATTGCCGAAACGAAGCTGAATGAATTGCGAACCAAATACCTGCCAAAAGCAATCTTGGCCAGTCCATCAGAATTCGATAAGGTTTGGAATGACTTTGTTGGAGAAATTGGTAAAGCGAATGTCAAAGCCTATGAAGACAAAATCAATGAACAGCTTAAATGGAGATTTGATACTTGGAGTGTTAAATAGTTAGAGCTTGCTTAAAAATCAGAAAGTGGTGGCTTATTAGGCCAACCACTTTCTGAAATATATGGATGATGTGGGGAGAAAACATATATGGATGAGATATTAACGGGGAAAAAAGTTAACCGGCATCCTAAAAGAAAAAAGAAGCAACCGATTACTATGACCTTGATTAAGAATCAGAAACAGCTGATTTGGATGTCGGTTCCATTAATGCTTTATATTATACTATTTGCTTATGTTCCCATCTGGGGATGGACGATGGCTTTCCAAGATTATAAACCAGCTAGAGCATTTAGTGAACAAACATGGGTGGGTTTAAAACACTTCAAGTTTCTTTTTACGGACGATAGCTTTTTGAGAGTACTGCGCAATACGTTGGCCATGGGCCTAATTAATCTAGTTCTAGGATTTGTGACTGCGATAATACTGGCATTGCTGCTTAATGAGATCAAAAATGTATTTTGGAAAAGAACCGTTCAGACCATATCCTACTTGCCTCACTTCCTCTCTTGGATTATTGTAACAGGCATTGTAGCTACTTCTCTTTCGGTTAATGACGGGATTATCAACATCGTGCTCATGAAATTGCATCTCATTGATTCACCGATCCTTTGGTTGAGTGAAGGGAAGTATTTCTGGGGTATTGTAGGTGCTTCACACGTCTGGAAAGAAGTCGGATGGAGTACTATCATCTACTTGGCGGCTATCGCCTCTATTGATCCGGCTTTATATGAAGCTGCTGAGATTGATGGAGCGAACCGGTATAAGAAAATGCGTCATGTAACTTTGCCGGGCATGAAAGCAACCATTGTAATCCTGTTAATAATGTCCGTAGGACATGTACTGGAAGCTGGATTTGAGGTTCAGTACTTGTTAGGAAACGGGCTTGTCGTAGATTGGTCGGAAACGATTGATATATTTGTATTGAAATATGGTATAGCGCAAGGGAATTATTCCTTAGCTACCGCGGGTGGTATTTTCAAAACAGTCGTAAGTGTAACGTTGCTGCTATTAGCTAACTGGACTGCGAAGCGGCTAGGGGAAGAGAGGCTGTTATAATCATGGAAAAAACTCAATTGATTCCTCAAAAATCTCCAAAAAGTAATGCTGGAAACCGGATGAAAAATCTGAGGTTCGAACCCGTAGTGTTCAGCACCTTCAATACTATATTTATGGTTTGTCTAGTTATTGTTACCTTGTATCCATTCCTGAATACTATAGCAGTCTCCTTTAATGCGGGGAATGATACCATCCGCGGCGGCATTTATTTATGGCCTAGAGAGTGGACCATACAGAACTACAAAGCGGTTTTTGCCTCAGGTACAATTTATAATGCTTTTTGGATTTCGGTAGCACGAACAGTGATATCTACGATCCTGAATCTATTTTTAACCACGATGCTTGCGTATACGTTAAGCCGGAAAGAATATGTTTTCCGCAAACATATTACCTTTATATTCGTCCTTACCATGTATTTTAGTGCGGGTCTGATTCCAAACTATTTCCTTATGAAGGATCTTCATTTGCTCAATTCGTTCTGGGTATATGTAATCCCGTCCATGGTAAGTGCATTTAATATGATCGTTATCCGTACTTATATTGGTACCTTACATGAAAGTCTTATGGAATCTGCAAGAATCGACGGTGCCGGGGAATTCAAGATCTTCATGAAAGTAGTCTTCCCTTTGTGTAAACCTGTTCTTGCTACCATCGCCCTTTTTGTTGCAGTAGGTGCGTGGAACCAATGGTTTGATGCGTTTATCTACACCTCTTCCCGCCAGAACTTGAGTACATTGCAATATGAATTAATGAAGCTGCTATCCTCTACTATGAACTCGAACAGTAACCCTAGTGTAAATAACGGGACAGGGATGACTCAGGAGTCGGTACATGCCATGGTTACACCAATCTCCATACGGGCAGCCGTTACGATCGTTGCTTCGGTTCCAATTTTGCTAGTTTATCCATTCATGCAGAAATATTTTGTGGTCGGTCTAAATGTAGGAAGCGTGAAGGAATAAGGAGCTTGCAATCACTATTAAGTAATAGGAAGGTTGTCTGTTAAATTATGACCCCATCTTCAATCACATACACGAATCCGATACTTCCAGGCTTCTATCCTGATCCAAGTATCACTCGGGCAGGGGATGACTACTATTTAGTTTGCAGCTCCTTTGAGTATTTCCCTGGCGTACCTATTTTTCATAGTCAGGATTTGATTCACTGGACACAAATAGGTCATGTACTCAATCGTGTAAGTCAGCTGGATACTCGTAAAAGCAAGAGCTCTGGAGGGATATTTGCCCCAACGATCCGCTATCATGAAGGAACGTTTTACATGATAACGACCGAAGTACACGGGAAAGGGAATTTCTATGTTACGGCTACGGACCCTGCGGGTCCGTGGTCAGATCCGATTAGTATTCCTTATGGAGGAATTGATCCTTCTCTAATGTTTGATGAGGATGGAAAAGTATATGTAACCACCCAGCAGGGGGCAGATTATGACTCCCATGCCATCCAATATGAGATAGATATCGCTACGGGAGCAGCATTAACAGAACCAGTTGTCATCTGGACTGGGGATGGCGGACCTTGGACGGAAGGCCCTCATTTGTACAAAATAAATGGAATGTACTATATCATGACGGCTTCAGGAGGAACGGCTAAGGAACATCGGGAGATCATTGGCCGCAGCTCCTCTCCTTATGGACCGTTTGAACGATTGCCGCATCCGATATTGACGCACAGCGGTACTGACAATCCCATTCAGTATTTAGGGCATGCCGATTTGATTGAGGATCGTAACGGGGATTGGTGGGCCGTATTCCTTGGAGTAAGACTAGTAGATACAAAATTCACTGTGCTTGGAAGAGAGACTTTCCTTGCTCCCGTAAGCTGGACTGAAGACGGATGGCCGATGATCGATAATAATGAAGACACAGTTGGACTGGAAATGAAGGTTTCACGTGTACCTGGTCAATCGCCAAAACCTAAGACTAGTGGAAGATATGATTTTGATGATCAAGTATTGCCGCTGGGATTAGCCTTTCTGCGGAATCCGGCTGAGGGAAGCTGGTCCTTAAACGAAAGACAGGGATGGTTATCTCTTCGAGGACAATCTGCAGGTCTCAGTGAAGTAGGCCAAGTGGCTTTTGTAGGCAGAAGACAGCAGCATACTTCGGCAGAATGGAGCACGCTGCTTGAAATGCCTTCATCTATTGCTGATGTGGAAGCTGGACTTTGCGCCAGATTAGATGAGAATGCTCATTATGAAATTGGACTTGTTCAAAAAAACGGGCAAAAAGTGATTACAGCTCATGTGACTATGGATGGAGTAACCCATACAGCGGCAGAGGTTCCAACTACTGCCGAGCGAATTTATTTGAAAGTTAAGGCTGAGCTTACCGAATACAGCTTCCTTTATTCTTTGGATGGGCAGGAGTGGAATAAGCTATCAACAGCAGCAGCGTATCCATTATCTCCTCAAGCCGTAAAAGGAAATGGATTTACGGGTGTTCTTATCGGATTATATGCAACAGGTCATGGCAAGGTGGCTGAGGTGCCTGCCTACTTCGATTGGTTCGATTATCAGTCTTAATTATTCGAATACTGATATAAATGCGTTTGTCAGGAGGGAACTTGTTGAGACAAGCTAGTGATTACACAGAACCTGCACTAAAAACAATATTTGCTGAGGATTTCAAAATTGGCGCAGCCGTTAACCCGTTGACGATACAATCACAGGAGCATTTGCTCGCCTATCATTTCAATAGCATTACCGCTGAGAATGAGATGAAGTTTGAAAGTTTGCATCCGCTTGAAGACAGTTATAACTTTAAACTAGCAGATCAGTTGGTTGCCTTCGCCCGAAAACATCATATGGCTATGCGTGGGCATACTTTAGTCTGGCATAACCAGACTACGGACTGGTTGTTTGAGGATAAGAAGGGCGGGCCTGTAAGCAAAGAGACATTGCTTGCACGGCTCAAATCACATATTCAGACCGTGGTTGGGCGTTACAAGGAAGATATCTATGCTTGGGATGTTGTAAATGAAGTTATTGCAGATGAAGGAGAAGAACTTCTTCGCCAGTCAAAGTGGCTGGATATTGTCGGACCGGAGTTTATCGGCAAAGCTTTTGAATTCGCTCATGAAGCCGATCCTAAGGCTTCATTATTCTACAACGACTATAACGAGTCTAATCCTCTTAAGCGTGACAAAATCTATAAAATGGTGAAGTCGCTGCTGGAACAAGGAGTGCCGATCCATGGCGTCGGATTGCAAGCCCACTGGAATCTATACGATCCGGACTTAGATGAAATACGTGCTGCTATTGAGAAGTATGCATCTTTAGGGCTTCAGCTCCAATTGACAGAGCTGGATGTGTCCATGTTCCGTTTCGATGACAAACGAATGGATTTAAAGGTTGCACCTGCCGAACTGCTCGAGCTACAGGCAGAGCGCTATGAAGCGATGTTTGCTCTGTTGAAAGAATACCGCGACGTGATTAGCTCAGTCACTTTCTGGGGAGCAGCGGATGACTATACATGGCTGGACGGCTTCCCTGTTCGGGGACGGAAAAATTGGCCATTTCTATTCGATGAGCAGCATAATCCTAAGCCAGCGTATCACCAATTGCTTAACGCTGTCACCAAATCATAGAGCGGGTAACCTGCTCAAGCTTGCGAATCATGAACCCGTCCTTTTCAATCCAGGGCGGGTTATTTATACGGGAGGAATAAACATGACAAATACCGCTTATGAGGCTTGGCTCAATTATGGTCAGCTGAAATCAGGATCTCTATACAATCAATATATAGATTGGTGTGTTGAGTTGGTAGTAACGGAGGACAACGAGACGATTCAGGCGGCAGCCGCGGAATTCATACAGGGGATGACCTCTATGCTGGGCAAAGCGCCACTGCTCACAGCGAAACCTGAAGGACCGTGTATCGTTATAGGAACCTTCCAAGGGGGGAATCCATTAATTAGTAGAGTATTCGCAGGAGAACGAACCGATTCACTGGGTCCTGAAGGTTTCCTTATACGTACAAATGCTACTGAGCAATGTATCGCTGTCGGTGCTTCAACGCCTGTTGGAATATTGTATGGCGTATTCCATCTGTTACGGCTGATAGGAACAGAAAGCGAGATAGACGCTCTGAATTTGTCTATGAATCCGGTGAACGGCCTGCGAATGATTAATCACTGGGATAATTTTGATGGCAGTATTGAACGTGGCTATGCTGGACGGTCCTTTTTTTACGAGTCCAATCAATTTCTTAACGATACAAAGCGGCTGCGTGATTATGCCAGATTGATGTCCTCTGTGGGGATCAACGCGATTTCGATTAACAATGTGAATGTTCATGAGCTTGAATCTCTATTTATAACGGAGCAATATTTGCCTGATATCGCGTTAATTGCAGGAATATTCCGCGTATACGGAATTAAGCTATTCCTCAGTGCTAACTTCGCCAGCCCGATACAGATCGGAGCATTGGAGACAGCTGATCCACTGGACCCAGCGGTGCGGCAATGGTGGAAAGATAAGGCGGGTGAGGTTTATCGAGTGATCCCTGATTTTGGCGGGTTTGTGGTCAAAGCAGATTCAGAAAATCGACCAGGGCCATTCACTTACGGGCGTGACCATGCCGATGGCGCTAATATGCTGGGAGAAGCACTGGAGCCGTTTGGCGGAATCGTGATTTGGCGTTGTTTCGTATATAACTGCAAGCAGGATTGGCGTGACCGTAAGACAGATCGGGCCAGAGCAGCGTATGATCATTTCAAACCATTGGATGGCCGATTTAATGATAATGTAGTGCTGCAAATCAAGAATGGACCGATGGATTTTCAAGTCAGAGAACCGGTATCTCCGCTGTTTGGCGCACTGGAACATACCAATCATCTGATGGAGTTTCAGATTGCTCAAGAATATACGGGGCAGCAGCGGCATCTCTGTTATCTCGTTCCACAGTGGAAAGAAGTCCTTGATTTCAATACTTATGCCAAAGGGCAAACTACGCTTGTGAAACATATTGTGGACGGATCGGTGTGGGGAAATAAATATAATGGTGTGGCTGCTGTAACAAATGTTGGGGATGACATGAACTGGACGGGGCATGGGTTAGCTCAAGCCAATCTGTATGGATATGGGAGATTAATTTGGAATCCGGAGCTGACGGCAAAAGAAATAGCTGAGGAATGGATTCGCCTTACCTTTGGCACTGATGAAGGTCTAGTGGCTGCTATTCGCGGGATGTTAATGGACTCATGGAGGATTTACGAATCTTACACAGCTCCATTAGGTGTGGGCTGGATGGTTAATCCGGATCATCATTATGGGCCGAATGTGGATGGATATGAATACGCCAAGTGGGGAACGTACCATTATGCGGATCATAAGGGCATTGGTGTGGATCGTTCAGTCAAATCGGGAACGGGGTATAGCGGACAGTATATGGGTCTTAATGCATCAAATTATGAGAATCTAGCGTCTTGTCCAGAAGAGCTGCTGCTGTTCTTCCATCATGTTCCATACACGCATGTTCTGCAATCGGGGCAAACGGTTATACAACATATCTACGATACTCATTTCGAGGGGGCAGAGCAGGCTGCACAGCTTCTAGCAACATGGAAATCACTTGAAGGCAGCATGGATAGTGGATTGTATGTGCAAGTGAAGCAACGTCTTGAAGAGCAAGCAGAGCATGCGCAGGAATGGAGAGATCGGATCAATACGTATTTTTATCGTAAGAGCGGAATTGAGGATCTTAAAGGCAGAAAGATTTATTAGATTTTGAACCGAGGGATGATGATAGTGAGCCTCACGATTAGAGCGATTTTGAAAGATTTAATGGGAACTGTGGAACAGGTAGAAGGGACTGTGGATATTCTGAACTCAGGGGAACCGGAAACTGAAGTCACAGGGATTATTACGGCCTTCTCTGCCACACAAAATATTGTGGAGCAAGCAATAGCGTTAGGAGCCAATTTGCTGATCACGCATGAAGGTGTATTTTATAGCCATCATGCAGCGAGCGAGTGGTTAGAAGGTGATCCGGTTTATCATGCGAAAAAAAGTCTGATCGAACATTCCCCAATAGCTATTTTTCGTTATCATGATTATTGGCATCGGCAAGAGCCGGATGGGATTATGATGGGCTTGCTGCGAGAGCTGGATTGGTCAGACTATGTGGAAGAGCAGCAAGCGGCTGCTACGATTCTCACTATTCCTGCTATGACTGTAATGGAAGCTGCTCAGTATATTAAAAGTAAGCTAGGCATCTCTTATGTACGCGCTGCTGGTGACCTGTCTCTGTCCTGCAAACGCGTAGGGATATTAGTAGGTTACAGAGGAGGCGGGATGATGGCTATTCCGCTTTTTAATGATCACAATCTTGATTTAATTATTGCTGGAGAAGGACCAGAGTGGGAGACTCCGGAATATGTGCGGGATGCAGGGCACCAAGGCAAATCTAAAGCGCTCATCATGTTAGGTCATGCGGAGAGTGAAGCACCGGGGATGAAATATTTAGCTGAAATCTTAGCAGACAAATATCCCATGCTTCCTACCCGGTTCATTGCTGAACAACCCATCTATCAGATGGTTTAATCTGGGGAAATTAAGAGTACGGAATAAATAAACATATTATGGAGAAAATGAAGGGAAACAGGTCACTGAGAAAGGAGTGTTTCAATGGAAATTCCTTTGGAGGCTGATGAAGTATTAAGTCGGATCAAAAAGCTGCAAAGCGACGGAAGCTCGATCAGTAAAAAACAAGTGAAGCAAAGCGACCCAGAGCTTATGAGAAGTGCGCTGTTCTTTTTTCCAAGCTGGGAGCATGCATTGAAAAACGCCGATCTTTTGTAGCCATAGTATTGTAAAAGGAAGCTAAGTGGACAGGGGGAGATCTCTGATTCTGCTTAGCTTTTTTCTTTTTTATGAAATCATTCGTGCTGTTCATGTGAAATAATATTAACAAGCTTGCCAAACGGATCGGGGACATAGAAACGACGAACACCCCAAGGTACAGAAACTGGCCCAATATTGGTATTGAAGATTGTCGTTTCTTATTAAATAGGAAAGTACTGGTGAATCACCCCCTTTTTCGCTTGCTTCAGAGCTGTTTTTCTAAAGAAAACGAGTAAACAAGAGCAAAAGAAAGAGAAAATGAAGAGTATGCTTAATATGAAATGAAAAGCATTGCTTTCAACATTATTTTGACCAGAGCCCTCCTTTACAAGAAAACCTTACAAGAGTATGATTCATCTCAGAACTGAGAATTATCTTAAATTTACAATTACATAAGCAATCCGCTTAATTTCCGTTTCTGGAAAGCGGGGGAACCAACAACTGGCAGCCGATGTGAGAGTCGGCACTGGTTATGGGGTGAATCCTGTTCCGGGTGCATAATATGCATCCCTGCAGGTAGGGCAACTCTCACTGCCCGAATCCGACAGCTAACCTCGTAAGCGTATGGAGAGAGGATGAATGGCGTGTTTAGTGATGAATAGCCACAGAGAATCCCTCTGTGGTTTTTTGCTGCGTTTTTAAGCAGATATAGTCGTAGAATTTATTATGAAAGAGGTGTTACCTTTGCCTATCGCTAAACTGAACGGAACTTCGCTCTATTATGAAATCAATGGAACTGGCACTCCGGTTGTGTTTATCCATGGACATGGATTAACACACAGTATGTTCAAACCACAGCTGGAGTATTTTTCCGATAAATATAAAGTGATTTTGTGCGATTTACGGGGGAATGGCAAGTCTGGTAAACTGCTGGAGGCCCCACATGAGATTATTGAGACGCAATGTCTGGATCTGATTATGCTGTTGAATGACCTAGGTATCCGTGAAGCAGTTTTTGTAGGAATCGCCTATGGTGGCTTAGTCGTTCAGCATATTGCCAAACAATATCCTGAGCGTGTAAAAGCCATTGTGGTCGCGGATAGCTTTTGTAGGACTCACGGATCAACAATAGTAGGGAAAATACAAACTATGGCAGCATATTGCAGTTTACTAATGTATTATCTCCCAAGCGAGCTGGTGTTGCCTTCGATTCGGATGATGTACCGAGAGCGCTGGAGTCTGGCCTACAATGAGATTAGAAGAGGACTGCTGGACAAACGCCCCCGGGAGTTATATCGGCAAAGGCTGGCTACGAGCCATGTTGATTACACCAGATGTTTAAAGGCTTTTAAACGTCCTGCATTATGTATTGTGGGGGACTTTAATGAATTTGGAGTGAATTGTATGAAGGAAATGGTGTCTCAGCTGCCGCAGGCGCAGTTGGCGATTATTCCGAACGCATTAGATCCAAGTAATCTGTGCCAGCCGGAGCAATTCAATGCGATTCTTCAGCGTTTCTTAGAGAAGCAGCAGGGCAGTCAGCAGATTAGCTGATCTATAGGGAGACCTTCACAAGCGAAGCGTTTAAGTGAGAAAATAGGCGTCCCATAGCCAGGGCGGAATGAGCTGGCTATGGGTCGTCTTTCTGGGAAGAACTTTAGGGGAATTCTCCCTAAAATGAAGGAGATTATGGCTCCTAGAACGTAGATTAGGGAAATCCTCCCTAATAATAGGATGTTTTTAGCCATAAATGGGTATTTGCATGAATTTTTAGGGAGGAATTCCCTAAAAACCTCATTTTAAAGCGATTATCGATGAACATTAGGGAGGATTTCCCTAATATAATGGACATCCAATTAAAGGCTGGCTTATCAGTAGTAAAATCTACGAATGAGCCAGCCTTTGGTTATTTTACTAACCGATGGATGTTGAACATTTACAAGCATATTGTACCTAGAACGCCACTTAATGTCCCCACCCTACCACAGCATCAAATATAGCTCACCCGACGTGGGAAAGAACGGTAGACCTAAGTAGTGATGGTAAGTGTATAGAGGAAGGCGTAACAAGCAGCACATCTGCTACTCTTGCATTTTGTACAATGCGATCTACTCGTGTAAGATTAAGATAATTCATACTAAAGGAGCTGAGTCATGATGTCTCAAGCTGAAACTATAAAACTGACTTCATTATCTTCAAAAGGGGGCTGCGGCTGCAAAATCGGTCCCGCCGATCTCATGCAGGTTATTCGTAGTCTGCCACCAACTGTTCCTAACCCGGATCTACTAGTAGGTCTTGATACTAGTGATGATGCAGGGGTGTATCGTTTAAGTGATGAATTAGCGTTAGTGCAAACTGTTGATTTTTTCACGCCGATCGTGGATGATCCCTATTCATTTGGTCAAATTGCAGCAGCCAATGCATTAAGTGATATTTATGCGATGGGTGGAAAGCCGCTTACGGTGCTTAATATTGTGGCCTTTCCTATTTCTGTTTTAGATAAAAGCATTCTCGGTGACATTTTGCGCGGTGCAGCGGATAAAGTACAGGAAGCAGGAGCTACTCTTGTGGGCGGACATTCCATCGACGATAAAGAGCCCAAATTCGGATTGGCCGTTACGGGCCTTGTGCATCCTGACAAAGTGAGAACGAATGCGGGCGCCAAGGTGGGAGACAAGCTGATTCTAACGAAGCCTATCGGTGTGGGGATCTTAACAACTTCCATTAAAAAGGATCAGCTATCTCCTGAAGAAACCACACGCCTTACGACAGTAATGTCTACTTTGAATAAAAAAGCGGCTGAAATCATGGAGCCTTATGATGTACATGCTTGTACAGATGTTACCGGATTTGGGCTACTGGGACATGCCTCGGAAATGGCTAAAGGGAGCGGCACGGGCCTGATCATTCGTCAAGGCGATGTACCGATGCTGCCAAGAGTAAGAGAGCTTGCGGAGCAGGGATTTGTTCCAGGAGGCACTAAGAATAACTTTGCCCATCTGGAAGGCAGCATTCTTTATCCGGAGGAGATGGACCAACTAAGCCGCTATATTCTATGTGACGCTGTGACTTCTGGCGGACTGCTGATCTCTGTGGCCCCTGAACAAAGCGAAGATTTGCTAAAAGAGTTAGTAGATGCAGGGGTAGAAGCGGCATTGATCGGAGAGGTAACGGAAGAGCATCCGGGTCAGATTACAGTTATAGCTGCTGTGGAATAACTGTTGTATATCAGCTTAGAGCAAATTATGAAGGTTAGCCACCAGAGGAGAGAGCATATTGTTTCAGGACATTACACTGGAAGAACTTAGAGTGTTAAAAAACAAGAAGCAGATCACCATTATTGATGTTAGATCTCCTTCTGAATATAAAGATGCAACGCTGCCGGATAGTTTGAATATTCCCTTTTTTGATGATCAGGAACGGGCTGAAGTAGGGACGTTGTATAAACAGACAAGTGTGCAGGCCGCGAAAGAACGTGGTTTGGAGATTGCTGCGGCAAAACTGCCTTCTTTTGTCAAAGAATTTGCAGCGATTCAAGGAGACAAAGCAGTATTCTGCTGGAGGGGGGGTATGCGCAGCCGTACAACTGCGACCGTACTCTCTTTAATGGATATTCATGCTTACCGGCTGATAGGCGGCTATAAGGCTTATCGTAAATGGGTGCTCGACGAATTGGAGTCCTATGAATGTAAGGCGAAGTCTTATGTGATTCACGGAAATACAGGCACAGGTAAAACCAATCTGTTACACCGCCTGAAGGCGCAAGGCTACCCCGTTCTGGATTTGGAAGGGATGGCAGGTCATCGCGGTTCTATTTTTGGTGAGATTGGCCTTCGTGCGAACAATCAAAAAACGTTCGATAGTCTTCTTTTAGAGGAGTTAATTAAGATCGGGGATTCTCCTTATGTACTATTTGAAGCGGAGAGCAAAAAGATTGGTAAGGTAGTGATGCCCCCGTTTATGGCCGAGCAAAAAGAGATCGGAACACAGATCTGGATTGAGATGCCTTTGCAAGCCAGAGTGCAGCAAATCCTTGAGGATTACCGGCCAGAAGAGTACAAGGAGCAGTGTATTTCTGCATTTCGGAGTATTAAATCCCGAATTCATATCCCTGTTGCAGCAGAAATCGAACGATGCTTGCAGGCGGATTTGTTCGGCGAAGCTGTGGCGCTGCTGTTAGAGTATTACTACGACCCTAGATACGATTATACGTCCACTCAGTATGAAGGCATTGAGAGAGTTACTTTTAAAGTGAATAATCTGGATGAAGCTGAGACTGCTGTGCGTTCTTTTTTAAAACATCAAGAAGTATAAGTTTCGCGTTATGGTTAAAGGGGGCTTTACTTAATATGATCTATTTAGATTACAACGCTACAACACCAGTAGATAAGGAAGTAGCAGAGGTTATGATCCCTTATCTTTACGGTCATTTTGGGAATCCTTCAAGCAGTCATTCTTTGGGGCGGGAAGCTAAACTCGGAATAGAGCAGGCAAGAACACAGGTGGCTGATTTCCTGAATTGTGCGCCGGGTGAGGTGCTTTTTACCAGTGGGGGTAGTGAGTCTAATAATACTGTCATTAAAGGAGTAGCCCAAACGTATCGCCATAAAGGTAATCACATTATCCTGTCTGCTATTGAGCATCCAGCGGTAATTAAACCTTGTCAGTACCTGGAGCAGATGGGATACAACCTGACTTATGTACCTGTTGACTCGTATGGAATGGTGCAGGTTGACGATGTGAAAAAGCAGCTCACGGACCAAACCATTCTGGTCTCCATCATGCACTCTAATAACGAAACGGGTACGATCCAGCCGATTAAGGAAATAGCTGAGGTCTGCCACCAACGGGGCATTCTTATTCATACAGATGCTTCACAATCTGCGGGAAAAGTAGACCTCGATGTAGCGGATTTGGGAGTGGATTTTCTAACGCTTGCAGGCCATAAATTATATGCGCCCAAAGGCATTGGAGCATTGTACATTCGGGACGGCATTCACATTGAGCCTTTGATACACGGTGCGGGCCATGAACAGGGGCGAAGAGCGGGGACAGAAAATACACCCTACATTATTGGCTTAGGAAAAGCCTGTGAGCTTGCTGCTGACTCTGATTCTAGAAAAAGAGTTAAGCAAGTTACGGAGTATTTCTATGGAAGACTGCAGGAGTCTTTTGGCGAAAAAATTCATTTGAATGGTCATAAACACAAGCGCTTGCCTAACACCCTTAACGTTAGTTTTCTTGGAGCAGTGGGTCATGAAATTATCGATTCCCTGGAAGCTGTGGCGGCTTCAACTGGCTCGGCGTGCCATTCCGGTGAAACGTTGATTTCGCCTGTTTTAAAGGCTATGCATGTGTCGGAGAACATTGGACGGGGGGCGGTTCGTTTTAGTGTGGGACGATATACGACTACAGCGGAAATCGATGAGGTCATCGATAAGTTGAAGGTGTATTTGTTATAAGCTGAAATCGTATTAGTTGTGAGGTTCGTTTTTGCAAACAGTGGCAAAGTGTGAATCCCAGGGAATGGACTATGAATCTCAGTGAACGGACTATGATTCTCAGTGAACGGACTATGACTCCCAGTGAATGGACTATGGCTCCCAGTAAACGGAGTACGAATCTCACTAAACGGGCTATGGCTCCCAGTAAACGGACTATGATTCTCAGTGAATGGACTATGGTTCCCAGTGAACGGACTCGCTATCGGACTCAGGCGCTCTTATTTGCAATATTTTCCTATTTTTGAGTTGCTATAGGACTCCATAGGCGTTATTAGTACAAAATAGACACTACTGAGCACCATTTCTGCCCAATAGCGCCTCTCAGGTCCGATAATCTCTCTAAACAGTGATAAATTAACGAATAGCGGCATCTGAGTCCGAAAGTTCAAGAGTTGAATCCGCATATTACAAAAAAAGCATCTGCCACCTCCTTCAAAAGGAATCGCAGATGCTTTTTCTAACTTTTTTTAGTGATTATACAATCGTAAAGCCAGCACTTGCATAACCAGTGACTGTATTTACAAGGGTAAGACCTGTAGCGGTGGCTGAGAATACCATAAGCAAACGTGTCTGTGGTGTTACAGTAAAATTGATACCATTCGTAATTCCGCTGACAAAAGTTCCAAGATTAATAGTACCGGTGATAGGTGGAAGTGGGACTGTTGCGCCTGGAATAGGAGTAAATGTGTTATTTGGTGTGGCAGATTGGTACAATTGCGCTGTTACATTTATCGTAGTACCAAGCAGCGATAAAGCTATGGTATTACTGAAGTAAGCGGCAATGGAAGTTATTACTCCTGCTCGAGGAGTTGAGAATGCAAAATTGATAAGCGGTCCAAGGAGAGTACCTGTCAAATCAATATTACCGCCAACAAGCGAAATACCTGTGGCTGAACTTCCAAAGCCTACAAGGCTTGTTGTTCCAACCAAACCACCTAAAACCGTGGTCATAATAATAGGTCCTCCGGATGCCAGCGGAATAATTGCACCGTTACCGGTTGCACCAGTGACTCCGGTAATGCCAGTAGCTCCGACCGCGCCGGGATCACCGGTGGCACCCGTAGCTCCGGCAACGCCGACCGCCCCCGGATCACCCGTCGCCCCTGTGGCACCCGTAGCTCCGGCAACGCCGACCGCCCCCGGATCACCCGTCGCCCCTGTGGCACCCGTAGCTCCGGCAACGCCGACCGCCCCCGGATCACCCGTCGCCCCTGTGGCACCCGTAGCTCCGGCAACGCCGACCGCCCCCGGATCACCCGTCGCCCCTGTGGCACCCGTAGCTCCGGCAACGCCGACCGCCCCCGGATCACCCGTCACGCCCGTTGCCCCCGTAGCTCCGGCAACGCCGACCGCGCCAGGATCGCCCGTCACGCCCGTTGCACCAGCAGGGCCCGCCAAGCCGGCAGCACCCGTCGAACCAGTCGCTCCAGTTGCTCCTACGCCTGGACCCGCTGGTCCTTGCGCACCTGTTGGTCCTTGAATCCCTTGCACACCCTGTGGTCCTTGAGGTCCCATCGCACCACCAGCGATTAACAAGTAATCTGGTGAACTGCCAGGTATTCCAGTAGGTCCAGAAACAGTAGCAATATAGGTGCTGCCATTGAAGGTTACTACTTGACCTGCTGGATAAGTAGGACTTTGTGCAGGATTAAAGATTACAATTCCTTGCAGCCCTACCCCTTGCGGACCCTGAGGTCCTTGAAGTCCAGGCGTTCCTTGAGGGCCTTGAGGGCCTTGTGGTCCTTGCGGTCCTTGGGGGCCTGTGGAGCCACCAGCAATTAATAAATAGTCTGGTGAACTTCCAGGTGTTCCCGTTGGTCCAGCAACAATAGCAATATAGGTACTGCCATTAAAGGTTACTACTTGACCTGCTGGATAAGTAGGGCTTAGTGCAGGATTAAAAGCAACAATTCCTTGCAGCCCTGCCCCTGTGGTTCCCTTTGCGCCCGGAACCCCTTGCGCTCCTTGCGGACCCTGGGGTCCCCGTGGCCCTTGAGGTCCAGTCACACCTTTAATAGGTAATCCAATTGCTTGTGTAATAGAAGCTTGAATATGTCTGATCTGAATAATCAACTGATCTTTACAATTAGAGTCAATCTTCGTGGCGAGAATAAAAGATAATAACTCAGCTAACAACAGTTGAAGATTAGTGCCCACGCTTACGACAGAGAAGGGACTGACTTCGGTCGATACAATGGTTATCTCTACTACAGAAAGTAGCTCAGTTCTAAAAGGGCTGCATAACTTAGAGGTATGCAAGAATTCCAATAGTTCTCTTAACACTCTTTGGAGATTGGCAATATGAAGTGTTGTGGGATTCGTAAGTACGGGGGGCACCACTGCAGAGAGATCAGTGACTATTTTTAATAGTGCGTTACACTCCCTCTTTCTAATAGGACTGCTGATCCTTCCATGCTTGTTTAGGATAGCATCGCCTTTAAATGGTCTGTAATCAGGCATATTTCTATATCTCCTCCTTGAACTTCTCCTGTTCATTCCTTTAAAAAATGGGAATCTGCCCAATCAGCATATTCTGAGAAGCGGAAGTGGTTACAAAAATTGCCCTAAAAGCCGTTATTCCTGAAAGTCGTTATTAATGAAGTAATACAAAAAAGGCAGGCCACCGCTAATTACGGTAGTCTGCCTTTTTAATAGATACGTTAAGTAGTCTCTCCCTTAATAAGAGTTACGTCTACAGTAGTGTTGTTGATTAGCTCTCCGTCAGCACTTTCGATCATTTGCAGGAGAGTATTGGTCAGCATGACCCCGATCCGATCACTAGGTTGCATAATGGTAGTCAATTTAGGACTCTGAAGCATGCGGGTAAAGCTGTGGTAATCATAACCGATGATTTTCAGTTGCTCGGGCACTCGAATGCCTTGCTGTTCAGCATAAATGTATAAAGCATAAGCCACAATATCATTACTGCAAAATACTCCATCATATTCTCGAAGTTGGGCCGGAGAGATATTTTCGGTGACAAAGGACCAAAAATAATCAAAGGTAAGCTTGTTGTGCGCGCCTTCGATAATATCGTAAGTTATACCATGTTTCATACTTGTGATGACAAAAGCATCTCGACGGCGATTCGCTAGAATATCCAGATCTAGCGGGCCGGAAATATGTAGCAGCCGTTTACAGCCCAGCTGTATCAAATGTTCGGTAGCTAGCTCACCACCGCGGTAATTATCCGATCCCACACAAGGGATATTGGAAGAAATAAAACGGTCAAAAGAGACAATAGGGAAAGGGACCTTTTTATAGCTTTCAATATTCATAGTGTGGCTGCACATGATAATGCCATCTACTTGATTCTGGCGAAGCATGCTAATATAGTTGGCTTCCTTCTCAGGATCGTCAAGAGAATTACATATTAGCAATTTATAGTTTTTTTCATTAGCACTCATTTCAACATACTTGATGAGATCGGAAAAGAAAGGGTGGTTTGAATCTGGAACAATAATCCCAATAAAAAAGGATTGATTCTTCTGTAAGGCTCTGGCGATTTGATTAGGATGATAATCTAAGGCGTCCATCGCTTTTTCAACTTTTTTACGCGTCTCTTTGCTGATATATCCCCGGTTGTTCATTACTCTGGACACGGTAGCTACAGCAACGCCCGCCTCCTTGGCAACATCTTTAATACTTGCCATACCCTCATCCCCGTTTCATAAAATGCTCTAATCTATATTCTACAACTTTCTTGGATTGTTGACACTAATCGAGACTAACAATTGTAAAAGCATAGATAGTTTTTGATAGTTATAATAGGTATGTTATACGTTACCACAAATATATGGATATAATATTAAAAATAAATCATTATACCCATATTTTATTGATTTAATTATATGAAAACGTTTGACATATTATTTGCGCATCTATAAAATTGGTTTTGAATAAACCTTCATCTAGGGAGGAACAAGATCGTTAGGAGAACGCTTTCATAAGTTGCATTAGTTTGATGATTTCTCAGACCTTATGAAGCAAGAGTGTATAAATTGAAATAGAAGGAGAACGCCAATATGCAGATTAAAAATGAAGCTATGCTTATCACTTATGCAGATAGCATGGGAAACAATTTAAAAGAACTAAACGAAGTACTGGATACACACTTGCAAGGAGTCGTGGGTGGGGTTCATTTATTGCCGTTTTACCCCTCTTCGGGCGACCGGGGATTTGCTCCGATGGATTATACGAAGGTTGATTCGGCTTTTGGCGACTGGGCGGAAATCGAAGAGATGAGCGAGAAGTTCTACATGATGTATGATTTCATGATCAATCACATTTCACAGCAGTCTCCATACTTTCAAGATTTCCTTGAGAAGAAGGATGCATCGCAGTACAAGGATTTATTTATTCGTTACAAGGATTTCTGGCCTAACGGTGAACCAACTGAGGTTGATGTGGATTTAATTTATAAACGTAAACCGCGGGCGCCATACGTAGAGGTTACCTTTAAAGATGGGACGAAGGAAAAGGTTTGGTGTACGTTTGATGAGCAGCAGATCGATCTGGACGTGACTACGGAAACTACGAAGAAATTTGTAAAAGACAATCTGACCTTCCTTGCTGATAAAGGAGCATCGATTATCCGGCTGGACGCTTTTGCCTATGCCAACAAAAAGATGGGTACCAACTGCTTTTTCGTAGAACCGGATATTTGGGAAATGTTGAATTTGTCTAAAGAAGTAGTGGAGCCTTATGGCGTAATTGTTCTTCCGGAAATCCATGAGCATTACAGCATTCAATTGAAGATTGCAGACAAGGATTATTATGTCTATGATTTCGCCCTGCCAATGTTGGTATTACATGCTCTATACAGTGGAAAAGTAAATCGGCTTGCGCATTGGCTGGAAATCTGTCCGAGAAAACAATTCACTACCCTGGATACACATGACGGCATTGGCGTGGTGGATGTTAAGGATCTGATGACCGACGAAGAAGCTGAAATGACCAGAGAAAGCCTATATAGCCAAGGAGCAAATGTTAAGAAAAAATATAGCTCCGCCGCTTATAATAATCTGGATATTTATCAAATTAACTGCACTTATTATTCTGCACTTGGCAATGATGATCAGGCGTATCTTTTGGCCAGAACTATTCAGTGCTTCGCCCCTGGTATTCCACAGATTTATTATGTAGGTCTATTCGCTGGCGAGAATGATATTGAACTGCTCGAAAGCACAAAAGAAGGACGCAATATTAACCGCCATTATTATTCTAAAGATGAAATTGCTGCTGAGGTACAACGTCCTGTTGTTCAAAAGCTGTTCGCATTGTTGAAATTCAGAAATAGCTGTCCAGCTTTTAATGGTGAGATCAAGATTGTACAAGGTAGTGAGAATGAGCTGAACATCACTTGGAAAAATGAGAACAGTGTGGCGAAGCTTGAAGCTAATCTGTTGACCAAAGAATACACCATTCTTGCAGGTGAGAATGAAGCAAATGTTACGAAGTTATTTTAATATTTCATATGTTATCGAAGGGTGTTCCAAAGGCTGGGTTAATGGCTGCTGGAGCACCCTTCGTTTTGGAGTATAGGTGATTCATGTTATGAACTGTTTTTGGTCCGTCTGAATTCTATTGGTGTAAGGCTGAAGTTGCGTTTGAACATCCGGTGGAGATAAGAACTGCTGGTGAAGCCAGTTACTTCAGCAATATCCGATACCGATAAATCACTCTCTACAAGCAGGCGGCATACTTCCTTCATCCGTACCTCCATGATGACATCCACAATAGTGGTTAGGGTCTGCTGCTTATAAAGTCTGCTGACATAGATTGGAGACATATTAAGTTCATCGGCAATTTGGTTCAGACTCAAGCAAGGGTCCATGTAAGATTGCTGAATGGTTTGGTTGATTTGCCGGATTAGATCGCTTTGCTTGGAGCTGCGCTTATCCGCTTGGAATTCCTGAATATGATCAAAAAGCTGGTAAAAAGCTGCCTCAAATTCTTCTATTGTTTCATAATGTTCAAGCGAAGGTATCACCATTATCCCTTCGGTGGGGGTAGGACTAAGCTTCTTGATGTTATCGACAATTCGTTTAATCGTTAGCGTCACCCTTGAAACAGTAAGTTCCAGCACATGATAGGGATATTGCTCCATTTCACGTACCATTTCGGAGAAGTGACTGCGGGCTTCGTCTGTTCTGCCACTTGTGAGCGCATCGACCAGCTTTTTTTCGCTGTCAGCCGGGTAGGAGTAAAGATTGTTCTGAAGCTCGCTAATGCGCTCAGCATTGATCAAGCTGCCATGACCATAAAACAGTCTATGTTTGGAAGCTTCTCTGGCCTGACTGTACAGCCGGTTTAGTACATCTGGATTATCACTGATGGGGCTGTACACTAACGACAGTCCGATTTTTAGATAATCACAACAGGCCACGCGGATCTGCCGCAGCAGCACTTCAATTAGCTCGGTATCCAGATGTTCAGTGGAGGTCATGCTGCTAAGCAACATTACCACGCTATCGTCATTCATATCTACAGTTTCCACCTGATAAGTCTGTCCACAGATCTCTGAGGCAATATTCATGATGGCAAACTTGTACGGAAGGAGATAAGAGCCTCGTTCCTTTCGCAGAGCTTCGTACTCATCAATGCGTAGTAATACTAGCCGGTAGCCCTCGTTTAAATTAAAAGAAATACCCAGCTGTTGAACATCATTTTGCCGGCTGTTATGAGGAGATTTAATGCCAAGCACCAGATTGCGTAATGAGTTCTGCCTGATCGTAAACATACTGTTGCGTTTATCTGCCTCAAGGGTGTTCATTCGGCTTACGATCGAATCAATCGGCAGATAAAGCCGTTTGGACAGTACCCTAGAAATAACAAGACCGAACAATAAAATAATTAAAGAAATCAGAAGCGTAGTATTGCGGATATGATTGGTCTGTTCAGTAATTACCTCATAAGGAGTAATGCGCACATATTGCCAGCCAAGCGAATCGGGCGAAGTATAGGACACCAGTGATTTATTCCCTCTAAAAGGGGCAGTAAAATAGCCGGCAGAACGTGCTTTTACTTGATGCTCCAGCCAACTGTTTTCATCCCCGGAGAGCTTCTCCAATGTCAGCTTATTCCCCGACAGAAAACGGCCTTGGTCATCCAAAATGTAGGTACTGCCACTACCGGGTGTATTGCCGTTAGCCAGTTCTTTATTGATCCAAGCCGCGGATATGTTAACAATAACCGCAGAGTTAATAGAGCGGTCCCAATTGATCGCATCATAGCAAAGGTAAGTATAGACTGAGATGGTTTTTTTCTCAGGTTCATCTATGGAATAGGTTCGCGGAATCGGCGTAAATGTTTTGTAATCCTGATAATGATTCAGCATCTGAATAATTTCAGTGTCCACCAGTTCGCGGGTGGTGAATACGCCATTCTGGCCCTGTGCTGCCGAAATATAAACCGTGTCATTATTCGGATTATATACATAGATGGATTCAATATAAGGCATGGAATTTAAGTAGTTTCCGAGATCGGACATCGCCGCGGTTACCTCATAAATAGAGGGCTTGTTGTAGAACAACAGATGAGAAATCGTGCTGGTTCGATACAGTTGAAATGAAAGCGTTTGCGCGACTTCAGCCATGTTGACCACTTTTTTGCCAGTCTGGGTCAGATCCCTTAGATCGGAGCGAAAGGTTTGCGTCTTCTCGACGCCGATATAGTACGTATAGTAAACAAAAGTAGAGATAAGAAGGGTTAACGATATGCACAGGGTTATGGTGGTGAGCAGCTTGCCATACAGTAGTCTTTTTCTCCGTAGATCATTATTCTTCATACCGTCCCCCCTGATCATCATATGACTTACTCGGACAAGACTCTGGATGAATTCATATTATGAAGTTCCTTTATTATAAGTCCCCAAGAGTGAACAGAACAGTGGAGCAACCTTAGAATCCTGCATTTTTCCAATCTGAAGGGAGTGAACAAATTAAATATTCGTGTACAAAACAGTCTTTTCTACAAGGATTATAAGGAGTTAGCGAAGCTTGAGAAGCTCAGTGGGTCTCCGAAGACTTTTACATAAACATCCTGATTGTTCAGTTCCTGTTTCGCCAGTTTGTGCAGTAAGGCTTGTAAGCTTCACTTCTGTGTTCAGAAGAATCCCCCTATAGTGGAATTATGCAGTTTCTATATTAAGGGGAGTGAGAGATCTTGAGCCAAACCTCATCCAAAGGAATTTCAAACGTCGAACTTGGCATCCAGGCTGATGGTAGAGCACGCTTACGAACGACAAGAAAGAAGAAAGGATTGTTGTATGAGCTGGTGCACAATCGGGTAATGTTTCTGATGCTGCTGCCCACCTTGATCTTTTTTCTGGTGAATTCCTATTTTCCAATGGTAGGCATCTATTATGCGTTCACTCAATTCGACTTCAACAGCAGCATGTTCAACTCCAAGTTTGTGGGATTACAGAATTTCGAGTTCCTCTGGAGATCCGGTACGCTGGTGAAGCTCACGATGAACACGATAGGATACAATATTGCTTTTATTGTACTAGGGAATGTGCTGGCAATTGTCTGTGCGATCCTGCTGAGTGAGCTCAATGGAAAATGGTTTAAAAAGATTAGCCAATCGGTAATGTTTCTGCCTTACTTTGTATCCTTTGTAATTCTCAGCGTAATTGTCTACAACTTGTTTAATTATGACAGCGGTTTCTTAAATACAATGCTTACCCAATTTGGCCTTGATCCGGTCGACGTTTACAGTAAACCTTGGGCATGGATCTTTCTGATCATTATCTTTTATCTATGGAAAAATCTTGGCTACAGCATGGTGATTTATCTGGCGGCGATTACGGGGATTAGTGACGAATATTATGAAGCGGCCAAAATTGATGGCGCTAATATTTTCCAACGGATTTGGTATATAACGGTGCCGATGCTGAAATCAACCTTTGTGGTGCTGCTGCTCTTTGCGCTCGGGAGTATTATGAAGGGCCAATTCGATCTTTTCTATCAATTAATAGGCAATAACGGGCTGCTCTACAATACGACGGATATCCTTGATACCTATGTATACCGTTCGCTTAAAGTAACCTTTGATGTGGGCATGGCAACGGCTGCCGGGGTCTATCAATCCTTGTTCGGCTTCGTCCTCATTATGACGGTCAACTACATTATCCGCAAAATAAACGATGACTACGCCCTGTTCTAGGAGGATAAGAAATGAAAATTCAAAAGGATAAATATACGCGAATGCTTCATTGGATTGCCTATGTGGTCATTATTGGCTTATCGATCGCTTGCCTGCTGCCCTTTTTGCTAATTATCTCTGCATCTTTGACCAGCAATGAGTCCATTATTCGCGATGGCTATCATCTGATTCCGGCACAGTTCTCACTGGAGGGCTACAAGACGGTATTCATCTTCCCGGATGAGGTGCTGCGGGCATATGCGGTCACAGTCAGCACAACTGCTATTGGAACGGTAATGGGACTTTTTTTCATGACTATGGCGGGTTATGTACTGGCGCGTAAAGATTTTAAATATCGAAATAGCTTTTCCTTCTATATATACTTTACGACTTTGTTTGGGGGAGGACTTGTCCCGTGGTACATCATGATTACGAAATACCTCGGTCTGCTGGATTCCTATGCGGTACTGGTGCTTCCAGGTCTGATGACGCCATTTTTGATCATTTTAATGAAAAACTTCATCAAATCAGCAGTTCCTGAGGAATTGTTCGATTCTGGCAAAATAGACGGGGCCGGTGATTTCCGGATTTACTGGCAGATTGTACTCAAGCTTTCCATGCCGGGCATCGCTACAGTCGGTTTGTTTCTGGCTTTGTATTACTGGAATGACTGGTTCACCTCTTCACTGTTCATCAATGATACGCATAAATATCAGCTGCAATTCTATCTGTACAATGTTATTAATTCAGCACAGTTTATCGCACAGATGGGGGCGGGAACCGGGGTGTCACTGGCTACGGAGGTCCCTGCTGAGTCTACCAAAATGGCGATGGCAATTGTCGTGACGGGACCTATTCTTTTTCTGTACCCGTTTGTTCAGCGTTATTTTGTCAAAGGCCTAACCATCGGCGCTGTAAAAGGTTAGAACCGCAACCTGCCCACTACCGGGTTAAGGTACAGTCGGCTAACATAGAAGCATAGTGAAAAGGGAGGATTCAGATGAATAAACAACGGGGCAAACGCATGTCTATTCTGCTTACGTCAGTACTGGGCTTGACGCTGCTGGCAGGCTGCGGGGGGAATTCTAATTCTGCAAACGGAGACAATGCGGCGGTAAAAGAGAGCAATAGCGGAGGAAACACAGCACA
This sequence comes from Paenibacillus sp. FSL R10-2796, assembly GCF_037965315.1. Classification (NCBI taxonomy): domain Bacteria; kingdom Bacillati; phylum Bacillota; class Bacilli; order Caryophanales; family Paenibacillaceae; genus Paenibacillus; species Paenibacillus sp. FSL R10-2796. The sequence goes on along the minus strand of NZ_CP150178.1, from coordinate 6,227,452 downwards.
AAGTACGAACGCAGGGACGGAGGAGAAGACCGGACTGGACACTTCCAAAAAGGTCGAGCTGCAATTCTATATGCTAGGCGATGCGCCGAAGGACCTCTCAAGCATTGAAGCGGAAATTAACAAAATGGCCGAAGAGGATCTGAATGCAACCGTTAAATTCAACTATACAACCTGGACAGATTGGGATCAGAAATATAAGCTGCTGCTGTCGTCGGGTCAATCAATCGATCTGATCTTCACTGCGGACTGGACACAATATCAGGCTTATGCGAAAAAGGGAGCTTTTTTAGCTATTGATGATCTGCTGCCCAAAGCTGCCCCAGAACTCCAGCAATTCGTACCACAGGAAATGTGGGATGCTGTGAAGATTGATGGCAAGATTTACACCGTTCCAGCGACTTATAAGGAGTATGTAACGAACGGCTTCGTATGGCGTGAGGATCTGCGCAAAAAATACAATCTGCCTCAGCCGACAGATCTGGCTAGCTATGAAGCATACATGGAAGGAATCAAGAAAAATGAACCGCAGATGTCACCTGCTTCTTTTAACAGTGATGTAAGAGGTAACATTCATGATGTATATTCAACACTTACCGCACAGGTCGGCAGTCCGCTGCCTTATGGTATTGGTATTAAGTACGATGATCCTTCAAAAGCTTATCTGTATTGGGGCTCGGAGGAACATAAAGAAGAGCTGCTGACGATGAGACGCTGGCAGGAAAACGGATTGATTTCCAAAAACGTCCTGAACTTGAAGGATACCATCCAGGCTCCGATTATCGCGGGCAAGGCAGCAAGCATCTTCGGAGATAATCCGACTCGCTTCAACGATACGTTGATGAAGGTGAAAGCAGCACATCCGGATTGGGATCTAGGTTACTATCCTTATGGCAATACCATTGGTTATGCAACACCAGTTCATCCTATTCATAATGGTTTCGCCATTCCGAAGAGCAGCAAGAACCCTGAACGTGCACTGGCCTTCTATGAAAAAATGGTCATGGATAAACGTTATAATCAGCTGACACAATACGGTGTGGAAGGAAAGAACTATAAAATTGATGCGAACGGCTACTATGAACTTATTGGAGATGCTTCAACGAACGGTTTTACACGCGAGGGAATGAATGGCTGGGCCTGGCGGAATCCGGAGTTCATGCTATTTGATAAATCCTATGATGGCGTGAAGGAAATTTTCGCTGAGCTCGACAAAATTCAGAAGCCGGATATTTTCACCGGTTTTGCTGAGGATTATACCTCTTATCAGGCGGAAAAAGCAGCACTAGAGCAGGTGGAAAAGCAATACCTGTATCCATTGCAAGCTGGATTAGTAGAGGATGTTGATGCGGGTTTAGCCACCTTTATGGAAAAGGCTAAGCAAGCCGGCCTTGAAAAAATCCAGACCGAATATATCAAGCAATGGGATGCTTATGTGCAGGAGAAGGGTTTGAAATAATAAAAGTAGCAAGGGATGTTCCTTAAGCCTAATGGCAGGGAGCATCCCTTTTTTTGTGTTCTTTAACGTACTCAGATTTACGAGAAACGTTGACGGAATTCCCGTGGAGTGGTTCCTTCTATTCGAATAAAGCTGGAGCTGAAGTAAGGCGCCTGATTGAAGCCAACTTCCTCGGCTATACGGGCAATTGTGTAGCTGGTCTGCATCAGCAAAAGTTTACTTTGCTGAATCCGATAATGCAGCAGATATTCCATCGGCGCACAGCCGTATTCCTTCTTCATGCAACGAGCGATATATACAGGGTGAAAGCTTAGACTTTCCCCGAGCTGCTGCGCAGTGATATGCTCACGAAAATGGCTGCGTAAATAGGAGGCCGCTTGCTCTGCACATATTTTGGAGGGCGAGGGGCGCTCATGGCTGAGGGAGGCGGATAACTGCTGTATAACCTCCTGAAACAACAGCTGCTGCTGAAATGGAGTATCGCTTAAATGGGAATTAGGCACAAGCTGATTCAGCTGCGAGAGCAGCTCTTCCATCTTGGACGGCTGCAGCAGAGTTGTATATTGAGGCAAGCGTAAGCTAAACGGCCGGATATCAAATTCGTCAGATTGCAGGGAGTTCTCTATTTTGACGTTGTCTTTCTCAAGCGTAGCAGTCGTATCCTCGGTCATATTCCAGTCGCCCACCGTTTGAAAATGCAGCCAATAATAAGAGGTGGATTCCTTGCAGCTATCCGTACTGAAATGATGGCTGTCTGGACGAAGTAAGAGCGCCTGACCTGCTTTTACTTGAAAAGGGAGACCGCCTTCACTCATATATAAACAGCCTTGTTTAACTACAAGCAAATCGAACACCCGGGTATTATGGCGGCTCATATGATAATGGCCGGGGGAGAAAGTATGGAATCCGCTTACAATGTAGTACAGCAACGGAGGAACGGTGAAGTTCAAAATGTTCATGTCAGAGGCTCCTTTTTGTGAGGTTGGAATAATGTAATAATTGGTTTGAAATCTGTACCATCATCCAAAGTATATCATCTATAATTTAGTCTGACCTAATGAATAAAGATGTTATTTTTTAGGCTAAGTCTGTAGGCATGGTTTACGAGGAGGGTTTGTATAGTGAAAAAAGAAAGACAGGGTTTTGGGCTCTGGGTATTGGCTTGGCCTATATTTATAGAGGTATTTCTACAGACTCTGCTGGGTACGGTAGATACATTAATGGTCAGCCGTATCTCTGATGATGCAGTCGCCGTAGTCGGCATTTCCAATCAATTGTTCGGTGCATTGACCACACTTTTTACAACATTTGCGGGTGGAGCGGGGATTCTGATCGCACAGAGAATGGGCTCCAAACGTTTTGGTGAAGCGCGCACGATTGCTATTATGGGGGTAACGGTTAGCCTCGTGTTGGGGATTGTCGTGAGTATTGTATTGTTTTTCTATGCGGGCCCTATTGGTGGGGTTCTAAATATAGCACCTGAGCTATTGTCACTTTCCAATGTCTATATCTCCTACGTCGGCGGTGGACTTTTTATGGTAGGGATGATCGCTTCCCTCGGTACCGCTATCCGGAACACAGGGAATACCAAAGGGCCGATGTACACAGGGATTATAATCAATGTCATCCATATAATTCTGAACTATATTTTTATATTTGGTGTATTCGGTCTGCCACAGCTAGGCCTTGCGGGCATCGCGATCTCCAGTATTGTCAGTAGACTGGTCGGAGTGATTATTCTCTACTCCTTATTCCGGCGTTCTTTCGAGATCAAGGTTAGACTTAGAGATTTCCGGATATTCAATGGCAAGCTGTTTAAGCAAATTCTGAAGATTGCCTGGCCGCTCGGGATCAATTCTTCCTGTTGGGTATTCTCCCAGCTTATTGTGTATTCCTTTCTGGCTGCACTTGGAGCCGAAGCGTTAGCAGCACGCACGTATCTTAACACCTTGGAGTCCTTTTGCTTCACGCTTGGTTATGCTTTTGCGCTGGCGGGGCAGATACAGATTGCTCATTTATTTGGAGCAGGCAAACTAAAAGAAGCTTATCGCAGTGCGTATCGTACACTCTTTATTGGTTTGAGCATTGTGTCAGCTAACATGTTGTTATTATTCTTGTTCGGAAAACAGCTGCTCGGTTATTTCACATCTGATCCGAAAATTATTGCGATCGGGGTTTCTTTGTTAGCTCTAAATCTATTGCTTCAGCCCTCCAAAATGCTGAATATGGCCCTCGGCAACGCGCTGAATGCCATCGGGGATACGCGTTATACGATGTATACTTCCATCGTGTCTATGTCCCTCATTGGCGTGGGCTGCTCCTATTGGTTAGGAATCAGCGTCGGCTGGGGACTCATAGGTATCTATTGTTGTATGATAGCCGACGAATTGGTGAGAGGTTTGCTTGTTTTGGCGCGCTGGAGGGGGCGAAAGGTTCTCCGCCAAGCGGATATCGGCTTGAGTGAAGAGAATGCTTCACTACATGGAGCGGGGAAAAGAAGCGCCTCGTTAACCACATAAGCGGGACTCTATAAGCCTAGCTTGATGGGCAATGGAGTGGCTTTAGAGTCAGATGTTGTTTGTGGAGTAGTGTTTTTGTTTCGGCAGTAGGGTGGTAGTAGTGCTGCAGTAGTGCGATAGTAGGGCGGTTGCGGGAGGCGGTAGTAAGGCGGTTGCGGGAGGCGGTAGTAAGGCGGTTGCGGGAGGCGGTAGTAAGGCGGTTGCGGGAGGGATGACGTTGTGCTTTCGGACTCAGATGCAGTTATTTGCTAATTTAGAGCCTTTTCCGGTTAGTTTCGGACTGGAGGGGCGCTATTCCTCGTGAAATGGCTCATGTAGGGGTGATTTTTCGGCAATAGTGACACTGGAGTCCGATAGCTTATGAAAAGAGACGTTTGTGCGGAAATAACGGCTCTGGAGTCCGAAAGCGACTTTGAAAGCCCAAGTAACACCGTGCACCCAAGCGACAACGAGCACTTCAAGTAACATAGAGCAACTCTGTGGCTTGAAAATTGATTAACAGGGCGTTGTGCTTTCGGACTCAGATGCAGCTATTTGCTAATTTAGAGCCTTTTCCCGTGCGTTTTGCACCAATAGTGACTCTGGAGTCCGATAGCCCATGAAAGAGGCGTTTGTGCGAAAATTGAAATAACGATAGTTTCGGACTGGAGAGGCGCTATTCCTCGTAAAATGGCTCGTTTTGCACCAAAGTGACTCTGGAAAGCGACTTTGAAAGTCGAAAGCGACTTTGAAAGTCCAAGTAACACCGTGCACCCAAGCGACAACGAGCACTTCAAGTAACATTAAGCATCCTGAGTAACGGCGAGCACTCTAGGTAATAATTGAGCATTCCAAGTAACGATGAGCACTCCAAGTAACAATGATCATCCCGATTAACATAGAGCAACTCTGTGGCTTGAAAATTGATTAGTTTAGGGGCAGTAGGGCGTTGTGCTTTCGGACTCAGATGCAGCTATTTGCTAATTTAGAGCCTTTTCCGGATAGTTTCGGACTGGAGAGGCGCTATTCCTCGTAAAATGGCTCCTAATGGGGTCGTTTTGCACCAATAGTGACTCTGGAGTCCGATAGCCCATGAAAAGAGGCGTTTGTGCGGAAATAACGGCTCTGAAGTCCGAAAGCGACTTTGAAAGTCCAAGTAACACCGTGCACCCAAGCGACAACGAGCACTCCAAGTAACATCAAATTTGCTGATGCTTTTTTGAAAGAGGTTACCTCATGAGTAATTACTTCTGTGAGGGCCTCTTTTTTATGCGCGTATAAAGTTTAAGTTTGACGGTCCTCAAATATGATTATTCATTCATATAGAGTTTGATTCTATGATATAAATGAGGTAGCCTTTATAGAATGGGTAGCCGTTATATAAATACATGTCAGTGAAGGGTTTGAGGGAAATGTTGTTGTCAAAATGGAGAGGGTTTTCGTTACTAGGGCTGCTCTTAATGCTTGTACTATTATCAGGCTGTTCTAAAGGAACAGCGCATGTCACAGTGAATAAGAATGGAAGCGTAGATTTTGCAGTGAATATGAAAGTGAATTCGCGGGCAGAAGCGTTGATTAGCGGAAAAATGGAAGATGCTCTGGTAAACAAACTTAAAGATCAGGGGATTGAGCTAGAGAAAAGCCAAGATGGAAAATCTACAGTCTATGAATTCATGAAATCTTATGCCTCTTTTGAGGAAATGAAAGCACTCTCTGGTGACTTGGATATTGTGGACCTGAAATTAGATACCAAAGATTATTGGTTTTATACCAAATATGATGTTGAGGCGAAGCCCAAATTAAATAGTTACATAGACACCATAATGGATAATATGGGATCGCTCAGCTTATCGAAGCCGATTATTCGGGCGTTTTTACAAAACATGGCTTTCGACTTTAAATTAACGTTACCTGTGGATTTATATGGAGACAATAATGCAAATGTGGAGGACGGCAGAACCCTTACTTGGAATGTTACACTAGCGGATACAGAGCCAATTCAAATGCAGGTTTATGTGCCTAATGTATGGAATATCGTGATTGTGCTTATCATTTTAGTGGTGGTTATTGTAACTGCGATTATATTGTTCGTCAGAAAAAGAAAGCAGCGTAATAGAAAACGTTTCTAAGTGGGTTCGTAAGGTTTAGGAAGTGCCGGGAAGCTAAGATGCTTTACCGGCCTTCTTTACTTTTTAGCAGGCACAGAGTTATAATTAGTACCAAGTACTAATATCAGATACTAATTGAAGAGGTGATTGGAATGACAGGTGCAAAAATTACCGCTATCGGAACCTATGTCCCAGCTAAAAGACTGACTAATGCCGATCTGGAACAGATCGTAGATACAAATAATGAATGGATTGTGCAACGGACCGGAATCCGTGAGCGTCGAATTAGTCGGCAGGATGAGTATACAAGTGATTTATGTGCAGCAGCTGTGCAGGATCTTATGACTCGTTATGGAAAAAGCGTTCAGGATGTCGATATGGTCCTGGTAGCTACGAGCACACCTGACTTTTCCTTTCCCTCAGTAGCTTCTTTGATTCAAAATCGCTTTAACATTCCACAGACTGCGGGTGCTATGGATTTGAGCGCAGCATGCGCGGGTTTTGTCTATGCACTGCATACTGCTCACAGTTATGTGGCCTCAGGAATGCATCGTAAGGTACTGGTTATTGGTGCGGATACGATCTCCAAGATTACGGATTATACTGACCGCAGTACATGTATTCTTTTTGGGGATGGAGCGGGAGCTGTGCTTGTGGAAAGTGATGAGCAGTCTACGGGATTTTTGGGCTTCCAGCTGGCAAGTGATGGCGGTGGGGCACATCATGTGTACCGTACGGGGCTTGCCCATACTGTAAACAATATTGAGCTGGTAGATACACAAATGCTGGTACAGAACGGACGTGAAGTGTTTCGCTGGGCGGTCAGAACGGTTCCTTTAGGTGTGCAACAACTGCTTGAAAAAGCGGAGGTAACTCTGGAGGAAGTAGACTGGTTTATTCCACACAGCGCTAATATGCGCATGATTGAGCCAATTTGTGAGCGATTAAATTATCCGCTGGAGCAGGTGCTGCACAGTCTTGTGAATTTCGGCAATACTTCTGCTGCCACGATTCCTTTAGCACTCGATTTGGGCATCCGCGAGGGTAAAGTACAAAATGGACAAAAGATCCTGATGTATGGTTTTGGTGCCGGATTGACCCAGGCTGGACAATTGATTGAGTTGAATTTGGATCATCAGGTAGGGATACCTACTCCATATTAAGAGGTGGAATTTGGCGAGTTAATGTCCAATGAATGTTTATAACGAAACGTTTCGGTTAATCAATAAAAAGACAGCGCCGTTTGCGGAAACCCGCTTACATTAGCCGTTGTCTTTTTTTGTTGAGTAACTAAGTATTTAATTGACTGCCACAGGATTCACGTACAATAAGCACAGGCTCCACTACAAACGATCCACCGCCAGACTGATTGTTAATCAAGTCATAGAGCATATGAGCAGCGAGGATCCCAAGCCGTTCTTTGTTCTGGCGGATGGTCGACAGTTTTGGACTGGTATATTTACAGGCTTCAATGTCGTCACAACCGATAATGGCAATATCTTCAGGAACGCTGAGGCCGTGTTCTCTCAAAGCCCGGATGGCTCCCAGAGCCAGCAAATCAGAAGCCGCAAAAATGGCTTTTGGTAAATTTCCGGCTTGAATTAATTGCTGCATAGCCGTATAACCGCTGGGCTCAAAGAAATCGTCGCCATGAACAAACCACTGACGGTTCAAAGTGAGGCCGAAGCTTTCAATAGCTTTGACATATCCAGATTCCCGCAGGTTAGAAATATCTGAATCCGCTGCACTTCCGATAAATCCAAGCTCTCTATAGCCAAGTAGATAAAAATGCTCCACGACCTTGGAAGAAACCTGAAAGTTATCTGACATCACAAAGCCAGATTTTTTGCCCTTTAGCTCAAGGTCGACCCCGATACAAGGAATACTGCTCATATCCAGATCGCGGATGGTAGGCTCCATCTTTTGCCCGGAAATAATGACACATCCATCCACATTAAAATGAACAGATCGAGCGAAATAATCGCCGCTGCTGATGAATTTCTCGTTGGAAAAGAAAATGAGATCGTAGCCCAGAACGCCCATCTGCTTTTTAAAGGAATTTAGCACTTCTACGAAAAAGGGATGGGTAAATTCGACATTAAGCTCGCCAGCAAAAATAACCCCGATCAGATTCGACTTCTTAGTTGCGAGTGTCTTGGCGGAGTTGGAAGGTGAATATCCGGTTTGTTCGATGATCTCCAAAACTCTTTGCTTGGTTTTTTCGGAAACATCGCTGTAATTGTTCATAATTTTCGAAACAGTCGAGACAGAAACGCCGGCCATTTCGGCAATCATTTTGATATTCATAGTTAATAAAGCCACCCTCCGCTAAATAGTTGAAATTTGAGAAAAAGACTGTTCTAGAGCGGTTATTTGCGAGTTATTATGAATAGGGTGAATGAAAATTCAATTATTTTCAGTCTATTATTATTGCCGAAACAAGTCAAATATATATTTCACTATGCAGATTTATTCCAAAATAATCTATGTAAAAAAATTCAAAATTATATCTTTACAAAAATAGAAAACTAAGCAACAATAGCATTGTCGAAACCGATTTCGATTTTTCGCTTGAATTACGAATATTACGAAATTCGAGGAGTGATGTTTAGGATGAAAAGGAATTTCACAGCAGCGCTTGCTGCTATGCTCCTTGTCACCGGGCTGCTATCACCGGTTGGGAGCATGAATGCTTCAGCGGCAGAGGCGTTAAAGGAAAACTCACCTGATTCAGCGGCAACGAAAGTGGAAAATGAACCAATCAATGGATTGAAAGCGTTTACCGATGTATCTCCAAGTCATTGGGCCGCAGGCCCATTACAGCGTTGGAGCGCAAATGGGATCATAAGCGGATATGACGACGGGTCGTTTCGTCCGGGTAAGGAAGTCACGAAGGCAGAATTCGCAGCTATTATGAATCGTATATTTAATTATCAGGAGCAATCGGATAAGGTTCCCGCTGATGTCCAGGCTACAGACTGGTATAAAAATGATATAGCCAAAGGGATTGCAGCTGGATATTTAAGCAGTGATCAGAAGAACAATATTTATCCTTCAAAAGCACTTTCGCGCGCGGAGGCGGCGTTAGCATTGGAGAAAGTGTTTCGTTTCAATGCAGACAAAAGCAGTACAGCAGCATTCACCGATCTGAACGGAGTCAGCGATGAAACCGCAAAAGCAATAGCTGTTCTATCGAGTGCAGGTTTTGTAAAAGGATATCCTGGAGGTTTGTTTAAGCCAGATGGTGGGATCACCCGTGCAGAGTTAGCTCAGTTGGCTGATCGAATGGTTTCGGGACTCCTCCTGAAATCAGGAGAGACTTCACTAGGAACAGTTAAGGGCAATGTAGTCATTAATCGGGCTGATGTGATTCTTAAAGACACGGTCATCCAAGGTAATCTTTATCTAACCGAGGGGATAGCTGACGGGAATGCAAAGCTTGAAGGTGTAAAGGTAACAGGGACTACTTTTGTACGGGGAGGCGGCGAGCAAAGTATCGGCTTATACCATACTTCTCTTGGACTGCTTCAAGTAGCCAAGCCTAATGGTAAGGTTCGGATTTATGCCAGCGGGTCGACAGCTGTGGGTACAGTGCAGCTGCTATCTGGGGCAATCTTGGAAGAAAGCAGCGATCTTACCGGGGCAGGGTTTGGGGATGTTGAGATGGATGTCGTTCCTCACAATATTTCGCTTCGCGGAACATTTGCAGCGGTTCGTTCGGCAGACTCAGCAGTCAGCGGTTCTTTGTTAAGAATCCTTGGAACTGTCGGCAGCCTTATTCTGGGAAGTCCGGCCCAATTAACATTGGAGAACAATTCACAAGTGGCGGCACTAATCCTATCTGCGAGCGCTGGAGGTACAACAATTCAAGGCAGCGGAAGCGTAACCACAATAGATAACAAAGCCGATGGAGTAACGATTGGCGGTGTAGCATTAAAAAAGGAAACACTGGCAAAACAACATTGCCAATAGCAAGCTCAGCGCCAAGCAGTTCGGGGAATGTAGGTCCAATATCGACACCAAACTCCACACCTGAAGCAACGGCGACACCTACGGCAACTGCTACGCCAATCGAAACACCAACACCAACACCAACACCAACACCAACAGCCACACCAACACCAACACCAACACCAACACCAACACCAACACCAACAGCCACACCAACACCAACACCAACACCAACACCAACACCAACACCAACAGCCACACCGACACCGACACCAACAGCCACACCGACACCAACATCAACACCGACACTAACACCGACACCAACAGCCACACCGACAACAATACCAACAGCCACACCGACACCAACAGCCACACCGACACCAACACCAACACCAACACCAACACCAACACCAACACCAACCACTGATCCGTGGACACTGGTGTGGGGGGATGAGTTTGATGATGGAGACATTGATGCCACAAAGTGGACCTATGACCTTGGAGATGGATCGCAATACAACAATCCAGGTTGGGGAAACAATGAGAAGCAGTGGTATACCAACGATGAGAAGAATGTAAAGGAACAGGACGGTAACCTGATCATTACGGCCCACAAAGAAGAAAAAGCTGGCAAACAATATACTTCTACACGGATTAAGACTAAAGGGTTGTTTAGTAAGAAATATGGGAAATTTGAAATTCGGGCCAAAGCACCTACTGGAAAAGGGTACTGGCCGGCGATCTGGATGCTGCCGGAGAACGATGTGTACGGGACTTGGGCTGCTTCCGGTGAGCTTGATATTATGGAAGGCTGGGGCAGTCGTCCAGACACGGTAGCGGGGACGATTCATTACGGCGGTATGGCGCCGAACAATGTATACTCCGGCAAAGAGTATGTATTTCCGGATAACGCTACGATTGAGCAGTTCCATACGTACTCTATTGAGTGGGAGCCGGGCGAAATTCGCTGGTATGTGGATGGTGAATTATATTCGACCAAAAATGACTGGTACAGCATCAGCAATGGGCAGCCTGCCAATAATGTGTATCCAGCGCCGTTTAATCAGAAGTTCCATTTGCTGATGAATCTGGCCGTAGGCGGTAACTTTGATGGTGATCCGACTAGCGAAACCGTATTTCCAAAATCGATGGAGATTGATTACGTTAGAGTCTACGAGCTGACAGGTCGTGAGTACCGCGAGCCTATTCCAGTTACACTGGAGAAGGAAGCCTATCCAGAAGGCTCCAAGCTTGCACTGGCAGACGGCAACATGGTCTATAACAACAATTATTCGGAGCAGGTGCCGGGGGATGACGGTATGGGAATCCCAAATACCGCACATTGGGCACTTTATAAAGAAGCAGGGGCTGAAGCTACGGTTTCTACCGTTCCTATTGGGGAGCGCAATTATGTGAAGGTAGATATCAGCAGTGGCGGCGGGAATTTTTATTCGATTCAACCCCAAGCTATCGTATCTATAGCTAAAGGCAGGTTCTATAAACTCAGCTTCGATGCCAAAACCGATATGTCCCGCAGTATGAGCGTTCGGTTAACAGGTGGAGAATCTCGTGGATTTGCAGCGTATTCTCCATCGTTTAAGGTAGATCTAACTTCAGCGATGACGCATTACGAAACGATGTTTCAAATGAAGGAGAACTCAGATATTGCTGCACGCGTCGAGTTCAACGTGGGTACCAATACTTCACCGGTATGGTTTGGTAATGTCAGATTAGAAGAGATTGAGAATATTCAATTCCCGCATGATAGTGTGAAGGAACCGCTGGCCAACGGTAATCATCTGTACAATGGTACTTTCGATATTGGCGAACCCAATCGGATGAGTTATTGGCATACGGAAGCAGCTGGTGGTGTCACGGTAGAATCAAGCGTTAATGACAATGGCCAGTTAAAGCTGCAGATTGGCGGCAGTGAAAATGGTGAGGTTCGGTTACTTCAGAAGGGAATTCAGCTCATTCAAGGGCAGGACTACGAGGTTACCTTCAATGCTTCAGTATCCTCTGCACGCACAGGAACGGTCCAACTACTAGGAAAAGACGGCAGTGTACAGGCAGAACAACCGGTTAGCTTAAGCGAAGGTGAGCAAAAAATTAAAGCCACCTTTATCAATCTTGCAGGTGCAACCGATCATGAAGGACAATTCGTATTATTGTTAAACGGGGCAGCGGATACAGTCGTTCTGGATAACTTCCAGATGATACGTACTAGCTTCTATTTTGATCCATCGCTAATATATTACCCGCTCCTGAATGGTGAATTTAACTTTGGGTTTAGCGCCTGGGACCGCCTGTTGACAGAGCAGGGTGGTCAGAGCAGCGCTACGGTTGTAGATGGAGCAGCGAAATTTAGCATTACGAATACTGGCAGTCAGGCTTATTCTGTAATGTTGTTTCAGAACAACTTGAAAGCTGCTGCTGGAATGGATTATGTGGTTGAATTTGATGCCAGTTCAACCGTAATCCGCAAAATCGGGGTGAACGTAGAAAATGGTACGTATCAGGCCTCGTTCAGCAATATTCTGGAGGTAACGCCGGAGACGAATCATTACAGATTCGAATTCCGGCAAGGCAGCAAGGATACATTGTCTCTTAAATTCCTGCTTGGGAAGGTTGAGGGGATTAGTATTCCTCAAAACCATGATATTATCATTGACAATGTGAAATTTGAGATCAAAAATGCACCGGCCAAACCGCAGGAGCTGCTGAGCGACAGCAGTAATAACAGAGTTTCGCAGCCGATTGAGCTTACTTTTATCGACAATGCAAATTGGCGGAATCAAATCATGGCGGTAAAGGTTAACGGTACAACACTTAATGCAGAGCAGTACACTATTGAACCGGGAAAAATCACAATTGAAGCAGCAGTATTTCCGGCAGAAGGAAGTTATACCATTACTGTTGAGGCTGAACATTATGTTACTGCAACTGTCGCGCAGACTATTCTAGCTAATGATAACAATCTAGTCATCAATGGTTCGTTTGGCAGCGATAAGACGGGCTGGACTACATGGTCCGGAGAAGGTGGCGTCTCCGCGTTTAATGTGAAGGATGGCGTAGCTGAAATCCTGATTACGTCGGCCGGATGGGAAGCGTGGCATACACAATTTTTCCAAGAGGGTATTCCACTGGAGGGCGGAAAAACGTATGAGGTGAGCTTCAAAGCGAAATCAACGGTTCCGCGCCAAATTGTGTTAGAATACTCCAATACTTCAGCTGCTTCCGCGCAAGCTAAGTTTGATATTCATGCGGATTGGGCTACTTATACAGCACAATTTACGGTGTCGAACAGCAACCCGCTGAAGCTTAATTATCTGATCGGCAAAACGCTGGGCGCTGATCCTGCGGCTAACAATACGCCGCATACGATTTCTTTTGACGATATTGTGGTCAGGGAAGTACAAGGGGGTCCACCAGTAATACCGCTAAGCGGTACGCTGGATAATGGAACCTTCGATGTAGATGCAACGGGCTGGAGCCAGTATTTTGACGGAATCGGATCTGCTTCTGTTCAAGAGGGGGAATTTGCTATCAACTTAACAGGTACCGGGCAAGCCCCTTATAGCGCACAGGTGGATTACGAAAATCTCAAGCTCGTTCAGGGAAAAACGTACACCTTGAAGTTTAAAGCTCGTTCTACAGTAAACCGCAATATTCAGGTAGCTGTGGAGCATAAAGGCGGGGACTACACCAAATATATGGAAGCTGAGCTTGTAGCCTTGACCCAGAATATGGACGAATACAGCTACACTTTTACAATGAATGGGGCAACAGACGCTGGTGTTCATCTGGTGTTTTTGCTAGGGCTTATAGATGGGAATAGTACGGAGACGAATAGTGAAATTAGCGCGGGCAGTACAATTTATTTGGATGATGTAAGCTTGATCGAAGGGTAAACGAAAAAAACGGCAGTGTTTTCCTTTTACAGGAGCACTGTCGTTTTTTTGTGTGTTTTTTGTGGGTTTGATTTAAGTTTCTTTAGGGATAAATTCAAAAATTTTGCCACTCTCAAAAGATTCTATTAGTTTCAGCAACCAGCGGTAGTAGTTAATGGATTCAGTTATTTTTTCTTCATCTGTATTTAAGAGCTGCATAAGTTTACTATCGTCACTATACTCTTTTTTCATATCGTTAATTTCTGCAAGTGATTTCGCTAGTGAGATCATATTACCTTCGACGGCTTTTCTCCATTTAATAGAGAAGTAATCACTGAAGTTCTGATGCCAGTCAGGCACAGTGGTGAACAAGTCTTTGCGCGTCCCTCTCCCCCATACTTTGTCGATCATTTTCAGATCTAGAAGGGTACGGACTCCCGTACTCATGGACGTTTTACTCATTCCCATTGTTTTGCTGAGCTCATCCAGTGTCACTGGACCTTGATTGAAGTACATATAACCGTATAAATGTCCAATAGACAAGGTAATGCCATACAGATCCATGTTTTTGCCGATAGAATCGATCACACGTTCACGGGCTTTACTAATCTTCTCTATTTGTTCGGGCGTAAGCCCTTCTAAATCGTTCATGATGTCCCTCCTGAGGAATAGGTCGATAGACTGCAACCTTATACAATGTATTGTAATCAAATCCCCCTCCATAAGTAAAGAATTCATGAATAAAGGAATTTGGCGTAAAACAGAGTATTCCATACATAAAGTTCGTAAAGTTAAAACTGTACACTAATTTTTATCCGTATATGGTGTTTGCATGAATTTTCAATAGTCCGGTAAACTACTATAAAGTGAACTAAACCCGGATAACATTTCGGGAGAAGGAGGACGGCATGGCTATTATAGAGGTGAAACAACTAACCAAAGTATTCGGTCATGATGCGGGACGCGCGATTCCTTTATTAGAGCAAGGGATGTCGAAGGAAAAAATTGCTCAGGAATTGAAGTTGACAGTCGGAGTCAACAAAGCCGAATTCAGCATTGAAGAAGGAGAAATATTCGTCATTATGGGTTTGTCCGGCAGCGGTAAGTCGACGCTGGTTCGTTTGTTGAACCGCTTGATTGAGCCTACAGGGGGGCAAGTTCTTTTTAAAGGGAAAGATGTTGTGAAAATGAATCCGGAGCAGCTGCGCCAATTCAGACGGAAGAACATCGGCATGGTGTTTCAGAAGTTCGCATTATTTCCACATCGAAGCGTACTGGAGAATGCAGCATACGGGCTTGAAGTTCAGGGCGTAGATAAAAAGAAAAGAACTGAACTGGCAACGGAAGCCTTGCATCTGGTAGGTCTGAAAGGTTGGGAGAATCATCGTCCTGATCAACTCAGTGGAGGGATGCAGCAGCGTGTTGGACTGGCACGGGGCCTTGCTAACGACCCGGATATCCTGCTTATGGATGAGGCATTTAGTGCACTGGATCCGCTTATTCGTAAAGACATGCAGCAAGAGCTGCTGGAATTACAGGCCAGAGTGAAGAAGACCATCGTGTTTATCACTCATGATCTAGACGAAGCTTTGCGGATTGGAGATCGGATCGCACTGATGAAGGACGGAGTCATTGTGCAAATTGGTACACCGGAAGAAATCCTCATCCAACCTGCCAATAAATATGTAGAGCGATTCGTGGAGGATGTGGACTTGTCCAAGGTGTTGACTGCAGCTCATGTAATGCGTCAGCCGGAAACAGTCAGACCTGAACGCGGGCCTCGGGTAGCGCTTCAATTAATGCGTGACAGTGGTATATTCAGTCTGTATGTAGTGGACAAGGAAAATAAGCTTCTGGGTGTTATTACAGCTGAGGATGCCCTTAAGGCACTGAATGATAATAAATCTATTCTGGAAGTAACGCGGAGAGAAATCCCACGTGTACAACCGGAAACGCTACTCAATGATTTCTTTGAATTAATATCTGAGACACATTTGCCTGTAGCCGTCGTAGATGAAGCGGATAAATTGAAGGGTATTGTGATTAAAGGAGCCGTTCTTTCCGCACTCGCCGGCAACGCGGTACCGGAAGGAGGATTATAATGGACATTCCTAAACTGCCTTTGGGAAAGGCACTCGAGTGGTTGGAAAATTGGCTGACGACTTATTGTGGGCCCCTGTTTGACTTCATCCATTCGATTATCGGTGGTATGGTGGCTGGCATTGAAAATGCACTTACCTTCCTGCCAGCACTAGTACTTATCGTGCTTATTGCAGCTTTGTCTTATTGGATCGGTAAATGGCGCATGGCACTATTTGCGGTCATTGGGTTGCTTCTGATCGATAATCTTGGATTATGGGGACCTTCTATGCAGTCCTTGGCCCTTGTTCTAACCGCCTCGATATTGGCTGTAGTAATTGGTGTGCCGATTGGTATTTTATGTGCGCAGAGAAATACCGTTAGAAATATAGTTACGCCTATTTTGGACTTTATGCAGACGATGCCGGCTTTTGTATATTTATTGCCAGCGGTATCCTTTTTCTCACTGGGCGTAGTTCCAGGGGTTATTGCTTCGATTATTTTTGCAATTCCGCCAACGATTCGCTTGACCAATCTCGGAATTCGTCAGGTTTCGGAGGAACTGGTGGAGGCAGCAGATGCTTTCGGATCGACACCTACTCAGAAATTGGTTAAATTGCAGCTTCCAATCGCTTTACCAACAATTATGGCAGGTGTGAACCAGACCATTATGTTGTCACTGTCAATGGTTGTTATCTCATCGATGATTGGTGCACAGGGCGTGGGTGCCTATGTATACCGTGCGGTATCACAGGCTAAGACAGGAGACGGATTCGAAGCAGGGATTGCGATCGTTATTATCGCCATTCTGCTGGACCGTTTGACACAGAACGCACTAAAACCAAAACAAAGATAGGAGTTTTAAATAAATGAAGAAGAAAAATATAGGGGTATTCCTGTTAGTTATTATGATGATTGCTGTTATTGCTGGATGTTCTTCATCAAGTAAAGAGAAGGTAAAATTAGCATATGTAGCATGGGATTCGGAAATTGCGAGTACTTATGTAGTAAAGGAAGTACTTGAAACTAAGCTTGGAGCTACCGTTGAAATGCTGCAGGTAGATGCTGGTCCAATGTGGGCTGGGGTTGCAGACGGTAGTGCGGATGGAATGGTTGCAGCTTGGCTGCCAAGCACCCATGCGGCTTATTTAGAGAAGTACGGTGCAAAAATTGAAGATTTGGGTGCAAATCTAAACGGAACTAAGGTTGGCTTGGCTGTTCCGGCCTATATGGATATTAACTCTATTGAAGACTTGAAGAACAGTGATATGGCAGCAAAGCTGAACAATCGCATTATCGGCATTGAGCCAGGTGCCGGCATTATGACAACCACAGAAAAGGCTATCGCGGAATATGATCTTAGCGATTACACACTTCTTGAAAGCTCATCCGCAGCGATGGCTCAGGAACTGCAAAAGGCTTATGACAATAACGAGCCAATCGTTGTTACAGGTTGGACACCACACTGGATGTTCGCCAATATGGATCTGAAATATCTGGAAGATCCAAAAGGGGTTTACGGTGCGGATGAACAGATCCACACGATGGTTCGCCAAGGTCTGAAAGATGACATGCCGAATGTCTACAAATTCCTGGATCAATTCGAATGGACAGCAGAAGATATGGCCAAAGTAATGATTGAGGTTCAGGGTGGCAAGTCACCAGAAGAAGCCGCTAAAACTTGGGTGGAGAGCAATCCGGATAAAGTGAATGCTTGGGTTGCAGGTATAGAATTGTAAGTAGATTAAAAACTGTGTTATGATGTGAAGAATAAATGGAAACAAAAATGTAACTTGTACGCTAACTACTGTTCTTTACACATTACACTTCATAAGCAAGCTCATTCAATAAAACACCCCGTAAGGGGTGTTTTTCTTGGGAATATAAGCAAAGTATTACAAGCTCTTAGTGTACCCTGCTTATATTTCAATAAGAATGGATACCTAGTTTACACACTTAGACTTATGCTTTGTCAAAGTAAATCAGGAGGCAGCTGCTGCAAGGAGTCAAGAGAGGAGACTGCTTCATGACAGAGACCATAAATACCTGGATTGATTGGCTGCTGCAAACGCTGGGCCTTAGCGGGCCATCTATTTTATTCGTGACCATCCCGCTCGCACTTTTGCAGAGTATATTAGGATTTTTTCCATTCGTAATTTTGATCGTGCTGCATGTCTCTGTTTTTAACGTAATTGGAGGCATGCTGATCAGTTGGCTGGCCTGCAATCTGGGCGGAATACTGATGTATTTTCTCATTCGGCGATATCTGTATAACTGGTTTGACCGAAAATGGAGAAGCAAACTGAAGCGCTATGATAAATGGCAGCGTTACTTGGATCGATATGGGATTTGGACACTGGTGCTATTGCGTACGATCCCGATTATTCCGAATAATGTAATCAATTTCATGTCTGCTGTTTCACCGATTAAAGCCTCATCTTTTATATGGGGAACCGTACTTGGTAATTTGTCTTATATATGGTTATTCGGTACGATCGGATCCACCCTAATTGTTCCGCGTGAAGAATGGAATGGTTATCTTACCTGGTATGCGGTGTTTATAGCTATTCTCATTGGCATCTTTATTCGGCGTCATTGGGACCATTTGCAGGAGGATAAGCGGAGCAGAATGCACTAATATCATCTTCCCAGTTCATGATCTAAAGGATGAAGAACGTTACTTCAGGCGCAGTTTGCCGGAGGGAACGTTCTTCTTTTTTGTCCTCTTAGCGAATACCTTAAATTAAGTGGAGGTGGCTTGACCTCTGCGTAAGGCGGGAGGGACTGTTGCAATGGGCAGATTGAAAAAATGGGGAAACCGAAGGCTGAGAATACCTGATCTAGGCCATTTTCGGCTGCCAAAAATAAATGGGGACACGAATCGGAGATTCTCAGCGAGAAGCTCCGCATTCAAGTCAAAACCCAGCCGGGCAGCGGTTAGGCCGCAGCGTACGCGCTTTGAAGCCAAACGTAGCAAAGGCCGCTTTAGATTATCCAGCCGGCCAGAGAGTAAGGTAACGGTTGCAGGCGGAAGAACACATAAGCCAAGAAGCCGACGTAAATTTTGGCTGATAGCCTCCTTAGTAATACTTGTGCTGGTGCTGCAATCCTTGCGCTATGTGGAGCTGCATATGAAACCGCCCATCCTGCATTTAGCACAAATACGTGTGAAGCAAATCGCTACGGAATCGATTAATAAGGCGATTACCTCACAGGTTGCGAATGGAGGGAATGCGGAAGAGCTAATTGATTGGAAGACGGATAAGAACGGGAAAATATCAGGGTTCATGCTCAACTACGCGGAGCATATGCGTATTACTTCGCAAGCGGCACAGGTCATTCAGTCTACGCTGCAGGAATTGCATAATCGAACAGAATATATTCCGCTGGGGCAAGCGCTGGGCAGTCCCCTTATTGCTTCTTATGGACCCGATATTCCGATCAAGATTGAACCACAAGGTGCGGTTAAGGTTGAACTCAGCACCCGCCAGCAAAACGCTGGGATCAATATGATTCTGGTCGAGGTATACATTCATATTGTGACAGAGGTTGCAGTCGTCATTCCTTTTGATATGGAGCCGCAGGTAGTGGATACAGAAATTCCTGTGTCTTATCTGATGGTTGTTGGAGATGTACCTATGTATTATTACGATAATCAAGGTCAACCTGTGGGGGCGAACGGCAGCAGTGCTCCGGGAATTGCCATTCCTGCTCCAGCTGTAGGCGGGGATAAGAGTGGAGTAGTGGATCAGGGCAAGGATACCACCAGTAACAGTCAGAAAGATAACAGCTCGTCTCCAGCGGCAACCGATCCCGCGAGTACGGGTGCAGATCATACGGAAGAAGACAAAGGCGCGGGCGGAGGAAATTAAGGGGATATCACGCTTCAGCGCTCATAGACTATAGGTAGAACAGCTTTAATAAATGGAGCGTGAATCCTAATGTCGCAAGAATCTCTGAATGTGGAACGCTTGGCGGGAAGGTATGGGTTCTTGGAGCGCACGGGACTACTTCCACTGCCGAGTAAAGATGGACTTACCCTTGTAGTTGAGCTAAGCCGCCTGGAATGTGCCGCAGCTTGCTTACCCTTGCTGCTGCTCCATTCTGGAGAGTCTGTGCGCATTATTGCTGTGGCGATGACTCCTGATTTTCCTATGGAAACTTTAGCGGAACAGTTCTCACCGGAGCAGTCGATTCTCTTTCTTCCTTATGAAAAGGAGGAGTACATGCCTAACCAGGCTTTGGCACAGATCGAAACCAGTTTCGCGGTTTTGCTTGAAGATTCGATCATGGTATCGCCTGGCTGGCTAAGTGAGCTATTGTGGGTTCCTTTTGATGACGCTTCAGTTAAGGTGGTGGCCCCTCGCTCTTCAACCGAAAGAGGGGAAGGGAAGAAACGTCTTCACTTCGGCACCTATGATGAGTTTGCTGCTCATGTAAGCTACAATCTTGGCCGGCATCAAGGAGAATGGCGAGAGATGGATGTACTAACGGGTTCTTGCCTCCTGTTCTCTAAAGAGCTGCTTCAGCGTATCGGAGGGTTGGACACCTCGCTTCAAGTGCGGTCTCTTATGATTGCCGATTGGTGTCTTCGAGCGCGGCAGTCTGGAGCCAAGCTGGCGCTAAGTGATGCTGTGTATGTTCATGCTATACATTCACTTGATAGGGGCCAGAGAAGGATGAACGGACCAACACTTGCGGATGGCTGGCAGGCGTATAGTACAAAATGGGCACTGGAAGATGTCTTAGAAGCCGAAGAACATCTTGTACCGCAGAATGGATTCTTACAATCAACACAACCTGTTATTCCACTCGGTAAGGCAACCTTGCAAACGCCATTAGTGACGGCGATTGTTTATTGTGAAGAGGATGGGAATGGGGACCATCTTCCGCAGGAATGGGCAGCTACACAGGAGCAGCAGAGCTACAAGAATATTCGCTGGATCTGGATCAAGGACAGATGGATGAACACAGCTTCCGGCTTGCCAGTAAATGAACAGGATGTAGTGATTGCAGTTCGTGGTCAAGAGGCTTGGCTGCGGGCTTTGAAGAATGCATCTGCATTATTTGAGAGTGAGATAACTGTGTATTTATCAGACTCTATCAGGTATGAGAAATATTACGTTGAACGGGTAGTGAAGGCGATCACCCAAGGTTCCGCGGATCTGATCGTTAGTTTATCTACGGATATGGACGAAGAGGTGGGGCGGTTGCTTAGGGGGGACCCTTCGGGAATTGTTTTTCCATTAGAGCGAGTTGCTCATAAAGGCGGGAATGTGCCTGGAGTGATTACCTGTAAGGCGTCTACTTCGCACCAATTGCAGCTTCACCCTGAAGCTTCACTAACTATAGGTTATGTGGGGGATTTGTCCGAACCGCAGGGGAAGAAGGCAGATAGGAGCAGGGGCAAGGAGGCGCAGTCATGAAATATTTAATTCTGAGCAGAGGCTCCTGGGAGGAATACGAATATAAAAGACTGTTGGATCTTCTGCCCGAGCGGGAAGAGGTCTGTTTTGCCGGAAGAATGACTCTTGAGCAGCAGACTAACAGCCAGATCAAGCCGGTAATGATCGCGGATATTCATACTCTCAAGGCGAGGGAGTACACATTTCTGGTCTCTTCTCCCTATTGGCTACCAGAGGTTCTTTCTTTGCAAGCGGGATATATAGTGGCTTTATTAGAGCGCTGTCCGGAAGAAGAAAATAAGGTCTTATGGGATAAATACAGCGGCTTGCTTGGAGCAAAGGCCGATCTAGTAGGAACCCGGTCAGAACGGATCTATTTGGAGCAGAGCTTGTGCAGGGAGAATATTATTTATCTCGACGGGGATCAGCAGGAATCGTATGGAGTTGTATGTCAGCGCGAGCGGATTTATTTTCTGACAGATTATGAGATGTTGTGGAGTAAGGCGATTGAGAACTTATGGCAGGAGGAGCCCCTCCTTGCTACGGACTGGTTTAGGATTCAACTCCAGCTTAGGGCGGATTATTATACCTCGATGTGCGCCAAGCTGCCCAGCCAGCCTGTTGTACATTATTTGGCAGCATCTTATTTGTATTTGCTTGGGGACTCCACAGCGAATCGATATCTGGCGCAATCCTTTGAGTTAATGGTGCTGTATGAATATTTGGATTGCCTTATTTCACACTTCCGGTTTTTTTCTGCAATAGAAGCCAAGACAGGGAATTTGGAAACGGCGGTCCGCCAATTTGCGATTACAGCATTTACCGCAGAGGAGAAGCAAGCAGTAGAAAGGATGGAGGGCTGGCTCCATTCCGGGCAGGATGAACTGGTTCGCGCGGAGTTGTTCCACCTGAATGAGGATGAGGCAGCGGCAGTAAGAATTTTAAGTCCGCTAACTTCTCCCGAGGCAAAAGCGTTGCTGGTGCAAAATTATGTGCGGACTTTTCAATGGGAAAAGGCAATAGTGCTGCAACATGAGCAGGAAGAAAATGTGGATGAAGCCATGGAAGGCACCATACACTTGCTGTATGGCAGGCGGCACGAGGCCATTCGCAGCTTTTTAAATGCAGGAGGGCAAGACAATCAGGCATGGCCACTTTTGTCAGAGATGGCAGATCTCGAAGAGGCTGTAAGACGATTGAGAAGGAGAGTGGAGGATGAGTAGTCATAGAGGGCCACTCCGCAAAACATCAGGCAACCGTCTGACCGCTATTATGCAGGTTAGGAACGAAGCCGGAAGGTATTTAGAGCAGGTGCTGGAGGAATTAAGTGAGTTCGTGGATGATATTGTGATCGTGGATGATGGAAGTACAGATCATACGGCTCAGTTATGTCTCTCTTTTGCCAAAGTTAAGAAGCTCGTAACCCTGCAAAGCTCTTTGTTTAACCGTGAATGGGAGCTACGGCAAACATTGTGGGAGCTGGCGGTATCTACGAATCCGGATTGGCTGCTGTCTGTGGACGCCGATGAGTTCTATGAAGAGTCTGCTAAACGGGAGATGAGGCGACTCATCGATCAGGATGTGTATGACTGGGTATCCTTCCGATTATTTGATTTTTGGGGCGGCACCACACATTACCGTGAAGATGAGCATTGGAATATCCACACGAAGCATACCCGTACACTAGTCCGCTATTTGCCGAACTTTCATTATTTTTTTCCGAAAATGGATCATCATGTGCCAAGACTTCCGCTCTCTTATTCGGTATTGCCGGGGTTTCTTACCGAGCTGCGTGTGAAACATTATGGTTGGGCGATATCCCCTGAGGAGCTTCGGCGAAAATACTCGCGTTACCTGGAGCTTGATCCAGAGGGGCGCTGGGGTAGTCTGGAGCAGTACGAATCTATCCTTGATGAGCAGCCCCATCTGGTGGAATGGCAAGAGGAGCTTTGAAATCCGCATCTGATCTGCCAACCGGCTAAGTCCGGCTGGCAGATCTCAGAAGCAGCGCAGAAGGGATATGAGCTGATGGTATCCCTTGCGGATATACTTCTGCTGCGAGCTGCAGCTTGTAATAAGCGAGGCTCACGGCTGCGGTAGCCCCCCCGACTCTACGCAAAGCGGCTTCATCCTCTACATGAAGGATGGGCATCTCTCCACAGGAGTAGGCTATCGCAGCGTATAATTGCCACTCGGTACAGTCCGCAGGTGTATGATATTGAGGGTGCTTGCTGACATAAATAGAGCACCATTGTTTTTTTATGGAGGTGGGGGCTTCAAGTAATCCGTAGAGTAAGGGCTGCGGCAGACTGGACCAGTGTAAGGAAGATCCTTCCGAATGGCGATAAAGTGCTAATAAACTATTCCAAGCACCAGTCTGAAGCAGCAATTGTGCTGCATAGCTTAGATCCGAAAGATCAGCTTTAAGGCTATAATTCCCTGCTAAAATATGATGGATCGATAAAATCCCCGGTCTGTAAGGCAATAGACAGACAAGCCAGCGCATGGCAGACTCTGTATCTCCAATACGGCAAGAGAAAGCCCACAGATAGCCAAGTACAAAGGATCGGTTGGAAAGATGGGAAGGATCATGAAGCAGCTGTTCAAGCGGTGCGAGTGTCTGAAGATGTTCCGGTTGATTGTTTATTTCCAGAATCGCCTGCAATGCAGTCTGAACAGATGAGGGTAACTGGCTGGCTGTAGAAAGCTCAGCTTGCCATTCCGGATCGCGGGCATTGAGCGCTGCGGGCAGAAGATAAGTCAAAGTATCAGGAGATAAAGAGTGCAGATGGTTGTGGGTCAATGCTCGTAGTTGTGCCTTCTCTCCAGATAGAAGGCTTAGTGGGATGAGTTCTTTCCACGCCTCGTTATAATCAGGCTTATGTTGTATGGCAGCCTCGTAATGTCTCCACGCATCCGGATATTGGTATAACTTCTCACAGACTCTTCCGGCTAGTAGTTCTGTCCGATACGTTCCACTGCCTGAGGAAGAAGGGTATTTATGTGCTGTATTTCCGCTCTGAAGTGCGTTCTCCAAGAAATGCTTGGCTGAGCTGAGCTTCCCTTGTTCCAGTAACAGGAGGGCATAGCTTTCTAATAAATCAGTGAAATCGGGAAAAAGACCGCTCCCCGTACGAAAAACTTCCTCGGCTTCCTGCTTTCGGCCACATAGTTGTAAGGCGTACGCCGTCTTAAGGTAAATATCTGAGACATAACCGGTAGGGGCTGGAGCATCGGTGAGCAGCGGAAGGAGGATCTCTGCCGCTTCTTTATATTGACCCTGCTGATAATACTCTGCCCCTAACGCGTAACGAAGAAAAAGATGGTTCGGTTGAAGCCGCAGACCCCTGTTGATGAGTGCTAAATTGCGGTTATATTTATTTTTACGCATCAGTTCATCTTCTAAATATCCGTAGTGGAAAATACGCAAATCTGCATAAGTGATCTCCCCAGCTGGAAGCTCCCAAATGCTGCTGGCAATCTCCTCATGAATACTTCCACGAAAAATAATTCTTTTATCATTTTTGAATAATCGACAGACATGATCTGTAACAAAATCCGCTTCAGGTATTTCACCGACATAGTGGATAATGGGCAGCCAATACCCATGAATATACTCGGCACCAAGCAAGGGCTGGAGCAGCTCCTCACTCCAATGATCCACAGCCTCATCAGCATCCAGTACCAGAACCCAAGCGGAAGTTGCATACTCTAGGCTTATATTCCGCGCTTTGGAAAAATCATTTTCCCAAGGAATGTCGATAATCTTTGCACCGAACCTCTGAGCGATTTCTTTACTGTTATCCTCTGAGCCTGTATCCGCAATGATAATCTCAGACACTAGCCCGCGCACAGAGGATAAGCATTTCTCCAGATGGTTTGCCTCGTTCTTAATAATCATGCAAAGTGTGATATCCGGTGTGGTCATAGGAATACGTCCTTCCTAATCTGAAACTCTGGGCAGTGGAAGTGCGAGTCGCACTCTTTTAGCCGCTGGAGAATAGGGGGTTGAAGAAGTGAGGGAGGCAAGCAGACGATCCGCCAACAAAAGCTCCGAACGCCCTGGGTGATAGGCTGGGTTGAATAACGAGTCATTAGATGAGGACTGCCCTGTGGTCTTCATCAGCTGTTTTGCTGCCTCTTCACATCCCTCAATCCGCAATAAATCTAAGAGAAGTCCGCTTTTAGCGGCTGTGTATTCGGGTAGATGAGCGTGAAGCCAGCCCAAAATTTCATTTTCGCGCTCAGCACATTTTAAGGCTCGGATCAGTCGGGTTATAATGGGCGTTGGCTCGGGATGAAGCTGAGCAGCTTTGGTATAACAGACACAGGCCTCGGTCTCATCGCCTATTTCTTCGCATAACTGTCCCAGCAAATAAAATGTCAAATAAGATCCGAATCCGGACTCGGTATGGTAACCGGAAGGAGCTTCTCCAATGACTAAGGCTTGCAGCAATGCTGTTTTGGCCTCAACTAGGGCCCCCATTTGAAACAGCAGCACACCTTTGATATGAGCCAAGTCAGGATAATCTGGATGTAAGGTTATCCCTGAGTCGCAAGCTTCCAGCGCCGCGTTGAAATCTTTTAATTCTGCCAGGCAGCGGATTTGATATTTGTGCAGCAGATGAACATAACTTGTGTCGGGTGGAGCTTCGTTAAGTGATCTTTTGATATGCTCTAGAGCCGGTTGATATTCACCAAGCCGCATATATTCAACAGCCATATTGAAATGGTGGAAGGGGTCATTGGGATTTAACTTTAGCTGTTCCTTGAGCAGCTCAACATTTCGTTTGATCTTATCTTTTTTTGCTACTACGCCGTCTGCATAACCGTAATGATGGATGACTACGTTGCTTAAATGCATTGCTGCTTTGGGTGTAGCTTTTACGATCGTTTCTGCAATCTGTTCGTGGATGATGCCGCTGAAACGGTACTGCGGGCGGTTACGGAATAGCCGGATAATCGGATTAACAGTAATGGTCTGGGAAGCTGCGGTTAAACCTTTATGATTATGAATGCGCAGAAAAAAAGCTTCATACTCCAAATGCTCCGCACACAGCAACAGCTCCCCCTTACTTTTCGCATCCAGTTCCTCGTCTCCATCCAGAATGAGAATCCATTGTCCGTGGGCTTGCTGAAGACCCGCGTTGCGGGCAGCGGCAAAATCGCCATTCCAAGGATGGTGAACAACTTTAGCTCCAAAGCTTAGAGCAATTTGTAGCGTGGAGTCAGTAGAGCCAGTATCGACTACAATAATCTCATCGGCGATACCACGTACACTTTTTAAACATTGGTTTAGGTTATCTGCTTCGTTCTTAACGATCATGCATAGAGAAATCAGAGGTTTTTGGCTGGGCATGCTCATTTGGCTGTCCTCCCCTCACTCTGGCGGAAGCTCCACTGTGTATGCCACGGTGTACGATTTAGTAAAAAGATGGATTTATGGATGGCACCAATATCCGTTTGCAGTGGACCATGAACGTTAGCTGCATCCAAGCTGTTTAGTGCCTCCTCCATGCTATGCTTCGCTTGCTGAAGGTAACAGAGTGCTAAACCCACTCGGGCAGCCTCATGCTCAGGCATCTGCTCCAGCGCTTGTTGAAACCATTCACTGGCTTCCGTGTAATGCCCTTTGTCAAAGACCATCTCACCTATATAAAAAAGAACCTTCGCATCAGCGGCTTGATCGCTAACTAACCTGATAAAATGCTCACCTGCCGCATTCCTATTGCCTTCTTTATATAATGCTGCGGCTAATTCAGACCGAAAGGTAGGGAACAGCTTTATCAAAGCTTCGCTTAACGCGGGCTGGTGTAGTTTTACTGATTGTTCGATCAATTCTGAAATGAATGAGGAATGTAATGGTAATGAATCTACCTCTGCTTCAGCGGGATCTACCTTTTGTTGCTGGTGGCACTTCTGAATGTATTGCAGTCCGAAACGGAGTTCGTCTGGTGCATAGGTTAGCAGGTCATTGTGGAATTCTCCAAAAAGCGCCCAAGAGCAAATAGCCCAGAGGGTAGCCCACTTTTTCAGATATTCTAAATCATGGTTATCTTGCGTAGCTAAGGAGGTCATTTGTCTTATGGTTGCATAGGCGTCCTCTAGCTTGTTGGTGATGAGGAGTGAAGAGATCATCCAATTTGCCGTCTCTAATTCCAAGGGAAAAGTGTCTCGGGATAAGTTAGTGATGGTCTCATTAGCATTTATCGCAAATAAGCTGTCAATGATCGCAGCTCGTTGGGCAGCATTAGTTGGGGGGACGAGTTGTATCAGCAAGCTGGCAATCTCCTCATCGGGTACAGCTAAGCGTTGAAAAGCAGAAGCTATTCCCTGCAAGGCAGGCCTATATAAAGAGTGGTGTTGAAGCGCACGGTGGTAGAATCTCGCAGCGTCCTCCTGAAGCTCAAGCCGCTCTGAGATTAAGCCTAGTCGATAAAGTGGGCGGAAGGTGTTCATCCCTTGCTCAGATACATATTTTTGACTAACCTGATCTCCAGAAATGGATGCTGCACGCTGATAAGCTTGAAAAGCACGTTCTAACAAGCCTTGACTCTCCAAAGATTGGCCTAATAAAAAATGCAGGTCAGGGTAATCCTCATAACGCTCCAATTCAGGCAACAGCAAGGGATCTATGATATTCGTTTTTCCTTGAGTCAGATAAATTTTACAGAGATCTCTAATCATCGTAGGACGGTAGGAAGCTTCAAGTGGCACATGGTGAAGGGTCTGGCGAAGTAATGTCTCTGCTTCCAGAAGACGACCGTCCTGACAGCAGGTGACTGCTAAATTATACGAGTGAAAAGGATCTTCCGGTTGTTCGGCTAAAGCGAGTCGCAGCAGCTGCTCATTGCGTTTGATTTTATTTTTTCGTGCCATGATTTCCGGCAAATATCCGAAGTGTTCAATCTCAATATCACTATGCTCAATCGCCGAGATGTTATGTGATTTAAGGATTGCAGCGTCAATTCCTTCATGAATTCTTCCGCTATATCGATAACCCTGTCCATTTCGGAATAAACGAACCGCACTGTGCTTTACCTTATCTTCAGGCCGAACGCCAAGCCAATTATCAATTTGTACTGTAAAAGCCTGAGCTTGCGTGTTTTGCAGGAGGCTGCGGAGTTCCGGAAGTGGAGTTTGCAGGCGTTCATCGGCATCAAGGACTAGAATCCAATCGGTATCCGCCTGATCGAGACCTTCGTTACGTGCTGCAGCAAAGTTTTCTGTCCATTCCCGTTGGAATACTCTAGCCCCGTGCGCTTGGGAAATAGCTATGGATTCGTCAGTAGAGCCTGTATCTATGACTACAATCTCGTCAACACCTGCTACGCTTGTGAGACAGTGGGGCAGAAGATCAGCTTCATTGTTAACGATGAGGTGGACGCCAAGCGTAATATTGTTCACGTTGTTTCCTCCTTGTTACATATGTAGAAGTAGAAATCAGCTTTTGCTATCAAAAGAAAAAGCACATGGATATCCATGCACTCTTTCGTTACAACATATGATGGGCATCTGCATTACGTTCCCTGTGCGTTGAAACTTACATTGATTGTTGAGGCGGCTCCTGCATTCGTTGATTGATAGGATAAGCGTGTATATTTCAAGAATCTGGCCGGAACTATGACATCTATAGAACCTGCTGCTAAAGGATTATCTCCTGTGGTATCGACGAAATAGTTCGTTCCGTCAGCACTGATTTCTACTCGTGTGTTGACTGGGTTAGCTCCAGTGTTATTGATGAAAAAGGAATAGGTACCCAATACGCTTGTAGTCACTGCTGGCAGTGGAGTATAGGCATTAGCAGTTGCAATACCCGTCGTCGTCTGTTCGATAAAGCTGCGTTGTGAAATAGAGGTCACACTGCTGAGCGTACCAGCGGTAATGGTGGCTCCAAGCACACTGGTAATGGTCCCGTTTAAGAGGTTGGTGACCGTACCTGCTGAGGACAGAGTACCCGCAGTGATCGTGGCTCCGAGCACGCTGGTAATGGTCCCGTTTAAGAGATTGGTTACTGTACCAGCCGAAGACAGAGTACCCGCAGTGATCGTGGCTCCGAGCACGCTGGTAATGGTCCCGTTTAAGAGATTGGTTACTGTACCTGCGGAGGACAAAGTACCCGCGGTGATTGTGGCTCCAAGCACGCTGGTAATGGTCCCGTTTAAGAGATTGGTTACTGTACCTGCGGAGGACAAAGTACCCGCGGTGATTGTGGCTCCAAGCACGCTGGTAATGGTCCCGTTTAAGAGATTGGTGACCGTACCTGCTGAGGATAGGGTACCAGCTGTGATCGTAGCCCCTAGCACACTAGTAATGGTCCCGTTAAGGATATTGGTGACCGTTCCTGCTGAGGACAAAGTACCCGCGGTAATAGTTGCGCCTAGTACACTAGTAATGGTACCAGCCGTAATCGTAGCTCCGAGCACGCTAGTAATCGTGCCTTCGAGAATGTTAGAAATGGTACCTGCGGAAGACAAAGTACCAGCTGTGATGGTAGCTCCAAGTACGCTAGTAATAGTCCCGTTAAGAATGTTGGTAACCGTACCTGCGGAGGACAAAGTACCCGCAGTGATGGTAGCCCCGAGTACGTTAGTAATGGTACCTTCGAGAATGTTAGTAATGGTACCTGCGGAAGACAAGGTACCAGCTGTGATGGTAGCTCCAAGTATGCTAGTAATGGTCCCGTTAAGAATGTTGGTAACCGTACCTGCGGAGGATAAAGTACCCGCAG
This sequence comes from Paenibacillus sp. FSL R10-2796, assembly GCF_037965315.1. NCBI lineage: Bacteria > Bacillati > Bacillota > Bacilli > Caryophanales > Paenibacillaceae > Paenibacillus > Paenibacillus sp. FSL R10-2796. The sequence continues at coordinate 6,197,334 of NZ_CP150178.1, read as the reverse complement.
TGATGGTAGCTCCGAGTACGCTAGTGATCGTCCCGTTAAGAATGTTAGTAACTGTTCCTGCTGATGACAAAGTACCCGCAGTGATGGTAGCTCCGAGTATATTGGAAATCGTACCATCTAGGATAATTGTCGTTAGATTTCCGCCTGGATCTGTAGTGAGCGGATGATCAATCAGCGAGGCATCCCGGCCAAAAATAAGCGTTCGTAGATTATCGGGATTAGCTTGAAAAGAGCTGTAGTTAGGCAAAGTTCCTCGTCCCTCTCTTATAAAATTGTTAACTCATACCTATAGACTGGGCTTGGACGTATACATCAATTTTGCCTAAACCCGTTGACTGTTGCGTGGAGGCGGATATCCGAGTCCACTTTAAAAATCTGCTTGGCACTAGCACCTTCATTTCTTTTGCAGCCACGATCTCTTCTGAATCTATAAAAGAATCAAGACTGTTCGGACTAATCTCCAAGCGGACGCTAACAGGGTGGTCTCCTTGGTTCATAACTGCGTAAGAGATCATCGTTTTGGTTCCGCTTTTTTGCCAAGGCAGAGGTGAAATGGAGCTGGACACGGGGAATCCGATAAATTGATGCTCGGAAAATAAAGGACTGATCGTGACCTTACGGCGGTTTCTTCGGCCCTTTGGAGGTGGAAATGATTGCGGATTTCTAGAACAATTCCCCTGTTTTTTTGAGTGTTTTATTTTGCTGCGCTTTTTTAGTTCCAGACCGGTATGGATTTCATTCACCTCCTACGGGTTTTCTGGAACCCTATCCATAAAAGGACCCTAACCGTCGTTTGAGCCCTGAGCATCAATAAACCGCAGTTCAATAAGCCGCGAACCGTTAGGGACAATCCTTAGCCATTCGAATGGTGATAATAATATATGGTGAAAAATAAGAGGTGATTGGGCTGGGAAAGCAAAAATACGCACATTCCCAAACAACCTGTTACTTAGAGCGGCATAAAATAAGATAAGCTCAAGTACGGGGAGGATAGCGCATGCCAAACGATTCAGTCTTTAATCAGAGTAGCCAGCCACTCTTTACAGAACAAGTCAACACGTATGTTGCACCTGGTATAGATTCAGCTCCGGAGGGAGGAGCGGCTAAGGCGGGGCTATTGTTTGGAATCCCTTTTACTTCTACGGTAACGACTGCTGCACCGTTAGTTGTTCAGATTAGTAATCCGGCAGGCAGCGGACGTACATTGTATGTATCCCGTGTTGCAGCTAGCTCGGCAACAGCTGCTGTTACTTTATCTCTACTTAGGAACGCTACGGTCACCGGGACTACCGTTACACCGATAAATTTTAATTTTGGAAGTGCGTTAACCAGTGTGATGACGGCCAGAACCTCGACTTCTGCCCCTACGGGAGGTCCGGCCACTCTAGTATCTTTATTACTGGCAGCGGGTCCCGTCATTGTTGATTTTACTGGACAAATCGTTGTTCCTCCCGGAAATTCCATAACCACGTCCATCACGATTGCATCGGGAACTTCAGCAGCGACAACATCTATCAGCTGGTGGGAATATTAGAAATGGGAGGGGATAATCATGCCTAATCAATATGTGTTTAACGACAATGATCAACCTCTTTTTGTGGATATGGTCAATACCTTCCAATCTCCGGATATCAGCGCGCCACCTGAAATAAGTGCTTCGAAGGCTGCGGTCTTGTATTCTACCAACACATCCGCGTCTAGTTTGGTCGTACTTAGTCTTATTTCTGCAATTACTTCTATTCGGATTAGTAATGCTGCTGGTAGCGGGAAAACCGTATATATCTCTCGTATTAGCGGCAGTATCGGCGGATCTTCTCTGCTATCGGCTATGTCTGGAAGCTTTACAATTGTAAAAGGAGGGACGTTAACCTCTCCTGCAACCTTGACACCAACCAATAATAATCTCGGAAGCGCGGCTACAAGTGCGATGACCGTTCAATCTTCAACAGCGGCAATTAGCGGGGGGACGACGCTTTACAATTATCAATTAGCTCCAGGCGCTTTCTCACAGAACTTTACGGGCAGCATCATCGTTCCGCCGGGGACTGCTATTTGTGCTAACGTAACTTCATCTAGCTCGGCTGTAGGCTTAACGATTACTTCTGCACTTGGTCTTCTTTGGTGGGAGCAATAGAGTTTATATTTTTTTTTGAAACTATAACGGTGGTAAACCTTGACATCATTTGGTTAAGGTTTTACATAGAAGGTTGGAATGAATAGAAAATAAAGGGGATTGGCATTATACAATAAAGTTGGAATTCAGTATGGAATGTGAAAAGAGGGACAATTATGGAAAGTTGTTTATTTATTCATGGCTTTACCGGAGGTGAGCATGAAATCTCTCCCTTGTCCCAGTTTATGGAGCAGCATAATTATCGTTCCAGAACATTTACCCTGAAGGGGCACGGGGGCAGCAGGAATGATCTACTGCATTCGGATCGACATGATTGGCAGCAAAGTGCTGAGGATGAATTAACAGAGCTGTTAAAGACAAATGACGGCGTTCATCTGATCGGTTTTTCAACCGGTGCTCTTATTGCTTCACATCTTTCCGTGCGCTATAAACCTTGGATTAAATCTCTCACTTTGTTGTCTACCCCTGTGTTTCCGCTGAATCCTGTAGAAATTATTAAGACCCTTGGGAGCTTTTCCATGCTAAAAACTTATATTAGTAAATTCAGTTCAACGCCTCCAAAAGCAACTCGAGAGTTCCAGCGATTGGTTCGTGAGAGCTTTTCTGTCTATCCGCATATTGAGACTCCAACCCTGATCGTGCAAGGAAAAAGAGATCATCTAGTGAAGACTAGAAGCGCCGATTACCTACGACATCATATGATCAAGGCGACCCAAAAACAGGTGCTGATGGTCGACAACAGTGGTCATATGGTGTGCCATTGTGAAGAGAAGGACCGAATTATGAATGAGGTCTTGCAGTTTATTCAGACGGCGGGACGCTGAACTCAAACAGTAAATATTCAACCCCAAGAGCTTCCTAAATAGGAGCTCTTTTTTTGTTGTGCATTTCAATTTTAAGGCTTGACAACGCGTCTGGTGTCATGGTAATTTTTAGTAGGGAAACCGGTTTCCCTAAAATTCGTTTGTTTCTATGCCAAAAACATCGCTGGAAAGGTCGTTTTTAATCCAAGAAGTAGGTTTTAGTGTGTTATGAATACGCTTTAATAAGAGAGGGAGATGCGCGCGATGAAACGTAAGTTATGGTACGTGCCCGTTCTGATTACATCTATTCTTCTTTCTACTGTGATTAATTTATTCGTCTTAGCGCCACAACAGGCAGATGCAGCCAGCATCGGTACGATTAACGAGAATGATACCATTTATCAGATTATGGTTGACCGGTTTAATGACGGGGACTCTTCCAACAATGCTACGGGAGCGGCAATTCGCTATGGCGAGAACTCTGAAGAAGATTTCCGTTATATGAAAGGCGGAGATTGGCAAGGGGTGATCGACAAGCTGTCTTATATTAAAAATATGGGCTACACCGCGATCTGGATTTCCCCAGTGGCGGAGCCGCAAATGACGAATCGGGAGAACAACGGCAGTGGTAAAAACACGGCGTATCACGGGTACAACGTTAAGGACCCTAACGCAGCCAATCCCTACTTCGGTACAAAGGAGAAGCTGAAGGAGTTAGTGGATTCCGCACATGCGGTTGGCATCAAGGTGGTTATAGACGTTGTGCCAAACCATATCGGGGATTATATGCTGGGTACCCAAGCCTACTATGATATCCCTAGTCTGCAGCCAGCAGCTCCTTTCAATAACCCGGCTTGGTATCACCATAATGGAGATATCAACTGGTCTTTGGCAGACGGAAGATACGATCAATGGGCACAGGATTACTTAGAAAATCATGATCTAGGCGGACTGGATGACATTGACTTCGATGTCCCTGCTGCTAAAAAGGCCATATTTGATTCGATTAAAGGCTGGTTTGACTATACAGGGGCAGATGGTGCGCGTGTAGACGCAGCCAAGCTGATGAAGCCGACTGATATTGGTGAATTGCAAAATTATCTGGGGGTTAATACCTTTGGCGAGAATTTTGACGGCAATGCTGAATTTGTCTCGCGCTGGGTCGGCAACAACAAGGAGTGGGGCATGCTTGATTTCCCAATGTTCTTCTCCGTTCTAAATAGCTTCGCATATGGGCAGTCTTTTGACTCCAATATTAAAAGCACCTTGGCACAGGATTCCTACTATAACGGAAATGCCAATCACATGGTTACCTTTATCGACAATCATGACCGCAATCGTTTTCTCACAGAAGCTGGAGGAAGCGTAGATAAGCTGCAGAACGCTTTGAGTTTTATTTTTACAGTGCGTGGAACACCCGTTGTCTTCCAAGGTACGGAACAGAACAAAGGCAATGGTAATGGGCAGATTATGACGGGAGGCATCGCCGATACCTGGAACCGCTGGTCAATGGTGAAACGGGATGCAAACGGCAATGTAATAGAGAATTATTTTAATGAGAATGCCAGCACCTACAAGCACGTAGCCAAACTTAATGAGATTCGGAAAAATAATCCGGCACTCCGTACAGGCACTCAACGTGAAATGTGGTCTGCACAGAACTTATATGCTTTTTCACGTCGTATTGACACTGGAACTAATCTGGGGCAGGAAGTTATCTCCGTATTCAGTAATAAATCCAGCGGCTCGCAGACCGTTACCATTCCACTGCGTGCAGAGAGCAGCTTGGCAGTCGGGACGGTTCTTTATAACCAGTTGAACACTTCGGATACGGTAACCGTACAATCGGGTGGAGCAACTGGCAAGCAGATCACTGTAACCGTGGGTGCAAATGCAGCCAAAATCTATGCAAAACAACAGCTTCCTACAGATACAGTTGCTCCAACTGTACCCACTAACGTGACCGCAACCGTTCAAAATGCATCCAGTGCTTTAGTAAGCTGGACCGCTTCCACCGACAATGTAGGTGTGACCGGATATGAAATTTATCGCAACGGCGTAAAAGTGGGTACATCCGCAACTACTTCATATACAGATAACGGATTATCTGCCAGTACTACGTATGACTATACGGTAAAAGCAATGGATGCAGCAGGCAATCTATCCCTCCTTAGCGCGATTGCTTCAGTGACAACACCAGCGGGGAACAGTGTCACTATTTACTATAAGCAGGGCTATGCCTCGCCTTATATTCATTATCGCCCTGCAGGCGGAACTTGGACGACATCACCGGGTGTGGCGATACCTGTCTCTGATGTAGCAGGCTACAACAAAATAACGATTAATATCGGCTCAGCCAGCCAGCTTGAAGCTTGCTTTAACAATGGCAGCGGCACTTGGGACAGTAATGGGGGCAGCAACTATTTATTTAGTACCGGCACCTGGACCTATACACCAACTGGCAATATTCAATCGGGTGGACCCGTGACGCCGACACCAACGGTAACGCCGACACCGACACCGACGGTAACACCAACGCCAACTCCGACGGTAACGCCGACACCGACACCAACCGTAACGCCAACACCGACGCCAACGGTAACGCCGACACCGACACCAACCGTAACGCCAACACCAACACCAACGGCAACACCTGTCGGCAGCACGGCAACGATCTATTATAAGAATGCGGCTTATAGCAGCTCTTATATCCATTATAAGCTCGATGGTTCAACGGTCTGGACGACGTCTCCAGGCGAGCAGCTTCAAGCTTCTGCTTTTACAGGATATAAGGCGGTTACGATTCAGTTGGACACGGCAGCTGGGCTGACCGCAGCCTTTAATAATGGCAGTGGCACATGGGATAACAATGGAGGCAATAACTATCATTTTGCTGCGGGCACCTGGAGTATGGTGAATGGCAACATCACCGCAGGAGAGCCACAAGCAGATAGTGTTACATTCCGAGTAACTGTTCCTGCGTCTACTCCTGTGAGTGGTCCCGTTTATCTCTCCGGTTCCTTTAATAGCTGGAATGCGGCAGATCCGAACTACCAACTGACGAAGGGTAGTGACGGTATTTACTCCATCACACTAAGTCTACCGGCGGGAACAGCAATTCAATACAAAGTTACACGAGGCGCTTGGACTAATGTGGAGGTGAATTCGAATGGATCGGATCTTTCCAATCGAACCCTTACGCCATCAGGCGGTGCACAAACCGTAAATCTGACGGTTCAGCGCTGGAAGGATCTATAAGCTTCATAATATCTACAGCTTAAACACAACAAGGAGCGGCTCCCGTATGGGGCCGCTCCTTGATAAGCAGTATGAAGCTTTTTAATTGCAGAAAATACAATTAAACTTTCTGTTTGAAGCTGGAAGAAAGATTTAACTGTATTTTGTGCAGTAGAATTCAGGAAAAAGGCTGTTTTTTGCCGATTTCACGAGTTTTGATTGCACAAAGTGCAATTAAATCGAATGTTACCCATCTTATAAGGATTTCTATTGCACAAAATGCAATTAAATCCGATGTAGCCATGTTAGCTACTCAAATTCGATCAAGCTAAAGCAGTTACTCCAGACAATCAAGCCGAATCAGCACGCAGCGCAATAAAGTTCAGTCAACTATACAAGCTCAATCAAGCTCAGTTACTCCAGACAATCAAGCCGAAACAGCATGCAGCGCAATAAAGTTCAGTCAGCTATACAAGCGCAACCAAGCTTCCTGCCTCTTCACTAAGTTCCCGCCGGGAACTGGGATCTCATAGTTGACTCACGAGGAATGAGTTCTGGCTCGAGAAGCAAATGCCTAGAGGGTATGTTGTTATTACGAATGCGTTGCATCAGCAGCTCGCCTGAAGATACCCCCAGCTGGAAGGTGTCGATATTTAGCGAGGTTAGAGGAGGCGTAGTGTAACGGGACAGAGGATATTCATCAAATGCGGCAATGCCGAGCTGTGAGGGAACATGAATATCCAGTGATTTTGCAGCTTGAAGCACCCCGAAGGCAACATAGCTGTTCATGCATACTACGGAGTCTGGTTGATCTTCGCTCTGTAGAAGCTCAAGTGCAGCAAGATAGCTCTCATGTTCATCAGCCTTACAATTGATAATCCATTGCTGCTGATCGGCAAGATCTGCTAGCTGCAATGCTTGCAAATATCCACTCAGACGATGAGTATAAATCTTTTCCTGCTGCTGCCCGCCTATGAAGGCTATTTTGGAGTACCCCTGCTTTATTAAATGTGAGGTCAGCATGCTGCCGCCTGCTTCATTATCGAAATCAACCCAGCTTCCGGGAGTCATAATTTCGCCGATGGAGATGTAGGGAAACTCCAAGCGGTTTAGTTCTTCGCAAAGCTCTTCCGTTAGTACGGAGTTATTCGCTATGATTCCGTCGACACGTTTGCTGAATACAAGTCTATTTAGAAAATGTCCTTCCGGACTACTATGCTGTACATTGGAAATAGTCAGCTCGTATTTTAAAGGCGCAATTACACTTTCTATTCCACCGATGATGTTGTAGAAAAACTGGTTTAGAAATTCACTTTCCTTGGACATATCGACCAGGAGACCAATATTACAGCTGCTTTGTCTGGCTAATCCGGTAGCGATACTACTTGGTGTATAGTTCATCTGCTTCATAATTTCGCGAACTTTGTGTTTCGTTTCCTGTGATATTTTGGGGGAATCGTTTAATACTTTGGATACGGTAGATTTAGCCACATTGGCTGCTTTGGCAATATCAGAAATGGTTACTTTCATTGTCTTCCCCTCATAATCCGGAACGGTATTTGTAACCATAATAACACAAATTTAGCAGTCTCTCTAATTACAAAGAGTCTTATAGATTTAACGATAAAAGCATAAAAAGGAGTTTAGAAGTTATGCCTCATACATGGTTTTTATATCATACAAGTGAAGATCCGTTTGCCTATCCTATGGGTACGGGCATCTTGAAGCTCAGACTGTTCACGCAAGCTGGACAGCAATTATCCTGTACCGTCATCTACTCAGACCGTTATGATTCTCCGGGGCATGAAGTTCCTTTGCAGATGGAGCGGATTGGGTCGGCAGGTGTTTATGAGATACATGAAGCGGTCATTGAGACCCCTACTAAAAAATGCAGATATCTATTCCATGTAACTAATCCTGCTGGTGAATATGTCTGGTATGGAGAGAGAGGGGCGTCGGAGAACCGGGAACGTGCGGGTTCTTTTCAATATGCATATCTCCATCATTCTGAGGCGTTGAAGTTACCTTCATGGAGCATGGATGCAGTAACCTATCAAATCTATCCCAGCAGTTATAACGAAGGAACCTTACAAGGCATCTCTGACAAAATGCCCTACCTGCAACAGTTAGGAGTAAATGTTGTTTATATGACGCCTGTATTTGAGTCTCCTTCAGAACATAAATATAATACCTCCGATTACTATAAGGTTGATCCAGTATTTGGGGATACGGAAGGATTGAAGGCACTGGTCAGCCAGGCGCACAGACATGGAATCAAAGTGATTTTAGATGCTGTGTTTAATCATTCGGGAGATCGCTTTTTCGCGTTTAAGGATGTGTTGGCAAAAGGAGAGCAATCTCCGTATAAAGATTGGTTCTTCATTCATTCCTTTCCGGTTACGCAGACCCCTGTACCCAATTATGAAACGTTTGCCAAAGCTGAAGCGCATATGCCAAAGCTGAACATGGACAATCCGGATACGGCGAATTACATGATTGAGGTTGCGAAGTATTGGGTGCGCGAGACAGGGATTGACGGCTGGCGTCTGGATGTGGCCAATGAAGTTAATCCGCGTTTTTGGGCCCGGTTTCGGCAAGAACTCAAATCTGAATATCCTGAAATCCTGCTGATCGGTGAGATTATGCATGCTTCTGGGCCATGGCTTAGAGGGGATCAGTTCGATGGAGGAATGAATTATGTGCTTCGTGATGCAGTGTTAGAATTTTTTGCGGAACAATCGACGGGGCCAGTTCGCTTTATGGAGCAATTGCTCCATCAGGAGGCGTTGTATAATGACCAGGCGAATTCAGCTATGTTTCAGTTGCTTGGCAGCCATGATACCCTGCGGTTTCTTACAGCGTGTAAAGAAGGTGGGCGTGGTTGGGACCGCTTGGGTACCGCTGTTGAACGTATGATGCTGGCTGTTTTTTTCCAGATGACCTATATCGGCATTCCAATGATCTATTACGGGGATGAGGTTGGGATGGAAGGGGCGACGGACCCCCACTGTAGAAAAGCTATGATATGGCAAGAACAAGCTCAGAATGCAGTGCTGCATAAGTGGTATCAACAGTTGATTTCTCTGAGAAAAAGTCATGAGGTTCTGCGCAAAGGCTCCTTCCGTCCTTGGTTTACTGATGAAGTTCGTAGTGTGCTTGGTTACATACGAGGTGTGGAGCACGAAAAGATAGGGCTGATTATCAATAATTCTCCAAACCCTTACCAACTAGAGCTTAGCCCATATCGAGCTGATAAGAACGAATTAACTGATTTATTGTCTGGAGTAATTTTTAAAAATAATAATAAGCTTACGGTCAGCATTGAACCATTCGGCTGTTTGATGTTGTATTAAAAAAGAAAAGGCCCCTCTCTAAGGAAAGGGACCTTATTCTAATTTACGGCACTTTTTTTGCTTCTTTTGTTCTTTAAGTCTCTATATTCCTGATTCTCCCATTGTTTCAGCAACGGAAACGGATCAAAAGCCCATTCGGTAATTCCGCGATCGCGGTAAATGCCAAAATGTAGATGCGGAGGAAATTTCCCTTGTGTTCCGGGATTGCCGTAACCCGAGCTGCCTACCCAGCCAATAATTTCACCGGGGGTGACTATATCTCCGCGAGAAATGGTTTTGTTATATCCAGATAGATGAGCGTAATAATGGTAACGGTTCTCAATATCGCGAATCCCGATTCTCCAGCCGCCGTACCGGTTCCAGCCTTTTGTCTCCACTAAGCCAAAGCAGGTGCTTCGGACTGGTACTCCTTGAGGTGCAAATAAATCTGTTCCTTCATGGATACGTGCTCCACCCCAGCTTCTTCCAGTGCCCCAAGTGCTACGATAAGAATAAAGGTTGCTTAAGGGAAGCGGGAAGGCATTGCCGGATAAGTCCAGCCGTCCAAAATGTTCATATAACTTCGCGAACTGGGTAATGCGCTGCGAGGCGCGGCCATTGTGATAATACTCCCAGACCCCGATACTGAAATCACTAGCGGATTGTCCATACTTCAATAAGTGTCTAGCCATACTATACAGAACGTCCGCATCATTCTCTGGATCAGCAATCCCGTCTCCTGAGCCATCACTGCCAAAACCATCAAAGAAGCTAATGGAGTTCGGGGAAGTATCCCCTTGATCCGGATTGAGTGGACCAGCCCATACCGGTGCCGGGATCTTTATGGCTGTAAGGCGCGTGGAGACAGGCTGCCCTGAGGCTCCCTTTTTGGCGAGCGTGCGTTCATATTGATCAATGGCTGCGAACCTAAACCACGGGATACCAGTAGCTGCGCTCATTTGCTCATAAATCTGTCTTCGGCCAGACCATTGCGCTTCTTTGCTAGCACTAGCGGGATCCCCGCTGCTCATCACCGGTTGGATTGTAGGCCGCGCTACAGCTGCTGAAACGGGAAGGTTTAAACCACCCCAGAGGATAGCGGCCGCGGACAGGCATAACAGGGTTCTCCGGTCTTTAATATTCTTAAATAGGGCCAGCAAGATAACAGCCTCCTTTTGTCCGGGCATTAAATTGAGTGTAGTCACTTCGGATGAAGCTTTTTTATAGATTGGTGCAAAATGCTACTTTTTATCCGTTCTTGTCTAAAGGTACCAGAAAAATCTCGCTGGAAACTCCAGATGATACACCCTGCATATTTCACAAAAACAGGCAATTGTAAATCGCACATGTTATAATATGAGGCAGCAACTTTCATCTGCAGCATCACATTCAGGAGGAAGCGGGGTTTATCATTTTGTCTAATAAAACAGCAAAGCAACCTAAACCGGATTGGATTAAGATTAAGCTAACTACCGGTGACAACTATCAGGAAATCAAAAGCATGATGCGTTCCAAAACTTTACATACCGTATGTGAAGAAGCTAGGTGTCCGAATATTTATGAATGCTGGGCAAACCGTACGGCTACCTTCATGATTTTAGGTGATATTTGTACACGCGCATGCCGTTTTTGTGCAGTGAATACAGGGATGCCTACAGAACTGGACCTGCAGGAGCCTGAACGTGTAGCTGAAGCTGCAGAGAAAATGAATCTTCGTCACTGTGTGGTGACTAGTGTGGCCCGCGATGATCTTGCGGATGGTGGCGCTCAGATTTTTGCTGAGACGGTAGCGGCGATTCGTAAACGCCTTCCGTTATGTAGCGTTGAAGTGCTTATTCCAGACTTTTTAGGAGACCGGAATAGTCTTGAGATTGTCATGAACAGTAATCCAGACATTCTTAATCATAATATTGAGACCGTGGAACGGATGTCAGATCGTGTACGGGCTAAAGCGAAGTACCCTCGTTCCTTGGAATTGCTGCGTAGAGCCAAGGAAATGAAACCCAATATTCCAACCAAATCGAGCATCATGCTTGGTGTCGGTGAAGAGTGGAATGAGATTTTACAAGCAATGGATGATTTGCGAGCCGTAAATTGTGATATATTGACTTTAGGACAATATTTGCAACCCACTCCAAAACACTTAAATGTGGAGAAATATTATCCACCGGAGGAATTTGCACTGTTGAAGGAAGAGGGAATGAAGCGTGGCTTCAGCCACGTGGAATCAGGCCCGCTAGTTCGCAGCTCTTATCATGCGCATGAGCAGGTGAAGTCTGCAGCTCAAGCTCGCGAGGAGCGTGCGGTTTCTTCTAGCTAATTATTGCTTTTCTGTGGTTTAATTCACAGAGAATGTTAGTAAGAGGAGGAAGAAGCGACAGCGTTCTGATATCTCTGCTCTTAGGTTACCCATAAAAATCGTTGATTTGCGTCATCGGAGGGGAATATTGGTGCTGTAGGAGCGGTTCTAGAACAGCGACCGAAAGCCCAATATTCCACATAGATGGCGGTATAATCAACGCCACGATACCCAAAGAAAGGCAGGCGACAAAAGGTTTGATCGTAATAGGCGGAAAAGGCTATGAACTTATGTTGGATCATAAGGATGGTTGGAATCCGGAGGCGTTTCGCGGGAGATATAGCGAGGTGCTGGAAAGATACGACTATATTATCGGTGACTGGGGTTACAGTCAGTTGCGTTTGAAAGGTTTTTACCGGGACAACCATCCTAAGGTGAATCGGGATACAGCGATTTCGGGTATGGTTGATTATATTAATGAATATTGCAATTTTGGCTGCGCTTATTTTGTGCTGTATAAATTGAAAGAGGTACCACAGGAAGGCATGTTCAAGGATATTTTAATCAAAGAAATACCAGAGCCGAGTGATGAAGAGGCCTTGGAGCAAGAAGGGGAAGCTAGTGATGAAGCGGCTGCAGATAAAGAGTTCTCTGTTAAAGAAACATCCTCTAAGCAAGGCACGAATCACTCATTGGCATTTAAAGAGATGACTTCTTCTAAGGACAATATGGCGAAGGATAGACCTGTGAGAGAACATCAGAGCCGAAATCACCGGGGCAAGGATTCACAGGGCAAGAAATCCAAAAAGGATTTCCAAGGCAGACCGCCACAAGGTCAGTCTCAGAAGCCCCAAAACACACCAAAACCTCAAAGCGCTCAAAACAACCAGAACAACCAGAACAATCAAAACAATCAAAACAATCAAAACATAGAAAATTCACAACCTTAATGATGAAAGCTGAACCATAAGTAGAGTCCTTCTACGAATGAGCCAGCTTTTTTTCTTATAAAAAATAGCAGAGCAGCGTTTCTCCCGGTACTTGGAGATCGCTGCTCTGCTGTTGCTGTGCTGCTCGGTGTTGCTGTGCTGCTGTGCTGTTCAGTGTTGTTGTGCCGCTCGGTGTTGCTCAGTGCTGCTCTGTGCTGTGGGCTCGGTGTTGCTGTGCTGCTCGGTGTTGCTGTGTGGCTCGGTGTTGCTGTGCCGCTCGGTGTTGCTGTGTGGCTCAGTGTTGCTCTGCTGCTCTTTGCTGTTAGTCGTTGGCTGCTTGACCCAGCAGTTTCATCATCCCCTAAGGCTTAAGGACCCAGATGCCGTTATTTGCGAATTTTCAGCCTTTTGAGCGGTGTTTCGGACTCCAATGATGCTATTCGTTAGAAAGAGGCGTAATTATGGTGTTTTTCATACCAATAGCGACTATGGAGTCCGATAGCATAACAAATATGGATTAATATTGCGTTTAGGGTCATCCATGTCCGATAGGTGCTACAGATGTTTCGTAGGTGCAAATATTATCAAACTAAACAAAGAACAGGAGTTGTCCCAACGGCCATTTCATGGCTTATGTGACAACTCCTGTTTTTACTCATTGGTGCTTGATTCAGCAGCTTAATGATTAGTGAGATTAAGGATCTATTTTACAGATAATTTCAATTGTTTCTGTGTTGCATTGTAACTCCATACAAGCGCAGGGAACTTCTTCTTAAAGGCATTTAATTCAATGAAGGTCTCGCCGTTCTGAGAAAGCGCCTCTTTGGAGGACAATGTAAAGCCGGTCGCTTTACCTGCCCCGTTCGTTACGATGACTTTTTTGTTCTTGGCATCCCATGTGATGTCGCCTTCGATCAGAGCACCTAATACGAGCGAAGAAGCATAAGTCTTATCTCCTTGCTTTATTAGACCCACATTACCAGCAAAGGCAACCCCGTTGACGTTCAAGATATGATGATCACCGGAAACCTCAATGCTTTTCATTCCTGCAATCTGAAGAGCGGTAATCAGCTGTGCAGTTTTGCCTTTAACCTCAATATCCGGTGCAAGGCCGATGTGATTAAAGTCTTCTTTATTTGGAGTTAGGTATTTCTGCGTAGTCAGCTTCAGCATGTCTCCATTAGACATTGGAAGCAGGCTCTGAATACGTGCTTTGCCGAAAGAACGAGTGCCTACGACGGTAGCGAGCTTATTGTCACGTAATGCGCCAGTAAGCGCCTCAGAAGCGCTGGCAGTGTACTCATTCGTTAGAATAACGACGGGTACGCCTATTTTGCTGCCGCTGGTAATCGTTACTGGAGTAAGTGCTCCGGTTTGATCAGAGGTATACATCATAATGCCTTTATCCATAAAATTGGAGGTAATGTTGTATGCCGAATCCATATAGCCGCCTAAGTTGTCACGCAAATCAAGCACCATCGATTTCATACCTGCTGCGCGCATCTTTTTCAGCATGGCGGCGAATTCTTCATCGGAATTCTGTGTGAAACCGCTCAGTGTGATGTAGGCTATCTTCTGTCCAACAATGGTTCCGGTAACGGAAGTTGAGCTGATTTCATTCCGGGTTACACGAAATGATTTAGACACTCCATTCCGGAGCACCTGCAGAGTGACCTTGGTGCCTGCGGCTCCGCTTAACTCGTCACCTTCAGTCTCTTCAACGGGGATTCCGTTAATTTTGACTATCGTATCGCCGCGTTTCAGACCTGCTTGTTCTGCAGGCGAACCGGGTGTTATGTCTTCGATGTAGAGTTCAGTTGCGGTATATTGCAATCTAACACCAATACCAACGTATTCCAGATCAACATCATGTTCAAATTGTGCCGCTTCCTCGGTATTGAAGTATTGGCTATAGGGATCATCTAGGGTGTTCACCATGCCGTCAATGGCTCCACGAATCAAGGTATCCTTATCTACACCGGAGAGGTTATAGTTCTCCAGAATATTCATGACTTCATTGATAAGATCACGGTTATCTGTAGATGCCTGAGCGGCATCGGCAGCAGACACCACTGGAGCAAAAGTTAGGGATAAAGCCAGAAGTGCACTTATTACTTTATTGGATTTCATGGAATCATACGCCCTTTTTATATAATTTATAAGATAAGAAAGTATACACTGCACGAATTAACTTTCTGTGACGTATGGTTGTTAGGATTTCACAAGTTTATAGTAAACGCTGTAGGTGTTATCAGTAGTCCATACCCCGTTATCCGACTTGGATAAAATGAAGATCGTGCCTTGCTCAAAAGTTTCCTCTTCACTGGCATCCTTCTCTTTGCTTTCTACATAAATAGCTGCTTCTTTGGCGCTAAAATAGTAGATACTCGAAACGCTTGGAGTATAAATGACGTCATATGAAGTAAAGAAATCTTCCAGATCTTCCTTAAGGGAAGTATCATATTCTTCTCCGTATGAAGTCATGGTGGAAAGAACAGCGGCCGAATTTTGTTCATTCATAGCTTGATAATATTTGGTGATATTACCTTTGATGGCATCCGCATCATTTTGAGGAATGTTAGCTGCTGTTTTTAGAGCTTGTTCACGAGTCAGCAGTATCACGGAGCTTTGGGATTCCACAGATGATATTTTCCAGCTTCCATTCTTGCGGACAAGTGTATACATGTATTCGTCCTCTGTATCTGGCGTATAGGCCCCACCTGTCCGGCGAGAGCTTTCCAGTGTATAGACAGTAGCGTCATTGCCTGAAATATCAATGATTTCCAAACTCTCAATAGTATTTTTTATGTCAAAAATCTCAAAGGATGCATTAAGATCCGCTACTGACTCCGCATTTGAGGATTCTGAATCCATAAGGGAATAGAAGCTAATCGCTTTTTCTTCATTGAAATACTTATTAGACAAACGGATTAATGCTGTAATCGCTGCTTCGTCCTTATCTTTGGATACTGGGGTGGTAATTTGCACGCTTCTGCTGGTTGAATTCCAGACGGCTGTGCCTCCGGTTGCCTCTGCGATAAAACGTAAAGGAATGTAGGTAGTGCCAGCTGAGGAGACTGGTGCGGTGGTCAGTTTTTTCACGGTTCCGTTAACGGTTGCGCGGTTGCTGCCAATTTTTAGGCTGATCGCCAGATTTGAACTTTTACCTGTTACTGTTCCAGTCTTGGCATCCCAAAGCACCTGCAGTCCAAGCTTTTCGAAGATGACCCGGAAAGGGACAAGTACAGAATTGTTCGCTAAGTATGGGGTTCCTGCGGTAAAGGAAACCTTACTGCCGTTGATATAAACATCAATCGGTTTTGAAGCAGCAAAAGCCGGGACCGCCAGTATCAGGGCCAGAAGACTTATGCTCAAGAGGGATAATAATTTTTTCAACAGTACTCTCTCCTTTTATGTAACTCTTTGTAAAATAGCCTCATTATACCATTTGATTTCTCTCTATGTCTATCAATTGGTGTTAGTTTTGTCACACCAAAAATAGCCGGAGATATTGAAATCTCCAGCTTTTTGATCCCCTGATCTCAGACTAAGAAAGCTTCACGGACACGGTTCCAGAACGGAAACGGACGATACCTTGCAAAGCTGACTTTTTTGTCTGAAACTTGACAGCGTACTGAAATCAGGTCATCAACAGGAATGTTGTTATGATCTACGGTGAGCAGCAAACGCTGGTCTTTACATGAAAAAATGTCACAATGATGATGCTTCGGCAGTAGTAGCGGCGAGCCCATTGTCCGGAATACACGGTTGTTAATAGACGCGATTTCGGCAATCTGCAGCGCTTCTATTGAAGGGTGAACCATAGCGCCCCCAAGGCTTTTGTTATAAGCGGTGCTGCCAGAGGGAGTTGAAATACAAAGTCCATCGCCCCGGAACATTTCGAAGGTGACATCATTGATGTCGATTTGGATCATTATAGTTCCATCCACCCCTTTAAGGGTAAATTCGTTGAGGGCAATGTGAGACGAAGATCCCGATTTTTTGTGAATCTCCAGCTCTATTAATGGATATTTCACAATGCGCGGTTTCTGCGGCTCAGTATCACCGGTTCCGCACATATAATCGATTAAGGTGGGCAGCTCTTCTGCTTGCCAGTCCGCATAGAAGCCGAGGTGTCCTGTGTGCACACCTACAAAGGCTAAGTTGGGAATCTGATCGATAAAGGTATGAAAAGCGTGCAGCATTGTGCCGTCTCCACCTATCGAGATGACGATTTCCGGAGACTCGGCATCCAGTTGCAAATCCCGCTCCGCCGCCAGCTTGTGAAATTGCTCGGCAAGTTTGATTGACAGCTCATCACCGCGGTCCAGAACATAATATCTCAAGATGTACAAGCTCCTTTATATAATTCCGTCATACACCGATCATAATCAATCTTGCCCCGGAACACAATATGTAATCAACTTCGGCGCATCAATCGGAGCATTGCCATAAAGACAGGAATAAGCAGTGACACTAGAAGAGCAGCGGCCAGTATAAGACTCAGTAGAGCTAGGCTGGCAGTGACACCAGAGGCTGAAGGTGTGAAGGCGGTGGAGGCTGGCAGAGAGACCCAGGCAGAAGACAATCCTGATCCCATCACAGGCTTCCATAGCAGCACCACGAGACCTGCTGCGAGTACGGCATGTATTAGTCTCGCAGTTAAGAACGGCAGATAACGCAGCCCGGTACCGTTCAAAATACTGGCGACTTGGGCATGTACAGATAATCCGCCCCAAGAGAGAATAAAGGCAGCTGCTGCGACCTTGAATTGAAGCGGGATGGAAGAAGCGGCTTCACCAGCAGAACGGGCACCTATGGTGACCTCGAACAATCCGCTGATCAAGGCCTGAGCTAATTCGGGAGGCCCTCCAACAAGGGAGACGAGAGATCCGGCCAGGCTAAATAGTGAGGGCAGGATTCCGGCACGGGCAAGCAGCTCCATTAGCACGTTGAAGAATACAACCAGACCCCCTACGACAATAATAAGCTGTAGCGAGGATTGGATCGCTCCTTTTAACAGCTCCCCGAAGCTCCGTCCATCCTTGCGCCGGGCTTCGGACATTGCAAGGAGTGCGGCATGTATTCTGCCGAATCCTTGTTTTGCTGGAGCAGAGGGGACGTCAGAACTACTTTTTGTTGGGTCTTGGGTGGGAGTCTTTTGTTCCTTACGTCCATGAAATGACATTAGGAGACCAACCATTAAGCCACTTCCGTAGTGGGCTAGTGCCAATATTAGCCCCAAAGAAGCATCGCGAAAGAACCCAACGGATACCGCCCCTAGTAGAAAAATAGGATCGGAGGAGGTTGTAAATGCTACAAGGCGCTCACCTTCGATTCTGCTGATCAGCTTCTGCTCCCGCAGCTTAGCGGTTAATTTGGCTCCAACGGGATATCCTGATACATATCCCATGGCCGCGACAAAACCACCGCTGCCTGGTATACCGAAGAGGGGACGCATCAGTGGATCAAGTAAAGCGCCGAAGAGATGGACAATGCCTAAGCCTAGCATGATTTCAGAAATGACGAAGAAGGGAAACAGTGAAGGGAAGAGCACGTCCCACCAGATGGCCAGGCCACGTAAGGCTGCGGCAAGAGATGCCTCAGGATGAAGTAACATAAGCAGCATACAACCAGCCAATATGAATCCCAGCAGCGGGCCGCCAATCTTTTTAAAAGTCATAATTAACGCCTCCTGGTCTATGGTTAGATGTATGCAAAAAGAGGGACAAACAGCACAAAAAAATGGAGAAAGCGGTTACAATTATCTGTGCTTTTTCGCAGGAATTATGATATTATGTAATAAATAAATGCACCCTCTGTTACACGATTAAATGGGATGGAGTGATGGCGATGAGCGTTATAGCCGGAGTTCTCGTTTGTGCTTTTGTATATGTAATCCGGGTCTCTCTCGTCCCTCCTGGTGATGAGGAATTTAGGACCTACTAACCTTACTCTTCAGGCGCTGAACTATAGTTTAGCGCCTTTTTTCTGTAGTTTAGAGAGCACTTTCGACGGATATCCGTGTTATGCTTATCTTTGGTATAATAAAATAAGTAACGTTTCATTAATATGGAAGAAGGCTGGTAACCTTAATGAATCCAAATGAGAGTATATATGACAATCTAGGGGGGGCTGAAGCACTACATCGGTTGGTGGAAGTGTTCTATGCCAAGGTACAGCTTCATCCGCAGCTGGGACCCTTGTTCCCTGAAGATATTACTCCAGTTCTGGAGAAGCAATATCAATTCCTGACACAGTTTTTTGGCGGGGGTCCACTTTATTCGGAATTACATGGACATCCCATGATGAGAGCAAGGCATATGCATATTCCTATTACTCCAGAACGTGCTGAGGAGTGGCTACAATGTATGAAAGAGGCACTGGTGGAGACTGGAGTCGAAGAACCACTGCGTTCATTCGTGCTTAGCCGCCTTGCAGGTCCTGCACATCATTTTGTTAACATGCCCCAGGAATAATAAGGGACAGGTTGATCCTGAAAGGAATGAGAGTACTTGACAGAGTTAATACCCCTATATTCTATTAAGGTCAAGTGTTGCAACTGTGAAAATGAATTTTCAACCTCGCGGGTTCGCCCTAGTCTAAAAAAGGCTATTCGGCGTGATGCTGATTTCTGCGCGTATTATAAAAATGAGAATCCGGATTATTATGTTGTACGGGTCTGCCCCAATTGCGGGTTTGCCTCCACAGAAAATTCGGCTGACAAGCTGACGGAACGCCAGCGCAAGGCATTTAATGAACAGGTAGGGAAACGCTGGAAGAGCCGGGACTTTGGAGAGAAACGAGACTGGGAAACTGCGCTCGAGACCTATAAGCTGGCGCTTTTATGTGCTCAAAGTATTAACGATAAAGATCGGATTATCGCAAGTCTGCTGCATCATATTGCTTGGCTCTATCGCTATCAAGGGGAGACTGAGCAGGAGAAGCGTTTTTTACGCTATTCTTTGGACGAGTATGTTAAGGTCTATGAAATAGATGGCATTGCCGGCAATGATGCCCGGCTCATGTACCTGATCGGCGAACTTAATCGGCGGATCGGAGAATACTCAGTGGCTGTAATGTGGTTCTCCCGTCTGATCAATGATCAGAAGATCATGGATGCGGCGATGATTCGAGCGGCACGTGAGCAGTGGGTTATTTTACGGGAGCAAATGCGTGCTGAGGCTCTAGATGTTGAAGTAGATATCGAAGGCTTGTCTTCAAGTTCATAATGTTTGCGAACAACAAAAAGCGCAGAAGAGAATTAAATTCTCCTCTGCGCTTTGTAGAAAGAAAATGTTAGGATTTGCTTATCTGACAGCTCGATCGAACAAAAGGTAATCGCCGTCATTATCTATAACTGTAGGACTGGCGCTGCAGCAGGGGAAGACGAGCAGTTTTTTCTTGCCGTCACGAACGATTTGTAATTCTTTTGGCTTCATAGGCAGAAGCACATTCTCTGAGTTGCAGAATGGACAGTATTGCACATACATATCGCCTAGAATGATGTCATAAGGCCAGGTATGACTAAATGGAATCATTGTGAGTCCTTCCCAGAAGGAGTCTCTTCATTTTCGCCCTCAGTTTGTGGGGGATTTTCTTTTTTGGATAGCTCCGCTATTTTTTGTAGTAAAATATGTTGGGGCATATGCATCAAGTGTTCCAAAGGAACGCCTAGTTGCTTGGATAACGTAATGGCTGTTTCCGGTGAAATTTGTAGTGGCTTCATATGGATGCCCTCCTAAAGTTTATCGGCTATAAATGTTCAGATATCGTTATTCACTTTACCATGGTGTTAAGACAATTACAAAGAAAGTCAAATGAAAGCAAAGGAATGGTGAGTACACATGAAACAACCGTTATCACTGACTTGGGAACTCGATACTATTTTTCCGGGGGGTTCTTCGTCTGCAGAGTTAGAAGGGTTCTTGAGCAAGCTTGAAAAAGATATTTTATCCTTGCAAGGCTTTGTGAAGGATGCTGTGACACCAACGGATGTTGCGTCTACAAAAGCATTGGATGAGGTTATAGCATTGCTTCAGAGCTGTTCAGGAAGACTTGTGGAGGTCACTTCCTTCGCAGACTGTCTAGGCGCTCAGAATCAGATGGACAAGGGTGCGGTAAGACTGGCGGCTAAAGTGACAAGCATGCGCGCCGGATTCGAAGGGATCAGCTCGCAATTTAGCAATGTCCTTCGTCAGACTACGGACAAGGTATGGGCTGAGTGGATGGCTCGTCCAGAGATTGCTCCTTTAACGTTCGTACTGAGCGAGAGCCGTGATTTGGCCCGTGAGAAGATGAGCCCTGAGCTGGAAAGCTTAGCGTTGGAATTAGCTGTTGACGGATATCATGGATGGAGCGGGCACTATGATACGATTGTTAGCTCGATCAAGATCCCATTTGAGGATGAAGAAGGAACAAAGCTGCTATCTGCTGGTCAAGCTTTTAATAAGCTGGATGATCCAGATCCAAAAGTGCGGCAAACGATGTTCCATAAATGGGAAGAGGCTTGGACTGAAGCGGCAGATAATTGCGCGGATACCTTAAATCACTTAGCAGGCTTCCGCCTGAAGCTCTATAAGGGCAGAGGCTGGGACGATGTTCTGAAAGATCCGCTCAGCATCAATCGTATGACACAGGACACCTTAAATACAATGTGGGACGTGATTACGAATAGCAAACCTGTACTTGTGTCCTACCTTCAGCGTAAAGCTAAGCTGCTGGGGCTGGATTCTCTCTCATGGGTCGATGTCGAAGCTCCTGTAGGCAAATCCTCCGGCAAGATCCCTTATGATCAAGCTGCGAAGGATATCGTCACACAGTTCCGTAAATTTAGTCCTAAGATGGCTGAGTTTGCAGAGCGTGCCTTTGATAATAACTGGATCGAGGTTGAGGATCGTAATGGCAAACGCCCTGGTGGATTCTGTACTTCCTTCCCTGAGAGTAAAGAATCACGGATATTCATGACTTACAGCGGCACACCTTCCAATGTTTCAACATTGGCCCATGAGCTGGGACATGCTTATCATTCCTACCTGCTTGATGATCAACCTGTATTTAATCAGAATTATGCAATGAACGTTGCAGAGACCGCTTCAACCTTTGCAGAAGTGATTGTATCTGATGCTCAGGTTAAAGCTGCGGGCAATGCAGAGGAGAAGCTGGCTCTGCTTGAAACGAAGATACAGAACAGTGTGGCATTCTTTATGAACATTCATGCTCGATTCTTGTTCGAGACTCGCTTTTATGAGAAACGTAAGGAAGGCCTTGTAAATGCTGAGGAACTGTCTGCTCTGATGGTGGAAGCACAGAAAGAAGCTTTCTGTGGTGTGCTTTCTGAATACCATCCTCACTTCTGGGCGTCAAAGCTGCATTTCTATATCACAGATGTACCTTTCTATAATTTCCCGTACACCGTTGGTTATATGTTCAGTACAGGCTTATATCGTCTGGCATTACAAGAGGGAGCTTCCTTTGCAGACAAATATGATAGCTTGTTGCAGGATACCGGCGTGATGACATTGGAGGATTTGGTGCTCAAACATTTGGGTGTGGATCTGACAAAACCGGATTTCTGGCAAGGAGCTACAGATCTGATTGTGGCTGATATCAACGAGTTCTTGGAGATGACAGAGCATTTAGCATGAAATGTCTAAAATAAGACAAATTTCAGTGCGCAAAAAATAACGGAATTTCAGTGTGAACACGCAAAGACCCCGGTTAAGGGGTCTTTTTTTAATGCTTAAATGTCGAAAACCCCCGGTTTATAAAAATTAATATACGAATGATCCATGAATTTTGCGCATTACTAGGGATAATAACCCAATTTTGTAGAATAATGTTGTTTGACGTATTTAAGGGGTCTATAATGAGCCTTGAGCCTTATAAAAGGCTTGCATGGAAGACAAATGAGCTCAGCTCAAAAAGCTTAAGTAAGCGCTTACTAAGCCGATTTGTACGAAGTAAACTCGAAGTAGCTAAGCTCACAAAACGATATAAATCGAACCAGAAACTTGGGAAAAGGGGAAGGAGTGGCGGAGGGGAATTTTGGAACTGTAAGAGCGAGAGCGACTGCCTTTGTCTCCGAATTTCACCCGCTATACGCGTAAGAATTCAAGAAATTTGGAGAGAACAGCGGCTGGAAGTCCAAACATTCCCCGCAGTGGCGACGGGCCCTTAGCCCAAATATTTAGGGTTCGATTTATAAGACGAAGTAAACTCGAAGTAGCTAAGCTCACAAAACTTTTAGGAGGAAAGATATGCTTAAGACAGAACAGCTATCATTAGCAAGACAGATGGATTTGGTGTTTAGGGAACTGCAAGAGGAATTGTCAGGACTATCTTCCGGTACGGTATTTGTGCAAATACGAAATAATACCATTGGCAAATTCGGCATACGTCATCATCCTTTAGCCGGTCGGGGGGGTGGATTCACAGAAGTGAAGGAAGGAATAACGGAGAGCCAGCAGTCTTCTTTTCGTCTAATGGCACTGGAGAGTCTGAAATACAAACGCCGTTGGACTCATGGTGAGATCAGCTATGAGTTCGCTATAAGACAGGGAAAGCTAATCGTAGATGCTACGCTGGAGTCTAATTATAATATGGCGAATCTGATGATTCGATCTCCCCGTAATGCTTACGCCGAGAGTGCTGATCAATTTTTAAGTTAAACGTTTTACATAAAAATTGTTTGCAGCTGGGATTATAGGCTATAAATTAGAAAAACCTCCCACAGCTTCTGGAAGAAGTGTGAGAGGTTTGAAAGCTAGTCGGCAATAGGCTTTTTAAGACCTCTGCCGGATAAAACACTTAAGATAACGATGTTACTGACGACCGGACAGTTGTTGTTCTGCCAGTTGTACTAGACGTTTAGTGATGTAACCTCCCAAAGAACCAGTTTCGCGGGAAGTGTAGTTCCCGTAATAACCGTCAGCTGGGATCGTTACTCCAAGCTCTTGTGCTGCTTCATATTTCAATTGTTGCAACGCTGCATTTGCTTGAGGAACTACAAGGTTATTGGAACGGCTGCTACGACCTTGACCTGCTTGACCCATGTGTGTCACCTCCTTCGCCCGTTGTGAAGATAGTATGAGCGCTAAGAGGCTAATTCATGCATGCTATCGAAAGGTTTTAAGGATGGTAATTATTAGTCGATTAAAAGTAAGGGTAGGAAAGCCTAAATAACTAAGCTCGCACAAAAAATCGGCCTTCTCTTACGTAAACGCAAGGGAAGACCGATATAATGTATATCTGCTTTAATTCTCGGGATAGATCATTTCCAGCATAGTGGACAGCTCAAGACTTTGACCTGGTTCTACCTTCAGCAAGCCCGTGAAGGAAGGGTCATCTGAAACGTTAGGAGCATCCGGGAGCCAGGTGTAAGGTTCGATGCACAGAAATTGATCGGCCGGTCCTTTGGTATACAGGACCCAGTGACGGAAATGATTCTCGTCAGCTGTATAACGAAGACCATAACCATCATCGCGTAATAGCAAGGCTTCTACGGGCTGCTTGTCACCAATACGTAGAGCAGTATCAAAATTAGTTCCCTGGAGGTTGATTCCAGAGTTTAGTGAATCTAGATCACCAAGTGGAATTAGATTGCCGCTAGGGAGCAATTCATCGTTTAGTTCATAAATGCTGTTTACGGGCAGCTTGAGATTCCAGCGTTCAGGTTCTCCATCGATCATAAACCAGGTGTGATAGCCGATCCCAAAGGGAATACGGTGATCGCCGAGATTTGTAACCTTTAAAGTCTGGCTGAGCCGGGCATCCTGAAGCCTGAATGTCATTTCGAATTTGAGTGGAATGGGAAATTGCTCCATCCAGTGCGGATCATCTTCAGTAAGGAATTCAGTAGTGACTGCACAACCGTCCTCGTCTTCTTCAATATCGCTGACACACCAGGATTGAGTCCGGTGTAGACCATGGATATGATTGTCACCAGCGGTATTCTGGTCAAATTGATAACTTGTACCCTCGAATTGAAATTTTCCTTTACGAATTCTTCCGGGTGGAATTAAGAGCGGGATGCCAAAATGGTAAGGTTTTTGCATAAAGAAAGCTTGATCGCTTTCATCAGGCCGCCGCAGAATTTCCCGTTGTTCTTTTACATCAAACAATGAAATCACGTTGTTTCCTAGTCGCGGCAAAAGCGTGACTTCCAGTTCGCGGCTGTGCAAAATATAAGTATCATAACCGCCCCACTGCCCTTTGGTCACCTGTTTCATGAGATATGCTCCTTTATCGTAACTGTAATCGAATAGAACATGGATAACCTTATCATAACAGATTTATGCGGAAGTGGTTAAGTGATTTGACAACTTCTCTTTATGGTTCTATGATGAAGGCATTAAATTATGATGAGAATGTGATGACGGGGACAAGTAGACAGGAAATACACCTTCAGAAAGCCGGTGGTTGATGCGAACCGGTAGGACACTCCTGATGAATGGACCCCTGAGCGCCGCGCTTGAACGGGAGCAAGATGCCCTAGTAGACCGGCCGGATCTTCCCCGTTAACGGAAGACTAAGGCTGTTTCCCTTTGACTATACAAAGGTTAAGCAGCGAATAAGGGTGGCACCACGGTCTCACGTCCCTTGCGGATGAGGCTTTTTTTGCGTTCTCGGAAATCGGAAATTACATCTAACGGAGGTCTATATTATGTTGAAAAAAGTAATGTCAGGCATACAACCGAGCGGTTCTCTAACTTTGGGTAACTATATCGGAGCGCTGAAAAATTTTGTGAAGCTGCAAGACGATCATCAATGTTTCTTTATGGTTGTCGATATGCATGCGATCACCGTTGCTCAAGATCCTGCGGCACTGCGTGAGCAGTCTGAAGCTGTAGCTGCACTCTTTATCGCGGCAGGAATTGATCCTGTGCGTTCGAATGTATATATGCAGTCTCATGTGCCTCAGCATGCGGAATTGGGCTGGATCATGACTACGCTAACGGCAATGGGCGAGCTTGAGCGTATGACACAGTTCAAAGATAAATCATCAGGTAAGGATTCAGTTGGCGCGGGCCTATTCGTATATCCTTCTTTAATGGCAGCAGATATTCTTGTTTATAATGCGGATCTTGTGCCAGTAGGTGAAGATCAGAAGCAGCACTTGGAGTTGACCCGTGATTTAGCTGGCCGTTTCAATAACCGTTTTGGCGAATTCTTTACGATTCCTGAACCGTATATCCCTGAAGTGGGCGCACGCATTATGTCTCTGGATGATGGCACTAAAAAAATGAGCAAGAGCAGCCCGAATGCAGGCAGCTATATTGCCCTGTTGGATTCGCCGGATGTGATCCGTAAAAAAATCAGCCGCGCAACGACTGATTCTGGACGTGAAGTGATCTTTGATCCGGCTAACAAGCCAGAGATTAGTAACTTGATGAGTATTTACTCGGAATGTTCTGGGATGTCCCTCCAGCAAATAGCCGATCGTTATGAAGGACAAATGTATGGTGGCTTTAAGAAGGATCTTGGGGAAGTGGTTGTATCCACACTTGAGCCTTTGCAACAAAGATATCATGAAATTCGCAGTTCAGGTGCGATCACTGATATTCTTGCTGAAGGTGCTGAACGTGCACGTATTGTTGCAGCTGAGACGTTGAATGGCGTAAAAGAGCGGATGGGCTTTCTGCCAGCTCGTTAATCTTAGTCAGAGCTTAAGCTTTCCTGTTTGCGTCTAATTCT
This sequence comes from Paenibacillus sp. FSL R10-2796, assembly GCF_037965315.1. NCBI lineage: Bacteria > Bacillati > Bacillota > Bacilli > Caryophanales > Paenibacillaceae > Paenibacillus > Paenibacillus sp. FSL R10-2796. The sequence goes on along the minus strand of NZ_CP150178.1, from coordinate 6,170,905 downwards.
GGCTTTGAGGATAAATCCCCAGCCAATATTCATTACGCAAAGAAAACCAAGCAGAAGTGCCAGCCAGAAGCTATAGCTGATCGCGATTGAAGCGGCAGTGAGAATAAGAATAGAAGAACAAGCGAACCAAAGTGAGAGTCCTTTACCCATTAAGAGCTTTCCTTTCCGTGTCTGCTAAAATGAATCCCGGAGTATTATAAAATACTCCGGGATTTTTTGTGATTATAGAATAGATCTCTCAGTAAGTCTACAGTTTCATCGTAAAGAACCAGGGTCGATGGAAAATCGTTTGTCGAGCTTATCACTGCTAAGCCAGCCTACATAAGTATTTAAAGGTTTATATTGGTTATCCATAACTAATACAGCCACAAAAGGGTATTGTTTGCGGTGTAAATAACGAACGTCTCCCCAGCGCACCATATATCCTGAAGGAAGCTCCTCCACTTCGGCAACCGCATAAGAGGTGAAATATAGAAAGGACTGAATATCTGGATGCGACTTGGATATTTCCACAGCGGGATGATTCGAGCAGACCGCATGTTTGAACCATTCCAGACGGTTGTTCAGTAGCTGCCCAACGTCATAGCTGCCGTCTTTTTTCACTTTAACTACGTTCCAGCGTTTAAGTGAAATTGTAGGGATTACAATATAACGTTCACCAGCATTATGGTGTATATCTTTAAGCTTGATGTTTCGTGTAAGGCGGGCATGAACAATTGTTCTCCAAATATAATAAAGAATGGTACAGGCATAAAGCGTAATAAATAAAGGTTTGGGCGGCACAATCCCAGTGATCCAGAGTAGAATAGCTGCGATATGGCTGCCAAAAATAAATGGATCGAAAATGTGGATGATATTCCAGGCAATCCATTTCTCAGTAAATGGACGGGCGGCCTGGGTTCCATAGGTGTTAAACAGATCAGAGAAGACGTGCACGCCTACGCCTATGAAACCCCAGAGTGCAACATGGCTTAAAGCTGCCAAATCAGTAAATCCAAACAGAGGCCCTAAGACTAGGGCAATCAGAGCGGGCCACAAAATTAGAAAAGGCAAGGAGTGTGTGATTCCCCGGTGATTACGAATATATATTGCATTGTCCTTTAGTCTTAATGCGGTATCGGCATCAGGAGCTTGTGAGCCTAAAATCGTAGCCAGCATAACGGCCCCGGCCAGTTTAGGGTCAGAAGCAACGACAGGATCTACGAATGAAAGTCCGGCTAACCCTATGCCCATAACTAAATGTGTAGCGGTGTCCATTGGTCAGTTCTCCTTTGTTGTTCGGAAGTACATTATTAATAATTACCCAAATACAGCTTAGGTTATTAACGGGCTGGAAATAAATATTGTCACGTAATTGTCAAATTCATGAACATACTGTGCCATGACTGTCAAAGTCTCCTCGGGTTTGATATGATAAAGTTAACAGCGAAGTCTATTTAGTGCTTCGGCTAGAACGTTAGAAGTTCGTTTAGAAGGAGGATCATTTGGTGTGGATAATCATATAACATTTCAAGCTTCTTCCGATTCTGCAGCTATGTCTGCAAAATCTCCACCGGAAGGTGCAAGTTGGCGTGATTTCATTACCGTAACAAAACCCGGTATTATCCGATCTAACCTCATCGCTGCCTTTGCAGGATATTGGCTGGCTTCAGGTTGGGATGTTCAATACGGCAGATTAGTTCTGACTCTGCTCGGTACAATGCTGGTTATGGCTTCGGCCTGTGTTTTTAATAACTATTTCGACCGTGACCTGGACATGAAGATGGAAAGAACGCGCGATCGGGGGCTTCCTACAGGACGACTGAAACCCAAAACCGTATTGCTGTATGCTATAGGGCTAGGGATTGCGGGCTTGATTGTACTGTTTGCTTTTTCCGGAGTTTTAGCCGGTCTGTTCGGGATTGTAGGGATGTTCGTTTACGTTGTAGTATACACCCTTTGGTTGAAACGGACATCAACATGGAGCACTTCAGTAGGTGCGATCTCTGGAGCTATGCCACCGGTAATTGGCTACGTTGCAGTTACGGGAACAGTTGATCTAGGGGCTTGGCTGATGTTTGCGATGTTGTTTCTGTGGCAACCTCCCCATTTCTGGGCACTCGGGATTAGACGTAAAGAAGAATATAGAGCCGCTGGATTTCCGCTGCTGCCTGTAGTCAAAGGAACACGTCGTACGAAGTTTCAAATGATTCCTTATGTAGCACTGTTGCTGCCTATTCCAGTGTTAATGTACGCCTACGATTATGCAGGCATTTTTTATCTGGTGATTTCAACAGCGCTGTCCCTGGCTTGGTTAATCATAACCTTGATGGGCTTTGCAGCAAAAGATGACGAAGTCTGGGCGAAGAAGAACTTCCTCTTCTCCATTAACTACCTAACGGTAAGTTTGATCGTACTTGTATTGAATACGATTCACGGTTAAGAAGAGGGAGGGTATTATTGTCCGTGCAGACCTTTAAGCGTTATAAATGGACCTGGATTCTACTATTGCTTGCTTTGGTAATGGCTGGTTATCTGGCAGTTAATTCTTTGAATTTAGGAAAAGAAAAACTGCCGGTAATCGGAGAAGTGCAGGACTTTTCACTTGAAAATGTGGATGGAGACCAGATTACTCTGGCTGATACACAAGGTAAGGCGCGGCTGGTATACTTTTTTTTCACACAATGTCCGGATGTATGTCCTATAACTACGTTTCTGTTATCTCAGACGCAGAAAATTCTGGTCGACGATGGCAGCTTTGGAAAAGATACGGCGTTCGTCTCCATTTCTTTTGATCCAGAGAATGATACGCGTGAAGCCATTAAAAGCTTTGCGGACCGTTTCCAGGCAGATTATAAGGGTTGGTACTTCTTACGGGGGGATCAGGAAGTCATTCGTAAGCTGGCAACTGATTCTTTTAAAGTACTAATTGCAGGGAATAGTAAAGAAAATTTCGTACATGCCAATCGCATAGCATTGGTTGATCGGGACAATCGTCTCCGTGCATTGTATGACGCAGGGGATACGGATAACATAACGCCTGAATTTCTTGCCGATAGGCTGAATGAATTGGCTCGTGAATAGAACATAACCGCATAACAGAAACGCCTTTTTCGAATCCCATTTATTGAAGGATAACGAAAAAGGCGTTTTTAATTTCTTAGGCAATATATCGCGAATCAAAAAGGAATGGGTTCAGGGTAAATGATGAACTCTTCCAGACCCGCTTTTTCAAGCTGATTGATATTGTATTCATCTGGAGTGCCTTCCACTCCGGCATAACCCCGGCGTGTATAGATGTGACCAGCATCGGGAAAGGCATCGCGGAGAATTCCGCGTATTTTTTTGCCTGAACTGTCGTTATCCATATAAAGATATACTTCTCCATCTCCTACTTTTTGTCGCAGGGACTCGAGTTTGAGCGTATTTAATGTACCAAAGGTACAGAGGATTTCGACTTCCGGTACCAGCACGCGTCGTAATCTGCTGCGATCGTTTTTGCCTTCGACAATAATCGTAATGGACATTTGCTGACAATCACCTCCGGAAATGAAGTCTGAACTTACAGACTCATTATAGTTTACCGAAGGAGGAGCAGTTTTAACAACTGTTTCTACAGGAAAATCTTCATTCCCCGGGAAATGTCGTAAAAACAATAAATCATGCGGCCCGCCCATTCCATTTGGAAGAGTAGGTAGACAGCTTGGTTGAATTTTTTGGCGGAAGCAGTAATAGTGCAACCATCAGCAATAGAAAGGCAATGAAATAAGGCGAAACAACGGCTCTTAATTGTCCTGCGGCCACAGGGCCTGCGAATGCGCCTAGTGACATGGCTATCGACTGCATGGAGAAGGTGCGTCCCATACGTCCTGGTCCACCTAGACTAATAAAGAGCGATGCCATTGCAGGAAATAATATTCCTTTGGCTGCACCCAGCATAAAGAGAATAACGGAAGCGGGAATGTTGTGAAGTGAGGCGAGCGCAAAAAAACAAAGGGCCATACCTAGCAAGGCCACGGCTATTCTTCCTCCTGGGGAAAAGCGGTTCAGGAAGAACAAACTGAGTGTTACCAAAGCCCCTAAGCTAAGGAGCGATAAAAGAATGCCTGTGGAAACAATGCTATTACTTCCGGTCTGAGATAGAGGAAGTTCAAAAAACAGAACCCCTTGTGAACAAGAAACGAAAAAAGGCAGCAGATAATAACGTTTGGAAACTGGATTGGCATCGGATATAGGGACCGAAGGAAGATCCTGTTTTTTTAAAGGAGGTGCTGCAGAGTTTACAGGGCGTACTAAACGCCGGGCAGGCGCCGGTACACTGAAAAAAGCCATGATGCCTGTAGCGATAAGCAGCCATCCCAATGTGGTGAAGGTGCCGGAATAGCCAGCTTTAGCTACGATAAAGGCCCCCGCTGCCGGGGATACCACTGAAGCTAAGGTATGAACGATACCATGTCCGGACATATATTTCCCCTGCTCAGTAGCATCAGATGATAATGAAGCCAGCAAGGTCATGCACGCTGGAGAGAGGAAGGCGAGCGCGAACCCGCTTGCTGCTCGTAGCATCAGCAAATGCCACGGAAGCTGAGCATGAGCCTGCAGCAGTAGAATGGCTCCCGCAGTAACAAGGCTAAAGACGATGTAGCGGCGGCTGCCATTACGATCGACGAGTACGCCTGCGAGCAAATTGCCAGGAAGATGGGTTAACGAATACATGCCCATCATCCAGCCAATAAAGGCGGGTCCCGCACCAAGAGAGATGGCAAAGGGCGTTAGAATAGGATACTGTGCATGTAAATCAAAAAACGCCAGAAAAAGAAACAGGTACAGCCACAGCGCAGTTTTCACAGGGAAACACCTCCGAGAGCCACCTACAATAAAGATTAATGCAGGAAGGCGGATTTTAAGAAGATCAAATTTAAGCAACTACTTGTACTTTACGTGGGACAGAGAGGGCTTATACCGCTTTTTTAATTCCTATAAGCAGGTATACCTTTCTCTGGCTGTGGAACCATGAATTATGATGGGCATTCATGTATAATAATTAATATTGGCGTCATGTCTATAGAGGAGATAATCCTTAGGACGAAACTAGGTGATAGGGGTGTTGTGAGGTTGATGGATCCAGAGGTGTGGTCACAGTTTATTAGAGAGAATTGGTTAGTTATTGTTATTGCGCTCATTCTGTTGTTCGCGGTTGTTAATTTGGTCAAAACGATGTTGAAATGGGCGATTGTCATTATTATCGTTGTAGGTCTATTCATCTATAGTGGTGTGACAATGGACCAAATTGGTAACGCTGTGAATAAGGTGGCAGATGGAACGGTAAGTACGGTGAAGAAGGAAGCACAAGAGGTTATGCTTAAAGAGGCGCAGGATGCGAAGTACACTTCAAATGGTGACGGAACATTTACGATCACAACTCCGAATATTGAAGTGAAAGGTACTACTGGCGAAGATAAGGTAGAGGTTACTTTCCGCGGAGTTAGTCTTGGGAAGTGGAGTATTACTGATACCACACAAACATTTATCGAGGAAGCTCGGAAACATCAATAAACGGCTTCAGTTTAAATCATTATCAAAAACAAGCAAGCGGGCGACTGAAAGGGGAGATTGGATATGATAAACGGTTGGTTGACTAGTCTGAGTGATGCAAATATCATCTCCATCGCCCTCCTGCTGGTAGTAGTCTTTTCACTATTGCAAGGCTGGAGCAGAGGGTTCTCAAGTGCTACCGGAAGATTATTCGGTCTGCTGGGAACAGGACTGTATACAATAGCTTCTTTGGTGCTGGCCATTCCTGCTGCGGCTTATCTCAATCCTCATGTACAGACTTGGGCAGCAGGAATAAGTCTGCCTGATAAACAGCTGACCCAGTGGCAGCAAATTTATTATACGGCTGTGTCTGTGCTGGCGGAATCGCCGCTGGTGCGGTTTCTATTGTTGTTATTGCTCTCTTATATCTTAATTCGCATGCTTCTGGGATTGTTGTCTATGCTGCTCCCATTCCATCAGCTACGGCGCACCAAGACATTTAAGGACAGAAAGATTACGCAAGTAAGCCGTATGGGCGCAGCTATCATAGGATTAATTATAGGCTTGACTCGTGGTTTAATTATTGTGCTTGCTCTCTTCATTTGTGTTGGCCTAAATCCAGAAAGTCAATTTAGCCGTTATGTGGAATCTTCTCCGATCTACAGTCAAAGCGCTGCCGCTGTATTTGAGCCCTTTGTTGGGGAGACCGTGCAGAAAAAGCTGCCTATTCTGACGAAGACCGTTGCAGCTGAGATGAATGATATCCTGCGCAGAAAATATGAAGTTATTGATCATGACATTCCACAAGATATTGTGGGTGCGGCTGAAGATATTATTGGACAAGCGCAAGGAGACGAGAAGAAAGCCAGACTACTGTATGATTGGGTAGGAACACGAGTAACTTATGATTACGCCAAAGCGGAAAATTATGAAAAAAATAGAATTTGGCATGAACAGACCCCGCAGGATACCTTCGACACACGCATAGGGGTATGTATTGATTATGCCCGTCTTTACGCTGTAATGGCCCGCTCCCAAGGATTGCAGGTGCGCGTTGTAACGGGTCAAGGCTATGATGGTCGAGGCGGGTATGGCGCACATGCCTGGAATGAAGTTTATATAAGTGACCGGCAAGCTTGGATTCCATTGGATCCCACTTGGGCGAGCAGTGGAGATTGGTTTAATCCGAAGGATTTTGACGATACGCATATTAGGGAGAACGCACTCTGAGTGAGGGCGCCGCACTCCTTCCGTGTGGTACAATAAACTCATACCAACCGCTCTAACACAAATGCGAGTGCAATGCTCACAATCAGCTTCTTAGAAATCACCTTCATTATAAGAGCAATGTCGCTGGCTAAGGCAATTCAGACATTATTTTTATATAGAAGGGAAGAAAGCTGGTGAGCTTTGGGAAGCAGCTCCCGCCTGCGGACGGGAAATCTTCGAAACATTCTGTAGGTCTGAGATTGAATCTGTTTTTCTTTGGCACCTTTTTTATTTTTTGTATCATTATTGTGCGTCTTGCAGGTTTGCAGTTTACTGAGGGAGCTTTGCTGACAGAAGAAGAGATCAAACGGGATACGAAGTTTGTTCCGCTGGCAGCCATGCGAGGGATTATTTTTGCTGCCGGGGGTGAGCAGATAGCCTATTCTACACCTATTGAGTCGCTCTATCTTACCCTAAATAAGGAATATACAGCTAAAACTACCGATAAAGTAACGGGTGAAACCTCACTAACGGAAAAAGCGAAAAATAAGTCTAATGACCTTGCAGCAAGATTAGTAGCGGAGTTTGAGAAATATGGAAGTGCAGATGCCCCTAAGTTAACGCAGCAGGACGTGCTGGATTTACTTGATCTGGACTTTAAAAAGTATCTGGGTTATGTACCGCGTCGTATAAAAGCAGGGCTAACTTCAGAAGAAATAGCTTATTTCATGGAACATAAGGATGAATATCCAGGTATTACCATTGTGGAAGAAAGTGTACGCCACTACGATAAAGATACGGTAGCTGTGCAGACGGTGGGTTTTGGTAAACCTTTTAAATCAACCGAAGACATAGCGATGTACAAAAATATTCGTAGTGCAATGAAAGACAATTCTTCACCGGGACTTATGTATAAAACGGAAGAATATGTAGGATTTGACGGTCTGGAAATGCAGTATCAACGCGAACTGCGCGGAGAAAATGGTTATCAGGTCATTTCGGTCACTCCTCAAAATATGGCGGAGAAGGTAGAACAGACCGTTCCCCCTGTAAAAGGCAATAACATTTGGATGACCATTAATAAGAATGTTCAGATGAAGACTGAACAGGCCATATTGGATCAGATTAAATGGCTGCACACCAATGCTGTTCAAGGCGAAACTCATCCTGATGCTTTAACAGGTTATGCAGTAGCAATGGAAGTAGAGACTGGGAATATTGTCGCTATGGCGAGTATGCCTGATTACGATTCGAATGTATGGACAAAGGACTCACTGCCTACATCTGTCTGGAATAAAATTATGAATAATCATCTGAATGGTACAATTACCTCGAATTCTTCCGGGAGATCGGGTCATGATTTTAGCTCACTTGTATTCTTGGGATCGACCATTAAACCGTTAAGTGTATTAATTGGTTTAAATGAAGGGTTTTTTAACACCTCGAGCACCTATCCCGATGTGGGGATTACCTATTTCGGTAAGGATGATAAATCATCGGTTAGAAATTCATCAGGTCACGTCTATGGAAAACTGTATCCGGCTGATGCTATCAAGCAATCCTCTAACGTATTTATGGTAGATATGGTCGGAAAGCAACTATACAAGAAATACCTGGGGGATAAAGGTGTAGAGGTCTGGGACGAATATATGAAAAAGTTCGGACTGGGTGTGTCAACACAAAGTGGTCTTCCCGGTGAATCACCAGGTCAGATTAACTATACAGATTTCAAGGCTGCAGGGAGCTCACAGGCCGCGCTCGTCTACGCATCTTTTGGCCAGCAAGGCAGTTATACTACATTACAGCTTGCCCAGTATGCTACTACACTTGCAAATGAAGGTGTTCGAATTAAACCGCAGCTTGTAAGTAAGATTACTGATGCGCAAGGTAAGGTAGTTAAGGAATTTAAAAAAGAAGTGCTTAATAGCGTAACCTTTGATAAATCGTTCTGGAGAGAAATCAAACAGGGAATGAGCAGTAAAGTTAGTGCTTTTGACGATTTTCCTTATGATTTTGCCCGTAAGACAGGAACCTCTGAAAAAACGGATAGAAAAAATATAAACCGTGATAACGGGGTCTTTATTGCCTTTGCTCCACGTGAGAATCCGAAGCTGGCTGTAGCGGTTGTGATTCCGGAAGGCGGCTTTGGCTCCAATAGTGCAGCTCCGGTTGCCCGTAAGATTTTTGATGCTTATGATTGGGAATATGGGCTGGATGGGGTTCCGAAGAAGAATATTCCACCTGTGGCAGATCCCGTTCAAGAACAATAAGCTTAAATTAGAGAAAAAGGAGAGAAAAACTGTGAGTTTTTTCCGTAAGCAGGCCTCACCTCCTGACGAGACCAGCAGCAAAAGTTCCATTGGCCTGCGACTCAACGTGTTTTTCTTTAGCACGTTCGTTATATTTTGCGTAATCATCATCCGACTAGCTGTTCTGCAGTTCGTGGAAGGTCCAACTTTAACTGAGGTAGAGACGAGTAGAGATACTAAAAATGTACCGTTAGCTTCCATGAGAGGGGTTATATACGCTGCAGGTGGTGAGAAGCTAGCTTATTCCACACCTGTTCAATCGCTGTATATCACACTCAATAAAGAGTATACGGCTAAGGAAACAGATAAAGTCACCGGTAAAACAACGCTGACCCCAGAGGCTAAGGCCAAGTCTGATGCATTGGCAGCCAAGCTGGTAGCTGATTTCAATAAATATGGGGATCCAAATGCAGAGAAGATGACGGAGAAAGATGTAATTGATGCGTTGGATTTATATTTCCGTAAATCACTTGGCTTTATGGCACGGCGAATTAAGGCTGATCTGACTACTGAAGAAGTTGCTTATTTCATGGAACATAAAGGAGAATATCCAGGGCTTGAGATTGTCGAGGAGAGCATTCGTCATTACGATAAAGATACGGTTGCTGTACAGACGATTGGTTATATCAAACCCTTCAAATCCGCGAACAGTCTTAATATTTATAAAAACATTCTAAGTGCTATGAAAAACAATCCGGAGCCAGGGCTAACGTATAAGGATGATGAATTTGTTGGATTCGATGGGCTGGAGCTGAAATATCAGCGTGAGCTTCGCGGGCAAAACGGCTATCAGGAAATTTCTGTCAATCCACAGAATATGGCGGAGAAAATTGAGCGTGTCGTTCCGCCTGTCAAAGGAAATGACATCTGGACAACGATTAATAAGAACGTTCAGATGAAGACAGAACAGGCGATAACAGATCAGCTCAAATGGTTGCACTCTAATACCGTACAAGGCAGAACGCATCCGAATGCTTTAACGGGATATGCAGTAGCGATGGAAGTAGATACTGGCAATATTGTTGCTATGGCGAGTATGCCTGACTATGATACGAATGTTTGGACAACGGGTTCTTTATCTGCAGATGTCTGGAACAGTATTATGGATAACTATCAGAACGGCACGATAACTCCTATTTCTTCAGGAACCTCAGGGAATGGACTAAGATCTGTATTGCTTCTAGGTTCAACGATTAAACCTTTGAGTGTACTCGTGGGCCTGAATGAAGGGTTGTTTTCAACTTCTTCTTATTATCAGGATAGAGGTTTTGCGACTTTTGGTAAGTCTGGGCATGAAACGAAGGTAAGAAACTCTTCTAACCACGTATATGGTTCTTTGGATCCTGCTAGAGCCATTGAGAAATCCTCGAATGCATTTATGGTCGATATGGTCGGTAAAAGATTGTATGACAAATATAAAAGCAAAGGGATTGACATCTGGGATGTCTATATGAAAGAGTTCGGCCTTGGTGTATCTACGGGAATTGACCTGCCAAATGAATTCTTGGGTCAAAGAAACTATACCAATATAGAAGCTGCTGGTAGTGCGCAGTCCGCACTGGTCTATGCCTCTTTCGGACAACAAGGAAGTTATACAGTAATGCAGCTTGCACAGTATGTTACAACACTTGCTAATGAAGGACAGCGGATTAAACCTCAATTGGTTAGCAAGATTACTGATGCAGATGGAAATATAGTCAAAGAGTTTAAACGTGAGGTGCTTGATGAAGTAACAAACTTCGATAAGTCCTACTGGAATGAAATTAAGCAGGGGATGCGAAGTGAAGTTAGTGCTTTTTCTGATTTCCCTTATGACTTTGCCCGTAAGACGGGAACCTCTCAGCAAGTAGCTAAGGGTGAAATTCGCGATAATGGGGTATTTATTGCATATGCTCCACGTAATAATCCTAAGTTGGCTGTGGCGGTTGTAATCCCTGAAGGTGGTTTTGGTTCACAAAGTGCGGCACCAGTCGCACGTAAAATATTTGATGCCTATGATTGGGAATATGGCCTTGATGGAGTTCCAAAGAAAAGTCTCCAGTCTGGCAATAATACTAATGATAATGCGAAGGAGGGAGAGACTACAGGTACTGAGTAACTCTGACCCTATGGCTAAGATTTAAAAAATAAACAGCTTCTCAATAGAGAGCATACAAGAATGGAGGGGTGGCAAATGATTGCCAAATACCGCCTGCTTGCATTGGATATGGATGGAACCCTACTGAATGATGAACAGATAATTACACCCACAACGGTGGAATGGATTCAAAAGGCGGTCAACGCAGGCGTTCATGTCTGTCTGTCGACAGGCCGGGCATTTGTAAGTGCCTTACCCTATGCAGAGCAGCTAGGTTTAGAGACACCGATGATCACTGTGAACGGCAGTGAGGTGTGGAGAGCGCCACATGAAATATACCGGAGATCACTAATGGATCCCAAGCTGGTACAAGAAATGTATGATCTTGCAAAAGCAGATGACATCTGGTTCTGGGCTTATTCTCTGGACGAAGTTCTTAAACAGGATAACTGGGATGGGGATGTAACGGGTAGAGAATGGCTTAAATTCGGTTATCACACTGAAGATGATGAGCTTCGTCATAAGTTGTTGCTTCGTCTTCAAGATATGGGTGGACTGGAGATTACGAACTCTTCTCCGCACAATCTGGAGATTAATCCTCTAGGCGTGAATAAGGCAGCAGGAATAAAGGAAGTCTGCAAGCTGCTGGGAATAGAAATGTCGCAAGTTGTAGCTGTGGGCGACAGCCTTAACGATCTGGCGGCGATCCAGCAGGCTGGGCTTGGGGTTGCCATGGGCAATGCGCAAAAGACGGTTAAACAAGAGGCTGATGTTGTGGTGGCGACCAATAATCAAGACGGGATTGCCGAGGTCATCCAAAAGTATATCTTTACCGAAGCTGCAGCCTCTGTAGGCAGCAAATAATAAAAGCAGTACTGCGAAGTGAATCCATGGAGCATTATGCTAGTAGGAGGTTAAGGAATTGACGATCCTGGGTTGGATTCTTATTATTGTTTTGTTTGCTGTAGGATTGGCAGGGGCTGTGTATCCCATACTGCCGGGTGCGTTAGCGATCTATCTTGCCTTTTTTGTATACGGCTGGTTCTTTTCTTTTGAGCCCTTTGGGGTTTGGTTCTGGATTATTCAAACACTGATCGTTGTAGTTCTTTTTGTTGCTGATTATGTTGTAGGAGCGTGGGGTGTCAAAAAATTTGGCGGTTCACGTTCATCGATTATCGGGAGCACGATAGGGCTGATCTTGGGACCTTTTGTTATTCCGGCTTTTGGTCTTATCATTGGACCATTTCTAGGGGCTTTTATTGGAGAACTGATCGTGGGATCTTCCCCGTCTAAAGCTGCTAAGGTAAGTGTTGGCTCCATACTCGGCTTATTTAGCAGCACCTTGGTCAAAATCGTGTTGCAGGTAATTATGGTCGTCCTCTTTTTTATATGGGTCGCCCGGTTTTAATTTAACAGTGAAGAAGGGGAAAGAGTTTGTCCAAGAAAGAGTCTTTTGTTAAAGGCACGCTTATCCTTGCTGCTGCAGCTTTGGTGGCAAGGGTACTCGGGCTTGTCCAGCGGGTGCCGCTGGAGCATTTATTTAATGATGTTGGTAATGCTTCATTTACACAGGCAAACACAGTTTATTTAATGTTATTACCGCTGGCTACAGCAGGGATTCCAAGTACATTAAGTAAAATGGTATCTGAGCGTTATGCACTGAATAGACCAAATGAAGCTCAGCAGGTGTATCGGGCGGCATTAATCTTTGGTGTTGTAGTTGGCGTAATTATGAGCGCATTGTTATACATAGGTGCTCCTTATTATGCAGAATATGCAAAAGTTCCTGAAAGTACTTTGGCGATCCGGGCCATAGCTCCGGCACTCCTACTCTTCCCTTCTATTGCAATGATGCGTGGTTACTTTCAAGGGCGGAATAATATGATGGCTGGTGGCATCTCTCAAATTGTGGAGCAGATCGCGAGGGTATCTACCGCTGTTCTTCTGGCATTTGTATTGTTACAAAAAGGGTACGACAACACGTGGATGGCTGCTGGTGCATCATTCGGTAGTGTATTTGGTAGTGTTGGTGCTTTTGGTGTAATGCTCTATTACGCTATGAAATTACGGCGTAGTGAGGGGCAAACTGCGTTATACGAAACGAATGAAGAGAAGCTTCCTCTATTTGGAATTTATAAGGATATATTTAAATTATCCATTCCTATCGTTCTATCTTCAGTTACGGTTCCAGTAGTGAACTTTATTGATACATCTTTAATTGTACCGTTACTGAGTGGACAAGTTGGTGTAGCTGATGCCACACGTGCTTTGGGTATTTTCGGGAGTCGGGCACAGAGTGTCGCCGGGATTCCGCCGGTTCTTTCTATAGCACTGAGCACTTCACTAATACCAATTATTTCAGCTGCATATGCCCGTCGGGATGAGAAACATCTAAAAGGGCAAGTGACGTTAGCGCTTCGTATCTCTATTTTAACAGGAGCACCGATTGTTCTATCACTCGTAGTTGCTGCATATTCAGTTAATGGCCTCTTATTCAGTAGTTTAGATGGCAGTGGTATCGTAGCCATGCTTACTTTAGGTACGATCTTTCAGATTACGATGATGACAACGAACTCTATTTTGTTAGGTATGGGCAAATCGCGAATTTCCATGTATTATGTGTTAGCGGGTATTATTGTAAAATTAGTGGCAAGCTTATTACTTAGTAAGGTATTTGGCATCTACGGAATTATCGGTGCAACAGCACTTTGTTTCGTGGTCATTACTTTGCTTAACTTACGGATGCTGAAATCGATTGTGCCATTTGAAATTATGGGCAAACGTTGGGGCGGTTTCGCGATTGCGGTACTTGTGTCCGGCGGGATTGGTTATGGCTTGAATGAAGCTGGGATTCTGTTAACGGATCTGATGCCTGCACGTTTGGCGTTTCTGATCACTTGTCTTGTTGTAGGAGCAGCTGTTGTTGTTATTTATCTAGTACTGCTTATTGTGCTGGGTGTGCTGACTAAACAGGAAATCTCCAGTTATCCGCGGGCGCTGCAAAAATTATTGAATCCGCTGATGAAGTTACAGCCTGCACGTGTTCGTATGAGAGAATAGGTTTGACTTCTACACTGCATTTTGCTTCACTTAAAGAGTAGAAAATAGACAGATATTGAAGAAGGGACTGAGTAAATCATGGACAAAATTAGTTCTCCTGCTGAATTTCAGGTAGCCATTCAATCACCTCGATTAACAGTGGCCATCTTCAAGGCTGACTGGTGCTCGGATTGTAAATTTATCGATCCTTTTATCCCAGAGGTAGAGCAGGCTTATGCAGACCGCCTTACACTGGTTGAGGTAGATGTTGATGCCGTGGGCGATGTTAGCCAAGAACAAAATATTATGGGTATTCCAAGCTTCGTCGCATATTCGGATGGACGGGAATTGGTTAGATTCGTTAATAAATTGCGCAAATCCCGTGAAGAGATTGAGAATTTCCTTGATAAAGCGGTCCAAGTGCATCAAAGCCTTCAAAAGTAATTCCTAAGGAACCACCGCTTTCGCCTGTTTGTGCAAAGCGGTGGTTTTTTGAAATATAAGTCTGGCTGCTTCTTCATTACTAAAAACTGCGGGTGATATTTTTGACGACAAATCAGTTGAAATGGCTTAGTTATCTTACTTGCCTTATCATGTTCCTCGCTGTACTCGGAGGAGCGGTAGTGACGAAGACTGGATCGGGCTTGGAATGCGGAAATGAATGGCCGCTCTGTCATGGAAAATTAATTCCGGCTTATACTATAGGCTCGATGATTGAATACACCCATCGCTTGTTTAGCGGTTTGGCAGGGTTATTCTCACTTGCCTCGATGTTTGCTTTTTGGCGTTATGCCCGTACGCGGCGCGATTTGCTGGGATATGCATTTATGACCTTAGTATTCGTCATCGTTCAAGGTGGTATGGGAGCGCTTGCAGTAATTAAATCCCAATCCGCTGCTGTAATGGCGTTGCATATGGGTTTTTCTTTGATCGCCTTTTCGAGCGCTATGATGTTGGCTCTTGGAACCAAGAGATGGCATGAAGCACGTGAATATGATCATAAGCTGGAGGCTCAAAAGAAGCCCGTAAGTAAGGCTTTTCGCAATTTAACCTGTTTTACTGCCATCTATTCTTATATTGTCGTGTATATTGGAGCCTTTGTAAGTCATACGGATTCACAAGGCGGGTGTTCGGGTTGGCCGCTTTGTAATGGAGAATGGGTTCCGGAGCTTTCCGGAGGAGTAGGTGTTGTTTTTACGCATCGGATTGCGGCTTTAATCTTATTCATGCTTACTGCGCTGCTCGGGCATTTAGCATTTTGGAAACATAAGGATTATCCAGAGCTTAGAGCGCTAGGTATAGCTGCAGTGCTGTTATGCTTGATGCAGGTATTTAGTGGGGCGGCTGTGGTTTACACCTTAGATAATGAAAGATTGTACATATTTGCCGCTTTGGCTCATATTTTGCTGATTGCCAGTTTGTTTGGTGTCTTATGTTATATGAGTGTAAGAGTCTGGCAGCTAAATCGCTCGAGTAGTGTCGTATCTGGAAAAAATGTAACGAACCCAATGATTCCACCGCCTTGGTAGAACATTCCCTCCGTGGATAGAGGTGCTTCACCCGCGGAATAATAAAGTGGAAATCGGTATATCGTGGAGCTGATTGGCCGATGCTTACGTCGCGAGTTTTGTACGAAGCAGTCCATGGAAGCAGACGCTGAACAAAACTTTAGGAGGACTGGGATATGCTGCGGGTATTACTTGGAGAGCCGCCTCGAAAGAACAGCGGTGTGTTGGCTGATGCGATGGAGAATATGGCCACTTTTGCAGCATTGCTGCGCAAGGAAATGAGTGCCCATGAGGATAATGACCATGAATACCGCAAGCTGGAGATTTGGACACGTGGGCTGATTTCCTCTCTGGATGAACTGGAGCAAAGTTGGTTCGCGGCCGCTTTTTACCGGAAATTAGTGATTGCGGGTTATATGGATGATATGACACCGGTGGAACAGGGCGATTATGCACGTTATGTTTATTTTTATAAAGATGGCTTTATCCGGGTTTTCTCTCTTCTGGACAAGCTTGGGACGGTACTGAATCATTTTTATGATCTCAAAACATCCAAATTAAAAACGCACTTTTCTTACTTTACAGTGCTGCGTCAGCTTCAATTATTGAATGTGCATCCTGCATTAGCGGATCAACTGGAAGAGATTAAGAACTCCTACCGCGATCCATTGGAGAATTTACGCAAGCGCAGAAATGCTGAAATTCATTATATGAATTCCGAAATGCAGGATGATTTGTGGCAGCGGCACCAAGGTCTGCATGACAAAATTCAGCTCGAGGATCTGGATAGCCATCTTGAGGATTTAAAACAATCGCTCGAAATGAACTGTAAGACATTAATCGCGGCATTCAGCTACAGCAATGAACAGCTGCGTAAGGAAATAAGCAAGGCAAAGAGCATAAAATCGTAATTGTTCAATATATTTCCTTTTGACAAAAATAGATAAACTCACTATACTTATGCTTGCATTAAAGTATGTACGATTTCAGAAAAAATATAATTTCATAACTTTATCTTATCGAGAGCGGCGGAGGGATAGGCCCGATGAAGCCCGGCAACCGATTTGTATCCAGCGCGGGAAGCGTTGTACAAATGTCATGGTGCTAATTCCTACAATGGCGCAGGTTGCGGTCGTTGGCAGATGAGAAGGCATTGTCTTAATAAACCCACAGAGCCTCTTGCGATCTGCATCGATCGTTGGAGGTTTTTTTGTATAGAATAAGTGAAGTATAAAGGGGGGGGCGACGAGAGTTGATTAATCTAAAAGGGATAACAAAGGTTTATGGAAAAGGGAGTAATGCGGCAACAGCACTTTCTGGATTGAATCTGTCCATCGAGAAAGGTGAAATATTCGGAGTCATCGGCCACTCTGGAGCCGGGAAAAGTACATTGATCCGTTGCATTAATCTGTTGGAACGTCCGACAGAAGGAGAGGTCTGGGTAGACGGTGTTGAGCTAACCAGTCTTAACCAAGGTCAGTTGCAGGAACAGCGGCGCAAGATTGGGATGATTTTTCAACATTTCAATTTGTTGTCTTCGGCGACCGTATACGATAATATTGCCTTTCCACTGCGCCTTGCAGGTACATCTAGAACAGCTATTGATACAAAAGTGAAAGACTTGCTCGCTTTAGTTGGGCTCGAAGAACATAAAGGTAAGTATCCTTCTCAGTTATCTGGAGGACAAAAGCAGCGGGTCGGCATCGCCCGGGCACTAGCCAGTGACCCTGATGTACTGCTGTGTGACGAGGCCACTTCTGCGCTTGATCCCCAGACAACGGACTCCATTCTTAAGCTGCTGCTCGATATTAATAAAAGATTCCATTTGACCATTGTGCTGATCACACATGAAATGCATGTAATCCAGAGCATCTGCGACCGTGTCGCGGTCATTCATGGTGGTGGGATTGTTGAGCAAGGCAAAGTTACAGAGGTATTTCTCAAGCCGCAGCATGAGGTTACACGCGATTTCATCCGCAGTGAGACACAGAATGAAGGACCTCTTCGAGTGGCGCTTGATGCTGCTGCCGGGGATAACTCTCAAGCTGTCAAAATTACTTTTTTCGGAGAAAAAACTTACGGCTCGGCACTATCCGATGTCGTGCGTGATACGGGTGTAAGCTTTGCAATCTTACATGGTACCATTTCAACGATTAAAGATGTGCCTTATGGACAGATGATTGTGCGGTTCGAAGGGCCAGCTGAGGCGATTGCTGTAACGATCTCCAGGCTAATTGCTCAAGGCCTTGATGTGGAGGTGATTTCGTAATGAATTTTGCAGATCTAAATTGGCAAGAAATGGTGGATGCTACGGTTGCTACTATAAAAATGATATTTTTTTCCGGATTGTTCACAATTATTCTTGGTTTGCCACTCGGAATTCTATTGTATTTATGGGGGAAATCGAATAGTATAGTAATCAGAGTAACTTACTCGGTCTTATCATTACTTGTAAATATTCTACGTTCCGTACCCTTTATCATTTTGATGGTGGCTCTAATTCCTTTCAGCAAAGCCGTTGTTGGAACCTCCATTGGTGTACTCGGTACGATTCCACCTCTGGTGATTGGTGCAGCTCCGTTTTTTGCCCGCTTGGTAGAGACGTCGTTAAGAGAGGTAGACCGCGGAGTCATCGAAGCCGCACAAGGTATGGGAGCATCGACGAACCAAATCGTTATGCGTGTGCTTTTGCCAGAAGCTCGTCCAGGCCTGCTCGCTGGAGTTACGATCACACTGGTTACACTGGTCTCCTATACAGCAATGGCTGGTATGGTTGGGGGCGGCGGATTAGGTGACTTGGCGATTCGTTACGGCTACCACCGCTATGAGACGGAGATTATGATTGTTTCTATAGTATTTATTGTCGTACTGGTGCAATTGCTACAAATGGCCGGTGACCGACTCGTAAAACATTACACACGGAAATAAGGTACATCCATATATATCCTTATTCAATACAAAATATAGATTAGAGGGGGATTTACAATGAAAAAAGTACTACTTACATTTTTTAGCCTGACACTGGTTGCGGTGCTTGCGGCTTGCGGTAACAACAATGCATCTAATAATGCTGGGAGCTCGGCTGCTACAACAGCACCAAACGCAGAAGCAACAAGTGAACCTACTAAAGATCCAGTGAAATTGGTTATTGGTGCCTCACCTGTTCCTCATGCTGAAATTTTGAAGGCTATTGCTCCATTGCTTGAAAAAGATGGAATTACACTTGAAATCAAAGAATTCACTGACTATATTCAACCTAACGTGCAGCTTGATGAGAAGGAGTTAGATGCTAACTTTTTCCAACACCAACCGTATCTGGATGACCAAAACAAAAATAATAAAACCGACCTGGTCTCTGTTGCATCCGTTCACGTTGAACCTTTTGGGGCTTATTCCAAAAAAATCAAATCGATCGATGAGTTGGCTGATGGTGCAAAAGTTGCCATTCCGAACGATGCTACTAACGGTGGCCGTGCACTAATCCTACTTGCAAAAAATGGTCTGATTACCTTGAAAGATGATACAAACATTGCTGCAACAAAAGCAGATATCACTGAAAACAAGAAAAATCTCGACATCATTGAGTTGGAAGCTGCTATGCTCCCACGTCAACTGGATGAGGTAGACCTTGCTTTGATCAACACGAACTTTGCACTAGACGCTGGTCTTGTGCCAACTAAAGATGCATTGTTCATCGAGGGTGTAGATTCCCCTTATGCTAACATTTTGGTAACCCGTCAAGACAATAAAGATTCCGAAGCCATCAAAAAGCTGGTTGCTGCCCTGAATTCTCCAGAAGCTAAAGCTTTCATCGAAGAAAAGTACGAAGGTGCGATCATTCCAGCGTTTTAAGGAATGAAGCTAAATTCGTCTATAGTCATAACAAGAACCCGCAGCCAAGTTGGCTTGCGGGTTTTATGTTCTAAGGTTGTGAGAGAATGTTAAATCCTCTATAATAAGAAAATCCCGATCTCCTTTACAGGAGAATCGGGAGGGTTATTGAACGGGATTTAGAATACTTGAACTACTTCTTCAACGCCTTCTACTTCTTCAAGGAGGGCGCGTTCAATCCCGGCTTTCAAGGTGATCGTGGAGCTTGGGCAGCTGCCGCAGGCACCCATAAGTTTCAACTTAACGATGCCGTCTTCCACATCGACCAGTTCTACGTCACCGCCATCGCGCTGCAGGAACGGACGAAGCTTATCCAGCACTTCTAGTACTTCATCATACATTTCGGTGCTTTGTGCATTCTCACTCATTTCTCAATCACTCCTTTCGTAAGTTCATTATAGTACAAAAAGTTAAAAAATAAAATGGTTAGGCGGAATAGGGAGATCATCATGAGACCAATTATTGAATTTTGTTCCAGCAACATGGGTCACGGAACAGACAAGCTAATGCATAAGCTGGAGGAAAATCCAGATTATGATGTTATTGAATACGGATGTCTGAACAATTGTGGAGAGTGTTATTTAATGCCTTTCGCCATGGTTGAAGGTGACATTATTGCAGCAGACACTGTTGCAGAGCTAGAAGAGAAAATTGAGGCCAAGATCAAAGAGCTTGAGGCTTGGTTTAATATAGATCTTGACTAAATTTCTCGAGAAAAAAAGAGGGAGCACTCCATAATCTAAATTATGGAGTGCTCCCTCTTTTTGGAACCTTACTTGAACAAAATCCACCAATTTGATCGATTAGGCAACATATTGGAGAGTGCAGGGGCTACCGTGAAGGTGCCACCGGACTCAGGCGACCTTATATTGAGTGTTTTCCTACATTTGGATTGCTATCGGACCCCATAGTCACTATTCACCTGAAAAACAGCATAAATGAACCTCATTATAAGCAATAACTTCACTGGAGTCCGAAACTCTCCTTCAAAGGCTGAAAATTTGCGAATAAGGTCATCTGAGTCCGAAGGGTATACGCACCAATAACGTAAGAAAGCTACTCTCGTGTTTATCTGAGAGTAGCTTCCTTTAATACTTATGAACCAATCATAGGCTTATCCTAAAGTGCGTTTCGACATCCAGAGCACTCCGCTCTTGAGGATGCGGGGAACCCGTCCTTTGACGGAGCGTTGTCCCATAAGTCCGAATCCTGCTTTTTTTCCTAGTGACCCTAAAGTACCCTTCAGGCGAATAGGATGAAGCTTAGGAGTCTCACCGCGCCAGGTCGCTTGGATAACCTGAGCTACCTGCTCACCCTGTGCTCCAGCGGCTTGTGCGCTTGGTGCGAATGGCAGACTGGCACAGTCACCAATCACATATACCTCCGGATAATCCGGTATACGATAATACTCATCCAGCATAATCCGTCCACCACGGTCCTTCGACACATTCAAATCTTGAACTACTTTTACAGGTTGAATCCCTGCGGTCCATACTGTCACATCTGAAAGGATTTCCTCGGTACCGTTAAAAATCGAATCCTTCTCTACATGAGATACAGAGATTCGTCCCAGCGTTTGCACCTGATGGTGATGAAACCATTCCTCTACGTACTGTGACAGCTTTGCCGGAAAGGCAGACAAAACACGTTCACCGCGATCCAGAATAGCGATGTTAAGGTCTGGACGGCTTTCCCGAAGCTCTGCGGCTAATTCAACACCGCTTAATCCTCCACCTACGATGTTTATCGTTCCGTAAGGCTTCACATCATTTAAACGGCGGTAGGTTTCCCGAGTACCAGCAAAGGTCTGGATGCTGCAGGTATATTGATCAGCACCAGGGATGTTGTGGTAATTGTCGGTACAGCCAAGAGCAATGGCTAGGAGATCATAAGATACAATCTCACCGGACTCCATACTGACTATTTTGCTCTCCAAATCAATGGAACTCACTTCACCGTACCGGACAGTAAGCCGGGGGTGAACCGGAAAATGAATGCGCAGGTGATAATCAGTTACGGTACCTGCGGCGAGCGCATAATATTCCGTTTTGATTCCTTGATAAGGCATTCGGTCAATTAAGATAATTTCAACATCATGAGGAAGATGATTATTGAGTAATTCTTGAATTAAGGCTAGGCCGCCGTAGCCACCGCCAAGAACGAGTATTGTTCTCATGCTGACCGAACTTCCTTTCCAATATGGGATAACAAATCTCAGGTAGTCTTCTTATTCGTATACCTTAACCTCATTATAGAAAGTGTCACGTTCGACAGGAATTCGTCCAGCACCTTTCACTAGCCAGATCAATTCGTCGCGAGTCAGACCTTCCGGTGTTAAGGCGCCAGCCGCGTGGCTGATACGTTCTTTTAGAATTGTGCCATGCACGTCTGATGCACCGAAGTTCAGCGCAACTTGAGTAAGCTGAGGGCCAATGTTAATGAAGTACGCTTTGATGTGATCGAAATTGTCCAACATCAATCTGCTGATCGCAATGGTCTTCAGATCCTCATAAGCAGAGTTGCGGCGCATGATGCCAGCGTTTTTATTCTTAGGCTGCATGGACAATGGAATGAATACCATAAAGCCATTGGTTTCGTCCTGCAAATCACGGATTTGCATCATATGGCGGATACGGTCTTCGTGAGATTCAATGGAGCCGTACAGCATAGTGGTATGGGTCTTCATCCCAAGCTGATGTGCTGTCCGATGGACTTCCAGATATTCTTCCACATTAGCTTTGTCTACACGCATTTTTTTACGATATTGGTCGGATAATATTTCTGCACCACCACCGGTGAGTGTTTTCAGTCCAGCAGCACGCAATTGTTCCAGTACCTCACGAATACTCAAACCGCTAATACGGGTGAAAAAATCAATTTCAGCGGCAGTGTAGGCTTTTAAGGTAACCTCAGGGAAACGTTCGTTCAAAGCTTTTAAAGAATCCACATAATATTGGAAGGGAACCTTGTCGTTATGGCCACCAACAATATGGAATTCACGTACGCCTGGGTGGATATGCTGTTCGACATATTGCACCATTTCCTGACCGGAAAGGGTATAGGCTCCCTCTTCTCCATCATCTTTGCGGAAATTGCAGAATGCACAGTGCGATTCGCAAACATTGGTGAAATATAGACTCATGTTTTCGATAAAATATACCCGATTGTGATTCTTGGCGATATTGACTTCATTCGCTAGCTGGCCAATGGTAAGTAAATCGTTGCTTTGATATAAATAAACGCCATCTTCCAAATTCAATCTTTCGCCGCTGCGAACCTTATCAATAATGTTCGCCATTCGGGCATCCGTGTGGGGGGTAAAAAGAGTAGACATATTATGATTTCCTCCTGAAAGTTTACGAGCAGATTGCTCGAAGATAAATTCCAGACGTACCCAAGTGGTAGCTGTTCATTCTAAAAAAGAAAGAGGCGAGCTTGCCTCCGTGACAAATTTCCGAATTTTTACTTAGAGTGCCTTCCCTATTATAAACCTACTCTCCTAAGGGTATCAACAGCTTGATATTGATGGTGTTTTTTACTGTGAAGGGTCATGCCTAAGGCAGTTGTGACTTGAGGGTAACAGAATAGTCGGTTATACTGAATTTATCAAGCATAA
This sequence comes from Paenibacillus sp. FSL R10-2796, assembly GCF_037965315.1. NCBI lineage: Bacteria > Bacillati > Bacillota > Bacilli > Caryophanales > Paenibacillaceae > Paenibacillus > Paenibacillus sp. FSL R10-2796. Next base: position 6,147,742 of record NZ_CP150178.1, on the reverse strand, counting down.
ACGTCATTGGCATCCTTATAAAGTTGATAAGCGTTTAAGCGAGAAATATAAGACATAAAGAATAGGTGCAACACTTATACTATCTTATATTTTTATGAAATAACTTTTGGCCGGAAGGTCCCTTAAACATAAGTTTCCGCTTATGAAGGGAGACGAATTTGTAGGAGGATGAGATCATGATTAATATTAGTGAAAAGGCAGCAGAACAATTAAAGGCGATGCTTGCTGAACAAGAAGTACCGAACATGTTCCTCCGTATTGGAGTAACGCCCGGCGGTTGTAGTGGATTCTCGTACGCTATGGGCTTTGATGATAATGAAACCGATCAGGACGTATATATGGACATTCAAGACATGAAAGTGGTTGTGGAGAAGGAGAACCTTCGTTACCTGGATGGTCTCGAAATCGACTTTGAAGAATCCGGCATGACGGGTGGTTTCACCATCAACAACCCTAACGCTACTGCAACTTGCGGCTGCGGTTCAAGCTTCCGGACAGCTACGGATGCAGGGAAACCTAACGAAGAGCCTTGCTAATCACAGCAATCACGGCTCCAAGCCCCGTGTTGGATTCTAACAACACAGGCTTGGAGTTTTTTTTATTCTCAATGACAAAAATCAACACAAGGAGTTCGGAAATGGAAATGGAAATCAGAAAATTAAAAGCTGGTGAACAGCCTCCATTAGAATTACTTCTATTAGCAGATCCTTCGGAGAGCTTAGTTAACGGATATTTACAAAGAGGGTTATGTTGTGTGGCTGAGGTAGATAACAGCATCATCGGAGTCTACGTTGTGCTGCAGACAAGACCGGAGACTGTTGAGATTGTTAATATCGCCGTAGACGAAAATAAACACGGGCAAGGAATAGGTAAGCAACTGCTGAACCATGCGATTCAGAATGCCAAGCTGCTTGGGGCCAAAACCATTGAAATTGGCACAGGAAATTCGAGCGTTGGACAATTGGCACTTTATCAGAAATGTGGATTCAGAATCACTGGCATTGATAGAGATTTTTTTATTAGGCATTACAGTGAAGAGATCTTTGAAAATGGGATTCAAGTCATAGATATGATACGCCTGTCGCTGGATTTATGAGTAATAGGGGAGTTTCTCAGAAGCCATTTAATGGGCGCTGGGGTAGCTCTTTATTCTTTTACATAGGAAGCAAACGATAAATCGCTAACCATGTATCACGAACGATATATCGCTAACCATGTATCGCAAGCCATGTATCGGACACAGATGACCCTAAACGCCGCATTTTCCCATATTTGTGGTGCCAACGGACCGCATTGCCGCTATTGCTATGAAAATCAGTAAATATGAAACTCTTTCTAAGCGATAGTGTCACTGGAGTCCGAAACCACGCCTCAAAGGTTGAAAATCTGCAAATAACGTCATCTGGGTCCGAAATGCTCATGGGTTAACGACACTGTTGAAGCAGATAGCTATTGTTTAAAAACACAGAGCAGCGATTCTCCACATAACTGGAGAATCGCTGCTCTGTGTTTTTTTTGCGAGGGTCGGACCGTCTGTGCATAGAAGTAAGCTGTTTATAGGCAGTCCCCTGCGTACATTAGGCTGGAATAATAAACTTGTAATTAATCATAAATACGATGAGCGCTGCAGCTCCAAGGGAGAAGGCGATACAGCCCGTACCCAGTGCTCTGCGTTTGTCTTTAATAAATTTAAAGCCAATGGCGCAGATCAGTATAGTCGTTCCAGCCAATACAATGGACATCCCAAGCATAGCCACCCAATATAAAACCTCAAAAAACTGTGCCATTCTGAGCCCTCCCCGCGCTGTGCTTTTTAGTGATTCTGTTAGTACTCACTATAATAGTAGAAATTGAAAATGTAACCGCTATTAATAATACAATGATTTTGAAGATTATTCTAGTTATAGTGAACTCATCCATTAAGATATTGATGTCGAATTTCTTGAGAACTGAATCTACAAAATCCGCGGTTGTACCCTGTCGCTGTCGACTGATGCTGTGCTAAACACTAAGCCCTTTTTGCTAAGAGCGGCATCTTACACGGACAATCATACAAGAGGGCGAGACCTTCTCTGAGTAATGTATAGGGTAGGCTGGATTGTGAAGGGAGGGAAAGGACGATGGCAGGAAGACAATTGGCCAGTAAGTGGCTGAAGACAGAGGCGTTGCTGACCGACGCTCGGGTTGCACCCTATATCCCAATGACGAGGGGGTACAGGGCAGAAACGCTCCTGGCAATGCTTCGTAGATATGGAAATGTTGTCATTAAACCTATTGTGGGTGGCGGAGGTTACGGTGTAATCAAAGTTTTTCGGGATAGTCGCGGTTATGGATTCACCTATATGGACAGAACTCGAATTTACAAGGATTTTGGATCCATGAGACGTGCGCTTAATACTGTGAAGGCAAGACGCAGATATTTGATTCAACAAGGGATTTCCCTTGCGAGAATCGGTGGACGGCCTATTGATTATCGGGTCAAAGTAGTTAAGAATGGTGAGGTTTGGGAATTTCGCTCCATGGTAGGGAGATTGGCTCGGCCAGGTCTGTTCGTAACCAATCTTTGTAAAGGGGGAACGATGCTATCATGTCGTGAAGGACTTCGTAGATCGTTGCCGCGGATTAAAGCTTCAGCGAAGAAAGCAGAAATGCGGAGACTAACCCATGTATGTATCGGAATTATGGAACGGCATTTTCCGGGAATAGGTGAGCTGGGCTTTGATTATGCTGTAGATTATTCGGGGAAAATATGGATTTTGGAGGTTAATACAAGACCTCAATAAATTAACAATTATTTTAAGAATTGACGATAATAGAGTAGTAAGATAAAATTGCGTTTAGTTGCGTTCTTTTGGGGTAAATAACATTGTAATTTATTTACAATAAAAATATATTTTTTGCTTTATACAAGTGGTTCAATCCTGTGTATAACTATTATCCCCATAGTCCACTGTGTAGCTAGTACCTTTATAACGCTTACACACATTTTATACACAGGATTTCCACATGTACTTGTGGATAACGCGAACGCTTGTTCGAAAAATGATAGTTTGATATGATAGATTCAGATCCAAATAAAGGAAAGGTAGATGAAGTTTATGGTTGAATTGTCGGATGAGATGCTGCTTGACTCTTACCATAGAGCAATAGAGCTGCAACTAGAGCATGATTTCATCGCTCTTCTACTCGTTGAAATTCGCAAACGAAACTTACACTCTCCAGTACATGCGGTTCTTCATTAAAAAAGCGCAAAGGATAACTTTGTAGCAGGCTACATATATAAAACCGCGAGGCACAAACAAACATAAAAGGGTATCCTCACAGGCTGTTATCAACAGGCCTGTAAGAATACCCTTTTTTATTGTGTTAATAGATTTAGAGTTTCATATTACTGCTGTGACCCGGTGATAGCTTCGCTTCTGGATCAATGTACACCTTAGCATTATTCACAGCCGTTGGAGCTTCGCCAAATCCTACAGCAATCAGCTTCAGCTTACCAGGGTAAGTTGTGATATCGCCGGCAGCAAATATGCCTGGAATGCTTGTTTCCATACGCGAGTCAACAACAATGGAGTTCCCTTCAATATCAATACCCCATTCGGCAATAGGACCTAGGGAAGAGATGAATCCGAAGTTAACAATAACGCTGTCCACTTCAATTTCTTGAGTTTCTTTGGTCTTGATATTTGACAATGTAACCTTGGTAATGAACTCATCACCATGCAGCTCTGTAATTTCAGTAGGGGTAACTACGTTAACCTTGGAAGCCATCAGGTTCTCAACGCTATGTTCATGCGCACGGAATTTATCCCGGCGGTGAATCAGGGTTACCTGTTCAGCGATGGGTTCCAGCATGAGCGCCCAGTCAACTGCAGAGTCACCGCCACCGCTGATCAGAACTTTTTTATCTTTAAAGGCATTTAGATCATTTACAAAATAATGGAGGTTTGCTTTTTCAAAACGTCCAGCGTTGGGTAATTCCAAACGACGAGGTTCAAATGCACCTACACCAGCTGTAATGATGATCGCCTTACTGTGGTATTCGGCTACATCGGTTGTAACCACAAAATGACGTTCGTCCCGTTTTTGAACAGAAATCACTTTCTCCTCCAGCCGGATATTGGATTGGAACATATCCATTTGCCGAGACAGGTTGTCGACCAATTCTTGTGCTGTTACTTTTGGAAAACCTGCCACATCATAAATGTATTTTTCTGGATAAAGGGCAGCAAGTTGTCCCCCCAATTGGGGCATACTTTCAATAAGGGTTACTGATGCCTGACGCATTCCGCCGTAAAATGCGGCAAACATGCCAGCTGGCCCGCCACCTATGATTAAAAGGTCGCTCATAGGAACGCTGGATTGCTCTTGGGTCACGGGATATTACACCTCCGAGTTGATATATTCATTTTGCCATACTTGTGTACCTACTTATTATAATCATTGTGACACATACCTGCAAAGAAAGACTTTAGAAGTCAATAAAAGTGTGACGTTTTTTAGTATTTTAATGTTTGATTAATGCTACACTAAGGTTTACAATGGATATGGTCAATTTAGAAATGCTTCAAGTTTGATTGGAATTTCTTCTAAATATAAGTGTATAAATTCACAAAAAGGACCGTACATTGTTTCAATAAAAAATACAAAGACAGATTTACCTCTTGGAAGGAGCCGGAACATGAGTAGTATTCCCAAAATCGTTATCTTAGGCGCGGGCTATGGGGGTATTTTGACCGCACAGCGCTTGCAGAAGGCTTTGAATTATAATGAAGCGGATGTCACGCTTGTAAACCGTCACGAGTACCACTATTTTACTACCCATCTACATATGCCTGCGGCGGGTACGGACAGTATTGAACACACTCGGGTGTCCATTTCGAAACTAATCGATGAATTCAAGATCGACCTCGTGAAGTCATCTGTTCAGGAAATTCGTACTCAGCAGAAAAAGATTATTTTGGAGGATGGTACCCTATCGTACGATTATCTTGTCATTGCTTTAGGTGGAGAGCCTGAAACATTTGGTATTCCTGGACTTGATAAATACGCACTGACAATCCGGAGCATCAATTCCGTTCGTTTAATTCGCGAGCATATTGAATATCAATTCGCTAAGTACAAGAACGAGAACAATGCTCAGGAGCATATTAATTTTGTTGTCGGTGGTGCCGGCTTTAGCGGTATCGAATTTGTAGCTGAATTAGCTGACCGTATCCCTGGACTGTGTAAAGAATATGACGTTGATCCAAGTATGGTTAATATATATAACGTAGAGGCTGCTCCGACAGCACTGCCTGGTTTCGCTCCTGAGCTTGTTGAGTATGCGATGGACTTGCTCACCAAAAAGGGAGTTACCTTCAAGATGGGTGTTGCGATCAAGGAGTGTCTGCCAAACGGGGTAATTCTGGCATCAGGCGAAGAAATCAAAGCCTCCACAATTATTTGGACAGGCGGAATCCGTGGCAATCGTCTTATTGAGGCTGCCGGATTTGAAGCTATGCGTGGGCGCGTGAAGGTAGATGAATATCTACGTGCACCGGGCCAAGAGAATATCTTCATTATTGGTGATGGCTCCCTTATGATTAATCCGGAAGGACGCCCTTACCCGCCAACCGCTCAAATTGCTATGCAGCAGGGTGAATGCTGTGCGCATAATTTGGTGGCGGCAATCCGCAATCAACAGCCGAAGAAATTCGCATTCAGCAATAAAGGAACCGTAGCTTCCCTAGGCAAAGGCCAAGGAATCGCTGTAGTAGGCAGCAAAACTTACAAGGGCTGGACTGCAGCTCAGTTGAAAAAAGTTGTAGATATGCGCTACTTGTTCATTATCGGCGGAATTCCGCTGGTTCTGAAAAAAGGAAGATTCTTATAAGATGCGCCATTGCAGCGTACAGGTACGCGGACTGCTGACTCGGGAAGAATTGGACCGTTATAACGGACTGATAGAGGTTGGATCTTATCTGGAGGATCAGAACCAGTATGATCTGGCTTATATCGTTCAGAAGGAAATTGATCTGCTCATTCTCCCTGGTATCGAACGCCTGAAGGATAAAGGGCGCGCTCGGGATCGGGCCACGGCTGAATATCTGGAAAGTTTACGTGAAGATGATGAGGATAACGAAGATGAGGATTCAGGAACTTCGGTGTCTTAATCTAATAATATGGCAGTTAAAAAGGGTGTGTCTCCATGCGAACTGGAGACACACCCTTTTTTTGTTGTTACAGCTTGAGCATTTCTTCAAAAGATTCTTCTGTCAGCAGATTGCCGACATAAAAAGGTCCGAATTCGCCGTAGCGGGCACTTACTTCGTCAAAACGCATTTCGTATACCAGCTTTTTGAATTGCAGTGCATCTTCAGCGAACAGAGTCACGCCCCATTCCCAGTCATCAAAACCGACGGAGCCGGTAATAATTTGCTTCACTTTACCTGCATATGAACGTCCAATTAACCCGTGTGAAGCCATGAGCTCCCGGCGTTTGTCCATATCAAGCATGTACCAGTTATCGGCAAGCTCGCGTTTTTTGTTCATAGGATAGAAACAAATGTGTTTCGCTTGCGGTAAAATAGGCTTTAAACGTGCGGCAACATGCGGATTCTGCATAGGGTCGCTGCCGTCGCTGCCACTGCCACCAGCAGCGTAGTTGCTTAATTCAACAATACTTACATATGAATAAGCTTTGGTTGTATATTGAGCAAAAGCGATTTTGTTAAAGGCAGTCTCAAGCTGGTTCAAAGCTTCTAGGCTTTCGCGCAAAAACATCATTACAAAATCAGCCTTTTGGCCCACTATGGAGTATACTGCGGTGCTGCCTTCTTTAGCTTCCTCAACAGGGCTCCATTCCTGCATAAAAGCATGTAGTTCTTCCAGGGCAACGGCACGTTCTTCATCATCTGCTGCCGTCCAAGCGGTCCAGTTCAGAGAGCGGAAGTCATGCAGTGCATACCAGCCTTCCAGTGTCAAAGCGGCTTCGATCATGATCTCACTCCTTAAAAGTTTTACGAAGCATAAGCCTCGCCCAAAATAACATCGCGTAAAACTTGCTTCGAAAGCATACGCTTAGTTTTACGAAGCATAAGCCTCGCTGAAATAACATCGCGTAAAACTCGCAATTGAAGCATAAACTTAGTCTTACGAAGCATCTGCTTCATAGGCTATGTATGATCTGATTAATCTACTTGCATTGTATCGCAATCAAGCCGCCAAGAGCAAACGGAGGCATCCTCTAAGTGTGCGAATTAGTGCGTGAATTTGAATAAAGTTCATTGCTTCGTGACATTTTTTCTAGTAAACTTACTACTAGCTTGTAAAAGATGTGCGCTTCTTTATAGAAAGGGGTGGAGACGGTAAGATGGGATTTATTCCAGTGTTTATCCTAGCCGTTTTATTCTTTGTGATGATGTTTGGTATCGGCTTTATTCTTAACATGTTAATGAAGACAACCTGGTTTCCCGCTTATCTATTCGTACTTATTATTCTACCCGTCGTAATCTATTCTATTTGGGATAGAAACGCGATGTCGCTCTGGGAGCATCTCTCCAGTTTCCACTTTGTTGATTATCTTACAGGTGTCGCTGGTCTTGCAGGTGCTATACTTAGTGGATGGACCATTCAAAAGCTGCGCTTTGGCGGTTACAAGATGTTTTAAAGATTTGAAAGAGCCTATGTTATGAATCAGTCTTATATTTCTGCGAGAAACGGGATACCTTCCTCTTTAGAGGACGGCGAAGCCGTTTCTTCTTGTTTAATAGAGGTAGATATTCGTAAGAAGAAGTTGATTATATTGCGAAAAGAGTCGAAATTGGGATTTTATTTACATTTTCGCTATGTTAATTTGTGATAGAATAGAATCCTGTATGAATTCGTGTAAACAAGGGGGTATCCGTAGATGCGGATGAGTAACTTACATCATTTCACCGAACATCATCGGTACTGCGTTTCCCGCGAATTTGGTCTTAGTGTTATAGATGGACGTATGCTTAGCTCTGTATATCAACCTATGGTAGGAGCCTTTGCAATCAGTTTCTATCGCTTGCTGGTTGAACATGTGCCAGCAGATAGCATTGGCTATTCTGGAGTGGAGCAACAGCGCAGGCTATTTATGACTTTGGGTGTTGAACCCAATGAGAAAGGCCGCAAATATTTAATTGATCAGGCCTCCCGGTTAGAAGCAGTGGGTCTGTTGCAGACCTGTCGAATCTATGTGCCGGAAACAGATGATTATTTATATGAATATGAGCTAATGCCGCCGCTATCGCCAGCCGACTTTTTTGCCACTCAGCATTTAACCTTGCTGTTACGTGATAAGATTGGCAAATTTGCTGTGCTGTCCTTACGGGAACAGTTCTGGAATCGCGAACCGGAAGAGTGGAGTCGCAGATCTATAGGCAAAGAGAATATTTCCGTGCCTTTTTATGATATTTTTCAACTTAATACACATGTCATTGATTATGAGCTGGAGCAAGCTTTGGCAGAGGTAGCCTCTGTTCGACAGCCCGGCACGCTTGAATCCGGAGAGCAGGCAATCGGATACAGTGACATTATTTTGCGTTTTCCACGGGAGTCTGTGAATCGGGCTCATGTAGAAAAACTGCGCTTTGACCATACTCAAATGGGTGTAATTAACTATGTTGCTCATAAATACGAACTGAGTCCGCAGGATTTATGTCGTTTGCTGGATGAGGATGGAGTGTTCTCACCGGAGGGCGAGGTCATGCTGGATGCGTTGCAATATAAAGCGAGCCAACATTTCAGGCAAGATATGAAACGACAGGAAAAACGTGAAATTGCAGCTGCGAAAGTTGTTTCTATCCGGTCCAGTGCGACCGAAGAGAATGATGATTCTATAGCACCACCAGAGCAATCTGTTGAGATGGAGTATTATGTAGAAGTACCGCCACAATTTTTGTCCAAATGTGACATTCACCAATATAATATGATGCTGCGGAACGAACCTTATACGAGACTGCTACAAACCTTTTTCCCGGGTGCAGTGCCCAGCCATCTGATGGATATGTTCGAGAAAATAGATCTGAACTATAAGCTGAGCGGTGAAGTAATTAATGTACTCATTCATTATTTAATGACTATGGTAGCCTCGGGTGGAGAACAGCGGATGAACCGCAATTTTGTAGAGGCTATCGCCTCCAATATGCTGGTTAAACAAGTGAACACCTACGAGAAGGCTGTAAGATATATTAGAGATCAGTCCAAAGTGAAGGGCAAGGGGACAACGGCTAATACGGCTGGAGGAACACGATCACGTTCTTATGCCAAAAATTCAGGCCGATCCAATAAACCGGAAATTCCGATTGTGCTGGATGATGGAAGTGCCGGAACAGTATCGGAAGAGGAATTCGCGGCGATGATGAAGAAAGCAGCAGAAATTAAAGCCAGTAAGAAAAAAGGCGTATCGCAAACGCCTTAATGAAAGAGAGGTGGAACAATGGAGTCAATGGGCGATGTACTTCGTTCGATCAACAATCCAACTCTACGGCAGCGTCAACGCGATCTTGAACAGGGGTTATTCAATCATCCACTTGTGAAGGCATTACAGTCCGAACATCCTGAACTGGACGAATCACGACTGCGGCTTCATATGAGTCGCCTGTATCAATATGTAGAGGAAAGCCGAAACTGTGCGAACTGCCCAGGACTAGAGAAGTGTCCAAATGATTTTCCTGGCCATTATAGTAAACTAACGGTAGAAACTGTGAATGGTTCAGTGGATCTATATGAACGCAAGACGGCATGCCGACTTAAAGTGGCACAAGATAATCAGGATAACATCCGCAAACGTATTCGTAGTTTTTATGTGGACGAGCGTGTACTTAACGGCGGTTATGATGAGATAGATATTATGGGCAAAGACCCGCGCCGGGTCTCGGCTGTGAATAAAATATTTGATTATATCACGAATGTTAAAGAGGAAGGCCTGACTTCACGCGGCATTTATTTACATGGCTCTTTCGGAACAGGCAAAACTTTTTTGATGTGTTATTTACTGCATGAGCTTGCTGTTGCTGGATATACCGGAGTGATCGTATACATGCCAGACTTTATAGAGGACTTGAAATCGATCATGATGGATGGCCAGAAGATGAAGGAAACTGTTGATACGATGAAAAACTGCGATTTACTTATTTTTGATGACATTGGTGCGGAAAATTTGAATCCTTGGGCTCGTGATCATGTACTTGGGGCGATCTTGAATTATCGGATGAACCGCAAACCAACCTTCTACACCTCGAATTATCCGTTGGATGGCTTGGAGAAACATCTTAGCTTTACGAGCAAAGATGGTGAAGAGGTCTATAAAGGCCAACGACTAATGGATCGCATTGCTCCTTTTGTGGATGTTCTTCCACTGCATGGGGAGAATCAAAGAGGGGCCAATAGATAAGCCTGGAATATTCATAATGTAAAATTCAAAAGAGCAGTGATTCCTCTTTTATTAGAGGATCGCTGCTCTTCGTTTTTTTTGGTTATTCGAACTCAAACGCCGCTTTTTCCCTGCTACGAAGCAGGATCGCCTTAAGTCCTGATTGTTTTTCACTTGTTCAAACACACTTTCGGGTTGCAGCATCTGGCGGGCATACTGAATCTGATCGATAATTAGGGAATATCTCCCTAAAAATGAACTGATTCGTCAGCGAAAACAGATATTCTCCCGATTATTAGGGAGGAATTCCCTGATTTCGTTCATTTATAGCAAATATCGGTTATAATCAGGGAGGTTTTCCCTCATTATTCTAAAAAAAGAAGCCGCCCCATAAGTAGCATTCACTACTTTTGAGACAGCTTCTTTTTATTGTGCGAAGATTCCTTTATTCCGAGAGAATGAACTTAAGGATGACCATTCCGAAAAAGACAACCGTCATAAACGTGGTCATTCCGAAAAATCCGGTCATCAAATCCCCAAGATCATTGCGGGGTTCTTCGTTGATATGTTCTCGTGGGTCCCGTACTTGCGCGTTAACATCCATAGTTTCTGCCTCCTTACAGGGACAAGCCCCATATTATTAGATGCAAATTGACATTAGTTTATGAAATAAGTCATTGACAATTAATGCGCTTTCTTTAAGTATACCGAAATGCTGGGGAGGTTGTAAAGAAAAGAGTACGCAAAAAAAATACATTGAAGGCAATATAATTGCGAGTGATATTTCACATATCCCATAAAGATATGTTATACTTGTAATGTGTCGGTAAGTGGTAATTTGGTTATCATATTACATGAAACAATTTATTAACTCATATTTCGGAGCAGCTTCCATGAACTAAGCTTTGGCTTAAGATGTGCGTAATGCTTCGCAAAACTTAAAGGAGGAACAATATCATGGCTATCGTGAACGTGTCTGACCAATCCTTCAGTAACGAAGTGGAAGGTCAAGGTACTGTAGTAGTAGACTTCTGGGCTCCTTGGTGTGGTCCTTGTAAAATGCTCGCTCCAATCTTGGATGAATTGTCCACAGAGCTCGGAGACGACGTGAAAATTGCAAAATTGAATGTGGATGAGAATCCGGAAACGGCTTCCCGTTTTGGTGTTATGAGTATCCCAACTCTGATCTTCTTCAAAGATGGTCAACCGGTAGATAAAGTTGTGGGACTGAACTCCAAAGAATCCCTGAAAAATATCGTAGCAAAACATCAATAATTGATAGATGCTACTGTTCGGGCCTCGGCCCTGCCACTCAGCGCCTTCGGTTCATTCCGGAGGCGTTTTGTGTGCTGAATGCCAACTAATCATGGGTCCAATTTAGCTGGAGGGGATCATTTTGGACAATATCCGCAATAAACTGGCACTACTACCCGATCTGCCTGGCTGCTATCTGATGAAGAATCAGGAAGGCACTATTATTTATGTGGGCAAAGCGAAGGTACTCAAGAATCGGGTGCGGTCTTATTTTACAGGCAGTCATAATGGTAAAACGCAGCGGCTTGTCGCTAATATTGCTGATTTTGAATATATCGTTACGTCCAGTAACATGGAAGCGCTCATTCTAGAGTGTAATCTGATTAAGAAACATATGCCGCGTTATAATGTGCTTCTAAAAGACGACAAGACGTTTCCTTATATAAAAATAACGAATGAAACTCACCCGCGCCTTGAGGTTACACGCCGGGTGATTAAAGATAAAGCAAAATATTTTGGCCCTTATCCTAATGCTTATGCTGCTCAGCAGACAAAAAAGCTCCTAGATCGTATGTACCCGCTTCGTAAATGCGGCGTGATGCCAAAGGAGGTCTGTCTTTACTATCACATGGGCCAGTGTTTGGCACCGTGTGAGAAGGAGGTTCAGAAATCCGAGTATGAGCAGATTACGCAGGACATCGCTGCTTTTCTAGGCGGAGGTCATGAGGCGGTTAAAAAGGATTTACAGCAAAAAATGCAGGAAGCTGCTGAGGAATTATATTTTGAGCGGGCGAAGGAACTGCGGGATCAGATTATCCATATCGATGTATTGATGGAGAAGCAGAAGATCAACACTACAGATACTAAGGACCGGGACGTATTTGGTTATGCTGTAGACAAGGGATGGATGTGTGTACAGATTCTGTACATGAGACAAGGGAAGATGATTCAGCGCCATTCCTCCGTGTTCCCGTTCTATGGTGAAGCCTACAGTGACTTTATGTCTTATGTGACGCAGTATTATAGTGATAATCCCGCTTTGCCGCAGGAGATCCTGCTGCCGGATGTGCTCGATGAGGAATCTCTGGCTAATAAAGAGACTAAACCCGAGATCGCCATAGCTGCTCCAGCAGAAGCGGATTTACAACAGGGTGAAGATACTCCTGAATCGGCTGAAGAGGCTGAGGCACGTGCGACGGCGGCGGAGGAAGCTGCGGCAGCTGGGATCGTGGATGCCGCTGGCGGCGCCTCCATTCTGCAGGAGTGGCTGGGCATTAAGGTGCTTGTGCCACAACGCGGTCTTAAGAAGCAGATGGTTGGCATGGCTTGCCAAAATGCAAGAGTGGCTATCGACGAGAAATTCCGGCTGATTGAACGGGATGAAGAGCGTACCTCTGGAGCAGCGATCAGCTTAGGCGAGAGCTTGGGGCTTGAACGCTTGAGCCGTATTGAGGCGTTCGATAACTCGAACATTCAGGGGACTAATCCGGTCTCAGCGATGGTTGTCTTCATTGATGGTAAGCCTGCACGAAAAGAGTACCGTAAATATAAGGTTCGTACGGTAGTGGGTGCGGATGATTATGGAACGATGCGCGAGGTCATTCGGCGGCGATATGAACGGGTATTGAAGGAGAATCTTCCGATACCGGATCTTATCGTGGTCGATGGAGGGAAAGGGCAAATCTCCTCTGCGATTGATATTCTGGAGAATGAGCTGGGATTATTCATTCCGGTCTGCGGCCTTGTTAAGGATGATAAGCATAAGACGGCTCAGCTTTTAGTTGGAGATCCGCCAGAGCCTGTCGCGCTAGCCCGGGACAGTCAGGAATTTTACCTTTTGCAGCGGATTCAGGATGAGGTCCATAGGTTCGCGATTACCTTCCACCGTGAACAGCGCGGGAAGTCCATGGTTACCTCCAAGCTGGACTCTATACCTGGTATAGGTGAGAAGCGCCGTAAAGCGCTGCTAAAGCATTTCGGGTCGCTTAAGAAAATTAAAGAAGCCTCCGTGGATGATTTCCGTACACTTTCTATTGGAGAAAAGCTGGCAAAACAAATTCTTGATGCGCTCAAGGATGAAGAGCCAACCTCATAGCAATGGTGACAAAAGAAAAAGGGTATCAAAGCAGCGACTAAAGCTGCTTTGATGCCCTTTTTTAATTTTATTACGTCTTCACATTAGTTTAAATCAAAGAAGAAGGCTCCACCGGCTTAGGCTTCTGTGGTGGATTAAATCGATAGACGATGTAAGCGACTATGAACGGCATAATAATCGCGAAGATACCCGCGCCTACATTTACGCTCTCCTTCATAAAGATCAGCGTAGCGCCCATCAGGATGCTGTCAAACACGACATGGCTGAACATGACAGCAATAAACCCGTAACGAAGGAAAATATAGCTGAACAGCAGCCCGATTACAGTCAGCTCAATGGGACGGGAGCTGATGGGATAGATCGGATATAACGTATGGCCAAACGCCCAAACCAGCGTGGTGATCAAGCAAGCGATAAAAGTGTTCCGGAACACCTTTTTCAGCATAGGAATTCCGAAAAAGCGATAAATGGCTTCCTCAGATAAACCAGCGAGCCATGCGACGATAGGCAGAAGCCAAGCATATCTCATGTTATAAGGAGATTGGGTGGCGTCTGTAGTAGACCAATTGTGCAAGGTAAACGATAATATGATGAACATAACCGTCTGCACCCCTAGCAGAACGAAAGCCCAGATGTAACCAGCCCGGATACTGTCCAACACATATTGTCCATAGCCGGGCTCTTTGGCGCGGGGCCAAGGGTTCATGCCTTCCTCTTTTCGCCATAAGCCATTGCCGCCCACTAAAGAGAAGTAGAGCAAGGAGGACATCAGCAGGCTGTACAAAGCATAAATGATAAACATAATGACAGAGGTAATCTGTGCTTCTAGCCCTTCACCCGTAGATTCAGGCAGCATATTATAGGTGCTGATCATCATGATTACAAAATAGGCTGAGCTTAGGAATACTCCACGTTTAAAGGAAGTATGCTCTCTTCTAAGAATACTGTAGACGAGTGCCAGAATTCCTAAAATCAGTGTGGGTATACCGTAACCGAATAATGTTAGCTTTTCCGCTAAAGAGGTCTGTCCTTGTACGTAGGAGGTATGCCAAGCTGGTGCAGTGAATCCGGCATTAAAGGTGGATACCTGCTCTCCACTGAAATCAAAATAATAGTGCAATAAGGATTCGCCGACCTGAACAGTACTATCCGTATATACTAGCCCATGGCTTCCTGTATTCGATTCAATTTGTAGCTTGGCAGGATTTACTTCCCATTCCTGAAGCCAAGGACGAGCAAGATTCTCCTTCTGCGCTAGAGTGAGGTCAGCTCCCTTGTCCTCTTTTGCACCAACGGAAGCAATGCCTGGCCCCTCATCGGAGACAACTTTTGCAGCCTTTGAGAAAGCGACAATCTTACCGGTATACATATTGAGGTCAACGATGATTTGCGGCTCTTGCTCCGCTGAAGGAGTAAGCGTTGCCCGAAAGACATCAAAAGGATATTTTTGATCCAATTTTTTCTTGGTGTAGTCCTCCACAAGCTTCTCGCGAGACATATAACCATAAAAGGAAGAGTCCGTCTGGTAAAGTACATTCCATTGATCGTTTGGTGCTTCGGTGTAGTTGAGCTTTTGTTCTGCGAATAATATGGCTTGGTCACGGGCTTCTGCCTTGCTAATGACGGTGGTATCTTCACCTGTAGGGCTACTAAGCAGTGAAGGGGAAATCTGAAACATAATAAATAGAATAAGACCGATAATGCCCGAGATGATGAGCCTCTTGGAGAGGGCACGTTGCTGTAAGGGCTGGCCGACGGGATTCATGTAACGCCTCCTTGTTATGTACTGACAATGTTATGTTCCATTATAGTATTAGTGCCTGGTTGGTTACAAAAAACATTATATGTTCTTTTTATGGGTAATAGAGATAGTATAGAATAGTCATGTGAATTTATACCATGAATTTTATCGTGTTCATTTCTGCACGAATGATGAGAATCGGTGTAATTGCAGGGAAAACACGGAAAAGTGATGAGAAAAGGCACTCCTTTTGATGCAGTCTCTTTAAACCGCATTTTTTCATGTGAATGAGCATTAATTGTGTCTTTGTGAATTCACTAAATAACGTATATAATTTGTATGCAATTGTATAGTAGCCGAATTTCTGGTGAAAACGGGGGAACCATAAGAAGTGATGAAAAGTGGAGTGTACACGATAAATGGCACTTTCATCAGGGGTGAATTTCGTTCTGGGAACGAATAGGGCAGCCTGCACAGTCCGAATCCGACAGCTAACCTCGTAGGCTAATTTACTGCAGGAACCAAGTCAGCATTGGTTTTCCAGTGCTTTTTTTGTTGGAATTTTTGATAAGAAGGTGAGCAAAGTGGCTTCACAGTTTCGCAGGATTTCTGAATTTAAGTTTCTGAAGCTCTCGCCGCCGCAGATACTGGTGCTTGGTTTTGCATCGATCATTCTGATAGGGGCCTTGCTGCTTATGCTGCCCATCTCAAGCACAAGCGGGAATTCCGTGGAATTTATTGATGCATTATTTACTTCAACGTCGGCAACCTGTGTTACAGGGCTTGTTGTGCTGGATACCGGAACTTCGTTCACCATTTTTGGGAAAACCGTAATTATGATTCTGATCCAGATCGGCGGCTTAGGTTTTATGACCATGGCCACTCTATTTTCACTGGTGTTAAAGCGTAAAATATCTTTGCGGGACAGGCTAATCCTACAGGAAGCCATGAATCAAGGCTCTATGGAAGGAATTGTGCGACTGATCCGGAGAGTCCTCATATATTCTCTTGTCATAGAAGGCTGTGCCGCTGTGCTGCTGTCTATTCGCTGGGCTTTTGATATGCCGTTGGGAAAAGCGATTTATTATGGCATATTTCATGCGGTGTCTATGTTTAATAATGCGGGGTTCGATATTTTTGGGGATTTTCGCAGTTTAACTGATTATGTATATGATCCGCTTGTGAATATTATTGTGATGTTTCTGATTGTCTCCGGCGGGATTGGTTTTATTGTAATGTCAGATCTGGTGGAGTTTCGGGTAACCCGCAGGCTGTCTCTACATAGTAAAGTTGTCCTGTCCACCAGCACAGGGCTGATTCTGATCGGAGCTTTGGTTATTTTTATATTTGAGTTTACTAACACTCGTACCCTGGGTTCACTGAATTTCGGCGGTAAAATATTATCGGCCTTCTTTCAATCCGTGTCTCCCCGTACGGCTGGCGCGAACACAGTAGATATTGCTGGACTTCGGCAGGCTACACAATTTTTCATAGTGATTCTTATGTTTATTGGTGCTTCTCCGGGCTCAACGGGCGGGGGGATTAAGACAACAACCTTTACGATGATGATTGGTGCTGTAATTGCTATGCTGCGTGGACGGGAAGATGTTGTGTTGTTCCGTTATCGGCTGGCTCAAGAGCGCATCTACAAGGCATTAACGATCACGCTGCTGGCTTTGTTGTTAATTGCCTCTGTGTCGATGATACTCTCCACAACTGAAGACAGTAATTTCTTGGCAATCTTGTTTGAGACGACCTCCGCCTTTGCTACGGTAGGACTGACTATGGGGCTAACTCCGGAACTGTCAGCGATCGGTAAGATTCTACTCTGTCTGACGATGTTTGCAGGTCGGCTAGGTCCACTAACCTTAGCGTATGCACTCGGTCCCAAACAGGGTAAACCACTGTATAAGTATCCGGAAGGTAAAATAATTATTGGATAGGAGTTAATTAGAAATGAAAGCACAGCAATTTGTAGTAATCGGCTTAGGTCGCTTCGGTTCAAGCCTGGCGCTTGAGCTGATGGAAATGGGCTACGAGGTGCTCGGCATTGACCACCATGAAGAACGCGTGGAGGAAATGAGCGATCAGCTGACGCATACGGTAGTAGCAGATGCTACAGATGAGGGAATTATGCGCTCGCTTGGTGTACGGAACTTTGATTGTGGGATTGTTGCGATTGGTGACAATATGGAGAGAAGCATTCTGGCGGCCATTTTGTTGAAGGAGATTGGAGTCAAGCAAGTGGTGGCTAAGGCAATCTCTATCCTTCATGGCCGCGCACTGTCGCGGCTGGGGGTTGATCGGGTTATTTTTCCGGAGCGGGATATGGGGATTCGTGTGGCACATCAGCTGGTGACGCCCAATTTGCTGGATTATATTGAACTGTCCAAGGATTATAAAATTGTCGAGCTGACCGTACCTTCCTGCATGAACGGCAGAAGCTTGTCTGATTTAAATACAAGAGCTAAATATGGCTGCAGTATTGTTGCCCTAAATAGGGAAAGCGGAATAATCGTCGCTCCAACTGCCCATGATTATTTGAGTGAAGGCGATGTTATGGTACTCATTGGTCCTAATGAAAGTATTGACCGTTTTGAGAGTGAAGTTGTGAACCAAGAATCATAGAAAAAGAAGCTGACTCAAAAGTAGTGAATTCTACTTAGGGGCAGCTTCTTTTTTATGGAGTAAAGAGTAGGAAACGTATTGGATTTTAATATGCCATATGACTATAGACCATGCGTAGTGTTCTATAATGTTGGTTTGGTCGGTGCGCGACTTGCTAGGTGTGGTTATCGTACGGCTTGAAATTAGATGATTTGAGGTATCTGTGACGGTGAAATATGTGTGACGAAAAGCGATATGCGTTCTTTGTTTGTACGATGTACAGAGTGGGTGTGAACTAATTAGGGAAGACCTCCCTAAAAATAGCCGCTATTCGCTCTAAATGAACGACATTAGGGAATTCCCCTCTAATAAACAGAGGAATTCCTTTATTAGTTAGTTACTGAATGGGCCGAAAATTAGGGAAGTTTTCCCTAATTATAAGTCTGCTGAACAGAAATCTCTGAACTTCAGGGAGAAATTCTCTAATTACGCTATAAGTACTTCACTTATTGCCTCATTTGGAGATCACTAGGTGCGCCCCTTGATTCATTTGGTCCGGCTTTACTGCTCACGTTCTGTCAGAAACATCTCTTCGGTAACTTGCACCAGACTGCGAGCCGCCGTGCTCATGCTTCCATCGTCACGGTAGATCAGGCAGGTGGTCCGTTGAGTCTGTTCCAGCTCCTTGATATGTAAGGACACCAGCCCGCCGCCGTTCAGCAGCTCTGGACGCAGATAAGACTTTGGCAGCAACGCAGCCGCTTTGACAGTCGGAAGCAGCCGTACGATGGCTTCGAAGGAGTCAATCTCCATGCGCACATCGGGATCAATCCCGCAGCGCTGGAATAGATCGTCCGTCAGACGCCGGTACCAGGTCCCCTTTGAGAAGAGAATCATAGGCAGCCGGGATAGATTATCCATGGTTAGCTTGGAAGATAAATTTAAAGGATGCTGCTCTGAGACGACTAGTCGCAGTTGATCCTCAAATAGAGAAATGCAGCGCAACCCAGGTTCTTGAATAGAGGAAGCGATCAGACCTACATCTGATTTTCCCTCACTAACTGAGGATACGATCTCATGCGTTCGGCCTGTGATCAGCTTCAGCTCTGCGGTCGGATATTTGTCCATATAAGCGTTTACCAGCGGCGGAAGCGTGGTCTGCAGGGAGGTAAGACTAGCCCCCAAGGTGACAAGCCTTGGCTCCCCCTCTTTGAATTTGGAAAGAGCCTCCAGAAACTTGGAACGCTGCTGCCGTTGTTCAAGCGCATAGGAATAAGTGAGACGCCCAACCTCGGTTAACTCCAGTCGTTTGCCATAACGATTAAACAGTGCAACCCCCAGACGTTCCTCGAGTTTAGAAATTTTGCGAGACAAGGCGGGCTGGGATAGATTGAGCTGGCGTGAGGCCCGGTTTAAGCTGGAATGTTCCACAACTGCTGCAAAAACATCTAAATCGTCAAACATAATTGAGTTCCTCTCCTAATGCGATGTACGATCAGTAGTGATGAAATTCATAGCCGTAAGAGTAACTGTTCTTATTACATAAGGAAAATCAGGTTATGTCGGAAAATGTTGTTTTGCTAAATGAGAATTATTATCATATAAAATCTATTCTTATGCGTTTATTGTATAACGTTTAATAATTAGATTGCAATTCCCTTATAAGCGAAAAAAGAGTAACATGAAAAGTGACACAAGATATTCACATTTTGTGAAAAATAAAACTAAGTCCGGTAAACTCTAGGATAACGGTAAATTAAGGAATTATGTCATTGGATTGTCAACGTTATCCTGTGTCAAATGTAGTTCCGGCGGTGAATACCCATTAATGAAAACGCTGTTTTAATCGGAAAGGGGTTACTTTGTATGAAAGGATTTTATTCCAGAAAGATTCATTCCTTGCTAGGCGTTATCCCACTTGGAGCCTTCTTCATTGAGCACATGATGACGAATTTTGCGGCTGTAGAGGGTGGCGCTTCCGGTTTCACTGACAGCGTGTTATGGCTGAACAGCCTGCCGCTCGTCTTCTTCCTGGAATTGTTCGGTATATGGCTTCCTCTGCTGTACCATGGGGTATACGGACTTTATATTGCGTATCAATCCAAGCCGAACTTGAACCGTTTCAACATTGAAAGAAACTGGCGTTATACCCTGCAACGGATTACAGGTATTGTTACCTTCATCTTTATCGTCTGGCACTTGTTCCAAACACGGGTTCAGGTGGCGGTGGGTAATGTGGAGCATGAAGAATTAGGCGGTCTGATGCATGATATCGTGACTCAGCCACTTCTGCTGACACTGTATATTATCGGTATCGTTGCTGCATGCTTCCACTTCTCGAACGGTCTCTGGTCTTTCTTGATCAGCTGGGGAATTACCGTAGGTCCACGTGCACAGCGGGTATCTTCTTACCTCTGTCTTGGCATATTTGTATTAGTAACTTTCATGTTCCTGATTTCGCTGGTTACTTTCCGTGACAGTGAATTTCAAACTGCAGCAACCATTGCCCAGTCCATAAAGACCTTCATTTAATTTAAGAATCCTTTCTGATATTTT
This sequence comes from Paenibacillus sp. FSL R10-2796, assembly GCF_037965315.1. NCBI lineage: Bacteria > Bacillati > Bacillota > Bacilli > Caryophanales > Paenibacillaceae > Paenibacillus > Paenibacillus sp. FSL R10-2796. Next base: position 6,127,105 of record NZ_CP150178.1, on the reverse strand, counting down.
CGATAAAAGGAGTGAACTATCATGGCAACATCCGATATCATTATCGTGGGCGGCGGCCTGGCCGGCCTGATGGCTACCATCAAGGCAGCGGAAGCTGGTGCGCATGTCCATTTATTCTCATTAGTTCCTGTAAAAAGATCACACTCCGTATGTGCGCAAGGCGGCATCAATGGCGCTGTAAATACCAAAGGTGAGGGCGACTCCCCTTGGGAGCATTTTGATGACACCGTCTATGGCGGTGACTTTTTGGCGAATCAGCCGCCAGTTAAGGCGATGTGTGAAGCTGCGCCAGGTATCATTCACCTTATGGACCGGATGGGCGTTATGTTCAACCGTACGCCGGAAGGCCTGCTCGACTTCCGGCGTTTCGGCGGAACGAAGCGGCACCGTACAGCTTTTGCCGGCGCGACTACAGGCCAACAGCTGCTGTACGCGTTGGATGAGCAGGTGCGCCGCTGGGAAGCTGAAGGTCTCGTAACTAAACGCGAGAACTGGGAGTTCCTTTCAGCTATCATCGACGACGAAGGTGTATGCCGAGGCATCAGTGCCCAGAATCTTAAGACGATGGAGATTGAGACTTTTCCTGCGGATGCTGTTATTTTGGCAAGCGGCGGGCCGGGTATTATTTTTGGCAAAACAACGAACTCCGTAATTAATACAGGGACAGCCGCAAGTGCGGTATACCAACAGGGCGTACATTATGCCAACGGAGAATTTATCCAGATTCACCCAACGGCTATTCCGGGAGATGACAAGCTCCGCCTGATGTCGGAATCGGCACGTGGCGAGGGCGGCCGTATCTGGACTTATAAAGACGGGAAACCGTGGTATTTCCTCGAAGAAAAATATCCGTCCTACGGTAACTTGGTGCCGCGCGATATTGCTACACGTGAAATTTTTAATGTGTGTGTGGATCAAGGGCTGGGCATTAATGGCGAGAACATGGTGTATTTGGACCTCTCTCACAAGGATCCGAAAGAGCTGGACGTGAAGCTTGGCGGGATTATTGAAATTTACGAAAAATTCATGGGGGATGATCCCCGTAAAATACCAATGAAGATCTTCCCGGCTGTGCACTATTCTATGGGCGGCATGTGGGTTGATTACAATCAAATGACGAACGTTCCGGGTCTTTTTGCAGCCGGAGAATGTGAATATCAATATCACGGAGCGAACCGTCTAGGCGCCAACTCTCTGGTATCTGCTATTTACGGCGGTATGGTCGCAGGACCAAAGGCTGTTGAATACATTAAAGGCCTGAAGAAATCATCGCAGGATATCTCTTCTTCCGTATTCGATAGCTTCCACAAAAAGCAAACGGACAAATATGAGTCTCTATTGGCAATGTCGGGGACAGAGAATGCTTATGTGATCCACAAGGAACTGGGCGAATGGATGACTGCCAATATGACCGTGGTGCGGCACAATCCGAAGCTGGAAGCGACCATTGGCAAAATCAAAGAGCTTAAGGAGCGTTATCGCAAGATCAATATGAATGATGCATCGCGCTGGAATAACCAAGGTGTGGCCTTCACTCGCCAGCTCTGGAATATGCTGGAGCTGTCCGAAGCGATGACACTTGGAGCGCTTATGCGCAATGAGAGCCGTGGTGCACATTACAAACCGGAATTCCCGAATCGTAATGATGAGGAGTTCTTGAAGACCACAAAAGCAGCCTGGACTGCAGAGGGTCCACAAATCTCCTACGACGAAGTGGATGTCTCGCTGATTCCTCCACGGGTACGCGATTATTCGAAGGATTAATGCTTTCCAGTAACAGAATAGCTTGCGAGGCAAGCTTCATGAAATAAAATCAGGCAATTTTAGGAGGGAACCATTATGGCGGAAACAGCTGCAGCTCCCAAAAACGTAAAGTTTATCATCACCCGCCAGGACGATCCACAAAGTTCATCGTATGTCGAGGAATTTGAACTTCCTTATCGTCCAGGTATGAATGTAATCAGTGCTTTGATGGAAATTCAGCGTAACCCTGTGAATGCCAAAGGTGACAGCACAGTTCCCGTATGCTGGGATTCCAACTGTTTAGAAGAAGTGTGCGGAGCTTGCTCCATGGTGATTAATGGCAAACCCCGCCAAGCCTGCGCTGCACTTATAGACAATCTGGAGCAGCCTGTACGAATTGAGCCTATGAAGACATTTCCGGTGGTGCGTGACTTAGTCATTGACCGTACCCGGATGTTCAATGCACTAAAAAGGGTGAAAGCATGGATTCCGATTGACGGTACGTACGATCTTGGACCGGGACCGCGGATGCCGGAGAAAAAACGGCAGTGGGCCTATGAATTATCCAAATGTATGACCTGTGGCGTATGTTTGGAGGCTTGTCCGAATGTCAACGAAAAGACGGATTTCATCGGACCGGCAGCCATTTCTCAAGTACGTCTGTTCAATGCTCACCCTACAGGTGAAATGAACGCTGACGAAAGATTGGACGCTCTGATGGAGGATGGCGGGATCGATGGCTGTGGTAACTCACAGAACTGTGTACGTGCTTGTCCAAAGGGGATTCCTCTTACGACATCCATTGCAGAAATTAACAAGCAAACAACGAAGCATATGTTCAAACGTTGGTTAGGTGTGTAATTAATAGTACCGCCAAATGTTTATCTATTGAGCTATCCTCAAAGTGGATTCCATTCGCTGGGGGTAGCTTTTTTTATGTTGTTAAGACTCTCTTATCTGCTTGAGGCGGGAAAGTCTTGCAGGGCTGGAGCAGGTTCAGAATATTGACCAATTTATGCTATAATATCCATTGTTAACGTAATGTTAGCTGTGGAACAAGGAGGAATAATCGTGATTTGTCGGGAGCAAGATGGAGCAATTGTAATGGTTAAGCAGCATGATCACGGGAAACTTGCCGGAGAGCTGGCCATTGGGTTCAAAGAGCAGCATGTGCCAACTGAAGGACGCCGGGAAGAGGTACTGTGGGCAGTAGCCCAGCATGATAGGGGTTGGATTGATCTCGATGAGACCCCTTTCTGGAATGATGCGGAGCAAGCACCCTACACCTTTATTGATTTTCCTGTAGTGCCTAAGTTGACCTTTTATAAGCGTGGATTAGATGAGATCGAGGAACACACACCGTACGGAGCGTTGCTGTGCAGCTTGCATTTTGAGCGGCTTATTAAGATTGCGGGACTCGATTATCCAGAACTTACATTGTATCAAGAACATGAAGAGGAACGCAGAGCACGTATCCATCGGGAACTTGAAGCTTCCAAGCCTATTGGGGAAGATGAGCTGTATTATGATGCCCGCCTTTTAGAATTCTGCGATGATCTGTCCTTGTATTTGGCCTTAAATGAGCCGGGGTGTCCGAAATCAGAGGAGCATCCATGGTGGCGTGAAGGGTTCTCAGGTACTGAAGATTTCAGTTTTACGTCAGGTCGTGTCATCACAGCGGAGTGGCAGGATAAGTCAACGTTAATGCTTGAACCGTTTCCTTTTGAAAAAACGCTGGAAGTAGCATTTATGCTGAGACGAGTTGAAAAATCAGAAATCGCAAAAAAAGGGATTGCACGCGCTTACAGCGAAACTCCGGAAGAAGAATGCCGGATTGTTCTAACTGCCCGGAATAATATATAAGTTATTATTTGGACCATCTGTTTTTCGGGGGAAAAGGTAAAGAAAGGAGAATCTCCCTATGAAGATACAATCGTCTGGGGCTTCTCCCAATAAGAATGGCGATAAGATCCACAAGGACACCTCTAAGGGGCGTTCTGGTGGCGAGTCAACAATTACCCGCCGGCAGTTCCTGACTCGGAGTGCGGCTGCTGTAATCGGCGCAGGATTGCTTACAAGCGGATATGCATGGCAGGGGGAGCCGAACTGGATTGAGGTCACTAAGCTGGACTTGCGCTTTAAGGAGCTTCCTTCCGCTTTTTCAGGGATGAAGCTTGTTCATTTCAGTGATACACATCTCGGATTTAATAAGGATGCCAGGGATCTGGCCCGGCTCGCTAAACATATAAGCAAAGCTGAACCGGATCTTATTTGCTTCACGGGTGACATTGTGGACAGCGATCCTGAGGATCTTGTTGAAGCCGTACCGGTGCTGGCTGCGTTAAGTGCGCCATTGGGTAAATTTGCGATATTAGGCAATCATGATTACAAGAATACCCAGCTGGTTACCGAGCTGCTGGAGTCTGCGGGCTTCCGGGTGCTAAGGAATAAATCATACCTTCTAAAAAGAGGCGGGGCAGTCATGGCGGTTACGGGTCTGGATGATCTGTTACACGGTAAACCCGACCCAGCGAAAGCAATTGCTGGTGTTCCTGAAGGAACCTTTAACGTCCTTTTGATGCATGAGCCGGATTATGCGGATACCGCACAGGCCTATTCATTTGATCTACAGCTTTCCGGGCACAGTCATGGCGGACAAATTCTCCTGCCCTTTATAGGTGCGCCATTTACACCTTATGGATCTCTTAAATACATAAATGGATTGTATTATACAGAAGACAAAGCCATGCCTGTGTATGTGAATAGAGGGTTTGGAGAGACATACATGCCTTTTCGGTTATTGTGTAGGCCAGAATTAACGGTTCTGACGCTGCATCGGTCCATGAGCTGATTAGGCTGGAATTTTAGCTGCACGGAAGGGGAGAGAAGATGAGCACCTATGGAGCAGTGTTGTTAGAGACACAACATGGTTTAGCGGTAGATCTGAGGCTGATCATGCCTGAGGATGTTTTAGCTTTGCGGCAGCTGCTCTCCCATCCAGATGTGCAGCGCCATATTCTAGTACGCTCCGGCCCTGGATCAGTATCTGCCCAGGTGGAGAAGCTGGTAAACCGGATGTTATTTGCCTTCGATCCTTGTGCGCTGCATGCCGGGATCTATTTAAAGGGGCAGCAGCGGTTGATCGGTATAGTGGCTTTGCAGAATTGGAACCGCCGTGAGGGCACAGCTACCTTAGGATATATGCTGGACCCGGCATGGTGGGGATGCGGGCTGGCGACGGAGGCCGTGGGTTTGTTTTTGAACTATAGTGTTCATACCCTTGGGATAACAAGGATCGAAGGACGCTGCACAGGAGATAATATTAGATCGGAACGTGTGATGCTCAAGAACGGTATGAAGCTGGAGCGGGTGATGCCCAAAGTCGGCTCCTTGGACGATGTAATGAAAGTATTCACATTGTTACACAAATGAAATAATGCCGTTATCAAACTCTAACAGTGTGCGGTTAAACTAAGTACATGACCCCCTTTTAAAAATATACTGCTTTGGGACCCGATGATTCGGGTCCATTTTTTTTGTTTGAAAAGAGTAGCGTAAGTGATTGGCAGTACCGAATCCGATCGTTTATGATTAACATACTATGGAGTGGAATGACCAAGGAGGCGTAACATTTTGAATGAAGTGGTACACACATTAAAAAATCATCGTTCTTTCCGGCAATATTCAGACCAGCCTGTGGAGCCAGAGAAGCTACAATCAATGATTGAATCGGCTCAAGCCGCACCGTCATGGGTTCATGGACAGCAGGTATCGATAATCGCCATCAAAGATCCTGCGCGTAAGCAGCAGCTTTCAGTTTTGTGCGGAAATCAGAAGCATGTAGCGGCAGCACCGGTTTTTTTGGTGTTTTGCATGGATTTTTATAGAGCTAAAGTAGCTAGTGAGCTGGAAGGCAAGTCTTTTGAAGCCGTAAAAGATGTGGATGCGCTTTTGGTTGGAGCTACAGATGTGGGAATCTCATTGTCTAACGCGATTGCAGCGGCGGAATCCATGGGACTGGGCATCATTCCTATTGGGGGTGTGCGCCGCAACACAGCGGGTGTGATTGAACTGCTGAAGCTGCCGGAGTACGTATTCCCTGTCGTCGGTCTCTGCGTGGGATACCCAGCGGAGGAGGTTTCTCAGAAGCCGCGGCTGCCGCTGGAAGCTATATTTCATGAGGAGCAATACAATCCGGATGTACAAGGCCTCCTGGAGGCATATAATCAAACCCACCGTGAATTCTTGCAGCAGCAGGGGATGACGGAGAGAGATTGGACCAGTACGATTGCTCATTTTTATGAGATCAACCCGGAATATGGAGATGCGAAAAGTACGCTGAAACAACAAGGTTTTAGCTGTGATAATCTGTAAATAAACAAAAAAATGCACCAAGCTGAGATTGGTTTAACGGAGGGTGAACCCTGCCCCTAAACCAATAACGCTTGGTGCATTATTTAATTTCTCGCTTTAACGCTTACCGTCCTTATAGGGACGTTGAAGGCGTTTAGGCTTGATTACAGAGAAACTTTGACTTTTTGGCGCTGCTTGTAATAAACCCAGTGTGTAAAGCCTATTGCTTTGAGCTGTGCAGCTACCGCATCACGATCCTCAGCGACCCGGGACGGCTTATGTGCATCCGAACCGAAACTAACCTCTACGCCAAAATGTAGTGCCCGCTCCAGAATATCTTCAGAGGGATACCAGCCGCCGACCAGCTTAGTTCCGCCTGAGGTATTGATTTCGATGGCCACGTCACATTCACTAATTACACGCAGACAATCGTCAATCGGCTGAGGTGCAGGAATTTCGGAAAAAGCAGGATAATTCCCCTTCATCGCATCAATATGCCCGAGTATTTGGAACATACCACTGCGTGCGGAATCAGCAATCAACCGGTAATATTCAGACTTCACGCGGATCTTCTCATTTTTGCTAAGGTTTTTCCAGCGCCCTTTGTTAAAAATGCTGATACCACCAACACTATGTACCGATCCAATCACATAATCAAAAGGGTAGGCGGATAATGTCTTGCGGTATATCTCAGCATGTTCGGGAAAGTAATCTGATTCGATGCCTAACAGTACGTCGATAACGCCTTCGTACTCTTTTTTGAGGGAGAGAACATCATCTACATAATTAGCAAATTCGGATTTAGCCATTGCGATTTTGGGAAAAGCCTGATCGGATGGATCTCCGAAATAGGGAGTGTGATCGGAAATACCTATAACGCCCAATCCAGCGGCAATCCCAGCTTCGATATAATCTCTAATCGTTCCGTCAGCATGGCCACAGCGGAAATGATGGGTGTGTAAATCAAATTTCATCAAGAACATCTCCTTTAAACAAGGTTATGCAATCAGCTCAGAAGTAATCGGTTCCACTTTGTGGGTGGGATTTATTCAGACCCGATAAATTGGGTTTCTGGCATGCCTTTAAGATCGCTTAGGAACTGCCTCATAGCAGAGTTTACGTATTTTCCTGATTTCGTGATCACACCAACAGGATGCGTGACCTCCAGCTCAATAATTGGCACAATTTTGAGAGTGCCGGCTCGAACCTCAGCGGTAACTGACTGCTTGGAAATAATGGCGGCGCCCAAATCGAGCTCGACCATCCGTTTCACTTCCTCGCTGCTGGTCAGCTCCATAATGACCTGAGGTTGAATGCCATGTTTGTTCAGAACCTCATCCGCAAATTTACGGCCCACTGTGTCTGGTGAGAGCAGAATCAGCGGGGTTTTGCTTAAGGCTTCTATCCCAGCGGTCTTCACTTGAGCGAGAGGGTGTCTGGGAGAGACCACCAGTTCGAAGGTATCATAATACAAAATGGAAGTAGACATGCCCGGGCTACGTCCAATTAAATAACCGATGCCGACATCAACAATGCCGTTTTCGACATGCTGATAAATTTGTGATGAGGACATAGAGGAAATTGATGTTTTGATATGGGGGAACTGGTCTTTAAAATAAGATAGAATACGCGGTAAAATTTGAATAGCGATTGAGGTAGTTGTGCCTAAAACTATATGACCTTGGGGATTTTCATCAAGATCTGCAAGCCGTTCCTTAAGTTCCTCGACAATCCTCACTATTTGTTCCGCATGCTCCAGAAAGACAGTCCCTCTATCCGTTAATGTAACAGGCTGGTTTCGGTCAACCAGCTGAGTCTTGAACTCTTCTTCAAGGCTCTTAATCTGTGCTGATACCGCTGGTTGGGTCAGATTAAGCAGTTCTCCGGCCTTGCGAAAGCTCATCGTTTTGGAAATTGTTATTAGTGTCTCCAGCTGGCTGATGTTCATGGAATACCTCCTTTGGACCATCGAATTGGATGTGTAATTGCGTTAATATCTTACGTTCCACGTTGGCATTTGTTTAAATTATAGGAGATAATACCCGGCAGAGCAATGTTGCTGCGTAAACTATCTTGGGTTTGAATTCGACATATGCATTAATTTTTGCTGAATTGTGCCGATATATAAAGTATAATATATCCATATTGCTTGGGACTTTTGGTATATGACCAAAGCACGATAAAGGGGGAGACTAGACATTCATGAAAGCAGAAGTAATTAATCCGTTTCTAGAGTCTGCACGGACTGTTATAGAACAAGTAATTCAGGTCTCGCCTTCTACGGGGAGTTTAGGCATTAAAGAAATTGAACTGATCGATAATCATATATGGATTCAAGTAGGGATGACAGGCCAACTGAGCGGAAATATTATATTTGGTATCGCAGAGCAGGTAGCCTTGCGAATGGTATCGATTATGATGGGTGGCTTTGTGATCACCGAGATGGATGAGATGGGTCAAAGTGCAATTTCAGAGCTGAGCAATATGATCAGTGGGAATGCCAGTACCATTCTATATAATCAAGGTGTTTCGGTGGATATAAGTCCTCCTCAGATTATGAAGATGGAAAGCATGTCTTTTATGCCTCGTAAAGCGCTTAGTATTCCGTTGTTGATGGATGGGGTTGGAGAGATGGATATTCAGGTGATGATCTCTTAGGCAAGAGTTAGGAGCTGAAATACTTTTCATGGTACTCAAAGATAAGGTTGTTGTGATTACAGGAGCGTCCAGCGGCATTGGTGCATTAACGGCACAGATGCTTAGTAAAAAGGGGGCAATCCCTGTCCTGGTAGCACGTTCCGAAGCGAAGCTGAAAGAAACAGCGGCCGGTATCCCGGGCGTTTTTGGACTGTACACCTGTGACGTAACAGATGCTGAGGGTGTTCAGAAGACCTTCGCACAAATTTTGGAGGCATATGGCAGAATTGATATTTTGCTAAATAACGCAGGGTACGGCAAATTTGCTGCTTTTACGGAGATGGAGCCTCATGAATTTGACGATATGATGGATGTTAACTACATGGGGATTGTCCGGTGCACGAAGGCTGTTATTCCACATATGCTGGAGCGGGGAAGCGGCCAGATTGTAAATGTGGCTTCCATGGCAGGGAAGATAGGCACGGCCAAGTCCGTAGCCTATACGGCTACCAAACATGCTGTACTCGGATTCACAAATGCGCTCCGTCAGGAGCTGCGGAAGAGTGGAATTATCGTCTCGGCTGTGAACCCGGGGCCGATTGCCACCGATTTTTTCAAAACGGCTGACCCGTCTGGCAATTATGAGAAGAGTGTAGCCCGGATGATGATGACCCCAGAGCATGTATCTTCTAAGATCGTTAAGGTTATGGAGACCGGCAAAGAAGAGCTCGATCTTCCGGGTCTGGCAGGGTTTGGCATACGGCTTTACGGGCTGTTTCCTCGCCTGGCGGACAAGCTTACTTATAATGCGATGAACAGAAAATAGACCCTGTTGTCAGCTTTATTGGCCTTCCATTTGGTGGAGAGGCCTTTTTGGCATATAATGAAGATATTATCTCAAGCGAAAAGGATGAATTACACTTATGAATAAAGCTTCTTTTGCGGCTATCGGCATTCAGGAAGACCTCATTGCCCGGTTGTCGGAATTCGGCATTAACGCTCCATCCCCGGTACAAGAGCAGACAATACCGCTTCTACTAGAGGGAAGAGATGTTATTGCAGCTTCCCAGACTGGAACGGGTAAGACGCTGGCCTATCTATTGCCGCTGCTTCAAACGATTAATCCGGAGCAGAAGGTGGTCCAAAAGCTGGTGCTCGCCCCTACACAGGAGCTGGCGATGCAAATCTTACGCGAGGCGGAACGTTATGGTGAACAGCGCGGAATCCGAGTTATGGGTCTTATTGGCGGGGCCGCAATCAAACGCCAGATTGACAAGCTGCGTGAGCATCCACAGCTAGTTGTGGGAACACCTGGGCGGATCCGTGAGCTGATTGGACTTCGTAAATTGAAGATGCATGAAGTCAGTACTATTGTTCTGGATGAGGCGGACCAAATGTTCCAGCTTAGCGGAGCCGGCGAAGTCACAAAGATTGTCAGCAGTGCGCTGCGTTCACGCCAGCTTGTTATGCTGTCGGCAACGATCGGACCAGAGACGAAAGCGCTGGCTAATCGTGAAATGAAGAATCCGGCAGAGGTTGGGATTGCTCCAGGTGTAATGACTGCTGAAAGCTTGGAGCATCATTATGTTGTTGCTGAAGAGCGTAACAAAATGGACATGCTGCGCCGGGTGATTCGCCATTACAATCCCGATAAAGCGATTGTGTTCGTGAATGCTACAGATGATATTGCCGAGGTTGAGGCTAAGCTGAATCATCTTGGGCTTACTGCGGCAGCACTTTACGGAGATGCCGATAAGGTAACGCGCAGCAATGTATTAAAAGGTTTCCGGGAAGGCAAATTTCGTGTGCTTGTTGCCAGTGACGTAGCTGCCAGAGGACTGGATATTGAGAATCTTTCTTTGGTAGTTAGCTACGATCCGGCTTTTGATTCTGAACATTATGTACACCGTGCAGGCCGTACCGGACGGATGGGACGCCGCGGCTTATCTGTAACAATTGTTACAGAGCAACAGACCTTTATCATGCGGAAGTTCGCCCGCGAATTGGATATTGCGCTTGAGGAGCGGGAGATGGTCGGTGGTAAGGTGCTTGCAGCAGATGAAGCACGCAGCGCTTTGCACAATGGACGGGGACGGAGTAATGAAGGCAGTGGGCAACGCCGTGATGGATCCGCTCCACGCAGCGGCAAGCCGCCTGTTAGCACATCTGGAGCCTCCAATGTTCAGTCGCCATCCGTTGGAGCAGGTACACCGCCTGCCAAAAGAATGGCTACGATTAACACAAGTGAAACAACAAGCGGAGAACAACAACGCGATCCACAGCGCAGCGCGAATCCTTCTGCGGGAGCACGCGGAGATGCGACTCCTGCACGGAGCAAACGCAGCAGCAATGCGGAACGTGAGAAGAACCGTAAAAATAAAGGAGCTCCAAAGTGGTTGAAAGACAAAACTCCGAGAGGTGACGGTCAATGAATAATGCTCCCGTATTGCAAATTACGGGTCTCAGTGGTGGGTACAGCCTGAATAAGCCAGTGCTGCATGATATTGCACTTCAGGTGCAGCCTGGTGAAATGGTTGGATTGATTGGTTTAAACGGAGCAGGAAAAAGTACGACGATGAAGCATATTCTAGGATTGATGTCGCCCCATAAGGGCGATATCACCGTACAGGGCAAGACGCGTGCTGAAGATCCCGTTGGATACAATAATGCGTTGTCTTTTGTACCGGAATCGCCGCTACTGTATGACGAAATGACGGTTCGTGAGCATGTTGAATTTACTGCCAGAGCTTATGGGGTAGATCAAAAGGATTATGAATCCCGCACCTCGCATCTTGCCAAGCTGTTCCATATGGAGGATAAGATGGACACCCTGTCGACCCATCTATCCAAAGGGATGAAACAGAAGGTTATGATCATGTGCGCTTTCGTTGCACGACCTGCATTATATGTCATCGACGAGCCTTTTTTAGGATTGGATCCACTAGGGATCCGCTCCTTGCTTGATTTCATGATGGATCTGAAGAACTCTGGATCGTCGATTCTGTTAAGCTCTCATATTCTTTCCACAATAGAGAATTATTGCGACCGTTTTATTGTATTGCATAAAGGTAAGGTGATTGCACAGGGCACGCTGGCGGAAATAGCGGCAACTGCCGGGCATCAGGGGCTGACTTTGGAGCAGCTGTTCTACGAGCTGGTTCAGGGAGGGAAATAATATGGATTTGAAAGAGCTGCGGCGCACGCGGCGCGGTCGATTCATGGGAAGTATGCTTCCTTATGTGGGATATATCATTCAAAGCGGCGTAGCCATGGTCTTCCTGTTCGTGTTGATCGTCTTCTCTGCTTGGTATACATCGCTGCTACAAAATGTACCTGAAGGCATTCCCATTCGCTGGATTATGTTAGCACTACTGTTGCCTGCGACAGTGCATAGCGGCTTCCGAACCTATTTGCAGACCCCGGATACGATCTTTCTGCTGCCTCAGGGTCACCGCATGAAGGAATATTTTGCACCATCCTGGGTCAGTGGAAACGTGTGGAAGATCATTCGCTTGTTATTTGTACTGATCACCCTTTGGCCGTTGTACATACGTACAGATGATTCTCCCAAGCGACTTTTATTTACAGTGTTGATCCTGATTGCTGTGAAGCTGATCGCGAGCTATGGGTTATGGAAAGAGATAGCTATGCTGTCACGTCCGATGGCAGGCGTGTATGCTTTCTTGCGCTGGGCAGTTGGAGGTTTGATTATTGCCGCTTGGTTGTGGCAGCCTGCCGGTCCGAGCCTGATATTTATGGTGTTATTGGCCGCAGCCTATCTTGCTGCACTGTCTGTGCCCGGACGTCACGCTGTGCCATGGGAAAGACTGATCGCCATGGAAAACAATCAAGGTGCACGTGCGCTGATGGTTCTGGGCTGGTTCGTGGATGTGCCGGGCCGTGAGCAACGGGTATATTCCCGCCGTTATCTTTCCAAATGGGGCGCTAAGCTGCCTTGGCGCAAGGATACTGCTTATCGGTATCTGCTAACGAAAAGCTTTGCCCGGGGCGATATCTTTGGAATCATTATGCGGATATCGGTGCTGGCTCTGCTGCTGAATTGGTGGAACCGTGATAGTTACTTTGGCACCGGAATTTATTTGTTCTTCCTGTTCATCATTGGTGTTCAATTGTCGGCACTCCGCAAATTGCATAGCGAGTCTTTTTGGCTGACAGTGTATCCTTTTCCTGAAGGCAGTAAGGCGGACAACACGACACAATTTGTATTCCGTGCGCATCTGGTTGTGGCATTGATTCTTGGATTACCTTTCTTAGCTTCCATAGGTGACCGTCTGATGCCAGTGATCTTTACCTTAGCGGCAGGTGTTGTGGTAGTCTTTCTGTTTAAAGGATACTTGTCCCGCAAAGCAGCACGATTGGATGACGACGATCTGTAAGGCAATTTCATATTCACAATAAAAAGGCTGTCTCACAGTAGAGAAATTCTACGAATGAGAGAGCCTTTTTTTTGCTGGAAGCATAATTTGAGCCGGGCAAGTCCTTAAATTTGCAAAAACGGAACAGAGTATTTAAAAAATGCTGTATGTCTTTTACCAGATAGCTCCAGCATAATAAGCCTGTATCTTACATCATGTATACGCTTCCATTTATAGGCGTAGTCATCCGTACCAACAAAACAGTATTGGGGGAGGATTCAGGCGTGAAAAGAAGATTATCAATATTCATGGTGGCGCTTTTACTATTATCCTTATTCTTGAATGTGCTTGAGGCGGGTATACCGCGGGCCGCAGCGGATGCCGCAGGAGTTCCAATGTACTATGATCCCACAAAAAGTGTGGAGGAGCGCACTGCGGATCTATTATCCCGAATGACGCTGGAAGAGAAGATTGGGCAGATGGTTCAAGCAGAAAGAGCTGCCGTCACACCTGAGGAGGTACAGAAATATGCTCTTGGCTCTGTACTCAGCGGGGGAGGCTCATTCCCTAACGGAAAAGAAAGTGACAGCACTCGCGATAACTGGAGAAGTTTGATTGATAGTTATCAGGATGGTGCATTGTCTACCAGATTAGGCATTCCGCTGCTCTATGGGGTGGATGCGGTGCATGGACATAACAATGTCAAAGGCGCGACGCTTTTTCCGCATAATATTGGTCTAGGGGCTGCTAATGATCCCGCATTGACTGAGCTTATTGGTGCAGCTGCTGCTAAGGAAGTAGCCGCAACAGGAGCGAACTGGACGTTTGCCCCAACGATAGCCTCCCCTCATAATGCAAGATGGGGTAGAACCTATGAAGGTTTTAGTGATAATCAGGATATTTCAGCAGAACTAGGTGCGGCTTATGTGTTTGGTCTGCAAGGACGGACTGCTGCTGCATTGGCAGGGACAGATACAATCACGGCAACTGCAAAACATTATCTAGGTGAAGGTTATACGGATAATGGTGTAAATCAAGGCAACATCACTAAATATACCGAGCAAGAGATCATGGATAAGGATTTGAAAATTTATAAAGCAGCTGTAGACGCAGGGGTGCAGACGGTTATGGCCTCCTATCACAGCATCCAAGGTCTTAAAATGCATGCCCATAAACATTTGCTGACCGATGTTTTGAAGGGTGACAAGAAAAATGGCGGACTTGGCTTTACCGGTTTCGTTATTTCGGATTATAACGCTGTGCAGCAAATCACAGTGGATAGCGAGGGCAAAGCTGTTAGCGGGTTGAAGAACCAGCTAAATGTGTCCGTAAACGCCGGAGTCGATATGTTCATGATGCCGACCGTTTGGAAGGATACGATTAAGTACATCACAGAACTTGTAGGCGAAGGTAAAATCTCTACTGAGCGCATAGATGATGCGGCAGAACGTATCCTGCAGGTCAAAATCGCTTCAGGATTGTTCGAGCATCCCAAAAGCGATCCGGAGCTGTTGAGTGCTTTTGGCTCAGCAGAAAGCCGCAAATTAGCCCGCCAAGCTGTGGCGGAGTCGCTTGTTCTTTTGAAGAATGATGAGGTAAATGGAAGTCCAATTCTATCACAATTAAGCGGGATGGATAAAATATTCGTAGCGGGTAAAAACGCTAATAATATCGGTAACCAAGCCGGCGGCTGGTCGATCACTTGGCAAGGGAAGTCGGGCAATATAACTGAAGGCACGACGATCCTCGAAGGGATAAAGGAGGCTGTTCCTGCTTCTACAACGGTCACATATAACCTTAATGGGCGCGGGGCTGCGGGTTATGATGCGGCGATCGCTGTTATCGGTGAGACACCTTACGCCGAGACCGATGGCGACCGGACCAGCTTGAATCTGGATGAGCAGGATCTGGCAACACTTGCGAATATACGTGCTGCTGATCCTAATATTCCGCTTATCGTCGTATTGGTGTCTGGACGTCCAATGACGATAGCCAGCCAAGTGGAAGATTGGGATGGGCTTGTGGCAGCTTGGCTACCAGGCACAGAGGGTGCTGGAGTAGCTGATGTGTTATTTGGTACTAAGGATTTTGTAGGCAAAAATCCGATTCGTTGGCCATTCACTTTGAACAATTATCCGGCAGACAATAACAGTACAAATGTGTTATTCAAAACGGGATATGGTTTGACCAAAAATGAGAAAACACCAAAGCTTCCAACCGCTCCTGTCGATCCGGAAGCTCCAGAGATTCCTTCTCTGCCGATTCCCGGCAAAATTGAAGCAGAGGATTTTTTGAACAAAAGCGCAGGACTGCAAACTGAAAATACGCAGGATATAGGTGGCGGTCTCAATGTCGGCTATACCTCGGCTGGCCAGTGGCTCGAATATAACGTGAATGTGGCGCAAGCAGGTACGTATCAAGCCGATTTCCGCTATTCCGTTAATAGTGGCACTACAGGCGTCAACATCAAATCAGCAGAGGGAACTAAGCTAGGAACATTAAGCGTGACCTCAACAGGTGGCTGGCAGAATTGGCAGACGAAAGCTGTAGAAAATGTTGTGTTTAAGAAGGCAGGGTTGCAAAAGATCCGTCTGGAATTTACCGGTGGAGATATCAACCTGAACTGGGTAAGCTTCACTCGAACAGGTGATGTGCCTGTAGATCCATCGAATCCCGGAGATGGCGGGGAAAGCACTAAACATGTTATTAAGTCAGATGTAGTTAGCTCCTGGGTATCGAGTGAGCGAGATCCTTCCGATCGGAAGTGGTATTATGCTGACCGTTATCAAGAGGGTGATTTGAAGCTGGAAGAGCAGGCGAAGCTGGATATTGTGGTTCCCGACGTGAAGGCAGGTACAGAGATCCATATTGATCCTGACCGGAAATATCAATCTATTCTAGGGATCGGTACCTCTATGGAGGAATCGACGGTTAATAATCTGGCGAAGATGTCTGCGGCGAAGCAGGAGGAATTGCTGCGGAAAATGATTGATCCTGTATCGGGGATCGGAATGAGTATGCTCAGGTTGACGATTGGGACGGCTGACTTTACAGATAAACAATTTTATACCTACGATGATATGCCTCCAGGACAAACTGACATTAATTTGGAGAATTTCTCCATCCAAAAGGACATTGACTACCATATCATCAGCACGGTTAAAAAAATTCAAAACATCAATCCGGATATTAAGTTTTTTGCCTCACCTTGGAGCCCGCCCGGTTGGATGAAGACTACAGACAGTATGATCAAAGGCCAAGTGAAGGATGAATATCTGCCTGTACTGGCCAAATATTATCTTAAATTCGTACAGGAGTACGAGAAGCTGGGAATTACCTTTGAAGGTCTGACCTTGCAGAATGAACCTTTGCTGGAAATTGAATATCCAAGCACCAAAATGCCGTGGGAGCAAGAAGCGCAGCTGGCTAAACTGCTGCGGAAGGAATTAGATGAACATGGTTTCAAAGACGTGAAGCTGTGGACATTTGATCATAATCCTGGTGACACGATGGCCTATCCAGCACAAATCCTAGGTAATCCTGAATTAGGTGCCTACGATGCGGTGGACGGAACTGCTTTTCATGATTATGGCGGTGACCTTGGTCTGATGACCCAGCTCCATAATCTCTATCCTGACAAAAATGTATATTTGACCGAACGCGCAGTCTGGGGTACCTCAGGCGCAGACCGCATTGCTCAATATTTCCGTAATTGGGCCCGCAGCTATAACTCCTGGGTAGCGATGCTGGACAGTGATATTGCCTCTCATCAGTGGACCGGAACGCCAGACCCAACCCCGATTGTGCAGGATTCGGGAGACCGTAACCATTACTGGCTGCTGCCAGAATATTATCTGATGGGCCAATATACAAAATTCGTTAAACCGGGGTACGTGCGGATTGATAGTGACTACGGCTCAAGCAGTACTGTAACGAACGTAGCTTTTGCTAGTCCAGATGGAAAAGAGATTGTGACGGTAGTAATCAACCAGACGTCGGATCCACAGCCGTTTAAATTGCTAGTGGACGGTGCGCAAATTAGTGCTGTGCTGCCGGCGAAATCAGTGGGCACTTATAGCTGGGAACGTCTGAATGGTATACAGGCGGTGCCGGGTGTAGTGAATGCTGTTGATTTTGAAGAAGCGCAAGGGGTTTACACTGTGAATGAGCAGGGTTATATTGGCGGGTTCTCGCCAGACGCATCGTCCACCTTCGACTATGTGATTGATGTTAAAGAGAGCGGTGAATATTCACTTCAATTTAAGCATGCCGCTCAATTCAGCGATGGCGCCGGAAAATCGGTGGAGATTAGTGAAGATGGTAAGGTCATTGCTACGCTTCCAATTGTGCAGCAGACGGAGAGTCTGACCGATTTTGCAGATTATCAATCCTTGATCTCTCTGAACAAGGGCATTCACAAGCTCACCTTGAAGACGAACGGGAACGGTTATAATATCCGTTCATTAGCTTTACGCCAAGCACCTTCCGGATCACATGAGCTTCCTGCTGTGCTTCAAGGGCAAGACTACACGACAGCTTCAGGTGTATTAGTAACGGGTGGTGCAGTGGGTTATACTGACCCCGGCGATTGGGTGAAGTACAAGATTAATGTACCTGCCAGCGGTACCTACCCACTCCTGATCTCCTATGCTACTAATCAGGATGATGCAGAGCTGGAACTGCTGACGGGAGAGGATGGAGTAACGGTAACGGCAGCTACTTATGCTTTGACGAAGACGGGGGGATGGTCCAATTGGCAAATAGCTAATGGAACGGTAACCTTGCCTGCCGGGGAGCAGACGCTGACCATGAAAGTAAATGGAGCAGGATTTCATCTGCAGTCGCTTACAATCGGCCCCGCGCTTCAATCGGAGACTGCTCTGGTAGAAGGAAATGAGGAGGGTGCAGAAGTTATCGTCAAGCTAGTAAATGACAAATATGCACCTGAACTGGACACCGCTTATTGGTCTATTGAAGGTTACGAAGGTACAGTTGTCAATAGCGTATACCGGGTGGATGATTATACAGCGAAGGTCGTATTAGCGGGTACGCGAATTATTGATTTCGACACGGATCGTATTCTTACGGTTACCGCTGATGTGTATCAGACAGAATCAAATCAGTCTTTTGGCAGCGTACATGTTCTGAAATTGCCTCTTATAGTTACAGCAATCAACGACGAAGAGAGCATCAGTCTTTCTCCGAGCACGCTTCCTTATCAAGTGAACGGGAATGAATTGGTAGTCAGCCTTTCAGGAGGGACATTTAATCCTGATGCCATTCAGAGCATTTCTGTCTCGGGCCCAGGTAAGGATCAGGGGCATGTAAGTATTGGGGCAGCTGCCTTACTTGACCCTACCCATGTGAAGCTGACGCTGGCCTGGAATGATCATACCCCGTATTATAGTGATTTGCAGCTTGCCGTGAATGTACCTGCAAATGCTTATGCCGATTCAAGTGGTGGCGGCGTGCTGCGTGCGGAGGTTAAGCTCTTAGGAACAACTAGTGCTACAGCACCTATAGAAGTCACAAGCTTGAACGCACTGGATCAATTCTACCAGCTGCAAGGGATCACAGTCAGCGGTCAAGGCAGCGGAGCGAAGCTGACCGGCATTGATGCTGGAGACAGCATCGATTACTGGGTAAATGTGCCGCAGGATGGAAACTATGCTTTTACGCTTACCGCGACTTCCGCGAATGGTGCTCCTAAGGGCATTATTTATAAAACGGAGGATGGGAAGACATTAAGAACCGTTGATGTGCCGAATCTTTACTCGCAAACCGTTGGCATACGCACCGTTCTTCAATTGAAGGCGGGTGAACAGAAGCTGCGCCTGCAAGCTGGATCAGCAGGATACGAGCTCAGTGGTATTCAAATAGAACCTTATACTGAAGAAATCATGGATGGCGCTGGTTCTTTAAAGGTGGAAGCCGAGAATTATTACGATGCTACACCCAATGGAATTCAGAGTACCATGACTGGCGGTGTGCTGGACTTTAGAAATGTAGGGTTTACCGTTGCAGGGGGTTCCATGGATTATGTCCTTGATATTACTGAAGCCGGATTTTATAAAATCGTATATCGGTATGCTACAGCACAAGGCGGGGTAAGCACTACGTTATCTGTAAAGGGTACAAAACTCTCAACAGTGCCTATGCCTACTACAGGTGGATGGTCGAATTACACGCTGGCGAGTGGTGTCGTACAACTTGCGCAAGGAAAACAGGTAGTACGGATGAGCTTCAATAATGACGGTGCCAATCTAGATTGGTTTACGCTGGAACGGACGGAAGAAGGAGAGCAGCCGATTCATTCAAAGGTTTCCTTACCCGTTTCTTCTTTGAAACCGGGAGCTTACAGCGGATTACAAACGATCAGCCTTACTACAGCGACATCAGGAGCAGAGATTCATTACACAACCGATGGGTCATTGCCTACAGCAGACAGTCCACTTTATACCGGAACTATTGACGCAGCAGGAGTCACAGTTCTTCGTACGATAGCGGTAAAAGAGGGCATGGAGAACAGTTTTGTAGCTCCATTCACGTATGTGATCAGCGGAGTGGTTGATATGAAAACGGTGTCTGCACCGCAGGCTGATCCTGCCGGGGGAACTTATACAGGGCAGGTTGCCGTGAAGTTAACTACAGCTACAGCTGGAGCGTCTATTCACTACACGTTGGATGGCACTGTACCTACAGCAGCCAGCGAACTGTATAGTGGAGTGATTTATGTAGGCAAGAGCAAGACGATTAAGGCGATTGCTGTAAAAGAGGGCTGGAAGCCAAGTGATATTTCCAGTTTTGAATATATTGTTTCTGCGGATAAACCTGATCCAACACCTACACCAACAGCAACGCCTGAACCAACCCCAAGTCCAACCATTGAACCGACTACTCGGCCAACGACAGCACCAACTTCCGGAAGCGGGGGTACCACAGGTGGTGGCAACAGCGGAACAACAGGGGGGAATTCAAGCGGAAATGCAGGCAGTGTAACCGGCAGCACCATCCTTACAGCAACACCAGTGCTGAACAGTAATACCGGTGCGGCGAGAGCAAGTGTAGACCTGGAGAGCTTGAAAAAGGCTGCTACAGCAGGCTTAAGTGGAGCAACTTCAGCGGTTACTGTTGATATACCGGCAGTAGCTACAGCTAAGGGTTATGAGCTGCAATTGCCAAACGGTATAATCTTTGCAGATGATAAGACTTCATTGGTCGTTAATACTGAATTTGGTGTGCTGGAGCTGCCAGGTAGTCTGCTGAAACAAGCGGCAAAAGAGGCAGGAACCCCTTGGGTAATTACGATAACCAAGGTGGATTCAGATTCTCGTCCAGAATTTAAACTGAGCGTAACTATCAATGGCAAGGAAGCCGTATGGAACAGTCCTGACATGCGGGTTAAGGTGTCCCTACCGTATATTCCACGATCAGAAGAACGTGGTAAAGAAGGACATATAACGATTCATAGTCTGAATCCGTTGGGGATTCTAACGGTTGTTCCAAGTGGCAGATATATCGCTGCTACAGGGATGGTTTCCTTTACAGGAATTCTCTCTGGTACGTACAGTATCACCTTTACGGAGAAGACATTCCGGGATATCGGTAAATTTGAGTGGGCCCGCAATGCGATTGAGGTGCTTGGCTCCAAAGGCATCATCAACGGAATGACAGAGGATCAATTTGTACCTCAAGCGGAAGTGAAGCGGGGAGATTTTGTGCTCCTGCTTATAAAAGCGCTTGGCTTGGAAGGCGTTAGTGCAGAAAGCTTCATAGATGTGCAGCCTGGCGATTACAGATATGAAGCGTTGGCTATAGCGAAGCAGTTGGGGATCGCCACTGGTCGTCCAGATGGAAGCTTTGATCTTAACGCTTCTGTTACACGGCAGGAAATGATGACATTGGCTGCAAAAGCGATTGCAGCAGCCGACAGACAGCTTCCAGCCGGCAACGGAGCTTCAATGACCCGTTTCACGGATAGCCAGCAAGTATCAGCGTTTGCACGTGACAGTGTGGCAGCACTAATACGTGCTGGCCTGATCAAGGGAGACGGCTTGCGGATTCATCCACAAGGTGTTACCACCCGTGCAGAGGCAGCGGTTTTGATCTACAACTTGTACAATCTGTAATACATCAGTTCAGTTGTAAAGATACTTTAAGCTTTTGGGCTGTCGCATCCGTAGATTTTCTACGTTTGCGACAGCCTTTTTTAGGTGTGGTTGTTGGATCTACATTAAGCCCGCACCTCCGCCGCCAATCATAATTATCCCCTGAGGCTTACGGACCCAGTTGACGTTATTTGCAAATATACAACCTTTATCGGGGAAGTTCGGACACCAGTGGCGTTATTCCCTATGAAGAGGTTCATATTTGGGGTTTGGCATGCCAATAACGGCTTTGGGGTCCGTAAGTGAGTAAAATATGGGATTATACTGCCTTTAGGGTCTGCGGTGTCCGATAGCTGCTTTTGTGCGGGCAAATGTGATCTGAGGTAACGAAGGTTGGTGCGGTTGGTGCTTAGACCAAGGTGGAATTTTAAAAAAAGACGCGGACGTCACAGCAGCCATTATCATGACCTACTGGACACCCACGTCTATTGTAAAAAAAGGGATTGAAAATAGGAAAGAGCTTAGAGCTCTCTCCCGAGACTGTCATTAATGGTTAGACAAAAAGTGAACGGCTGATGATAACCAGCAAGATAAAGAGAACCAGGATGGCGCCAGTGCTAGTGAATGGGCCACCTCCACAACATCCATATCCGCCTCTAACTTCTTCGCTCATGTTCATTCCCCTTTCGGTGTGTGTGTTGTACTTGAGTACATCGTATTGTATGTGCGGAGAGTGGGGCGTGTATAGGCCAATGTCGGATTCGTGTACAAAAAAAATCAGCTCCGTGAAAACGGAGCTGATTGTAAGCTATATAAAGTTCAGTTAGGCTTTTTCTAAATCGCGAACACCTGCGTATACAAGATCGAAAAGATCTTCGAGCTGTTCCTCTTCGATACATGAGAAGGCAATACGTAGATCAGTTTCACCCAAAGCAATAGTGCCTAGTCCGTAATTATGAATCAGATGAAGCCGGAGATCTTCAGCCGCAACAGTATGCAGCTTCAGACACATAAAGTAACCGGAGTTAAAGGGATAATACGTCCATACATCCTCGCCGTATTTGCCGCTATCCAGTAGTGCTTTTACTTTATTCGCACGGCCTTTCATGATCTGGAACTTCTCTTCCTTCTGTGCTTCGAATTCCGGCGACTTCAAGGCGTCTAGTACGAAGGTCTGCGAAGGATGCGCACCGCTGGAAATGGTGGCACGGATGATGCCTAGTGTTTTTTGCTCCAATGCTGCCAGCAGGTCTTTGTCCTCCGAGGCATAAGTGATGAAACCGACACGGAAGCCCCAGACAAATTCTTCTTTGGTTGCACCGTCAATCTTGATTGGAAGCACACGAGGATGCAGATGAGCCAGTTTGCCGAACAGCGATTCTTTCAGTGAATCCTCAAAGAATAGCCCGAAGTATGCATCATCACTTACAACAACAACGTTGATGCCTTCCTCAGCCGCACGGAGGATAGCTGCAACGATCTCATCGCCTTCCTTAATCCCTGGAGTATATCCGGTAGGATTGTTAGGGAAGTTCAGCAGTACAATCGCTTTGCCGCGTTCTTTTTGAGCAAGCAGCGCGTCTTCCAGACCTGCACTGTTAAAAGTCATTTCTTCTGTGAACAGCGGATAGTTAACGGTCTCCCCATGGCGGCGGATTCCGAAGGTTAATTCGTAGTTCTCCCAGTTCTTGTCCGGGTAGATAATCGCGTCACCTGGCTCTGCGAAGAGGTCAGCGACAATGCTAAGCCCGTGAGTCAGGGCATTGGTTACAACGGGATTGCTGATGGTTTTACCTTCTAGCGATGGATTTTCGCGCAGCATCTTTTCACGCCATACAGTACGCAGCTCTGGTTTACCTGCCGGAGGGGCGTAACTATAAAGATCCTTAGGACTGTAAGCGGAGAGTTTATCCTGAATGACGCCGAGGTGCATAGGTACGCCACCTTCAGTAGCAATACCGATGGTTGCGTTGTATTTCTTGGCGTGAGCTCCTGCTTCAGCGGATTGGCTCAGGATGCCCTCTTTTGGGAAGTAAATCTCTTTGCCAAGCGTAGAGAGCATATCATACACATGTTCATTTCCTGCTTTGATACTTTCGTTTAATTGTCCAGCTAGTGGATTCATCAGTTTCATCCTTCCAGGGTTCTTTGGGGATAACATACTGTTAACATTGCCTAACATTATATCACCGCCAATTGCAACCGTCACTTGGAAAGATACGATTTTTAAAAAATATCATTCGGCGTGGAAAGGGCAGTATTTTTTCATCATTTCTATCGTTTCTTCATCACGCGGATTATTTCTTTCAGACAGGCCGGAAATGATGCCGGAGCGCTCTTCTTCTTTTAGGTTTTGCCCAAACTTAAACTTCGCAGTGATCTCCTCGGGGGTAATGCGCACAACGGCAACTCCCTTTAGACGGGGACGATATTTAGGGTCCTCTGCATCGATGGAATCATAACCCCCCTCGGGCTGGAGCTTTTTCATAAATAAGGAGAGTACACTGGCTTTTTCACTAATGTCTTCAACAGGTTCGGCTTTGCCGTAGGCGGTCACACTTTTAAAATAGGCGGTTGCTGGGCAGGCCAGCTCGGGATCGCTAAAATAAGACGGGATAAGAGCATACTCATCCGCTACCGTAAAGCAGACCTGCTGCTGATTGCGGATCGACTTCATTTTGCTACCAGCATGACTGCCGTGGAAATAGAAACAACCATCTGTATATACAAAATTCAACGGTGTCACCCGCGGTTGCCCCTGCTCATCGCTTGTTCCGAGAAAACCAAAACTCATTCCGTTTAGAAAAGAGACCAATTCTTCCTCCTGATCTACTTTAAATTCTTTTCTGCGCATAGGGATCACGTCCTCTTTCTTTTTTAGTCTAGAGCTTCTGCACCAATGTAAATGTTCTTTAAAGAATAGTAGAGTGGTTGACAATTAAAAAGGACCAATTAAGATAGTTTTTAATGGACCACTTGCTGGTCAAGGAGGATAACGATGAATATCACGCTGGCATACGATCAATATCTGGCGATACACCGCTACAAATATTTAGCGTTATATCACGCGCTTCGCGCAGGAATATTGGAAGGAACACTTCCGGGAGGCACTCCGCTGCCGTCTACACGAAGTCTTGCTAAGCACTATGAGCTGTCACGCGGATCGGTCTCGCAGGTGTATGAAATGTTGCTCGCTGATGGTTATGTAAGGACTGAAACGGGGCGGGGGACATTCGTATCGGAAGATAGCTTTGCTTCAGCTACCAGTGGCAGTGACGGTGAGAATCGGGCTCTGAGTGAAGTCGCAGATGCTGCTAGAGGAGATTGTGCAAGCGAGACTACGATTCCAATCTCGGCATGGGGAAAGCGGCTGCTCGCGCGCCCGATACCCTTTTATGAAAAGAGTAACAAGAAAGTAGTGAGCTTCCAGAGTAGTGGTATGCGGATGGAACATTTTCCATACTCCGAATGGCGTAGTGCGCTCTCTTATGCCGGAGGGAAGGAAGGTGGATTGCTGCAAAGCACTTGTCCACCTCAAGGCGATGAAGGACTTCGGAAAGCTATCGCTGCACATCTGCGGATTACCCGCGGGATTCGCGCGGATGCAGAGCATATCGTATTGTTCAGCGGCTCGATGCAAGGCATCGTTATTTTGACGCAGCTGCTGCTGGATGCAGAAGGTTCAGCGGTCGTTGAGAACCCGGGCTTTCACGGGATTCGCCGAGCCGTAGAGATCACCGGAGGCCGATTGCTGGCAGGGGAGCTGGATGGCAACGGTCTTATTCCGGAGGATTGGGATGCCCGGCTGTTGTTTGTTACGCCGAGCCGTCAATTTCCTACGGGTGTGGTACTGCCTTTGGAACGACGCCGAACCTTGTTGGAATGGGCGCAGCGGCATCATGCAGTAATCATTGAAGATGATTATGACAGTGAGTTCCGTTGGGCTGGGCGTCCTATCGAGCCCTTAAAAGCACTGGATCGTGAAGAGCGGGTCGTATATGTGGGCTCCTTTTCAAACACGATGTTTTCAGGCCTGCGGCTCGGCTTTGCAGTGCTTCCGCCCCCTTTAGTAAAGCCGACTATCGCCGCCAAGGCACTATATGAGCCCTTGCCGGTAGGGCTGCTGGAGCAGCGAGCCTTGGCGCGGTTCATGAATACAGGCGGCTATGGCCGTCATCTGCGCCGGATGACACGCATCTATGGTGAACGCGGACGCATCCTCAGGACGCTGCTGTCGGAACGGCTTAAGGAGCTCTTCGAGCTGCTGCCTGGTGATGCGGGCTTGCATGTATATGCCCGCTGGCTGCGCAGCAGCGAAGAGTTTGTTGCTTTCCGAGCGGCAGCGCTTAGGCGCGGCACGGATTTTAGAGATGCCGCGTTATATCAGCTATCACCGGGAGCGCCGGCCGCTTGTTTTTCTTTTGCCCATCTGAATGCCGCGGAGCTGGAGGAAGGGATAACAAGCCTGCATCTGGCGTGGGAAGATGTACAAAATGCAACATGACAAGGTATGATAAAGAAGATGAAATGCAAAACTAAGCGAATGCTTACGTATTTTGACGAAGAAACTCGGAGTAGATTAAGCTAAACAAAACTATATAGACACTGCGAAGTCAGAAAGAGCAGATTTGCTGAGAATACTAAGCGGATGCTTACGAGACAAGTTTTGCTAACAAAACAAAGCGGATGCTTACGAAGCAAGTTTTGCGAAGTAGTTCAAAGTAGGTTATGCTAACAAAACTTTTAGGAGGGAACGTTATGCTGCATGCATCGCCGTCCTCTTTTGTTATTTTGCCGGCTCTGGCTAAGATTGTATGCGAGCCGGGCTGGAAATGGCAAAAAAGAGAGAAGTCGCTGCAAAATTATGATTTATTTTATGTATGGAGCGGGGAAGGGACGGTTGTGCGTAACGATGAACCCTTTCAAGTAGGCAAGGGAAGCTGCTTCCTTTTTCGTCCGGGTGACCATACAAGTGCTACACATAATCCGCAAAAGCCACTTGTACTTACATATATTCATTTTGATGTCTCCGAAGAGGTGACGGATATTCCGCTGCCCTATCGTGAGCTTACAGAAACCGTTGAATTTGAACATCTGCTTGCTCGGTACGTTCGACTATTTCTGGTGGATACTTACGCCGCTGAGGAAGAAGGGCAGCTTGTACTGAAGCAGCTGATGATTCATCTGCTGAGGGAGGACCGTGTGAAGCCAGTAGAACGTTATGTTAGCAACCATTTGACAGAAATCATTCACGAAATAGCGAACTATGTGAGCCAGCATCCGGGGATTGCACACCGTGTAGAGGATCTTGCTGCTCGTGCGGGGCTTTCACCGCGGTATTTTTCAATTAAGTTCAAGGAGCTTACGGGTTCTTCTGTGCAGTCTTATGTCATCCGAGCCCGGATTGAGCGTGCTCAGCATTTACTGCTGTACGCGGGAATGAATGTTACTGAGGTAGCAGATGCGCTTGGGTATCGTGACATTTTCTTTTTCAGCCGCCAGTTCAAGCAATATACCGGAAAAAGTCCATCTGAGATCCGCTGATTCACTTTTGTTGTTTCAGTTTGTTCAACCAAGGGTAAATACTTTGCAGTTTAGTTTACAGAGAATTTACATAACTTCTTGGAAGGAGACTCTTGGCATGATCATCAGACGCAGAATTTGCAACACGGATTGTAAGAGTGGAGGCGGAGGTATTTTTAGAAACCGCTTAAAACGGTTAAAGCAGGCGAATGCTTTTGTCGTGGATAGCTGGTTCTAAACTGAACAAGCAAGCATAGAATCGCCTGATATGACTAAAAATATAAATAGCCGGGGCCGTGAGGCATCCGGTTTTTTTGTGTTGTTAGAAAATGATATATATAATGAACTTAAGTCGAAGATTAGAGTAACTGATGGGCATTTCATCGTGCCTCACGTTGTATTTTGTACAATAGATTGACTCTAATAGCAGTCGAATTTGAATTCTGAAGCACATCTTACATTCAAATTCAGGAGAAACAGCCTTTCTAGAGATTATCACGATAATCTATTGCACGAAGTACAATGTAATGTATCTTCAAGTGAAAGTTAAGATTTTCTGTTGCACATTCTGCAATGAAGCGTACGCTCATTTACCGCAATATCCACACACCATTCACGCTCCATGCACGCCTCATTCACGTACCTTTGAGGATGTTTAATTGGCCTAACTATGAGGTAGCGGTAGATATTTATTTCTACGATTGGGTTATTACTAAGGTGAGAGCTTTCTGCGATACGTTTCGCATAATGTTGTTCGTCGGTAGAATATATAAGGTTCATAGTTGGAAGGAGAGAGAGAAAATGTACGAAATCGTACTTATACGTCATGGTGAGAGCCAGTACAATGTACAGAATTTGTTCACAGGCTGGAGTGACCCGGATTTAACTGAGAAGGGTATCCAAGAGGCAAAGACTGCTGGTAAGCTGTTGAAGGACGCTGGGTATACATTTGATCTGGCTTTTGCTTCGGTACTCAGACGCTCGATTAAAACTCTTAACTATGTACTGGATGAGATGGATTTGCTGTGGATTCCCGTGCAAAAGTCTTGGAAATTGAATGAACGCCATTACGGGGCATTGCAGGGATTAAGTAAAAGCGAGACAGCACTAAAATATGGAGATGAGCAGCTGCATATCTGGCGGCGGAGTTTATCGGTGAGACCCCCGTTGCTGGAGCTTGATGATCCTAGGTATGCCAGAAACGATATTCGCTACAGCAGTGTTCGTCCGGGAGATATCCCGCGTGGAGAGAGCCTGGAGGACACTGTACATCGTGTAGGCGATTTCTGGGGAAACCGGATCGTACCTCTTTTGCGTAAAAAAGAACGGGTGCTTATCTCAGCCCACGGCAATACGCTGCGTGCATTGATTAAATTTATGGAGGATATTGATGAAGCGGCATTACTGGAGCTCAATATTCCTACAGGAGTACCGCTCGTGTACAAACTGGATGAGGACATGAATCCTATCAGTCGCTTTTATCTAGGAGATCCGGAACAGGTAGCGGCCAAGGCGCTTGATGTTGCTAAGCAGGGACATGTGTAATTGGCGTGTAGTAAGCGTATAGGCGTACCAGGTGTATTGAGTATGACGGATGTACAGTAATAAGCAAAACGGGGCGTAAAGGTTAAATAAGCGCATCAGGTGTAATAGGTTATATAAGCGTAACAGGCGTATTAGGTGTAATAAGCATATTAGGGCGTAGCAGGTTGAATAAGCATAACAGGTTTAATAGGTTAAATAGGCGCAACAGGCGTAATAGGTGGGTTACATGAAAAGATAAAAGGACAGCCTTGGGGCTGTCCTTTTTGTTATTAGTGTGTTTGTGACCAATCAAATGTGCGAAAATGGCGCGTTTAAGGTCAGTTGGGTCCGATGGCGATGAATGCTAACCTTCCACCAACTTTCCGTTGATTCTCGACCAACGCTCGACCAGCCCTCCACTACCGCTCGACCAGCCCTCCACTACCGCTCGACCAGCCCTCAACTAACACTCGACCAACCTCCACCAACGCTCTGCAAATGCTTACGGACTCAGCCGTCGCTATTTGCCCATTTATCGCTATTTGAGCGGAGTTTCGGACTCCAGCGTCGCTATTGCCCAAGAATCGACTCTAATATGGCGTTTTTCATGCCAATAGCTGCGGTGGAGTCCGATAGAATCGCAAATGTGTCAAAAATCCGCGTATAAGGTCAGCTGGGTCCGATAGCGCTGAGGCTAACCTTTCCCCAACTTTCCGTTGATTCTCGACCAACTCTCGACCACCTTCCACCAGCTCTCGACTAGCCCTCAACTAAATTTCGACCAACCTCCACCAACGCTCTGCAAATGCTTACGGACTCAGCCGCCGCTATTTGCCCATTTATCGCTATTTGAGCGGAGTTTCGGACTCCAGCGTCGCTATTGCCCAAGAATCGACTCTAATATGGCGTTTTTCATGCCAATAGCTGCGGTGGAGTCCGATAGAATCGCAAATGTGTCAAAAATCCGCGTATAAGGTCAGCTGGGTCCGATAGCGGCGAGCGCACACCTTCCACCAGCTCTCGACCAGCCCTCAACCAGCCCTCAACCAGCCCTCAACTAACACTCGACTAGCCTACACTAACACTCGACCAACCTCCACCTACGCTCTGCAAATGCTTACGGACTCAGCAGCCGCTATTTGCCCATTTATCGCCATTTGAGCGGAGTTTCGGACTCCAGCGTCGCTATTGCCCAAGAATCGACTCTAATATGGCGTTTTTCATGCCAATAGCTGCGGTGGAGTCCGATAGAATTGCAAATGTGTGAAAAAGCCGCGTATAAGGTCATCTGGGTCCGATAGCGCTGAGGCTAACCTTTCACCAACTTTCCGTTGATTCTCGACCAACGCTCGACCAGCCCTCAACTTACTCTCGGCCAGCCCTTAACTAACTTTCGACCAACCTCGACCAACGCTCTGCAAATGCTTACGGACTCAGCCGCCGCTATTGCCTAAGATCTCGCACAAATAGGGTGTTTTTCATGCCAATAGCTGCGGTGGAGTCCGATAGAATCGCAAATATGTCAAAAATCCGCGTATAAGGTCAGCTGGGTCCGATAGCTAACGATAGGTATACGATAGCTAACGATAGCTAGAGCGTTCGCGTCCGCAACTGTGCTCCACACGAAGTCCCAAAAATTAGAGGGCACCCCAGCAGCCATTTCATGGCTTTTGAGGCACCCTCTAATTTTTCTGGGAATTCGCCTAAATCTCCCTACAAAGGTCGATGCAACATTCCCAGTAGTTCGCCCATTTTTACCTTTGAGTTGACCTCAAGCTTGGGTCTCGGGGTAAAGGTACCGCTTTCCGTGAGCAGCACTACGGTGGAGCCAAACTCAAAATAAGCCAGATCATCGCCTATTTGCCACTCGGCAGCGGTATCATCCGTATAACGAATACTGCTGACGTTCATTGCGCCTACCTTTACTACCGCGGTTTCTCCGTGACTCCCGGCAATATACGTAATGAGACGTTCGTTGCGGTTCAGGACACCCTTCATATGTCGCATTCCGAAATCGTTGACAGGATAGGCCCGTCCGCGAATATAATCGCTCTCCACCTTTTGTCCGGTAAGGGGAGAGTGAATCCGGTGATAATCGGTAGGACTCAAATAAAGAACGAAGAAAAAACCCTTCTTGTACAGCTCCAGATGCGGGGAGTGATTAAGGAGATCCTCGATCTTATAATCCTGCCCTTTTACATTCATAATCGTACCGGCGTTAATGTCACCCATAGCAGTAATCGTTGCGTCTACGGGACTAACCAAAGCGTCAGCGTCGGTTGCAATAGGCCGCATGCCCGGCTTCAGCCGGCGGCTGAAAAACTCATTAAGAGTGAGATATTCTCCAGGATTTTTCTCCGCTTGAGCGGAGGGGATTTGATAAGTCTTAATAAATGCCGGGATAAGAAAACGGCTGATTCTACTATGAGAAAAAGATCCCATTAACCGTGAAAGCCACCGGTGTGAGGATAGCTCGGTCATCAGCCGTAGCAATTGTTTTACCATGCCCATCTCCCTTCCATAATGCAGCAGTACGGTTGTATACGGGTCGTCTCTGCTCTGCATTATATTGACATAGAATAGGAGACAAATCAATAACTGTTATATACCGTACTGTTCGTTTCTATTAAAAAACGCGCATATCCCATAGGTCTGCGATAGCTGTCTTTCCAAATTTCCGTAAGGCCGGCTTTATGAAATCCGTAGCGTTGGTCGCGACCGTTACATTCTATGAAGAAGAGTCGTCCGTCCTTAGTAATGCCTATATCCAGTCCGATATCGGCCAGTCCGGGAAGGTGTTGCTCCAGACACCGCGCGATTGCAAGGCTAAGTATTTCGACAGACATACGGATGTGGGCCGCTGTGGATCTTGAAAAGGCTTTTTCGAGCGCCAGGGAGGAGCTTAACGCTTCTCCTCCGCGGGCTATATTGGAGACAAAGCCCCCTGGGGCAGCCAGTTTGGCGAAGAGCCCAGTGACCTGCCAATCTCCTCCCCAGCCGCGCTGAACGGTGACGCGTAGATCAAAGGGACGTCCTCCAATCTCAGCAAGGGGAATACGTTCTTGTACAAGATAAGGCACGGAGGTTAGGCGTGCGCGGAGCGCTTGTGGCAACGCCGCCGGATTAACGGGAATACTTCTCCAGCGCTGCATCGAAGGGGAGAGGTAGCTCAAGGTCCAACGCTGAGCTCCCTTGCGGACCAGCCGCATGACCCCATTCCCTATACTTCCACGGCAAGGTTTAAGAATGAGATCGGGATAAAGATTCATCATTTCTTTTAGGCCTGAGACTCTCGTTGTTACGGGTAAATATTCGCGAAGCTCCGTATTTTTTTCAAGCAGCTGATGGATCTCATCTTTGCCGTATCGATTACATGTATTGAAAATCAGGGGATAGTGCTTCAGCAGACGCTGCATCCCCGGGCTGTTTTTGCTGTATATTGCCCGGTTATGGATAACAGCAGGCGTAGGAACAACTACGCTTTTATATCCATTAACTCCCTTTATATAGGCGGCACTAAAGCCTGTGTCCGTATCGATGTCCGCGAGCTTCAGGAAGCAAGGGACTAAACCGTATGCCGCCGCGGCCTCTTCATAGTTGGATAGAGACTCCTGTCCTGTTTTTAGCCGGGGAACGCCCCGGTGCATATCGGCATTTAGTAATATTCCAACGAGCTTATGCCCCATGTTTGTTCCTCCTGTTTCATCGGTTACATGATCCCTGCTTTTTCTACTCTTGTCATAGTATGTTTGTACCCGCGTGTCAGGGTGGACGAATGCGCGAAGGCAGATGCCTTTTTTTATACATAATCTTATGAAGGCCTCATCGCAAAAGGGTGTCATAAGCCCATACCGCTGCATATGATGCCTAGGAGAAACATTAGATGGAAGGAGGAGACTGCTTGTGAGGGGTTCCAAAAAAAAGCAGCCGCGCAGTCCACAGAAACGACTCTATTTTGTAGATAATCCCAATAAAGAGGAACTGAGTATGCTGGATACCAAAAGCAGCTCTAGAAGCTCGGGGAATAACAGTGACGGAGTCAGTGAAGCAGAGATCGCGGAAGTTCAGGTAAGTGGGGGAGCAATAGCTGAAGTCGTTCTAGAGGAGCCAACTTCTGCTCCAGTTCTACAATTGGAGCCGGAGCTTATAGAGGAAGCGCAGCTTCAGAAACAGGCGGATAATCTTCCTGAAACCGTATGGTTCGCTCCTCCAGAGAAAGAACGTTTTCAGCCCGTTTATACAGATGATCTTTCGGATGCAGCGGTGACCGGAGCCAAAATCGCTCCACGTACCATTGACGGTTCTAAGCTAAAGTTCGGCATTATTGGTACACCTTGGCTGCAAGATTACGCTGTACAGAGTATCAATATCGCGGACAAGGCAGTCACTTCTGCAAAAATCGCACCAGAATCGATAGTGGGCGAGCATTTAGCAGAAGGAAGCGTTAGTGGCGGTAAGCTGCTGGATCATTCGATCAGTGGAGAGAAGCTGAAAAATGGCAGTATTAGTCCAGAGAAGCTGGCTGATCGGATTATAGGCGGCGGTCAAATTGCAGATAAAGCTATTGAGAGCCGCCATTTAAGCGATTTGATTATTACTGCGGATTTACTGGAAGATGGAGCCGTTACTAGTGACAAAATAGGAAGCAGCAGCATCACAAGCCGCCACCTAGCAAACGGAAGTGTTGACCGTTCCAAGCTGGCCGATGCAGCGGTATCTGGCGATAAAATAGCTGATGGTGAAATCAGCAGTTCAAAGCTAGCGGATGCTGTCATTGAAGGCCGCCATCTTAGCGACGCTTTGATAACCGCCAGACATCTGGCCCCGGGAGCGATTGGTTCTGATCAGCTTGCCAGCAAATTGATCGGTAAGGAACAGCTGCAGACGGGTATTATCGAAGGCGGGCATTTAGCTGATGGAGCTATAGGTTCTAAGCAACTTGGTGCAGATGTCGTAAGAAGCGTACATTTAAGCCCAGAAAGTGTGAATGGTAATCATATCGGTGATGGCGAAATATCAAGTCGGCATTTGGCTGACCGCAGCATCTCTTTTTTAAAGCTGGCTGAGGGTGCAGTAGGGACTGCGCAGTTAGTGGAGCAAGCGGTAACCTCGTCCAAAATTGCTGACCAAAGCATTCTCCCACATAAGCTGGCAGACGAAGCAGTGACCACAAGACATATTGCTAAATCCGCCATTCGCGGACCGCAAATTGCTATGCAAGCCATAACTTCTATTCATCTGGAACGCGAAGCAGTGAATCATTCGCATATAGCTGCGGAAGCGGTCGGCTCGGAGCAGCTCAAGGAAGAAGCTATTCAGACTCAACATTTATCTTCCGGTGCTGTGACTGGAGAACAGCTGGCTTCAGAATCTGTGGGTGGGGAGCATCTTCGTGCACAGAGCGTTACTTCAGCCAAGTTGGCAGATGGAAGTGTAAATGCAGCTAAGCTGGCAGCAGGTGCAGTGATTGGCAGCACGATTGCGCGTGAAGTAGTCAGTGGCGAACATATCGCTTTTTGTACAGTGGAGGAAAAGCATCTGGCGGATGCCAGTGTGAGCGGCCGTGTATTGCAGGATGCTGTGGTAAATAAGGATCATTTGGCCACGGGAGCCGTGGAACGAAGACATCTTGGTGAAAATAGTGTGACTTCCGCTGCGATTCAGTCGGGCTCAGTTTCAGGAGATAAGCTGGCTTCCGCTGCGGTGAGAGAAATTCACCTGGCAGCAGGAGCCGTGCAGCCTCATCATCTGGCCGATCATGCAGTGACCTCGTTGAAGCTTTCACCGGAAAGTGTCTCAACGGATAAAATCAGTGATTTAGCAGTCACTTCGGCTAAGCTTGCAGACGGCAGCATAGAATCCAGTAAACTGGCGGCGTCAGCAGTTCAAGCGGAGCATTTGTCGGTAAATGCTGTGAGTTCGAAAACCATAAGCGAAAGTGCTGTTCAAAGTAGACATTTGAATCCCGGCAGTGTCAGTGGGGCGCATATCCGGCCGTTGTCTATCGGGAATGGTCATATCCTTCCGAATTCTATTTCTGCAGTTCAAATCCAAGAGGGCAGTATTAATAGCTCTAAGCTGGTAAAAGGTGCCGTGGATTCTCAGCATCTTTCACCTGGTAGTGTAGACGGCAGCCATCTGTGTATCGATACCATTGAAGGCCGTCATATCCTACCGGGTGAGATCACGCTGGCTCATCTGGCGGAAGAGGTACGTAGCTCTGAGTTGCTGCCAGACGGCTGCATAACTGGGGAGAAGCTGGCAGAAGGATCGGTAGATTCCAACCATCTCCTGCCTGGAAGTGTGAACGGAAGTCATTTGAACTCGGGTTCTGTAGAAGGTCGACATATCCTACCGGGTGAGGTCACGCTTGCTCATCTGGCTGCAGATGCATATACCTCCGACTTGCTGCCTGAAGGCAGTATTACCGGGAAGAAGCTGGCGGGAGCATCCGTAGATTCTATTCATTTAGTGTTTGGAAGTGTGGAAGGCGGACATCTGAGTTCAGGTTCCGTCGAAGGACGTCATATTGGAAAAGGTGAGATTACCTTAGCTCATCTTGCCGATGAAACCCGAAGCGCTGATCTGCTGCCAGACGGTAGCATTACTAGAGAGAAGCTGGCGGAAGAATCCGTAAGTTCTATACATCTAGTGCCTGGCAGTGTGGATGGCAGCCATTTAGGCCCAGACACAGTTGAAGGACGTCATATCCGATACGGTGAGATCACGCTGGCTCATTTGGCAAAAGAAACACGCAGCTCCAAATTGCTGCCAGACGGTAGTATTTCTGGAGTAAAGCTGGCACATGCTTCCGTAAATTCAAATCATCTAGTACCTGGCAGTGTGGAAGGCGTTCATCTAAGTTCAGGTTCTGTCGAAGGGCGCCATATTGGAAAAGGTGAGATTACGTTAGCTCATCTGGCCGAAGAAACACGTAGCGCTGACTTGCTGCCAGACGGTAGCATCACTCGGGAGAAGTTGGCGGAAGAATCCGTAAATTCTAATCATCTGGTGCCTGGAAGCGTAGATGGCAGTCATTTGAGTCCAGACACAATAGAAGGACGTCATATCCGATATGGTGAGATCACGCTGGCTCATTTGGCCGAAGAAACACGCAGCTCCAATTTGCTGCCAGACGGTAGCATTACTGGGGAGAAACTGGCGGAAGCATCCATAAATTCAAATCACATTGTACCTGAAAGCGTGGAGGGAACTCATCTGAGTCCGTCTGCAATAGAAGGACGCCATATTGGAAAAGGTGAGATCAAGCTAGCGCATCTGGCGGATGAGGTACGCAGCTCCGAGCTGCTGCCAGACGGAAGCATTACTGGGGAGAAGCTGGCGGAAGCCTCCGTAGAAGCAATTCATCTAGTGCCTGGAAGTGTGGATAGAACTCATCTGAGTCCGTCTGCAGTAGAAGGTCTCCATATTGGAAAAGGTGAGATCAAGCTAGCACATCTAGCGGATGAGGTACGCAGCACCGAGTTACTGCCGGATGGCAGCATTACCGGTAAAAAGTTGGAGGGTGGATCTATTACTGCCTACCACTTGGCTCCTGGCAGTGTCTATGGGGGACACTTAGGGGGGAATGCGGTAGATAGCCGCCATATCCGTGCTGGAAGCATTACTCTGAATCATTTGGCAGAAGAAGTGCGCAGCGCTGATTTATTGCCGGAAGGCAGTATTACAGGCGAGAAGATTGAAGTTGCGACGATTCAGTCTTTCCATTTAGCCCAAGGCAGCGTCTCTGGAGGTCATTTGGCCGGGGATGCGGTGGATGGCCGCCATATTCGATCGGACAGCATCACCCTAAAGCATTTGGCAGAAGAGGTACGCAGTGCGGATTTGTTGCCGGATGGCAGCATTACGGAAGAAAAACTCGCTGAAGGCTCCGTGAGTTCTTCACATTTACAACCATGGAGTGTTTACGGAGAGCATCTTGCTGACAAGATCGTGGCAGATCGGCATTTGCAGCCTGGCATCATCAAATTAGAGCATCTTGCGGATGAAACACGCAGCTCAGCCCTGCTCCCGGATGGCAGTATCAACGGAGCTAAGCTGAAGGAAGGCAGTATCGAGTC
The DNA here is from genome assembly GCF_037965315.1 of Paenibacillus sp. FSL R10-2796. Classification (NCBI taxonomy): domain Bacteria; kingdom Bacillati; phylum Bacillota; class Bacilli; order Caryophanales; family Paenibacillaceae; genus Paenibacillus; species Paenibacillus sp. FSL R10-2796. The sequence continues at coordinate 6,090,760 of NZ_CP150178.1, read as the reverse complement.
CGCTCATCTGACAGAAGGTGCAGTAGGGACAACAGAGCTTCAGGATGAAGCGGTAGTAGCATCCAAAATCTCTTCGTTTGCGATTCAAGCCCGCCATCTGGAAGAAGAGAGTGTTCAGGAATATCATATTTCCCCAGGTGCAGTAAACGGGACTCATCTGGCACCGAACTCTGTAAATACAGATCATCTGTCCTTCAGTCCGATTCAGACAGCTGGGAAGCGAGAAGCACTACAGCAGTTTGGAATGACAGCATTTATGTTCAATGGGGATGCAGAGAGTGTAGAGGTAACCGTATCGTTTGATGAGAGCTTTGGGCATACGGGTTATGTGCTTGTTGCCATGACCAATCAGCCTTACTTCTATGCTTCCTTAAAGAGCAGAGCCAATGGAGAAGCAGTGATTCAAGTGGTGCGGTTGCGCGAAACTCCGCATTTCTATGGGGTTATCTCTTGGATTGCTATAGGTGCTCCCTTAGCTAAACCGGCAGCAGATGATCGTGTATTTGATTGAACCTTAAGCAATTCCTCTTAAAAACAGCAGAGCAGCGAATCTCCTTATTGGAGATCGCTGCTCTGTTTTTTTGGTGGGGAACGGTACTTGTCAGCATCGCCGGGTTTAATCAATCGCTGTGGCTGCGGTTCTGTCCGATAGCCTGGTAGTCTAACATCCGCTGCCACTACGGACCCAGATGGCGTTATTTGCAGGTTTATCGTTTTTTGAGGCTGGTTTCGGACTCTAGTGACGCTATTGTATAGAAAAAGAGCCTTATTGGGTTCTTTTCATGCCAATAGCTGCTATGGAGTCCGTTAATAACCTAAAAGTGTGATAATGCGGCGAATAGGAGCAACTGTGTCCGATAGCGCTGAAGTATAATCATCCGCTGCAGATTCGGTTGTGTCCGATAGTGCAAAAGTATAATCATCCGCTGCAGATTCGGTTGTGTCCGATAGTGCAAAAGTATAATCATCCGTTGTGGATTCGGTTGTGTCCGATAGCGCTAAAGTACAATTACCTGATGCGGATTCGGCTGTGTCCGATAGCGTCCTAACCTAATCCCCCTGCTGCGTTACTGCGTTCGTTACCGCCGCAGGTTGTGTCCGCGGCAGCTGGCTATGCGCAATGTATCTAAGCCGAAGTTTGGTGGGGAGTACATTTGTCCTGTTTTCAGAACGACAGGAGACAATTGCCGTTACCCTGTGCGTTGTAGTACATAAACTGTGATGTAACCCTCAGCCTGAAGAATTGGCTCTGTAAGGAAGGTGGATGAGCATGAAGCCCAAACGAACTTCTGCCCGCCGCACAGGGCGGCGGGTCTCTCGGATGAAGCGGCGGACTTCACGCCCAGTGCGGCAAGTCGCTGTAGTCCCTATAGTTAACCATCCTAATCCCTATGTTTCGGTTATTATTCCAGCCATGAATGAAGCTCAGACCATTGCGGGAGTGATATCAGGAGCCAGAGGGGTCCACCCGCGCTGCGAGGTAATTGTGGTCGTGAATGGATCCACTGATCAAACGGCAGGGATTGCACAATCGCTAGGTGCGCGTGTTATTTCCTATGAGTTGCCGCTTGGACACGACGCTGGCCGTAGTGTGGGAGCTGAGGCAGCCAAGGGAGAAATCCTATTGTTTACAGATGGAGATTTGGTGATACCTGCTTCGGGGCTGCGTCCTTACGTCACTGCTGTTAGTGGTGGAGTGGACATAGCGCTTAATGATTATTCCGGTCCGGTCCGGAAGCTGTCCCCCCATCCGGTGGTGCTGTCTAAACATGCACTGAATATTCTGCTTGGCCGTCCAGATCTGAAGGGATGTTCGATGACGGCAGTTCCGCACGCAATCAGCCGCAGAGCACTTGATATTTTAGGGAGCGATTCATTATCACGTCCTCCACTGGCGCATGCCCAGGCAATTCTTAGTGGACTGCATGTGGTAGCCGCTCACAAAGTACCTGTAGGGAAGTTAAATGCGGTGAGGCGCAAGGAAGACGGCATAGATCCATTGCAGCAGTTGATTACAGCGGATCATATGGAGGCTGTATCCCTCTTGCTGGAACATCGGGGGAACAGAGCGGGCTTTGGCGACGGAGCCCGGCGCAGAGAGATGGTGAGATGATGGTTGCAACTTTACGAGGCACAGCAGCTCGAACGGCAAAGAAACGCCCAATCCGTCACAGGTCAGCCAATCGCTCTGTAAAAGCCAACGCTGCTGCTCGCCCGCTTCTGTCTCGGCAATCGAAGGCAGGCAAGGAGACTCTGAAATTACCGAAGTTACGTGGGACTTTGTCAGTCATTATCTCCGCGCGTAATGAGGAGCAGACCTTGTCCCGTCTGCTGCATCAGGTTGCACGGCTTGAACCTGCAGAAATTATTGTCGTACTTAATGGCTGCAGTGATAACTCTTTTCCTATTTCTAGACAACATCGTCAAGCCATTGTAGTACACTGCCCAGAGTCTGTCGGACATGATGTGGGCCGGGCTATCGGTGCAAAGCTGAGTCGCGGGGATATATTGCTTTTTCTGGATGGAGATATGGTCATTCCGGCCTCTCAGCTCGTTTCATTCACGGCGGCTGTAGATCGCGGAATTGATGTAGCTCTTAATGATTTAGACTCACTGATGCCTTCCTTTGGATTATGTGATGATGTCACCCGCAGCAAACTGTTTCTGAATTATGCTCTGGATAGGTACGATCTCGGGGTTAGCTCTATGACAGCTGTTCCTCATGCGCTTTCGCGGCATGCGCTTGAGACCATAGGCTACCGTGAATTAATGGTTCCACCTAAAGCCCAAGCTCGCTCTGTATTAGAAAAGTTACGGGTGGAGAAGGTAGGAACGGTAAATGTTATTAAACATAATCGGCTGCGCAAGGCAAATACAGGGGTTGGAAATGCTGTGGAAAAACTGATCATAGGAGATCATGCTGAGGCTCTACATGAGGTTCTTTCCCGGCGAAAAGCTGGCGGTCTGCTAAGTAGTGAAACACAGCGTGAGTACCGCAGACAGGTAGCCGCTTGGAGGAATCGGATATGACGCTGACGAGTATTATTATTCCAACCTACAATGCGCTGCCCTTGCTGCGGGCCTGTGTGGAATCTATTCGTGCCTACACTCCGCCGCCTTATGAGATTATCGTAGTGGACAATGCTTCAACGGACGGAACAGACACCTATTGCCGTGCGAATCATATAACGTTTATTTCATTGCCAGACAATCGCGGCTTTCCAACTGCATGCAATTTGGGGCTACAGCTAGCGTCAGGTGATGAAGTCCTGCTGCTGAATAACGATGTAGTGGTGTCTCAAGGATGGTTAACTAATCTGAAGAGGGCTCTATATAGTGCTCCTGATGTAGGTATTGTTGGACCAGTCACAAACTATGCCAGTGGACGTCAACAGGTGAAGACCGATTATGAAGGTCTGATAGGTTTTCATCAGGCTGCTGAGAGGGCGAACCTTCCAAATCCCCAGAAATGGCTGGAGACGAGACGGCTGGTAGGATTATGTTTTTTATTCAAAAGAGAGCTGCTAACTTCCGTAGGTCTACTGGATGAGAGATTCTCACCTGGACATTACGAAGATGATGATTATTGTTATCGCGCCAGGATAAAGGGATATCGGCTGCTTATCGCCGGGGATTGCTTGGTGCACCATGAAGGAAGTGCAAGTTTCAAGCAAGTTTACAATACCGGACTGCAAGTACTGGTGGAACGAAATCGCAAGATCTTTATAGATAAATGGAATGTAGATCCTATTAATTTTATATGAAGTGCAGATCCGAAGGCAAAGGACGTAGATAAAGAGGAGGAAAGTAAGTGAAAGGAGTCATACTGGCGGGCGGAACAGGATCTAGACTTCAACCGCTGACCCGGCTTATGAACAAACATTTGCTTCCGGTCGGCAAATATCCTATGGTCTGTTACGGCATAGACCGGCTTCGCCGGGGAGGAATTACCGACATTCTTCTGGTCATAAGCAAGCAGTCTGCTGGCCTGTACACGGATTTTTTAGGCAGCGGTGCTGCATTTGGTGTATCTCTGACCTATAAAATTCAGGAAGCTGCCGGAGGCATTGCCGAGGCGCTTGATTTAGCAGAAGGTTTCATTTTCCCAGGGGAACGATTTGTTGTATTGCTCGGGGATAATCTTTTTATGGATGATCTGAAGCCTTATGTGGAGAGTTATCTTCGTCAGCCAGCGGGCACTGCAAAGGTGTTGCTGAAGCCGGTGGAGGACGCGCGCAGATACGGTGTACCTGTGTTTGATAGTCAAGATGCGGCATGGATTGCTTATATCGAAGAAAAGCCTGAGCATCCGAAGACCAATTATTGTGTAACTGGTATTTATATGTACGATGAAGCTGTATTTGATATCATCCGGCAGGTATCGCCTTCCAAGAGGGGGGAGCTGGAGATTACCGATGTAAATAATATATACGCCGCTGATCGCAGACTTAGTTATGATGTGCTTAAGGATTGGTGGAGTGATGCGGGAACGTTTCAGTCTTTGCACGAGGCGGGGGAAAAGTTAAAAGATGCACTGCCATAAGGCAGTGCTTTTTTTGTTGTAATCCTGCTATAGATAGCCGCAAGGGCTTTGAAATCACGCGTTACTCAGAGAGCTCGGGGGTTAGAAATCCTCCACCAGATTAAATCCTCAGTTTCTTTGTATCTCTCAGAGCCTAGACGCTCCAATACTTTGTGGGAGGCTGTATTATCTTTTTCAGTGTCAGCGATTACATAGACAGCTTGGGGATGGGAGAAGATCCATGCATTAATTGTGTGTAGTGCCTCTGTTGCATACCCTTTTCTTCTATATTTCTCATCAATCCCATACCCTAGAATAACCTCGCCTTTCTCATTCGGGTAACCTTTAAGGATAATGAATCCTATAATACATTGATCTTCCCGATGGATGATGGCCCAGTTCGTTAACCATAGGTAATGGTCGGGGTCCTGCTGCACCTTTTTTAGCCTGATCTGCATAGCATATTGCATTTCATCATCAAGCGCCGCACTGATGGCAGCTAAGCCTAATTGCTGCTGTAGCTCCGAATAGTTATTTATTGCTAGCGTGAGCTCTGGGGCAGTTAAAGGTATTAGATCGATACGCTTGCTTTCAAGCTTCATATATTCCCCACCAACCTTTGGTAAACTCAGGATTGTGCATTTCACATTTTAATCCTTTTAAATGTACTTAGCAATAACGTAATTTTTATGTCATTCCAGTCACGAATAGAGCCTTAACTTGTCGAGGATCCCGGCACCGTCCCGGCTCCTGCCGCATATGCTGTAGCAGGGCGTTTGAGCAAAGGAGACATGAAGGTGCAGAGTAAAATAACTAAAGTCCTGCAGCACATGGCCCATACGCACGAACAGATGGCGCGGATTCTAGATGCTGAGCGCCATGTGGCTGTCCGTATGTCGCAAATTGTCCACGATCTGCCAGATGCGGAGCCTGATTTTGATGGGATCAGCGGGATGATCGAAAGCTCAACTCAGGTAAACAAGAACATTATTGCTTACTTGAATGCACTTGCAGATCTGGAAGAAGCGATGGCTGATGGGGTAGGCAGAGTGATTAAGGAATTGAACGGTCAAGAAGAAGAGTAACGCTATAGGAGCAGGAGGCGGAAGATGAGCAGAGAAAAGGCTTATCTGCAAATGCTGGAGTCCACCGCCGCCATCCAGTGGAACGTTGCGTTGATTCTGGAAGCTAAGGCGGTTGAAGCTGAAAAGGTAAAGCAGTGGGCACAGCATCATATCCACGCTAGAGCCTTTGATTCCCACAGTGAGCAACTGAAGGAGTCCCTCTCTATACACGAGGTCATCGTGGAGATGGTCGAAGGGCTGACCAAACTGGAGAACGGACTCTACAGCAATTTAAAAGCAGTGCTGGGCAGTGGTGAAGACGATGGTGGCGGGGAAGGTTTTGGAGACATGTCAGGTGATGGCTTTAGTTTTGGAGAAGACAGCAAATGAGCGGGGACCGTCTCTCTGAACATGCCGTCAAGCTGGAGATGATTCGCTCCATTTCGCGCAGTCAGGCTGCTTTGGCGGCCATCTTGGAGAGCATCGCCGAATTGACGGAGCAATCTGAGTTGACGGCCCGCAAATTGAGCGACAATATCAGGATTTTAAGTGGGTATCAGAGTGCGATGTGCCGGATGATGTCCGGGATTTCACTACATCGTCCTAAACGGGGAATTCCTGCTGCGCCATGGCTGAGCAAGGCATACGCCGTAGGAACCTCCAGAGAACATGGAGCACAGGAGGAGTAGAAGCATGAAGAAAAAAAGCCGCAGAACGCTACGTTCAGGCAGAACCCGTAGACGCACATTGCTGCTCTCGCGGAAAGCAAAAGTTCGTAAAGGGCTAGCCCGTAAATCCCGCAGAGTTCTTGCCCGGAAAACTGCTCGTTATGGGAAGTCAAAGAAAGGCCTATTGCTACGCAAGAAAAGAAGACTTCGTCGCAAGCTTGTTCGTAAAGTAAGGGTTGCGCAGCCACCGGTGATTGTGGTACCCGTGAGCGAGGCTCCGCCTGCTCCACAGGTAATTCCGCTCCCCCCGGAGCTGGGCGTTTCGCCGGAAACGCCTCCGGCAGACGCCTTTCAACAGGGCTACACCGAAGCATACAACGTGGGGTTCGACGCCGGTTTCGCCAAGGGCTTCGAGGACGGGCATAAGCTGGAATTCAGCTAGGAGACACAGATGACAAGATCCGCTCCGTCCGTGAGCGGGTCTTGGGGTTTTCGTGCGGACTGGTTTGCTGCGCTGCCGATGTGATAAACTTCATAATGAAAGTGAAAATAATATGAGGTTAAGATGAAGGCAGGGATGATTCATGGGTACTGAGATTCGCAGAGCACGCAAAGATGAGATTGATGAAATTATGGAGCTGATTGCCAAATGCGTACAGGTGATGCAAGCAGGTGGCAGCGATCAGTGGGACGAGCATTATCCGAACCGGGAGATCATCTCCCTTGATATTGAACGTGGCAATCTATGGGTATGTGAGGAGAACAATGCGGTGGCCGGCATTCTAGTGTTGGACGAGCACCAATCTGAGCAGTATGGGAAGATTGACTGGACAGAAACGCAAGGGCCTCATTTAATTATGCATAGATTGGCTGTGCATCCCGAAGTGCAAGGGAAGGGAATTGCGCGCCGTCTTAGCACTTATGCAGAAGAATATGCTCGCCAGAATGGTTATTCCAGTATCCGTCTGGATACATATGCTAAGAACACTGGGGCACTCGCCCTATATCCCAAGTTAGGTTATGATCGCAGGGGTGAAGTAACTTTTCCGGGGCGCACCGCTAATTTTCCGGTGTTCGAGAAGGTTCTAGAAAAGCATGGAAACTCGGAAGCTTAACATAGCGAGAGAACCAGAGGATATCTCATGAGCCATCAAATGGCTGCTGGGATATCCTCTTTTTTCGTGAAAATAACACCTTTCTCTAAACAAAAACTTTGTTTGATTAGGTAGCATTTGCGCTTACGGAAACCCTGCTCAAAAGGCGATGAATTTGCAAAAAAGCGTCATTGGAGTCCGAAACCCTGCTCAAAAGGCGATAAGTGTGCAAATAGCGTCATTGGAGTCCGAAATACTGATCAATAAGCGAAAATGTGTAAATAGCGTCAGCTGGGTCCGAAAGCATCAGTGGCAGAGTATGACTCGACACTATCGGACCCAGATGACCTTAAACGTGGAATTTTCCCACATTTGGGATGCTATCGGACTCCAGCGCAGCTATTGGTATAAAACACACTGCATATGGACCTGTTTCGAGGGAATAGCGTCATTGGAGTCCGAAACCCTGCTCAAAAGGCGATAAGTGTGCAAATAGCGTCATCTGGGTCCGAAAGCATCAGTGGTAGAGTATGACTCGACACTATCGGACCCAGATGACCTTAAACGTGGAATTTTCCCACATTTGGGATGCTATCGGACTCCAGCGCAGCTATTACTATAAAACACACTGCATATGGACCTGTTTCGAGGGAATAGCGTCACTGGAGTCCGAAATCTTGCTCAAAAGGCGATAAATGTGCAAATAGCGTCATTGGAGTCCGAAACCCTGATCAATAAGCGAAAATATGCAAATAGCGTCATCTGGGTTCATAAGCATCAGCAGTTGAGTATGACTCGATAGTAACGGACCCAGATGACCTTAAACGTGGAATTTTCCCACATTTGGGATGCTATCGGACTCCAGCGCAGCTATTGGTATAAAACACACTGCATGTGGACCTGTTTCGAGGGAATAGCGTCACTGGAGTCCGAAATCTTGCTCAAAAGGCGATGAATTTGCAAAAAAGCGTCATTGGAGTCCGAAACCCTGCTCAAAAGGCGATAAGTGTGCAAATAGCGTCATCTGGGTCCATAAGCATCAGCGGCTGAGTATGACTCGCCAGTAACGGACCCAGATGACCTTAAACGTGGAATTTTCCCACATTTGGGATGCTATCGGACTCCAGCGCAGCTATTACTATAAAACACACTACATATGGACCTGTTTCGAGGGAATAGCGTCACTGGAGTCCGAAACCATGCTCAAAAAGCGAAAATGTGCAAATAGCGTCACTGGAGTCCGAAACCCTGCTCAAAAGGCGATAAGTGTGCAAATAGTGTCATCTGGGTCCATAAGCATCAGCGGCTGAGTATGACTCGCCAGTAACGGACCCAGATGACCTTAAACGTGGAATTTTCCCACATTTGGGATGCTATCGGACTCCAGCGCAGCTATTGGTATAAAACACACTGCATATGAACCTGTTTCGAGGGAATAGCGTCACTGGAGGAGTCCGAAACCCTGCTCCAAAGGCGATAAATGTGCAAATAGCGTCAGCTGGGTCCGAAACCCTGATCAATAAGCGAAAATGTGCAAATAGCGCATCTGGGTCCATAAGCATCAGCAGTTGAGTATGACTCGATAGTAACGGACCCAGATGACCTTAAACGTGGAATTTTCCCACATTTGGGATGCTATCGGACTCCAGCGCAGCTATTGGTATAAAACACACTACATATGGACCTGTTTCGAGGGAATAGCGTCACTGGAGTCCGAAATCTTGCTCAAAAGGCGATAAATGTGCAAATAGCGTCATTGGAGTCCGAAACCCTGATCAATAAGCGAAAATGTGCAAATAGTGTCATCTGGGTCTATAAGCATCAGCGGTTGAGTATGACTCGATAGTAACGGACCCAGATGACCTTAAACGCGGAATTTTCCCACATTTGGGAATGCTATCGGACTCCAGCGCAGCTATTGGTACAAAACACACTGCATATGGCCCTGTTTCGAGGGAATAGCGTCATCTGGGTCCGAAAGTATGGAGGATTATGACTCACCCGTGGTGTGGACGTAGCGAGAGCAGTAGAAGCAGGAGTAGATGTAGATGTAGATGTAGAAGTAGACGTAGCAGTGTAATAGTCGCAAGGGGAACATAGATGTGCAGAAGTAGAAGTAGTGTAGGGACAGTAGTAGCAGAAGCAGTAGAAGTAGCAGTGGAGTAGGCGCAGGGAGAAAGTAAAAGTGCAGAAGTAGGAGTAGAGTAGGAGCTGTAGTTGTAGTTGTTGTAGCAGTAGACGTAGCAGAAGCAGTAGACGTAGCAGTGTAATAGGCGCAAGGGGAACGTAGAAGTGCAGAAATAAGAGTAGTGTAGGGGCAGTAGTAGAAGCAGTATCAGTAGACGTAGCAGTGGAGTAGGCGTAGGGGAGAAATACAAGAAGCCGAAGCAGTGCAGAAGTAGCAGTTGAGTAGCAGTAGGGTCGGCATAGGTCAGTTAGATGAATAGAGCTAGACGTACACTTTCGGGCTCTGACCAGTCCACCATACCGCGCTATATGCAGGCAGTGGTTTAGCACAACGCGTTAGAGTAAGCAGAGATACTGTCCGAAATGGTCGACCTAATCGTGCGAAATGGCCGACTTAATCGAACGAAACGGCTGTCTCTTAAGCCATGAAATAGCTCTCGGAAAGCTTATTTTCTATGTTTTCCTGACAGTAAATCTGACGCAAAGTACAGGGTATCGTGATCGAAATTTTCTTCAAACAGAATAATCGTGATCATAAATCGAATTATGTTATTTAACATAACATAAAATACTAAATCACTTTTATGAAACAGTATTAATAAAACGAAATCAATTTTATGTGTCATGTATATTGACATATAACCTGTCTTTAGATTATTATTGGACTATTCAAATTACAAATGAATAGTCTTTTTTCGTATATCCTTAATAATTGGTTTAAGGGTCTCTACCGGGAACCGTAAATTTCTGGCTACGAAAATATGCTCAGGCATATTTTCGTAGCCTTTTTGTGCTACATGCGTGAGGTTGTACTGGAATTAACTCAATGAGGGGGAGAAGGGCTATGGGGAATATTTTGATCAAAAATGCCGAAATCATTACGATGAACAAGCAAGAGGAAATTATACACGGGGATGTCCGGATTAAGGATGATCTCATTGTTGAAATCGGCACTGGCCTGATCCCGCAGGGCGACGAGCAGATCATTGATGCTACGAACCGTACATTAATTCCGGGTTTTATCCAGACTCATATTCATTTATGCCAGACGTTATTCCGAGGTAAAGGGGACGATCTGGAGCTGATGGATTGGCTGCGCAAACGAATCTGGCCATTAGAGGCCGCGCATGATGAAGAATCCCTTTATTATTCGGCTATGCTTGGCATCGGCGAACTGATCACCAGCGGCACGACGACGATTGTGGATATGGAGACTGTCCATCATACGGATTTTGCGTTTCAGGCTATAGCTAAAAGTGGAATCCGGGCCTTGTCCGGCAAGGTGATGATGGATCAAAAAGGGGGAGATGTGCCTGAGGCGCTGCAGGAGGATACCGCATCTTCTTTGCAGGAAAGTGTCGATCTACTGGAAAAATGGAATGGTTATGGAAACGGCCGGATTCAGTATGCATTTTCTCCACGTTTTGTGATTTCCTGTACAGAGCCTTTATTAACCGAGGTGCGAGATCTGTCCGCAAGATACCATGTGAAGGTGCATACTCATGCGTCTGAGAATTTAGGGGAAATTGAGATTGTGCAGGCCATGACTGGCATGCGTAACATCGTCTATCTGGACCATCTAGGATTAGCCAATGAACGGCTTATACTGGCGCATTGCGTGTGGTTGGATGCTGAGGAGCGGCGGATTTTGCGGGATCGAGGAGTGCATGTAAGTCATTGCCCGGGTTCCAATCTGAAATTGGCCTCCGGAATTGCCGACACACCAGGGATGCTTCATGAGCATGTTTCTCTTAGTCTGGGAGCGGATGGCGCTCCATGCAATAACAATCTGGATATGTTTAATGAGATGCGATTGGCGGCGATTATTCAAAAGCCTCATCACGGACCCACAACCATGGATGCCCGCAGTGTATTCCGTATGGCTACTATTGGTGGGGCGAAGGCCGTAGGGATGGAGCATAAGATCGGGAGTATCGAGGTAGGCAAAAAAGCAGATCTAGTGCTCCTTAATCTCTACAATTTTCATACCTTCCCCTCTTACGACGTAGATCCCATCTCTAGAATTGTATATTCCGCTACGCGGGCAGATGTGGAGACAACGATAATCGACGGGGAGATCGTGATGGAAAGAGGTTTGCTAAAGACTGTGGATAAAGAAATTGTACTAAATGAAGCTAACCGTTCTATTAAAAGATTACTCACGCATACCTCGATCGTTTGAGGGGAGAGGTCGATTCGGATTCGGATATCTTATCATTCGCAGGGGATCATCACTGGACCCCCTGTTTTTTTATGAGAAAATATGAACATAAGGGAACTAAGGTGCCTTTTATGAGGTCGTATTAAGTGAGGTGAAGCTAATTGGAACTGGAAGGTCTTCAGCATAGCGAGACGATGAATGAACAGCAACTAAGAGAAATCATGAGCCGTTACGGAGAGGATATATGGAATTATATCTATTATCTTACCAAAAATTCTGAACAAGCCGATGATCTGGCTCAAGAAGTATTCATTAAATGTTATTACCGGATTGGAACGTACCGGGGGTTCTTCATTTAAAGCATGGTTGCTTACGATTGCCAGGAATACTGTTTTTTCGCACCGGAAATCGCGCTTTTTTCGTTCGGGCTTATGGGGTGGTGTACAGCCATTGTCCACGGTTGATGTGAAGCAGCGGGAAAAAACTGTCGAACCTCTTGGCGTAGCCCGATCTGCGGAGATGGAGTATTTGGGTAATCAGTCCATTGGTGAGATATGGGATCTAATTATGGCATTGTCTCCAAAGCTGCGCGAAATATTGGTCCTGGATTTGAAATATGAGCTCTCTATAAAAGAAATAGCTGAACTGATGAACTTGAGTCACGGAACGGTAAAATCAAGATTGCACCGAGCGCGGCAAAAAATTCAGAACAAATTAAAGGGGGTAGAATGATGGAGGATCATAAACCGGAATGGTATGCTCAGGCCCGAAAAGGACCTTTTGGAAATGAAAAGTTTACTATGAGGCATGCAGACAACGTCATTCGCCGAATTCAAGAAGATCAACAGGGAGCGAAATCTTACTCAGGAAAAAGACTGCCTGTGCAATTGTTGGCTGTGGCGAGTTTTATTGTATTGTTGGGCTTAGGTGTATTCTTTCTGAACGGAAGGTTCCTCGGTAATGAATCAAGCAACCCTGCGCAAACTGAGGTTTCGTCGCATTTCACGGAGGCTGAGCTACAGCGGAACGCAGATCAGGTGATGCAGAGTTTACTTGGAAAGACTTATCCGCTAGATCACCGGGAATGGCTTAAGGAGCAACAGCAGATATTTTACTCTTACCAGAAAGGTGAGGACTCCGCATATATCTGGATCAATTATGAGACAGGAGAACTGGTGCAAACGAAGATGAGTAGGATTCTGACAGCTGCGGAGATCGACGCTGAAATGAATACCCGTGCGGAAGAGATCAAGGGCAAACTGGGTTATGCGAATGATTCAGCTTATGAAGTGCTCAGATACGTTGAATATGATGTTACACAACATTCTGGCGTGAAAATTGAGAATAACTTTAGGGCGGAGAAATGGCGTATCGGATTTGTAAATGGTGAATTCGATTACGCATCAGCCACGCTTGAGGCCTCGGCGGTATCAGAAGAGATGCGTCAAGCTGGGGAACAGGCCTTGAAGGTGTTGAGAGGTAACGGAGGTGAAGAGCTTAGTTTAGTATTTCGGGCTATGGACAAGGATCAGGATACGCTTACGCTGCAATACGGATCAAAGGTTTCGGTTACGTTCGATAATGTTACTAGAAGGATTGAGCAGATTAGTGATACAAATCCTCGTGCTAGTGATAAAACAGATCCCAAACAACTAACGGTATTAGACCGGGAGCTGTCTCTAATTGATGGGGATCGCCTACGTGAGAAGGCAGCACCTCTGCTGACTAAGATATTTAGCGTTGCTGATGTGAGCGAATATAGCTTGCTTAAAAGAGATCAGGAGCCCGGGAATCTCACTTTTCATAAGCTTGGCAGTCCTGAGATCACTGTATATTATGATAGTGATTTAACGATCTGGAAGGTAAAAGAGGATTTGCCAGCAAGCCAGTCTTAGATTGAAAGGCATAACATAATAGGCTTAAATAGGGAGGTTCCACAGCCGAAAAGGCGTGGGATTTCCCTATTTGTAGTGGGAGCGAAAGGTGCACATTTTTGATAAAAAAAGTAAGTATTGTTATACTAGAACAATCTGATATTTTACAGAAAAGATGAATAGAGTTCATAATCAGAACAAATGAAAAGGTAAGAGGGGATTAAAACGTGAAAAAGCACGGGCCGAATCGAGCTCAGTTCTATATTGTTGTCCTGCTGCTATGGTTGAAGCTGCTCCTGCTGAGAGTGCTGTTCTTTGATAGAATTGCTTGGGAGTGGATTGCAGCAGATGTTGCTCCAGTCCTCTTCATCATGGGGATACTGACAGTCATTACTCCTTCGCGGGTGAGAACAGCTGTCTATTGGACATTTAACGGGATATTATCGCTGCTGCTGTTCGCAGCCAGTGTATATTTCAATCACTTTGGTTCTGTTCCTACGTATCTGGCTTTATATGAACTGAATCAGGTGTTTCAAGTGAAGGCAAGCGTAGAATCAACGATACAGACTATTGATTATTTATTTTTCGCTGATTTTGTGATCATGGCAATCTATGTCTTGATCCGCAGATGGCAGCATGGAAAAGCCTATCCGCGTGAGCGTGAGCGATTCAGCTCCCGGAACACACGATTGGCACATATGATGGTGATTCTGGTGGCTATTCTTGGAGGTTTTGCTTTATCGGCCAATTCTGTCAATTCTGCGCGGGGAATTACAAATGAGCTTGTGCAGGCAGAAAGTGCCGGATTCCTGAATTATGAGGTCGTTGCCGCAATTAAGGTCAAGGAAGATAACAATCTCATTGGAACCGGAGATATTAAGGATACCATCGCGAAGATTGATGAACTGCAAGCTTCCTATCCTTATAGTAGTAAGGCCGCGGGCACAGCACCTGAGTATTTCGGCTCGCAAAAGGGCAAAAATGTAATTGTCATCCAAATGGAAGCTTTCCAAAACTTCCCGCTGCATCAATCCCTGAAGGGTCAAGAGCTGACTCCAGTGTTGAACAAGTTGGCAGATGAGGGATTTTACTTCCCCCATGTCTACCAGCAGATTGGTCCGGGCAATACTTCTGACGCTGAATTTATGAGCAACACGTCGATTTATCCAATCGGGACCTTGGCAATGTCCACTGGATTCGGGGACAGAGAACTGCCGAGCCTACCACGTCTGCTGAGAGATAAAGGATATGAGGCGTACACCTTTCACGTGAATCAAGTGGGCTTTTGGAATCGGAATGAGCTATATCCTGCACTTGGATTTAACGGCTATTATGATAAAGATTATTTTACCAATGATCATTTTAATGCGTTTGGTGCTTCCGATGAACAGCTTTATATTACGGGTGTCGAGAAATTGGCAGAGCTGCAGAAGAAAGGAACTCCTTTCTACGCACAAATGGTGACGGCGTCCAGCCATCATCCCTTCCAAATTCCGGACTCTTTTAAGAAGATATCAGTGCCTGATGAGTTAAAAAACACGATGCTTGGCGATTATTTGACTGCTATTAACTATACTGATTATGCCATTGGAACTTTAATAGAGGGTTTGAAGAAAAATGGAATGTGGGATAACACTGTGCTGGTGATGTATGGCGATCATTTTGGCTTGCAGCCGCAGGATGTGCCACCGGAGCAAGTAGAAAGTGCTTTGGGGATTCCATACGATTCCCGGATCAGTCGCTTTAATATTCCATTGATTGTACATGTACCAGGAATGGAGCAAGGGAAGGTAGTAGAGAGAACCGGTGGACAGTTGGATATTCTTCCAACAATAGCTAACCTATTGGGGGTTTCTTTAAAAGAAGAAGGTTATACAGCATTTGGTCATGATCTCTTGAACATTGATCGTAATGTGTTAGGGATGCGGTATTATTTGCCTTCTGGTTCTTTCTTTAATGATGATATTCTCTATGTGCCTGGTAAAGATTTTGCTGATGGTAAAGCTGTGTCGTTGGATACGCTTAAGCCAGTATCGGATTTCACAAAATATCAGACTGATTATGAGTATATTTTGAAGCTAATGAATTTGTCCGACGAATATGTGAAGCTGTTACCACAGAGATAGGGGGAATCATGAAAAAGTTCTGGAAACCGGAGTATCTCGTAGGCCTTGCCGGCTGCGGTATCATTATTTATTTGCTATTCGTAGGGCCATTTATTGGTGTTGCCGATAACGGAGATTTTCTGCGTATGATGAATACCATCGGTCTGAACTACTATGATACTGGAGCATCGTATGCCGACCAGTTTTTCAATTTTAGTCATTCCAGTTTTGCGTATGAAAATTTATTTAGAGGTTTTTATCCATCCTCACAGATTTTTATAGTACTTGTGCCGAGATTGATCGGCGGGCTCATCCATGGCAGCTTTTTTGATGTTCGTTTGCTGGGTGCAGTTTATGGGCTTCTTTTACTGGCGGCAACTTGGCTGCTGGTGAAGTATAATGCTCGTGGCTCTTATGTTACAGGGTTGCTGTTGGGAGCAGCTATCTTATTTGTATTTTACGATATCGGGTATGTGGCCTATTTCAACTCCTTGTTTGGAGAACCAGTGTCGATGGTGTTTATGCTGCTGACATTTGCATTAGGATTAAGATTAACCAGCCAAGAGAAGCCAACCACTAAAGGATTAACCTTATTTTTTATCGCGATTCTGTTTCTGGTCACCTCCAAAATCCAGAATGCACCGATTGGGATTGCCTTTGCACTGATTTTCTTGCGGTTTATGATGCTTGACGGAGAGGGCAAATGGAGGAAGTTGGCGTTACGTTTTTCGATTGCCATCTTTCTTGTATCCATCGTTTTGTATGTGGCAGCGCCAAAAGATCTGAAGCATATTAATCTGTATCAAACGGTGTTTTTTGGGATTTTAAACGAATCGCCGGATGTGAAGGGAGACTTGCAGGATCTCGGATTGCCGGAGCGGCTGGAGGTACTGGCGGGTACAAATTATTTTCAGACCGATACAGTGATTAAGCAGGATGATCCTTCGCTGGTTCCGGACTTCTATGACCGTGTATCTCATAAAGATGTATTGTTCTTCTATCTGAAGCATCCGGACCGGTTGATAGATAATATGAAATATGCTGCGAGTAACAGCATGGCGATTCGCCCGTATTATCTAGGAAACTATGAGAAAAGCGAGAATAAACCAGCAGGTGCATTATCCTATACTTACAGTGCATGGAGCCAATTCAAAAACAAACATATTCCGCACACGCTCGGATTTCTCTCCATATTCTATCTGGTGTATTTTGCGGGAGCTTTGTTCCAGTATTTCCGCAGCAGGGATATTCGTGGCAAAGTTGCCGGCGAGCTGCTGATGCTGCTAGGGCTAATAGGGATTTTCTCCTTCTTGGTTCCGATTCTTGGGGACGGAAGGGCTGACATCGGTAAGCATTTATTCTTGTTTAATGTGTGCTTCGATATGATGGTTGTAGTCATGTTTGGATGGATTGTTCACAAGCTGACGGTGATTGCGAGACGCTAATTTCAAGAACCTATCAAACACAAAATAACACAAAGCAAACAGCAAGTTTCCGATTTGGAGACCTGCTGTTTTTTTATAAATATGACTATGTTAAACTTTGTTGTTGATGTTTGATAATTGCGAACGAGTGTTCTATAATAAGGGCAATATAACTGTTCGGAGATGATTTGCCCATGGATTTAAAGGAACTGAAAAAGCTTGCTGATACGTTGGACGATAATGGTAAGCGAGAACTTATCTACTTTTTGCAGTCCCGAACCAAGGGAGTGGCACTTCCAGTTCGAGCGATTGATGAAATTCAAGAGCAGAAGCATAAAGATGGACTTGTTTGCCCGCATTGCAAAAACCATTCTGTTGTTCGATTTGGAAAGTAGGCTGTAAGAACACGCACTGGAGAGGTTAAACGTCAACGTTACCGTTGTAAGTCCTGTCGCCAAACATTCAATGACCTTACGAACACCCCTCTGCAACGAATGAGGCGACCTCATATGTGGGTTCGTTTTATCGAATGCATGATTGAGGGCTTTTCTCTGAGAAAATGTGCAGAGCAGTTAAACGATGAAGTCACGCATGTCACCTTGTTTTACTAGCGGCATAAGATTCTTTCCGCTCTGAAGCAGATTCCAACCGAAGCATTTCAAGATATTGTTGAAATGGACGAGACCTACTTTCTTTACTCGGAAAAGGGCAAGAGGAATATTACCGAACGCAAGCCACGTAAACGTGGCGGCAAAGCGAAATATCGTGGTATAAGCCACGATCAAGTGTGCGTGCTGGTTGCCCGTGACCGTCAGAAAATGACTTACTCTGGTGTACTTGGGCGTGGACGTATTCGGATTACAAAATTAGACGAAGCGATTGGTGGTCATCTATCTGACTCAAACGTGTTATGCACTGATTCATGGAGGGCATTTAGCTCCTATGCGAATTCAAAAGGCATGACTCATTACCGATTCAAGTCCGACGGAAAACAACGTGTGAAAGGCGTGTACCATATCCAAAACGTAAACAGCTACCACAGCCGCTGGAAGAAATGGATGGATCGCTTCAATGGTGTTGCAACAAAGTATTTGCAGAATTACTTGGCGTGGTTTCGTTACTTAGACAGCAAGGAATATGAGAATACCGCATCGAATAAGAAAAATATGTTGGTCAAATCGTGCCTGTTTACTGTGACCGACACGAACACCAAACTTCGGCTTTCTGCTTATTCTTGTTAAGCTAACGGGCAGTTATGCGTAACTTTTAGGGAATGTAAACATCTAAATAACGTAAGGAACGAGGAGGCAGACAATTCATGGGAGGAACGAATGTATGGGATGCGGAGTGGGAGGTTAACGAAGAGCAGGCGCGGACGCTGATCGGCAGACAATTCCCTCAGCTGTCATCGAAGCAAGTGAAGCGATTGGGCTGGGGCTGGGACAATACGGTTTTTCTCATCGGTGACGAGTACGTGTTCCGGTTTCCAAGAAGAACGATTGCAGTTGGCTCGATTCGTATGGAAGGGAAGCTGCTGCCAAAGCTGGAGGCATATATAACCATCCCCTATCCGAAACCGTTGTTTTATGGCGAAGCAAGTGACGAATACCCGGCACCATTTCTTGGCTATGCCTACGTGCTAGGAGATTTCCCAATCGGTTTGACGGAAGAACGTAGGGCTTTATCGGCAGAGACGCTGGCGAAATTTTTGCGGAGATTGCATGAGTTTCCGGTGCAGGCGGCGCTGAAGTGCGGAGTTCAGCAAGATCATCGAAACTTGACGGACATAGCATCGCGCAAAGTGAAATTGGAGGGCTTTCTATCGAAGGTGGTTGAACACTTGTCGCCGGAGGAGTCCGGTGTGATCGAAGCGTATATTAGCGGGCTGCAAAAGGACCGTGTCGAGGCGGTGAATGCACTGCTACATGGCGATCTTCATTTCAAAAATATGCTTGTGAATGAGAACGGGATCGTTTCCGGCATCATTGATTGGGGCGATCTGAGCGTAGGCCATCCGGCTTGCGATTTGAGCGTTGCTTATAGCTTTTTACCACCTTACGCTCGCGGCGTGTTTTTCGAAACGTACGGAGGAGCGGACGAGGAAACGAAGCTGCTGGCGCGGCTAATCGCGGTATACATCCCCATACTGATCTTAATGCAAGCGGTCGATGACGGGAATGAAGCAATTGCGGCAGAGGCGAAATCCAACATCATGCGGGCACTGTCGGATTAGGCTTATTATTTCGTTGCGGCTATGGGGCTATGGCTATCGGCACCATTTTGTCGTTTAAAGGCCGCGATAAGGTACGATCCGCCTTCTCTGATGCCGCTTTATGTTGAGGAATACGAAATTCAACAGAGTAAGTCGTTGCGCTAACGGGACACGATAGCTAGCAATAAACCGCCTTTTCAACGAAGGCGGTTTTCTTATGGTCAAATATCAAACATAGCCAAAAATATAAAAATTTATATGTTCCATGTTGTAAATATCCTTATATTTCTCGCTTAAACGCTTACCGTCCTTAAAGGGACGTCGAAGTCGTGTATGCTTATTCATCTTCAAATAACTCACGCAACATCCCTTGACGATCGTTCATAAACGCTTTGGTCACGGTATAATGTTCGGTTTCCTCCAAGGCGACGGACCGTATTCCCTCCCCCTCCAAGAGAAAAATTTCAGCACCGGGATAGGACATCAGAATGGGGGAATGAGTTGCGATAATGAACTGTGAATCCTGTCCGACCAGCTCATGCATACGCACCAGCAGAGACATTTGACGTAAGGGGGAAAGCGCTGCTTCAGGCTCGTCGAGGATATAAAGGCCGCGGCCGCCGAAACGGTGAACGAATGTAGCTAAAAAAGACTCTCCGTGGGACTGCTCATGCAGAGATTTGCCTCCGTAGGAGTCTTTGATCGGTGGGCCACCGGGTTGTTCATCCAACTCATCAATATAAGAAGCCACATTATAGTAACTCTCCGCACGCAGAAAAAAGCCGTCCTTCGGCCGTCTAACCCCTCTAGCAATTCTAAAATACTCATAAAGATTCGAATGCGAGGAACGAGTGTTAAAAGAAAAGTTTAGCGTTCCACCCTCAGGGTTAAAGCCCCAAGCAGCAGCAATTCCCTCTAACAAGGTTGATTTGCCCGTGCCGTTCTCTCCAACAAGAAAGGTCACTGGTTTTTGAAAAGTCAGGCGATCCAGCGTTCGAACAGCAGGCAGATGAAATGGATAGGTTTGAAAGGATGGCACCAGATCACGCAGCAGCTCCGCGTGTCGCAAATACAACGTGGTGTTATTCATAGTTCCCCCCTTGTGAATTTCAAAAAGTAATCATCTTCGGACAGATTGGACAGAGATGACAAGTTTAGTGCCTCTAGCTAGACCTTTATAGTATAACAGCATCCAGCGAGTGGATGAAATCTGACGGGGTTCGGGCAAGCCGGGCAAAAGACAGGGTACATCTGCCAATTTAGTTTTAGTAATGACAGATGTCCATGAGGCGAGTGCTGACTCCGCATATAGTTATACTGTCTTGAGAATACAACGGGGCAGGGTGAAGGCCGTGAAAGCGAAAAGGAGAAAACACAAGCGTCCGCGAGATTATCGCGACGGTTATCACGAAGGATATCGTCTTGGCATGTGTGAGGCTGTGCAGCGTCGGAGTACTGTAGAGGTCGAAGCCTGTCGGCCATTTAAGCTAATGTATGTTCCTCAAGGGTTCCATGCAATCGATACTGGGGTAATTGAGGCGCTTCAGCAGCTTGTAAGTGAGCTTGTGATAAGCACTCCAGAAACTATGCTGGAGACCGCAGCTCGGGAGATGCCCGGGGCAGTGCTGGTTATGAATGGACTGCATGTTTTTCCGGAAAATCATTTAGAACAGATTACAGAAATCAGAAAGCTGGGCATTCGGACTGCGATCTGGTTTGTGGATGATCCTTATTTTACAGAGGATACTTCAGTGATTTGCCGGCATTATGATCACGTCTTTACGCATGAGCTCGGTTGTGTGGAGTTTTATCAATCCTTTGGAGTTCCATCCGTTCATTATTTACCGCTTTGCGTCAATCCAAAGATGTTCTATCCGCGCCGTACGGCACCGCAGTATAAGTACGACATTGTGTTTATTGGCAATGCATTTCATAATCGGACAGCGCTGTTTGATGAACTTGCCCCCTATTTAAAGGATAAGAAGGTGCTGATCGCTGGCGGCTTCTGGGAACGGCTTGCGACTTATGACCAGCTTGCCCCTTTTATTAGCAATGGCTTTATCCCACCTGAGGAAACTGCGAACTATTACAGTGGTGCAAAGCTAGTCATTAATATTCACCGTCCGTGGGAGGAGGGGCAGGATAACCGGAATAGCTTCCGTTTACCATCACGCTCTATCAACCCACGTACTTATGAGATCAGTGCCTGCGGTACTATGCAGCTTACGGATGTTCGTGAGGATCTGGGCAATTATTATCGGCCAGGTTATGACTTGGATACTTTTGGCTCTGCTAAGGAATTGCAGGAGAAGATTGAGTACTATCTGAAGCATGAAAAAGAGCGCCGAATATACGCTTTACGGGGACTACAGACAACCATGCGCAACCATACATTCACTGCGCGTTTGCCACATTTGCTGAATGTGATTGCTTCAAGTGTATGAAATCTATAACGGGATAAAGGAGCGAGGATGATAATGAACAACAATGAATTTATTATGCCTGCACCACCGCTACCTCTGACACCTCCAGAGGAAGAAAAGCTTCGTGGTCGTCTGAGTGGTTTTAAGGGCGGATATGATGAAGGATATTTACGGGGGCGGCTTGCGATTTTGGATGGTCGGCCAGAAGAAGTATTTCCCGTACGGAATATTCATGTAATGTATGTGGCTTCTGGTAAAGGATATCCCTACTCTCCATTAGACGATGCAGTCCTCTACGCGCTGCAAAAATTAACCACACAAGTCACGATAACAGATGTGCGCCAAAACTTAGTGGAGTTAGCCGCTGCTCAAAGACCGGATCTGGTACTTGTGCTGGATGGTATGGATTTACCGCTTGAGCAGATCTCCGTTCTTCGGGCTAGCGGGATTAAGACAGCCATTTGGCTTACAGATGATCCTTATTACACTGATTTTACAGTTAAAATTGTGGCGCATTACGATTTTGTGTTCACGCTTGAGCGTAATTGTATTGATTTTTATAAGGGACTTGGCTGCCCTGAAGTTCATTATCTTCCTTTTGCCGCTCACCGCGAGCATTACCGTCCAACTACAACACGTTCACCATTGAATCGCGAAGTTAGTTTTATTGGCTCTGCCTATTGGAACCGGGTTAATTTCTTTCGTGAGATTCTTCCGGATTTGATGAACTATAACACGGTGATTAACGGCATCTGGTGGGACCGTCTGCCTGAGGCGGCACTTTATGGAGATCGAATTGAGATAGGCAAGTGGATGTCACCACAGGAAACAGCGGTAGCTTACAGCGGATCCAAAATCGTCATTAACCTCCACCGCTCGCACATTGATGAAGTAGTGAATAACAATACGCTTTCGATTCCGGCGGTATCTCCTAATCCGCGTACTTTTGAAATCGCGGCTACGGGTACGCTGCAATTAGTAGATGCCAGAGATGATATGGGATCTTTCTACAAACCTGGCGAAGAAATTGAGACTTTTGCAAGCCCTCAAGAAATGATGGATAAAATCCGTTTTTACTTGACTCATGAGGAAGAACGCCGTGCGATTGCCCTGCGCGCTTTTGAACGGACGCTTAAAGATCACACCTACACCAAACGTATACACCAGCTGTTAACAGTAATTTATGGCTAGGTCATATGCCCGGAAATGGAACGGAAATGTGCGCTTACCAGGGGACAGGTGTCGTGCCGGCATCTGTTTTTCCTCGATATACTGTAGAACCGAACCTCAGCTTATGCCTGTGGCCTGATGAAAAGAAGCAACGTCTGGAGCGGGCTTGTATAGCGGAGCGGAAGCGACTGGCTAGATTCGAGAGCAGAGTGGAAGTGAAGGGGCGAAGCTCGGGAGCGAAGTGAAATTGACTGACGAGATTCTAGAGCTAAGCGGAAGCGATGTTGCGAGTCACAGGAGCGACCATTTTCAAAGAGAGTTTTACTGCGAAGGATAGAACTTAGCGCAAAGTTTGTAAATTTTTTAAGGAGGTGAATGGCTGCTCCAGGCCCCTCGTTAGGGAGCGCCGAAACGCCATGGCTGACAAAGCTACAATCGTCCTCTTTTCACATGTATCCAATACACGCAGTATTACGGGAGCGGAGAAGCTATTGTTGTTTTTCGCTCAGGAGCTTTCTCCGTACTTTAATTGTATTCTCGTTGCGCCTCAGGACGGCAAGCTGACTTCTCAGGCTCGAAGCTGTGGAATAAGTGTACAGTTGCTTTCGATTCCTCTTTTATATGGAATGTACACTCCTTATGCAGGGTTGGAGGCAGATGCTCGGAAATTCCAGGAAAGCAGGGAGTATCACGAATTAACAGACTGGCTGAATTCCCTGCGCCCGGCGTTTGTTATTACAAGTACCTGTGTGCATGCTCTGCCAGCAATGGCTGCAAAGTCACTGGGCATTCCGGTGATATGGAAAATATCAGAGACGATAACAGACAATGAATATACACCTATTAGTGTAGGGCTGATTCATCGGAATAGTGATGAGATACTAGCTATTTCACAAACAGCTGCGGCTTGCTTTCCTGAGGACGTGAGAGCGGAAAAAGTGATCCAGCTGCCTCCCTCTTGGAATGATAAAGAGATGATGATTGAGGCTTGGAGCAAGCTTCGGAGCGAACGGCGGCGGGAATTGCGGGTTAAACCGCATGAACAGCTGATCGGCTATATTTCTTCTTTTATCAACAAGGAAAAAGGTCTAGAACATTTTGTGAAAATGGCTGTGCTTGTGCACGCGGTTCATCCAACCTCGAAATTTGTTGTCATTGGGTCAGCTGGCGATAAAAGCTACTATGAGCGCTGTGTCCGCAAGGTGAAGCTTGAGGGACTGTACACCCGGTTTAAATTTGTTGGTTATGCTGAATGTCTTCCATCTGCCTATTGCGCCATGGATGTGCTAGTGGTTCCTAGTCTGATCCGCGAAGGCTTCGGCATGACTGCTCTGGAAGGAATGGCTTTTGGAAAGCCCGTGGTCGCTTACGACTCTGGGGGCTTGCGAGAAATTCTGCACGCAGCGGGCTGTGGCGAAAATCTCGTGCCAGCATCGAACATTTCCGCGCTGGCAGAAAGAGTCAACGTCATGCTGGCGCAGCCGGGACTGGCGTTAACTCTAGGCAGTCAAGCGCGGGAGCGCGTCGACGCCGTCTATGGTCCGGCGGCTTATCGGAGCCGCCTGCAGGGTCTTGCGGAGATGTGGAACCTCCGCTATTGCAGCGCACCTGCGGTGCGCGAGGCTGACAGCGTGGTGGTGGTGGAACCACCTGCTGTCCAGCCTGATTTACCCGCAGCGTCGCCGGCTTTGCCGCCGCGAAGCAAGGGCCTGCCGAGCCGCGTCGCCCGCAAGCGGCGCGGCAAAGCCCGGGCGCGCCGGCGAAGCGGGCGCCCGTTGGTTTTGCGCCGCGTTGCCCGCAAGCGGCGTAAAGGTTCTGCCCGGCGGCGCAGCACTGCCGGGGGCAAGCGCCGCCGGGCCCGCCGCGGTGGGCGGCGGCGCGCGGCGTAAATGCCTCGATTGCAGCGAAGCGGCAAGCTGAGCGCAAAGAGAGGCATATTTGCCCTCGAATGCGTCGAATTCGGCAAGCTGAGCGCAAAGAGAGGCATATTTGCCCTCGAATGCGTCGAATTCGGCAAGCTGAGCGCAAAGAGAGGCATATCTGCCCTCGAATACGTCGAATTCAGCTAGCTGAGCGCAAAGAGAGGCAAAAATGCCCTTCATTGAGCTCATTCCAGCAACCGGAGCCCAATGAGCGGTATAAATCCCGCTAAATGAGCTCATTCCAGCAACCGGAGCCCAATGAGCGGTATAATTCCCGCTTATTGATCTCAATCCAGCAACCAGAGCCAAATGAACGGTATAAATCCCGCTAAATGAGCTCAATCCAGCAACCAGAGCCAAATGAACGGTACATTTCCCGCTAAATGAGCTCATTCCAGCAACCAGAGCCCAAAGAACGGTATAAATCCCGCAAAAAGAGCTCATTCCAGCAACCTGAGCCCAATGAGCGGTATAAATCCCGCAAAAAGAGCTCAATCCAGCAACCTGAGCGCAATGAGCGGTATAAATCCCGCAAAAAGAGCTCAATCCAGCAACCTGAGCACAGTCCGCTGACTGAGCCAAGTCAGACCATAATTAAACAGGCAGGGGAGTGAACTCATGAAGATCATGACGATTTTAGGCACGAGGCCTGAAATCATTCGCCTCAGTGTAATCATTCCGCTTCTCGACGAACATGCTGAGCGGCACATCCTGGTGCATACAGGCCAGAACTTCACCGCCAGTCTCAGCGGCATTTTCTTTGCTGAGCTGGGACTGCGGGCACCGGATTATGTGCTGCAGGATAAACAAGCAGGACTAGGCGGCCAGCTTGCCGCCATGTTCGGAGGGTTAGAAAGCATTTTACTAAAAGAACAGCCAGATCGCGTTTTGCTTCTGGGCGATACGAACAGCGCGTTATGCGCGATTTTGGCTGAACGTATGGGAATTCCGGTGGTGCATATGGAAGCGGGCAACCGCTGTTATGACCTCCAAGTACCAGAAGAAAAAAACCGCCGTGTCATCGACGCCGTTTCGACCATTAATATGCCTTATACGCAGCAGAGCAAAAGACATCTAATCAGCGAAGGTTTCCCCAGCAGGCGTATCGTGTTAACAGGAAATCCGATCCATGAGGTCATGACCCACTTTGAGCACAAAATCCAGACCAGTGACATTCTGGAACAGCTGAAGCTTACCTCAGGACAGTATTTCCTAGTCACGGCCCACCGTGCTGAGAATGTAGATGATCCAGAGTCCCTTGTACAAATTATGTCGGGTCTTAACGCAGTGGCTGAGCATTTTGGAATTCGTTTAATATGCAGCATTCATCCTCGCACTCGCTCCAAACTTACCGAGCAATTTTCCCTTCCAATGAACCCACTAGTTGAATTTCATGAACCTTTCGGATTTTTTGATTTTGTCTATTTGGAACAGCACGCCTTATGTGCCATCACCGACAGCGGGACTGTACAGGAGGAATGCTGCTTGATGAAAGTGCCAACAGTTACGATTCGCAGAACGACGGAACGTCCAGAAACAGTGGATTGTGGCAGCAATGTAGTCTCAGGTGTAGATCAGAAAAGTATTCTGCGCAGCGTCAAGCTGATGACGGCGCTCAATCGGGATTGGGAGGCTCCGGAAGGATACATGACTCCGGATGTTTCGGTCAAGGTAGTTAAATTCTTGCTTGGAGGGAACCTGCATGTTCAATAATAAAAGGATTGTGGTCACAGGCGGAACTGGTTCCTGGGGGCATGAGCTGATTAGGCAACTTCTGCCACAAAATCCTAAGGAAATCATCGTATTCTCCCGCAGTGAATCCGCTCAAGTGGCGATGAGCCGGGAGTTTGAAGATCAACGTCTCAGCTTTATCATTGGCGATATCCGTGACAAGGATGCGCTGATTGCAGCCTGCCGTGGCGTTGATTATATCTTTCATCTGGCGGCGCTCAAACATGTTCCAGTCTGTGAAGATCAGCCTTATGAAGCACTCAAAACCAATGTAGTGGGAACTCAAAATGTGATCGAAGCTGCCATTGTAAATGGCGTTGAGAAAGCAATTTACATCTCTACCGATAAGGCTGCGAACCCATCCAACTTCTATGGAATGACCAAAGCGATCGGGGAAAAATTGTTCGTTTATGCCAATCTGATTGGCTCAAACACCCGGTTCGTTACTGTACGCGGAGGTAATGTGCTCGGAACGAACGGCAGCGTAGTGCATTTGTTCATGAAGCAGATTAAGGATAAGGGTCAGGTACGCATTACGGATATGAAAATGACCCGCTTCTTTTTTACCCTACGCGATGCTATTACGTTATTATTTAAAGCTTCTGAGGTTAGCTTGGGTGGAGAAATCTTCGTCATGACTATGCCTACCTGCCGAATTATCGATCTTGCTGAGGTGCTGATTGAAGCTTCCGGAGAGTCCAATGTGAGTATTGTCGAGACCGGGATTCGTCCGGGGGAGAAAATCCACGAGATTTTGATGAGCGATTTCGAAAGCTTAACTACCGTTGTCTACGATGAACAGTATCTAGTAATTCTCCCTACGCTGAACATGCCGGAATTAAAGGCACATTATAGCGCTTATCCTCATGTCTCTTTCAATAGCTTCAGTTCAGAGACGAATCTGATGGATCGGGAAGAGATCAAAAGCATCTTGATCCGGGGAGGGTTCCTGCAATGAAGCTGCTTATCCTAGGTGGAAACGGTATGGCGGGGCATATGCTGGCGGATTATTTTCGCCGCCAGGGCAAGCATCACGTCTTCCATACAACCCGGGATAAGAGCGATCTTGGCGGGCTGTATGTAGATGCGAACGATATAGCCGGAGTTGAGAAGCTGGTCGATATCGTTTCCCCTCATTGCATTATCAATGCAATGGGGGTTCTCAATCAATTCGCGGAGCGTGACAAAATTGGGGCTTACCACGTGAATGGCTTTCTCCCTCATCACTTGTGGCGAAAGGCGGAGGATGTTCAGGCAAGGCTCATCCATATCAGTACCGACTGCGTGTTCGAAGGAACACGCGGAGGGTACACCGAAGAGGATGCTCCTGATGGAACCTCTGTATATGCAATTTCGAAAAGTCTCGGTGAGGTGCAAAAACCCGGGCATCTTACGATTCGCACTTCCATTATTGGTCCCGAAATCCGCTCAGGCGGTATTGGTCTGATGGATTGGTTCCTGGCGCAGAGTGGTAAAGTTTCAGGATACCGGCGGGTGATGTGGAACGGGGTCACAACGCTCCAATTAGCCAAAGCAGTGGATGTAATGCTGGATTCCCCTGTATCGGGGCTGATCCATTTAGCGCATCCAGAGCCGGTAAGTAAATATGAGCTGCTTCAGTATATTCAGGCGGCTTTTCATAAAGAAAATGTGGAGATCATCCCTGAGGATGAACATATTCAGGATCGTACACTAGTGAATACAAGAGCGGATGTCCTCTTGCCGCTGCCTTCATATCCTTTAATGCTGCAGGAACTGGCTGACTGGATGAAACAGTCAGAGATGTATTTATGACAGGTCAAAGACTTCTGATTACCGGAGCCGGTGGATTTACCGGGCAACATGCGGTTCGATTATTTTCGGCAGGAGGGGCTGAGGTTATCGCTGTATTGCGGCCGCAATCGACAGCTGCCTCCACTCTTTTTCCAGAAGGAGTAAAGATTTATGTTTGTGATTTAAGTGACCGGAAAGCAGTAGCTGAGATGATCAAGCAAACTGCACCGGACGCTGTCCTTCATTTGGCTGGGAAGAACTCCGTACCCGAGTCATGGCTTAATCCCTTGCTTTATATGGAGACCAATGTGATGGCCACCTTATATTTACTGGAGGCCATGCGAAGCCTGCCGAGCAGTCGGATTCTAGTGGCAGGCTCCAGACTTAAGTTCAAACCGGGTGTGGTGGCTGGGCCACCACACCCGTACAGTCTTAGCAAAACAATAGAAGAGCTGGTGTCCCTCGCTTGGGGCACCTTATTTAAACAGCCGGTTCTGCTGGCTGAGCCCTGTAATCTGATTGGTCCCGGTCCTTCCACCGGCTTCTGCTCTTTATTAGCACAGCACATTGTCCGAAGTGAAGGCCAGCCAGAAGAGGAAATACCTCCATTTAAGCTCTCTTCTCGTTATGCGCTGCGTGATTTTTTAGATGTAAGAGATGCCGTTAGAGCTTATGATTACATTTTGCGTAAAGGTACAAATGGAACCATCTATCGCATCGATTCGGGGAAGCAGCGGGAACTCGGGGAGATCGCGGAGCAGTTGCTCAGTCATTCTGTAGGTCCAGTGCCAATGGACTGGGGACCTGCAGATGCTGAACGGGCTATTTCAGAGATCGCAGCCACAGCGGATAAGAAGGTTCATTCAGAAGCATCAACCCCTGAGGCTGATGTGACTTCACTGGGCTGGCTTCCGGAAATTGGGCTTAACCAATCGTTAATGGATATTTTGAATTATTACCGAGTTAGCGGGGAGGGGAGGTTGTTATGAGACCGAAGGTTTCGGTAGTGATTCCTTTTTATAATTGTCCTTATATTGAGCACGCCCTGCAAAGTGCGTTCTCCCAGTCTTGGGAACCTTACGAAATCATTGTTGTCGATGACGGCTCGCATGCCCATAGCAATCTAATTACACCGTATCTTTCCCGAATTCATTATTTGGGCAAAGGCAATGGGGGAACCGCCTCCGCACTGAATCACGGCATATTGAATGCAACGGGTGACTATGTGGTCTGGCTTAGCTCGGATGATTTATTTTATCGGGATAAGATCAACAATCAGGTTCTGTTCATGGAGCAGAACCACTTGTTAATCTCCTATACCAACTTTAATTATATTAACGCTCAATCGCAGCTGGTTCAGCTGAATGCTGCGCCATTGTTTCCTAGTCACCTGGATTACTTACGTTGTTTTTTACACGGTAATCCCATTAATGGCTGTACGGTGATGTTTAAACGAGAGGTATTTGGAGCCATCGGGCTTTTTGATGAATCACTTCCTTACACCCATGATTATGACTTATGGTTCCGCGCCATTCTGAACGGATATCCACCGGTGATGTTGAATCAATCCCTCACAGCTTACCGGACGCATGAGGGCATGGGAACGATCAAATATTTTGATGTAATTATGGCAGAGGCAGCTGCGACCAATGCCCGCTACAAGAATTCGCTGCAGCACTTGATTTCTTCTATGGGGGGCTGAAGGTAATGTACCGGGAAATTGAAGTGAATGACTTTCTGCCAGTCTTACTGGAACAGTTGAAATTCTGCCAGAGTATTCTGGATATCGGCAGCGGCACCGGTACCCTGCTTGAACGATATGAAGCCGCAGTAGTGCTTGGATTAGAAATTCACAGGCCGTACCTGCTGCATCGTCAATATAAGTCACCTCATATTATTCCGGTACATGCAGATGCCAGTCATATGGATAAATTATTCCTCCCCAAAACATTTTCAGCGGTTACCTTTATTGATTCAATAGAGCACTTTAATAAAAA
The DNA here is from genome assembly GCF_037965315.1 of Paenibacillus sp. FSL R10-2796. Classification (NCBI taxonomy): domain Bacteria; kingdom Bacillati; phylum Bacillota; class Bacilli; order Caryophanales; family Paenibacillaceae; genus Paenibacillus; species Paenibacillus sp. FSL R10-2796. The sequence goes on along the minus strand of NZ_CP150178.1, from coordinate 6,060,433 downwards.
TGAAGCGAAGACTCTGCTCGGGATGGCCGAAAGAATCGCCAATAACCGAGTAGTTGTATTTACCCCTCGGGGCTTTTTTCCACAGGAGGGTATGGATCATTATCATTTGCAGGGAGAGTATTTTCAAAAGCATCGGAGCGGATGGGAGCCGGAGGATTTTATTGCACTTGGGTATGAGGTAACGGTACTTAAAGGTTTCCATCATGCCCAAAACCCATCGTTTCGTGAAGCATTCGGGGAGGGCCATGCACCAGTAGATGCCCTGCTTGCTTGTAAAACAGTATAAAAGTTGAGTTCCGGGTGAAGGAGGTGAGCGCGTATGAGTGAAGAACCTAAAGTATCGGTGATCATCCCATTTTATAACTGTTCGTATGTGGATCTCGCCATCCAAAGTGTCTTGGATCAAAGCTATCCGAATATAGAACTTATTGTAGTCGATGACGGTTCTACCCTATGGCTGGAGAAGTTGGCCCCCTTCCGTGACAGAATCATTTATATACAAAAGAGTAATGGAGGGACGGCTTCTGCTTTGAACAAAGGGATAGAAGTGGCTACCGGAACGTATTTTGCCTGGCTCAGTGCAGATGATCAATTTCACCCGGATAAAATCAAAAAGCAAATAGAAAAGCTCAAAAGTACGGGTACTTTGTTTAACTATACAGCTTATTATTATATAAATGAGCAGGGAGAACGGATCTCAGATACGGTAAGTATGCTTTTTAGCAGCAGAGCCCATTTTATTGAGACTATGATGTTGGGTTGTCCGGTGAATGGGAGTACAGTTCTTCTTCATATGGATATATTTCGTGCTGTAGGAACGTTCGATGAAATGTTGTTATATACTCAAGACTATGATTTATGGCTGCGTATTTTACCGCATTTTAGCTGGTCTTATATTGAGTATCCGCAGCTTGATTATCGAGTGCATCAAGAGATGGGCTCAGTGATTTATAGTGAGGCGCAGAAAAGAGAGATAGAACTGGTACAAGCAAAACATCACGGGGTTCTATCGCATCTGCTGCTAAAGGAGAGAGGGGAATGAAGTTAATATTTCCTGTTCTAACTCTATCTAGGGGCGGAGCACAACGGATGCTGGCAGAACTGGCTAATCGTCTGTCAGAAATCGGTCATGAAATTACGATCCTCCTACCCAGCGATGGTGTCGTTGAATACGAGATGAATTGTGAATTGCGTTATGCGGCAGATGGTGAATTAACGGCCCATGATTTTCCAGTGGGGGACGTGATTGTCTCCAACTTTTATACCACAGTCGAGGTATCGCAGCAGGCAAGTAATGAGGGGAAAGGGATTCATATTCGCTTAGCACTTTGCTACGAGCCCACTTTTTTACCTGACAATAGCCGCTCTTTTGCATCTTATAGTTTAACTAGCAATCTGCTCGTACTTTCCCGCTGGCAGCAAGAAATCGTCCAGAAGAATCATGGGATTAAGGGGACAATCGTACCCATTGGTGTGAATCCTGTTTTTAGAAACCTGAACATTCGTGAACCTGAAAATAAGCTTGTAGTTTCCGCGGTTATGCGAAAGCCAGAGGGTGGATTCTCAGGCCATCGTGAACAAGACTATTTGCTTGAACAGTTAAATCGGGTCAGAAGAATGCATCCAGAAGTTGAACTTTATTTGATTATTCCACCTGGTGAATTTGCTGAATCGACTACACTGCAAACTTTACTAACGGATGAACGATATCATATAAGAACCCCAGCAAATGATACTGAGCTTTGTTACCATTATAGTGAGAGCGATATTTTTGTAAGCTCAAGTACGTATGATACGGGATCGCTACCAGGCATCGAGGCTATGCGTTGTGGAGCAGCACTCGTTACTGTTTACTCCGGTGGGAATATGGAATATGGCAGGCATGGCCACAACTGCTTAATGTCCTACCGGTTTGAGAATCGGCTTGCGGATGATATCATAACCTTGATCAAAGACCCTGATTTGCGCCAGCGGCTTGCTCGTAGGGGTGAACAGGATTCACAACGTTTCACTTGGGAAAAAAGCACACAATTGTTTCAGAATGCGCTGTTTGAGATCGTATCGCGGAACTCTTTATAATATACCCCTAAAATATAAAAAACCTTCAATACCACGTGAGAAGTGGCTTGAAGGTTTTTTTGCATGATTTCGGTTAGAAGATGGCATAGGAATTCATCATTTCACGAAAAGACTGCGCATACTTCTCAGTTCCGAAGCGTGAGACCATATATCCTCTTCCTTGCTGGCGGAGACCCTCTCGCAGAGGAATATTGTTCATAAGCTCCAGTCCTTCGTTGACGGCAGTTGGAATATTGCCAAGCGGGTAAAATTTACCCGTGACATTATGAACAATAAAGGATCTGACACCATCGGAATCTGTACTAAGTACTGGACAAGTGCAGCAAATCGCTTCGGCAACAGCATATCCAAATCCTTCTGTAATGGAGGTGGCTAACAGGAATCCACCAGAATTAGCGATCGAGGAATAATAAATCGGCATTACATGATTAGGAATATTGGTAAAAGTACTAAGACGATCATTCAGCCCTAGGGCGTGTAGCTCCTCCTGAAAGGATTGTTTCTGATCCTCTGCGGCTAAATTAGGATCATGGAACATCCACAAATGAATATCTGGTTTATAAAGGCGAATATCATGGGCGATTCTCAAATATTCCCGCCAATTTTTATTGCTCTCTAGCCGGCCTACCCAAGCGATAACCGGATTAGCGGGAGGTTCAGCAGGGATATGCTGAAAGGACTGGACATCAACAATATTCGGAATTACATAACGATGCAGCCAGGGACAGATTTCAATAAACAGCTCCAATAAATGATCGGTTGGCGGGATTAGTACCGCATTACAATAAGAACGTAAATAAGGGACGGCATCTCTGATCAGAGTTTCCGCATGACTGCGTTTTCCAAGGCCTTGAGATTCGTATATCATAATACCGCGGTAACCGAGTTCACGCAGACGTTTCAGTAATAAATAATCAGATGTAACAATAATGGCATCGTAATTATGGGTCTCCAGCAAATTTTTAATTTCTTCATCTGAAGATGAGACAAATACCGGAAAATTGGTCGTATTCTGGCCTGAACCCGGCATTAGATATAAAACATGGCATTCGATCCCATTTCGCTGGAGACTTTCACATCGCAGCTTATTTAATGTCTCCACCCCGCCACTCGGTACATAAAACGTAAATAGAACTTTCATGCACAAGCCTCCTGACTTTTGCGGAGTAATACCGACTTGTTGAGATATGGCTTACTGTTTATAAGATACGCCAATCTGCACTCGCGGGTGACGGTCAAAGCGGCATAGTTCCAAATCCTTTCAGGATAGCTTGTTCTTCAGAAGGTCATCCTAACGATCGTACACTGCACACATACAACATTAGAGATGGAGGATGAATTCATGTTGCGATCCAAGATCAGTATGTCAGTCTCAGCTGCATTGCTTCTCGGCTTGGTGAGTATTACAGGGTGTGGAACCAATACGGCAGAAAAATCGAATGTGCAAACCAATAGTGTCCGGGGAGTAAATGATGGGCGTATTGGTGTGAATTCCGTACGCGGTGGCACGCATAACATCACTAAGATGGAAGTTAGTCAGGAGCTTGCAGACCGGATTGCTGCAATGCCTGAAGTCCGCTCAGCGAATGTAATGCTTGCAGGAAAAAGCGCGTATGTAGCAGTAACTTTAAATGATGCAACTGCTGGCCTGCGTGCCAAAGGGACTCCATCGTATCGGGCAAAATCCTCAACCACTCCTCACAATTACGGACCGACTGGCGTAATGTCTGGTACAGGAAGAGTGAAAATTGGCCGTGATGGAATGAATGATACTGGAGCCGTAACCAATGGTATGAACGGAGCCTTAAAAGGTACTGTAAATACAGTTCCTGGTACAACAAGTACTGGACCGGCAACTAGAAATGGAATCAATGGCATGGGTAATTTGGGAGCGGGTATGTTGGGGACAGGAACAGGAACAGGTACAGGTACGACAAGAAACCATACTTATAATAATGGTCCTCTGCTGAACAGCAATGGCTCGAAACATGATGTAGATATGGGGATAGGAAAAGGTATGGGAACTGGAATGGGAATGGGCATGCGCAGTACCACTCCTAGTACCCATGATACGAATTACAGAAGTAATTCGACGCATATGTATAACACCAATAGCACGAATAACACAAATAACACCATAAATACAAGAGAAACAGAAACAGTTACCAAAGCAATTAAAGATAAAATTGCTGCAGAAGTTAAAAAACATGATGCGAGAATTAAGGATGTATACGTATCAGCAAATCCTGACTTCGTGGAACGCGCCAATGTTTATGCTGAAGAGGCTCGTGCCGGTCATCCAATAAAAGGGTTTGTGGATGAATTCCGCACCATGGTTGAACGAATTTTCCCAACTCGTAATTATTAATGATTTTTGTGATCTAAATAAAAAAGCAACAATCTCACCATCTGGAGAGAATTGTTGCTTTTTTGTTTGGAGCTAATTTTATTAAGTGGTGATTGGACGTCCGCCGATCCATACGCCGCGAATATTAAATTCAGCATCAAGGCGTAGGATATCGCCGCGTTTTCCAGCCTCCAAGGAGCCAATGCTTCGTTCCATTCCAATGGACGCCGCTGGCGTAAGGCTTGCAGCGCGGGAGGCCTCTTCCAAGGTGAGTCCTACCTCTTGGATCAGATAACGGAAGCCGCGAATCATCGTTAGTGTGCTTCCAGCTAGAGCAGCGGGATTATCTTTAAGGGTAGCGATGCCATCTTGAACGAGTACAGGTAAATCACCGATTGTATATTCACCATCACTAAGTCCAGTTGCAGACATGGCATCAGTAATCAGTAATAAATTGTTCTCTTTCTTGAGACGGGTCAATATAGAAATGGCTGCGGGATGAACATGAATCCCGTCGGCTATAATCTCTGCGCGAATGCGCTTATCGAACAAAATAGCTCCAGCCGCTCCAGGCTTACGGTGATGTAGGGGTGTCATCGCATTGAACATATGCACGGCTTGGTTAAGTCCAGCATCTGCTGCGGCAATAACCTCTTCAAAGGAGGCATCCGTATGCCCGAGCGCTGCAGTTATACCGTGCTTGCGCAGCCAGAGAATAGCTTCGAGGGCACCTTCACGTTCCGGAGCAAGCGTGACTTGCCGGATCATTCCTGGATAATCGTTCTCCCATTGTGCTAGCCACTCAATATTGGCAGGAACAATATGCTCTGGATTTTGTGCGCCGGACCATTTCGGGCTAATGAAAGGTCCTTCCAAATGCATGCCTGCGATTTGTGTGTAAGGCATTTCAGCAGCGCGATAAGCGCTGACTTCGGAGAATACTTGGTCAATAGCAGACTTGGAAGCGGTCATGGTTGTAGCCAGCATTGTTGTTGTTCCTTGGGAACTATGGAACTTAGTGATGGCATTAAGCGATTCAGTATCACTGTACATAAAGTCGTGGCCAGCTCCACCATGAACATGTACATCTACAAATCCGGGGATCAGAAGATCCGTTGCTTGACCACTGGCAGGCCAATGCGCGTAACGCTCTGGAAGCCAAGCCGCATCGCCAGCATAGTGGATCTGCTCTCCAGATACGGCAATCACACCGTGCTCAATTAAACCTTGGGGAGTCAGTACCTTACCGAACAGCAACTGTTCTAGTTCTTTATTTATTTCAGCCATTTGCCTGCTCCTTCATCTACGAGAACGATTACATTTGGATGGCTCTGCAGCAAAGATGCAGGGCATTGGGTTGTAATCGGGCCTTCAACAGCATTGCGGATGGCTTCAGCTTTGCCGGCACCACGAACTAATAAGAGGATTTGGCGTGCTTTTAGGATGCCTCCAATGCCCATTGTGATCGCTTGCCGAGGGACCTCATCCAAACTGTCAAAGAATCTAGCATTTGCTTCCCGGGTATCTTCAAGCAGGTCGACGACATGGGTTTTGCTGCTGAGGTTAGCATCGGGTTCGTTGAATCCAATGTGGCCGTTGCTGCCAATACCGAGAATCTGCAAGTCAACGGGTCCGTTTTCTTCCAGCATTTTATCGTATGCAAGGCATTCTGCTTCCATATCCGCTGCGTTTCCGTTAGGGATATGTGTCTGTCCTGGATCAATATCTATATGGTTAAATAATTGCTCGTTCATGAAACTGCGATAGCTCTGTGGATGGTCGACAGGCAAGCCGATATACTCATCCAGATTAAAGGAAGTTGCTTTAGAGAAACTCACAAGTCCTTTTTGGTGCATTTCAACCAATTTGGCATAAACCCCAACAGGGGAGCTTCCAGTCGCAAGACCGAGCACGGCTTTAGGATTGCTTTGCAGCAGGCTGGCGATAAGATTCGCACCCGTTTGTACGAAATCTTCATCACTATGGAACTTTAGAATATTCATTAGGATTGTCCTCCTCGTTTGTTTCGGTATTGTTGGACATTGAGATAAGATTGCTCCAGTCTAGGAATAAAATCCCCAAAACGGGTGCTGACCATTCCAGTGAACAAAATATCAATGATGTGAAGCTGAGCTATGCGTGAGGCCATGTCTCCCCGGCGCATGCCTTTCTCCAAAGATGAGGAGAATAGGGGGATATCCGCCAGAGTAGCCAAGGTGCTGCTGCCATAAGAGGTTAGCGCGATAGTGCTTGCTCCGCTAGCCTTCGCACACATCAAGGCATCAATGGTCTCGGGAGTCTCTCCCGAATAGGATACTGCAAATACGACATCACCTTCGGAGAGTGATGAAGCAGAGGTAATCTGCATATGGGAATCAGCAAAAGCAGTACAATTTACGCCTATGCGGATCAGCTTCTGATAGAAATCCTGAGCGACAATGGAAGAGGTCGCCATCCCGTATAGATCAACGCGGCGTGCTTGGCACAATAAATTAACTGCTGCCTGCAATCGCTCCAGATCTAACAGTGAGGTAGTATCCCGGATGGAGGTCAGATGGTTCGTCTGCATCGCTTCCACAATCACGGAGAGTGGGTTGCCGGCTACAATATCTTGATAAGAAGAGCCACCATCCTGCGGCGCGGCATCACTATGAGCAATTTCTGCTGCCAGCTTCACCTTGAAATCCGGAAAGCCTTTAAAATGAAGCACCTTACAGAAACGTGTGATCGTTGCCGGGCTTATTCCGCATTGTTCTGCTAATTCTGTAATGCCCATATGAACGATTTCGCCTGGTGAGGAGAGAATTCGTTCAGCCAGCTTTCGTTCCATTTGAGAGAGCTTGGCCTTCTCATGCTCGAGTGCATGCAGTATTGGGGACATCCATTCATCCACCTCGTTTCAATGGGGTATTGAAATTATTTTTATGATTATTAACTAAATTCAGAAAATTATTTTCATATTTAGGATAAAACAAATTCCATTCGGAAGCAAGGGATAAAAATGAATACTAAAGGGGAATATGCAAAAATAAAAAACGGTCTACTCGCAGAAGGCTGCAAAGTGGACCGTTAAAATGATGTAATTACGGAGATATAAGATGAAAAGGATACTATACTGTATTGCGTTCTATAATACGGTACTCAAGCTTGCGGTGGACGGGTTGTCCATCATTTCGCTGGATCTGATCATAGATAATCCGAAAAGCGGATATGCCCATTTCAGTTAACTGATTATCTACTGTGGTCAGACCTAACGTTCGGCCGATAGGCTGATCATCAAATCCAATGACGGCCAAATCTTCAGGAATGTGGATATCCTTTTTCCAAGCTTCGATGATTAAACCAGCCGCTATATGATCGCCTGCTGAAATAATCAGGGCATCAGGACGATTCTTCATCTGCAGCAGTTGGTGAAGTACGCGGGCACCGTCCTCTTCGGTCAGACAGTTATAGATCATCCATTCATCATTGTAAGGCTGATCTGTAGCTTCTAGAAAGTCTCTAAAGGCAATTTGGCGGATAGAGCTGCTGCTGCCGTGTGGTCTTCCTTCACAGTAGCCAATATGGCGGTAACCTTTATCATTCAAATATTGAAGGCCACTGCGAAAAGCAGAATAATGCTCAATATATACAGAAGAAAATTGGCGTTCTCCCCTATCCTGACATACCACAATAGGACCATAAGCTGTATATTCTTCAATAGCTTCTGAGCTCATTGTTGAAGAGACCATAACTACACCGTCAATTTCTTTGTTCCGCAGCATCTCAAGCACCTTAATTTCTTCTTCCGTACGATAATCGGTTTGGCAGAGAACGAGCCGGTATTGAGCCAGCAGTGCTTCTTGAGCCAAGCCTGCAATAATGACTGAGAAATAAAATAAGTTGGTATACGGAATAATAACAGCTATAGCTTGAGTCCGCCCAGTGATCAGATGCACGGCGTTCATATTACGCGTGTAGTTTAATTTTTCAATAGTTTTTAGGACTGCGGTTCGTTTGACTTCACTTACATAAGGGTGATTATTGAGCACCCGCGAGACTGTTGTCACAGAAACACCAGCCATACGGGCAATTTCTTTAATATTAGCCATTAGAGTACAACAGCCTCCCTTTTGTGCTTGTGTATAGTCATTTTATTTTATCATATTGTCCGCAAATTACCTCCCAAATAAAAAGCTTGCTATGGAATCCATTTCATAAATTAGACTGTAAATGCAAGAGATTACCGGACTAAACCGGCGTAACCACAAGGGCGTGACGGACCGGTATATCTATTGTATTAAAACTAAGCTGTTCGTGAAGCCTTTGGCGATCTGTTCCGAAACAGCTCCCACACAATAAACAACAAGACAAGCAGCTGTGGAAGCAAGGTTTCCCAAGTGGGATACATGCCAAGCCAGTTAATTGAAGGCAAGCCCTCTTGTACATGTGCAGGAAGTTTGCCGGCAACCTGAAGCGAGTGAATGCTCTCCCCAAGAAAGCGGAATACTAGGTAATAAATCAGAATTGTAGCTGTACGGAAGAAGGCGGCAATCGGTAATTTTGCACTCAAGGCAATAATTGCATAACCTACAATACCAAGAATAATCAGAGCACATCCAATCCCAAGCAGTAATTGAGACAGCTTGATGGATGGAGCCATGCCCACATAAAAAATTGTAGTTTCTGCACCTTCACGTAAAATAGCAAGCGCTGCAACGGAGGACAGTGACCAAAGGTTTCCTTTGGCCAGCGCGCCATCAACTTGCCTACCCACGTAGTTGTTCCAATTTGCAGTGTTTGATTTGCTATGTAACCAGCGTCCGATTGTGAGCATCATAACTACTGCGACAAGACCAGTAATTCCTTCAATCATCTCCCGTGCTCCCCCGGAAGCTGCCCGAGAAATGGTATAAGTGAGCACAACAGCCAATCCGATACTTGCGATGAGGCCGGCAGCTGCACCGGACCAGATCCATTTTTGCGCTTTGGCGTTCCCATCACGTTTCAGGTAAGCAAGAAGAGCTGACAAGACGAGAATAGCCTCAAGCCCTTCGCGCAAGAGAATCAAAGCGGCATCCCAAGCATTATAAGTGGTTTCACCAGCCAAAGGCGTTAGTTCGCTAAGCATATTGTTCATGATGGTTAAAGCTTGATCCAGTTTAGGCGGATTTGAGAGCAGGTAACCTGTGACAGCCGCACTCTCATTTTCGATATTGTTGTAGACTGTTGGTGAGGCGATCTGGACTTGCCCTTCGGCAGAAGGCCAGGCTACGATGAATTGCTCCATGATGTTAGCCGCTTCTGTGCTGTTATTGTCTTTGGCAGCGGAGGATGCTTTGTTCAGGTAGCTGATTAATCCCTCTATAGAAGCTGGTTCACTGGAAGTATCCCCAGCGTCAATGGTTTTGCCTTCACTGTAATCAGCCAGCAGTTGATACAGAGCTTCTGCTTCCGATTTCGCCGATGCCTCGCGAAGCGGTTCAGCCTGCAGCGCAATCCGCAGCAGGCTTATTCGCGTCTCCAGCAGGCTGTAGACGGTGGAATCGTCCGCCCGGATGTTGCGCTCCGCCGGCTTCCATCCGCTGACGATGTCGCGGTACGCTGCCGCTACCGCGCTCCAGTCGGCGCTGCGCGCCGCATCCCGCGTGCGTTCCGCCGCGGGCAAAAGCTTCGCCGCCGTCTCGCGTCCGGCGGCTCCGGTGTCACCGCCGACCGTGCCGGAGGCGGCGGTGACGTACGCGTCCACGCTTCTCGCGAGCGTGGACAGTGCGGTTTTGGCGGGCTCGCCGCCGCCCGCCGCAAGGGCTTTCGCCGCGTCTGCAAGCGCGGCGTCAACGGCAGCAGCCGGACCGGCGAGTGCCGGGTCCGGCGTGCCTGTGTTCGCGGTGCGCCACAGCGCAGCGAACACTTCTACATCGGCCGCGGCCGCGTCCCAGCGGCTCTGGCCGGCTTCGACGAGTGCGCTGCCGACCGGCGGCAGGAGCTCGTCGACCGTGCCATCGCCCTCCGCCCCCGCGGGGCTGGAGAGCAAAAGCATACACAAAAAGCCAAACAGAATCAGCAAGGCAACCTTTGGCATTTGCCGTTTAGGATGCGTAAGAGATAACATCGGGATAATCCCCCTTCAATAATGGACAGCCATAAATTTAGCTTAGTAGTGTTTCCCCGATAAAGCCGCCTCTGCGGACACCGGGGAAGCAGGCAAATACAGCGCTGCCGGTGTGAGTCATATATTCGTTCAAAAGATCAGTCTTAGAGAGGCGCTGCTGAATGGCAACGAATTGTTTCATTAAATCACGTTGAAAGCTAATGAATAACAAACCTGCATCAAGCTGGCCCGTGGTAACGTCCAAACCGCTGGAAAAAGAATAGGAGCGGCGCAGCATTTTGACTGTACCGTCACCATGCGCCAATGCGGAATGTGAATTCACCGGAATGACAGGTTTCCCGGAAGCGTCCGCAGCTGAAAGATCCAGATCATCGAATTCATCCTTAGCTCCGAGTGGAGCTCCGGTGTGACGATAACGCCCGAAGGTAGCCTCCTGATCACTTAGCGACGACCGATCCCAGACTTCAATACGCAGACGTACCCGGCGTACCGCCATATAAGTGCCGCCGCTCATCCAAGAAGGACCGTCACTGCTGCTGTTCCAGACCACTTTGTTCATTTCAGCGTTATCGGTTGTATCGGGATTGCCCGTGCCGTCTTTGAAACCCAAAAGATTGCGTGGCGTAGCCCCCTTGGGATCCGCTGCTCCAGTGCGTTGAAAACCTTCCTGTGTCCAGCGCAGTACAGCAGTCCCCCGGGCGATACGCGCCAGATTACGGATCGCATGGAATGCGACCTGCAGATCATCCGCACAGGCTTGCACACAAATATCCCCGCCACACCATTTCGGATCAAGATTGTCACCCGCAAATGCCGGAAGATCGGTCAATAGGGCTGGGCGTTTCGAAGCTAAGCCGAATCTTTCATCAAAAAAGGAAGGGCCAACACCAAAGGTCAGCGTACACCGTGCAGGGTTTAGCCCGTCCGCTTCCCCGGTGTCTGAGGGTGGAAGATTGGGGTTGTCATTTACGTCACCAATAAGCTCGCCAGTAGTAAGAGCGGCAGCGGCAGTGGTCCATGCTTGCATTAGTTTTTTCACATCGGCCAGTTTGGTTGTGGTGAAATCAAAGGCAGCAAAATAAATAAAGTTCTGTGCAGGTGTCAAAATCCCTGCCTGATGGCTCCCATAAAAAGGAATGGAACTGGAATCACCTTCTGCGGATTTCGTTGGCTCAGCTACAGCATTACGCGCAGCCATAATTCCACCGACACCTCCGCCCCCTAACAAAAGACCAAGGCCAGTGGCGCCAGTAAGCCGCAGCATATCGCGGCGGCTTAATTTTTTACCAAATATAGGCTCATTCTTCGATTGATCATTAAGAGGGGGACTTTCAGGATTACCTGGTACTCCAGTGAACTTGTTATGTTTATTCATGAGGGTCACACTCCTAGAATAGTTCCCATGTTGGACAATGGCTCAGCCAAGGCGTCCAAATTCTGACTCAGTTTACGTACTTCATCTTCTTTCAGCTCTTCATAGGAAACATATCCATCTCCGGATTTGAAAGGGGCAAGCTCAGCTTGCAAGGCAGCGAATCGCTCACCAATGGTTTTTTCAAGATCGGCATCTTTTTTAGCTAGTTCTGGTTTTAACAGCTCGTATATCTTTTGCGCACCCTCAACGTTTGCGACGAAATCATACAGGTCTGTGTGCGAGTAACGTTCTTCCTCTCCGGTTACTTTGGAGGAGGAGACCTCATTTAACAGCTCAACAGCACCAGTTACGAGCAGATTCGCGTCGATCTCAACGGTCTCCACTTTCGCACGCAGCAGCTGTGCATCCTTCAGCAATTGGTCAGCAACTTCTGTCATGTCTTTAGTTGTATTGTCCTGCCAGAGTGCTTTCTCAAGCTTGTGGAAACCGCGCCAATCTGCCGCATCTACATCATTTTCCCGGGCATCGATATTTGGGTCCAAGTCACCAAGGGCTTCTGCAATAGGCTCAATCCGTTCATAATACATGCGGGCAGGAGCATAGAGCGCCTTAGCCTCATCAATCTTGTCCTCTTTTACAGCGTTGGTGAAACTCTCTGTTTGCTTCACAAATTCATCACATTGCTGGATGACGTATGTGCGATATTGATCTATAGCTGACGTGAAGTCAGCGGTGGCAGTCTCCGGTGTGTTGGTAGCTGCTGCAGTCGTCGGTGCGTTGGTGGCTGTAGTGCTGTTGGCAGCAGTATTTGTAGAGTTGTTGTTATTGGCACATCCAGTGAACAGTATGGAGGCCGCAAGTAGACTTGCAGGCACAGCATAAGTAAATTTCATTAAAAAAACACCCCTTTTTTTATATCTAAATGATAATCGTTATCAATTATGCTGGACTTATCATAAGTCCGTATACAATTACTGTCAATATAAAAATGTGATGTATCTCATTGTAATAATTGCACGACAAAAAACTCCCAGGGTTGGGAGTATAGTTTGTAGCAATGTATCCGATTACAATTAAAAAAGCAGAATAGTAACCGCGCCAGCAAAGCTTTACGTGAACGCAGCAGTAACCGATATTTTGATCTTTGCGCATACGCAGTAACTAAAGGACCCAGATGACACTAAATGCAGCATTATTCGATATTTGAGCCGCTATCGGACCGCATAGTCGCTATTGGCTTAGAAAGTACCCTATATGAGCTTGTTTCTAAGGAATAGCGTCACTGGAGTCCGAAACTTCGCTCAAAAGGCGATAAATTTGTTAATAACGCCATCTGGGTCCGAAAGCCTCAGTAGGGGCGTTGAATACACTATTGAAGCGGGTAGCCGACCTGGCGAACCATTGCGTGCACGCAGCAGTAACCGCCCCAGCAAACTTTTGCGCATACGCAGTAACTAAAGGACCCAGATGACACTAAATGCAGCATTATTCGATATTTGAGTCGCTATCGGACCGCATAGTCGCTATTGGTTTGAAAAGTACCCTATATGAGCCTGTTTCTAAGGAATAGCGTCACTGGAGTCCGAAACTTCGCTCAAAAGGCGATAAATTTGTTAATAACGCCATCTGGGTCCGAAAGCCTCAGTTGGGGCTGGTGAATACACTATTGGAGTGGGCAGCCAACAGCCTACAACATAAAGCAGCGATTCCCATTAATGGCGAATCGCTGCTCTAAGTCGTTTACGATGTTTAAATGAAGGGAACCGTCTCATTTATAGTTAATTAAGCTGTTAATGTGACAGTTCCATTCTTTGAAGGTTTGATCTGCTTAAGAATAAGATCAAAGCGTCATCCGCTTTTTATCGTTCATTATGGGATTCATGATCTGCAGAGGGTTGGTTTTCGAACACTTCTGCAGCTTCCTCTGCAGAAAATTCAGGTTCGAATTTACCTACGAGTGGTAATTTGTTTAATTTCGTTGTTTGTACTTCTGCTTTGGTAGGTTGATTGTTTTTTGAATGGCTCATACATACACCTCCTTTAATAAGGAACAACAAACCGTAGTTTGCCCTAAAAAAAGATGTTCTTATTCATGAAAATTTCAGGCTTTTGCATTTGAATGAACTAAGCCCATTTTATAATTGTGACAGCACCATTAACATCAACACTACATAATATGTTTTGACTGTATCCCTTTACCTTGTTATACCAAACAAACCCAGGGCAAGGAGGGGTGACACCATTGAAGGGGAACGAACACCACAGCAAATTTCTGTTGACTCATCGTGAGCGCGAAGTTTTTGAGCTTCTCGTGCAGGACAAAACGACTCGTGATATCGCTGGCTTATTATTTATCAGCGAAAAAACAGTTCGAAACCACATTTCCAATGTAATGCAAAAATTAAACGTTAAAGGCCGTTCACAAGCGGTTGTCGAGCTGATCAAGCTTGGGGAGCTGAAAATATAGCTAGCCAATGTCTTCAGAAGTGACGCGTTTAAGCCTTCTCCACCCTTAGGGGTGTGGGAAGGTTTTTTGTTGTGAAGGAAAGAGCGACACGTGATGTCGCTGTGCTGTTCCCTTCTTCTGTGAAAATCTAAACGCTCTTTTGATAGAACTTCGTCTTTAAAAACATGAAAGATTTCGTGAATTGCCTATAGGGTGCTCGTTCCTTTTTTTTTGGAGCTATGTATAAACGGTATTTATGTGGATTATACTACTAAGTTAGCTTGGAGACGGGACTGCTTTAGAAACGCCTTCGATGAAGAGATGGAGATTCTATCTCCAAAAGGAGGAGTCTGGGGAATTACCACTATTCAGGGGATTCTCACTAATGAGGTATACACAGGCCAGAATATGTTTGGTAAATACGAAGTGAAAAAGTCTCTAACTGGCAGTTTAATTGAAAAATAACTTTTAAAAATCCCTTCGAATTTCATTGCGTATACAAAATAAGCGGAATTACTTTACATATGGAGAGTGATTCCGCTATTCTGCATCTTATAATTGGATTTATCTACTAGTTTATTTATTCAGCGAGCGACGAACAATCGGCGCAACTTTATTCGCAAGTAAATCAATAGCTTTTTCCACACGTGCCATCGATTGGTTACCCATATCAAATTGCCCCATGAAGCGTAAGTGACCAAATAAGCTCATGCTGATATAAAATCTTTTCAGCAAGTTCTTCTGCGCTACCGACGGCTAATATTTCATTTGCAGCGCGTTGTGGCATCATTTGCTCGGCTGATATTGGATAAAATGGCATGCCACGGTCCTTCAGGCCATACGCCATGTACTGATTATAGCAAGGTGCAAATTCACGAATGGCTTGCTCGCCGCTATCAGCAAGGTAGCTATGCCCTGTTACGGATACCTTTAGCTTGGATAAATCGTGACCTGCTTCATTTGCAGCTTGCCAGTAAAGTTTCGTTAAATGCGATACACGTTCTGGTGCACCTGCAAGAAGTCCAAGTGCCATGTTTAGGCCAAATTTCCCTGCACGAATGGCACTTCCTGGTGTACCACCCACGCCAATCCACATTGGAATTTTTGATTGTACGGGACGAGGTGCAATTTGTGCATCACGAAGAGGGGGACGGAATTCACCATGCCAATTCACGACTTCTTTTTCTTGCAATTTCATAAACAGTCTAAGCTTTTCTTCAAATAACTTGTCATAATTGTCAAGACTTACTCCGAATAATGAGAAGCTTTCTAAATAGAGCCCTCGACCTAAAATAATTTCGGTGCGACCACCACTTAATAAATCCAGTGTAGCAAAATCCTCATATACGCGAACAGGATCTGCCGTGCTAATGACCGATAGCGAACTCGCTAATTTAATGTTTTTTGTTTCTCGTGCAATCGCTGCAAGAATCATTGTATAGCTTGACGTGACGAAATCTAAACGATGATGTTCACCAACCCCAAACACATCAAGCCCAGCTTCATCTGCCCATTTAGCCATTTGAATGATATTTTCAATACGTTCCTGTGCAGGGAGCGCGTGACCATTTGCATCTGGAAACCGTTCTCCTAATGAATAAACACCAAATTCGAAGTTCATCGTATTTACCTTCTTTTATAGTAGGATGATTAGTAAAATAAGTGCTAAAACACCAAGTATTAAGATTGTTGCTGTTTCTTTCATTGTATCTTTTACACGAAGATGTGTAATTACGCCACCAATACCGACTGCTACTAAAATGGCTGCACCGATTAGAGCTGCTGTATGATTCCAAAAACCTACGACTAATAAAATAGCTGTACCTAATTCAATGCCACCTGTTAGAACACGGAACCATTGTGGTAATCCCCATTTTTTAAAGCCCTCGATGTGCATTTTTGAACCAGTTATTTTCCCAAAACCAGCCATTATAAACATTAATGCAAGTAAGCCTTGTAAAATCCATGCTAAAATTGTCATTAGTAATCCCCCTTATTTGTTAAATACGATTGGCATTTTGCCAATCCATTCTTTCTTACGAATTGCATCGTACATACATTGAGCTGCATTTTTGAGTGAAACTGTAAATTTTCCTTTGGTATCCCCGAGTGAAATTGCATACCCGCCACCATCTTTGTTGGTATTTGGGTTGACGATGCGAATAACTGTCCAATCCACCTGACTTTGATGAATTAGTTTACCAATCGCTTTCATTTCTGCGTAACCAGTAGGGAACAGCTGCTTCGCCATAATACTTGGCATGATCGTTACAAGCTGTTTTTGATCGAAAGTAGATTTAATGGTAGGTGTTGCAAGTGTAATAAAACGTTTTACATGTAATTGCTCCATGACATGTAAGATGGTTTCATGTGCCTTTGTAATCGGTAAGTCTTTTACTTTACGACTCATTGATAAAGGAGAGCCAAGGGTACTCACAGCAGTATCTTGCCCTTGAATAGCTGCTGCCACTTGTTGCTCATCCGTTAAGCTACCGACAATGGTTTCTAAGTTCGGGTGTTGCATCGTTAAAGCGCCTTCACGACGTACGTATGCTTTTACGTGATCGCCATTTTGTAGGGCAATTTGAATAAAGTGCTGACCGATTTTCCCGTTGGCACCAAATACTATAATGTTCATTTTGTGACCTCCAACTACTTTTGTATATCCAACATTTGTTGTATAGTTAGCATAAATTCAAATGGATTTTGGCACAACCAACAAAATGCTTGGGAAAATCGTATATCCGACATATTACTCGAAATGTCGGAAAAGTAGGGGGACTAGTATTGGAAAAAACAATTGATCCACGCATTTTAAGAACGAAACGCTTAATTATGGATGCGTTTATGCAATTAGCGATTGAAAAGGATTTTAAAGATATTACGATAAAAGATATTACCTCGCGCGCAACAGTAAATCGTGCAACCCTTTATTATCACTTCTATGACAAATATGATTTGCTTGAGAAAGTGTTGAGTGAAGATGTGCTAAAAGAAGTATTAAAGAATGTGGGTTCACATGAAGCATTGTCAGAGCGTTCATTAAAGAATATTTTACTTAGTCTGATTAGCTTTCAAAGGGGCTTAGCTAGCCAATGTAGTAGAAGCTATGAAGCATTCACACCTAAAATTGAAACCATTGTTAAACAAGAACTTGGAAGGATTTTCTGTGAGTTATTAAAGGGAGAACATCCAACTTGGGCAGATGAAAAGATAAATTTGCACAGTATTATGATCAGTTGGACGCTATACGGAATTTCTACGGAGTATGTAAAAAATGGCGAACAGCCTACGGAAGATGTAGTTGAATCCATTTTTAAAGCTTTACTATTAGACTAAAAATAAGCCCCTGTTCTTGATGAACAGAGGCTTATTTATTTTATGCTAATAATTGTTGAAGTGCTTCTTTTACAGATGCTGGCTTGCGTCAGCACGTGGAGCAGAAGAATACACCAATTGTTTTACACCTGCTTGTTTTGCCGCTTCAACAGCATTTGTTTGTTGTCGTACGTAAGATTCTAGATCACCAAATGTTGAGACAATATCAGGTATATTATCTCAATTCCCTAATTTAATTTCAGTTTTAGTTAAGAATTTCCCCAATGCTTCACTGCTATCAATATTCATACGTTCAGCCAAAATAATCAACCACCACATGCATTCACCAATCTTATGTTCAAGTTCAGATTCAGTATCCCCATTTGTTGGCCAACGACCTTGTTGAGACATTGTTAGGCGACCGACCAAGCCAGCATCTGTAAGGAAAGCTAACGCATCTTCTTCTACTGTCCATGCTTTTTCATGATACTTTCGTTCTAAACGATGGTAGACTTCCCTTAATTGTATAGAACGTTCAATAGCTTCACTGAAATTTATATTTTTCATTTTATTTCCTTTCTTTTTCCAGACAATTATTGTTCACCTGTTTGTGGATTGGTAAGGGCTTCTTCATTACTTATGAAAACATATGTTCGCGTTTTATTGTACCTTTAATCTACATAAAAATACAACAATAATTTCTTTAACTATTCTGCCCGTTAGCGGAACAACTAACCTTTGTAAACTTCGATCACCTCTCGATAATCAAAATTACACCACACCAAACTCTGATATTTTCGGAAAGACTACTTAAAGCTAATTAAAGTAAGTGAATTATAACGAGATATGATTGAACTAATGGGACACGAAAGTTGAATAATGAAGGTAGTCAAACGGATCGAATATTAGTAAGAAAACAAAGGAAATCTTGAGATTCAAGGGTTTATTGCATTGACTGTGAGTTCAATTTGGTGTGTTTCAAACCACACCACGAATGTAATGCAAAAACTAAACGTTAAAGGCCGTTCACAAGCGGTTGTCGAGCTGATCAAGCTTGGGGAGCTGAAAATATAGCTGGCCATGTCTTCGGAAGTGACGCGTTTAAGCCTTCTTTTGCCCTTCGGGGCAAAGGGAGGTTTTTTGTTTACTCACCAAAATAACTGAAGAGTGAGTTAGATCACCGTATGATTTTTATGGCATGATAAATTAGAGATATTAAGGTAGTTCAGGAGGATCTGTTATGACCAGATATGAACAACAAAGAAATTTTCTGAAATCCAATTTTCATGAATTCAAACATATCAAAACAGATAAGATCAAGGGAATTGCACAACCGCCAATTGTTAAGCCATTTGATTCAGATTCACTAATTATTGATTTGCCCAAGGTCAGCAAAGACGTTGTGAGTAAAGATAATATTTTTGATTGTATAGATCAAAGAAGAAGTACACGGTTCTATTCTGAGGATACTGTTAGTCTGGAGGAGTTATCCTATTTATTATGGGCTACCCAAGGGATTAGCGGCATGAATAAGAACGGACTTACGCTGCGGACTGTACCCTGCAGTGGGGCGACGCACACCTTTGAAACCTATTTAATGATTATGCGTGTAGAGGGTATTGGGCAAGGGATCTATAGATACCTGCCTGTGGAACATAAGCTCTTATTTATGTTTGAATTAGATCAACTTGAACAAAAGATTGATGCTATTACTTTGGATCAGCCCTTTGTCCCTAACTTTGCCAAAAAGGCTTCTGTATTGTTTGCCTGGAGTACCACACCCTACCGCTCCGAATGGAAGTATGATATTTCTGCTCACAAAAAAATCCTCATCGATGTTGGACATGTCTGCCAGAACCTTTATTTAGCCAGCGAATCCATCGGTGCAGGTGCTTGCGCAATTGGAATCTATGATCAAAAGTTGATAGATGAGATTTTAGAATTAGACGGCGATGAAGAGTTTGTTATCTATCTTGGGGCAGTTGGGAAGAAACGAGAGTAGCTATGAAGGCTAGATACGGCTTCGGAAGTGAGACATATAAGCCTTTTTCACCCTTCGGGGTGGGAAAGGTTTTTTTGATTATAATCCAGTGTATTTGCCCAACTGCTCAGTCTGAACGAAGAGGAAATCGTAATGTTTAATTGATAATCATTCTCATTGCATATATAATTAACCCAAAGTAAGAGGAAGCAGGGATGTGCATGGAGCGAAGCAATGGACTGAAAGAAGCAGAAACGATTGATGCCCATAAGACGCTTACATGTGAAGGGGTGGATTATAATTATCGTTTTGATGGGGCTCATTTTGAGATTAAACCTCCAGTCGAAATAGGGGAAGGCAGTTGCCGTAGCCTGCTTAGCCATGGGTATATCCAGATGACAGATTTTAATCTCTGTTTTAATCGGGATATCGAAGCGAAGGGCAATTTTAGCACTCCGCGTACAGAGCTGGCATTCTGCATGGGGCATGGCATTGAGTGGGGGACCTCGCTGAAATCGGACTATTTTGTTATAGATACAGGAGAAATTGCGCTGTTTCATGGCGGAGTAAGAAGTGAAAACTGCACATACCTGAGTGGAGCGGGGTACCGATTCATCAGCATAGATATGAGCCCTGCACAATTTGAGCGGATGACCAGTGGTCTGACTGAGGATACACGGCTTCGCATCGGAGCTGGTGCGGGTTTGTTTTTTGGAAAAAATAACATCACACCATCCATCCGCTTCATTCTATCGCAGATTGCGGATTGTTCCTATAGCCATGGCATGCGTGAACTTTATCTGGAGGGCAAAATGCTGGAGCTTATGGCGGTCTATCTCAATGAATCTTTATATGAAGCAGACCGGATTCCACGCTCGGTCAAGCTGTCCAGAGAGGATATGGAGAGCCTGCGGCTCGCTAAGGAGATTTTGCAGCGTGATTATTTGCACCCGCCGACGCTTGCAGGCCTTTCTCGCATTATATGCCTCAATGAGTTTAAGCTGAAAAAGGGCTTCAAGGAAATGTTTGGTTATACCGTGCATGCCTACGTTATCGAACAACGGATGCAGAGAGCACAGCAGCTGCTGGAACAAGGGAGTATGACTGTAAGTGAAGCAGCCTCCAGAGTTGGATACGGTAATGTGAGTCATTTCTCGGCAGCCTTCCGCAAAAAGTTCGGTGTGCGTCCAGGAGAATATCTGATCAGCGGCAGGCAGCGTCTCTTCGGTATTAAGTTGTAAGTCCGTATCCTGCACAGATGCTCCTGATTTGGTTAATAATAATCCCTTAAACGGTAGCAATCGTGAACAACGTTCCTATACACTAGTGCACAGAGAATCATTCTCAGTGCACTTTTTTTGTGCGTAATTACCAAGAGTGGGGGAACAGCTGTGAGTAAAACCAAAACCGGCATGCCAAGGCTGCTGGAGATCGCCGGAGAGAAGCGAGGTTTGCTGCTCTTGTCCGGAATATTGTCATCTGTCAGCGCTGTATTAATGCTGATTCCGTTTTTGTCTGTTTATTTCATTTTGGCAGAGCTGCTGCGCCATGCTTCATCGCCTGGACAGGTCGACGGTGCGTATATGATCCGCTGGGGGTGGATTGCACTTGGAGGGTTAATCGGAGGGCTGGTGACTTCGTATTGTGGTATTATGTGCTCGCATATTGCGGCTTTTCGTATTCAATATAATTTGCGTGTGCGAATGACCGAGCATTTGGGCAGATTGCCGCTCGGTTTCCTGAACGGGACTTCAACAGGCGTGGTCAAGAAGACGCTAGAGCAGAATGTCGACAAGGTGGAAAATTTCGTAGCGCATCAGCTTCCCGATTTAGTCAGCGTGCTGGCTTCTACAGTGCTGATGATCGTGGCGATGTTTTGGCTTAGTCCGCCGTTGGCGGTAGCTTGCCTGCTGCCGATAATTATAGGATTAGGTGTGCAGTCAGCGCTTATGATGAGCAGCAGAGGCAAGGCCAGTGTGAAGCAGTATCATGATTCGTTGGAGCAGATCAATACTTCGGCGGTGCAGTATGTACGGGGGATGCCCGCGGTTAAGGTGTTCGGGCAGACGGTGCATTCTTTCAGAAAGTTCTACAGTGATATGACCAGCTACCGCGATTATTGTCTGGAGTATACGGACCGTTATCAAACAGGTTATATCTTATTCAAAACATTGCTTGCGTCACCGTTTACCTTTATTTTGCCGGTGGGCGTCTTCATGCTAAGCGGTCGGCCGGATTCCATGTCCTTTGCGCTTGTGCTGTTGTTCTTTCTGATTATGGCACCCGGCGTTTCATCTCCGCTCTACAAGCTACTTCTGCTGGCTTCAAGCACTCGGGATATTGGCGAAGGCGTGGAGCGGATGGACCGTCTCTTGGCACAGCAGCCTGTACCGGAAATAGCAGAACCGCTATCCCCGCATACCTTTGACGTTGAATTTGTGGATGTAACTTTCTCCTACAGTGAAGATGCAGGGACTGCAGCGGCGCTCAGCGAAGTCTCATTCCGTGCGGAACAAGGGAAGGTTACAGCACTGGTAGGCCCGTCAGGTTCGGGAAAATCGACGGTGGCCAGCTTGGTGCCGCGGTTCTGGGACCCGCAAGTGGGTGCGATCCGTATCGGTGGAGTCGATATTCGCCATATGGCGATCCATGAATTAATGAATACAGTTGCTTTTGTATTTCAGGAAACCTTCCTGTTCTATGACACTTTGTATGAGAATATTGCTGTTGGAAAACCGGGAGCGACTTTGGAGGAAGTCCAGACTGCAGCCAGAGCGGCACAATGCGACGAGTTCATTACTCGGCTGCCGCAGGGATACGATACGTTAATTGGTGAAGGCGGTGTCTATCTCTCGGGTGGTGAGGAGCAGCGCATTGCAGTAGCTCGGGCTATTCTCAAAAATGCTCCAGTGCTCGTGCTCGACGAAGCGACTGCTTTTGCCGACCCAGAAAATGAGTTTCATATGCAGTTAGCACTTACGGAGCTTATGCGCGGCAAGACGGTTATTGTCATTGCTCACCGACTCTCCTCTATACGTGAAGCTACACAAATTCTGGTGCTGCGGGATGGAGAAATCGTGGAACGTGGAGAGCACGCAGGTTTGATTGAGGCGAAGGGGCTTTACGCAAAAATGTGGCATGCCTACAGTGACGCCGGAGATTGGCATATGGAAAAAGGAGGGGATCAGCTATGAAGGTATTGCATAATATTACTGCCGGTAAACCGCAGCAGTTGCTGAAGCCTGTACTTTTTTCTTTGCTGGCTAATCTAGTTAGTGTGCTGCCGTTCGCGCTTGTAATTGAGGCGGTGCGGTTGATTTTTGCTCCTTATATTACTGTAGGCGCAGAACTTCAGACAGAACGCCTTTGGTGGATCTGCGCAGGGCTTGTCGCCGTCATGGTGCTGATGTTCCTGAGTGAGATTCCCGCCTATCGCACCGCTTACCGCGGGGCATACAATGTTGCTGCACAGGGACGTGCGGAATTAGCAGAACATCTGCGGAAGCTTCCGCTGGGTTACCTGACTCGCCGGGATCCAGGTGATTTAGCCAATATGATGATGGGCGATTTCACGCTCGTTGAGACGGGCATTTCACATCTGCTGCCACAGCTTGCGGGAGCTTTTGTACTGCCGATATTTGCACTTGCTGGTTTACTGTTTCTGGACTGGCGGATGGCGCTTTCTATGTTCGTAGCGCTGCCGGTTGCTCTCCTGATCATGTATATATCGGGCAAGCTGCGGCGGAGACTCGGAGCGGATCATATGAAGGCCAAGCTGAACGCTGCGAACCGCTTGCAAGAATACTTGAACGGTATACGGGTGATGAAGGCCTATAACCTGACGGGAGAACGATTTGTCCGTCTGGATAACTCTTTTAAAACTTTGATGAAGGAAAGTGTGAAGCTGGAAGGGATGTTCGGTCCGGTTATTCTAACCGCTATGGCTCTTCTTCGTGCGGGACTGACCTTAATGGTATACGTAGGTGTTCATCTATTATTAGGGGGGGAGCTCGGTATTTTGCAGTTGGCAGTATTCCTTATTGTCGGCACACGTATCTATGATCCATTGACCACGGCGCTAGCCAATTATGCCGAATTCCGCTACAACGAACAAGCGGGTGAACGTATAGTAGACCTGCTACGCCAGCCGGTAATGACAGGTAATACGAGTCCTCTTCCTAAAAGCAGCACCATTCGGTTTGACAATGTAACCTTCAGCTATGGAGGAGAGCCTGTTCTCAAAAATTTAAGTCTGGAAATGCCGCAAGGTTCACTGACTGCAATTGTGGGCCCGTCAGGCAGCGGCAAGAGTACAGTGCTGCGCCTGATCTCACGTTTCTATGATCCTGAAGAAGGGAGCGTTCTGCTAGGTGGGCGCAACATCAAGGATATTGATCCAGAACATCTGCTAGGATCTGTATCGGTGGTGTTTCAGGATGTGTACCTATTCCAAGATACCATCGGGAACAACATTGCTTTTGGGCGGCCGGGGGCGTCGCATCGGGATATTCAGCAGGCAGCGCAAATGGCTCACTGCCATGATTTCATCATGAAATTACCGCTTGGTTATGATACGCCGGTAGGCGAAGGCGGCAGTACGCTCTCCGGAGGGGAGAAGCAGCGAATTTCCATTGCCCGTGCGATTCTCAAGAATGCTCCAATTGTGCTGTTGGATGAAGCTACTGCATCGCTTGACCCGCAGAATGAGGCCGAAATCCAGAAAGGAATTGATGCGTTGATTACGGGCAGAACCGTCATTGTTATCGCTCACCGGCTGAAAACCATACGCGGTGCGGACAACATTATCGTACTGGAAGACGGTCGGCTGGTCGAGCAGGGACGACATGAAGCCCTACTGTTGCGCGGCGGACTGTACGACCGGCTCTGGAAGCTGCAACAGCAATCCGTCGGATTCCGCATCACATCTTAGGCAATGCTCAGCACAGTTTAGGAGGGACACGTATGGCTATAACAAAGGATGAATCCGCTTGGCCGATCATAAGCCTTAGTTTGGGGGAGGCGTTTGATCAGGAGACAGTAGAAGAATATATCGCTTATTGGGAAGAGCTGCTCGCGCGCCGATCTGCCTTCGGCCTGCTGATGGTGCATTCTGCTGAGAAAAACACACGTCCAGAGCGTGCGGTCACACAGCTGTATATGAACTGGTGCAAGATGAACAAGCGGGAAATCGCCCAATATTGTTCAGGCATCGCGGTCGTAATGCAGAATGCTAAGTTACTTGCTGTCTACAAGCCAGTTACAGCGTTGTCCACTAAAAGAACCTACGGCTGCCCCGGAGGCGCTTTCTCCGGAGAGGCTGAGGCGATAAGGTGGCTGGAGGAGCAGTTGACTAAGGCACCCTCGGGTACGAAAACCTAATATAGCTGCCCATAATTTGGGGATACACATTTAAGCTTTCTTCACCCTTTTGGGTGGGGAAGGTTTTTTTGTCTAGAAAGATAAGAATCCGCCAACCCCTTACAACCAACGTGTCAGAGTAAGCTTTTTGAAATATAAATGGGGTGTGTTAGATGAAGATAAATAATAATTATTTGAAAGAAGAATTAAACCAAGAAGTTTGTAGAGGAATTAGGTTTTCAAACATTAGAGGATGATCTCTAGCCAATGGTTATTTCAAGTGGTCGAAGAGATGATGGAATTCTTTATTATTGACTTGCTGAAGTTACCTGATGACCAACCAATCCTAATAGATTTAGGAATAATGCCTGAATTTATATTACCGTTTATCCCGGAAGAGAGAATGCACTAAGCTGGGCATCAAAACCATAGAAAGAACACCAAACATGAGCGTAGAAGAACAATTTAGGTTAGTTCGTGAACATTTTAAAATGTAGGGATGACCGAAAGGTATACCTACTCAAAGAAACCATTCCTTTGTCAGGGATGGTTTCTTCATAACTAGAAAAGTACACAGGTGTGCCCGTATAATAAATAGGAGTAAGTAATTGGCAGTAGACTGATAATGAGGGGAGAGAAGACATGTTTTTCTTTAAGAAAAATAAAGGCATCACCAAAGAGGAGCTGCAGGCCCTGGTTGAAGGCTTGGAGCAGGCTTATATGGATAAGGATGAAGAAGGTTTGAGCAAAAAATTTCATCCAGATAAGAGGGGAATGTCCTTTTTAAATCATTTTCAATTAATGATGACATTTCAAATCTATAATATAAAATCTGAAATTCTCGAATTTGAATTGCTGTCAATGGATGCCACTAAAGCAGTCTTTACATACACTCGGAAGCACATTCATACCTGTATCAACCCCGCCGATGAACGTGAGGAAAAAAGAAATCAAATAATCAGTTATTACGTTGAGGCTGTGAAGGAGAATGGTTCAATTTGGATTACGAGGTACAGCCCTTATAGCACGATTTATGTAGATAAGAAGGGTGATTTCCTTAGTGGTGTGGATGCGGTCATTCCTCCTGGAGAAGAGATCAATTCAGGCATTGCGCGATTCATCCCGTATTTTCAACTTGATAGCTATGTACCTGCAACCTTCCATGTCTACAGTAACAGTCAATTTATCGGATATTATCCGCTGGGAGAATACCATCGGTACGAACCTTCGCATACGTTCACGATTAATTATTTTGATAAGATAGAGGCATCTTCTGTAGAGAAGCATACAGCGGATTATATCTCCCAAGAGACCTTGTTGACCGCTCAAGTACTGCATCAGACTGATAATAGCTCTATAGTGGAGACGCAGTTGATGAACAATAATGTATTAGAGCATGAACTTGTTACCAGCCTGCTTACGAAGGATGGGTTCTATATGATTAGATTTCTGTATGACAAAGGGGAGCCGATCCCGCCAGAGGAGCGAGAAAAGTGGAAGCGTGAGATGGTCACTTTAATAGAAAAAGAGCACAGCAGTTAACACAGAAACTTGCTGTTACAGACAACACGCGAACCGTATCCTAAGTAACGATAAGTTTTTTTGGTAATAATGAGAGAAAAGGAGAGATGGAAATGTCCTATATCGTTGATTTTAAAAATGTGTCTACGGTTGGGTTAGAATCTTCACCTGTAGTAGATGCACTTGCTGGTCTGCGTGCTAATGAGGCCCGTTACTTTATGAACAAATACAAACATGAGTTTACGGTTGTACAAGCCAGCGAAAGTCAGGAGACCCTTGATTATGTGAACCGAATTTTAAAAGAAGAACGTGATATTGAGTTTGCGGCCAAGCCTTTAGAGACGTCGCGTTTTCAAGTGGAAAACATTAAATTTGCTTATGTCTTTTATGAGGATGGTCTTGCAGTCAACGTTATGTATACGGTGGATGACCCTAAGAAGCGGGCTGTTGGTTTTAAGCTTTCTGAGGGGATGGAGATCCCAAAGGAGCTTGGAGAGAAGTTTAAGTTTGCTAGGCAGAAGTCCAAGCTAGCCGGAACAATTCGGGGTTCGTTTTTTGTAATTAAAGGAGAGTATTAAGGTTAGCAAAATTGCAACTTAATCAATGAGAGGGCCATCCTGTAAAAGGATGGCCCTAAATCTTGCCGATATAGATAATTTGCGTAGGTTATCTATGGGAATGGACTCTCATTCAAGAGGCCGAATTTATTATATAGGGCAACGAAAACTGGAGTTGCGAGCGTACTTCATAATTATTTTGCATGAATAGCTGGGACGGTAGAATGTACGGTATAAATCCCGTAGAAAAGAGCTGGAGTGGCTGAAACGGTAGAATGTACGGTATAAATCCCGCAGATAAGAGCTGAGGTAGCTGAAAAGGTGGAATGTACGGGATAAATCCCGTAGAAAAGAGCTGGAGTGGCTGGGACGGTGAAATGTACGGTATAAATCCCGTAGAAAAGAGCTGAGGTAGCTGAAAAGGTGGAATGTACGGGATAAATCCCGTAGATAAGAGCTGGAGTAGCTGAAACGGTAGAATGTACGGTATAAATCCCGTAGAAAAGAGCTGAAGTGGCTGAAACGGTAGAATGTACGGGATAAATCCCGTAGATAAGAGCTGGAGTAGCTGAAACGGCAGAATGTACGGTATAAATCCCGTAGAAAAGAGCTGAAGTGGCTGAAACGGTAGAATGTACGGTATAAATCCCGTAGAAAAGAGCTGAAGTGGCTGGAACGGTGAAATGTACGGTTCAACTGGTGGATATTCGCCAACATGTGATACGTAGACAGAGTAAACAGCAACATATACTCCCAGCTAGTTGTTTTATATTTGTCGTGCGGGGGCAAGGTGCTATCTGGTTGGATGGTAATAGGCATTCCTTAGAACGATTCTTTGTTTTACATGCGGGAAAAGGAAGTAACATCAAGTTCGAGGTTGGACATGAGGATGTCACATACTATTACATTTTATATAGAGGTAGTATTTCTACTAAAGCTAGTAAAACAATATTGAAATCCTATTATATAAATAACCCTTTTCATCTGCAATATGCATGTAAACCAAATTCTCCGGTTGTTTTATACCGTCATGCGGAATCGATGTATGAGGAATGGAATCGCAGACCGGCTATGGAACGGTTCCAGGCGAAAATCCAGTTTTATCAGTTTGTATATACACTTGTCCAGCAGTTACAGCTTCAAGGAGTTGCCCCCAAAGAAATAGATTTAGTGGAACAGATCATTCAATACATTCACAAACATTATTATGAACCTATTTCACTTGAATCTATGGCAGAAGTATGGAATTATAGCATTCAATACTTATCGAGGCAGTTCAAACGCCGTACAGGGAGAAGTCCCATTGAATATGTAATTCAGACCAGGATGGCTAAAGCGAAGGAGTTACTGATTCAAACCGATGCCACCGTACAGGAGATTGCTGTAAGCGTAGGTTATAGTGATGTCTTTTATTTTACCCGTCTGTTTAAGAAGCAGGTTGGGACAACGCCAGTTCAATACAAAAATAAGGTGAAGTCAGGTTTGATCGTTTCAGATAGTCCATGGCAAGAGTTCTTATCCTCCATGGGCAAATATTCTTCTGCTTGTTATATTGATGATGATAATCATTATCAATTAAAACTTGAAGGGGATAAACAGATGTTAAAGGGGATCGAAACGAAAAAAGGATTAATGCTAATGCTTGTGCTCACACTGTTACTTACAGCTTGCGGAAATGGGAACACTAGCCGTAATAGCAATGCGGGAGCAGAACCAACACAAAGTAAACCTTCCAATCAGGCCATTGAAAATACGGGTTTACGGAAAATAACAACGGTCATGGGGGATGTTAATGTTCCAGCCAATCCCCAACGTGTTGTAGTTGATTGGGATTTGGGACCAGTCTTAGCAGTTGGGGTAGTACCGGTTGGAGCATCAAATACCCAACTGGAGTATTCTCAGTTTCTCAAACCTTTCTTAGATGAGACGGTACAAGATATAGGGGCAGAAGGAAGTATTTCTTTTGAAAAAGTATTAGAGCTAGCGCCAGACGTCATCATAACCTGGAATAAAGATGCTTATAGTAACTATTCTAAGATCGCACCGACCGTATTATTTGATACAAGTAAATACGCAACGATTCAAGAAGAGATTACAGCTATGGGAGAAATTCTGGATCGAGAAGAAGAGGCTAAACAGTTTGTGGCAGATTTCGAAAAACGTAAAATAGCTGCCCGCGAAAAAATTAATAATGTACTTGCAAAAGATGCAACTATTTCTATCGTAGATTATATCACCGTAGAGAAATTTTTAATGGTCATTGGTAATCAGGGTGAGAGAGGCGGCAGAGCTACTTACGATATTTTGGGTCTGAATCCCGCTCCAAAAGTTCAAAGTGAAATCATTGATAAGGAAATGAGCCGGGTTGAAGTTTCTTGGGAAACGGTAAATGATTATGTAGGTGACTACGTTATTGTCCTTACCGTAAAGGACAAAGAACCGCCTAAGTTGCCAGCAACATGGAAGATGTTGGATGCAGTCAAAAACAATCGAATGATTGAGATTGATATGGAAAAATATTTTGCAGCAGATTCATACTCCTCCTTATTACAAGCCGAAGATATTGCCGACAAATTATCGAAGCTGGCTTCATCAAAATAACCTTATTGGATTGAACCTACCTGAAGCCATCTAAATATAAAGACGAAGCCTATTATGGCTTCGTCTTTTGTAGTTTTGCATACCCTTTTACAAATGAACTATTGGACCGAAAGTACAGTCTCCAGCTCAGGGATATATTCCTTGACCATATTGTTGTCTTCCCACAGTCCTTTAGTCCCAGCTAGGGCTTGACCTTCGGAAATGACTAAGTACGGTTTGATGGTTACGGTATTCGGTATAGTCTTGAAGGGTTCAAAACGAACATTATAAGATTCGCTTAAGGGGTGAGCACCGATGGGCTTCAGTTGAACGCCACGTTCATCGACAATGTCAAATTGAAGAGCGATGACGCCCCCGTTAGCACCCTTATATTTCGAAGGGATAGAAGCGAGCATTTCTTCTACGCTCTGGCCCGGTTTGGTTTTGTACTCAATGGATACCTGCGTTGTGATTGGGGTGATTTCTACCTTACTGATCTGCAAGTTAATGTTATCGTGATGCTTGGTCTCCTCTGAAGTTAGTGCGGTAACAGGCGTTGATTTGGTAACAGGCAGAACGAATTCGAACGGGACATCGTAACCCTTTAACGTTACATTTACAGTCAAGTCAAACTGATCAGGGAACTGGACAGTCTGTGTTGTTGTGCTCGGATCATAATAAGTATTCAAAACCTGAACCATTATGCTGGAAGCAGTCTCACCATCCATGTGTTCGTAACTCCAGAGCAGAGGTTGACCTTTATAGAGAACCTCAAACTTATCCACCGCCCCTTTATTGGCATCTGAAGGCGGCGAATTGGGCTCCGAAGCCAGACGGTTTCCAGGAGTGGTTAGGTTCATAAGAATTCGGGTTCCGTCAAATAACAACGTTGGGATATTCATGGTCACATCGCTATGGGTCACGCTTTGGTTTACGTTTGTGATGAAATCCCCGGCTTGTTGAACACCGGGATCTAAGTTTTTTTCGCCCCATAATGAATAGATTTGTCCCAAAACCGGAATTTGCTTGAGTGCACCAGCCATTGCGGGCGATACAAAGCCGGAAGCGAGGACTGTAACTCCAAGAATTGCAGCGGCTGCAGTGGAAATCAACCACTTATTAAAAGTTCTTGATGCATCCATCTTTCTCTGAATGGGGGAAATGGAATTATCGGTCTCCCTGATGATTTGGTAAGTCTCATTCAGTTTGGAGCGGGCAATATCCGATAACTGAGCGGGAAGTAGGCTTTGGCAGTTCTTTAACTGTTCTTCTAACTTAGTGTTTACCATGTCGCAACTCCATTTCTTGATTGAATTGAGATGAATGCTTTAGCTTTTTGCGGGCGCGATGCAGCCGGGTCTTCACAGCAACCGTAGAAATTTCGAGAATGTCGGAAATTTGACGGATCGGCATGTCCTGTAGGTAGTGAAGGTGAATGACAATCCGGAGGTTCTCCTCAAGATGTTGAACGGCATCCCATAATTCGATTTTCTCATAATCCTTGGAAGTGGAAGGGACTTCGGGAAGCTCTCCATAAGGGAGGGCTCTTGAGTTGTTTTTGAGCATTTTATTGCATTCATTAATCAGAATCCGGAAGATCCACGTTTTGAAAAAAGCGGGCTCTCTGAGTGTATGGATGTTCTTAAAGGCTTTAAGCATCGTCTCCTGCAGGGCATCTGCACAATCTTCTTCTTTGTTGACGATGGACCTTGCAGTTCTGTATAAAGGTAACTCTATCTCCTGCATCAACTGCACGAATGCTTCAGGGTCTCCAGCTTTGGCTTTGACGACAATAGGATCTATATGCAAAGATTTACCTGCTTTCTTGACTAGAAGTCTTAGGATGTTCGTAACGTTACTTAAATATTAGATCGGGTAGGTAGCTAGAAGGTTACCACAAACATGATTCAATTCTCCGCATCTCGCAATGCTAGCAAGGTGAGAAATTGGTTTTTTTTCACAAAAAAATCGTCGTTCAAATTCCCTGTCAGGAATCGGTCGACGATTTTTCATAAGCAAGTCAGTCAGTTAGTCAATCAATCAGTCAGTCAGTCAGTCAGTCAGTCAATCAATCAATCAATCAATGATATAAATGACCCATTCCCCTTGATCGTTTGGCCGAATAGCGTATAGCATTTTTACATTTTCAACTGTCTTTGCGGCCATATCCAAGCGTTGTCCGATTACCGTTATATTCACCTGATGTTCGTTGGGTAACATGGAATCGATGCTTTCGATGTCTGTGAATTTGTACTGATATTGTT
Source organism: Paenibacillus sp. FSL R10-2796 (assembly GCF_037965315.1). Lineage (NCBI taxonomy): Bacteria > Bacillati > Bacillota > Bacilli > Caryophanales > Paenibacillaceae > Paenibacillus > Paenibacillus sp. FSL R10-2796. The sequence continues at coordinate 6,028,516 of NZ_CP150178.1, read as the reverse complement.
CGTCATAATAAGGTTCCATAGCATCTGCTAGTTTTTTGTTTACGAACCCGGATTGGAAAAGTGTGTGGTCATGCTCAACCAAAGCAGTTAGGTTTTTTTCCAGCACTTCAAGTGCGGGGAGATCATACTCTGTCAATTGATCTGAATATGATTTCAGATTTATCGACAATTCTGCTTTAAAACTAGTTTCATTTGGCTGCTTGGGTTCTGTGTTTTGCGGCTTCTGCGTATTCATCGCTGGACTTTGGGTTGGCGTATTTGCTCCTGTGCTCGGCTCCTCGATGGGTTTAACATCCCCTGCACATGCTGCCAGAAAGATTAAAGACATCAACATGAGCATTCTTGCAATAGTTTTTAACATCTAACCCCACCTTTTTAAGGATATGTTAGTTAGTCGCGAGAAAATATGGAGAAGTTTCAAGGGCTGAATGAAGCCCGAAAAAGCGGATTAAATCGCTAGTTTTTGTGGATCATCTACAGAGTAACGTCCGCTTACCGCAAGCATGATTGTAGAAATAATGACGAGTATGAAACAGAGCACAAATGAGTACCGGTACCCAACAACACTAGCTAATAACCCGCCAACAAGACTGCCAATCAGTCTGCCGATCGTGGATGAATTAGAGTAGAGCGTGGATGCATACCCAGGCATGTTTGGAAGCAGATCCTGAATGTAGCTAATGCCAATCGCTGAAATAACGGCAACAAAAAAGGCAAGCAAAATTTGGGCTGCAAGCATTTGCCACATCGCGCCTGAAGTAATGACAACGAGATAATAAGCTCCTCCGAAAATGGCTCCGCACATCATCAGGATTCGGTTACTGTATTTCGCACTAAGTAGTCCCAGCATGATCATAAAAGGAATTTCCAGCGCAGCACAAATACTGCTGACTAAACCGACATCGCTTGTTGTTCCCCCTAGATTGTTAGTAATAAAGAGGGCAGTATTGATGCTACTCGTCCAGTGGGCTACATACATGAGTATCATAATCAGAAAAGGAAGCAGAACATTACGGTTCTGACCCAACCGGAAACTTTTTACTTTTACTTCTGCAGTACTGCTTTTCACTTCTGTATTTGATTTCAGGAATAGTGAAATAAGTAAGGCAACCAGCAGGAATACTCCGATGGTGCCCGAGAAAATCCCTTTAAACCCAACAGCAGCAATTAGCAGAGTACCGATTAAAGGACCTGTAATAAAGCCGAGAGAGAAAGCAGAACGCAAGGTAGAATTTGCAAACGCAGTATCCGTAAAATCGCTCTTATTCACTGCTTCTCTAGCTATGGCGAACAATTGAGGCATCCCTGGTGCACCTAGAGCGGTGAACACAATCATGTAGATGAATAAGATCGTAAAATCCCCAATGAGCAAGTATCCGCTATAAGCCAGAGCATTACAGAGCGTGGAGACAAGGTAAATGTTTCTTCGATTTAAGCCGAGGTCAGAGCGTCTTCCGATTAGTGTACTGATCCATATCCCGGCAATTAACGTGGTGGCCAGAAAAACACCAAACAGCCCGACAGATACTCCAAGCTGTTCCGTGAAATAAATGGATAAAAAGGGTGCGCTGAGTGAAATCCCCATCCCCTGCAGTAACATACATAAAAAGAGTAAGCCATAAGAGGGAATCGAAAATAGTGCAGTTAGTCGTTTGAACATGTTGTGAAAGTACTCCTCTATATTTGTATAGATATTTCATAAAAAAAAGCCGTTGAAATTGATTCCAACGGCTTTTTGTATGCTTGTTTTTTTCAAGACCTTATTCAACATCATAATTGATCAGAAAGAATAAGTCTATACTTTCGGCTGGATTTTATTTACTATTGTGAAGCCGGCAAAACCTAATAAATGGAGTGTTGTTAATGGACGTTACTTGTCATCTCGATAAGGCTGACTTACAGGATTATATTAGTAGGGTTTTTGGCAGCAGTTATTTCGTTGCTCGTGTTTCGCGCATGCATGGCGGCGCACAAAAGGTGGTCTACAAGATTGAGTGCAGTAATGGATTTTCCTGCGTTTTGTATGTGTGGGATCTTTCCATGAATTATTTTAAAGAAGAAAAAGAAAATGAAGATATAAACGAACAATCCTATGGAAGTCATTTATTCGAATTAAATAACAGGTACTTAACACAACATGGAATTCAGACCCCTGCTCTTTATGATCTGAATAAGGTAAGAGATCGTTACTCTTTCGATTATGCTCTGGTTGAATATATAGATGGAAGAATGGCAGAAACCTATTTTCATCATCCCGAGTTACGTGTTCAAGATAAAGTTTTTCAGCGTGTGGGGGAGATGCTTACTGCTATGCATACCCACGAGAGGCATGTTTTTGGGAAAGCAAATGCTAACGAGAGCAGCATGGGGCAATGTCATTTATTACAAATGGAAAATGCGAAAGTACAGCTAGCCTATGCCTCCCAACATATTGAGAAGATCAGGTCTAATCAAAGCAAACTGCTCGATAAGTTGTACGAGCTTGAATCAAAAATTCAACCCAGACAGCAATATGGGTTTATTCACGGGGAACTGGGTCCTGACCATGTTATGGTTAACGATAAACTGGAACCTTTCTTGATCGATATCGAAGGAGCAATGTTTTATGATATTGAGCATGAGCATAGTTTTTTGCAGATGAGATTTGGGGATTTCTACCGGTACTTAAAGAACGATGCTCTGGATCATGATAGGCTGTTATTTTATCAATTCCACCATCATGTCTCCTTAACTTCAGGTGGATTAAAGCTGCTGCATAGAGGATTTCCTGATCAACAATTCGCCCAAGGCCTAGCTGATTATCAATCGGAACGCGCGCTGAGGTTTATCGAAGGATGAACTAAACAAGACGTTTGGATTGATAACCTACTGCATGTCCTCGAAAGTAACCTATTAGCCTTCTTCACCCTTTAGGGTGGAGGAGGTTTTTTCGTTATACAACTACAAGGCATAATAAAAGACCGCATCCACTGAAATTGCTTCCAGAACTGGCGGTCTGATGTCTTCGTTATGAATCAATCTTTATCTGAAGGGTTAGTTAATGAAATTTAACGGTCTTGATGCGAGCCTCTTCTTCATAGCTAAGTGGTTTCGGAGATTGCGGAGTGTGCAGATGGCGCTCCACGGAGTACTCCATTTTCCGGTAGTCCTCATTACCTGTATTCAATGTTGGATTCCAGTTTTCTGTCACCCAATTTTTAAGTTCCTTAAGTCCTGCTAGCATTTCCTCCAGCCTCCTTTGGCGAAGAAACAAAATAGATTTTGTTGTTCTTTGTTTACGCTTTCATTATAATCCTAAACTCCATTTTTTAAAAGGTGTGTCCGTCTGAAAAACACAGATTATTCAGTGAACATTGTGTGTTATTTAGGTTTTGTGCTTCATCTGGAGAGAAGTGTCTCCCTGTAGGAGACACTTTTAGTGAAGCTGAAAGGATACTCATTAGTACCACTTTTTTAAATTATTTTACATCCGTATATCCAACAAATACTGCCCTGAAGAAATAAATTTAGGGTGGAGAATTTACAGGATTATTTTCTAATGAATATGGAAAAATAAATGATTATTAGCTGCGAGTTGCACTGAAAACCATTATTTTGCTAATCATAAATAAGATTGGTGGAAATAAATTTTATTTTTCTAAAAATAGAGAAAATAATTTACAAAAGCAAAATATAATGATATTTTGTTTATGTAGAAAAGAAACCGCTCACAACTTAAGGGGGATTAACAATGACACTCACAAAGTTCCACGGAATTATACCTGCCTTTTATGCCTGCTATGACGATCAAGGAAATATTTCGGAATCCCGGACGCATGCTTTATGTGATTACTTATTTGAAAAAGGAGTTCAAGGTGTATATGTGGGAGGCAGCTCAGGAGAATGTATTTACCAGAGTCTCGACGAACGCAAAGCGGTACTAAGCTACGTAGCTAGTAACCTGAAAGGTAAAATGACACTGATTGCCCACGTGGGTGCCCCTTCCACTAGAGATAGTATTGAGTTAGCGAAACATGCTGCAACCTTAGGATACGATGCATTATCCGCAATCCCGCCTATATATTTCAAGTTACCTGATAGTGCAGTCTATAAATATTGGAGCGAGATTATGGAGGCAACCCCTCTAAGCTTCATCATCTACAACATTCCTCAGACTACTGGATATACACTGACTCCGTCCCTATTTGAGAAGCTGCTTGCGAACAAAAAGGTGATTGGTGTGAAGAACTCCTCCATGCCGACTATGGATATTGAAAGATTCAAAAGAGTGGGTGGAAAAGATGTAGTGGTATTTAATGGACCGGATGAACAATATGTTGCGGGAAGAATCATGGGAGCGGATGCGGGAATCGGTGGAACCTATGCGGTTATGCCTGAGCTGTTCCTGCAAGCAAATGAATTTGTTAAGGCTGGTAAGTTCGAAGAAGCTGGACAAATTCAAAGCGATATCAACGATATTATCATCGCCCTTTGTTCGCTCAAAGGTGCCATGTATGCCGGAATAAAAGAGATTCTAAAATTAAGAGGCGTAAACATTGGTAGCGTAAGAGCACCGCTTGAGGCAGTAGCCGCTGAAGATGCTGGTCCGATCGCAGACATTATGAAATTGATTGATCAAGCTATTGAAAGATATTGCGGTTAAGACAAATGAAGAAATCCATCGTATGCTTTGGCGATTCTAATACTTGGGGCTACGACGCAGAGACAGACCGCAGATTTAAGGATGATATTCGTTGGACGGGAATTCTTCATACAGAATTGGGTGACGCCTACCGTATGATCGAAGAAGGGCTTCCCGGCAGAACAAGTGTCAGTGAGGACCCTCTATTTGAAGGACTTTCTGGAATTTCCTATATCTATCCCTGCCTAATGTCACATTCGCCATTAGACTTGGTTGTGATCATGCTTGGGACCAATGATACCAAAGAAAGGTTTGGATTAACTTCTTATAACATCGCACAAGGTATTGTTAGACTGGCTCTTAAAGCTAAAGGTAGCGGTGCAGGACCTGAGGGGAAGGCTCCAGAGGTTCTAGTAATCGCGCCCCCTCCGATTGGAGCAGAGTATATTCATACCCCTATTGGCAAACCAATGGGTAGCGGATGTAGTGAGAAGTCTATGGAGCTCGCTGAGCATCTTGCAGCTTTGCTAACGGGAACTGGTATCCACTTTGTAGATTCCAGAGACCATGTATCGATGAATGAAATTGATTATATGCATCTTGATCCGCAAGGACATCGCAACATGGCCGATTTAGTGCAATACCATGCTAAACGGATTTTAAATTAAAGGTTCTATGCTTTCGAAGCGAGTTTTGTACGAAGAGATTCAGAGAAGATAATGCTCACAAAACTTTAAGCGTATGCTTTCGATGCGAGTTTTGTACGTAGCGATTCAGAGAAGGTAATGCTCACAAAACTTTTAGGGAGGTTTATAAATGAAGAAAAAACGTTTACTCTCGACAATGGTTGCGCTAATGGTGATTATTTCTTTAATTTCAGGTTGCTCAGGTAACAATGCTGCGAGTTCTAATACATCCGATAATTCTTCTGCATCTGGGAAGGAAAAAGTGGCGATCAGAGTATGGCTGACTCCACAGTGGAAGGGTGTTGTGGATGCCACGGAGGCAGGCGCGGACTATGATAGCTTCCTAAAGCACGCCGCTGAGAAATTCAAAGCACAATATGATAAATACGATGCAGATATTCAAATAGAGGTCATTGCTGGAGATCAGCGCGATCAATTGCTTAACGTTAACTTAAGCGGAGGAACACCTCCAGATGTGTTCTTTGAGAGTGTATTCCCGATGGGCGATTACGTTCACCGGGGAGCATTGGTTCCTTTGACCGACATCATTGATGAAGACGCGAAAAGCGATATTGCTCAAAACTACTGGGACGCTGTAACGTTCGGAGAAGATATTTATTTCTATCCATTCCAGCACAACCCAGGCACCTTGGTTTACAACGCGGACATGTTTAAAGCAGCAGGCTTGGAAAAGTTTGTGGGTGAAGAATCCGAAATCAAAACTTGGAACTTGGATGAATATCAACAAATTCTTGAGGGTCTCAAAAACAATCTGCCGAAGGATAAGTATTCCAATGCATATCCAATGGCATTATTCGCTGTAAATAATCAGGGCGATACATGGAACCTTGCCTATATGAGAATGTTCGGCAATAAGTTCTTTGATGATCAAGGCAACATTGTCCTGAACGATGAGAACGGAGTTAAAGCTGCAACTTGGCTGAAAAACCTATACGACGGCGGATATACAAATCCAGGCGCAGAATCTGTTTCTTCTAATGATGCCAATGCTATGTTCCAAAATCAGCAATTAGCAATCAGTTTCACTAACCCGATTCTGTTTAATGGTACGAAAGCAAATATGGCGGACGGTACGGCAGCGAAATTCGATATGAGACTTGCTAATATTCCGTCGGAAAGCGGAGATCCTCTATCCTTTACTTATGTAGTAGGCGCTAGTGTATTCAAGTCCAAAGATGCTAAGAAGACTGAAGTAGCTAAGGATTTCGTGAAGTTCTTCTCAAGCGATCCTAAGTTAGTTAAATCCTCTAAGAATGGTATTCCTGTAAGAAGTTCTGTAGCCGAAGCACTTAAAGCAGAAAATCCACTGTTTGCAGCTTACGATGCCAACTCTAAATATTTGTTCAACTTCACAGGCAACGTTCCAGGATACAGCCAATTAAGAGAGGTTTTATATCCAGAGCTACAAGCACTTTACATGGGAGCTAAGACACCGGAACAGTTTGTGCAAGATTATCAGGCAAGTGGCAACAAGGTGATTGAGACCAATAAAGCTGGCTCTGTAATTTTCCAATAATCTAAGACCAGATAAACAATACACGATTGACAGCCTTTAGGGTCTGAAGAGACTCTGGGGCTGTTAATTAGAAAGGTAAACGATATGAAACTACGTAGTAATTACCTAAAAGAGAATATTACAGGTTATCTGTTTATTTTACCTCAGATGATAGTATTCTTAGCCTTTCTTGTCTATCCGATCTTAGAAGGGATGCGGCTGAGTCTATACCAGATTAATTATGACAGCGAGAAGTTTGTGGGTTTTGCCAATTACACTACATTGTTTAATGATCCGGTATTTTTTAAGGCTACCATCAACACCGTTGTGTTCGTAATATTTATCGTTCTACTTACAGTGGGGTTTGCATTGTTCGTAGCCTCTGCGGTATTTGATAAGAATGCTAAGTACGTTTCCTTTATTAGAGGAAGTTATTATATCCCGGTAATGGTGTCCATGGTGGTTATGAGTATGGTCTGGAGCTTTTTGCTGAATCCGGCTAACGGACTTATCTCTTATCTATATAAAGACATGGGACTAGGGACGATTAATCTGCTGGGAAATCCAAAGACGGTTCTGCCAGTCGTGATATTTGTAACCTTCGCAACTAACGTGGGCCAGGCAATTATTCTGTATATAGCTGCGATGATTGGTGTCTCGAAAGAGCTTTTTGAAGCAGCAGAAATCGATGGTGCTAGCAGATGGCAAGTGATTACAAAGATCCTGATTCCTTCGGTAGGACCTACAACAACTTATATTACGATTATCAATATTATTGCCGTATTAAAAATCTTTGTAGTTATTCAGTTATTGACCGGTGGCGGACCGAATAATTCCTCCGTAACGCTGATGTACTACCTTTATAATAATGCCTTTAAATATAACCAACTCGGTGTAGCTTCTGCGGTAGGGGTTATCATGTTCGTGATTACATTGATATTGTCTGTGCCACAGCTACGAAGCATGATTAAGGTGAAGTGAGGGGGAATACAACATGTCGAAGATTAAAAATAAGAAAAAGAGAGAGAAGTTTGATGTGATATCGAATGTGATCATTATCCTCTTCGCACTCCTTAATCTTTTTCCACTATATTGGTTATTCACAAGTTCACTTAAAAACAGCTCGGATGTTGTGAAGATGCCTCCAGACTGGTGGCCCAAATCGATTACATTCTCCAACTATGTGGATGTATTTCAGAACCAGCCGGCTTTAAGATGGACGTTTAATAGTATTTATGTATCTGGTATTTCTACTATTTTGGTTATTGTTGTAGGCTCTATGGCCGCCTATGCGTTCTCAAAGATTAATTTTAAAGGTAAAAATATAATCTTCATTATCTTTATATCAAGCTTGATGATTCCTAAAGAAATTATGATTGTGCCCTTATTCCGGATCACCCAACAATTTGGAATGGTAAATAGTTATAACGGTATGATTTGGCCGAACGTGGCGGGTGCATTTGGAGTGTTCCTATTAAAGGGATTCTTCGATTTAACCCCTAATGCCTTAAGAGAAGCCGGGAGAATAGATGGTGCAAATGAATGGAGAATCTTCACGCGCATCATGTTGCCTATTGTCAAACCTGGTATTGGAGCCTTATTTATTCTGAATTTCGTGCAAGTCTGGAATGATTACTTGTGGCAGCTGGTTATAGGCCAAGAGAACAAAATGAAAACATTAATGGTTGGTACTGCGACCTTAATGCAGGATTTGAATCCTAATTTCGCTTATAAAATGGCCGGAGCTACCATCGCTGCAATTCCGATGTTGCTAGTGTTCATGTTATTCCAACGGTTCTTCACCAATGGGATTACGGCAGGAGCAGTTAAAGAATAAATAAAAATGTGGAGTGGTTACTGATGAATACTGAAAATAATGTACTTAAAAAAATAAAACATAAACTAGTCGTCTCCAGTCAAGCCTTACCAGAAGAACCGCTGCATAGCCCGTTTATTATGGGGAGAATGGCTTATGCTGCTTACTTAGGCGGGGCTTCTGGAATTCGGGCAAACAGCGTAGCGGATATTCAAGAAATCAAAAAGCAAGTGAATCTGCCGATCATTGGGATAATCAAAAAGGTGTATGAAGGCTCTGAAGTCTTTATTACACCCACTCAAAAGGAAGTCGATGAGCTGTACCGCGAAGGGGTAGATATCATTGCTATGGATGCTACAGACCGTATTCGCCCGGACGGATCTACTATTTCTGAACTTTTTCCACTTTTAAAAGAGACCTATAAAGATCAACTGTTTATGGCGGATTGTTCTACATTTGCGGAAGCTGCGAAGGCTGTTGAGCTGGGATTTGATCTGATAGGAACTACCTTGAGCGGTTATACCGAGGCTACTAAAGGCCGCAACTTGCCAGATTTTGAATTGGTTCAACAAATCGTCAACAACTTCTCTGTTCCCGTTATAGCTGAAGGTGGGGTTTCCACTCCTGAAGAATTAAAGACCATGTTTGATTTAGGTGTGTATTCAGCAGTGGTTGGCTCTGCGATCACGAGACCGATGGAGATTACGAAACGGTTTGTGAACGCTATTCAGTAGAACGCCAGAGAGGGTAGATGGGAATGAGAATTGTAGCCGTAGATATTGGCGGTACCAATACCAAGATGTGTATATGCGATAAACAGGGGAATGTACATGACTTCAAGGAGTATGCAACAGAAAGCTACTTGGGGGGACCCCATGTAATCTCGAGAATGCTGGAAAAGATTGCAGAATACGATCATTTTGATGCCATTGCCATAAGCACCGCGGGCCAAGTTAATGCAGAAGAAGGATTTATTGTCTATGCTAACGAAAATATACCTAGATATACTGGAATGAAAATTAAGGATATTGTCACCCATCATTTTCATAAACCTGTTATGGTAGAGAACGATGTGAATTCAGCAGCATTAGGCGAAGCTTATTATGGAGCTGCTCAGAGCTTTAACAATTTCTTATGTCTAACCTTTGGCACAGGCATTGGCGGTGCGATCGTCATTAATCGCCAAATCTATAAAGGGGCTAATGGGGTAGCGGCTGAATTTGGCCATATCTTTACTCACCCATTGTCGGCCACATCCGGAGTAGAAGGACTGCCGTATTATGAGAAATACGCTTCAACTACAGCTTTAGTGAAGATGGCTCAGCTGGCAGATCCCGAATGCATGGACGGAAAAGCTTTATTTGATAAAATACAGAGCGGAAATGAGCAGCTTGAACGTATTTTAGATCTATGGATTACTGAAGTGGCTGTTGGTTTAGCTTCTATCACACATATCTTCAATCCATCCGCCATTATTATTGGTGGCGGCGTAATGGAACAAGAAGATTTGGTTCGAAGGGTAGAAGAACGCACGAAGTCTTTGATTATGGAAAGCTTTGCGGGAGTGAGAATTGTTAAAGCCTCATTAGGGAATAAGGCAGGTCTGCTGGGAGCTTCCTCCTTATTCGTACATTAATTTATTGAAAAGGAGGGGCTTTTTTGCGGACAATCAGTATTTTTTCTTCAATTCATTCTAAATACAATAATTTGACGAATACGGAGAAGAAGGTAGCGGACTACGTACTGGAGAATACGAGAAGTGTAGTCTACATGTCGATTACTGATCTTGCAGATGCATGTGATGTTGGGGAATCAAGTATATTTCGATTTTGCAAATCTTTAAGTTATAAAGGGTATCAAGAGTTCAAGATCGCATTGGCACATAGCATCACTGTGGAGAATGAGATCCCGCAGCTTACCGATCAAATTCTGATGGATGATACGATTGAAGCTGTTGCTTCTAAAGTGCTGACCACAAATGTAAGTGCACTCAACGAGACCTATAATTTAATTGATATACAGAAGATCAGTGAGGCCATTGAGTATTTGATTAATGCAGAACGTGTATTGTTTTTCGGTGTGGGCTCTTCTCTAGTCACAGCTATGGAAGCCAAGATTAAATTTATGCGTATTACGAACAAAACGGAATGTTTAATGGATTCACATCTGCAGATGATGTCGGCAGCGTTGATGTCTAACCGGGATGTCGCTGTTGTGATTTCTTATTCCGGCTCGACCAAGGATAGCATTGAGGTTGCGAGAAAAGCAAAGGAACGAGGAGCCAAAGTAATATCCATTACCAGGTTTGAAAAGTCACCGTTAACCTCGTACTCCGATCTGACCCTGCTATGTGGTGCTAATGAAGGACCGCTGCAAGGGGGTTCATTATCTGCAAAGATATCGCAGCTCTATCTGCTTGATATTTTATATGTAGAATATTTCAAGAAGACTAGTGAGCAATCCATAATCAATAAAGAAACTACAGCTTCAGCAGTCAGTGAGAAACTGGTTTAGCACATTAAGATGTGAGGGGAATGGGAAGTTATGATCTTAGGTTCTTTGTCATCTTGGGAAGAGCATATCAAGTATGAGAATCCTGTCATTGTTGAGGCTGTTGAGGAATTGAAAGTAATCTTACAACATGATCCTGATCTTGGGCGAATCGAAATCCGTGGGAACGAAATGTATGCTTCGATTATGGCTCTGGAGGCAAAATCGCTGGAGGAACAAGTCGCAGAGAAGCATGAGACTTATATTGATGTGCATTATCTGATAGAAGGTGAAGAAACGATTGGCTGGGCACCCCTGCAAGAAGGGATCGAGCCCATTAAGCCTTACGATGCCGAAGGAGAATATGCGCTTTATCCCCCATCAGCAGATGAAATATTGTTATCTTTGAAGCCTGGAATGTTCGCGGTCTTTTTCCCTCATGATGTTCACAGACCGGGCATGGGTCAACCGGGGCAGCAGATTAAAAAAGCTGTCATTAAAATCCACACAAATCTACTAACTCCATAATATAGAGATTGAGGCTGGTAGCGGAACCATTCCGCTGTCAGCTTTTTTTGCGTCGCTTCTATTTACTTATATCTAAATTTATAAATATACAAAATATAAAGATTGGTGGTAAACTTAACATGCCTAAAGCTTTTTTTGTAGAGCTTAAGGATTTTTTTGCATGCACATTTATGAGTGAGCAAAGAATATTACAGAGAATTACACTATAGAAAGAATAATGGAGGCAGGAGAGTTAAATGAAGAATAAAGGTCTAAAGAGAATGTTGTTGTTATCTATGATGGTTGTTGTCATCGCTGCACTTGCAGTGGGTTGTGGTTCGAAAAATAATACAAATACAGAATCGTCAGAGGGAGCTGCTCCAGAGGCTGCAAAAGAAGTTACCTCATTGTCGCTCGGTTTATTACCCTCGATTGATGCTATTCCTTTTATCATCGCACATGAACAAGGTTTCGATAAAAACCACGGTGTGGATCTGGACATCCAGACGTTTAAAAGCGCCAAAGATCGGGATGTAGCTTTTCAAGCAGGCAAGCTGGATGGTCTAAGTGCTGACCTGGTTGCGATCTCCATTTACAATGAGGCTGGACTGGATGTGAAGATCACCAGTACAACTTTTGGGGAATTTGATTTGCTGACTGGAAATGAATCGATCCAGGATGTGAAGGGTTTGAAGGGGAAAACCGTGATTTTGTCCAAAAATACCTCCACACAATATACAGTGGCCATGATGCTGAAACAAGCAGGTCTGACCGAAGCTGATATTACAGTGACAGAGGTTCCACAGATTCCGACCCGTTTAGAATTGCTTAAGAATAATAAGGCGGATGCGGCAATTTTGCCAGAACCTTTTGTAACGATGGGCAAAACCTCAGGCCTGCGTGTACTGAGCTCAACGCTAACTGCGGGAGTAAATCCGTTCGTATTAGCTTTCCCGCAAACTGCAATTGATGCCAAAGCAGAAGCTATCCGCAGTATGTATGCTGCTTATGATGAAGCAGTAGCTTATATGAAATCCCATGAACAATCTGAATATATCGATCTTGTAATCAAAGAAGTAGGATATCCAGAAACATTAAAAGATGAGATCAAGGTACCGGATTATGTACCAGCTTATCAAGTGGATGTGAAGGAAGTAGAGGCTGCATTTGCTTGGGCACGGGAAAAAGGTTTGCTTAGCAAAAATATCTCGGCTGAAGATGTGATTTCTGATGTCCAATTCAAGAAATAAAGGACTCGCCATAAAGGATCTGAAAGTAGAATATAAGAGCGGACAATTAGCCTTAGGTCAGGTGGATTTATCTTTGCCGGAACATGGGATCTACACCATTATCGGACCCTCTGGCAGCGGAAAATCAACCTTATTACGGGCGATTGCGGGCTTGCTGCCTAGCTATCAGGGACAAATTCTTTTTAATGAGAAATCTGTACATGAGAAAGAAACGTTAATCGGGCTGGTGCCGCAGAACTACGGGCTTCTTCCTTGGAAGACTGTACATGATAATATTCAGATAGCGATGAAGATTACGCATACGGCAAGTTCATCCAAGCAAGAACGGGAGACGCAGATTAAGCAGTGGCTTTCGTCGATGGGGATCTCTGATTTAGCAGAACGTTATCCCTTATCCCTCAGTGGAGGCCAGCAGCAAAGAGTAGCGATTGCCAGAGCTTTTGCCATTTTGCCTACTATTCTGTTGCTGGACGAGCCATTCTCTGCACTCGATGCGATAACAAGGGAAACGCTGCAGGTCCTCTTTTTAGAGAACTGGATGGCTAACCCGACGACTACATTATTTGTCACTCATGATGTGGAAGAAGCGATTCTGCTGGGGCAAAAGATTATCGTCATGCCGTCCAACAAAGAAACTACACCTGAAATTATTGATAATCATTTGGTGTTTCATATGAAGCATGAGGATAAGCGGGACAGTGTGGATTTCTTTGAGCAGACTAAGCGGATTAGAAAGGTAATGCAGGAGATATGGTAAACAAACGTCGACTTCATCATCTAGTAAGGCTGCTATTTGTATTTGTCTGTATGAATGTAGTCTGGTATATCGCATTTTTACTTATGAACCATTCGATTTTGCCAAGTCCCTTTGCTGTATATAAGGCGATGTTTCAGTTAGGAGCGCAGGATATTGCTATAAATGTAGGGTATAGCTTGTTCAGAATTTTTGCAGGTGTGGTACTGGCGTTAATTATTGGACTGCTTGTAGGTCTTCTAATGGGACGTTCGTTGACCTGGAACAAACTGCTGGACCCTGTGGTTTACTTGACCTATCCTGTTCCCAAAATTGCCCTGCTTCCAGTAGTGATGCTGTTCTTCGGGCTTGGGGAGACGTCCAAAATCCTAATGATCATGCTGATTCTATTGTTTCAGATCATCATTTCGGTAAGGGATGGGGTTAAGGCTATTCCGGACAATACCTATGATGTCTTAACTAGTATAGGTGCCAGCGCTGTGAAGAAGTTCTGGCATGTGACACTGCCGGGGGCATTGTCAGTAATTCTGAGTACGATTCGTATTTCGCTTGGAACGGCGATATCTGTACTGTTTTTTACGGAGATCTATGGAACAGAGCACGGTATGGGCTTTTTCATCATGGATGCGTGGTTAAGATTAGATTATCCGGAGATGTATGCGGGAATTATGTTGTTCAGCTTGGTCGGTTTTATTCTCTTCTTGCTTGTTGATTTTCTTGATTACAAGTTTATGAAGTGGCGGAACTAAATTTAGTTGGAAATTAAACGATAGCTTTCCTTTGCCTGAGTTTGGGCAAGGGGGAGCTTTTTTTATATGATTTTTTGGGGGCAACACAATTAATTTTAGTTTCATTATTATTTGAATGGAAAAATAAAACAGTAAAATAAATGAAGGAAAAAATGAAAATTAAACTTACTTAGGGCTGTAAACCCCCGTTTATTTTAGAAAAATATAAAGATGGTGAGATGAAAAGAGGGAATTTGTTTTAAAAAAACTAATAAATCTCTTGATTTCTTGCAAATCTATTGGAAATTATATTCATAAAAGTATAAAAAGGTTTAGTTTAATTTATTTACAACCAGATTTTAGTATGGTATTTTATCAATGGAAACGGATTCATTTAGGTTTTGTGAAATGATTTTAAGTTATTACGAATGGAAGGATCTGTTCACTTCATAAAAATGAAAACGCTAATAAAAGGTTGGGGGTAATTATCTTTGAATAAATATGGACGGAAGCTATGGCTTACGGTACTGATTTTCGTGATTGCGATTGGCGGGCTGACGTATTATTGGGCTTCTAAGGGCGAAAACCCAGCAACACTGTCTCAGGAGTCTGCCAAAGAAGCAACGGGTGAAGCGGGAAAGGAAACTCTTCCAACGGCGACAGCAGCTAACACAAGTAGTGGAACCGCATATACGTTGACTGTGGATACGGGGAATCCGGGAGCTAAGATCAGCCCGATGTTGTACGGAGCCTTTTTCGAAGAGATTAATCATGCGGGAGATGGAGGGCTATATGCAGAGCTGATTTCCAATCGTTCCTTTGAGGATAGTTCGGTCACACTGTTCAATTGGTGGATGGATGAAAAAGGAGGGAGTAAAGGGAAGCTTGCTCTGACCAGCACTAAGCTTTTGAACGATGCTCAGACCCAGGCAATGGCTTTAACAGTATCATCAGCTGCCGAGGGTGGTTCGGTATCTGCTGTGAATAATGGTTACTGGGGGATTGCTTTGACGAAGGAGGCCAGTTACAAGTTGTCTTTCTATGCGCGGCCAGAGCCAGGGGACAATATGCCACTGCGTATAACGTTAGAGAGCCCAGATGGCAATGAGCTATATGCAGAACAGACCGTTGATAAGTTAAAAGAAGGATGGCATCCATATACATACACACTGACTTCTACAGGTACTGTAGCAAACGCACGAATTGTAATCTCTGCTGCCAATGTAGGGACTGTTTATCTCGATATGGTGTCTTTGTTTCCTGAGACTTGGAACAACAGGGAGAATGGGCTTCGCATCGATTTGGCTGAAAAGGTAGCTGCGATGAAACCCGCATTCGTTCGTTTTCCGGGGGGATGTTTCGTGGAAGGGAAAACGCCAACTGATGCTTATCAATGGAAGAACACCATTGGTCCGATTGAAACGCGTCCCGGTCATAAGGGATATTGGGATTACCGCTCCTCAGATGGGCTGGGCTTTCACGAATATCTGCAATGGGCCGAAGATCTGAAAGCGGAACCATTATATGTAGCTTATATCGGGATTTCACATAACGGAGATCCTATAGCCAAGCAGAATACCGTTCCAGTCAGTGAAATTCATCCATGGATACAAGATGCGCTGGACGCCATTGAATATGCCAACGGACCGGTTACTAGCAAATGGGGGGCACAAAGAGCCGCCAATGGTCATCCGGAGCCTTTTAATATGAAATATGTAGAGATTGGTAACGAAAACAATTTTCAGATGAGTGAATATATTAAGCGTTATGGCTTGTTTTATAAAGCAATTAAAGAGAAGTATCCAGAGATTCATCTCATTGCCAATGCAGCAGTTGAAGGTGAGCCTATCGAGATGGTTGATGAGCATTACTATGAAACCTCTGAATGGTTCCTCAGCAACTCGAACAGATACGATACTTATGACCGGAGTGGTCCTGAGATTTATGTTGGTGAGTATGCGGTAACCAAGGGTGCCGGAGAAGGCAATCTGAACGCTGCAATCGGCGAGGCCGCTTTTATGATGGGCATGGAACGGAATTCTGATATCGTAAAAATGTCCTCTTATGCCCCGTTGTTTGTGAATACGAAGGATCGTACTTGGAACCCGGACGCTATTGTGTTTGATTCATCGACTAGCTACGGAACACCTTCTTATCATGTGCAGCAGATGTTCGGAAGCAATAAGGGGGATGTAGTTCTTCCAACCTCACTTGTGGCTCTAGGTCAAGAAGAAACCTCCGGTAAGCAATCCATTCAAGGTGGAATTGGTTTGGGGACTTGGGCCACCCAGGTAGAGTACAGCGATGTACGAGTAGCCAAAGGTGATGACGTTCTTTTTGAAGATCATTTCAAGAAGGATTCCGGAGCCTGGACTCTAAACAATGGGGACTGGGAACAATCCAAGGGTACTTTTAAGCAGACTTCTAATGATATTGATATTCGCGCAGTTGCCGGTGAGGCTTCCTGGAGTGATTATACACTTTCTCTTAAGGCGAAAAAGACTGGCGGAGCAGAAGGTATGCTCATTATGTTCGGCTCTAAAGATGAAGGCAACTTCTATTGGTGGAATCTTGGCGGCTGGGGAAATACGCAGAGCGCGATTGAAAAATCAGTAGGTGGAACAAGAGCAGTCATCGGAAGAACGGTTCCTGTAAGGATTGAGACTGGGAAATTGTACGATATCCGCATTGAATTATCAGGTGCTAATATCCGGCTCTATCTCGACGACGAGCTTATACAAGAGGTGAACGATGAAAGTCCAGCAGGGCCGCTGTTCCAAACTGCGAGCCGTGATCTTGCCACAGGTGAGCTGATCGTTAAAGTCGTTAATGCGGGTGACACTGCTCAGCGCACGGATGTTTCTTTTACCGGACTTGCCACATCAAGCCTGGAAGGAACAGCTACCGTACTTCAGTCGGACGATTTAAATGCTGAGAATAGCTTCGCTGAACCTGACAAGGTGGCACCTGTAACTCAAAAGGTAAGTGTAGACAAAGGTAGTCTGGAGTTTGAATTCCCGAAATATTCCGTGACCGTGTTAAGACTAAAGGAAGGGGGGAAATAGCCGGTCACGGAGGGAGGTTCACTCCTTCACTATAAACAAGCATTTATTTGTTCAATTTAAGAGGGAGGTTAGGTTATGAGTTCGAAAAGAAAAACGAGCAGTTTAGTCGTATGTATGTTAATGGTTTTTGTGCTTATTCTGTCAGCCTGTAGCAGCGCTGGAAGCTCAACGACGAATAAAAATGCAGCTAACAACGGTAAAACGAACACTGAAAAAACTAATAATGCTAGTGAACCAACCAATGCAACAGCTACTGAGGGCACGGAAGCAGTAGATCCTGCCAACGACCTGCCAAGCAAAGATATTCAAGGTGAGGTTACCGTTTGGGCCTTTAATGAAAAAGTGTTCGAGGAAGTCGGCGCTGCATTTATGGCTGAATATCCTGGAATCAAGCTGAAGACGGTAGTTATGCCCTTTGGCGACCTGCATGACAAGCTGCAAACGACAATCGCCGCAGGTAGTGGAGCGCCGGATGTAGCTGAAGTAGAAATGTACCAGTTGAACCGTTATATGGCGGGCAATGTGCTGGAGAATCTTTTGGAAGAGCCTTATAACGCTGGAAAATATAAAGATCTGGTTGCTCCATATAACTGGGAACGTTGGATGACACCGGACAGCTCACAGCTGCTTGGTATGCCTTGGGATATGACACCGGGGGTTTATTACTACCGTGCAGACATTTTTGAAGAGCTTGGATTGCCAAGTGATCCTGCTGAGCTTGGTGAATACATGCAAGATGAAGAGAATCTCTTGAACCTGGCTCAAATTTTGAAAGCTAACGGTAAATATTTCATGGAGTGGAGCGATGGCCCGATCGTATGGGCAGGAGATGAAGTCGGCTACTTTGATAAGGATATGAACTGGACACGTAATACGGACAAAATGGTGAAAGTTCTTGATATTACAAAACGTGGACAACAGCTGGGCTGGGCACCTCATATCGGTTATGGCTCAGACGAAGGTAAACAGCTAGTTCTGAAAGGTGATTTAGTTGGTGTCGTATCGGGTTCATTTGGAGCGCGCGGACTTCAGGAAACATTCCCTGAGCTTGCCGGAAAATGGAAGGTAACCCGTTTGCCAATAGGAATTAACGTGGGAATGGGCGGCTCAAGCTTTGTTATTCCTTCGCAAAGCAAAAATAAAGAAGCGGCATGGGCTTACATTCAGTGGAGCATGAGAAGTGAAAATGCTTGGAAAATTTGGACAAAACATTCCATTCAGCCGGGTTACAAGGATATTTCCAGTCTTGATTGGTACGCAAACACTAAAAATGAATATCTGGGTGGGCAAGAGGAATTTAAACTATATGAGCAATTAAGCAACGATATTCCAGTCAAACACCTTACACCAGTAGATAACAAGGGCTGGGAAATCTTTATAGCGGCGATCGGTGATGCACTGGCTAAGAACACAGATTCCAAGACGGCTATTCAAAAAATTGGTGATGATGTCTTGAAGCAAGCTTCCAAAGAAATTGCTGCCTTTAAAAAGGCAATGGGAATGCAGCCGTAAGGAAATCTAATAACAGGAGGGGCAGCCTGCAATTGCCAGAGCTGCCCTGCTTGTATTCACTTAAGTCCGAGAGGCCCGTAAAGATGGGAGGAGACCGATGCGTGTTACGCATACTGCGAAAATATAAGATTAGTTTGTTGTTACTGGTACTTTTAGGAGTCTCCCTAATGTGGTGGAATCAATCACGAGGGTTTGATAATTCAGCGATGGAGGGCGTCCCCGTTTATGCGGATGTTGATGAAAGCTCTATTTTAGAAAGCGATAGTGTGAATTCAAAACTCGAAGCCTCTTACTTAAGCTATTACGAGGAAAAACAGCAGGATGGAGCAAAGGACTCATCGGATTTTACGCTTGCTATTCCTTCGGCGGATTATACGGCCATTAGTGCTGAAGGTACAGAGGTAATGACGGATCTTGGTGGAAAACCCGGCAAGGTACTAGCGCTTAAAGCAGAGGATAGCTGGGTGGAATATACATTTACGGTTCCGGCAGATGGGTTGTATCAGATGGGGATGGAGTATTATGCCCTTCCTGGTAAACGATCCTCGATCATTCGAAGCGTAAAGATTGATGGGGAGTATTTATTCTCTCAAGTAAAAAAAATGGAATTCCAGCGGATGTGGAAGGAAAGTGCAGAGCCATGGCTGGACAATCAAGGGAATGAATTTAATCCCAAGCGGGAAGAGGTAACAGGCTGGCAATATCGGGAGTTTCGAGATGCCGAGGCCAGAACTGCGGATCCCTTTCGCTTTTATCTGACCAAAGGGGAGCATACGGTGAAGCTGGAAGCCATCCGGGAGCCGGCCGCACTTAGTGAACTGAGAATATTTTCTCCAGAACCGCTCCCGACTTATGCGGAAGTGAAGCAGGAGTATGAGAATAAGGGTTACAAGCCTGTTCAGAATCAAGTGATCAAAATTCAGGCAGAAGAATCCTCCCTTCGTTCAGATCCAACGCTGAAGCGGATCGAGGACCGGGAGCCACTCACCGAACCTTTTAACAAAGATGCTATTGTGCTTAATAGTTTTGGGGGTGTCGGGTGGCGTACGGGTGGACAATGGGCGGAATGGGATTTCGAGATTCCTGAGTCAGGGCTCTACAATATCGCAATTCGTTACGGCCAGTGGTTCCTAAACGGGATACCGGTGGAACGCCGGATTATGATTGATGGCGAGGTACCGTTCCAAGAGCTGAATGCCTTGAAATTCCCTTACAAAGCGGAATGGCAAGTAAACAAGCTGGGAAATGAGGACGGAGAATACTTCTTTTATCTCGAACAAGGCAAGCATACGTTGCGGATGGAAGTTCAAGTATCGGGTGTAGGCGGAATGATTGAAGCTGTGCTGAACACTACACATAAAATGTCTCTTTTGGGACGTGAAATCACGCAGGTAACGGGAACGAACCCTGATCCAAACGGGGATTGGCAGCTGGAGCAGAACATTCCTAATCTTGTGCCACGTTTACATTTGATGGCGCGGACGTTGGATGATGCCGTGCAGGATATGTATGCTTTTGGCGTTGCTGATGGAAGCTCTGAGCTGAGTACGCTTTATGAAGCACGTGATCGGTTCCTGGAAATGGCGAAGGATACCTCAAGTATTCCAGGTCGTCTTCAGCAATTTACGGATCTGCAGTCATCGCTTGGCTTATGGGTCAACGGATTAATGAAGCAGAGTATTGTAATGGACTATATTGAAGTGAAGTCGGAAGATCAGCCATGGCCTAAAGACGCGGCTCCTTGGTATACCCGTGTAGGGACGATGACGTATGACTTCTTTAGTTCTTTTACAAAGGATTACAGCGGCATAGGAAATACGTACAAAAATGAAAAGGTGCTGGATGTCTGGATCTCTCGTGGACGTGATTGGGCGGAGATCATTAAGCAAATGGTGGATGAGGACTTTACACCAAACACGGGCATCAAGGTGAACGTCAATATTATTCCTACGCTTGCAGCGGATCAGAAGCAGATTCTGTTATTAGCCAATACTGCCGGACTTGCTCCCGATGTGGCACTGGGGGTTGAGGGTGAAGTGCCGATTGACTTCGCGGTGCGGAATTCACTCGTGAATCTGAATGAATTCTCGGATTATCAAGAGGTTGCTGAACGTTTCAGAGCGGGCGCACTGATTCCTTATAAGTATGATAACGGAGACTTCGCATTGCCGGAGAATCAGAACTTCACGATGCTCTTTTACCGGAAAGATATTATGGCACAGCTGGGCATTAGCGAGAAGGATATTCCGAATACGTGGCAAGAGGTTATGGAACTGATTCCTGTGCTGCAACAAAACGGGATGGACTTCTATTATCCACATGCCCCGAACAATCCGAGTCTAGCCATTAATGAGTTTGCGCCGTTCTTATTCCAGTATGGTGGAGATTTCTATAAGAATAATGGGATGTTGTCTGATCTGGATTCACCAGAAGCACTGACAGCTATGAAAATGTGGACGGGACTCTTTACGAACTACAAGCTGCAGAAACAAGCGGATTTCTATAACCGTTTCCGTTCTGGAGAGATGCCAATCGGCGTTGCTGATTATTCCACATACATTCTGTTATCTACTGCCGCACCTGAGTTGACAGGCTGGTGGGGCATGAAACCAATGCCGGGTATTGAACAAGCCGATGGACAGATTAACCGTTCTACAGGCGGGCTTGCACAGACAGGAATTATTTTTAAGGATACGGATATGAAAGAAGAGTCTTGGGAGTTCCTGAAATGGTGGACCAGTGCGGATGCACAGGAGAACTTCGGCTCAGAGCTTGAGTCTTTGCTGGGTGTTGAAGCTCGTTGGAATACAGCCAATGTTGAAGCGCTCAAACGTCTGCCGTGGCAGCAAGATGATATCGACGCCATTATGGAACAGTGGGAGTGGTTTAAAGAGCGCGAAGTGGTGCTTGGAGGATATTACACGACCCGGCATATCGCCAACATCTGGAATGAAATTGTGCTCAACGGTAAATTCCCGCGGGAGGCGATGGAGCAAGGTGTGCGTGAAATCAATAAAGAGCTTAGTAAGAAACGCGAAGAGTTCGGAATTGAAACTTCCCAGACTTCAAGCGCTAAAGAGGAAGGAGGTCAGAAATGAGTAGTGAAATAATCACACCGGCACAGAACGAAGCCGTACAGATGCAGCCGACGAAAACTCCCGGGAAATGGGCTCAGCTTTGGTTGGATATCAAGAAAAATAAAGTTTCCTATTATTTCTTGGCCCCTTTCCTGATTCTGTTCACCGTTTTTACTATTGTTCCTATTATCATGTCCGTCGTTCTAAGCTTCAGCTATTACAACATTATTGAGACACCGAGATTCATTGGCTTCTCTAACTATAAGCTGTTGTTTGTAGACGATGATATCTTTCTTAAAGCTGTTGGGATTACGCTGAAATTTGCCATTATTACAGGTCCGATAGGTTATATTATGGCCTTCTTGCTGGCCTGGCTGATTAGCCAGATTCCGCAGAAGTTCCGCTTTTTCTATACCCTATGCTACTATGTGCCATCGATTACAAGTGCAGTAGCAATGTCCGTGGTTTGGTTGTATTTGTTCGCCGGCGACCGCAAGGGGTTGCTCAATCACTGGCTCATTCAGCTGGGGATTATCAATGAACCTTATTTATTTCTACAAAATGTAGATTCGATCGTACCGGTGATCATCATAGTTTCCTTATGGATGAGTATGGGGGTAGGTTTCCTTGCTTTTCTGGCCGGACTTCAAAATGTACCGACAGATTTATATGAAGCTGGCTCAATTGATGGGGTCAAGTACCGCTGGCAGGAGCTTTGGTACATTACGATTCCATGCGTCAAACCGCAGCTATTATTCGGTGCGGTGATGCAGGTGGTCGGTTCGCTTACCGTTTTTGACGTCAGTATGCGGCTTGTTGGATTTCCGAGTCCCCTTTATGCAGGCCATACGATTATGGCGCATCTGTTCGACTACGCATTTATCCGCTTTGAGATGGGATATGCGTCAGCGATTGCTGTATTACTGTTCGCTTTGATGCTTGGGCTCAACCGTCTCATCTTCAAAGTGCTGGGGAGGGATTAGGATGCACAAAATAAATTTACGGCGTATTGACTATGGCGGCATCTTTTTATATCTGTTCTTAACGGTGTTTGGCCTAATTATGCTGCTGCCACTTGTCTATATGGCAGTGACTGCTTTAAAACCAACAAGCGAACTATTCCTGTTCCCACCGCGGTTTTTCGTAGTGAATCCGACGTTGGTGAACTTTCGTGATTTGCTGTTAATTACCGGAACTTCGGCGGTGCCGTTCTCACGGTTTATTTTCAATAGCGTGGTCGTTACATCGGGGATTGTGGTCGGGGGTGTCTTAATTTCAGCAATGGCGGCTTATCCGCTTGCCAAGCACAATATGCCATTTAAAAGCGCTATCTTTAGTATGATTGTGGCGGCGCTGATGTTCTCACCTTTAGTATTGCAAATTCCGCAATATCTGCTGATTAGCCGCAGCGGATTAATGAATTCGTATTTTGCAATGATCTTACCTTATCTGGCTGCACCGATGGGAATGTTTCTTATGACCCAGTTCCTGCGGCAGCTTCCAGATGCTTTATTAGAGGCGGCCCGCATAGACGGGGCTTCAGAATGGAAGGTATTCTGGGTGGTTGTGATGCCAATGCTTAAGCCGGCGATTTCGACTTTTGCTTTATTTAGCTTTATTTCTGCTTGGAATGATCCGTATCCTTCAATGGTCTATACGACTGTTCAGGAAATGAAGACATTGCCGCTTGCCATCCAAACCATCAGTGGTGGAGCCGGAGTCGTTGCTAGGGTAGGTACTTTGGCAGCAGCAAGCTTCTTGATGATTCTCCCGACTATTCTTGTCTTTATATTAACGCAGCGGATGGTGCTTCAGACAATGGCCCATTCGGGGCTGAAGGAATAGGGGGAGTAATGATGATAGGACGCAATATGAAAAAAATGCTGCTAACAGGGCTACTGGTGACGCTGACACTGCCAGTGCTGCTGCTTCCAGGGCAGGCACTAGCTGGCGAAGCCCCGTATGAGGGGTATACGTGGAATCAGTCCGGCAATGAGGTCCGCTCGATTAATGGTTATCTCTACGATTCTTCTATCGATCCAACAGGAACAGATACGGGGTCCTTCAAAAATCCGGAATCTCTCTTTATTAGTGATGACGATTCACTCTACGTAGTAGACACGGGCAATAGCCGTATTGTTCATATGGATAAGGACGGTCGTCTGCTAAATCTGATCGGCGATACGGAAGGCAGCGGCAAGCTGCAGGAGCCGAAGGGTGTATTCGTGAAAGAGGATGGAACGGTATATGTAGCAGATACAAAAAACGCGCGTATTGCTATTTTTGATAAAAATGGCAAGTTCGTAAAAGAGTTTCTAAAACCGGATAGCCCATTACTGGGTGCTAATTTCTCTTATTCTCCTTCTAAATTAGTTGTAGATAAGCGTGATTATATGTATGTGGTGAGCGATGGTAACACGCAGGGGTTGCTGCAAATTGACTCGGGCGGTAAGTTCAAGGGGTTCTATGGAGCGAACCATGTAGGCTTCTCCTGGACACGACTCTTAATTAAGCTGGTGGCCACCAAAGAGCAGCAGAACCAGCTGGCGACGGTTAAACCTTCTGAGTTCTCCAACGTGGATCTGGATGAAGAAGGATTTATCTACAGCACAACCCTGGGCGAAGAGTATAACCAGATCAAACGGTTATCTCCGGTAGGCGTAGATACGCTGAACATTGGTAAACGCTGGTACGGCGATTATTACTCCGAGGGTCCATTCAGTATGGCTTCCTTTATGGGAATCAGTATTGATAAGAACGGGTTTATAACCGCGCTGGATTTGCAGTCCAGTAAAGTCTTTCAATATGACAAGCTGGGGAATTTGTTATTCAGCTTCGGCGGGATCGGGGATCAGAATGGACTCTTCGTGACTCCTTCCGCCGTAGATCAAACCGCTGATGGTCTCATCTATGTAGTGGATAAAGGACGGGGCAGAATCGATCGCTTCCGGACCACGCCGTTTGCGGATTTGGTTCATCAGGCATCTTTGCTATATGTAGATGGCAGCTATGACGAAGCGCAATCCTTATGGCAAGAGGTGCTGCGATTAAACGCCAATTATGATATGGCTTATCAGGCTATCGGCAAAGCGCTTTATAAAGCAGAGCAATATAAGGAATCTATGAGCTATTTCAAGCTTTCAAATTCCAAAGCTGACTATTCATCCGCTTTCCGCGAATATCGTAAATTGTATATCCGGGAGCACTTTACTTATTTCTTCGCGGGCGGAATTGGACTGTTCTTAGTACTGTTCTGGAGTGCGCCGAGATTATACCGGAGATTCCATGCCTGGCTGTATAGAGGAAACAAGGCAGTATTGGACCCGGCAAAGGGGGAGATTGGATGAACACTTTGCGAATGATTCATCAGGTTGTAGTTCATCCTTATCAGTTCTATAACGATATTCAGGGTAAGCAGCGTATCCGCTGGATACAGGGGATTGCCATCGTTCTACTGACCTTTGTGGCACGAATGATCTCGATTCTGATTACAGGGTATGCTTTTCAAACTAGAGAGCCGCATGAAATCTCTATGTTTCATGAGTTTATTTGGCTTATCGTTCCTTGGTTGACCTGGTGTATCTCGAACTGGGGTGTCAGTACGATTATGGATGGTGAGGGGAAATTTAAAGAGATTTTTGTGGGCAGTGCCTTTGCGCTTGTTCCATACATGCTCTTTATCATCCCAGTCACACTGCTAACGTTGATCCTTTCGCTGGATGAGGCTTCAACCTTCAATCTGCTGCACAAGTTTGTGATTCTTTGGGTGGCTTGGTTGATTTTAATGAAGGTGAAGATCCTGCATGATTTTGAGATTCGAAAGGTTATTTTTATCACCATAATCAGTGTAATAGGGATCGCCATTATCTGGTTTGTAGGCATTTTGCTGTTTGGTATTTCCAATCAATTTGTTTCATTTATTGTCGATCTGCTCAAAGAGTTGAGATTGCGCGCGTAAGGAGGGAAAGGTAACACGATGAGAAAAAAAGTTAAAGTGCGGGGCATTCTCTGTATTGTTGTGATGATGCTGTTCGCAGTGATAAATGTTCAACCCCTACACAGTTCCGCCGATCCGTCCACCGCTGCGCAGTCTGTTCAGGCTGAAGAAAGCAAAGAGGTTGGGCAAGAGCAAACATCGGTGGTGACTGAACCAGCTGAAGGGCAGGCCACTTCTGTGCAAGAAAAGGAGACCACGGCTCCCGTAGAAGAGCAGGCTCCAGCCGCTGTAGCAGCACCTGTACAGAAGGTTGAGCTACAGCCGGTCACGCCTGGAACAAAAGCATTGGAGAACGAACGCTATATTTTATATGTAGATGAGAAATCGGGAAATCTTCGCATCACAGACAAAATCACAAACAAGGAGTGGCTTGGATCTCCACAGCTGGAGCGAACAGCCATGCCAAATATTAAGAAATATACGACCGCGCCAATTTATGCCAGATACACACAGGGGGCTGACATTACACAGGTCTACCCACTTAAAGATGAAGACTCCACGGTTACCGTAACGATTGAGCAAGATGTCGTCCGCGCGGAGTTTGCTTTTATTAGCCTGAAGCTTTCTTTTGCTCTGGAGTACAGACTGACTGCTAATGGATTTGAGGCTTCCATTCCACAGGAGTATTTGAAGGAAGAGGGGAATGCGAAATTCACGAGTCTGGAGGTGCTGCCATTTTTTCATGCGGCTAGAGAAGATGCAGAGGGGGCAATGATGCTTCCAGATGGTTCAGGGGCATTGCTGGAGTTTCGGAAAGATCATCCCGCTTATTTGAAAGGTTATTCTGAATACATTTACGGCGGGGACGAAACCTTCGTGAAACAAAATCATGAAATTACGGATAACTCTTGGCAAAAGGCGGCACCTCTTAAAAAAGCTATCGCCTTGCCAGTGTTTGGGATCTATCAGGGAGACACCGGATATTTAGCAATTGTCACTAAGGGAGATACCGATGCTAAAATCAACGGTGTTCCATCAGGCATTCGCGCTATTTCGCTTTATAGAGCATCAAGTGAATTCACTCTGCGCAAGGATGATGTTATTTTTGTCGGCAATTCCGGCCAAATTCCTTATTATCAGGGTGAGATGATCAAAACCGATCGTAGCGTACGTTATGTTCTGCTCCAAGGCGAGGAAGCCAACTACGTTGGGATGGCGAAGGAATACCGTAATTACTTAATGGAAGAGAAAAAGGTCAAGGAAGTAGTTCTTGAGAACACGCCATTGTATCTTCAAGTGCTCGGCGGGATTTCACGTGATGAAGTCATCGGTTCAACTTTTATAGAAGCAGCTACGTTTAAACAAATCAAGAACATGATTGATCAATATCAGGCAGAGGGTGTTACTCAGCTAGAGATTACGATCGAGGGATGGTCCAAAAATGGTTTATACGGAAACCAGCCAGAACAATTCCCTGTTGAGAAGAAGCTGGGAGGCAAAAAGGGACTTAAAGAGCTTCAGGAATATGCCGCAGGTAAGGGCGTAAATCTTTATTTGAAAGCTAACTACGTGAAACCTTACCAAGATAGCAACGGCGTGAAGGCAAGCAGAGATGCTGTCCGCGGTATTAATCGTGAAGTCTTGAAGCAGTACGTCTACTATCTCTCTACCCGGTGGAATACGGATGATTATTTCTATTTAATGAAACCTAGTGTTATCGCAAAACGCAGTAATGCTGAGTTAAGCAAGTTTCAGGATCTGGGTGTGAAGGGTGTACAGTTTGAACACTTTGGAAGCTTGCTATACTCCGATGAGGATAATAAATCCAATACGGACCGCCAGCTTACAGAAGATACTTATGTTAATGCATTGGATAACTTCCGTAAGGGTGAGCTTAACACGGCAGTAGATTATGGTTTTGCCTATACATTAGGACATGTGAACCGGATTGATCAAGTTCCGCTCGACTCCAGTCAATTTGTCTATACAGATCGGGCGATTCCTTTTTATCAACTAGTGTTACACGGCTTAGTGCCTTATACAGCAAGCCCGGTTAATCTGTACGATGATTCCCGTAACCAAACCTTACGGGCGCTGGAATATGGAGCCCTTCCAAGTTATGAATTAACTTATGCTCCGACTAGCGATCTTCAGAGAACCATGGCAGACCGGCTGTTCAGCTCTAGTCTTGAGAACTGGCTGGTACCTTCTGTGCAGAATTATCTCGCATTGAAAGTGGTCTATGACAGCATTAGCAACCAGCAAATGACGAATCATGAGCAGCTGCAAAGTAAAGTCTTTCGGACGACTTATGCAAACGGTGTGAGCATTATAGTCAACTATAATGAGCAGTCCGTTGACGTGTCTGGTCAGACCGTCGAGGCATTCAGCTATGCGGTAACAGGAGGATGATGAAGTGAAAAAATCAAAGCTATCGATGCGAGCGCGTTATTTCGTTGAAGGATATTCCTTCATCGGCCTGTGGCTGGTCGGATTTCTGGTGTTTATGGCTGTTCCGCTGGGCCGTTCCTTGTATTATTCCTTTCAGGATCTCCAAGTGAGCAAAGGCGGCTTACTGGCCACTTTTGTTGGGATGGAGCATTATCGCGCCGCTTTTACTACAGATGTTAATTTCTTGCCTCTGCTCAAATCGACGATGGTGTCGACGGTGACTCAGGTTCCGTTAATTCTTATCTTTTCGCTCTTTTGTGCGATTCTGCTAAATCGCGGACTCGTAGGAAAAACCTTTTTCCGTGGCGTATTCTTTTTGCCGGTCATCATTGCTTCAGGGGCGATTCTGGGCAAATTGATGGATCAGGGTGCCGCAAATTTACCAATTTTTTATAATCAGGATTTATATGATAAGCTCCATAACTTTATCCCCGGCGACATTTTGAAGTCATTGCTGAAATATGCAGAATCTTTAACGCTGGTGATGTGGGATTCTGGCGTGCAAATTCTGATTTTTCTAGCGGGGTTACAGACGATTTCTGTTTCACTGTATGAAGCGGCCAAATGTGATGGAGCAACCGCGTGGGAGAGCTTTTGGAAAATCACCTTTCCGATGATTATGCCGATGATGCTCGTAAACACATTGTTTAGTATCGTCAGCTCATTCACGAAGGCAGATAATCAAATCATGAGTCATATTTTGAATGTCGTCTTTAAGAATAATGATTTTGGATATGGCTCAGCGATGGGCTGGATTTATTTTGTGTTTATTTTCTTGGTTCTGGGTTTGGTCTTCCTGTTATTCAGCAAGTCGCTCGGTGCCACCGAAGGGAGGAAGTAGAAGATGTTGAAGGAATCCGTAAAGCAGGTTCGGACAACGAACATGGAACATCTGACAACTCGTCTAAAAGCAAGCGGCAAGCTGGACAGGGTCGTGAAACGTTCGCTTCAGGTGCTGAATATCGCTTTTTATTACTTGGTTATTCTCAGCTTAACATTCGTATTCCTATATCCCTTGTTATACATGGTATCCAAATCCATGATGCAAGTAACAGACGTGGCCGATGCCACAGTGCAATGGCTTCCGAAAAAGATAAGTTTTGGCAACTATTTTTTGGCATGGGATTCGCTTAAATTCTGGGCCGGGTTCGCAAATAGTGCGATTATTTCCTTCGGGAGTGCGGTTCTGCAAATCTTAAGCTGTTCCTTAATCGGTTATGGTTTTGCCAGATACCGTTTTCCAGGCTACGCAGTGTGTTTCGTTCTGCTGCTGTTTACTTTTCTAGTTCCACCGCAGACGATTGTTGTGCCACTGTATTTGTTCTTTAGTGACTTGGGGTGGATTAATACACATTTGCCGTTTGTGGTTCCTTCTATGTTTGGGCACGGGTTGAAGGGGGCATTATTCGTACTGATCTTTATTCAGTTCTATCGCGGAATGCCTAAAGTGTTGGAGGAAGCAGCACGTATCGACGGTGCAGGCGCATTCAGAACGTACTGGAAAATCATGTTTCCTATCGCCAAGCCGGCAATGCTGATCGTATTCTTGTTCTCTGTGGTATGGCACTGGAATGACAGCTTTGAACCGAATACGTATTTAACAACACCGGATTTCTATAATCTGTCGCAGCGATTAGCGATGTTTTATGGTTCCAATAATCAGGCAGCGGAGACGATGTCGCAAATGACTTCGGGTTCTATTGGGATGGCCCCAACTGGACTGAATCAGGTTATGGCGGCGTGTATTCTAACCATTCTGCCAATTCTGATTCTGTATTTGTTCGTACAGCGTCATTTTGTAGAAAGTGTGGAACGCTCCGGTATTGCCGGGGAATAACTTTATTTACTAAAAACCAGCAAGCTCCCTGTGTGGAGGCTTGCTGGTTTTATTTTTAGGTAAAGGGTCTTCAAATTAGTATATCAATTCGGTTAAGATGGATAAGTATCCGATAAACTGTATTAGAAATACACATCCAAACCAAGGGAGTCAGACGATGAATAAACGCACATCGGGATTTGAGCACAGTACAGTATCCATTGCTGAGAAGAAAGTTACTTGGCTGGAGCTATTTTATGATCTGCTTTTTGTAGCAGCAGTTTCAAAAGCGAGCCATGTCCTATTGCATGTAGAGGCGGGTACAATTCCACTTGAATACTTATCCAAATTTATCTTAATATTTATTCCGATCTGGTGGGCTTGGGTAGGGCAATCGCTTTTTGTGAATCGGTTTGGGCAAGATATCTTTTCACATCGGATATTCTTGATTCTACAATTATTTTTTGTATTAATAATGACGGCGAGCCTATCGGTTAACTTTGATCAATATTATATGCCATTCTTAATAGGTTATGTTGGTTTAAGAGCTATGACAGCCATTCAATATCTTACGATAAATAAGAATGAAGCGGCTGATAGAAAGAGCACTGCCCGGTATTTGGGAAGCAGATCTTGGATTGGATTAATGATCTCTTCTTTATCACTTTTCTTTGACTCTTGGATGCGTTATGTAGTTTTGTATGCGGGAATTACTGTAGACATTCTGCTTCCATTAGTAGGCCGGAAATACTTGGTGAAAAGTCCGATCAATACTCATCATTTATTGGAACGCTTCTCGTTGTTTACGCTTATTCTGCTTGGGGAATCAGTGGTCAGTATCCTTGCGGTTTTACAGTCTAGCCACTGGACGTGGCAATCTATTGTATTTGCATTATTAACTTTTCTATTAATTATAGCTATGTGGTGGCAATATTTTGATAATGTTGAAAAGAAAGTGGATAAGACTATAGAGACTGCCGGGCAAACCATAATTTACGGGCATTTATTTATTTATGTATCCTTGAGTATGATTGCAGCTTCGATCCAACTGCTATTTTTAGATCAATTAAATTATACATTTATGGTGTGTTTTATTTTTGGATCGGTCCTGCTCTACTTCTTCTCTACCTCACTGGTCTTCCATAAATATAGACGTATACAGCAACGGTTAGGGATATTCCATTTGACGTTATTATTAGGTTTACTTGGTGTTTTTTTCGTAGTAGATTTGTTGTTCCTTATACCTAATTACCTGATCATTGGTGAAATGATGTTATTTTTTGTGGTATATGCAAAATTAACGACGTAAGCTTGTTGTGCCGAAGCTGAATACGAAAATAAGAAGGAAGCTGATCCGTGTGATCGGCTTCCTTCTTGTTTTAGATCCCATGAAATATAATCTATCTAGTTACGATCGAACGGGGAGGCTTATTTCATAATATGTATAAGATTGTATTTTTTGATGTGGACGGTATTCTAGTGAGTGAAATTGATAGAAGTATCCCAAGATTTCCTGAATTACGGTTCGAACGTTTTCACGGATACGTTATGAATGTGCTTGAAGAAACAAAAGTTTCTAAATCAACGGCGATTAAACAGGTGCTGGATTATCTGAATATTTGCAAGTCAGAGGCTATCGCGTTTGGTGACGGTGGGAATGATATCGACATGTTGGAGTATGTGGGATTGGGCATTGCGATGGGAAACGGTGCGGAACAGTTAAAACAAAAAGCCGATTTTGTTACAAAAAAAGCAAGTGAAGGCGGGATAGCCTACGCATTAAAGAAATTTGGTGTCATTTAAGCTTGCAGCAAACGAGTTGAAGAAAAATTAATAGCGATCATTTGTACAAATCTAACAGCGACAGCCCAAGACTTTATCAGTCTATGGCTGCGGCTGCTTTATGGATTGTGTGGTATCCACACATAGAACTGCATGTGATTTCTGGTTCTTACTGCCCTAGAAGAGCTGGCACAATAAATCGGCCGAAAACATTTGCAGGAGAGCCTTTTTTGTACTTATCCGCGGTGATAACGGCGACCAGCTCGTAAGCAGGAACTACAATGATATGCTGCCCTTTAAAGCCGAGTGCAAAATAATAAGGGATCTCGTTCGGCTGTTGCTCTGAACCTGCATTGAATTGGGATACCCACCAATGCCAGCCGTAGAATCCTTTTTGCGGATGATTGGCTTCAACGTAAGGGCGAGTAGATTGCTGAATTGTATCTGAAAAAAGGATCTGCTGATCCTTCCAGCGTCCCTCTTGCAAATAAAGTAAGCCGAATTTCAGCATATCCTCCGGCTTCAGATGAAGTCCGAACCCACCGGTATGTATGCCTTGCGGATCGCTCTCCCAGTGATAGCTTTGAATGCCAAGTGGTTGAAACAGCTGGTCTTCGGCAAATTCTGCAACCGCCTGTCCAGCACAATCACGCAGGATTGCGGACAAGAGCTGAGAGGAGCCTGAGTTATAAGTCATCACGGTTCCTGGTGTATGAGCTAATGGCTGTGCAAGCACAAATTTTATCCAGTCTGCGGTTTTAGTCATGGCCGGAAAAGAATTCTGCCCACCAAACTCTGTCCAGTTAAAGCCTCCGGTCATCGTTAATAAGTGTTCGATAGTGATCTCTCTTTTACGTGGGTCACGATCTTCTTTTAATGAAGGAAAAAATAAAGAAATAGGTGTGTCTGGAGGTGGAATCATTTGTTTATCTATGGCTATGCAAACTAAGGCGGAGAGTACGCTTTTGGTGCACGAGTTGATTTTGCCAAGCTCTTCAGCGATTTGTGGATCGCGGTAATGCTCCAGTATGGGTTCTCCATGTTGAATGATCAAACAACTGCGAATGTCTAGGTTAGTAATACCGTCAATAAGCGGCTGAAGGTTCCAGTCAGTAATGTCGGTGACCCCCTTTCTAGATGAATTATAGCTGCAACTGTTTACCATTATAGCTCACATCACAAAAATGTCGTAATTTCCTGTCGTTAAATAATTATGGAAAATACAAGAAAATATCTGTATAATAATATGAATCACGTGTTAGAGGAGGATGAATTCTTTTGAAAAGCAATAGTACTCTTTTTGTTCATCAAACAGCTAAAACGGTATTAATCACTTCCGTTGCACTCGCGTTACTCTTACCCCCTGGCTTAGCCGCAGCCGATTCTATATCTGTTAGCAGCAACACTTCCGTAACGCAGGTTAGTACGCAATCAGCGGCTCCAGCTACGACTACGAAATCTGAGGCTGATCCTGCTAAAGTGAAATTCACGCAGGAGCAAGCCATTGCAAAGTTAAAAGAACTATTCCCATCTCTAAAAGATGCAACTGTAAACAATGTTCAACTGGGATCTAACCAAAGCTACCCAGCTCCAGCAAATCAAATGATCTGGCATATTCAGTGGCAGGTTCAAGAAGGGAATATAGGATATGGTTTTAGCAGTGAGGTAGACGCCATTAATGGTGATATCATCAACACCTATCTCTCATTCTCCCAGGAGAAGAACGAATCCTATTATCCACCGAAAGTATCGCAGACTCAGGCATTGGAGATCGCTAAGACTTTTGTGGCTAAGGCAGCCTCATCGGTTAAGAGCAGTGAGCTGCAATTAAATGAGAATGTTGGTTATAGTTATTTTTCGGAATCATTATTCGGTCCTGTTCAATATGGATATAACTTCAGTATTCTGAAAAATGGTATTCCTTCTGGTTCGGACAGCATTAACATAGTTGTGGATGGTAACGGAACTGTAACGCAATTCTCTAAGTCTTCTCAAGGGCTTGAGTACCCGTCTGCACAGCCCAAGATTACCTTGGAGCAAGCACAGAAGCAATTTGCGGAACAGTTTGATGTGGGCCTATTTTACATTCCTATTTATAAGAACGGAAAACCTAACAACTGGATCCTAGGCTGGCGTCCAATAGATCAGTCTCTATATCCTATCGATGCATTAACGGGTAAGCGGATAGATTATGAAGGAAAAGAATCCGTATCCACCTCAGTCGTGTATTCAGAAGTAGCGAAGAGCAAGGATGTTTTTCAGGCAAGAAGTTCTAGTACAGAGCTTTCTGCAAAAGAAGCAGCACAGCTTGTAGAGAAGGTTGCTTATATCCCGGCAGATCGTAAATTGATCTCGCAAACCTTGAGAAATGACTATCAGGATTCAGATCGGAAAATCTGGCAGCTATACTGGGGCAGTAATGGAAATGATCGTTACATTGGTGCTGGCTTTCCAGAACAATCCTCTGCCGAGATCGATGCAAAGACCGGTGAAGTATTGCAGTACCAGGTTCAAGCTTATGGTGCTATTCAGGATAAGAAGAAGGAAGAGCCGGCACCTGCTGGAGGTAAGAAGCTTAGTGAGGCTGAAGCGAAGGTGAAAGCGCTTAGTATAATTAATAGTCTATATCCTCAGGCGAGCCAGAAGCTAAAGCTGGTAGAATACGGGGATAATTCGAGTTTGACTTCAGACGGATCAGGATATGGATACCAGTTTATTAGATATCATCAAGGAATTCCTGTGAGTGACAGCACCATTACGGTAAGCTTGGATCTTTACGGCAGACTGACTTCTTACATGGGGAATCGGATAAGCGGTATCGATGGAATCACATTATCGCCTGATGCAACAATTTCCAAGA
Organism: Paenibacillus sp. FSL R10-2796; assembly: GCF_037965315.1. Lineage (NCBI taxonomy): Bacteria > Bacillati > Bacillota > Bacilli > Caryophanales > Paenibacillaceae > Paenibacillus > Paenibacillus sp. FSL R10-2796. Next base: position 5,993,648 of record NZ_CP150178.1, on the reverse strand, counting down.
AAGAAGCGCTCGAAAGTTATAAACCTAAATATCAGACTAAACTGAAGTATACTCAGGTTGGCGGATACAATACTTATAGTAACTATGTCGCACCGAAGGTGAAGCTGGTATATGATACAACCTTTGATGAATCTAATGGATTGAATCAGGTTTTGGATGCAGCCACTGGAAAATGGGTTGCGGTGTATGATTACCTCGGTCAGCAAGATGCTCAACTATCTGCAACGGATATCAAAGGTCATGCAGCAGAGCGGGAATTATCAGAATTGGTAAACCACCATGTGATTACACCGGATGCCGATGGCAAAGTGAACCCGGATCAAGAAATAACTGTCGGTGATTGGTTATCCTATCTTGCCAAAGCTTCTAGTCCAAATTTCACCAATTATTATAATAATAATGAACGAAAAACTGTGGCAGGCGTGAAGCCAGAGAATTCATATTATGATGCAGTTATTTTTGCAGCAGATCGTAAATGGATCAATAAGGATGAAAGCCTGCAAGTAGAGAGTAAGTTAACCCGGGAACAGCTTGCTGTTCATCTGGCTAATTTCTTGAAATACAATAAACTCACAGCTTATCTTGATAAAGATGTGACTGTAAGTCAGTTTAGTGATAGCTCAGCTATAAACAATAAGGGGGCCGTGGCTCTTGTTGTGAAATTGGGACTCTTAAAGGATGACAACGGCAAGTTTAATCCGCAGCAGAATGTAACAAAAGCGCTGGCGGCTTCGGTGATCATGAAGTTAGTGGAGCTGCAAGGAAAGACCGATCAGATCATAGGTCAATAAGTGTTAATAAGACAGCCAGGCAGCGATTCTCCGATGATTGGAGAATCGCTGCCTGGTTTTTTAGTTTGCAGCGCGGCGGATTGAATAAAGCATCTCTATCTGGCAGATGCAGTTTCCAGTATTCTCTCAGCATTTTTTGTGCGCCGATTCTTGCTGGAATCCGCAAAATAACTGCATTCTATACAGCTATTTCTTATGCAAAAGGTGCATGTGTATCTTTAATTGCATTCTCTGCAACTAAAAACTAGAGAATTCACCTATTGGCGAGAAAAGCAAGAATATAAGTGTACGAAATACACTTATATCCTTTGGCCGAGTGATTTGATGCATTATAAGTGTACTAAATACAATTAAACGCGTAATGCCGCGTAATTCAATGCTTAATTCAACGCTTAATTTATCCTCAGCGCAATCCTCCGCGTAATCCTCCGCGTAATCCTCCGCGCAATCCTCAGTCCATTCCTCAGCGTAATCCTCAGTCCAATCCGCCTACACTATGCAACCGCCGGCTCACTATATAGGTAATCTTGATGGCTAAGATTCTTATGGGATAGCATAAGGATCAGCCTCTTTTTTGTGTAATTAATTACCAATACATAGACACTTACAAACTCACAGTATTATGATAATCAGAGTGACCCTAAAGCGGAGCTTTGTTAGGCGAACATGAATAGGTAAAGAAAAGATACCGAATGTAAACGGTTCACACTCGCTGTGTTAACGCTTTCTTCTTACAATTAGGATATAGAAAATAAGGGAGGTTCAATAGATGAAAAGAAAGATTAAAGGCTTGCCTTTAATGGCATCGGCCATTGTTTTATCATTAGTTTTCAGTGGTTGCTCCAGCAATAATAGTGGAAACAGTAGTGGAAACAGTAGTAGTACCGCAGAGGGAAACACTAGTGCGCAAACGGAAATGGAAGGCGGCCCTTTAACCAAATATGATCCGCCGATCAAACTTCGCTCCACGATGAACGAAACAGGCAAAGAGACGTTGGCGCAGGGCGATACACATTCCAATAACATCTGGACCAGAGGATACGAGGAAGAGCTTGGGATTAAAGTGTCCTATGACTGGATTGTGGCTGATGCCAACTATAACGATAAAATGAACGTTACCTTGGCGAGCGGGGATTTGCCTGATTTGTTAAAGGTGTCCACGGTGCAATTCGAGCAGCTTTATGAAGCTGGCATGTTGGAGGATTTGACCGGGGTATTTGATAAATATGCTTCGGATCTTGTCAAAGAATATTACGCAGAAGAGGACGGAGCAGGGCTAAAGCCGGTTACGAAAGATGGAAAACTGATGGCGATGGTAAGCTTCCCGGGTTCGCTGGATTCCTCTGATATGATATGGATTCGAAAAGACTGGATGGACAAGCTGAATCTGGCAGAGCCAACATCCATGCAGGATATTATTAAGATTGCAGAAGACTTTACATTTAAAGATCCAGACGGAAATGGCAAACAGGATACTTACGGCATTTCGTTGAACAAGGACTTGCCAATCAATGCGTTTCTACTCGGGTACCATGCTTACCTGGAAACTTGGATCAAAAACGCCGATGGCGAGGTTGTGAATGGTACGATTCAACCGGAGGTAAAGGCTGGACTTGCGGAGCTGCAAAGATTGTATAAAGAAGGAGTCATTGATCCAGAGTTTGGGGTAAAAGACTTTGCCAAAGCGATGGAGGATGTGAATGCTGGTAAATCCGGTATGTTATTTTTGCCGCAATGGGCCCCTTTCCAAGTAAAGGACATGATTAAAAAGGATCAAAATGTTAACTGGGTGCCTTATCCAGTACAATCTATTGATGACCAACCTGCCAAAACCCAAAACCATCTTACAATTGGTGGCGTATTCGCGGTCCGTAAGGGCTACGAACATCCGGAGGCATTGATCAAGCTGCTTAACTTCCAAGCAGAGAAAATGTTTGGGGAGTCCGCTAAAACAGAACGGGCAAAATATTTGAACGGGGACACAGGTCTGGGCTTCCAAAACGCGGTTGTATCCAACCTCCCACCGAACAAAAATGTAAAGGCACAGGATGAAGTGGAAAAAGCCCTTGAATCGGGAGATACCTCAAACATGGGCCTTGAAGCTAAATTATTCTATGATGATATTCAAAGCTACCGCGGTGGAGATCTTGATAAATGGCATATGGAACGGATCTTTGGGCCGCTTAGCTCACAATCGGTTATCAAACATTACCGCGACAATGACTTGGTGTTGATGAATGAGTTCATTTATGCCCCAACTAAAACGATGAACAGCAAAGCGGCTACCTTGGATAAACTGCGTGCAGAGACCTTTGTCAAAATCATTTACGGAAGTCTTCCTATCGATGAATTCGACAAATTCGTAGCCAACTGGAAAAAGCTCGGTGGAGATCAAATAACGAAAGAAGTAAATGATATCGTAAAAGCAAACTAGTAAAAACGACGCAGAAGAGGACTGTCCCTAGTCATGATAATGACAAACGGGCAGTTCTTTTTTTGGCTGAACAGCTATTCGGTTCGATAACCAGGTCAACAAAAGATACTTAAAGTCAATACGCTACACTATTAAGGCAATTTGGGGCTGCTCTATAATTGAGATACAAGGAGGAGAAAGCATATGCACTTTAATACTAAGCAATTTCTACGTAATATTCCGCTCCATTTAATGATTTTACCTGCCTTAATAGTGATCATTATTTTTAGTTATATTCCGATGGCTGGCCTTGTAATTGCCTTCCAGAATTTTTCCCCGATCTCAGGGTTTAAGAATATGAACTGGACAGGGCTCGAAAACTTTCGTTATTTGTTTGAGCTTCCCGGTTTTGGTCAGGTCGTATGGAATACTGTATTTATCTCTGTCATGAAAATTATTGCTGGCCTGACCGTGCCAGTTATAGCGGCTCTATTGCTTAATGAGGTTCGTGTAAACGGCTTCAAACGTTCGATTCAGACGATTATTTATATGCCGCACTTTTTCTCATGGGTTATCTTGGGCGGGATTATCGTAGATGTACTGTCTCCGAGCAGCGGGATTGTCAACATGCTTTTAAAAGCACTAGGCATGCAGCCTATTCAATTTCTAGCGGACAATAGCTGGTTCCCATACGTACTAGTGATCACAGATCAATGGAAGGAGTTTGGATTCGGGACGATTATTTATTTGGCGGCTTTAACCAGCATTGACTCCTCTCTTTATGAAGCTGCTGTAATCGATGGTGCCGGAAGATGGAAGCAGACCTGGCATATTACGCTTCCGGGCATTCGCCCGATTATGATCCTGATGCTTACACTCAGCCTTGGCAACGTCCTGAATGGGGGATTTGACCAAGTGTTCAACCTCTACAACCCGCTAGTGTATGAATCAGGCGATATTTTGGACACGATGATTTACCGAATTGGTCTACAGGATGCTCAGTACTCTGTATCGACCGCACTAGGATTGATAAAATCGGTAGTTTCCTTCGTATTTATCGGGCTGGGTTATTATCTGGCGTATCGTTTTGCTAAATATCGGATTTTTTAGAGAGAAAGGAGTGGACTAAATGCACCATACTTCAACTGCTTATCGTTGGTTTCTCCGCTGCAATTATGTATTTCTGACTTTGCTCGCAGTGCTTTGTCTTTTTCCGATCGTGAACATTCTGGCGATCTCCTTTAGCTCCAGCGCAGCTGTTAACGCGGGTAGCGTAACCTTCTGGCCTGTGGATTTCACTCTTTCTTCCTATAAATATATCCTTCAGAACAACCAGTTCATTCACTCCTTCGGAACTAGTCTGCTTCGGGTAGTGCTTGGGGTATCCGTTAACTTGTTGTTTACGATTCTAGTAGCTTATCCGCTGTCTAAAGAGGCAAAGTCCTTCCGCTCACGGACCGTGTATGCCTGGATTTTTGTGTTCACGATGCTCTTCAGCGGGGGTCTGATTCCTGGCTATTTAATTGTAAAAGAAATGGGGCTGCTGGATAGCATCTGGTCGCTTGTTATACCGGGCGCGGTGCCGATCTTTAATGTTCTGCTCATGCTCAATTTCTTCAGAGGTTTGCCAAAAGAATTGGAGGAAGCCGCATGGATGGATGGCGCAGGACACTTACGTACGTTGTGGAGTGTGTATCTGCCGGTATCTATGCCAAGTATTGCGACCATTACGTTGTTCGCTTTGGTAGGTCACTGGAATGCATGGTTCGATGGCATGATTTATATGAGAAGCCCGGAACATTATCCGCTGGCCACCTATTTACAATCCATACTTCAGCAGGTATCGATCCAGACCGAAAATATTACTTTTGAACAAGCTGCGTTATTAAACCAAATCTCAGACCGTACAACGCAAGCCTCCCAGATCTTCTTGTCTATCATTCCGATCCTGGCGATTTATCCGTTCCTGCAAAGATATTTTGTGCATGGACTAGTCGTGGGTAGTGTAAAGGGTTAAACTGGACTGGACCTAAAAATAAGAAGGAGCCTGAACATGGCTCCTTCTTTATTATTATTCGATAGAAGAGGGAGAAAATTCCAATGAAATCATTCTCCATCGGGTGGAACCCCGATTCCATTGTGATCAAGCTGATCGGAGCTTTCCTATTGGTCATGCTTCCACTCTGTGCGCTGAGTATATCTATTACCTACTATAGCTCCAACCAAATGCAAGCTGAAGTGGAGAGGGCGAACGAATCGAAGGTTCATTTTTACTACAGCCATCTTGAATTTGAGCTGCAACGGATAACGGGCTTAGTCACGGAGTACTCTCAGGATGAAACGCTGGCTACCTTCAGTACCCGTATTCCAATTATGAGCCGGTACGAAGTGGATTCTAATCTGAACAATATATACACCAAGCTAAAACAAATCAAAGAAACCAGTCCTTATATTAGTGATGTTGTGTATTATGTCCCGGAAATTAATAAGCGGGTTAGCGCTGCGGTGGGGGTTAGGGATGTCACCAACGAGGAATGGCAAAGTCTGCTGGCCACTATGGGTAATCTGAAGGGTGCTTTATCTAAATACGAAGACGACTTATATTTACTGCGTAGTAATCCTTATAACCTGGATCGCAATCTTTCACCTAATTTTTTGCTGGGAGTGAAGCTTTCCTCACCTGAGCTTGAGTTGCGTTTGAAAGAATTTGCGGTATCAGGGGGGAGCGATATTACGTTAGCCTTCGGCAATAACGATTATGTGATATCAACTTCTGACCAGAAGCCCAGGTTGTTCCCCATAGAGAAACCACTAAATAGTGAAGAGACTGTAAGTGTGCAGCGGTATCGTTTTGATAATTCTTTTTACTATTCGCTCTACGATCACAGCAATAACTTTAGGCTGACCGCAAATATTCCCAATACGGTGCTCATGAAGCCGATTCAAGTCTACTCATTGCTGCTGTGGCTGTTGTTCGTTGTCTCGATAGTGATCATTATCTTGTTCTCTTTATGGACGTACAGGATGATTCATCGCCCGATGTCTATTCTTATCAGGGGGTTTAAGAAAGCGGAGCAGGGGCAGACGGGGATCTTTATTACTCACTCCCGCAGGGATGAGTTTGGGTATCTATATTCTCGTTTCAATGAGATGCTGAAGCATTTAAATACACTGATCGATGAGAACTACGTGCAGCGTATCCGGACAGGGGAAGCGGAGCTTAAACATCTACAATCGCAGATCACGCCTCATTTTCTCTACAACAGTCTATTTAGCATAAAACAGATGGCTGAGGTGGAAAATGTAGAGCTGATCAAGGAGTTCTCTGATTATTTAGGGCAATATTTTCGGTACATGACCCGGGATTCCGCCCAGGAGGTTACTTTGCAGCAAGAGCAGGAGCATGCTTTGGTCTATCTGGCTATACAGCGGATTCGTTTTGGCGCGAGAATTAGAGCTGAAGTGGATGAGATTGCAGCGGATTGCCGGGACATCAAAGTCCCACGGGTTCTCCTGCAGCCCATCATTGAAAATGTATTCGAGCATGGGCTTAAGCAAAAAAGCAGCAATGGCCTATTAAAAATGAGTTATGAAAAAGTTGAGCATACGCTGACTATTATAATAGAAGATAACGGTGACTCACTTAGTGAGGACAAGTTAAATCTCTTGCAGCGCCAGTTCTCCGAGCAGAATGCCATTCAGGGGGAGATCACGGGTTTATTAAATGTAAATCAGAGATTGAGGATCAAATTTGGTTCCCCTTATGGCTTGCAGGCAGAGAGAAGCAGTTTGGGCGGACTTTGTGTAAGAGTCAATTTACCGCTTAAAGGGGACGTGCAGGATGCAACGAATGATGATAGTTGATGATGAGCCTAATATTTTGGATGGGCTGTACGAATTTTTTGTAAAGGCGGATTTTAAAGATTTGGAGATCATAAAGGTTCATTCAGCGGATCATGCCATAGACTGGCTTAATACCGTAAAAATAGATATTGTGCTTAGTGACATCTGTATGCCAGGTATGGATGGGATGGCGTTAATTCAGGAAATTGTCGACCGCTGGCCACGTTGTAAAGTAATTCTGCTGACAGGACATAATGAATTCGATTTTGCCCATCAGGCGATCCGAAATCCATGTGTAGTTGACTATTTATTGAAGACAGAGGGGATGGATAAAATTCGTGCCGCTGTGGAGCTGACTTTGGAGAAAATATCTTCAGAAGAGGATTATTTCTATAAAAGCCAGTGGCTTCGCGACAAGCTCCCGCGCGCGCTGCCCCAGTTACAGCAGCAGTTATTACACGATATTCTAAGACGCACCGAACGGATAGACCGGCAGAGCTTGCAGGTTGAATTCGATGCCATTCAGCTCCCGTTCAAAGCGGATGGATCCGTCCTGCCTATTATTCTGCGGATGGAGGCTTGGCGAAATTATGAAACGGCTTCAGACCGGAGTTTAATTCGTTATGCGGTAGCCAATATTGCGGAGGAGCTGCTCAGCGACAAGGTTGAAGTTAAGGCTGTGGATCTGGATCCGGGGACGATAGCTTGTTTTGTTCAGCCTAAAAGTGAAAGTGTATCCTCAATCAAGGAAGAAGAGCTCTGGTTAAAAACGCTGCGCTTCGTCCACGGAACAATGGAATCCGTTCAGCAAGCCTGTGGCAAATGTCTGCAACTATCTGTGTCTATCATCGCCAGTGATCAGGAAGTGCATTGGCATGAGCTGAACTATGCCTTGAACCGTTTACGATTAGCTATTTTTGATAGCCCCGGACTTGGGATGGAAAAGCTGCTGAGGATAAATACCAAGGAAGTGAGCCAAAGTCCAGGTTCTATGCATAATCGAAATGCAACAGCGGAATTACTGCTCGACTATTTAAAACAACGGCTGCTTGAAGGTGATCTCGATTGGGGCACATCTTTTCGCAAATGGGTGGAGCTCTCGGGGGAAGGTGGGCCGGAGGATCCTTTTTTGAGATTAAGATTAATGTCTGGGATCAGTAACACCCTGCTGCAGACTTTACAAGAGTTAGGTTTAACGGAAAAAGCACATAGCGGTATGAATTTATCACGCTTGTTATATTTTAATATCAATACACACTGGTCGGATGTCATCTCTTTTTATCACACGTTTTTTGAATGGATTATCTCGAACAGAAGCGCTACCTATAAACATGATGAATCGAATATCCTGTCCATGATCCACCAATATATTAAATCCCATCTGGCTGATGATTTGTCCTTAACCCGGATTGCGCAGGAAGTCTCACTTAATCCGTCCTATCTGTCACGCTGGTATAAAAGAACGACAGGGAAGGGGATTTCTGATTATATTCTGGAGAAAAAAGTGGAGCTGAGTAAGGAGCTGCTGCTTGGAACTGCTCTAAAAATGCACGAGATCTCCGGCCAGCTCGGGTTTAGTGATCAGCACTATTTTTTTCGATTCTTCAAAAAAACCGTTGGCTGTACGCCGCAGGAATATCGAGAGCAAAAACGAGGATAAATAACAATACCCCGAAAGACAGACACCTGTTCAGAAGGTGCATCTTACGGGGTATTGTTTGTGGCTGTATTTTAACGATTATTTACCGAGTTGTTTGTCTACTTCTCGAACCGGATTCTCGCCAACATTCTCTTCAACCTTGTGGCTACTCATAAACCAGCCGATTACAGCGATGAGTACGAGCACAACGTAGAAGGTGGCTTTCCACCAGGTACTATGAGCGAAATCTTCGGACAGAACACCAAGTGAAGGGTGCGCCAATGTAATGACTGACAGCTTAACACCCACCCAACCTACGATAAAGAAGGCTGCAATTTCAAGTCCTGGACGGGAATGCAACAGCTTAACGAAGAAGGAAGCTGCGAAACGCATAATGACCAGACCGATAAATCCACCGGCAAAGATGACGAGGAATTGTCCACCATCAAGGCCTCCGATTTTTGGAAGACCACTTGCAGGAAGAGCAACCGCGAGTGCAACTGCGGCTAGGATGGAATCGACCGCGAAGGCGATGTCAGCAACTTCTACCTTCAGAACAGTAAACCAAAAGCTGGATTTCTTTTTATTGACCGCACCGTCAGTGCCGCTTTCAGCAGCTTCATCTGTGACGGGCTTCTTAAACAACAGTTTTCGGAAAATATGATTACCCGCGATAAATAATAAATAAATCGCGCCGATGGCTTGTACTTGCCAGATATCGACCAGATAGGAGATGACAAATAGCGAACCGAATCGGAACACGAAGGCCCCCGCTAATCCGTAAAACAACGCTTTTTTTCTTTCCTCATCAGGAAGGTGCTTAACCATAATTGCCAATACCAATGCGTTATCTGCGGCGAGTAGTCCCTCTAGTGCTACCAGAACAAGCAATACCCAACCGTACTCTAATAATAATCCCCAATCCATTACTGTTGTCCTCCCTTTTTGAATGCAAATATCTACCAAAAGATATCTACCCTACCATTTTAACCAAATTTATATAAAAAAGACCTTTACCAAACAGATTAGCCTTTGGAATAAAGGTCTAACCTGATTGGTAAAGGTCTCGCTAACAATGTGAATTGCCAATAAAGCCGGAGAATATCCTCATATTCTCGTATTGACGACTTTATTTAACAGCTACTCCCCTTTACGGGATATATTAAATTTTTAAGATTATTCAATGTGTTCTTGCCTAAAGAGATCATATACGAGATGAAAGTCATTGTCAATAAAAGTTGCAGAAATAAATGGATTCTATCTTTTAAGAATCCTTAAAATGGCCAGAAACATGACATGATGACAGAGAATCAACAGAGATTGAATAAAATGGAAACGGAAACATGATAGATATAGGTTATATAAACTAACATTTAATATGACGAAACTGCAAACATAAGGAAAAACAGGACTTAAAAAGGGAAAACTCGATTGACGATGTAGGTTGATGGAAATATGATGAAACTAATCAAAGCAATCAAGCGAGAACTATGTTAACTAAAATTACATCAGTTGTTCTATCAGAGTGAGTTTTACTGCGAAGAAGTACTAGTAGTTCATGCTGCATAAAATTTTTAGGAGGTGGGGAAATGCCGCAGACGTCATCGAGGTTATCCATTGAAGCAGAGGAGGAGCTCAGCCGCCATCCCTGCTACAGTGAGGAAGCTCATCGTTTTTTTGCTAGGATGCACATCCCGGTTGCTCCCGCCTGTAACATCCAATGTAATTACTGCAACCGAAAATTCGATTGTGTGAATGAAAGCAGGCCTGGTGTAGTTAGTGAAGTGCTAACTCCAGAGCAAGCTGAACGCAAAGTGAAAGGTGTAGCCGCACAGCTGATGCAACTGTCGGTAGTTGGGATTGCAGGTCCGGGTGATCCGCTGGCTAATCCAGAACGAACCTTTGACACGTTCGAACGAGTCAAGCGGCAGGTCCCTGATGTTACCCTTTGCCTGAGTACTAATGGATTGACCCTTTACAGGCATGTAGACGCCATACTAGCGCTAGGTATCCGTCATGTCACGATCACCATCAATGCCATTGATCCCAATGTGGGCCGTGAAATTTATCCATGGGTTGTTGACGAAGGGATCCGGTACGAAGGACAAGAAGCAGCGGAACTGCTGATCAGCCGCCAGCTTCAAGGTTTGGAGCTGCTGGCACAGCAAGGCGTTCTTGTTAAAGTTAATTCCGTTATGATTCCAGGGGTCAATGATCATCATCTCCCTGAAGTATCGCGAACAGTTAAAGCGCTCGGGGCAACTCTGCATAATGTGACGCCTTTAATTATCGCACCGGGAAGTCAGTATGAACGGGATGGGCGCAAGGCGCCGCGTCCTAAAGAACTGCACAACCTGCAGGAAGTGCTTGGGCGCGAAGGGATGAAGGTCATGCGCCATTGTCGGCAATGCCGTGCTGATGCCATTGGGCTGCTAGGTCAGGATCGTAATCAGGATTTTATATTAGAAAAGATGGATGCAAATCCAGTTATTAATGAGCAAGCTAGAGCGCTCTTTCAACGTGAACTCGATGCCAAAATCCGTCAGCGTGTCAAAGCCAAAGAGCTAAGGCAGAACTCTATCCAGCAAGGGCAGCACACCACTAAAGTCGCTGTTGCTACACGTGGTGGGGATAAGGTCAATCAACATTTTGGCCACGCGACAGAGTTCATGGTTTATGAAACGGATGGAATAAGCGTGAAACTGCTAGGTATCAGAAAGATTCAGGCCTATTGCCACGGTAAAGCGGATTGTAATGGGGATAAGAATGCCACGTTACAAGAAATTATTTCTATATTACAGGACTGTCAAATATTGCTCTGTTCTGGTATTGGCGATGTCCCTCGCGCCAGCTTAAATAAAGCCGGAGTATTGCCTCTGGTGCGTAAAGGTGAAATACAGGATGCGATTCTCGAAAGTGTGAAGATCAGCTCTTATTTTGAAAATATATCGATTTCGAAGGGATGATGAATGATGAGACAAATAGCTTTTTACGGTAAGGGCGGTATCGGTAAATCCACAACTTCGCAGAACACTTTGGCGCAGCTCGCCACTAAATTTGGTCAAAAAACAATGATCGTAGGCTGTGATCCTAAAGCGGACTCCACACGGCTGATTTTGAACACTAAAGCTCAGAATTCAGTGCTCCAATTGGCTGCAGAAAGAGGAACGGTTGAGGATTTGGAGCTCGAGGATGTAGTTCAGTTGGGATATGGCGACATTCTTAATGTGGAGTGTGGTGGACCTGAACCGGGTGTGGGTTGTGCCGGCCGCGGGATTATTACAGCTATTAATTTTTTGGAGCAGCAAGGGGCTTATGAAGGATTGGATTTTGTATCCTATGACGTACTTGGTGATGTGGTATGTGGTGGATTTGCAATGCCGATCCGTGAGAATAAAGCACAGGAAATTTATATCGTATGCTCCGGGGAAATGATGGCTATGTATGCGGCCAATAACATTGCGCGCGGAATTCTAAAGTATGCCAACAGCGGTGGCGTAAGATTGGGCGGTCTGATCTGCAACAGTCGTAATACGGACCGTGAGGATGAGCTCATTATGGAGCTGGCACGCCGTTTGAATACACAAATGATCCATTTTGTCCCGCGGAATAATGTGGTTCAGCATGCAGAGCTGCGAAGAATGACCGTAGCCCAATATAATCCTCATCATCAGCAAGCGAGAGAATATGAGATTTTGGCAGAAAAGATCCTGAATAACAATATGATGACAATCCCGACCCCGATTTCTATGGAAGAGCTGGAGGATTTACTCATGGAATTTGGTGTGATTGAGGATGAAGAGACGGCGCTGAAAAAGCTGAAGGCATCTGGCCAATAATTAGGTTCGTCCGGTGAACAGGAGTGGAGAGACGGCTGTTCACCGGATCACTCTGAGGGATGAGGAGGGTTCAGAATGGGGCTTAATATCGAAGATAACCAAAAGATGCTCGAAGAGATTCTTGAGGCTTACCCGGAAAAGGCACGGAAGGATCGTCAGAAGCATTTTGAAATCAATAATGAAGAGTTAATAAACTGTGGCAAATGCGCCATCAAATCGAATATGAAGTCCCGTCCGGGGGTTATGACCCAAAGAGGATGTGCTTATGCCGGTTCGAAGGGCGTGGTCTGGGGCCCGATCAAGGATATGGTGCATATCAGCCATGGTCCTGTAGGTTGTGGGCAATATAGCTGGGGAACAAGACGGAATTATGCCAACGGAACACTGGGCATTGATAACTTTACGGCTATGCAGGTGACGAGTGATTTTCAGGAGACAGATATTGTATTTGGCGGTGACAAGAAGCTTGAAGTCATTTGCCGTGAAATTAAAGAAATGTTCCCACTGGCTAAAGGAATTTCGATCCAATCAGAGTGTCCTGTGGGGCTAATCGGAGACGATATTGAAGCGGTGTCCAAAAAAATGTCTATCGAGCTAGGTATCCCGATCATTCCCGTTCGTTGTGAAGGGTTCCGTGGGGTTAGCCAATCCTTGGGTCATCATATTGCTAACGATGCGATCCGTGATTTTCTGATGGGGAAGAAGGAGCTTGCGGAATGTGGTCCTTACGATATTAATATTATCGGAGATTATAACATCGGTGGGGACGCTTGGGCTTCACGCATTTTACTGGAGGAAATGGGTCTGCGTGTAATTGCGCAGTGGTCTGGGGATGGAACCATCAATGAATTGGCGATCGCGCATAAGGCGAAGCTTAATCTGATTCACTGTCATCGCTCCATGAACTATATGGTAACGACGATGGAGAAAGCATATGGGATTCCTTGGCTGGAATACAACTTTTTCGGGCCGACCAAAACCGCTGAAAGCCTTCGAGCCATCGCCGCAAGGTTTGATGAATATATTCAGGAAAACTGCGAGAAAGTCATCGCTAAGTACACGCCGCAAATGGAGGCGATAATCTCTAAATTTAAACCCCGGTTGGAAGGTAAAAAGGTCATGCTGCTGGTAGGCGGATTACGTGCCCGCCATACACTGGGGGCTTATGAGGATCTGGGGATGGAGGTAGTGGGCACAGGTTATGAGTTCGCTCACAAGGATGATTACGAGAAGACATTTCCTGAACTTCCGGAAGGCACTATTATTTACGATGATCCAACCGCTTACGAGCTGGAAGAGCTTGCGCAAAGACTTGATATTGATCTGATGGGCTCGGGTGTGAAGGAGAAATATGTGTATCACAAGATGGGTATTCCTTTCCGGCAAATGCACTCTTGGGATTATAGTGGTCCTTACCATGGCTATGATGGGTTTAAGATTTTTGCTAAGGACATGGACATGACCATTAACAGCCCAGTGTGGAGCTTGATCAATTCAGGGAAAACAGGATCACTCCCTAAAAAGGAGGCGGGTGTATGAAGGACAAACTGGAGATCCCAGATTACAATACATTATTTCAAACTGAACCCTATGTGAAGCAACGTGAAGGGAAAAAAGCATTCGAGGCACCCTGCAGTGAGCAAGAGACAGCAGAAGCATTAGCCTACTCGAAGTCGTCTGAATATAAAGATAAGAATTTTGCCCGCACCTCACTGGTAGTTAATCCTCATAAAGCATGCCAGCCCCTAGGAGCCTTGATGGCTGCGCTGGGATTCGAAAAAACTCTGCCGTTTATACATGGCTCTCAAGGCTGCACTGCGTATTTTCGTAGTCATTTAAGCCGTCATTTCAAGGAGCCGACCCCCGCAGTTTCTTCCTCTATGACAGAAGATGGTGCGGTGTTTGGAGGGATGAACAATCTTATTGATGGTCTTGAAAATAGTGTGGCGCTCTATAAGCCAGAGATGATAGCTGTATCCACTACATGTATGGCTGAGGTTATAGGGGATGATCTGCAGGCGTTTATATCCAATGCCCGCCAGAAGGGTGCAATTTCGAACGAAATTCCAGTGCCCTACGCCAACACGCCAAGCTTTTCCGGATCACATATTACAGGTTACGACTCCATGTTAAAGTCTATCCTCAGTACCTTGTTCATCCGCTCTGGGATTGAAGCTACCCCTGGCAGTGGAGAGGGAACTGGAGAGAAGCTGAATGTCATTTTAGGGTTTGAGCCTTATACGGGGAATTTTGCGGAAATTCGAAAAATCCTTGCCGCGTTTGATACAGGCTACACCTTCCTTGGTGATCACAGCGGCAATTTTGATTCCCCGGCTACAGGTGAATATTCCTATTATTATGGGGGAACGAAGCTGGCGGATGTGCCGAAGGCAGCTAATGCGTTGGGTACTCTTTCACTTCAGAAATATTCTGTCAAAAAAACGTTGGAATACATCAGCGGCACATGGAAACAACAGACCGTTGCGATGTCGACTCCGCTGGGCATTCATGCGACAGATCGGCTAATAGAGTCTATCAGTGAATTAACGGGATTGCCCATTCCGCCTGAGCTTGTGGAAGAACGTGGCCGGGTAGTGGATGCTTTGCTCGATAGCCACCCTTATCTGCATGGCAAACGAGTGGCTTTAGTTGGCGATCCGGATTTGCTGATCGGCCTGATTGAATTCTGTCTGGAAGTGGGTATAGAGCCTATTCATATTGTGTGCTCCAATGGGGAAAACGGATTTAAAGAAGAAGCGAAAGCTCTGCTTGCTGCCAGCCCTTACGGGGCAGAAACGACGGTTCATATCGGAAATGATTTGTGGCATATGCGCTCTCTGCTGATTGATGATCCTGTGGATCTGGCCATTGGAAGCTCTCATCTTAAATTTGCTGCCAAAGATGCCGACGTTCCTTTGATCCGTGTAGGCTTCCCTGTCTTTGACCGCCATCATCTGCATCGTTATCCGATTATCGGTTATCAAGGTGCCTTGAACCTGTTAACTACTATAGTAAATACAATTCTGCAGGGGTTGGATGAGGATTCATCTGGCTTCAACCACGATCTTGTTCGTTAGTAGGAGAACGTTAAGCCGAATCGTATACTTCCGATTCATTCCCTCGTCCTCATACGGAGCCGAGCGTTGGGGAGCGGCCGGAAGTGCAATATTTATCGTAGTGACACTGAATAATTGAGCATTTTAAGCGTAAGGAGTATTCAGTTACGGGAGGTGGTACGATGGAGTCCATCAGAAACGATGTATCCGACGCGCAAGCTTGCGGGAGCTTAACTCCGAAATCGAAACCATGTCCACGCCCCAAGCCGGGCGAAGCGGCTGGGGGCTGCTCCTTTGACGGAGCCCAAATCACGCTGCTGCCGATCATGGATGCTGCGCATCTTGTCCATGGGCCGGCTGCTTGTGCCGGGAATAGCTGGGAAAGTAGAGGGGCTTTGTCAAGCGGGCCATCACTTTCACAATACGGTTTCACTACAGATCTCAACGATAACGATATTATTTTTGGCGGAGAAAAGAAACTCAAAGATAGCATTGACTATATTGCCGGGCGCTTTATGCCTCCGGCAATATTTGTATATGCGACCTGTGTGACAGCATTGATTGGCGAGGATTTGGATGCGGTATGCAAGGAAGCGGCAGGCAGATTGGGACTTCCTGTGATCCCCGTGAACAGCCCCGGATTCGTAGGCAGTAAGAATCTCGGAAATCGGCTGGCTGGAGAAGCGCTGCTACAATATGTCATTGGCACAGGTGAACCAGAAATGGAGACTCCTTTAGGTGTGAATTTGATTGGGGAGTACAATATCGCGGGTGAAATCTGGGATATCGAGAAATTAATGAAGAGTGTTGGAATTACGCTAATGTCCAGAATTACAGGGGATGCAAGATATAAGGAAATTACATGGGCACATCATGCAAAAGTGAATATGGTTGTGTGCAGCCGTGCATTGTTAGGTCTGGCAAAAGAAATGGAGGCAAGATACCACATTCCTTATTTCGAAGGCTCCTTCTATGGGGCCAAGGAGACAACTTATTCCTTACGTCAAATGGCTTATTTGCTGAATGACCGTGAGATGGAGCGGCGTGTGGATCGGTTGACGGAACGAGAGGAAAGCAGACTGATTCAGGAGCTGCGGCCCTACCGCAAGCTGCTTAAAGGAAAGAAAGCAGTTCTCTATACGGGTGGAGTAAAAAGCTGGTCGATTATTTCCGCACTGAAGGAGTTAGGCGTTCAGGTGGTAGGTGTAGGCACGAACAAAAGCACGGAAGATGATATACGGCGTATAGCGGATCGTGTTGGTGATGACACCGAATATATCCCGGAGGGCGGGGCAAGCCGAATTATCAAAACCGTCCGGGATCGTAAGGCAGATATTATGATTGCTGGCGGACGGAATATGTATGTGGCAATGAAAGAGCAGATTCCGTTTATCGATATTAATCAAGAAAGACACAAAGCCTATGCTGGTTACGAAGGTTTACTAAGGCTGGCTAAGGAGCTGACGTATTCTCTTGCTAATCCAATCTGGAAGCTGGCTGCCAGTGCCGCTCCCTGGGATAAGGAGGAACCTTCCTATGACCGTTAACAAAAGGAGTAAACCTACTTCAGTTAATCCAATCAAAATCGGTCAATCCCTTGGTTCCGTACTGGCATTTCAGGGCTGCTACAAGGCATTGCCTATTGTGCATGGTGCGCAAGGTTGTTCCGCATTTCCGAAGGCGCTGCTTACCCGGCATTTTCGCGAGCCTATAGCCGTACAGACCTCTGCTTTACAGGAGATGGATGTAATCTTTGATGCGAATCGTAATTTAGAGGAAGCTCTAAATACCATACTCAGTAAACACCGACCAGACATTATAGGCATTATTGGGACTGAGCTGACGGATGTGGCTGGAGTGGATTATCAATCCATGCTCAAGACCTATAAAAGGGAGCGGAACATGCGGGGTGGGCTTGCTTTTTCCGTCACCTTACCAGACTTTCGTGGTTCATTGGAATCGGGGTTCAGTTCTACCGTAGAGGCGATGCTTGATGAGATGATTCAGCAGGTAGGCCATCGGGGTTCAAGGAGTGTGAATTCACGTCAGATTACCCTCTTGCCGGGATCGTTTCTGACGCCGGGTGATGTGATGGAGCTGAAAGAAATGATATCCTCCTTCGGTTTTGAGGTAATCGCTGTACCTGATATATCGACCTCTTTGTCTGGGCATCTGCTGACAGGATTTTCACCGCTAACAAGAGGTGGGGTGCCTCTAGATTCGATGCTGCAAAGCTTGCATTCGGGTCTAACCCTTGCCATCGGCGGAAGTATGGAGCGTCCAGCTAGAAGACTGCATAATGCGCTGGGAACTCCCTACAAAGTATTCGAGAGTGCTATGGGGCTTAAAGCAACGGATGATATTTTGCAATTTCTGCATCAAATTAGCGGGGAGCCGGTACAGCTTCGTTATTGCTGGCAACGAGAGAATTTATTGGATAGCATGCTGGATGCTCATTTTCAATTTGCGGGAATGTCTGCACTTGTTGCGCTGGAGCCAGATCATTTGTATACCGTATCTTCTTGGCTCGAAGAGCTGGGGGTGGAGCAAAAGGCCCTGGTCACTTCCTATGAAACTCCTTTGGTGGTTGAGATGGAACGAGAGGTATGGGTCGGTGATCTGGATGATGTTGAGTTTTTGGGTAAAGGTGCAGATTTATGGATCGGTAACTCACATGGGATAAATGGAGCGGCGCGGTTAGATGCAGCATTTATGGCGGCTGGATTTCCCGTTTGGAATGAGCTTGGTGCTTATATGGCCACTTCTGTAGGGTATCGGGGAGCGATGGAGTGGACGAATAAAGCGGCGAATCTGTTAATGCGAAGGGAGGAGGAACATCGTGAAAGTAGCATTCGCTACAGAGGATGGAATTAGAGTGAATGCCCATTTTGGGCAGAGTCCGATGTTCGCAATTTATAAAGTTACCAAAGGTGGCGGGGAGCTTATAGGTCTTCGTAAACTGCCAACGATTCTCAATCAGGATGAAGCAGGCAAAATAGAGAGTCGTCTGGAGGTGGTAGAGGATTGCACGCTAATATTCATCATGCAGATTGGAGCCTCAGCAGCGGCAAGAGTCACACGTCGTAAAATTATGCCGGTAAAGGTTCCACCAGGCAGTCCTATTGATGAGCAAGTGAAGCGGATTGTTGAAATGCTACAGGGCAAACCACCGATGTGGCTAGCCAAGGTATTACATGCTGAAAATGAAGCGGAAGGGGCGAGTGTAGATGGATCCCATAGCTAATGAGAGTGCTGCATTAATGGGCCGGGTTGCTCCGGAAGCGGCAGTATTAAACCGCCGTAGTCGAACCACGGAGAAAGAGCTGGATAAAGATATAGCAAAGATGTTCATACGGCGGTTGTGTCAATTGCTTGATACAGAAGACTTTTTTGGAAGACATGCTTCTCTTTCACCACAGAAGAAGATCGAACGATTGTTTCTCGCTTCCCCTGAAGACAAGAACAAATCTGATTTTAACTGCGCGGTTTCTCCAAAAGTCCGTTTGCAGGTTCCTCTCTTGTTTCAGGCGGTGGCGGGCGTGATCGAGGAGAAGAGTGGGGTTCTGGTTCAGAGTTCATCTGAAATAAACGGGGAAGGATTTGGGCGTGCTCTTTTATATAGTGATCGGATTATTCTTGTGTTAAAAAGCTTGAGAGCAGGTTTTCCGTTTCCTTTTACCTCTGAGGAGAAAGTAATTCGCTACGGCGTTGCTTGTGTAGAAGAAGGGTTAGCCTTTATGGATAAATTTAATGAAATGACAGCTCTTTATGGAACGGATGGTCTGGAGGGTTAGATTCCAATGATGCAGCTCAGACAGGGAGGGAGCAACATGGAGCAGCTTGTAGGCGGCACTGAACTGGAACGATACGCTCGCCAATTGAAGCTGCTTGGAGAGGGCGGGCAGAAAGCACTAAAAGAAGCTACAGTGATGATTGCTGGAATTGGAGGGCTTGGAGGCACTGCCGCACTTTATTTAGCTGCTGCCGGAATCGGCAAGCTGATCTTGGCGCATGAAGGAAAGATTGTGCCTCCAGATTTAAATCGACAGATTTTGATGGACAGTGATCATTTAGGTATGGAAAGGATGAGCACAGCCATTCAGCAGCTAAAACGTCTGAATCCAAATGTTGAAATGGAAGGATTTAATTCGAAGATTGAATACAATATGGCAAAACCTTGGGTAGAACAAGCCGATATAGTGATTGATGCACGGTATGATTTTCCGGAAAGATATACGTTGAACCGCCTATGTGTAGAAACCGGCACGCCAATGGTAGAGGCGGCGATGTATGGATTTGAGATTTCACTAACAACGGTTATACCTGGTGAAACCCCTTGCTTAGAGTGTCTTTATCCGGATGTGAATCCAGAATGGGAACCGTTTGGCTTTCCAGTATTGGGAGCAACCTCCGGAATTGCGGGTTGTCTGGCTGCGTTGGAAGCCGTAAAATGGGTTACAAGGGTAGGGACGACTTATGCGGGCGTAATGCATCGCTTCAATTCACTCGACTTCGCCTGTTACAGCGTCCATATTACCCGTAATCCGAATTGCACTTGCTGCGGAGAGGAAGGTAAACCGTGAAAAGTCTCAGGCTATGTGACACGACACTTAGGGATGGTGAACAGGCGGCTGGAGTTTCATTCACGAGGGAAGAAAAGCTGGAAATCGCAAGGTTGCTGTCGGAATGCGGAGTGGAGCAAGCAGAGGTAGGAATTCCTGCCATGGGCAAGCAAGAGCAAGAAGATATTGCGGCCATCGCTGATTTAGGTCTACCTATGAAGATGATGACTTGGAATCGGGCTTTGGAAAGTGATATCGACAAAGCTTGGGCGACGGGTGTGAACTGGAGTCATGTATCGATCCCTGTCTCGGAAATTCAATTACAAGGTAAGCTAGGTTTAACACCTGCCAAAGGTCTGACAAGATTACTGCATGCGACGGAATATGGCCAACGGCTAGGAATGACTGTGTCGGTGGGGATGGAGGACTCTTCAAGGGCAAGTATGGAGTACCTGGTTGAACTGGTAAATACATTATATAAAGAAGGCATTCGTTGGTTCCGTTATGCAGATACGGTATCTGCTCATCATCCGGGTCAAATGGCAGAGCGGGTGAGCACATTACTTAGTGCTGTTCCTGTAGATGTAGAGCTTGAGGTACACTGCCACAATGATTTTGGTCTTGCGGCTGCAAACACACTTAGCGGTATTGCCGCGGGTGCGGTCTGGGCAAGCACTACGGTAGCAGGGATTGGTGAACGTACCGGGAATGCAGCAATGGAAGAAGTAGTGATGGCTTGGCGTTATCTTTATGGCGGAGAGAGCAGCGTACGTCCGGAGTGTTTGAAGGGGCTGGCGGATAGGGTGATCACAGCCTCGGGCCGAAGTGTCGGCGATGCCAAACCAATCGTCGGATCACTCGCCTTCACACATGAATCTGGGATACATGTTGACGGTTTGTTGAAAGAAACAGCCACCTACCAGACCTTTGATCCCACAGAGGTGGGGAGAGCACATCATTTTGTGTTAGGTAAACATTCCGGAAGTGGTGGAATCATGCATGTTCTGAACGCACATGGTTTAGAGGTTAGTGCTGGAACCGCGGGACGTTTGCTTGAACGGGTGAGAGACTATGCCGAAGTTAATAAAGTGAATGTGCCAGAGCTCCTCTTGGTTGAATGGCTGAGGGAGGATTGGCAACGACCGTAAGAGATATTAGTAAGAATGAATAACGGCTGACAAGACGGGTACGAAACCTGTCTTGTCAGCCTTTTAATGTTGTTAGGATTAAGTTTATTGTGTTAGCCCTTAACCGCTCCAGCGGTAATTCCCTTGGTCATCTGTTCTGTGAAGAGCAGGTAGATCAGGATGGTTGGGATAGCGATGATCGTCATAACCGCGAACTGTGCACCATAGTTGGATGAATACTCACCAGTGAATTTCATAATGGAGAAGGGAATCGTCTTAAGATCTTCCGAGGTGAGGAAGGTGTTCGCCATAATGAATTCATTCCACGTGCTGATGAAGTTGAGCACACAGATGGTTGCCAGCGCGGGTTTGGTGATGGGCAGGATGATACGGAAGATTAACCCGTAAATGCCACTGCCATCAATAACGGCGGACTCTTCAATAGCCCGTGGGATGGTCTCCAGGAACCCGGTCATAATCAGGACACTCATGGGGATGACAATGGCTGAGTAAGGCAAAATCAATGTGTACATATTGTTCAGCATCCCAAGCTTGTTAAACAGAATGAAGTTTGGCAGCAATGTGGCGTGAATCGGGATGATCATGCCTAACATGATTAGAGAGAGGACAATGCCACTTAGCTTCCATTTCATCCGGGTAAACGCATATCCCATCATCAGGGACACCAGCGCAGAGAGCATAACAGTTATCACTGTAATGATAAGACTGTTGGCGAAATAACGTGGCACACGCCCGTAGGTAAAAGCGTTTCGATAGTTCTCCCACTGGGGTGGAGAGGGCCATTTCAGAAATGAGCTTCCAAAGAACTCACCGCTCTTGAGCAGGGAATAATCGATCAACCAAATAAGCGGAAATAACTGAATCAACGCGATGATACACAGGAACACCATCATTAGGATTTTGCCCGTTGTAGGCTTTCTGCGTTCTTGTTTGTGAAGGTTTAGCTTAGGGGGTGAAGCGGCAGGCGATAAGGAATTATTCATAGGATTTCCTCCGGTTACAGGGTTTCTTTAAAATTCTCCGATATCTTTCTTTAAAATCTTGTTGAGGATAACGGTTAGGATCAGGCAGAACACAATAAACAGAATGGAAATGGCATTACCATAGCCGTATAGCGATGATGAGAAGGCGGTTTTGTACAGATAGTTCCCTAGGAACTGTGTGCTATTTGCAGGGCCACCGTTGGTCATTAAGAATACGGTTTCCATTTGCTTAAGACAGGTGGTGACGGCAATGATGATGGCAACCCGCATCATCGGCGAAAGCAGCGGAATGATGATACGCGTGTAGAGGGTAAAGTTGTTGGCGCCATCGATTCTTGCGGCTTCGCTTAAATCTTCCGGAATGCCTTGCAGACCTGAATAATACAGCAGTAGTGCATACCCAAAGCCTTGCCACATAACAACAATGATGATGCACCAGATGGCCGTCTTTGGATCACCGAGCCAATCATGTGTAAGTGCATCCAATCCAACTCCGCTTAGCAGCTTGTTAAGCAGTCCGTAGTTCGGATGGAAAATTCCGGTCCACAGCTTGGCTGTAACGACGACGGAAATTACAGCGGGGATAAAAAAGATCGTCCGGAATATTTTTTCGTATTTGCCGGAATTGGTTAGGAATATCCCCATGAGAATGGCAAAGGGATGTTGTAAAAATACTGTGGCGGCGGTCAGGAGCAGGGCGTTGACCAGCGATCTCCAGAACACTTTGTCATGAAATAGAATTTCGCGGTAGTTATCAAAGCCGATGAAATTGTATTTGCCGATTCCGCCCCAATCCGTAGAACCGTAATAAGCGCTCATGAAGATAGGGATGCAGATCATAAAAGCAAATAGGAACAGTCCAGGTGCGATGAGTAAGAAAATCGCTTTTTTGTCGCTTAACACTCTGTGCATGGAAATCTCCGTCCTTTTAAAGAGTAATCTATCTATTACCATCGTAACGGGAAGCCAGGCACCGGAACATGCCGTAAATTTCAGATCGGTGTATACATTTTTTCGAAAACAAACCCCCGGCCTCTGGGGGAAGCCGGGGGTTGCGCACTGCCATCTATAAGGTTACTTCAGGAGCGCTAAGGTTCATGTTTTTTGTAGTTCTCTGGTTTATTTACCAGCGAATTTATCAGATGCAGCATCCAGTGCTTTGGCGAATTCTTCAGGGGTAATCGCATCAGATAGCAGGCTTTGATGCGCCTCCATTACCTTTTGCTTGAACTCATCGTCACCCACATCCTGCAGTGGAGTACCGCTGGAAGAGGTCATGGAGCTGAACACTTCAATCAATTCTTTTTGCAGCTGGGTTTCGTTACCCGTTAGGAATTGATCGAATTGCTGCGCAGGTGTACCCGCGCCAGCTTGCCATAGCATTTTAGACCAATGCTCTGGAGCGAAGAAATATTTCAAGAAATCAACAGCGGCTTCAGCATGTTTGGAGTTTTTGCTGACTGCATATCCACCACCATACCAAGCGGCATCATCGGTTGCTTTACCTTTAGCTGAAGCTGGGAATGCGAAAGCACCTACGTTATTGCGGAATTCTTCAGAGAAGTTCTCGTCTGTTGCCAGACCCGACTCCCAAGCGCCCATAAAGAACATGGCAGCTTGCCCTTGTCCGAACAAGTTGCGTGCAGCACCGTAATCGGCAGTCAGCCAGCCATCGGCAAAACCTTTAGCATCGGCGAATTGCTGCATTTCAGTTGCAGCTGCAACCAGACTAGGATCTGTAAAGGATATTTTACGTGCAACAGCTTCATCCATTGTATTGAAATCGCCAGTCTGACGTTGGGCTACAAATTCATACCAGATAGGCAGTGTCCAAGCGTCCATACCATTCATAGCGATCGGGTTAATTTTCTTGGCACGAAGTGTTTTGACGGCGGCAAGCAAATCATCTGTTGTTTTTGGAACCTCGATGCCGTTGTCAGCAAATATTTTTTTGTTATAGTACATCACCATGTAGTCGGCACCACGCGGCAAGCCGTAAAGCTTACCGTCTTTACTGAAGCCGTCCATGGATCCGGACACAAACTGATTACCTTCGAAGTCAGCACTGTTCAGTTCAAGCAGTAGATCGTTATCCAGCAGCGGACTCAGGAAGGAGGGCTGACCCCAGGCTTGAATGATATCGGGAAGCTGATTGCTGGAGGCATACACTTTGATTTTTGATTTGTAAGGCTCATCTTGAAGCGCTTCCACTTCAATCTTGACGTTAGGGTTCTCTTTCATGTAAGCATCGATAATGTCTTGCTCTACCTTACCTGAACCATTGGCCCGATCCGCGAGCGCGGTGAAGAACTTCAGTGTGATTTTTTCGGCGGGTGTGTTTTCCCCTGCACTAGCTGTTGCTTCGGCAGTAGCTTCGGCCTTGTCATTTGTAGGTGCATTGGTAGCTTTCGCATTGTTATTTCCGCCACCGCAGCCTGCCAGCAGAGCTGGTAGCATTAGACTCATAAGTGCTAGCTTTATTCCTTTACCTTTCATCAAAAACCCACCTTTTTTATGAGATATATTTCCACGAGAACGGCTGTCATCAAACGAGGACGACAATGTCGTTTCTTCTTGCATCCCCATCTTAAGAGTTTATGACCGATAGAAACATGGTCCATATTTAAGAACTATGTAGGCATTTTTCAGTGATTGTAAAAAGCTGGTTCAGGGTTTAATGATTTCAGTTATACTTGGTTTACACATTTATTGATTATACATGAAGGTGGTTCTCATGAATCGAAACATCCGCTTATTAAGCCGTTATCGCCATCTTCCGCTCCAGTTTAAGCTGTTATTATGGTTTGTGCCGCTGCTTCTCGTGACTATATTTGCTATGGGGTGGAACTCCTATCAGATCTCTTCGCAGCAGGTGGTGGAGAAAATGAAACAGTCACAGGATCACCTGACCCGGAAAACAGCAGAGCAGATTGATGAGATGGTGAGGGGAATGATTTCTTTTTCCAATACACTCTTTCTGGATGAAAGTGTGCAGCGGCTCTTAGTGTCGTCAGAAGCACAAAAAGAACGTAATTCCGTATTTAAAACGGTCACCAACCTGATGGTCGCTGGCAATTCGATTCAATCCCTGATTCTATACTCTTTGGAAGACCAGAATAATGGGGCGGAGCCTTTTGCTGCGAACCAAGCCGGATTGACGACTGGCATGAAGTTCTCTAACTTTATCCAAACCTCGTACTACAAGGAAGCCGTTGAAGCCGCAGGCAGTCCAACCTTTGGATTGTCCAGACCCACGGATGGCATATTTGTTGGTGATCATTATCATAAGATTGTACTTTCCAGAATTATCAAGAATGTATATACTTTAAAACCCGCAGGGCTAGCGGTGATCGGGGTCGATGCTGGAAAGATCGGAAGCCAATATCTAGACAACTCTGAAGATGATGTAGATATGTTTGTGGTAGATCGAGACGGACTCATCATTACGGCTTCTAACCGGAGCTGGATCGGCAAAAGAGATCTTGATCTTCCGTATTTTGCGGACAGCGACCCTAAGTTGAACCTAGAGGAGAGACTGGAGTCTACAGCGGATCACAAACAGTGGATTGTCTCGCATCTGCAGTCAGAAACGACGGGTTGGTATGTAGTGGTGGTGCATTCCAAACGGCAGCTTGTCAAAGAGCTGGGGCAGATTTCACAGGTCACGGTGACGATCGCTTTTCTGTGCTTAGCAGTTAGCTTAATGGTTACCTGGCTCGCCGCCGCCTCAATAACGAAACCGCTGAAAAAACTTTCCCGCTCCATGCGCAGATTCCAGACAGGGGATTTCACGCAGCGCGTATTTTTTGAAGGGAATGATGAGATTGGTCTCTTGGGCCATGGTTATAATCTAATGGTGCAGCGGATCAAATCGCTCATCAATGATGTATATGCCTCCAAACTGAAGCAGCAGGAAGCAGAATTGAAAACGCTTCAGGCGCAGATCAGGCCGCACTTTTTATATAACACGCTGAATACGATTTGTTGGGAAGCTGAGAAGAAGGGCGACAAAGAAATAGCGGATATGGTCTATTCGCTTTCTCAAGTATTCCGGCTGAGCTTAAATGATGGGCGGGATACGTTTACATTGGAACAGGAAGTAGAGCTTGTGACGAATTATTTGTTCCTGCAAAAAAATCGGTTTAGAGAACGTTTTGAGTTCGAAATTGCCTTGGATGAGAGTATCAAGGATTTCACAGTTCCGAAGCTGCTGCTCCAGCCACTGGCGGAAAATGCAGTGATTCATGGGATCGAGCCACTGGCTGGAAGTGGACTCATCTCGATTCGCGCCTTTCGCAAAGATAGAACTATTGTACTCGAGGTTCAAGATAACGGGGTGGGAATCACGCCGGAAAGACTTCAGGAGCTACATCAGCGTTTAGCGAGAGGAAGCTCTATTTCGGAGGAAGAGGAGAATGCTGGACGTTCGGGGTTTGCACTCTCGAATGTACAGGAACGTTTAGCTTTGTTTTTTGCCGGAGCCTCATTGCAAGTAGAGAGTGTAGAAGGAGCAGGCACACGTATTATCATTCATATCACTGTGGAGGGTCCCTAAATGATGAAGCTGAAGCTGCTGATTGCTGAAGACGAAGACACCATCCGTGAGGGTATCGTCAATATGATTGACTGGAATTCGCATCAGATTGAGGTAATGGGCGAGGCGGGGAACGGAAGTGAAGCGCTGGCTCTGATGGAGTCTGAACAGCCGGATTTATTGTTAACGGATATCCGCATGCCGCAGATGAATGGTCTGGAGCTAATCGAAGCTGGACGGCGTCGCGGTTACGACTTTCGCTCGATTATTTTATCTGGCTACAATGAGTTCTCTTATGCGAAACAAGCGATTGCGCTGGGGGTTGTCGATTATGTGCTGAAGCCGTGCCGGCCGGAGGAAATTCTGAAGACGGTACTCAAGGCTAAGGAGCTAATTGAAAGGCAGCGTTGTCAGGAGAATGAGCAGCTAAAAAGAGATCGTTCCTGGCATAAAAATGCACCGCTTGTCAAAAGCCAAGTGCTGTCCCAATGGATTCATCATCCTCCGGTTCCGCTGGAGCGGCGGCAGGAGCTGATCGGTGAGTTAGCTATGGCTATTAGTCACGAAGGTCCGCAGATTGGGCTGGTCAGCTTTGATTTTGATCCTCCCTCTGCTGGTGGGTCTGGACAGGATTTTGTACTTTTACGTTACGCGGCCCTAAATATTATTAGTGAGACCTTGTCTCCTATCTATAAAGGAAAAATCGAGACCTTTCATGATGGCAATCTCCTGCTCTGGATCGGCAGTGGTTTAGCTGGAACGGATTCTCGCAAGTCTTACCGAACCCCCATCTATTTAAAAGAGCAGATCGGGATGCTGCAAAGCAATCTGGAGAAATACCTCAAGCTGTCAATCAGTATTGCTGTAGGCTCCTGTCGTGCGGATATTTCGGAAGCTCACCTGTCTTATAAAGAAGCGCTTCAGGCTATGGAATCCCGCTTTCTGAACGGGAAAGGCGGCGTTTATTTTTTTACAGAAGGTTCGGGAGTTATTGGGGGTGGCGCACAGGAGATCGGGATTTTAGATGATCCTGAATTAAATGTGCTGGAGGATGAGATGCTTGTGGCAGTCGGTGCAGGAAGTAATGAGCTTGCCCTCGATCTGCTGGAGCAGTGGCTGGAACGTTTTCGCGGAAACCCCGGATGCCTCAAGCAGGAGGTGAATATTCGGGCAACAGCTTTTGTCGTTCGCCTTAAGAGGCTTGCGCAGGAAAAACAAGTAGCTGGATTCGAATGGAAGCAGCATTTGGTCAATTGGATGGAGCAGGCACCACAGATCGAGACGCTGGAAGAATTATCTACGATCCTGAATAAGATCATGCAGAATGTGGTAGAGGCTTTTTCTAAACATCGCCCTCTGCATCGAACAGTAGTTACAGCGCTTGAGATCATCCGTAACAAATATAATACCAATCTATCTCTGGAGTATGTTGCGAAGGAAGCTTATGTATCTAATACTTATTTAAGTTCACTGTTCCGCCAGGAGCTGGGTGTGAATTTTCTCGATTACTTGCATCAATACCGGGTAGAAGAGGCAAAAAAGCTGCTCCGCCAAAACTTAAAAATGTACGCCGTTGCAAAGTTAGTGGGCTATGGGGAAGAACGCCACTTCAGTGCTACTTTTAAGAAATGGACCGGACTTACGCCCTCACAATATCAAAAGGGACTAGGGAAGTAGGAGTAAATTGTTATCTACTAGGCTTTGTGTGGTTAAACTCTACATATAGCTAAATAGGAGGTAACCGAGAAATGAACCCGAAATGGTGGAAAGAGAGTGTCGTGTACCAAATTTATCCGATTAGCTTCATGGATAGTAACGGAGATGGGATTGGAGACTTGCAAGGAATCATATCCAGACTGGATTATCTGCAGGATTTAGGTGTAGACGTGATTTGGGTCTGCCCTATTTATAAATCACCAAACCATGATAACGGTTATGATATCAGTGATTACTGTGACATTATGAAGGAATTTGGCACGATGGATGATTTTGACCATTTGCTGAGGGAGATGCACGCACGTGGGATGAAGCTGATGATGGATTTGGTTCTGAACCATACGTCACATGAGCATCCATGGTTTGTTGAATCCAGATCGTCGAAGGATAATCCGAAACGGGACTACTATATTTGGCGAAAAGGAAAAAATGGAGGTCCCCCGAATAACTGGGAGTCTTATTTCAGTGGCTCGGTGTGGGAGCTTGATCCGCGGACCGATGAATATTACCTTCACCTCTATTCCAAATATCAGCCTGATCTGAACTGGGAGAATCCGGTGGTCATTGATAAGCTGCATGAGATGGTGGAATGGTGGCTGAAGAAGGGTGTGGACGGATTCCGCTTTGATGCCATTGCACATATCGTGAAGACGAAAGGTTACCCGGATGCGGATAATCCAGGTGGAACACCTACCGTAAGGGCTTATGGAATGTTCTCCAATCTGGCAGATGTGCATACCCTGCTACAGAATTTATATGATAAAGTGCTTTATTTCTACGATATTATGACGGTAGGTGAGACTTCAGGACTTGGACCGGAGCAGGCGCTTGATTATGTAGGTGATGGTCGCCGGGAGCTGAATATGACTTTTCAGTTTGAGCATATGTTTCTGGATGCCGCTTCGGCAGGTAGTGGGAAATGGGATGTCGTCCCATGGAGTCTACTGGAGCTGAAAAAGATTATGAGTAATTGGCAGACGGTTCTGCATGACAAAGGCTGGAATGCGAATTATCTCTGCAACCATGACCAGCCGCGCGCAGTGTCCCGGTTTGGGAACGACCTTTTTTACCGGATTCCTTCGGCTAAAATGCTGGCGACCTTCATTCACATGCTGGAAGGCACACCTTATATTTATCAAGGCGAAGAAATTGGTATGACGAATGTCTGTTTCGAATCCATTGATGAGTACCGGGATGTAGAGACGCTTAATTATTATGAAGAAAAGCGAAAAAACGGCGTTCCAGAAGAGCAGATTATGTCTGCCATTCATCATAAAAGCCGGGATAATGCCCGCACCCCGATGCAGTGGGACGATGGTCACGCAGGTGGTTTTACGACGGGGACTCCTTGGATTGAAGTAAATTCCAACTATATGGAGATCAACGCTGGCAATGCGATTAAAGATCCCGATTCCATCTACAACTACTATAAACAGCTGATTGCCCTGAGAAAAAAACACAAAGTCATCGTTTATGGAGCCTACGGGCTGCTGCTCGCAGAGCATACAGAGATATATGCGTATACTCGGACATTAGAAGATCAGCGGCTGCTGGTTATTCTGAATTTTTATGATGGAGAGCCTGTATTCGAATGGCCAGCGGAGTTCCAACCAGACAATATTGAGCTGTTAATTTCTAATTATTCCGTAGAAAAAGATGAGCAGATCCAACCGCTTAAACTTCGTCCTTATGAAGCGCGAGTATATTTGCAGCAGCTTGTGTAAGGGAAGCTACAGGAATGAGTTGTCATGAAGGGGCTGAGCGCTCCACTGTGACAACTCTTCTTTGAGTTTGTGAGTAAAAGACTGTACAATGGCGATACATTAACATACATAGAGTGGAGTTACAGGAAGACGCCTGTGGGAGGAGAGACAACATGACTGAATGGTATGAAAAGAGCTTCGGAGAGGATTATCTGGTCGTATACAAACATCGAGACTTTGGTGGAGCTCGTAAAGAAGTTGAACGAATGATCTCGTGGCTGGGACTACCGCCAGGCTCCAAAGTGCTAGATTTATGTTGTGGGATGGGACGTCATTCACTGGCGCTTGCGGAAGCAGGGTACGAGGTAACTGGAGTAGATTTATCAGAGGTACTGCTGCGTGAGGCAAGATCTCAAAAAGGAGCGGAGCAGGTAACTTGGCTGCGTTCTGACATGCGGGACCTACCGTTAACTGGAGGTTTCGATGCTGTGGTTAATCTATTCACTTCCTTTGGTTATTTTGAAGAGGATGAGGAGCAGGTAAAGGTTTTGCGTGAAATCTATCGGATGTTGAAGCCGGGTGGCAAGTTTGTTATTGATTATCTGAACCCTGCGTATGTGATTCGTCATCTGGTGCCGCATTCTACCCGTGAGGATGGAAAGAATCTGATTGATGAGTCGCGGCGGATCGAGGATGGGTATGTGAAGAAGGACATCATTTTAACCTCTAAGAATGATTCTACACCTCGTCAATATCATGAACGTGTGAAGCTGTATTCCTTGGAGAAATTCAGCGGAATGATCGAGGAAGCGGGTTTACAGCTCGAAGCTGTGCATGGCAGCTATGAAGATGAGGTTTATAATGCAGCAAGCTCCACGCGGATGATTTTTAGTGGAATTCGATCGTAATGGTATCAGGAAAAAGATTCAAAGGCGGTGATCGCACCATGTCTAAGGCGGATATCACTTCATGGGACGAGAACATTCTTCAGGTCTCGGTGCCCATGGACTCGCCGCTTCGTCAAGTGAACAGCTATATTCTTCCCGATGAGGATGGCAGAATTACTATTATCGATCCGGGTCCGCGTAGCCCGGAGACAGAAAAATGCTGGCATGCGATCCTGCAGGAGCTGGGATTGTCGTGGAAGGACGTGCGGGATATCGTCGTAACGCATCATCATCCCGATCATTATGGATTGGCGGGATGGTTGCAGTCGCAGACCGGATGTAAAGTATGGATGACTGAACGTGCTCATGCCGAAGCGATGTTGATGTGGGGCAGTGACACGGATATCAATGAAGTTTTGCCGTTATATTTCATCAGACACGGAATGTCGGAAGAATGGTCGAGTGGAATAAAAGCGCATTTGGAGAGCTTTGACGCGCAAGTGGAGCCGCAGCCGGTTGTAACTTATCTGAATGAGGTAGAGCCTTTCGGGATGGGTGGCCGTGAATGGAAATTGATTGTAACTGGCGGACATGCACCGGGACATGTGAGTTTCTATCATGCGGGCAGCGGGCAAATGATCTGCGGCGATGCTGTGCTGCCGCAGATTTCGCCCAATGTCAGCCTGCTTCCAGGCAGCGATCCACAGCCGCTGCAGACGTTTCTTCAGGGGCTGCGGGAGCTGGGGAGCTACCCGGTCAGCATGGCGTTCCCGGGTCATCGGGAACCGTTCACGGGCTTCGCGCATCGGGTCAGCAGCCTGCTCGCTCATCATGAGGAGCGGCTGGATACCACGGCAGCCTTGCTCGCAAACGGCCCGCTGAGCGGCTTCGCCGTCTGCGAAATTCTGTTTCGCAGCCGGGTAACCACCGTTCACCAGATGCGCTTTGCAATGAGTGAGACACTTGCGCATTTAGCGGAGTTAATGCGCCGGGAGCAAGCGGTAATGATAGAGGCGGACGGTGCTATATTGTTTGCAGCATCTGAAAGTGCTGGAGACCATGTTAGTTAGAGTTTCTAGCGGGATCGAAGAGTGATGAATGATGAGTGATGAAATGAATGATGAATGATGAGTGATGAGTGATGAGTGATGAATGATGAAATGAATTGAGATATGAAGGTTATGATCGAGTAGAGGTACAGAGCAGTCCTGTGTTATTGGGACTGCTCTTTTTTTGGGTTTTGGTTTTAGTGACTAAGCAGAGAGTATAATTCGGTTATTTATATGAATATTGAGCTCCTTAGTCCGACCGAATACCAAACTAACATTTGATTACATACTCATGCGTCACGCTGATCATTTAGACTAACATTTGATTACTTTGCTTATGTGTCACGCTGATCATTTGGACTCAGATTTGATTACTTTACTCATGCGTCATGCTGATCATTTGGACTAACATTTGATTACATACTCATGCGTCACGCTGATCATTTGGACTAACATTTGATTACTTTACTTATGCGTCACACTGATCATTTGGGCTAACATTTGATTACTTTACTTATGCGTTATGCAGGTCATTCGGACTCAGATGCAGCTATTCGTGGATTTTGAGACTTTTGAGGTGAGTATCGGACCGGAGAGGCGTTATTGCTAGTGCAGAGGGTTGTCGTTGGTCATTTTTGAGTGAATAGCGACTCTGGAGTCCGAAAGTGTCCAAATCAAAGGGGATATGTGAGTATAGTGTCACCTGAGTCCGATCGCATTACCAAACTAACATTTGATTACTTTACTCATGCGTCACACAGATCATTCGGACTCAGATGCCACTATTCGTGGGTTTTAGGACTTTTGAGATTAGTATCGGACCGGAGAGGCGTTATTGCTAGTGCAGAGGGTAGTTATTGGTCATTTTTGAGTGAATAGCGACTCTGGAGTCCGAAAGTCACTAAATCAAGGGTGTTTTATGGAAATAGGGTCACCTGAGTCCGATCGCATTACCAACTACCATTTGATTACTTTACTCATGCATCATGCTGATCATTCGGACTCAGATGCCGCTATTCGTGGGTAGAAACACATCTTGCCGAGTAACTAAGTGTTGGTATTGACTAATTGGGGAATTTCTCCCTGTTTTTTGAGGTTTGTTAGGGTGTAGAGCGGATATTAGGGAATTTCTCCCTAATAATCTACGAATGTAGCTATAAATTAAGGTTTTCGTAGAGTTATTAGGGAAGAATTCCCTAATAACTTAGGTTTTGAACGATTTTCGGTATTTTTTAGGGAGTTTTTCCCTAAAACGGTCCCAACCCAACCTCAAAAAAAGCGATTGTCTCATAACCCGCAAGGGTTACGAAACAATCACTTTTTAATTCTCAGAGTGTACCCAAAACACCGGTTACTCCGGTTGTTTTTCATGTTCTGCAAGTTTCCTTGCAGCTTCTTCGCGATCCTCAGGCGAATGCGGAAGTTCGAGGTCTATCTCACGCTCCGCTTGCTTACGGTGTGCGATTCGGCTACTAGCTGCAGCGGCTACCGCGCCGACGATATCGTCGAGGAAGGTGTGGATCTGCCCGGTGTTTTTGTCGTTCAACCGTTCAAGAACGCCTGGCTTAAGCTTGTCCACATAACCATAGTTGGTGAAGCCAATGCTGCCATATACATTTACGATGGAGAAAGCCAGAATCTCATCCACTCCGTATAATCCCTCATCATTTTCGATCATATCCTGAAGCGGCGGAAACAACTTCCCCTCCTCCGCGAGCATGTCCAATTGAATGCCCGTAAGTACCGCATTTTGCACTTCCCGTTTGCTGAGTACCATCTCAACGTTATGGACACATTCTTCCATCGTTAAGTTTGGATAATATTTTTTTTGCAGAAACATAACGAGCTCTGCGATTTCCTGCAGGTTTACTCCACGCTTATTCAACCACATTTTGGTCGCATCTGCGACTGCCTTGCTGTTCAGACTGTAAGGTATTTTTGCGATTGGTTCATCAGCCATGATTAGTCACCTCGTAAGTTAAGTCTTTGCATTACAACGTTCGTTAGCATGATGTTAAGCGCTGGTGTTATCTCAGATTGTACGTTTAGAAAAAGTATTTGTCCAGAAAACGGAGTCTATGTGAATTAAAATCTAGATCCAACCTAACCTGAAAATAAAGCACACAGGCTTTTCCAACAATTTAGGATAAGCAGTTGTTATTTTTTGGACAAAGGTCTCGTATACATAGCAGTACAAATGCTATCTAACCTTGAAAGGGGTAATAAATGATGAAAACAATGCAACAAATCCGCGGGATTTCCGCAGTCTGCCTACTCGCAGTTCCACTGGCACTATCCGGTTGCGGCTTGTTCGGTTCGGAATCAGCATCGATTGATGCTCCGCCACCTGAGGTTGAAGCGCAGATGTTACAGACAGAGGGAAATAACACTTTGGATTCAGGTGTATTTGGTCCAGTGGCTCAGGATGATGCACAAGCAGTTGTGAAGGACAGCACCAAAGCCGCTAAAGCAACGGATAAAGCAACGGCTTCCGGTGACCGGACGACCGTATATTTGGAAGATGGAAATGGCTTACTCGCTCCAGTGTCGCTAAATCTGCCAAAAAGCAAAGATTCCAGCACGCTCAAGAACTCTTTAATGGCATTAGTGAATAAGGGAGAATATGCGTCCTCATTGCCAGAAGGCTTCCAAGGCATTCTACCAGCTGGAACTGAGGTGCAAAGCATTACGGTAGACAAGTCGAATTTGGCAGTTGTTGAGTTCAATTCGGAATTTAACAACTATGATGCTGCGGATGAACGCAAAATCCTTGAAGCGATCACTTGGACACTTACCGGTCAAGATGACATTAAAGGTGTACAGTTCTGGGTAGATGGTAAAAAGCTTACGGAAATGCCGCTTCAAGGTACTCCGCTGGATCGCCCGCTGTCCCGTACAATGGGCATTAACCTGCCTAAACAAGGTCCATCTTTGATGAACTCTAGTGCGGTTACTGTTTATTTTTCCACAACATCTCCTGACGGTATCCAATATTATGTTCCGGTTACGCGCTTTGTACCCGCAGGGCAAGAGCAGCTGACTGCTGCTATCAATGAACTGATTGCGGGACCTGAATCCGGAGACGGTCTGGAAATGGTTATGACACAGGGCACATCACTTGATTCGGTTGAAGCCGGACAAAACGGTGTTGTTACTGTATCCTTGACTGACGATATGTTCGCAGATGGGAAGGAAGTTCCTGCCGAATTGCTGGAATCGGTTGTTCTGACTGTTGCGCAAAATACGGAAGATGCTCTGGTTCAAATTCGTTTGAACGGCAAACAATCGATTACTGACACTGACAATGTGGATTATAGCAAACCTGTTTCTGCACCTGAATTTTTGAACGAGCTCCCGTTATAGAATGACCTTCTAAGGTTTAAAAGATGCTTTTGTGCCTCCTCTTTGGTAGAATAAAAGTTGCTCAAAAAGACGTAACGTCCCGAACGGTGAACTGCCGCAATGAACAACAGGGAAACGGGACTCACACTAAACTATTAGCTATACGATGTAGGAGGCAGAAAAGATGAGATCAAACGGGCGAACTGACGACCAATTACGGCCGCTGACAATAACGACCCAAACGAATAAATATGCTGAGGGCTCCGTGATCATTGAGATGGGAGACACCAAAGTTATTTGTACGGCTACTGTAGAGGAAAAAGTGCCTCCGTTTCTTAAAGGACAAGGAAAAGGCTGGGTAACTGCCGAATATTCGATGCTTCCTCGGGCCACCCAGTCCCGTAATCAACGTGAAGCTGCACGCGGTAAACTTACCGGACGTACAATGGAGATCCAGCGGCTGATCGGCCGTGCGCTTCGCTCCGTGGTGAATTTACAAGCGTTAGGTGAACGCAGTATTACGCTGGATTGTGATGTGATTCAGGCGGATGGGGGAACTCGGACGGCTTCGATAACAGGCGCTTTTGTTGCCATGGCATTTGCTATTAATAAAATTGCACTACAGCACAAGCTGGCTGTTTTTCCTATAACAGACTTTTTGGGAGCAATTAGTGTAGGTGTTGTAGGAGATAAAACATTGCTCGATCTGAATTATGAAGAGGATTCTAAAGCCAAAGTGGATATGAATGTAGTCATGACCGGCGGCGGTGCTTTTGTTGAGGTACAAGGGACTGGCGAAGAAAGACCATTCTCGCGTCAAGAGCTGGACCTATTATTAGGTCTAGGTGAGAAGGGAATTTATGAACTGATTGCGGCGCAAAAAGAAGCGCTCGGAGCGATTGCTCTGAAAATCCCTTCCGGCCAACCGGGCCAAGAGGTGTAACATGAATTCCAAGGGCAATATTCTCATTGTCGCAACGAAGAATAAGGGGAAGGTGCGCGAATTCGAGCACGCTTTTGCCCCGCTGGGCCTGACAGTTAAGAGTATGTATGACTATCCGCATCTGCCCGATGTGGTGGAAGACGGGGCTACTTTTGCAGAGAATGCGTTTAAAAAATCCAAAGCCGTAGGTGATGCACTTGGAATTCCGGTACTCGCTGATGATTCGGGTCTTTGTGTAGATGCTTTGGATGGCAGACCGGGTGTGTACTCTGCACGTTTTGCCGGTGAAGACGCTACGGATGGGGAAAATAACCTGAAGCTGCTTAGCGAGCTAGAGAGATTGAAACAGGGGGAAGACACAGATCAGCCTTTGCTGAGCACGGCTAGGTTCGTCTGTACTTTATCGCTGTACGATCCAGTTTCCAAGCAGGAGCTAACCGCAGAAGGTGCGGTCGAAGGTTGGATTACTTCAGAACCATCAGGTGCTGGCGGTTTCGGTTACGACCCGCTATTTTATCTGTCGGAACATGAAAAAACTATGGCCGAGCTTACGCTGGAAGAGAAGCAGCAGATTAGCCATCGAGGAACTGCACTGCGACTGCTGACGGCAAAGCTGGAGAAAAAACTGGCAGCCGAAGGCGGCCTATCGCAGGAATAGATTTTTATATAAAAGTGGGGGTGTCCAAAAGCCGCGAAATGGCTGCTGGGCACCCCCGTTTTTTATTCCTTCCCCTTAAACAAAGCATCAAACTTCGTTCGATTCTAGCACATTCAACCGTATGAAGCGGCTACCCGGACACAGCTGACCTTAAACGCAGCTTTATCCGATATTTGAGATTCGAACGGACCCCAAAGTCGCTATGGGCACGAAAAACACCCCGAAAGAAGCATTTTATAGGGAATAGCAGCACTGGAGTCCGATACACAGCTCCAAAGGCTTGAAATTTGTAAATAACGTCAACTGGGTCCGTAACGTAAGCCCCAAAGGATGAAAATGTCTCTGCACTAATAATGGGATGTTCTCCTTGTTGGAATCAAGGAGAGTACCGGATTATATCAGCTTCCAAAGAGCAGGTGTGGA
This sequence comes from Paenibacillus sp. FSL R10-2796, assembly GCF_037965315.1. NCBI lineage: Bacteria > Bacillati > Bacillota > Bacilli > Caryophanales > Paenibacillaceae > Paenibacillus > Paenibacillus sp. FSL R10-2796. The sequence continues at coordinate 5,956,119 of NZ_CP150178.1, read as the reverse complement.
AGCTGGCTCCCACCCCTGAAGTGAAGTGTGAGGCTGCAAGCAGGAATACGTTTTTCCACTGTAGGCGACGACATCACCTACTTTATAAGCAACTCCTGTTACCCAGCTAGACCCTCCCGAAGTAGGAGTAGCAGTCGGTAATGGAGTTTGCGTCGGTGTTACGGTTGCGGTGGGCGTCGGTGCCACCGTAGGCGCTGGAGTAACGGTTGCAGTAGGCGTCGGTGCCACCGTTGGTGTCAAAGTCGGTGTTACTGTTGGAGCTACAGTTGCCGTTGGTGTAGAAGTTGCTGTTCTACACACGCTGATGTATTTCCAGACACCGTCCGGTCCGCTAAGATCGGGACGATCGCCTTGTGTCCACCACTTGGCCTCATAGAGTGAGCCGTTGTAGGAAACGCGTTGTCCGCCAGTATATGCGGTTGCCGCATTCCAGGTCGCTGCCGAACATTGTCCCGGCGTAGGAGTAGGTGTTGGCGCTACAGTTGGCGTTGGCGTCACGGTTGCCGTCGGAGTCGGTGTTGTTGTAGGTGTAGTCGTCGGAGTCGGTGTCGGTGTCGGTGATGCAGACGGTGTTGGTGTTGGCGTAGGTGTAATGCCTCCGTACAGTTTATCGTATTCCTGTTGGGACGAGTTTCCGTTCAGGGTGATTCGCTGTGGACCGCCTGAAAAATTCAGCTTCATCATACCCGGAATTTCAAGTGAAGCTCCATTCGCAATAGTTTGAGTAGCTGTACCTGTAATACGGTAGCGGTTGAAATCCCAGGCCGTGGAGATTTGCTCAACGCTACCGGCTCCCCATGCCGAGGTTAGGGTTGTAGTTGTTGGCAGGTCGAACTCCAGCTTCCAGCCACCGGAAATATCTGTGCCGGTATTGTTCGTTATTTTTAATGAATAGGTATAGTTCGGATGATCATAGGCGCCGCTGAAGCTGAGGATGAAGTTTTTAGGTTCAGGCAACTGCGGCTTAGGAGCTCCACCCGGTGGCGTGGCTGTCTTCAGCTGATCATAGGCAAAATCGGTCAGAGAATTGCCATACGTATAAGTGCCATCGCTCTGCTCAGAGTAATCGCCCGTTAGTTCCCAGAACATCATACCTCCCAAGCCTTTTTGCTTGATGTAATCCAGCTTGTAGCCAAGAGATTCCTTATCTTCATACGTAAGAAAAATCTTCTTGTCTGCATTGAATAAGTACGGTGTTTTGGTAACAGGATCGAAGTAGCGCTTATTCGCTGGATCTTTGAGCAGATTTAGCACATGCCAGATCGGATTTGCACCAGCAGGCTGCTCTGGTGCGGGATCATTCCAGATCCCGTATTGGCCATCTGCTCCCCCACCGGTTGTCGGAGCTGTGCCGTAAAGGCCGGTATTGTTGATGCCTCCATTCACATTTTTCCAGCCTCGTGAATAATAAGGAACTCCGATCACGATTTTTTCCGGAGGAAGCGTTCCAAGATAGTATCGGACCGCCCAGTCGGTATTTAGAACCGGAGTGCCCAGCGCAGCAGTTTCAGTATCGCGGGAATCCGGGTACAGTGCAGAATGCGGCCCTACATATCCATTCCAAGCCCCATGGAAATCATAGGTCATAAGGTTCGCCCAGTCTAAATACTGATTGGCTTCCCCAAGCTTCATGCCCCCAAGAATCCAGGAAGAGGCGGTGGCCGCAATAGTCAGGTCATATTTCTGATTGTCTTGTGAACCTGCCAGATCGAGCTTTTCGCGGAGTTTTTTCATAAGAAGAACATAGTTGTTGTAATTTACGGTACGCAGCGGTTCTGCCACGGCAAAATCGTTAGGATTACCGGACTGCCCAGTGCCAGAAGGGTACTCCCAATCGATGTCTACTCCGTTGAACTGATAGGTACGCAGAAAATCCACAACACTATTGGCAAAAGCTTCTCGCCCGGCTTCTGAATTCGCCATGTTGAAGAACCCTCCGGAACCCGACCAGCCGCCAACAGAAATCAGGGTGCGGACATCAGGATAGAGCTGTTTGTACTTAACCAGTTGGTTAAAATGCCCCTTAAAAGGCAGGGTGGTCAGCTGACCGGGATAGTCTTTTTCGATTGCAGCTGTACGGTCCATGAGATCAATCTTGTTCGTTTGAGGATTTACCTTGGCGAAGGCGTAGTTAATATGGGTAATTTTATCCCACGGAATCTTGTCTACGGTGTAAAATCCTTTGTTCTCCTGATCGCCCCACTCTGGGAAGTAAGCAACGATTTTACGAGGGTGATCAGCTGCTGGAGCGGGAGCGGAGGGTGTTGTTTCCGCGGCATGGGCCACTGGTAAGGATGCACCTGTCCCGGTGTAAAGTGGAACCAGAACGATTAGGCTCATTAGCGCAGCAAGGTAACTTATGGATATTTTGCGCTTAGCACGTGCTTTTGCAATCATATTTAATATACCTCCAAAGGGGGATAATGTTATTTCAGGAACGATGCTTCCTGCAAGTCTTTAATTGAGCTTCCATAGCGCAGGTGTGGTGGCTGGCTCCCAGCCCTGAAGTGAAGTGTGGGGCTGCAAGCAGGTATATGTTTTTCCGTTATAAGCGACGACATCACCTGTTTTGTACGCAACGCCTGTTCCCCAGCTAGACCCTTCCGAAGTAGGCGTAGCGGTAGGTAAAGGAGTTTGTGTAGGTGCAACGGTTGCAGTTGGTGTTGGCGCTAAAGTAGGCGTAGGTGCAACGGTTGCGGTAGGCGTTGGTGCTACCGTTGGTGCTACCGTAGGTGTTAAAGTTGGGGCCACAGTTGCAGTTGGTGTTGGTGTCGCTGTTCCGCATACGCTGATGAATTTCCAGACCCCATCAGTTCCGCTAAGATCAGGACGATCCCCTTGCGTCCACCACTTGGCTTCATAGACTGAGCCATTGTAGGAGACACGCTGTCCGCCAGTGTATACGGTTGTTGCACCCCAGGTCGCTGCTGAACATTGTCCCGGTGTAGGCGTTGGGGTTGGCGTCACGGTTGCAGTTGGTGTTGGAGTTGCAGTAGGTGTAGCGGTTGCAGTTGGTGTAGGTGTTGGTGATGTGGATGGTGTCGGTGTCGGCTGCACCACTCCGCCACCAAGATCGGCGTTTAGTTTATTGGTTAGTGTTTTGTTCCGGTCACCACTTGTTTCCCAGAACATAGCACCTGCAAGACCTTTGGACTTCAGGTAGCTGATCTTGTGGCCAAAGGATTCTACGTCGTCATAACTGATAAAGGTTTGATTTGTTGGATTATAGAGATAAGGCACTTTGGATGTATCATTCCAATAGCGGGTATAACCGTTTTTGTTGATATAATTGGCTTCGAGATCATAGAAATCATAGCTGCCTTTTTCCCATGTACCCGTTGGTGAGATGCCAGCGGACACTTGATATTGGCCGTTTCCTGAAGCAGGAGCTCCGCCCCAACCACGACCGTAAAAAGCCATGCCAAGTACAAGCTTGTTCGCAGGTACACCATTCGCAAGATAGGAGGTTACCGCTTTATCGATGTTAAAATTTTGCGGTTCGGTTAAGCCCGAAGCGGAAGCTGCGGGATCATAGTACAACGGAGCATTATGTCCAGTGGTGGTGTTCCAGCTCCCATTAAAGTCATAGGTCATAATATTGATCCAGTCGACAACGGAAGCAATGCCGGCCAGATTATTATTGTTGATATACGTTGGGCCTGCCCCGGAAGCAATGGTCAGCAGATAGGTTTTTCCATCCGCCGCGCCGGCTGTATTCAGCTTTTCGCGAACTTTTTGCAGCAGCAGTACATAGTTTTCTTTATCTTCAGGACGGTAGCTATTGCCTGCGAGTCCACCACTTACTGGATATTCCCAGTCGAGATCCACGCCGTCCATCTTGTATTTTCGAATAAAATCAACCGCGGAATTGGCAAAAACCTCACGGGTCGCAGCTGTCGCAGCTACATCCGAGAAACGGTTCGACCAGGTCCAGCCCCCAACGGAGATTAGGGTCTTCAGGTTCGGGTTCTTTTCCTTCAGCTTCCATAGCTGCTTCAGGTTACCTTTGATGGGATCATCCCATTTGTCATCCCCGAAGCTTTTTCCAGTGTCAATCCACGGGTCACCAAGAACAATCGTACCGTTCGGAACGCTGATGGCTTGGCCTTGCTCATTCTGGCAAGACCAGGTCACCGGATTAGGTCCGGTGGGGTCGGGATTGCCATGGATGCCATTCCAACAAATATCCGCAAAAGCGTAGTTAATGACATTCATTTTGGTAGGATCGATATCAGTTACATTGTAAGCACGCCCGTAAGCGGCCCATGAAGCGTAATAACCAACCAGTTTGTAATCCTGTGCGGCGTTGGCTGTTTTGGGACTGCCGCCCAGGGTGGAAAAGAGTGTCAGAACAAGCGCGGCGATCATCGCAATTGCAAAGGTTTTGCGTGAAGCTTTTTTCGTGAAGATCATTGAATTTCTACCTCCTAGATTCAAAGTGTAGTTCGAAATTCTTTTCGGCAAGATGTCCTGACCTTCACCTCCCGTCGGTTGTAGTGCACCATCACCCTTGGCGTCCCTATCATTCTATTGAAGTTCAATTCGTAGATTCAGCAGCAAAAAAGCAGCGGTCCAAATCAAGCCTTACCCAATCAGTAAGCGCTTTCTTTTATGCTTTTTGTGTGCTGCTGTTTCTTGGATTTTAAAAGATGTAACATGCTGTGTATGGTTTGAATGAATAGAGGAGGTTGTTTGGAAGTTGGATAATTAGGATGAATTAGATATAAATGGGTGATGGTAACTCTTATTCTCAAGCATAGCTTGCAATTGCGCTAGGGATAAAATCAGGTGATATAGGGGGAGAATTTTCTAATTTATAGTGACTCTTCAAAAAGTGAACCCTTTTGGATTTGTATACTCGCCTTTTATCAAGAAACTCATGAAGAAACACATAACCACCGATGTAATGAATATAAATCATATACATGCCTGAAATATTTATTTATGGAACTATGCAACGCATCGATGTTTCTTTTCGTTATAGTAGTATCATACGGAAGGTGGTGGGCTCACCGATGGTTGTGTGGGTGTTTTGGCTGATCGCAGCCGGTGTCCTGTTTGTTGTTGAGATGATGACGCTTACTTTTTATTTATTGTGGCTTAGTATTGGTGCTTTGGCCGCAGGTTTGGTGTCGCTGATTGTTCCCGAAGCCATTTTGTTTCAGGTGGTCCTTGGATCACTGGTCGCACTTGGTCTGACTATATTCTCGAAACCACTGGTTTCAAGATTTCGCCATTCACGTGGGTTCAAGGATACAGGTACAGAAATCATCGGTAGGCAAGGAGTAGTTGTTGAGCCGATAGAGCAGGGACGTTACGGGCAAGTGAAGGTAGGCGGAGATACGTGGAGCGCGAGCTCTGATCAGAATCTGGGCAAGGATGAGGTTGTAAGAGTAGTGAAAAGAGGCACGACGATTATCGAAGTAGAACGATGGGGGGAAATGAACTAATGCAATGGGCAATTATCGCAATTATTATTGTAGTGGTCGTAGTTTTTGTGGCATTAACAGTCAAAATCGTACCACAGCAACGGGTAGGCGTAGTGGAAAGGCTCGGTAAATTTAATCGTCTGCTGACACCGGGGTTGAACATTCTGATTCCTGTAATTGATCAGGTGCGCACGTACCATGATTTACGGATTCAACAAGCGAATGTACCTCCACAAACGGTAATTACAAAGGATAACGTGCAGGTGCAGATTGATACGATTATTTTCTACCAGGTGGTTGGACCAGAGGAAGCTACTTATGGTATTTCTGATTATGTGTATGGGGTAAGAAACATTTCGACGGCAACAATGCGGCAAATCATCGGTAAGCTGGAATTGGATGAGACCTTGTCTGGACGGGAAAAGATTTCGACGGACATCCGTCTTGCTCTCGATGAAGCTACTGAGAAGTGGGGCGTACGGATCGAGCGTGTGGAAGTTATCGATATCAAACCGCCATTGGATATTCAGGAAGCGATGGATAAGCAGATGAAAGCAGAGCGGAGCAAACGTGCCATTGTTTTGGAGGCGGAAGCCGCCAAGCAGGATATGATCCTACGCGCTGAAGGGGATAAACAAAGTAAGATTCTAAAAGCAGAAGGCGATAAAGAAGCGCGTATCCGTCAAGCGGAGGGTTCTCGCCAGGCGCAAGAGCTGGAAGCACACGGTGAGGCTAAAGCGATTCAAGCCGTGGCAGAAGCAGAAAAATCACGCATTGAGCTAATTCGTTCGGCAGGTCTGGATGAGCATGTTCTGGCTTATCGTTCCTTCGAGGCTCTGGCTGAGATTGCCAAAGGTCCTGCTAATAAAGTGTTCTTGCCAACAAGCGCTGTTGAAACGCTGGGAAGTCTTGGAGCGATTGCAGAAGTCTTCAAAGCGAGCAAGGACAGTAAATAGATTTTACAATTCGAGCTTATTCCGTTAAAGTAAAAAGCAAAAACAACCTTATGCATAAGAAGCTATTGTTGTTCATGCTAACTTTGAAGGAGAGAAGCTACTGTGACGCAAAAAGAAATTTCACCGCTAGTTGAACTGCTTGGATTACAGCCTCACGTTGAGGGTGGTTGGTACAAAAGACTTTGGAATTCGGAATTTGAAATTTCGCAGGAAGTGTTAGGCGATAGCTATTCTGGATCACGTCATTCGGCATCTTCAATTTATTTTTTACTTCACGAAGGCGAACAATCTGATTGGCATACTGTATTGTCCGATGAAGTTTGGTTGTGGCATTCCGGTAGTCCAATCGTGCTAAGTCTCGGAGGTAATGGAGATAAGCCTGAGGATGTGCAGGAAGTTATTCTGGGTCTCGATATTGCTGCAGGCCAGCAGCCACAAGTGGTTGTTCCAGCGGGAGTATGGCAGGCCGCGCGCTCGTTAGGTAAAGAGCCGACGCTGGTATCCTGTATTGTTTCTCCTGAATTCCACTTTGATGATTTCAAACTAATTGAGAAATAAAGAAGAGCGGGGGCGCTTACGCCTCCGTTTTTTTATAAGGATTTGGGGAATGATGAAGCCATCTGCTATACTTTTTATGGTAGCGTTTGCTTCTTAAGTGGGTAAATAGGTTAAGTATGTTTAACGAAATAACAATAAGCTTGGAGGGTTAAGCGATGAGTGAATTAAATGCACCGTTCTCGGGTGGTCCTACTTTAAATGACGGGGTGACCATGCCGTGGCTGGGTCTTGGCGTGTATAAGACTAAAGATGGCGAAGAGGTTATTCATGCGGTCAAAACCGCAGTGGAATTAGGATATCGCAGTATTGATACGGCAGCCGGATACAATAACGAAGAAGGCGTAGGACAAGCTATTCGTGATTGTGGAGTGGCCCGGGATGAGTTGTTTATTACGACTAAAGTACGAAATCCTGATCAAGGTTATGAGTCTACGCTAAAAGCGTTCGAGGATAGCCGGCGCAAGCTGGGTCTGGACTATCTAGATCTGTATCTCATACACTGGCCGGTGGCAGGAAAATATCGTGAGACATGGAAGGCCTTAATTCATCTGCAAAAAGAAGGCCTCATCAAATCTATCGGCGTGAGCAATTTTCAGGTTCATCATCTGAAAGATATCATCGAGGATACCGGAGTGGTGCCTGTGGTGAATCAGGTGGAATTCCATCCGCTGTTGACTCAGCGCGAGCTGCTGAAATATGCCAATGAACAGGGCATTCAGCTTGAAGCATGGAGTCCATTAATGCAGGGGAATCTTGATCTACCGCTCTTAAAAGAGTTGGCTGAGAAGTATGGCAAGACCCCTGCTCAAATTGTACTTCGCTGGGATTTGCAGCAAGGTGTCATTACGATACCTAAATCCGTACATGCGGATCGAATCAAGGAGAATGCGGGATTCTTTGACTTTACGCTTAGTGATGAGGATGTCAAAGCTATCGAGGGCTTGAACAAAGACCATCGATTTGGCCCGGACCCGGACAACTTTAATTTTTAAAGATCGTAGAGTAATTATTGCAAATACAAGCCAAACAGCAAGCCACCGGATACGGGGACTTGCTGTTTGGCTTGTCGGTTACCTCAGTTCTCTACGTGCTTATTGGATGGAGACGTTATATTTACGCAGCCAGAGATCCACTTGGGCGAGGTAAGCAAACAGCTGAGGACCGGACATGAGCTGGCCGAACCAAGGCAGATTGGTTGAGGATTCCGGGGAAGCGGCGATCTCACGGATTTTGGCAGCATCAATTAGCGGAAGTAGGGGGGAAGTGGAGTCATCCAGAATGTTTAATACCTGAGTTCGTACCGCATTTAAATAGGCAGGATTATGAGTTTTGGGGTAAGGGCTTTTTTTGCGGTAGAGCACATCGTCTGGAAGAATGCCTTCAAGAGATTTACGTAAAATCCCTTTTTCACGGCCCCCCAGATTCTTGATTTCCCACGGAATATTAAATACATATTGAACGAGTCGGTGATCACAATATGGAACACGTACCTCTAGCCCTGCGCCCATGCTCATTCGGTCTTTACGGTCTAGCAGAGTAGGCATGAAGCGGGTGATATTCAGATAGGACATGACGCGCATTTGTGCTTGTTTTCCCGTCTCTCCATCCAACTTCGGAACTTCAGCCACCGCATCACTATATCTGTCACCCAAATATTCCAGTGGACGAATCCACTCGTTAATTTCTGGGGAAAGTAGACTTGCACGCATTTTCGGAGCAACTGACCAAGGAAAAGTGCCTGAGGAGAGCATTTCCTCACGGTGGAACCAAGGGTATCCGCCAAAAATCTCATCCGCAGCTTCACCGGAAATAGCTACTGTCGCGTTCTTTTTAATCTCCCGGCAAAATAAGTACAAAGAAGAGTCTACATCGGTCATCCCTGGTAAATCCCTAGTGTACAAAGCATTATCCAGCGCTTCTACAAGCTCTGGGGTATCGAACGAGATGTAGTGGTGGTTTGTATTCAATTCATCGACCATTCGTTTAATCCAGGGCCCATCTGCTCCCGGCTGGAAAGTATGACTTTTGAAATGTTTGTCGTTATCTACATAGTCTACGGAATAAGTATCCACTTGTCCCTGACCATTCCGGTTGTAGTAATCCACTGCAAGTGCCGTCAGCGCACTGGAATCCAGCCCTCCCGACAAAAGAGAGCAAACAGGGACGTCTGAGACCAGTTGGCGTTCGAGTGTATCTTGGAGCAGTTCACGCACCTTAGCGGCTGTCTCTGCTTCATTGTCAGTATGCTTTGCGCTCTCCAGCTTCCAATAGGCATAACTGCGCAGACCTTCACGGCTATAGATCATAGCATGACCTGGACAAAGCTCTTGCATATCCTTATAAACACCATGACCCGGTGTACGCGCTGGACCGATGATGAAGATTTCTGCGAGACCTTCAGGACCCACGATTGGTTGTACCTTGGGATGCTGCAGCAACGCCTTAGGCTCTGAGCCAAAAACTAGGACATCATCAACCTTGCTGTAGAACAGGGGTTTCACACCTAAACGGTCACGTGCAAAAAAGACTTGGTCCCGCAGACCGTCCCATACTGCAAAAGCAAAGATTCCATTGAGCTTCTCTGCGCAATCCGGCCCCCATTCGATATAGGAATGCAGCAGCACTTCTGTATCGCACTGGGTGCGGAATTGATGCCCTCGCTGCTTAAGTTCCTGTTTGAGTTCGAGGGCGTTATATAATTCGCCGTTGTAAACAATCGCGTATACCTGTTCCTCATGGCGGGTGATCATGGGCTGGGCACCGTTCTCCGGATCGATAACGCTAAGTCTGCGGTGACCGAAAGCACAGGGGCCTGAGATCCAGGTTCCGGCTGCATCGGGGCCGCGGTTTGCTAAAGTTTCAGTCATTTTGACCAGCAGCTGCGAGTGCTGAGTGAGATCTCCGCGCCACTGGATAAATCCGGTTATTCCGCACATGATGGTTCATCCTCTCTTTTGTGCGATTGTTGTCCTTACTTTTTTGCCAAGTAATACAGATATATGCCGAAGGAAGGCATAAAATGTATGTCCTTATCCGAACACTAGGGGAGAGGGGAATTTGCCAGGAGGGAAGGATGACAGGTGTATTATATTAAAGACGCCAAAATTCGCAGAATGATGGAGTACGATGGTGCGCCTTGTGCAGAAGTGGGTGTTTTGCCGGGTGCTGTTAGTGATCCTGCGCTTTTGGTGTATATCGTTGAGGATCGGCGTGAAGAAGGATATGAGATTGTCCGTATTCTGACTAATGATGCTGATACCTCCACCGATTGGTTTGATAACAATATGCATGACGCTTTTCAAGATGTGACCTCGAGTGCATTTACAGGCAGTAACTTCATGTCGCCAGAAGATGAGCATTCCAAGTTTCAACGAGAATTACTCACTTTTGGGGATTTAAAAAAGCAGCTGGAGAAGCGTTTTCGAAAGCTGGAGTAAATATCGAAGGTTTGTAAAACGCACACTGGAATGGCTGAAAAGGACGGCAGAAATGCCGTTTTTTTCATTTCCTGTGGTTACGCTGATGTGTGAAAAAGCTGCACCGGAAACACTTTTATTATTTTTCTAAGTTGTTTTGACTTGAAAAATCCGCTGAATAAGGTATAATAAATATCGTTGCGTCAATACATAGTATTTATTTCTTATATGTCCCGGTAGCTCAGCTGGATAGAGCATGCGCCTTCTAAGCGCACGGTCAGGGGTTCGAATCCCTTCCGGGACGTCAATTAACAGCCTTCCTTTGGGAAGGCTGTTTTTGCGTGCGGGAGTTTTAGTTCGAGGTCACACACGGGGTGCCTTTGTCTTCCTTCTTGATCTAAATGTTGAAATTCGAGTCATCGTTGAACATTAAACTTCGAACGACTAGATCACATTTACACCTATGCAGTAGCTATCGGACCCAGATGACCTTAAATGCTGAGAAATGCGGAATTTGCGATGTTATCGGACTCCATCGTCACTATTGATGCCAAACGTGCCCCAAAAGAGCCGCTTTCTCAAGAATAGCTGCTGTGGAGTCCGAAACGTTTCTCAAAAGGCGATAAATGAGTAAATAACGTCACCTGAGTCCGCGAGCCTCCTCGGTCTGAGTAATGCTGGTTACTTGGTGTGTTGAGCTACTAACCATCATAGAACATCAAGCTTCCAGCATCTAGCCCACATTTGTACATACGCAACAACTATCGGACTCAGATGTCCTTAAATGCTGAAAAGTGCCACATTTGCGATGTCATCGGACTCCATCGTCACTATTGATGCCAAACGTGCCCCAAATGAGCTACTTTCTCAGCAATAGCTGCACTGGAGTCCGAAACGTTGTTCAAAAGGCGATAAAAGAGTAAATAACGTCATCTGAGTCCGCGAGCTTCCTCAGTCTCAGGAAATACTGGTTACTTGGTGTGATGAGTTACTTATTTTGCACATACGCAGCAGCTATCGGACCCAGATGACCTTAAATGCTGAAAAGTGCGGATTTGCGATGTTATCGGACTCCATCGTCGCTATTGATGCCAAACGTGCCCCAAAAGAGCTACTTTCTCAGGAATAGCTGCACTGGAGTCCGAAACGTTGCTCAAAAGGCGATAAAAGAGTAAATAACGTCATCTGAGTCCGCGTGCCTCCTCAGTCTCAGAAAGTGCTGGTTACTTGGTGTGATGAGTTACTTATTTTGTACATACGCAGCAGCTATCGGACCCAGAGGACCTTAAATGCTGAAAAGTGCGGGATTTGCGATTTTATCGGACTCCATCGTCGCTATTGGTGCCAAACGTGCCCCAAATGAGTCGCTTTCTCAGGAATAGCTGCACTGGAGTCCGAAACGTTGCTCGTAAGGCGATAAAACAGTAAATAACGTCACCTGAGTCCGCGTGCCTCCTCAGTCTCAGAAAGTGCTGGTTACTTGGTGTGATGAGTTACTTATTTTGTACATACGCAGCAGCTATCGGACCCAGATGACCTTAAATGCTGAAAAGCGCCACATTTGCGATGTCATCGGACTCCATCGTCGCTATTGGTGCCAAACGTGCCCCAAATGAGCTACTTTCTCAGGAATAGCTGCGCTGGAGTCCGAAACGTTGCTCAAAAGGCGATAAAAGAGTAAATAGCGTCATCTGAGTCCGCAAGCCTCCTCAGCCTCAAACAGTGCTGGTTACTTGGCGGTGTTATGTACTAATCGCCGAAGAATGTAAATTACCCATTATGCGCACGCTAACCTCAAGCCATAAAAAAAGACCGCTCCTAAAGAAGCGGCCAGATTTCCTCCCAGACGGTATCCAGGATTCCCTGCATGTTATCTTCCATGCTGTTAATTGCAATGACTGCTTGAGCGTCCGGCACCACAAGACAGAATTGTCCATGAGCGCCATCGGCACGGTAAGCGTCGTGGGAGCAGAGCCAGAATTGGCAGCCGTATCCTTCTCCCCAGTCGCCGTTTCCATCATTGTCGATCTGTTTTTGTGTAACAAAATCGATCCATGCTGCGGGAATCAGTTGCTGGCCCTGCCACTTTCCTTGCTGTAAAAGCAGCTGTCCAAACCGGCTTAACTCTTCCGTGCTAATCTGAAGTCCGGCACAGCCAAGGGTTACCCCTTGAGGTGTTGTTTCCCAATCGACATTGTTTATGCCCAGAGGTGCAAACAAACGAGGTACCAGATAATCCTTTACGGTTTGCCCGACGCGGGCTTGCACCATTGCAGAGATCATAATGGTATCTCCGCTGCTGTATGTAAATTTCTCTCCTGGAGCTCTGTCTAAAGTCAGAGCCAAATAATGCTGCACCCAATTTTTATCCTTCAAGGCTAATCTCTCTTCAGCCCAAAATGGAGGGGAGTCGTGCCCTGTACTCATTCGCAGCAAATCGAACAAAGTTATATCTCCGGGCTGCATGGATGGAGGTGTTGGTTTAAGAGGAGAGGCGTACTCCGGAAAAACATCTTTAAGCGTTGTTTCCAGTGTCAACTTCCCTTCATCAATGGCAAGACCTACTGCCATACAAGTAAAAGACTTGCTGACGGAATGCTGCAAGCGCCGAATATCCTCCGTGAGATCCAGTTTTCCCACAAGGTTTCCGTTTTGAAGCACACGAACATTGAAAATATTCAGGTTTCGTTCACGAGCCTTAGCTGCGAATGGAGCCATGTTCAACATAAAAAGAGTCCTTCTTTCTCTTGATATTCCTAGCTAGGATAGCGAAGTGACAAAAAGAAAAACTAGAAAAATGAGTGGAAACGTTTTCTGTTATTGCGATAAAAATCGCTAAATTGATGGTATTCCATTCTTATTTTAAAGTCAATAAAACAAGGAAAACTATTGTTTGATATATAAATACCAATTATTTCTAATTTATAGATTGAATAACTATAGACTTATTGTAATTTTAACCAAATAAAAAGTGATGAATCACAATTTTTTTTGCCTTTTTAGTTGACTTATAAAAATTACCTGTTCATAATGGACGAAGTAAGCGAAAAAAACGCGCTAAGGACTCAAAATGATGTCGTGGGAAACGTTTCCCATCATTTCATGCGTTTCCACAACCTGATTTTCATCGGGTGAAGGGGGGACTCATCATAGGAGTGGAGCAAGGTAAATATGAATATCAAAGATATTGCAAGGCTATCAGGCGTGGGTATCGCCACAGTCTCCAGAGTAATCAATAATAGCGGTGTTGTAAGCGATACAACTAGAGCTAAAGTGATGGCGGTTGTTAGAGAACATAACTATATTCCAAACGGTAATGCGAGCAACTTGAAAAAAACGCGATCCAATACCATAGCGCTAATGGTAAAAGGGATCTCAAACCCGTTTTTTGCCGACATGATCAAAGAAGTTGAACGCCAGGTGAACCTACGGGGATGTCCGCTAATGATCCAGCATGTAGAAGATGGAGTAGACGAGATCGATATCGCTCTACAGCTTGTAAAAGAAAAAAATCTATATGGCGTAATTTTTATGGGCGGAACGTATGATCACTCCGAAGATAAATTCAAACAATTAAAAATTCCATTTGTTCTGACTACCATCACGACTACAAAAGAAGTCGATCCTGCTGTTTTTTCAAGCGTGATCATTGATGATCTTCAGGAATCTTATAAGGCTGTCAGCTATTTAATCTCATTAGGACATCGCAATATCTGTTTTTTAGCCAGATTTCCTCTGGTGCAAAATACAACAGGTAACCGGCGGCTTATGGGTTATATCAAGGCGCTTGAGGAGCATGGAATTGAGTACGACCCTTCAATGGTAGAGGACTGTGAATATAGTCCAAGCTCAGGCTTTACAGCTACCAAACGTCTGCTCAATAAGAAAAAAGATATCACTGCTGTTTTTGCTGCATCAGATACGATTGCCATTGGGGCGGCTAAGGCGTTATTGTCCTTGGGCTTATCAATTCCAAATGATGTTTCGATTATCGGATTCGACGGGATTGAAATGGCAGAATATTATCATCCATCTCTGGATACGATCAGCCAACCCGGAGTGGATATGGCGAAGGCCAGTGTTGAAATTTTGTTTGACCTGATCACAGGTGATTCGCAAAACAAACATATGGTATTCGAATCCGTACTGGTTAAGCGGGGATCTTGCAAGAAAATAAACAAATGAATAAGAACGAAAAGGAGATAACTCATGGCATTATTAACAGTTGAGACAGGCTCTCCTACCTTGAGAATGACAACGACCATCAGCATTATCTCCCCCGTCGATTCAGGCAACATGTCTGGAGGAACGCTCTACCTGCTGCATGGTGCTGGTGATAACGCCAGTACTTGGCACAGGATGACTACTATTGAGCAGTATGCAAGTCAATATGGTTGTACAGTCATAATGCCCCAAGTAAACAGGAGCTACTATACAGACATGGAGTACGGACTGGATTACTTCCACTATGTGACCCATGAGCTTCCCGAGCTTTGTGGCCGAATGATGAGGTTGGATGATAATCCGCAGAAGACGTATATCGCTGGTTTATCGATGGGCGGGTATGGCGCTCTGAAATGTGGACTTACCTATCCCGAGCGTTACAGCAAAGTGGTTTCGTTATCAGGAGTTACCGATCTCCAGAAACGATTAAACGATCCGCAAATGTCCAAGGACATGGCGAGGGAGATGGCGGGTACTTTTGGAAAACGCTTACAAATTAAGCCGGATCAGGATCTGTACGCTTTAGCCACTAAATTGGTCGACGATAAACGTAACCTGCCTTCGATTCTGACTTGCTGTGGTTCGGAAGATCCGTTTGTGGAGATGAATCGGGAATTCGCAGCTTACCTAGAGACGACCCCTTATGAATTTCAGTATGTTGAGACCTCTGGAACTCATGAATGGCGATTCTGGGAGGAACATCTGAAGACAACCTTTGATTTCTTGTACAACTAAAAGACATAAGCAGAGTGAGGAGATGCAAATTGAAATCCGAAGTTGCAATACCGGCTAAAAAAATGAACGACAGCAGATTCCAACTGTTCCTAAGGGAAGTCTGGAAGAACAGAATGGTCTATACTCTGGTGCTTCCTGGACTAGTGTGGCTTTTCCTATTCGCTTATCTGCCGATGGGTGGTCTATCTCTGGCTTTTAAAGATTTTAAAGCGAATTTAGGAATTTGGGGCAGCCCATGGAGCGGATTCGAGAATTTCACCTATGTGTTCCGTGACCCGGCTTTTATTGACGCCGTATGGAGAACGTTAACCATTAACATTGGTAAGCTGATTATTCAGTTCCCTTTTCCAATCATATTGGCATTGCTGCTGAATGAACTACGCATGAATCGTTACAAAAAAGCTTTACAGACGGTGTTCACATTTCCGAACTTCCTGTCATGGATCGTAGTATCCGGGGTTGTTATCAATGTGCTTTCCTATGATGGTCTGGTCAACAGCCTCATTCAAATGTTTGGCGGGACAGGCATTAACTTCCTAGGTTCTGAAAAAATGTTCGTTCCGATGTTGTATCTTACGGATATCTGGAAATCAGCAGGTTGGGGAGCCATTATCTTTATGGCCGCTATCTCTGGTATTGATACAGACCAATATGAATCCGCACAGATTGATGGTGCTACACGCTTGCAGCAAATGTTCCGCATTACTCTGCCTAACATTCTTCCGACGATTACGATTATGTTTATCCTTTCTGTCGGTGGCCTGATGTCATCTGGATTTGACCAAATCTTTAACTTGAGCAACGCTGCAACGAAAAACGTCTCGGAAGTACTAGATGTGTATATCTACCGAATCACGTTCCAGTCTTCAACAGACTTTTCATTCTCCACTGCAGTCAGTTTGTTCCGTTCACTTGTTAATATGATTCTGCTGATTCTGGCAGACAGAGCTGCCAAACTTATGGGCGGAGACGGTTTATTCCGGTAAGAAAGGAGTGCAAATGTATGAGTAAAAAAAAGCTGACAATTATGCAAGACCATAAAAAAATGACCGCTATGGATTATGTGATTTTCGTAATTCTGAGTGTAGGCGCTTTGGCCATTCTTATTCCATTCTGGAATGTCATTATGATTTCTTTTTCTACGCAAAAAGAATACGCTGATAACCCTATGATGTTATTTCCGAAGAACCCAACACTGGAATCCTATCGGGCACTCTTTGCTGATGGGCGGATCGGGACAGGGTATTGGAATACCTTTAAGATCTTAATCTTAGGACTCCCGCTTAGCTTGTTCTTGACGACAAGTATGGCTTACGGCCTTAGCCGCAATAAATTCCCGGGTAAAAAGCTGATTTTTATGCTTGTCCTGTTCACAATGATTTTTAATGGCGGGATTGTACCTTTGTACCTGGTGATGAAGGATCTGCATCTGACAGGCAACCTTTGGTCAGTTATTCTGGCAGGAAGCTTCAGTGCGTTTAACCTGATTCTGATGTCGAACTATTTTAGCAGTCTGCCTGAGTCCCTGATGGAATCTGCGCGACTTGATGGTGCTGGGGAATGGAGAATCCTATTCTCTGTAGTCCTGCCATTATCTGCTCCAATCGTAGCTACCATCACACTGTTCTACGGAGTAGCCTTCTGGAATGGATGGTATGACGCCATGATCTTCCTGCGGAAAGCGGATCAGATGCCACTGCAGAACGTGTTGCGATCTATCATTATGGAAGCCCAAGTGAATGCATCGAATGCCACAAGTGTTGACGCAGTGGGTAAACAATCATTCTCCATGGGTATGAAAATGGCGGCAGTATTCGTTACCATGGTTCCTATTATGTGTTTCTTCCCAATGCTCCAAAAGCACTTTGCCAAAGGGGTACTTACAGGGGCTATCAAGACCTAGTGGTTTATGATTTATCCATATAAAAGAGGGTCAGTCACACAATTTAAGGAGGACAAAATGAATATTTTAAAAAGAAAATCTGTAAAGTCAATCCTTGCCGGTGTTTTATGTCTTACTCCAATCATGTTGGCAGCATGCTCAAGCTCAGACAACAATGCTAATAGCGGAAATTCAGGCAATCCAACAGATGGATATAAAGATGAGTTGAAGATTTCGTTAGCCAGTACCATTAAGACAACAGAATCTGATTTTGATAACGTGTATCATAAATATTTTACGGATAAGTTCAATATTAAATGGGATTACAACTATATTGAATGGGATTCATGGGCTGAGAAGCTTCGCCTATGGATTAACTCTGGTGATCTTCCTGACGTAGCAAGCTGGAACTATGTTCACGGTGATGCGCTTAATTACATTGATCAAGGGCTGCTGTACAAGCTGCCAGATGACTGGAAAGAACGCTGGCCGAATGTGGCAGCCGCTTATAAGCTGACAGGACTTGGCGATGAATTGGAGAAAGCGGTAGGTGGCACTTATGTTCTGCCAAGACCGGTATACTTTGAGAACAAGCCGGCAGATCCGCTCATTAACCAAATCGGAGTAATTGCTCTGCGTTCTGACTGGGCTAAAGCCGTTGGTTTTGAATTGAAGGATGCCTACACTACTACAGAACTGATGGAATTTGCTAGATTGCTTAAAGAGAAAGACCCTGGCAAGGTAGGAGATAAACTCATTCCTATTTCTTATGACATCAACGATGCTTTGACTAATATTGTAATGGCTAATAGCGTGCATTCCAGAGTAGAGTCAGCATTCTATAAAGATGCAGATGGCAAATACCAATGGGGTCCAGCCAACGATGAAACGTTAGCGGCACTGAAAGAACTTCAAACTACTTATAAAGAAGGATTACTGCACCCTGAGTTTTATACTTGGAAAAATGGTGAATCTGGCCAAAAGTTCACAGTTAACGGTGTTTCCGGTATTACGAGTCTAGGTGGTTTGGCTTCTTACAGAAAAGACATGGACGTTAAAATGAAAGATAACCTAGGTGTAAATAGTGATGACCTAGTACACACAGCTATTGTACTTGGCGATGACGGTAAATATCGTAACCTCGATCAAGTTAACTTCTGGTCTGCTGTAATCTTCTCGCCAGATATTAGCAAAGAGAAATTTGAACGGATTATGGACTTCATGGAATATACAACAAGTAAAGAAGGTCAATTGACCGTTAACTTGGGCTTTGAAGGAACAGACTGGAAAAAAGGCGAAAATGGCGAATTAATCAGCCTACTCCCTGAAGGAACAACATTGGATAAGAAATATCCGAACCGTTTTGAAGGACTGTATGTCTTGGCGGATGACTTTAGTGTCGTGAACCCTGCGATCAAAAAAGAATATCGCGATCGTTCTGTAGAACTGTTCAAGGAAAAAGCTGAGCTTGCGTTAAAAGACAAAGCAACGGCTGAATATGACTGGGACTACCAGTTGTATGATTCCAAGGCTAAAAATCAGGCTTCCTTTGACTATGCTACAGAATACACTAACCTGATTTTGAAACCAGGCGATCTAGAGGCGAACTGGAAAGAATGGGTTAAGAGCAAACAATCCCTCGTTCAGCCGGTTCTAGATGAACTAAACAATCTAAAAAAATAGCTTTCGCCCTATGCATGTAGGAATGAACCTACAGGACCCGCGTGCAATTCTTGCACACGGGTTTTTCCATTCATAGGCATCGGCAGAATTGAACAATGGAGGATTTGAAATGAATGAGCAGCAACTGACTACCTTGTTGAACCAGATGACGCTTGAAGAAAAGATTGCACAATTGCAGCAGCTAGCCGCTAATTTCTATGAAGGGGCAGAGGATGGAGGACAAATCACTGGCCCTATGGCATCCATGGGAATTACGGACCACATGATCGAGAGCAGCGGCTCTGTACTTGGTCTATCAGGTGCAGCGCAAGTCATTGCGGTTCAGGAAGCCCATTTACGCAAAAATAGATTGGGCATTCCCTTGCTGATGATGGCGGATATTGTGCATGGCTTCAAGACGATTTTTCCGGTCCCGCTGGCAATTGGCTGCTCTTGGGATATGGATCGCGCAGAGCTGAGCGCCGAGATTGCGGCTAAAGAAGCGGCAGTCTCCGGTGTGCACGTTACTTATGCGCCAATGGCGGATCTTGTACGGGACCCACGTTGGGGAAGAGTAATGGAATCTACAGGAGAAGATCCATATTTGAATGGTAGGTTTGCCCGTGCGTTTGTGCGCGGATTTCAAGGAAGCGACTTGACTGGTGATGTAGATCGTCTGGCGGCTTGTATTAAGCACTTTGCTGCCTATGGTCTATCCGAAGGCGGTCGTGATTATAATACGGTGGATTTATCGGAACGGCAGCTGCGTGAATATTATCTGCCGGCCTATCGTGCAGCACTGGATGAAGGTGCAGAAATGGTCATGACTTCATTTAATACGATTGATGGGATTCCGATAAGCGGCAACGTCAAGCTGCTTCGCCAGCTGCTTCGTGAGGAATGGGGATTTGATGGCGTATTGATTTCGGATTGGGGTGCAGTGAAGGAACTGATCCCACATGGTGTCGCCGAGGATGAGGCTGAGGCAGCACTTAAAGCCATCAAAGCTGGTGTAGACATCGAGATGATGACGGCTTGTTACGTTCATCAGCTTCCGGCGCTTGTTGCAGATGGACAAGTAGATGAAAAGATTATTGATGAAGCTGTGCTTCGTATTTTGAAATTGAAGCAAAGATTGGGCTTGTTCGAGCATCCGTTCCGCGGAGCTGACGTCGAGAAAGAGCGTGAGGTAATCTTCTGTGAAGATCATCGAAATGCGGCGCGTGAGTTGGCGGCTAAATCCTGCGTACTGCTCAAGAATGATCAGGTTCTGCCGCTTGCTGCAGAGCAACGGATTGCGCTAATTGGACCGTTTGCTACTAGCGGTGATATTCTTGGACCGTGGTCGTGGTTGGGTTCAACGGAAGAGGCAAGCCGTCTTGCACCAGCACTTCAAGCTCGCGCAGGTGCGGGTAAGATTACTGTTGCAGAAGGTTCTGGAGTCGATAGCTTTACAGAGGAACAGTGGCTGGAGGCGGAAGCGGCTGCTAAGCAAGCTGATGTGATTGTACTGGCGCTTGGTGAACATTCAGAGATGAGTGGAGAAGCGGGCAGCCGTTCAGATATCCGTTTGCCGGAAGCGCAGCTTGAGCTTTTACAACGTCTGAAACAGCTGAATAAGCCTATCGTGGTGGTGTTGTTTAATGGACGTCCACTAGACTTGGCCGGTGTGTACGAGCATGCAGATGCTATTCTGGAAGCTTGGTTCCCGGGCAGTGAAGGCGGAGCGGCAATTGCCAGTCTACTTTATGGAGATGAGAATCCTTCAGGAAGATTAACGATGTCTTTCCCGGTATCCGTTGGGCAGATTCCAGTCTATTACAATCATTTCAACACTGGACGCCCACTTCATGCTCCGGGTGCCGACAAACGTTATGTCTCGCAATATCTGGACATTCCTAATGAACCGCTTTTGCCATTTGGTTTTGGACTGAGCTATACGACATTTAGCTATAGTGAACCAATTCTGTCCGGTGATATCATGACTGAAAATCAGCCTATTGAAATAAAAGTTACGGTGACCAATACTGGAGAAGTGGATGGGGAAGAGGTAGTGCAGCTGTATATCCGAGACATTTCCGGAGAGGTCGTCAGACCAATGAAGGAACTGAAGGATTTTGCCAAAATCAACCTCTCACCAGGGGAAAGTCGTGAAGTGACCTTTACACTTACCGAACAGCAGCTTCGTTACTATCATAGCGATCTAAGCTTTAGCAGCGATCCGGGACGATTTAAATTATTCGTCGGTTCGAACAGCAATGAGGTTAAAGAACGGGATTTTTGCTTAACATTAGCATAAGTAGAATATATACGGCAGTAACGCCGTAATGGAGGAAGTGTATAATATGACTACTAATTTGAATACTAACATCCGTTTAAACGCCGGGGATCTATCCTTCACTTTTACAAACAGCGGGGACTTGTTCCAAGTCCTCTACGAACGGACAATGATCAATCAATTGCTGCCAAGCATTGTGGATGGTTCATTATCCAATCTATATTTGCGAGTGCACAATGATGGAAACATTCAAGCCATTCCTTTGCTGGGCATTCATTCTTCAAGCACTGTACGTAAGGCTGGAAACCGTTTGGTTTGGGAAGGTACTGCGGAAAATATTGAATATCAAGTTATTTTCACCCCTACTGCAGGAGGAGCTTGGTTCTGGGATGTGAAGCTTACTGGACAAAATGCAGAGGTAGATCTTGTGTACGGACAGGATGTAGGGATTGCTGATATCGCCGCTGTCCGCAGTAATGAAGCTTACCTGTCACAGTATATCGATCATGCGGTATTTGAGGATCAATCCAACGGGTACGTTGTTTGCTCTAGACAGAATCAGCCGCAGGGCGGGAAATTCCCATATCTGCAACAGGGTTCACTTACCAAGGCAACAAGCTTCTCAACAGACGGTTTTCAATTCTTTGGACTGTCCTATAAAGAAACCAACCAACCAGAGAGCTTGGGTCGTGAGCAATTAAGTAATGAGATCTATCAATATGAATTTGCATATACTGCGCTGCAATCGGAACGGGTGAAGCTGAGCGGGGAAACACGGTTTGTGTTCTACGGATTGTTTAAGCAAGATCATCCAGAAGCGATCACTGCGCTAGAATTTGCTAATGATATTGCTGCGGCTTGGGATGCTGTTAAAGATTTACCTTTAGAAGCTGAAGCAGCACTTGAACGTTCTTTCTTCTCGAAGGAGCTGGGAGCACCGCTGGCTGCAGATTCGCTGACAGAGAAAGAGATCGGGGTCTTGTTTCCGGTTCGTTATCAGGAGGAGAGAGAAGGAGACACACTACTTTCCTTTTTCACGGAGAATTATGAGCACGTAGTATTAAAAGAGAAAGAAATGCGCGTAGAACGGCCACACGGCCATATCCTGATGAGTGGGGATAACGCTCGACTTAATGATAAGGTCATCACAACAACTTCTTATATGTACGGGATCTTTAACTCCCAAGTGGTAATTGGAAATACCAATTTCAACAAGCTAATGTCCAATCCAAGAAATGCGCTTAACATTCCAAAAGCTTCAGGACAACGCATTTATGTAGAGTGGAACGGTGAATATCGTTTGCTGACCATGCCTTCTCTATTTGAGGTTGGTTTCAACTATGCTCGTTGGTATTACAGAACAGATGGTGAATGCTTCATTATTACGAACTACACCACCGAAGATTCGCCAGAGATATTCCTGAATGTGCGTTCGGAAAGCGGACGAGCTTATCGTTATTTAGTCACTAATCAAATCACTATGAACGTTAATGAATACGAGCTTCCATATCAATCTAAGCAAGAAGGTGGAGCAGTAATCTTCTCCGCTGACAGAAGCGCACTAAGTGCTGGTGAATATCCTGACTTACAGTATAAATTAAAGGTACAGGGTGCGGAGTTAACTCTGCAGGATGAAGGTAGACTTGTCTCTCCGGTTCAACCAACTGAAGCGCCGTTAGCAGTTCTGGAGCTGTCTGCCAGCAGTGAATGGACCTTGAATATTCAAGGGCTTCTGGATGGTAAGTCACTTGCTCCAAGAAATCGTTCAGCTGAGGAAGAAATTTCTGCTTATCGCGCGTTTTATGCTGGTGTGATGAATGGCTTCCGCCTGACGCTTGGGGACGGAACAGAAGGTGAACTGTTTAAGGTTAACGCTCTGACTTGGTGGTACACACATAACATGCTGGTTCACTATTCGGTTCCACATGGTTTAGAGCAATATGGTGGCGCTGCTTGGGGAACAAGGGATGTATGTCAGGGACCTGTGGAATATTTCATGGCTACGCAAAAATACGAACAGGTTCGGGAAATTTTGCTGACGCTGTATAGTCATCAATATGAAGATGATGGCAACTGGCCACAGTGGTTCATGTTTGATAAATACACGAAGATACAACAAGAAGAAAGTCATGGAGATATTATTGTATGGCCGCTTAAGGTGCTTGGAGACTACTTGGCAGTAACTCAGGATTACAGCATCTTGGGAGCAACAGTACCGTATACCCGTAAGCACAGCTTTGACTTTACAGAAGAAAAGGCGACGTTGCTGGATCACGCACGGAAGGAAATTGCTTATATTAAGGATCATTTCCTGCATGACACACATCTGTCTTCTTACGGTGATGGAGACTGGGATGATACGCTCCAGCCTGCAAATCCACAGCTGAAGCAGTATATGGTCAGCAGCTGGACAGTGGCACTTACCTATCAGACACTTAATCAGTTCTCAGAGGTGCTTCGTTCAGTTGATCAAGCTGAGGCAGAGGAACTGAAGGCGATGGTGGAAGGGATCCGTGAGGATTTCCATACTCATATGCTTCAATCCGAAGTGATTCCTGGCTTCCTGTATATGGAAGACCCTGAGCAAATTAAACTTATGGTGCACCCAAGTGACACAGAAACAGGTATTCAGTACCGTCTGCTGCCTATGACGCGCAGTATGATCAGTGAGCTGCTTACTCCGGAACAGGCCGAAGCACACTATGATGTCATTCAGGATAAACTATTCTGCCCTGACGGTGTGCGTCTGATGAATCGTCCAGCTCAATATGTTGGCGGGGTCAGCACTCATTTCAAACGTGCGGAGCAAGCGGCTAACTTTGGCCGGGAAATTGGACTTCAGTATGTGCATGCACATATCCGTTATGTAGAGGCTATGGCTAAGCTCGGTAAAACCGATCAGGTCTGGAAGGGTCTGGCAGCGATTAATCCGATCGGAATCCGCGATGTGGTGCCAAACGCTGAACTACGTCAAGCTAACTCCTATTTCAGTAGCTCGGATGGTAAATTTAACACCCGTTATGAGGCACAGGAGAATTTCGATAAACTGCGCAATGGTGACGTAGCTGTTAAAGGTGGCTGGAGAATCTATTCCAGCGGTCCTGGGATCTATATGAACCAGTTAATCTCGAATGCACTGGGGATCCGTACGGAAGGTGGAGACTTAATTGTTGACCCTATTCTGCCGGAATCGCTGGATGGAATGCACTTTAGCTTTGAATATGCAGGCACTAAGGTAGACTTTATCTATCACCTTACAGGTCGTGAGATTAGTCAAATTACTATCAACGGTACGGAAGTGCAAACAGAAGGTACACCTAACCGCTATCGTAGTGGTGGTGTTCGCATCAAACGTGCGGACTTTGATCGTCTCAGCACGGAAGCTGGAAATGTGATAGAGATTTATAAGTAACATATATATAGAAGGGCAATCTCCGCGTTAAGCGCGGAGATTGCCTTTTTTGTGTTTTTTACATTCGGCTCGGTGTCGGTAACCCAAGCACTTCGAGCACATCTCCCAAGATGTCCTTGAATCTTGAAGTGAGCCAGAGGCGGAATTCGATCGTAGCTGGATCTCCTTTTAGAATCGGACATCCAGAATAGAAGTTGTTGAACAGTGTAGCTAAGGTATGTGCGTAAGTGCAGAGCGTATTTGGCGTTAACTCTATACTTGCTGAATGTAATATCTCCGGCCAGAGGCTTAGCTGTCTTAGCAGGGCAAGCTCTGCTTTTTCCAATTCGGAAGGGAACTGAAGCTGTGCGGCAGCTGTAAGGATTGGGATCGTAGCTTTACTCAAAACGCTTGTCGCACGCGCAAAAGTATACATCAGATAAACTCCGGTATTGCCGGATATTTCGGTAGCCTGTTTGAAATCAAACACGATTTCCGTTCCTAAATTAAACCGTAGCAGATAGTAGCGAATCGCAGCAGTGGCAATCAATCGGCTGGAGAGGCCGTCTTTATCGGAACGTGAGTGCTCAATGTTCTGTTCCATAAGCTCCACCAGATCGCTTACCTTAATCCCGATTCCCTGACGTCCGGACATAGCATAAGAAGATTTGCCTTCTGAAATATCTATACCCAGCTCGGCCGCCGAAGCGGGACTAAGAGATACAACACCATAGCTCACATGATGGAGTTTGTCTGCTTGCTCGTTATAACCTAGTGCCCCTAAGGCTTGCTTAACCATCTGTTGTGGATATTCCTGTCTGTAATCGATCACATTGATGACTCTGTCCGCCTGCCCATAAGATTCTTGGGTTCCAGTTAATCCAGTTGTCCATAAACCGGACGAGAATTCGCTAAAGGAGAAATCTTTGGTCAAAAGACCAAATTTCCAGAGATGATAGGCAATATCTTTGGCTGTATACGTTAAAATCCCATTCGAACGCACCAGCACCTTATCGAGCTGATGCTCCTCTGAATCCGCTCCAATGTTAGCCTCTGTTCCTTGCTTCAGCACCCAGCAGCCTGCGAGTTTACCTTCAGTCTCTTGTACAAAAACGGCTGTCTGCTTCAGTAGCTCAGCTGCGGCTGCCCAAAATCCCTCTTTTAAAATACTGCTCTCCCATACCAGCAAATCATAATAAATTCCAAAATGTTTCATTTCCTCTACATGCTCTCTAACGATGCGTTCAGCTACAAGGTTGCCCAGCCAGGCTTCGTTACCGCCCCCTTGTTCAAGGGAGTGCAGTATATCTGTGCGCTTATGTGTCATCTCAGGGTTCAGCGCATATTCTTTGTTCACTTTGGCATAAAGATCCCAGCAAAAATCACCGAAACGTTGGTGTTCCCCTTCTAAAGATATATTTAATAATCCAACAACTGTATCCGCCAGCTGATTGCCGAGATCATCAATGTAGTTATGGACCTCTACGTTATACCCAGTTCTTTTCATAATTCTGACTAGAGTATCGCCGATACAGGCGTTTCTTAGATGACCTACGTGAGCGGCTTTGTTGGGGTTGATAGAAGTGTGCTCGATGATGACTTTTTCCCCAGTGCTGGCAGGCAGTTCAAAGGAATGTTCAGCCCAGCTTTGCCAATTCATATACAAATTGATAAATCCGGGAGCAGCGATTTCAACTTTTTGTAAAAGACCGGCGAAGCGCCCTTGGAATTGAAGCTCTGCTTTCACTAATTCTGCTATGACCATTGGGGATTTACGTAGAGTTTTGGCTAGCTGCATAGCGATATTGCATGAATAATCACCATGCTCTAGATTAGCTGGCTGTTCGATCAGAATTGTAACATCTTTTGGGTAGGCAACTTCTAAGGTGTGGAATACTTTTTTTACACTTTGTTCAATGCTGTTTTTGATGATTTGATTTAACATGGTATACCCTCCTTTGAAAATACAAAAAAGCCCTCGTCTCAAAAGAGACGAGGGCTTTAGCGCTCGCGGTACCACTCTCGTTGCTGAACAAGTTGTTCAGCCACCTTACGGGATAACGGCCTTCAGCCGGGACTTCCTACTAAGGTTCAGAAGTCCATCTCACGGGTGCGCTTCATTAAAGGGATCTGTACCGGCTTACACTCTCCCGGCTCGCTGAGGACTAGATCTCGTTAACTACTCTCCCGCTCATCGATGCTTAATTAATTTTTACCAGTATACCTAATATTTCATAAAAAGCAATAGTGGTTAGCTTCTTAACAATCTTGGTTGCTCTTTGTTGTTAGCTTATCAGATTAGTAGATTATAAATTTGGAAAAAGAAGGCTGTCTTGTTATAGGACCAGCTGTTCCTTTGCACAACAGTCCACACGCTAACTCAAGCCAAGGAATATTACTATACGGAGCCACTAATCTTTCAAATTGTAGTGGAAGGGAGGAGTGAATAAAACATGGCTATTTTTTCTACTGGACCTATAGATAACAGCCCGATCCTAGGGGTCAGACCGTCGCAACTGGTAACCGTAAAAGTAGTTAATCGGGATTCTCTTAATCCTTATAATCTAGTTATTCAAGGTTTCCTTCTTAACGGATCAAGAACGATGTATGTGAATGAAACAGTAAATCTAGCACCTAATCAAGTTTTAACTAAGAACTATTTTGCCGACTTGGACGCATTTGAATTTGTGTTTACAACAGTAGAAGCGGTTGAAGCAGAGGTTGGGATTTCAGTCTGGGGTAAACAGAACTCAGGGGCATTGGTAGATCCTCATCGCATAGTTGCGTGGGAGAAGCAGGCAGTATTAATTTAATAATTATTTTTGTGACACAGTTAACGTTAAAGGAGTGATGAGAAATTGAGTTATTTATCTACCGGACCGATAGACAATAGTATGGTAGGGGGTGTAAGACCTACTCAGCATGTTACTGTCAAAATTGATAACCGAAGTGACATTGATTCATCAATGGCTCTTGTTCAAGGATACTATATGGATGGGACAAGAACTTTATATGTCAGCGAGCTGATAAATGTAGCACCTAATGAAGTTATAACACGTGATTATTATGCCGATTTTGATGCGTTTGAATTTATTTTTACAACTACAAGTCTGGTAGATGATCCGATTCAAATCTCAGTATGGGGAAAAAATAGCGTTGGCCAGATTGTGACTGCCCATCGACTTGTACATGCAGAATTGCTTGGTGTAACGCAAGGGATAACTGGCGCGACCGGGGCGACTGGTGCAACGGGAGCGGATGGAGCAACAGGAGCAACGGGAGCAGACGGAGCAACGGGAGCGACCGGCGCAGGAGAGACTGGGGCGACAGGTGCAGATGGAGTAACTGGTGCAACCGGGGCGACGGGAGCGGATGGAGCAACTGGAGCGACTGGAGCAGGAGAGACTGGGGCAACAGGTGCCGATGGAGCTACAGGTGCAACTGGTGCAACCGGAGCGGATGGAGTAACGGGTGCTACCGGAGCAGGAGAGACTGGAGCTACAGGAGCAGACGGAGTAACTGGTGCGACTGGTGCAACGGGAGCAGACGGAGCAACGGGTGCTACCGGAGCAGGAGAGACAGGGGCAACAGGAGCCGATGGAGCTACAGGAGCAGACGGAGTAACTGGGGCGACTGGTGCAACGGGAGCAGACGGAGCAACCGGGGCGACCGGAGCAGGAGAGACTGGGGCGACTGGAGTCGATGGAGCAACTGGGGCGACTGGTGCAACGGGAGCAGACGGAGCAACGGGTGCAACAGG
The DNA here is from genome assembly GCF_037965315.1 of Paenibacillus sp. FSL R10-2796. NCBI lineage: Bacteria > Bacillati > Bacillota > Bacilli > Caryophanales > Paenibacillaceae > Paenibacillus > Paenibacillus sp. FSL R10-2796. The sequence goes on along the minus strand of NZ_CP150178.1, from coordinate 5,927,828 downwards.
AGCGACCGGAGCAGGAGAGACAGGGGCAACAGGGGCGACAGGAGCAGACGGAGTAACTGGGGCGACTGGTGCAACCGGAGCGGATGGAGCAACAGGAGCAACGGGAGCGACCGGAGCAGATGGAGTGACTGGTGCGACTGGTGCAACGGGAGCTGACGGAGCAACGGGTGCTACCGGAGCGACCGGAGCAGGAGAGACAGGGGCGACCGGAGCAGATGGAGTGACTGGTGCGACTGGTGCAACGGGAGCAGACGGAGCAACGGGTGCTACCGGAGCGACCGGAGCAGGAGAGACAGGGGCGACCGGAGCAGATGGAGTGACTGGTGCGACTGGTGCAACGGGAGCCGATGGAGCAACGGGTGCAACAGGAGTGACCGGAGCAGGAGAGACTGGGGCAACAGGAGCAGATGGAGCTACAGGTGCAACAGGAGCAACGGGAGCAACGGGAGCAGACGGAGCAACTGGAGCGACTGGAGTCGATGGAGCAACTGGGGCGACTGGTGCAACGGGAGCAGACGGAGCAACGGGTGCTACCGGAGCGACCGGAGCAGGAGAGACTGGGGCGACAGGAGCCGATGGAGCTACAGGTGCAACTGGAGCAACGGGAGCAGACGGAGCAACGGGTGCTACAGGAGCGACCGGAGCAGGAGAGACAGGGGCAACAGGGGCGACAGGAGCAGACGGAGTAACTGGGGCGACTGGTGCAACTGGAGCAGGAGAGACTGGTGCGACTGGTGCTACGGGAGCAACGGGAGTAGACGGAGCAACGGGTGAAACAGGAGTGACCGGAGCGACTGGAGTAGCAGGAGCAACTGGAGCAACAGGAGCAACAGGAGTAGCTGGTGTAACCGGAGCAACGGGTGAAACAGGAGTAACCGGAGCGACTGGAGTAGCAGGAGCAACTGGAGCAACAGGAGTAGCTGGTGTAACTGGAGCAACGGGTGAAACAGGAGTAACCGGAGCAACAGGAGTAGCTGGTGTAACCGGAGCAACGGGTGAAGCTGGAGTGACCGGAGCGACTGGAGTAGCAGGAGCAACAGGAGCAACAGGAGTAGCTGGGGCAACCGGAGCAACGGGTGAAGCTGGAGCGACTGGAGCAACGGGAGTAGCAGGGGCAACAGGAGCAACAGGAGTAGCTGGTGTAACCGGAGCAACGGGTGAAACAGGAGTAACCGGAGCGACTGGAGTAGCAGGAGCAACTGGAGCAACAGGAGTAGCTGGTGTAACCGGAGCAACGGGTGAAGCTGGAGTGACCGGAGCGACTGGAGTAGCAGGAGCAACAGGAGTAGCTGGAGTAACAGGAGCGACTGGAATAGCTGGTGTAACCGGAGCTACCGGAGCTACCGGAGTAACTGGAGCAACAGGTCCGAATATTCAACAAGAAGGGTTTTCTGCTTTCAAACCCTCATTGGCAATTTCCACATCTACACAATTAACTGGCTGGACTGTGACAACACCTTTTTATGATAGCCCGTCTTTCGACGAAGTTGGTGGAAATTATACCATTCCGACAACTGGTAGATATTCGATTGAAGCGACTATCAATTATTCCACAACTGCCTCACTTTCTATCAGTCTTGGTGCTGGAGTTAATCCGGCTTTCGTAGTTCAGAGAACTTCTCCTACTGCAACAAATCTGGTAAGTGGGTTGTTCCCAGTACTTGATGTGAATGTAGCGCTTATATTAGATTTGAGAGCAATTTTGGGAAGTGGTACTGTGACGCTAGCTGGAGAATTTGCATTAACCGCAGGTGATGTGATTGGCTTGTTCTATGTGGCAAATGGTTTGACGGTTCCTTTGAATTTGGGTGGAGCGAACTCAGCAGGTATCGTCTGGTCTGTTCATGAATTAACTTAAGCTTATTTATCTTCAAGTTCAGTGTTTATAACAGGGGTAATTCGGTAGCCGTTAGTGTGGCTCTCGGGTTACCCTCTGTTTTGTTGGCATATGTTATAAGTCGACTGGAACGTTGCTTATTAGATTCTTATTCTATTAAACCATTACAGATTTTTAGCTTATTTTAATAAATCAAATATGTGTAATAGTAGTTTTTAAATGGATGTCCACACCTTAATTCAAAATAAGAATAATACTATAAAGAGCCAAAAAATATGAACTGATTTGTAGGCTCATAGATTATCAACTTAGAGCAGGGGGAGGAATGATTATAGATAAAACCCTAGTTTATACGTAACTCTTGAGGATAGTTTTGTTCAGGTGAGTTGATTTTCGAAATTCAAATAATACGAGTATTATAATTTCATAAAAAATGAGGTGTTGAAAATTGAGTCAACTATCTACTGGTCCCATAGAAAATAATCTGGTAGGCGGTGTAAGACCTACTCAGCTTGTTACTCTTAAAATTGTCAATCAGAGTGATGATACTCCGTCAACGGTTCAAGTCGAAGGCTATTATATGAATGGGACAAGAACTTTATATGTAAGTGAACAGGTTAATTTAGCTCCTAATCAAGTGGTTAATAGGGATTATTATGCAAACTTTGATTCATTTGAATTTCTATTCACAACACCTATTACGATTGATGATCCCATTCAAATTTCAGTTTGGGGGAAGAGTAGCACAGGTCAATTAGTGATTGCTCATCGCCTTGTCTACTCTGAATTATATGGAGAAAATATAGGAATTACAGGTGCTACTGGAGCTACTGGAGCTACAGGAAGCGTTGGTGCAACGGGAGCGACAGGCGCTGGCGTAACCGGAGCCACAGGTGCTGGAGCCACGGGAGCGACAGGAAGTGCAGGGGCAACGGGGGCGACAGGAAGTACTGGAGCAACGGGAGCAACAGGTGCTGGCGTAACGGGAGCGACAGGAAGTGCTGGAGCAACGGGGGCGACAGGAAGTACTGGCGAAACCGGAGCGACAGGTAGTGCTGGAGCAACGGGAGCAACAGGAAGTACTGGAGCAACGGGAGCGACAGGAACTGCTGGTGTAACGGGAGCGACAGGTGCTGGCGTAACCGGAGCAACAGGAACTGCTGGAGCAACGGGAGCAACGGGAGTAGCTGGTGTAACGGGAGCCACAGGAGTAGCTGGTGTAACCGGAGCAACAGGAACTGCTGGAGCAACGGGAGCGACAGGAACTGCTGGTGTAACGGGAGCGACAGGAACTGCTGGTGTAACTGGAGCGACAGGAAGTACTGGAGCAACGGGAGCAACAGGTGCTGGTGTAACTGGAGCAACAGGTGCTACTGGTTCAGGTGCAATTATTCCATATTCTTCTGGTCTTCCAGTAGCAATGACCACTGTATTAGGGGGGCTTTTGAATACTTCAAGTGCAGTTGGTTTTGGTAGCAGTGCAACTAATATCAGTATTACAGGCGGTACTATAGATCTCACCGGAGCGGCTGGAACCTTGCTGAACTTTGCGTTCTCGGTTCCTAGAACTGGAACGATTACGTCTATGGCAGCCTATTTCAGTGCGACAGCTTCCGTTAGTTTGGTGGGGTCTACGGTAACAATCACGGCTCAATTATACAGATCTACTACACCTAACAATACCTTCACAGCAGTACCTGGGGCTTTAGTTACGTTAAGTCCTCCGCTTACAGGATTAATTGCTCTTGGAACTATTAGCAGTGGTAATACCACAGGTTTGAGCATCCCTGTAACTGTGGGAGAACGCTTGTTGTTGGTCTTCACTTCGACGGTCACGGCTGGCATTGACGTTGCAACAACTGTTGCTGGCTATGCTAGTGCAGGAGTTACAATCGCATAATCTGAAGAAAAAGGGATATCCCGATAGCCCTATGGGCTGCAGGATATCCTGATTTTTTCTCCAACGTTGTTATTTAGATCATTAGAATCTCCCGGATGTCTTGCTCTGTGAGGGTAGACAAGCTTTCTTGACCTGGCTGGATGACCTCATCGATCAAGTTCTTTTTCTTCTGCTGCAGCTCATACATCTTGTCCTCTACGGTGCCTTGGGTGACGAGACGAATTACTTGCACTACATTTTTCTGCCCGATACGGTGAGCCCGATCCGCAGCTTGCTGCTCGACGGCAGGGTTCCACCAAAGATCGTAAAGGATTACAGTGTCTGCCCCAGTTAAGTTGAGCCCGGTCCCGCCGGCCTTTAAGGAGATTAAGAAAATATCACGCTCTCCTTCATTAAATTTATTACATAAATCTACTCGTTGAGAAACAGGCGTTTGACCATCTAAATAAAAGTATGGAATGCCCTGATATCCTAGTTCACGTCCAATCAGGCCGAGCATCTCTGTGAATTGTGAGAATACTAACATACGTTTACCCGAACTGCGACATTCTTCTATGATTTCGAGCAGCTGCTCGAATTTAGCAGAGCTTCCTTCATATCCATCGACAAAAAGAGCAGGGTGGCAGCACAATTGGCGCAGACGAGTTAGTCCCGCCAGAACTTTGATCCGATTATTATTGCCGAAGCTATCTTGGGTCAAATGCTTAAGCGCCTCTTTTTTCAAACGGGCGAGATAAGCTACATATAACTTTTTTTGCTCCGGCAGCAGTTCACATGCTTGTACGGATTCAATTTTGTCCGGAAGTTCCTTTAACACATCACTCTTTAAGCGCCGCAGCAAAAAGGGACGCGCCCGCTTCGCAACCGTTTCTCTTGGTAAATCATGAAAAGCTTTTTTGCCTGGAAACAACCCAGGGAACACGGTGCCGAAAATGGACCATAAATCTTCCAACGCATTCTCCACGGGAGTACCCGTAAGTGCAAAACGGTGCCGGGCTTGAAGCGCCATTACAGCTTGGGCTGTCTGTGTAGTATGGTTTTTTATAGTTTGTGCTTCATCGAGAATCAGGGTATGAAAAGACTTTTTAGCATACAGCTGAACATCTCTGCGAAGCAACGGATAAGAAGTGATGATTACATCAGCTTTTGCTGTATTTTTTAAAATCCGCCCGCGCTCAATTAGACTACCGTCTGCAATGACAGCTTTGATCTCTGGCGTGAATTTTTTAAGCTCATTAAGCCAGTTATAAGTGAGAGACGCAGGAGCGACAATTAGGGCAGGCAGTCCATTCTGGCGGATCTCTGGAAGTTCTGACAGGAGAAAAGCGATACTTTGCAGCGTTTTGCCTAACCCCATATCATCCGCCAAAATACCACCAAAACGGTAATGGGCCAACGTCTTCAACCACTGAAATCCATATTGTTGATAATCCCTTAGCACAGGAACCAGACTGTCAGGTATAGGAAAATCAAGATTCTCAGGATTCCGCATGTTCGCAAGTAACTTTTTAAAGGATCTGCCCAGCTTAATGGAGTCACTCTTAGCATCCGTGGAGGTCAAATGTAGCCCGCGAACAACGGGCAGAGAAAATTCCACCCCTTTGATCTCACCTTCCCGGATGCCTATATCATTCATAAAGGTAATGATTTCTTGAAGCTCCTCGCTCTCCAGCGGTAGCAGGGCCCCATCAGGCAAGCGGTAGTATCTGCGTTTTTCCTGCAGGGATTTCAGAACCATAACAATCTCAGCTTCTGGAATCCCGCCCATATCGAATTTAAAATCAAGCCAGTCCGTCTTTTCATTCCAACTAATGCTCACCTTTGGGGGTGTAGTGCTCGTGAACAGTCTTGCTTTGACTGCGGAGGTCGCATAGACCGAAAGCAGCGGTTCCAGCACCGGAATGGTATGGTACAAAAAATCGTACTCGCCCTCTTCGTCTGTCATAATGTATCCGCCCTCGGTTTTAGCGAAGGATTCGTGCTCCATCAGCTCCAAAATGCGGGCTTCTCCCTCCCCGTCTCGCAAAAGAATCAAATTCGTCCCGCGAACATGGGCTTTTTCATCTAAGGGATTGATCACAATGTCACCATATTGGAACTCTAGTCCGGCGAGCAGCCGATCTCTCACACGGTCCAGATAAAGTCTCGCGATAAGCCTATGTTGGACAATCCGATCCGCGATGGAATCGGCGATATGGACGTTGCCTAGCTTTTTCAGACCAGGAATAACCTTGTCCATAAAAGACTCCATTTGCTCGGGGGCAATATCGATGCCATTTCGGCGGGAGGAATCCAGCATTTTTTTCATTTCAGCAAGGCGTATGCATTCTTGAGGGGATAGCTTCAGCAACTTACCTTCCGATAGTACTATCCCGTAATCTTCTAAGACCGAAATCTGCTCAAGTCCTTGAATATCCAGATGATATCCATCCTCTTCTGCCTGTTCAAATTCAAAGCTGAGTGGAGGCGCCTCATTAGACACAAGGATGCCTTCGTACAGCACCTCTTCTTGTTGCAAAAATACCGAAGAGACCTCTGAAAGCGCAGGTTGAAGCGACTCCCAGAAAAAAGGAGGGACGGCCAGCAACCGATCTCCCCCAATACTCCCCCCATAAGGTGAGTAAGGAGTGACGTTATCGCGGTACATTTTTTCATTTAATACAATATCAATCAGCTTCTGTAGAACAACATTGTCTTCCTTCCGAAAGCTGTAAATGGCAGGATCATAGATAAAATGTTTCGAGAACTCAAAGGATTCTCCGCGGTGTACGCTTTCTAGAAATCCCCTTATTTTCTGAACAATATATAGACGTTTTGGACCGACTTTCATTTCTATACCCAGCATGGTGTGGCTGTAACTATAAGTGAACGGCTTGCATGTAAACTCTATATTTAGAGGAAGTCTGTTATCTACAAAAGCCCCCGTACCGCTAGGACGCGGTGTATGGTTGCTGAACATCCCCAGTAGGCTGCTCACGAGCTGTTGATCTCTGGACTTTCCCCCGTTGTCTTGCGCAGTATCTGTAAAAATACGTGGGGTTAGAATCTCAGTATCTTTTATAGAAGACAGGTGCGAAGTATCGGTAAGCTCTGAACGATCTCGGCCAGTTTTAAGGGCGTCAACGTTGATCAGCACAGCCGCGATATGTTTACAGAATGGCCCCCCATGGGAGTAGGCTGGACAATTACACTCTGCCTGGACATCCCCATCAATATCAATGACCACCATAACTTCATAGTCGATCGCCCCCTGAACAATGGCTTCATATCGAGAGCGGGGCAAATCTGGAATGGAGTCATTGTATTCTTCAACTTCAATTATATCGACACTTTCAGTTTGGTAATAAGCTAATCCTTTTTCAAAAATAGACTTGCCGCACAGCAGTTTGATTACCCGTTCTGATACACTAAAGCCCATAACATAATTCCTTCCTCATAACTTGATCTCGAAAAGTCCGAATTTAATATAGTACTTATGATAACAGAACGGGCGTGCGCATCAAATAGGGGGTGTTGCTTTACTTATTCCATGCATGATAAAAGCGATCGTCAGGTTGATTTCTTCCTCGTCGTTCCAGTCCTTATCTGGCTGCAGCAGCAAGCGATTCATCAAATAACCTACGACAGACGAGAGTGTGAAGCGTATAAGTGTGGGTGTAGGCACCTCGATGATTTCACCCTTTTCCTTAAAATGTTCAACAATATCAATCACGCGCTCCAGTATTTTGCTAAGAATATTCTCTACAAACTGCGCTCTAACTGTTGGCTGAAAAGGAATCTCCTGAATAAGAATCTTAAGAATTTTAAAATTCTTGCGGGCGAAATCCAGCCGATTGATCATAAATGCCCGCAGGAACTCCTCGAAGCTGTCGTAGGGCATATCGAGCACGCCGTTGAAATTCCGCAGCACAAAAGGCGCAAGCATGCGACTCATGGTAGGACCTACTATGGCAAGCAGCAGATCATTTTTAGTCTTGTAATAGCGAAAAATCGTTCCCTCCGCCACGCCCGCCTTCTGAGAAATTTCACTCGTGGATGTCGCAGAGTATCCTTTTTCGGAAAACACCTCAATCGCCGCTTGTAGAATAGAAATCTGCTTCGGTGTCAGTTTCTCGTCTTTGCCAAGGGTCAGCAGCTCTTCTATCCACTGCTCTTCTATATTTTGTTCCGTAGAAACTTCCTCTTTCATTACAATAACCCTCCATGCTTGATTCATTTTGTTTCAATGATAATAGCTTTTGTGAAGTTACATTTTGCGATGCTTGCGCAGTGCCAATACATTCAGCAGCATAAATAGCAGCGAAAATCCTATAAGTACATAGACATCCATTGCAATTGCGCTCCATCCTTTGCCACGGACCATAATGTTCATCAGAGCTTCTGATCCGTAATAGATCGGTGTAGCGAGGCCAACGCGCTGGAGCCACAGTGGAAGGGTATCGAGCGGGAATAATCCACTGAGGAAGATTTGTGGCACTATAATGAGTGGAATGAACTGAATCATCTGCAACTCATTGGCTGCAAAAGCCGACAGCAGTGTGCCCAACGTCAGCGCTGTCATCGATAGGAGTAATGTGATCAGCAACACGTAACCAAAGCTGCCTGTCATCATAATGCCAAGAATCTGTATGGAATACCATGAGATCAATAGCGCCTGAAAAACGGTAAATATGCCGAAACCACATACATACCCGATCACAATCTCCCATCTTTTCAATGGAGTCGAAAGTAGGCGTTCAAGCGTGCCTGTGGTTCGTTCCCTTAAGAAGGATACACCTGCAATCAAGAATACGAAAAAGAAAACAAATACGCCAATCATAATGGGACCGAAACGGTCGATCGTCTTCATATTCTCAGAACCGTAAAGATAGCTGATCTGCGGCTGTAATTGTTCCTTTGTACTTGGAAGAAGTTTTTGGGAGATTTGTTGCAGCGTCATGATTACTGCCTTATTGGCTGTAGGGTTGCTACCTTCTAACAGCACTTGAGGCGTAACTTGCGAATCTCCGGCGATTCCGTTCAAAGTGATCAAAGCGTCAATTTTTCCTTCTACTAAAGCGCCTTTTCCCAGCTCTGCGCTGGCATATTCTTTGATGGTGGCATTTTGTTCTTTTAACGCAGCTGACATATTTAGAGGTACACCGGACACACCGATTTTGGGTTCATAGGCGTCACCGTTGAAGACCAAGCTCATTAAGCTTAGAACGAGGAGTGGTGCAATGAACATTAATGCCATTGTTCTTTTATCATGAATGAATTGTCGCAAAATCCTTAAGGTGATCGCTCGGATTCTCATGAACGCACACCTCCATAATATAAAAAGGCTTCTTCAATAGAAGCTGAACCGGTGGCTTGCAGCAGTCCGGCAGGCGTGTCGGCGGCAAGTAGCTTGCCATCACGGATCATTCCGAGCCGGTCACATTTTTCAGCCTCATCCATGACATGCGTGGTCAGCACAATGGTGGTGCCTTTCTGGTTCAGAGCTTTTAGTTCTTTCCAGATGGATAGCCGCAATACCGGATCTATGCCAACTGTAGGTTCATCAAGAATAAGCAACGGCGGTTCATGCAGCAGCGCGATCGCCAATGATAAGCGGCGTTTCATCCCGCCGGAGTATTGGTCTACTCTTTTTCTTAAATGATCTTGTAAATTAACGATCTCCATTACGGCTGTGATGCGTTTGGAGCGTTGCTCCCCCTTTAGTCCATATAGCGCTGCAAAAAACTCCAGATTCTCCTTCGCGCTAAGCTCCGTGTACAAGGCATCAGACTGGGCCATATACCCAATCTGTTGCAGCATAGTCAGCTTCGGCATCGTCACGCCAAGTATTTTCACCTCGCCGGAGGTTACCTCATCGATACCTGTAAGCAGCTTCACTAATGTTGTTTTTCCTGAGCCCGATGGCCCTAGTATGCCAAAGGTTTCCGCACGTTCCACTTGAAGCGAAATATCCTCGAGCACCTGTTTCTCTCCAAACGCTTTCCCGACATGGCTCACTGAAATAACTGGAATCTCTGAACCCATGTTTATCTCCTCGATTCTGAATGTTCTGGGATACTTGCTTGAGTTGAAGATGTAGATGGTGTAGAAGGTGTAGATGGTGTAGATGGTGGTGAAGGTGTAGATGGTGGTGAAGGTGTAGATGGTGGTGATGGTGATGGTGATGGTGATGGTGATGGTGATGGTGATGGTGATGGTGATGGTGATGGTGATGGTGATGGTGATGGTGATGGTGATGGTGATGGTGGTGGTGATGGTGATGGTGATGGTGATGGTGATGGTGATGGTGTTGAACTGCATTGCGTTAAACACTCTAAGTACATAATGAGTGAGTACTCACTCATTACTCTGCATCAAAAGTTAGGAATTGTAAACCATATATTTTATACAAATGTATCCCACAGTATAAGCTTAATCCCGATTGAGGTTTGTTAATTCAACTTGTCCTTTTACTATGTATATAGAGATGATTTGAATGACAGGCAAAAGTGCCACTAAATAGTGTCAGTCCGCCTAAACTAGGTAATAGAAAGGCATAAATGCCCTTAAATGGCGTCGATCCACTTAAATCAGCTAAAAGAAAGGCATAAATGCCTCAAAATAGCACGGGTTTACCTAAACCAGACAAAAGAAGGGCATAAATGCCACTAAATAGGCATGATCTAGATAAATCAAGCTAAAGAACGGTATAAATCCCGCACAATGAGCTCAATCCGACTGAAGTCAGTAAAAGAACGGTATAAATCCCGCACAATGTACCCAATCCCGCTAAAGTTAGCAAAAGAACGGTATAAATCCCGCACAATGAGCCCGATCCTACTAAAGTCAGTAAAAGAACGGTATAAATCCCGTACAATGTACCCAATCCCGCTAAAGTTAGCAAAAGAACGGTATAAATCCCGCACAATGAGCCCAATCCCGCTAAAGTTAGCAAAAGAACGGTATAAATCCCGTACAATCAGCCGAATCTCCTACGATGCCCCTTACGCAGAAAGCGCCCCAACAGACCAGTTAGTTTTTAAATCGTAAGCAGCAGCCACATAATTGATAGCAGACTCTCGCCAGTAACAAGCTTCCCCCACCCGCCAAGCGATCTCCGTAATACGCTCCCCACCCGCCCAAGCGACCTCCGCAATATACTCCAAGTGCCCATCGACCTTAGCAACAAGCTTCTCCACGCACCCAAGCGAACTCCACATATACTCCACCCGCCCACCTCGGCAACAAGCTTCCCCCACCCGCCTGCAATCTCAAATTAGTCCCTACGTCTCACCAAATCCCAAACAATTCTCCAACTAAATAAGCTAGCCACACCAAGCACCTTTTTACGAAAAGAGGCTATTTTGCTCTTTAGTTCATTTGGTTTAGAGCAAGAAAATTGTTAAATGAGCTAATATACCTGATTTTTTTAAAAAAAGAATACTAGTTAATATTTCCATTACATTCCTCTGCAACAGAATTGACAATTGTAGACGAAAATGACATTAGCAGTTACCTATACGAAAAGGGTGAATCTAATTGAAAAACAGTAAATGGATTAGCGCAACGTTGGCTTCAGCACTTCTTGCAACAGTAGGCGTTGGAAGTGTATCTGCAGCTAGCACCGGCAGTAATGTAAAATCTGTAGCTACCAATCAAGTCGCTGCTGTTACAGCAGTTAAAGAAGGTACAACTACTTGGAATGTAAACGGAACGCCGATTGTGTTTAACACCATTAACAGTAGTGGTTACAAGCTTTACTCGCTGACTCAGGTAGCTGGTGAAATTGGGGCTAAGGTAGTACTGGGAACAAGCGGGTTTGAACTTAACGACAGCAAAGGACTACATAATGTGCAACTCAAAACAGGCTCAAAGAGCTATCAAGTAGATGGTAATTCCGAATCGTTCACAGTGGCTCCAGTGTTTTATAACGGTAAAACCTATGTAGAGCTGACTAAGTTAGTTATTGCATTAGGTGGAGAGCTGGATGCTGATGCTAGCACGATTTTGAGCTTTGCACGTCCGGAAGGATTGTTTGATACTTTGCACTGGACAGCAGCTGGTAACCTGATTGCGAACAAAGGTGATGCTGAAACTACTCAGCTTATCAAATTCAGTACAGAACCAGGTAACTATGAAGTGTTTTCGTCAAATGACAGTGCGGTGGACTTTGCAGTATCGCCGGATCAACAGTGGGGAGCTTTTAATGATGAGAAAGGTTTGCTGAATCTGATTAACTTGTCTAGCGGAGCTGTTAAAACACTAGGCACCGACAATAGCGTGAAGACAGATCTGGTTTGGTCCAAAGATGGGAAAAGCATTTATTTCATCCAAGGAGACAAGCAAGAAAAAATCGCTAAAATCTCAGTAGAGACTGGTGATGTTAAATCCGTTTTGGCTGACAAGGTTGAGAATAAATCCGAACTGCGCATTTCTGCTGACGAAAAAAGCGCCGTTTATATCGTTAATTTGACGGGTGTTGCAAAAAATGATGCAGACAGCACAGAAGATTCTCTTACGGTAGACTTTAGCTCGGCAGGAGAGCAGCTTTACAAGCTTGATCTGGCTACAAAAGATGCTAAACCAGCTGCATTAACAACCACAGCGGATAACAAGCTTTACCCAGAGATTTTGGCTGATGGAAATGTGGCATACCTGAGCGCAGATGCAGACGGCAATGCGAAGAATACCCTGAAGCTTGTAAAAGCGGACGCAACCAGCACTAATATTGCACTTGATATCGAAGTGAATTGGTCCACTGGCGTTAGCAATGGTTTGGTAGTGGCAGGTACTACGGCAGACGGAAGCACAGTGATCTATTCTATCGATGGTAGTGGTGCAAAGACCGAACTGTTCCGTACGACTGAAGATGTATCTGAAGTATCTGTATCTAAAGACGGATGCAAGCTTGCGATTGTGAGTGGCGACAGCGTATGGGTTATCCAAGACGGTAAAGGGCTGCAACTGACTAAATAATTATTATTCCAAACATATTTTAACGGCCTAGAGCCGAGAGGAGAAAATAGTACAATGAAAATCTTCAAGAAATTAACAGTAACGGCTTTAACAGCCGTAATCGCGGTAACCGCATCTTTTGCAGGGATTGCAGCAGCAGCAGATTCACTTAGTGGCAAAATCACCGTTAACGGTTCAACCGCACTTCTTCCATTGACCTTGCAAGCGGCAAAAGAATTCCAAAAGCTGCACCCTAAAGTGAAAATCGCAGCATCTGGTAAAGGTTCTGTAACTGGACCACAAGCTGTGAAAAAAGGCATCGCTGATATCGGCGCTTGCGACTGGGATGCTAGCATCGACGTACCAGGCTTCAAAGCTTTTGACGGACAGGTAGCGAACAAAGTGGCTGTCATTCCTTTTGCAACGATCGTAAACAAAAATGTGGGTGTAGATAACCTTACAACAGAACAACTTAAAGGCATTTTCGCTGGCAAAATCACCAACTGGAAAGAAGTAGGCGGCGCAGATGCAGATATCGTTGTCATCACTCGCTCATTCGGTTCTGGTACCCGCGTTAACTATCAAGCTAAAGCCTTGGATGGCGGAGATATCGTTAAAAAAGCTAAGAACTACAAAGAAACAGGTTCATCCGGCGACATGAAAACAGCAGTAGGAACAACTCCTAACTCCATCGGTTATATCGACCTTGTTTATGTAAGTGGCGACGTAAAAGCAGTGAAACACAACGGTATCGCAGCTACTACAGACAACGTAATTAACGGTTCTTATAAGATTTGGGCTTATGGTTACTACATGACTAAAGGCCAACCTACTGGTGCAACTAAAGAATTTATCGAATACGTACAAAGCAAAAAGTTCCAACAAGGTTCTCTGAAAAAGCTTAAATTCATTCCGATCGCAGCAATGAAGGGTTAATAACATCTGAAGGTCATATTGAACGGTAACAGCGGCCAGCCCCGATTTTGATACGGGGTTGGCCGCTTACAGGAGGGAAAGTATGGGGGCACCAGTCCACAACCTGGCAACTAAGGTTAAGGAGGGCGTTACAGAAGTTAGCGCCAACTCCAAACGTCACAGTAGACATATGTTTAGCAACCGATTATTCCGCTTTTATTTCTTATTCAGCATTCTTGCACTTTGCTTCGTGCTTGGACTTGTAATTCTATTTATCGGCAAAACGGCGCTGCTTCTGTTTGGTCATCTCTCGCCTGCGGACTTTTTCTTTTCTTTTAACTGGACGCCTGAAGAGGACTCCTTTGGGGCTGCTGCCTTCATTGTAAATACACTTTCACTGACGGCTTTGACCCTGCTGATCGCAGTACCTATTTCTGTGGGTATGGCCGTGCTCTGTGCGGAAATTGCTCCAAAGTGGATGAAGACCTTCATTCGCCCGGTGCTCGATTTGCTCGTTGGTATTCCTTCTATAGTATATGGTTATTTAGGCTTAACGGTATTACTTCCTTTTCTGCGTAGAGTTAGTGGGGAGAGCTTGGGCGATGGATTACTGGCTGCGGCCCTCGTGCTCGCATTAATGGTCCTGCCAACAATTTGCCGAATCAGTGATGATGCTATTGTCGCTGTTCCACGCAAATATCGGGATGCTGCGTACGCTCTTGGATCTACCCGTTTGCAAGTTATTATGCGTGTTGTTTTGCCTGCTGCTAGCAGAGGAATTATCTCCGCGGTCATTCTCGGGATGACTCGTGCTGTGGGGGAGACAATGGCTGTAGTTATGGTTATCGGAAACACACCACAGTTGGCAAAAACCTTATTTACACCTGCCTCGGTCTTGACTAGTAACATCGTTATGCAAATCTCGAATGTAGAGTTTGAGTCAACCTGGAATTATGCCCTACATATGATGGCCTTTCTTCTGCTGGTGATCTCATTTGTACTGATTCTGATCATCCGCGTGCTGGGTAGAAAAAGGAGGGATGCAGCGTGAACGGATTCGCAAGTACAAAGCATACAGCGCGTGCTCAGAGACGCAATAAGCTCGCGACTATTGGGTTTTATACGCTTGGGGCTTTAGTCATGCTGCTAATCTTCTGGCTGCTCTTCACGATTCTTAGTAAAGGTCTGCCAGCGCTGCGGCCTGACTTCCTGATTAAACAGCCTGAAGAGATTGACGTAGGTGGCGGGATCGGTCCTGTACTTTTCAACTCTTTTTATATTTTGTTCATCTCGCTGCTTATTTCCGTCCCTATCGGTTTAGGTGCGGGGATTTATATGGCGGAGTATGCTCCGGATAATGCTTTTACAGGCGGCCTGCGTATATGTGTAGAAGCTCTCTCTTCGGTTCCTTCAATTGTATTTGGTATGCTTGGACTTGCGATATTTGCTGAATATTTTGGAATCGGCCTGACGATTCTTGGCGGTGGGGTAAGCTTGGCGCTTTTGAATCTGCCTATGCTTGCACGTGTGACGGAGGAAGCGGTTCGTGCTGTTCCTGGGGAGATGCGTGAAGCTGGATATGCACTGGGCATGACTAAATTCCATGTGATCCGCACAGTAGTTCTACCCGTTGCAATGTCAGCCATTGTTACTGGGATTTGTCTCGTTGCTGGGCGCGCCTTCGGGGAGTCTGCGGTTATTATCCTTACCGCAGGCCTCAGTACCTCGGGCGAAATGTGGGACTTTAATCTGTTCTCGCCGGGAGAAACCCTAGCAGTGCATCTATGGTATGTACAATCTGAAGCAATTGTAGAAGATGCGCGGCAAATCGCTGACAAATCAGCAGCCGTACTCGTATTTGTAGTTCTGTTTATTAACTTTGCCTTCCGTTTTCCGCTCTGGCTCGGAAATCGTCGCAAAGGGCGCTGATTCCGCTAATATAGGAAGACATGCATAAAAAACTGTCTCTCGGCGAGAAATCGCCGTGAACAGTTTTTTTATTCCCGATTAAATAAGCAAAGGTACTCTCATCCTTCGATAAAATTACTAATGCGCGTGTCTTTTGAGTAATTGGATTGGCCACGCTTAGCTTATAAAAAACTGAAAAAATCCCCATATTTAAAAATCAGAAATGGGAATTTGAAGATTAATAGTCGATGAGTGGTGAGTGGTGAGTAGTGAGTAGTGAGTGGTGAGTAGTGAGTAGTGAGTAGTGAGTAGTGAGTAGTGAGTAGTGAGCGATGAGTGGTGAGTAATGAGTAGAGAGTGATGAGTGGTGAGTGAGTAATGGTGATAAGAGTGGTTTTTAATTGCACTTTATGCACTTATTTTTAAGGGGGATAGGTTTGTTTGGGTTTAATTGCACTTTGTGCAGTTAAAAATGGTGAAAAGGCCATTCTAGGCGTAAATCTGAGAATATAAGTGTATGAATTGCAATTAAAGCGAGTTTTGGAGGTAAAAGGGTACTTTTAGTTGCAGAAAATGCAATTAGATAGCATGTAGCGGCGTTTCTCCGGAAAATTAGCCGTAATGTTCTAATGCGGCGGGGGATGATGTGGAACTGACTCATAAAAACTGATCAACGATTGCTAAGCTTCACAGAACCCTGAGCCCCAATGAGTTCTAAGGGTGACCAAGTCCGAGCGAGCATCAAAAGTTAAGCTCCATCGACTCTAGCCCGACGAGGCATGGGTTTTCACTGAATTCTAAGCTTCGAATGCTAAGCTCTATCGGATCCTGAGCTCCGACGAGGCTAAGTTTTCATCAGGCTCTGAGCTTCGAATCCGAACTCCATGAACCCCTGAGACTCAACTAATCCAGAGCCGCGAATCTTTAAGCTCAGTCATTCAGTCGTCTATTCGTCCCAGTGACTCCCTGAGCTCCGCCCAACCCCTCCCCTGAACACAGAAACAGCCTTCCCGAAGGAAGGCTGTTTCTATATGACGTCCCGGAAGGGATTCGAACCCCCGACCGTGCGCTTAGAAGGCGCATGCTCTATCCAGCTGAGCTACCGGGACATGGTTGCTGGCAGAAAAGCAAGCAGGGATTATCATATCATATGGGGTGTTTTTTTTCAAGCTGTTTTTTAAAAAGAGTACGGGGTATGCTATAATCTACAATTATTAAGTTTCGGAAGAAGCTTAAGGTATTAATAACTTTTATAATGGTTAGGATTCCATTCACATAAGTAGACATAAGGAGGTGCCCTCATTAAACATTCGGATTCCCCCGCCACCAAAGAGAATATCGTCCTTTTCCCCAAGACACTGGACTATTATCAAATCCAGCTGACGGTGATGCTGGAAAGTGAACGCTACGGGGAAGCGATGGAGCTGCTTCGTTTTTTGCTGCAGTGTCAAGGACAGGAAGAGCGAAATTACGAGGAATGGCGGTCCCTGCTGGAATGGCTCGAAACGGCATTTCCTTACGCGTCCCAGAATGGAGATGCGGAGGGAGCTGTTCACCCCGAAGACGAAGATTTAAGGGAAGAGGATATGGCCCGCTTTTTGGCCAAATCTAAAATGAACGAGGATACGGGGTATCCCAAAAAGCTGCTGCAGCGGGTGATGAACGAGCCTCTGTCTGAGGCGACAATACTTGCACTAGAGCAGCTATCCTATCTAGAAGGTGGCGGCGTTGACGAGGAGCTGACCACTTGGCTACAGGGGGATAATGTTCATCCACTGCTGCAATTTCGGACCTTGCAGACGCTTAAGCGGCGTGGGATGCAGGGAACAGTGAAGCTGATTCGCGGACATGAAAAGGTACTTGTAGAGATCGAGAGCGTGCCACTGCAGACGGAGGATTTTCCTCCGCAGGTGAGTCATGTGCTGGAGCGGGTAGCCGGGCAGGCCGAGGTGCATGAGCCTACGCTGTATTATTTTGCACAAGAGCTCTGGGGCCAGTTCATCATGTCGATTTATGGGTCGGATGAATATCGGAAATTGCTGGAAGGCGAAGACGTTTTGCTGGATATTTGGGCAGGAGCGTTGCACCAATTTGTTTCTGAGAGTTTAAACGGCTCCCGACAAGAGGAAGAGACACGTGGAATGTATGGCATCACAGACGGCATGCGCTTTCAATTTGAGGGAGCTTATCGTGCTCTCAAGGGTTTTGTAAAGACTTCTCTACTTGATAAATAAAGTAATGTTGTATATAATATAATGGTTATTCTGTGCGTGGATTGTATCATTATTTGAAGTAAACTTGTGAACCTATATTTTGGAGGGAAAAGTATAATATGAAAGCAACATGGGAAAAAATAGAGAAGAACCTTGGAGTTCTTGAAGTAGAAGTAGACGCAGAACGCGTAACAGCAGCACTTGATAAAGCTTTTAACAAAGTCGTTAAAAAAGCTAACGTACCAGGCTTCCGTAAAGGTAAAGTACCTCGGCCGATCTTTGAATCCCGTTTTGGTGTAGAAAGCTTGTACCAAGATGCAATCGACATTCTTCTTCCTGAAGCTTACGGTGAAGCAGTTGAACAAACTGACATCTTCCCTGTAGACCGTCCTGAAGTTGATATTGAGCAATTTGCTAAAGGCCAATCCTTTATCTTCAAAGCGAAGATCACGGTTAAACCTGAAGTGAAGCTCGGCGATTACAAAGGTCTGGAAGTTCCAGTACAAAAAGCTGAAGTGACTGAAGAAGAGTTGAGTGCTGAACTTGCTCGTCTGCAAGAACGTCATGCTGAGCTTGTAGTAGTTGAAGAAGAAGCAGCAGCTAACGGCGACATCGCTGTAATCGATTTTGACGGATATGTTGATGATGTACCGTTTGAAGGCGGAAAAGCTGAACGTCACTCTCTTGAGCTTGGCAGCAACTCCTTCATTCCAGGATTCGAAGAGCAAGTGGTAGGAATGGCTACTGGAGATTTCAAAGATGTTGAAGTTACTTTCCCTGATGAATACCATGCAGAGAACCTTGCGGGTAAAAAAGCAGTATTCAAAGTGAAGCTGCACGAAATCAAACGCAAACAACTTCCTGCATTGGATGATGAGTTCGCTAAAGATGTAAGTGAATTCGAAACTTTGGATGAGTACAAAGCAGATTTGAAGGCTCAACTCGAATCCCGTAAAGAGGAAGAACTGAAAGGCCTTCGTGAGAATGCAGTTGTTGATAAAGCAGCAGCTAACGCTGAAGTTGAAATCCCTGAAGCTATGATCAACAGTGAAGTTGAGAATATGGTTCGTGACTTCGACACTCGTCTTCGTCAACAAGGCATGAACATGGATATGTTCCTTAGCTTCTCCGGCCAAACTCGTGAAGACTTGCAGAACCAAATGAAAGGCGATGCTGAAAAACGCGTTCGCAACAACCTGGTATTGGAAGTTATCGCAAAACAAGAGAACATTGAAGTTTCCGAAGAAGAAGTTAACGAAGAGTTGGCTACTATGGCTGAAGCTTACAAACGTACTCCAGAAGAAATCCGCAGCATCTTGGCAGCTAACGGTTCACTGGGCAGCTTGAGCGAAGAGCTTTCGTTGCGTAAAACCATTGATTTCCTTGTTAGCAATAGTGTAGAAGTTGAAGCAGCAGAAGAAGCACCAGCTGCTGAAGACACTAAAGCTGAGTAGGATATTTTAAAATTATAAGAAGGTATAAGTTTCACTTTATACTTTATTCTTATAATTCTCGCATAAACGCTTACCGTCCTTAAAAGGACGCCGAAGGCGTTTTAGCTTGACACTACCTAGAACGGCCAGTTACACGGCCTCCATACAGATATGATAAGGCACGTAAGTTTCGTTACGTGCCTTATTTTTATCCTCGGCCGCAAATATATGTGACTACATAGGTATCCGTATGAACGTATGGCAATAAGGTAATAGGGGCGGTAACGTCACAATTCACAAGCAGCGGACTGTCCACTGTAGTGAAAAAATGACATCGCGCCGTGAACGTGTTAAAATATTTCTGAAACGATAAGACTAATCTGTACAGAGAAAAGAGGTTGGTGGCATGAGTCTGGTACCAATGGTTGTGGAATCAACAAGTCGTGGAGAACGTTCGTACGATATCTATTCCAGATTGCTCAAGGATCGCATCATTTTCTTAAGCAGTGCGATTGACGATGATGTCGCCAATCTGGTTATTGCTCAATTGCTGTTTTTGGCAGCAGATGATCCCGAGAAGGACATTCACTTGTACCTCAACTCACCCGGTGGTTCAGTAACAGCCGGCATGGGTATATACGATACGATGCAATATATCAAACCGGATGTTTCAACCATTTGTGTAGGGATGGCAGCAAGCATGGGATCGCTCCTTCTAACAGCTGGGGCTCCGGGCAAAAGATATGCGCTGACCAACAGCGAAGTTATGATTCATCAACCGCTCGGCGGTGTTCAAGGTCAAGCGTCTGATATTTGGATTCACACTGACTGGATCCTCAAGACGAGACAGAAGCTGAATCAAATTTATGTAGATCGCACAGGTCAGCCCCTTGAAAAAATCGAACGGGACACAGACCGCGATAACTTCATGAGCGCGGAAGAAGCCAAGGAATATGGGCTTATTGACCAGGTTCTTTCTTCACCGATGAAATCTTAAAGGGGTGGTTAGATGTTTAAATTTAATGATGAAAAAGGGCAATTGAAATGTTCTTTTTGCGGTAAATCACAAGAGCAGGTTCGTAAGCTTGTAGCAGGACCGGGCGTTTATATATGTGACGAATGTATCGAGCTTTGCACGGAAATTGTGGAAGAAGAGCTCGGTCATGAGGAAGAGCTTGATCTGAAGGACATTCCAAAACCAAAGGAAATTCGTGATATTTTGGATCAATATGTAATCGGTCAAGAGCAAGCGAAGAAATCTCTTTCTGTAGCGGTTTATAACCACTACAAGCGCGTGAACAGCCAAAGCAAGATCGAAGATGTTGAGCTGACGAAGAGTAATATCCTTTTGCTCGGTCCAACAGGTTCTGGTAAAACCTTGTTAGCACAAACGATGGCGAAGATTATCAACGTTCCTTTTGCTATTGCAGACGCTACTTCCTTAACGGAAGCTGGTTATGTTGGCGAGGATGTTGAGAACATTCTGCTCAAACTCATTCAAGCTGCAGATTACGATGTGGAGAAAGCCGAACGCGGCATTATCTATATTGATGAAATTGATAAAGTAGCACGTAAATCCGAGAATCCGTCCATTACTCGTGACGTTTCCGGCGAAGGTGTACAGCAAGCGCTTCTGAAGATTCTGGAAGGAACTGTTGCTTCTGTGCCTCCGCAGGGCGGACGTAAGCATCCTCACCAGGAGTTTATTCAGATCGACACGACGAACATCCTGTTCATCGTTGGCGGTGCCTTTGACGGTCTGGAGCAAATGATTAAACGCCGTATCGGTAAAAAAATCATTGGCTTCAACGCAGCAGTTGAAGGACAAAAGGATCTTAAGCCTGGCGAATATTTGTCGATGGTATTGCCTGAAGATTTGCTCAAATTCGGTCTTATTCCTGAGTTTGTAGGCCGTCTGCCAGTCATCTCGACTTTGGAGCCGCTTGATGAGAATACGCTTGTACGTATCCTTTCCGAGCCTAAGAATGCACTCACTAAACAATATATTAAGCTGCTGGAAATGGACAACGTAGCGTTGAAGTTCGAACCATTGGCACTCGAAGCAATTGCCAAGGAAGCGATCAAACGTAATACGGGAGCCCGTGGACTGCGCGCGATTATTGAGAGTATCATGCTCGATGTGATGTATGAAGTTCCTTCACGCGATGATATTAAGGATTGTGTGATCACGGAACAGGTCGTTCAGGAGAAAGCTTTGCCTGAGCTCAACCTTAAGAAAGACAAGAAGAAAGAGGAAAGCGCGTAAGCCGCTTTTCCTTAACAATACATGTCACAGTCTCCACCTTTCTTCCGCTTATCCCGCTTCACATTAGCGGGAGCGAAGGGGTGGAGCTTTGGCGTTATGGGGGAGAAAAATCATGTTCTTGAGACACCAAACCCGTCCTGTCAATGTTGGCGGGCTCATTATTGGGGGAAACAACGAGGTTGCGATTCAAAGCATGTGTACAACCAAAACCGCTGATGTGGAGGCTACTGTAGCTGAAATATTGCGGCTTGAGGAAGCAGGCTGCCAGCTAGTACGCGTAACTGTCAACAATGAAGAGGCGGCTGCCGCAATCAAGGAGATCAAGAAACAGATTCATATCCCACTCGTAGCGGATATTCATTTCAACTATAAGCTAGCGTTGATGGCTATCGAGAACGGCATCGATAAGGTACGGATTAATCCGGGGAACATTGGTCGTCGCGAAAAGGTAGAAGCGGTAGTTAAAGCATGTAAAGAAAAAGGAATTCCGATTCGGATTGGTGTAAACGCCGGTTCTTTGGAGAATCACCTTTTGGAAAAATACGGATACCCAACCCCAGAAGCTATGGTAGAAAGTGCGTTATACCATATTGGTATTCTGGAGGAACTGGATTTCCACGACATTATCGTTTCTCTAAAAGCATCCGATGTGCCAATGGCCATCGAAGCTTACCGTCAGGCTGCGGAAGTCATCCCTTATCCACTGCACTTGGGGATTACAGAATCTGGCACATTGTTTGCTGGTACAGTGAAGAGCTCCGCAGGTATTGGTGCACTGCTCTCTATGGGCATCGGCAGCACACTGCGTATCTCGCTTAGTGCCGATCCAGTTGAAGAGGTTAAGGTGGCGCGTGAGCTGCTGAAGACGTTTGGTCTGATCTCTAACGCGGCGACGCTGATCTCATGTCCAACTTGCGGCCGACTGGATATCGATCTTTTCTCCATCGCTAATGAGGTGGAAGAATACATTTCGAAGCTTAAGGTGCCTATTAAAGTTTCTGTCCTTGGCTGTGCTGTTAACGGTCCTGGTGAAGCACGTGAAGCAGATATCGGTATTGCTGGCGCTCGTGGGGAAGGTTTGCTTTTCCGCTACGGACAAATGATCCGTAAAGTGCCTGAAGCTGAACTCGTGAACGAGCTGAAGAAGGAAATTGATGCGATTGTGGTGGCTTACGAGGCAACGGGCGAAATCCCAGGCCGCGCCCACGCTAACCTTGCACCTCCGGTGCAATCGAAGTAACTTGGTTTGAATGGTATTTATAAAGAAATTTTCAATCTCATAATATTATAAACACTTCTTAGCATCGTATAGTAATTTTGGGCGACGTTAGGTAAGTAGTGATCTAAGTGGCGAAGAACGTCCTGTGCAGTTCCGGTATATCCGGGGCTCATGGGGCGTTTTTTTTTGCGTTTATTTCCTATTTTGGAGGAAGGAATGAGTAAACATGAACTATGAACAAGCCCATGAAAAATTTATTGCGCATCATCTTGCAAGCAGAACGGGCGAACGGCGGGGAAGGCTGGAGAGAGGTCATGGCCACGCCGAGAAATTATTTTTGCAGAATGTCTGGTGGCCGCTTCGTGGTGATTTCAATAATCTTCATCCGGAGTATGAGGTGCTGGATTTACAAAGACGAGCTTATTTTGCTGATTTTGCTTTTTTGCCGGGGCCGATCAAGCTCTTGTTTGAGATCAAAGGGTATGCAGCTCATGTAAGAGACATGGATAGGCTGAAGTATTGTAATGAGCTAAATCGTGAAACTTTTCTGTACGGAATGGGTTATCAAGTAATTTCATTTGCCTATGATGATGTTGAACAGCGCCCTGAGTTATGTGTTACACTGCTGCGTTTGGCGCTAAGCCGCTACCAAATTGTAGATGCACCGCGTGGCAGACTGCTAATCGCTGAGAAGGAAATCATGCGTTTAGTGGTGCGTCAAGCTGGGGTGATACGCCCTAAAGAAGTCGCTGATTATTTCACGCTAGATCCCAAAACAGTACGCATGATGCTAAAGAATCTCTGTGAAAAAGGTTGGCTTACCCCTGTGAAGAGGGGAATCGGCGTCAAAAATGTTGAGTATAACTCCTCACTCCTCCGCATTCCTTCCTCTCCAACCTCCTCAACAATCTCCTTTTTTTAATATTATCTAAGCTACATTCGTACTCCCCATACTCATTAATGCCCTTATAGTTAATTATCAGAGTCTATCCTACTGCAACAATTCAACAAATCCTCAAATTCGCGTTTACTAATTACCGAAACGGCTATACTACCTAATAGTAGCCAAGGGTGGAAAGGTAGACTGAACGAAACAGGAGGATGACCTATGGAATTAAGTATAGTTGTGATGATCGTGCAGCTCTTTTTCGCGCTGGTTATCGGCGTATACTTTTGGAATCTGCTGCGGGGTCAGAAGACAAATAAGACAGCGGTAGAACGAGAGTCGCGCAAGGAACTGGACAAGTTACGGAAAATGCGGATGATTACATTAACTAAACCATTGTCGGAGAAAACACGTCCGGCTTCTATTGGAGATATTGTCGGGCAAAAAGATGGGCTGCGCGCCCTGAAAGCCGCACTTTGCAGCGCTAATCCGCAGCATGTGATTATTTATGGTCCGCCGGGAGTGGGCAAGACTGCGGCAGCGCGTGTTGTCATGGAAGAGGCGAAAAAGAATGTGCTTTCTCCTTTTAAAAGTGACGCCAAATTCACAGAGATTGACGCCACTACCGCTCGTTTTGATGAGCGTGGTATTGCTGACCCGTTGATCGGCTCTGTGCATGATCCTATTTATCAAGGTGCAGGGGCCATGGGTGTGGCGGGTGTGCCACAGCCGAAACCGGGCGCGGTCACTAAGGCGCATGGCGGGATTCTTTTTCTGGATGAGATAGGAGAGCTTCACCCTATTCAGATGAATAAGCTGCTTAAAGTGCTTGAAGACCGGAAGGTCCTGCTAGAGAGCGCTTATTATAATTCGGAGGATAATAATACTCCGGCTTATATTCATGATATTTTTCAAAATGGATTGCCTGCTGATTTCCGGCTAGTTGGCGCTACTACGCGCTCTCCGGATGAGATTTCACCTGCGCTGCGTTCGCGCTGCATGGAGATTTATTTCCGCCCGCTGCTGCCGGATGAGATTGCCGTCATCGCGCGTGACGCGATACAGAAAATTGGGCTTAAACCAAGTCCGGAAGCAGTCACTGTGGTGCAACAGTATGCAACCAACGGCCGGGAAGCAGTTAATATGATTCAACTGGCTGCTGGGTTAGCCTTAACAGAGCAGAGAGATACACTAAATGCTGCTGATGTAGAATGGGTAGCAGGTAGTAGCCAGCTTCCGCTGCGTACGGAACGCAAGATTCCTTCGGCACCGCAGATTGGATTAGTCAATGGTCTTGCCGTGTATGGGCCGGGGATGGGGACTCTGCTCGAAATCGAAGTTTCCGCAGCGCCTGCTGTGAACGGCCAAGGCAGACTGAACGTAACCGGTGTGGTGGATGAAGAAGAGATCGGTGGAGGCTCCCGCACGATTCGGCGAAAAAGTATGGCAAAGGGTTCGGTTGAGAATGTATTGACTGTACTACGTACGATGAATCTGGAGCCCGATCGTTATGATCTACATGTGAATTTCCCAGGGGGTACACCGATTGACGGACCTTCTGCTGGAGTTGCGATGGCAGTAGCAATTGTCTCCGCTATTCGTGGACTTCCCGTGGATAACACGGTAGCGATCACAGGTGAGATAGGCATCCATGGTCGAGTTAAGCCAGTGGGCGGTGTAATTGCCAAAGTAGAAGCTGCTTTTCAAGCTGGTGCCACTACAGTGCTTATTCCAAAAGAAAACTGGCAGTCTCTCTTCGCTGACCTCGCGCCATTACGCGTTATTCCAATGGAAACAGTAGAAGAGGTGTTCCGTCATCTGTTTGGTGCCGATACAGCAG
This sequence comes from Paenibacillus sp. FSL R10-2796, assembly GCF_037965315.1. Taxonomy (NCBI): domain Bacteria; kingdom Bacillati; phylum Bacillota; class Bacilli; order Caryophanales; family Paenibacillaceae; genus Paenibacillus; species Paenibacillus sp. FSL R10-2796. The sequence continues at coordinate 5,902,477 of NZ_CP150178.1, read as the reverse complement.
ATGTAAGGTTGCCTGCAGTTGCTGGAGAGCTGTTCTCCGCTGCACCTTCACTCCTGAAGGCCGATGCGGCTGGTGAATCTGCAAAGGGTTAAACTAAATTGATCCCTAATTCGAAGAATAAGGTGAGATTTGTCGCTGTAAAATAAAGGAGGCTGCAGGCAATTCTGCTGCTTCCTTTTTAAATGCTACAAGAAAGGTTGTCTCTATTTAAGGAAAAGCAAGTCGGTTCTTCTTGAAATCTAAGGACTCTGTTGGTGTTTTGGGGCTGCTTTTGTTAGAATGAATGCATATGAGATTAATTGAGAGCCATGGGAGGTGCGAAAGCGATGATGACAAATAAAACAAAAGGTCGTCGTTTTCCTTTATTGCCGCTAAGAGGGCTTCTTGTGTACCCAAGCATGGTTCTTCACTTGGATGTGGGCCGTGAGAAGTCAGTTCGGGCGTTAGAGAAAGCTATGGTTGAAGATAATTTGATTCTTCTTTGTTCCCAGTCGGAAGTGAATATTGAAGAGCCAGGTCAGGACGATATTTTTCGGGTCGGTACTGTTGCCAATGTGCGGCAAATGCTGAAGCTTCCAAACGGTACGATACGTGTACTGGTTGAAGGTGTAGAACGGGCCGAAATTATTAATTATATCGATAATGATGAGTACTATGAGGTTATGGCGCGTGAGCTGCCGGAAGATGAAGATAGCGATCAAGAATGTGACGCGCTGATGCGTACAGTACTCAATCAGTTCGAACACTATATTACGTTATCCAAAAAAGTGACCCCAGAGACCCTCGCTGCTGTATCCGATATAGAAGAGCCTGGTCGACTTGCGGATGTCATTACGAGTCATTTATCGCTAAAAATTAAGGATAAGCAAGAAATTCTCGAGACAATTGATGTCAGTAAACGGCTGGAGAAGCTTCTTGATATTCTTAATAATGAGCGTGAAGTGCTGGAGCTTGAACGTAAGATCAATCAACGTGTCAAAAAGCAGATGGAAAAGACGCAGAAGGAATATTATTTGCGTGAGCAAATGAAAGCGATCCAGAAAGAACTCGGTGAGAAGGAAGGCCGGGTAGGAGAAGCGGAAGAGCTGCGGACGCTAATGGAAGAGAAAAATGTTCCGGAACGCGTGAAAGAAAAGATGGAGAAAGAAATCGACCGTCTGGAAAAAATGCCAGTCAGCTCTGCGGAAGGCGGCGTTATTCGCAACTATGTAGATTGGCTGCTCAGTCTCCCTTGGAGTGAACAGACAGAGGATGATCTTGACATCAAAAAGGCCGAGCAGGTACTTGATGAGGATCACTACGGTTTGGAAAAACCGAAGGAACGGGTATTGGAATATTTGGCCGTTCAGCAGTTGGTTAAGAAGCTTAAGGGTCCGATTTTATGTCTTGTAGGTCCTCCAGGGGTGGGGAAAACCTCACTGGCTCGTTCCATCGCCCGCTCGCTCAACCGCAAGTTCGTCCGTATCTCGCTAGGCGGTGTACGTGATGAGGCGGAGATTCGAGGTCATCGACGGACTTATGTAGGTGCGATGCCGGGCCGGATTATCCAAGGCATGAAGACGGCGGGTACGATTAATCCGGTTATCCTATTGGATGAAATCGATAAGATGGCTGCGGATTTCCGTGGAGATCCATCTTCAGCGCTGCTTGAGGTGTTGGATCCAGAACAAAACAACACGTTTAGTGATCATTTTGTAGAGCTGCCGTTCGACTTGTCGAACGTAATGTTTGTAACAACAGCCAACGTAGTGCATAATATTCCGCGTCCTTTGCTGGATCGAATGGAAATGTTGTTCATTCCGGGATATACGGAACTGGAGAAACTGCAAATCGGCAGCCGTTATCTATTGCCTAAGCAGAAGAAAAACCACGGTCTTGCAGAAGATCAACTGATTATCGAAGACGATAGTTTATTACGCATTGTCCGCGAATATACCCGTGAATCCGGTGTTCGTAATTTGGAACAGCAGATTGCAGCATTATGCCGCAAAGCTGCGAAACAAATCGTGTCTGAGGAAAAAGAGAAAGTGGTCATTCTTCCTGACGACATCAAGGATTATCTTGGGGCTTCCAAATATCGTTACGGTATGGCCGAGCTTGAAGATCAGATCGGTACGGTCACTGGGCTGGCTTGGACTGAGGTTGGCGGTGATACATTGCTGATCGAAGTTACGGTTGTGCAGGGAACAGGTAAACTAACCCTTACCGGACAGCTTGGCGACGTAATGAAAGAGTCGGCACAGGCCGCATTCAGCTATACTCGTTCGAAGGCGGAGGAGCTGGGCCTCCAGCCCGATTTTTATGAGAAGATTGATATTCATATCCATATTCCGGAAGGTGCAATTCCGAAGGATGGTCCGTCTGCAGGGATTACGATTGCAACCGCATTGATCTCCGCGCTCACGAAACGTTATGTTTCGAAGGATGTGGCGATGACAGGTGAAATCACCTTGCGGGGACGTGTACTGCCAATTGGTGGATTGAAAGAGAAATCCCTTGCGGCTCACCGAGCTGGATATAAAAAGATCCTTCTTCCCAAAGACAATGAACGGGATTTGAAAGATATTCCTGAGAGCGTACGTAATGATGTTGAGTTCGTACCAGTATCTAATATGGATCAGGTCTTGCATCATGCGTTAGTTGAGCATCATAATGAAATTAGCAGTGAGCCACCGAGTAGTGTGCATTAGAAAGGAAGTCCTATGAAAGTTAATATTGCCGAATTTATTATCAGTGCCGTTGGCCCTGATCAGTACCCTGATGATTCCTTGCCAGAGGTTGCTCTGGCAGGGCGTTCCAATGTGGGGAAGTCTTCCCTCATTAACCGAATGATTAACCGTAAGAATCTGGCTCGGACAAGCTCCACGCCTGGTAAGACACAACACATGAACTATTACCGTATCAATGAAGACAGCATGTATTTTGTTGACTTTCCAGGTTACGGGTATGCCAAGGTTTCCAAGACGCAACGCGCGGTATGGGGTAAAATGGTTGAAAAATACCTCTCTGAGCGCGATACGTTGAAGCTTGTTCTGCTTATTGTGGACCTGCGGCATTCACCTACCAGCAATGATAAGATGATGTTCGACTGGTTGAAGCATTACGATCTTCCAATGTGTGTTGTAGCGACCAAAGCGGATAAAATTCCGAAGACGCGCTGGCAAAAGCATATCAAGACCATGAAGCAGGAGCTGGGCGTGCTGCCAGGGGATAATTTTATTCCATTTTCCTCGGAAATTGGTCTCGGCAAAGACGAGCTTTGGGGCTTAATCGATGGGTATATTCGCCCTTCTGAGAATGAATCTCCGGATTCAGAGGATGCTGAAATGATAGCAAATGAATCTCAGCAAGAGGATTCAACCGAAGCGTAAGATAAGAACTCATTTACAATCAAGCAACCATTCCTAGTACGAATGGTTGTATTTTTTTGTTTAAAACTAAAATTTCTATGGAAAAGGACCGATAGATAACATATGATAGATATTCATTGCCACATCTTACCCTTTTTGGATGACGGAGCCTCTGATTGGGAAGCCGCTCTTGCCATGGCGCAAGACGCCCACAGAGAAGGGATTACTTCAGTCATCGCCACGCCACATCACGCCAACGGTCAATATATGAATAACGCCCCCAAGATTAGAGAAGCTGTGGAGCTGATGAACGAAAGACTTCGTCAGGCTGGTAATCCACTGCTTGTTCTTCCAGGTCAAGAGATCCGTATCTACGGTGATCTGCTGAATGATCTGGAGCGGGGGGAATTGCTGAGTCTTGCAGATTCGCGGTATATTTTACTGGAAATGCCTTCATCACGAGTACCACGTAACATGGAAGAAATCTGCCACGAGCTGATCATTCAAGGTTTCGTTCCGGTCATCGCTCATCCGGAACGCAATGCTGAAATAGCTGCTGATCCTTCTAAACTAGAGAGATTGATAGAGCTAGGATCACTAGGGCAGGTAACCGCACAGAGTCTTGCAGGCGTTTTCGGGAATAAGCTTCAGAAGCTGTCACTGGAGCTATGCCGTAGAAATGCAGTACATGTATTGGCCTCTGATGCACATGACAGTGTTCATCGTCCATTTGGATTAAACGCTGCTTATGTGGTTATGGAGAAAGAACTAGGCCCTGAGCTGCGCGACTATGTTTGCGGCAATGCTCAGCAAATTATGACCAATGGCGAGGTTATTCATGGAAAACACGTACAAACAAGGAGAAACCGACAAAAATTGTTTGGATTTTTTTTCCGAAAGGGCTGACTAATCTACCTAATAGTGGTAGAATGGGTTTTATTGGGTGATTTAATGCTAAACGCAATAGTGTAGCATTTGGGCGAATGGTTCTAGGTCTATGGTAGTACAATATTTTATTACATAAGAAGAGGTGGATATTTAGTGACTTTGAAAAAGAAACTAGTAGTATCAACATTAGCAGCAAGTATGGTAGCAGCATCCGTAGCGGGTCTTCCGCTGGGTAGCCTTGGTGCGGTAGGTACAGCATCTGCGGCTACAGTTAGTAGCAGTACCGCAGTTAAGGAAAAAGTTCTTGCTGTTTACAAACAATTGTCCGCAACAGATGCAGTTTATCTCTACAATTTGAAGACTGAGGTTGCAGCGCTGGATGAGGCGACTTTCGAAAAGATTTTTGCTCCAATTCTGGATAAGCTTGCTTTGGAGCCAGAAGAAAAGACAACATCTCTTAAATTGTTCCAAAGCGTTACTAGTGTAGTCTACGACGTCTATGGCAATGACTTCTCTGGAATCCAAGTTATCCGTAACAATGACAAAAATATTGCTTTGGTGAGCAAAATTGCAACTAAAGCAGGTGTGTCTGGACTTACTGTTGATAGTGTTGCTGAATTCTTGAGCAGCATTGAAACAGAACTTCGTGCACTGGTAGGCAGCAAGTCATCGGCAGATTTGTTGGCAATTCTTACTTCTGAATCTGGTTACGATACTTTGTTGGATGAAGCTATTGCAAAAGTATTGAGCCACACAACAGGAACAGGAGCACTTACAGTAAGCCAAGCGTTGGACAAGCTTGGAGTTACTGCTAATGATGTGAAGCAAACACTGAAAAACCTGAACAATACGATTAAATCCGCGAAACCTGCGGCAAAATCACTTGCTGTTGCTTACGTTAAAGCCTATGGATTTAGCGATGGTAACGGTAATGGTAACAGTGGAAGCGGAAATGGAAGTGGAAGTGTTACAACGCCTGTAGCTCCTGTTCAAACTCCAGGAATCTATGATGTATCCAAACTTGTAAGTATTGTTGATGGTAAAGCAACTGTGAAATTGGTTGATGCTGATGTAATTAAAGAATTTGATAAGCTGGTTGCAGCGAACCCTGGTAAAACTGGTCTTACTTTGACCCTGAATCTGGGAACAATAAATGCTACTACAGTTGAAGTTCCACTTTCCCAAGCTATTATTGAAGCTGCAAAAGCTAGAGGTATTGCAAATATTGCAATTACTTTCAACGGTGTAACTGTAACGATTCCTGTAAGCCAATTCAGCACAGCGATTTCATTGACAGTAACTACAGCTAAACCAGAAGTTGTAACTTCCGTTACCAAACTGAAATTGGCTTCAGATGTGTATGAATTCACACTTAGTGTGAACGGTGTAGTACAAAGCACATTTAAACAACCAATTACTATCAAACTACCACTTAAGAATACTGATGGTCTTGATAAAGAATTGCTTTCCGTTGGTAAACTTGTATACGGCAACCTGCAATTCCAAGGCGGAGTTCTTGATGGAGAATTCATCGTAGAACCACGTGATACATTCTCTTCTTACGCAGTACTTGAGAATAAAGTATCCTTTAATGATATTGCTACTGTACAAGCATGGGCTGGTAGACAAATTCAAGTCGTAGCTGCTAAAGGCGCGATTGAAGGTGTCGGAGCAGGTAAATTTGCACCGAAGAGCAATGTAACTCGTGCTGAGTTCTCCAAAATGCTGATTCGTGCGCTTAACCTGGAAAACAACTCTGCTATACAAAGCTTTAGCGATGTAAGTTCAACTGCTTGGTATGCACCATATGTAGCTGTTGCAGCAGAAAAAGGGATTATTACTGGACGCAGTGCGGCTAAATTTGATCCTAATGCAACTATTACACGTGCAGAAATGGCAACAATGATCTCCCGTGCGTTGAAATCTATCAATCCTGATGCAAAGACTGATTCTACTGCAATCAGCAAATTCTCCGATGCTGCTAAGATCAGCGCATCTCTAAGAGATGGCGTAGCGTTTGCAGCAAGCCACAACCTGGTTATCGGAAATGCTGGTAAGTTCAACCCGAACGATACAGCTACCCGCGCTGAAGCAGCAGTAATTATCTACCGTACTATTAACTTCAAGTAAATAAAACTTATAGTAAACAGCCTCCTCTCATGTAGGTGAGAGGAGGCGCTTTTTTTGCAAATAGGGAAGATTTGAACAGGCATCGAAATATTTCAGAAATAGCTTGGGGGTAATTTCACTTGTCATCACAAGAATTGGATCTTCGCGATTATTTTCAGATCGTCAGGAAGAGACTATGGCTGATTTTCAGCATAGTTGTATTGGTGTGTGGTATTGCTGGTGTATATAGTCTGTATATTAAAAACCCAGTATATGAAGCATCTACGAAAATTATCGTTAACCAAACACCGACGCAGTCAGCGGCGGGGCAGCTTGACTTAAACCAGATTAATACCAATATTCAATTAATTAATACGTATAAGGAAATTATTAAGACTCCGGCCATCCTTGATATTGTTACAAAGGATTATCCGCAATTCAATATTACTGCGGAAGAGCTATTGAAAAAGGTTAATGTGAGTTCCGTAAATAATACGCAGGTGATGACACTTGTCGTTCGAGATAATTCTTATCAGCGGGCTGCTGAAATCGTGAATGCCATTTCACTTGTGTTCAAGGAAGAAATTCCAAGTCTATTTAATGTGGAAAATGTATCGATTCTGAATGAAGCTAAAGTGAATCCAACTGTTGAGCCAGGGCCGGTAGAACCGAATGTTTTACTGAACATGGCTATTGCTTTTATCGTTTCTTTAATGATTGGATTAGGGATTGCCTTCCTACTGGAATATATGGATGACACCCTAAAGACAGAAGCTGATATTGAAAAGTATCTTGGATTGCCTACCATAGCTATGATTACAAGATTGGGGCAAGACGAAAGCAAACAAGGTGCCGCACAAACACAGAAACAATCATCCAGAAAGGCGGGGGACCTCGAACATGTCACAGCTTCCAAATAAACAACGCCATCTGATCACCGTTACGAACCCACGCTCTCCTGTCTCTGAAGCGTTTCGCGCATTGCGCACGAATATTGATTTTTCTTCCATAGATCAGACTATTCAAGTGATTATGGTCACTTCATCCGGACCGGAAGAAGGTAAATCTACGGTATCTGCTAACCTGGCGGCAGCATATGCACAAGCAGATAAAAGAGTGTTGTTGATTGACGCCGATTTGCGGAAGCCGACGGCACATAAGACTTTTACACTAAGTAACCGTTTTGGTTTATCCTCCCTACTGTCTCAACAAGCAGTTCTCGAGGACACTGTCCAAGAGTCCGGCGTTAATAATCTTTCAATCATGACCTCAGGACCAATCCCGCCAAATCCGGCGGAAATGATGGCATCTAATCGGATGAGCACTCTTTTACAGGACTTGCGTCAGCGGTATGATGTCATTCTTATTGATACTCCACCATTATTAGCGGTTACGGATGCACAAATTGTGGCCTCGAAGAGTGATGGCGTTATTATGGTTGTCAGCTATGGTAAGGTGAAACGCGATATCGCAGTAAAAGCTAAAGCTAATCTAGATCGTGTAGGTGCAAAAATGCTCGGCGTTGTTCTCAATAATGTAAAACGTAAAGCTAGTGAAGGGTACTATTACTACTACTATGGAAATTGATTTATTCATAATTAAAAATGTTATTTTTGGAGGCACTGAAAATGACAGCGAAATCTAGAGTGGTTCTTTTATTCTTCATTGATCTTGCGATCATTTGGTTCAGTATTGTGACATCTTATATGTTCCGATTCTATGATAACTTTCCCCAAGAGTATGTAATTCAAATGTTGCAATTTGGATTGATTTCAACGGTTTCATTTGGGGGGAGTCTAATTTATTTCGGTTTGTACCGGAGAATGTGGCAATATGCCAGTATTGGCGAGATTATTTCCATTCTTAAAGCTAGCATAGTAGGTGGGGGGATTGCTTACGCTCTGGCTTTCTTTATCCTACCTGCACGTGTACCACTTGGGGTGGAGGTGCAAGCCATGGAGGCGACCCTTGTCCTAGTGGGCGGAGTTCGCTTTTTGTGGAGAGTATTTCGTAATGATCGGATCAATTACAAGGACACGCAGACCCAGACGCTTATTGTCGGGGCAGGGGATTGTGGAATATTGATTGCCAGAGAAATGATGGGACCCTCTTTTGCCCATACCAAGTTAGTAGGCTTTATTGATGACAGCATGAACAAATTTCATATGACAATAATGGGTATTCCAGTGTTGGGTAACCGTTACGCAATTCCTGCTATCGTGAAAGAACGCGGAATCCATGAGATTATAATTGCGATGCCTTCCGTTTCACGTACTGAGATTTCTGAGATCATTAATCTTGCGAAGAAGACAGGAGCTAAACTTAAGATTATTCCAGCACTAAATGATCTGATTGCTGGAAAAATATCTGTAAAGAAGCTGCGGGATGTCAGTGTGGAGGATTTACTGGGGCGTGAACCTGTCGTAGCTGATCTAAACGGTATTCTTAGTTATGTGCATAATAGAACTGTATTAGTTACAGGAGCTGGTGGATCTATCGGCTCGGAGTTATGTCGTCAAATCTCACCTTTCGCACCGGAGAAGTTATTGCTTCTTGGACACGGAGAGAACAGTATCTACACGATCGAAATGGAGCTGCGTAAAAAATTCCCTGATTTAAATATAGTTACGGTGATAGCAGATGTGCAAGACCGTAATCGCATGATGGACGTTTTCCGTAGCCATAGACCGCATGTTGTCTTTCACGCAGCAGCACATAAACACGTTCCCTTAATGGAGCGGAATCCTTCGGAAGCCATTAAAAATAATGTTTTTGGTACAAAAAATGTTGCGGATTGTGCAGATAAATACGGAGCTGAAAGATTTGTAATGATCTCTTCAGACAAAGCGGTTAATCCAACTAGTGTAATGGGTGCGACTAAAAGAATTGCTGAGATGTATGTTCAGAGTTTGGATACAACGAGTGAGACTAAGTTCTCAGCGGTGCGTTTTGGAAATGTACTTGGTAGTAGAGGAAGCGTAATACCAGCATTTAAGAAGCAAATTGAAGCTGGTGGACCGGTCACGGTTACCCATCCTGAGATGGTACGTTACTTTATGACAATACCAGAAGCTGTACAGTTAGTAATCCAATCGGGTTCCTTTGCTAAAGGTGGCGAAGTCTTCATATTAGATATGGGAGAACCTGTAAAGATTCTGACACTGGCAGAGGATTTAATTACTTTGTCTGGATATGAGCCATATGCGGACATTGACATTCAGTTCTCAGGCATTCGGGAAGGTGAGAAGTTATATGAAGAATTGCTCACCGATGAAGAGAATCTAGATTCTACACATCACGGTCGAATCTTTATTGGCAGACCTAATGTGATCAGTCAGAATCAGATGGAACTGGAATTTAAACGTTTGGAACGTGTGCTAGCGGAGGATGCGGAAGTAATACGAGAGGTCATTGATCAGATTGTACCCATGCAACCAGTTGCTCAAGCTGCAATTAGCTAATTAATTCAAATGGGGGATACCCAATGTTCAATAAAAGATGGAAGAAGATATTAATTTGGACACTATCAGTCCTTGTTGTACTGGGTGTAGGTGGATTATTCGCTGCTAATTATGCTGTGGATAAGCTGATGAACTCCATGGCGGAGGGATTAGACTTAGAATCGGAAGATACAGTTACCGATGTTCGAGTTGAAGAGGTAGTGGACTCAACACCGACAGCTACTCCTGTTAGTACTTTTAGTGAACCTGTTGAGACTCCAATGCCTGTGGTAGAGCCTCTAAACGGATCTACCGAAGTTGGGGCAATTAATCCTCCTATAGCTAGCCAAAAAAAGGGGAACAACAAAACTCAAGCAACTCCAACTATAACAATACAACCATCTATCGAACCTTCCAAAGAAGTTTCTAACAGTACTGACGAAGGCTATACAGCTCAGATTTCTGCGGATAAGGCGAAGAAAATTCAAGATAATGTCACTGTGAAAGAGAAGGCAGATGTGGCCTCCATTGTATTAGGACAATTAAGTGTAGCAGATATTAAGAGGCTCAAGGAATTGGCATCTGGCGGGTTGACCCTTGATGAGAAACGGGAAGCGCGAAGTATTATTCTAGATAAAGTATCCGCAGAGCAATACAATGAGCTTTCTCAGATTGCTAAGAAGTACGGAGTTAGTCAAGGGAAAACACGTGACCAAATCATTGCCGAAGAAGAACAATTAAAAGCGGAAGAAAAGGGAAGTGAATAAGCATGTCTAAAGTAACACTACCAGTAGTAGCTTTATCATTAATTGCTTCAATTGGTTTAGCGCCATTAACAGCATCCGCACCTATATCAGTATCGGCAGCTGCGGTGGTGCCAAATGCAACGACTAAGACTGCAACTGCTACGATTAAAGTACAAAGTATGAATGTGAATTTGATTTTTGACGGCGTGAGTATTCAGCCACCCGCAGGTCAGTATGTATTCATGTACAACAATACTACTTATATTCCATTACGCTTTATGTCATATGCCTTGCAGAAAAGTGTTGCTTGGGATGCTAAAAACGTTAAAGTTACCGTAGCAGAGCCTAGCAGTTCAGAACTAGTTGTGATTAAAGAATACCTAATGAATGCAACGAACGGGAATAGTACTTCAGTAGCATCGAAGAATATTGTCCTCAATCAAGTTAAGGCAAGTTATGTATTTAACGGTTCAACCAAGGCTTTGCCTGCAGGTCAATCCAGCTTCATCCTGAATGGGTCCTTATATGTGCCCCTTCGTTTTTTATCGGAATCTGTAGGTCATAACATTAGCTGGGATCAGAAGACGAAGACCATTACTGCTGCTTCCAAGGCTTATCAAGAGCAATCCAATAATGGTTCAACAGGTAACAATGGTAAGGATCTATCTCCAGTAGCAACACCAGCACCAACGGATACAACTGACGCAGCGGGAGGGGGTTCTGCGGAAACTGGAAAGGTTTCATATGAAACTATCACCAGTGATACAGAAGCTAAGCTTACTGCACTTAAAAATCAAAGCCAATCGACATTAATGAATATTGCGTTTGAGTATATAGGAGCAACAGATGAAGCTAGTAAGAAAAGTATTAAAGCTAAAGGGGTACAACAACTAGCCTCATTTACTGCTAGCTTTAATAGTATAGTCACTGATGCTGAACAAAAACTGAACAGTAATGGCTACAGTACAGAAATTATTGGTAAATATAAAAGTGAATTTGAATCGCAGTTGCAGTTAGGGAAAGATCTGGCCGCGGGAATGGCGGATTAATTAGCTGTTAAGTGCTATTGAATTAGAGACGATATCGAAAGTAATAATATCAATAGGATCAGGTGAATTTATGAGACCTTATGTTTTTTTAAAACAAATTCTTGATTTTCTTATGGCGTTAATTGGAATCTTAGTGTTATGGCCTGTTTTTTTGATCATTGCGATTGTTATAAAAATAAATTCCAAAGGGCCTGTCTTATTCAAGCAAAAAAGATTGGGTAAGAATAAAAAAGAATTTTATATTCTTAAATTTAGAACTATGAGAATTGATACCCCAAAAGATACACCAACTCATCTGTTGGAAGATCCCGATTTCTTTATAACTAGTGTAGGTCGATTTCTTAGGAAAACAAGTTTGGATGAATTACCACAAATTATCAATATTTTAAAAGGTGAGATGAGCATTGTTGGTCCACGTCCTGCGTTATGGAATCAGTATGATTTAATTGCTGAGCGTGATAAATATTATGCAAATGATGTTAGACCAGGACTTACGGGGTGGGCACAAATAAATGGTAGAGATGAGTTAATAATTGATGAGAAAGCTAAGTTTGATGGAGAATATACTAAGAAAATTTCACTTTTTTTCGATAGTAAAGTAGTTCTTCTGACAATATTTATTGTTTTCAGATCTGAAGGAATAAAAGAAGGGAAGACTATCGATTCATTAGCAGATAATAAAAAGAAAGTATTATCATAAATGAAATACCAAAAGTAAATTATAATATCCCTTGGTTTTATACCTAATAAATAAAAAATGCAAACTTTCCATATAATCGCATTACTGAAGGGTGCTCCGTAATGAAAAAAGTGTTATTCTCTGCTACAGTAGATAGTCATATTTTTAACTTTCACATACCTGATTTAATATATTTGAAAGAAAATAATTTTGAAGTTCATGTTGCGAGTAATGGTACTGCTGATAGCCCCTCTATAGACTTTAAGTATAATGTACCATTCCAAAGATCTCCTTATAAAATTGATAATATAAAAGCATTTAAACAATTAAAAAAAATTATTGTTAATAATGATTTCGATATTATTCATTGTCATACTCCTATGGGAGGGGTAATAACTCGGTTAGCTGCCATTAGTGTTGGAAGAAAGAACACGAAAATTATATATACAGCACATGGTTTTCACTTTTTTAAGGGTGCACCATTAATTAATTGGCTGATGTATTATCCAATTGAACGATGGTTGGCAAGATATACTGATCTGTTGATCACTATTAATAAAGAAGACTATAGAAGAGCATTAAGTTTTAAATCTAAGAAGGTTAAGTATTTACCAGGAGTTGGTCTGGATACTAAAAAATTTGCGGGAATTGAGATAGATCGAGATAAGAAACAAATTGAATTAGAGATTCCATTTAATACGCTTAAATTAATCTCTGTGGGAGAACTCAATAAAAATAAAAATCATGAAATTATTATCAAAGCCATTGCAAAACTGGGAAATCCAAATATTAGCTATTTGATTTGTGGTGTGGGGGAAAAGGAAGAATATTTGAAAAAGTTATCTCAATCACTTGGGGTATCAAGTCAGGTGAAGTTTTTGGGTTACAGAAGTGATATTAATGAAATTCTAAAAATAGTTGATGTATTTGTATTTCCTTCCTTTCGTGAAGGTTTATCATTGGCTCTTATGGAGGCGATGGGGTCATCTCTGCCTGTCATCTGCTCAGATATTAGAGGGAATACTGACTTGATTGAAAATGAAAAAGGGGGATATCTTGTAAAGCCTGATGATCTTAATGGGTTTATAACAAGTATAACTAAAATGATTGATAACCCTGAACTACGAGAGTCGATGGGGGCCTATAATATAAAGTACATTGAAAAATTTGACAGAAAAAATGTTTTAGAAGAGATCGAAAAGGATGTATATTTACTTTGAAGAAAAGGTGGTAACAATGAGGATTTTACATATTTTACAAACTCCTAGGATATCTGGGGCGGAAAATGTTGTTGCAGACATTTGCATGATGTTTGAAGGGAATATTGATATGATGTATTGTTCACCAGATGGACCAATACGACAAGCATTAGAGGATAGAGGGGTTGAATTTTCCTCCTTGCGAAAGAGAAAAATTTCAGATTTGAAAGGAATTATAAAAAAATACAAACCCGACATAATTCATGCTCATGATGTTCGGGCAACTGTGCTTGCAACGTTGACAGCAGGGAAAATACCTGTTGTATCACATTTACATGGTAATATGGAAGATATGAGAAAGATAGGGTTAAAGTCGATTCTTTATATGCTCGCAGCAAAGAAGGTGAAGACAATAATCACTGTCTCTGAAGGTTGTTTAAAAGATTATATTTTCAAAAAGAAAATAGAGAAAAAAACTTTGTGTATGAGAAATGTTATTCATGAACCAAGAATTCAAAAATTGATGAATAAAGATTCAAAAGAATATAATATTGATTTCGTATTTATGGGGAGATTAAGTTATCCAAAGAACCCGCAAAGGGTGGCTAAAGTCGCCTCCATAGTATTGAAACAGTGCCCTAAAGCCTCGTTCGGAATAATTGGAAATGGTGAACTGAAGAACGAAATGGAATCTGTATTTATGGAAGAAGGAGTAATCGATAGAGTGGTATTCACAGATAGACTTGCTTATCCATATAAGGCGTTAGAACAAGCGAAATGTATGATAATGTGTTCGAGGTTTGAGGGCACTCCTATTGCTGGATTAGAAGCAATGGCGTTAGGTGTACCGATTGTCAGTACACCAGTAGATGGCATGTTGGATTTAGTTGATGATGAAAATACAGGGTATTTGCGCTCAGAAGATAAAGCATTAGCAAATGCAATTATTGGACTGTTGACTGAAAAAAACAAGCGAGAAGTGATGTCAGATAATAGTATTCGTAGATTTGGAAAATTGAATGCTAGTGATCGTTATAAAACACAGTTGAATGATATTTATTGCAATGTGGTTAGATAGGAGAAGTAGACAATGATTAAGCTAGCGATTATTATTCCAACATTAGATACTGGTGGAGCAGAGAATATGGTCGCCCAACTAGTTTCTAAAATAGATCAAAAATCTTTTGATTTAGAATTAATTGTGATATCGACTTCTAATGACTCAGTAGTAGAAAAGCGCATTAAAAATAAAGATGTGAAAGTAACTTTTTTTAATAAGGGACTTGGATTTAGCATGAGTACTCTTTTGAAAATATACAAACATTTAAACAAAATTAAACCTGATATAATTCATACACATTTAAGTGCATGCATGTACGCTGCGCCGTGGGCAGTTTTGAAAAAAACTACGATATTACACACTGTACATAATAGACCTATATATGAAGCTCATGGGTTGATTAGATACGTTCTTAAATATCTTTATAAAAGAAAATTAGCGATTCCTATTGCAATATCGGAAACTATAGCAAAAGAAACAGTTGAACTATACGGACTTTCTTCAAGTGTAGTAGAAACAATTTATAATCCTGTGGATGTCTTTAAATTTTCAAATATTCAACCTAAAGAAAAAATAAATTCAGAAGTAGTCTTTGTTAATGTAGCACGCTTTTCGAGACAGAAGAATCATAACGGATTAATAGAAGCTTTTTATGAAGTCTCTAAAATCAAAACTAATTGTAAGTTGATTTTAATAGGAGATGGCGAATTGAGAGCGGAAATAGAAGAGCGGGTTAAACACCTTGGTTTATCTGAGAAAGTTCAGTTTACAGGAAACGTATTGGATATTCCTCAAAAACTTGCAAATGCAGATGTGTTTATTCTTTCATCACATTATGAGGGATTACCTTTAACCATCCTTGAGGCAATGGCTGCTGGTTTACCTGTTATTTCTACGGCAGTAGGTGGTGTTCCTGATGTAGTAAAAGAGAATGGATTGCTTGTTGAACCAAATATTAGTATAAAACTAACAGAAGCGATGATAAAATTAGCTAATAATGAAAAATTGCGTGAAAAAATGGGGAAAATTGCACTAAAAGAAGTACGAAAATTTGATATATCAGAAGTGACACTACAATATGAACTACTATACAAGAAATATAGAAGGAAGTAGTTTTAAGTACTATATAACATAGAATCTTTTTATATTTACATACATCTAAAAACTCGTTTCTTCTAATAAAATATATTTGTGACTTTAAGGAATATCAGTCATTGACTGAAGGTGGGTTTAATAAATTGAGGAGATTTATCAGCTGTTTTAATTAATCTAAAGGCTGGTTTGGCTAAGGTTTGAAAGTCAATTCTCTTAGGAGTGTATATAGTGATTGAACAGTACGAAAAAAGGCCAATAGATGATAATAGTAGAGGGAAAAAAATACTGTATTTATTATTTTCCGTGATCATAGGGATTGTATTAATAGCTCCCAGAGATATAACGTGGGCAAGAGACAGAATGAACTACCTAGTCTACGCAGATTATAGCTGGGATATTATGCAAAGATATATATCGAACGGGATCTTCTCTTTTTTTTCAAATGAACCGCTATTTCTTGGTATTAATGCGCTGTTATCTCAAATGATTTCGGCTGAAAATATAGTGAGGTTTATTATATTTATATCTACTATTGGAGTTCTTTATTCTTTGGGTAAGCTATCTAATTATAATTTTTTTGTATTATTTTTCTTTCTATTTGTACCTCAGATTTTAAAAAATCATATCATTCACCTTAGACAAGGTTTGGGATTAAGTGTGTATCTTTTAGGTTTAGTGAGTAATAAGAAATATGGGAAAATCCTAAGATTCTCCTCAATGTTTATTCATACAAGTTTTGTATTTCTTATATTATTTGAAGGTTTAGAGGCATTGTTTCGAAAATCCCAGCTTAAATTCAGCTCGAAAATATCTTTATCAATAATATTTCTTATAGTGTTAGTTATTGCAGTTCCTTCTTTAGCTTCATATTTTGGAGATAGAAGAGTATTAGAATATAGTTTTGAGATGGCCCAGGGTGCTAGCGGATTCGGATTTATATTATGGTTAATGGTAGGGTCTTTCTTTATATTAATAATAAAAAAAAGTTATATTAACATCATCTGTTGTTATGGAATATTTATGTATATAATATCATACTTCTCATTGGAATTTGGTGCCAGAATTTTCGAAAATATAATTCCACTTATATTAGTAGGTGCATTAACTGATGAAAGAAAAGAAGTTAGGATAATATTTATTGTGTTTTTTGTTTTTTTTGGTGCTTTTCAGTGGTATTCAAATGGAATTAACTTTCTAATTTGAAAAAGTTTCTTTTGAGAATACATGATGGTTTTCAATGAAACAAGAATTATCTGTATAAAAGTTTAAGCTTATGCATTTAGATTAAATAGAGGATTTAGAATATGATATATATTTCAAAAGTAGTTCTTATATCTAGAGATTTTACCTAGAGTTTATTATATGGCTAACTATAACTCAGACAGAGAACAAATCTGTAATAATAAATTTAGCATTAGGTAGAAATTAATTAATGGATAATTCATAAGTTGAGAAGTAATGTCATAATCGAATTGCCGCAATAAATAAATTGATAAATATGAGGGATTATAATTGATTGAATTACTAAACCAATGAGAATTGAATAGGAGGGTAATTTTGAAATATTTACATATATTTTCTTACGATGAAAATGAAAAGTTTTCGACATCGTTTATCGAATTTATTAACGAAAATTTCAATTTAAACGAACACTATTTTCTTTTGACTAGTGGTAGAAAATATAATAATCATACAAAAAGTGGAAATAATCTGGAGATTTTGCCTTACGATATAAAAAGCATTGGAATATTAACAAAATATATAAATAAATCAGAAAAAGTGTTCTTTCATGGATTAAGTAATAATAAGTACATAGACATTACCCTGTTACTTCAACCTCGGGTATTAAAAAAATGTAATTGGTGTATATGGGGAGGAGACTTATATCTTTATGAGTCAAGAAATTCAAGCTTTAGGACGAAACTACGTGAAATTCCGAGGAGAACTATTATTAAAAACATAGGAGGATTAATAACTCATGTTAAGGGTGATTTTGAATTAGCACAAAAATGGTATGGTGCGAAAGGCGAATATTATTATTCTTTTATGTATACAAGTAATTTGTTTAAAGGGTATAACTTAACTAATAGTAAAAAAGATGAAGAAATCTACATTCAGATTGGTAATTCTGGGCTTGATACTAATAATCATTTAGAAGTATTCACTAAATTAGAAAAATATAAAACAAAAAAAATTCAAATAATATGCCCGCTTTCCTATGCATATGAATCGAATCCTAGTTACAGGGAAGAAGTAATAAAGGCAGGAAAAGAAATTTTTGGCGATAAGTTTATTCCTATATTAGAATTTATGCCCTTCGATGAATACCTTAATCTATTATCGAAAGTAGATATAGCAATATTTAATCATGATCGACAGCAAGCAGTGGGTAATATAACAACTTTACTTGGTTTAGGTAAAAAAATATATATTAGAGATAACATAACTACATGGGATTTTTGCATTGAACACGGATTGAAAGTTTTTGATTCTAATGGAGATTTTGAAGACTTATTTGAAATGTTAGATAATCATACAAGAGAAAGAAATATTGAAAATATAAAAGATAAATTTTCGAAAGAAAAATTAAAAAAAGATTTGAATAAACTATTTTCATAGGAGAATTCATTTGAAAGTTATAATTTTTGGAGTAGGCGATTTTGCAAAGCAACTTCATTACTATCTAGATAAAGAAGCTGAATATGAAGTTGAATATTTTTGTGTGAATGAAGAATATTACACTGAAAAGGAGTTCTTAGGTAGAAAAGTTATCACTTTTGAAGAAGGGTTAGTGTCATTATCTACCGAAAAATACAAATTTATAATAGGTGTCGGTTATAAAAACTTGAAAATGAGAAAAGAAATATTTGAAAAAATAAAAGCAAAGGGATTCGGCCTTATAAACTATATTAGTCCAAATGCTGTGATTTATGGGAATATAATTGGAGAAGGAAATGTAATATTGTCAAATGTTATTATAGAACCATTTTCGAGTATTGTTAATAACAACATTATATGGTCAAATTCCGTAATTTGTCATGATAGCGTTATAGGGAATCATAATTTTATTGCAGCTAATTCTATAGTTGGTGGTTTTTCTGAAATAATAGAAGGTAACTTTTTAGGTTTTAATTCTACTATAAAAGACAATGTTATCGTTGATAAAGAGGTCATAATTGGTGCTAAAAGTTTAGTAATGAAATCACCAGAAAATCACAGTGCCTATTATGGTGTACCAGCCAAAAAAATCAGAGAGCATTCAAAAAAAGGTATACAAATTTTCTGAATAAAAGGCAGTTTAGCATTAATATTTGAAAGGTAGGGAGTTAAAATTAAAAAATTAGTGATCTTAGGTGCGAATGAGTTTCAAAAGAAAATAATTAATAGAGCAAATGAACTAGGATATGAAACTCATGTTTTCGCTTGGAATGAGGGCGCAGTTGCAAAAGAAATAGCTGACTTCTTTTATCCAATTAGTATAACTGAAAAACAACAAATTCTTAATTTTGTCACAAAAATAAATCCTGATGGTATTTGTTCAATCGCTTCTGATTTAGCCATGCCAACCGTTAATTTTATTGCCAATGAATTAGGGTTGGTGGGAAATACATTACAATGCACAAGGGTTACAACTGATAAATTTGAGATGAGAAAAGCATTGAGTTATAACAATTTACCATGTCCTAAATATAAATTAGTAAAAGATATTAACGATATGAATTTTACTGACCTCGAATTCCCATTAATAATAAAGCCTGTTGATAGATCTGGAAGCAGAGGGGTTTCCTTGGTTGAAAAGTGGGACGAACTTAATGAAGCAATTAATAATGCCAAAAATGTATCTTTTGGTGATGAAGTTCTAGTTGAAGAATATATAGATGGAAGGGAGTTTAGTATTGAGTTTATTACTCAAAGTGGAAAACATTTTTTTCTGCAAATGACGGAAAAGTTTACTACAGGGGCACCGAATTTTATAGAAAAAGGACATCTTTCACCAGCAAGGATATCCGAAGATTTGATGAAAAAGATTATTGCAATAATTGAAAAGTCTCTTGATGTTTTAAATATTGAGAATGGGGCCTCACACTCTGAAGTGAAGATTAATTCTAACGGAGATATAAAAATAATAGAGATAGCTGCTAGAATGGGTGGAGACTTTATTGGCTCTAATATGGTCTATATATCCACAGGTTTCGATTTTTTAAAGAATACTATAAAGGTGGCTGTACAAGAAAAGATAGATTCAGTCAAAATTACTAACGAAAAGATGGCCTTAGTAGGCTTTATATTTAATAGAAACGATAAAAATAGATTCGAATTGTTAAAAGATAGACATCCTACTATCTTAAAAGAATATGAAATTAAGACAGAGCTAAACAATGTTTGTGATAGTTCTTCAAGAAACGGATACTACATATTAGAAATAGATAACGAAAAAATATTAAACGAGATATTGGAACTTCTGAATATGGAGGAATAAATAATGATTTCATTTAATGTCCCGCCTTATGTGGGTAAAGAACAATTTTATATAAATGAGGTGATCATGAAAAATCAAAAACTTAGTGGAGACGGCGAATTCACCAAGAAATGTAATAAATGGTTTGAAAAAAGATTCGACACGCCAAAGTCTTTACTCACTACTTCTTGTACTCATGCATTAGAGATGGCGGCAATCTTAGCAAATATTGAAGCAGGGGATGAGGTCATAGCACCATCATTTACATTTGTTTCAACAGTAAATGCATTCGTGCTTAGAGGTGCTAAGATAGTTTTTGTTGATATCAGACCAGATACTATGAATATTAATGAGGAATTAATTGAAGACGCAATTACTGAGAAGACCAAAGCAATTGTCCCTGTGCATTACGCAGGGGTATCTTGCGAAATGGATAAGATAATGGATATAGCAAAGAGACATAATCTATACGTAATAGAAGATGCTGCGCAAGGAGTAATGTCAACATATAAAAACGCATACTTAGGTACGATTGGAGATTTTGGATGTTATAGTTTTCATGAAACAAAAAATTATACCATGGGAGAAGGTGGAGCTATATTAATTCAAAATAAAGATAATATTGAAAGAGCAGAGATCATAAGAGAAAAAGGTACGGATAGAAGTAAATTCTTTAGGGGACAAGTAGACAAGTATTCTTGGGTAGATATTGGAAGTTCTTTTCTTCCAAGTGAATTGAACGCAGCTTATTTATACGCACAGCTTGAGGAACCAGAAACTATTAATAATAATAGATTACATACATGGGGTATTTATTATAGTGAACTCAAGAAATTAGAAGAAAAAGGAATTATTCAATTGCCGCATGTTCCTCAACATTGTAAACATAATGCCCATATGTTTTATATTAAATGTAAAGATTTAAAAGAAAGAACGGAATTAATTAGCTACCTGAAAGATAATAATATACTGGCAGTTTTTCACTACGTTCCTTTACATAGTTCTGAAGCTGGAAAACGGTACGGTAGATTTCATGGAGTAGATGAATATACAACCAATGAGAGTGAGAGATTGGTTAGATTACCATTATATTATGGGCTAGAAGAAGAAAAAACAAAATTTATAATTAATAAGATTTTTGAATTTTATAATACATTTGGTTTATCATAGGGGATTAGTTTGTTAATGTTAATGAGAATATATAGTAAACTATTTAAAAGTAAATTTGCTAAGAATATAGCTCTTGTAGCTGGAGGAACAGCATTCGCCCAATTGATAGGGGTGGTGTTTTCACCCATAATAACTAGGATCTATCTACCGGAAGAGTATGGGGTACTAACTGTATATGCTTCAGTTTTGGCAATTATATCGATATCAGCATCGCTTGATTATCAACTGGCAATTCCCATAGCTGATGACGATGAGAAAGCGATAAATTTATTAGCATTATCAACTATTGTTCTAACCTTTTTTGTAGCATTTACTGTCTTGTTGCTTATTTTTTTTGGTGATGAAATTCTTGAGATTTTGGATAGTCAGACTTTGATGAATTATAAATATCTTATTCCGGTAGGAGTTTTTTTTACTGGAGGATACAATATATTGCTCCAATGGACCTTTAGGATGAGGAATTATAAAGCTATCACCAAAACAAAAATTAACCAAAGCGTATCTTCCAATTTACTAAAGGTCATTTTAGGTTTCTTTCATATTGGACCATTAGGTCTGGTACTGGGAACAATTGTAGGTCAAAGCGCTGGAATAACTACACTAACATTACCGATATTTAATGAAAAGAGTGTTGTGAAAAAAATCAATATCAAAGAGATGAGGAAGCTTGCAAAAAGATATATAAAATTTCCATTATATTCAGCACCTAGTAACTATGTTTATACTTCAGGATCGCAATTACCTTTTATTTTTTTAACCTCATTGTTTGGGAATAATGTAATAGGATTATTCGGTTTAGCTAATAGTATCGTAAATATGCCTATGGATTTAATAGGAACATCAATTTCACAAGTTTTTTATGCAGAAGCAGCTAATATTGGTAAGAGCAATCCAGAAAAACTGAAAAGATTATCCATACAATTGGTAAAAAAATTAGCTCTAATAGGAATGATTCCAGTGTTAGTTCTTTTTCTGTGTGGACCTGAACTATTTTCTTTTATATTTGGCCCTAAATGGTATGAAGCTGGTGTTTATGCACAAATAATTTCAATTATGATTTATTTTCATTTCATTATTTTACCATTCGGGAGAATATTAGAAATATTCGAAAGACAAAGAGAAGGATTAATGTTAAACATTTTTAGATTAGTTTTAATTTTTTCTGTTTTTGGTATTGCTAAGCTCATGGAATTGAGTTCATATCAAACAATTATCCTTTATACAATTTCAAATTCCTTTACGTATGTACTTCTGTTTATTGTGGTATTGCGGATTATGAACTCTGAAATCAAAGACATTTATGAGAAATAACAAAAGAATAACAACCACTAGAAGAAAATTTATTTTTTATCATTAAAGCAATAATGTGTGAGATAAAAGAGATACATTAATTTATAGTGGGAGGTAATTCTGAATGATGATATTAGTAACTGGTGGTGCCGGTTATATAGGCTCACACACCTGTATTGCGTTGTTAGAAGCAGGACATACCGTGATCGTAGCCGATAATCTTTGCAATAGCAAGGTTGAGACTATAGATAAAATAAAACAAATAACGAATAGAGAAATCATATTTTATCACATAGACGTAACTGATCAAACCGCAGTAGATACTATTTTTTTAAATCATTCAATAGATGGGATTATTCATTTCGCGGCTCTTAAAGCGGTAGGAGAGTCTGTAGAAGAACCGCTGAATTACTATTGTAACAACATCGTTGGCACATTGATACTAGCTAAAGCGTGCGAAAAATTTGGAGTTAAGAGGTTTGTCTTTAGCTCTTCAGCTACAGTGTACGGTGAGAATGAAGTCCCATTTGTAGAAACTATGAAGCTTCAGCCCACTACAAATCCCTATGGTGAAACAAAAGCCATGAGTGAGAGGATTTTAACTGATATTGCGAAAGTGAATCAAGAGTTTTCAGTGTCGATTCTTCGATATTTCAATCCAGTTGGTGCGCATGAAAGTGGATTAATTGGTGAAGTACCCAATGGTATTCCGAGTAATCTTATGCCTTATGTCACTCAGGTAGCAAAGGGGAAAATCAAACACTTACGAGTTTTTGGTGATGATTATTCGACATTGGATGGTACAGGAATAAGAGATTACATTCATGTTATGGATTTGGCTGAAGGTCATGTTGCTGCATTGAACAAATTAAAAGCAGGTGTACATGTTTATAATTTGGGTACAGGTGAGGGGACTTCAGTTTTAGAGTTAATAAAAGCCTTCGAGAAAGCAAATGGTGTTGAAATACCTTTCGAAATAGTGGATCGCAGACAGGGGGACATTGCGGAGTGTTATGCAGATGTTTCCAAAGCTAAACAAGAACTTAATTGGACTGTCAAACGGGGGTTAGTAGAAATGTGTCGAGACGCTTGGCGCTTTGAGAAGAATTATAGAGCATCTGATATGTTGATAAAACATTAAAAAAGTATTCGTGTCAGCTTAATATTCCTTTGCTGTTGGTTGTTCTTCAAATAGTATTGAGTGAGCATATTTTTTTTGTTTTCGCACAAAATTAATTAATCTGAATATGGATTTAAGCTTATATAAATTCTCGGGAAGAAGGAATTATTAATGAAAGGTATTATCCTAGCAGGCGGCAGCGGTACGCGCCTATATCCATTAACAATGGTGACAAGTAAGCAGCTTTTACCTATTTACGACAAACCAATGATTTACTATCCGCTATCCACATTAATGTTAGCGGGCATTAAAGAAATTCTTATTATTTCAACTCCAGAGGACACGCCTAGATTTGAAAGCTTATTAGGTGACGGTTCTCAATTTGGTATCTCATTACAATACAAAGTGCAACCAAGTCCTGATGGTTTAGCTCAGGCTTTTATTTTGGGTGAATCTTTTATAGGTGATGATTCTGTTGCCATGATCCTTGGAGATAATATCTACTATGGCAATGGAATGCGGAAGATGTTGCAACGTGCTTCTACTAAACAACAAGGAGCAACGGTGTTCGGATATCATGTGCAAGATCCAGAGCGATTCGGTGTTGTCGAATTTAATGAAGAGGGCAAAGTGTTGAGCGTGGAGGAAAAACCAACTCAGCCAAAATCTAACTATGCAATTACTGGTTTATATTTTTATGATAACAGAGTTATTGAGATTGCTAAGAATGTTGAGGTCTCTTCAAGGGGGGAATTGGAGATTACCTCCATTAATGAAGCTTACTTAAACCTTGGTGAGCTCGATGTGGAACTTCTAGGTCGGGGATTCACGTGGTTAGATACAGGAACTCATCAAAGTCTTGTCGACGCAACTAACTTTGTACGGACTATTGAAGATCATCAGGGTATCAAGATCGCCGCTCCTGAGGAAATTGCATATATTAATGGATGGATTGACAAAAAACATTTGTGGAATTGTGGGGAGAAGTTGAGTAAGACGGGGTATGGTCAGTATTTGATGAAAGTAGCTACAGGTAAAATACAATATTAATAACTGAAAGTGTGGTAACCATGAAAATTAAAGAAACCTTACTGCAAGGTGTATTAGTCGTAGAACCAGCTGTTTTTGGGGACCACCGAGGTTGGTTTATGGAGACGTATAGCGGAGCTAAGTTTAAAGAGCATGGAATTGACATGGATTTTGTACAAGATAACCAATCCTACTCTGCAACTAAAGGAACATTACGTGGTTTGCATTATCAATTGCATCCCAAAGCACAGACGAAGCTGGTTCGGTGTACACGCGGTGCTATTTTTGATGTAGCCGTAGATATCAGAAAAGGCAGTCCTACCTATAGTAAATGGTTCGGCATTGAACTAAGTGCTGAGAATAAGAAGCAACTGCTGATCCCAAAAGGATTCGCTCATGGATTCATGACACTAACAGAAGACGTAGAGGTTCAGTATAAGTGCGATGAGCTTTATGCCCCGGAATGTGATGGGGGTATTTTGTGGAATGATCCTTCTATTGGTATCGAATGGCCTATTCATGTTACACCAGTGCTGTCTGCCAAAGATGAGAAGGCGCCTTTATTAAAAGAGGCAAATTTGAATTTTTTTTATGAAAACTAATATTAAAGATAATAGATCGGGAGTGTGCGTTCATTGAGTAAGCAAAAGATGCTGGTTACGGGTGGTGCCGGATTTATTGGAGGCAACTTCGTACAGTATATGGTAGATAAATATCCGCATTATGATATTGTGAATTTAGATTTGCTAACTTATGCGGGTGATCTAACGAAACATAAGGATATTGAGTCTAAATCGAATTATCGGTTTGTTAAAGCTGATATTGCTGACCGGGAGGCAATATTGTCTCTTTTTGAGTTGGGAAAATTCGATTATGTTGTTCATTTCGCTGCGGAGAGTCATGTGGATCGCTCAATTACTGATCCTGCGATATTTGTTCGTACGAATGTTATGGGTACACAGGTACTACTGGATGCAGCTAAAAAATTCGGCATTACTAAATTCCTCCATGTCTCTACGGATGAAGTGTATGGCGAACTTGATTTTGATCCTACTGTATTTTTTACCGAAGAAACACCTTTGCAGCCTAACAGTCCTTATAGTGCTAGTAAAACAGCGTCTGATTTGCTAGTCCGTGCTTATTATGAGACCTTTGGGTTACCAATGAACATAACACGCTGCTCGAACAATTACGGCCCCTATCATTTTCCTGAAAAACTGATTCCACTAACCATCTCAAGAGTTTTAAACGAAGAGAAGGTTCCTGTATACGGGGATGGAAAAAATATTCGCGACTGGCTCCATGTCTGGGATCACTGCGCGGCCATTGACCTTGTCGTGCACCAAGGAGTAAGCGGTGAAGTTTATAATGTAGGTGGTCATAATGAGAGAACTAATCTTGAAGTAGTTAAGACGATTATCAGTACCTTGGGGAAATCTGAAGATTTGATTGAATTTGTAACAGATAGATTAGGACATGATAAACGCTACGCCATTGATCCAACGAAACTTGAGAATTTAGGTTGGAAGCCAACTTATACTTTTGAGACCGGAATTGCGCAGACGATCCAATGGTATATTGATAATGCTGAATGGTGGCAACAAATCCTTAGTAACGAATCGCATAAGTGATTTATGCACGACTTAACGGTTAAGAAAAGAAAAGGTAATTTAATGAATAAAAGATTTGTCCTTTTCGTATGCTTGCTATTGTTAATTACTGGTTTATTCAGTGCAGGCCGTTTCTTAGCTCTATCTGAACCTCCCAAGCAAGCCGATGTCATCATCGTCCTAAGCGGAGGCCAAGGTCGTGTGGAAAAAGCAGCTGAGTTATATAAAGCAGGCTATGCTCCTTATATAATTCTTTCCAATGCTAAAGAGTCGACGAGTAAATCGGGTGACATGGTCCAAACCGCCCTAGCTTTAGGCATACCCCAGGACGTTATTTATACCGAGAACGCGGCGGATAGCACTTATCAGAATGCCGAGTACACTCTTCCTATAATGAAAGAATACGGTTTTAAATCTGCGATTGTTGTTTCCTCTGACTTTCACATGCGGAGGGTGAAATTTCTTTTTGGTCGTGTGTACAAAAAATCGGAGATTGAGCTGACATATGTGGGTTCTGCATCAGGATATAACGCTAAACGCTGGTGGAGTGACCGAAAAAGTAGAGAAACAACGTTCAACGAGTATGTGAAAATGATCGGCAACACCTTTGGTTACAATGGTCCGGAGGCAAAAAGTACTCTTGATCAGATTAAGAACTGGTTTCGCTAATCTGCTGTAGAATGTTCACTATAATCCGACAAAAACAGTTTTTTTCTTATCTTGGCTTAAGGCGCATTACGACAAACAATATTGTTTAATAGTTTTATACTTAGAACTATATCAATATTATTCTCGTGGGAGAGACGCCAAATGCCTAATTACTATTTTAAAGAAATATGGACGCCTTTAAAATTAGTGAATATTCGTTTTTATCTGGATGATGAAAATCGTGTTTGGGTTAAAGTTTGGTCTAAGCATCGGCGACTTCTAAAAAGAGTAGAGTCTACTATATAACTTCCGAGGTCTATCTCTTTTGGCTGAGAAGTTTTAAGTCACTGAGCAGTGACTTATTTTTTTGGAGAACGGACTTTTTGACGATTTTAAGAACTAGTAGGCCCTAATGTTTCCTTTTTGCTATCACAACCTTATAAATTAGCTAAAAATAACTCATCCTAACCGTAGCGAACCTACGGTTTTTTATTTATAATAATTATTATCTGGATTTCATAAAGCGTTCAAAAAATCTGTAAAAAGTCTTATTTTCGTGTGATATACTTAACACAGTGTTTTGAGATGTTGTGAAAGTGAACGGTATGTAAGATATTAATTTATATAATTGGATTTCAGCAACTTATAGAGACTAGGATGGTGAACTATCGATGCACATCGTCGTCGTTGGCCTGAATTATCGTACGGCTCCCGTGGAGGTTCGGGAACAGTTTGCTTTTGCGGAAAGTGATCTTCCGGCAGCGCTCCATCAACTGATGAAGACGAAGGGTGTGCTAGAAGGGGTCTTAGTAGCTACCTGCAACCGTACGGAAATTTATGTGGTGATGGACCGCCTTCATATGGCTGGTTATTTCATCCGCGGCTTTATGGAGCAATGGTTTGGTGTGAAAAGTGAGCAATTTGCTCAGCATATGTATATTTATGAAGACGAACAGGCGATTGCGCATTTGTTCCGCGTGACTTGCGGCCTGGATTCCATGGTGATTGGGGAGACGCAGATCCTGGGACAGGTGCGGAGTTCTTTTCTCACAGCTCAGGCTGAGGGTGTAACTGGAACTTGGTTCAATCGGTTGTTCAAGCAAGCGGTGACGCTCGGCAAAAGAGCACATAGTGAAACGTCAATCGGCGAGAGCGCAGTATCGGTCAGTTATGCGGCTGTGGAGCTGGGCAAGCGGATTTTTGGCATGTTCACTGGGAAAAAAGTGCTGATTCTCGGCGCCGGCAAAATGAGCGAGCTTACCGTGAAGCATCTATACAGTAGTGGTGCGGCAGAAGTGATTGTCGCTAACCGTACGCTGTCGCGTGCGATTGAATTGGCGGAGAAGTTCTCGGGTAAGCCGAGCACGATTGAAGATGCGTTAACAACTCTAAATGAAGTAGATATCGTGATCAGCTCGACAGGAGCAGACGGGTATGTGCTTACGGCTGATAAGGTAGCGCATGCTATGAAACGCCGCCCTTCGCGGCCGCTTTTTATGATTGATATTGCTGTACCACGTGATATTGATCCTGCGGCGGCAAGTGTGCCGGATGTTTTTTTGTATGATATTGACGATCTGGAGGGCATTGTGGAGAATAATCTGGAAATGCGCCGAAGTGAAGCTGCGAAGATTGAAGTGATGATCAGCGAAGAAATGGATGAGTTCCAACTGTGGCTCAAGACGCTTGGGGTAAGACCGGTGATCCGGGCGCTCCAGGATAAATCGAATACGATTCATGAAGAAACGATGGAGAGTCTGTTCAACAAGCTGCCCGAGCTGGACGAGCATCAGCGGAAAGTGATCCGCCGCCTGACTAAAAGTATCGTGAACCAGATGATGCATGATCCGATCAATGTAATTAAAGAGCTGTCCGGCGGTAAGCAAGGGAATGAAGCTCTTGATTATTTTTCCAAAATCTTTGCGTTGCAGGAACAGCTCAAATCCGATTCAGATGATGGAGACATTGCCCCGGTGAAGCAGTCTAGTTCTGGAGAACGTACGGCTGGCAGCGCTGATTTCTCTGTGCCTAAAACGGCGCTTGCTCCGGCAGGCTTGCTGGGTGGGTGAATAATATGCAACTGCTGAACGGAATATATGATGCCGCTCTGCTGGTCTATGCCCTGAGCCTGCTGTTTGTTTTCTCGGATTGCCTTAAAAGGAGTCCGGGTGGGAAGCGGTTAGGCACGGGGCTTCTTGTTGTTGTTGGTCTTTTGCAAGTTGCAGGACTTGGAATTCGTTTCTCTCAGGAGAAAGGCCTGCCTATTTTTACACCTTATGATTTCTTGTTTTGGTTTGCGTTTAGTATTGTGCTGACTTCGCTTGCGGTGGCGTTTACACGTGGTGGCGAGTTTACGATTTTGCTGCTCAGTATGGCCGGGTTTAGTGTTTTTCTGCTTAATCGGGTCTGGCTGACGGCGGGTGGGCATACGCTCGAGACTTGGAGTGCGGTGTATGGCTGGCTGACGATGCATGTGATTTTGGCAAATTTGAGTTTTGCAGCACTGACGTTAGGGACGGTTTTTGCAATATTATACTTGTTCCTGCACACCAGACTCAAAAGCAAGAAATGGAGCGACCGGATCCGTCGTTTGCCGAACCTGGAGACTACAGATAAATACTCTTATACCGCTATTTTGGTGGGCACTCCTTTGCTGGGAATATCGCTGGTGGTGGCGGGTTTATCTATAGTTTCTGAGGGACGGACGCTTTTATTGAAGGATTTAAAAGTATTAACGACTCTTATCGGTCTTGGGATTTACATATTTTATATTATCTTTAAGAAGTCCGGGCGGAAAAGTGGAGTAAGTATGGCTCGCTGGGCGATTTTAGGATATGCTTTTATTATCTTAAATTTTCTGTTGAATTCTTGGTCTGATTTTCACGGTTGGAGCGGGGAGTGAAGGGCATGACGCGTTATTTACCCATAATGCTGGATTGTGAAGGGCAGCCCTGTGTGGTTATTGGCGGTGGTGTCGTGGCTGAACGTAAGGTGAGCGGGCTGTTGGAAGCTGGAGCGGCGGTTAAGGTGATTAGTCCTTCTTTGACAGATCCGCTTGATTCTCTAGCTGAAAAAGGTCTTCTGATCTGGATGGACCGTACTTATGCTCCCGGAGATCTCCGTGGGGCCTTTCTCGTATATGCAGCCACTAACGATAGGGCGGTTAATGAAGAGGTTGCGCGGGAGTCTAGACGGCTTGGAATTCATGTGAATGTGGCCAGCCATGCGGAAGCGGGAAACTTTATCACGCCCGGAGTGGTTCGGAGGGGACGTTTGACGGTAGCTGTATCTACTTCAGGTGCTGGCCCGCTTGCGGCAACGAAGATCAAAAATGTGCTTGAAAAAGCGCTGGATGCGGCGTATGAGCCATATTTGGATTTTGTGCATGCCATGCGAACCCGGATTAAGGAAAAAGAACCTTCTGCTGAAGTTCGTGGAAGGCTTTTGCGGAAGCTTGGCACGCTGGATGTGTTGAACGAGATGAGTAATGGTACCTTCATAGCGTGGAGCCCGGAGGATATGGACGCTTGGATTGCTCAGCAACGGGTGGAGTAAAAGTGCGCGTGGACACTGTAAAGATTAGAAAATTGGGTTAGATTAAGATATGAAGTGGATGAGCGGTTTTGAGTAACTATAATGAATGGCTGAGTTGGCTCGTAGTGGCTGAGATGGTGGAATGTACGGTATAGATACTGTTGAATTGGGCTTAAGTGGCTGGGATGGCGGAATGTACGGTATAAATACTGTTGAATTGGGATGGAATAGCTTAGATGGCGGAATGTACGGTATAAATGCTGTTGAATTGGTTCGTAGTGGCAGGAATGGCGAAATGAGCGGTATAAATACTGTTGAATTGGGCTTAAGTAGCTGAGATGGGGGAATGTACGGTATAAATACTGTTGAATTGGGCTTAAGTAGCTGAGATGGCGGAATGTACGGTATAAATCCCGTTGAATTGGGCTTAAGTAGCTGAGATGGCGGAATGTACGGTATAAATCCCGTTGAATTGGGTTGAAGTAGCTTAGAGGGTGGAATGTACGGTATAAATGCTGTTGAATTGGACTTAAGTAGCTGAGATGGCGGAATGTACGGTAACAATGCCCTTAAAATAAGCAACAGTCGCCGAATGAGCTAAAAGAAAGGCAAAAATGCCTCAAATTCGGCGGGAATTATCCGAAGTAGCGAATTCAAAGGCAATAATGCCTTTTTTAGAGTGAGAGTAGTTAATTGGTTAGTTTGGGTTTGGATTTCTAGTGCAAGGTTCTGCGGTGAAGAGTAAGAGGCGAACGTTACCAGGAGGAATGGACAAATGCGTAAGGTTATAGTGGGGAGTAGACAAAGCGCGCTTGCGTTGACGCAAACGGGACATGTGATTGCTGATCTGGAGCGACTTAGCGAGGAGCATGGTTTTGGTTTTACTTTTGAAGTGAAAAAGATCGTCACCAAAGGTGACCGCATTCTTGACGTTACTTTATCCAAGGTAGGCGGCAAAGGGTTGTTCGTGAAAGAAATCGAGCAAGCGATGCTGGAAAAAGAAATCGACATGGCGGTGCACAGCATGAAGGATATGCCATCCGAGTTACCGGATGGGTTGATCAATGGTGCTGTGCCGAAGCGTGTCGATCCGCGTGATGTTTTGATCTCTAACGGAGGCGTCTCGCTAGACGAGCTGCCTCAGGGTGCACGCGTAGGCACAAGCAGCCTACGCCGATCCAGCCAGCTCGCTGCGCTGCGGCCTGATCTGGTCATTGAGCCCGTGCGCGGCAACATTGACTCGCGGCTGCGCAAGCTGGAGAGCGGCGAATACGACGCAATCCTGCTGGCGGCGGCGGGGCTGTCGCGCATGGGCTGGCAGGATCGCGTGAGCGCCTACCTGCCGCCGGAGGTTTGCCTGCCCGCTGTAGGGCAGGGCGCACTCGGCATCGAGTGCCGCGCAGATGACGCTGACCTGCGGAAGCTGCTGGCATTATACAACGACGCCGATACGGCATTGACGGTAGCGGCGGAGCGCACGTTCCTTGGCGTGCTGAATGGCGGCTGCCAAGTGCCGATTGGTGCTCATGCGGTGCTTGACACAGCCGCCAAAGCTGCTACCGCTGAGCACAAAGTAATCTCGTTAACGGGGATGGTGGGAACACCGGACGGTTCAACGATTTTGAAAGAAACTTGCACGGGGATTGACCCGGTACAGCTCGGCGAAGAAGTCGCTAAAAAGCTGATTGCAAGAGGAGCGGAGAAGATACTGTCAGACGTTAGGGGATGAGTGGATTGACGGGGAAGGTTTATTTGGTAGGTGCAGGTCCCGGGGACGCAAAGCTGATTACTGTGAAAGGCCTCGAGTGTATCCAAAAAAGCGACGTACTGGTGTATGATCGCTTGGCAAGTCCTAGATTGCTGAAATGCATGAAACCCGGCGGGGAGAAGATTTATGTAGGCAAGCTGCCGGATCGCCACACGATGAAGCAGGAAGAGATTAATCAATTGTTAGTTGATTTGGCTTTACAGGGGAAAACAGTGGTGCGGCTTAAGGGTGGGGACCCTACGATTTTTGGCCGGGTGGGTGAAGAAGCGGAGCTGCTGCGCAAAAATGGGATCTATTACGAAATCGTACCGGGCATCACGTCAGCGATCAGTGTACCTGCCTATGCGGGTATACCTGTTACGCACCGCGATCATGCCTCTTCCCTATCGATTATCACCGGGCATGAGAGTCCGGATAAACTGGATCATTCCATTCATTGGGATAAAGTAACGAACGCCACAGGAACGTTAGTGTTTCTGATGGGCGTAGCTAAAATAGGTTATATCAGCGCTCAGCTGATCAAGCACGGACGGCCGCCAGAAACAC
The DNA here is from genome assembly GCF_037965315.1 of Paenibacillus sp. FSL R10-2796. Classification (NCBI taxonomy): domain Bacteria; kingdom Bacillati; phylum Bacillota; class Bacilli; order Caryophanales; family Paenibacillaceae; genus Paenibacillus; species Paenibacillus sp. FSL R10-2796. The sequence goes on along the minus strand of NZ_CP150178.1, from coordinate 5,869,688 downwards.
CAGTGGCACTTGTGCGCTGGGGCACCCGCGCGGATCAGGAGACGCTGACGGGAACCCTCGCCGATATTGAGGCGAAGGTGAAGGCGGCGGATTTTCAGCCGCCGGCAGTCATCGTCGTCGGTAACGTGGTGCTGCAGCGTGAGCAGCTGAAGTGGGTCGAGGCGATGCCGTTATTCGGCAAACGCATCGTGGTGACACGGGCTCGCAGCCAAGCAAGCGAGCTGGTGGATAGAATTGAAGAACTCGGCGGGGAACCCTACGAGTTCCCGGTGATCGAGACGATCATGCCGGAAGGGGCAGAGAAGAAGGCGAAGATTGCAGCGGCGTTTGGCGCGCTGGAATCGTACGACTGGGTATTCTTCACTAGCCCGAACGGCGTGGAGTTTTTTTGGCGCCACTTGGCGGAGCTGGGGGCGGACATTCGCGGGCTACACCGCGCGCGTATTGCAGCGGTGGGGCCAGGCACAGCCGCCGCGCTGGCGCAGCGCGGGGTGACCGCTGAGGAACTTCCGGCGAAGTTTCAGGCGGAAGGTCTGATTGAGACGTTCGGTCCCCAGCTGCTGCCGGGGCAGAACGTGCTATTGCCGCGCGGCGATCTGGCGCGGGACTGGCTGCCGGACAAGCTGAGAGAGCTTGGCCTTCAGGTGACAGACGTGGATACCTATGAGACGGTTGTCACGGGTGAGGATGACGTCGAGCTGCTGAAGCTGCTAGAGGAAGGTCGCGTTCACGCGGTAACCTTCACCAGCTCGTCAACCGTGCGTAATTTCATACACATCCTGAAACGGATGGGGCTTGAAGATCCGCTCCCGCTGCTTGCAAATGTGAAAATCGCCTGCATCGGCCCGTTAACGGAGCAGACTGCGGTAGACGCGGGACTGACACCGGGACTCTTGCCTGAAGAGGCAACCATAGATGGTTTGGTGCAGGAGCTCTGCCGCTGGAATGCGGAGACTCAGCTGCAGTAGCGCTCGGATCGAGGATAGAACGAAGCAATAGTTTACAGGTGTGCTTAGCTTACTTTCTGGTGGGAAGGTAGAAGCTGATTACTCTGCGGGGAGAGTAGTAGCTGTTCAAAGGAGAAAGGCAGGGCCTGCTTAGAAATATAGCGCTCAGCTTATATTTAGTTAGATTACAGGCTAGAGTTTGTTCATAGTTACTAAATAGTTCGTGGTTACACGTGAGTTGGTAGTTATTAAATAGTTCGTAGTTACATGTGAGTTCGTGGTTACTAAATAGTTGGGGTTACATGTGAGTTTAGAGTTTGTTCGTAGTTACTAAATAGTTCGTGGTTACACGTGAGTTGGTAGTTATTAATGAGTTCGCGGTTACTTTTACTAACTAACATTTGTTGGTTTACTCGCCGTTATATCTACGCTCAAAAGTGCCACATCGCTACCTTCAAGTAACATATAAATTGAACTCCGAACGTAGTGACTTATGGAGTTCGGAGGATAATATTTGGTTGTAAACTAACAGGTATGTAGAGAATATGCAGTAGGTTAATGTGAGCAGATCTGCTTGAGGTTTAGGTTTAGTTGTACTTCATACAATTAAATTTTCTATATATCAGCTAAAGTCGAGTTTAGTTGTAGTATGTGCAATTAAATATCCGCTAAATGAGGAATCTTCGCACTTTTGTAATAATAACTGTAGAGAATGCAACTAAAGCTTACAATTAGGACAAAACATCGAGATAGTTGCACAAACTACAACTATACGTAGTTAGCCTGTGGTCGGCGGTTTGGTTGCGGCTAATTTAGACTTGGCTGTGGCTAGTTGTAGTTTGCTGCCAGACACATAATTTGGTTTTATATTTTATTTTTCAGGAGGATGAACAAATGAGCTTTCCAATTACACGTCACCGTCGTTTGCGCGGTTCTGCTGGAATTCGTGGCATGGTTCGGGAGACGATACTGAATGTGCTGGATATGGTACAGCCTATTTTTGTGACTTATGGAACAGGTGTGAAGAATGAGATTAGCTCGATGCCGGGTGTGTATCATTTTTCGCTGGATACGTTAAAAGCAGAAGTGGACGAGATTGCCGCACTAGGCATCCCGGCAGTATTGTTGTTCGGGATTCCTGAGACGAAGGATGCTATCGGTTCTTCCGGTTTTGCAGAGGATGGAATTGTGCAAGAGGCTACTCGCTTGATCAAGCAGTGGTACCCAGAGCTGTTGGTCGTTGCAGATACCTGCCTTTGTGAATTTACGGATCACGGACATTGTGGAATGGTGCATACGCATACGGTGAATGGTGTGGTCCATGGCGATGTTATCAACGATGCCTCGCTGGAGCTTTTGACTCGTACGGCGGTATCCCAAGCAAAAGCTGGAGCAGATATTATCGCCCCTTCCAACATGATGGATGGATTTGTTCACGCAATTCGTGCGGGACTTGATGAGAACGGCTTTGAGCATGTGCCGATTATGTCGTATTCGGTCAAATATGCTTCGGCGTTTTATGGCCCTTTCCGCGAAGCAGCGGATTCAGCACCACAGTTCGGGAATCGCAAAACATATCAAATGGACCCTGCCAATCTGCGCGAAGCACTCCGTGAAGCAGAATCCGATGTGCTGGAAGGCGCGGATATGTTAATGGTGAAGCCAGCTCTGGCTTACCTAGATGTGATTCGTACGATTCGTGATCAGTTTGATCTTCCTTTGGTGGCTTATAATGTGAGTGGAGAATATTCCATGGTAAAAGCAGCGGCACTGCAAGGCTGGATCGACGAGCAAGCCGTTGTGCTGGAAATGCTGACGGGCATGAAACGTGCTGGTGCGGACATTATTATTACTTATTTTGCAAAAGATGCAGCCCGCTGGCTGCGCGGCTAATCTTCATCACACCGACATCGCGGCAGCTAATAAATGTTTGTACAAGCTTGTGTAACCAAGAAGAGAATAGGAGTGAAGATACATGAGTAATGTGCCAATGGCGCGTAAAGAGGAAGCGTCCCGGAAGGCTTTTGATGAAGCAAAACAATATATTCCCGGCGGGGTGAACAGCCCTGTACGGGCGTTTAAATCCGTAGGTCTGACTCCGATTTATGTGGATCATGGGATAGGTTCGCGTATTTTTGATATCGACGGCAACAGCTTTATCGACTATGTGCTCTCATGGGGTCCACTGATTATGGGTCATGCGCATCCTGAGGTTGTGAAGGCATTGCAGGAGACAGCGGTAAAAGGGACAAGCTTTGGCGCTCCAACGCTACTGGAAACGGAAATGGCAAAAACCGTTGTTGAACGAGTGGCATCTGTAGATATCGTACGCATGGTTAACTCTGGAACGGAAGCTACGATGAGCGCGATTCGTTTGGCACGTGGTTACACTGGGCGCAGCAAAATCTTGAAGTTCGAAGGCTCCTACCACGGTCACGCCGATAGTCTGCTTATTAAGGCTGGCTCTGGTGTAGCTACATTGGGCTTGCCGGATAGCCCGGGTGTCCCAGAAGGCGTTGCAATGAATACCATTACGGTTCCTTACAATGATTTGGAGTCCACTCAGATTGCTTTCGAACGTTTTGGCAATGAGATTGCCGCAGTGATCGTAGAGCCGATTGCCGGCAACATGGGCGTGGTTCCACCGCTTCCAGGCTTCCTGGAAGGGCTTCGTAAATTAACTTCTGACAATGGTTCGCTGCTTATTTTTGATGAGGTTATGACAGGCTTCCGTGTTAATCGTGGCTGTGCTCAAGGCTTGTTCGGGATTACTCCGGATATTACTTGTTTTGGCAAAGTTATCGGCGGCGGACTTCCAGTGGGTGCTTATGGCGGCAAAAGAGAGATCATGGAGCAAATCGCTCCTACTGGACCGATTTATCAGGCGGGCACACTTAGTGGTAATCCATTGGCGATGGCAGCCGGATATACTACGCTCAAGCTGTTGACCCCGGAAGTATATGATCGTCTGGAACAATTGGGTGCACGTCTGGAAGCGGGTTTGAAAAAGAATTCAATTGAGACTGGCATTCCGCTCACTATCAACCGGGTGGGATCGATGGTTTGCCCATTCTTTACTGAAGGACCTGTAATCAATTTTGAAACGGCTAAGTCCAGTGACACGGATCTTTTCCGTCGTTATTTTGGTCATATGGTAAACCAAGGCATCAGTGTGCCACCTTCACAGTTTGAGGGGATGTTCATATCGGCTGCACATAGTGAGCAAGATATTGATGATACCATTGAGGGCCATTATAATGCCCTGAAGGCCCTTTGAGCATCGGAGCCGGAGAAAGAACCGGTGGTGGCGCTTGGACCCGGCGTGGAGAGTGGCTGGAGGTAACACCCGGCAAAATCATTACTGGAGCCGAGGATACGCAGGCAACGATTGACAAGTGGCTGTTAGAAACTGTAGGCATGCCCGAGAAACTTCATCTGCGGTTACGCCGCGAGGGAGGCATTCAGTGGAAAGGCGACCGGCTTCGGCTGGCGCTTTTTCCCGATCGTGAAGCGGGGCTTGAACCGATATGGGAAGAGCTTGAGGTGCTGTATGAGGATGATTTTTGCCTGGTAGCTCATAAACCAGCTGGGCTGGCGGTACATCCCGATGGCAGTGGAACAGGTGTAACTCTGGATCACCTCGTAGCTGCGCATTATATCACTTCCGGCGAAAATGTGGCTGTGCGCCATATTCACCGCTTGGACAAAGATACAACGGGTCCGGTGATGTATGCGAAAAATGAGTTCGCACAGTTAGTCCTGGACGAGAATATGCGTGAAAAAAGCATCTCGCGGCACTACGCCGCGATCGTTGAAGGCATCGTGCCGCCTGCGCTTAAGGTGATCGATGCCCCGATTGGGCGCGATCGGCATCACGCTGCGCGCAGACGGGTCTCGCCCGGCGGACAATCTGCCGTGACGCGAATCATCGAGCGCGAGGCACTGCATGGCGGAAGCCTGGTGCATGTGCAGCTGGAGACTGGACGGACGCATCAGATTCGCGTTCATCTCAGCCATATGGGTCATCCCTTGTATGGGGATGAACTATATGGCGGTCCGGTTTGGGCTTCCAGCGCTGCCGGCCGCCATGCCCTGCATGGCGAGGCATTGTCCTTCCGCCATCCTTGGAGCGGAGAACAGCTGGAAGTCAGCGATCCGTGGCCGGAGGATATGCTGCAGCTGCGAGAGCTGCTGTCTGAAGCACCCTGACAGATACGTAAGTGGCTAAGGAACAGTAGAATCAGCAAAAGCTGGTTCTGCTGTTCTTTTTCTATTTTTTCAGAAAAAAAACATCTATCCATGTCTTATTAATAAAAGCAGCATATAATACTTTGTTCTTACGAAGTAGTGCATCTATCAGCAGGCTGAAGGTTTGGTGAGCTCTTAAATTCATGAAATTTATTAGCATCCTGTCCGGTTAGTACTACCAAAGTTGTCATGCCTCTCTGTTTGAAGCATATACATGTGGGGAGTAACATTTTGGGCTTATGCTCTGGGCCTGTCTCAGGGTTAGATTATGCCAAGAAGGAGGACATATCCCGTGTTTGATCAGTCCCACGGCTTGCGGTTTGATATTTACGAACGCATTCACCTTTCGGAAGAGCTTCCGGGAATAGCTGAGCTGGAGGAGGTTGAACTACTTCCGGAAATTCAGGTGATTCAGCGGGAGGATCGTGCCGAGTTATATGGTCAGCTGTTGCTTACCGGGCTTTACCGGAGTGAAGATGACCGAACACAACGTCTGGAGCATGCCATTCCCGTGGAAATCACTGTTCCGCTTACACGCGTCAGCTCGATTGAAGATATTGGGGTAGAGATTGAGAATTTTGATATCGATCTGCTCACGATGCGCACTGTGAATATAACAGGCGTATTATCGCTGCGGGGGATCGGTGGTGCGGACCCTCAACCTCAACCAGCCTGGCAGCAAGAGGAGTATACAGTCGCCTATTCTCCTGTGAATGATGACAGGGTAGAAGCTACTACGGAGCTACAAGAACAGGAAAATGATGCACTTTATGAAAATTCTCAGTGGACCTTTGGTGAGGATGCCTCACAGGTTGCTGTAGAAGAACATGAGCATGCCGAAGCGAATGAACAGGAAGCAGAAGAATCATTAGTCTCAAGTGGAGCCGCTCATACGTCCCCTGTAGTCAATTTCTCATCCGGTCAGGAGAAGGACAAGGGAGCTAAAGCACGGACACATAGTCTGGAGTCCCAAGTTGAGGATGCTAAAGCGGGTTTATCCGATTACTGGTTTAAAGCCGAGGCCCAGAACAAAGAGGTTGAGGTGTCTCAGCTGAATCAAGCAAGCTATGTGAGCGAAGAGAACCAACAGTCGGCAGAGGAATATTTTACTCCTAGAGAGACCGCTGTTCCAGCCGTTAGTGCAGATGCAATTCAGGATATCCCTGTGTTCGCTTCTGAAAATGAGGCTAATAATGCGCTTCCTAAGCAAGAAGAGAATACTGCGCCGATTAATGAGAATGCGAACGAAGTTTTTGTTTCACAAGAGAGTGTGGCTTCTCATGAGGAGAAACAAGATCTTAAGATCGCCTTGGGCAGCAAAAAAGAAGCAGAAATTCCGGAAAAAGAACATCTCACCTTCTCCTCTTTACTAAGCTCCAGTCGTGTCCGTAAAGAGCAGGAAGCTCTGCAGTCGGATGCAAACACATCTGCAGCAGTGGACGTTCCAGAGGTTGGCAATAATACGGAATGGAAGAGCAGATTCATTGCCAGCGCGGATGGAGCTAACATGTTCCGCAAAGTTCGGCTGTGTATTGTGCAGCGTGAAGAAACACTGGATACCATAGCAGAGAAGTATCAGCTAAGTGCGCGGGAGCTGGTAATGTATAATCGCTTATCCGGGCAGAGTGTAGAGGAAGGTCAAGTGTTGTACATCCCGTAATCGAATCGTGATGCGTACACACATGAATAGGTGAATCCCGATCAGGTATTAGGATCGGGATTTTTGCTGTTTCTTTGTTGGAAGGGATGCTTCAGAAGAAATAAGTCGAAATTCAGCCTAAAGTCCCGCTGCAAAGGCGTATCCAGGTTGACTAGGGGGGGCTCAAAATGTATTATGGAGTAAGCAATATCTAAGTAAAGACTGGGAACGGGAAGAGTAGGCGGTCAGCCCTTCAGAGAGCGGAATTGCAAGTGCTGTGACATTCCGTAGGAAACAGCCCCCGAAGTCGCCCCGGAGTCGCCCTTCTGAGCTTATCTTCATATTTGTGAAGGATAAGTTAGGTTGTGGCCGGTAGCAGCCGTTATTTGTACGAGTGTCGCGCTAAGCTTCTGAATCCGTAGGGTAAGAAGTGTAGTTTTATTTTTCATTGGCGCGAAACAAAGGTGGTACCGCGAAAGAATGACCTTTCGTCCTTTGAGACGAGGGGTCTTTTTGTTTTTTTCAGAGACCTGTGCGCTCTATACAGCAACTTTATTAACAACTATAAGCAACTACAAGTAAACTAGTGGAGGTATCAGAGAATGGCTGACCAAAACCATCTAACAGCGGCAGATGCTGCCGCTACGAATGAATCTAAAAACGAGATGCCAACAACGTATGATCCGAAGGCAGCAGAACAGAAATGGTATTCCTACTGGACAGAGGGCGGATATTTCCGCGCAGGCCAGCGTCCGGATGCTAAAGCCTATAGTATTGTGATCCCGCCGCCAAACGTAACGGGAATGCTGCACATCGGGCATGCGCTCGATTTCACATTACAGGATATCCTGATTCGTACTAAACGGATGCAGGGCTTCGATACGCTTTGGTTGCCAGGTACGGACCACGCAGGTATTGCAACACAAACGAAGGTAGAGCAGAAGCTGCGCGAGCAGGGGATTTCCAGACATGACCTCGGACGTGAGAAGTTCCTGGAGCAGGTGTGGGATTGGAAAGACAAATACGCGAACACCATTCATGAGCAGTGGGCAAAAATGGGACTTTCCCTTGACTACTCCCGCGAGCGTTTTACCCTCGATGAGGGTTTGTCTAAGGGAGTTCGCGAGGTATTTGTTAAGCTTTATAATAAAGGCTTGATCTATCGCGGTAAACGTATCATCAACTGGGACCCGGCGGCTCGTACGGCGTTGTCGGATATCGAGGTTGAATATAAGGAAGTTAACGGTCATCTGTACCACCTGCGTTACCCCCTTAAAGATGGCAGTGGACATATCACTGTAGCGACCACACGTCCGGAGACGATGTTGGGTGATACGGCAGTTGCTGTTCATCCTGAGGATGATCGTTATAAAGATCTGATTGGTAAAACGCTGATCCTGCCGATTATCGGCCGGGAGATTCCAATTATCGCTGACGAGTATGTAGATAAAGAGTTTGGTAGCGGTGCGGTTAAGATCACGCCAGCTCATGATCCAAATGACTTCGAGGTAGGTCAACGGCACAATTTGCCGCAGATCAACGTAATGGATGAGAGCGGTACGATGAACGAAGAAGCAGGACCTTACAAAGGTCAAGACCGGAGTGAATGCCGTAAGGCCATCACGGCGGATCTGAAGGAGCAAGGCGTTCTGATCTCTATTGAAGATCATGTGCATCAAGTTGGACACAGTGAACGTTCAGGAGCGGTTGTTGAGCCTTACCTGTCCACACAATGGTTCGTGAAGATGCAGCCCCTCGCCGAAGCTGCCATCAATGCACAGAAGGATGGTAATGGGGTTAACTTTGTACCTGAACGGTTCGAGAGAACCTACCTGAACTGGATTGAAAACGTACGCGACTGGTGTATTTCCCGTCAGCTTTGGTGGGGGCATCGTATTCCGGCTTGGTATTCTGAATCTACCGGTGAGCTGGTTGTGGCGAATGACGAGGAAGAAGCGCGCCGGATCAGCGGCTTAACCGACCTGAAACAGGACGAGGATGTTCTGGATACTTGGTTTAGCTCCAACCTCTGGCCGTTTGCAACCCTAGGCTGGCCGAATGAAGACAGTGCAGATTTCAAACGTTACTATCCGAACGATGTGCTCGTAACGGGCTACGATATTATTTATTTCTGGGTAGCGCGGATGATCTTCTCGGCACTAGAATTCACCGGAGAGAAACCATTCTCGGACGTATTGATGCATGGTTTGGTACGGGATGCTGAAGGACAAAAAATGTCCAAATCACTCGGAAACGGTGTAGATCCGCTTGAGGTTATCGAGAAGTATGGCGCAGATGCTATGCGTTATATGATTTCTACCGGCAGCACAGCGGGTCAGGATTTACGCTTCCGCTGGGAAAAGGTAGAGCAGGCGCGTAATTTCGCTAATAAGATCTGGAATGCGTCACGCTTCGCCCTCATGAATCTTGAAGGAGTTAGCTTCGAGAATATTGACATTACTGGTGAGCTAACTACGGCTGACCGTTGGATTTTACACCGCCTGAACGAAACTTCTCGTGAAATTACGCGTCTAATTGACTCGTACGAGTTCGGCGAGACCGGCCGCCAGCTGTACAACTTCATTTGGGACGATTTGTGTGACTGGTATATTGAGTTCGCGAAGCTGTCGCTTTACGGAACGGATGCCGCAGCCAAAGCGAAGACACAGTCCGTACTTGCTTATGTACTCGACCGCACCATGCGCTTGATCCATCCGTTTATGCCGTTTATTTCGGAGGAAATCTGGCAGCATCTGCCGCATGAAGGAGAGACAATTACTTTGGCTGCTTGGCCTGAGTATGATGCTGCTCTGGAGAACCCGCAAGCGGTAGCGGAAATGAACCTGCTGATGGATGTAATCCGGGCAGTTCGTAATATCCGTGCTGAAGTAAATGTACCGATGAGCAAAAAGGTTGATTTGATTATTAAAGCGAGCAATGAGGAAACGCTGAGCATCATTACTCGTAACGACAACTACATCGGACGTTTCTGCAATACCTCTTCTTTCGAAGCTGGCCTGAATCCGGAAACGCCAGACAAGGTAATGTCCGCTGTAGTAACGGGAGCGGAACTGCTTCTGCCTTTGTCGGGGCTGATTGATATTGAACAAGAAATCGCTCGTCTGGAAAAAGAAGTGCAGACGCTGAACAGCGAAGTAGAACGCGTAGAGAAAAAGTTGAGCAATCAGGGCTTCGTGGCCAAAGCTCCCGCAAAAGTTATCGAAGAGGAGCAGGCGAAGCAGGCAGATTATTCTGCCAAACGTGAGAAAGTACTTGCCCGCATAGCAGAGCTGAGAGGATAAGAGACATGGATGACCTAAATCGGGGCGGGAGCACCGCCCCTCTTGCGACATATACCGAAGCGGTTAACTGGATCAAGGGCCTGATTCCTTTTGGAATCCGGCCAGGTTTAGACAGAATTGAGATGTTGATGGACAAGCTGGGAAACCCGCACCGTCGGCTGAAATTTATTCATGTGGCGGGTACCAACGGCAAAGGCTCCACCTGTGCTTTTTTGACAAGCGCACTTTTGCAAAGCGGCTATTCTGTCGGCACCTTCACGTCTCCGTATATTACGAAGTTCACGAACAGGTTCCAATATAATAATACGGACATTCCTGAAGAAACTCTTCTTGAGCTAGTGAATACCCTTCGTCCTTTGGTAGATGAGATTGCAGAAACGGAATTTGGCTCACCAACGATGTTTGAGGTAACTACAGCTGTGGCCATTCTATTTTTTGCGGGTGTTTCTTGTCCGGATGTTGTCGTATGGGAGACTGGGCTTGGGGGAAGGCTGGATGTAACGAACATCGTTACTCCGATCGTGTCGGTGATTACAAATGTCGGCCATGACCATATGGATATTCTGGGAGATACACTTGAGAAGGTTGCAATGGAGAAAGCCGGAATTATCAAACCCGGTGTACCTGTTGTTAGCTGCGTAAATCAACCGGAAGTCGTGGCTGTACTCAAGGAGAAAGCGGCGGCTTGCCGCTCTACTCTTTATCTTGCCGGAGAAGATTTTAGCTATGAAGCTACTGGAATCCATGGGGATGTGCAGACCTTTAACTTTAAGGGTCCCTTCCGTTCGCTTGAACTTGGGATTGTGATGAAAGGCGAACACCAGATTAGCAATGCGGCGGGAGCCATGATGGTTCTTGAAGTTTTGCGCCAGTATATGGCGTTCATGTTAGAGGATGAAGATGTTCTGGAAGGATTGCGTCATGCATTTTGGGCTGGAAGGCTGGAAGAGGTAAGTAAATCTCCGAGGATCGTACTGGATGGAGCACATAATCCGGAAGGCGCGGAGAGCCTTGCCAAAAGCCTGCCACAGCTCTATAAATACGGTAAATTAAATTTACTTATGGGAATGATGGCAAATAAGCATCATGAATCCTACTTTAAGCATATACTGCCTATAGTGGATACGCTCATCCTGACCGAACCGGATTTCCAGAACAAAATGGACGCGGAGAATCTGCAGGTTATCGCAGAAAGTCTGCGGGATAAATATGCCAAGGAAAACTTGGTAATCATAGTAGAACATAATTGGGGAAAAGCGCTGCAACAACTGAAGTCGATTACAGCGGAGGATGACCTTGCCGTCGTATCTGGTACGCTGTATTTGATTTCTGACGTGCGCGGTACACTTTTGCAGCAACCCGATACTGAAAAAGGCTGGTGACGACTGTTGGATACTACTGAACGCGTGCATTTTATAGGGATCGGCGGCTACGGTATGAGCGCGATTGCCCGAGTAATGCTAGAAATGGGATATACGGTTACGGGCTCCGATGTGGCTGCCCAAGAATTGACGGATAAATTGATTGCTAAAGGTGCCAAGATTTATATTGGGCATACAGCAGAACAAGTAAAAGGTGCGGATCTGGTCGTGTACTCAACGGCTTTGTCCAGCGATAATGTGGAATGGGTAGAAGCAGAGCGTCTTAAGATTCCAATTCTGCACCGCTCACAAATGTTAGCCCGTTTATTGAACGAACGTAAAGGGGTAGCCGTTGCCGGAGCGCATGGTAAAACAACTACATCCTCTATGATCGCACTTGTAATGGAAGAGTGTGAAGTTGATCCTACGTATATTATCGGCGGAGAGATTATGAACGTCGGTACGAATGCAAAGGCAGGACAAGGCGATTATGTAGTGGCGGAAGCGGATGAGAGTGATGGCTCTTTCTTGCACTATCACCCTTGGCTTGGAATTGTCACGAATGTGGAAGCAGATCACTTGGAGAATTACGGCGGAGATTTTAACCGTCTCAAGGCTGCTTATGTACAGTTTATGAACCAGACCCGTGAAGACGGCACTGCGATTGTGTGTGCAGATGACGAGAACGTGATTTCTTTATTGCCTGAAGTGTCAGGTAAGGTGATTACTTACGGCATCAAGTCGAAGACTGCAGATTATATTGCCACAGACATCGTTCTTGGCGACCGTCAGGTTTCGTATACGATGAACCATAATGGCGTAGTATTGGGACAAATTGAACTATCCGTGCCAGGCCAGTACAATCTGTATAATTCAATGGCTGCGGTTATCGCTTGTTTGAAGTCAGGAATCTCTTTTGAAAAAATCGCTGAAGCGATCGTGAAATTCCATGGTGCGAAGCGCCGTTTTCAAGTGCTCGGAGAAGTCGATGACATTCTGGTCATCGATGATTATGCGCATCACCCAACTGAAATTCAGGCGACAATCAGTGCTGCTAAGGCAACGGGGAAACGGATTATTGCCGTATTCCAGCCTCAGCGGTATACACGTACGTTCTTCCTGCTAGATGCCTTCAGCCGTGCCTTTAGCGAAGCAGATGAGGTGATCATCACCGACATCTACTCTCCGGCAGGTGAGAAGCAGATTGAGGGGGTTACATCTGCGAAGCTGGTTGAGCTTATTGTGCAGAACAGTAACGCTGGTGCAAGACATCTGCCAACCAAAGAAGATGTGCTTGCTGATCTGAAACCTCGTATTGCCCCAGGTGACCTAGTGATTACGATGGGCGCAGGCGATATCTGGAAGGTTGGATACGCATTGGCGGACGGCTTGAAGAAGCGTTAATACAAACACAGGCCTACACGAGAATATTCATATTCTCTTGACCATAGCACTTCCCCCGAGGTTCCATCAGATAATCTACATGTTTATCTGGATAGGGCTTTTGGGGGGGTGCTTTTTTACTTATATTTATATGTATGAAAAGAATATGTACTTATTTAATATGGTAAAAAAAACCTATAGTATATACCAATAGTCTTGTATAGTAATAGTAATGATATAAGGAAAAGGAGAATACAGAATGATAGCCCCAAAGAAACACAAATATTTTATAGGTATGCTTTGTTTATTACTTATTTTTACGTATTCAATGCCAGCATTAGCAAAAAACACTGTTGAAAGACAACACTGGGCAGCTCAAACCATCGCCACATGGAATGAAAAGGGATTGCTAGATATTAATGAGAATATCTCGATTTCACCTGATCAGCGAGTCACACGTGGAGAATTAATTGCATTGATAAACAATGTTTTTGGTTATGAAGATACAACATCTACTGAATTTGTGGACATCCCTATTAATGCGTGGTATCAAAAGGATGTTGAGAAAGCTGTTAATGCTGGATATTTAAAAGGCATTATGAATTCAAAAGGTCAGTTAGAGGCTGGAGCGGAACAAAAAGTAACACGTCAAGAAGCGATGACATTAATCAGTAAAGCGTTTGATTTTCAGTATAGTGAAGCAGATCAGAATTCGCTTAAAAAATTTGTGGATTATAAAAAAATTGCTCCCTATGCCTATGACAATCTTACATATGCTGTAAATAAAGGATTTCTCTCTGGTTTTCCTGATAAAACCTTAAGACCAGGTGACCAAGTTACCTTTGCAGAGGCACTGACGATATTAAATAATATATCCGGAGAAATAATTACAAAAGAAGGAACTTATAGCACGATGTACAAAAATAACGTAGTGGTGAATACCCCTAACGTTACATTTAGTAATACGACAATTCAGGGTGATCTGTATCTTGTTGAAGGAATTGGTGCAGGTGATGTTACTTTGGATCACGTAACTATTAAAGGGGATATATATGTACGGGGCGGTGGAGAAAACAGCATTAAGCTCAATGATTCTACTGTAGAGGGTAAACTGTCGGTTGCAAAACAAAACGGTAAGGTTAGAGTTTTGACTACAGGGAGTACACATATCCCTAGTGGAGAGCTTTACAGTGGGGCAATTATACAGTCCGATAATGGAAACATTGATAATATCAAGGTTGTAAACAATGCAGCAGATCATTTAATCAAGTTGGCTGGAAATTATAAAAAGGTCGAGCTAGCTTCAGTTAATACGAGAGTGAATTTTACTAACGGAAATATAGATCATTTAGAAGTTATTAATCCCTTAAGCTCTCCTAATAAACTTCCTTATATTCTTATTCTTGATAAAGGTACTACAATTTCGAAGATGCTTATCAAAGCAGGAATTAATTTATCTGGTGAAGGCGAGATAGATTATGCGAAGGTCGAAGTTAATAATGTATCATTTGAGTTTACACCGAAGAAACTGGAATTGCTAGAGGGTATAACCCCAACCCTGAAAAATACGCAACTTAATACTGGCGCTGTAGTGGGCGGAGCCAGTGGTGGTGGTAGCGATAGTGGTAGTGGTAGTGGTAGTGGTAGTGGTAGTGGTAGTGGTAGTGGTAGTGGAGGAGGGTCAGAAAGTATTGTTGATCCAGATGAAGAGGATGTTTTACAAGCTAAATCAGCATTGTTACTTGAAATTGACTCAGAAAATGTCATGAGCAATTTAGTATTACCCTCTAAAGGCTTAAATGAAACTACTATATCGTGGAATTCTTCTAATCCTGAAGTTTTACAAGCTAACGGTACTATCAGTCGTCCTGGGTTAGGAGAACCTGATGTTAGCGTTTTATTAACGGCTACGATAGTCAAAGGGGGATTTTCAGTTAACAAGCAGTTTGAAGTGATTATTAAAGCTAAACAACAAGTAGAAGTGGATGAAGATGATCGTCTTGCCTTACAGGAGGCAAAGCTGGTATTCACCTTAGGAGATACTAGTCAGGTTACGCAGAATTTGATTTTGCCAACTATGACCCAGGATGGTATTAGTATTGTCTGGACCTCTCAAAATCCAGAGATTGTTAGCGAGAGTGGTCATATTTACAGGTTAGAATCAGTGGATAGGGATGTTGTCTTGAACGCGACGCTTACAAAAGGTAACATTCAAGTCACAAAAGATTTTGTGATTATCGTAAAATCCATTCGGTTTGACACTATTTCAAGTGATCTTCTTGCCGCTAAAGAAGCCTTGGATTTAGGAGATATAAGTTCAGTAACCGGAGATGTTTATTTACCTACAAAAGGATTAAATAATACTTTGATTATTTGGCACTCAGATAATACTAATGTGATCTCTGCCAAGGGTAAAGTGACAAGACCAGAGTTTGGAGAACCTGACGCAACGGTTACATTAACCGCTACGATATCCAAAGAAGAGGTTTTGACATCTAAAGTTTTCAACGTCACTGTAAAAGCAAAACTTGAGGGTTCCCTGAAGAGTTTTGTATACAATGGATATAAAGCTTCTATTGACAACTCCAAGGGGCAGGTTAATTTGCTTGTACCAAGGTCAACAAAGCTTGAAGATGGGATTATTAACTTCGTTACTACGAACGGAACCTTAGCTATTGATGGGATACCAATAACTGAAGGTCAAGCAGTTAAACTCCAATCTAAACAGGAGATAACTGTTACTGAAGAAGGAAAAGAAGTAAATAGCTATCTGCTCATTGTGGAAGTATTAGAGTCGGGATTGCCAGCAGTAATTATTACCACGGAGGCTAACCAGGCAATTCTTGATAAAGAAAATAAAATTGACGCAGCTATGAAGATCGTTGATGGAAGCACTCAAACCTATGGAGTAGGATTGTACGATGGCGCTATCACGATTAAGGGCAGAGGAAACAGTTCTTGGAATATGCCTAAAAAATCATATGCAGTTTCTATAACGAATTCAGCTCCCGTCCTAAATATGCCAAAAGATGAAGATTGGGTACTTATTGCTAATTATGCGGATAAGACACTCTTGCGAAATTATACGGCATATAATCTTGGCGAAATGATAGGTATGAAGTATAGCCCAAGAATGAGGTATGTAGATCTATTCCTAAATGGAGAATACCTAGGGAATTATCTCATAGGGGAAAAAATAGATATATCAAAATCACGTTTAAATATTAATAAACTGAGTGCAAATGATACATCTGAAGAGTCGATAACTGGTGGATATTTGATTGAGAAAGACTGGTTAAATAGATTGGATGTAGATGATAACTATTTTCAGACAACACGAATCGCTGGTGAAAATGTTTTTGCCATAAAAAAGCCAAAATCAAATAAGATTAATTCACAACAATTAAGTTATATCAGTACTTATTTTGAGGAAGCTGAAAAAGCATTGTACAGTGATCATTTTACGGATATATCAACGGGATATAATAAGTATTTTGATGTTGATTCTGTCATCGATTGGTACTTAATCAATGAGATTTTTAAGAATGCAGATGCTGCTTTTGGAACTAGTGTTTATTTCTACAAAGACAAAGGCGGAAAACTATCAATGGGGCCGCTCTGGGATTTTGACATTGGTGGGGGAAATATAAACTATGCTGATTGTGACGACCCTGAACAATTTTATATTAAAAATGCAGAGTGGATATCCAGATTTTTCGAAGATCCGAAATTTGTTCAACGTGTAAAAGAACGATGGACAGAGATCAAAGGTAATCAACTACCTGCTATGTTTAGTTTAATTAATCAAACTAGCTCAACACTAGAACTTTCTCAGAGATATAATTTTGAGAAATGGCCAGTTCTGGGAATGGACATATGGCCTAACCCCGATGGTTGGCAAGATCGGATTACGTATGATTCAGAGGTGGATTATTTTATAAATTGGTTAACCAAACGTATTCAATGGTTAGATGACGCATTTTTAAAAATGTAAATTGAAATAGAGCTACAAAAGCACTTCCCCCGAGCTCCGTGCAGGGGGAAGTGCTTTTTTGTATACTTAAGCGGTGTATGTACATTCTAAAAAATGAAATAAATAGGGTATTTGCTGAACTAGCCATTGAGTGCTATAGTGCTGTCAGTAGAGGATCAATTTTTCCGTGTAGGTGGTGACTCATGGACTCCCAGCTTGATATCAAAACGTTAGTGTATTTATTTATTTTTGGAAATCTATTTATATTGCTGCTGATAACCAATTACCGGAGGAGCGCTCCTAAAGACAGGGCATCCACCTTATTCATACGCTCAAAGGCGGTGCAGCTGCTCTTCTGGTGTTCATTATTATTATGGGGTCATATCCCCCGCGCTTTATCCATTCCACTTAGCAACGCTTTGATTCTTTTAGGCTGCTGTCTGGAGATTATTGCTTTATTGCTGATGATGGGAATCCTTGGTCAGCGGATAAAGTTGTATTACATAACGCTTTCCATACTTAGTTCGATTACTTTTAGTATTGTAGCGATCTTCTTTCATCATTCCAGCTGGCGCATAGCCTGTACCTCATTATGGTCGATACTGTTTATTGTCTATCCAGCTTACCACCTCACGGTGAACCCCAAAGGCACCCCTCTTCAGAAGATACTCGGAATATTGTTTTACGCTTTTGCAGGGATTATGCTGCTCCGCGCGATTGTTGCATTGATCTGGGAGCCAGAGATGAACGTGTTCACAACTAATCTTTCGCAGTATTTATATTACCTGGGGATGTATTTATTGTTGATTGTGGGAGCCGCAGGCTTTATTCTACTTTCTAACGAGCATTCCTTTGTAAAACTGAAACGAATCGCTAGCTACGATGATCTGACTGGAATCCTTAACCGTGGAGCATTTCTTGAGGAAGCTGAGGTACGGCTTGAGAAGGCAGTTGCTGAGCAAGAGTACTTTTCGTTTATGCTGCTGGATTTGGATCATTTCAAAGAAATCAATGATACATACGGCCATGATACCGGCGATGTGGTTCTGGAAGAATTCGCATTGACGATTAAGGACAACCTCGAAAACAGCGATTTATTCGGCAGGCTTGGCGGCGAGGAATTTGCAGTTATCCTTTGCGGGCTGGATGAAGCTAGCTGTGACCGGAAAGCTGAAGTGTTACGAAAGGCAGTAATGAAGACACCTCCACAAAAACTCTTACAAGGCTATACAGTTAGTATAGGTGTAATTACAATCATGCCGGATCAGGAGATCTGGATAAATAAGTTGTACAAGCTGAGTGATAAAGCGTTATACCAAGCCAAACAAGAAGGAAGAAACCGAGTGGTCAGATACAATTATATTTATTGAGCTTGGAGAATACAGGGGGTGAAATTCACTAACATGCATCTGGATCTCAAGACACTGCTGGTCTGCCTCTTTATGTGGCAATCCTTTACGGTATTACTTATTGTCGTCTATCGTTTGCGTTACGCGCAGGAACGGACTTCTACCTTCTTTGTCACGGCAAAATATTTGCAGCTGGCAGCTTTAATTCTCCTTTTGCTGAATGATTTCACAGACTCACGACTTCCCATTCCTATCAGTATGCTGCTTGCTCTAGCTGGAGGTACGCTGGAAAGCTTAGCGCTTCTGATGCTTCTCAGAGTTTTTGGGAGTAGGATTGAACGATATTATACGATCCTGTTCGGAGTATCCATTGTCATCATAGTGCTACTGCATTTAATTATGCCAGATGAGCGGTTCGTTATGGCTGCAACTTGTCTATTTGGGATTATGATCATAGCTTTGCCTGCTTACATATTAGCTGTGAAGATTAGAGAAACCTCTCTCCAGCGAACCATAGGATTGTTGTACTTTGTTGTAATTTTAGCGCTGGTTAGCAAGGGACTTGAACCGTTTTATTTGATGTTAGGATGGAATGCTCAGACCTCTCACTGGCTGCAGATATTTTTTTATCTGGGGATTTATTTGCTTATGTTCTTAGGAACTGCAGGCATCATGCTGCTTTATAGGGAGGATTCCTTTACAGAATTGGAACGGGTGGCCACTTATGATGTGTTGACAGGTATTTTGAATCGCAGATCCTTTGTACAGCGCGCCCGGCCTTTAATAGCTGCCTCAGCAATGAAGAAGCTGCCGTATTCTTTTTTACTGCTGGATGTGGATCACTTTAAACGCATAAACGATACCTACGGCCACAATACCGGCGACCACGTTCTAAAGGATCTGGCTCATAAAATAAAACAGCAGCTTGGCAATGGTGATCTGTTCGGAAGATTCGGTGGTGAGGAGTTCACTGTGCTGCTGCATAGAGCCGATGAACAAAACAGTGATATGATTGCAGAGCGGATGCGCACAGCCGTTACAGGGGCGGTCATTCATGGTGTACCCTTGCATTACACGATAAGTGTTGGCATCATCACGGTGGATTCAGGTGAACGATACTCATTGAACACTCTTTACAAACTTAGTGACACTGCATTGTATCAGGCTAAGAAAAAGGGCCGGAACTGTGTAGTTAGAAGCTACGACATCTAAAGTGTCTTCCATTCGACAATAAGCGAGGGAGACGCTTTTTTTGTATGCAAAGAGGCGTAGTACATATTACCTAACGTTTCAAACTCTATAAATTGAGCAATTCATGATTATGTATGCCGTGAAAAAGGGGTTTTGAGTCTATTTTTCAGAAAAGGCGGCGTTTTATAAGGGGAAATCGTGATGGATTTCTGGAAACTCAGAAAAAAACTTAAAAAATTTTAGACTTCTCCTATAAATCGACAAAACTTTTAAGTGAAATGAGTTACTATTGAACTGCATCTAAAGTTTCAGTTAGTAGATGGGGGTTTTTATTACAAAATACAAGGAGCCAGAGTCATGCGAGAAAGAATGCTGTTCCTATCAGCCCAGAATCAAACCGCAGAGGATTTAGAAGGAGAAATGAGAACAGGGAGTATTCTCGAGATTTTGCTTGGGAAATTTGATATAGATTTGCTGACGTACGGTAGTGCCAATCAAACCGTGTCTATAAAGGAGCGGACGGCACTTACGGTTCATAACATTAATGAAGATTATACGACCTGGAGGCCAATGCTGCGCCCCTTACATAAATTGCGGAATTTCTCAAATTTGAGTCATATAGATAAAGATATGAAAAACACTATTTTGGAGCTTTGCCGTTCAAATAATTATAAGCATGTATTTATATCGCATGTCCTACTGGGAAAATGTATTGATATGGTGCGGAACCTGCTTCCAGAAGCCAGTGTGATCACAGATACCTATAGTTTTGCAAACGGAAGCGGAGGATCTGCCGGAGAGACTGGGAAGTTAAGCAGGAATAATCCGTATAATAAACTCAATGCTGCATGGGATCGTAGGAATAAACGGCGATTAATGAATAAAACGGGTCTACTTTTAGCAACCTCGGAATGGGATGCACTAGCGTTCAAATCTCTATCATTTGCTGATGCCCGTAAGGTTCATGTTGTCCCTCACTTCATCAAGATGAATGAGTATGAGACTTTTGCAGAGCCTGTGACTAAAGAAAATTTAATTGTGCTGCACTGGAATATGAATATGAGACTGGGAATAGATGCAGCCCGAGTATTCTTTAAAAAAACCTATCCCATGATTAAGGAGCAAGTGCCCGATATCAAAAGTTATATTATCAGCTCAGAGGTTCACCCGGAGGTCATGACTTTGATTAAGGAAGATGAATCGGTCATAGTCACTGGACCAGTTAATTCCTCCGCTGAATACATACGACGTTCTAAAGCTGTTTTGGTGCCTATCCTTGAAGGCTGCGAAGTTTCTAGAAATATACTGGAATCCTGGGCGCTCAAAACGCCGGTGGTTACTAGCTCTATCATGTGTGAGAAGCTGAATTGTGAGCATAACCGAAATATTTTGTTGGCTAATACCTCGGTTGAGATTGTTGGAAGTGTATTGAATTTACTGAAAAATCCTGAGCTTGGCGCCATTATTGCGGATCGTGCGCATGAGACTTTGTTGAAAAATTACGAAATGAATCATGTTAAGAGTAAGATTCTTAGTCTTGTATAGAGGGTTGTCAGACATGAGGCTTGCTGCTCTGGACAACAAATAACCCGCGAGGACCATTAAAAGTCCTACGCGGGTTATTTGTTGACAGGATTTTAGAGCAAGTTGCGGCGCAGTTCTTCTGGTGATTTCGGAGACAACATCCCAAGTGGAATATCGAAAACAGTACGCGCTCCGCTTTGACCTTCTTGACTCATACGCTGAGCAGCTCTGGCATAAGCCACAAGCACACTAGCTGTAAATTCAGGATTGCTCTCCAGCTTCAGGCCA
Source organism: Paenibacillus sp. FSL R10-2796 (assembly GCF_037965315.1). Classification (NCBI taxonomy): domain Bacteria; kingdom Bacillati; phylum Bacillota; class Bacilli; order Caryophanales; family Paenibacillaceae; genus Paenibacillus; species Paenibacillus sp. FSL R10-2796. Next base: position 5,848,483 of record NZ_CP150178.1, on the reverse strand, counting down.
AATTCAACAATTTGTTTCGTGCCTTCTCCTGTTACACCACTGCGAATAACAAACCCGCCGTGCGGAATACCGCTATGCTGAGCTGCCAGTTCTTCTTCATTGATGAAAGTAACCGTAGTATCATAATCTGCAAAATAGTTCGGCATATTCACGATTTCTTCGCGAATGCGCTCTTGATCTGCACCAGCCTCAGCTACTACAAAACACTCTCTAAGATGTTTTTCACGAGTAGTAAGTTCTGGTGTTTCACCCGCACGGATGGCCTCGATAACCTCTTGTACTGGAACAGTATATTGTACGCCACCTTTAACGCCTTCTACTCTGCGAATGGCATCGGAGTGACCTTGGCTGACGCCTTTACCCCAGAAAGTATATTCTTTACCTTGTGGCAGAATAGCTTCAGCTAGCAGACGGTTCATGGAGAACAGGCCTGGATCCCAGCCCGTAGAAATTACGCTGAGTGTTCCGCCTTGTTTAGCTGCGGCATCAACGGTCGCAAAGAACTCAGGGATTTTGGCATGAGTGTCAAAGCTGTCCACGGTATTAAACATCCGGGCAATAGCTGGTGTCTGTTCTGGCAGATCGGTAGCCGATCCTCCGCACAGAATCATAGCATCTACTTTTCCCTTATATTGTTCGACGGCAGAGATATGCTCGAATTTCACACCGGTTTCACCGGCTTCCAGTTGTCCAGGCTCTCTGCGCGTAAAGATCGCAACCAGCTCGATATCTTCACTTTGGTTAATAGCCTTACGTACACCTTTTCCTAAATTACCGTAGCCCACAATTGCTGCTTGAATTTTTTGTTTCAGAAAAAGCCCTCCTAAACTGTAATGAACTAAAATCCTATTTCTAGCTTAACTAGTATAGTGCACACTTTTAGCTCTTTTTATATAGTATATAAAAGTTACATGTAATGTAAACTGAATCCGTATAACTTTCATTATTCATTTGGCTATAAAAATAGCATATCTCTCTATTGTCTATCATATATTTCCATATAGATTAGATGAGGTGAGGTGTTACTGTTGAATAACGGAAGAATGACATTCCGATTTGACGTGAATAAGGACGAGCCTAAGCCAAAACCGCAGGTAGTGGAGCGCTGGTCCAGTGGCGGACTGGGTACAGCTGAAGAATATGCAGAGGAGCTGCGCAAGGAGGTCGGTCCAGCACAGCAGCATACTTGGGTGCAAGAACCTGATCTACGCTCTATGCGTGAGGCACCGCCGGAGGATGCTTACGACTATTACTCAGGAACTGTAGATCCACGCCAGCAAGAATGGGACGAACAGGATAGAGATTTCAGAAATACGCAGCAATCGTATCTGCTCTCAGATTTGGTACTGGATGATAGAGATAAATCAGCAGAGGTTTATACGGGAGGTTATGGGGGCTCATATCATACTCGTCGCCCATCGTATTGGTGGAAATTATCCCTGTCTGTGGTGGGGGCCATCGGCACAGGTCTACTGCTTGGGTATGCGGCGCTTTCCTTTTTTTATGGAGGAAACATGGACAGTAGTTCAGGAACCGGGATAACAGATACATTGGCTACTTCAGGGCAGACTTCCGGAGCTAATGATCCAGCAGGTGTAGGAACCTCGGGATTGCCGGTTACGGGCACAGATGATGCCGGCAAAAACAGTATTCCTGTTCAAGTGGCTGCGCAAAGCTACTACCTGCTGCAGTATGGCGTATTCAGTACGCCGGCAGGCGCGGAACAAGCTAGACAAGAGCTGTTGGACGCTGGCTTGGCTGCAGGCTTGGACCCTGCTGACGGAAATCGTGTATATGCCGGAATGTCCTCTGACCGTGAACAAGCTAAGCTGCTCAGCAGTGGACTGAAGAATCAAGGGATTGAGCTTTATGTAAGAGAGGTGGATCTTCCCGGAGTGGAACGATTAGGATTTGCCGGAAATGCGGAGGCTGTGAATAGTTATTTTGCGGTGAGTGGACAGTTGCTCAGTGAACTAAGCAGTCAATCCGCTTCTTTACTCAGTGGCGGACAAACGGATGCGGCAGCTAATACCTCAGCTGTGAGTGATCTTCATCTCCAATGGAGTGAAGCTGTTAAAGCTCTGGAGCAAGGCATAACGCCTGAAGCCAAAAGCATTTGCGCAGCGCTAGAGAAATCTATGAGCCAAGGAATTTCAGCACTGAGTGAATATAACAAGAACAAGGCGCAAGCCCTGCTTTGGGAAGTGCAGGAATCCATGCTGAGCTTCTTGACCAGCCAAAAACAGCTGCTGTCTGCTATGAATTGAATGCTTGGATTGCGGATTCAAAATAACAACAAGTCTCCGGGGAATTGGGGGCTTGTTGTTTTTTTCGGAGAAGGGTATCGTTCCGCAACTTTTAGGGCAAAAGGTGGTAAACATTACCGTAGGGGATTTTACGTTTGTATTGATCACCGTTTCACCGTATAATAATTAGGGTGTCAAAAAATGGCGAGGGAAGACTGAGATGAAGAAGAAAAATGTAGGAACACTGCTGTTATTTCTAATTCTAGGCTGGCTGGCTGGAGCCTGGATCGCCAAGCTGCTGCAGCCCGTAAAGGCTCTGTCTTTTCTAACAACATCGACTGTGCTCAAATGGTCTCCGCGAGCCGATTTAGACATCATAACCTATGACATCACTATTCATTTGAAATTGTGCATGCTTAGTCTCGCCGGTATTATTACAGCTGTATGGCTGTACCGCAGACTGTAACTCTCGTTACTGAGCAAGAAGGGACGTTTACAACGTGGACAACTCACCACTCATTATTCTAGCCTCAGGTTCACCGCGTCGACGTGAGCTGTTATCCTTACTGGGTTTACCCTTTGAGGTCATTACCAGCGAAGCTGATGAGAGCACACCGCCGGATTGGACGCCGGAGAGAATCGTGCGCAGTCTAGCTTTGCGAAAAGCAGAAGCCGTAGTAGCTACAGCCGGAGAGCGTAACGCAGTCATTATAGGAAGCGACACAATTGTTGTACTAGATAATACTGTGCTAGGCAAACCGGTGGACAAGCTGGACAGCAAAGCGATGCTTACCAGACTTCAGGGCCAAACTCATAAGGTATACACGGGTGTAGCCTGCCTCGGACTCCCGAATGGGAAGACTATAGTGGAGCACCGTGTTACTTCCGTAACGATGAGGGCAATGACTGAAGAGGAAATTGCTGCTTATATAGCTACGGGAGAGCCCGCTGATAAGGCTGGCTCTTATGCGATACAAGGGCTTGGGTCCATTTTGGTGGAACGAATTGAAGGCTGTTATTTCAATGTAGTCGGATTGCCTTTGTCGCTTCTTGGCGAAATGCTATCCGAGTTCGGTATAACTGTATTGAGCCGGTAGGAAGCCTGGGGAAAGAGGGATAGGGATGGAGTCGCAACCAATTATGCTGCGGGACCTCCCCCATGAAGAACGACCTAGAGAGCGCATGATGCATTATGGGGCGGAATCATTAAGTCAAGCGGAGTTGTTAGCCATTCTGCTGCGTACGGGAACACGCCGCGAGTCGGCTATTCATATTGCACAGCAGATGCTGGGGAAGATCGGTGGCCTGCGTGGGCTAGTTGACCTTAGCATCGAAGAACTGACCAAAATCAACGGTATCGGTCCTGCCAAGGCCGTACAACTAAAAGCAGGCATCGAACTGGGAAGGCGCCTTGCGAATTCCAGGTTCAATATGCCGGTCATTATCCGCTGTCCTGGGGACGCTGCTGAGATTCTGACTGAGCAATTGCGTTATTTGCAAAAGGAGCATTTTGTCTGTCTGTTTCTGAACACGAAGAATCATGTGATTGGACAAGAAACATTGTCCATGGGCAGCCTGAATGCTTCGATCGTTCATCCTCGTGAGGTATTCAGAGCAGCTATAAAATGCAGTAGCGCCTCTATTATATGCGCGCACAATCATCCTAGTGGTGATCCAACACCTAGTCCAGAAGATATTTCCCTAACTGCTAGATTGCTTCAGGCAGGTGAGATTATCGGAATAGATGTGCTGGACCATCTAATTATCGGAGATAGCAGTTTCGTAAGCTTGAAAGAAAAAGGACATATGTAATATAAATGTAGATTTACTTAGGAAAAGGAGAAATTAGCATGTTGGGTGGTTTCACAAAAGATTTAGGAATTGACTTGGGGACAGCGAATACGCTTGTCTACGTACGCGGTAAGGGTGTTGTTGTAAGAGAGCCTTCCGTTGTAGCCATTAACACTGATACTAAGACGATTGAAGCTGTGGGTGAATCCGCCAAAAAAATGATCGGTCGTACACCTGGAAATATCCGTGCGATCCGTCCGATGAAAGATGGCGTTATCGCTGATTTTGATACAACGGCTACGATGATTAAATATTTTATTCGTCAAGCACAGAAACAGCGTTCTATGTTCCAGCGTCACCCTAATGTAATGGTCTGCGTGCCATCTGGCATTACTGCTGTAGAGCAACGTGCGGTAGAAGATGCTACCAAACAAGCTGGAGCTCGTGAAGCTTACATTATCGAAGAGCCTTTTGCTGCTGCTATCGGCGCGGATCTGCCAGTATGGGAGCCTACAGGTAGTATGGTTGTAGATATCGGTGGAGGTACAACTGAAGTTGCTGTAATCTCGCTCGGCGGTATTGTTACTAGCCGTTCAGTGCGTGTTGCAGGTGATGAAGCGGATGAGTCCATCATTCAATACATCAAACGTCAATACAATCTGATGATCGGTGAACGTACTTCGGAGCAGCTCAAAATGGATGTTGGCTCTGCCCTTCCTCTTGAAAAGGCTGAAACCATGGAAATTCGCGGCCGTGATCTCGTAACAGGTCTGCCAAAAACACTTACAATTACTTCTGATGAAATCTGTGAAGCTTTGTCTGACACAGTGAATGCTATTATTGAAGCTGTTAAAGTAACGTTGGAAAAATGTCCGCCAGAGCTTGCAGCAGATATTATGGATCGTGGAATTGTTTTGACAGGTGGGGGAGCTTTGCTTCGCAACTTGGATAAGCTGCTTGCACGTGAGACGGGAATGCCGGTTATTGTTGCTGAGAATCCACTGGACTGTGTAGCTATTGGAACCGGTAAGGCACTTGAGAACATTCATTTGTTCAAGAGCCGCAGCGGATCCAGTCTTCGTTCGAAGAGATAAGATGATGTTCTACCACTTGTGTAAGTCAACCCCTGTTATGGGAGAAATACTGTTGTTAGAGGGTGTTGAAACTGTTTAAACTCTTAAGCAATAAACGTCTGTTTATTCTGTTGATTACACTGGTGCTGTTCATTGTGGTAATGGGCTTCAGCTTGGCAACAAGGAAAGGCTTGTCCTGGCCGGAGAACTTTCTCAGAGATTCGACTGGTTTCGTGCAAAAAATGTTCTACAAGCCCGCTGGATATGTAGCGGGCTTGTTTGAAGATATTGGAAATCTGAGTGATCTTGCTAAAGAAAATGAACAGCTTAAAATTATGGCTGCCCAGTATGCACGTGATAAAGCCCAGTATAATTTTATTAAAGTACAGAATGAAGACTTGGAAAAAAAATGGCAATTCACTAAAGAACAGAAGAATTTGTATAAGTATGAATATCGTATTGCGCAAGTAATTAGCCAGACTACAGAACCAAGCAACAGCACCATTGTAATTGATTTAGGCTCCAAAGATGGTGTCAGACCTAATATGTCTGTTATTTCAACCGATGGTCTGGTAGGTGTTATCAGTCAAGTTAGCAATTTCACTTCTACTGTGAAACTGATGACCATGATGGACACTAATGATCCTAATTCCCAGCCGCCTATTGCGGCAACTGCCTTTAATAAAGAGGGTAAGTCCTTTGGGATGATTGAGAGTTATAATCCAGAGACGAACAGACTGCTGATGACCAAGATTCCACCGGGTGATCCTATTGCAGCGGAGGATACTATTCTGTCTTCCGGTATTGGAGGCTTGTATCCAAGGGGGTTGACAATAGGCACAGTTGAAAGCGTCGATGTTGGTGAATTTGGATTAACCTCCACAGCAGTGATAAAGCCTTCAGCAGAATTTCAGGACTGGAAGCATTTGATTGTTGTGTTTACGGAGGAGCGTGCTGAATAGTGAATATGCGCAGATCAGTTCTTATTCTGATACTGTTCCTCTTATTTATTGTGGAGGGAACCATCTTACCTTGGCTGATTCCAGATGTGTGGCAGATGCGAATCATTCCGAATTTGGTTTTTGTAGTGTTATTGTTCGTGACTATATATCATCATCGGCATACAGCACTTATATTGGGATTATGTTTTGGAATGCTGCATGATGTCGTTTTTTACGGCAGAATTCTTGGAGCACACTCTTTTGCGATGGGATTGTCGGCTTATTTAATCGGCCTTTTATTTCAGATTCCACGTGCTCCGCTGCCCCTTATGATGACTGTGGTTCTGCTTGGAAGTCTACTTGGGGATAGTATACTATTTGGTATCTATAGTGTATTTAATCTTAATCAAGAACCTTATAGCTGGGCGATTTTGAATCACATGCTGCCGACGATGCTTTTTCATTTTGCCATCGGGCTACTCTTCTACATACCGGTTCGGCGCCAGCTTGAGCTAATCAAGAAAGAAACGAATAAGGAAGAAGCGGCTTAAAGAGCTTCTATTTTCTTTCTATACAAAGCAGGAATTTAAGGGGCCCGGCACGAATGAATGAGGATAGGGGGCCAGGCATATGACAGTAAAATCCAAGCATGTAAGGATTAAGGGCATCAAGGATGGCCTGATATTCCTGCTAGACGACAAATGTCCCTTTGAAGATCTTCTGAGCGAGCTTCGCTATAAGCTGGAGCACAGCCATCAAAATATTTTAACTGGACCGATTGTACATGTGGACATAAAGCTGGGCAATCGTACCGTAACTGAGGAAGACAAGGAAGCTGTGCTGGAGATTCTTAAGGGACAGGGAAATCTGTTGATTCGATCTATAGAGGCGCTTCCAGCGCCCGGCGGTGAGGATAATGACGCATTGTTTCTGATGAGCGGAATTCTACGTTCCGGTCAGGTGCTGCACCATAACGGAAATCTTCTATATCTGGGGGATGTGAACCCTGGGGGGACCATAACCTGTTCAGGCGATATTTATATACTAGGTTCGCTAAGAGGGATGGCGCATGCTGGAGTAGACGGGAATGAGGAAGCGATTATAGCTGCTTCTTTAATGTCTCCAACGCAGCTGCGAATTGCCGATATTATTAGTCGTCCGCCCGATGAATGGGAAACCCGAGAAAGCAGTATGGAATTTGCATATTTAACAAACGGAGCTATGCAGATCGATAAGATTCATAATTTGGTCAAATTACGTCAGGATTTAAATGTGTTTAAAGGGGTGTAGCCTCCATGGGAGAAGCGATAGTCGTAACCTCGGGCAAAGGCGGAGTTGGCAAAACAACCACAACAGCCAACATTGGAACCGCACTTGCACTGCAGGGCAAAAAAGTATGTCTCGTCGATACCGACATTGGACTGCGTAATCTGGATGTAGTTATGGGGCTTGAGAATCGTATTATTTATGATCTTGTGGATGTAGCGGAAGGACGTTGCCGCCTTAATCAAGCGCTCGTTAAAGACAAGCGCTTTGATGAATTGTATATGCTGCCTGCAGCTCAAACAAAGGATAAAACGGCTGTCTCTCCTGAACAAGTAAGAGATATCATTCTTGAACTAAAGAAGGAATATGAGTATGTTCTGATCGATTGTCCGGCAGGAATCGAGCACGGCTTCCGCAATGCGATTGCCGGTGCGGATAAAGCGATTGTGGTTACCACACCAGAGCATGCCGCTGTACGGGATGCCGATCGTATAATCGGACTATTAGAACAGTCGAGTGTGGAATCGCCGAAATTGGTGGTAAACCGTATTCGCCCAGGTCTTGTGAAGTCTGGGGATATGCTTGATATTGAGGATATATTACAGGTGCTGAACATTGATCTTATCGGAATTGTTCCGGATGATGAATTAGTCATTAAAGCCGCAAATAACGGAGAACCTACAGTTATGAATCCCGATTCTTCAGCTGCTATTGCCTATCGCAATATTGCACGCCGAATTCTAGGTGATGCTGTACCCCTGATGCAGCTTGACCGCAAACCGGGAGCATTTAAGAAACTTAAGAAATTTTTCGGCATGTCCTAGTCTTAAGTCTAGCGATTTTACTATAAAAACATAATTGATCCCATCCATAGAGAAATCTACGGATGGGATTTTTTGTATTATAATAGGCAATGATACAATGCAAAGAATTGGGGCTCATGGTACATAAACAAATTCGGATGACCTTCCCTATGGAAAAATGAAAGAAGAAAAGTTACTGTGAACAGATGATAGAGAGTTACTGGGCAGACCCGATATGCTGTCCATGCTGTAAGCACCGAATGTTGCTTGTGGTCATTTGGCACACAGAATATGGACGGATTTATTATTATGACGAGAAGTGAGAATATAAAAATCAAAAGAAATGAGTAATACTAAGGAATGAAAAAAGAGGAAGGTCAAAAGATGCAATAGGATAAGGAAAGGGAACAGTCCCTATGGAGTCCATAGGAGGAAGATATGAAGCCTGAAGAATGGGTGGATTATGTCTGTGTGGAATGAGGGATGGTAGATCCTGTACCCGAATTTATAGTGACAAAGTGCTCATATGAGCTGGAAGCCGGAGAATTTCTAGAGTTTTTCTGTCCAGCTTGTAACGGAACCTTTGTGAATAAGCTTACTAGCCAGCAGACAAATGACCGCTGGCTAGTAAGCTTATTCACCCGTAGGGTGGTTTTGTTCTGTGATTGCGTCAATATCATCACCTATCTTTATCCAGCCTTAATCCTCTTCGAGTTGAAATTTAATTTACCTCAACTGTCGGCCCACCTTAAGCACCATGCCTCACACCTTAACATCCTACACTGGATCAAACAGTACAAGCGTTACCTGCTTCCGCTCCTACAGCGAGTACTGTCAGTAGAAAAATAAAGGGTTAGACTCGATGCTATGTTCCACGCGAGTATCCCAATTGTCATACTTTATAAAATATGTTTTTTACTTCCCCTAGCAAATTAAACAGCGACAGCAAAGGACGAGAAAATAAAGTCCAAGACTGTCGCTGTTTAATTGGATTTCGGTAAATGCCCCAAAATAAAATTATTACATTTAGTGATTATTGGTAGTTTCTAATATATCCTTTTGCTGTATGAGTCTCCGCAAATACGTAAACTTTATATTGCCAACCTAAATTCATGTAGAAAGTAAGTGAGTCTGAGCCTTGGCCTGCATCTAATAAAATAAAACTGGTTCCTGGATCATGAATATTCATCGAGGTCCATACTCCATTACCTGTATTGTAGTAAACATATAATGAAGCTTTTCCAGCTGATTCAAGTGTAATTTTTCCGTACTGGCCAGCTCCATTAATGGGATTTGAGAATTGATAGGTAACAGGAGCTACAACAACACTCGTAGATTCTCCCGCTACAAAAGGTGCAATAGAGTCAATCGAAGAAGGGCTTGTGTTAGCACTAGATTCATTCGCAGGAAACGTAGCTTCCCCCGCTACAAAAGGTGCAATAGAGTCAAACGAAGGTGGGCTTGCGTTAGTACTAGATTCATTCGCAGCAAACGTTGGAACTGCACTTACTAAAGAAATAGCAGCCGTTAAAAGAAATAAACTAGAGATTTTTTTCATAAGATGTTTTTCCTCCAAATATATATTTTTTGTACTTAATTACCATATCAAATACTGATATAGAAGTGAATGGTTAATAAGTAAAATGATCCCTTTTTCCTACAGGATATTTATCCAAAAGAAATAATGTCGATTTTTGTCTTGTTTTTCAATCATGATAGTTCAGTTCGCCACATTATGGGATGGCAGATATTCCGGAATTCCATTTATTCCAGAGCAGGCCAAGCTGAACCTGCCGCTCCAGTGGAAGATTAAACATGCGGAAATACTGCACAGATTCCCAAAAGGCCAGTTGAGTAAAGATAGGCATGTTGGGATGAATTTCATCAAAAATGTATTTCTGGAGCACATAGACGGCAAGGACCACAAATAATTGACTATATACCGCATTTTCTGTCGTTCCAAATAGATAAGGCACATTCAGATGCTGTTTAATCCACCGGAAAAAGACTTCAATTTGCCAGCGTGTCTTATAATTCTTAGCGATAACGTGAGGGGCAGCTTTTCTCACATCGGTCACAACCCGCACAATTTCACTCCGGTTATTTTCAAATTCAACGACCCGATGCCGATGTCGCTTTGCGATCGATTCCGCCACGTTCAGAGGTATAGCTGGTCATGAAACAAGGTGCCATGCAACTTAATGCCCTCTGATTTTTTTGTATGGGGCCCAAGGCACTCGGGAGTTTGCCGCTGTGACCGTAGTCGAGTCAATCAGTAGAAGATCTCTGGGAAGATTCAGATGACGCCAGGTTTGACGGTTACATATTTTTCCTTAACAATGTGAGCTTAAGGAACAGTCTTATATATCTCGCTTAAAAGCTTAGCTCATTCTAGTACTTTCCGGTATTTATATGGCCTACCTTGGAGGGGCTTGTTCTAAAGAGACTTCCGTGCTTCATAAAATGGAAGTAAAACAAGCCCGTCCGGAGGGATAAATATGGATCAGAAATCAGATATCAAGAATCGCCGCAAGGAGCGTATTCGTAGTTTATTGGAGGAACTCCCGGAAGTCTCAGCAGTCTCAGGAGTTTCGGAAGTCCCGGAACTTGAAATAGCGGACGCTCCCCCTTTATTTATTATGCCGGATAAGAGTACGAGCTTTAAGGAATGGGGAACAGGATTTAAGAATGCGGATCAATCCTCTGTAGAGCCCGATCCAGAGGTGATGTGGAAAAAGAGTCGTGGAGGCTGGGAGGATAACGGCGGTGGAGGCTCAAATTTCACTGCTGGTTTTATTCGGCGCTTTGTTGCTAGTGTTCTTGTGTTTGGAGCGGTGTGGGGGATTTTTGCGGTACATCAGCCATGGTCCTATAAGATGCAAGCTTTTATTAGTGATGCGTTAAGCAATGACATGGATTTCACGGCTGTGAGAGTCTGGTATGAGGAGAACTTTAACGGAGCTCCAGCGTTCATTCCGATATTTGGGGATAAAGATGAGCCTGCTCAAAAAGTGGCCGCTCATCATCAACTTACTGCCCCGATAGCTGGGAGCATTGTCCAGCCTTTTGCATCTACGCTAAAAGGGGTGGAAATTATGCCTCAAATCGATTCAACCTTAAATGTGACGGTGAAAAGTATAGACATGGGACGTATTCTCTCCATCTCTAAGGAGCTGGAAGGGGGCATTCGAATTGCTGTTCAGCATTCAGGCGGTGTCACTGCAGAATACGGACATTTGAGCGGCACCAAGCTGGAGGTTGATGACTGGGTGCAGAGCGGGGATTCACTCGGTTGGATGATGGAGAAGGACGTATCCTCAGCTTCAACACTATTTTTCGCAGTGATAAAAGACAAGACTTATATTGATCCTACAGAAGTGGTATCGTTTGATTAGGATCTTTGGTATCGAACTGTCACTACATCCACTGTTCGTGATCATTATGTTATTCTCCGTGGTCACGGGACAATTTCTAGAGCTGCTCACCTTATTTACGATTGTCTTCATTCATGAAATGGGACATGTCGTTGCGGCTCTTTTGGCCGGTGTTACAGTTAAGTCGGTTCAGCTTCTTCCGTTTGGCGGAGTGGCTGTTATTGAAGATCATGGGCGGCTTACAGCCAGTCGTGAGATCGGAATAGCCCTTGCCGGTCCACTGCAAAATGGAATTATGATCGTTATTGCTTTTGGACTTCAACAAGCCGGTTATGGCAATCAGGAATTTCTGACCTATTTTATTCATGCCAATGCCATTATTGGGCTTTTTAATCTAGTGCCAGTGCTGCCGCTTGACGGAGGTAAAGTGCTTCAGGCCACTATTAGTTTAGTACTTCCTTATTACTACACTTTGTTATGGACTGGACGGGTGAGTGTAGCCGCAAGTGTCCTTGTGATTATATATGCGCTGCTGCCTCTTGGAGCGGGTGGAGGCCTTAGGCTGAATATGGTCATGATCGGAGCTTTTCTGCTGTATTCGAATTTCACCGACCATCGTAATTTACCGTACCGGTTTGTTGCTTTTTTGATGAATCGGGAGGCTGTTTATGAGTATCATTTGCGAACAGGAAGCGTAGCTCGTCCAATAGTTGCATTATCTGCGAAACCTTTAGATGATATATTGCGTCTATTTAAACGTAATCAATATCATTTTATCTATGTGTTAAACGGTAAAGGAAATGTTGTTGCTGTTGTGCCGGAACAGCGCTTAATATCAACCTACTTCGGAATATAGTGTATTTATGCAGAGAATGTGAAGGAATGAACGAACGAAACCAGAGGTGAAGCCATGAAACAGATGATCGTTCACTGCACGCAGCACATTACCCGAATGGCTCTTCTGGAAAACGGAAGGCTGGTGGAGTACGCGGCTGAACGCGATCAGCAGCAAGGGTTGGTCGGCAGTTATTACAAGGGCCGTGTGATTAACGTACTTCCAGGTATGCAGGCTGCTTTTGTTGATATCGGACAGAAGAAGAATGCTTTTTTATATGTTGATGATGTATTGCATCCTAATTTGGATAAACAGCCTGATGTGAAGCCCTCTATCGAGACGCTTTTGCAGCCGGGACAGGATATTGTTGTTCAAGTGCGGAAAGAGCCGAGCGGCGGAAAAGGCGCGCGTGTAACGACTCATTATACGTTGCCCGGGCGCTGGATGGTGTACATGCCCTTTGCAGAATACGTCGGTGTCTCCAAAAAAATAAGCCGGGATGCAGAGCGCAGTCGTCTCAAAGGAATCGGAGAACGTCTGCGAATGAAAGAAGAAGGGCTTATTATGCGGACGGTTTCTCAGGACGAGCCACATGAAGCTGTGGAGGGTGATCTTTCTTTTTTGCGTGCCCAATGGGAGAATATTACACGTAAGGCACAAACGGTAGAGGCTCCCGCTTTACTACATCGTGATCTTAGTATTGTCCAACGCTTTATAAGAGATGCCTTTAATCCGCAACGGGATCAGTTGATTATTGATTCATCTGCCGCAGCTAGAGAAGCAACAGCCTTTCTGGACGACATGGCTCCTGAAGGGTACAAGCCAGTCTGTCTTTATAATGGAGCGGAGTCTATTTTCGCTGCTTATGGTATTCAGGATCAATTGCTCAAGAGCTTCAGCCGCAAAATCACGCTGGAGGGCGGAGCAACAATGATCTGGGATGAGACAGAGGCGTTAACCGTAATTGATGTCAACACCGCTCAATACATTGGCGGAGCATCGCTTGAAGAAACGGTTACTAATACGAATTTGCTCGCAGCTGAGGAGATCGGTCGTTTGATCCGGTTACGCGATACTGGTGGAATCATTATTGTCGATTTTATTGATATGGAACAAGAGCTTCACCGCAAGATGGTCACAGAGCGATTAGAGAAAGTGATCTGCAAGGATCGCACCAAAACACATATTTTGGGGTGGACAAGACTCGGGCTGCTCGAGATGACCAGAAAGAAGGCAAGGCATGATTCAGCCAGCTTTGCGCCTGTGATTTGCCAGTGCTGCGGGGGAACCGGAAAAGTTGGAGAATGGCTGGAATGAGTTGACGATAAGTCATAAGTATGATACTATCTTCAAGTATGTGTTTGATGCAGTTGATCCTGCACATGCTGTAACCGCTCCGATCGGGTACATAAGCGCAGTTCCTACGGGAATTCTGCCACCTAGACTAGGCGAGTCTGAGACATGAGGAGGTGCAAGTAAAATGTATGCAATTATCGAAACTGGTGGTAAACAATACAAAGTCCAAGAGGGCGACGTTTTGTTCATTGAAAAGTTGGAAGCTGAAGACGGCGCAAGTGTAACTTTTGACCGTGTATTGGCTGTTTCTAATGATGGTGGTCTGACTGCAGGAACTCCGCTAGTAAGCGGCGCGTCTGTAACAGCTAAAGTCGAGAAACATGGTAAAGGCGCTAAGGTTGTAGTTTACAAATACAAACCTAAGAAGAACTACCACAAGAAACAAGGTCATCGTCAACCGTACACGAAAGTAACTATCGAGAAGATTCAAGCGTAAGAAGGTGCGTTAATGATTAGCGTGCGGATTACACGATTATCGGATCTAGGAACTATCGTTGGCTTTGAGGTTAAGGGGCATGCGGGTTATGCGAAGCGTGGCGAAGATATCGTATGTGCCGGGGTATCCGCTGTAACAGTTGGAACCGTCAATTCGATTGAGACCTTGACCGGAATCTCCATGGATACATCCATGAAGAACGGATTCTTAAGTGGAACATTAAGTTCTGTTGAAGATTTCGATACTTCCGCGAAGGTACAATTGCTGCTTGAATCCATGGTCGTAATGCTGAATGATATCGCAGAATCATACGGGAAGTATATTCAAATACAGCAAGTAAATATTTAAAGAAGGAGGTTGACAACATGTTGAAATTGAATCTTCAATTGTTCGCATCGAAAAAAGGTGTAGGTTCCACAAAAAACGGACGGGATTCCCATTCCAAACGTCTTGGCGTGAAACGTGCTGACGGTCAAGCAGTAACCGGCGGTAACATCTTGGTTCGTCAACGCGGAACAAAAATTCACCCAGGAACTAACGTAGGCATCGGTAAAGATGATACTTTGTTCGCAATGGTGGATGGCGTAGTGAAGTTCGAACGTTGGGGCCGCGATCGCAAAAAAGTGAGCGTGTACCCAGTTGATGTCGCTCCGGTAGCAGCGGCACTGGAAGCGTAAGCTTACGGACCATATGAGCAAGTAGAAGCCTCCGGCATGAGTGCCGGAGGCTTTTTTGTAGAATATTCATAATTATTTGTGATGCAAAGTTGGAATGGTTAGATAGATGTGAAATTCTCGTTATTATCTCTGGTGAACTACAGTGAACGCGTGTGTTATACTAGGAAATGGTAAATGATACTAACAAAACAAATTATCTAAACGAAGTCATGAATTTTGCGAACTGAGGGACGGGGAGAAAGAATGAAATCCTGGAAAAGTGCAATCTGGGCAGTCATGTTATCCGTAATGCTTCCTTTAGGTCTTTTGTATTGGCATACTTCTCTTCTGACGTGTCTATTACTCGGAGTCTGGGTAGTGGCAATCGTTGCTTTCAGTTTTATCTGGAGCCAGCGTCATTATGAACGGGAGCTGCGTATACAAGAGAACACTCTGCAACAGGCGGCGATTCGGACACTGAATCATCATCGACATGATTGGATGAACGATTTGCAGATTCTATACGGATATATTCAGCTTGGAAAGCCTAATAAATCCGTGGAGTGTGTGGAAAGAATAAAGGAACGCATAGCACTTGATAGTCGTATCGCTAAGTTGGGCATTCCTTCATTGGTTTTCTATATCCAATCCTTCCGAACTAACAGGTCTAGTCTGGAATTGGAAGTTCAGGTGGAGGAAGGGTTGCAGCTAGAGGACAAGCTAAATCCAGAAGCAGGAGATGAGCTGACTTCAGTGATTATGCAGACCATACGGGCTTATCAGTACAACGGGCTGGCTCCTCAGGGGGAGACGCGCAAGCTGCGCCTTGGCTTTTTTCAGGATGGAGGAGACATTCTTATCTCCTTCGAAGGCGAGGGGGAGCATGGCAATCCCGAGCTGCTCAAAGGGCAAATTTATAATATAGTACAAGGAAAAATCATGAAAGCAGAGCAGTTTAAGCCTAGCAGGGCTTATGTCGAGCTGCGATTACCGCTTGAAATGTGAGGAAGGTGAACATTTATGTTCGTAGATAAAGCTAAGATTTATGTTAAAGGCGGTGACGGCGGGGATGGTCTCGTTGCGTTTCGCCGGGAGAAATATGTACCGGAGGGTGGTCCTGCCGGTGGTGACGGAGGCCGTGGAGGCGACGTTATTTTCCGTGTAGATGAGGGACTGCGCACGTTGATGGATTTCCGTTATCAGCGCCACTTCAAAGCTGACAAAGGGATTAAAGGACGGAACAAAAGCCAACATGGAGCGAATGCGGATCATATGATCGTTCGTATTCCGCCAGGAACCATTCTGATTGACGATGATACGCAAGAGATCATTGCCGATATGACGCGTCATGGACAACAGGTTGTAGTTGCACGTGGAGGCCGTGGAGGCCGGGGTAACACCCGTTTTGCCACAGCTAATAATACTGCACCAGAGCTTGCGGAGAACGGTGAAGAAGGCCAAGAGCGTTATGTTGTTATGGAACTTAAGGTAATGGCTGATGTAGGGCTTGTAGGCTTCCCGAGTGTGGGTAAATCTACGTTGCTGTCGGTTGTGTCCGCAGCTCAGCCCAAAATCGGAGCTTACCATTTCACAACAATTACACCGAATTTAGGGGTAGTGGATGTTGGGGATGGCCGAAGCTTTGTGATGGCGGATCTGCCTGGATTAATCGAGGGAGCTAGTGAAGGCATAGGTCTGGGTCACGAATTCCTGCGTCACGTTGAACGCACGCGTATCATCATTCATGTAGTTGATATGTCTGGCTCTGAGGGCCGTGATCCCTTCGAGGATTGGGTTCTAATTAATGATGAGCTGAAGCAGTACAATGCTAGTCTAATCGATCGTCCGCAGATTGTGGCGGCGAATAAGATGGATATGCCTGAATCAGAAGAGAATCTTATTTCTTTCCGCGAACGCGTAGCTGAGGTGCGGCCGGATTTAGAAATCATGCCAATTTCATCCCTTACCCGTCAGGGTGTTCAGGAGCTCCTATATCGTGCAACGGATATTCTCGACAGCATTCCGGTTGCGCCGGTGGTTGAGGAAGTTGCTGAAACTACTGAACGTAAGGTGTATAAGCTGGAAGCAGAAGAGGATAATTCCTTTACTATTACACGGGATAACGAGGCGTTTGTGGTCACAAGCCCACGTATCGAACGTATGCTGAAGCGCATGCAGCTTAGCACACATGATGCGATTCTCAAGCTGGCACGGACTTTGCGTCATATGGGTGTAGATGCAGAGCTTCGTAAACGCGGTGCTGTAGAAGGAACGATTGTCCGTATCGCTGATTTCGAATTCGAATTCGTTGAGAACAGCAGCTACTATTAATATTTAGCTGACTATGAAGCGCCAACTATGGTTTTCCTGTAAAGGGATAGCATAGTTGGCGCTTTTTTTGTGAGGAGATCAGTAATTTTTTTCAATAAAAGAACCCAAAACACGATATATATCGTATACAATAAATATCGAAATACACTAATTCCCATTTGGGAGCGTACACGTTATTTATATATAAGATAATGAAAGAAGGAATAGCAGATGGCAATTATAGAAGTGGTGAAGTATGACGGTCCTCCAGGTATATTCGCATGGAAATATCCTAACCAGGAGCTGGGGACATGGACACAACTAATCGTTAATGAATCCCAGGAAGCGATTCTATTCAAGGGCGGACAAGCGCTTGATTCTTTTACAGCTGGGCGGCACACGCTAAGCACCGCTAATATACCTATTTTATCCAATATCGTTAATCTTCCTTTTGGTGGAAAATCACCATTTACGGCTGAAGTATGGTATGTGAATAAGACGAATTCGATGAATGTCAAATGGGGAACGAGCTCACCTTTACAGCTTCAGGATCCCAAATACAAAATTATGATTTCTGTTCGTTCTTTTGGGCAGTTTGGTGTAAAAATCGATGATCCGCGAAAATTCTTGCTGAAGCTCGTAGGGACGCTCCCGCAGTTTGATCATGAAACGCTTATCAGTTATTTCCGCGGACTGCTGATGTCGAATATAAATGAACTTATTTCTTCTTACCTTGTGCACAAGCAAATCAGCATACTGGAGATTAATGCTTATGTTGCAGAGATCTCCAAACATATTCAGGGCCGACTAGCCTCGGCTTTCTTGGATAATGGCATTGAGCTGAATAATTTCTATATTGATTCGATCAATATTCCAGAGGATGATCCGGCAACGATTCGTTTGAAGGAAGCTTTGGCTAAAAAAGCGGAAATGGATATCATGGGCTTCACCTATCAGCAGGAGCGTGGTTTTGACACGATGGAAGAAGCGGCAGGTAATCCCGGCAATCTTGGAGTGGGCATGATGAACACCGGGATGGGGCTTGGACTTGGAATGGGATTTGCTGGACCCGCTATGGATATGGTGAACCGTATGACTAGAGGGATGAACTTGGATTCAGGGACTACAGTTATACGTCAAGAGCAGCGTTCCTGCTCTAAGTGTGGAGTTATGAATCCAGTAGAGGGACGGTTCTGCAGCGGTTGTGGGCAGGCGCTTGGAGGCAACCCGCAAGGTTCTCCCTCTGCGAACAAGATCAAATGTTTTGAATGCGGGCATGAACTAAATGCAGGAGCTAAGTTCTGTCCAGGTTGCGGGAATCCTTATCGTCCTTGCCCATCCTGTAAAGCAGATAATCCTGAGGGAGCGGCTTCTTGTGTCTCCTGTGGAAAAGAAATGCCTAAAGCTTGCGGTAAATGTGGGACTATGGTAGCGCCAGGGGTGAAATTCTGTCCTCATTGTGGAGACAGCATGGTGATTAAATGCAGCGGCTGTGGACATGAGCTGAAAGCTGGACAAAAATTCTGTGCAGAGTGCGGAACAAAAGCAGGCTAAGGAGGACCTAATGAACAAAAGCAGGAGATATATATACATTATTACCATCATTTATGCGGTAGCTATAGTACTGACAGTGTTCTCGTTTATTGGATTAGGTTTCTCCGACTCACTGTTTCGGTTCATAATTTCTTTATCCGCGGTTCTGTTAGCAGAAAGTGTAATCTATGGCTATTGTATTTTTTGGCTCCGAACTGCAAGTAGCATTCAGCAGACTCCGCCTGTTCTTATCAGCGGCGCAATCATTACGGGAATCTATGCAGCCATCGTATTTGTATCGGCCTTACTCTTCGATTGGCTGCTGGAGTTACCCGCCTTGTGGTACGCAGCCGAACAATTGCTGATTCTTGTGTTAGGAGCGATCACTTTGGCCGCGATAGGGCTTTACGGGTGGAATGCTGGGGCAGGGGAACAGCAAGCCAAAAGGTCTTTACAAAAGTTTCGGCGGTATCAGAACGAATTAACTGAAATGAGTGAGCTGGCTAGTAGCTGGAAGAATTCCGAATCCGAGCAGCTAGTGAACGTGTTAGATATGTTGGAGGAAAAATTTAAGTACAGTGATCCGATATCAGAACCGTCTTTATATGCTACAGAGGATATTCTGCAGCAGCAGATTTCTCTGTTACATGATCACGTGAAGCTACTGCTGGCGACCCAAGAGCCACATGAGGGCTGGCAGGTAGAAGTAAATGAGATGTCAGAGAGTATAAAGTCTACACTTCAGCGGCGTAACCGTGAATTAGCGGCACTTAAATAGGAGGAGTTTACTACATGAACAGTTTGAACCTACAAGAGCCGTCACCGCTCCCGGGAGGAAATGCAGTCGTTCCCCGGCTTAAATACGAACGTACCGGGTTTGATTATGTTATTCTCGCGGCTGCTTATCTGCTGATGCCAGTTGGACTTGTGCTTGCCTTGTTACGTTTGATGACAACGCATTACAAAAATTACCGCAGACCGACTAACCTCAATCTGCTGATGCATGTATTTATTGGTGGGTTTGTTGAACTTTCTATTGCTATGTTTTCTAGTGCGCTCAATGGGGAATTTGGAACTTCTGAATTAGTATCAACGCTTATTTTAATTGCAATCATGTTTTTGACTCCAGCTTTTATACTGGCCAGTGTGACAGCGAAAGCTAAATATACCCTTTCTAAGCTTAACACTTCTTATATAGAGCTGATTCAAAATAAGAATATCCGGCATATTGGCAGTATATCTGAACGAATAGGCCAAAGTGAAAGTGATGTACGGAGAGATGTCCAGTATCTGAAGGATAAAGGACTGCTTGATATTGATGTCGCATTATCCGAAGGGCGCCAGACGCGAGAACCATCAGCAGCTAATCAAGGTTACCCTGAAAGTACTTCGGGCTTTGGAGGAACGGGGAGAACCCAAGCATCGGGGCAGCAAATACCTGCGCAGCCTCAGTCTCCGCCGCAACTGCCTAAGTCTATCCGTTGTCCGGGGTGCGGAGCCCAGAATACTGTGCTCCCAAGCCAATCTAAAAGCTGTGATTACTGTGGAACGAAGATCCCGTACAATTAATGCCGTCAACCAACAGATTAGCTGCATCGCATATAGGATTACATAAATAAGGGGATTAAAGACAAAATGAGTGGATTGGATATACGCAGACAGCCGCCGGCATCGGGAAAACCTGTGTACAAGCATGAATATGAGCGGACGGCGTTTGATTATACCACTATTGTGTTTGCGTATGTATTTGCTCCGGTTGGCTTTATATTGGCTGCCATTCGGTTATTATCTACACATTCCAAGAGACAGCGCAAAGCAAGCAATATTAACCTGTTTTATCATGCGTGTATGGGTGCCTTTGTAGAATTGGCGATCTATTTCATTATTAGCAAGCTACTCGGTCAAATCGATTATGTCGCACTCTTGATCAGGCTGGTGATTATCTACGCATTGTTTAGGATTCCCGCCATCAAATTATCCGTTAGGGCCGTAGGATGGAGAGAGGGATTCACCTATCTTTGCAATGACTATATCGCATTGGTTCTTGTGGACGGCATAAGGCATATCGGCAGCCTATCCGATATCCGCGGATTCAGTGAAGAGAATGTCCGCGAGGTTTTGGAATATTTAAAAGATCAGGGAGTGCTTTCTCCAGATATTGTTTATTATGAAGGACGTGTAGACAATTCATTTGTGAAATTGCCGCCGAAGCTTATTTATTCCAAACGGGCACAAGCACTGGTGCGTGCGCCTGAGAATAACCTTCGCTACCGTAACAAACGAGACCAGACAGTGTTTGATCGAATCATCATGGCGATTGCCTATTTGTTTGCTCCGCTTGGGTTTGTACTTGCGATGCTTCGTTTTGTAAGCACTCATTATAAGAATGAGCGGAAATCATTTAACTACAAATTGCTCTATCATGTATGTATGGGAGCTTTTATGGAACTTGCTGTCCTCTTCGCCGTGGGGACCTACAAAGGGGATTTTAAGTGGTACACTTTATTGATCATTCTGGTGGTCCTCTACGTGATCTTTATAATTCCGGCAGACAGCTTTGCAGGGAGGGCTACCTTCGCAACAGAAAACTTTGATTTTCTGTGCAAGAAGTATCTCATGCTGATCGTAGTGGATGATGTTAGGCATATTGGTAATTTAGCTGATATCACGAAACAAAGTGAAGATGATGTACGTAGAGACCTACGGTATTTGGTGAGATGGGGGTTACTTGCTTCTGATCTTGTCTATTATGAAGGACGTGTTAAGCTCTTAGATAAACAACCGCCCAATCTTGTACATCCTGACCGGGCACAGCCCTCCGCGGCAACAGAGAACCAGCCATCATCTGGACGGCAGTCATTGCCGGAGAATAGGCCTAAGCCACCTGTCCAACTGCCGAAATCCATCGTTTGTCCGAGTTGCGGTGCTAAGAGTAGAGTACTTCCTGGGCAGGATAAAATCTGTGACTATTGCGGGACGACGATTCCATACAGCTAGTGTACATACGATTGCCTTCTGCCCCCGGGAATCCGGGGGTTTTACTACACCTAACTACCCGGCCTTGGAGCATCCAGATAAAGTTATTGCATTTTACAAGCCTTTTCCGATATAATGTCCACTAAGAAAACACAAAAGTCTTTGAGGTGAGGACGTTCGTGAGAGAACGCTATTATTTGGTCCGGGAGGACATATTGCCTGATGCTGTACTTAAGACTATGCAGGTTAAACAATTGCTTGAGGCCGGGGATGCGAAGACCGTAAATGAAGGTGTAGAGCAGGTGGGATTAAGCCGAAGCGCTTTTTATAAATACAAGGATGGAATTCACTTGATCCATCAGCTCGAACGAGAGCGGATCGTTACGATTTCCATGGATTTGGAGCACGAATCTGGAATGCTTTCCAAGGTACTAGGCTCTGTAGCAGGACATGGGGCTAATGTGTTGACGATTCACCAGAGTATTCCGCTGCAAGGCCGGGCAAATGTGGTGATCTCCGTAGAAATTTCACACTTAAATGAGGAGCTCGGAGAGATGCTGGATAGTCTGAAAGAGATTCCAGGAGTGAAGCGTGCTTTAATCGTTGGACAGGGATAGGAACTATATTCGTAAACTTTTAGGAGGAGACAGATGAAGCCGGTTAAAGTGGGGTTGCTGGGCCTGGGAACAGTAGGCACAGGTGTAGTTCGTATCGTGGAAGGGAATCAAGAGGATTTAAGCAGCCAGGTAGGCTCTTCAATTGTCATTGAACGTATAGCTGTGAATAATTCTAATAAACCACGCGAAATCGAGGTTGATCCTGCTAAAATAACGACAGATCCATGGGATGTGATTCGTGATCCTGAAATTGATGTCATCGTTGAAGTTATGGGGGGAATCGCGGGAACCAAAGAATATATTCTTGAAGCTTTGGAACGCGGTAAACATGTCGTAACTGCGAACAAGGATTTGATGGCGCTGCACGGCTCGGAGATTCTTGCTAAGGCGCAGGAGAAGCAATGTGATGTCTTTTATGAGGCTAGCGTAGCAGGAGGCATTCCGATTATCCGCACACTTATCGAGGGCTTTTCCTCAGATAAGATTATGAAGATTATAGGTATCGTGAATGGAACGACTAATTACATACTAACCAAAATGAGCCAAGAAGGCGCATCCTATAATGATGTGTTAAAAGAAGCGCAGGATCTGGGATACGCAGAGTCTGATCCAACCTCGGATGTGGAAGGCCTGGACGCTGCCCGCAAAATGGCGATTCTCGGAACCTTAGGTTTCCGTACTAATGTGGAGCTGCATGATGTAAGTGTGAGTGGGATTTCTCAGGTGAGTAAGGCGGATATCGCCTTTGCGAAACGTCTCGGATATGAAATTAAGCTGTTAGGCATCGCTGAACGTCAGGATGAAGAATTCAGCATCAGTGTTCAGCCAACCTTGATTCGGGCTAGTCATCCCTTGGCTTCCGTCAATGGCGTGTTCAACGCAGTTTACGTATACGGGGAAGCAGTGGGAGAGACCATGTTCTACGGTGCGGGTGCGGGCGCAATGCCAACTGCAACCTCAGTGGTAGCTGATTTGGTAGCTGTCATTAAGAACCTTAAACTAGGTGTGAATGGATTGAAGCAAAAAGTACCTTACAAGCAGAAAAAGCTTAAGAGTGATGAAGCTATTTTTTATAAAAACTTTTTGCTTCTGCATGTTGATGATAAAGCAGGGGTATTGGCTAAGATTACTCAAGTGTTTGCCGAATATGATGTAAGTTTGGATTCAGTAGTTCAGCAAGCCAATCCCAATAATCCTGATGCGGAGATCATTATTGTCACTCATAACGCTAGTAAAGCAAGCATGAACAAAGTGCTGCGCCATTTCGAGGAGCTGAAAGTCATCCGCCGGATTAAGAGCCATTATCGTGTGGAAGGTTAACCAAGCCACTGAACTAATACTTTCATATTTCAAAACATAGTAAGGAGATTGTACCTGTTATGAGTATTTACGGAAGAGCTAGGGTTAAAGTGCCTGCTAGTACTGCCAATCTTGGTCCGGGCTTCGATACTCTGGGTATGGCTTTGCCGCTATATGCCTGGATTGAGATGGAGGAAGCAGAGGAGACTGTTTTTCATCTATATGGTGATGAGATGAATGGAGTGGCTCAGGATAAGAGCAATTTACTCTATAAGGTCGCTCAAATGGTATTTGCAGAGGCAGGCGTTACGGTGCCTGAATTATCGATATCCATGTACTCGGAGATTCCGCTTACGCGTGGACTCGGCAGCAGTGCCTCAGCTATTATTGGCGGAATGGTCGCAGCGAACACAATGATTGGCTCTCCGCTGGATAATGCTAAGCTGTTTGATATGGCTACCCAGCTTGAGAAACATCCCGATAATGTGGGTGCCTCCTTGTTTGGCGGCATTATTACTGCCGTGTGGGATGGTGAACATGCGGATTATGTTCGGCTAGAACCACCACAAAATCTTGAGGTGCTGGTGGTTATTCCTGAATTCGAACTGGAAACCACAAAAGCGCGGGGATTGCTTCCAACAGAAATCTCAGTTAGTGATGCTGTGTACAACATCAGCAGAACCTCTCTATTGACGGCTTCGCTGGCATCAGGCCGGCTTGACCTGCTTAGCAGAGCGATGCAGGATCGCCTGCATCAGCCGTATCGTGCACCGCTTATACCGGGCATGGAGAAGCTGCTCGCAGAAGCTCCTGAACACGGTGCTTTAGGGATCGCACTTAGCGGTGCTGGACCGACTCTGCTATGTTTAGTGGATCGCCAAGAGACCCGTAAGAGTGAGCTTGAGGCCTTCTTGAAGAATACGATGCAGGAACATGGCATTTCCGCTCGGACCTGCTGGTTAACACCTTGTGCTTCTGGAGTTACTACAGAGCTGCTCGAAATAAACGAGATGCAAAACGTATCATTTTTGGATATGATAAAAGGAGTACGGTCATGAAATCAATAGCGGTATTGCCGCAGGGCTCGGTATCCCACGAAGCGCTGCTGCATTTGTTTAACGGTGAACCTGTAAAGCTTGTGCATCACAAGTTAATTTCCGATGTATTTCTCTCTACGGCGAATGGTACCACCGATTACAGCGTGATTCCGATTGAAAATACCATTGAAGGCTCAGTTAGTCTTCACATCGATTGGCTCATCAATGAAGTGGATCTGCCAATGCAGACGGAATGGATTTTTCCATCGATACAGAATCTTATCGGTAACCCAAGGGAATTCACAGATACAGACGGCAACAAGGATTTCACCAAGATGGTAAAAATCCTTTCGCACCCCGTAGCAATGGCACAATGTATGCAATTTGTTCGTAAGCATGCCCCTTGGGCTGAACTGGAGTCGGTTGGAAGTACCTCTGAAGCTGTAGAAATCGTCAAAAACAATCCCGGCAAGGGCTGGGCTGCTATCGGTACCGCTCTTGGCGCCGCTACTCATGGGCTGGAGATTGTAGATCGGCAAATTACAGATCACAACAACAACTACACACGGTTTGTCCTGGTTGGTCCACAGAAGATAGATCTTCCGCGGAGCAGCACAGGAGTAAAGACGAGTGTTCTAGTAACGCTGCCAGAGGATTTTCCAGGTGCCTTGCATCAGGTGCTTGCTGCTTTTTCCTGGCGGAAACTGAATTTATCGCGTATTGAATCACGACCAACGAAGAAGAAGCTGGGTACTTATTATTTTTATATTGATGTGCTGGAACCGATAGAATCTGTTCTGCTGCCAGGGGCTATTGAAGAAATTAGTGCTTTAGGCTGTCAGGTAAGGATTCTGGGCTCGTATCCCACATACACCTATGAGGAAGAGAAAGCGGAGGTGCAGTAAATTCATGGCTGAGCAATGGATCTATTTGGATGGACAACACGTAACGAAGGAAAATGCAAAGGTATCCGTTTTTGATCACGGTTTTTTGTATGGAGACGGTATTTTTGAAGGTATCCGTATCTATAACGGCAATATTTTTAAATGTAAAGAGCATTTGGACAGACTGTATGATTCGGCAAAATCGATCATGCTGGACATTCCGCTAACGTATGATGAGATGCTGGAAGCTATGGCTGAAACGATTCGTCTTAACGACATGCGGAACGGTTATATTCGACTGATCGTCTCCCGGGGACCAGGGAACTTAGGTCTTGATCCACGCCGTTGTCCAAAAGCTAGTGTAATTATTATCGTTGAGCAACTGGCTATTTACCCAGAACAAGCGTATTTGAACGGACTTCGTGCAGTTTCTGTGTCCCAACGCCGTAATATTCCGGATGCACTCAATCCAAAGATCAAATCGCTTAATTACCTAAACAATATCCTAGTAAAAATCCAATCCAACTTGGCAGAAGCCGACGAAGCCATCATGATGAACGCTCAAGGTTATGTTACTGAGGGATCGGGCGATAACATTTTCATCATCAAAAATGGTGTAGTTTTCACTCCTCCATGTTACTTGGGAGCCCTTGAAGGAATTACCCGTCTGGCGATCATTGAGCTCTGTGAGAAATTAGGTATTAAACTGAAAGAAGAACCGTTCACAATGCATGATGTTTATATAGCGGACGAGGTGTTCTTCACTGGCACAGCTGCTGAGGTTATTGCAGCACGTGAAATTGACGGCCGGATCATTGGTGAAGGACAAGCGGGTCCAATCACTTTGAAGCTGCTCGAAGAGTTCCGTAATGTGGTTGATAAAGATGGCTATAAGGTTTGGGAATAAAGACTAATCATACAACGTAAATAGCATTGAATACGCATCAGAAGTCCTTTTATGCATACATGCAGAAGAAAACGGGAGTCTCCGGTTAATCTTTTCATGGATCATGAAAGGATTTTTTTTATTTCGGGGATGTCATTCGCCCATGGGCTGCATAAGATGTAGTAACGAAGGAGGCGGCTGTACCGCATATAACTTTGTAAGAGAGCAATGTTCCATGAAAAGGGTGTTTGCTTTCGAAGTCAGTTTTGCTGTGTAGCTGTAAAGAAAGCAATACTCCACAAAACTTTTAGGAGGTTAATGCTACGTGAAAATACACATTGTCAAACAAGGCGATAGTTTGTATGCCTTATCGCAAAAGTACGGAGTGCCGTTACAAAAAATTATTGAAGCAAACCCGCAGATCAGTAATCCGAATGTGTTAGCGGTTGGAGACAAAGTAAAAATACCTACGGCCCCTGTATCCGTACCGGAGAACAGTGAAGTTTACTACAAGCACACAGTTAAACAAGGAGATACCTTGTGGAAATTATCTAAAGCCTGGGGAATTCCTTTGAAGGATATGGTTGAGGCCAATCCCCAACTAAAGAATCCAAATGTACTTATGTTAGGGGAAGTAGTTAATATTCCTAAAAAAGTATCCAATACCTCACCGACACAGCCTGGGTATACGCCGTCTAACGCGTCAGAGAAAACGCAGGTGGGTGGCAAGGAATATACAGGTCCCAAAGAACAGCCTGCTGCTGAAGTAGTGCCTGCACCTAAACCAGAAACTAAACCAGAAGTAAAACCAGAGACCAAGCCAGAAGCTAAACCTGCACCTAAACCAGTGACAAATATCTCACCTGAATCCAATTCTGCACCACACCCATCGCTAAACATCGCCCCTATTAATACACAAAATATTGCACCCAATCCTGCGCCTAATATGCAAATGGAAGTTGCTCCAGTGCAAGAAATTGAAATGCAGAGTTTATTTGTTCAGATTACGGTTCCAAATCAAGAACCGATTGCTCAACAAGAAGCACCTAAAGCTGAGAAGAAAGCAGACAATGATTGCACATGGGATAATTCCAACGGATACCCGGGCCTGGGAGGAAATCCTTATCTCTATGATTCATATCAAAATAGCCCTAATATGAACATGAACTGGGCACCAAGTTATGTTCAGCCAATGGCTTATGCACCAGAATGTATTTCACCATGTTATTTTTCGGGCAATATGTATTCTAATATGAGTCCAGAACAGTGGAATCCCAATGCCGCGCCAAACATAAGCCCAGAACAGTGGAATCCAAATGCCGCGCCAAACATAAGCCCGGAACAGTGGAATCCAAATGCCGCGCCAAACATAAGCCCAGAACAATGGAATCCAAATGCCGCGCCAAACATAAGCCCAGAGCAATGGAATCCCAATGCAGCGCCTAACGTGAGCCCAGAACAATGGAATCCCAATGCTGCCCCTAATATGAGTCCAGGACAGTGGAATCCGATGGAGGCTAATGTTGCTGGCATGAATGTTGGCGGGGATTTCTCCCCGTATGCTGTTCCTCAATATGGAGGACAGACGCCGAACCTTCCTTGGCCAACTTGTGGGTGCGGAGGCGTGCATATTCAACCAGTGCAAACTTATTCATATGACATGCCTGTATATAACACCTATCCTGAATATGGGAATCCAAACGCTTTTTCCGCATATGGAGCAGGAATGCCTAATCAGGGAACGGTACCTACTTCTACGCTTGGAGCATTTGGTGGACCGGATAACTCTAATATTCCATCCAATCCGCAGTATCCAGGGATAGGTAATTATTCGCAGCATAATCGGGTGCCGGAAATTCAAGAACCTGAAGCGTTCGTGCAGGAATCTCCCGAAACGGCTAGAACAGAGAGTGATGAGTCAACTTCTAACGCATCTCTCAAGAATAAGGGGAATGTAGCAAAGGAAACAGCAACAGGCAAAAAAGCAAAGACCTCAGGTCAACCTAGTAGCAAGAAAAGCAAAACTGCTACGAAATCTCAAGGTTCAGCAGCGAGTACTAAAAAACGTAGAAATCCTTGGATTTCAAACTAATAAATTTATATATTAAGCCGTTGTTTGACTTACGTGTAGATTCTGTATCCTTAGAATCTACACGTTTTTTTATAGGTAAATAGGGATAAAAGATGTTAAATAAAGTGGGGCAAAAGCACTTATTTATAAAATATAAATTTTTAAGTGTTGTTTTTATGTAGGGATATATGGTACATTATAAATCCAGTCGCAAAGAGGAACTATAAAGCTTTCGGTTGGTGAATGATAATCTGAATTAGATTGCAAAGAACTTTGAAAAAAAAGAGTTGCAATAAATCAGAAAGCATGATATATTATAAGAGTTGCTGCTGAGACATTAAACGGCGCCAACGAGAACTTGATCTTTGAAAACTGAACAACGAGTGAGTAGGAAATCACGTAAGTGAAATCCAAAATTAGAGAATTAATTTTCTCGTCAGATGTTTCAAAATGAGCATATCGCTCTTTTCAATACTAATTGGAGAGTTTGATCCTGGCTCAGGACGAACGCTGGCGGCGTGCCTAATACATGCAAGTCGAGCGGAGTTACTTTGAAAGCTTGCTTTCAAAGTAACTTAGCGGCGGACGGGTGAGTAACACGTAGGCAACCTGCCCTTCAGACTGGGATAACTACCGGAAACGGTAGCTAATACCGGATAATTTCTTTTTTCTCCTGAGAGAAGAATGAAAGACGGAGCAATCTGTCACTGAGGGATGGGCCTGCGGCGCATTAGCTAGTTGGTGGGGTAACGGCCCACCAAGGCGACGATGCGTAGCCGACCTGAGAGGGTGAACGGCCACACTGGGACTGAGACACGGCCCAGACTCCTACGGGAGGCAGCAGTAGGGAATCTTCCGCAATGGGCGAAAGCCTGACGGAGCAACGCCGCGTGAGTGATGAAGGTTTTCGGATCGTAAAGCTCTGTTGCCAGGGAAGAACGTCCGGTAGAGTAACTGTTACCGGAGTGACGGTACCTGAGAAGAAAGCCCCGGCTAACTACGTGCCAGCAGCCGCGGTAATACGTAGGGGGCAAGCGTTGTCCGGAATTATTGGGCGTAAAGCGCGCGCAGGCGGCTATTTAAGTCTGGTGTTTAAACCTTGGGCTCAACCTGAGGTCGCACTGGAAACTGGGTGGCTTGAGTACAGAAGAGGAAAGTGGAATTCCACGTGTAGCGGTGAAATGCGTAGATATGTGGAGGAACACCAGTGGCGAAGGCGACTTTCTGGGCTGTAACTGACGCTGAGGCGCGAAAGCGTGGGGAGCAAACAGGATTAGATACCCTGGTAGTCCACGCCGTAAACGATGAGTGCTAGGTGTTAGGGGTTTCGATACCCTTGGTGCCGAAGTTAACACAGTAAGCACTCCGCCTGGGGAGTACGGTCGCAAGACTGAAACTCAAAGGAATTGACGGGGACCCGCACAAGCAGTGGAGTATGTGGTTTAATTCGAAGCAACGCGAAGAACCTTACCAGGTCTTGACATCCCTCTGAATCTGCTAGAGATAGCAGCGGCCTTCGGGACAGAGGAGACAGGTGGTGCATGGTTGTCGTCAGCTCGTGTCGTGAGATGTTGGGTTAAGTCCCGCAACGAGCGCAACCCTTAACTTTAGTTGCCAGCAAGTAATGTTGGGCACTCTAGAGTGACTGCCGGTGACAAACCGGAGGAAGGTGGGGATGACGTCAAATCATCATGCCCCTTATGACCTGGGCTACACACGTACTACAATGGCCGGTACAACGGGAAGCGAAGCCGCGAGGTGGAGCCAATCCCATCAAAGCCGGTCTCAGTTCGGATTGCAGGCTGCAACTCGCCTGCATGAAGTCGGAATTGCTAGT
Source organism: Paenibacillus sp. FSL R10-2796 (assembly GCF_037965315.1). NCBI lineage: Bacteria > Bacillati > Bacillota > Bacilli > Caryophanales > Paenibacillaceae > Paenibacillus > Paenibacillus sp. FSL R10-2796. The sequence continues at coordinate 5,818,256 of NZ_CP150178.1, read as the reverse complement.
AATCGCGGATCAGCATGCCGCGGTGAATACGTTCCCGGGTCTTGTACACACCGCCCGTCACACCACGAGAGTTTACAACACCCGAAGTCGGTGGGGTAACCCGCAAGGGAGCCAGCCGCCGAAGGTGGGGTAGATGATTGGGGTGAAGTCGTAACAAGGTAGCCGTATCGGAAGGTGCGGCTGGATCACCTCCTTTCTATGGAGAATCGTTCTCTGCAATGAGAACATTCAAATCGGAAGCTAAGCTTCCAAAACTCAGGTTTAGGCCTGTTACTCACTCGTTGCTCAGTTTTGAGAGTTTAAGCTCTCAAGTAAGACTTGATCCTTGAAAACTGGATACCGAAACGAATTTGCGTTTTAGAACATCTTTTAGCAACTTGTGCAAACAAGTAAATGTTATTAGTGAGATTTTTCTTCGGAAGAATCAAGGTTAAGCTAATAAGAGCACACGGAGGATGCCTAGGCGCCAGGAGCCGACGAAGGACGTGGCGAACAACGAAACTGCCTCGGGGAGCTGTAAGCAAGCTTTGATCCGGGGGTGTCCGAATGGGGAAACCCAGCTGTGGTAATTCGCAGTTACTCATTTCTGAATACATAGGAAATGTAGAGGCAGACCAGGGGAACTGAAACATCTAAGTACCCTGAGGAAGAGAAAACAATAGTGATTCCGTCAGTAGCGGCGAGCGAACGCGGAACAGCCTAAACCTAAGAGCTTGCTCTTAGGGGTTGTGGGACGTCTCACATGGAGTTACAAAGGAATATGGTAGGTGAAGAGGTCTGGAAAGGCCCGCGATAGAGGTAAAAGCCCTGTAACCTAAACTGTGTTCTCTCCGAGACGGATCCCGAGTAGTGCGGGGCACGTGAAACCCCGTATGAATCCAGCAGGACCATCTGCTAAGGCTAAATACTACCTGGCGACCGATAGTGAAACAGTACCGTGAGGGAAAGGTGAAAAGCACCCCGGAAGGGGAGTGAAATAGAACCTGAAACCGTGTGCTTACAAAAAGTCAGAGCCCTATTAATGGGTGATGGCGTGCCTTTTGTAGAATGAACCGGCGAGTTACGTTTAACATGCAAGGTTAAGCCGAGAAGGTGGAGCCGCAGCGAAAGCGAGTCTGAATAGGGCGAATTAGTATGTGGACGTAGACCCGAAACCGTGTGATCTACCCCTGTCCAGGGTGAAGGTGCGGTAACACGCACTGGAGGCCCGAACCCACGTACGTTGAAAAGTGCGGGGATGAGGTGGGGGTAGCGGAGAAATTCCAATCGAACTCGGAGATAGCTGGTTCTCCCCGAAATAGCTTTAGGGCTAGCCTCGGTATAAGAGTAGTGGAGGTAGAGCACTGATTGGGTGCGGGGTCCGCAAGGATTACCAAGCTCAGTCAAACTCCGAATGCCATATACTTATTGCCGGGAGTCAGACAGTGAGTGCTAAGATCCATTGTCAAAAGGGAAACAGCCCAGACCATCAGCTAAGGTCCCCAAGTGTGTGTTAAGTGGGAAAGGATGTGGAGTTGCACAGACAACCAGGATGTTGGCTTAGAAGCAGCCACCATTGAAAGAGTGCGTAATAGCTCACTGGTCGAGTGACTCTGCGCCGAAAATGTAACGGGGCTAAACACACCACCGAAGCTATGGCTAGATACGTATGTATCTGGGGTAGGGGAGCGTTGTGTAGGGGTTGAAGGTGTACTGAAAAGAGCGCTGGACACTACACAGTGAGAATGCCGGTATGAGTAACGAAAAGATCAGTGAGAATCTGATCCGCCGAAAGCCCAAGGTTTCCTGAGGAAGGCTCGTCCGCTCAGGGTAAGTCGGGACCTAAGGCGAGGCCGAAAGGCGTAGTCGAAGGACAACAGTTTGAAATTACTGTACCACCGTAATCCGCTATGAGCGATGGGGTGACGCAGGAGGGTAGTGACGCGGACTGATGGATGTCCGTCTAAGCAGTGAGGCTGATGTGTAGGCAAATCCGCACATCGATAAGGCTGGGCTGTGATGGGGAGCGAAAATTGTAGTAGCGAAGGTCATGATCTCACACTGCCAAGAAAAGCCTCTAGCCAGGAGAAGGTGCCCGTACCGCAAACCGACACAGGTAGGCGAGAAGAGAATTCTAAGGCGCGCGGAAGAACTCTCGTTAAGGAACTCGGCAAAATGACCCCGTAACTTCGGGAGAAGGGGTGCCCCGGTAGTGTGAATAGCACGAGGGGGCCGCAGTGAAAAGGCCCAAGCGACTGTTTAGCAAAAACACAGGTCTGTGCGAAGCCGCAAGGCGAAGTATACGGGCTGACGCCTGCCCGGTGCTGGAAGGTTAAGGGGAGTGGTTAGGGGTAACCCGAAGCTATGAACCGAAGCCCCAGTAAACGGCGGCCGTAACTATAACGGTCCTAAGGTAGCGAAATTCCTTGTCAGGTAAATTCTGACCCGCACGAATGGCGTAACGACTTGGGCGCTGTCTCAACGAGAGATCCGGTGAAATTTTAATACCTGTGAAGATGCAGGTTACCCGCGACAAGACGGAAAGACCCCATGGAGCTTTACTGCAGCTTGATATTGAATTTGGGTACGATCTGTACAGGATAGGTGGGAGCCGTAGAAATCGGAGCGCAAGCTTCGGTGGAGGCGCCGTTGGGATACCACCCTGATCGTATCTAGGTTCTAACCTAGTACCCTTATCGGGTACGGGGACCGTGTCAGGCGGGCAGTTTGACTGGGGCGGTCGCCTCAAGAGTAACGGAGGCGTTCCAAGGTTCCCTCAGAATGGTTGGAAATCATTCGCAGAGTGCAAAGGCATAAGGGAGCTTGACTGCGAGACCTACAAGTCGAGCAGGGACGAAAGTCGGACTTAGTGATCCGGTGGTACCGCATGGAAGGGCCATCGCTCAACGGATAAAAGCTACCCTGGGGATAACAGGCTTATCTCCCCCAAGAGTCCACATCGACGGGGAGGTTTGGCACCTCGATGTCGGCTCATCGCATCCTGGGGCTGAAGTAGGTCCCAAGGGTTGGGCTGTTCGCCCATTAAAGCGGTACGCGAGCTGGGTTCAGAACGTCGTGAGACAGTTCGGTCCCTATCTGTCGTGGGCGCAGGAAATTTGAGAGGAGCTGTCCTTAGTACGAGAGGACCGGGATGGACGTACCGCTGGTGCACCAGTTGTTCCGCCAGGAGCATGGCTGGGTAGCTACGTACGGACGGGATAAGCGCTGAAAGCATCTAAGCGTGAAGCCCCCTCAAGATGAGATTTCCCAATTAGTAAGACCCCTTGAAGACGACGAGGTAGATAGGTTGGAGGTGGAAGTGCAGCAATGCATGGAGCTGACCAATACTAATCGGTCGAGGGCTTATCCTATAGTTAGAATGCAGATTCGTTTCGGATTCAGTTTTCAGGCATCAAGCTCAGATTTATATAGTCCAAGTGACTGTGTGATGATGAATTTGTTTTCAGCATTTGGCGATGCTGAGACCTGAATAATGCATTTGTACCGCAAATGCCCGTTTGGTGGCGATAGCGGAGGGGTTCCACGCGTACCCATCCCGAACACGACCGTTAAGCCCTCCAGCGCCGATGGTACTTGGACCGAAGGGTCCTGGGAGAGTAGGACGTTGCCAAGCACGCAAGACCACTGTTGAGTATTCGACAGTGGTCTTTTTGTTGTACGATGTTTAGCAGTTTATTATAAGGATAGGCAATCACTGTGAAGTGGTTTTTGAATGAAAATTAGTTCATGGAGGCAAATGATCATGATTATATGGATCAATGGTGCTTTTGGTCCAGGGAAGACAGAAACCGCAAATGAAATTTATCGAAGAAAAACATAGCTAGCGAATATGATGGAATAATTATCGTACCTATGACCCTAGTGAATCCGGATTATTGCAGGGAAATCATCAGCAAGTTAATTGATGGAGGTATAGAGCTTTATCATTTTAGTTTGTGTGCCTGCCGAGAGACCTTGCTTAAGAGATTAAGCATTAGAGTGAAGGAAAAGACTCTTGGGCTGCTCAGCAGATCGACAGGTGCATCAGAGGGCTTGATCACGAGGTATTTAAGCAGCATCTAGACACGAATGATAGAACTATAGGTGAAATCGTTGAGATAATAGCTCAAAAGCTTCATATCAATCTATTACCTAGGGAAGAGTAAAAAGAAAAATAATTAGTTTAGGTATTGCTATACTTAATAATACATGATATAATCTTTTTTGTTGTCAAAACAATTTGTTTTTAAAACGGCCCGTTGGTCAAGGGGTTAAGACACCTCCCTTTCACGGAGGTAACATGGGTTCGAATCCCATACGGGTCACCATTTCTTCTTGAAACAGCTTCAGACTTCTAGAAAAAAAGGTTGCATTACAGATTTGATTATGTTATGATAATTAAGTTGCTTCTTTACATGGAGGCTTAGCTCAGCTGGGAGAGCATCTGCCTTACAAGCAGAGGGTCGGGGGTTCGATCCCCTCAGCCTCCACCATAACACATCCCCAAAAGTGAAGTTAATGCTTCACTGAGGATTCTGGATACTTTCCGGGGGATCCAAGGGAATTAATACTTTTTTACTGACGCGGGGTGGAGCAGCCCGGTAGCTCGTCGGGCTCATAACCCGAAGGTCGCAGGTTCAAATCCTGCCCCCGCAACCAATTTTCATTAAGCAATTATTCTTCTGGAACCGTGGTGTAGTTGGCCTAACATGCCTGCCTGTCACGCAGGAGACCGCGGGTTCGAATCCCGTCGGTTCCGCCATTTTCTTGCTTTATGAGCCATTAGCTCAGTTGGTAGAGCACCTGACTTTTAATCAGGGTGTCGAAGGTTCGAGTCCTTCATGGCTCACTTCTTTAGTGAGTCGGACATCAATACATACCGTGTGCGGACGTGGCTCAGCGGTAGAGCATCGCCTTGCCAAGGCGAGGGTCGCGGGTTCGATTCCCGTCGTCCGCTCCATATAAATTTTGCGCCCTTAGCTCAGCTGGATAGAGCGTTTGACTACGAATCAAAAGGCCGGGAGTTCGAATCTCTCAGGGCGCGCCATATTTTAACTTAATACTTTGCCGGTGTGGCGGAATGGCAGACGCGCTCGACTCAAAATCGAGAGGGAAACCGTGGAGGTTCGAGTCCTCTCACCGGTATATCGAAAAAACTTGTAAGATTGCTTTCAGCAATTTTACAAGTTTTTTTATTTTCTGAGTATTGGTCATACCCCTGTCAAGTAGACAAATGAAAAAAGCTATGCTGCCAGCGCGCACCGATAGTTTTGCTTGAAAGCGGTGATATTTCCGCTCTTGAATTACACTGTTTGAGGTACAACTCCTCTGTTTTGAGATGCGAAAAGAAGGATTCGAAACATGCATTATCTAGGGAGGTAGCTTTGCGAGAGTGCTGCCTTTAATGCCGAATACCTCTAATCCTGTATTGTATGCCTGAGACGTGTATTGGAAGCCCTGAACCGAATGGAGCACGGCTTCCAATGTACGTCTCTTTTTCTTGTCCACTTCGTAACCGTATCCAACACGAGTTGAACATCGTTACGTTCTGACAATTGCAAAGTGACAATCTCGTTGTTGAATAGATCTTGTATGACGGATAAGTAATGAAAGTTAGTTCCGTCCGAAATATAGGTAATATCCGTTACCATTTTTTGCTGTGGTGCTGTGGTGCTGTGGCATGAAATTTACGTTTTAAGCGATTCGGGAAAACGATAGAAAGGGTATAACTAGACTGTCTTCGATTCTTTCGAATGATAGATTTGATCGATAGTTCTTTCATGATTCGCCATACTTTCTTGTGATTCACGTTGAAGCCTGCCTCCTACATGGCAGTCGAAATGCGAGGATAGCCTAAATCTGGATGCGAAAAATGAATGGCCATCATGTGTTCCTTGATCTCTTGATTTTTGTCATTCCTGGCTCTGACGCTTAGGCTATGTAGCTAGCCATTTGTAGTAACTGGTCCGTGATATCCCTGCAATCGCTATGAGGTCTGTAATATGATGCGGGTAGCGTAGTTCTCTCGCTGCCTGGGAGCTTCTCCTTTATTAGATTTGGATACCGCTTTTTTAAATATCCACCTGCGCTTTCAGGTAGTCACTTTCTTGTTCGACACTACCAAAGGACGTGCGAGAGCGACCTTTCCTAGGATTCATCTCTTTTTCCTCATTTTTACGTTCATCGAAAGAATCTCCGTTTTTCCATTTTCTCACCCAAACCTTCAATTGCGTGCAACTACGGATACCTTGTTGTTCAGCTATGATCGTATAGCTAGATGATCCATCTAAGTAGGTTCTAACCGCCTTTAATTTAAATGCTTCTGTATACATCTGAAATGTTTGTCCTTTTTTCGCCATAAAAATATCCCCTCCAAGTGTTACTCGAATCTCCATGATAACATGTAGTTTTTTTCGAGTGTCTACTTGAAGGGGATAATACCACTGTTCAATAAAACGGAAGTTTTATTTGTTCTTGTTCTCTTTATCTTTTCAATTACCGATTTTTTCGGATGAAGCTGTTCAATTTTTTATAGTGATGCGAAATGGTCATACAAAAAATTCGGCTACAGACTGATTCCAAGATCTATCATTCAGGAGATTTTACTCATAATACCATTGACAACCATTTGTTAATAAAAATTTAAGATCTACACACCTAGATTTTTAAGGTGTTCAATCTATAATTTGTACCAAGAAGAATAGGTATAAAATGGAAGTTGAGAAAATTGGTGATAAATTAAAGTTATACGAAAGATTAAGTCAGTTGAAATAAACGATAAAATGTAGAATTACATATAAAAAATGGAGGTGTCTTAGTGAAAAAAATCTTAATGTTTGTATTAACTATAACCATTTTGATTGGAGGAAGCCTCTACTTCCAAAATCAAAGCAGCTACTCAGAATATGCAAGCATACAGGATGATAAAACCATCTCAGAGGATTTAATTACCTTAGATAATAATCCGAAGGATGTAAAGTCAGAGAATAAGAATCCGGGCAATGAGGAATCTCCAAAGGATGCAACGCTAGATGATAAAAGGACTTTTGAGGATATTGCTTTGGACAAACGTCTTGATGAAGGGAGGAAAAAAAATGAAAGAACTTATCGGGAGCAAGGAAGAAAAGAGTCTTCAATTAGGCCAACAATAGAAGTTCCATCTCTTTCTATCGAGGATATAACAGGCATCTACAAAACAGTTGATGCATACATGAGAGAAAATTCAGATCGGTTTCCCGAACCAGCGGACAATGGCACTAGGGGAAACACTGATGATCCGAGAATCCAAAATATTCTATACAAGGAAGAAAAAACAGGTATCATAGCAGGATTCGAAAATGAAAATCTGTTCGCATGGGAAGTGAAAAAGCTGGACGGAGAATATACCAACCTCCTGTTAGGTAGAAAGTCTACGGGAGAAGAATGGCAAGTTCTCTCGGAAGGAGACGTATATCAATTGAGAGAGGAAATTAGCGATGGAAATTAAAGCGGAGAATTTAACAAGAACATTTGGAATGAAACGGGCAATCAGTGAACTAAATTTTACATTGCCTGAAGGTGTGTATGGGCTTTTGGGAGATAATGGGGCAGGGAAAAGCACCTTGATGAGAATCCTTGTGGCAATTGACCATCAAACTAGTGGTAAGGTTACCTTTAACGGCAAGGATATCTTCCATATGAACGACGACTACCGGAATCTTGTGGGATATATTCCCCAGGATTTCGAGGTTTATTCCGCGTTTACAGCAACAGAATATCTGGAATATATGGGAGCACTGAAGGGGTTGTCAAAAAAAGAACTGATGCACAAAGTTCCAGAGGTATTACAGTTTGTCAACCTGGAGAATGTTGCTAATAAAAAGGTCAAAACCTTTTCCGGAGGGATGAAAAGGCGGGTGGGCATTGCCCAAGCCATTATTAACGATCCGAAGATATTAATTTTTGACGAGCCCACCGCTGGGCTTGACCCCCATGAGCGAATCCGTTTTTCAAACATCATAAGCGAAATGGGACAGGACAAGATCATCTTGTTTTCTACCCACATTATTTCGGATATCGAAGCAATTACCACCAATGTGATCATCCTAAATCAGGGGAAAATTAAAGAGCAAGGTAATGTGCAAAAGATGTTATCCGGGATTAAAGGAAAAGTATTTACTGAGGAGATGGACAGAGAGCGACTGGCCTCCTTTAAAAAGGAGCACCTGATCGTACGGATCCGGCAGGAAGAAAACGTTGTTAATGTCCGTTACTTGGGAGAAAAGGAATCAGGCGCAATCGTATGCGAGCCCACGCTGGAAGATTACTACATCTACTTAGGGAGTGGGAGCCATGCGTAATTTCATTCCATTAGAACTGAAAAAAATATTAAATAAAAATACAGTAATTATCAGCCTACTCTTTCTCACTATTATTCTGATCCCCTGGATTCAAACCGCCAAGAGTATAGATGTCTTGGATGATGAGGGAACCATACATAGCGATCTTGGAGGCTGGAAAATTTTAAGGGAGCGCACGGTTGAGGGCACGATGACGACGGATTATTTATTACAAATGAAACAAAACTACGAAAACAGCGTGGACAAACCTTATATTGAAGGCGAAGTAGATACAGATCGCAAGTTGGGAAAAAGATTAACTTTTCCTCACGATGCGCTGAACTGGGAACTGAACTTTCCATATATAAAGTACCGTGTTCTCGATAACAGCTTAAATTTAACGGATGAGCAGCTCTCCAATTTTTATGTAGATTGGAAGGGCAGTTTTACCGAATATTTATCCACTGAACAAAATCTATTTCCTTATACAGAGAAACAAATCGAAATCATATCCCAGAAAATGCAAAAAGTACCCACCCCATTTTTATTCAAATACGATAGTGGCTGGGAGTACCTGAAAATAGGTTTATTAAATACGATCTACCTTTTCTTTATGTTCTTGGCCTTTATCCTATGCGAAGGATTCTCCAAAAACAGCAGCAAAGGAATTGACAAGGTGACCTTATCCACCAAGGAGAGCAGGAGGAGGCTGCTCAGCTACAAGCTTGGTGCCGCTTGTGTGTTTTCTACGATAGCCTATTTTGTGTATATTGCGATCATACTGCTATTTATTACCGCAGTGTATACGCTGCACGGCTGGGACTCTTCGGTTCAAATCGGAACAATTACATTTTATTCTATGAATCAGCTTCAAGAGGGGTTACTCTATATTTCCATGGGATACTTTTCCACACTTGTCGTGACGCATCTTATCCTGTTTTTGTCCGTGGTTTTTAAAAGAGGGAAACTGGTATTAGCACTTTCACTGATTTATTTTTATCTCGTAAATACTTATCAGATGGGGAGGGGGGCGCTGATTGAAAAAGTGATGGTCTTCATGCCCCAGAACTTTATCAATAATCTTATAGGCATAGAGAAATTATATTTTGTGGGTAATACTGTATTTCCTTATGTTTTTGTCGCCCTGTTTCTGGGTACTGTGTACATTCTCTTATCTCGAATCGGTATCTCTATATGGATGAGAAGATATTATTTACAGTAGAGGAAGGTAGGTGAAATCATGAGCTATTTATCAAAAGTAAACAGAAGTAAAATCCTAAACATAAACATATTCGGTTTTTTGTTGGCATTGTTTCTGATACTTACCTTTTACAACTTAGACACCATCAAAACAGGTTATTTAAATCAGGCAAGATATGAGGTAACAGATGGGACGGAATACCGGTATTTCTATCAACCGGAGGTATTGGATGAAGTTGAGATTAATAAAATTTTGGAAAAATACAGAGAACTTAGCCTACCAGAAGACAGGAATAAAGCGGATGTTGCAGATTTGCCAGCCTTGGATATAATTATCCAAGTGTATGGCTGGAACTGGACTGGAATACGGGATGTCTCAGCAGAACAATTTTATCAGGACAGGGCAGACATCATCAAAAGTGCACAGAAGGAAGCGGGGAGTTCTAGGGAAGGAATCAGCAACGGGAATTTTGCAGCGGCTTCTCTCTCCGAACCTATCCGGATGGGTTATGCCGAGGGATGGAAGAACGTTAACTCAGGGATGAGCCAGTGTGTTTTTATTGTCCTGGTTCTCATTTCCATTCTACTGGTCCCAATTTTTAATGAAGACGAGACCTTGGGCGTGGACGGACTGGTCAAATCCACGAGGTTTGGAAAACGTAAGCTGAGTAGGATACGGATTATCAACGCCTTCCAGCTCTCTTTATTGCTTTATCTGACGGCGGTAGCGATTTACATTACGCCTATATTCTTTATGTACGGTTTACAAGGAGCGGATTTGCCTATACAAAGTAGTCCACAATTTTTTTTATCAATGGTTGCGGTGAATTATTTCGAGCAGTTTTTAATCAACCTGGTTATTGGATATGTGGCAATCTCACTGATGACAGGGATTACTTTATTGATCAGCGTATTAGTCACACAGATTTATACTGGCTACGCCCTGTTACTATTCACCATAGCCATATCTTACGCCATTCAGATGAGCGAGGTATTCTTTCTGAAACATTATGTGGGCAATTTTCTGCCCATGCAAATAGCCAAGTTCAATAGCTATTACACAAGTTTTGAACCCTATGGAGGTATTTCTAGAATTATTGCCGTTCCTTCCATTACTGTTGCAGTTTTATTTATACTCCTACTATTTTTGCCAAGATGGATTAATAAAATGAGGTTTACTTCTTAGATTGAGCATTACGCATAAAGTTAAAACACATCAAGGATAAAAAAATGAAGTGAAGTTCGGAAAGAAGGTAGATGATGTATTCATTTTTTATTTTATGCGAAGCTGGATCAGAAAAAGATGGTATTAGCAACAACGGTTTAGCTCACGTTCTAGAGCACTTTGTTATACTGGCGATGCTCAAAGATTTTTTCACAGAGAAAGAAAGTAATTTGAGAGGACAAACAAGTTACTGCTATTGCTTATATAGTTGGAGCAATGCGAAGTACCAAGTAGGTTTAAACCTTATCTTTGAATTTGAAAACTATGTGAGGAGGATATTAGATAATAAAAATGAATATTATGACTTAATGTTAATGGCCATTAGAGAGGTCGAGGAAGAAATACTATCGAAACACAATGAGGTGGCAAAGATCAATGTAATGATTCATTTTTTAAATAAAGATATTGTTTCTCGACCAATAGGCCTACTTGAGGACGTAAAAAGTTTGAACGTTGACCAATTATTTGAGACTTTAAGTAGTATTTATGTAGCAGGAAATTTAAGATATTTCATTTTTAATCATGAAAAAAATGAGTTTGTTATTTCTGACTTGCCTCAAAAAACAAAGCGAAAAGGTTGTGTGGAAAAGCAAGAATTCCATGACAAAGAACTGGAACGGATAGCATCTAATTTAAATATAGATGTACAAATATTTAAATTATTTTGTAATAGTGATAAAAAAGTTGCACTTTCTAGTACTTATTTTTCTAAGATTTTTAACAAAGAACAAACGATTCTCAATGAATTGTACTTGATAAGTATTTGCAAATTATTAGATAAAGCTTATGGTGTCAAAAATAACTGTAAATTTGAAATTATATTTTTTAGTAATGAGGACTCTACTAGAATTTACTATATATTTGAATTAACGAGCAGCAATGATATTTACGAGACTCCAAATAAGATAACCATAGATGTGGAACAGATAATAAATTTCATGCTTGAAAGTGTAAATTTCCACGAGTTAAAAGAGGAGTTAAGGATAAATGTATACAGTAATAGATTTAGTCCAATAAGTCGAAGTGAATGCGAAGCAGAGATATTGAATAAAGTTTACTTTAATAATTTTCAAGTAATAAAAGATTATGAAGATTTTGCTGATATTTTACGGAATGTTACGATTGATAAATTCAAAGGATTCTTGTATTTTGCGTTAGGGGAGATAGATGACTTAATTATTTTTGAATAACGTAAAAGACAGGCCGACAGTTTTCCTCGCTTTGGAGTCTAGAGTCCATTTTCATTGATCAAAATAAACTTGCCGGATGACTGACTTCTATGATACACCACACTTTCACTAGACGAATGGTTTCATTATATAAATTGGTACGGGTGTAGCACCTGGTCATCAAGTCGCCCTCAATGCGAATATGTGGATTGATTCGCTTCTTTACCTTCACAATGATCTGAGCAGTTGAGTGCTACCAAAGCATTGATATTGAGTAAGCCAAGTGTTGCTAGGAATCAGGTCAATGTTACCTTGAGAATGAATGCACTCATCGGGCGATGGAAGCGGTTCGTCCGTCATCATCGCGTTCTTGATGTTGAACATAGAGTAAGGGAGTTTATCAGGTTGTTCGATACCAAAGTACATCGTTAGATTCCCTTGAGGATCAAAATCAATCAGTAATATCTTTTTTCCTTCATTATATAAGGCGTAAGCCAGGTTATAAGCGGTGGTGGTTTTACCTGTACTGCCTTTTTGATTAGCGATAGTGTTTTACTGTTGTTTTGCTCATATCAATTCCCCTCCCTGAAGCCAAAGCTTCGATATTATCTGTCAATGATAGGGAGCGGGCTGATCTGTTATAGTTCTCTCCGAGTTCTCTCATTTGTGCAAAAGCGACTACTATTTGAGAAGATTCCCGGAAGCCTTGCGGCGTTTAAATCTAACGAAAGAACCTGCAAAAAAACTTGATCTTACAAGGATTTTCGCGGGCTTTAGATTCCTTTTCTTTGACTTAGTTTCTGCTATCTTCCCGATAGCATGAGCGACTCAAAATCGAGAGGGAATCCGTGGAGGTTCGAGTCCTCTCACCGGTACCAACTAAATCAACTCAAAGTTCATTAGATACTATATCTGATGAACTTTTTTGTTTGTTTTTTTACAATTCAGTTCATGCCTGTGCCGGAAAACTTTTGATACATCCTTCAAGTGTGAATAAGAAATTGTACTTAGTGGTACTGAGGAAGATTAATGTAAGCGGATATGTGAATGAGATAGAGGCATTCCTGAGGAAGCTCCATTTCGAAAGCTATAAGCAATCATGATACTAAACAGCGATTGACAAAATAGAGGAACTACCTAATACTAATTGATAATCATTATCATTTATTGTGAAATATAATTAATTCAAATAGATTGTGGAGCAGATCGGAGTGTATTGCAAAGATGAGGCTGGAAGATCATATTTTCGCATGGAATTATGCCGCTGTTAAAGTACTTGATATTCGACATGCTGTGATGAAGCCTGGGGACAAGCTGCAAGGCTATGTATTACCAGCATGTGGATTTATCTACTGTGTGCGGGGTACGGCCAGCTTGAATCTCAACGGCATAGATTACGACGCAGACCGTCACTTTATTGTGCATGGTGGCAAGGGCATGAGACTAAGTATAGAGACAGGGAAGTTGTTTCAATACTATTTATTATTCTATAGAGCCTCCTTGCCAGGAAGAAAGGATTTAGCAAGACTTTTAGAACGCAGCAATCCATTTCGGATGCAGTATAGCTTCGAATCTTTGGAGCCATTACCACTGCACTATCAACTAATGGCAATGGAACAACTTTGGGCACAAGGAAGCCAATTGGAAAGAATTCAAGTTAAAGGCTTGTTCTATCAGTTTATACATGAATTATTAAAGCAGTTCACAAAGGATGGAATTAACCTCAGGCAACCGGATGTCATTGGGCAGGTTGTCCGTTATATTGAGGAGCATTATCGTCATAATTTATCACTAGAATCTATAGCGGAGCAATTTAATTATAGCCCTCGTCATCTATCAACCCGCTTTAAAGGGGAGACGGGGTTTAGCTTAATTGAATATTTGATACGATTCCGGCTTAAACATGCAGAAGAGCTATTACGATGTACCGATGCTCCACTTCGCGAAATTGCAGAAGAAGTTGGATATAGCGATGTATATTACTTCAGTCGTATGTTCAGTAAATACAATGGTCAATCTCCCATCCGGTTCCGCAAGGAAAGCAGGCAGGTGAGCTCATCGGACAATCGTCCATTTACCACCGCCAAATTCTCCATTGGCGAGCACATATCCTCCCGATATAATGTTATTGAGTATGATAATCATTATCATTACTATTACCAAAATGAAATAACCGGAGGGTCTTCACCTATGAGATTAACAAAGACGTCAAGTTTTATTGTAGCGATGCTGCTTAGCTTTACCTTGCTTTTAAGTGCATGTGGATCTGCAAGCGTTGGTTCTAATGCCACGAATTCTAATGGATCCAAAGCTTCTGAAGTTACATCATCACCAGCAAATAATTCAATTGCAGCTGACAATGTCAATAAGGAGGCTCAGACAAGAACTATCTCTACAATAAAGGGAGATATTGTTGTTCCAGCTAATCCAAAGAGGGTTGTCGTGTTATACCTTCAAGGGGATCTTGTGGCCCTCGGCATTAAGCCAGTAGGTACTTCGAGTGTTTTTGAAGGAGCGGCCTTTGCAGAAGAGCTGGGGGGGATTGAAGATCTAGGTTCATGGTATGAGCCTAATCCAGAGGCTATTATGGCAGTAAAGCCGGACTTGATCATAGCTGCTTCTGAAGAAACTTACGAAATCCTTAAGGATATTGCACCGACCGTTCCAATTCCCTATGAAAAAATGGCGACGGATGAACGTGTAATGAAGATTGGCGAGGTATTTGGCAAGGAGCAGGAGGCACAAGCTCTACTAGATAATTTCCACGAGAAGTTGGAGAAGAGCAAGCAGCAGCTTGATGAACTTGGAATTTTGGATAAGACAGTAACCATTATCGAAGGCGGCAAAAAAGAGATGGCGGTGATCGATAGCAAGCTTTATGGAAGGGGCTCTCAGATCATTTATGAATATTTAGGGCTAAAAGCACCAGAGATTCTTCAGAAAAAGATTGATGGCAGAGAGAAGGCTACTGGAGGGTTTGTTTCCTTAGAGGTGTTACCTGAGTATATAGGAGACTTCGTGTTCCGCTCTGTATGGGATGGGGCTGATGATTTGTCGGACAATCCAATTTGGAACAGCATTCCAGCAATCAAAGAAGGTAGATTGATCGAAATCGGGTTTGATTTTTCATATTATTCCGATATCTACTCTCTTGATAAGCAGCTAGATTTTGTAGTTGAGAAGCTAGTGTCAGCGTATGAAAAAAAATAGAAAGCTAGATGATAGAACAACCGTTATCCCTGATTTAAGAGGGAAATCGTATTTCGGTCTGTTTCTACTCCTAGGGATACTGCTGCTGCTGCTTTCAGTAGCAGCTTCTATCTCATTTGGCTCTGCTTCTATGAGCCTGAAGATGGCATGGACAGCGATTTTTAATTTTGATCCTGAACTGACCGAGCATCAGATTATTCATGCCCTTCGAATTCCGCGTACAGCAGCTGATATTATTGCGGGTATGTGTCTCGCGGTAGCAGGAGCGGTTATGCAGGGCTATACGCGAAATCCCTTAGCAGATTCCGGATTAATGGGAGTAAATGCAGGAGCAGCTCTTGCAATGGCCGTTACACTGGTTTTTCTTCCAGGGCAACTGCAGACAACAACCTTGCTGGTTAGCTTTATTGGCGCAGGACTTGGAGCAGGATTAACGTACCTTGCCGCTTCATTGAATCGTTCAGGAATGACACCTCAACGACTGGTGCTAGCTGGAATATCAATTACAATGCTATTTGGAGCTGTGGGGTCATTTATCTCATTAAACTATGGAATTGGTCGTGCCCTTGCTTATTGGACTTCGGGTAGTGTGGCTGGAGCAACATGGGTGGAAATTAGGCTAGTTATACCTTGGTTCTTAGGTGGACTGGCTTTGTCACTATTCATTTCACGCTCTATCACTGTTTTAAACTTGGGAGAAGAGATCGCGAAAGGCTTCGGGCAACGGATCGTTCTCGTTAAGATGATAGCTATGCTAGCGGTCCTTTTACTTGCGGGTGTAGCTGTTGCACTTGTAGGGCCAATCGGCTTTGTAGGGTTGATTATTCCGCATATTATGCGTTTTTTTGTAGGTGTAGATTATCGTTATATTATTCCGGCATCAGCCATTTACGGCGGTGCACTTATGGTTGTAGCGGATATCGCAGGAAGGCTGATTAATCGTCCGGCAGAGACAGCACTGGGCATTATTTTTGCAATGATTGGTGTTCCTTTCTTCTTGCTAATTGCGAGCAAAGAGAGGAGAGCCTTCAAATGAATGTTGTTAAATCGCATAAGGCTACAATATGGATTCTATCTCTCATAATACTGCTTATTGCAGGAGCTATTCTTAGTCTTAATATGGGAAAGGTGTCCCTCAATCCACTTGAAGTATTTCAAGTATTGCTTGGACAAGGTCCAGAGGAGCATAATCTTGTTGTTTATAAGTTTCGTCTTCCTCGGATCGTATTAGCGATACTTGTTGGATTTGGGATGGCACTGGCAGGTGCAGTTATGCAGGCTTTGCTGCGCAATGATCTGGCTGATCCCGGCATGCTTGGTATTAGCTCAGGTTCAGGTCTTATGGTGTTGCTGATTATCTCAACGGTAAGCATTCAAGGCGCCGCTATAACATTATTACTGCCGTCTATGGCATTCTTAGGTGGTCTGCTGGCAGCAGCTCTGATCTATGTTCTAGCCTATAGAAAACGTCGTATGATTTCTTCTACACGACTTGTCTTGACTGGTGTTGCGATCAATATGGGGTTTAGTGCGCTGTCGCTATTCCTGACTTTAAAGCTTGATGACCAGAAGTATGAGTTTGCGCAGCGTTGGCAAGCAGGATATTTATGGGGGGACAAGTGGTCTTATATCAGCTTGTTGGCACCTTGGGTATTGCTGCTATTCGCATATATTCTTTCTAATTTCAGGACATTGAACGTCTTGGTGCTAGGCAACGAAATTTCGATAGGATTAGGTGTTGCTGTAAAGAAGAAATTTTTGTGCTTGGCAATTGCGGCTGTAGGCATAGCTTCTGGCTGTGTAGCGCTCGGGGGCTCGATCTTCTTTATTGGATTGATTAGTCCGCATGTGGCTCGCAAGCTGGTAGGTCACGACTACAAAGTTCTTCTACCTACTTCAGCGCTTATTGGTGCGCTATTGCTGCTTGTAGCGGATACGATTGCTCGAACGGTCAGCTTTAAGTCAGATATTCCCGCAGGAATTATTGTAACAATGCTGAGTGTGCCTTACT
Source organism: Paenibacillus sp. FSL R10-2796 (assembly GCF_037965315.1). Classification (NCBI taxonomy): domain Bacteria; kingdom Bacillati; phylum Bacillota; class Bacilli; order Caryophanales; family Paenibacillaceae; genus Paenibacillus; species Paenibacillus sp. FSL R10-2796. Next base: position 5,801,144 of record NZ_CP150178.1, on the reverse strand, counting down.
TCCTATATCTATTGATGCGTTCAAAATAAATATCGATAGGTTCCATTCCTCTCACCGGTATACTAAAAAGGTCTATAAAATTGCTTAATAAGCGATTTTATAGACCTTTTTCATTTTCAGAGCTTATTGAATTTCTAATAGGAGCATTAGGTTTTCCTCTACTACTACTTCTGAATTACCCTATTTCCAAAGTTCTAGTGTATACCGTTAGCTTCGCATTCGATGATTTAGCATTGATACTATAAAGTGCAAACCTTTTCCTACTTTTCAACGTCTCTAATTTATAGAAACAAAAGAAAAGATGACTTGCATTTTATTTATACAGTTGTATAATAGAAGCAGTTATACAACTGTATAATATGGAGGTTGATTCATGATTAATGAAATTAAGAAGCTACCTGATGCAGAGTTAGAAATTATGCTTGTCATTTGGAAAACTGGGAATCCAGTGAGTTCTTCCTACATATCGAATCAATTACGTAATAAACGAAATTGGGCTTTGGCTACTTTAATGACGGTACTTTCGCGACTCGTTGATAAGGGATTTCTGTATTGTGAAAAGGAGGGACGGAGCAATAGTTATCGTGCAGCCATCTCAGAAACGGATTATAAGGAATGTGAAGGGAAATCTACTCTTGAAAAACTATTCGGTAATTCTATTCAAGATATGGTGATGTCGCTGTACAATGGCAAGGCTATCGATAAAAATGATCTTGCAGAACTGCGTGAAATGCTTGACCGGGTAGAAAGAGAGGATTCCTGATAATGACCAGCCTTTTTTTGGATTTTTTAATAATTTCAGTAACGACAAGTCTAATGATTTTCATTTTAATGTTCTTGTCTCCATGGTTAAGCAAAAACTATTCGGCAAAATGGAAATATTGGATATGGATGATTTTGACTATACGCTTGCTACTTCCATTTAACATTTCGTTTGCCAATAATGTCGTACGGATTCCGCTTCCTGATAGCTCAAAGATAAGTACAGTGTTTCAAGACATTCCTTCCAACAGCATACAAATTGATATGTCAGGGATTTCTCATCCTGTTCAGCAGGCCGCATCGTTAAATCATATACCATCTCTTATGGACATCTTAACTTGGCTCTGGTTTTCCGGGTTCGTACTTTTTTTGCTTTATCATTTTACCAGTTACTACTTTTTCAGAAAACAGTCTCTTCGTTGGAGTAATTCTCTTTTAAGTGACCAGATGGTATTGAAAATAAACCAAGTTTATAAAGAAATGAAAATGAAATTATCCATCACCGTTTTAATTAGTGAAAAGGTTCCAAATCCAATGTTAGTTGGTTTTTACAAGCCGATTCTCTTCTTGCCGCATGATCAATATAACGATGAAGAGCTTGAATTTATCTTCAAGCATGAGTTAGTTCATTATAAGAGACATGACATTATATACAAGATACTCCTCTTAATTGTACATGCAATTCATTGGTTTAATCCTTTCGTGTGGTTCATGGTACGCCAAGCAGGACGTGAAATTGAAATTTACTGTGATGAGACGGTAGTGGGTACACGAAGCTTATCTTACCGTAAAAAATATTGTGAGGCTATCTTATCTGTCATGCAGAATTCGGATCCCCGCTTTTTGGCTTTATCAACTAACTTTTCAGGAGGGGGAATTTCTATGAAAGAGCGATTTATATCTATTCTTAATACGAAGAAAAAACGAAACGGCATCACTCTATTTTATACCGTCCTGCTTTTGATCGGGGTAATCAGCGTGTTGGCGGCGTGCACTAATATAAAAGGCAGCGAATTCATCAAACCCGGCACGATCTATTCCATTGGCTTTGATGGGGAGCAAGTTGTTGTTAATGATGCTGGCAATTCGTACTCCATAGATGCAGAGGGGAACGTTTCTGTTTCATATCGGAATGGAGATGTTAAAGCAAATGTGCCATTAAAATTGGATACGACCGGAGGGGTTCTGGGAATGGGGCAAGAGAACACCGGTTATTTTATATCCGAGGATAAAACAGCTATTGTTTATGGTTTTGCAGATGGAAAATCATTGCCGCTGCATGTTTTAATCAGTAATGATAAGGGACAGACATGGAATGACTATCCTATTCCTGGAGCAATGGGATATGAAACAAAATTTATCGGTTTCACGAATAAAAATGATGGTTGGCTGGTCAGTGGTGCTTCACAAGGAGTTGGGAGTGCGCTGAATTACGTATATCAAACCTCTGACGGAGGTAAGACGTGGAAAGAGATAGGCAATCCAAATGATATATATTCGGAACATTTGACCGGCGTGGGGTTTTCTAGTTCGGATATCGGGTTTTTAGGGTACAGATATTATATGGATGAGGGTCCTGTAATTTATTGGACCAAAGATCAGGGGCAAACTTGGGAAAGGCTTGCTGTATCGCTTCCAGAAAAGTTTGATAAATATAAAAAAAATCCCCTTTCTCCTATCTTTAATAGAAAGGAAGGACTGTTCCCTATCTCGTTAATTGATCAAGATACCGGTGTGGCAGGAACTATATATCTTACCAGTAAAGATGAAGGAATCACTTGGGTTTATGATGAAGCTTATGATAAGCTTCTAAATCCTTAAAAAAAGCGGCCATTGGAATGGCCGCTTTTTGATTGTCCAATGGGATCTCAGATAATGGGAAAATAGATACGATGAATACTAATTCCCGAACTAAAGTCAAAAAGGCTTCTATCCTAAAGTATGCCTAAGGATAGAAGCCTATGAGAGAAATATTCGAAAAGAGTATTAGCGAATTGTAAGGGATCCAATTTTGCAACGTTCATTGATTAAAAAATAACATGAATCCAATGAATTAATATGTTGTGTTACAGATGCAACTTCTTATAGGATATTATAAGGTATCTAGCGGTACATGCAGCAGTGAGAAAATTCGGAGGCTAAAGGATCCCTTCTATTTGTTTCTCAATTTGAATAAAATAGGTTACTATTTCCAACCCCCTCCTCCATGAGAAGATGACTCTACGTAATCAATCTTAATCTGACCGTTGCCTGAGCCAAGCGTGGTGTTAAAATTATATTGAGTTAAGTTCCAATCATTGAAAGTCCCTGCCCAGCTATTATCGACGATAAAAGTATAACGTGTCGTAGCTGAGAAGGAGCCGCGGATGTAGGCACAAACAGCTCTTGAACCGTAGATTCCCACTTTATAACCGTTAGGATTTTGAGTGCTGCTGTTTAGAACTGACATTATCCCTTGGAAATAAGGCACAACATTTCCAGTAATTTGAGTAGTGGTCATATCGCGATCCACGGCGAAATAAATCGGAGTGGCATTCGTTTGTCCGAAGTCATTTGCCAATTCTACAGCATCTTTCGCATCACTAACACCCTGTGCATTCGTAAAGTAACTGACAGTTGTTCCACCTTTGTTTTCATAAAGGGATACTATGAACAGCCCAGCATTAGAAATTCGTGTAATCTCAGCATCTGTAAGCCCGTCATGAGAACCTTCTACACGGTTCAGGTATCGTCCAACAAATGTAAAGTTATTATTTTGAAGTGTCATCAATCTTGCTGAAGTAACGTTTGTTGCAGTATCACAACCCAGTGCCAATGTGGTTTCCTTCTTTCAAATTATTAGATAGATTTCTTTAAACTGCATTCATAAGACCTCTATGAGAAAGATTGGCGCCAACCTAAAATAGTATATGAGAAATAGTTCACAAGTTCTTGGGGGAATAATTTAGTAGATATAAAAGAGGCAATTGACTTTAGTTAGTTGGATATGAGGTTCAACCGTGCTAGATTCATTGTTTGAGGAGTAACTAGCATATTTATAAATCTAATCTAGAAAAAGAAGAACAGATCTGCATTTTTATTGAGATTTTTATTAAATTTCGCTTAAGTTTGTTAGGGGAGAGTTGGTTTTCTCGTAGTGCATTTCGTTCTCTTTCTAATGTCCAACTGTGGGAGTTTTGTATCCTTATGACTTTTTGTGAATGCGGAAAAAGCCGCGAAAAAGCTTCATTGTACAAGAATTTTTTTGGCTTTTTAGATTTCTATTCTTAGACTTATATTTCGGTATCCTCACAATAATATGTTTACTCAAAATCGAGAGGAAAACTGTGGAGGTTCGATTTATCTCACTGTTAACTAAAAAAGAACACCCTATTGTACTTACGATAGGCTGTTCCTTTTTTTACAGGGGACCATAAAAAGAACAATTTCGACTTGAAATAGATTATTGTTATATGAAATATCTACTAAACCATTACTATCCTCAACGACCTTCTGGATACTTTTTAAGCCTATACCATGACCGGATTTATTAGTTTTTGTGGAGCAGATGTCGCCAAAACGATTCGTATGAATTTCATTCACATAAGGATTCTGAATCCGGATGAACAAGCTTTCATTAAGATAATGCATATGTATGGTGATATAGCACTCTTCATTTCTTTTATCGCAACAAGCTTCAATGGCATTGTCCAGTGCATTTCCTAAAATCACACTGATAACTGTGGTGTCGAGCGTCAGCTGTGCAGGGATGTTCAAGTCTAACTTGAAGGGGATCTGATGCTTCTCAGCGACCTGCTGCTTGTAGTTGATAATGGAATCAATAATCGTATTCCCGCTATTGCTGACGCCTATTGGATTGTCTATTTGCCCCAGTAAGTTGTCCAACTCATTTAGATTGGCAGCTTCACCGGATTGTACCTTTGCGCGTAAACCTATGAGAATATTTTTAATATCATGCTGGAACTTAAAAGATTCTTCCTGTACTTCTTTTGTCAAAAGATATTGATTTACATAGTAAGCATTTTGTTGCTCAAGTAAATAACTTTGGTTCAGCGCAGATTGGATAACTAACATACGGTCACATAAGATAAATATCAATAAATTTATGATGAGTAGTCCTGTGGATAGGATTGGAACAAGGGTAGGGAAGGACTGCATATAAAGGCTGGAAGCGAAGCTGTAGATCCCTAGTGTGCTTATAGAAGGGCAAATAAATAATAGAACCCAATACCATTTAGATAACCCGCCATTTCCAAAGGCTTTAGCTACGCGCACGGATACAAAAGCTAATATAAACATCAGCAGCTTGGAAAGAAACTGGTTCAGAATATATCCCTTTGTCGAGTAAAATAGGGGCAGTGATAACTCACTAAGCGTAATAAGCGCAACCAGAAAAAGAGCGGCAACGATCCGCCATTTGATATTTCCATTGTAAAAAAAAGATAAGAGAGCAATCAGGCCAATATTGAGTGTGAGTAGGATTGAGCCTGGCAGTGAGCTATAGTGCAGAAAGACAATACAGAGGAAATATAGAGAGTACACGATAACAAGATTGGCTTTGGTGGTAAGTCGGCTAACGAAACAATGGCTGTAGAAGTAATGAATGATGATAGGTAAAAGTGGAAGCGTTACTAGATAGAATAACTCCTCCAGAAAGATATTATCCAACAAGACTCCCCCTGAATTTCAGATATTTTTTCTTAAAATCGGCACTGTATTTTGCACTAATGGGTAAGGCTTCGCCATTAAGGAGAATTACTCCCTGGTTACTGATTTCTTTAATAAAGTAAAAGTTAACGATGTAGGATTGATGGATTCGGACAAAATCGCTCACAGGAAGCTTCTGCTCTTCCTCGTTTAGTGTACTGTAGTAGTCGAGTTGATCGTTGCAGGAATAAAGAATAATTCTCCGCCGGTTGCTTTCCAGATAGATGATATTTCGATAGGGGATTAGAATTTCTTTTCCTTTTTGCTGTAGTGATAAGAAGTTTTTTTTGCCTTGCTGGAGCTTGCGAATTACTTTTTCAATCGTAGAAATCAGTTTTTGCTTAAATATCTCTGAATCGATAGGTTTCTTGATAAATCCCGAGGGCTGAACATCGAAGAGTTGCAGATGATATTCATCATGACTAGAGACATAGATAAGCTGCACTAGATCATTTTCATCATTTCCCCGCAGTACATACCCAGCTTGTATTCCATCCATATCCGCCATTTCAATGTCCATAAAAATAATATCAAACGCGCAGGCTTCTTGAATGGCCTTAGTGAAGCTTTCTCCGGAATAAAAGATCGACACCTCTATTTTCCTTGTGAAATTCCTTTGAGTCTCCAGAATAAGTCTCTCTATTAATTCAGTAGTGGGAAAGTCATCATCACAGACAGCAATACGTATCACTTTATCATTCCTTTCGACAAGAATTGTCCAAAATATCCGGGAATTTGTCGACCATATAAGTCACATTATACAAATCCTTCTTAATAATTACATTAACTAACTTGATTATTACAGTTTGAATGTAGTGTCCATGACAACATGTTAGGATGTGGAAAAGTGAAAAGAGGAGTGTTTGATTTGACTCAAACGATCTTTGAGGCCAGAGGTTTAAGCAAACAATACGGAGAGTCTTTTGCGCTTCAGGATGTCTATATGACGATTGGGGCAGGAGATATTTATGGGTTTGTTGGCGAAAATGGGGCAGGTAAAACTACATTAATGAAAATAATAGGCGGATTGGTACATCCGACACATGGCGAAATCTCTCTTTTTGAAAAAAAGGACACAAAAGCTGTTCACGAGGCGAGGCGAAAGGTTGGATTTCTAATTGAAAGGCCAGCGCTTTATCCTAATCTAAATGCGAAGCAAAATCTTACGTTTTATTGCCGTGCGTTTGGGATTAAGGATAAGAGCAGAATTGCGGAAGTATTGCAGGCAGTTTCTCTGGCAGATGCCGGTTCTAAGCTAACCTCAGAATACTCCCTTGGGATGAAACAACGTTTAGGTCTGGCTATTGCTCTACTTAACGATCCCAAATTTCTGGTATTGGACGAGCCTATTAATGGTCTTGATCCGTCAGGCATTGTAGAAGTGCGAAAGATCCTGGAGAAGCTATCTAAAGAACAAGGAGTGACTATACTAATCTCCAGTCATATTTTAAGTGAGTTGCAGCTACTAGCGACCCAATACGGTTTTATTCATAAAGGAAGGTTAATCAAAGAAGCTTCTGCGGAGGAACTCTTGCATACGGCGGAAACTAAGATCTGTATTCGAACGGCTGATCCCGCAGCGACGCTTCAGATTTTGAAAAGTGAACTCCAACTAGAAACCATTACGATCACCGAAGCAGGAGAAATTTTAATTCCTAAAGAGAGTACAAATCTGGAAGAGCTGATGTCTTTTTTTCTACAGCGGGGCATCCATATTGAAGGGATTAACCTGTCGGCTCCAAATCTTGAGAACTATTATATGGATCTAATTGCTGGAGGTAACGAATGAGTAATTTTCTTAAGGCTGAAGCTTATTATGTAACCAAGGATCCCATGTTCAAGGGGATAAGTCTTCTTTTGCTGTTTGGAAGTGCCTTATTACTGGTTTGGATGGGGGTACAAGTAGGATTTGATATAGACAGTCCTTTAGAGCCTTTAATCACTAGCATTCAGTTATCTTTTTTTCTGTATTTTATCATCCCGATTTACGTTTGTTTTTTTGCTACCGAGGGATTTGAGTATGGGTCGGTTCAAACCATTATCGCTTCGGGTCAGAGCAGGTCATTATATTTACTGGGAAAATATCTGACCGAATTAAAAGTTGTATTATGGTGGGTAATTCAATTTTTTGGTCTTTTTTATGTATTGTATATGCTGGCAGCGCTTGTTACGGGTTCCCATATCGGAAATGAAAGCTTAGAGGGGAAGTTTATCGTTGCTATGGGGGCTATTGGATTCAATATTTTGTATCTCGCAGCTTATTCCGCTGTCGTGCTGTTGTTAGGAGTATTGATGAAAAAATCGGCTACCGCTGTTATTGCCACGTTTGTTTTTGTATTTGGCGATTTTCTGCTCAGTGGTTATCTTAAAGACTCATCATATGTATATCTGCGAATGGTTTCTGAAAATACGCTAACGACGCAAATTTTTAAATTCTCTGCTGTAAATTCACATGAAATATATACCCTAAACGAGGGTGTTCGTATGATCCTAATCCCTGTTGTAATCATAGGAGTTTGCTTGAGCGTTGCTTTAATTTCTTTTGAAAAGAGAGATGTGCATCTATAGAGAGGAAGGATGTATTATGAAAAAGGATAACAAAAGAACAACTATGATCTTAAGTATTTCGGTAGTAGTTATTATTTTTTGTGTTCTTTTTGTGAGTATACGAATATCTTGACGCTGTCTATCTAGTTTTACTAGAACGTGAGGATTGAATCGCTCTCTGGTAAAAAAGCCACGGCGTACGTTAATAACGTACCTCGTGGCTTTAGGTGTTTATGGAAGGACATTGCCGGCAGCACGGTAGATTTCATACCATTCTTGCCGAGTAAGAGTAATATTGGAAGCTTTGGCAATATCACGCAAGCGCTGCGTATTAGTTGTGCCAACGACAGGCTGCATATTTGCCGGATGTCTGAGAATCCATGCGATGGCAATCGCTGTATTGGTTACGTCTTTTTCAGCTGCTAAGCGGTTAATGACCTCGTTCAATTCAGGGAACTTATCGTTATCTAAGAATACGCCTTCAAAGAAGCCATATTGGAAAGGCGACCAAGGCTGAATGGTCATGTCATGCAGGCGACTGTACTCCAAAATCCCGCCATCATGAACAACTGAACCGGAGTTAGTCATATTCACATTGAAACCTGTATCAATCATGCCAGTGACCATAATGCTCAATTGCAGCTGGTTGAACAGCAGCGGTTGCTTAACATTTTTCTTAAGCAGCTCGATTTGCAACGGGTTCTGATTGCTGACACCAAAGTGTTTGACCATACCTTTGCTTTCCAGAATATCAAAAGCCTCAGCGACTTCTTCTGGCTCAAATAGCGTGTCAGGACGGTGAAGCAGTAGGACGTCGATATAGTCTGTTTTCAGGCGCTTAAGGCTGCCTTCCACGGATTGCAGGATATGTTCCTTGGAGAAATCAAAAAAACCGTTGCGGATTCCGCATTTGGTTTGGATCATCATTTTATCACGCATACCCGGATTGTTCTCCAGTACACCTGCGAATACTTCCTCGGCTTTGCCAGCTGCGTAGATGTCGGCGTGGTCAAAAAAGTCTATTCCAAGCTCGAGGGAGCTATGTACATGTGTATCTGCTTCTTTTGCAGATAAATCAGCAATCCGCATACAGCCAAGCGAAATTTGTGACACCTCAAGTGCGCCGTTTGCTACACTAATTTTTTTAACCAAAAGTGACTCACTCCTTCGAATGTTAGTAGAACATGCAGTATTCAATCAAACCATATCATAAAGAGGGGAGGTAAGCCAATGTCTATCTAAAAGAGAAAGAGGTTATCTCATCAGTAGAATTCACTACTTCAGAGATAACCTCATTTGTCTATAGATCAGTTATTAATACATATTTGGAATGTCGACATTAGGATCAATATCAGCTTCGTAGTCTACACCCTCTGTTCTAAAACCAAACAGGTTAAAGAAATCTTGGCGGTAGCCTTCAAGATCAGCAAGCTCACCTGCATTGTCGGTTGTCAGCTCGTCCCAACGTTTCATAACCTCAGTCTGAACATCCTCACGCATTTCCCAGTCATCAATTCGGATCAAGCAGCCTCCGTCAGCAGTAGCTTCGCCCCCACTGTAAAGATGCTCAGAGAATAAACGGTACATTTGTTCAATACAGTTCTCGTGCAGCCCTTTTTCCTTCATTACTTCATACAATGCAGAGATATAAAGAGGGACTACAGGAATCGCGGAGCTGGATTGGGTTACCAGAGCTTTGTTCACGGAAACAAAAGCACGTCCACCTTGAGTGGACAGGCGATCATTCAGTTGGATCGCTGTTTGTTCCAGATCATGTTTGGCTTGACCAATCGTTCCGTCGCGATAGATAGGGTGAGTGATTTCAGGCCCGATATAGGAGTAAGCAACGGTTGTAGCTCCATCGGCAAGCACGCCAGCTGCTTGAAGCTGATCGATCCACATTCTCCAATCTTCGCCGCCCATAACTGCGATGGTCTGACGTACTTCCTCTTCTGAAGCAGGCTCAATAGTGGTCATGGAAACTTCACCTGTGTGGAAGTTCAAGGTTTTGTTCGAATAAGCGGTTCCCACCGGTTTAATGACGGAGGAGAAGGTTTCTCCTGTTACCGGATGAGTGCGGCGTGGTGAAGCGACACTATAGACAACTAAATCAACTGTGCCATATTCAGCTTTAATCAATTCAATGGTCTTCTCTTTGATAGCATCGGAGAAGGCATCGCCAACTATGCTGTGAGATTTAAGTCCAAGCTGCGCTGCTTGTTGTTCAAAAGCTGCGGAGTTGTACCAGCCAGCAGAAGCTGTACGTTGACCTTCAGCAGCTTTATCAAAGAAAACACCAATAGTGTTGGCGCCAGCACCGAAAGCGGCTGAAATTCTGGAAGCTAGTCCGTATCCGGTAGAAGCGCCAATGACTAGTACATTAGCAGGTCCCTCAATTTTCTTTTGTGCTTTTACATATTCAATTTGTTGTTGTATTTGTTTGGCGCATCCCTCTGGATGGGCTGTTGTACATATAAATCCGCGAGTTTTAGGTTGAATAATCATCAAGGAATTCCCCTTTTTATAAAAATTAAAGTCCAATGTTACTTCAGAGAAAGTATAGCAAACAATATTTACTAATACAAAGAATTTAGGATATTGGAGAAGAATGACTGCTCTCCACTACGATCGACTGCCATCCGCTGCCGCTTACGGACCCAGATGACGTTATATGCAAATTTATCGCCTTTTCAGCAGGGTTTCGGACCCCAGAGACGTTATTGCTTAGAAAAAGGTTCATATTAGGTGTATTTTGTGCCAATAGCGGCTATGAGGTCCGTTGGAATTCCAAATGTGCAATAATGCTGCGTTACGGGTCAACTGTGTCCGATAGGGCATTGTGCGGGGAGCTGTGATAGGTCGATCGAACGTACGAAGGAAATAAAACGAACGAATGACGAAACTTACGAATCGTGGCAATCGAACTATCTAACCCGAATCATCCGATGAACCCAAGCAGAAAAGGGGCTGCCCCAGCAGCCATTTCGTGGCCATGGGACAACCCCTTAATCTAATGAGGCTAGATTACGCCTTAAATATGGAATCTATAGTTTTGATCTCTTCTGGTGTCAGCTGCACCTTCAGCGTCTCTAAGTTGGAAACGATCTGCTCAGGACGTTTGGCGCCCGGAATAAGCGCATCTATGGAAGGTACGGTCAAATACCAGGCAAGTACGACATGTGCGACTTCGACACCTTTGGCATTGGCAATCTGACGAACCTTGTCCACCTTCTCCAGATTCTTGGCAAAGGTCTCCCCTTGAAATAGCGGGTCATTTTTTCTAATGTCGCTGAATGTATCGCCTTGCTTATATTTGCCGCCCAGCAGACCCGACGCAAGTGGGAAATAGGGCACGAAAGAAATGCCATGCTCCTGCGTATAAGGCAGCAAATCTTGTTCCGCATCACGATGCAGCAGATTGTAGTGGGATTGAAGAACATCCACATGACCGTCTTTGTTGGCTTCTTTCAGCTGATCAATGGAGAAGTTAGACACCCCGATGGCTCTAATCTTCCCTTCATCCTTCAGCTTCTTAAGTTCACCTACAGCTTCGTCCTTAGGTGTGCTTTCATCAGGGAAATGAATATAGTAAAGATCAATATAATCGGTCTGGAGGCGTTTCAAGCTGTCTTCTACAGACTGTCTTAGAAAAGCTGGAGAGTTGTCGAGTGTAATCTTGTCACCGGTAATCACGTGAGCGCCTTTAGTAGCAATGACCACATTGTCGCGGCCGCCTCTTTCCTTCAGCACTTCGCCAATCAGTTCCTCGGATCTTCCTGGTCCATAAATAAAGGCGGAATCAATAAAATTAATCCCATGATCCAGAGCGCTGCGCACAATATTTCTGCCGGTTTCATCATTTAAACCCGGAAATAAATTATGCCCGCCAACAGCATTGGCACCCAGACCCAGCGGGAGAACCTGCAGATTGGTTTTTCCTAAAGTTATTTTATTAGCCATAATCAATAGTCAGCTCCTTAAAATATAATACGTACTATATTAAGTATAGAGAATAACTCGGGTCAGGACAAATTTTGCCTTCCAGCTTTATACATGAATATTTAAACCGGATAAGTTATGATAGTAAGAAAATTTTATATTTGCGTTCGTGCAATCATGATGAGGAGAAGGAGGTCCGTCTTATGCTAGTCATTAATCAAAATGAAGTGGCCGAACTGTTAGCTATGGAATCTTGCATCTCCGTTATGGAATCTGTTTTGAAGGCTCTGTCCGCTGGACAAGCCGTACAAAGCTTAAGACAAGTGCTTCCTTTACAAAAGAGCAATCTGCTCGGTTTAATGCCGGGTTATTTGCAGCATGAAGAGGTAGCTGGTGCCAAAATCATCAGTGTATTTCCCAGCAATCATGGTTCAGGCCTGCCTTCTCATCAAGGTCTTGTTACCCTATTCGATTCATCTACGGGTGTTCTGAAAGCTATAGTGGATGGACAAAAGATTACAGCCATTCGTACGGCGGCAGTCAGTGCAGCAGCAACCCGATATCTGGCCAGAGAGGATGCTGAAATCCTTGCTCTTCTTGGAACTGGGGAACAAGCAAAAAGTCATCTGGAAGCGATGTTGCGGGTTCGACCCATCCGCGAGGTAAAAGTATGGAGCAGGACACTCGCAAAGGCACAGGATTTCCAAATGGAGATGAGCCAAAAATATGATGTGCAGATCATTGTTGCGGAGACAGTTCAAGCGGCAGTCAGCGCAGCGGATATCATTTGTACCGTGACGGCATCCACCGAACCTGTGCTCAAGGGAGAATGGCTGAAACCGGGTGTACATATCAATGCAGTCGGCGCATGTAGACCCAATGATCGTGAGCTGGATTCGGAGACCGTCCAATTAGCTAAGTTATATGTAGATCGGCTGGAATCCGCTCAGAATGAATCTGGGGATTATTTAATCCCGCTGAACGAAGGCAAAATCACAGCAGATCATATTGTCGGGGAGATTGGTGAGCTGATCAGTGGCACTATCGAGGGCAGAAGGTCGGCAGCTGACATTACTCTTTTTAAAGGATTAGGGCTGGCCATAGAGGATTTAGCAGCAGCTAATTTTATATATAATGAAGCTGTTAGATTACATAAAGGCACTGAAATTGCATTCTAAGGAGCGACTACACAATGAGCACTTATGAAGGTCTGTATGATTTCAAGTTGACGGAGCAAGAGGAGGAGCGGGCTCAACGCTTGCATGAGCAGAACATTATTATCGATCTGCTGTTTCAAGGTCCCTTATCTCCAAGCGCGATTCCAGACTCTATCTCTGACAGAATCAAAGAATTATGTGAGCCTTATAAAGATGAGCCAATGGTATACAGCAGTATGCCTGCAAAAATCATCACAAAGCTATCTGCGAGCGGAGAGATCCCTGAGTATAAGGAAGAGTGGTACAAGTCCGGAATTACAGCAGGGAACCGCGAACTTCATTTAGAATCCTTAGACAGCATCATTACAAGCATGGCAGAGGTACAGCTGCAATTTGATTCTGCAGATTGGTTAATCAAAGCCTTAACTGCCGAAGACATACGTGCTGCCAAGCGTAATGGTTATAAAGCGGGCATTATCACAGCACAAGAAACGGATGGTCTGGGCACGAATCTCGATCAATTAGATGTACTTTATAACTTCGGATTAAGAATTATACAATTGACCTACAACAATCAGAACCAGATTGGGGCGGGCTGCGCAGAACAATCGAACGCCGGGGTCACTAATTTTGGGAAAAGATTCATTGCACGCTTGAACAAGCTGGGGATCATTGTAGATACGGGACATTGCGGGAAACAGACTACGTTAGATGCCTGCGCTTATTCCACAACTCCGGTTATTGCTTCACATACGGGTGTAGAGGCGATCTATCCGCATATGCGCTGTAAAAGTGATGAGGAGATTATCGCGATAGCCAAGACGGGTGGAGTTATTGGTATTTTTGCTATGCCTTGGTTTGTTCATGAAGATCCTAAACATACAACTATTGACCATGTGCTGGATCATATCGAATATGTAATCCGGCTTGTAGGCGTGGATCATGTCGGAATTGGAACGGATTGGCCGATGAGCGATGTGCTCTGGTCATTGGTTTATTTTAAAGAACATATCGCACCCAAGCTTGGATTCGCCAAAGGAGACGGACCTTCTACAGAAACCGTTGCTGGACTTGAGAAATATAGTTATTTTATTAACTTTACTAGAGGTTTGGTTGCCCGCGGTTATGCGGATGCAGATATTGCTAAGATCATGGGCGGCAACTGGCTGCGCGTATTTGAAGAAATTTGCGGATAGGGGATAAACAGATGACAACCTACTTACACACATCTACATTTAACGTCTACTTTTCTGGTGTTTATACAGGCAAAATTCATTTTACAGAGCAACAGATCATGCTAGCTAAGGTCGATCCGCGCAGAAGAACGCAAATGCAGGACAATGTGCTGGATGGACAGTTCAAGACCGTACTCCCGCTTCAAAAAATCCATAAACATTTGGATGCTTATGCTAATGCAGAATGGGCAGAAGACGAGGTAGTGCTGAGTAATGGCGATATCTATCAAAAGCATATCCAGTATCAGGCGCAGATTGAAGGCCACGAACTGACCTCACAAGTATGGGCGCTGCGCAAAGAGACGGCTCTGGACATTGTGACTTTGGACGGGGAAATTATCGCTTTTTTAACGCCGAATCGGTATGGTATTGAGCTTATGGTTAAAGCAGGTTATGAGAAGCTGACTCCGTTAGTGGTCTACGACGATCCTCTTCTATCCAAGGCAGAATATGGTGTGAACGATTTGGGTACTGATCTGATTCCGATGCGCGATGGGGTGAAGTTGGCGACAGATGTTTTTTTACCAGAGGGCATTAAGCCGGGAACTAAGCTGCCGACAATTCTCGTAAGAACATGTTATGACCGCAACGGAAAAAAAGAGATTTTTATGAGATGGGCCAATAAAGGTTATGCAGTAGTATCGCAGGATGTTAGAGGTCGGGCAGATTCGGAAGGCGAACTGATTCCTTTTTATAATGAACGGGATGACGGTTATGATACGATTGACTGGATTATTGCTCAGGAATGGTCGGATGGCAACGTCGGCATGTGGGGCGCATCCTATCTAGGTTTTGTTGTTGTGGCGGCGGCCACCAGTGGGCACCCGAATCTGAAGGCGGTTGTGGATGAAGTGAACGTGGGCTCTCCATTTGTTGATACTGTTCGCAAAGGGGGAACCCTTTGTTCTTGGCCATTGCTCTCTTGGACTCTTGCTCAATCTGTGGGTGCTCGGACGGATTTTGATATCTTTGGAGGCATTACGGTGAATCCGGAAGCAGCCGTTGATGCAAGACCGATTAAAGAGATCCCTCAGCAAATGATTGGCAAAACATCAGGTCCATGGGATCTGTGGAACCAGCATCCGGAGTATGATGATTTCTGGAAAAACTGTACTTTTACCGAGCGCGGTGATCAGGTGCAGGTGCCTATGTATGTTATCTCAGGTTGGTATGACGGCGACAGCGCCGGCGTATCGGAAACATGGAGAATGCTAACAGAACATGATGTGCCAAATCGAAAAATCCGTCTGGGCGCTTGGGAGCACGGGCCGAACAGAGCTAGAGACTACGAAGGCGTGAGCTTCGGCAATGATGCCGTAGTCTATGATTACGATGTTTCTGTGCTGCGCTGGTTCGACCGCTTCCTCAAAGGCATTCCAAATGGAATAGATCAGGAGCCTAGAGCCTCTTATTATGTTGTTGGTGAAAATCAGTGGAGAACGTCCGCGGATTGGACACCTGCTGAAGCCACCACTTCTTCCTTCTACCTTTCCAGCGGCGGGCGAGCGAATTCAGGACAAGGGGATGGGCAACTGCTTGCAGCGCCTGAGGAACATTCTCCTGAAGATACTTATATCTATAATCCTCATGATCCTATGAATGATAGCGGTGAACGAGAGCCTGAGAATTTGCGAAAATACGAGCTGCGCAATGATATCCTTGTCTACACTAGTGATATTCTGACGGATGAGCTGACTGTGGCCGGAGAATTGTCTGCGGTTATCTATGCTGCCAGCACTGGCAAAGATACGGATTGGGTTGTTACGCTTAGTGACGTGAATGAACAAGGGGACTCTATCCGGTTATCCAATTATATTGTCAGAGCTAAATACCGTCATGGATTGGAAGCGCCTGAGCTGCTGATTCCCGGGCAGGTGGAGAAATATGATATTTTCATGCCGAATATTGCCCATAGATTTGCTGTGGGACACCGAATTCGGTTCTCGATTACTTCGTCCAGTAAATTCGTTGCTTTCCCTAATACAAATACAGGCAGTAATCCGTATGAAGATTCAGAAGCGATTACTGTGCTGCAGACTGTTTACCATAATCGTGAGTATCCGAGCCATGTGAAGCTGCCGGTGGTTCCTAACGCTTAAATGTGACTTTAATACGAAGAAAGGGCTGAACAAAGGTAAAGGGAATTAACACTTGAAGCTGAAGCAGCATTTGATGACAAATGATGCTTCAAGTGACGTACCGAGAGAGTACTGAGTGAACACCGAGTGAGGCCTAGGTGAAACAAAAAGTGAAGAATGAGCTTATGCTTCAATTGAAGCGAAAAGTAAAACTATAATAGAGCGATTAGGGAATTTCTCCCTGAAATTCTTAGGATTCTGGTCGTCAGGCATATAATTGAGGAAAAACTCCCTAATTTTATGTCTGATTCCCCGGAAATAAGGAAAACAGCCTATTTATTAGGGAGGAATTCCCTGGTTTCGTTCATTTAGAGCAAATTTCTCCTACTTTCAGGGAGTTTTTCCCTAATTAGTTTTAGATCCACTCCGCACAACGCGCAAACGCAGAACACATACTCCCAGCACCAGAACGCATTCCCCAGCACGCAAACGCAGAACGCCTACATCGCCACCATCCCAAACGCCATCGCCCAATCCAATGGCATAGCACACTAAGAACTAATAGTCTATTGGTTATACCATAAATCTTGAACTATACTGCAAGGTCAACCTTGTATTTTTGGAGAAATGTCGATTATTCACAGAAAAGCGCATAAATGCTCCCTTCTTAGGTCACAATAGGGAAAAACCAGAATGAAGGGATTAACGTGAACGCGTTTCGCTTAAAAAAACAACTTTGGCGGCGATGGAGACGTTGGAAAAAGGCGCTTTGGGTAGGAGCTGCTTGTATAGCTTTTACTGTACTGGCTTGGCGCAGTATGCAGGTACCTGAGGAAATCAGTGGACTGCTGACGAATTCTAGCTGGGCGGATAGTGCCGATAGTGAGCTGGCCGCAGCTGTCTTTAAAGTAGGCGAGGACAGTGATGAGGCAAAAGAGAAGGGCACTTTAAATAATGAACAACTGCTGCAAACCATCACCCAAAGTGGGCTCAGCAGAACCGTTCATTTAAAAACAACCTATGTGTCCGGAGAAGAGATTCAGACGTTGCCGGGCGTAAAGAACCCGCTTCAGCTGAAGACTATAATCAATGAACACCCTGAATGGAGCGGTTGGATTAGTTCAGAAGGGGATTTGTGGCTGGAACAAAAAGTGAATGATTTATCGACAATGATAAAAAATGAAGCTTACATTGGTGTAGATGCGTTTGGGAATTTGACCTTGTTTAAAGGTCCGCCAGTTCAGGAGAAGGTACTGAAGACTTTTTTTCAAATGGATATGGGTTCCCTGAAATCCTCATTGCCGGAAAATATTTGGAAAGAGCTTCATGAGGGGATTCGTGTTCAGGATATTGAAGAGTACAACAGTGTGCTGTCTACCTTCAGTGATTATGCCCGCGAAGCTGCTGAGCATGTCATGCAGAACAAGCAATAGCTTTGATAAAGCTGTCCTAAAGTCATTATTAATGGCTGAGGGCAGCTTTTTTGTGTGAAATGAAACGGGGAAGAGTCTTAACTGTAGGCCTAAAGTTGCCATTTCGCTGCAAACAGTAAACTTTTTTTCTCCCGCAAGGGGGATTTTTGCTATAATGGTTAGAAGGAATACATATGTTCGCTTCATGGCGGAGGAATGGATGAAAACGGTGGAATAATCTGCCTGTTATAGAGGAGAGATCGTGTTTGCGTATTTTGGGAATTGATCCGGGGCTGGCGATCGTCGGCTTTGGCTTTGTGGATAAGGAAGGACATAAACTGACCCCCGTCCAATATGGTTGTATTCAGACTGAGGCTCATACGCCTGAAGAAGAACGACTGCTGCATGTCTATGAAGGCATGGGTCAGCTCATTGATAAATATAAACCCGATGCTGTGGCGATAGAAAAGCTGTTTTTCGCTCGCAACGTTACTACAGCATTGCCAGTGGCGCAGGCCCGCGGTGTGACTATATTAGCTGCAGTACAGCGGGGTCTCCCCGTCTCGGAATATACACCTATGATGGTAAAGCAGGCTGTTGTGGGTTATGGTAAGGCTGAGAAACGGCAGGTCCAGGAAATGGTGAAGCTGCTGCTGAAGCTATCGGCGATTCCGAAACCCGATGATGTGGCGGATGCGCTGGCGGTAGCCGTATGCCATGCCCATTCGAGCAGTCTTAATTCTAAATTAAATGAGGTATTGCGAAAATGATAGATTTCTTAAGAGGACCCGTCGTTCATTTGGAGTCGGAATATGTGGTGCTGGATGTGCAGGGAGTAGGTTACCGGGTATTCTGCCCGAATCCTTATGCTTTTGCTAAAGTAGAAGGACCTGTAACGATCTATATTCATTACCAAACACGTGAGGACGCTACGCTATTATTTGGGTTCCCGACTCGTGAGGAACAAAAATTGTTCCGCAAGCTGATAGAGGTATCTGGCATCGGTCCTAGGGTTGCGCTTGGAATCCTGACAGGTGGAACACCGGATCAGTTGATTTCAGCGATTTATCAAGAGAATATAACGTTCTTAACGAAATTACCGGGCATTGGCAAAAAGACGGCACAGCGTATGATCCTTGATTTGAAGGACAAGCTGGACGGACTCAGTATGGCTTCAATGCAAACGGGATTGTTTGCAGTGCCAACGGAAGAAGCAACGGATGGATTGGCCTGGCAAGAGGCGCGGGATGCGCTTAAGGGGCTGGGTTATACCGAAAGCGAATTGGACCGCGTGTGGCTCGCGTTGAAGAAAGAGGGAGCAGAGACAGGCACTGTAGATGTGCTGATGAAGAAAGCACTAGGGCTGCTATATATAGCTAAGTAAAGCCGTACACATCCTAAAGAAAGGGAGCGATAGGAAATGGATGACCGGATTATATCCGCGAATTTGATGATGGATGAGCAGGCGGTAGAACTAAGCTTGCGTCCTCGTTATCTGGGAGAATATATCGGCCAGACTCAGGTGAAAGAAAACCTGAAGGTATATATAGAAGCGGCCAAAATGAGAAGCGAAGCGCTGGATCATGTACTGCTGTACGGACCTCCGGGTCTGGGCAAAACAACGCTCGCTAATATTATCGCCAATGAGCTGGGTGTGAACCTGCGAACAACTTCCGGCCCTGCGATAGAGCGTCCAGGCGATCTTGCCGCTCTGCTGACGAATCTGCAGGAAGGCGACGTGCTTTTCATCGATGAGATTCACCGTTTGCACCGCACGGTCGAGGAGGTTATGTATCCTGCGATGGAGGATTTCGCGCTGGATATCATGATCGGCAAAGGGCCAAGTGCCCGTTCGGTACGATTGGATTTGCCGCCGTTCACACTGATAGGTGCCACAACCCGGGCAGGACTACTGTCTGCGCCACTGCGTGATCGTTTCGGAGTGGTCAGTCGCCTGGAATTCTATAACATAGATGAGCTGAGTTACATTGTTTCTCGAAATGCGGATCTTTTAGGCATTGAGATTGTTGGCGATGCAGCAGAAGAGATCGCGCTTCGTTCGCGGGGCACGCCGCGGATTGCTAACCGCTTATTGAAGCGGGTCCGTGATTTTGCTCAAGTGCGCGGAGATGGAATTATAACTCCTGAAATTTCTGGGGAAGCATTGAAGATGCTTCAGGTGGACCCACGTGGGCTGGACAGTATTGACCACAAGATGTTAAGTGCTATGATTTCAAGCTTTCGCGGCGGTCCTGTAGGACTGGATACGATTGCAGCTACGATTGGTGAGGAAAGTCAGACGATTGAGGACGTATATGAGCCGTACCTGCTGCAGATAGGTTTCTTGCAGCGGAGTCCGCGTGGAAGAATTGTAACCCCGGCCGCTTATCATCATTTAGGGCTTCCGCTCCCTCCGGAGCAGCACTAGTTCGTCACTACAATTATAAAGGAGGATGCTGGATGAAGCATACGAAGAGGAAATGGAGAGGGGTCGCCCCGCTAAGCAAAGGATTGCTTGCGGCTGCGCTTGCTGTAGGAAGTTTCCTGATCCCTGCGGGTGCCAGTCATGCCGATTCTAATAGCACGATACGAGTTGCTCTTTATGCTGATATTGGAAGTAAATATAAATCCACTGTGCCAGCAGTAACACTGCTATCAACGCAAAGCTTTACTTTGCTGTCGGATCAAGCAGGAAGTGCTCCTTTGGTGTCTGTCCCAGCACAGAAGCAAATTCGTGTAAGTCTGGACGGATATAGAGTTAAGGTGATGGAGGTTTCAAGCTGGCAGACAGCAGCGGATGCAGCTAAAAAGCTCCAATCCACCTCCGATAAACCGCAGATTTTTGCAATCTCCAGAAATGGAGCGACTGTGTATCAGTTGTACACGGGCGTCTATGCTAGTGAAGCAACTGCCAAGGATGGGCTTACCCGTGTAGTCAAAGCAGGGTTGAGCATTCCTGCTGACCAAACCCCAGCAGTGAAAGGTAATAAACATTTATCAGCTGGCCGCTATTCTTCGGAGCAGGAAGCAGATGTGGCGCTTAATAGCCTCACTGCAGCTGGTTTGGATGCTTGGAAGGTGTTTCTGGCAGGAAACGATGGCAGTGCACAAGTAGAGGTATGGGTAGGCGAAGCTGCCAACGATAGTGATTTAACAGCTGTTCAGGCCGCTGTGTCTACGGCGGCACCACAATTTACGGTTTCGGTGGCGACCTCGCCTGGATTAATACTGCGTAAGGATGCCGGACTGGATTTTAGCAGTGAAACTCAAGCCGATCATTATCTGGTTTCTGGAAGCAATGCTAAATTTCTTGCTGCAGGCAGCGAGGCTGGGATTCAGTTAGTGGAAAGATCCAAGCGTACATATCGCGGAAATTTGGAACTGAGCAATTTGAGCGGATCGCTGGCTGTAATTAATGTAGTGCCGCTGGAGCAATATTTGTATGCCGTAGTTGGAGGAGAGGTTTCCTCCAGCTGGCCAGAAGAAGCGCTAAAAGCTCAGGCTGTCGCCGCCCGCAGCTATGCGCTGTCCCAAGGCAACCGTTTTGATGTAGCGAATGTAGTAGATACCACTCTTAGTCAGGTATATAACGGAATCGGGTCTGAAGCTCCCTCCATTATCAAAGCTGTAGATACTACTGCTGGTGAAGTGCTGATGAGTGGTGGTAAAGTTGTTGAGGCTGTATTTTCTTCCAATAGTGGAGGTATGACAGCTGACCCTTCAGAGGTTTGGGCGAATGGTGGCGATGTATTTGCTAGTGTTCCAAGCGTTGAAGATGTTTCGGCTGCTGCTGCTAAGAAGTGGTATTATGTTCTGCTTGCGAATGGTACCTCTGGTTATGCACGTGAAGATAATATTAAATTGACGGGCAGCAAAACCGCTGCCGGACTCGATATAGTTACCGCTACAACCAAAGATGTGAATATACGTCCTCTGCCAGTTATTGAGAGCAGTGTTAGTGCAGTCGGAAAGCTGAATCCGGGTGAGAACGCTGTGGCTCTGGATAAAGTATATGAGTCTGGCAGCTATAGCTGGATTAAAGGGCCGTATACCTCTGCTGAACTTCTAAAAAGCCTGCAGGGTAAAACAACAAGCACGCTCCCTTCCAGCATCTCTAACCTGCAGGTCACCCAGCGCGGTCCTTCTGGAAGAGTGATTCAGGTGAAAGCTAATGGTCAGGCTCTGAATGTGAAATATCCTGATATGTTCCGCTCCGCGTTTAATGGATTACCTAGTACATTGTTTGATATTGTGGCACCCGGAAGTTATACTGTATTAGGCGCTGACGGCGCTACCGCCACAATTAGCAGCTCGCAGAGTGCTGGCGTGCTTTCCGCATCGGGGAAGGTTAATGTGAATGGCAGTGGAACTGTAGTGATGGGCGGAGATTCTGCGGCCAGAGTGATCACTAACAGCTCGGGCTTTCTGTTCATTGGACAAGGCAACGGCCATGGTCTAGGCATGTCGCAGTGGGGCGTGAAAGGCATGGCGGACAGCGGGTATGATTACAAGCAAATATTGCAACACTATTATAAGAACGTTACTATAGTTAAGGAATGAAGACAGACCATGAATGTAGATGCTTATGATTTTCATTTGCCGGAAGAATTGATTGCCCAGACACCTCTCGCTGATCGCAGTGCTTCTAGACTGCTTCTAGTGAATAAGGAGGATGGAGAGCTGGCCCACCGGCATTTTACCGATATTATTGATTATTTTAATCCCGGAGACACGCTTGTTCTAAATGATACGAGAGTCATTCCAGCGAGATTGTTTGGAGTGAAAGAAGATACTGGTGCTAAGGCGGAAGTGCTTCTCCTAAAGAATCTTGGGGATGATCGCTGGGAAGCACTTGTAAAGCCAGGGAAAAAGCTCAAGACAGGCGCGGTGATTATCTTTAGTGATGAGCTTCGTGCCGTTATCGAGGACGAAGCTGATATGGGCGGCCGTACGCTTCGTTTCATATATCAGGGTATTTTTCAGGAGATTCTGGACAGGCTGGGAACGATGCCGTTGCCACCTTATATTAAGGAAACACTGGATGATCGTGAACGATATCAGACTGTGTATGCTCGGCATGAGGGATCGGCCGCTGCGCCTACCGCAGGGCTTCATTTTACCCAAGAATTGCTGAAACAGATTGAGGCTAAGGGTGTAAATATCGCTTATATCACCCTTCATGTAGGTCTCGGTACTTTTCGTCCGATGTCTGTAGAGAAGGTTGAAGAGCATGTTATGCATTCTGAGTATTTCGTAATGTCTCAAGAAACGGCAGATACCATAAATGCTACTAAGGCACGAGGCGGCCGTATTATTGCAGTTGGTACAACGTCTTGTCGGACACTTGAAACGGTCGGAAGACAATGTGAAGGTGGTCCGCTTGTGGAATGCAGCGGCTGGACGGATATTTTTATCTATCCAGGGTATAAGTTCAGTGTAGTAAATGCGCTAATTACCAATTTCCACCTGCCAAAGTCTACTTTGGTTATGTTGGTTAGCGCTTTGGCAGGTCGGGAACATATTCTAGCTGCTTATGAAGAAGCGATAGAGCAGAAGTACCGATTCTTTAGCTTTGGAGATGCAATGTTTATTTATTAAGGTAAGAGGATGGGTTAACTTATGGCAGCAATTACTTATGAGCACATCAAAACGTGCAAACAATCCGGAGCCAGACTTGGAAGAGTCCACACTCCACATGGTGTGATTGAGACACCAGCATTTATGCCAGTCGGCACACAAGCTACAGTCAAGACTATGAGTCCTGAAGAGCTGAAAGAGATGGATGCCCATATTATTTTGAGCAATACTTACCATCTGTTTCTAAGACCAGGCCATGATATTGTTCGTGAAGCTGGTGGACTGCACAAGTTCATGAACTGGGATCGCCCGATTCTGACAGACAGCGGCGGGTTTCAAGTATTCTCGTTAAGCGACATGCGCAAGATTACGGAAGAAGGAGTTCATTTCCGTTCCCATTTAAATGGGGATAAGAAATTCCTGTCTCCGGAAGTAGCGATGGAGGTTCAGAACTCTCTGGGTTCAGATATAATGATGGCATTTGATGAATGTCCTCCATTCCCGGCCGAATATGATTATGTGAAAAAATCACTGGAGCGCACCACGCGCTGGGCAGAACGTTGCCTGAAAAGTCATGCTCGTCCTAACGATCAGGGTCTTTTTGCTATCGTGCAAGGGGGCATGTATGAAGATCTGCGCCGTCAGAGCGCGGCTGATTTGACTTCCATGGATTTCCCGGGGTATGCTATTGGGGGGCTCAGCGTCGGAGAGTCCAAGCAGCTAATGTATGAAGTGCTGGATTATACAGTTCCCCTGCTGCCACAAGGCAAACCTCGCTATTTGATGGGCGTGGGTTCACCGGATGCGCTGCTGGAAGGATCAATCCGAGGAGTAGACATGTTCGATTGTGTCTTGCCTACTCGTATTGCCCGTAATGGAACAACGATGACCAGTCAGGGAAGACTCGTTGTACGCAACGCTAAGTATGCCCGTGATTTTGGGCCGCTTGATCCGGAGTGTAATTGCTATACATGCCGGAATTATTCCCGCGCTTATTTGCGCCATCTAATCAAAGCCGATGAAACCTTCGGACTTCGATTGACGACATACCACAATTTGCACTTCTTGTTGGATTTAATGCGTAAAGTGCGTGAAGCCATCAAAGAAGATCGGCTGCTTGATTTTCGCGATGAGTTTTTTGCCAAATACGGATTATATGATAATCTTAAAGGCTTTTAGGGTTTGATTTAAGAGTCATGCTTTAATGTACTTTGAAAGGGGGGAGAAATATGATTCAATCGTTTCAATATGCAACTGGCGCAGGTGGTGGAGGTAGTATACTAGGCCTGGTAGGTCCCTTTGTCCTTATGTTTGTAGTATTCTACTTCTTGCTGATTCGTCCGCAACAAAAGAAGACCAAAACTCGTAACGCAATGTTGAAAGCTCTGAAAAAGGGCGATAAAATCGTTACTATTGGAGGACTTCACGGTACGATCATGGAGATTTCCGATGATATCGTGGTTCTGCGGGTCAACGATGTAACTAAGCTGACTTTTGATCGCGGTTCCATCAGCCACGCTGTGGCGACGGATGTCGAAGAGAAAGTATAGACTTGTTATTTAAGTACATAAAAAGCGGTGTCTTCTCATTGGAGAGGACACCGCTTTTTTGATCTTTAAGGTTATTAAGATTTAGCAGTTTAACTTTAACGTACATTTGTTACGCGGCTCGGAACGGTAAGCGACTCTTCACGTCCCCGCAAAGTTAATTTGGCGAGTTGAACGCCAACTGTAGAGGCTAGTACAGCTAGCAAGGTTCCACCAATCATATCTGTAAGCCAATGAATGCCCAGATAGAAAATTCCAAAGACGATTACAACTGCAGAAATACTAGTGATGGCCATCCAGCGGCGGTTCCCTGAACGGAAGGCCAGAAGTGCCATTGTAACAGATATGGACGTATGTAGACTCGGGAAGCAGTTATTGAGACCGGATAGCGGTCTATATTCCTGTTCGAATTTCGGAAATACATCCAGCATAGTAAATTTGACGCCCGCTGGCAGATAGGACCAAACCTCGTTTACCGGGAAGTAAAGATAGAATGGAATCGCCAAGGCATAGTTGATAATAATAGCATAGCAGGTGGCATATAACATCACCCGGTTTTTATCTAACAGATAGACCCCTAATGATGCTGCTAGAACAGACTGAAGCATGAAAATGTAGAAAAAGACGATGATCGGTGTTAACCATGGACTGTAGAATATATCCTGAACGGCTTGGACAAAATGACCCTCTAGACCAAATATAAACGGCGTATAATCAGAGGTAAGATGCATTTTTTGTTCAATTTGCAGTTCATATTTATTTATGGCTAATACGCCAAACATTCCTGCAATCAGCAACAAAAACTTATAGGATCGCAGCATCTCTTTCCCAATTTCAACCAATGCCATGAGTGGATTACGTTTAGCGCCAATCCATACTAATATCACTACTAATGCAACTGTGTACAAAACAATATGGTTCATTGATTGGTAAAACAAAGCAATCGAAGCCTCCTTGATCTCTTAATGAAGTCAGATGATCACAGTTTAACATATTTTCAAGGAATGTTTCGAATTTAATGGAATTATAATTTTAGCTTTTTTGTAAATTAACGCCAAATATTCCGCCGAGAGCGCCAATTGCTGCAGCTGCCAGAACCCATAGCAGATCCACACCAGAGGGTGCGCTGTCCAGTGCCAAAAAACCGATCAACAGAACGATAATCCCATAAAATGCGCCTGTAAGACTTCCTTGATACCAGCCTTTGCTCGTGGCTCTGCGACCGGCGGTTAGTCCTCCGAATGCTGCAGCTATGCCGTGTACAATGTACGTGTACATTGAGAGATCCTGCTCCTTCAGACTGCTGCCCCATAACAAAAGTGAGAGGACAAACGCACCCATCAGCATCCAAAGGAATGATCGACATAGGCCAGATAACACAGGATTGGCTATTCTCCACGAGAACATGCGCCGGATTAAATACATGGTACAACCTCCTAAAGTTTTTTTGAGGAAAAAGAATCAACATAGTTATTATTCATTGTATGGGATGGCTTGCCCCAATAGTACAAGAAAGGGCATTGCAGCCTTTTTACCATTAATTAATATGCCGGCTTCCGAATGTTCCCTGCACAGAGCGGTCAGAATAGGGTTACATTAATCCACCCGGGAAAACAAGTCTGCGGGTGAGAATGGAGGGGAGCGAAGCTATATGTTCCAGCATATCTCTACCCATATTTTCTTGACCGTGCTGATGTATTTCTTCATATTCCTGTGTATGCGCATCATGGGGAAGAGGGAAATAGGTAAGCTGTCTGTATTTGATTTAACGATCTCCATCATGATTGCTGAGATTGCTGTTTTTGTGCTTGAGGATATTAATCGGCCGATCTATGAAGGAGTCGTTCCGATGGCAACATTGGTGTTGATACAGGTAATTGTGGCTCAGCTCAGTCTTAAGAGCAGAAAGCTCAGACTTTTAATGGACGGCAAACCGAGCATACTCATTTCTGGCGGCAAGCTGCACCGGGGCGAAATGCGTAGGCAGAGATATAATATTGATGATCTGCTGCAGCAGTTGCGTGGACAGAACATCGCCAGTCCTGCTGACGTGGAATTTGCAATCCTGGAGCCTAGTGGACAGCTAACCGTATTCGAGAAAGAGAAGGGGAGTTCATCCTCTAACCCATCAGGCAATAGCAGTGCAGCTGCTGAGCATAAAAAGAGTGACGATAATAAAGGGAACAAGAACCGTAAGATAGAGCTGCCGAAGAATAAGATCAGATATGAAGGACTTCCAATCCCTCTGATTATGGATGGAAAGGTGCAGGATCAGAATTTAGAGATGATTGGAAAAACCAGATTTTGGCTAAGAACTCAAATTCGCCAAAAGGGAGTATCTGATTTCAAAAATGTTTTTCTATGCTCCATAGATCATAAGGGCAGAATTTATGTCGACCGTTTGGACAACAGATAGCCTTTTAAAGCCTGCGTTTGATAAACGGCAGACGGTCCAAATCACGAATTGAGATAAGGCCAGCTAACAGACTGATTCCGAAATACAGGACCATTCCTATCGCAGAGGCAAATATAAATTGAATCCATTGTACATCTGCAATGGGAATGGAAGTGTATACATAATGCACGCCCGCTCCCATAATGACCATTGCACATAAGGTTTTTATGGTTTCGGTTACTCTTAAAGATAATGAAATAAGACTGACCACACTGTATCCGTGAAGCATCGTAACCAGAATGCTGTTCACAATAATGGCTATGATGGCGCCGTAAATTCCATATTCAGGTTGCGATGCCAGTATTACGATCAGAATGATTTTGACTACTGCTCCAATTAAGGTATTGATGAGTGCCCTGCCCGGTCGATCCATAGCTTGCAGCGCAGCTTGTAAGGGAGCTTGAACATAAATGAACAAGGCGAATGGAGCCATGAGCTTCAGCATAGGAGCTGTATCCGCGTTACCATATAACAAATTGCATAGCGGAACCGCCAGGATATACATAAGAACAGCAAAAGGAGCCCCTGTTACCAGCGCAAGCCGCAACGCTTGATGCATACGCTTGTGAATGGTGGGCAAGTCCTTTCTTGCCGCAGCTTCTGATATGGAAGGAACCAGAGACACAGCAAGTGAAGAGGTTAATGCCCCGGGCAGCAGCAATAAAGGAACAACCATCCCTTGTAAAGACCCGTACTGAGCTGTAGCGGCAGCAGCGGCTATACCTGCCAAGGCGAGACTGCGCACAGTAATAATAGATTCCAGCAGATAAGAAAAAGAGCCTACAAGCCGACTTGCCGTAACGGGAATGGATATGCCTAGTAACCGCCGTAATATGGGGGAGTTGGCTTTCACACCTTGTGTATCAGATGGGATAACCTCCGGCTCGAGAGCGGGTTGCTCTGGAGTCGGATTTGTCTGCTTTTTATCTTTTTTAGTAATGACATAATATTGCCACAGAATCGCTAACATTCCGCCAATTTCTCCTACCGTCACACCTAACATCGCTCCAGCCGCCGCCATAGCAATACCCTTAGGAAGCAACAACCAGGAGAACCAGAGCATAAAGAATATTCGAACTAAAGATTCGAAGATGGAGGAGAGCGCCGATGGTATCATGTTCTGCTTGCCTTGGAAATAACCGCGGTAAATTGCAGATACGGCGACAATCCCAATCATTGGGATCATGGCAATAAACGTATAATAAACCCGATGGTCTGTTAAGATAACATTGGAGACCCATGAGGCACTTACCAAAGCAACCAATGTAAAGAAGATTGCAAGTCCAATACTAAGAGCAAGTCCAGTACGTAAAATCAGCCGTGATTTTTCAGGCCGATTCTCTCCTTCTGCTTCCGCCACCATCTTGGCTATCGCCAGTGGAATCCCGCCTGTAATGACAGTAACCAGCACAAGAAAAAAAGGATACGCGAGCTGATACAGACCCACACCTTCTGCTCCGATAATACGGGGTAAAGCAATCCGGGGAATAAATCCAAGCATCCGATTAATGATGCCGGCGGCTAGCAAGATTAAAGTTCCTTGTATAAAGCTCTGTTTCTTCAAAGGTCACGCCTTCTTCCCAAAATGAAATAAAACGCTGGCGAACTTGTCTATTCTTATGGATATGCTGTACCCCTATCTCGGCATGCCTTGTTTTAGTGGCATTAACTTTTTGTGACGGAAGAAGGAAAGCGAAGAACAAGAGTCGAATATCTATGGTGAGCATACGAACATGAGCGATCTTTGGAGGTGTCAACACGTGGAATCGGAACAGTGGAATCATGATCAACATAGTGAAGAAATCGAAGCCATGTGCCGCAGCAAAGCTGAAGAATTCCGGCTCCTCGGCTATGAGTATGTAACCAGCAAGGATATTTGGGATTGCATCAGCCGTAATTATGATAAGGAAGGCTTGCCTCCCCTACATAAGCTGGTAAACGACATTTATTCCTTGAAAGCCAATAGTTACATGAATTATTTGACTATTGCGGCCTATCGGGGGTTGAACTGAACAATAAACCACATATTTCTTTTTGCGAACTGCCTGATAAAGCAGTAAAGTAAGAGAATAATAACTCCACATCTCCTATTAAAACGGATGTCTTGCTGATTTAGGCAGGGGCGGCCGTTTCTTTGTGTGAGTATAGCTCTATCAATGCTGTGAATTGACGGTCATTTCGCGTGTAGCTATAATAGGAATATTGAGTTAATGAAAGGGGAACTAGCTAGAGCATGAAGAGACTAATGGGCTTTTTTATTACCGTGCTCGTTTTGACAGGCGTTATGGCATTTACTACTCCTGGACTGCTGGACAAGGTTAGACTTGGTCTTGACCTGAAAGGCGGATTTGAGATTTTGTATCATGCTGAGCCTATGGAAGCGGGAGCAGCATTGTCCCGAGCTTCTCTGCTGAAGACAGCGGAAAGCTTAGAAAAACGGGCGAATGCGCTCGGAACAAGTGAACCAGAGGTAACTACTGAAGGTACGGACCGTATCCGTTTGAAAATTGCGGGCGTAACGGATGAAGCCGAGGTTCGTAAAAAAATGAAGGAACCTGCAGTTCTGACTTTCCGTAGTGCTGCTGAAGGTGACGCTGAGGGAACTTACAGCAAAATCGAACTGGTAGGTAGTGATTTTGTTGAAGGTGCTGCAGAAGTTGGACGGGATAACCTGAATCAGCCAATCATCAGCATCAAGATTAAGGACAAGGATAAATTTGCAGAGATTACTAAACGTCTCTTGGGAAAGAATCTCGCAATTTACTTGGATGAGAACAAACTATCTGACCCTACGGTACAAGCAGTACTTACCGATGGCAGTGCTTCTATTTCTGGTAACTATACAATTAAGGAAGCGCGCGAACTTGCAGACACGATTAATCTAGGTGCATTACCACTGAAGCTGACGGAGAAATATTCCCAAAGTGTGGGTGCTACCCTGGGTAAGCAATCGCTTGATCAAACGATTCGAGCAGGTCTGCTGGCTTCTGTGATTATCCTTATTTTCATGATCGGAATGTATCGTTTGCCAGGTCTTTTGGCTAGTTTTGCCTTGCTCTTGCATACATGGGCGCTAATTGCGGTCTTCGTCTTCGCGGACTTCACCTTGACGCTGCCTGGTATAGCCGCATTTATTCTGGGTATAGGTATGGCGGTCGATGCCAATATCATTACCAACGAACGGATAAGGGAAGAAATGCGCAGTGGAAAAAGTATACTGTCCTCCGTTAAGGCAGGGAATAAATCCTCTTTCCGGACAGTAATGGACTCCAATGTGACTACTATTATTGTGGCAGCAGTTATGTTTGCCTTCGGTACAGGTGCGGTCAAAGGCTTTGCATTGGTGCTGATTGTAGAAATCGTGCTGAGTATCGCCACGAATCTTTATTTCTCCCACTGGTTGCTTAGCCAGCTTGTCAAAGCGGGTAAGCTGAACAAACCGAAGAGCTTCGGTGTTAAGGAGAGTGAAATCCGTGCGCTTTAAGAAAGAGCTTGATTTCGTACATTTGAGTAAATATTTCTATATTTTCTCTATCGCATTGACAGTAGCAGGATTGATTTTCCTGGCGACATTTGGCCTGAATTACAGCGTTGACTTTAAAGCTGGATCTAATGTGGACATCTCCCTATCCAAGAATTTGAACTTGGATCAGGTTAAGACTGCAACTAGTGCAATCGATGTCGATCATGAACCGACGATTTCGTTTGGTGATCAGCGTGTGAATATTCGTTATGACGAAGTTCTTGATGAGGCTCAAGATGAAGCCCTAAAAGCTGAAATCCTTAAGCTGGATGACAAAGCATCATTTGAAATTAACACCGTGGACACTGAAATGGCTAAAGAATTGGCACGTAATGCTATTTATGCAGTTCTGATTTCTTGTCTGGGGATTATTATTTATGTAAGTATTCGTTTTGAATGGCGTTTCGCCGTGGCATCGATTGTGGCCTTGCTCCATGATGCCTTTATCGTAGTCGCGCTCTTCTCTATCTTCCGCTTGGAAGTGGATTTGACGTTCATTGTAGCGGTGCTTACGATCATCGGTTATTCCATCAATGATACGATCGTTATCTTTGACCGTATCCGTGAGAATTTACGTTTTGGTAAACAGAAAACTTATGAAGACTTGAAACACCTTGTGAACAAAAGTGTGGCTCAAACGCTCATGCGTTCTCTCTATACTGCATTTACCGTATTTATTGCGGCGTTCTTCCTGTTATTGTTCGGAGGCGAGTCGATTAAGATGTTCTCGCTTGCGATGGTAATCGGTTTGCTCTTCGGAGCTTACTCTTCCATCTTTATTGCAAGTCCACTCTGGTTAGTGCTTAAAAAGCGTGAGAAGGTTAAAGTGAAGAGCAGCCCGAATAAAGGTTAGAAGAAATTAGCATCGAAGTTCTACTTTTCTTATACGTTTAAGAAAGCCGCGTCAAATGCGACGCGGCTTTCGAAATCTTTAGGGTCATGTCATGTGTATTGAATCATCATGAGATTACTTGCTATTGGTAAGGAGGGCCTCGTATGAATAAAGAACGATCACCGCAAAGCGAGACGGTTGCTTGGACAGGGATCATTAGCGATGTTACTTTGGCAGTAGCTAAGGGGAGTTTTGGCTATATTTCAGGGAGCAAGGCATTAATGGGGGATGCTTTGTATTCCGGAGCAGATGCAGCAGCTAAACTGGCGGATATTCTTCCGTGGCGCTCTGAGCAAGGGAGAAAGAGTAAGCAACGGATCGAAGAACGGCGGGGCACTAAGGAGCCGCTGCTGGCTATACTTTTTTCGGTATTTATTCTTATGGGGGGACTGCAGATCGCATTCTCTGCAATCCGCGACTTAACAGATGGAAAATCATCTACACACGGACAGCTGGCGTTTGTAACCGTCTTAGTATCTATTGTGTTTAAAGAAGCTGTTTTTCAATATCAATATCGCTACTTTAAAAAAATAGGTGATGGCAGTCATGCTGCATATGTTAATAGTCATCGTTTCAGCTTATATACATCTATCACAGTATTAGTCGGAATTTCGTTATCCATGGGTGGTACCTATTGGCATCCTCTATCTTATATGGATCCTATTGCTGCACTCTTAACCGGAGTTTTAATTCTTCGTAAAGGCTATTCACTCATTGCTAGCTCTATTAACACTAAAAATGCGCAGGAGCTTCCTTCGGAGGAAGCCGCTAATTTTATTGAAACAGTGCAACGTGTTCATGGCGTCATTCGCGTAGAACATTTGAAGGCACTTGAGCAAGGGAATTATGTGAATCTTCAAGTGAAAATCAGTGTGAATCCGCGGATTACGGTGATGGAAGCACAGGATATTTCGGAATGCGCTAGGAAGCTGCTGCAGCACCGGTTTGTTCATGTCGGTGAGGTGCATATGGACGTTGTTCCTTATGATCCCGGCTATCCGTACAAAAGCAATTATGAATTGCCGGATAATGATATTCCTACGTTGCTTCAGTAGTTTGCAAGGTGAGAGAAAGGTGAGTTCTATTGCTTTATTCAAAAACAAGATGGCAATCTCCGGCAGCCAATCCCGACACAGTTAGGGATATGGCCCGGAGCCTTTCTATTTCTCCACTCTTATCCTCACTATTAGTAAATAGAGGAATGAACACGCCTCATGAAGCTCTAAGCTTCATGGATGGTAGTGAGGAAGAACAGCATGATCCGTTCCTACTCAAAGGAATGGCTGAAGCGGTTCCTAGAATTAGAAAGGCTTTAAAAGATGAAGAACATATTCTTATTTATGGCGATTATGATGCCGACGGGGTGTCCAGCACAGCACTTATGATTCATCTGCTGCGCTATTTAGGCGCTTCCTTTGATATTTATATCCCACACCGCTCTAACGAGGGCTATGGGCTGCATAATCATGCCCTGGATTGGGCTTTACAGCAAGGTGTCTCCTTAATCATTACAGTAGATACTGGCATTAGCGCTTATCATCAGGTTGCTTACGCTAATGAACTGGGGATCGATGTGATCGTTACGGATCACCATGAACCTCCTGAGCTTTTGCCAGAGGCCTATACGCTTATTAATCCCAAGCTGCCAGATTGCCCTTATCCGTTCAAAGGATTAGCGGGCGTAGGTGTGGCTTATAAGCTTGCTCAGGCTATTCTAGGGGAAGAGACTCCCACAGAATGGGCAGAGATTGCAGCGATAGGAACGGTTGCGGATTTAATGCCGCTGCTTGGCGAGAACCGTGAGATTGTTAGAAATGGCTTGGAAAGTATGCGGCATTCAAGTTTCCCGGGGATTCGTGCCTTACTCGCTGTCAGCGGTGTGAACATGAGCACTGTGAGTGCGGTCAATATCGCTTTTGGCATGGCGCCGCGCATCAATGCCAGTGGTCGCCTGGATCATGCTGGACGGGCTGTGTCCCTCCTCACTACCGAGCATGCGGCTGAGGCAGAGCAGCTAGCTGGAGAGCTTGACCTGCTTAACAAAGAACGCCAATTGGTGGTAGAAAGAATTGTTGTTGAGGCCACTGCCAAGCTGGAGCAGATGACACAGGGTGGCGAAATCCCAGACATCATTGTTCTTGCTGATCATGGCTGGAATGTAGGTGTGGTAGGTATAGTGGCTTCCAAACTGCTGGAGCGTTATTATCGGCCTGTGATCATTCTGGATATACATCCAGAGACCGGAATGTGCAAAGGTTCTGCTCGCTCCATACCTGGACTTGATATCTACGCTGCACTTTCTTCTTGTTCTGAGTTAATGGATCATTTTGGAGGTCATCCAGCCGCTGCGGGAATGAGCCTGCATCGGGATGGATTAGAAGTCTTTGCTGCAGCATTAAATGAATATGCGTCCGGGGTGTTAACGCCAGAGCATTTCGTTCCTGTTGCTTCCGCTGATGCAGAGGTGTCAATCTCGGATTTATCACTGCAGACCGCGCTAGAATTGGAAAGGCTTGCACCTTTCGGAATGTCTAATCCGTTGCCGAAGTTTATTATTCGTGGGGCTACCGTGAAAGAGACACGTACAATGGGTCAAGATGGAAAACACCTGAAGATTGTATTGCAGCAGGGGAAAAACAGCATTGAAGCCTTGGCGTTTGGTAAAGGCGCTTTATCCAGGCTGCTACCGGCGGGTACTACGATCAACGTGTTAGCTGAGCTGTCGATCAATGAATGGAATGGCTCACGCAAATCACAGCTGATGCTGCAGGATTTATCTGTGCAGGATGCCCAGTTATTCGATCTTCGTGGTGCTGCTGACGCCGTACGGCAAGCCGCACATATTAGAGGACTACTTCTTCCTTATAGTGGTGCGGGTCCGTATCGAGCTGCTGCAGTGTTTCAGAACGGACGTAGTACGCCTGCAAGTGAATTGATAGGAATGTCTTTATGGGTATATGATAAAGAAGCTGGCATTAGCGCTGCTGTTAAGGATGAGCCCCTTCAGGAGTCAGGGCATGTCTCTCTGTTATGCATACTGGATATGCCGGAGACTCCTGAACAACTGGATGCGCTGCTCCAAACCTTCCCTAATGCTGATAATATTGCGTTATTGCATTCTATCAAGGATGGCCGAGAACGACTTATTACTCCGACACGGGATCATTTCAAAATACTATATAAACTGTTGGCTTCGATCACCTCAGTTGCAACGCCTGAGAACGAAGTTTTGTTGCGGTTAAGCCGCCAGTCCTCGTTAAGTATCCGCATGCTTAACAACATGCTTGATGTGTTTGAGGAGCTTGATTTTATTAAAAGAAGTCAGGGAAGTGTGGCGTTTATTACTCAGCCAGTAGCTAAAAGTCTGACAGCTTCGAGTCATTTTGTCCGACTGGGACAGATGGCGGAGATGGAGCAATACTTCATGGAGGGCAGCCTGTCAGAGTTACAGGACTGGATGTTATCGCGTCGTTTAGGCGTATCATAATCCATGCGAATATGAGATGCTGAGCGTACCCAACGGTGTATAAAAATGCAACGCTCATATAACAAAGCGAATGCTTACGAAGCAAGTTTTGCCGATCTGAAATCAAAGCAGCTTATGCTTACAAAACTTATAGGAGATGATAAATTTGGATTTTAAAGATAGTATTCGTGTGATTCCTGATTTCCCTAAAGAAGGTATTAGTTTTAAAGATATCACCACATTGCTTAAAGACGGTGAGGCTTACCGCCAAGCGATTGACGCGTTGAAAGCTCTCGTAGCGCACTTGGAAATCGACGTTATCGCTGGACCAGAAGCACGTGGCTTCGTAGTTGGAGCACCTCTTGCTTATGCGATGGGGGTAGGTTTTGTGCCGATTCGTAAAAGCGGTAAGCTTCCATATGAAACTATAGAGGTAGGTTATGATCTTGAGTATGGCAAGGACACCCTTGCTGTTCACACAGATGCTATCAAGCCTGGTCAAAAAGTATTGATCGCTGATGATTTATTGGCTACTGGTGGAACCATTGCTACTTCGGTTAACCTTGTAGAACAGCTTGGCGGTAAAGTGGTAGGTGCTGCTTTTCTGATTGAACTGGTTGAGCTTGCTGGGCGTAATAAGCTTTCTGGAGTTGAAGTTCTTTCCTTGGTGAATTACGAGGATTAATCTTGTAAAGTTTGTCTTTTCCCGGGAAATAAACGGGGATTTGGCTCTCGAATTATGCTGAAAAGTGCAAAGATTAGCGCGTGACGCAAAGGGTGGAAGTTAAACAGTAATTGGAAAATGTAAGATAATAACAGCAGCTGTCTGCCTTTTGGCGGAGAGTTGCTGTTTTGTATCTGAGTCAATAAAAAAAGCTGCCCAAGTCCATAAATGGATGTTGGAACAGCTTTTTTAAAATTCTATTTTTTATAACCGATTAATGGGCAGTTTTATCACTTTCTCCGCCATCATTAGACAGTCCAAGCACTTCAATGAGTTTGAAGAACAGTGCCAATACGATACCAACAATTGTAGCCAGCGCCATACCACTAAGTTTAACGTTGCCCATAGTAAGGGTTGTACCACTGATTCCGACAACGAGTACCAACGTAGCCATGATCATGTTCGTAGCCTTGGAAAAATCAACTTTTTGCTCAACGAAAATACGTAATCCGGAAGCCGCAATTACACCAAACAGCAACAGGGATACACCACCCATTACAGGGGTTGGAATATTAGCGATGACGGAGGAGAAAGTACCAGAGAATGAAAGCAGAATAGCAATCACCGCTGCGCCGCCGATTACATATACCGAATATACTTTAGTCAACGCCATAACCCCGATATTTTCACCGTAGGTTGTATTTGGAGTAGAACCGATAAAACCGGAGATAATTGTAGATATCCCGTTCCCCATCAGAGAGCGGTCAAGTCCAGGATCTTTTGCCAAGTCTCTGCCGACAATATTGCTTGTAACTAGTAAATGTCCAATATGCTCAACAATAACAACTAATGATACCGGGATAATAGTGAATATTACATTCCAATCAAATGAAGGAGTAACAATGGAAGGATGCGCTAAAAATTTTGCATTAGAGATAGCAGCGGTATCCACCATTTTCAAAATATATGCTAAACCATAACCAGTGACGATACCAATAAGGATGTGAATGATTTTTGGAAAACCGCGGAAGAGTACAGCTCCAATTACAGTTACACCAAGTGTCACCATAGAAAGTGCGATTGTTTTGCCATCTGGAGTCCAGTCTGCAACTGCAACGCCTTCAGGAGCAATAAGTCCTGCCATTCGTGCGGCAACAGGTACAAGTTCAAGTCCGATCGTAGCTACGATCGCTCCCATTACTGCTGGAGGGAAAACAACATCAATCCATTTGGTTCCTGCATAACGAATGATCAATGCCACGAGCACGAATATAATACCAGTGACGATAAAAGCACCCAAAGCAAGCGAGTATCCTTTCATGTGATCATTTGGGTAACGACTGAGTACTGACAATACCGGTGCAATAAAGGCAAAGCTGGAACCAAGGTATGCAGGGATTTTACCACGACAGATCCAAATGTACAGCAATGTACCGATACCATTCATAAGCAAAATCATTCCAGGGTCGACCCCGAACAAGTTAGGCACTAGCACTGTACTGCCAAACATGGCAAACAAATGCTGGAGACTTAAAAGAAAGCCTGGGCCCCATGGAAGTTTTTCGTTAACTTGAATTTCGCGTTGCAATGGAGTTCACTCCTCTTTCTTATCTGATATTAGGTTGTCCGGCGAAAATCCGCCTTTACTAGATTAAATAGAACTTGGCTTTTTTACAACAACATTTTCACAAGTGTTATTAATTTGTCCGAATTTAATTACTTTTACTTCTGGAATACCATGAGATGGCAAGTGTTGACGTAATCCTCCTTAAGCCTCATAATTATAGACAACTTTGAATAAGGGCGTAAGTAAGCTTGGACAAATGAAATGATTGGAACCTGCAGATTTTTGAACAGTTGCGGGTTCATTTTATTATAGAAAGGAATCGGATACGACGAGAATGGGCATTGAGCGATTAATTGATAAGGCTGGCGCCTATATAAAAGATAAAGATCTTCTCCGCATCCGGGAAGCTTATGAATTTGCCGATCAGGCTCATCACGGGCAGATCCGCAAGTCGGGGGAGCCATACATTCTGCATCCGCTGGCGGTGGCAGATATTGTCGTCAATATGCAAATGGATGTTATATCTATTGTTGCAGCGCTTTTGCATGATGTGGTGGAAGATACGACGGTCTCACTGGAACAAATCCGCGCTAAATTTGGCGATACCTGCGCAATGCTTGTTGACGGCTTAACGAAGCTGGAACGCATTCGCTTTCGCTCAAAGGAAGAGCAGCAGAACGAGAATTACCGCAAAATGTTTATTGCTATGGCCCAGGATATCCGGGTCATTGTCATTAAACTGGCGGACCGTCTGCATAATATGCGAACGTTAAAATACCAATCTGAAGAGAGCCAGCGCCGTATTTCTTATGAGACGTTGGAGATCTTCTGTCCTGTAGCTGACCGGCTGGGGATTTCCGCGATTAAGTGGGAGATGGAGGATATTGCGCTTCGTTACTTGAACCCGCAGCAGTATTACCGTATTGCTAATCTGGTGCATAAGAAGCGGGCTGAACGTGAGCAATTTATCGACAGCGTAATTGGCCGTATTCGTGCCAAGCTGGATGAAATGGGCATTGAAGGTGATCTTTCCGGCCGCCCGAAGCATATTTACAGTGTTTATAACAAAATGAGCACAAAAAACAAGCAGTTTAATGAAATTTATGACCTGCTGGCCATTCGAATCATTGTGGATAATATCAAGGACTGTTATGCAACCCTTGGAATTATTCATACCTTATGGAAGCCAATGCCGGGGCGTTTTAAAGATTATATAGCTATGCCAAAAGCCAATATGTATCAATCTCTGCATACTACTGTGGTAGGACCAGGCGGAGAGCCTACTGAGGTGCAAATTCGCACCTGGGAAATGCACCGCACGGCAGAATACGGGATAGCCGCACACTGGGCATACAAAGAAGGCAGCAGTAATAATGCTAATCCGGAGAATCGGATGCCTTTCTTTCGCGAAATATTGGAGCTGCAGCATGAAGCTAAGGATGCCGAAGAGTTCGTAAAATCACTAAAAATGGATTTTTTCTCAGACCTCGTGTTTGTATTTACTCCTAAAGGTGAGGTTATCGAGCTTCCTGCCGGTTCTGTGCCTCTTGACTTCGCGTTCCGCATTCATACAGAAGTGGGCAATCGTACAATTGGTTCCAAGGTGAATGGGCGGATCGTGCCGCTTGATCACAAGCTGAAGACGGGTGATATTGTTGAGATTTTGACGTCTAAGCATTCTTACGGACCTAGCCGTGACTGGCTCAAAATTGCACAATCCTCTCACGCAAGAAGCAAAATTAAACAATGGTTCAAAAAAGAAAAACGTGAGGAAAATGTCGAAAAAGGTCGCGAAGCGATTGAACGTGAGCTGAAGCGCCTGAATGTTGAAGTTTCCGAGTGGATTTCTGATGAAAAACTGTTGGAAGCTGCGAAAAAATTTGCTTTTAATGATGTAGAGGATATGTTGTCTGCCGTTGGTTTTGGTGGGATTACCGCTTCGCAGATTGCCTCCCGTTTGACGGAGAAGCTGCGCAAGGAGCAGGAAGAAGCTGCTAACCACTTGGAGCTTACTTCAGAGATGAAGGAGATCAAGTCTTCCGGCGAGAGAAGAAATCAACCCACCAATGGCGTTAGTGTAAAAGGAATTGAAAACTTACTTGTTCGTTTTGCACGATGTTGCAACCCGGTTCCGGGTGACGACATTGTAGGTTATGTTACACGGGGCCGGGGCGTATCTGTACACCGCCAGGATTGTCCTAACATTCCGGGTGAAGGTGACGGAGAAGAAGCAGCTAGAGTGATTGAAGTGGAATGGGAAGGCACGATGGAAGCAAACTATAGTGTGGATATTGAGATTACAGGCCATGACCGCAATGGACTGCTCAATGAAGTACTGCAGGCTGTGTCCGAGAGCAAAACGAACATTTCAGCGGTCACTGGGCGCTCTGACAAGAATAAGATGGCAATGATTCATATGACCATCCTTATTCGTAATACGGAGCATCTACAATCCGTTGTAGATAAAGTGAAACGAGTCAAGGATGTATATACAGTGAATCGGATCATGCAATAAGGCAAGGAGCGAAGTAGTGCGATGAGAGTTGTAGTACAGCGTTGTAAGGACGCCAAAGTAACCGTGGATGAGACAGTGACCGGAGCGATTGGCAATGGCCTGATGCTGCTTGTCGGCGTTACCCATGAAGATACAGAGAAGGATGCCAAATATTTAGCGGATAAAATAGCTGGACTGCGTATTTTTGAAGATGATGCTGGCAAAATGAACTATAGTGTCACGGATACTAACGGGGCTATTCTTTCAGTGTCCCAGTTTACTTTATACGGAGATTGCCGTAAGGGAAGACGGCCGAATTTCATGGGAGCTGCAGCTCCTGCGGAGGCCGAGCGTCTTTATGATTATTTTAATCAAGAGCTTAGAGCTGGAGGTCTTCAGGTGGAGACGGGCATATTTGGAGCGATGATGGATGTGTCGCTGACCAATTGGGGCCCAGTTACTCTCATTCTGGATAGCCGCAGCTAACGAAATAGAGGATGTCGAAGATTGCTTCTGGCCGGAGCTAACTTTCGACATCTTTTTTTTATGCGGATAGAGCTTCTTGGGGCTGGATAAACTAAATGCAGGCAGATATCACGCATAAGGCAGGGAGTTTAAGAATGAGACAATCACAGAAGGCATGGGTATGGAGAAGTATCCCGGCATTACCGACTGGGAGTCCTATGGAAGCCTGTGCATTAGCCAAAAAGCTAGACGGCGAGACCGAACCACTAGTGATGAAAGGAAGAAGCCGCAATCTCTTGCCGCGTACCTGAAGCGGGTGGAAAATGCGGCTTTTTCGGTGTTGTGAAGGAAGCCTTTTTTCCGATTAAAGGTTAGAAAGCATCCTCATAAGGGTAATAGACCACAAGAAAGAATAATTAGAACATCATTAATTGCTAAAGACAGAGAGGAGAAACTATTACATGAGTAACGTTGCTTTCTTACTGGCTAATGATTTTGAAGATTCTGAAATGAAGGTTCCTTATGATGAAATTATAAAGGCAGGACATCAAGCTGACATTATTGGTTTGAAAAAAGGGGAGACCTTGCTAGGTAAAAAGAAAGAAGTCTCCTACGCAGCAGACAAGGCGATCGCCGATGTTCAAGCAAGTGATTATGACGCGATTGTAATCCCGGGTGGTTCTTCCCCCGAGAATTTACGGCAAAATGCCGATATTTTGAAGTTTGTAAAAGAAGCAAATGAAGCAGGCAAGCCTATCGCCTCTATTTGCCACGGACCGCAAATTCTGATCAGTGCAGACTTGCTTAAGGGACGCACCATTACCTCTTATCCTCCGCTGAAGGATGATGTTGTGAATGCCGGCGCGGAGTTTAAGGATGAGGAAGTAGTGGTTGATCGCAATTACATTACTTCGCGTACACCAAAAGATGAGCCTGCATTTGTTCGTGAAATATTGAAGGTCCTGAAATAAATAAGCAATATTTAAATTAGAGTCTTATAATCCAAGGAGGTAATGGCAATGAGCAGAAAAATCCAAGCGTATTTCAGAACTGAAAATGAAGCAGAAGGCGCAAAAACAGCATTGATTAGCTATAAGGTGGATGGCTTGGAGGTTTGGCCACTCACAGACCCTATCGGCAATGATCGTAATATTCTGTTTCCAATCATTCCACTGGATAGTGCATCTGTAGTCGCAGGCACAACTGGAACGCTTGGAACGGCTAGTACACCTGCAGCTGGAGCTATGCTGGTTCCTGGCATTGCCGCTTCCGACACTCGGGCTGACCCTGAAACACATTATAGTGTGAATGAAGATCAGGTTAGTGCGAACGTGGCAGAAGGAGATCTCGAAGATGGGGATTTAAGTGAACTTCGTTATGTGATGGAGCTAAGTATAGCAGAAGAGAATTATAATGAAGTTGTGGAAATCCTCCGGGGTAAAGGGGCTTATGTTGAACAATTCGAATAGTATTCTATTAAAAATAAACCGCTTTCATGGAATGTAATATAATCGTAATATTACGTACATGATTCCTTAATATAGCGTGTTTATAATAAAGGCATGACCCCCTTTTTAATAATATATGATGATGGACCTGCAGCATTCGGCTGCAGGTCATTTTTTTTATTACAATATAATTGCTGAATAAAAAACTCGGAAGCTGTCAAAATTTATACTAGGCATCCTTTTTACTACCTTGACTTTAATGCAGTAGTTCAGTAGAATGTTAACAATATACGATTTTATCATATGGTTTTGATGACGGGACCAAGTAATTCGAGAACCCACAACTCCAGAGAAGAATCCCTTGTCGATTCGGATGACATCTACTTAAGTGGATGATGAACCGGTATCGCTTGGCTGCAAGGATTCTGTTGATGAGCGAATGAATGACCTCCCCGAGAACGTACGGCGAAAGTGGGCAATGTTGATTGCCGCGATCAGTAGCCGTTTACGCGTAGGCGGGCGTTAACCGCTTTGAGCGGCTTCAGTATATTTTTACTGATCCGGAATGTGGGTGGTACCACGTGGTGTATTATTGGTTATGATAATCCCTCGTCCCTGTTTTTTTATAAAACAGGGCGAGGGATTTTTTGCTTTTTCTGCAATAGAAACAGATGAAGAGAACAGCTTTAGAGGGGTTATTTTTTAGGAGGGATAGACTGTGGCTAAAGAAAGATTCGAGAAACCAACAGGAACGCAGGACGTGCTTCCGGGTGCTGTGGAGAAATGGCAGTATATTGAGGGGAAGGCCAGAGATTTATGCCGCCGTTTTAACTACCGGGAAATTCGCACACCTATGTTTGAGCACACAGGGTTATTCGAACGTGGAGTAGGCGAAACAACGGATATCGTGGAAGGTGAAATGTATACGTTCAAGGACAAAGGCGACCGTGATTTGGCTCTTCGTCCAGAAGGAACGGCTGGTGTCGTGCGGGCTTACGTTCAGAACAAGCTATACGGTGAACCTGATGTAAGCAAGCTGTATTATATCGGACCTATGTTCCGTTATGAGCGTCCGCAGGCCGGAAGATATCGCCAGTTCCATCAGTTTGGGATTGAGGCGTTTGGGGCCGTGGATCCGGCTATTGATGCAGAAGTAATCTCTATGGGCTATCAATTCTATAAGGATCTAGGTCTTAAGGATGTAAGAGTGGAGCTTAATTCCGTGGGTAATGCACCAAGCCGTGCGGCTTACCGGGAGAAGCTGCTGGGATTCCTTAGACCGATGAAGGATAACCTCTGCAGTGACTGTCAGCGTCGAATCGAGCGTAATCCGCTTCGTGTGCTGGATTGCAAGGTGGATCAGGATAAATTTACAGATGCGCCTTCCATTTTGGACAGTTTGGATGATGAATGCATAACTCATTTTGAGAAGGTTAAGATGCATCTCGACATCATG
This sequence comes from Paenibacillus sp. FSL R10-2796, assembly GCF_037965315.1. Taxonomy (NCBI): domain Bacteria; kingdom Bacillati; phylum Bacillota; class Bacilli; order Caryophanales; family Paenibacillaceae; genus Paenibacillus; species Paenibacillus sp. FSL R10-2796. Next base: position 5,757,753 of record NZ_CP150178.1, on the reverse strand, counting down.
GGTGTGGAGTTCACGATTAATCCTCGTCTTGTACGTGGTTTGGATTATTACACGCATACTGCGTTTGAATATAAAGCAGCTGGCATTGGCTCTATTGATACCGTAGGCGGCGGAGGCCGTTACAACGGTTTGGTTGAAGAAATCGGTGGACCGGATCAACCGGGTATTGGTTTTGGGATCGGGCTGGAGCGTATTCTTCTTATTCTGGAAGATCAGAAGGTAGCACTGGAGACTGCAAAGCCACTGGATGTGTATTTTGTAGCTCTTGGCGAAGAGGCTGACATTGAAATTTCCAAGCAGCTATACTTTCTGCGTAGCCAAGGGTTCTCGGCAGAACGCGACTACCTCGGCCGGAAGATGAAGGCGCAGATGAAGTCAGCTGACCGTATGTCGGCACGTTATACTGCGATTCTTGGCGAAGACGAGCTGAAGAATGGTGTAATTGCGCTGAAGTCGATGAGCACAGGGGAACAGCAGACTGTGAAGCTCGAAGAGCTGGCTCAGGCGTTGGTATAGAAGAAGACTTTTTAAGTAGAAATGTATTTTTAAATAAAAAGGGGAATGGTGAATTATGCAAAGAAGTCATAACTGTGGGCAATTAACACCAGAACATATTGGACAAACGGTAACCTTGAACGGATGGGTCCAGACCCGCCGCGACCTTGGGGGCGTACTTTTTATTGACCTGCGTGACAGAAGCGGTATTGTGCAAGTTGTATTCAACCCGGACTACTCCGGCGAAGCACTGCAAATTGCGGATAAGGTTCGCAGTGAGTATGTTTTGGCTGTCAAAGGAAAAGTGGTTAAACGTGATGAAGAAACCATTAACCGCAATCTGCCAACAGGTGAGATTGAAGTTCAGATTACAGACATCGAAGTGCTGAACGCTGCTAAGACTCCTCCATTCTTCATCGAAGATGGAGTGGAAGTAGACGAATCTCTTCGCCTGAAATATCGTTACCTGGATCTGCGTCGTCCAGAAATGCAAAAAACGCTGTTGCTACGCTCGAAAGCTTCTAAGATTTTCCGCGATTTCCTTGACAGTGAAGGATTTATTGACGTAGAGACGCCAATCCTAACTAAGAGCTCACCGGAAGGTGCTCGTGATTATTTGGTGCCAAGCCGTGTGCATGAAGGCGAATTTTTCGCATTGCCACAATCTCCACAAATCTACAAGCAGTTATTGATGGTGGGTGGCATTGAACGCTATTATCAAATTGCTCGTTGTTTCCGTGATGAAGATTTGCGTGCTGACCGTCAGCCGGAATTTACACAAGTGGACATCGAGACTTCATTCCTGTCTCAGGATGAGCTGCTTGGCATGATGGAGAACCTGATGCAGCGTTTGTTTAAAGAAACTGTAGGAGTGGATATTCAGCTTCCATTCCAACGTTTGACTTATGCTGAGGCTATGGGCAAATACGGTTCAGACAAACCTGACCTGCGTTTTGGATTAGAGCTTGTAGAAATGAACGATATTGTTGCCACAAGTGGCGTAAAGGTATTCGCTTCCGTGATCGAAAAAGGCGGAGAAGTGAAATGTCTAAATGCTAAAGGCTGTGGGACTTGGACTCGTAAAGAAATCGATGATCTCGGACCTTATGCTGCGCGTTATGGAGCGAAAGGTTTGGCTTGGATTCAAGTGAAAGACGGCGAGTTCAAAGGGCCGATTGTCAAATTCTTCACTGAAGAAGAAATTGCCGCTGTGAAGGAGCGTACAGGCGCTGAAGAAGGCGACCTACTGTTGTTCTCCGCTGATACCAAAAAGGTTGTAGCGGACGTTCTAGGTGCCCTTCGTGTCAAAATCGGACGTCAGCTGGGTCTGATCGACGATAACGTGTTCAAGTTCGCTTGGGTGACTGACTTCCCATTGCTTGGTTATGATGAAGATCAGAAACGTTATGTAGCAGAACACCATCCGTTCACTCGTCCACGTGAAGAGGATCTTCATCTGTTCGACACAGATCCAGGTGCAATTCGTGCACAAGCCTACGATATCGTTCTGAACGGTTATGAAGTAGGCGGCGGCTCCATGCGGATTTACAAACGTGAAGTACAGGAAAAAATGTTCCAAGCTCTCGGCTTCTCAGATGAGGTTGCTTACGAGAAATTTGGTTACCTGATGGATGCGTTCGAATATGGTACACCTCCACATGGTGGTATTGCCTTCGGTTTAGATCGTCTAATTATGCTGCTGGCGGGTCGTACAAATCTGCGCGAAACCATCGCATTCCCGAAAACGGCAAGTGCAACGGACCTGCTTATGGATGCACCTGCACCAGTAGACGGTTCACAATTGGAGCAACTGCATATTAAGCTGGCTCTTAAACCAAAGAAAGAAAAAGAAAAAGAATAATTAAATAAAGCGGGCGAGGCAGATTTCTGCTTCGCCATAGCTTTTGAAGGAGGCTGACCTCATGCTGCATCAGTTCTCACGTACGGAACTGGCGATCGGACCGGAAGGTCTGGAGATTATGAAGAACAGCACAGTAGCGGTACTTGGTATCGGCGGTGTTGGCGGTATGGCTGTTGAGGCATTGGCTCGTAGCGGGATCGGCAGACTGATTCTGATTGATAAGGATTCCGTCGACATTACCAATGTGAATCGGCAGATCCACGCACTTACTACAACGGTTGGGCAAAAGAAGGCCGAACTGATGGTAGACCGTGTGAAGCTGATTAATCCGGAATGTGAAGCGATTGCGCTGAACATGTTCTATACGGAAGAAACCTATGAGGAACTGTTCAAGCTGAAACCGGATTATGTGATTGATGCCTCGGATACGATTATCTACAAGGTCCATTTGATTAAAGAATGTCTGGCACGTGGAATTCCTATGATCTCAAGCATGGGCGCTGCCAACAAAATGGATCCTACAAGATTCCAGGTAGCGGACATTTCCAAAACAACGTATGATCCGATTGCCCGGGTCATTCGCCAGAAGCTGCGTAAGGATGGGATTAAGAAAGGCGTGAAGGTGGTTTTCTCTACGGAGCCGCCAATGAAGCCACGTCAGGATGTTACGGACAAGATTGTTCCGGAGAATGCGCCGGATCGACGTAAAGCGAAACAACCGCCAGCCAGCAATTCATTTGTTCCACCGGTAGCCGGCCTAATTATGGTCAGCGTTGCCGTGCGTGACTTGCTTGAGGCTGGAGGCGTCAGCTTGTAAGTGAATCGCTGAGCTGAGGCTGTTTCAATTATAGTTATAGGATTAGAGTAATGGACAAAAGGGCGAGTAGCTGGAATCCGGCTGCGTACGCCCTTTTGTTGTCCTTAAACAGGCGGGTTCTGCAAGAAGCAGGCCACAAATAGGCATAATAGCTGAACCGGGATGAACGGCTGATTATTAGATTTATAATCCGGGTAATATCCGCCTGCGGAACTTAATATCAGTGGAGGTTTTTGTACATGAAATCGAATTTTTGGCGAAATAGTGTGGGGCTTGCGCCTGAGAATGACTGGAAACGGGAATGGGCTGCAGGGATTCTCTCCTATTTTGCTTCAGTTTATATTGTTATGGTGAATGCGACGATTCTCCATGACGCGGGGATGCCGCTTAGACCGGCAATGGTGGCTACACTGTTGACCGCAATTACCGGCTGTCTGCTGATGGCTTTTGGCGGGAAGACGCCTATCATCGTGGTTCCCGGGATGGGGATTAACGCATTTTTCACTTATACGCTTGTTCATTCCATGAAGCTGGACTGGAGAGAGGCGCTTACTGTAGTTGTTATAACAGGCGTGTTATTCGCTATCGTGGCCTTCACATCACTTTATCGTATTCTTAGTGAGGCAATTCCCCAAAACCTGCAGCATGCCATTACAGTCGGTATAGGGCTGTTTCTGACCTTTATAGGGCTGCAAAAGAGTGGGATAGTGATTGCCCATCAGACTACTTTTGTTGCCATAGGACATTTTAGTGATCCTGCAGTTATTACATCCTGTGTGACTTTATTGCTGGCTTTAGTGTTATTTATCCGGGGAACTAACGGAGGCCTGCTGATAAGTATGCTGGTCGGTACAGGACTAGCCTACCTGCTGGGAGCTGCACATGCACCGGAAAAACAGGCCTCAGGGCATGTATTCTCAGGTTATGGCAGCCTATTTTTCGGAATGGACTGGAGCGGCATTGTGAGCCTGGTGTTCTGGATTGCTGTATTCCTGTTATTGTTAATCGTTGTATTTGAAAATATCGGTCTTGTAGCCTCGCAGACGATGATGGCAGGCCGTCCAGAACGCTTCAAAAGCAGCCTGCGTGCGCTCTCGCTTGCTAATATCGCCGCGGGTCTTTTCGGAAGCAGTCCGGTCGTGGCCGCTGCAGAATCTAATGCAGGAATAGCTGCGGGCGGGCGTTCGGGTCTCACCTCGCTGGTAACAGGGCTTCTATTCGGGGCGACCTTCTTATTCCTACCGCTGTTATCCTATATTCCCGATAGTGCGATCGCACCGATCCTGATTGTGATTGGCGGGCTAATGGTACAGAATGTGCGTGAGATGGACTTGAGTGATTTGACCGAGCTGTTCCCGTCTTTTCTAATCATGGTTATGATTCCATTCACCTATAGCATCGTGGACGGTATGGCTTTTGGTTTTATTACCTACCCAATTGTGAAGCTGGCGCTGGGCAAAGGGAAGGAAGTGCCACCTGCGCTGTATGGAATTGCTGGTTTGTTTGTGGCTAACTTTATTTTGCAGGCTGTGCTATAGTGCGGCATCCAGTTTCTTTGATTGCGAGGGACCTGTTGCACACTAATCAGCTCTATTAGCCAGCGTTGAAATTAAAGAGGTAAATGCCGTTGTGCCGCTGATTGGAGCAAATGTGCGTAGACGTCGAAAAGAAAGGTATAAATACCGTTGATTGGGGCTAAATGCGTGGAAGCGTCGAAAACAAAGGTATAAATACCGTTGATTGGGGCTAAATGCGTGGAAGCGTCGAAAACAAAGGTATAAATACCGTTGATTGGGGCTAAATGCGTGAAAATGCCGAAATTAAAGGTATAAATACCTCTGATTGGAGCCAAATGTGTGGAAACGCCGAAAACAAAGGTATAAATACCGTTGATTGGGGCTAAATGCGTGGAAGCGTCGAAAACAAAGGTATAAATACCGTTGATTGGGGCTAAATGCGTGGAAGCGTCGAAAACAAAGGTATAAATGCCGTTGATTGGAGCCAAATGCGTGGAAGCGTCGAAATCAAAGGTATAAATACCGTTGATTGGGGCTAAATGCGTGGAAGCGTCGAAAACAAAGGTATAAATACCGTTGATTGGGGCTAAATGTGCGTAGACGCCGAAAACAAAGGTATAAATACCGTAGATTGGAGCTAAATGTGCGTAGACGTAGAAAACAAAGGTATAAATACCGTTGATTGGAGCTAAATGCGTGTAGACGACGAAACCAAAGGCAAAAAAGCCTTTGGTTTGTCTCAAACATTCGGCGCTTGTGCATGCTAAGGAGCACTAAAGGGCTTTAGAGGTTGAAGAACTTATAAGTTAAGTTTAGTCAAATCATTTGAAAGATTTGGTATTTAAGTGCTGATTGTGCTACAATGGGTATCCTTTTGCGTGAGAAATGGGCGTAGGAGCATGAAAATTTAAGCTCGATAAACTTTTAGGAGGTAACTGAAATTGGAAGACAACTTTCAAAGTGCCTATCAAGAGGAAGAAGACAGGCTGAATCAAGCGCTTACTGAAATTGACACTTTGCTGGAGAAGCTCCAGCAGACACCAGTGTACACGGGACATGACTATACGGAACAGGTGCTGGAAGCGAACCGTGATCAGAAGCGCAAAGATCTTGCTAAGCTTAGGCAGGAGCCTTATTTCGGACGGCTTGATTTTCAAGGCAATGATGAGAATGAACGGAAGGCACTCTATATAGGCAAAATCGGCGTAGACCGTGAGCAGGTAAGCGACCGTCCGCTAGTTATCGACTGGCGCGCACCGGTAGCAAGCCTGTTTTATTCGTTTACCGGCGGTACCGAGCCAGCCTCCTATGAAGCCCCTGAGGGACTAATAGAGGGGCTAGTATACCTCAAACGCAACGTGGTGATTCGGAAGCAAATTCTGGAGCGGGTCGCGGATACGTACAATCGGGAAAGCGATGCACCGATTGTATCAGATGAGTTTCTCGTCTATCGACTTGGGGAGAACAAGGATAATCGTCTACGGGATATCGTATCGACCATTCAAGAGGAGCAGGACAAGATTATCCGTGCTGCCAAAAATACAGCGCTAATCATTCAGGGCGTGGCAGGAAGCGGTAAAACAACCGTTGCACTGCACAGGCTTGCTTTTCTGCTGTATCAATACAAGGATCAGGTTTCTGCGGAAAAAATGATCATTTTTGCACCAAACCGGATGTTTTTGGATTACATCTCGGACGTATTGCCTGAGCTCGGGGTAGGTAATATTGCTCAAAGTACATTTCCGGATTGGGCGGCTAATGTACTAGGACTGGAATTGCCGGAACAGGATGCGACAGAGACGATGAACCGCTGGTTCGAAACCCCTGGCGGCATGCCGGTAATTACAGAAGAGACGCCGGGGCGCCTCAAGGGTTCCACGGTGCTGATGGGAATCATAGAGTCCAGCATCAAGCTATTGGAAAGCAGCTCTGTACCTGAGGGTGATTTTAGCCCGTGGGAGGGTGCGGTGCTACGCCGTTCTATGATTTTGCGCTGGCATAATGAGGAGTATGCTCCCTATCCTCCAGCCAAGCGCAAGGAACGGGTAATGGCGCGGATTCATCGCTGGATTGAGATGGAACTGAAGAAGAGTCCGTCAGCTGCTGCTATGAAGGATCGCAAGAAAAAAGGCGCGCAGCGAGAGAAGGCTTATAGTGCCAAATGGCCTAAATATGATCCATTAACGATCTATAAGCAAATTTTCCGAGCAGCTAAACTTCCTGAGGATTGGCCGGTTGAACCGCCTGAGGAAATTCCGGCAGCTGTACTGAAGGAAACGGCAAAAGAGCTGAAAAAAGGCATCATACGTGAAGAGGATTTACCTCCGCTGCTGTATATCCATTATCTTTTGAATGGTGATGAGGGCGTTACTCGCTTTGACCATGTAGTAATCGATGAGGCTCAGGATTTTTCACCTTTCCAAATTGCCGTTCTGGATTTATATGTGCGAGGCCATTCCTTTACGATCCTGGGTGATCTCTCGCAGGGCATACATGCCTATAAAGGCGTACACGCGTGGGAAGAGATGCAGACGTTGTTTGCACCTGAGAACACGGCTTATCACGCGCTGACACGCAGCTATCGTTCTACTATGGAAATTATAGACTTCGCTAATGGAATTCTATCTTCAGGTGTGGAGAGCTCATTGCTGGCTGTTCCTGTGTTTCGTAGTGGAGATCCCGTGCGTATGATCGCCTATGGCGAGGATGCCGGGGAACTGGTGGCTGATGAGCAAGCTCGCTTGCGGACAATAACCTCTGCACTGAAGTCTCTGTCAGGAAGGGAATACCGTACGGTGGCTGTCCTAACAAGAAATCTTCATGAGGCTGCAGAACTATATGCGGAGCTGGCACAGCATTTTGAAGATATTCATCTGATTGATGGCAGTATGACGCAATATCAGGGCGGGTTATCGGTGCTGCCTGTCTATTTATCAAAAGGTTTGGAGTTCGATGCGGTGATCTTAGCAGATGCCGATCAAGACCATTATGGAGCGACGGCTTGGGACGCGAAGCTGATGTATGTCGGCTGTACACGTGCTCTCCATGAGCTGTGGCTGCTCCATAATGGGGAAGTTCCTTCCTATGTGCAAACGGCGGCTGGAAGCGATTCTGAGGGAGAATAAGACTGGTGGAGAATGGTTATAACTGTTCTTGGTCTTGTAACTCCCCCATAGGTATGGCTTAATAATAAGTGTCCGGCCGGGCAAGAACACTTCTGGAAGGAGGCTGATTGAAATGATTTCAGTATACGAGGTGGTTTCCGTTTAAGACGGAAACCTGCTTAAAGCGAGGAGGCCTTACGGCCTCCTTATTACTAACATAAGAAGTACCACACTTATCCATAAGAACGAAATTTATGAAATCGAATGTAGACGCTACCAAAAGGTTTTTATATAATGAAATTACGGATTTTTCCAAATATGAGGAGAAGAAAGGAGGCAGGTGACGTGATTATAACTAAAAACTTAGTTGACCGACGCATAGGGACACACCTGTTGAAGGAGGAAATGCAAGTTGAGTTATGTAAATGGGAAGGATGTGCTCCCCCCTGGCTTGCTCGAAGAGCTTCAGGGATACATCCAAGGTGAACTGCTCTACATCCCAAAGAAGACGGAAGAGCGGGTTCGATGGGGCGAGAACAGCGGTTCGAGGAAAGAAATAGCGAACCGGAACAAGGAAATTTTCAGTTGTCATCGAAGCGGTGATTCCGTAGCGGAACTTCAGAAGAAGTACCATCTATCGGAAGAAAGCATTCGTAAAATCATATCAAAAATGCGGCTGGCAGTAAATTGCTAGCTTGCAATTCAAGCATAAACGCCTCTGGTGTCCTTAGAAGGACGGTAAGCGTTATGCGAGAAATCATAAGGATAAAGTGTAGTGTGAAACCTATACTTTCTTATATTTTGAAAAAAGAGCATGGCTCCCGCCTTTCTAAGACGAGATCATGCTCTTTTTATTTTGGCGTAAAATAAGTCTATGCTGATACTGTTACCTTGAACCGGCAGGACATCCTAATCCTTCCCTGTGATATGGTATGATAGAGAGGGATTTACATTGAGCTTTTATAAGAATATAGCAAGGAAGTGGAGTTATGGATTTATTTTCTTTCGGAGAGGACACCGGGGGCGGACGGCTGCTTGCGGACCGGATGAGACCGGAGAATCTTGATGAATATATTGGTCAAGAGCATATCATAGGTCGGGGGAAGCTGCTGCGAAGAGCGATTGAGGCGGATCAAGTCTCTTCGATTTTGCTCTATGGCCCCCCGGGATGCGGCAAGACGACACTCGCGCATATTATTTCTCATCACACGCAAGGAGAGTTCGTACGTCTGAATGCGGTGGAAGCTACCGTGAAGGATGTACGGGAGGTTATTGAGCGAGCTCAGAACAATCAAACATTGTACGGCACTAAGACGATCCTGTTCCTGGACGAGGTGCATCGATTTAATAGCTCACGCCAGGATGCGCTTTTGCCAGCAGTAGAAAAAGGGACTATTACCTTCATTGGAGCGACTACAGAGAACCCGTTCCATTATGTTAATGGGGCGCTTATGAGCCGATCCACCTTATTTCAGCTGGAGGCATTAACGAGTGAACACAGCTTGATCGCGATGCGCAGAGCCTTGGCGGACAAAGAGAAAGGTCTTGGATTTATGGAGCTTCAGGTTGATGAGGAGGCTTTGTTGCATATTGCAACAATGGCTAATGGAGACATCCGGCGGGCACTAAATGCGCTGGAGCTTGCAGCCCTGACTACCGCGCCGCAAGTTGATGGAAGTGTTCATATCACGCTGGAGGTGGCGGAAGAATCCATTCGGCGCCCCATTGTGAAGGCTGATGAATCTACGCAGTATGATGTGCTATCCGCTTTTCATAAAAGTATTCGCGGTTCCAGCGACGCCGCGTTGTTTTGGTTTCTGTATGCGGTAGAAAAGCTTGGAATGGACCCTATGACTTTTATTCGGCGCCTGATTGCAGCCAGCAGTGAGGATATCGGCTTGGCTAATCCCCAAGCTATGGTTCAAGCGGTGAGTGCGCTGGATGCGTATCGAAACAATGGTTGGCCAGAGGCGAAGCTGAACATTGCCCAAGCTATTCTTTTTGCAGTGGAAAGTCCGAAGTCTAATGCTGTGGTTATGGCTATTTCCAATGCAATGGCAAGTATGGATGAGATCAAATCAGCGGAGGTACCGCTGCATCTGCGTGATACGCACTATAAAGGTGCAACTGCGTTAGGGCATGAAGGATATCAATATCCGCACAATTTTCCGGGGCATTATGTGAAGCAAGAGTATTTACCTAAGGAGATTTCTCAGCGTGTTTTTTATCAAGCTACTGAGCAAGGAAATGAGATTAAGATTCGTCATAATCAAAAGCTTCGGCGGGAGCAGTAAGCAGCTAGCGACTGTAATACCTTCCAATTTCATGCTGGAAAGCCAAAGATTTTAACTTTCAGTCGAACTAAATAATTCCCAAAAAAAGGCGGCCTAGAGCCGTTTTTTTGTTGCCTACGTTACTTTTAATCACATCGATTGAAAATTTTTTATAGGAAAAGATTGATAATTTACCATAAGTTAATTAAAATGAACTACAAAGTTACGAGATGTTCATTTTTATTTCCGATTGAACTACTGGTAGTATTCTTAACAGTGTTAATTATCATCACATTGGTTATTTCAAAATGTTTCATGAAAATCAACACTATTTATATCAAAATTTACATAATATTTTCATTGTGTTAATTTTGAAATCCTTGTCGTTAGGGTGATGAATATGGGCGAAGAACTACTAGAAATCAAAAATTTGTCGACATCGTTCAGAATTGCAGACGACTATTATGCTGCGGTTGATGATGTTACCCTGTCTGTTCGCAAAAATGAAATTCTGGCTATCGTTGGAGAATCTGGTTCAGGAAAAAGTGCGCTCGCCTTTTCCATTATGGGGCTGCATACCAGAGCCAGAATTGACGGACAAATCAAATACAAGGGCCAGGACATCGTTACTATGTCTCCTGCTGCACTAAACAAGCTGCGCGGGCAAGAAATGTCTATGATTTTTCAAGATCCTTTATCCGCTTTAAACCCGCTAATGATCATCGGTTCACAGATTGAAGAAGTACTTATCCTACATGATTCCAAGCTTTCTAAGAAACAGCGAAAAGAGAAGGTCATTGATCTTTTGACCAAGGTTGGAATTTCCCGTCCCGAGCATACATATCAGCAGTACCCCCACGAATTATCCGGTGGCATGAGGCAGCGGGTGGTTATCGCCATTGCGATAGCCAATGGACCCAAGCTTTTGATCGCCGACGAGCCTACCACAGCACTAGATGTGACTATCCAATTACAAATCCTTGAACTTATTAAAAAATTAAAAAACGATATGGAAGCAGGCATTATCTTAATCACTCATGACTTAGGGGTTGTAAGCGAAATGGCTGACCGTGTTGCGGTGATGTATGCCGGACAAATCGTCGAAATCGCAGATATTTTTACGTTGACGTCTAATCCGAAACATCCATATACGAGATCCTTATTAAACTCCATTCCAACGGCAAAAGAAGAAAAATCCAGGTTGCATGTGATTCAGGGGATTGTTCCACCACTGCAAAACCTTCCGCGTAAGGGCTGCCGTTTCTCGGCACGGACACCTTGGATTCCTGAATCGGAGCATGAGGAGAACCCACAGCTGCATGAAGTCGCACCCGGACATTTCGTTCGCTGCACCTGTTATAACAATTTCCATTTCCCTGATACTAACGAGGAGGCAATCCACAATGGGACTTCTTGAGGTTAAAAATTTAGCAGTACATTTTCCGATCCACGGCGGTGTTTTTCGAAGGGAAGTTGGCGTAGTTAAGGCTGTCGATAATGTTAATTTTACCATTGAAGCTGGGCAAACCTATGGTCTGGTTGGTGAATCTGGTTCCGGAAAGACGACAACGGGTCGCGCGATTATAGGTCTTAATTCTATTACTAGCGGCAGCGTGATTTTTGAAGGGCAAGATTTGGCCTTGAGGGGTGTACGAAAGCAAAGAAATGTCCGCAAAGACATTCAGATGATCTTTCAGGATCCGTACTCTTCCTTAAATCCTAAGAAGCGTGTACTCGATATTATTGCAGAACCGTTGCGTAATTTCGAAAAAATGTCTCCAGGGGAAGAAAAACGCCGGGTGCAGGAATTGCTTTTACAAGTAGGCTTAAGTCCTGAGAACATCCTGAAATATCCGCATGAATTTTCTGGCGGCCAGCGGCAGCGGATCGGAATTGCCAGAGCAATTGCACTCAAGCCAAAACTTATTATTGCTGACGAGCCGGTATCTGCGCTAGATGTCTCAGTACAGGCACAGGTGCTTAACTTCATGCAGGACATTCAAAAAGAGCTGAATCTTACTTTTCTATTTATCAGTCATGATCTCGGGATCATCAGGCATATGTGCGATCACATAGGGATTATGTATAAAGGACGACATGTGGAGCAAGGGACTGCTAAAGATATTTTTGACAATCCTCAGCATATTTATACCAAACGACTCATTGCCGCCATTCCTGATATTGATCCGAAACAGAGAGAAAAGCAGACGGCATTCAGAAAATCAGTAAGCAAGGAATATGAACAAGCGCACCGGAATTATTTTGATGAAGAAGGCATGGCTTATCCATTAAAATCAATTTCCGAGACTCATCTGGTAGCCTTGCCTGAGAAAGGTTGAGAATATGTGGAAGATTATCGTTCGTAGAATTCTTATAATGATCCCTCAAGTAGTTCTATTAAGTATTCTTGTTTTTCTTATGGCGAAGGCGATGCCTGGTGACGCACTCTCAGGAATGCTCGATCCGAATATTGATCCGGCGGCCATTGATGCGATGAGAGAAAAGCTCGGTCTAAATGATCCATGGTACATCCAGTACTGGGATTGGATCACTAAAGCGATACAAGGGGATTTCGGCCAGTCCTTCCGTTTCAAAATGCCGGTCTCAGAGCTAATCGGACAACGCCTGATGAATACACTTTGGCTGGCCATTGTTACGCTGATTCTTACATACCTTATTGCTATCCCGCTTGGTATTACCAGCGGACGTTATAACGATTCGTGGCTGGATCGCTTGATAACTGGCTATACCTATATTGGATTTGCTGCACCATTGTTTATTTTTGCACTTTTAATGGTATGGGTTTTCGGATTTCATTTTCATTGGTTTCCTACCAGCGGCAGTGTCAGTCCCGGGGAAGTTCCAGGTACACTAAGTCACTTCTGGAGTAAATTCTACCATCTACTTCTGCCTGCGTTATCTATGGCGCTAATTGCAACGGTTGGGACCGTCCAATATCTGAGAAATGAGATCATTGATACGAAGCAAAAAGATTTCATTCTCACTGCTAGAGCTAAAGGGGCTTCAGAGTCACGCGTATACAATCGTCATATTTTGAGAAACTCCTTGCTGCCGATCGCTGCATTTTTTGGATATGAGATCACTGGGCTAATTGGTGGTACGGTGTTCGTTGAAACGATCTTCAGCTATCCAGGAATGGGTTTGCTGTTTCTAAGTTCGATAACGATTCGGGATTTCAGCGTGGTAACAGCCCTCGTTCTTCTGTATGGGGTTGCTTCCATCGTCGGTGCGTTGTTATCAGACATTATTTTAAGTATCGTAGATCCTCGTATCCGGATTAAATAAGAAGATGAACACTTTGGGGTGAATGAAATGGCAAAGACGAGCGCAGAGATAGCTCTGCTGCAGGAAACTGATAAAAGTCCATCGGGCTTCAAAATTGTTTGGCGGGAGATGGTGCGGGATAAGCTGGCACTGGTCTCATTGATTTTCCTATTTACGATTATTGCTGCTGTATATGGGATCTCCTTATTTTTAGATCAGAAAGAAATTGTCACGGTTGACTTGTTCGCCCTATATGAGAAGCCTTCGGCTGTGCATTGGCTGGGGACTGATTATGGAGGACGGGATGTATTCGGTCAATTAATTATAGGAACACGAAATTCCATGTCTATTGCCTTTATGGTTACATTTTTTACGGGAATTATCGGTATTCTGGTAGGTTTAGTCTCAGGTTACTTTGGGGGAACGGTAGATAATGTCGCGATGCGTATTGTAGATTTCTTCATGATTCTACCTTTTCTAATGATTGTTATTGCTTTTGTCAGCGCAGTTCCTAAATACAATACGTTGACCTTCTCCTTTATCATGACAGCATTTCTTTGGATGGGGATTGCCAGGCTCATTCGTTCCAAGACATTGCAAGAGAAGGAATTGGATTATGTTCAGGCATCTAAGACCCTAGGCTCCTCCAATCTAAAAATTATGTTCACGCAAGTTCTGCCGAACTTAAGCTCAATCATTATCGTAACAATGACCTTGAATCTGGCAGCTAATATTGGATTGGAATCAGGCCTATCCTTTCTAGGTTTTGGTTTTCCAGAAAGTACACCCAGTCTGGGTACTCTAGTAAGCTATGCGAGAAATCCGCAGACTCTTGAGTTCAGATGGTGGATCTGGTTACCCGCATCATTGCTGATCCTGGTATTGATGTTGAGTATAAATAATGTGGGTCAAGCGCTTAAACGTGCGACCGACGCAAGACAAAGAAAAGGATAATAAGGGAGGAAATGATTAAATGAGAAAAGCCATTCGTTCAAAAGCTTTACTAGTTTCATTAATGTTTGTAATGTTGTTCGCTCTTGCGGCTTGCGGCTCCAAGAACAACAACGAAGCGGCTGAATCAACAGCAGCTCCTAACGCCAGCGCACCTGCGGCAACCGCAGAAGCAACGGCCGCGCCTGAGGCAGAAGACGGACTTTATAACATTAAAGATTTCAGTAACGTTAAGACTAACCAAGGTGAAGCTATTGACGGAGGGACAATTACATTTGGACTTGTTTCCGATAGTCCATTTGAAGGCACTTTGAACTGGAACTTCTATTCTGGAGATCCAGATGCTCAAGTTCTGAACTGGTTTGATGAAGGTTTGTTAACTTGGGATAAAGACTATGTTTATACTAATGATGGTGCGGCTACTTATGAAGTTGCAGAAGATGGACGTACCTTTACCTTTACGATTCGCGACAATGTAAACTGGCAGGATGGTAAACCAGTAACAGCTGAAGACTGGTTGTTCGCCCATGAAGTTATTGGTAATCCTGCTTATGATGGTCCTCGTTACGGTTCTGACTTCACTAATATTGAAGGCATGGATGAGTACCATTCCGGTAAGGCCAAGACCATATCCGGGATTAAAGTGCTGGGTGATAAGAAACTGCAAATTACTTATAAGCAATCTACACCTTCCTTGTTAACGGGTAGCATATGGATTTATCCATTAGCCAAACATATCTTTGGCGGCATGGATGTTGCCAAAATCTCCTCTTCCCCTGAAGTCCGCCAAAAGCCAATTGGCTTCGGAGCTTTTAAAGTAGAGAGTATCGTTCCTGGTGAGTCTGTAGTATTTGTTAAGAATGAAGATTACTGGCGCGGAGCCCCTAAACTGGATAAAGTAATTTTGAAGGTTATCAACCCAACAACGATTGTACAAGAACTGAAATCTGGTGGAGTTGACTTGGTGGATTCCTTCCCTATTGATCAATACCCTGATAATGCAAAGATGTCAAACGTTGAATTCCTGGGTGCGGTTGATCGTGCTTATACGTATATAGGCTTTAAGCTTGGTAAATGGGATGCAACGAAAAAAGAGGTTGTTACCGATCCTAAAGCTAAAATGGCGGATGTGAATCTTCGTAAAGCAATGTGGGCAGCGGTTGACAATGATACTGTTGGTAAAAAGTTCTATAATGGTCTGCGTTGGAATGCGACTACCTTGATTCCACCTTCCCATCCTGAATTCCATGATGCTTCCAATCCAGGTGTAGCTTATGATCCAGAAGCAGCTAAGAAGATCCTGGATGACGCTGGTTACAAACTAAACGGTGAATTTAGAACGAATCCAGATGGCAGCGAGCTGAAGATTAATTTCATTTCGATGACTGGTGGAGACATTGCTGAGCCGTTGGCTCAATATTATGTACAATCCTGGAAAGCGATTGGTCTGAATGTAACTTTGGAAATGGTAGAGTTTAATACCTTCTATGATCGCATAGGTCAAAATGGTGAGGATGATCCTACTGTTGATGTGTACCAAGGCGCTTGGGGTGTAGGGATTGACGTTGACCCATCAGGTCTGTATGGCAAAGATGCAATCTATAACTTCCCACGTTACTCGAGTGCAGAGAACGATCGTTTGCTCTCCGAAGGGATCTCCGAGGCTGCATTTGATGTAGACAAACGTAAAGAAATCTATAAAGAGTGGCAACAATTTATGGTTG
The DNA here is from genome assembly GCF_037965315.1 of Paenibacillus sp. FSL R10-2796. NCBI lineage: Bacteria > Bacillati > Bacillota > Bacilli > Caryophanales > Paenibacillaceae > Paenibacillus > Paenibacillus sp. FSL R10-2796. The sequence goes on along the minus strand of NZ_CP150178.1, from coordinate 5,741,726 downwards.
ACGAGATTCCAGTATTCCCAACACTTTATCGTGCTGTAATAGTGCCGGTTAATAACCGCGTCCTGAATTATTGGGCTGTTAGTGATGGAGTTGGAATCTATTATAACGACATTGCGGTTTCTGCAGATAAAGCTGCGGTAGCTCAGTAAGAGGGGATTAATGAACAGCAGTTCAAGGAGAGATCCTGAGCTGCTGTTTTTTATTTTTCATCAAATTAACAATAATTCCTATATTTTGTGCATTATTTACTGTAAAAATATAGTGTTTTAATGAAAGATATGGTATATTTTGGGTGAGAGCGAAACTTTCGCTTAAATATAGCTCTTAGAGTGAGGTGAGTGGATGATCGCAATGACGGGTACCTGATTCAAGTGAGGGAGGTGTTACGGGACTGAGGTGTAATCTTTCTTGTGGCATTCACTGAAGAGAGGGGCAGTAGAAATGATCAAGAGGTATAGGAAACAAGGACTGGTGTTCAGTTTGTTGTTTGCGCTTACATTTTGTTCAAATGCTGCATTTCAACCGGCGATAGCAGAGGCAGCGGCCGGAGACTACAACTATGCGGAGGTTCTACAAAAATCTATTTATTTCTACGAAACACAGCGGTCTGGTGAATTGCCAGATAACAATCGGGTGGAATGGCGGGGCGATTCCGGTCTTTTGGACGGGGCGGATGTGGGACATGATCTGACTGGTGGTTGGTACGATGCCGGTGATCACGTTAAATTCGGTTTGCCTATGGCTTATTCTACAACGATGCTGGCGTGGTCAGTTTATGAGTACAAGCAAGGATATGAGGGGTCTGGGCAGCTTGAGGAAATTTTAGACAATATTCGCTGGGCAACCGATTATTTTGTGAAAGCTCATACCGCTCCTAACGAGCTGTGGGGACAAGTTGGTAACGGAACAACCGATCATAATTGGTGGGGACCCGCAGAAGTCATGCAGATGCAGAGACCTTCCTACAAAATTGATGCCACTCATCCCGGATCAGATCTTGCCGCAGAAACAGCTGCAGCGTTAGCTTCAGCATCCATTATTTTCAGGGATACGGATGCCGTATACGCGGACAAGCTGCTGCTGCATGCTAAACAGCTTTACAATTTTGCAGACACTTATCGCGGCTCCTATTCCGACAGCATTACCGACGTCAAACAATATTATAATTCTTGGAGCGGTTACGCGGATGAATTGAGCTGGGGGGCTGTCTGGTTGTATTTGGCGACTAACGATCAGCAGTATCTCAATAAGGCTATTGCAGCAAGCGATCAATGGGGAACGAATCAGGCTGGAAACTGGGGGTATCAGTGGACACAGTCTTGGGACGACAAGCATTATGGCGCTCAATTACTGTTGGCACGAATCACCGGGCAGACCAAGTTCATTCAATCCACTGAACGGAATATGCAGTATTGGACGACTGGAGTGGGTGGAACAAGTGACCGTGTTGCCTATACACCTGGCGGACTAGCCCATCTGGATCAATGGGGCGCATTGCGTTATGCAGCCAATCAGGCTTTTATGGCCTTCGTTTACTCAGACTGGGTGAGCGATCCGGTGAAGAAAGATACGGCGCGCTCTTTCGCGGAGAGACAAATTACGTATATGCTTGGTGACAATCCACGAAACAGCAGTTATGTTATCGGTTTTGGTAACAATTCTCCTCAGCATCCCCATCATCGAACCTCACATGGATCATGGAATGATAGTCAGAGCGTTCCGGTAAATCATCGCCATGTCTTGTACGGAGCGCTAGTTGGAGGCCCGTCCAAAACAGACAGCTACACCGACTCCATTAACGATTATGTCTCGAATGAAGTTGCAACCGATTACAATGCAGCTTTTACAGGAGCTATTGCAAAAATGGTGCTGCTGCATGGACAAGGGCAACAGCCGCTTGCACAATTTCCACCTGCAGAGACACGTGAAGATGAGATGTTTGTCGAAGCCTCTGTGAATGCTAGTGGCAGCAATTTCGTAGAGATTCGAGCATTGCTGAATAACCGTACGGGCTGGCCGGCAAGGGCCAGTAAAGAGATGTCTTTTAACTATTATGTGGATCTTAGTGAAGCGATAGCGGCTGGTTATGGTCCTGAGGATATTACGGTTACAGCGGGAGGCTACAATCAGGGTGGAACGGTGTCTGCACTTCAGCCTTACGATGCAGCTAACCATATCTACTATACTAAGGTTGATTTTACAGGTACTTTGATTTATCCGGGTGGACAATCTGCTCATCGTAAGGAGATTCAATTCCGAATTGCAGCTCCGCTGAACACTAACTTCTGGAATAATGCTAATGATTTTTCATTCCAAGGGGTGGCAGCTCAAGGAGTAACTCCTGTAAAAACAGCGAACATTCCGGTGTTTGATGCAGGTGTACACATGTATGGAGAACTTCCAGCGGGTGGCGGACAACCTGGAGAACCTCAAGTCCCTGCACGTCCGACTAATGTTCAGGCTGTAGCAGGTAATGGGACTGTCCATTTGACTTGGAGTGCGATTAGCGGGGTCAGTGAATATACCGTTAAACGCAGTGAAGTGAGTGGAGGCCCGTATACGGTGCTTGAGAATGTCACGGGAACGGATTACATGGATAGTGGACGGGTGAACGGAACCACTTATTATTATGTGATCACTGCCACGAATAGTGTAGGGGAGAGCTTGCCATCTATACAGGTTAGTGCTAAACCCCAAGAACCGACACAGCCCACAACGGGAAATTTGAAGGTGCAATATCGTACGAATGATACGAATGCCAGTGATGGACAGCTGCGCCCTCAGTTCCGAATTATGAATACAGGAACCGAGTCTGTGGCACTTAGCGGCTTGAAGCTGCGTTATTATTTCACTGTGGATGGGGATAAACCACAACAGTTTCATTGTGATTATGCTGTAGTGGGCAGTGGTAATTTAAGCGGCAGTTTTGTTAAGCTGAATCCCGCCAGTACGGGCGCGGATTATTATCTGGAGATTTCTTTTGGTGCAGGGGCTGGAAGTATAGCGCCTGGTGGAGATAGCGGCGAGATTCAGGCTCGCACCAATAAGACGGACTGGACGGCTTATAATGAAACGGATGATTATTCCTACAGCGCGGTTCAGCAGACATTTGCCGATTGGAATAAGGTTACACTTTATCAAGGTGAAACACTTGTATGGGGCTTAGAACCATAAATATATCCAAGAGAGGGAGCTTGCCTAAGATGATGAAATTGAGCTTAATAAAGAAGCCTGTTTCTGTAATAATGGCCGCAGTCCTGTTTCTCTCACTCATGACCGGTCTATTTAATTTTAGACCTCAGACTGCTCACGCTTCAACTACGGAGCAGACGCGATTTCTGCAATTATATGCGCAGCTAAAAGACCCCACAAATGGTTATTTCTCTGCCGAAGGAGTACCTTATCATGCGGTAGAGACCTTGATGAGTGAAGCCCCTGATTACGGACATATGACGACCTCAGAAGCTTACAGTTATTGGATGTGGCTTGAGGTACTCTATGGTTATCACACAGGGGACTGGACTAAGCTGGAATCCGCTTGGGACAACATGGAGAAGTATATCATCCCTATTAACGAAGGTGATGGCAAGGAAGAGCAGCCAACCATGAGTTATTACAATCCGAACAGCCCGGCTACGTATGCAGCGGAGCATGCTCAGCCGGATCAGTATCCAAGTCAGCTAGGTGGCCAGTATACAGCAGGTAAAGATCCGCTAGATGCTGAATTGAAGGCGACGTATGGCAACAACCAGACCTACTTGATGCACTGGCTGGTAGACGTGGACAACTGGTACGGCTTCGGCAACTTGCTGAATCCTACGCATACAGCCGCTTATGTGAATACATTCCAACGGGGTGAACAAGAATCCGTTTGGGAGGCGGTCCCTCACCCGTCTCAAGATGACAAAACGTTCGGAAAAGCAAACGAAGGCTTCATGAGCCTGTTCACAAAAGAAGCTAACGTGCCTTCCGCTCAATGGCGTTACACGAATGCTACAGATGCCGATGCACGGGCAGTACAAGCAATGTACTGGGCTAAAGAGCTCGGCTACAACAATACAGTGTATTTGAATAAAGCTAAGAAAATGGGCGATTTCCTGCGGTACGGTATGTATGATAAATACTTCCAAAAAGTAGGAAGTGCAGCTACTGACGGCACCCCTGATGCCGGGACTGGCAAAGATTCCAATCAATATCTTCTGGCTTGGTATACCGCATGGGGCGGTGGACTTGGAGCTACAGGAAACTGGGCTTGGAGAATTGGTGCGAGCCATGCCCACCAAGGGTATCAGAATGTCGTAGCTGCCTACGCACTTTCTGATTCGGATGGTGGTCTGATTCCGTCATCAGCTACAGCTGGGCAGGATTGGGAAAATTCTCTGAAACGTCAATTGGAATTTTATACTTGGCTGCAGTCCTCTGAAGGGGCAATTGCCGGTGGAGCGACCAATAGTTATCAAGGCGCTTACAAGGCTTATCCAGCTGGAACCAGTACTTTTTATGGCATGGCCTATGACGAAGCTCCAGTCTACCACGATCCTCCATCCAATAACTGGTTCGGAATGCAGGCATGGAGTGTGGAGCGGGTAGCGGAGCTGTACTATATCCTTGCTTCTAACGGAGACACTACATCTGAAAACTTCCAAATGGCAAAACAAGTTATAGAAAATTGGGTAGATTGGTCTAAAGATTATGCCTTTGCCAACAAACGTCCAGTTACGGATGCAGAAGGTTACTATCTGAACAGCCAAGGAAATCGAATTCTTGGAGGCGCCAATCCACAAGTGGCTACAGTCTCTGCACCAGGAGAATTCTGGATTCCAGGTAATGTGGAATGGACAGGACAACCTAATACGTGGAATGGCTTCAGTGGTTCTGCCGCAAACAGTAACCTGAAAGCCGTAACTAAGAGTCCAAGCCAAGATACAGGTGTACTGGGCAGCTATATTAAGGCACTTACCTTCTATGCGGCTGGCACCAAAGCTGAACATGGCAGCTACAGTACTCTGGGAGGAGAAGCTCAGGTACTGGCTAAATCTTTGTTAGACACGGCATGGGGTTATAACGATGGAATTGGTATTGCAACTACCGAAAGCCGTGCAGATTATTCTCGCTATTTCACTAAAGAAGTCTATTTCCCAAGCGGCTGGACAGGTACATTCGGCCAAGGAAATACAATCCCTGGTACATCAACAGTGCCTTCCGATCCTGCTAAAGGCGGAAATGGGGTATATGCAAGCTATACCGATATCCGTCCGAATATCGTAAATGACTCTAAGTGGCAATATCTGCTGGACAAATACAATACTTCTTTTAATAAAGTGACTAAAACATGGGACAATGGAGCCCCTGAATTTACCTACCATCGCTTCTGGTCGCAAGTAGATATGGCAACTGCTTATGCAGAATACGATCGATTGATCAACAGCAGCGTGCCTACGGAGCCAGTAGCTCCAAAAGCACCTTCCAAACCAAGTGCGGTCGCTGGTAACCAAGTTGTAGATCTTAGTTGGAACAACGTAACTGGAGCTACAAGCTATACTGTGAAAAGAGCTGCAACAACTGGTGGCCCTTACAGCGATGTGGCTGTTGTCACTCAAGCTACTTACAGTGACACTTCCGTGGTTAACGGTACGGATTATTACTATGTAGTTAGTGCTTCCAACGTGGTTGGAGAGAGCCCGAATTCGCCTGAGGTTCACGCCAAGCCTATGGATGTACCGATTCCGGCACAAGGAGATTTGGTGGTGAAGTACCGGACAAGTGATACCAATCCGGGAGATAATCAGTTCCGCCCGCAGCTGCAAATTGTTAACAATGGGGATACGGCTGTAGCGCTTAGCGATGTAAAGCTGCGGTATTATTACACGATTGATGGCGATAAACCTCAACAATTTAATGTTGACTATGCTAACATCGGTGGAAGTAATATACAGGGAACATTCGTGAAGGTAGACCCTGCCAAAACTGGAGCGGACTATTATTTAGAAATCTCCTTCGGCGCAGGTGCAGGCAGTCTTGCACCGGGAGCCAACACGGGTGATATCCAGATCCGGGTCAACAAAACGGACTGGAGCAATTACAACGAGGTTGGAGACTACTCGTATGATCCTACCAAAACATCTTACACGGAATGGAATCATGTGCCGTTGTACTTGAATGGTGCTCTAGCATGGGGACTTGAGCCTTAAAGTCTAAATGAGGGAAGCCCTAGCCATTTGGCTGGGGCTTTTTTTGTTATTGGCTGGTTAGCGACTGCACTTCGACTAATTGTGGCTTCATGTCCATTTTAATTGTATTTCCTACAACTAAAATAGGCTCTAGCCGCGCCAACGTAATTTAATTGCACTTCATACAACTATTTATCAGTATATGGATACTTATTGAGATATAAGCTCAGTTTAACTGTACAATGTGCAACTAAAACCCAAAAAGAAATAAAAACGCACGAAATTGCTGTATTAAATACAACTATTTCGTGCTTTGGTATGCTAGTTAGATATTGTGAGTTACTACGATTACTTGTAGATCAAGCTTTTATAGAAGTTTGGTTTACATTCACACTTGTGCTGAAGGAACAACCTTCTCCGCGTATTCTATCGTTCCGCCGCCGAGACATTGCTCCCCGAGATAGAAGACAACAGCTTGACCAGGTGTGATCGCTTTTTGTGGAACATCAAAGGCTACATTAATCGTTCCATCTTCACGCGCTGTAAGGGTCACGCCTTGATCTGGCTGGCGATACCGGAATTTGGCGGTGCATTTTAGCGGCTCTTGCCCAAGCGCTTGACCGTCAATCCAGTTAACACCGGAAGCAATCAGGCTAGTGGAGTACAGGCTGTGGTGCTTGTCTCCTTGTACTACATAAAGAATATTGCGGCTAAGATCTTTTTCAGCTACAAACCACGGTTCGCCGTTGCCAGAGCCACCAATACCAAGGCCTTGGCGTTGGCCTAACGTGTAATACATAAGTCCGTCGTGGCGGCCTTTGATCTCTCCAGTTACTATGTCAACCATATCGCCAGCTTGTGCCGGGAGATATTGGCTGAGGAATTCGCGGAAGTTGCGCTCGCCGATAAAGCAGACGCCTGTGCTATCTTTTTTCTTGGCAGTGTAAAGTCCTGCTTCTTCAGCAATTCTCCGCACTTCAGGTTTCGGCAGATGTCCAATAGGGAACATTGTTTTAGAGAGTTGATGTTGCCCCAATGCATTCAGGAAATAGGTTTGATCCTTATTGTTGTCTACGCCGCGGAGCAGCTTGTACACACCATCTTCTTCTATAACACGTGCGTAATGTCCAGTTGCGACATAATCGGCACCAAGCTGAAGAGCTTTGTTCAAAAATTCTCCAAACTTAATCTCGCGGTTGCACATGACGTCAGGATTTGGCGTCCGGCCGGCCTTATATTCATCGAGAAAATAAGAAAATACCTTATCAAAGTATTCCTTCTCGAAATTAACGGTATAGTAAGGAATATCAATCTGCTCGCATACGCGGCGAACATCCTCTGCATCGCTTTCGGCCGTACATACTCCGAATTCGTCGGTATCGTCCCAGTTCTTCATGAAGATGCCGATGACGTCATAGCCCTGCTGCTTGAGCAGAAGCGCCGTGACGGAGGAATCGACCCCTCCGGACATGCCGACGACGACACGGGTGTCTTGTTTTGCTTTTGTCATCGTAATCACCATTTCTGTACCCAAAATACCGGTCATTCATGGAACACCCGGCTCAAAATGTATTATAACATACCTGTCTACTCTAAACCTCTGAAATAAGAGACTGGAAACAACAAAATGTCCACCTGGGGTGAACATTCTCGTAAAATGTTTTGTTTTCCATTTCATTTGTGACTTCGGATATGATAACATAAACTGAGAGTAATTATCGGAATACCTTGATATGACAATCCAAATGACTTGCCGAATCAATAGTATACAATAATCAGACATTAAACTGAAAGAGGTGCCCCTTTGAAAATATCAACTAAAGGTCGTTACGGACTAACAATTATGATGGAGCTTGCACTGAAATTTGGTGAAGGACCAACTTCACTTAAGAGTATCGCTGAGAAAAATGGTCTTTCCGAGCATTATCTGGAGCAACTAATTGCTCCTCTGCGCAATGCAGGACTTGTAAAAAGTATTCGTGGAGCATATGGCGGATACATTTTGTCGCGTGAGGCGAATGCTATCACTGCCGGTGATATCATCCGTGTGCTGGAGGGTCCTATCTCTCCTGTAGACTTCACGGAAGAGGACGATGCAGCGAAACGGGATTTATGGTTGCGTATTCGCGACAGTATTGCCGATGTGCTGGATTCCACAACACTTTATGACTTGATTAACTACAAAGAAGAGAGTTTGGCTGACAATTACATGTTTTATATTTAGATCTCCAATGAAAGATAACTCAACAGTATTATGAATCAACCTTTAGGCTCCCATTTGGGAGTCTTTTTTTATCTTTTATTATCTGTGATTCTATTTGTTCTTACGTTTATTAAGGAGCGCAATCCAGCAGCAAAAGGCTCCGATAAACGCTGCGAGAATCGGTATCCATTGATTAGTAGTCAAGTTAGCACCTCTACAGTACTTATAATTCTTTCGTCATAAAAACACTATAGGGGTCTTCAATGTAATCTGCAAACGGACTACAGTATTCAAACCCATATTGTTCATATAGTTTTCTAGCCGCTTCGAACCCTTCAGTGGATCCGGTTTCCAAGCTCAGCCGCCGATAGCCTTGTTGCTTAGCTTCTTTAATAATATGGGCAAGCATTTTAGATGCAATGCCCTTCCTAAGATGCTTGGTAGAAGTACGCATGGATTTGATTTCACCATGATGGCTACCCAAGTCTTTAAGAGCACCGCAACCTAAGAGTTCGCCCTGCTCCCAGGCACTCCAGAAGGTGATTTCTGGTGTTTTTAATTTATCTAAATTTAACGCATGTACACTCTCTGGGGGAGATTGCTCAAACATGCTCTGAAGATGTTCACTGATCAATGCTATGATTTCGGTTCCGGTTAAGTTATCGATTCTAATCTCCAAATTATTCACTCCCAATGATAAGATTATGGTTTGTTGTATACATCAAGTTTCTTTAGCGGAGTTCGCTATTATATGTTGTAGCAATCGGTCCAAGGCTTTCTGTGTAAGTGGCATAAAGTAATTAAGAATTAATCCGCCTAAACAAATGGTAAGTAAAGTGCCAATCCCAATAGGCCCATTGAAAATAATGGCGGCAAATAAGAAAACAAGATAAATGATTGTTCTAGTAAATAGTATACTAAGCCTAGTTATCGTTTGCAGTACTAATGTTAGCCGGTCCACTGGAATCGGTGCGAAATTTGCGTATAAATAAATGGATGTACCTAATCCAATTGCGATTAAGCCTAAACCATAAAAAGCAATTTTACTGATCCACAGATTAGGCTCGATCAGATGGTTAAACAAAAAAAGCCACATATCAATACCTAAGCCTGCTATGAATGCAGTTACCAGCCCTAATAATTCCGGTCTTTGCTTGGATAAATATGAATTACATCCAATCAATAGGCATGCGATCAGCACTTCCCAACTGCCTACTGTAAGACCGACATTTTTGGATAGACCCACTAAAAGTGCATCAAAAGGTGATGCTCCAAGGTCAGAGATTATTGTTAGTGAAACGCCTAGGGTTAAGATGAAAATCCCGCAAGTGAAAATGGAAAACGTAGTTACACTAAACTTCTTCATTCTTTTGAAGCAGAAAGATCTTTAGTCATTAAAAGATGAGGGATGCCATCCTCCATAAATTCAGTAGATGAAGCCCGATAACCAAGTTTCTTATAGAAGCCCTCCGCCTGAGTTTGCCCGTGCAATTTAACTTTTTGATGCCCCTTTTCCACTACGATCTCTTCTAATGCAGAAATGATTTTTTTCCCAATTCCAAATTTACGATAAGGTTCTAGGATGCAAATACGCTCTAACTTACCTATACCATCAAGAACGCGGATCCTTCCTGTGGCAACTGGTTGCCCATCATAATAGGCCAGGACATGTTCACATTCTCCATTCAGTGTATCGAATTCATCAAATTCATCATTAAGGGGAACGCCTTGTTCCTCAACAAATACTTTTTTTCTGATTGAAAATGCAGCTTCAAGTTCCTCGATTAGTGTAATTCTTTTAAGATTCATTCTTGCTTACTCCATTCTGTATTTGTTTTTTTTAGGAAAAACGTCATAATGAATTAACGACAATTATAAGTATATATACAATCAATATTGTTGTAAATACAACATTATTGGAACTGGTAGGTGATTGAATGAAAGAGATCCTTCGTGAAGTTGGAATGATAGCGAGGGCATTAGATTCCATAAGTAATATAGAGTTCAAGGAATTAGAGCTTACAAAGGGGCAGTATTTATATCTGGTCCGGATATATGAGAATCCGGGCATTATTCAAGAAAAGCTGTCGGAAATGATAAAGGTGGACCGAACAACAGCAGCACGTGCGATTCAGAAGCTTGAAATCCAAGGTTTTATTGAAAAGAAAGACGATGAAACGAACAAAAAAATAAAAAGGTTATTCACAACTGAAAAAGGCAAACAAGCCTACTCTTTTCTGAAGAGAGAAGGGGACCATACCGACTTGGTTGCGTTAGCAGGATTATCTGAAAAAGAAACGGAAGTCTTGTTTCAACTTTTGCAAAGAGTTAGGAAAAATGTTGAGGTTGAGTGGGAATACGTAAAGAAGGGAAATAAAAGAGAGTACTAAAATCAGCAATTGTTATTGAACTAACCCAACACGATTGCATAAAAAAATGCCTTGCTAGTGATATACTGGCAGGGCATTTTAATAAGATGATTCATATATCAACGGAGCCGTGGAACGTACGGAGCGGAGAATAAAAAAAGAACACCCTAAAGTGTTCATTAAGGTTAATTAATGTTAATTATTGTGCTGCGGGGGTATTTCCCATTGCAATAGAAATTCTGTTCCAACTGTTGATTTGATTAATAATCAGCACAAGATCAACATATTGTTTCTCATCGTAATGTTCACGTACTTGCTTATATAGCTCATCCGGAACTCTTTTGGAAGGGATCAGCGTAATATGCTCAGCTAGTTCGAGAGCAACCTTCTCTTCAGGTGTATAAAAACTACATTCCTCCCAAACATTTAAACAATAAATTCGTTGTTCAGTTTCACCCATTTTACGAGCTTCGGATGTATGCATATCTATACAGAAAGCACATCCGTTAATTTGAGAAACTCTGATTTTGATAAGTTCTCTTGTAGTCCGATTAATCGTAGATTTTTTGGTGTACATCTCCATATCCATCATGATTTTCATACCCTCAGGTGCAACTTCATTGTAAGCAACTCTTTGACTCATTAGGCAAGACTCCTTAGGCTTTAGTTTAGGAATAGTATAACTTTATTTTAACACTATTATTCTTTATATGCGAACATTTGTACTTATTTTTTTATTTATAAGAAGGCAGAAATCACCCGCCGACATATCCTCAAAGCGGAACGGAAATGATGTCAATATAATCTTCTACCTGTCTAATTGGCTGTTATTCCACGAGTTTCCCCTTCCTCTTGCCTCACAACTATCGGCTTCCTGGTGAATAAGTTGATAGAAACCAAGAGGAGGAGTGAGGAAATGCCTTATACAACAGGTCTTATTACAAATACAAGAGCAACTGGTACTGCAGCAAGTAATGTAGTAGTCAGTGTTCGTAACACAAGTAATGCGAGTGCAATGATGATCGTCGAAGTTTTTGGTGTTCCATATTCGATGCCAGCTCTTACTCCGCTTTATGTCACAGGGTATTACGTTCCTGCAAAGAGTTCTGATATTAGAGAGTTTTTCATTGGGGGCAATTTGGCTTACGAGGTACAAATTAGTAGTCCTTTTCCTTTGGCAGAAGTAGTTACCTCCGTGTATGGGCTGGACGAGTTCGGAAATCTAGTTACTGATCAGCGAGTGCTTCAATCTGAATTGACGCAGATTACGGCATTATCTATCCCTATATAATAGTAACGTTTAGACCATTAAGCAGCAGTCGCTGACAGAAATAGGGCGATTGCTGCTTTTTTAGGCGCAATAAAGTATTTTAGGGGCATTCACACAATCATATGAGAGGAATCAAAATATACTGATTTTATACTCCAATGTAGAGAGAGGTAAAAATCATGGCGGATGTAGGAGTAGTTATGCCTGTGTATACCCAAAAGCCGGAGTTTCTGCGGCAAGCTCTGCAGTCTGTTCTACACCAATCTTTTACCAATTTTCGGCTGGTTGTTGTGATCGATGGAGCACCAGATATGGAACCGCTCGTGAGATCCATTATTGTCGAAGATCCGAGGGTAACGGTTATCTCTTACGCACAGAACAGGGGTATAGCACATGCACTGAATACTGGCTTTGATCTTTTGTTTAGTGAGCCCAGTATTCAATATTTGAGTTGGGTTTCCAGCGACAATGTTTATGAACCCCGTTTCCTCGAAATCCTTCGGGGGGCGCTAGTTAGAGGTCCACAGGAGTTAGGCATCGTGTTCAGTTCTTTTCAAAGCATCGATAACGAGGGAAAGTTTCTTCACAACGAACATCAATTGGCTACGCAGCGTAATTATCAGTCACAGCCCAAAGAGAGATTGCTGGATTATTCGCTCATTGGCGTATCTTTTATGTACAAAACACAGATTGCGAAGCTTGTTGGAGCTTATGGAATGGAACCGGTGGAAGATTATGATTACTGGCTGAGACTGGCTGAACATTGTGAGATTCGCTTTATACCGGTGGAACTGGTGAATTATCGTGTAGATTCTACCTTTAGTGTATCTGCCCAGTTACATTCGGTTGAAAATCATCGTAGATGGAGATATGCCTATCATTTGACCCGCCATCAGGCGCGGTTTCGCAGAGGGATTCCGGCGTTGATTACCGTTTTATATCCTGTAGTGAATGCTTGTGCGGATGAAATAACGAGGATAGAGAATCTGTACGAACAAACGTATAGCAATTATGAATGCCGGGTGCTGGATTTATCAACTACACGTCAGCCATCAGCTCTATTGGAAACCATACCTCATCCTGCGACAGCGTTCGCTTGGCTGCCTGGGGCTGTGGAGTCACACGCGATTTGCAGTGCTATTGAGCAGCTATCCACCCCATTTACGATAGTTTTAGGTCCAAAGGTTTTTATAGGAGCGCTCGATATTGAGTACATGCTGGAAGCTTTGATTACTACGGGTGGGGATACGATTTCCAACTACTACACGGATGATCATAGCTTGATTGGATTTCGACACAGACATGTCCCCTCGACCAAAAGCCACTATTATAATGAGCTGTTTCGCAGCGCGGATTTGTATGATTTGTTGAAGACCTCTTTTACCTAAAATAATTTGCGAATGAGTGATCATGATGAAGATTTTGTTCACTTTTTATAACCCGAGTGGTGGTATGCAAACTCTGAACCGAGTTCGCTGCCAAGCGTTATATGCTCGCGGTGTAGAGTGCCATTTACTGTATACACACCATGGAAAAGGACAGCAGAATATCCGTAACATTCAAACGCATATTACCAATAGTGATGACGAGATCAGGGCAATGCTTGCTCGGGAAGCTTTTGACTTAATTGTAGTGTGTACGGATATTAACTTAGCAGAGCGGATTCGAGGGTTTGGGTATAAAGGGGCGCTTGTTTTTGAAGTGCAGGGTTTAGGTACCTTAGATGAAGCTGAGCAGGTCGTTAATAATTTTACAGAGCGCATTTACAGGCTCACCGATGCACTGCTGTATCCGGAAACAACCCATTTGCAGGCGCTTTTCAAAGGCGGATTTCCAACCATTCCACAATATTGTTTTGATGATCCGATCGATTGCGATCAGTTTGGATATACCAATTATCCCGCGAAAAGTTTCCCTATCCTCGGTTGGGTAGGACGCATTCAAACGAATAAGAATTGGCGGGAATTTCTGCAAATCGGGCAAAGGCTGCTGACGATCCATCCCGAGCTTTATTTATGGATTTTTCAGGATGATACGTTGTTTGATCCAGAGCAAAAAGAAAGCTTTGATCAATTTGTAGCTGAGACAGGGATTTCTTCACGATTAATTTCGTATTCCAATATTCCTCATGAGCAAATGGCAGATTATATGAGCATTATTGGTGATTCGGGAGGGTTGCTCCTTTCGACCTCAATTTTGGAAGGATTTGGATACGCGGTTGCTGAGGCGATGTTGTGCCGTTGTCCTGTACTTACTACAGATTCAGACGGCGTTCGAAGACTCGTCATTAACAATCACACTGGAAAAATATACACGAGAGGGCAGCTGGATGAAGCTGTGAATGCTGCTCTATCCTTAATGGATGATCCGGCACTGCGGGCCAGAATCAGGATGAATGGAGAATGGCATATCCGGACTAACCTGTCCTCCGAGCTGTATGCAGACAGATTTCTACAGATGTATCATCAATTGATGGGACGTAGAATTCAAATTGAGCGGCGCTGGTCTTAACTCTGCGGTTAATCTGCAGGGTTAAGATGTTTTTTCATGGATTAACAACGAGGTCAGAATTAGTGTCAATAAAAGGGTTACAATCATTCCCACCATTTGAATAATATTGTTATAGGGATCAGGGAGAGTGACATAAGAAAAGATAACCTCTTTTAATATAAAGAACAGAATTCTAAATAAACTCAGAAATACTAACCCTGCTACGATCCACTTTTTTAAATGTGTTTTATAAATATGACTTCCTCCTGTCTATATCTCATTGATTAATTCCTTCGTATTATTCCGGACATTTCCCACTGTAGTGGAAACCGGATAGGCTCTCATTTGATGCTGATCATAGGGTTTAAGAAGCTTTATTAACGAAGTTGCGTCTTGATTGCTCCGGCTTAGCCATTCAGGCTCATCCTCAGGCTTCAAAATAACTGGCATACGGTTGTGGATTTCAGCCATAAGTTCATTTGGGGTAGTCGTTATAATCGTGCAGGTACTTAATTTATTACCTTCAGGGTCCATCCAAATATCATACAATCCGGCCATTGAAAAAATACCCCCATCGCGCATCACGATTCGCATGGGCTGTTTACTGCTGCCCTGTGCCTTCCATTCATAGAAACCATCAGAAGGGATGATGCAGCGGCGGGAGCTTACTAATCGCTTGAAAGAAGGCTTCTCAAGGAGTGACTCTACCCGGGCATTGATCATTTTACTGCCGATTTTATCATCTTTGGCCCAAGAAGGAACCAGACCCCAGCGCAGTTCCCCAAGTTTATTGCTGGACCCTGTGTTAATGACTGCCGGAATTTGCTGCATGGGTGCTGCGTTATATGTTGGAGCATAGTGGATAATGGTAGAATCATTGGCAAAATATCTGACCATCAGCTCTTCCTTGGTGACTGTTATTGTATATCGTCCGCACATTTTATACACTTCCCATTCGGTCGTTTTTGAGGCTAGATTTGTTTACAGCTTGTAATCAGCATGTTATGCTCGAAATATTTCTTAGCTTGAACGGCTGTTGAGGGTTGTATCTTATTATAAACGAAGCACAATGAATGAAGAAAGCGGTGCATATAGGTGATTTTGGTAAGCTCTTGTTTAGCTGGCATGAAGGTAAGATATAATGGTACGGATTGTTTGGATGAGAAAATTCAGAAGCTTTTGAATGAGAATCAGGCTATTGCTGTGTGTCCGGAATTATTAGGGGGATTCTCTACGCCTAGAGAGCCAGCTGAAATTGTCGGCGGGGATGGTGAGGATGTGCTTGCAGGAACGGCAAAAGTAGTGGACCGGTCGGGAACAGATGTAACAGAACTATATTTAAAAGGGGCCTATATTACGCTTGAAAAAGCTCAAGAGGTTTCAGCCACGATGGTAGTCCTCAAGGAAAACAGTCCTTCTTGCGGCAGCACCATGATTTATAACGGAGAGTTCAAAGGGAAGAAGATCGCTGGCAACGGCGTGACTGCGGCTTTACTTAGAAAAAACGGCATAGAAGTTACCTCTGAAGAGAATTGGCTGTCATTATCCTAGCCTATACAGGGAATTGATTACAATATTGTGTTCTTTAGTTTGTGGAAAACTAACTTCTCGCGCGGTATAATTTAATAGTTCTTAAAAACGAACTATTGTCCTATACCCTAGAAGTGGAGAAATGAATGATGAAAACCATCTATTTGGACCACGCCGCATCAACTCCGGTTCATCCCGAGGTGGCCAAGGTCATGCTGAATATAATGACAGAACAATATGGAAATGCGTCCAGTGTACATCAGTTCGGACGTTCAGCCAAGAAAATATTAAATGGGGCGCGCGATACTATCGCCGCCTTTTTAGGCTGCTCGCCGGAAGAGTGGGTGTTCACTGGCGGCGGAACCGAAAGCGACAATCTAGCCCTCTATGGAGCTGTCGCTGCTGTTGCCCAGAAAGGCAATCATATTATCACCTCTGCGATAGAGCATCATGCAGTGCTACATACCTGCGAAGAGCTGGAGAAGGAAGGCTTTAAGGTTACTTATCTTCCTGTGGATTCTACAGGCCGAGTATCCGTTGCAGACGTAGAAGCAGCGGTGCAGGAAGACACGGTGCTAATCAGTGTAATGTATGCCAATAATGAGGTAGGAACCGTTCAGCCGATTCAGGAAATTGGCCAGCTTGCCAGAGAGCGGGGAATTCTGTTCCATGTTGATGCTGTACAAGCTCTTGGTGCCTTACCGATCACACTGCGGGAGCTTCCGGTAGATTACATGAGCTTTACAGCTCACAAAATCAATGGACCTGGGGGGATCGGTGGCCTTTATGTGCGGAGTGGAGCACCGCTGCATCCAAGACTCCACGGTGGCCTTCAGGAGCGCGGCAGACGAGCCGGAACAGAAAATCTAGCAGGTACTGCTGGATTTGCCAAGGCTGTTGAGATAGCAGTTACAGGTCTATCAGAACGTCGACAAAAAGTGCAGCTCCTGCGCAATAGACTACTTGAAGAGCTGGATACGCTGATTGGACGGGAAAGTTATTCGATTAACGGCAATACCGATCATTTTTTGCCAAGTATACTGAATTTGAGCTTCCCGGGAGCTAGAACAGATGTTATGCTGATGAACCTGGATATGGACGGGATTGCGGCGGCAAGCGGTTCAGCCTGCACGTCAGGATCACTGGAAATATCCCATGTTCTGAGAGCAATGGAGCTTCCAGAAAATATTTTAGGGTCCGCGATTCGATTTAGCATGGGTTTGGGTAATACTACTGAAGAAATTGAGTACGTTGCTCGAAAAGTTGAAACCATTCTGAATCGGCTGCGTATCAGAGACTAGTTACTTCTAGGCTATGATAGGTATCCCGATCATTCGGGCTTTCACTTTTTGAGAACTCGTAATTACACTCAAAGTGAGGAGACCGAGCAGCCATGAAACTTCAAGATCTGATCGGCTTGGCTGTATATGAAGTTGAAGAGGGTAACGCAATCGGCAAAATTGTCGATATTTTGCTCGATTCAAACTGGAATATTACGGGTATTGAACTGGAAAGCAAATCTTTTTTTGGTGGCCATGTGAAATTTGTGGCATGGGAAGATATTGTGGCCTACGGCGAGGATGCTGTCATGATTCGTAGTAAAGAGTCGATTGATAAGATAGATGCCGATCATATACCTTGTACTTTTCTACTTGGAAAGAACAAACTTAAGGATTTAAAAGTGCTAACTACAACTGGAACTATACTCGGACGAATATCTGATGTTTATTTTGACCAAAAGTTGGGAAACACAATAGGAGCGCTGGAAATTAGTGACGGGCTTGTCACTGATTTGATCGAAGGCCGCAAATGGCTGCCTTGTTCTGACGAGATGTCCATTGGTGAGAATGCATTAATGGTTCCTGCGATGAGCGAAGAACGGCTACAAAAAGCCATTAATATTGTTAACGGATAGGTGGAATGTATTTTATGAAGTGTCCAAACTGCAACTCCAAAGATATCGGAAAGATCGGTTCCCACCAGTTTTATTGCTGGGGCTGTTTCATCGAATTGACGGTAAATGGCGAGAAAATGTCGGTTTATCAAGTTGAAGAAGACGGCACACTAAGCTCACTGGATGACCTGTTCTCCGGGGATGATATGACTCAGGATTTCCCGCAAATTCATGCGTCGTCTTAACTATGAATCTTGCTTTGTAAGCAAGACTGCTCTATGTACTTAAGCGTCAATTTCCTTTCAGCTGAAATCAGTTGCAAGGTTATTGACGCTTTTTTGTGTGTTTGATGGTTATTTTGCTGCGGCCATACATATACTTATTTACGAAGCTAGTCCAGGCTCTACCGCAGGAGGGTACTCTCATGGAACAATGGTCCCAAAGTAAATGGTTCCGCTGGATGATCGGAGTGCTGCTATCCCTGATCATTTTGTATTTTGTTTGGTTGCTTCGTCCGATGCTGCAGGGGATTTTTGTATTCTTAAAGGCAATCCTCGCTCCATTTCTGGCAGCTATGATTATTTCCTATGTGCTGAATCCCGTGGTTAGTATGCTGGCCGGACGGAAGATGCCGCGTAGCGTAGCTGTTCTACTTATATATGCAGTGTTTCTAACGGCGATTACCGTGATCGCCATCAACCTTATCCCGATGTTTATTGAGCAGCTTGAAGAGTTAAATGAACATCTGCCTGAGATCACACTGCAAGCCCAAGGCCTGATGAGCCATATGAATACAAGGCTAATACCACCTGGGGTTGAAATGGGGATGAACAACTGGTTTTTTCAACTGGAGAATCGTCTGGCCGAAGGGATTTCTCATTTTCTCGATAACATAGGGACAACGATTAACTTGCTGTTCAATGCTTTTATCGTGCCGTTTCTGGTGTTCTATATTCTGAAGGATTTTGACGTATTTGAACGGACGGTGGTCTCTTGTCTGCCCCGCGCACGCCGCAAGTCTATTGTTACTTTGTTAAAAGATATTGATGCCGCGCTCGGCAATTACATTCGCGGACAATTTCTGGTCTGCATCATTATAGGTGTGCTCGCCTATATCGGCTATGCTATCGTCGGAATGCCTTATGCCTTACTGTTCGCCAGTGTGGTGGCAGTATTTAATATTGTTCCGTATATGGGTCCTTTTCTAGGGGCTGCACCTGCTATTGTGATGGCTTCGACCGTCTCTTTTCGATTAGTTCTACTGGTTGCTGTGGTAAACACTTTATGCCAAATTGTGGAGAGCAATATTATTTCTCCACAGGTAGTAGGCAGGACGCTACATTTGCATCCGCTGCTTATTATCTTTGCATTGCTGGTAGGTGGTGAGCTGGCAGGGATGATTGGACTGATCCTTGCTGTACCGTTCTTTGCAGCTGCAAAAGTCGTTATTCAACACTTTATGGCGTTTTTAATCAAACGAAAGCCTGTATAAAGGGATAATCATTGACTATTGATAACAGTTTTGTATATAATGTTGGGGAATATTACTGATGACTCAGTATATAGTTGTTCGATGATGAGGAGTATTAATTCTATACCGTTATTGCAGAGAGCCGGCACTAAGGTGCGAGTCGGTTAACGGAACAGAGTGAACTCACCTCGGAGTAACGGTGCAAGTTTACAGGATATCCATAAGAGATAATGGATGTCATGAATGAACCGCCGTCGCCTCACCCCCGCTAAAGGGTGCAAAGTGAGTGGCAGAATAAAGTATATTCAGCCGCTAACTAGGGTGGTACCACGGGAATTATAACCTCTCGTCCCTAGCGATAATACGCTAGGGATGGGAGGTTTTTTTGTAAATATAAGAGAGTATACGTTTCACGCAATACTTCATGTCTTATATTTCCCGCATAAATGCTTACCGTCCTTATAAGGACACCGAGGGCGTATATGCTTGGTTAAGGAATAAGAAATCTAAGAAGTAACACTCCAAGGAGGAGCAGACAATGAGCGACAATCAAACAAATAGCATACCCGCTACTGGTTACCGGGCGCAGGCTATTGAGCCGAAATGGCAAAAGTTCTGGGATGAGAACAAAAGCTTTAAGACAGGAGAAGATCCTGAAAAACCCAATTTTTATGCACTGGATATGTTTCCGTATCCTTCAGGTGCAGGACTGCACGTAGGTCATCCAGAGGGTTACACAGCGACGGATATCGTTTCTCGCTACAAACGGATGCGCGGTTTCAACGTATTGCATCCGATGGGCTGGGATGCTTTTGGACTTCCGGCAGAGCAGTATGCGATGGATACCGGCCAGCATCCACGTGATTTTACCGATAAGAACATCGATAATTTCCGTCGTCAGATCAAATCGCTGGGTTTCTCCTACGATTGGGACCGCGAGATCAGTACGACAGATCCGGATTATTATAAATGGACACAATGGATTTTTATCCAGTTGTATAACAAAGGCCTGGCTTATGTAGCAGAAGTACCTGTTAACTGGTGTGAGGCACTGGGTACGGTACTTGCCAACGAAGAGGTTATCGATGGTAAAAGTGAGCGCGGAGGTCACCCTGTCGTGCGCAAACCGATGCGTCAATGGATTCTGAGAATTACAGAGTACGCTGAGCGTTTGCTGGAGGATCTGGAAGAGCTGGATTGGTCCGAAAGCATCAAGGATATGCAGCGCAACTGGATCGGGAAATCAACAGGTGCAGAAGTGAACTTTAACATTGAAGGTCACGAAGCTAACCTGACCGTGTTTACTACACGTCCAGATACACTGTTCGGAGCAAGTTACTGCGTATTGGCACCAGAGCATGAGCTTGTTGATGTGATTACAACTGAAGCACAGCGTGCTGCTGTGGCAGAATATCGTGAAAAAGCTTCTCGTAAGAGCGATCTGGAGCGTACGGATTTGGCGAAAGAGAAGAGCGGTGTCTTCACAGGCGCATATGCAATTAATCCTGTGAATGGTGCTAAGGCGCCAATCTGGATTGCAGATTATGTGCTTGCTGGTTACGGAACGGGAGCAATTATGGCAGTTCCGGGTCACGATACTCGCGACTGGGAATTTGCTAAACAATTCGGCCTGAATATCGTGGAAGTCGTTCAAGGCGGCAACGTTGAAGAAGAGGCTTATTCCGGAGATGGCCCGCATGTCAATTCTGATTTCCTGAATGGACTCAAGAATGAAGAAGCGATTGCGAAGATGATTGCTTGGTTGGAAGAGAAGGGCGTAGGTAAAGGCAAAGTAACCTATCGTCTGCGTGACTGGCTGTTCAGCCGTCAACGCTACTGGGGAGAGCCGATTCCAATTCTGCATTTGGAAGACGGCACAATGAAGACTGTTCCGGTGGATCAGCTGCCGCTGGTACTGCCAGATGTAGAGGCAATCAAACCTTCGGGTACAGGGGAATCTCCACTTGCGAATGTAACAGAGTGGGTGGAAACTATCGATCCTGAGACTGGCATGAAGGCTCGCCGCGAGACGAACACCATGCCGCAATGGGCGGGCAGCTGCTGGTATTACCTGCGTTATATTGATCCGAAAAACGATCAAGAGCTGTGCTCCCCTGAGAAACAAAAAGCATGGCTTCCAGTAGATCTGTATATTGGTGGAGCGGAACATGCCGTGCTTCACTTGCTCTATGCACGATTCTGGCACAAGGTGCTTTATGATCTCGGCGTAGTTGAAACAAAAGAACCTTTCCATAAGCTGGTTAACCAAGGTATGATTCTTGGAAATAATAATGAAAAAATGAGTAAATCACGCGGAAATGTCATCAACCCTGATGAGATTGTGGAAGCATTTGGTGCAGATACGCTGCGTGTGTATGAAATGTTTATGGGCCCTCTGGAAGCAACCAAACCTTGGAATGAAAAGGGTGTAGAAGGAGTTCACCGTTTCTTGTCCCGTGTATGGCGCCTGTTCGTGAGTGAAGATGGTAAGCTGAGCACCAAAATCACAGCAGACGGTGGCACTGACGAGTTCAAACGCACTTGGCACAAGACCATTAAGAAGGTCACTGATGATTTCGAGCATCTGCGTTTCAATACCTCAATTAGCCAATTGATGATTTTTATTAACGATGCTTATAAGCAAGAAACTTTGTCCCAAGAAGCTGCTGAACACTTCGTACAAATGTTGTCACCACTGGCGCCTCACATCGCTGAAGAGCTGTGGCAGCTGCTCGGTCACGAAGGAAGTATCAGCTACGTGGCTTGGCCAACGTATGATGAAGCATGGACGGTGGATGCTGAGGTTGAAATCGTTATTCAGGTAAATGGTAAAATCGTACAACGCGCGTTGATCCCGCAGGATATGGGTCAAGAAGAGATGCAAGCTCATGCGTTGTCACTCCCGAATGTGAGTGCAGCAGTAGAAGGTAAAACCGTACGCAAGATCATTGCGGTTCCTGGCAAGCTTGTAAATATCGTAGTGGGTTAAGCGAAGAACGCAATATTGCCCGCAGCAACGGAGAATTCCGTGCTGCGGGTTTTATTGTTTTCTAACGGTCTACGGGACTTTGAATAATACCGTCATGCCCAAATAACGCATCCAGCTTGGTAACATCCTCATCGTATTTATCATGGGTAGTCATGATGAGACGTTCGAATACGCCCTCAAGGCTAATGCGAAGATGGTTCAGTGCTTCTGCGGTAATCCCACCACGGACAGCTACACGTTCTTGAAGCTCTTGCGGGGTGAATTCTCCTTCTGTTAGCAGCTTGCCTGTTCCAAGCAGCATTTCACCTGCAAGCCGGCTGATTAACGTCTCTTCAATCCCGGTAACTTCCACCGCAGCTTCAATCCAGCGTTCAATGAAATAGCTCAAGAACGCAGGTCCGCAGCTGGAGAAATCAGAAGCGATTCGGGTATGGGCCTCTTGAATTTCCAAAGGAACACCTATGAAAGACAACAGCTGCAGCAGCACGAGCCTGTCTTCTTTATTAAGCCTGCTGCCAAATATGCACAGTGATGTCCCACTTTTGACACAGTGTGTAATGCTGGGGATGATCTTGGCTATTTTGGACGGCAAAGCGGATTCCAGATGTTGCAATTGAACGGGACTTGTAATGGATACGACGATTTGATCGCTGCGGAGATAAGGGCCGATCTCATCTGTTAAGGTTTTGAATTCCAGCGGTTTTACACATAAAAAAACAATGTCACTTCCAGTCGCTGTTTCACTATTGCTTCCGCATAAGTTTATGCCGGGATGACGATCTTCTAGCTCCAGCAGTTTATTCAGACTGCGGTTGCTGGCGAGTACATCGCACGGATTCAGGGCTCCGGAAGAAAGAAAGGCGTCAATCAGCAGGCTGCCCATGCTGCCTGTTCCGATAAATCCAACTTTCACCTGTGGTTCCTCCTTTCTAGCGTTGCTTATTTACTAACTGACATGAATGCTCTTCGTTATATGTATGCAGGATAGACTTGGACAGATGACAGGTTTTGTATGAATTATTAAAGGAGTTTCCAGCCGCAGGAATGTATGAAGATTCACAAAAAGGCATAAGAAGAATTTTTGTGAGGAGGAAAGTAATATGAATAAAGGAAGTATCGTACTCGGAGTGGCTGCTGCTGTAATAGGAAGTGGGCTTTTATGGGCGGCAGGGAGCAAGGGCGATTCCGGGATTGCCGGGTGGGAGACTTTGAATGTTGGTATGGAGCAAGCGGTTGGAATCGCTGAGTCTGGTGCCGCTCCAGCTGCTGGGGGCAGTGAGGGAGGTCATCAGACGAAGGGAAATAAGCTACATTTAGAGAAAGATGCAGGGCAGGCTGAAGCTGCTGGGAATGCTGAAGAAGGTGAGAAGGTTAAGGAGGCTGCGCAAGCAGAACAAGCTGACCAAACTTCGGAAGCTGAAAAAGCTTCGACAGCAGTTGCGGGGGAGAGAGCAGAAGGAGCGGGCCAAACGCCAATGGCAGAAGGCCAAACACCAGCAGGGGCAGAAGTTCAAATGCCAAACATTGCAGGGAAGCAAACGCCGGCAGGGGATAAAGTTGTTGCGGCTAAGGAGACAACTGAGCTTTCCATATCAGCAGCTTCACAGGAAGGTAAAGTAAATGTGAATACTGCGGGTGTTAAGGAGCTGATGGATCTTCCGGGCATCGGAGAAAAGAAGGCTCAGGCAATTATGGATTACCGCAACCGTGCAGGGACCTTTCGCAGCCTGTCTGATCTGGGGAAGGTAAAGGGGATAGGACCTAAAATGCTGGAGAAGTTAAAAGCTTTAGTAATATTTTGAAGATAAATAAGAAATGAAGATCGTTGGAAGTGCCACAACCGTTGTCCTAGTGAAAACTTGCGGGGATGTGCTACAATAGTTAACAACTATTTAGAAGGATATGGAGATTGATTATGACTACTGCCTATCGTAAAGACTGGGATACTTATTTCATGGACATTGCCTGTATGGTCTCAACTCGTTCACGCTGCTCACGACGACATGTAGGTGCTGTACTGGTGCAAGGCAAGAAGCTGCTTGGTACCGCGTACAACGGGGCGCCAATGGGCGTACCTGATTGCTCAGAGGCAGGTTGTATGCTCTCGGAGCAATATGAGATGGAGATCGTGGATGGCGTAGAGACTATGGTGAAGAAACAGCGCTGCATTCGCACGATTCATGCCGAACAGAATCTTTTGCTATTCACAGACCGGATTGACCGGGAAGGCAGTACCGTCTACGTGACGGATGAGCCTTGCTGGACCTGTGCAAATATGCTGGCTAATAGCGGTATTGTGGAGATTGTGTATTATCGTCCTTACCGTAAGGATATGGAAAAGGTAGAAGCAATGATGGCTGCCAAAGGCATCGTATTTCGCCAATTGGAGAACTATGAGCCGCCAAGTGAAACGATGATTAAAGTAGCGGAGTAGCTGTATTGTACAACCCTAATTGAATAAGATGGCTTGAGGAAGAACCTCTCGTGCGCTTTTATGGCGTATGCAGAGGTTCTTTTTTTTTATCTTGCGAAAGGAGGAGAATGGAGGCTTGAAGGAGAGACCCTTATTAGGTTTTACAGTGTGCTGGATTGCTGGAAGCGCAGCAGCGTGTTTAGGTTCAGGGTTTAGAACGTGGTTGGCGTGGGCTGGTTTATTAATTTTACTGGTGAGTATGAGGGTTTGGGTGAACATGAGCTGGAAACAGCTGGCGATATTTTGTTTGGCGATTAGTTTATCCGCTGGATATTGGGAATGGAATGAAGGCCGTAATTTAAGTCACCTGCCTGAAGCGCTAGGGAGATTATTGTCGGAGTTGAATGAGACTGCCGTGGAGGCTAAGGGGACGATAGTTTCCGTTGTGGAACGGGACGGGGACCGGGTTGATTTCACGATGAAGCTCTCAGAGTTATCGTTGATTACTGAGGAAGATGCCGCTTCACCTGATCCGCGGGACGAACAAGATAAAAGAGTGCATGGGGAGTTAATTATGGTGCAGATCAAACTACTTGCCGAGCAAGAAATCGCTATTGCTGCGGAGTGGCGCAGAGGGGATCAGGTGTCGCTAAACGGTGTACTTGAAGAGCCAGCGACAGCGCGGAATTACGGAGGGTTTGATTATCGGGCCTATTTGCATACGCAGAAGATTCACTGGCTTCTAAAGAGTCAAGGTGCAGAAAATGTGCAAGCAACTGCTCCAGATTCATGGAATCCGTTAATGATCTTACGCTGGAATGATAAAGCGCGGGCAGTTCTTGGAGCGGAGACGGATCGGCTGTTTCAAGCGCGCCACTCTGGATATATGAAGGGTTTGGTGATTGGGATGCAGGATGATCTCGATCCGGATACCTTTAAGCAGTTCTCACAACTTGGTTTGACACATATCCTCGCCATTTCAGGTATGCATGTTGCGGTGTATGTTGGTGTTCTTTTATTTATATTCAGGCGCTTACGGATGACAAAAGAAACCACGCTAACAGTCACCTTAGTGCTCGTTCCTGTATACGTCCTGTTGACAGGTGCGGGTCCGTCTATCGTGCGTGCGGGATTAATGAGTATGATTGCATTGCTCGCTGCACGAGTTGGCATGCTGAAGGATGGACTGAATATTTTGGCTGCAGCGGCACTGGTTATGCTGATTTGGAATCCTTACATGCTGCTCAGTGTCAGTTTCCAGTTGTCGTTTCTGGTGACCTTAGGATTAATGGTCTACGTTCCGCTTATGGACCCTCTGCTGAGCGCACTGCCACGCTGGCTTAAAAGCGCCGTCTCTGTGACTCTAGTTGCCCAGTTAGTCTCATTTCCATTGACGATTTATTATTTTAATCAATTTTCTCTCCTGTCTTTAGTGGCTAATCTGGTTTTTGTGCCCTTTATTACTTTTATCGTATTGCCGTTAGGAACGCTTGCGCTACTGCTTGGACGATTGTGGGGAGATGCCGCGATTTTTTTGGCACATATTACGGAGCTGCTGAATAACGTTACTTTTTATGCGGTTGAATGGATTAATGGTTTTGCTGGTGGAGTTCTGATTTGGCGCTCGCCTTCACTGCTGTGGATTGGAGTGTATTATGTCTTATTGTGTGGGCTGTTGTATGCTGCCAGGCTAAGAGTAGAAGCCCGCGCAACACCTCAGTATATGGAGGATGAGACGAGGCCGTTAGCTGAGATTGGTTTATCTGTGAACAAGCACGGCGGGTTTGGGGGAACGGGGAGCGCACAGTATTTTTTGGATGAACCTAAGATTGTACGTTGGAGCGGAGCGATTGTTCTACTATCTGCGGTTGGACTGGGCCTAATGCTGTACAAGGGTTATCAGTCAGAACGTCAGGCGGGTAAAGGGACGATTAGTTACCTGGATATCGGGCAAGGCGACAGTATCCTCATCACTACACCAAAAGGAGCTCATATTCTTGTAGATGGTGGAGGAACGTTAAATTTTGGGCAAAAAGAAGAATGGCGCATTCGCCGCAGCCCGTTCGAGGTAGGGGCTAAAGTGTTGGTGCCTTTGCTTAAAAAACGTGGGATCCACCGTCTGGACGCGATTATTTTGACTCATGGGGATCAGGATCATGCCGGGGGACTCCAAGCCGTTATGGAGGCAATTCCGGTTTCGGCACTGCTTTTTAATGGCACACTCGCTGACCGTGAATCTTATATGGAGATGATGCGGACTGCGCTGGAGAACAATGTTCAACTGTATGCCGTACATCAGGGAATGAGGCTTTCCCCGGATGATAAGACGGAGCTGTCCTTTTTATGGCCGGAAGAACAAGATAGAGAGGGAGCAGCGTCAGGTTCTTCTATGCTGAATAGCATCCCACTGTTGGAGGATCAGAACCACGATTCTGTAGTTTTTCGTCTAGAGATGAACGGAAGAAATTTTCTATTTACCGGAGATATGGATCTGGAAGCCGAGGAGGAGATTGTGCAGCAAGCCCTGCAAAAGGGCATTAACGCAGGACCTGCCATTGACGTTTTAAAAGTAGCTCACCATGGGAGCAAAACTTCAACAGGCGAGTCTTGGCTGCAGTTTTGGCAACCAGCTGCTGCGGTGATTTCTGCGGGAGTAAATAATCTATATGGTCATCCGAAAGCTGAGGTATTGGAACGTTTGGAAGTTAATCAAGCTGCTGTTTTTAGAACGGATCGGCAAGGGGAGATCCAGATGCGTGTGCGGGCCGACGGGATTATTGTGCGTCATAAGTTGGCGGAGGGAGCGGATTAGGGAGGTAGTCGAGTAATGTGATTTAGTGCTGGTGGTGTATGTTAATTTTCGCAGGCTCTATAAAGTCCCTTTAAGGCACCTTTAAAGCTCCTTTCGTGGTCTTTTACACCACTATAAAATCTAAAACCTTGTATAGTTGCACTTTGTGCAATAGATCGCACCTTAAAGTAGCTGAATCTTCATTTAGTTGCACTTTGTACACTTAAAATCTGGAAAAACACCTATTTTTCTAAATTTGAGCAGAAATAGTTGCATGAAGTGCAACTAAATCACTTTATGAGCTGGAAAGATCTTTTTTAGTTGCACAAAGTGCAACTAAACGCTCCATATGAACATATCAAAGCACCTCAGTTACATATTATCGTTGTAGCGATACTAACTTTCACATAAGTTCCTGTTACTTGCTGATGATCCCAGTCCATTTGTTCTAGCACCAGCTGCTCTAATCAAGTAGCTCCAGTAGCCGTCGTCCTCCTCCAGTAATTATTACGTACGCATGCACAATCTATGTAAACGCTTTATAATAGAGATAGAAGATTCTGGTATACTCTATGCCTACTTAAACTATGTTGCAAAGTGCGGTGGTGAGAAGCTTGTGTCCTCCGTGTTTTGTAGCGAATTAGGAGATGAAGCGATAGTGAATACATATGCAGAATTTAGAGTCACAGCGGAAAGTGTATATGATGTTCAAGTGGAACGCAGTAATCCAATTGGATATGCTTGGCGGATGATCGCCAGGGATCATGAGCAGGTGTTCGGAAAAGCTCCGGTACAAGGAGCAGCAGCTACTGTAATTATTCGTTATGCGACAGAGGATGATGGCTGCCCGGAATGGGCGGAGGGTTTTTGTTTGCGTTTTACAGGTAGTGAAGAGGATCGGATCTTGCATATTATCGGCCGCGATGAATTGGGCATTATTTATGGGATGCTTCATTATAGCCGCCACGTGCTTGGTGTCGATCCCTTCTGGTTCTGGGCGGAGCTTCCTCCTGTTAAGAAACATGCGATCAATTTACCTATTTCTGATTACAACAGCATTCAGCCAAAGGTACGCTACCGAGGTTGGTTCGTGAATGATGAAGTGTGTCTTATCGGCTGGAAGGAGGATTATCCTCCGACGGCGGAGGTATGGGAGCCTGTTTTTGAAGCGCTGCTGCGCTGTGGTGGAAATATGGTAATCCCCGGGACGGATTTGCCGAGAGACGGAGTTCATCATCAGCTTGCGGTGGATATGGGACTGTGGATCACACATCATCATGCGGAGCCGCTTGGCGCGCAAATGTTCCTGCGTGCTTTTCCGGGCAAGCAGGCTAGCTATAAAGAATATCCAGAATTATTTGAACAGCTGTGGAGAGAGGCCATTGAGCGGCAAAAAGATGAAAAAACACTCTGGGTGCTCTCTTTCCGCGGACAGGGTGATAAACCTTTTTGGGAGAATGATCCCTCTTTTGATACTCCGGAGAAACGGGGCGATTTGATCTCATTTGTAGTTCGCAAGCAATACGATATGATCTGTGAATATGTGGACCAGCCTGTGTGCTGTATGGCGATGTACGGAGAAATTGCGGAGCTGTATAAACAAGGAAAGATCGAAGTGCCAGAAGGTGTTATTAAAATATGGGCGGATAACGGATACGGTAAAATGGTGTCGCGACGACATGGCCATCTGAATCTGCGCGTGCCTGCTCTACCCGAGGCAGGAGATCAAGGCAAAAACGGGGTATATTACCACGTCACCTTCCACGACTTGCAGGCCTCTAATCATCTAACACAATTCCCAACGGATCCGTCCTTTATAGTGGAGGAATTACAGGGGGCATTTGCGGCAGGGGCTAGTGAATATCTGCTAGTGAATTCAGGGAATATTTTGCCTCATCTCTATACATTAGATCTGACAGCAAAGTTGTGGATGGATGGAACAGCAGATGCTGATGAACAGCTTCAGACCTTCGTTAACCGTTTCTACACAGCGCAGCAGGGGCGAATTGCACAATTGTACAAAAGCTACTTCAAAAACACCATAGTATATGGTCCTAATGCTGACGACCGCGCAGGCGATGAATTCTATCATCATCCGGCAAGGCAGATTATAGGGCATTGGCTGCAAAATAAGACGGAGAGCGATGAGCGACTGCGCTGGGCCTCAGGGGATGTTCCTTTTTTAGAGCAGGTTCGATGGTTCAGGGATCGAGCTGAGCGAGTAATACTAGTCTGGTATCTGCTGCGAAAGCAGTGCCTAGAGGTGATGGAACTTTTACCCGAAAAAGAGCGAAACAGGCTGCATGTTCAACTGCTAGTTCAAATTGAGCTGCATTGGAGCGGGTGCAGAGGGTTATCCTCTCTTTGCCAGGCGTATATGTGTTACCAAGAAGAGCGATTTCCAGAGGCGTTTATCGAAGCTTCTCATGCGGTTTGGGATTATAAGGAGGGCCAGCAGGCTCTTTTACGGGCAGAGATCGGCCAGTGGAAGCATTTTTATCGGGCTGATTGGTTGACCAATATTGCCAACACTGTAGATCACGTAGAAACGGCCCGTAAATTTTTGCGGATTCAGGGGGATAGTCCGGATATGTTTTTATGGTATAAGGAATATTTGATGCCCGAGACCGAAAAGCATATCTATCTGGAAAATACGCATCGTAATCCGTTATCAGACGATGAGCTTGCACGGCGGCTACAGGAGAAATTCAGCTCTCTTTAAAAAATATCCACACACCACTAGTGAACGCTTAAACGTTCATCGGTGGTGTTTTTTAATAAATGACCTATTTTTTTATTTTAGAGGGAACTTTTTCAAGTTTGGAAAGTCTTATTAGGCAAGAGGTGAGGCGAAACATGCTAAGCGAAGATATACCATATACAGCAGCGTATGCGCCCGCAATGAGTTTGCGGGAAATGATGGAGGCGTATGGCTCGGATGTGTGGAATTATGCTTTTTTCTTAACTAGAAGTCGAGAGCAGGCAAATGATATCAGCCAAGAAGTGTTTTTGAAGGCGTACAAGAATGTTGGGAAATACCGGGGGCAATCTTCGATGAAAACCTGGCTGCTTACGATTACCAGAAATACGGCCTTCAGTTGGAGCAAAAATAGCTTTTGGCGCAGATTCATAGCTTTGGGTGATCAACCTACTGCTGTTAATGCACCTTCTGCGGAAAAAGAAGCCCTTGGCAATCAGTATGCGAACCGGATCTGGGAAATTATTATGACCCTTCCAGAGAAGAACAGAGAGGTGCTTGTGCTAGATATTCAACATGGATTATCCATTGCCGAAATGTCAGATTTGCTGAATGTAGCACAAGGAACCGTGAAATCTCGGCTCGCGCGGGCGAGAGAGAAGGTTAAAGAGGCTATCCAGAAGGAGGAGAGGGAATGAAACGCAACGCCGATGATAGTAATCCAGTGATGATCGGGCAGACGGATTGGTATGCGCAAGCAGGCAAAAATCCTTTCATTGAAGATGGTTTTACGCCTGAGTTAATGATGCGGATCGAACAGGCTGCTGCGAATAAAAGTTCAGCTTACAAACGTTATTGGATAAATAAAAATGTGGTGTTGACCAGTCTGGCTACGATTTTGTTGATAGGTGCGCTTACCTTCCCTATGGGCATATGGAAAAACACAGGGCCAATCCATTCGTCATCCGTTCAGTCACAAGGCGCAGGCATACTGCCTTCTTCTAGTCCTGCAACTAATGATAAAGCGATAGAGCCTCTGACAAGTCCAGTAGAATTTGAGATTAGCGGTAAGAAATACTACATGCCTTTGCCAATGAACAGAGATAAGAGTAAAGCGTTTGCCGTTGAGACAACAGCGGGAATCCTTTGGTCGCCGCCACCCCCGATGGTGGACTACAAGAAGCCAAAGTACACACATCCTACAGAACCGTTCACTCTTTACCTGAGCTCGAAGGACCAGACGGAATTATCGGCTTCTTCAGCTACTAGGATTTATACTTTACCTCTTTATGCAGGAGGGGCAAGTACTTATCAATATTTGAGTGGATTTTTTGGAGCGGGCGATTACGCTCTGCTATTTACCTATACGAAGACTATAGGTTCAGGCATTATGGAGAATGGTAGATTTTTTATTCTAAATGTTAAAAAAGCAGCGACAGGAGAATCAGTGGTACCGAAAGAGCTTACGTCCTTTGATTGGGAGCTATTAGAATATAAGTCAATAATCGCAGTGGATAAGGAGCATGACCAGATCGTATTTAGTTACCTAGAATACCCGGTAGATAAGACATACCAAGACAAAACAGTGCTTTATGATATGGAGACCTTAAGCATTCAAACACCTGCATCGACCATTGGATTTAGAGACATTAATGGACAATCGTTAACCATGGAATATGAGATGAATGGAGAACTTTATAAAGCTGATATTCTTACGAAAGGTGGACCAGGGTGGTTAGATGAAGATTGGGCATTTTTATCAGAAGAGCGACAAAATGAGCTGTATCAGGAATTTTACAGTCAGACTCCCTAGTAGATAAATCACTAAATAAAAGCTATACTTTTTGATAAAGTATTTTCTTTTGAGAAGAGTGGAGCCGAAGCGATGAAGAAGTTAACGATTGATGATGTGGCTCAAAAAGCGGGAGTTTCGAAAAGTACGGTCTCCCAATTTTTGAACAAACGTTTTAAATATATGAGCGAAGCGACGAAAAACCGGATTGAGGCCGTAATTGAGGAGCTTAATTATCAGCCAAATGGTCTGGCACGCAGTCTGAAGCAGAACCGGACGCATATGGTCGGGATCATCGTAGCTAATATTGACTACACGCTGTCAATCCAATGTATCCGGGCGATTGAGAATGAGCTGCAGCATCACGGAATCCAAGTGATCATATGCAACGCAGATGAGAATGCGGAGAAAGAAAGCAAATATGTAGAAACCTTAATCGCTCGTCAGGTGGATGGGCTGATTATTTTTCCTACAGGGAATAACCCGTCTGCCTATAGCAAGCTGGTAGAGGCTGATTTCCCGCTAGTCTTTATGGATCGTCTAGTAGATGGAATCACCACGCAGAGTCTATTGCTGGATAATGAAATGGCGGCAAAGATAGGCGTAGGGCAGCTAATTCAGCAAGGCCATGAGCGGATTGCTCTGGTGTCCCTCCCAATTGGGGAGCATGCGATTACTCCTCGCAAAGAGCGGATTAGTGGCTACAAAAAAGCGATGGAAGAAGCGGGCATAACGCTGCGTGAGGAGTATATTTGCAGTGTATCCAAAGAGGAATTAGCTTCGGGGCTGGAACACTTATTAGCACTGCCGGAGCCACCAACTGCACTGCTGGCTACGAACGACATCACACTAGCGGAAATTCTGAAATATGCGAATCGAAATGCCATCTCTATTCCAGAACAGTTGTCGGTCATCGGGATAGATGATGCGGAATTCGCGCAAATTTATAATCCGGTCATTACGACAATCCGTCAGCCTGCTTACGAGATGGGGATGCAGGCTGCCAAGATTATACTCTCTTGTATCGAGGATAAGGGAGCTTCTGTTCCAATTACATACCGTTTCCCGCCGACCTTGCAGCAAGGGCAGTCGGTGAAGTCTTACAAATAAGTTTGAACTATAAAAAGGGGAGTGCCCAGCAGCTATTTCTTAGCTTGCTGGGCACTCCCCTTTTATTGGACCTAACTTTATCTAAACACTAAACTTGGGTTTGATTGGTAATATTTTCGCGTAAGAAGTCGCTATCGGACTCAGCTGACCTTATATGCACTATAATCCCATATTTGGAGTGCTATCGGACCCCATCGCAGCTATCGGCATGGAAAACATGCTAAATGCTCTTTTTCATAAGGAATAGTGTCACTGGAGTCCGAAACTACGCCGCAAAGGTGAAAAAATTGCAAATAGCGTCTTCTGGGTCCGAAAGCCCTGAGGTACGTGATTACACTGCTGAAGCATAGCAATAGCAATAGCAATAGCAATAGCAAAAGCTTAGCATAGCAAAGCCAAAGCC
The DNA here is from genome assembly GCF_037965315.1 of Paenibacillus sp. FSL R10-2796. Lineage (NCBI taxonomy): Bacteria > Bacillati > Bacillota > Bacilli > Caryophanales > Paenibacillaceae > Paenibacillus > Paenibacillus sp. FSL R10-2796. Next base: position 5,708,133 of record NZ_CP150178.1, on the reverse strand, counting down.
AAAGCCAAAGCCAAAGCCAAAGGCATAGCCATAGCAATAGCAGCCAATCAGCAACCCAAAAAGCAGAGCAGCGATTCTCCAATAACGGAGAATCGCTGCTCTGTGTCTTTTTGCAATTATTAGACTTCTTGTTGCATAAACTTCGCAAGTTCCTCACGGGTGGGAAGTCCGTCCATATCGCCTGGCGACATGACGGCTAACGCACCGATCGCATTGCCGCGTTTGACGGCCTCAGCAATCGGAAGCTTTTCCAACATCGCACTGATTACGCCAACCGCAAATCCATCACCTGCACCCACCGTATCAACAACCTGCTCCACCTTGAATCCGTCCACGTAACCTTCCCCAGCAGAGGATTTATAGTAAGCGCCTTCAGGGCCAAGCTTGATGACGACTAAGCTTATGCCACGCTCCAGGTAATAGTCTGCAATCTCTTCGGGTGTGCTCAGTCCGGTAAGGATTTTACCTTCACCGAGTCCCGGCAGGAACCAGTCGCAGCGTGTAGCCAGATCATTGATGGTACTCACCATTGTTTCTGTATCCGGCCATAAGCTGGGACGCAGATTAGGATCCAGTGAGATCGTCTTTCCTTTACTCTTCATAAATTCCATAGCGTGAATAGAAAATTCATGACAGCTCTTGGACAAAGCGGCGGAGATACTTGTAACATGCAGATGTCCTGCGGAGTTGAAGTAGGCCTCGTCGAAATCCTCCAGACTAAGCGTGGAGGCCGCGGAGTTTTTGCGGAAGTATTCGACCTTTGGATCGCCGGTAACCACTTTCGATTTGATAAGCATACCTGTTGAATACTCTTTAGTAAAAGTAATATTGTCCGTATTAATGTTCTCGTTCTTCATCGCCTGTGCAATGAATGTGCCAAAGTTATCTTCGCCAAGCTTCGTAACATAACCTGTAGGATGATTCAAACGCGACAAGCCTGTAGCCACGTTGCTTTCTGCACCTGCTAATGCTTTGGAGAACGAAAATACTTCATGCAGAGGACCGGCCTCATTCGCATAAAACATCGCCATCGGCTCCCCGAAAGTGACGGCATCCAGCTGTTTACTCATTTTTAGTTCCTCCTAGGGTAATGATTTTATCCCAGTATAATGATTTGTAATTTGAAATTATCACATAAATCGGTTTTGTACAATAAAAGAATAATTGTTAACCAAAAAACTTTTTTCGTAAAAAGAAAATAATGTTTCCATAAACCCTTGTTTTATAAAGGTTTTTTCTTAAATTTTATTACTTATTTGCACCTGATGTAATAAAAATGTATTGACTGTTAATCGTATTGTTATTACTATTTCCTTATAGAACAAAACGCAATAATTAGTAAATTTAATAAAAAAGTTTATCTAAAAAAGTATTTCCTGTTTATCTATGATCGTACCAAGAGAAAGGGAGTCTACTGATGAAGAAAATGAAAGTATTGCAGAATGTGGCATCCGTCGGGGTTGTAGCGGTTATTCGAGCAGATAGTGCTGAGGAAGCTTTTAAGATGTCCGTTGCTTGTATAGAAGGCGGTCTAAATAATATTGAGGTAACTTTTACTACACCAGACGCGGATGTGGCGATTAAGAGATTGGTTGCTGAGTACGGAAGTCGTGCGGTGATTGGCGCCGGAACTGTCTTGGACCCCTTAACAGCTAGAATAGCCATTCTTGCAGGTTCAGAGTTTGTGGTTAGTCCCTCTTTTGAAGTGGAGACAGCTAAGATGTGTAATCTTTATGGCATTCCCTATATGCCTGGTTGCATGACATTAAATGAAATGAAGGAAGCGCTGAAGTACGGCGTGGATGTGCTTAAATTGTTCCCTGGCAGTGCTTTCGGGCCGGATTATGTAAAAGCGGTTAAAGGTCCTATGCCACATGTAAATATTATGCCGACCGGTGGCGTGGATTTGAACAATATGGAGAAGTGGATTGCAAACGGCTGCATGGCTGTGGGCATTGGGGGGAATTTGACTGCACCGGCGAAGAATGGCCGATACGATCAGATTACTGATCTTGCTGCCCAATATGTGGCGAAGTTTAAAGAGATAAAAGGGATTTAATGTATAGTTTGAACGGAGATTGAAATCCTGATTTGCGTTTTTATTTATAGGCTGTGTGGCTGACAGACGTTGGCCATGCAGCCTTTTTATGTTGATTTTCTTTGAGCTGTCAATATTCCTTTTATTCTATGCTTTTTAGAAAGTATAGAATCGGGATAAAGATAATAAACTATATAATAGAAGAGTAGTGATACATGGACTGAACGTCAGGATTTATTATCCAGCCGGGAGTGAGTATATGCCTGCTTATAATGATAAAAAGCTGTATCAAGCAGCGGATGAAGATGATGCTGAGTACGTAGAAATTGAGTCGGCATTCCATGGTTGTAAGGTGACGGAAGGGCAGATCTACAGATTAGAGCGCAATTACAATAACCCTCAATTATTTGAGAATGGAGAAGCCTATGTGGTGGATGATGAGACTAGGGAAAACTACGCGGTCTTCATGCTCTGCAAAATTGCGCTCTATAAATAGAGTTTCTTGCTCGATACCGGAGGGTAATATTTAAGACAGACGGCTTCATTTCCGACAAGGGGATAGGCCGTTTCTTTTGATGTCATTTTTGTTACTAAGATAGTGAAAAAGAGTATTTGAATGATTGTTGTTTCCCCTGTATGCTTAGTAGGAATTATTGGCTGTGCAATGCGGGATAGCGCGTTGTAACGGCTGGCTTAACATGACGTTCTAAGAAAAGTTTGGTATTCTAAAAATATTAATTACACGGTTGCAACAAATTCGCAGTCTTGCGCGTCAGTAAGATTGCATAGAGAGGGGGAACCTTCGTGGTGGAGCAGGGACTCATCAGAGCCGCTCAAGCGGGCGATCGCGACGCTCTAATCACCCTATTGCGAGAAATTGAAGGACATGTATATAAAACGGCCTTCTACATTTTGCATAATGAACAAGATGCGCTAGATGCATCTCAGGAAGCCTTGATCCGGGTTTATACAAAAATCGGCTCATATGAGGAGAAGGCCCAGTTCAAAACGTGGGTTCAGCGAATCGTCACTAACATTTGCATTGATAAATTCAGAAGAACTAAACCTACAGTTTCTATTGATGAACATGAAATGGTGTTTCAGGATAAACACAATGTGGAACGTGAGGTTCTATCCTCTTATTTAGCTGAGGATATACGCGAAGCGATTGATCAATTGCCCGAGCATCATCGGACAGTCATCGTCCTGCGCTATTTACAGGATTTTTCTTACAACGAGATTGCAGATTGTCTGGATTTGCCCTTGAATACAGTGAAATCATACTTATTTCGGGCTAGACAGCAACTGCAGAATAGACTTCAGGAGTACCAGAAAGGTGGTGTATCGGGATGAAATGCGCGGAGGTGATGGAATGGATGCACCGCTATTTAGACAAAGATTTGAGTCAAGATGAGATTGTTGAGATGTTCCGTCATATCGATAATTGTCCTTCCTGCGCGGAAGTCTTTGAGCGCCTGACACTTCTCTCCAATGAATTGGAGCAGTTGCCAGACGTGAAACCCCCGTTTAGTCTGGTTGACTCTATTTTACCTCAGCTTGCAGAATTGGATCGAAGCAGTCGTGAACAGAGTGCTGTGAGATCTGAGGAGCCGGTTGTTGTCCCATTTTCACGTGAAAGCTCCCGCGGTAAACCTTCCAAGGGAACCTCTATAGCAACACGGACAGGCATTGGAGCTATTGCAGCTGCCGTTCTATTAGGGATCGCAATATTTAATATGCCCGATAAAATGCCTGGGGCAGAAGTAGAACAAAGGATGCAGGATAGTGCTAAAACAGCCAGCGATGATACTAAGGATACAGCAATGGAATCACAAGCTTCTATTACTGCTAACTCTGATGGAGCTTCACCTGCCGCTGGTGGAGAGAACGAGGGCGCTGCGCAGTATAAGACGGATGCACCGGAGATGAACGAAGATAACGCCGCTTTAGATAGAGCGACGGGACCAGTGGACCTTACCTCGATGCCAAGTGCACCGGCGGATGCAGCTGATGCGGGAGCTGGAGCTGGAGCTGGAGGGCGGTCGATCACCGAACCGCCTCAAAGCGCAGATCCTAAGCCTACAGAGAAAATTGTTTCGCCAAAGCAGGATATCGCCACGAAATCTCATAATTCAGATTCTAGCAACGCCAGTAGCAATCAGCTAAAGGTGGATAATAAGGAGCAAACTGCTGATATGAATTCAGACAGCGCAGCTGATTCTGCTCCGCTGATGGAGGATTCTTTAAAGATTCCTTATGACTATGGACGGGAAGTTATGAGCTTAAGCAGTTCTGATGAATCTAATGTGCAGACCTGGACTTCCCCTGATGGTCAGTATGCTATAGAATTTGTTGGGCTGCAGCTTGTGATTTATAAGAAGTCGCCAGCGGGCTCAACGGAAGAACGGTTAGCCGTAAACTCTTATCCGCTGGAAGGAAATTGGATTTCTGGTGAATGGTCTGCGGACAGCTCGAAGTTTACGTACGTGACTGAAAAAGATGGTGTGAATGTAACCAAGGTGTACACTGTACAGGAAGCAGTTTCTTCAAGTCCGGCTGCATCCCCTGGGGCGACACCAACGAACACTCCAACCTCATCTTCAACAAATTAAAGTGGGGTTGGAACTTTTTTCGAAGTTTCTGAATATACTATATCAACAGGACAGGAACTAGAAAGTATAGGTTTTGCAGAACATCGGTATGACCGCCGGATGCGGAGTTTCTAGAGCTTCGCACTCCGTCGTTTATATAGATGCGCCGCTTAAACGGAGAGGCTTTGGCCATGGCTGCCAGAGTTTCTCCGTTTTTGCATGCATTTTTGTAGTTTTTTTTGCTACAATAGAACTCTGGACAAAATGGGCTAGATGAATGGAAAAGGAAGTGGCGGGATGGATGCCAAAACGGCGATAAAAGAAATCAAACAAGGGAAGATCTCACCGTTATATGTTTTATATGGCAGTGAGAAATTTCGAATGAATGAATTCATGGCACTGCTGGAAGAACAGCTGATTGCTAAAGAGGATCGTGATTTCGCAGTTATTCCCTTTGATCTCTCTGAGACGCCGGTGCAGGCTGTGGTAGAAGAAGCGGAGACTGTGCCATTTATGGTAGAACGTAAATTATTGCTGGTGCGGGATGCCTCGTTATTTACAGCGGGCAAAGAAAATGCCAAACTGGAGCATCGTATAGATCTTTTAAGTGACTATTTGCAGCATCCTGTAGACTTCAGTGTAATCGTCTTTATGGTGAATAATGATAAGCTGGATGAGCGTAAAAAAATTGTGAAGACTGTCAAATCAGTGGGCACAGTATTAGCCTTTAATCCGCTGGGAGCAGAAGAGCTGCTGCGCTGGGTGGAAAAAGGAATTCGTGAGCGGGGTTGTGTAATGGCACCTGGCACGGCAGAAATTCTTATAACGAATGCAGGCACAGGCTTGCAAGGTTTATCTGCAGAGATGGACAAGCTTTGTTTATTTGCTGGTAAGGGCGGCACTGTGGATGCGGGGGCCGTAGAGAGTCTGGTACACCGTGGTACAGAACAAAATGTGTTTACGCTTGTTGAGGATATCGCTAATCTGCGTCTTGATAAGGCGCTTGATACCTTATATGAGCTGCTGAAGCAGCGTGAGGAACCGATCAAGATCGCAGCGCTGGTTGCGCGGCAGTTCCGCATTATTTTGCAGGTTAAGGATTTATCAGCACATAGTTATTCGCAGGGACAGATTGCGTCACAGATCGGATTGCATCCATATGCGGTTAAGCTTGCTGGGGAGCAGGCCCATAAGTTCTCCAGTGAACGATTGCGGCAAATCTTAAGTGCATTGGCGGATCTGGATTATAAAATGAAAACAGGGGCTATAGACAAAGTGCTAGGGCTGGAGCTGTTCATGCTGCGTTTAGGTGTCTGAGCTAAGAAGGGGAAAAAGTATTGGAGATGATCTGACTATGAAAAGAATATTTCAATATTCGGCACTGCTGTTACTCGTTCTATTAATTAGTTCCTGTGGCAAAACGGATACTAATTCACCGTCAGGTTCAGCTTCTGAGTCGCCTGCGAATTCGAATACCTCTGCAGATGCACCTTCTTATTTTGGGGAATGGAGTGTACAAGGTCTAGTAGGTTCTACACCTGTCTCGGCAGCGGAGGATGAAAAGCTTATTGGCATGCGGGTAACTTATTCGCAAGAAAAGGCATCTTTTGATAAAGATGAAATTATGAACCCTGAATATAAAGAAGAGAGCATTACAAAGGATGACTTTTTTAACGAATACAGAAATGAATTAAGCGACCTTGGCATCGAGACGGAATCGGTTAAGACGGTATCTATAAATAATTGGACGAATCCCGGCAGCAGTTTTATTGTTAAAGACGATCAAACGATGATTTTTTTATGGGATGGTAACTATTATGAAATGAAAAAAGAGAATAAATAAATGAAAGAAGACCGCCTCTCTGAGGCGGTCTTCTTTCATTTAATAAACATCTCTTAAAAGTAACTAATACTACTTATTATTAATTAATAGACACAAAAAAACCTAACCGTATGAAGCATAGCGGTCAGGTTCTTCAATTGCTCATTATGAATGTCGTCTTAGGCTTGAGCCGTAAGAGCGTTCAATTTCTTCGCCAAGCGGGATTTTTTGCGGGCAGCCGCATTTTTATGAACCAGACCTTTACTTACGGCCTTGTCCAGCTTTTTGGAAGCAGCTAGGAAAGCAGCTTGAGCAGTTTCTACTTCCGTACCAGTCAGAGCTACATCAGCAGTTTTCACAGCTGTACGAAGCGCGGATTTTTGGGAAGCATTCAGTGCACGGCGTTTTTCGTTCGTGTTTACGCGTTTAACCGCGGATTTAATATTTGGCATTGCATTCACCTCCTGTAAGACATTCGAAATCATTATCAAATGATTCACAACTTAAAATAGTTTAGCATGACCGGTAGCAAAAAGCAATACTTAAAGCTTTCAAATTAAACCTCCGTATCCTGCATAAACATTGGCTTTCTCTCGCACACTATCGACAAAAGAGCATAGGCAGAAGCTTGCCAAATGAGGATGAACTCATGGAAGTGTATGCTTACAAAACTAAGCAGCTGCTTTCGAAGTGAGTTTTGTTCGAAGTAATTCATGGAAGTGTATGCTTACAAAACTTTTAGGAGGCTGGTACACAATGGAACCGGATCTGCAGCTATATTCTGTGCGCACCGATTTGGCATTAGAGGCAAAGGAAATGGCTCAAGGCCCACAACGAACGCCGATCCCTGGTGTGAACGAAGAAGTGGAAGAGTCTGATGGGATTAAAGTGACCCGTCTTGGTGTAGCTAATGCTGCCGGATCACAGGCAATAGGACGCGCAATTGGCAACTATGTAACCCTTGAGGTACCCGCTCTGCGTGGCGGAGATACAGGCTTGCAGCAAAAGGTGGCAGAAGTTTTTGCCCGCGAATTTGAGGACTTTTTGATCAGAATTGGGATTGGCAAGGATGCATCTGTGTTGATTGTTGGTCTTGGTAACTGGAATGTTACACCGGATTCACTGGGTCCGTTGGTGGTGGAGAACTCACTCATTACGCGGCAGTTCTATGAACTGGTTCCGGATCAGATCTCCCCTGGTTATCGTAAGGTGAGCGCTATTGCTCCTGGAGTGCTTGGACTGACTGGAATTGAGTCGAGTGAGGTCGTGCAGGGAATCGTGGATCGGACGAAACCTGAGCTTATTATCGCCATAGATGCGTTGGCATCCCGGTCACTGGAGCGTATCAATACGACGATTCAAATTGCCGACATTGGGATCCATCCCGGTTCGGGGATTGGCAACAAGCGACGTGGATTAACCCAAGAAATTCTGGGTGTTCCTTGTATCGCAATCGGAGTGCCCACTGTCTGCTATGCCTCAACTATTGTGAATAATGTGCTGGAGATGATGAAAAATCACTTCGGGCAAGGAGCAAACCATACGAAGGAAATCATGGGGATGCTGGACGATATCTCTGAGCAGGAACGCTTGTCATTAGTGAAGGAAGTGCTTGAACCCCTGGGGCACGATTTGATCGTCACTCCCAAGGAAATCGATGAATTTATTGAAGGGATCGCGAATATTGTGGCCAGTGGTCTGAATGCGGCTTTACATGATGCGGTTGATCCTGAGAATGTTGGCGCGTATACCCACTAACTGAATTATGGTTTGTTTAGCCCGGCGGGATGCTGAATTAAGGTATCCTGTACGGGCTTTATGTCTATTCTCTCATTTTCGGTTCTAGTATTGCTCTTGCACTCATAGATTTGGAGTATAAGAGATTACAGAGGGCTGGAGGAGGACATAACTACAATGAATAAAAAATGGTTTCAGCTTTGGAACATCGGCCGTTTAAGGGGAAAAATGCTGGATGTTTTATCGCTGGGGAGAACGATGCTGCTGTTGGCCGGAGGTTCGCTAGTATTTTTTATGCTGCTTGGAGCCGGTGGATTGGCCGGACAGAAGCTTAGCTCTTCACCCATTCCTTCAATGAAGGGGCTTGCTGCCTCTCTGTCTAGTGGTTTTTTCATGGAGCTGCTGGGGATGGAGGTGCCGCATTTACCGCAGGGTAAAGAGCCTTCCGCTTTTTCAGGTGAAAAGGTAACTTCTTTCGTATTTCAGTTGCTGACCAGCGTGAATCCAGGTGACCCTAAGAGTCTAGTCTCTCGTGAAGTGCCGGGGATGGCGGCGGATGATCCATTTCTTTTGCGGAAAGGTTCAGGTGGATCTACAGGAGCACCAGTGGATTATCATCCTGGGACTGATGAACTGGCTGAGGGTGGTGAAGATGCAGAAACTTCTGTTCCGGACGAAGGGGACAAGCATGGAGATACTACAACACAGCAGCCTGAAGCGACGGTTGCACCATCCCCTGAACCATCAGCGGAGGAAGGGACGGATAAGAGTGATCCGCAAAGCGGCACAGACAGCACTAAGGATACCTCGATCAAACGGATTCTAATCTATCATTCACATCCTAGAGAGGCCTACAACCCTCTGTTAGGGGCAGCAAATGAAAATCCCAGCTCCGGAGTTTCAACTAAAAATGTAATGCTGGTAGGATCATATATTACGAAAAGACTGGAACAGCTCGGGATTGGTACGGTTCATGCCAAAGAAGATTTTCCAACCAAAATCACCGACTATAACTGGAACTTTTCCTATAAATATTCCCGGATCTTGGTTAAATCAGCACTCAGCGCAAATGAGGAAATGGATAGTTTTATCGACATTCACCGCGATTCGCAGCGTCATAGCAAAACAACAGCTGTTATTGACGGGAAAAGCTACGCACAGGTCTATTTTATTATTGGACATGCAAATAAAGACTGGAAGAAGAACGAAGAGTTTGCCAATAAGATTCATCAACAGCTTGAAAAAAATTACCCGGGAATATCTCGTGGGATATGGGGAAAAGCTGCGGGTAAAGGCAACAACGGAGAGTACAATCAGACCCTGTCTCCCAATAGTGTTTTGATTGAAGTGGGCGGAATTGATAACTCGGCTGAGGAATTAAAGCGTACGGCTGATATTTTGGCGGATGCTATCGCTGATGTTTACTGGAGCAGTCATGACGCTGAGAAGGTGAACGCACCTGAAAAAGTGGCGAATCCCACTACAACACCAAAGAAATCAAACGGGGCTTCTTAAAATAAATTACCAAGGATTAAAAAGGAGTGGTGTACATGTCGCGTTTCGGAAAAAAACTGGTTATGGTCGGGATTTGGGCAGGGATTGGCATCCTCTTAGGGATGCAGTTCGGCGGAAGCGGTGGTTCAACAGTCTCTAAGATTCTGCCCGGCTGGAATGCCAGCCCGACTACACCCACCAGTCAAGTAACAGGCATGCAGCCACAGTCACAGCTGCAAAAGAATGGTGTGACACAGGGTGGGCAGACTTATGTATATGTGCCAATGGTGATCGATCCTGTCACAGGTGCATATACGGTCGTCTCTCCTTTGCCTCAAAATAGCAATATAACGCCAGCCGCAGATCCTCCTCAACAAGTTGTGGATGATTATAGTACGAAATCTCCGGAGCAAATTCTAATTCCTGAGGAGCAAAAGCCTACAGTCGATGTTCTGGCAGATAAGACGGCAGGTCTCTTGCAGCAGGCTTCTCAGAAGGGAATCCGCTGGGTAGTTTCATTGTTCGCTTCGGCAGAAAATTAACAGCAAATTTAGAAGAAACGGTTATTTCACGGGATCGTGTATAGCTGTTTCTTTTGTTTTGGGCCAGCGCGGGATTGATGGAGTAAGCTTGTACTGTTATAATAAGTGGATTAATATCAGGCTGTCTGTGGGGGTAAGGAATGACTGACGTTCAGAAAAGACAACAACAAATTCGCAATTTCTCGATTATTGCACATATAGACCATGGTAAATCGACACTAGCTGACCGCATTTTGGAATACACGGGGGCACTAACCACGCGTGAAATGCAGGAACAGGTACTCGATCAGATGGATCTGGAGCGCGAACGTGGTATCACAATAAAGCTGCAAGCCGTGCGTTTAACCTATCGTGCAGACGATGGTGTAGAGTATTATCTCAACTTGATTGATACACCGGGGCACGTCGATTTCACCTATGAAGTTTCCCGCAGTCTTGCAGCATGTGAAGGTGCACTGCTGGTTGTGGATGCGGCTCAAGGAATTGAAGCACAGACACTGGCCAATGTGTATTTAGCACTGGATAACAACTTGGAAATCCTACCTGTGCTCAACAAAATTGATTTGCCAAACGCTGACCCTGACCGGGTAAAGCAGGAGATCGAGGATGTTATCGGGCTGGATACCAGCGAAGCGGTTATGGCATCTGCCAAAGCCGGTATCGGAATCAAGGAAATTCTGGAGCAGGTGGTGAAGCAGGTTCCTGCGCCATCCGGTAATTCAGAAGAGCCGCTTAAAGCATTGATCTTTGACTCTCACTACGATCCTTACAAAGGCGTTATCGTCTATGTGCGCGTAATGGACGGGAAGATCCGTGCGGGTTCGAAGATTAAGATGATGGCAACTGAGAAGACCTTCGAGGTCATTGAAGTTGGCGCATTTATGCCGCGTATGACCATTGTCGATGAATTGAACATCGGTGATGTTGGCTTTATCGTAGCTGGGATCAAGCATGTTGGAGATACCCGTGTCGGTGATACTGTCACTGACGCAAAGAATCCTACTGCTGAGCCGCTTCCAGGTTACCGTAAGATCAACCCGATGGTATATTGCGGGTTGTATCCGATTGAGACCTCCGATTATAACGATCTTCGTGAGGCGCTGGAGAAGCTCCAGTTGAATGATGCTTCGCTAAGCTTTGAGCCGGAAAGTTCAAGCGCACTTGGATTTGGTTTCCGTTGTGGTTTCCTTGGACTCTTGCATATGGAGATCATTCAAGAGCGGATTGAGCGCGAGTTCAATTTGCCGCTAATCACAACAGCGCCGAGTGTTATTTACCGAATTATGCTGACCAATGGCGAAATGATCCAAATCGACAACCCGTCACATTATCCGGAGATCGGTACGATTGACTATATTGAAGAGCCGTATGTTAAAGCAGCGATCATTGTGCCTAACGACTTCGTGGGTACTGTAATGGAGCTGTGCCAGAACAAACGCGGCGAGTTCGTAAATATGGAATATCTAGATACTAATCGTGTAACGATTACGTACGAGATTCCGCTGTCAGAGATCGTTTATGATTTCTTTGATCAGTTGAAATCCGGTACGAAAGGTTATGCTTCTTACGACTATGAAATTTGCGGATACCGTCGTTCGAATCTGGTCAAGATGGATATCTTGCTTAACAATGAGCAGGTCGATGCCTTGTCCTTTATCGTTCACCGCGATCGTGCCTACAACCGCGGACGTATCATTTGTGAGAAGCTGCGGGGGATTATCCCGCGTCAAATGTTCGAAGTGCCGATTCAAGCCTCTGTGGGTACGAAGGTGGTTGCGCGTGAAACCGTTAAGGCGATGCGCAAAAACGTACTTGCTAAATGTTACGGCGGCGATATTTCCCGTAAACGGAAGCTGCTGGAGAAGCAAAAAGAAGGTAAGAAACGCATGAAGCAAGTGGGTAGTGTAGAAGTACCACAAGAAGCGTTTATGGCAGTACTGAAGATCGATGAGTAGAAAATAGGTAGAGCCGGGAGAATATCCCGGCTCTATTTTTTTAAGCAGGAGCAGATTACAATAGGGGGAAGGATTGTAAGCACATACAAAGTGAGGGGAGTCCTCGTGAAGCGATTATATTTGAAACTTACGCCAAGTACCTTTAAGAATCGGATTTTGTTAGCTTTCTTGCTGTTGGTACTAACACCCATTGCCATACTCGTTCTGTATAACTTTAAAGAGACAGAACAAATGCTGCAGGATAATGCGGAAACGAAGAACATAGAGCAGCTTATTGGTATTAAGAATGGTTTTGTTGATCTCATGAGTCTCGTGATGAAAACAGGGTCATTACTCGAACAAGATACGACGATTTTATCGATAATGAAGAATCCCGAGCAATCTGATGAAATCACGAGAAAAAAACTCGTTGAAAACAAGTTTGGAGCGATTGAAAATACATTCTTTATGAGTGGAGCGACGGTGTATTATACATTAATCGACCTTCATGGAAACGCATACACTTCCTTTATGCCAAAGGAAACTTTGAGCTACGACGAAATCCAATCAGAGGATTGGGTTCAAGCATTGAAGCGAGAAGGAACGAATCGATATATATGGAATCCGAATGACAAGAATAATGTGGTCCGGGAAAGTACAACAAGTAAGAAAATGCTTAGTCTCTATGAGGTTATGCGTGATAATGGTTTGAATATTTATGCCTATGCAAGATTAAGTATCGATTATGAGGAGTGGTTTACCAGATCAACGTTAGGGAGTAAACAGGAAGGGGCTTTATTTCTACTCGATGCCTTGGGGGGTGTGATGCTTAATCCGCTTAAGGATGAGACTTTTTCCCCTGATATTGCGCAGAGTATTGTGAAGAGTGCCAACCAGCGGCAGACGGGGCGTGCTGCATCCATTGTCGACCCGAAGGAGGAAAGTTTATACACATACAGCTACATCGAGGAGTTAAATGGCTACGTTGTTAAAAAGGTGCAGCTAGCACAGCTATTTCTTGAGGTAGACAAGCAGAAACGACGGTTTTTTGGTGGATTTGGAATCATTCTACTGCTATTTGTTCTATTAACTTATTTCATATCATCGACGATTACAGTACCGCTTAAGAAGCTACAGAAGAAGATGGAAATGACCGCTAAGACGAATCTCAAAATGAAATTACCCGAGCAAGGGCGGGGAGAGATTCTTGCCCTGACTCAGAGTTTCAATATCATGATCCATGATTTAAATGAGCTGTTGCAGCGACTTCAGCTTGAAGAAAAACAGAAGCAATTCGTTCGATTTCAGGTATTACTTTCGCAGATGAACCCGCATTTTCTACTAAATACATTGAATACGATAAAGAGCATTGCCTTAGATAAAGATGATGATGAAATTTATGGAATTTGTGTTTCACTAGGAAAAATATTGGAGACAACCTTAAATACTGAAGTCGATTTGATCCTGTTAAAGGATGAAATCGTACTAATAGAATCTTACATGGAGATACAGCGGCAACGTTTTGGACATGGGATTGAAATTCAATATGATATCAACGAGGAACTGCAATACGCATTAATCCCTAAATTTTGTCTGCAGCCCTTAATTGAAAATAGCTTGATTCACGGCTTCGGTCAGTCTGTAAAACAAGGGAGAATTGATATCTCCGCTAAAGTGACTGAGCAACAGCTGTATCTGCAGGTTAGAGATAACGGCATGGGGATAGAAAGAGCACAGCTGAATAAGGCTACACGGAAACGTAAAGGAATCGGTGTTCAGAATATTAGGGAGAGCTTGGAGCTGTTGTTCAAGAATCAACGGACAGGTATGGACATTGTGTCATCAGACACAGGAACTGAAGTGATCATCCATTTTCCATTCCTTATTTCAAAACCTTACGATGGAGGTAAGCTCACATGTGGAGAACGTTAATTGTGGATGATGAACAACCTGCGGTTAAAAGTATACGGAAGCTATTCTTAAAGGCTGGAATCCCGTTTGAAATTATAGGTGAGGCGGAGAATGGAGAAGTAGGCTTGCAAATGATTCGTGAGCTGCAGCCTGATGTGGTAGTGACGGATATTAATATGCCGGTGATGGATGGGGTGAAGCTTCTTCAAATTGCGCGAGAGGAAGGCTTCGACTGCCGATTTGTAATGTTGACCGCATTGAGTGAATTTGAATACGCCCGGCAGGCGCTCGTATTTGGGGCTTCGGACTACATTTTGAAGTTATCTTTAGATCTCCAAGGCTTGAAGCAGACTATGGGTAAGGTCCAGGCCGAGCTGGAGCGAATGGTGAAGATGAAGAAGGCCGATAAATGGTTTCCTGAGAAGCAACAAACGGGACCGACAGATCATGTGGAGATGAACAAAATTATAGCTTATATTGAAGAACATTATGCTGAGGACATCTCGCTCAAATCCATGTCAGAGTTGATCCGGATGGATGCCAGCTATATAAGTGACTTATTCAAGAAAAAGACAGGGAAAACGTTGACCAATTATATTCAAGAGCGTCGGATTCAGGCTGGGAAAATGCTGCTTGCAGAAACGAAGCTAACAATTAGCGAGATTGGGCAGCAAGTAGGCTTTGAGAACGATAATTATTTTATAAAAATCTTCAAAAAGTGGTGTGGTGTCACGCCAAATGAATTCCGTAAAGAACCAAAAAACGTTCTATAAGTTCCCAAATGTAGTTCATCCCCCAGAATCCGCTCTGATGATAAAGTTATAGATGTAGAGCACAACACATAATCCTTCCAAGGGGGAAGCTATCTATGAAGAAAAAGTGGTATCCTGCAGTGCTTTCTGTCTTATTAGCAGGTACGATGCTGGCTGGTTGTGGGAGTGGTGGAAGTAATGAATCGCAGGGCAGTGCAAATGGAGAACCAGCAAAGGAGAAAATAAAGCTTACGATGTGGGGGGCAGTTCCTGCAGAAGCCGGGCCTCAAGCTGTAGTTGATAACTGGAATAAAGATCATCCAGATATTCAAGTCGAGTATATCCGTAATGTAAATGACGATGCAGGCAACTTAAAGCTGGACACTGCTTTGATGACCAATCAAAACATAGACCTTTTCATGAACTACGATCTTGCTCATTTACAGAAACGTATGGATGCAGGCGTTGCCTTGGATCTAAGCACGAAAACAGATTATGATATCGACAGCCAGATCGGCGAGGACGCAGCGATGTGGAAAATCAATGATAAATACTATGGGATTCCTACAAAGAAAAACATGGCGTTTGTATGGTTGAACAAAGATATGCTGGATGCAGCAGGATTACCGATTCCTGCGGTGGACTGGACTTGGTCAGATCTTGAGGAGTATGCGAAGAAGCTAACGAAACCTGGTGTGTACGGATTATTGCAGGCAGATTCCTCCTTCGCAACAACGATGGACGGTACGCTTGCTGGAATGGGTGTGAAACAGGCGGATGGTACTTCAAACTTTGGAAATGATCTCTGGAAACAGCAACTGGAAATATTGCATAACATGATGTTCGTGGACAAATCCACACCGGAATATGGGGAGCAGCTGACCAGTAAAATGCCGGTTGACACCATGTTCCTGCAAGGCAAAGCGGCAATGCTGGCAGCAGGTGAGTTTATTTTCCGCAATGCGAACAACTTGAAGGACTATCCGCATGATTTCAAAACCGCGTTCGCCGCTATTCCAAAAGTGAATAAAGATCAAAAGGATTATAAATATTCGGGCGGTGTGGGCGACATGCTTGCTCTTAATGCAAAGTCCAAGAACCTGGATGCGGCTTGGGAGTTCGCAAAATGGTATGCGGATGGCGGTATGCTGCCAATGGCAAGCGGGGGTCGTATTCCAGCCTCTAAGAGTGTGGACAGTAAGGAAGCGATGAGCCTTCTCTTGAATGGTGTAGAAGACAAATATGATACAGATTCAATGAATAATATTGTATTCGGCAAATTCCCATCCTTCCAGCTAAATGTACCTCAACAAGCCATTGATGCACGTAAAGAAGAGTATGAAAAATACTTCTTAAATAAGCAAGATATTGATACCACGATGAAAAATATGCAAACCCGTTCGCAAGAGTTAATGAAATAAAGAAATAGCTGGCACAAAAGAGAAGGAGGAAGAATTCTTCGTTCTTCTCTTTCGTGTACCCATTTTTCAGCATACGAAAGGCGGCGATACCGTGAAGCGGAGAAGCTGGATGGACAGACAAGGCTGGATCGGCATGACTTTTATTCTCCCGAATATGATTGGTATTCTCTTATTCTTTGTGATTCCTGCAATCTTTTCCTTTGTCCTGATGTTTACGAATTATCAATTTTCAAATCCGAATTGGCAATTTACCGGGCTGGATAATCTCAAACGGTTGTTCCATGACGATAATTTCTATGCCTCGATCAAATATACGGTGATATTCCTGATATCGGTTCCAGTATCGATGGTGCTCGCTTTTATTGTGGCGCTATTTCTAAACCGCAGTGTGTATCTTAAAGGATTATTGCGTGGAATGTTTTTCCTGCCGTATATCTCTAGTGGAGTAGCCGTTGCATTTGTCTGGATGCTGCTATTTCAGCCTTCACAGGGACCCATCAATGAACTGCTTCGCTGGATTGGCATAACATCGCCGCCAGGGTGGTTTGCGGATACGGAAACCGCAATGTATGCCATTGATATCGTACAGATCTGGCTGATGCTTGGCTACAATATGATCATATATTTAGCAGCACTACAGGAAATTTCGACAGAACAGCTGGAAGCTGCCCGGATCGATGGTGCAAGCACATTCAAAACAACATGGAAAATTGTATGGCCTCTTGTTAGTCCAACAACTTTTTTATTAATGATTACCGGATTAATTATGACGATGAAATCGTTCTCGATTATTCAAGCCATTACGGCTGGAGGACCTAGCGGAAGTACGACGGTCTTATCACTATTCGTTTATAAAACAGCATTCAGTTATTACGATATGGGATACGCTTCAGTCATTTCATGGTTCTTGTTCGCCGTCATTCTCGTCATTACAGTCATTCAGTGGATCGGCCAAAAGCGCTGGGTTCATTACTAAATAACCCTACAAAGTGGTGCTTTGCGGGAGGCCCCGAAACCATAAATTAAAGGAGCAGGCGGTATGAATGAAAAAGCAGGAAACATGAAGGTGAAGCTGCCAGTGACGATCATCATGTTTGTTCTAGGACTATTTATGATTGTGCCTTTTCTATGGATGCTCAGCACATCTTTTCAGACACCTGCCGAGGTGTTTAACGAATGGCTGCCTTCATCTCTCAACTGGAGCAATCATATTCGGGTGTGGACAGGAAGTTATGATTTTGTTCCGTATTATTTAAATTCACTTAAGATATCGATTATTGGGACTGCGGGAGCTGTGTTTCTATCTGCCCTTGCCGCTTACGGATTTTCACGTACTTCGTTTAAAGGGCGGGATGGCCTATTTGTCATATATCTATCCATGATGATGGTTCCACCGCAGGTGCTTTTTGTTCCTAAGTTTATCATGTTTAACTGGGTTGGGATTTACAATACGCATTTGGCCCTAATCCTTCCAGCCATGTTCTCGATCTTCGGTGTATTTATGCTTCGGCAGTTCTTTATGGGCATTCCTAAGGAAATTACGGAATCTGCTTTTCTGGATGGAGCCGGTCATTACAAAATATTTTTCCGCTTAATTCTGCCATTAGCGAAGCCGGCAATCGCTACGTTTGCTATTCTTGATTTCTCCTGGCAATGGAATGATTATGAGAATGCGCTTGTATTTTTGCAGAGCCCTAAGCTATATACCATTCCGCTTGGATTGCAGAATTTTATTCTTGAGAACAATGTGGATTACAACGGGATGATGGCCGCTTCGTCGGCTGCGATCATTCCAATGATTGTTATCTTCTTCATAGGTCAGAAATATATTATTCAAGGAATTTCTAGCTCGGCTGTGAAAGGCTAACTATAGGAGGGATACTGACATGAGAACAGAAACGGTTAAATCCGATGTGACAGTGGTCGGGGGTGGACTTGCAGGGATGAACGCGGCGATTGCTGCAGCACGTCTTGGGTTAAAGGTAGCACTGGTACAGAATCGTCCTGTACTTGGTGGTAACTCGAGTTCAGAGGTTCGGGTATGGGTATGTGGTGCAACAGGACATGGTGTAAATCGCTATGCACGTGAGACAGGCATTATGGGTGAGCTGTTCATCGAGAATCAATACCGGAACCCGGAAGGGAATCCATATCTATGGGATCTAACCTTGCTCGAAGCGGTGAAGGCAGAATCGAATATCAGCTTGTTCCTAAATACCGATGTACGTGAAGTGGAAGCGGAAGGTGAGGGAGAGGAGCGTACGATTCAGAGTGTGACCGGCTGGATGATGGGATCTGAGCGTTTAATCACGTTCGAGAGCGATGCTTTCATCGATTGTACGGGTGATGGTTTAGTGGGCTTCCTAGCAGGAGCGGATTTCCGATTAGGACGTGAAGCCCGTCATGAATTTAATGAGGAATGGGCACCAGAAGTGCCTGATAATATTACATTAGGCAGTACATTATTATTCTATACACAGGATACTGGAAAACCGGTACGTTATGTTGCACCCTCATTCGCGAAGGATATTACAACAACGTCTATCCCGATCCGCCGGGTCATTCGGAGTGGGGATTCAGGCTGTCACTACTGGTGGATTGAGTGGGGCGGCGAGCTTGATACGGTGGATGAGAATGAACGTATACGTGATGAACTATCCTCTGTTATTTATGGGATTTGGGATTATATCAAAAACTCAGGCCATTTTGATGCCGAGAATATGACGCTTGAGTGGGTTGGCTCGATTCCGGGTAAACGTGAATACAGACGATTTATTGGTGATACGATTCTAACGCAAAATGATATTCTCGCGCAGCGTGAATTTGCAGACCGTATTGGATTTGGTGGCTGGTCGATTGATCTACATCCCCCACAGGGGATGTACGCACAAGAGAGTGGCTCCAAGCATCTGCATGCGGACGGGATCTACCATATTCCATTTGGTTCGCTATATTCGAAGAATGTGCGGAATCTATTCTTCGCGGGTCGTAATATCAGTGCATCTCATGTGGCTTTTGGAACAACACGCGTTATGGCAACCTGTGCGATCATGGGTGAAGCAGCTGGAGCAGGTGCAGCTTTATCCGTCATCAAAGGTGTGACCCCACGTGAAATTCGCGAGCAGCATATGCATGAATTGCAACAGGTGATGTTAAAGCAAGATGCTTCGATTATTGGATTACGTAACGAAGATCCACTGGACCTCGCCAGAAAAAGCGAGATTCATGCATCCAGCACGTTGAATGGTATCCTGTTGGATCGTCCAGCCGAAGCTTATGAGCTTTCTCATGATGTAGGGATTTTGTTTCCGGTTGAAGGAAGTATCCGTGGGTTAAGGCTGCTTGTGTCAGCAAGTATTCAGACGCAGCTGACCGTGGAGATCTGGACGACTGGACGCGCGGAAAATTACGTGCCGGCGGAGTGCAAACAGGTTGATGTTATAACAGTACAGGCTGGAGAGCAGCAATGGATTGAAGTACCGATACAAGAGGAGAAATGTAGTCTTATCGGTGAATGTAATATCTTCGCTATTATTCGAGCTAATGAACACCTTCAATTGCATATTTCAGAAACCCCAATCACTGGTGTCATTACATTTGAGCGAGGTGCTAAATCCGTTGTTGATTCAGCGCTGGAGGATCATCAGCCAGATCAGCCGGTGATAGAGTGGAGCATGAAACAACTTGTACGCAGGCATTTCTGCTTTGCAGTAGAAACATCGGCATATGCTGCATCTAAAGTCATTGATGGGTATGTTCGACCTTTCGCGGGACCACATAGCTGGGTTTCTGAGCCGATGACCGCGGGTAGATCGGAGTGGGTAGAGGCGCGTCTCCCGGATGCTGCTCCAGTCTCCGAAATCCATTTCACCTTTAATGATGATGTCAATGAAGATCTCATCAACTTACATCACCATGAAACGCCATTTCTAGTGATTCCTGAACTGGTAAAGAACTATGATGTAGAGCTGCTCATTGATGGCGCGTGGCAAGTCATGCTCTGTGTCAAAGACAACCATCGCCGGAAGAATGTTCATCGATTAGAGAAGCCTGTCCTTACAGATGCTGTCCGGATCGTTATTCATGAAACTAACGGTGGAGTACATGCCGAACTTGTGGAAATGCGGATTTATCAAGAAGCAACGGCTTTGCCGTCCTTATAGGGACGGTATCCGTTTCTGCGGGAAATACAAAATATATAGGATAACGTAAAACTTATACTTTCTTATATTATAAAATAGAGTTCATTTATAAATGAACGCCCTCGGAGGGAAGCCGTCAGGCTTCCCTTTTCTTGTTTTTTAGATTACACTATTCAAACGATATTTTTATATAAAGGAGACAGCTAATGACAACGAAGACTAATGGCCGTCCCCCTGAGGCTGTATACATTCATATCCCTTTTTGTACTAATAAGTGCTTTTATTGTGATTTCAATTCCTATGTACTCAAGGATCAGCCAGTTATGGATTATCTCGAAGCTTTGGATCGAGAGATGGAGCAGACCGTCAAGAACACCCCTCCGGGTGTTATCAAAACGATCTTCGTCGGCGGAGGTACACCCACTGTTTTAAAACCTGATGAAATGGCTTATTTCTTAAAGTCTGTTCGCACGCATTTCCCCAACTGGGATAAAGATATTGAGTTTTCTATGGAAGCTAACCCTGGAACAACGGATCTGGACAAGCTGACGGTTATGAAAGAAGGCGGCGTGAACCGGGTGAGCTTTGGTGTTCAAGCATTTCAGAACGAGCTGCTCACAGGCATCGGCCGGATTCATAATGTAGATGATGTATACCGGAGCCTAGAGAATGCACGTGCAGTTGGACTAAATAATCTTTCGGTTGACCTGATGTTTGGGCTGCCTAATCAAACTGTTGAGATGTTGGGCGAAAGTATCCGCAAGGCGTTGGAGCTGGATCTACCCCACTATTCTATTTACAGCTTGAAGGTGGAGGAGAATACTCTTTTTCACACGCTGTTTAATAAGAACAAGCTTCCTCTTCCTAATGAAGAAGATGAATTGCAAATGTACCTCCTGTTGATGTCCTCTATGAAGGAAGCGGGTTACAATCAATACGAGATCAGTAACTTCGCGAAACCAGGAATGGAGAGCCGCCATAATATCACCTACTGGCGTAATGAAGATTATTATGGTCTAGGAGCAGGAGCGCATGGATATGTGGGACGTCAGCGGCATATTAATGTTAAGGGCGTAAATCCATATGTAGAAGCCACACGTAAAGGGCTGCCACGACTGGATGCATACCCAATCTCAGAAGCAGAAGCGATGGAAGACTTTATGATGGTCGGCTTGCGTATGCATGAGGGCGTCTCTAATGAAGCTTTTCAGGCGCAATTCGGGCGTTCAATAGAGGAAGTATTCGAGAAATCCTTGCATAAAATGCTGCATGCAGGGCTGTTGGAACAAGAAGCAGGGGTTTACCGACTCAGCAAGCAAGGAATCTTGTTTGGGAACGATGTTTTTGCTGAATTTGTAGGCGCCCTGACAGAAGTTTAATTTTAAAATACCCCTTGAATTGTAATTCACTCTGTTGTATATTTATTCATATTATCAACAGAGGGGTGAACCAAAGTGCTTGCCAAGACGGAAATGATTCGCCATTCGTCTCCAGCGGGAGACGCACAGGTAATTTGTAGAAATGCTGTGGTAGAAGACGTTGAGCCATTGTATCTAATGATAGAAGAGTATGCCCAGCGCGGCATCATGTTGCCCCGTTCCCGGCAGGCGCTGACACGCCAGATCGATCAATTCGTAGTTGCTGAAATCGAAGGCAGATTCGTAGGCTGTGGTTCACTTTTCAAGCTCGGGAATGATCTCGTAGAGATTCGTTCAATTGGATTGAATGATGAAGGCAAGGGTAAAGGCGTAGGCTCCATGATATTGGCGAAGCTGGTCGAGGAAGCTAGGAACCAGAAAATCCCAAAGGTTATGGCACTAACCTATGCTGTTGATTTTTTTCTTAGAAATGGATTTGAAGTCGTCCAGAAAGAGATTTTCCCTGAAAAAGTATGGACAGATTGCGTGAATTGTAAAAAGCAGCATGCCTGCGATGAAATAGCAGTGCTTAAGATACTGAACTGACTTGACAACGTCAATGTCAGTTTGGTATTTTTGTATTAGTGGTTAGCACTCATCTGAGTCGAGTGCTAACGAATCGGAGCCACAGCCGATAGGAGGGAATAACATGTTAACTGATCGCCAGAGAATGATACTAAATGCAATTGTGGATGATTATATTTCATCGGCAGAGCCAGTAGGATCTCGCAGCATTTCTAAACGGGGAGATGTAGGATACAGTCCGGCTACGATTCGAAATGAAATGGCTGACCTGGAGGATTTAGGTTATCTCGAGCAGCCTCATACATCGGCGGGAAGAATTCCTTCCCATAAAGGATACCGATATTATGTGGATCATTTGGTACCGTGGAATTCCGCCGAAACGGCAGAAATGGGCACGATCCGCGCTTTTTTTGCCGAGAAGCTAAATGCAATGGAGCAGGTAATCCAACATGCGGCGATGATTCTTTCCAATATGACGAATTATACTTCCATCCTGCTGGGACCGGAGGTTTTTCATACTTCATTGCGTCATTTTCAGTTGTTACCACTAGATGATACAACCGCTGTGGCCATTATCGTCACAAGTACGGGGCAAGTTGAGAATCGTACGGTGAACATTCCGCCGGAGATTTCTGTTTCCGAGATGGAGAAAGTGGTTAACCTACTGAATAGTAAACTGGTCAATGTACCACTCTATAAGCTGAAGACTCGGCTCTATTCCGAGCTTGGCGAAGAAATGCAGCGTCACATCTCACATTATGAAGAATTAATGCAGGTGCTGGACACCGCGCTGGAAAGCGATCAAGAGCAGCGCATCTATCTCAGCGGAGCAACGAATATGCTGACACAGCCTGAGTTCAAAGACGTAGACAAGGTGAAGAGTATTCTTGATCTGCTGGAAGAGACACCGACACTGCTCAAAATGCTGGCCCCTACAGTGGGTGGCACAGGTATTCAAGTACGAATAGGAACAGAAAACAATCACGAAGCGTTCGCTAACTGTAGTCTGATCACCGCCACTTATTCACTTGATGGGCAGGCACTAGGAAGCATTGGGATCCTTGGGCCGACCCGTATGGAATATGCAAGAGTGATGGGGATCTTGGGCATTTTATCCCGAGATTTGACAGCGATGCTGGCGCACTGGTATAAGTGAACAGAGTCAACATGATTTCGTGAATGATTTTAAGGAGGTGAAGACAACTTGAAAAAGGAACAAGTTCAAGATTCTAATGAATTCAAAGAGGAATTGATCAATGAGGAGCCTGTGGCTGAAGTAGTCTCAGATGCCGACTCATTTACAGCTGAAAACGTTAGTGAAGGTGCTTCAGATACAGGTGCTGAGGTGAAACGCCTACAGGATCTTGCTGATGAATATCAAGGTCGTGCACTGCGTGCACAAGCTGATTTTGATAACTTCCGTCGTCGTACCCAGAAGGAAAAAGAAGAGTTGGCTCAATATGCTACCTCCAAGCTCCTGACGGAATTGCTTTCCGTGCTGGACAATTTCGAGCGTGCGTTAGTCACTACTCCAGCTAATCCTGAATCCGAAGCTTTCGCGAAGGGCGTTAATATGATTTTCCGTCAGCTGGATGGGGTATTGAAGGCTGAGGGGCTTACAGCTATGGAAACAGTAGGACAGCCTTTTAATCCTGAATACCATCAGGCTATTATGCAGGTTGAGAGCGAGGAGTACGAAGAGGGGATCGTTACAGAAGAGGTTCAAAAGGGATATCTTCTGAAAGATAGAGTTCTTCGTCCGGCCATGGTCAAAGTCAGCATGTAGTCTGTCTATATAGGACGGGCAGTTTCTGCTCGCCATAAAGCAGCAGTGCTTTTGCCTACTATTTATCCGATTGCAGGCTGTTGCCCGGATAGTTTATTATCAATCGAATTTTTTTGATATTTTTATAAATTTATTGAGCTTAGGCTCCATATAACTTTAGAGGAGGCAAATTATTGTGAGTAAAGTTATCGGTATTGACTTAGGAACCACGAACTCTTGCGTTGCCGTTATGGAAGGCGGCGAAGCCGTAGTAATTCCAAACCCAGAAGGCGCGCGTACAACCCCTTCGGTTGTAGGCTTTAAGAAAGACGGCGAGCGTATCGTCGGTGAAACGGCTAAACGCCAAGCGATTACTAACCCTGATCGTACGATCAGCTCTGTTAAACGTCACATGGGTACTAACCATAAAGAAAGCATTGATGGTAAAGACTACTCCCCACAAGAAATTTCGGCAATGATTCTGCAAAAGCTGAAATCCGATGCAGAGGCTTATCTTGGCCAAACTGTTACTCAAGCAGTTATCACTGTTCCTGCTTATTTTAATGACAGCCAACGTCAAGCTACCAAAGATGCAGGTAAAATTGCAGGTTTGGAAGTTCTGCGTATTGTGAACGAGCCAACAGCAGCAGCTTTGGCATATGGTCTGGAGAAATCCGAAGATCAAACCATTCTAGTCTATGACCTTGGTGGCGGTACTTTTGACGTATCCATCCTTGAACTTGGTGATGGCTTCTTCGAAGTAAAAGCTACAAGCGGCGACAACAAGCTGGGTGGCGACGACTTTGACCAAGTGGTTATGGATTACCTGGTATCCGAATTCAAAAAAGAGCAAGGCATTGATCTGAGCAAAGATAAATCTGCTGTACAACGTTTGAAAGATGCAGCTGAAAAAGCGAAAAAAGAATTGTCAGGCGTACTGACAACAACTGTATCGCTTCCGTTCATCACTGTGGTTGACGGCGTACCTCAGCACTTAGAGATCAACTTGACTCGTGCGAAATTTGATGAACTGACTGCTGGTCTGGTAGAACGTACTTTGGGACCAACTCGTCAAGCATTGTCTGATGCTGGCATGACCCCTGCAGACCTTACTAGAATCGTTCTGGTTGGTGGTTCTACACGTATCCCAGCTGTACAAGATGCTATCAAAAAGCTTACTGGCAAAGAACCACACAAAGGTGTGAATCCGGATGAAGTAGTAGCTCTTGGTGCTGCTGTTCAAGCGGGTGTATTGACTGGTGATGTTAAAGACGTTGTATTGCTTGATGTAACTCCGCTTTCCCTGGGTATTGAAACTGCAGGTGGCGTGTTCACGAAGATGATCGAGCGTAATACTACGATTCCTACAAGCAAATCCCAAGTATTCTCAACCTTTGCTGACAACCAACCTAGCGTAGAGATTCACGTGCTGCAAGGTGAGCGTCAAATGGCAAATGGCAACAAGACACTGGGACGCTTCATGCTGAACGAGATTCCACCAGCACCACGTGGCGTGCCACAAATCGAAGTTTCTTTCGATATTGATGCCAACGGTATCGTAAATGTATCTGCAACAGATAAAGGCACGAACAAGAGCCAAAAAATCACTATCACTTCTTCCAGCGGCCTGAGCGACGCAGAAGTAGAACAAATGATGAAGGATGCCGAGCTTCACGCTGAGGAAGACCGTAAGCGTAAAGAACTGGTGGAAGCGAAGAACGGTGCTGACCAACTCGTGTATTCTACTGAAAAAGTAATTAAAGACCTTGGCGATAAAGCTGATGCTTCTGATGTTGAAAAAGCAAATGAAGCTAAAGATAAAGTTAAAACAGCACTTGAAACTGACAATCTTGAAGAAATCAATGCAGCTACAGAAGCATTGACTGAGATTGTACAACAGTTGTCCATGAAGCTGTACGAACAAGCTGCTCAAGCTGAGCAAGGTGCTGAAGGTGGCGCTGGAGCCGCTGAAGGCGCTCCTAAAAAAGATAATGTAGTTGACGCTGACTATGAGGTTGTTGACGAAGATAAGAATCAAGGGTAACCTTATACGATAAGTGTAATAGGAAACTGATAAATTCTTATATAGTTAAGAAGGGAAGGTCAAAACCGGGTCATCCCGTGTTTTGACTTTCCTTTTGTAATATCAGATTGCACACTCTTTGCGAATGCGCCTTCTGATATTGTAAGAATAAACATCGCTGAATCTGGATGGTCAGATCCTGAGGTTTTATCGTATAATGGTTTGTTTGACAGGTAATAAGGAATTTGAGTATGTATGCACGGAGGTGAAAGCAGTGGCAGATAAACGCGATTATTATGAAGTGCTTGGCCTTAGTAGAGATGCTTCAGACGATGAGGTGAAAAAAGCGTACCGGAAATTGGCGCGCCAATATCACCCAGACGTGAATAAAGCAGATGACGCTGAAGCTAAGTTTAAGGAAGTAAAAGAAGCTTATGATGTTCTTAGTGATGGACAACAGCGAGCTAGATATGACCAATATGGCCATATTGACCCTAACCAAGGTATGGGCGGCTTCGGAGGCGGCGGTGGTGGCGACTTCGGAGGGCTTGGCGATATCTTTGATATGTTCTTTGGAGGCGGCGGACGCCGTGATCCTAACGCACCGCAGCGCGGTGGGGATTTGCAGTATACCATGACCATTGAATTCAAGGAAGCGGTATTCGGCAAAGAAACCGATATTACTATTCCACGTACAGAAACTTGCGATACCTGCTACGGCTCCGGGGCTAAACCGGGCACTAAACCAGAGACTTGTTCCGTATGTCATGGTAGTGGACAACAGGAATTCGTACAGAATACACCGCTTGGACAGATGCGTAATCGTCGTCCTTGTTCACATTGCAGTGGTACAGGTAAGATTATTAAGGAAAAATGTACGACTTGCGCCGGACAGGGTAAGGTTAAAAAGCAACGCAAGATCCATGTGCGTATCCCGGCCGGTGTTGATGACGGTGCACAGCTGCGCATGACTGGCGAAGGCGAAGGCGGCTTACGCGGCGGTCCTGCTGGAGACTTGTATATTGTTATCCGTGTCAAATCGCATGATTTCTTCGTGCGTGAGAACGATGATATTATGTGCGAGGTTCCGCTTACGTTTGCACAGGCAGCACTTGGTGATGAGATTGAAATTCCAACCTTAACCGAAAAAGTGAAGCTGAAGATTCCTGCCGGAACGCAAACAGGCACTTTCTTCCGCCTCAAAGGTAAAGGTGTTCCACGTCTGCGTGGATCTGGCCAAGGTGATCAGCATGTACGGGTAATTGTTGTGACACCTAGCAAGCTCAATGAAGAGCAAAAAGAATTGCTACGCCAGTTCGCTTCTCTGAACGGAGAAAACACACATGAGCACGAGCAGTCCTTCTTTGATCGTGTGAAACGTGCGTTTCGCGGGGACTGATATCCTAACTCATTCATTCAGTAAATGAATAGAAAAAGACAGCAGAGCAGCGATCCTCCCGTTCTTGGGGGATCGCTGCTCTGCGTTTTTGTCCAGGCATGAGATTAGGGCAGGGCCAGTTAACTAACCTCATGCAAATCTTTGGAGGAGCTGTGATGCTTGAACCTGCGAAATTCTGCGTGTTTGGCTAACTCGGCCAATCCCGTAACCTCGGTAAACCTGGTAACCCCGGTAAATTCGGTAACCCCGGCAACCGCGAACCGCGAACCGCGAACCGCGAACCGCGAACCGCGAACCGCGAACCGCGAACCCCGAACCGCGAACCGCGAACCGCGAACCGCGAACCCCGAACCGCGAACCGCGAACCGCGAACCGCGAACCCTGTAACCTTGAAACCCCCGACTGGTCTGCCAGCTTTTTTAACACACTATCTGTTTTGAATTATCTACGTGTGCTAACGGACCCAGTTGACGCTATTTGCAAATTAATCGCCTTTTGAGCGAAGTTTCGGACTTCAGTGCAGCTATTGCCCAGAAAAGCGCTCATATTTGGTGCTTTTCGTGCTAATAGCGACTATGGGGTCCGTTGGCATGGCAAATGTCGCATAATCCAGCGTTTAAGTGCAACAGTGTCCGATAGCGCCGAGAATAATCATCTGAGTGGATGGGACCCGGAGAAGCTGGAGGCATACGGACCCAGTTGACGCTATTTGCAAATTTATCGCCTTTTGAGCGAAGTTTCGGACTCCAGTGCAGCTATTGCCCAGAAAAGCGCTCATATTTGGTGCTTTTCGTGCTAATAGCGACTATGGGGTCCGTTGGCATGGCAAATGTCGCATAATCCAGCGTTTAAGTGCAACAGTGTCCGATAGCGCCGAGAATAATCATCTGAGTGGATGGGACCCGGAGAAGCTGGAGGCATACGGACCCAGTTGACGCTATTTGCAAATTTATCGCCTTTTGAGCGAAGTTTCGGACTCCAGTGCAGCTATTGCCCAGAAAAGCGCTCATATTTGGTGCTTTTCGTGCTAATAGCGACTATGGGGTCCGTTGGCATGGCAAATAGCGCATAATCCAGCGTTTAAGTGCAACAGTGTCCGATAGCGCCGAGAATAATCATCCGAGTGGATAGGACCCGGAAGACGCTGGAGGCAAACGGACCCAGCTGACGCTATTTGCAAATTTATCGCCTTTTGAGCGAAGTTTCGGACTTCAGTGCAGCTATTGCCTAGAAAAGTGCTCATGATTGGTGTTTTTCGTGCTAATAGCGACTATGGGGTCCGTTGGCATGGCAAAAGTCGCATAATTCAGCGTGTAAGTGCAACTGTGTCCGATAGCGCTGAGAATAATCATCTGAGTGGATAGGACCCAGAAGACGCTGGAGGCATACGGACCCAGCTGACGCTATTTGCAAATTTATCGCCTTTTGAGCGAAGTCGGACTCAGCTGATGCAATTAGCACATTTTTCTCCTTTTGGGCGAAGTTTCGGACTCCAGTGCAGCTATTGCCCAGAAACACGCTCATATTTGGTGTCTTTCGTGCCAATAGCGACTATGGGGTCCGTTGGCATGGCAAATGTCGCATAATTCAGTGTTTAAGTGCAACTGTGTCCGATAGTTGTCTCGTATGCGCCCAGATGTGACCTTAAGACGAGAAAGCCCCAGCAGCCAAATGGCTGCTGGGGCTTTCTTTGAGAGTTCAACTAGATACTGTTTAAGAACGTAGGTCCTCAAACACACGGCTCAGAATCGTTGCTGCTTGTGCACGAGTCAGAGTGCCTTGTGGATTGAAGTTGTCCGCACCAACGCCCTTGAGATAACCTTTGCTTACAGCATAGGCTACGGCGTTACGTGCTTCTGCAGCGATGTTGTCGGCATCCTTAAAGCTCAAAGGAGTCTTAGCTACTGTAAGATCAGCGCCTAGGGCCTCAGCTATGATAAGGGCTGCTTCTTCGCGAGTCAGCACATCGCGTGAACCACTTTGTTTGATACGAGTATTCCATGTGTCACCTTTTCCGAGTAGACGGTCGAAGAGCGTTAACAGTTCCGCTTGATTTAAGGTGTCAGCAGGTTTGAAGCTGCCATCGGTTCCTTTGCCGGCAATGATGCCATGAGCAGCAAGAACTTCGATATCGCCTTTAGCCCAGTGTGTGCCGATATCCTTGAAGCTTACATTACGGGATGCAACGCTATATGAGCCGTCGCCAGTAACTGTAAACTGTAGAATACCTTCTTTAGAGAAAGATCCAGGTTGCAGATAGGACCATTTATGATCCTTTGTTTCTGCATAGGCGGCAGTTTTTCGAGCATCACGTAGACTGCTGTCTTTTAGATTAAGCTGAAGGGTAACCGGCTTTCCGGTTGTCCAACCATTTTTGATGGTAAGAATGGAAGAACCAATATTGATCTCAGCTGAGCTTCCTGATAACACTGCTGCATCACTAGCATCAGCCAGACTTATCGTAAGCAACAAACCACTGCTGCTAATGAAATCCGGAAGGGTTGCCGCTGGAATAAGAACATTGAATCCATTACCGTTAAGGCTGAGTGCATTCTCCGATTTCTTCAACTGTTCAGCTTGCGCCGGGGTAAGCGTAATAACGACTTGGCTATACTTATTGAAATTCACATCGCTAAGATCAAGTACAGAAGTCTTATCTTTTGCATTCTGAATCGAATTTGTTAATGCAGTATCTAAGATATTAAACACCGCTGAAGCTTTACCACCAGCTGGATCGGCTGTCTCTACTAGCTTCCCGGATTTCGAAGAAGGTCCAGGAGTGGGAGTGCTGGTTGCTGTAGGTACATACGACTCAGAAGATGGAGGCGATGTAGGCGATGGTGTCGGTGTTGGTGTTTCTGTTGGATCTGGCGTTGCTGATGGTGTTGGCGTTGGCGTTGGTGTCGGTGTCGGCGTTGGTGTAGGTTTTTCAGGTGTGTTTACAGTTACACTTACTGTTCTCAAACCAGATGGGATAGTTGATGTTGTGGCATCATTCCAAATCTGGACATCATATAGCTCAAAGGAATAATCTCCTGCTGTTGCTGGTTCGAAGGTTATTTGGGCTAGTGAGCCAGAGCCGTGATAAGCACCTCCTGACAGATTGACACTATATTGTGTCAGTTTGTGGCCGTCTCCAAGATCATACGTTTGTGAATATTCTGTAAGTGGAACACTAGAGAAATGCTCCTCTTGATACGTAACCAGCTGTACGCTTGGCTGGATTACCGGTGTTTCAAGGGAATCATCGTATATGACACCGAATGAAGCCCCATAGACGCCATAAACCTCATCTGTCACGGAATAATCTAAATTAACGGTCACAGATTGTCCTACTTCAATGGTGGATGCAGAAAGAGCCGGAGTTACTGTGAAAGTACCGTCCCCTGTGCTATAAAGCAGCCGCTGAACGTAATCATCGTCGTCTGCACCATTGCCAACTTTATCGACCACATGGACTTTGTACTCATTTAGCCCCTCGTTAACAGGAACATCAATGGTAAAGGCACCGTTATTTGCAATCACACCGCCAAATTTATAAGCATTCCCATCATAATGTTTGCCTTCGGCATATACGGTAAACCAGTTTCCAATAGGGTTTGTATTAGAAATATAATAGGCCATTAGGTCATCATCAATGAAACCACTAATTTGTGCCACGCCAGGATCGGTTGGCGCTTCGCGTTCATACTCCTCAATGGTGATGCCGGAAACTAGCGGCTTCTCGGTATCAATTGTGAACTCGGCCTTTTGTTTCTCGAGCAGTTGCCCATTGGGAAGCACAGGAATGATGTAGTAGTGACCATCTGCTAAAGTAGACTTGGCGGAGGTCTCCAGGTCTGTTAATGTTCCATCCCAATTTGGAACTTCGTATACACCACGATAGATCTTCTCATCGATCGCATAAACTTCACCTAAAACTGTTGCGGGAGCATCTTTTGAAGAGGCAACGAAACTTATGCCTTCCAGCTCTTCATTGACAGAAAAGGTAAAGGTGGTGTCGTCTGAGCGACCATCACCATTAGGTGAAATTTGTGGACTTTCAAAAGAGAGCTGATTAATAGGTGCTACATTAAATTGGTCACCTACAACAACGTTAAATGGCAGACGAAGGGTTTCTGTATCAGAGGTAAGTAACAGGATGCCTTCATATGCGCCCTCTTTTGCTGTTTTAGATACATTGAGTGTAAATTGTGCATATTGATCTGCCCCTGAGGTAACGCTGTTTGGTGCAAAATCAATACTAATATCAGTAGGAGCTTCTGTCAGCCATTTGGTGGACAGGGTGTATGTTTCTCCGTTTCCTTTAAAGTCCTCTACATAGACAGCTTTCGTTACAGTAACACCCTTTGGCTGTAAGCCGAAGGATAAGGAACCTGTGTAATAAGGGATTTCAACAGTACCCGGAAGACCGCTGTTAAGGATCTCACCGACTTTAGCAATGGATTTAGCGTTTATCGACTTCTCCAGATTAATTAAACCTGCACCTTGTTGGTACAAGGAGTAAGAATTCCCATCACGGTTAAAAATAGGATCAGCATTGTTCATCAGCAGAGCTTTAATTTCATTTGGCTTCAGATCAGAGTTTTTACTCAGTAACAAAGCCACAGCTCCTACAACATGTGGGGTTGCCATGCTAGTGCCATTTTTTAAGCCGAAAGCATGGTCATAGTTCCCATCCCAGCTAGGGATCGTCGAGTTGATATTGACTCCGGGCGCTACAACATCAGGTTTTATTAGATAATCGGGCATCCCTGGACCCATAGAACTGAAGTTTGCTAACTGATTTACTTCAAGCGCTATATAGTAACTGATTATATCTTTAGCAGCAGCCATCTGAGTTTTTATTTTTTTGCCATCGGCTTGACTGATTCCGTAGGTAGGAATGTAATCCCCAGGCGCACCAAGGGTGGGGCTGATTTCACCAGGCTCATTATTGGCAATCAGCAAAAGCTTCGCACCAGCAGCTTTGGCATTAAGAGATTTGTCTGAGAAGCTCAGCGAGCCCCGATCAACAAGCACTACCTTATCTTTGACATCCAGATTTTTGTAATCGGAAGGACTCCCAAGACCAGCGAAAACGATCATACTGCCAGCAATATTATCGATTAAATCTGGGGAGTAACTGGCTAATGTCCCGGGAATCTTTTTAACATCACCAATATCAAAGAAAGGGGTATTTATCGGAGTAGTAGAAGCTCCAACACTAAGCGCGAGTTGGGCACCAGCGGGCTCGCCCAGTGTTCCTGCATCCGGTCCAGCGTTACCGGCGGCAATAATAACGTTCACGCCCGATTTTACGGTATTGTCTATCGCGATTGAACTCGCGGAATAGCTTTGGTTGACACTAGAGCCTAGAGAAAGGTTAATAACATCTGCTCCGTCATCGACTGCTTTCTCAATACCCGCAATTACATCTGCTGTGGAACCAGATCCATAGGGACCAAGTACACGATACGCATACAATTCTACCTCAGGTGCCACATCTAAAATTGTCCCGGCAACGTGTGTACCATGCGAGGTTTCGTAAGGAGTACCTGCTCTTGGAGGGAAGTTAGCATCAGGGGCTGTTTCAGCCGGATCGTCATCCTGATCATATACATCATAGCCGCCTTTATAATTATCTTTTAACAAAGGGTGATTCTTATCAATACCAGTATCGACAACAGCTACCTGTATATCTTTGCCTGTGTAACCTAAATCATGTAGTTTGTCCGCGCCTATTAGCTTGCCGCTGTCTGAATAGGAACGTGTAACACGTAATGTCGCTACTTCAACACTGTCTGCTAGTGCATGTACTTCTTCATTTGGATAGATAGCCGCAACGCCTGGAAGCTCTAACAGCTTGTTTACTTGATTGGCTGGCAGCGTAATGGAATACCCGTTAAAAATCTCACTGTATTCAAAACCGATATCGGCATCGATTTTCTGTGTTGAGGAAATAAAGCTTTTATGCTCTGTGATAATTTTACTGCGTTGTGAGGAGACTGAGGATCGTAAAGAATAAGTTTTTGCCTCATTTACATACACACTGACTGGTTTATTAGTCAATTCCACAATTACTGAAACTGGTGCTGAACCTTTGAGTACTCCAGCATAGTTATGAGGGGTCACACTTTGAGACTGTATATCCGTAACCAGGGTTGAAGATTCAAGGGATGAGTTCGCAAATGCAGCTGATGGAAAAAGAACAGACACAGCCAGACCGAAGCTTGCCGCTCCAATACCAAATCTTTGAATAGAGTGTTTAAAGGTACGTTTCAAATAAGTTCATCCTCCCAAATGAATTTTTTGTATTACAATGTGTCTGTGGTTCTCCTCCTCAATATAAAATGTAAAAAATTATGAAAATTAAATTTATTCTACAGCTATAACTTCAAATCGAATATACAACTTTAGTACCATATTGTAGCGAAGCGTTGAGGAAAATGTCGAATTCCCAGTAGATAAGTGGAATATAAGAAAATCAGAGCATAAAACAAATGAAATTAAGACAATATAAATGAATGCAACAGATATCTGAATTTCAAGCGAGAGCGGGGATAAGATGTCGGAAAGATATATTTTGGCATATTTTAAAAGTCCAGAGGAAGCCGAAGGGGTCGCGCGCAAGCTTCGTGCACTTCGGGCCATTGAAGTTTCCATTGATCGCTTCAGTAGATATGGAGGTACCAGCTTTAGCTCAGGGGTAAATCCGGTGACAGGCAATGTGGCCAGAATGGACTCCATGACTGCTGAGCATGCACACACAGGCATACTTGCAGCTGCGGACACCAGCTCTAGCGGGATGAGTCATGGTGGTAACGGTGGTCCAACGGGGAGAGATATTTTGCTTACGGTTATTGTGCATACGGAGTCCTACGATCAGGCTCTGCGCTTAATTGAAGAAGCAGGCGGGATGGTCTGATCAGGCACTTCATTGAGTAAAAAGAAAGGAGACGAACAATGGATAGAGAGAACTCACAAATCTTCTCCAAGACGGAGAAATTGAAAATGTTATACGAAGCTAAAGCAGAGGATGTAGAATTCTCGGCGGCGGAAGCCGATCTTGATGATATTGAAGCTCAGGATCGCGCACAAGAAGCGGACAAACGTCAGCTGAATGAGATTATGAAGAAAGAATAGCAGCTAAAAAAGCTAAGGCGGATACCTCACTTTGTGGGGTATTTTTGCGTTTGGGCATGTATAATTAGGGCGAAGAGCTTAAGTGTGGGGGGAGAAGATGGATAACGTTATTTTGTGGACAGGGTTAGCCTTATTGATCGCATTATTAACCTATTTGAACCAGAAGCAGTTGTACTCTCCAAAAGTAAAACGCGCCTATCTTGAGTTGCGGGAGCTGACAGAGAAGGTTCGTATGGAGCGCTCTGAGGCGAGCGATTTGTATCGATGGGAAGCAGAATTAACCGAACTAGAGAATCATCCGAATGAACTGAATAAATTGGATGCCGAAATTAGGTTTCATCACGCATTTTTGTTATATCTTGAACGTCACTACCCTTCAGACCCAAGGATTATTGGTTTGAAGCAAGCTGACGCATATCAGAAGGATATGGTTTTGGGGATTAAAATAAAAGATTATAAGTCCAATAAGTAAGATAATTTTGAATGTGTGTACAATGGGAGAAGGAAAATATTCGCCCAGGTTGCAGATAACTGCTGCACGAAGGCGAAGGTAGGCGTGGCTTGCTGCGCCGCAGTCCGGCTGGAGTGCATTTGAATCGGAGGAACTTCCATACTTTGCTACATGGGATTGAGAATGATAGGAATTTGAAAATGAAATTGAGAGTTTGAACCCTAGCTGATATTTGCAGCTGGGGTTTTTGTTATTAGATCAGTAAAAATGAACTGAGTTAGGCAATTTTTTAGCTTATAAGTAAGGTTACCGCTAAGAAGAATTTGGGGGTCTCATAGTCGACGTAGCTGTAGATATTTTTCTGTTGGAAAATGAAATTAGGGCAAACCTCCCTGAAAATCCCCTGAAAAGATAGAAAAAGACCTGATTTCATGAGTTTTTGGGGAGTATTTCCCAAAAAGATAGATGAACATTCGAATCTTGCACATCATTAGGGATGTTTTCCCTAATTATCATCATTTCGAGTATATTAACGTCTGCAGATGTTATAAATATTTTAAGTAAAATAGCTAATATCACACTACAGATTAAGGATGTATAATTGTTCGAATATACTAACTACGACCAATCAACTATTGAATTTTTTCAGGGGGAATTAGAATGGGGCTGGTACACTCTCAAGGAGTTACTGATGAGCTTGTTGTTAGATCTTTAGAAAGAAATTTAGCTATTATCCGGTTTGACCTTGATCGCCGAGTAGCTTATGTGAATGAAGTTTTTGCAAATTCCATGGGATATAAAAAAGATGAAATGTACGGAATGCATCATAAAGAGTTCTGTTTTCCACATTTCGCAGATAGCCCAGGTTACGAACGGTTTTGGCAGGATCTTTTTACAGGGAAGAGTTTTCAGGATAAGATCGAACGAATGGATTCGAAAGGAAATGCGGTTTGGCTTGAAGCCACCTACATGCCAGTATTTGATGAAAGCAATGAACAAGTCATCGGAGTATCTAAAATAGCAACTAATATCACCCAAAGACAAAACAACATGAGTAATGTTGTCCAACGGATGCAAGAGATGGCAGACAGCTTGAATCAAAGAGCAGATTTAGGTATTGAGCGCAGTCAAGAATTATTACGAAGCATCAACAAAATCGCCGAAGTATCGATAGAAAATACACATACTTTAGCTAATCTTGAAAAGCAAGCTGTAGCGATTCATAGCATCGTGCAAACGATTCGCGATATTGCTTCGCAAACGCAATTATTAGCCCTAAATGCAGCTATTGAAGCAGCTCATGCGGGGGAGTATGGGCGAGGTTTTGACGTAGTGGCAAAAGAAGTAAGAAAATTATCTTCCATGGTACAAGATTCGATCATAAAGGTACGGGATAGTGTGGATGCGATCACGCTGGAAATTGGAAAGATCTCTATAGGAACAAATCAAGTGCAAGAAAATATAGAAGATAGTCAGCAGCAGGTTCTGGTAGCGTTGGAGGATTTTTCGAAGATTGCTTCTTCTGCACAAAATCTCGACACACAAGCGCGCGAGGTTATGGATATCCTTTAATTGTTAATATGTATGTTGATAGATTGAATATCAGCAAAAAAGGGTCGGTCTCCTACTTAAAAGAGATGGACCCTTTTATTGTTGGTATTATCCGATTTTGTTAACAATCAAGGTAGGAATCATATATCTATGATTTGTGATGACTCCGTCTACAGTAACACTAACCTTAGTAACTCCGGTGTCCCCAATCGCCCCATCAGAGCCAGTCCCACCTTTAGCCCCCCGTCACCCCAGTCGCCCCAGTTGCCCCATCATATCCAAGTAATTCTGCTGTAGCTAATCGATGCTGGGCTACTAATTTCTCTGCACTGTCTTTACCCCAAAATGAGAGTTGGATTGGATGGTCTGGCAAACTAGCTGTTGTGAAAAAAAATTCGAAGGTATTAAAATCCGCAAAATATTTTTTAGTTATTACCTGATTTGGCATCACATCTAG
Organism: Paenibacillus sp. FSL R10-2796; assembly: GCF_037965315.1. Classification (NCBI taxonomy): domain Bacteria; kingdom Bacillati; phylum Bacillota; class Bacilli; order Caryophanales; family Paenibacillaceae; genus Paenibacillus; species Paenibacillus sp. FSL R10-2796. The sequence continues at coordinate 5,671,035 of NZ_CP150178.1, read as the reverse complement.
CAGATCGCCTACATATTGAATTCTTTCTTCATTCATGTAGTAGCCTTCGATCAGAACTGTGGAAGCAATCTGACCGCTACCATTAGCAATTTTGACAGTGACCTGTTGTGTAAGTCTTGTGTTGTTTTCTGAGTTAACATTGTTTTCTATCGGACCAGTAGTTAAAAGAGTCATTGTCCTTCCTCCATTTGCTTCATTCAGATTATTAAGCCTGTTTGATTTTCTCTATGTCTTTAAGAGTAGCGATAGTTTATGCTCAGAAAAACGAACCTTTTCCAAGGATTGGTTGTCATATAGATATCTCAGTCAAGAAAGGAGGGCGCAAAATTTGGAGAGTAACCGGGAGTTATTTGAAACCTACAATAAAGATGTATACCGGACTTGCTACTATATGGTGCATGACGCGGCGGATGCAGAGGATTTGACTCAGGATGTCTTTATTACCGTATTTCGCAGTAATCGTGAGCATGTGGAGCATATCAAGGCTTGGATTATGAAAATAACGGTCAACCATTGCCTCAATCATTTGAAACGAAAACGGACTTTACAACAGAAGATTACGGACAACCTTCATTTCTTTAATAAAACGGCAGAAACAGCTGTGGAGCAGCAGATTGAGCAGCGTGAGACGGAGGTCGAGTGGGCGCAATATATGAGCAAGGTCCCTATCAAACTTAGGATGGTGCTCACACTTAGGTATATGCATGATTTCAGTCTGGCTGAAATTTCGGATCTGCTGTCCATTCCACTTGGAACGACCAAATCTAGGCTGCATAAAGGGCTAACGGTAATGAGGAGAATCCTGCAGGAGGCTGGGGTTCAACTTGAACTAAAGGAGGGCGAAGCTTTTGAAAAAGTTAGAAAATATGCTGGAGCATCGTTTAAATGAAGATAAAGGCGTGCCTTATCCAGATTTTGAACGCATGTGGGGACGTTTAGAGCAAGAAAACAGTACAATGACTCCCCTACAACTTCGTATGGCGAATGGTAGCGGGAACAGAGGGAGAAACTGGAGTAAAATAGCTGTGGTGGCTTCATTTTCAGTACTTATTGCAGCGGCACCCGTATATGCAGCAGTGCATTATGATTGGGATAATTTGCTCCATGGGAGAGGAGGCGTTCAAGCAGCGCTGGCCCAAAATCTCGGACAACAACTGAACCAGTCAGTGACGCAGGATGGAGTAACTCTGAAGCTACATACAGCGATTGTGGATGAGAATCGGACGGTTATCTTATTCACTTTGGATGTAGGAAAACGCTTGGAAAATGAAAATTGGAATGTTAATGGAATGACTTTGAAGGGCGTAGATGGGGCGAATGGTCCTAGTGAGTTCAGTTATGTGTTATGGGATGAGAAAAATCAACATTACAACGGATATTTCGAGAGTGATTGGACACCGAAAAAGGATACTGTGAATGTGCAACTAGTTGCAGATAATCTGCAAGCCTTTAGCACACAGGAGTTAGATTTACCGCTGGATATCCAATCGCAGGAGACACAAAATTTTCCTATTGGACAGGAAGGAATGCGCAGCATAGAGGTGAAACCATTTACCCAAGGACAAGAAAAAATATTATTCTCTTCAGCGATCATTTTTGATCAGCCAGAAACAAAAAAATGGGCCTTTCCAAATATAGTCGCTTACAAAAACGGAACGCTCATAAATTCGCTGGCTGGAGGTGCTTTCGGTACACCGGGAGAAAACGGGGAATATACGTCCCAGCAATATTTTAAGGCGGCTGATATTTCCAGCGGAGAAGTGAATTACAAGCTGCAGTACATGAAACAAGAGAAAAAGGTTGAGGGGCCCCTAGCTTTTGATCTTCAATTAAGCAAAAAGCAGATGGAGAGCGGAACCATAAATACTTCATTGAATCTGCCGCTAGAAGAGGGCGAACCTAATTACACGCTGGAGAAAATGGTAGTGACGCCTACTCAAATTCGAATCGCTATTAGAAGTAAAGAGAAAGGCAACAATTTCCCGTATCAAAAGTCTACTCTTGAAGTAGCAGGCAAGACGCTGGAGGGCAATTTCTGGAGATCTCCAGAAGGTGAGCCGGAATTAACAGTGCTTCGTTTTGAGCGGCCAGTTGACCTTGAAATCACAGAAGAGACGCCAATTACCTTTGTTGCTAAATACAAGGTGACTCAGCACGGCAGCTATAAAATTAACAAGGACGAAAAAACACCACTTCTGTTGACGAATATATCTGATAAGAAACAGACGCTTATCCAGCAGCTTAGCGGATATCCGGTAAAATGGACGTACTATATGCAGGGTGCCGATCTTTATGTAGAGACTGAAAGTGAAGATGCTCGCTTCGGTGGAATTAACCAGACCCATATCGGACTGGGGAAAGAGCGTATTTTAGGTAAACCTCTGACCGTTAATTTCACTGGGGATGGAAACAATAAGGCCATTGATGTTTACAAGGGTTTCAAAGGTACAGAAGCTTCTATTTATATATTCTTCTATACGACTGACGATCCGGATAAAGAAACAAGAGTGCAGCTGCGGCCATAGAAAATCTTTTTTAGGGAGGAACCTTGTGTTCTTCCCTTTTTTTCGTTTACAGTGAGTAGATGCTGAGTGGACTCAGCGAGGATTAGCGTAAAGGAGAGAAAAGGATGGAAATCACTCGCTGTGCTTGGGTTAATGAGGATCCTTTATATATCGCATACCATGATGAAGAGTGGGGAAAACCTCTGTATGATGACCGGAAGCTGTTTGAATTACTTATGCTCGAAGGCATGCAGGCAGGGTTAAGCTGGTACACCGTCTTAAAAAAACGGGCACATTACAGAGAGGTATTTGATGGATTTGATCCGCAAAAGATTGTGCATTATGATGAGCCGAAAATCGCTGAGTTGATGAACGATCCCGGGATTATTAGAAATCGCTTAAAGATTGATTCTATCATTCGTAATGCAAAAGTATATTTGCAAATTAGTGCGGAAACAGGCAGCTTTTCAGATTATCTCTGGAGCTTTGTGGGGGGCGCGCCTACGCTTAACCATTGGATGACACGTGCGGATGTCCCTGCTTTAACGGCTCAGTCTGACGCAATGAGTAAAGCATTAAAAAAGCGAGGCATGAAGTTTGTCGGCTCTACCATATGTTATGCTTTTATGCAGGCATCGGGGATGGTAGATGATCATTTGCTCGATTGCTTTTGCAGGAGCAGCACGGGCATGGCAGAGCGTTGATCTGTAGTTTGGCGTTACCCCAAGAAGAAATGTTATACTATGAAGCGAATGCTCACAAAACTAAGTCTATGCTTACGAAGCCAGTTTTGCACGAAGTCAATCAATGAAGCTAACGCTCACAAAACTAAGCCTATGCTTACGAAGCCAGTTTTGCACGAAGTCAATCAATGAAGCTAACGCTCACAAAACTTTAGGAGGATCACATAAAGATGTTATGGCATGAAGTGACGATACATACAACAGAAGATGCACAAGAAATGATTTCGAATTTTTTATATGAAGCAGGAGCGGGTGGGGTTTCTATTGAAGAATCCGGAACACTCAGTAAAGAGCGGAATACGCGTTACGGTGAATTATATGACCAACCCTTGAATGATATCCCAGAAGGGGAAGCGGTAATCAAAGGTTATTATGCCGATTCCACGGATATGGATGCTGTTATAGAAGAACTGACTCCACGGGTAGCAGAATTGCGTGAGTACGGTATTGATCCGGGCAAATCGCTGATTTCTTGGAAAACCGTAGATGAAGACGAATGGGCGCATGCTTGGAAGCAATATTTTAAACCACTCAGGGTATCGGAGCGTCTCACGATTAAACCAACTTGGGAGGAATATACGCCTGAGAGCCCCGATGAGGCAATCATTGAGCTGGACCCTGGTATGGCATTTGGTACAGGGACTCACCCTACAACAGCTTTGTGCCTGCGTGCGCTCGAGAAGAATATTAGCGGCGGCGAAGAAGTAATCGATGTTGGTACGGGTTCAGGAATATTGGCTGTAGGTGCAATGCTGCTCGGTGCGAAATCCGTGCTGGCGTTAGATTTGGACCCTGTAGCTGTTGAAAGTGCGCGGGAGAATGTAGCACTGAATAAACTTGAAAAGTTCATTACGGTAAAAGAAAGCGACCTGCTCTCCTTGCTAGGTGGTGAAGGTGTAGCTGACACGGCTGCTGGAGAAATGTGGCCATCCGCTAGACCGGGTCACACTCTTGAGGGAACACCTGCGGAGCAAGTAACAGAGGATAGCCTCGGCGTTACACTCCCGGTGAAGATTGTAGTTGCGAATATTTTGGCAGAAATCATCGTATTGTTTACGGATGATGTGTATCGTGCACTTCAGCCAGGAGGCTTGTATATTACCTCTGGTATTTATAAGGATAAAGAAGGACTTGTGGCTAACGCACTACAAGAGTCCGGCTTTGAGATTATGGAAGTATCCCGTGAAGAAGATTGGGTGGCATTTACAGCCGGAAAGAGGTAAAAATGGATATATTGCAAAGTATAATACGTGTAGATCTGGATCAGCTTCCTTTTCTGCTCATTACGATTTTAATTGCTTTTACAGTACATGAATTCAGTCATGCTTATTTCGCAAATAAGTTCGGTGACCCTACCGCTAGATTATTAGGACGCATGACGCTTAACCCTGCTGTACACTTCGATTTTTTTGGTATTTTACTGCTGCTGGTTGCTGGTTTCGGGTGGGCACGTCCAGTTCCTGTAAACCGTGATAACTTTAGCCGCCCCCGTCTGATGGGAGTCATTGTGTCTGCTGCGGGCCCAATCAGTAACCTGTTACTAGGGATTATTGGTGCTTTAATATATGGGGTGCTTGCGGCAACCGGTGTATTAGAGTCGATCTCCAATGATCGCGTTTTAGAAGCAGTGTATCTGTTCTTTGGCACCTTTATTCAATGGAACTTCTTTTTATTCTTGTTCAATCTGATTCCATTGCCTCCGCTGGATGGCTACCGGATTGTGGAGGATATTGCTCCTCGCTCCATTCGGGGCAGATTACAGCAATTTGAGCAATGGGCTGTATTTATCTTTTTATTAATTCTGTTTATTCCAGGGTTACGAACCTATACCATTGATCCTCTTGGCCACTGGGCTAGTGAAATGTCGAGAACATTTGTGCAGCTATTCCTAAGAATGTTTGGCAGCTAAGGTAGGGACTGAAGTCTGGTCAACCCTGCTTAAACATTGTATTATGTAATTTGTTGAAAAATAGGATAGTTAAATTTCGCCTGATCCATAGTTATATTTCTCTAAGAAACGGGTGACGTCTTTATTAAGGCGTCTTTACCGTTTCTTCTTACTGAATTCATGAACAGGATGATGAAGAGATGCAGCGATATTTTGTTACACCGGAGCAGTTTGGTGCAGATAACGTTAGAATTGACGGGGAAGATGCAAGGCATATTGCCAAAGTCATGCGCGGTAAGGTTGGGGACAAGCTTATTGTCAGCGATGGCGTCTCCCGTGAAGCGTTAGTTGAGATTGCTCAGATCGAAATAGGGGAAGTGACAGTGAATATCCTGGAAACCCTGGAGATGACGCATGAACCGCGGATAAAAATCACAGTGGCTCAGAGCTTACCCAAGGCCGATAAGATGGAAACTGTCATTCAAAAGTGTACAGAAATTGGAGCCGTTGGTTTTATTCCTTTTCTGTCGGAGCGCACGATTGTACAATACGATGAACGCAAGGAAAGTAAGCGGCTGGACCGCTGGCGTAAAATTTGTAAAGAAGCTGCCGAGCAGGCACACCGGAACATCGTTCCGGCTGTAGGCTCACCGTTATCCTGGAAGCAGCTGCTACAGACTTTTAGTGAGTATGATGCTGTTTATTTCTGTTATGAAAAAGAAGAAGGCTTGCAGCTTCGCAGCAGTGTTGCCCCTTGGTTATCCTCGCTTTCACCGCAGGCTGGTGGGAAGGTACTGATTGTGGTAGGTCCTGAAGGGGGTTTTACACCAGAGGAATGCCAAAAGGCAGAAGAAGCTGGTGCGGTTTCCGTAGGACTAGGACGGCGTATTCTGCGCTGTGAGACAGCGGGTATGGTTGCCGCTGCTTGTATTTTATATGAATCGGGAGAAATGGGAGGAGCTTAAGAGATGCCATCCGTAGCATTTTATACTTTAGGTTGTAAAGTGAATTTTTATGACACCGAAGCCATCTGGCAGCTATTCAAAAATGAAGGTTACGAGCAGGTCGATTTCGAGGGACCCGCCGATGTATATCTGATTAATACTTGTACTGTAACTAATACAGGTGACAAAAAAAGCCGTCAAATGATTCGTCGTGCCGTTCGCCGCAATCCGGAAGCTATCGTGGCGGTTACTGGCTGCTATGCGCAGACCTCTCCTGGTGAGATTCTTGATATTCCTGGTGTCGATCTTGTTATTGGTAACCAGGACCGCGATCAGATCATGACGCATGTGAAAAACATTGAAGCCTCACGTCAGCCGGTCAACGCTGTTCGTAATATTATGAAGACACGTGAATTCGAAGAGATGGATGTACCTGGCTTTGCGGATCGGACGCGTGCTTTTATGAAGATTCAGGATGGCTGCAACAACTTCTGCACATTCTGCATCATTCCATGGTCGCGTGGACTTTCCCGCAGCCGTGATCCCAAAAGTATCGTAACCCAGGCACATCAATTAGTAGAAGCAGGGTATAAGGAATTTGTGCTCACGGGTATTCATACCGGCGGTTACGGTGATGATCTTGATAATTACCGTCTAGCCGATTTGCTGTGGGATCTAGATAAGGTGGATGGACTGGAGCGGGTACGTATCAGTTCTATCGAAGCTAGCCAGATCGATGAGAAGCTGCTGGAGGTGCTGAACCGTTCCTCTAAAATGTGCCGTCATCTGCATATCCCGCTGCAAGCCGGACATAATGATGTGCTGAAAGCGATGCGCCGTAAATATACGACAGAAGAATATTACGCCAAAATGCAGCTGATCCGTCAGGCGATGCCGGATGTCGGGATTACTACGGATGTTATCGTTGGATTCCCGGGGGAGACCGATGAAATGTTCCGTGCCGGCTACGACTTCATGAAAGCTATTAATTACTCCGAGATGCACGTATTCCCTTACTCCAAGCGGACGGGCACTCCAGCAGCGCGGATGGAGAATCAGATCGACGAAGAAATCAAAAATGTACGCGTGCAGGAATTGATTGATCTTTCGGAAGAAATGCAAATAGCTTATGCTCGCAAATTTGTAGGTCAGACATTAAGTGTTATTCCGGAAAGAGCCGCAAAAGGGGCTCCGGGGCGCAATATCCAGCATGGATTTAGCGACAACTATTTGCAGGTGTTCTTTGATGGAGAAGATTCACTCCAAGGAGAACTTTGTCAGGTGAAGATAACGGAAGCTGGCGTGAACGAATGCCGCGGTGAGTTGGTCGGGGTTAGTCAGACTGGGCTTCAGCAGGCTGTCCGTTAAGCAATAGATATTAGTAAAAGACAACAGAGCAGCCATTTTCCCGTTAGCGGGGAAGGGCTGCTCTGTTTTTAGTTATTGCTGCCTAGACCACCAATTCATAACAATCTCCTGATGCTTTCGGACCCAGATGGCGTTATTTGCATTTTTTTTGCCTTTTATGCTTAGTTTCGGACTCCAGTGCAGCTATTCCTTAGAAAGTGGTTCATAATAGGTGTTTTTCATGACAATAGCGACTATGGTGTCCGTTAGTGTTCCAAAAGTGGGATAATGCTGCGAATGAGGTCAGCTGTGTCCGATAGTGACTTCATACGCGTAGAAGTGGATCAAAAAAACATCCGTAGGATCATGATTGAAACAATCCCCGCCAGTACAGTGCCTAGCAAGCTCCGGGTTTTTATCGCAACCAAAAAAGTAGGCAATGCCGCAAAAAGCTCAATGTTATTAGCTAAAGACGAAAATTTCCCATCATTCAAAAATATCTCCTGACCTATTAATGCTGCCATAACAGAGATAGGAACATAATTTAACCAGCGCATTCCCCATTCTGGCAATTCAAACCGGCTAAGGATCATGAGTGGAACCACCCTGGGAATGAAGGTCACAAAAGCTGCTCCTAGAATGATCAGAAATACATCCCATCTTACTTCCATTTTTCAAACACCATCCCTATCGTTGAAGCAATGACTGTAGCGATAATCACTCCAACACTGCTGGAGAATAGGAAGGAGCTTCCTACTGCTATGATCACGGCAAGGATTGCGACAACCAAATCTAGTTTGATTTTATTACGGTCAATCATGGAAATTACAAGAATGCCAATAAACATCGCAGGTAAGGCAAACTGTAAACCGAATTGATCAGGGTCTGAGATCCACTGGGCTAAAAAAGCTCCCGCTACATTCGCAAGAAACCAATTTAAATAAGCGGTGAGATTTAGACCGTGCATCCATTTTTCACTGATTTGCTGCTTATTCAAAGCTTGATTGATGGCAACTCCGAAGGTCTCATCAGTCAATAAAGAACCAACCAGCATATTTCTCAGTGGGGAAAGATGGCGGAAATAAGGTGAAAGAGCTGCACTAAGCAAAATATGGCGAAGATTCACGATAAATATCGTAATAATAATGGCCGCAGGCGAGCTGCTAACAGCTATCATTCCAGCAGCTATAAACTGAGCTGAGCCCGCGTAAAGAATCAAGCTGATTAAGGCAATCTCAGCAATGCTGAGCCCGGCTGTCTTTTGAACAACACCTGCTGCAAGTCCGATGCTTAAGTAGCCTAGTAGTGTGGGAATACAATCTTTTACCCCTTTAAGGAAGCTATCTTCCTGTTTAGGAGACGGGATTGCTTCTAGTTGGACGTTCTCTGCACTCATCGTAGCCCCCTTGTTTCAAGAAAGAATGTAGTAGTTAGCATATTACTTCCTAATATTTTGATCAACCTTTACCGTATTATCTAGTCTGAAAGTCCCGAATTTCGCTTTATAGAGCCAGGGGGTAAACACTTAGGGTACAATTGTCGATATAAGTAAAAGAGTGTGGGGATAAACCACCGAACGACATTATAGCCTAAGGGAGAGAACAAATGACTGTGTACAGGAAAATGACGAAAATGCTCCTCATCATGATATTGTTAGCTACTGCGGTTTTTCCGGTAAGTGTCTTTGCAGCGACCGGCGATATCAACTCGATTGAATTCGAAAGCTCCGCTAAAGTAGAGCTTACGGTTGGACAAACGCCAAAGCAACTTAAGGTATATGCGAATGTGGAAGGGTCCTCATCTAAAAGAGATGTGACAGGTGCAGTTGTATGGAATTCTTCTAACACAAACGCTGTAAAGGTAGTAAATGGCCTTTTGACTCCGATTGACAGCGGAAAAGCTATTATTACAGCGACTTATAATCATGCACTTGCTACCATTGAAGTTGAGGTAGCCCATCCTGTTAAAGAACTGAAGCTCGAATATAGTTCTGAAGGGAACTACAAATTGGGTGATGATGAGGATAAACTGCTGGTCAAAGCCAATGCGATTGGTGGAGAAACAGCGACTTCTGCTAAGGATGTAACGGCTGATACTACTTGGAGCAGCTCCAACACAAGCGTGTTGACCATTGCAGAAGGTAAGATCACTTTGGCTGGTGAAGGTACAGCAACGATCACTGCCAAATACAAGACCTTAACAGCAACCTTTAAGGCTGTAGTGAAATTGCCTTATTCTGAAATTGAGCTTAAACATGACGACAAAATCGTTAAAGAACTAGAGATGCTAGTCGGAGATGCACCTTTGAAGTTGGTTGCAGAGACTAAAGAAACTACAAAATCCAGCGCAAATGATATTTCAGAGAAAGCGGAATGGTCCTCTTCTAGTGCTAGTGTAGCTACAGTAGACAAAGGCGAGATCAAAGTGTTGTCTGCTGGTAAAGCTGTAATTACAGTGTCCTATCTGGGGATTACACAAACAGTAGACGTATATGTACGTGCTCCTTATGAAGCGCTACTACTTACTCCTACAGGAGATCAATTCCTGTTTATGGGCGAAACCCTGAACGTAAAGGCTGAGGTTCGCGATGCTGCGAATTCTACTCCGAACATTTCAGGCAGCGCAGTATGGACTTCGGATAATCAATTGGCGGCGACCGTTACGCCTGGTAGCGATACTGCGGCAGTGACTGCTAAAGCAGTGGGAACTTCGGTTATTAAAGCAGAGTACAGAGGAATTAATAAAAGCTTTAAGCTGACAGTTTATCCTACGATCACAGAATTGGCAGCCGACAAGACGGAATTGGAGCTTTACACAGATGACACCGTAAGCCTTCCAAAAGTAAATGGTACAAAGCTTGACGGTACAAAGCTAGATCTTAGCAGTGATATTGAGTGGACCTCTGCGGATGATGAGATTGCCACCATTAAAGACGGCAAGATTGTAGCTGAATCGGCAGGTATTGTGAAGGTTATCGGTAAAATAAAATCAGAAAACCCAACGACTTCAAAAACTGCTGTAAGAGAAAAAAGTGTTGAAGTAAAGGTTACAGTGAAAGATAAAGTCCTTGTCTTGCTTGGACCAGAAGAAAATCTGGTGATTGTTACTGGTGAAGAGAAGGCTGTTCCTGAAGTAAAAGCTGTGATGGAAAACGGCAGTGAACTTGATGCTACTGGAACTATGGAATGGGAGCTTACTGGTACGAATGCGATTATCAAGACAACAACTTCCGGTAAGGTAATCAAAGGACTGGTGAAGGGTTCTGCTACTTTAAAGGGAACTTACGCTAATAAAACCATCAGTATCCCAGTTACCATTGAACAAAAGGTTACTAAGCTAGTTGTAGAACCTACTGCTATCGAAATGAACATTAAAGGCTCTAAAGCGATAAAGGTAACGGCTTATTATTCTAATGGTAAGACAGGGAATGTCTCCAGCAGTATGAATTGGGAGTCCTCAAACGAGGCGGTTGCTACAGTTAAAGCTACAACCGTTAAAGCAGTAACAGAAGGTACTGCTACGTTGACAGGATCTTACCAAGGGATTGCTGCTAGTGTCAAAATTACTGTAGTTCCTAAATTAACAAAGCTGACCGTTAATGAAAGCAGACTGAAAATGGCTCCGGGAGCCGTTCAGAATGTAGTCGTGACTGCACAGTATGATACTGGTAAGACTGCTGTTGTTACTGGAAGTGCGGTATGGACCAGCTCCAAGCCTTCTGTAGCGAGAGTATCTGCAAGTGGTCAGATTGTAGCTGTGAGTAAAGGAACGACATCCATTAAAGGAAAGCTAGGCGGCAAAACAGTTACAGTATCAGTGACAGTGAAGTAATAGAGAATAAGATCTGAATTATCAACTATGAATCTGCAAAGCCAACATTATGTTGCTTTGCAGATTTTTTTATTTGGATTCTATAGTAATTCCGACTATTCCGATGTATAATCACATAAAACATAATAGATGCGTTGGGGGAGATGAAAACATGGCAAAACAAAAGGTGTTGTCGATCAAGACGATTGTAGCGATTGGTATTGGTTCTGCTTTATTCGTTATATTGGGGAGATTCGGCTCGATTCCTTCGGGTATTCCAAACACTAACATCGAGACTACATACGCATTACTGGCATTGTTCTCCCTATTGTACGGCCCGTTTGCCGGATTATTTATAGGCCTGATCGGGCATACCCTGAAGGATACGATATCTTATGGATCGCCATGGTTCAGTTGGGTCATATCATCAGGAATTGTAGGGCTGGTTATTGGCTTGTTAGTAGCTAGAATCGCTATTCATGACGGGGAATTCGGACGGAAGGAAATAATACGCTTTAATTTGGCTCAGATTGCAGCGAATGCTGTAGCTTGGTTCCTTGTAGCCCCAGTGTTGGATATTCTGATCTATGCAGAACCCGCTAATAAAGTATTTACGCAAGGACTGACCGCAGGTGCATTAAATATAGCTTCGGTGGCAGTGATCGGATCTTTACTAGCCATTGCGTATGCTAAGACAAGAACGAAACAGGGCAGCTTGACTAGAGAAGCTTGAGTGGAATACATATCCAAGCTAAAAAGCCGGTGGAAATCACCGGCTTTTTTCTCTTCACATTAACCCAGAGGAAGGTCTCAGATGAAAAAAGTAATGATTGAATTTAAGGATTTCAGCTTTCAATATCGGGCGCAGCAGGAACCCACACTACAGGGGATTAACTTAACGATTGTTGAAGGGGAGAAGGTGCTTATCGTGGGACCCTCAGGTTCTGGGAAAAGTACACTGGCTCATTGCATTAATGGTCTCATCCCTTTTGCTTACAGAGGGGAAATATCAGGTTCATTACGGGTTATAGGCCAGGAGCAGAAGGATCTGAGTATCGCAGAGCTGTCCAATCAGGTAGGTACCGTATTGCAGGACCCGGATGGACAATTTGTAGGATTAACGGTTGGTGAGGATATCGCCTTCAGTCTAGAGAACCATGTGGTTCAGCAGACAGAAATGAAGAGCAAAGTGGCGGCTGCCGCAAGAGCGGTGGATATCCACGACTTTCTGGCCTCTTCTCCTCAGGAGTTATCGGGTGGACAAAAGCAAAAAACGTCCTTGGCAGGTGTACTGGTAGGTGATGTGGACATCCTGCTCTTTGATGAACCGCTGGCAAGCTTAGATCCTTATACCGGTACAAAAGCGATTGAGCTTATTGATCGAGTGCATAAAGAGACAGGTAAAACCGTTATTATGATCGAGCATCGTCTTGAAGAGGTGCTGCATCGGGCGGTGGATCGTATTATTGTGATCCATGAAGGACGTATTGCGGCGGATATGCCGGCTGCAGAGCTGTTGAGCACAACGTTGCTTTCAGAAGTTGGCATTCGGGAACCTCTCTATTTAACGGCTTTGAAGTATGCCGGATGTTCGATTACAGCAAATATGAATCCGCAGCATGTGAACGATATTCAGTTGGAGGCGTGTTCTAATAAACTTAAGATCTGGTATGAGTGCAATCAGTCGCGCCAGGATAAGCTGGAGAGCCCACCCATCCTTGAACTGCAAGATATTTCTTTTGGATACGAAAAAAATCAGCAGGTGCTGGATAAGCTCAATCTCTGTATTCATAAAGGAGAGATGGTCTGTATAGCGGGGCGAAATGGGGCTGGGAAATCTACAGTTTCTAAGCTGATTTGTGGCTTCTATAAACCTACTTCCGGATCAATACGGATGCATGGGCGTGATATTGCTCAGGACACGATTAAGGAGCGGGCAGAGCGGATTGGTTTTGTTATGCAAAATCCCAATCATATGATTTCTAAGACACTTTTATATGATGAGGTTGCCCTAGGACTAAGACTCCGAGGTTGCCCTGAGGAGCTCGTTCGTGAACGCGTCCATCAAGTCTTGAAGGTGTGCGGACTTTATGTTTTTCGCAGCTGGCCGATCTCGGCGCTCAGTTACGGCCAAAAGAAACGGGTCACGATTGCCGCCATTCTGGTACTGGAGCCGGAAGTGATCATTTTGGATGAACCGACTGCTGCTCAGGATTACAGGCATTATAACGAAATGATGGAGTTTCTCTTGACGCTGCGGGGGCAGGGGATGACGGTCATTATGATTACGCATGATATGCACTTGATGCTGGAATATGCCGATAGAGCTATAGTGTTAGCTGATGGCGTGAAGCTTGCGGATGATAGCCCTGAGCGAATATTAACGAATACTGATGTGGTGAAAAAAGCGAACTTGAAAGATACCTCGCTTTTTGCCCTAGCTATAAAAGCTGGATTGAAACAACCGGAGGAGTTCGTTAGAAGGTTTATTGCGTATGATAGGAGGAGCCGAGGCGGATGAAGGCCAAAATGTTAACTTTTACGAAGCAGGATTCACCTATTCACCGTCTTACCGGCGCTACGAAGTTGATTTTATTTGTAGTGTGGTCTGTGACGGGGATGATTACATATGATACAAGATGTCTAATTGTGATGCTGTTATTTAGTTTGCTTGCCTTTAGAATTTCCAAAGTTCAATTTCAGGATTATGCTTTCGTATTATATTTTATTTTGATTTTCTTTTTGCTTAATCATATAGCTATCTTTATTTTTTCTCCTTTGGAGGGCGTACGTGTTTACGGGACACGTCATGATATTATGCATATTGCAGGCCGGTATACGGTAACTTGGGAGCAGCTATTTTATCAATTCAATATTGCCCTGAAATATGCGGTGGTCATTCCTATGGCATTATTATTTCTTCTAACGACCAATCCCAGTGAATTTGCAGCATCCTTAAATAGAGTTGGAGTGAACTATAAAATTGCATATTCTGTATCGCTGGCACTGCGGTACATTCCGGATATTCAACGAGATTATGAGAATATATCGTTTTCTGCTCAAGCAAGGGGAATAGATATTTCTAGAAAAGAAAAGCTGCCTAAGCGGCTAAAAAATATCATTTCGATTCTGATGCCCCTAATTCTGACTAGTATCGAGCGGATTGAAAATATCAGTACCGCTATGGAGCTGCGCGGCTTTGGCACTGAGACCAAACGAACTTGGTATAGCCGTCGCCCGTTCACGAGAGACGATTATTTTGCATTGGCTTTGTTTGCGCTGATTGGAATTTTCTCGACGGTGATCACTTTTTACGACGGTTCGCGGTTTTATAATATTTTCGATTGAAGTATAATAGTACAGTTGTGGAAAACTGGGATTATAATAAACGGCACCTTTTTGTTAAGACTGAAGATGTTTCTCCAGTTTTGACCATATAGGCAGGTAGCATAATGGCAGTGCTAGAAGTGAGCAGACTACGTTGAAAATGGTCTGGGCGTGGGCGATTTGTGAAGCAGGGCCTCCACCAATCCATGCAGCACTTGCTTGTAGCAGCCCGATCATGGGCAAGAATAATAGTGCACCACCTACATTAAGCGCAACATGGGACCAAGCGACGAAGACGCCGGATGGCGTGCCGCCGATGGAAGCGATGACCGCTGTAACACAGGTGCCCACGTTGGCGCCCAGCACAATGGCTATACCTAGCTCAGGCGGCATGGCACCCGAGGCGGCAATGCTCATAGCCATAGCTATGACAGCAGCGCTGCTATGGAGCATGGCTGTTAGGCACGCTCCAGCGGCGAGCCCCCATAAGGCACTAGTAGCGGCATGGTTTATGAACCAGAGGAATAAGCCACTTTCCTGAAGTATTCCGCCGATAGACTGCATGACAGCGATGCCCCATAGGACGAGGGAGAAGCCTGATACAGCCAGACTGATAAATTGCAGCGGCGGGGATATTTTGTGGCAGAGCTCTGCCACTCGCGATGTAGGCGGCAGTTCGCCTGCAATAACTGCCGCTGCCCACAGACTGAGCGAGGCTGCCAGCAAGGGCGTGGCCATGGTATTGATCTGAAGTCCGATCAATTCTGTAGTTAATGTGGTGCCGATGTTGCTGCCCAGGATAATGCCAAGTGTGCGGGCATAGGTAAGCAGGCCGGCATTGACCATGCCGATAGTCAACACCGTTACAGCAGTACTGCTCTGGAGTAAGGCGGACAACAGGCTGCTGGCAATCATTCCTTTAATAGGTGTTGAGGTAGCTCTATTTAGGCTTGTAGTTAATAGAGGGCCTGCTAGCTTGGACAACGCCGTTTCCATCAGCTTCATGCCGGCTAGAAAGATAACAAGACCATATATGATAGGGAACAGCAAATCACTGAACATAGGGCATACTCCTTTGGACGAGGGTTGTACACCAATATATGAATGTATTGCATGGGACATGTATAAAAACATTTTTAGAAAAACAGGGAGTTGAAGTCATTGCCATCGGTTATTTTAGAACGCAATCGCAAAAAAAGACTGGAACAGGGCCATCCATGGGTCTATGCAGGTGAAGTCGCATCGGTAGAAGGGAATCCGGAAGCGGGGGGATTAGTAGATGTCCTTAATCATCAGGGCCGATTTTTGGCCGTGGGATATTACAATCCAGCGTCACAGATTCGGGTAAGAATTGTATCGCAGGGACCCCTTGCGATCATGGATACAGCCTTTTTTGCAGAACGGTTTGCGAATTGTCTGCAACACAGAAACCGGTTCCTTCCGGGTGCGGATGCTTATCGCTTGGTTTATGGTGAAGCGGACTTTTTGCCGGGGCTTATTGTAGATCGATTCGGAGATATTTTGGTTGTGCAGCTGCTTACCCTCGGAATGGACAAGCGGCGTGCAGAAATCGTCGAAGCATTGGTGCAGGTTATGGCACCGCGCGGAATCTATGAGCGCAGTGATGTTAGTGTGCGCGAGCTTGAAGGTATGGAGCAGACAACGGGTGTGCTGTACGGGGAATGTCCAAGGCATGTAACCGTGAGCGAGAATGGCCTGAAGCTGGTCGTTGATATTGAAGAGGGCCAGAAGACAGGTTACTTCTTTGACCAACGTGAGAATAGAGCTTCCATTGCTCCGCTCATGAAAGGGTGGGGAGGACGAAGCGGCATTACGCTACAGGAAATTGAAACTGAGGATGGTTCACTACAGACCTTACCAGTTAATAAGAGCGGCAAACATGTAACGTTCCCTTATTGGGACGGTGCGACAGTGCTGGAATGCTTCTCGCATACGGGCAGCTTCACGCTGCATGCCTGCAAGTATGGCGCGAAAAAAGTAACCTGCCTTGATGTTTCAGCACACGCCATTGAGAGTGCCAAAGTGAATGTGGAGCTGAACGGCTTTAGCGATCGTGTTGAATTCGTAGTGGATGATGCTTTTGCATATCTACGGAATCAGGTTAAAGGACTAGAGGAACGTTCTGAACGGGCGACAGTTGCAAGTGGAACAGAGACGGCAGCAGCTGCTGCAAATCCTAAAACCGGAGGCAAAACAGCCAAAACCGACACATCCAAGCCGATGACAGCAGGTGGAGGAAGAACTTGGGATGTAGTCATCCTGGACCCTCCGGCGTTTGCCAAAACCAAAAGTGCAGTAGCTGGCGCTTGTCGTGGTTACAAGGATATCAATCTGCACGGGATGAAGCTGGTGAACGAAGGCGGCTATTTGGTTACCGCAAGCTGTTCTTACCATATGCAGCCAGATCTGTTCCTCGAAACGATTGCCGATGCGGCTAAAGATGCTGGCAAGGTGCTGAGACTTGTGGAATGGCGGGCCGCAGGCAAAGACCACCCACAAATACTTGGCGTTAACGAAGGACACTATCTGAAGTTTGCGATTTTTGAAGTGCGGAGTAAAAAATAAGCCTGAAGGTCAAAAAGGTTTACAGTGCCAAGTAACAAGTAGGATAAACGGGCTGGACGTAGGGTGGCCGTGAGTCGACTGTAATGCAAGGAGTTGCTAACGGACTCAGATGACTCTATTTAGCGTAAACAGCCCATTATTGAATTCTTACGGACCCTAAAGGCGCTATTGCCCCAATAACACCCGTAATGCAGCACATTTTCGAAGAATAGCGTCAGTGGGGTCCGAAAAGTTGCCATAACAGCACTGAATCCACGAATAACGGCTCCTGGGTCCCTAAGTAATTAATGAAACAAGCCTAGCCGAAATGTTGAGTGTTAAATTCGGAATACTAAATAGTAAACAACGAATGATGCTTATTGAATTATGATATGCGGAATGCGGATTACAAAACGATCGGCGTAGAGTGCTAATGTTGAGTATTGAACACTGAACGCCAACAGTCTAACATTGACCCTATGCTCCGACATTGGCAGCTCCTATCTAACGTTGCACAACTGGCATTAAAAACAAACTAAACACTCTAAAAAGCAAGCCGCCAAAATCCGGAGGTTTGCTTTTTTTATTTGTACTCATAGCTGTTTATCCTTTGTAAAACATTAGAAAATACTAGCAAACACATGTTCCGATTAGTGTGGTTATGATATACTGAGGGGACGAGGAATCACTGAACTTTTTTAATTGGAGTGTAATCAATGGGTGGATATTTCACCCTGTATTCTATATATTTTCTCCGCTACGGAAGGAGTCTATCATTTATGCCGGTAACCTTTTTACTAGGCCGCTCGGGCAGTGGCAAGACAACAAAAATATGGGAATCTATCTCTTCTTCCTTAGAAAAGGAACCGCTTGGTGCGCCGATTATTATTCTTGTGCCAGAGCAAGGTTCTTTTGGAGCAGAACGGGGGCTTCTGACCGTAGGGAATGTGAAGGGAAGCCTTCGGGCGCAGACACTGAGTTTTTCGCGGCTTGCCTATCGTGTGAAGCAGGAAACTGGTGGCAGTGCAAGTCTGCCAATCAGTGAAGAAGGTAAGAAAATGTTAATTTACAAAATCATCAGTCGCCGCAAAGAGGAACTGAAATTATTCGGTGCCTCAGCAGACAGACCGGGTTTTGTGGAACGTCTGAACCAACTGCACACGGAGATGAAACGTTGCTGTTTGGGTTCCACTGATTTAGAGGAACAGCTGTCCGCTATGCGAGGAGCTATTGCAAGAAGTCCTATTCTTGAGGGTAAGCTGGATGATTTGCAGCTGGTATTTAGCGATTTAGAGAAGGAAATGTCCCGTCTTTATATCGATGAAGAGGATCGTTTAGCAGAACTGGCTGAGCATATTCCAGATTCCTCCTACATTCGCGGGGCAGAGATTTGGGTAGATGGGTTCCATGGATTTACTCCGCAGGAATTCGTAGTGCTTCGAGAATTGATGCAGCAAGCTTCGAGGCTGACGGTTTCGCTTACAATTGATCGTCCTTACCCCTATGGAGATCAGTTGAATGAGCTTGAATTGTTTCACCCAACTGCGGTTACTTACATTAAACTGCGAGGAATTGCTGAAGAGCTGGGCATTGATGTATGGGACGAGCTGTTGGAGCCAACGGTTCTTCCGCGTTTTGAGGAAAGTCCAGTACTTGCTCACCTTGAACGGGGATATGATCGCCGGAAGGCTTGGATAGGTGCGGATGAACTGGCAAGAGAGGCTATATCCATAGGCGCCGCAGTTTCGCACAGAGCAGAGGTTGAGGGAGCCCTGCGCGAAATGACTAGACTGGCGCGGGATGAAGGTGCAAAATATGGCGAAATGGCCGTATTGATGCGCAATATTGGCGATTACGAGCAGCTGGTTCAGCCGTTGTTCCAAGATTATGGAGTGCCATTTTTTCTGGACCAGAAGGTGAATGAGCTGCATCATCCGCTAGTGGAGTTTATACGTTCCGCATTGGATGTAGTGCGTCGTCGCTGGCGTTATGAGGATGTATTCCGTTGCGTAAAGACGGAGCTTCTGCTTCCGCTAGACGGTAGTATTACGCGTGAAGATATGGATGCTTTAGAAAACTATGTGCTGGCTTGTGGGATTCAGGGGTTCCGCTGGACAGATGGCCGCTCCTGGAAAGGTATTCCTAGCTTGTCGCTGGAAGGCGGCAGACAGATGGATGATGAACTGCTTGCTACTATGGAACGATGCCGTGCTAGTATAACAGGTCCATTATTTGCTTTTGAGAAACGAATCCAGAAAAGCCGAAGCGGCCTTGAACTATGTACGGCAATGTACAAGCTGCTTGAAGAGACGGATGTTGCACGAAAGCTGGAGAAACTCAGTGTTAAGTCTATGGAGAAGGGCCAACCCGAGAAGGCTAGGGAACATAGCCAGTTGTGGGGTGCGGTACTTGATCTGTTAGATCAGATAGTAGAAATGATGGGCAATGAAAGACTTGAGTTTGAAGTGTTCACTGGAGTTCTAGAGACAGGTCTTGCTGAACTTAAAATGGGACTAGTTCCGCCCGCACTGGATCAAGTATTGGTCGGCAATATGGATCGGACTCGCCCAACGGGGGTTAAATACGCTTTTTTGCTTGGATTTAATGAAGGTGTTGTGCCTGCGCAGTTTAAGGAAGATGGAATTCTCTCGGAAGGTGAACGCTCCGTACTAGAGAATGCTGGAATGGAGCTTGCTCCCGGCGCTTCTCGTAAACTGCTGGACGAGCGGTTTCTGATCTATAATGCACTAACGACAGGAAGCCGAAAGCTCTGGATTAGCTACGCTACAGCGGATGATGAGGGCAAAGCTCTCCTTCCCTCTGAGGTTATCCGGCATTTGCATAGAATGTTCCCAAGGGTTCAAGAGCACAGCTTGTCAGCACTTCCCCCTTCGGGACTACCTATAGAAGTCGGAAATCCTATCCATCTCGGTTTCATTGGTCAACCAGAACAGAGTCTTCGCGCATTGATTATGCAGCTGCGGCAGTGGCGCCAAGGAACAGAAATTCCGGAGCTATGGTGGGATGTGTATAACTGGTTTACTAAGAACGAAGATCGTAAATTTCAACTGGAACGTTTGCTAAGTTCACTGTTCTATCGTAATGAGGGAACGAAGCTAAAGCGTGGCACAAGCCTCAGATTGTATGGTGGCTCAACACTGCGGGGCAGTGTGTCCCGGATGGAGAAATTTGTTGCGTGCTCATTTTCCCATTTTGCGTCCTACGGACTAAGACTGAAAGAGCGCCAGTTATATAAGCTGCAAGCACCTGATATTGGACAGCTGTTCCATGCTGCGTTAAGTGATATGGCGATAAGACTGAAACAAGAGGGACGGGGCTGGGGCAGCTTGTCTCCGGATGAATGTCGGCGTGAGGCCAGTGAGACAGTAGAACGGCTATCTCCGATGTTGCAGGGTGAAATTCTAATGAGCTCCAAACGTTACGGGTACATCTCCCGTAAGCTTAAGAATATTGTTGGACGTGCTTCTGTGATTCTGGGCGAGCACGCCCGCCGGGGCAGCTTTGAGCCAGTAGGGCTGGAGCTGGATTTTGGACCGGATAAGGAGTTGCCGCCTTTAAGAATTACGCTGCCGAATGGCTGTGTGATGGAGGTCGTTGGCCGGATTGACCGTGTAGACATGGCTCGTGGAGAGAACGGAATTCTTCTGCGGGTAATTGATTATAAATCGAGCCAAAAGGATCTCAAGCTGCATGAGGTGTATTATGGATTGTCGCTGCAAATGCTGACTTATTTGGATGTGCTGCTGACATATTCGGAGCAATGGCTGGGGCAGCCGGCACTTCCAGCAGGCACACTTTATTTCCATGTGCATGATCCGTTGTTAACTTCATCCAACGGGATGAACAAGGAACAGGCTGAGCAAGAGCTGTTGAAACGCTTCAAGATGAAAGGACTGCTTACAGCAGATCGTGAGGTTGTCTCCCTGATGGATACGACTTTAGACAAAGGGTATTCTTCTATCGTGCCTGTAGCAGTAAAAGCTGACGGCAGCTTTTATAGCAGTGCCTCAGTAGCTACACCAGAGCAGTGGGGCCATCTATTATCCTCCGTTAGAGGGACGATCTCGGATATCGGGACACGGATAACAGAGGGTGATGTGGCGATTGAGCCGTACCGAATTGGGCAGGAGACCGCCTGCACATTCTGTTCCTTTAGACCTGTCTGCCAGTTCGATGAAGCTGTGGAAGGTAACAGCTATAACAATCTGGGTAAGCCAGGGAAGGATGTTATATGGGATCTGCTGTCCCGCAAAGGAGGAACTACACCTTGAGTATGAAGGCTGAAATAGAAGCGAAACCGGAAGGAAGTATATGGAGTGATGACCAGTGGCGCGCCATTGCGGAGAGCGGTGATGACATCCTCGTTGCTGCGGCAGCAGGTTCCGGCAAGACGGCGGTGCTGGTAGAACGGATTATTCGAAAGATCAGTAAGGAAGAGAACGGCTTCAGTGTAGACAGGCTACTAGTAGCCACGTTTACCAAAGCTGCGGCTGCCGAAATGCGGCAGCGGATCAGGGAAGCCCTTGATCGGGAGCTGGAGGAGAACGGGGAGAACGACCATTTGCGCCGTCAGCTATCCCTGCTGGGCAAAGCTTCGATTACAACGTTGCACTCCTTCTGTCTGGAAGTGATCCGGCGTTATTATCAAATGATTCCGATTGATCCGGGTTTCCGCATATTAAATGAGCATGAAGCGGAGATGATGCGGCAGGAGCTGCTCGAAGAGTTGCTGGAGGAAAAGTACGGTGAGGTAGGTGCGGATGGCGAGGACAGCATATTTGTGCAGCTCGCTGATTGGTTCAGTGGTGAACGCAGTGATGATGCAGTGCATGCGCTCATACAGCGATTGCATGATTACGCCCGCAGCCATCCTTGGCCAGCGCAATGGCTCCGTGATACTGCAGCTGATTTCTCATTGCCAGACACCGAAAGTCTGGGTGGAACGCCATGGGTGCTGAGCATTCTTGAAGAAGCGAAGCTGACACTTGCGGGTGCAGCCAGTCAGCTGATGCAAGGCCGGGAGATTGCACTACAACCGGGTGGTCCGGCACCCTATGCTGAGAATTTAACCACTGATCTTGAGATGGTAAATGCACTGCAGGATGCCGTAAACGAACGACCTTGGGCAGAATTATATGATATTTTTATGGAAGTATATTTTGGAAAATTAAAGGCTTGTAAGAAGGATTCGACAGATCCTGGACTGCAGGAGATGGTGAAGGAACTGCGCGACAGTGTGAAGAAGAGTATTTTAGATCTTCAGAAAGCATTGTTTGGCCGTCCGCCTGAGGTTTTTTTGAAAGAGCTGAACGAAGCGGCTCCACTGATGGCAGAGCTTGCAGAGACAGTGATAGCATTCGGTGAACGTTATAGAATTGAAAAAGCAGGAAGAGGTCTAGTCGACTTCAGTGATTTGGAGCATTATTGTCTGCAAATTCTACGCCATCCGGACTCTACGCCCGGTCATTCCCTGCCTTCTGATGCAGCTATGGAATACCGTGCTCAATTCGATGAGGTTCTGCTGGATGAGTATCAGGATACGAATAGTGTGCAAGAGGAGATTGTGCGGCTAATATCCCGTGAAACACCCGGTAACCGGTTTATGGTCGGAGATATGAAGCAAAGTATCTATCGATTCCGTCTGGCGGAGCCGGGGCTATTCCTGGATAAATACCGCAGCTTTGGCTCACACCCAATCGATGATCCATCTGAAATTACTAATGAATCGTCTAGCGGTTCGGTTATCGATCTGGCCCGTAATTTTCGCAGTCGCATGGAGGTTGTGAATGCCGTTAATATGATCTTCCGGCAGATTATGAATGAGACGGTAGTGGAGATTAATTATGACGAACGCGCTGAGCTTGTTTACGGAGCGAATTTCCCAGGTGCAGCAGAGAAGGGTCCCGATACCTTTTTTGCACCGGAGTTATTATTGATAGATCGTGGTTCAACAGCAGGGAAGTCAGAAGAGACTTCTGAAGACGGTGAGGCGCTACTTCAGGAGAGTGAAGCCATTGAGAGCGAGACGGCGCAGCTGGAAGCACGGGCAATTGCCCGGCGTATTTCACAAATGACGGGGATGACCGGTGGATCGCCGCTGCTTATCTACGATAAAGGACTCAAGATTATGCGCCCGGTTATTTACGGTGATATCGTAATCCTGCTTCGCTCGGCAAGAATCTGGACCCCTCTAATCATCGAAGAGCTTCGGATGGAAGGAATCCCTGCTTATGGTGATCTGAATAAAGGTTATTTTGAAGCTACAGAAGTGGAAATTGCACTTTCCCTCTTAAAAATAGTTGATAATCCTCAGCAGGACATTCCGCTGGCTGGCGTACTTCGTTCACCTGTGGTCGGATTAACGGAAGAAGAATTGGCTACGGTGCGTATGTGTAGTCAGGGTCCTTATTTTCAAGCAGTACAGATGGCGGTGGAGATGCAAGATGCAAAAGAGGCTGAAGAAGAGTATGACCTCTTCTCGGCTCATGTGATTGAATCCGCAAGCACCGTCGAGAATAATGTTTTACCTGATAAAGATCTGCCGCAGATCAGTCCAGAACTGAAGCGCAAGCTTAGACATTTCCTAGAACAGCTGGAAAGCTGGAGAAATGCGGCTAGACAAGGTAGTCTCAGTGAGCTGATCTGGCGTATCTATGGGGAGAGCGGCTATCTGGAATGGGTTGGAGGACTGCCTGGAGGCTCGCAGCGCCAGAACAATCTTAAAGCTTTGTATGATCGGGCTGTGCAATTTGAGAATGACACCGCAGCGCGTGGATTGTTCCGTTTTCTGGTGTTCATTTCACGGCTTCGTGAGAACGGCGGAGATCTGGGTGTAGCTGGCGGTGGCGGTGAAGAAGGCAATGGCGTCAGAATCATGACCATCCATAAATCCAAAGGGCTGGAGTTCCCTGTTGTTTTTGTAGCCGGGATGGCAAAACAGTTCAATCGACAAGATTTGCATTCGCCATTTCTTATGCACAAAGAGCTTGGCTTTGGGCCGCGTTTTGTGGAACGGGAAACGCGAGTTAGCTACCCAACACTTCCTTATCTGGCTATTAACCGGCGTACACGGCTTGAATTATTAGCGGAGGAGATGCGTGTATTATATGTAGCGTTAACTCGTCCGAGAGATAAAATGATTCTAGTAGGCACTGTAAGAGATTTGCCGCGCAAAATCGCTAGCTGGAGCAGCGTACAGAACCGGGATGAGCTGCTGCTTGCAGATCATCTGCTGGCCCGAGGGCGCAGCTATTTGGACTGGGTCGGACCGGCATTGATCCGGCACCCTGCGGCGGCGATTCTTCGTAAGCTGGGCGGTTCAGAAGGTACCGTCTCCACGGTGCTGCACAACGATGTCTCCAACTGGAGCATCAGTGTGCAAAATGCTTCCGAACTTAATTCTGGGGCGTTTCTGCCAACGGATCAGACTGAGGAGAAGGTAGAGGAACGGCAAGCTGTACTCGAAGCACTGCATAAGGGTGAAGCTGTAAATATATATGGAACAGAGACTAGCGATGAAATTGCTAGAAGACTGGAATGGAATTACCCGTATGCGGCAGCCTCAGGTATTCCGGCTAAAACTTCTGTTACGGAGTTAAAAGCGTTGTTGTCGTTGCAGGAGCAGCCCTCTTTTGATCTGCTGGAAGAAGGCAATTCTACAACCTCAATAGAAAACGATAAACGTCCAAGTGTTGCAGGTGCGGACAGTCTTCATTTGCGGCGTCCGAAATTTATGGAAAAACGCAGTCTAACCCCAGCGGAACGCGGGACAGCATACCATACAGTCATGCAGCATATTCCGCTGGAGGGCCCGGTTGATCCTATGGTTGTGGAAGAAACCTTAGCCCGACTTCAGAGAGTGGCTATTCTAACTGCTGAGCAGGTGGAGGCTGTAGCTCCCGATCAGATAGAAGCTTTTTATACTAATGAACTGGGACGTAGATTAATAGCTTCTTCTTGGAAGCTTAGAGAAATGCCGTTCAGTTATATGGTTCCCGCAGGTGAGGCTTATCGAGGGCTCGATTATATGAATGAAGCCGTCTCGGAGCTTTCCCCTGAGAACAATAAGGAAGGCTTTAGTGAGGCTGTGCTAATTCAAGGGGTCATTGACTGCCTGTTCCGTGAAGAGGACCGGATTATTCTGCTAGACTATAAGACGGACTCTGTATTAGAACATCAGGGCGGCTTAGAGGCACTTAAGGAAAAATATCGTTTTCAGCTAGAGTTATACAGCAAGGCATTACATGATATTTTGGGAGAACCGATCAGCGAGATTTGGCTGTACTTTTTTGACGGCGATCATGCTGTGAAATTATAAATTATTCATTGCCGCATAGGAGCGGGGAAAGAGGACGAAGATGCGGATATTGCATACGGGGGATTGGCACTTGGGCCGTACGCTGGAGGGAAGAAGCCGCCAGAAGGAGCAAGAGCAGTTCATAGATGAATTGGTGGAGATCGCCGATTTTCATAAGGTGGATTTGATTATGATGGCGGGAGATGTGTACGATTCCGTTAATCCGCCAGCGGCTTCGGAGCAATTATTCTATGAGGCTGCTGCCAGGCTGACTTCAGGGGGCAGGCCCCTTGTGGTGATTGCCGGCAATCATGACCAACCGGAGCGCGTATCTTCAGTCTCCCCGCTTGTATTAAGGCAGGGGATTACCTTGGTAGGACTTCCAACCTCAGAGCCAGTGACAGTTCATGCTGCGCGGACAGGTGAGATTGCCAAAATCGCAGCCCTTCCCTATCCCTCTGAGGCACGTCTCGGTGAGTTGCTTGCTGGGGACAGCGGGGAAGAGGAGCTTCGACTAGCTTACAGCGCACGGGTAGGCAAACTTATGCAACTGTTGGGACGGGAATTTACGCCACAAACCGTGAATTTGGCGATGAGCCATATTTATGTGCTTGGAGGTGTAGAGAGTGATTCGGAACGCCCAATTCAGGTGGGCGGGGCTTACACTGTAGACCCTTCTGCTTTATCCTGTGGAGCGCAATATACTGCACTAGGCCATCTTCATCGCGCTCAGCGTGTAAAAGGGGAAGGGATGATCCGTTATAGCGGATCCCCGCTGGCATATAGCTTTTCGGAAGCAGGACAAGCCAAGTCGGTGACGCTGATTGATGTTGCGCCGGGCGGTGAGCCGACCTTCGAAGAAATCTATCTTCGCTGTGGGCGTCCACTTGTAAGATGGAGCTCTACGGGGGGATTGCAAGAGGTATATAACTGGTTGGATGAAGGTAGAGATGCTTCCGCTTTTATAGATTTGGAGATTCGGCTCAGTGAAGCTATGTCGATGAATGATATTCAGCGCCTGCGTAAATCACGTGAGGGGATCATTCATATTCGTCCGATTTATCCGCAAATGGAGCTGGAGCTCGAACAGATTTCCCGTTCACGTATGCCTGTACAAGAATTGTTCCGTAAATTCTATCAGCGCCAGACGGGCGGGGCGGAGCCGGAAGATCGTTTGATTGAGCTGTTCTTACAGCTAACCGAAGAAGAACGGCAGCAGCCGGAGGAAGGAGAGGAGAACTAAGGTGAAGCCTATTTTATTAAAAGTTGCAGGATTGCAGAGTTATAGAGAAATGCAGGAAATAGATTTTGAAAGTCTGTGTGAGACCGGGCTGTTTGGGATTTTTGGACCTACGGGCAGCGGCAAGTCCAGTTTGCTGGATGCTATTACTTTGGCGATGTACGGCAAAGTGGAGCGCGCCGTTAATGGAACACAGGGGATTATGAATCACTCTGAGGATTCACTCAGCGTGGCGTTTACCTTTGAGCTCACTTCTTCCGCTGGGGCACATCGTTATCGCGTTGAACGTAAGTTCAAGCGGACAGGTGAGCAAACAGTCAGTAACACCATTAGCCGTTTCATTGAAGTTACACCTGACGGGGATAACGTTATGGCGGATAAACTCGCAGATGTTACACGTTGTGTGGAAGAGCATATTGGGCTCAAGATGGATGACTTCACGCGAGCAGTTGTATTGCCGCAGGGGAAATTCGCCGAATTCTTATCGCTTCGGGGCGTAGACCGCCGACAAATGCTGCAGCGCCTGTTCCATTTGGAACAGTATGGCGATCAGCTTGCGTTGAAGCTTAGCCGACGGGTGAAGGAGAATGAGGCTGCGCTCCGCGCGCTCGAAGCGGAGCAGCAGGGGCTTGGCAGCGCAGGCAAAGAGGATGTAAAGGCAGCGGCGGAGCGCCTCGAACAAGCAGCCCAGCATGCTGCGGAATGCCGCCGCAAGCTGGAGGCGGCGC
Source organism: Paenibacillus sp. FSL R10-2796 (assembly GCF_037965315.1). Taxonomy (NCBI): domain Bacteria; kingdom Bacillati; phylum Bacillota; class Bacilli; order Caryophanales; family Paenibacillaceae; genus Paenibacillus; species Paenibacillus sp. FSL R10-2796. The sequence continues at coordinate 5,643,622 of NZ_CP150178.1, read as the reverse complement.
TGCAGGTCGCGGAGCGTTTCACGCGCATTCGCGAGCTGCAAGAGGAACGGACCCGCCGCGAATTGCAGCGGCAGGGACTGCTCTCCAAGGAGGATGAGATTCTCCTCCTTGAACGGAAGCTCGGCCAAGCTGACGAGGCCGAGGCTAGGCTTCCCGCGCTGAAAGCATGGCGAAGCGCGGAAGACGCCTTCAAGAGCCGATTGACCCGCGCGGAGGGTCAAGAGGTGCTGGCCGCCGCTGCCGAGCAGGAGGCGGCGCGTGCCTCTGCGGCCGCGGCTGCTGCGCAGGCCGCGCTTGCGGCGGAAGAGCCGGCCCTCCGGCAGGGGGCCGACACCTACCGCCGCGCGCTCGAGCTCGAGTCCGAGCTCGGCGCCCTGCGGCGCGAACTCGCGGCTCTGCGTGAGCGCCGCGAAGAGGCCTCCCGCAAGCTGACGGAGCTGCGGGAGGGAATGGCCCGGGAGCGTGAGCTTTTGGCCAAGGGCCAAAAGCGCCAGCAAGAGCTGCAGCAGAGCTTGCAGCCGCTCGGTGTCCGCTCCCAGGAGCGGCAGTCTCTGCAAGAAGCGATGCAGAGACTGCAAGGGCTGCACTCCGCCGAATCCCAGTGGGATAAGGCGGAGAAGGAGCGCCGCGAGCGTGCCGCTGCACTCGCGGCTGCGCAGGCGCGCCTCGCGGAGGCCGAGGGCCGTCGCGGGCAGCAGGAAGCTTCTCGCGGGCAGCTGATCCGCGAGGCGGCGATGCATCAAGAGAAGCTGCTGGCGACAGAAGAAGCTGCGTGCACCGCAGCAGAAAGTCTGGAGCAACATATCAGTTCTTTGGAAGCGGCCCTCAAGGGGCATGAGTTGCACAGACTGTCGCTTGGATTGGCTAAAGAATTGGAAGCAGGACAACCTTGCCCTGTATGTGGCAGCGAACACCACCCGGCCCCTGCTGTATTGCAGGATAACTTAGAGCAACAGGAACTGGAGATAAAGCTTCAACAGGCTCGGGTGTTGTCCAGACGTGCTTTGGAAGCACGCCATATGTTCCGTGGTCTGCGGGAGCAGGACCTGGTTTGGCTGGAGCAGGTGTTTGGTGATGGAGCTTTTGATACGGTAAATCATCCTGCAGCGGCAGGCTCAGAAGTCAGCACTGCCGAGGTTTCCTCTACCGATAAGTCCATTCCAGATGAAAAGGCTTTGGCAGAACTTGATGCTGCATTTTTAGCATTAAAAAGCCAGTCTGGAGAACTGCGCCGTACAGCGATACAGTGGCAGCAATCAATGCAGGAAGTTCAGCAGCTATGCCTCAAAGAAGCAGCGGGTGCCGAAGGTGAGCGAAGCTGGGTAGAAGGCCTAACCGCCAAAGCCGAGGAACTGAGTGGCCAACTAGCCGCATTGCGGCAGAACTGGGTACAGCAGTTCCCTGATTTGGCACCGGAAGAGGTAGAAAAAGCTTATCGTGAGCTGTTAGCCAAGGATGCTCAAGCTGAGGAAATTAGATCCCGACTGGAAATCAGTGTCAAGTTTCTGGATGAGAAAAGCGCTTCGGTGCAGAATCTTCAGGAGACCATCACCGGACTCGATAAAGAGCTTACTCAGTGGAATACACAGATGGAAGGCAAAGAAGAATTGCAGCGTGAAAAAGAACGGCGTCTTTTAGAGTGGACTAATGGCCGCGCTGCTGCCCCTCTTCTAGCAGAGTGTGAGCGTCGTCTGCAGGAATTGTTAGCAGCTGTGGAGACCAGCCAACGATTACATCTCACGGCAGCGGAAAAAGCGCAGCATGAGATCAAGGAGGCAGCGATTACCCGCCAGGCTGCAGAATCTGCTCGAGAGCATTATGTGACTTCAAGCCATCTGTGGGAGCAAAGCTTAACCTCTTCACCTTTTAGTTCCGCCGCTGAGGTTGAAGGAGCAGCTCTCGCACCTGAAGAGCGGGAAATTTCTTCTTCTCGGGTACGTGCCCATCGTGCTGAAGAAGCTGAAGTTTCATTGCAGCTGCGCAATATTGAAGAGAAGCTTGACGGAGCCAGCTTAAGTGAAGAGGAGTGGCAAGTTAGCCAGGAGAGCTTAAGCGTGTGTAAGTCAGAGGATGAAATGTCGCTGCAAGCAAGAGCGCGCGCAGAGCGAGATCTGGAGGATCTGCGGCATCGGCATATTCGCTGGATGGAGCTCGAAGCCCAGCGGCTAGAACATGCTTCTCTACAGGATCATTTGTCCAAATTGCAGACGGTTTTACGTGGAAATGCTTTTGTTGAGTATATTGCGGAGGAACAATTGATGCAGGTATGCCAGTCTGCTTCCCAGCGGCTTCGTTTCCTGAGCAAACAGCGTTATGCGCTGGAGGTTGATTCGGGTGGTGGCTTTGTAATCCGTGATGATGGAAACGGTGGTGTAAGAAGACCGGTCTCCACGCTTTCCGGCGGAGAGACGTTCTTAACTTCCTTGTCACTTGCACTTGCACTTTCGGCACAGATTCAGCTGCGGGGGCAGTATCCATTGCAATTTTTCTTTTTGGACGAAGGCTTTGGTACGCTGGATCCGGAATTGCTCGATACGGTAATCACCTCATTGGAAAGACTGCATAACGACCAACTGTCTGTCGGCATTATCAGCCATGTTCCAGAGCTTCGGGCACGACTGCCACGCAAGCTGGTAGTAGTACCTGCTGAGCAGGGTGGAGGGGGATCTCGGATCCTTTTGGAAAAAATGTGAAGATCTACAATGTGTGTGATTCTTATCACAGATACAGTATCAACGCGCTGTTATAATACAGCTAAGCCGACATTACTTTAGAAACACCTCGGCGGACGTATGGCAGGGAATGAACTCCTTTTCATACGTCCGCCGCCGAATCAGCTTTATAAGCTGTGAAGGGTGTTTCTCTTTTTTTTGTCTTTTTTAGGCCTAACGGTGTTGATATATTTATTTAATGGTTCATTCTGTAACAGATACAGTTTAGGGCAGATTATGCTGAGTTTGCTTGCTGCTTTCGTAATTGATGATTATCCTGTATGATTATCTTATGATGAAGTGGGATTTCACCAATTTTTAGGAGGCAAGCACTCTATGGAGACCGTGTTTAGCAAAATTATTGAGGGTACTATTCCTTCCAAAAAAGTATTTGAGAATGAACGTATTCTTGCATTTTACGACATCGAGCCGGCTGCACCGGTACATGTGTTGATCATTCCCAAGAAGTTCATTGCTTCAATGAATGATGTTACACCTGAGGATCTTCCGCTAATTGCTGAAATCCACAGTGTAGCCCAACAGATCGCCAAAGACCTTGGAATTGCTGAGTCTGGTTATCGTTTAATCAATAATTGCGGACCTGATAGTGGACAAGCTGTGCCTCATCTTCATTATCACCTGCTGGGTGGAGCCAAGCTGGGTGCGCTCACTGGAAACTCAGCTTCGCACGCATAGCATAATCATTTAATGTTGAAGAACTTGCCAGAAAAAAGAATAGCACGAAGGTTGACACGTTATTTCCGTTTGACCTATAATGGAGTTTGATAAACCGTGTTATGCTCTTGGACGGTATGGTCGGAGGGAGGGGAAACCTGTGTCTGAAACGAAAGTTCGCAAAAACGAGACAATTGATGCTGCACTTCGTCGCTTTAAACGTTCCATCGCAAAAGATGGTGTCTTGGCTGAGGTGAAGAAACGCAAACATTACGAAAAGCCGAGCGTTAAGAAAAAGCTGAAGTCTGAGGCTGCTCGTAAGAGAAAGTTTTAGGAGGATTACCCACGCATGAATCTTAGCGAGAGATTGAACGAAGATATGAAGCAAGCGATGAAGAGTAAGGACAAGTTCACGCTCTCCACGATTCGAATGGTTCGTTCTACAATAAAGTATCTTGAAATAGATCTGAAGAGAACATTGGACGACAACGAAGTGCTTGATATCCTTAGTCGTGAAATCAAACAGCGCAAAGATGCCCTCCAAGAATTTGAATCAGCGGGTCGCGACGAGCTTGCCGCGAGTACAAAAGCAGAAATCGAGATTATTATTAAATATCTTCCCGAGCAACTTTCCGAAGAAGAAATTAAAGTAATTGTACAGCAGACCATCCAGGAAACCGGTGCTTCTTCGAAGAGCGAAATGGGGAAGGTCATGAGCGCACTGATGCCTAAGGTCAAAGGTCGCGCTGATGGTAAACTCGTGAACCAGGCGGTTCTGCAATTTCTGCAATAATATAGCACTAGCACCCCTTGCAAAAGGGGTGCTTTTCTATGTTATGAAACGTAAATCCAATTTCAGCGTATTAAAGGTTATGAGTTCTGGGTCAAGCTAAAGAAGGGAGGTAAAATCATTGAGAAGATTACGGAAAATACTGTTAGCTAGCATTCCTGTGGTCCTGCTGTTACTCCTCCTGACACCCTTTGCAACGAATGTAAGCGCTGACGGGACAGCCCCGAAAACACCGGGGGTTACGAACAGTGAGCTGAAAAAAGGTCCCGTGTTTATTATTCCGGTAGATCAAAAGATTGAACGGGGTTTGCAAAGCTTTTTGGAAAGAGGATTTGAAGAAGCCGCTAATTATGGAGCAGTCCTTATTCTACTAGAGGTCGATACACCTGGAGGGCTGGTAAAATCGGCAGAAGAGATTGGGACGATGGTAAGAGAGAGTGAAATACCAACAGCTGCCTATATTAAAGGTGATGCCGCTTCTGCAGGCAGTTACATAGCACTTAATGCAGGTGCAATAATCATGAAGCCGGGCAGTATGATCGGCTCCGCTTCCTTGGTAGACATGAATGGTCAAAAAGTCGATGATGCCAAAATGATATCCTACTGGAGATCTAAAATGATCGGCGCTGCTGCTCTGAATGATCGTGATCCAGACATTGCTGCTGGAATGGTGGATAGTAATTTGGTCGTGGATAAGCCAGAGCTTGGAGTGACTAAGACACAGGGAGAAATCATTGCCTTGTCTAGTGAAGAAGCTTTAAAAGCTGGTTACGCTGATCAAATTACAGATACCCCTGAAGAGGCAATTCAGTGGCTTGGATATACTACAGACGACATCTTTCGCGTAGAGCATACCGGTGCGGAAAAAATGTCGCAATTTCTGACCAATCCGATTATTATGACGATTCTGCTGTTCATTGGGATTACAGGCGTTGTCATTGAACTGATTGTTCCAGGCTTTGGTGCGCCAGGAATTATCGGGACGTTGGCTTTTGTGTTATATTTCTTCGGCAACTATGTTGCAGGATTCGCCGGAGCGGAAACTTGGCTCTTGTTTATCATTGGGCTTGTCATGCTTGTGCTGGAGCTCTTTGTGCCTAGCTTCGGAATATTGGGGCTCCTAGGCTCTGTCAGCCTTGTAGCGGGTGTTGTACGAGCTGCTTACAGCTATAAGCATGCACTGCTCAGTCTAGGTATCTCTTTCGTAGCTGCGACTATAGTTGTAGTAATTGTTGCGGTCATTTTTAAAGAACGAGGGATATGGAACAGATTTATTTTGAAGGAAAGCCTTACTAAAGATCAGGGATTTGTGCCTGTAGAAGAGAAGCTTAGCTTATTAGGCGCTACAGGAACCAGTATTACTCCACTTCGTCCCTCAGGAACGGCTATGATAGGCGGCGAACGTGTGGATGTTGTTACAGAAGGTAGTTTTATTAGTGCTAATGCACCGGTCTCTGTTATTAAAGTAGAGGGCGGACGGATTGTTGTGAAAGAAATCAAGGAATAAGGTAAACACTGGAACCAATAATAGTTCTACAACAAATTTACGGAGGTTATATAGTATGGGTGAAGCATCTTTGATTCCTATTCTGTTCATCGCGGTAGTGGTGATTATTGTATTGAGCGTGTTTTTAAGTTTCTTCCCGGTTATGCTCTGGATTTCAGCATTAGCATCGGGCGTTAGAATCAGTATTATTACGCTGGTGGCGATGAGACTGCGTCGTGTAACCCCAAGTCGTATCGTTAACCCAATGATTAAAGCGACTAAGGCAGGTCTTGGACTGAACATTAATCAACTGGAGAGTCACTATCTCGCAGGTGGTAACGTAGACCGTGTTGTTAATGCGCTTATTGCAGCACAACGTGCAGATATTCCTTTGGAATTTACTCGCGCAGCAGCCATTGATCTTGCAGGACGTGATGTGCTGCAGGCTGTGCAAATGAGCGTTAACCCTCGTGTAATTGAGACACCGGTTGTTGCGGCTGTTGCTAAGAACGGGATTGAAGTTAAGGTAAAAGCGCGCGTAACTGTTCGTGCCAATATCGACCGCCTCGTGGGTGGTGCGGGTGAAGAAACGATTATTGCCCGTGTTGGTGAAGGGATTGTAACGACAGTAGGTTCGAGTGATTCCCATAAAGATGTCCTTGAGAACCCGGATTTGATTTCGCGGACGGTATTGTCCAAAGGGCTTGACTCAGGTACTGCTTTTGAGATCCTCTCCATTGATATTGCGGATATCGATGTAGGCAAGAACATCGGTGCTTATCTACAAACCGAGCAAGCAGAAGCAGATAAACGCATTGCCCAAGCCAAAGCGGAAGAACGCAGAGCGATGGCTGTCGCTCACGAGCAAGAGATGAAGGCGCGCGTAGTAGAGATGAAGGCGCTTGTTGTGGAAGCTGAATCTCAGGTGCCTATGGCAATGGCTGAGGCGCTCAGAAATGGCCAAATCGGCGTGATGGATTATATGAATATCAAAAACATCGAGGCAGATACCCAAATGCGGGGCTCTCTCGGCAAAATGAATGATCAGGACGACAATAACCGTCCTAACAATAATAAATAAAAGGGGATGTGAATCTCCATGAGCTGGATCTATATTATTGCGGTTATTATATTCGCGATCGTATCCAATGTGAATAAAGCAACTAAAAACAAGCCCAAAGGAGCTCCTCGCGGGGGAATGCCCACTTTTGGGGGCGGAGAGGATTCTCCGCTCCGCCGGGTAAAACGCCCGGATATCGATGGAGGGCGCCAAGCGGAGTCTGGCAGTGGATTTCCTGCTCCTGTTAGCACCTCTTCCCGGCAGTCGAGGTCAGAGGATAACCGGGAGTATGATGCCTCTCCTGCCTTTCCAGAACCCGCGTATATACCAACTCCAGATTATTCTACTGGAGAAGGAATGTCTTTGGAGCATGCCGATGACGGAGTTGAATTACGCACACAAAGAATGCAAGAAGAGGTGCGGCGCCTTCAATCTGCTTTTGACGGGATAGCGGGTGCAGATACCAAAAGATCAAATAAGACTAAAAACACAAACTCACCCTCTGCGGCAGACCAGACACATGGAACAGGGAGTCGTGACGACCTGCGCAATGGTGTAGTCTGGGCAGAGATTCTGGGACCACCGCGTTCTCGTCAGCCGCATTCCACCCGAAGATAATATTTACGGATCATAGTAACAATAAAGCCTCGGTTTCCTATCTTTACGATAGGTTGCCGGGGCTTTTTTTTGCTTTTTTCACACTTGAAGGGTCCTCCTTTGTTACTTCTTCTCATAAAAAAAAGCGTTGCCGCATAAGGTGTACAGAAGGCAGGAAGGGGGAACGTCTACTTATGACCCGTATTGGCCGCAGGCTGCGGGGATGGACAAACGGGGTACTGGATCTACCACAGGACTTATTACAGGAAATGCCCCGGATCACCCTGATCGGCAATAAGGAACTGCATATTGAGAATCATCGCGGCGTGCTGCATTTTTCCTCTGGTCAGCTTAAGCTCGCGTTAGCTAAAGGATCGCTTGAAATCACGGGCGAGGGACTTGTCATCCGAAATATTCTAGGCCAGGAATTGGCTGTAGAAGGCGTTATCGGGGAGATCAGATATAACGAAAGCGAGGAGAGATCATGAAGGAGCCACCTCTGTCATCACTGCGGGGGTTCGTTACACTGCATGTGACGGGACCTCAGGTGGAGCGATTTATTAATTTCATTTCTGAAGCAGGAATCATGATTTGGGATGTGAGGCCCGCTGAGGGCGGCGCTTCCCTTAAGCTGCTTCTGGATGATTTTTATGTCCTCCGGCCGATTTTAAAAAAGACAGGCTGTCGTATGCACGTTACCGGTAGAAGCGGACTTCCATTTCTTATGGCGCGGCTGTGGAAAAGGAAATTTTTTGGCATAGGTATTTTGATGTTTGGAATTACACTTTTTATGTTATCTACGATGGTATGGAGTATTAGAGTCGAAGGGAATGAAAAAATTGCTTCTGAGGATATATTGGCTGCCGCTCGCCAGGAGGGTGTGTATCCTTTTCAGTGGATATGGCGTCTGGAGGAGCCGGACAAGCTCTCTAAGGGGCTGCTGGCCCATTTACCGGGTGTTTCTTGGATAGGGCTGCAACGGACGGGGACGAGCATCAAAATTCAGGTTGTAGAGGCTAAACAGCCCGATATCAAACCTTTGCTTAGCCAACGGCATTTAATTAGCCGAACAGATGCGGTGGTAACAGAAATATATGCGGAGCAGGGCAGACCGGTAGTAGCGCGTAATTCGCGTGTGAAAAAAGGGGATATCCTGATTTCCGGTGCTCTTGGAGACGAAGAAAATGTAGAGTATGTGGTAGCCAAGGGTGAGGTTAAGGGGTTGGTTTGGCATGAGTACAATATCGAGGTTCCGCTTGAAACAACCAATAGCACCTACACTGGGGAGCGTAAGGATCGCACCTATCTCGTGTTGGGGAAATGGGCTATTCAGCTGTGGGGTTATGGCAAATCCTCCTTTGAGAATTCAAAGACGCTCACAGAGCATGATCCGCTGTCTTGGCGCTCTATTGAGCTGCCGCTGGGCCTGATGACTGAGAAAGAAATGGAGATCAATGAAACAAAGGATACGATAACTCCAGAAGCTGGAGTAGCGAGGGGAATTGAGCGGGCGAAGAATGATATTTTAGCTCGATATGGTGTTGATAGCGTCATCAAAAGTCAAAAAGTTTTGCATGAGAAGAAAGAGAATGGTAAAGTTTATATGAAAGTGATCTTTGAAGTAGAAGAAAAAATTTCCGAAGAACTGCCAATAGTAAACAATTGAGGAGAATGAGGCTACTTGTCAGAACAGACTGCAAGCATTCGTATATCTTTGCAAAATGCGGGAGAAGCGCAATCGCTGTTTGGCCCGCAGGATGGATTCTTAAAAATCATCGAGAGTGAAATTCCCGCCATTATTGATTCGCGTGAAGCAGAGCTAACGATTCGTGGAGCTGAGCGGGAAGTAGACATGCTGGGGCAATTGTTTAATGTGCTACTGTCCCTCATTCGGAGCGGTTACATACTTACTGAACGTGATGTGCAGTACGCTGTGGAACTGGCGAAAGATTTTCGTGCTGATCAATTGCTCGATTTGTTCAAAGGAGAAATTACTACAACTTTTCGCGGAAAGCCTATCCGTGTCAAAACGGTCGGCCAGAAGCATTATGTGACAACGATCAAGAAGCGTGATATTGTATTCGGAATCGGTCCTGCAGGAACGGGGAAGACCTACTTGGCAGTGGTGCTTGCAGTTACGGCACTGAAAGAAGGTTCGGTTAAGCGTATTGTTCTTACGCGTCCCGCAGTAGAAGCAGGAGAGAGTCTAGGATTCCTTCCAGGGGATTTGCAAGAAAAGGTAGATCCATATCTGCGTCCGCTTTATGATGCATTATACGACGTTATGGGGCCCGATCAGGTGGCTAAGGCACTTGAACGGGGATTGATTGAGATTGCTCCGCTGGCTTATATGCGCGGACGTACATTGGATGATTCATTTATCATCTTGGATGAAGCGCAGAATACAACACCTGAGCAAATGAAAATGTTCCTGACTCGACTCGGCTTCGGGTCCAAAATGGTGATTACAGGTGACGTTACCCAGATTGACCTGCCCCGCGGCAAGAAATCCGGTTTGATTGAAGCCAAAGCGATTTTATCCGGCATAGAAGAACTTGGCTTTGTCTACTTCGCGGAACAGGATGTAGTACGGCATTCCCTGGTGCAGAAAATTATCGTTGCCTATGACCGCTCTGCCGAAAACCTCCAATAAAGGGGATTGTCTTCATGGCTTCAAAGCAACCATCTAAATTAAGCGGATTTGTATATACGAACAACGGATGGAAGTATAGCGCAGTGACACGCTATGCTCTTTTCCTGTTACTCGGACTAGTGTTCTACTTCAGCTTGTCGCCAGAATTGCTACCTAAGAAATATGATATTAAAGAGAATACTTACAGTGCAAAGGAAATAACGGCACCGAAACAAATTAAGGACACCAAAGCTACGTTAAAAGCAGCTGAGGAAGCGGCCGAAAGCGTATCTCCCAAGTACAAAATTATCCCGATGAGGGCAGACAACCTAGTGACCTCGCTGCTGGACCGGATAGATCGCCTCAATCAGGATGATCTGATCTCGCAAAGCGATAAGACGGGGATTTATCGTGATGAAATCCCGCAGAGAGCCAGCGATTTCATCTTGAATTTCGTAGCTTCCAATCGGGGCAGCGCTACATATTCAGATCACCTCTTGGATGAAATGCAATCTGTCATCAAAGAGCAGACCTATGTCATTCCGGAAGAGACTTACATTAAGATTCCGCGCCTGACCTCTCAGGACATTATCGAGATGAAGCCTGTCGCCCGAGATATTGTAACTAGGCTGATGAATGATCAGATTACAGATGCGCAGACCGCTCGCGCCAAGGTAGCGGAACAGGTCAGTATTAGTTCTCTAAGCCAGCGTACAGCGCGTGAGGTTGTTCAGGAGCTTGTGCGTCTTGTGATCACAAGTAACAAGTTCTACGATGAGGATGCTACCAAGGAAGCGAAGGTACAAGCCCGGGAGAACACACCTGATGTATTCATTGAGCAAGGGGACACGCTTGTTGCTAAGGGGCAGCTAATTACTCCAGAGCTCTACACTCTTTTGGATGAGAATGGACTACTAAGCAATGAGGTGAATTACTGGCCACAGTTAGGCCTATTGATTCTCTCTGCGATGCTCTCCGTCGGTTTGCTTGCGTTCATTCGTTATTCAGGCGGCACCTCAGGCTTTAAGTACAACAATTCTCAGCTATTGATGCTGGTGCTTGTATTTGTTATAACTATTATCTCTATGCGGCTGGCCGCTGTTTTGCAGACCGATGTCCGATCTTATATCGGATTCCTGGCACCGGTGGCGATTGGCGCAATGTTAATTGCAATGCTTCTGGACATGCCTTTGGCCTATTTTTGCTCCATTCTATTCAGTGTACTGGCGAGTGTTATTTTGAATGTGCAGCAGAACTCAATCTTTGATTTTAACTTTGGTTTCTTTGCCATCGTGGTTTCGTACGTGGCTATCTTTGCGACTCACCGTGCGGGTCAACGCTCCACGCTCCTTAAAGGCGGGATTATGGTATCGCTTTTTGGCTGTCTGACAGTCTTTATGCAGATACTGTTAGGTGGAGGAGCATGGAAAGAGGTAGGTACCTTGTATTCGGTTGGTTTTGCTTTTGCAGGGGGACTATTGACGGCTGTACTTGTGATTGGGCTAATGCCTTTTTTCGAGGCAACCTTTGGTATTCTATCGGCATTGAAGCTGGTAGAATTGTCTAATCCAAACCACCCGCTGCTGCGCAAACTGCTTACCGAAACGCCGGGAACCTATCACCATAGTGTAATGGTAGGTAACCTGTCAGAAGCTGCCGCGGAAGCGATTGGAGCAGATGGCTTATTATGCCGGGTTGGATCGTATTATCATGATATTGGTAAAACAAAACGTCCGTTTTATTTTATCGAGAATCAAAATAATATGGAAAATCCACATGACTCTATTGAACCGAAACTTAGTAAATCTATCATCGTTGCCCACGCCCGTGACGGGGTGGAAATGCAACGAGAATATAAGCTGCCAAAACCAATCCGTGATATTGCGGAGCAGCATCATGGAACAACGTTCCTGCATTATTTTTACCATAAGGCACTGAAGCTGGCGGAAGAAAAAGGTGTCGATCCTGATTTTACCGAGGAAGATTTCCGTTATCCTGGACCGAAAGCCCAGTCGAAGGAAGCGGCCGTTGTGGGAATTGCCGACAGTGTCGAGGCTGCAGTGAGATCATTGCGTAAGCCAACTGTTCTGCAGGTGGAAACGATGATTGAGAAGATTATTAAAAGTCGACTGGATGATCATCAGTTTGACGAATGTGATTTGACGATTAAAGAATTGGATATTATTGCACGGACTCTGAAGGAGACGGTTATGGGAATTTTCCACTCACGGATCGAATATCCAGAAGATGTGCGTAAGCCGAAAAAAGAGGAAGGGGCACCTAACCCATGAGTTTGGAGATCGTTTGGGATAACGAGCAGGAAGAATACGAGATAAAGGACGATCTCATTACGCTGCTGGAGAGCATTTTGCAAAAAGCAGGTGAAGCGGAAGGGATCGATCGGGGCGAGGTAGCTCTTACTTTTGTCGATAACGTTCGTATACATGAGTTGAATATGGAGTATCGGGGAATTGACCGTCCGACGGACGTGCTTTCTTTTGCTATGAATGAAAGCGGAGAGGACGAGCTGGACATTATATACGAGGTAGAGGAAGGCGAGGCGCTGGAAGATGTTCCAGACGTACTTGGGGATATAATCATTTCCGTAACTCGTGCGCAGGAGCAGGCGCTGGAATATGGCCATTCACTGGAACGAGAGCTTGGTTTTCTTTTCGTTCACGGATTTCTGCATTTGTTAGGATATGATCATCAGGATGAAGCTTCAGAAGCAGAGATGATGTCCAAGCAAGAAAAAGTACTATCTCAGGTTGGGTTGACGCGCTAATGGTGAAGAACACGGCGGTAGGGCACAAGAAGTTCTGGCACTCTTTTCGGTTTGCATCGCAAGGCTTAGTGTCGGCATTCAAATCCGAGCTTAACATGAAGGTGCATTGCTGTTTAGCGGTGGTTGTGCTAATAGCCGCTGCCGTGTTCAGACTTCCGCTGGCCAGTTGGATGTTGCTGCTGTTCTCGATCACGCTTGTCCTAACTGCCGAATTGCTCAATACGGCGATTGAAGCGACGGTTGATCTGATCTCGCCAGAGATTCATCCACTGGCTAAGAGAGCAAAAGATACCGCCGCAGGAGCTGTGCTTCTCACGGCGGTGTTTGCTGTCTTAGTCGGGATCTATGTTTTTTATCACCCTGTGATGGACTGGATTAGCGGACTTATGTCATAATCAGAATATAAAATCAATTCAGGGGAGAGGCGGACCCGCGTATTGCGATTCCGCCTCTTTCGTTACTGAATAATTTGAAGTGAGTTATGTACCCGAATATATCTCATGAAGTACACTGATAAAATTTAGCGCACGCTGAGAAAATAACGATAAACGAAACTAATTAGATGTTTACGAAGTGAGTTTTGTGCGAAGAAAAATCAATGAAGTCAATACTCACAAAACTTTAGGAGGACAATATATGGATTCTACTCTTCTTATGCAAGAGGCGATTAAAGCACGATCAAAAGCTTACATTCCATATTCCCGATTCGGAGTGGGAGCTGCCCTTCTTGATCAGGATGGTCATATTCACCACGGCTGTAATGTGGAAAATGCAGCTTTTGGCCCAACCAACTGTGCGGAACGGACAGCATTATTTCGTGCGATTGCGGACGGTCACGCTATTGGTTCTTTTAAAGCAATTGCCGTAGTAGCTGACTCGGACGGCCCAGTTTCACCTTGCGGTGTGTGCCGGCAAGTAATGATTGAGTTGTGTTCGCCGGATATGAAGGTTATTCTTGGGAACATGAAGGGTGATATCGTTGAGACTACGGTGGGAGAATTGCTTCCAGGCGCTTTTGGTCCCGTAGATCTGAAGCAAGGACAAGCTCCAGAATAAAATGAGGTTTTGATTTAATGCCTGTGCCTGTTTAAGGGCAAATCAGGCATAGTTAGACGAAGGTTGCTACTTTAATTGCACAATGTACAGTTAAATTGCTACTCTTTCGCGACAAAAATGAATTTAGTTGCAGATAGTACAATTAAATTTATGATAAAGCCCATATTTGGCTCTTAAGACAGGATTTAATTGCACAAAATACAACTAAAACACCAAAAACATAAACTCAACCTAAAATTAGTTGTACAAAGTACAATTAAAAGTGTTCTATCTACCAAGTTAGGCTAAACTGGTGCAAACTATTTGTTTTTAGAGTAACATTACGAGGTAAGCGCCACGGCAAAAGCCGTCAGCGATTCTAATTACGTAAGGTTACTTGTAACACAGCCTAAAGCCAATCATCTCAGTAATCTTTATTCATGGTGAGGGCAATGCGAACCGTGTGAATAAGCGACAGTGAAGCGTGTCCCCGATAGGGGAGGAAAGCGCTCATGCACCATAGTCCCTCTAATCCAGCCTAACGTTGCAGTTACGCCCATTTCCGGGTGTCCAGAGGGCCGGGGCCCTTGGGGTCCCCCTTGGCTAAGGGGGATTTAGGGGGATCGAAAAAGATCTTAAAAGATTTTCAAACGCAAATTTAGAAGGTAAGTATGGAAGGAAGATAATATGAAATTCAAATCAGGCTTTGTCGCAATTATCGGCAGACCAAACGTAGGTAAATCAACACTCATGAACCAGGTCATTGGCCAGAAGATTGCTATTATGTCGGATAAGCCACAAACAACCAGAAACAAAATCCATGGTGTTTACACAACAAACACTTCACAAATCGTATTCCTGGATACACCGGGGATTCATAAAAGACAGTCCAAGCTAGGCGACTACATGAACCAGACTGCAATGAGTACACTGGGTGAAGTAGAAGCAGTGTTATTCCTTGTGGATGCGTCAGAGGGCTTGGGCGGTGGAGACCGTTACATTGCCGAGCAATTAAATGGTCTGAAGACACCGGTGATTCTAGTGCTCAACAAGATCGATAAAATAGAGCCGGAAGCTCTGCTCCCGCTTATGGCTCAATATAACAAGCTGCATGATTTTGCCGAAATTATTCCGATTTCTGCGAAGATGGGCAGCAATGTTAACACGCTGTTAGAGCAGGTTGCCAAGTACTTGCCGGAAGGCCCTCAGTATTATCCGGAAGATCAAATCACGGATCACCCCGAGCAATTTGTCTGCGCGGAATTAATCCGGGAGAAAATTCTGCATTTGACTCGTGAAGAAGTGCCGCACTCTATTGCTGTAGCCATCGAAGATATGAAGGTTGAGCCTAATGGAGTGGTGCATGTTTCAGCTGTTATTTTTGTTGAGCGTGATTCGCAAAAGGGAATTATTATCGGCAAGCAAGGGGCAATGCTGAAAGAGGTCGGCAGACGGGCTCGGACAGATATTGAGAACCTGCTGGGTTCGAAGATTTTTCTGGAGCTATGGGTAAAAGTGAAAAAAGATTGGCGCAATCAGGACCGCGTTCTGCGGGATTTGGGCTTCCATAAAGACCTTTAAGTTAATTCCGTTATTCCTCGTTTGGTAGGAATTGCAAGGATAGAACCTGCTCCATCGCACCATCCTAATTCTTGATAAGAGACATCGTCTTTCCCAAGAAAGGATGAATACGAATGCGAAACTTTTCGTGGAAGTATTTTGCAATGACAGGAGACGTCGATGCTTACCTGCTGTATAAGGAAGCTGGCCATCCGCTTGAAGATAGTGGATTACAGCTAGTGGAGGAAGAGAAGGCCTGTGATGAAGAAGCGCAATAAGGACTGGTTGCTTGCCGAATGGTTGGGGGAAGAGGCATGCTACACAGGGTGGAAGGGATCGTCATCCGCAGCATGGACTACGGCGAGGGGAACGCAATTATTACGCTTTGCACCGAGAACGCGGGAAAAGTAGGGGTTCTGGTGCGTGGCGCAAAGAAGGTCAAAAGCCGCCATGCTGCATTGATCCAACTGTTCACCGTTGGGGAATTTGTTTTTTTTAGAAATAATGGAGGACTTGGGACACTGAATTCTGGCGAAATTACGAAGTCGCACCATCCGCTGCGTGAGGATTTGATCAAAGCTGCTTATGCGTCTTATGCGTGTGAACTGCTTGATCGTGTTCTGCATGATGAGGAAACGGGAAGCTTCTGGTTTCGCCAGCTTACGGCCTGTCTTAATGCACTTGAAGAGGACAAGGAACCCGGCGTTATCATAAATGTCTTTGAAATGAAAATCTTACAGGCAGCCGGTTATGGTCCTGAATTCGATTCTTGTGTAATTTGTGGTGCCGAGAAGCCGGATGATCAACTGCTGGTCAGCCCTCGCCTTGGTGGAGCACTGTGCCGCAGTTGTAAACATAATGACCCTCCAGCCATGGAGGTCTCTGCTCGTGCGTTGAAGCTGCTGCGATTATTCGCCAGACTTGACCTGACTAGACTAGGCAATGTGGATGTAAAGGAAAGCAGCCGGGATGAGCTGAAAAAAATTATGCGGGCCTTTATGGATGTACAACTCGGATTAAAGCTGAAGTCACAAAGTTTCCTAGACCAGCTCGACAAGTACAAGATTTGACGAAAGCTGATTTTTCCGTTACTATAGGATCAGTTTATTATATGATCGTCGTTATGCTCCAAATGGGGAGAGGCGTGCATTGATCGGGAAAGTAGTGGACTGTATTGTCGTTATTCAGCGAGCTGGGGGCAGTGGAAGCCTAGCGGGACAACGTTCATGAACATGGCACCCGGGAGTACGAATGCGGCGAATGAAAGTGGATTTCGTTCTTGTTTTGGCAGCAAACTTGCTTATACAAGGTATGAAATCAAGTAGGGTGGAACCGCGGGAGAATAAGTTAAGCTCTCGTCCCTATGTCTGTTAATCAGGCATGGGGGCGGGGGCTTTTTGTTGCTGTCAGGAGCTAAAAGTGCCGCCTCCATGGTAGAAAGTTTTAGGCAAGCTGTTGTAAAAAACTTGTAAAGCGAAGGAGACGGTATTATGAACTTCCAGCAGATGATTTTGACACTGCAGCAGTTCTGGGCTGAACAGAACTGTATCATCGTACAGCCTTATGACACAGAAAAAGGCGCCGGCACGATGAACCCTATGACTTTTTTACGCTCACTAGGTCCTGAGCCTTGGAGAGTGGCTTACGTAGAGCCTTCACGTCGTCCCTCCGATGGTCGTTACGGAGAGAACCCGAACCGTCTGTATCAGCATCACCAATTCCAAGTAATCATCAAACCCTCACCAGATAACATTCAAGAGATCTATTTGGATAGCTTGAAAGCACTCGGTATTGATCCGCTCTTGCATGACATCCGTTTTGTAGAGGATAACTGGGAGAATCCGTCACTGGGCTGTGCGGGTCTGGGATGGGAAGTATGGCTGGACGGTATGGAGATCACTCAATTTACTTACTTCCAGCAGGTAGGTGGCATCGAAGCTAACCCTGTTGCTGTAGAAATCACTTACGGGATGGAGCGCTTAGCCTCTTACATTCAGGATAAAGAAAATGTGTTCGATCTTGAATGGGTAAGCGGTATGACTTATGGTGATGTTTTTCATCAGCCGGAGTTCGAGCATTCTACCTACACTTTTGAAGTATCGGATGTAAAAATGTTATTCTCGCTGTTCAACATGTATGAAGAGGAAGCACGTAGAGCGATGGAGAAACATCTTGTGTTTCCAGCCTACGATTATGTGTTGAAATGCTCACATAGCTTTAATCTACTCGATGCGCGTGGGGCAATTAGTGTAACTGAACGGACTGGATTTATTACCCGAGTGCGTAATCTTGCCCGCTCCGTAGCGGCAACATATCTTGAGGAACGCGAGAAGCTTGGCTTCCCGCTGCTGAAGAAAGAAGGTGCTGACCGTGTCTAAAGATATCCTGTTTGAGATCGGTCTGGAGGAAATTCCTGCACGTTTTATCCGTGCTGCGATGGAACAGCTGCAAGATAGAATGTCCAAGTGGTTGGATTCTGCACGTATAAACCATGCTGGAGTTACTGCATATGCTACGCCACGTCGTCTCGCTGTATTTGTTAAGGACGCGGCTGAGAAGCAAGAGGATATTAGTGAAGAGGTCAAGGGACCTTCACGCAAAATCGCGCTGGATGCTAACGGCGACTGGAGTAAAGCTGCACTAGGATTTGCCCGCAGTCAGGGTGTATCTCCAGAGCAATTTACATTTAAAGAGCTAGCTGGCGTGGAATATATTTATGCCACAAAAAATAGTGCGGGTGTAGAGACTGCTTCTTTGCTCACAGAAGGACTTCTGGGTATTGTAAATGCGATGACTTTCCCGAAGAACATGCGCTGGGGAGCTTACGATTTTAAATTCGTTCGTCCGATTCGCTGGATGGTTGCTCTTTTTGGTAAAGAGATCATTGATTTGGAAATTACGGATGTAAAAGCGGGTAATGTGAGCCGTGGACATCGTTTTCTGGGTACAGAGACTGTAATCTCGGAGCCTGCACAATATGTGGAGAGCATGCGCGCGCAGCATGTACTTGTGGATGTGAAGGAACGGGAAACGCTTATCCTGGATCAAATCAACAAGTTGGCTGAAGAGAAAAGCTGGACGATTGCGATTAAAGAAGATCTTTTGGAAGAAGTACTGTTCTTGGTAGAAACACCAACCGTGCTCTTTGGAACCTTTGATCCATCTTTCTTAGAGATTCCTCAGGATGTGCTGATTACCTCGATGCGTGAGCATCAGCGTTATTTCCCTGTTTTTGATGCAGCTGGCAAGCTACTTCCATTCTTTGTAACCGTACGTAACGGGAATGCAGAATCCTTGGATGTTATCGCTAAGGGAAATGAAAAAGTGCTTCGTGCTCGTCTATCAGATGCCAAATTCTTCTATCAAGAAGATCAAAAGATGAAGATTGACGATGCGTTAGCCAAGCTTGAAAACATTGTTTACCATGAAGATTTGGGCAGCGTAGGGGATAAGGTGCGCCGTATTCGCCAAATCTCTGATCGTCTGGCTGTGAAGCTTGGACTATCAGCTTCTGCTGTGTCCGAAGTAAGTCGCACTGCGGATATTTGTAAATTCGACCTTGTAACACAAATGGTTTATGAATTTCCTGAGCTGCAAGGAACAATGGGTGAAGATTATGCACGTAAAGCAGGCGAGCCTGAAACTGTGGCAAAAGCGATCTTCGAGCATTATCAGCCACGATTTGCAGGAGATGCTGTACCTTCAACAGAAGCAGGTTCAGTTGTCAGCATAGCGGACAAAATCGATACGATTGTTGGCTGCTTCTCCATCGGCATCATCCCGACAGGATCTCAGGATCCATATGCCCTGCGCCGTCAGGCTGCAGGTATTGTCCAAATTGTGCTTGAGCATAAATTGCCAATTACGCTGCGCGAAATTTTTGAAGCGGCGATTGAAATTCATGAAAATTCAGGAAATACGAAACATTCTGGAGATGAACTACGTATAAACCTGTACGAGTTCTTCGGTCTGCGTGTAAAACGTCTTTTATCTGACAATGTACGCTATGATGTTGTGGACGCTGTAACAGCGGCTGGTTTTGACGACGTGGTAGATGTTGTGGGCAGAAGCCGTGCTCTTATGGCTGCTGTGTCCGACCAAGCAGATTTCAAGATTACCGTAGATTCGCTTACTCGTGTCAGTAATTTGGCAAGTAAAGCAACCAGTGAAGTGATTGATCCTGCTTTACTTAAAGAAGATGCTGAATTGCAGCTTTTTAATACATGGCAGGAGCTTCACGCACCTTACCTTGAAGCTATGGCGGCAAAAAATGCCGAAGAAGCACTTCGGATTCTTTCGGGTCTAAAAGACGCCGTTACAACATTTTTTGATTCCGTTATGGTTATGGCGGAGGACGAGCAAGTGCGTGCTAACCGTTTGGCTCTGCTTGCTGGTATTGATGCTGACTCCAAGTCGTTCGCTGATTTTGCGAAGCTTGTCTGGTAATTTTAATCAAGAAAATTTGAATCTTATGGTATAGAATGTTGGTTTGGGGTATAAATATACGGAACGGTGCCAATGCGTCATTTGACATCCGTTCCGTATTTATGCTTAGAAAGAAGGATTTCTTGCGGAGAGGGCGTATATATATTACACGGGAAATTGGTGATGATCATGGAGAAGTCCCAGTCTAGAACGATAGTGGTGGATGGGGATGCTTGTCCGGTCAAAAAAGAGATCGCTGAGGTAGGTCGCACCTTTGGTGTTCCGGTTCTTATGGTATCTTCTTATGACCATGCACTGAAAGCTGAAGAGGGTGTAACGGTTGTGCAGGTGGATCGAGGAGATCAGAGTGCCGATCTATATATTGCCAATCATATTACTGCAGGAGATGTGGTATTGACTCAAGATTATGGTCTTGCGGCACTTGCACTAGGTAAACGATGCAGTGTGCTTTCATTTCGTGGTCAGGAATACGACAATTCCAAGATGGATTTTATGTTGGAGGGAAGACATGCCAGGGCCGTTGAACGAAGACGGGGACATTATTCCAAGGGTCCAAAACCCATAACGGCAGAAGAAAAAACTTATTTTCAACATAAACTGACAAAACTTTTAATACTTTTGCAGGAGAATGTGGAGCAATAGCGAATTATATTTATTTGTTAAGAGATGAAGGTGGTTGAAGTGGCTAGCGGACACGGCAATATTCCGGAAGAGGTTATCGAAAGCGTGCTTGCGCGTCATGATATAGTCGATACAGTCGGTAAGGTTGTTCATTTGTCCAAGCAGGGGAAATATTTATGGGGCCTCTGCCCGTTCCATTCGGAGAAAACCCCTTCCTTTACTGTTACCCCCGACCGGGGAGTATTTCATTGCTTTGGCTGCGGTATGGGTGGAAATGCCATCAAATTTAGGATGGAAATCGAAGGATTAACCTTCCCCGAAGCTGTCAGAATAATGGCTGAAGAAAGTGATATTCCCGTTCCAGAAGGTAAGGGAGGTATGATGTCTCCCCCTGATCCGGAACGCGACCGGTTGATTCAAGCTTATGAATGGTCGGCAAAGTTCTATCATTACTTGCTGAAGAACACGGAACACGGCAAAGCCGCTATGGACTATTTAAGAGGCCGGAACTTCAGTGATAAAATGATTGACCAGTTTCAGATCGGATACGCTCCGGACCGCTGGGATACTTTGTTGCAGTTTTTGGAAAAACGAAATTTTGACCTTGCGGAAATGGAGAAAGGCGGACTTCTGTCAGCCCGCGGTGAGGGCAAAGGCTATTTGGATCGTTTCCGTGGCCGGATTATCTTTCCGATTGCCAACCGTACAGGCAAGGTAATCGCATTCGCCGGAAGAATACTTGGAGAGGGTCAACCTAAGTATTTAAATTCTCCGGAGAGTAGATTGTTTAACAAAAGCCGGATATTGTACAATTTGCACCAGTCCAAAGCATCCATTCGCAAAACTCGACAAATCGTCCTGTTTGAAGGATATGGAGATGTCATCTCATCCTGGGAAGCGGGTGTGCATAACGGCGTAGCAACGATGGGAACGTCCTTGACGGAGGGTCATGTGGCACTGATGAAAAGCCTGGCTGATGAAATTATACTGTCTTACGACGGTGACCGGGCGGGACAAGCAGCAGCCATGAAAGCCATTCCGATGCTTGAAGGCAGCGGCCTGCGTGTAAAGATCGCCTTACTGCCAAGCGGGGTGGATCCGGATGAATTTATCTCCAAGCATGGAGGAGAAAGATTTAAAGATCAGGTTATTGATTCAGCAGTTTCATCCATAAAATTTAAGCTTATATATCTGAAAAAAAACCATATACTCCTAGAGGAAGATGGCAAAATCGCCTATGTCAAGGAGGCCTTAGAAGTTATTGCTTCACTGCATTCCTCAACAGAGCGAGAGGTTTATCTGAAGGAAATCGCTGCTGAACTCGAACTTTCCTATGATAGTTTGAAGCAGGATTGTAATTTACTTAGGGCATCGATGCAAAAAAACATCCCTGAAGGGGATAATAACGACAAAAGGTGGAATAATGGTAGGCATAAAAAAGGGCAGGTGCAGACACCGACCTTACTACCCGCTTATCATGTCGCGGAACGGCGTCTATTGTCCTTTATGATTCAGGACCCGGAAGCCGCCACGTATGTGGGCGAACGCCTCGGAGAAGATTTCAACATCGTTGATCATGCGGCAATTGCTGCTTATCTATATGCCTATTACGCGCAAGGCAAACCACCCGGCATTAGCCGGTTTCTATCATCACTTCAGGATGATCGTCTGGAGAAAACTGCGACATCAATATCCATGATGGATACCCCTCCGGACTGGAATATGCAGGTTCTAGATGATTGTATTCGTGAAGTGCGGAAATACCCACTGCAACGCAAAATGGAACAGAAGCGTGAAGAGATGATTCAGGCTGAAAAGTCAGGTGACTTTTTGCGTGCGGCACAAATAGCAAGTGAGATTATAGCCCTAGAGAGACAATGACATGTTGACAGGATGTACCTAGGGAGGAGGGAGTCGAATTATGGCGAACGATCAGCATACTGAATTGGAAGCAGAATTTACTTTGGATCAGGTTAAGGATCAGCTCATTGAGCAAGGTAAGAAAAGATCATCATTAAATTACAAAGATATTATGGAGAAATTATCGCCGTTTGATCAAGACCCCGAGCAAATGGAGGAGTTCTACGAGCAACTCAGTGATTTGGGAATTGAGGTTGTAAACGAGAACGATGAAGAGGTTAACAGCCTCCGACCAAGTGAGGATAATGAGGATAAAGACAGCGATGATTTCAGCTTTGATGACGATCTGTCGCTGCCACCAGGGATCAAGATTAATGACCCTGTCCGTATGTATCTAAAAGAAATCGGACGCGTTCCTTTGTTGTCGGCTGACGATGAAGTTGAGCTTGCTATGCGGATTAAGAATGGCGATGAAGAAGCTAAACGCCGGCTTGCAGAAGCGAACCTGCGTCTCGTAGTAAGTATCGCGAAACGTTATGTCGGACGCGGTATGCTGTTCCTGGATCTGATTCAGGAAGGTAATATGGGTCTGATCAAAGCAGTAGAGAAATTTGACCATAACAAGGGATTCAAATTTAGTACGTATGCGACTTGGTGGATTCGCCAGGCCATCACTCGTGCGATTGCGGATCAGGCGCGTACCATTCGTATTCCTGTACACATGGTGGAAACGATCAACAAGCTGATTCGGGTTTCTCGCCAATTGCTGCAAGAACTGGGACGCGAACCTTCCCCAGAGGAAATTGCGGCTGAGATGGAACTGACGGTGGAGAAAGTTAGAGAGATCATGAAGATTGCCCAAGAACCTGTATCCTTGGAAACACCAATTGGTGAAGAAGATGACTCTCATCTAGGAGACTTCATTGAGGATCAGGAAGCATTGGCTCCTGCGGATGCAGCGGCTTATGAACTCCTGAAGGAACAGCTGGAGGATGTGCTGGACACGCTCACGGAGCGTGAAGAGAATGTACTTCGCCTGCGTTTTGGCCTTGATGATGGACGGACAAGAACGCTTGAAGAAGTCGGCAAGGTGTTTGGTGTTACCCGGGAACGGATCCGCCAGATTGAAGCCAAGGCATTGCGCAAACTTCGTCACCCTAGCCGCAGTAAACGGCTTAAGGATTTCCTTGAATAGTATTTCATGAACTGGACCTTCTGCTGCTCAGTGGCAGGAGGTTCTTTTATTTGAATTTACGCTGGTAAAAAATGTGTTGACCTTGTGTATCTGGAAAGAAGGATGAGCCAGTGAATTTGGAAAAACGCGACATCATTATAAAAGAGATTCAGTATTGGAGAAAAAGCCGGTTGCTGCCAGAGCAGTATTGCGATTTCTTAACCAATCTGTATGACGATGAGGATGCGAATAAGGATAACAATCCAATTTCGCTGAGAAATTTACAGCAGGGAAGCATCAAAATTTGGCTGTTTTCTTTTGGAATTATTTCCTTGATTTTCTTGATTAGTCTTTATTTTAGCGTTTTTCCCTGGCCTTTGCAACTTGCAACCGCACTATCTGTATTAATTATTTGTTATGGATACTCCGCCGTTTATAAGGACCGGAACAATGTTATCAGTCTTATCCTAGCGGGGCTGGGCAGTGTTTTAACGCTTGGTTTTGGGCTATGGCTGATTGATTTGCATGATCTGGATCCTCAGCTCTGGAGGCCTATTCTAATTGGGTGCTGCGGCTTGTTATGGTGTATTTTGGGATTTTTACTCCGGATAGGTTTGTTGCAGTACTGTGGTTTTGCTTTTTGGGCATTACTGTATGCAGGGTTCTTCGGTGGAAGAAGCCCGGAGGCCTCTATATTTGAACTGGAGTTCCTATGGCTGCCATTGTGTGTGCTGATGGTATGGTTAAGCTGGCTTTTGCATCATAAGGTAAGAGGTGTTGCCAGTGTTTATTTTGCAGTGGGAGTATCGCTTTGGATCATGCCAGAGCTTGACGCTCTTTTATTAAGACAGGATTATCCGCAGTGGATTTCATTGATGCTGATCCTAAAGATTGCAGCAGGGTTAGCTTTGTTGTTTGGGTTTCGAAAAAAATGGATAACGTGGGTGGCAACATGAACAATGTGAAATTATCAGATCGGCTTCAGCAATTGCTGGAGCAAATTCCGCAAGGAAGCAGATTAGCAGATATCGGTTCCGATCATGCCTTGCTTCCTGTGGCCGCTGTCGAAAGCGGTAAGGCTGTGTTTGCAATTGCAGGTGAAGTAAACCCGGGTCCCTTTGATGCTGCTTGTAAGGGCGTTGCAGAGGCTGGACTAGGGAAGGTGATCTCGGTGCGCCGTGGAGATGGCCTTGAGGTTCTGGAACCTGGTGAAGTCAATTGTATCACGATTGCTGGTATGGGAGGCGCATTAATTGCCGCGATTCTGGACCGGGGTCAAAGCCAGGGGAAGCTAAAAGAGGTTACAACCCTTTTGCTTCAACCGAATGTAGGCGAGGATATTTTGCGCCGCTGGTTATTAAATAATAAATGGGTACTCGTAGCTGAGAGAATATTGGAAGAAGACGGGAAGCTATATGAAGTATTGACGGCTGTACCAGAAAATACGGAAGCTGGAATTACAAATGAAAGTGTATATCGTGAATTAACCTTGGGGGATTCCGCTAAAGTCCTTGGGCAAGAGGCCTTGCTTCAAATGGGACCATGGCTGCTTCAAGCACCAAATGCTGTGTTTTTTGCTAAGTGGCAGGGTGAGATTCAGAAATTGGAAGGCATTTTAACATCGTTGTCACGTTCAGAACTCGAATCTGCTGAGCATAAACGGAAACAGATTCAAGGTCAGATCAGGGAAATTACGGAGGTGCTACAATGTTTGCCAAGGGACAAACAGTAATTCAGTATATGGAGCAACTGGCTCCTAAGCATTTAGCTGAGGATTGGGACAAAATTGGCCTTCAACTGGGCACGCTGCAAAAAGAAATCACTAATGTATTAGTTGCTTTAGATGTGAATGATGAGGTAGTTGAAGAAGCGATTCGTCTAGGCTGCAATTTGATTATTGCGCATCATGCGATTATTTTCCGTCCATTGCAAGGAATCCAGACAGACACACCGGCGGGCAAAATGTATGAAAAATTAATTAAGAATGACATTGCGGTGTACATCAGCCACACCAATCTGGATGTCACCGAAGGTGGAATGAATGATTGGATGGCTGAAGCTCTTGGCATAGAAAACGGAGTACCCATCAAAGACATTCACTCCGAGCAATTATCAAAGCTGGTAGTATTTGTGCCGAAGGATCATCATCAGAAGGTTCTGGATGCTATTCTGAATGCTGGAGCAGGGGCAATTGGCAACTATAGTCATTGCAGCTTCAATATCGAGGGATACGGTACTTTTATTCCAGGAGAAGGCACGGATCCTTATATCGGGGAAAAAGGTAAGATGGAACGTGCCGAGGAAATTCGTATTGAGACGATCGTCCCGCACTCCATCCGCAATAAAGTGGTGCAGGCTATGCTTAAGGCCCATCCTTATGAAGAGGTTGCCTATGATTTGTACTCAATGGATCTTAAAGGCCGCAGCTTAGGACTTGGGCGGGTAGGAAAGCTCAAAGAGCCTACAACCCTTGGACAATTCGTGGAGACGGTAAAAAAAGGCCTGAAGGTAGACCATGTACGGGTTGTTGGTGATTTGGACCGTCCGATTCGTAAAGCTGCCGTTCTCGGCGGCTCGGGTGGAAAGTATTATAACAGTGCTATTTTCCGCGGTGCGGATGTCCTGGTTACTGGGGATCTGGATTATCATACAGTTCAGGATGCTGCGCTCGCCGGAATCACTCTGATTGATCCGGGACATAATGCGGAGAAGATCATGAAAGAGAAAGTAGCGGAGTGGATGGCTGGAAAATTGGCCGAGCATAAGTATGATACAGCTGTGCATGCTTCGCAGGTGAATACGGAGCCATTTAAGTTCCTATAAAATTGCCATTTAATAATGCTTGTGCCAGACATGTGATGTCTGTATAATATATAATGTTGTTCGGAAAGTTTGACAGACAATCGCCGGTGACGTGAAGACGTCACGGGAGGAAAGTCCGGGCTCCATAAGGCAGGATGCTGGATAACGTCCAGTCGGCGCGAGCTGAAGGATAGTGCCACAGAAATGGACCGCCGATGGCTGCCTTAGGGCGGCACAGGCAAGGATGGAACCGAGGTGTAAGAGACCCCGAGGAACGCTGGTGACTTCGTTCCTGGTAAACCCCATCTGGAGCAAGACCTAATGAGACGCAGCTGAATAAGCAGCCTTAGCCTGAGGCGCGTCTAGGTTGGTCGCTGGAGCTGTGCAGTAATGTATGGCCTAGATAGATGATTGTCGCTTATGGTGGGAGGGTAGTTCCCGATCGAACCACGACGAGCACAGAACCCGGCTTACGGCAAACTTTCCTAACTGCAACGTTATAATAACAACACCATACAAACGGCGACGTATCCCGGTAACCCGGCCTACGCCGCCTTTTTTGTTGCAAACAAATGCGGATACGGCAAATATATAAAGCGGTGAATGCGATAACATGCAGGGATTTGGAACGTGATATGCAGAAATTAGACTTTTTAGAAGAATTGCTAGCGGCTGATGGGCTGATGAGCTGATGGCTGGTGGTTGATGAGCAGATGGCTGGTGGTTGATGAATAGATGGCTGGTGGTTGATGGTTGATGGTTGATGGTTGATGGTTGATGGTTTGATGGTTTGATGAGCTGATATGCTAACGGACCGAGATGCAGCTATTTGTGTATTTTATGCCTTTTTGGAGGAGTTTCGGACTGGAGAGCCGTTATTCGGCATAAATAGGGTGGATATCGGGCGTTTTGGATCGAATAGTGACTATGGGGTCCGATAGCAAACCAAATGAGCGGAATTGATGCAAATAAGAGCGCTGGGGTCCGATACAAACCTCCAGAACTCCAGAACTCCAGAACTCCAGAACTCCAGAACTCCAGAACTCCATGGTTACTTTGACGCCAGAATTAGACTAGTAGCTAGCAAAATGTAACAATGCGGAGCTTGGCTAATCTTCTGCGGAAAGATTGGTATCAGAAGCATCATATCAATAAGAACCTCTGGCTGTACTTCGCTGTGAAATCGGAGTTAGTTGAGTGGCAGATGAGTTGAGTAACTAGAGGATGTTTGGTGATGCGGAAAGCGAAATGTGGGAAATGGGACATTTGACGTGCAAATTTGCTGAATGCGAAATGAGATGTGTAGAAATGCGAATGTGGAAATACGAAATAAGCTGTACAGAGGCGCTGAATAATGGCAATTCGAAATGTGAAGAGCAAAAATTGCTGAATGTGAAATGTGAAATGTGAAATTACGAAATGAGCTATGTAGTGCCACAAAAGTAGAAATACGAAAATGAGATGTGCAGAAATGCGTAAATGTAACATTCTGCAAATGCGCAAAAGTGAAAGCTCAGAAATCTGCTCACAAAAAACGGCTTCCCCGTCCAATAAAGGATGGAGAAGCCGTTTTATTTTGCCATCGTAGGTATTGATTACGAGCAGTTGTTTACGACCGAACGATGTTTTGATTTTGCTGCCATTGTACCAATGCTTTCTCTAGACGCTGGACAGCAACAGGAACTTGCTCTGGTGGCGTGTGTGTGAAGTTAAGGCGCATTTTGTTTTTGTGAGGCTCCGCTGAATAGAATACCTCTCCGGGTACAAACGCTACTCCGTTTTCCACTGCCAGCGGGAGTAATTCCTTAGTGTTAATCTCTTCGGAAAGGGTAAGCCATAGGAACATGCCACCTCTTGGCTCGAGGAAATGTGCTCCTTTCCAGTTATGTGATCTGAGTTCCGCGGACAGGAGCTTCATACGCGAATGATACTCTCTTGAGATGAGGCGGATATGCTGCTCAATATCAAAATGCAACAGCAGTTCATCTAAAGCACGCTGGTCGATGGTGCTGGAATGCAGATCGGCTGCTTGCTTTGCCTTGGCGATGGTCTTGATTAGTTCGGAATCGCCGATAATCCAGCCGGTGCGTAGGGCAGGGGCGACGATCTTGGAGAAGGTCCCTGTGTAGACTACACAATGATCCCCGCCGAAGCTTCTATCGATGGAGGCTAATGAGGGTGGATATAGAGTTTTATCTTCATCAAAGGTTATTTCTCCATAGGGATTGTCCTCTAAAATAAGAACACCGTAACGGCGGCAGATTTCAACCACCTTCTCGCGGCGTTCTTTACTCCAGGTTGCTCCAGACGGATTGTTGAAGGTCGGAACTGCGTATAGCAGTTTTGGCCGATGTATCCGAATCTGCTCTTCTAACTGATCCGGCAGAATGCCATGTTCATCATTTGGTATCGAATGAATAGCAGCCCGGTAAGAACCGAGCACTTGTAGTGCTGCCAGATAGGTGGGCGCTTCCACAAAAACTGCATCGCCGGGATCCAGCAATATTTTGCATAACAGATCTATAGCTTGCTGTGAGCCTGTAGTCAATACCATCTCAGAGGCTGTAACCGGGATGCCTTGCCGGGTAAGCCTTTCAGCGATTTTGTCACGTAGTGGAGTAAAACCCTCGGTAAGCCCATATTGAAGCGCTGAGGTGTCGCTGGAGAGCACACGATTATAGGCATCACGTACGGCCTCCAAGGGAAACAAATCCTCCCCAGGCAGCCCGCCTGCAAGTGAAATAATGTCATTGCCTTGTGTAACTTTTAGAATCTCCCGAACTGCTGATGATCCTAGATGATTGGCTGCCGTTGAGTATTTGATATCCATAAATTAGTTCTCCACCTTTCGATTTGATGCTATCATAATAGGAGTGCTGTATAACAGTAAAGCGTTGAATATAACAGTGGAGGTGAAGGGTTCATGCATATCGATTTGAATCGCAGCGGCAGCAAAACTCTGCCCCATCAAATTAATGAAACCCTCAGTCAGCGGATCTCATCAGGACTGCTTCAGCAAGGTGTCCGGCTGCCCTCCGTTAGAAGTCTAGCTATAACCTTGAACGTGAGTCAGGTTACAGTAAGCAAGGCTTACGATATGCTTGAGAAACGAGGACTTATTTACTGCAGACAGGGTAAAGGGTGCTTTGTAGCCGATCCAACCCATAATAGACGTCAAGAAGAGGGTTGCTGGCAGGATTTATATGATGATTATTTGCCGCGGGCTCAGCTTTGGCGGAATTTTGATGTTTCAGAAGTGAAATATCCCTTTCATTTAGCCGCCATCCACAGTGAGCTGCTGCCACTTCAAGATATTGGTGACACCTATGCATCCTTGGTCAAAGAGCAACCGGAGCTTATGGCAACCTACGGGAATTTTCAGGGAGATCTTGAGCTGCGGAATGTCATGAGAGAACATTTGAAATCGCGTGGGATTTCACTCACTTCTTCCGATTTGATGATAACCAGCGGGACCCAGCAAGGCATTGATCTGGTGGCTCGTACATTTGTTGGTCCTGGAGATACAGTCTATCTTGAGGCGCCTAGCTATACTGGTGCTATTGATGTTTTTGCGGGACGAGGTGCAGAGATGATTTTTGTGCCTACGGATAGTGAAGGGATGCGAGTGGATGTTCTTACAAAAATGTGTGATCAAAGACCTCCAAAGCTAATTTATACCATCCCTACTTTTCAAAATCCAAGCGGTGCAACTATGAGCATCACAAGAAGACAACGACTGCTGGAATTAGCGCGCAGCTACCGTTGCCTCATTGTTGAGGATGACCCATTTAGTGATTTATATTTCCATGCACCACCACCTAGGGCGATTAAATCAATGGATCCCGATGGACATGTAGTCTATATGAAAAGCTTTAGCAAAGTACTTGCACCTGGTTGCCGAATCGCCTGTGTGGCTGCAGAAGGAAATATTCTGTCCCGGCTGATCGCCGCTAAATCTGCGAGTGATCTAGGAAGTCCCTTGCTGACACAGAAGGCCGTATTACCCTTCATCGCTGAAAAATACGACGCCTACGCAGCACAGCTACGAATTACACTCCGTGGTCGTATGGAAAAGGCGGCGAAGCTTCTGAAGCTGTACGCGCCGCCTGGAGTGAACTATATTCTACCAGAGGGAGGACTTAATCTCTGGCTGGAGCTGCCCCCTTCTCCTGATATTGCAAGCCTGCATGACTTGGCGGAGCAGGAGAGCATTTCTTTTTTACCCGGTGATGTCTGTTATTCTGCGGAAACGCCTTCCCGCCACATCCGTCTTTGCTATTCGCAAATGAAGGAATCGGAAATGGAGGAAGGGTTACAGCGGTTTCTGCGCTTACTTGGCCGGTTTTTGCAATGACACGGTTATGGGGTGTTATTTGTTCTTTGTTTTAATTGATTCATTTGCTGGCGTACATGTTGAGGAAAAAGCTGCAATGGAACTTGATTGCCGCTTGCCGCTTGTAGCGTTTTATAAATATCGACCTGACCCCAGCCAAAGTATTTATCATGGCCGGAAGTTCCCAGATCAACAGCGTTTTTGGTCATAAGGTCCATAACTTCCTTATTCGTCAGATTAGGATTCAGTGAACGTACCAGACCCGCCAGCGCAGCGACATGGGGACTGGCCATCGACGTGCCGGATAAAGCGGCATACTGGCTGTCCGGATAGGTGCTTGCGATGCTTTCTCCAGGTGCAGCGACATCAATATAATCGCCGTAGTTGGAGAAGGAGGCTTTTTCCCCTGAAGCATTTGTAGCAGCCACTGCAATCACTTCGGGATAAGCTGCAGGGTATCCAGGCCGTTCTGTATTATCATTGCCTGCTGCAGACACAAGCACGATGTCCCGGTCATAGGCGTATTTAATCGCATCATGGAGGAACTGCGAGTCGGCATAATTCCCTAAACTTAAGTTAATAACCTTTGCGCCATTGTCAGCTGCCCATATGATACCTTCTGCTACGGAATAAGTCGTTCCGGCACCTGAGTTATCTAGCGCTTTTACAGGGAGGATCTTATTGTACCAGCTGATGCCAGCTACACCTTCCCCGTTGTTAACAAGTGCGCCAATGATTCCAGATACATGTGTACCGTGACCTACATCATCCTCGGGTGTGGAACCATTGGTAATGGCATTATAGCCAGTCAAAAGCTTACCTTGTAAATCAGGATGATTAATCTGTACTCCCGTATCGACTACGGCGACAACCACTTCTTTGCTGCCTTTGGAAAGATTCCACCCTAGCTCAGTTTCAATCGCCGGGAGGTTCCATTGGTAAGTGGAGAATAACATGTCGTTAGGCGTTACAGTTCCTTCAGCGTTTTTAGTGATGGTATCATTGGTTAAATACATATAGTGAGGTTCCGTATACTCGGGATGCCATTTGTTGGTGAAATAGGATTTCAGCTGATAATAGGTCATCTTCTCAGAGCGAAAGATATAGGCATATCCCAGCTTGCGTGGCTGCTTGCAGTGGATATCGGCGGTTATCGTCTGGAGCTGTCCCTGAGTCGGAGCAGTTCCCTTAAAACGGACTACAATTTCATTCTCATAAAAATGGCTGGCATTTTCATTATCATGGCCGGTCTTGACTGTAATGTCCTTTAAGTTATCGGTATGGACTGATTCCACATGGTATTTGCCTTCCTTAGGATACGGAATGAGACGCAGGTTCTTCAGCTGATGGTCTGCCACACGCCCAAGCACCTTTTGGTTAATAAGAGCAATAATCCCTACATTTTTCTGTTTGTTCCGCTGAGCGATAAAGTAATATTTTTCTTTACCGATTGTAAACGTTGGAGATTCATAGGATTGATGACCGTGGATTGCTGATTTTGCCGTATTGAGATATTTTAGAAGCTGTTTGTTCTCCTGTTCGGTTCCATTTGGAAAAGACGACTTAAAGGTCTCAGTCTTTTGTGTGCGGAAATCGATCCACATCAGCATGGAGATAAACCCGTGGTCTTGCTGCAATCGTTTCGCATACACTGATTTATCATGAATCGAAGACATCCCGTCTGTTTCAGACAGGAGTTTAGTTAAGTGTCTACTGACATCGACTCTATTCAGATGATCTGTCGCCTCCACATCCTGGCTTAAGGAGGTTTTCTTTAATGTTTTTTCCTGAGAGGGATTTGGAGGTGAATGCAAAGCTGAAGTTGGAGCCGGATTCTGAACAGCGACTTTTGCGACATCTCTGGTCGTCCCATTAGTGGCAGGGCGCAGGGCAAAGGTAAGTAACCCAACTGTAAAAGCTGCTGTAACCAAACCTGCAACTGTTAGATTTTTTCGTGACATGATTTCCGCTCCTCTATGCAATGTAATGTCTATAGGTTTAGAAGAGAGCGTATCTTTTATGCATCTTAGAAAAGGATACCTTCCTAACGTTTTTTATGATAATATCAGAGAGAATAAGTATCTCGAATTGTCTTCTTGATTTTGTAAGAGATACCTCATTAATTGTCCAGAAGGTTAGACTTCTCTGTGTTCACATCCTGATATTGCAAGAATAAAGAGATACGTCTTTAGGGCGGTTTCTTTCAGAGGATTAACTTTATTGACTACAAGAGCAGGGAATAATAAGGAGGAGCAACCGCTATGTCAGCAGCCAATGTGCAGAAATTATGTGAATCGACGAGAGATAAACTTAAAGTGGTAATCGACAAAATGGAAGTATTTCTAAATGAGCATGCATTGCCTCAGCTTGTAGTTGAGGGAGATGAGGAAACCGTACAATTTTACCAAGGTTTTCTGTCCGATCTTCGTCACCTATTAGTGTTCTCGGAAATGTCATATGAGAAATTAGGCGTTGCGCTGCGTCGTGCGACATTCGATGAATCTTTTGCACAGAAAGCGCTTTATAATGTATATCACTATGGTGTGAACAACTTCTTTTATCCGAAAAATGAAAGCTATTCTGAAGATGGCCGTTACGCTTATACTGGTCAGGATGCAATCCGTTTCCGCAAAAAGCCAGTACGTCCCGCACGTGATATCATCCTAGAAATCACCAAAACGTATGAAGATCTTCGCGATGATCTCATTTATTATGAGAACGACTATTTGACCGAGAAACGTATGCAAAATCAGGTTTAACTTCTAAATAGTGATCTAAAGGGATCAGCACTTTGTCATTTTGTAATGACGATGAGCTGGTCCTTTTTTGCGTGGATTAAAAGCCTGTCTCGATACATCAACTGGAAACCACTCTGTCGAATAGCGGGTAAATGGAGCGGACATAATGAAGCCGAGGTGATAATTATGTCGAGTGAAAAACCACTAGTAAAATGTAGCGTGAGCAATTGTCATTATTGGGGCGAGCATAATTTATGCCGGGCTGAAGAAATTGTCATCGAGATCGATAAGCACGTAGGCAATGGTTATAAGGAAGAATATGCTGAAGAAATGACAAATGAAGGTCACCGCGATCATGCCAGTACATCATCTGCAACATGTTGTCTGACGTTTAAGCCGAACGCTTAGGAGGCCGCCAGAATGGACACAGAAAAGGATAATGAATCAAGCTCATCACGGGAACAATCCGGTCCGAGAAAAGTCATTCTTCGTCCGCGGAGAGTGGACTATCCTCGGCGGGACAGAGAGCATCGCGAAGAATACGCTGCTGA
This sequence comes from Paenibacillus sp. FSL R10-2796, assembly GCF_037965315.1. Lineage (NCBI taxonomy): Bacteria > Bacillati > Bacillota > Bacilli > Caryophanales > Paenibacillaceae > Paenibacillus > Paenibacillus sp. FSL R10-2796. The sequence continues at coordinate 5,609,766 of NZ_CP150178.1, read as the reverse complement.
GGTAAATCCGGTTCCAATGCAGGTTCGGGATGCCCCGCGGATAGTGGAAGAACGCAAGGACAGTGAAGCGGAATATAGTGGAAGCCGGGTAATGGGGTATGTTGGACTGGGGATGGGGATCGCCTCATTGTTCATCTGGTCTTTTATTCTCGGACCCATCGCTGCCGTAGTTGGTTATTATTCCTATGTCAAAGAGCAAAAAACGCTTGGGGCATGGGCAATGGGCTTAGGGATTGTTGCGACACTAAGTTACTTCGTGATGATTCCCTTTGCGCGCTAAAAAGAACTGAATGGCTTTGATCTAAACAGGCTTTTAGACCTAAATATCAGGGTCTGAAGTCTGTTTTTTCATTCCAACATATAGCAATAATCTCAGATAAAATGTAAGATTAAGCCGTAATTCATCGAAATTTCAACGCGAAACCTTATATATGATTCGAGTAGGACAAAAAAGGAGTGCGCCAGCATGCAGATCAATCCCGCTGTAACCGACGGGTTAGGGCAGCTTAAATGGATCAACCTTAAGGCTACAACCGAAAAGACTAGCTCCGCGAATGGAAATGAACGGTCAACGGGAGTTTCAGCTTCTGGATTTGCGACAATGCTTCAGGCAATGTCAACGAGTAGTGAAAGTTCAAGCTATTTGACTTCTCTCCCGGATGCAACTTCAGTCAGCAGCTTGTTATGGCAGCAGATAGGTGGGACAACAGAAACCTTCAATAACATAATTTCCGGGGAAATAACGGGTTCCACACCTACGAGCTATGATGATCTCATCCAGAAGGCGAGTGCTAAATATGGCGTGCCGATTGATCTGATCAAAGCAGTGATTGATACTGAATCTTCGTTTAATCCTAATGTGGTCTCTTCGGCAGGGGCTAAAGGTTTAATGCAGCTTATGGATGGGACCGCGAGCGGCTTAGGGGTTACTGATTCGTTCGATCCGGCGCAAAACATTGATGGCGGCGTACGTTATTTATCTTATCAACTGAAACGCTTTGGCGGAGAGGAAAAGATGGCACTTGCAGCTTACAACGCAGGGCCGGGACGGGTAACAGATCTGGGAGTAACCAATGATCAGGAATTATTGGAGAAACTTAGCCTGCTTCCAAAAGAGACACAATCTTATATCTTTAAAATAGAACGCGCTCGCGCTCAATACGCGGTATAATAAAAAGGATCAAACGGGAAACACCGTTTGATCCTTTTTCGATAATAAGTTCACTCAACGAAGTAAAGGAGACATTTGACATATGCTTTACTGGGATTATGCCGCCGCTACACCGCCCTATGAAGAAGTGGTGCAGACGATGGAACAAATTATGAAGCTGCATTATGCGAACCCTTCCTCTTTGCACCGTGCGGGCAGTGAAGCGGGTAAGCTGATCAGACGGTCGCGTGAAGTATGCGCTGCTGCTTTATCTGTACAACCGCAGGAGATTCTATTTACTTCTGGTGCAACGGAAAGCAATAATTTGGCGATAAAAGGCGCTGCTCTGCAATATCAGACTAGAGGTCGCCATTTGGTAACTACAGAAATAGAGCATCCCTCTGTATATGAGAGTTTCCTGCAATTGCAGCGAATGGGCTGGGAGGTTACTTTTGTAGCACCCGATAGCACTGGGGTTGTTGATCCTGAGCGCGTAGCTGCTGCTGTCCGGCGCGACACAGTGCTTGTTAGTGTGATGCATGTCAATAACGAGATTGGAACGATACAACCGCTTAAAGAGATGGGGAAGCTGATTAAAGCTGTGAATCCGCGAACCTTATTTCATGTAGATGGTGTTCAGGGATATGGTAAGCTTGCAGTTGACTTAAAGGATTGGCAGGTGGATCTTTATAGCCTGTCTCCTCATAAGCTTCGAGGCCCACGTGGAGTGGGATTACTGTATATCAAAGAGGGAATTAAGCTATTCCCATTGCTTACAGGGGGCTCTCATGAAGAAGGACAACGCGCTGGAACTGAAAATGTACCTGCGATTGTCGCATCCTCCAAAGCTATCCGCATGAGTGGTGAGCAGCGCGAAACCTTCGTTGCCCAGTTGGTTCCACTCCGAGATCGATTATTACGCTTCTTGCGCACCGTTCCTGAATTTGTTATAAACAGCAGAGAGGATGGAGCTCCCCATATTGTGCATTTCTCTTACCCTGGCATGAAGGGAGAGGTATTCGCCCGCAAGCTAGAGGAACTGGGGATGGCTGTCTCCACCCGTTCGGCCTGCTCCTCACGACTGGCTGAGCCTAGTCGTGTATTATTGTCTATGGGTAAAGATGTCTCCAGTGCTTCAGGTGGGATTCGTATTAGCCTTGGCGACAGTCATACAGATGAGGATGTCGCTGCGCTTGAGCAAGCATTAACCACTGCGGTACAAGCTTTAAAGATTGCTGAAGGAGGAATGAAGTAACAAATGAGCATGATGAACAAGGAATCTGCAGAAGGCAGAGCCCATAGTATAGAATACGCTGATATGCTGCTCCTGCGTTTTGGAGAGTTTACTTTAAAGGGCAAAAATCGTACCCGATTTGAAAAAACCGTACTGCGTCATGTGAAGGAATTGATTAAGCCTTATCCAAACGTAGTTCTGAGCAAGGAATTCGGAAGAATTTACGTGGAATTGAACGGGGAATCTGCGATTGAATTGGTACAAGCACTGAAGAATGTATTTGGCATTGCTTCAGTTAGTCCAGTGAAGGTTTCTAAGTCAGAGCTTGAGAATATTGTAGCGGTCAGCCGTCAATTTTTGGAGATAATCGCGCCTGCTCCGGGCACCAGATTTAAGGTTAATGCTCGGCGGGTATGGAAAGAGTTCCCTTACGGCTCCATTGAGATGAATAAACTGATCGCGACACCACTATTGCAAGGATATCCTGGCCTCACCGTAGACGTTAAATCGCCTGAATTAGAGCTGAGGGTCGAAATTCGTCAGGGACATACTTATATTTTCTGTGAAAATATTGCCGGTGTAGGTGGATTTCCATTAGGCACTAACGGAAAAGCGATGTTATTGCTGTCCGGTGGCATTGATAGTCCCGTAGCAGGCTGGTCATCCATGCGGCGCGGACTTGAAGTGGAGTGCGTGCACTTCTACAGTTATCCTTATACAAGCGAGCTTGCTAGACAAAAAGTTGTGGATCTTGCGCGGGTATTGTCACGTTATGCGGGTGTAATCAAGCTGCATCTGGTACCCTTTACTGAAGTGCAGACTTCCTTTACCGGCATCGGCCAGGATAATCTGATTATTACACTGATGCGGCGGGCAATGCTGAGAATTACTACCCAGCTTGCTGAGCGGGAAGGTGCATTGGCGATTGTAACCGGGGATAGTCTGGGACAAGTCGCTAGCCAGACCTTGCCAAGCATGAACGTGATTGGCCGTGCGACAACCCTCCCCCTTCTGCGTCCGCTGGTAATGATGGACAAAAGTGATATCGTGGACCTGTCGAAGAACATCGGTACCTATGATTTGTCTATCCTTCCTTATGAGGATTGCTGTACTTTATTTGTTCCAAAATCACCTACAACAAATCCGAATTTACGGATTGTGGATAAGATAGAGGCTACGCTTCCGGGATATTCTGAACTTCTGGAAGCGGCGATTGAAGCCACAGAGACCGTGTTAATCACTCCCTATGGAGATGAGAAGCCTAGTGATGTTGTAAGTGTCGAGGCTGGTTTACAGGAAGAATGGTTCTAAAGTAATAAACCAAAAAACTGCCTTGAAGCGTAGTGAAATCTACGTTCTGAGGCAGTTTTTTTGTGGTTTAGACGATTGTGCCCTCCTGAGGCTCTTCTGGTTTTGATTGGCGTTTCCAATGTCCCGCTGCCAAGATACCTATAATGATCACGATTATAAACAGATATTTGAGCAGCGGATGATGATCAAAAAATGGCGCAAGCTGATGTTCATCCGTAATCATACTTGAAGCAGTAAAACCTAAGACAGCAGAACCAATATAAATGATCCATGGATATTTGTTGATTAATTTAATAAAAAGGGTACTTCCCCACACAACGATGGGAACACTGATCAGCAGTCCTATGATAACCAGTGAGATATTATGCTTGGCAGCTCCGGCAATGGCGATCACATTATCAAGGCCCATGGCAGCATCAGCTAAAATGATTGTCCCTACAGCGGACCACAAGCTTTGACCTGCCTTGATATCTGTTGAAGTGTTCTCACTGGTTAACAGCTTATAGGCAATCAGAATGAGTAAAATCCCTCCGGCAAGCAGTAACCAGGGGATTTTCAACAGCCATACGACCAGAATCGTTGCGAAGATCCGCAACACTACAGCACCTGCTGTTCCAAATACGATAGCCTTCTTTTGCGTGTCTGACGGTAAATTACGCGCCGCAAGACCGATCACAATGGCATTATCTCCCGCCAAAATAAGATCTAGAAAAATAATGTTGAGCAGCGATAATATAAACTCCCATATGGATGTATTCAAAGCGAAGTCACTCCCAAGTTTGTTAGATTGAGCTTCAAAATATGCTTAGTTTTGTATACGCAAAAAAAGGAGCTAACATGCGTTCACGCTCAAAAAAAGTTGGACAGGAAGCATAGCTTGTCATTTCCGAACATACAAGTAGTTACATGTGACTCGGGGAGGTAAGAGCGAATGGATTCATTATTGCTCCTTGGTGAAATATTGATGATTAATCTGGTGCTGAGCGGAGATAATGCAATGGTTATCGCAATGGCCAGCAAGGATCTTTCGGCGAAGCACCGAAAGACTGCAGTATGGTGGGGCTCAGCAGGCGCAGTTGTTCTGCGGTGTTTGCTTACTTTTGTTGCGGTATTGCTATTAAAAATCCCTTATATTCAGGCTGGAGGGGGAATGCTGCTGCTATGGATAGCGTTCAAGCTGCTTTTGGAGGAAGAGGAGGATCTCAGAGTAAGGGAATCATCCTCAGTCTGGAAAGCAATCCGAACGATTCTTGTAGCAGACTTCATTATGAGCCTGGATAATGTACTAGCTATTGCAGGAGTAGCTAAAGGAGATTTGGCTTTAATTGTCATCGGGATTGCCCTTAGCATTCCGATAGTAGTGTGGGGAAGCGGCATTATTGTAGGCTGGCTGCACCGGTTTCCAGTGCTCGTATTTATCGGTGCTTATATATTGGCGTTTACAGCAGGGGATATGTTGCTTCAGGATGCAAAATTAGGGACGATGCTCTCCTTTTTGTTCCCTTCCTCACATTCCTATTTGCCCATTGCCTTAGGAATATTAGTTGTCGTTACGGGAGCAATAAAACGCAGAAAAACATCTGCAGGTTAATAAATTGCAATAAAAGGCAATACTAAACGGACATCTCCATAAATTGGAATTGTCCGTTTTTTTTGCGTGATCAGAAGCGGTTATCGACACTGATTAATCACAGGGAGTGATGGCATTTTGTGTATGTTTCGGATAATATATGAGTAAGAATCCTGTCGCTTTCAGGCTATAAGGTGACGAGGAAATGAGGTAGACGTGAAATTGAAGGGATGGGTGAAGGATGTCTTCAAAGAAAGATATACAGCTAGGAATTTTTATTGTTGCTGCTGGCATCGTGATTTTATTAGGTAAGCTGGGCGTCTTCGGATTTTTGGGGCGCGCGCTTTGGCCTCTAGTGATTTTAATTCCAGGAATAGTACTACACATGTTATTTTTCAGCCGTCGTGCTTCGGCCTCGGTATTGGTTCCTGCCGGGATATTAACGGTGTATGGTTTGTTGTTTGGCCTCTGCAATATTTGGGGATGGGGGCTTATGAGAAGCTTATGGCCTGTGCTGTTGCTTGGTCTTGCCGTGGGCTTGTATGAATACTCCATCTATGAACCTAGACGGACGGGTGGCCTGTCAGCAATTGCTGTAACATTAGGCTTACTAAGCCTTGCGCTTTGTATTTTCAGCCTTATGGGCACCGGCGCGATCTACCTGATCGGGATTGTATTAATAGCTGTAGGAATTTGGCTGATTACCGGTCGAGGCAGAGCACGTGGCCGGAATAGATGGTATCGAAGCTAATTGCTGTAGGATCTTGTGAAAAAAAACGGAAATTGGTAACTGTTTTTTCATAAAAAGACTTGCTTTTCATGGTACTTTCACTATAATATTAATGTTATGTTGAAGCGTCGGCTTTCTGCCTGGCGCTTCTTTTGTGAGACTGCCGTGACATGCTATGAATTTTAACAGTTTTAATTTGATAAATGAGAGGATTTGGATACAAATCATGCATTCAAGAAAAGATATTCGCAACATTGCGATCATTGCCCACGTTGACCATGGCAAAACAACACTCGTCGATCAGCTCCTTCAACAATCGGGGATCTTCAGCGCCCATGAGCACTTGCAAGAACGTGCTATGGACTCTAATGATATCGAACGGGAACGTGGAATTACAATCCTAGCTAAAAATACAGCAATTACTTATAAAGAGTTTTTGATCAACATTGTGGATACACCTGGACATGCTGACTTTGGTGGCGAAGTAGAACGGATCATGAAAATGGTTGACGGTGTATTGCTGGTTGTTGATGCTTATGAAGGCTGCATGCCGCAAACGAAATTCGTTCTGCGTAAAGCATTGGAACAAAAACTTACACCGATCGTTGTCGTGAACAAGATTGACCGTCCAGCTGCTCGTCCTAAGGAAGTTATTGATGAAGTGCTCGATTTGTTCATCGAACTTGAAGCAAATGACGAACAATTGGAATTCCCGGTTGTTTATGCATCTGCTCTTAATGGTACATCAAGCATGGTTCCTGAGAAACAAGATGAAACGATGCTTTCGCTCTACGAAACCATTGTTGAACATATTCCAGCTCCAACCGAAAGTGTTGAAGAACCGCTTCAATTCCTCGTAACGTTGATGGATTATAACGAATACTTGGGTCGTATTGCGATTGGACGTGTTAACCGCGGTGTGATCAAACAAGGTCAATCTGTAACAGTTATTATGCGTGATGGTAAGAGCAAAACTGCACGTATCGAGAAATTGTTCGGCTTCCAAGGTTTGAAACGTATTGAAACAGAGCAAGCGGGCGCAGGGGATATCGTTGCTATTGCAGGGATCAAGGACATCAATATTGGTGAGACCATTGCTGATCCTGCAAACCCTGAAGCACTTCCGGTTCTGAAGATTGACGAGCCAACCATGCAAATGACATTCCTAGTGAATAACAGTCCTTTTGCTGGTAAAGAAGGTAAATGGGTAACTTCCCGTAAACTACGTGAGCGTCTATTTAAAGAACTTGAAACAGACGTGAGTTTGCGTGTGGAAGAAACTGATAGTCCTGATGCATTTATCGTTTCTGGACGCGGTGAGCTTCACCTTGGTATTCTGATCGAGAATATGCGTCGTGAAGGTTATGAAATGCAAGTTTCTAAACCACAAGTAATCATTAAAGAAATCGACGGTGTCAAAATGGAGCCGCTTGAGCGTCTAATGATTGATATTCCAGAAGAGAGCATGGGCTCTGTTATGGAGAGTCTGGGTACTCGTAAAGCCGAAATGGTCAATATGATTAACAACGGTACGGGTCAAGTACGTCTGGAGTTCTTGATTCCTGCACGTGGATTGATTGGTTACAACACTTACTTCTTGACTTTGACACGCGGTTACGGCGTTATGAACCATGCTTTTGACAGCTACGCTCCACTGGTTGCTGGTCAAGTTGGCGGACGTCATCAAGGTGTGCTTGTAGCAAGTGAGACTGGATCAACAACTCAATACGGAATCGTGGGTGTTGAGGATCGTGGTATTCTCTTCTTGGATGCAGGTACAGAAATTTATGAAGGTATGATCGTAGGCGAGCATACCCGTGATAACGATATTATCGTTAACATCTGTAAGGAAAAAGCACTTACCAACATGCGTACCTCAGGCAAAGATGATACTGTAAAAATGAAGACACCACGCACCTTCTCTTTGGAAGGCGCACTTGAATATTTGAATGATGATGAATATTGTGAAATTACACCTAAATCCATTCGTTTGCGTAAAAAGATTCTGAACAAAGGCGAACGCGAACGTGTAGAGAAACAACGTAAAACAGCACAAGCCAACGCGTAAACACATGCTTATGAATAAGACCGCCGGATTATTGCATCCGGCGGCTTTTTTTAATATAAGAAACAAAAAATTCCCCTACTGATGATATAATGTAAACGTATCTTAAATTTGGGAGGAGTGCGGTTATCTATGCAGGTGTGGTTCGCTGAGCATCCAATCGTCGCTTATATTGTTATCTTTATATTGCTTACTTTTGTTTATAATCAAGTCTTTCGTGTGAATCAAAAGTTATCGATTGGCAAGGAAATCATGCTCTACATAATGATGGCGGTTGGCTCTGGCATGCTCCTCATTTTCCAACATGATAAGCTTCCGATTATCCAGTGTCTGTTGGTTGCTGTCGGATTAATGCTGATGGTACGGATACGTTATATAGTAGAAGCTCGACAGAAGAGAAAGGCTGCGGCAGCAGCGAAGAGATCGTAATCGCAACTTTTGTACCTTAAGGATCGTCTAATTAATGTAGCAATTCTAATTCTAAATGAAATGAAAAGGACTTTATTCTATTATGAGTACAAGAAACAGCGGTTTACCTCCAAGAGCAAACGGGCAACAACCTACTAATAGAAAACAGCCTGTGAAGGGTGCTTCTAAGAAAAAAACGAAAAAGAAAGTGAAAAAGAGAGGTTTTTTTGGCAGATTAGTTAGAGTATTGTTAACTTTGCTAATTATTGCGATCCTCGGCGTGCTGGGTTATGGCGGTTATCTGTATTGGAAGCTTGAGCATGGCGTATTTAATGCAGGGGTTGAGGGTACGGTTGCTCCAGGGCATTCCGCTTCAGAAAAACCACTGACAATGCTTATACTGGGAACGGATAACAGACCTAAACACGAGTCTTATTTGACTGACGTAATCATGGTTGCAGCACTTAATCCTAAGACTAAATCAGCGACTATTGTTTCGCTTCCTCGTGATACCTACGTGGAGCTAAGTGGCTATAAGAAGACGAAAATTAATGAATTTTATGCTCGCTTCAAGGGTAAGGAGAAATCCTCTGGTCTACTGGCTGAAGATGAGATGAAGACGATGATGGGTAAGTATTTGGATATTGATGTAGATTATACAACGATTCTTGATTTTCAGGGCTTCCGTGATGTAGTGGACGAGCTTGGGGGAGTCGAAGTAAATATTAGTGAAAATATGTGTTATACAGACACTGTGGATGGCACGAATATCAATCTGAAAAAGGGTCCGGCAGAGCTGGATGGAAAAAATGCACTGGACTATGTGCGGTATCGTAAATCCAATTGCAAGCCTAAGACCAACGCATCAGATGATTTTGATCGCAACAAACGCCAGAACGAAGTTCTGAACAGTCTGGTGGATCAGATGCAATCGCTTGGTGGCGTATTAAAAATCGGCAAGGTGCTTGATGCAGTGGACAGTAACATGAAGACAGATATCGAAAATTCGCAAATCAAAGATATGATTGCGACGTATTGGAAGATTTCCAAAGAGAATATCGAATTCAAGCCGGTTACTGGAACGTGGCGAAGTCCATATGTATATATTAATGATGAGGAGTTTGAGGCCGCTAAGAAAAGCTTGCAGGATCGGATTGCAGGAATTTCCACGGGAGCTGATTCGACAGCTGCTGAGACGCCTTGAGGACCTTAATATCTTCCATAGCTAAAATTGAATGCAAGTTTCAGCCTGTGCTATAATATAATAAATCGAATGAATTAACGTCGCATAGGGGGCCAGTACTTATGTCCGAAGCCGTTGCTCAGCTGAATGAAACTTTGCTATCGATGCTGCAATCGGAAACCTTTGTTCTTCTAAACACAGTTGATGCGGAGACAGGCGGTCCTACATCCACAGCTATTTCGTGGCTTTATGCTGTTAGTCCTAGTACTGTGCGTTTGGCTATTGATCATCGTTCAAGACTTGTGAATAATATGAAGGTTAATCCATTAATAACTATAACTGTGTTTGGTGAAGGAACTGTCTATGCCATTAACGGTAGTGCTGCTGTAAGGCAGGACCCGCTAGAAGATGTTCCTTTTAAGATGTGCTGTTTTGATGTTGAAATTCAAGCGGTCCGCAACGCGCTTTTTTACGGCGCGCAGCTGGACTCCGCCCCAAGATATGCGAAAGTTTATGATGGACGTGCCGCTGAGAAGTTGGACGGACAAGTATTTGCTGCCATGAAAAAAGCCTAGTGAAAATATCACTGGGCTTTTTTTGAACTCAAAGAACATCTTTTGTTCTTAATCTCTACTGTGCATTTTTTTGCGGCTTGGTATCCTCTGGCAGCTGTGGCATGATTCGTCCGATAATATCGGCCAGCTCGGATGAGAATCCGGATATCGGATGTCCCTTGGAGATATGGCGGCTCATTTCCGCTAATCTGCTGGAGAGATCCATATCCGCAGTGACAAGCGCCCGTACACTTCTTGGGTCTTTGCGGATGGCTTCCGCTACAGAATATTTGATGCTTCCTACACGTGAACGGCCCAGAGAACCTTCTACATCAAGACCAACTATGGCAACATTGTTCATGACTACACAGTGTGCGCCATTTACACCGGGAACTCTTTTGGCCAACTGTTCAAAATGATCCTTAAGTGCAATTTCACTTTCTCCATTAACATTGACGGCTTGACCAGCTTTTGAGGTGGCTTTAGGATTAGTCGCACCATCATTGGACAATTGCCGAACCTCATGGTTCCCCGTACCCTTTACAGCATTCGCAGATTGTTTATTCTGAGGAGAGGGTGATGTCTTTTTATTAGCGATACCGCAGCTTGTCAGTAGCAGCAGTACCAGCAACAGACATATTGATTTTCTCATATGTGATTACTCCTTTCAGCCAAAGAATCGTTTCTGTACCATATCTTTTCCCTTGGCGGAAAGAGTTATGTATGATCAATCAAACCAGGCGCTGTGGAGGGGATAATATGAACAAGATATTTGTGCTAGATACCAACGTGCTTTTGCACGACCCCAATTCAATTTTCTCTTTCAAGGAGCATGAGGTGGTTATTCCGGCTGTTGTGCTGGAAGAAATCGACTCCAAGAAGCGCAATGCTGACGAAATCGGTCGGAATGCCCGTACGGTATCCCGATTGCTTGATGGACTCCGGGAACTAGGTCATTTGCATAGTGGTGTGGAACTGGAGCATGGAGGCAAGCTGAAGGTAGAACTTAACCATCGCAGTTTTGTGAAGGTACAGGAAATGTTTGGTGAGGTGTCTAACGACAATCGGATTTTGGCTGTTGCTCTCAATTATTTGAATGAAGAGAATGAGAAGCCCGATCCGCGTCCCGTTGTGCTTGTGAGCAAGGATGTACTGGTTCGTATTAAAGCGGATGTACTGGGAATTACGCCAGAGGATTATTTGTCAGATCGTACTGGAGACTTAAATGAACTATACACTGGTTACCAATCTCTGCAGGTTCATCCCGCATTGATTGATGAATATTACAGTCACCGCTCTCTGACGGTAAAACAGCTTGCGTTGTCGTATCCGTTGTACCCTCATGAATTTGTGATTCTCAAGGATGAGATTGGCACTGGCAAATCAGCTCTTCTCAAAGTGAATAGTGATGCCACACGTCTGGAGCCACTCTATCTGGGCAATGATTCGGTTTGGGGGATTAGCGCCCGTAATGCTCAACAACGAATGGCACTGGAGCTGCTGCTAAATGATGAAATCCCACTCGTAACGATCACGGGTAAGGCTGGGACAGGGAAGACGTTATTGGCGCTTGCAGCCGGACTATTCAAAGTGGAGGATGAACATAAATACAAAAAATTGCTTATCGCCCGTCCGGTCGTTCCTATGGGTAAAGACATTGGGTATTTGCCCGGTGAGAAGGATGAGAAGCTTAGACCCTGGATGCAGCCTATTTATGATAATCTGGAATTCCTGTTCGATACCAAAAAAGCTGGCGATATCGATAAAATCTTAATGGGGTTAGGAAGTATACAGGTAGAAGCCTTAACCTATATTCGCGGCCGTTCAATCCCATCACAGTTCATTATTATTGATGAGGCGCAGAACCTTTCCCGTCATGAGGTGAAGACCATTGTCTCCAGAGCGGGAGAAGGAAGTAAAGTCATTCTAATGGGCGATCCGGAGCAAATCGATCATCCATATCTGGATGCTGCGAGCAACGGACTGAGCTATATCGTCGAGAAGTTTAAACAGCAAGGGATTAGCGGACATATTACTTTGGAAAAAGGTGAGCGTTCCCGCTTGGCGCAATTGGCCGCGGATCTACTCTAACCGTTCATCAATCCTATTTTCAGCCGGGAGAAGCAAACACTCCCGGCTTTTTCCTGCCCGCCCGGAAACGGCAGAGGAATTTAAAGTTGGTTGTGGTGATTAGAGCCATGGAAAGAAAGTTTGGAACTGTAAAAGCGAAGCGTTCGCCTTTATCCTCGGATTTTAACCGCATGATGCGGTAATTAAATCAGGAAATCTGAGGATAACAGCGATCGGAAGTCCAAAGCTTTCTTGTAATGGCGGTCAGATCACCTTCCTATTTTTAATGCCTCTGGCGTATCACCCATATAATAGAAAGAGAACGGTTTCACAAACTAAAGACAAGCACCGGAGGGTTTGGTAAAATAGGGGAGACCAATCAAAAGGGAAGGTGGGAAATCGTGCTGAAACGCAAAAATTATTGGCTGCTTTTTGCAATTTTACTACTATCGCTGACAAGCCTGTCGCCCAGTATGGAATTGAGTACCAGTAACGATCCACGTCCTATGAAAAGACCACAAAGTCAGTCGACTCATCCCTCTTCCGGAGATGAGGGAACTATAGATAGCTTACACATAAGAGTATCTTTAAATAGCGAAGAATTTAGTGAACTGGAGCTCCTTAGCAACCGTTATACCTTAGAAAGTGGAGTAAAGGTTATTTTAAGCAATGTGGATATGGAGGATGCCGATGAGGTATTGAAGCATGATTTAACGATCGGGGACAGCCCGGATATAGTCATGGCAGATGGACGAAGCATTCTGGACTGGGCCACACGTGGATATTTATTGCCGATGGATGTGTATCAGAGCGTTCCGGGGAGTGCACCGTTAACACAGTTGATCCCCTGGATGCAGTGGAATGGATATAATTGGGGAGTCCCGTTAGATATAGATCCTTACGTGCTTGTTTATTCCCCACAACGGCTGGCGGAGCTGGGTTTTAATGCATTACCCAAAAGCCTCGAAGAGTGGAATATCCTGCTTCAGAATGTGCTAAAAGAGCAAGGGAAATATTTACTTGCGATGGATACCCGCAATCCTTATGGATTGTCAGCGGTAATGGAGAGCATGAATAGCAGCTTGTTAGCAGATAACCAAAATGTGTTGAATTGGATTCAGAATGCCCGCAGTTATTTTTATCTCACCAGCCGCTACAATAAAGATGTCTGGGATATGCTCCAAGGAGGTAGTGTCGCCGTTGCTTCATTACCGTTATCCGAGTGGCAGAAGCATGGAAATTCATCCCTTGCTGCTGTACCGGCCCTGACTGCTAATAATGGGGGTGGGTTTGAATCCTGTTACAGTCGATCTTTTGCCCTTCCAGCTCAATCTCAAAGTCCAAAGGAAGCTGTGAATTGGCTGACCTTTATCACCTCAGAGGATGCTCAGCTGGATTGGTTGGAGAATACGGGTAGCTTGCCGGCGCTTGATGTTCTTTATCGTTCGGAGCATGCTTTTAAATACAAGCTTCCTTTCGATGTTGAGCTATTGCTGACAGAAGAAACCGCCCCGGAGGATGAGTCACAGGGCGGCTGGAGTAAGGTTGTTGAAGCTGTATCGTTACTATTAACAGGGCAGATAGATGCGGAAGGCTACAAAGAATTTCTAAAAGAAGGCCTAAAATGAAATGGAAAGCTTAACATGCAAGACGCCCTCTTGGCTATCTACTGCCGTGGTACGAAGGAAAGACACTATTTTGCCTGGATAAAAGCCTAAGTCAAATTCTTCTTCCAACGTTTTTCTTGTTGTGTCAGGCAATTCAAGACCGTTAAATACAATATGATCGACTTGGAATATAAGGCCGTTGATCGGTTCTTCCTGAATGGTATAGTGACCGGTCAGTGAAAGGGCTAGCGCTCCGCTTTTTCCAGTGGCAGTAATCGATCCGTCATTGAAATGAAAGGCGAAGTCTTTAAACAGCGAATTCTGCGATTGCAAAAATTCATTCAGGTCCTCTTCCTTCAGGTTTAGCTCATAAGTCATTCCTTTTCGGGTCAGTACACCCTCTCGATTCTGAACAAACTGTGGTAGTTTATTCATTGCGGAGGATAACGCCTTGAAATAAGTTTTTACCTCGTGCAGGCCGATATTCTCCCAATATAATGTGAATTCTTTAAGTAGAGTACTCATATTTTCAGGATCGCTGCTATTTTTAATCCCACCCTCAATATCCTTGTTGAGCGCGTTTACCCGAACTTGCTGTTCCTCCAGAGCCGTACGCAATCGGGCGAGCTCTTCCGAGTTTCGCTTCGCAGTCTGAAGGGTATCCTTCAAATCCTTATATTGTTCTTCATATTGTGAGAGAATATCGCGGTCATTTCCAATAATAATCTCATAATAATCGAACAGAGCCAGGAATCTGCTGATACTTTTTGCTGAAAAAAACGCGGCCAGAAGATTATCTCTATCCCCCATATAATAAGAACGCACAACTGCACCTGCCCGTTCCTGTTGGTCCGCAATGGCTGTTTTTTTCTGGGTAGCTTGTCTGTTCAGGCTTTCTACCTTTTGTTCAAGTGCTTTTTGTTCGGCTGTAATCTTGATGATTTCACGTTCAATTTCTGCAGAAGACAAGGTCTGTTCAAGTAGTTTACGGGTTTCTTCATTATCTGGTATAGCAGAATTGAAAAAATCACCGCTAGGATCGGCAGACAAGTACTTCACAGGTTGTAACGGAAACAAAGTACAGCAGAAGAGAATTAGTATGGTTGCAATCATGCGGCTTTGTAAATTGCGGGAGCGCACCACACCACCACCTTTTTTTTGAAATGATATATGTATGTACTAATAATATGTTTAACCCTTCTAAAATAGCATACAAACAAAAAAACGGAAGTGATCCTTATAAGATAAGGACCTCATCCGCTCCAAAAGAGTACTGCAATTTATAGTGGAAGACCCATTTGAAAGATCGTCCAATAACTAAATCCGGTGAAAGTCAGAATCATGTATGCCCAGAAGAGAAGAACATAAGTTTTTTCAGTAAATTTCATATAGCCAAGTATTACGAAAAATGCAGTTTGTAAAAAGAAAAGCAAGGCCATTTCTGTTAGACCTCCGGCGAAAGCCATCAATCCAATAGCTAATGTGAAAAAACCTAATACCCGAAACATGCGGTCCAAGAGAGAGTCCCCCTTCCAGTATGTATCTCACGAATATTCCTTCGATTTATTATACCCTCAACATAATTATGTGTAAACGAATTCATTGAAAAAAATGCACTAATCTTCAAAAAATGTGATTTTTATAATTGACCTGAGTGATTAGTGCTTTAAAAAAGAGAATTTATAGTTTTATGCGTATGATGTACGCAGATAATGGAAATACAAATTAGTATCAAATAGATTCTATGAACTCTATGAGAAGCATAGAAATGGAGTAAGCAGCTTTTATCCCTATTCACTACCCGGCAGAACTGCCGGTTATGGAGATGGTTATTTCATGACGTTGTTAGGAGGTTTGGCTTTATGACAGCCGTTAGACAGGACGCTTGGAGTGCAGAAGATGATCTAATATTGGCAGAAGTAACTTTGCGACACATTCGGGAGGGCAGCACACAGCTTGCCGCTTTTGAAGAGGTGGGTGAAAAAATCGGCAGAACTTCGGCCGCTTGCGGATTCCGCTGGAACAGTTGTGTTCGGAAAAGTTATGAAGGTGCAATCGGTATTGCTAAAGGGCAACGTCAAAAGCGTAGCTACCTGAAAAAGCAGCCGTCAGTAAGAGGAGCGCAAGTAGCTGGTCTCATTCTGGGTGATGTCGATGAGGAATTTGGGCGCGGTGAGGGATTAAGTGAAAACACATTATCCATTGATGCGGTCATTCGTTTCTTAAGACAATGGAAGGGTACGATCCAGGAAGCAGGACGTCAGCTGAAAATGCTGGAAAGAGACCTGCGCGAGAAGGAAGATGAATTAACAGAATTACGATCTGAGAATGAACGGTTGTCTAAAGAGGTTAATCTTGCTCAAAGCGACTACCGGGTAGTCAACGATGATTACAAAGCTTTAATTCAGATTATGGATCGTGCTCGCAGGCTTGCTTTCTTAAATGAAGAAGAAGAAGAAATGAAGACTCGTTTCAAAATGGATGGTAACGGAAATTTAGAACGCATTGAATAAACGATAGGTTAACTAACAATCCCGCAAGTGGTCTGCTTTTTAAGCACCACTTGCGGGGTTTTTGGTATACTTAGAAAAATTGTGCTTAAGATCAGCAGGAGGGTTATATGAAAATTGATATAATTGGTGCAGGTTCACTCGGGCTGCTGCTGGCAGGGAGACTGATCCAAACCGGGAATGATGTGAGACTGTGGTGCCGAGGGGTAGAACAATGCCAACGATTAGGGCGTGATGGCTTAACGGTTACCTACGAGGATGAACGCGAGCCGATAACAATTTCGGAAGATCAGTTTGTATCCGCGCCAATAGGGGAGTTCGCTGGTGCTTATCTAGAAGAGCCGAGTGATTGGATCGTGGTGACGGTTAAACAGAATACTCTACATAATGATTTGCCTGAATTTCTATCCCTACTTAAGGAAGAGCAAGTACATATGATTTGTTTTCAGAATGGTACAGGACATATGGAGATGTTAGGAGGCATGTTGCCAAACGCCAATTTATATGTAGCTGTGACTACGGAGGCTGCGAAGCGCAAATCATTAACTGAAGTCATTCATGCAGGAGCAGGGGAGGTGTGGATAGGAAAATGGAGCTTAGGGGATGGACAAGCTCATAGCATACATAATGATTTAAAAGCGAATAATTTAATAGAAGTTCTCATAATGGCAGGATTCGCAGCCTTTTTGTCGAATGAAGTGGATACCATGATTTACCGGAAGCTCTTGATCAATGCCGTTATAAATCCACTCACGGCGATTTGGCGTATTCCAAATGGGGAGCTCTTGTCTTCAGAGCAACGCCTCCAATTAATGAAGGAAGTTTTTGAAGAAGCAATAATGGTGTATGATTTCTGTGAAATTACTTATGATAAGGATGCTTGGGATAACATCCTTCAGGTGTGCCGGTTAACGTCTGGCAATATTTCATCTATGCTGGCAGATGTACTTGCTTCAAGAACCACAGAAATTCGTTGGATCAATGGAAGTCTTGTAGAAATGGCAGAACGATCTGGAGTGTCGGCACCATTAAATCGCTGGCTCTGCCAATTAGTAGAAGGTATTGGGGTATGATCTCTGGGGAGAGGTGAAGCTATGGGACTGCTGATGGATTCGGTTATTACTTTAAGCGTTATTCCGATTGTGCCGTTTTTGATTGTTTTTTTCATTGGAAAGGGCTTAAAAAAAGATAAAAAGAAAACTTTTATGCTCGCTATGGACGTGACCACATTTTTTTTATTATTATCGGTCTCCGCATTGTTTAATAACATCTTTAATTCCGGTTTTGGGTTTTACCTTATACTAATTATTGTATTAATATCCGCTGGACTGATTGGCGGAGCTCAAAATCGGATGAAAGGAAAGGTAGATGGGAAGCGGTTATTTCGGGCAGTTTGGAGACTTTCGTTCTTTTTTATGAGCTTCGGATATTTATTATTTATGTTTGTTGGGCTAATTACCTACATATCACAAGCGATGTAACGTTCCACTGCTTCGGTGAAGCGTCAACGTCACAAAAGTTTAAAGTTTTAAAAAAAAAATATTTTCTGAAAACATTGCACTAGATTTTTTTGACCACTGGTTGTATAATCATAAACCATATACCACATTCTATTTAGGGGGAACTGCTAGATGAAGAAGAGTAAAAGTCTATTGCTAATGATTGCATTAGTACTTGTTATCGGCACAGTGCTTGCTGGCTGCGGCGGAAACAATGCAAACAGCGGCAATAAAGGTAACAATGCTAACACTGGTAACACGGCAACTGGTAATGCAGCTACAGAAGAAAAATTGGCTGCTGACCAAACATTGAGAATTAACCTTAGTTCTGAGCCTCCAACATTTGACCCAGGATTGGCTCAAGATAGCCAAGCTCACACTGTCCTGACAACAATGTACGAAGGTCTGACTCGCATGAATGCTGAATCTGGTCAAGCTGAACCAGGTGTTGCTGAAAGCTGGGAAGTTTCCGCTGACGGTCTGGTATATACTTTCAAACTCCGTGATTCACAATGGAGTAATGGCGATCCTGTAACAACAGAAGACTTCGTTCGCGCTTGGAAACGCGTGCTCGATCCTGCTGCTGCATCCGCTGCACCTTACGCTTATCAATTGTACTACATCAAAAATGCTCAAAAGTTCTACAACAAGGAAATTACCGATTTCAGTCAAGTAGGTGTCAAAGCGGTTGATGAGAAAACTCTTGAAGTTACTCTTGAAGCCCCAACTCCTTACTTCCTTGGATTGCTTTCCTTCTACACTTATTACCCTGTACACAAATCCATTGAGAGTAATCCTAAATGGGCAACAAGCAAAGATACTATGATCGTTAACGGTGCTTTCACTCTTACAGAGTGGACTACAGGTCAAACACTTGTTGTAACTAAAAACGATAAATATTGGGATAAAGATTCGATTAAACTTAACAAAATCGACTTCTCCCTTGTAAACAGCGGTGCAACTGAGCTGCTCAGCTACAAGAACGGTGAATACGATCGTGCCGGTGGACCAACTGGTGAAATTCCATCAGAACAAATTCCAATCGTGCAAAAAGAACTTCCTAACGAATTCAGCCGTAAAGGTATTGCCTCCGTATACTACTACGAATTCAATATCACTGAAAAACCTTTCACAAACGCTAAAATCCGTAAGGCTCTTGCAATGTCCATTAACCGTCAAGCTTTGATTGACAATGTAGTACAAGGTGGACAATTCCCAGCCTACGGTTATGTACCTCCGGGTATCGCTGGTGCTGATGGTGAATACCGTACAGCAGTTAAAGATAGCTACTTCACTGAAGATCTAGAACAAGCTAAAACATTGCTTGCTGAAGGTCTGAAAGAAGAAGGTATGGATAAACTGCCTACATTCTCCCTGACTTACAACACAAGTGAAGGTCACAAGAAAATCGCTTTGGCGATTGCTGATATGTGGAAAAACAATCTTGGTATCGACGTACAAACCGTTAACCAAGAGTGGGCTGTATTTATTGAAAACCGTCAAAACCTGAACTACCAAGTTGCTCGTGCTGGTTGGACTGCGGATTACAATGATCCAATGACTTTCCTTGATATGTGGGTAACAGGTGGCGGTAACAATGATACTGGTTACGCTAACCCTGAGTATGACAAATTGATCAGCGAAGCTAAAACAAGCACTGACTTGGCAGTACGTCAAGAAAAGTTTGCTGCAGCTGAGAAATTGCTCATTGAGCAAGATATGGTTCTGATTCCTTTGTACTACTACACTAACAACTCCCTGACTAAAGAGTACCTTAAAGGTGTTACTCTTGACTTTAGTGGTGCAATTGACTTGACTCGCGGATACTTGCTTGAGCACTAAGATATTGCTTTAGTAATTACAACAGAATAGTTAGTTGACTGAAGTTGCAGAATACTTCGGGATATATATGTGGAATTCCATATATATCCCTTTTTTTTGTATTCCTGTCTATTTGTTAATTAATGTTATTAATAACATATATAGAAAATAGACAAAAATCCGTTTTTTTCATAAAATCATTATTATGTGTATCAAAAATTGTCGGAGGAGGTGTGATGGGGATGGTTCGTTATGTCGCAAATAAGTTTTTCTATATGTTGGTTTCTCTATTTGTATTGATTTCAGCTACCTTTTTCTTGATGAAAGCTATTCCGGGGGATCCGTTTACTTCTGAAAAGAAGGTACCGCCAGAAATTAAAGCACGTCTGATGGAACAATATGGTCTGGACAAGCCGCTCTCTCATCAGTATTTTAAGTATTTAGGTGATATTATCCAAGGTGACCTAGGTGTCTCAATGAAACGCCTAAATCAAGATGTATCACATTTGATCAGTCAAACCTTTTCAGCGTCGCTGAAGCTGGGACTCGTCGCAATCGTTGTGGCGGTTATTGTCGGAGTATTTCTCGGCATGTTGGCGGCACTCTATCACAGAAAGTTTATTGACAGCGCAGCTATGGTGCTGGCAGTTCTGGGGATTGCGGTTCCGAGCTTTGTAGTCGCGTCATTACTGCAGTATGTATTTGCTTTCAAACTGGGTTGGGTACCGGTTTCAGGTTTTAAAGGGCCAATCTATTATTTCTTACCCGTGGCCGCGCTCTCGGCACAGCCGATCGCCTTTATCGCCCGCTTGACCCGTTCAAGTATGCTTGAAGTTTTGAATGCGGATTATATCAAAACGGCTAAAGCAAAGGGATTGAGCTGGATGGCTATTCTGAGCCGCCATGTACTTCGTAACGGAATTCTACCTGTTGTTACTTATATGGGTCCAATGACAGCTAACATCGTAACTGGTTCGGTTGTTATCGAGCAGATCTTTGGTGTTGGGGGTATTGGTAAACAGTTCGTGGAAGCGATTGGTGTCCGTGACTATACCGTTATTATGGGGATAACCATTTTCTATGGTGTATTACTCATGGTTGCCCGCTTTATTACGGATATTGCTTATGTATTAATTGACCCACGTATGAAATTAAGTGGAGGAAAGGAGGGCTAAATAGTGGCTACTGAAAATAACTTGCTAAATCTAAAACCGGAAGATTTTCAAAAAGTCGGTGTAGATGAAAAAGAAGCCGAAGTTATCCAGCGTGAGAGTCTCTCTGCTTGGAAAGACTCTTGGCAACGGTTGCGTCAAAATAAAATGGCGATGACTGCGCTCGGTATCCTGGGTTTGATTGTACTTGCAGCGATTTTTGCACCTTTTATCTCGAAATATAACTATTATTCTAATGATTTGATGAGCACCAATAAGCCCCCTTCCTCCGATCACTGGTTTGGAACGGATGATCTTGGTCGTGATATCTTTGTTCGTACTTGGTACGGTGCACGGATTTCCTTGATCGTTGGTCTTGCTGCGGCAGCCATCGACTTGTTCATCGGTGTTATCTACGGAGGCATTATGGGCTTCTTCGGCGGCCGTGTAGATAATATTATGAATAAATTCTCTGAAATTTTGTATTCTATTCCTTATTTGCTGGTTGTAATCTTGCTCTTGGTCGTTCTTGAGCCAAGTCTTGGAACAATCATCCTAGCTCTAACCATTACAGGCTGGATTACGATGTCGTGGATTGTGCGTGGAGAAATTATGCAGCTCAAGAATCGTGAATTCGTATTGGCGTCCCGTTCCATGGGTGCTGGTTCTGCGAGACTGTTGTTCAAGCACCTTCTGCCGAATGCGGTTGGTCCGATTATCGTAACCATTACACTGTCTGTACCAAATGCTATCTTTGCTGAGGCCTTCCTAAGCTTCTTGGGTCTTGGTGTACAAGCTCCTGTTGCTTCACTTGGATCGATGATCAATGACTCACTCACCGGCTGGTTGTACTATCCATGGCGCTTCTTGTTCCCTGCGATCCTAATCAGCTTAACAATGCTTTCTTTCAACATTTTCGGTGATGGTCTTCGTGACGCGCTTGATCCTAAGCTGAAGAAATAGGAGGAATATGGATGGAACCTATTTTACAAGTCAAAGATTTGCATATTTCCTTTTTTGTTAAGGGCGGAGAAGTACAAGCTGTCCGTGGTATGAATTTTGAAATTGGCAAAGGCGAAACGGTTGCCATCGTCGGCGAGTCCGGCAGCGGTAAGAGTGTAACTGCTCAATCGATTATGCGTTTGATCCCTTCCCCACCTTCTAAAGTGAAAAAGGGAGAGATTATTTTTCAAGGACAGAATCTGCTAGACAAAAGCATGAAAGAAATGGAATCTATTCGCGGTAAAGATATTGGCATGATTTTTCAAGACCCGATGACTTCTCTGAACCCAACCATCAAAGTGGGCAAACAGATCACTGAAGTTTTGATTAAACATCAGAAAATGTCAGCGGCCGAAGCGAAAAAGCAAGGTATGGAGATGTTGAAATTAGTAGGCATCAAAAATGCGGAGGCTCGCTTTAACCAATATCCCCACGAATTCTCAGGCGGTATGCGCCAGCGTGTAATGATCGCAATCGCGTTAGCTTGCCGTCCGGCTTTGCTGATAGCAGATGAGCCTACAACAGCTCTAGATGTAACCATTCAGGCGCAGATCATGGAAGTTATGAGAGAGATGCAGCAAAAACTAGGTACCTCCATTATTCTGATTACACATGATCTGGGCGTAGTTGCTGGCATGTGTGATCGGGTGATTGTAATGTATGCAGGTGAGGTTGTGGAGACCGGAACAAGATGGGAAATCTTTAAAAATCCACAACATCCATACACCAAAGGTCTGCTGCGCTCAATGCCGCGTCTGGACCAAAAGAAAGGCGAGCCGCTTATTCCGATCATCGGCACACCGCCAGATCTGATCAAGCCGCCGATCGGCTGTCCGTTCACTGCTCGTTGTAATGAAGCGATGCATGTGTGCGAACAAATCGATCCCGGCGCCACAGAATTCAGCGAAACGCATATGGCGCGTTGCTGGAATCTGCATTCGATGGCCAAGGAGGTGCAGTACTCTTGAGTAAGAACCTAATAGAGGTAGAAGGTCTTAAGAAATATTTTAATGTAGGTAAAGGTAAGGTTCTTAAGGCTGTAGATAATATTAACTTCACGATCCGTGAGGGCGAGACACTTGGGATGGTAGGTGAGTCCGGTTGTGGTAAGACTACTGCTGGACGTACGATTCTTCGCTTGTATGAGCCAACTGCTGGAAGTGTGAAATATAATGGTACAGACATTTATAAATTGCCTGGAAATCAAATGAAGGCTATGCGCCGTGACATGCAAATGATTTTCCAAGATCCGTACGCATCGCTTAACCCGCGGTTTACGGTTTCTGATATCATCGGCGAGGCACTGGACATTCACGGAATGGCTGGCAGCCGTGCAGAACGTAAGAAACGGATTGAAGAACTGCTGGATATGGTTGGTCTTAACCATGACCATGCAACCCGTTATCCGCATGAATTCTCCGGTGGACAACGTCAACGTATCGGGATTGCCCGTTCGTTAGCGGTTAATCCTAAGTTCATCGTTTGTGATGAACCGATTTCCGCACTTGACGTATCCATTCAAGCTCAGGTCGTTAACTTGCTTAAAGAATTGCAAGATCGTCTTGGATTGACTTATCTTTTCATCGCGCATGATCTGTCCATGGTTAAACATATCAGTGATCGCGTAGCAGTTATGTACTTGGGTAAAATGGTTGAGTTGGCGGAAAGTGAAGAGCTGTATGCAAATCCTATCCACCCTTATACTAAATCCCTATTGTCGGCTATTCCAGTTCCGGATCCGGAAATTGAAGTCAACAAAAAACGTATTCACTTGCATGATGAGCTTGGCAGCCCTATTTATTCTGCTAACGATAAGACCAATGACAGTGACTTTGAATTAGTAGAAGTATCTAAAGGCCACTTTGTCAGCAAAAAATTCGCATAATTTATACTTAGGTTTTCAAAGGCGGGAGCATTATGCTCTCGCCTCTTGTATGTATTTAGGATATTATTTAATGAATTTATAGTATAATTGAACAGTTGGCTGTACCTGTGTTGCTGATATCAAGACATGTTTTACTTTGACGCGGCTCCTGACTTTGGATACAATCATAGAGAGTTTTTACGAACTTGGATTTACATATAACTGCTTAGTAGAACTGGAGGCACTAGCAAATGAATATTGTAACGGAACCGCTCAAGGGTGGATCTGCACTCTCGCGCGACTATATAGATCATTTTGAAAAGGTTAGTCATTTGTACGGTGGGGATTTCCGCAATAAAGAAAGTAGAAGTAGAAGGGCAGAGTGGCTAGACGGCAGAGAAAGCCTTCGTGCCGACCGGACTCAGATTGCTGAATGTCTACGTCAATATAATGAAAAGCATAACTCGCATGATGCGGTGATGGCTTCGCTGGCTCTCTTAGAGCAGCCGGGGACATTAGTGGTGACAGGTGGGCAGCAAAGCGGACTATTTACTGGATCCCTGTTAGTGGTATATAAAGCTGCAACTACCATTATGGCGGCAAAAGAAGCAGCTGAACAACTCGGCCGACCGGTAGTTCCTTTATTCTGGATTGCAGGTGAAGATCATGACTGGGATGAAGTGAATCATACGTATGTACTGAATCGTACGCAGGAGATTACTAAGATTAAGATAGAAAAGTCAGAAGAGAAACGCTCCTCAGTAAGTGATATTCGTGTAGAAGAGGAAAGCTGGCAGCAGGTAGTAGAACAGTTAGACGGTCTGCTTCAGGAAAGCGACTTTAAGCCGCAGATTATGGAATTCATTCGCACTTCTTCTTTTAGAGCAGATAGTATGACGGATGCATTTGCCAAGCTGATGGGTTCATTATTTGGTAAATTTGGTCTAATTCTGCTTGATTCTGCTGATCCCAACTTACGTAAGTTAGAACAGCCATTTTTCACTTCGCTAATTATGCAGAATGATGCACTGGAAACAGCGTATATGAATTCTGCTTCTGATATTGTGGGCGCCGGATATGAGCTTCAGGCTGATGTTACAGCTGGCAATGCCAACCTCTTTTATATTCATGAAGGTACACGGCTTCTGCTTCACAAGAAGGACGGAATCTTTACGGATCGCAAGGGTCAGGTATCCTTTTCCCGTGATGAATTACTTGAGGAGGTGCAGGCACATCCGGAACGCTTTAGCAATAATGTGCTGACACGTCCACTTATGCAGGATTATGTGTTGCCTGTTCTGGCAACGGTGCTGGGTCAAGGTGAGATTGCTTACTGGGCCATTCCGCGTCGTGCGTTTGAGACCATTGGGGGAGAAATGCCGTTAATTATCCCTAGAATGTCTTTTACTGTCGTAGAAGGTACGCTGCACAAGCATATGGATAAATATCAACTTAGCTTTGAGGATGTAAGACAAGGACTGGATCACAAAAGACATGAATGGCTGGCCGCACAGGATGAGCTGGGGATTGAACGTCGTTTTGAAGAAACCAAGACCTCATTCGCCGCCATGTACGAACCGCTGATTGAGCAGCTTGGAACGGTTCAGGCCGGTCTGCTTAAGCTGGGGAATAACAATAAAGAGAAGATTCTAGATCAAATTACTTTTTTACAGGCGAAAGCCCAAGATGCAATGGCAAAACAGAACGAAGCTGCAATCCGGCAATGGGAGCGAATCGAGCTGTCGTTAATGCCACTGGGTAAACTGCAGGAAAGAGTGTACAATATCATGTATTACTTGAACCGGTACGGGCTTGCTTGGCTGGATGAGTTAATGACGGTTGAACCGGATTACAGTGGAACACATCGCATCATTTATATGTAATGGAAGTATCGCTTTCCACAAAACTAAGCTTTTGCTTACGAAGTGAGTTTTGTACGAAGCAGATCACTGGAGTTATTTCCCACAAAACTTTTAGGAGGTTTCATAATGAGTTCATCTAAACAAAATAGTATCGTGGCTGATATGTCACTCGCACCGGAAGGGCATTTGAAAATCGACTGGGTTCGCCAGCATATGCCGGTACTGAACCGTATTCGTGAGCAGTTTGAAGCAGAACAGCCATTTAAAGGTCTGAAAGTATCGATCACATTGCATTTGGAAGCTAAAACCGCTTATTTGGCGAAGGTTGTCAAAGCTGGTGGTGCAGATGTAACCATTACAGGTTCGAATCCACTATCTACACAGGATGATGTATGTGCAGCGCTTGTGGAGGATGGAATCACAGTATTTGCTAAATACAATCCATCTCCTGAAGAATTTAAAGCCCTTAATATCAAAGCACTGGAGAGCAAACCGGACTTGATTATTGATGACGGTGGGGATTTTGCTACATTGCTGCATTCGGAGCGTCCTGATCTGATGGAGAATATTCGCGGGGGTGCTGAAGAAACAACTACCGGGATTATTCGTTTAAAAGCTCTGCAAAAGCAAGGCGTATTGAAGTTCCCAATGGTCGCGGTTAATGATGCCTACTGCAAATATTTGTTTGATAACCGTTATGGCACTGGTCAATCGGCATGGGATGGAATTATTCGCACAACCAACCTTATCGTAGCGGGCAAAACAGTAGTTGTTGTCGGTTACGGCTGGTGTGGTAAAGGTGTTGCCATGCGCGCCAAAGGACTTGGAGCAAAAGTAGTTGTCACAGAAGTTGATGCGATTAAAGCCGTTGAAGCACATATGGACGGTTTTGAAGTAATGCCAATGCTGGAAGCAGCTAAGGTTGGTGATTTCTTCGTTACAGTAACTGGTAACCGTTATGTAATTCGCGGTGAACATTATGATGTGATGAAGGATGGAGCAATCATGTGCAACGCGGGCCATTTCGACGTTGAAGTGAATAAGCCTGAGCTGTCGGAAAGATCCGTATCCCAACGTACCGTTCGCAAAAATATCGAAGAGTACCAGCTTCGTGACGGACGTAAATTATATCTGCTTGCTGAAGGCAGACTTGTAAATCTGGGTGCTGCTGATGGTCACCCTGCTGAAATTATGGATACAACCTTTGCACTCCAGGCACTGTCGCTGAAATATGTAAATGATAATTATAAGAGCATTGGCGTAAAAGTTGAAAATGTTCCTTATGAGCTGGATGAGCAAGTAGCACGTTATAAGCTGGAAAGTCTGGGCATTAACATCGATAGCCTCACTCCGGCACAAGTGGATTATTTGGACAGCTGGAATTTGAACGATTAATAACCGAACGCATAACAATAAAGTGTATTAACCAGTGTACCTTGAACTGAAGCAACTTTTTTAACAAAGCCATGCAACGGACAAGATTCCGATTGTATGGCTTATTTCTGTGGAGAAATGTTTTTCGGGAAACGAGCTATCTGATTTAGGAAAAATTTCCTTGGCCAGAAAAAGGTTTTTGATTTTTAATGGCGAATCTATTATGCTTAAGTGGTGAAAAGTGGGGTAAAGTGGGGATTCGGGGATTAGGGGTGGGAAAAAGGATGTTCATGGGAGAGTATCAACACAGCATTGACGACAAAGGCCGAATCATTATTCCGGCTAAACTCCGTGAATTGCTCGGAACCTCCTTCGTGACGACCCGCGGCCTAGACTCCTGCCTGTTTGTTTATCCCATGGAAGAATGGGCAATCATGGAACAAAAGCTTAAAAGCCTTTCGCTGATGAAATCAGATGCCCGCGCATTTAGCCGCTTTTTTTTCTCAGGTGCAACTGAATGTGTTTGGGATAAGCAGGGAAGGGTAAATCTGCCGGCCAATTTACGGCAGTATGCCAAACTGGACAAAGACTGTGTCATTCTGGGCGTTTCGAACCGGGTGGAAATCTGGAACAAAGAGCTTTGGGAACAGTACTTCGAACAGTCCGAGGAATCGTTCAACGAAATCGCTGAGAAATTGGTGGATTTCAATTTTGATCTATAAAACACAATAACGAATACTGTCCTGGAGGGATGCAGCTTGTTTCACCACATCACGGTGCTTAAGGAAGAAGCGACAGAAGGGCTGCACATCAAAAAAGACGGAATCTATGTAGATTGCACTCTCGGTGGAGCGGGTCACAGCTCACTTATCGCTTCAAAGCTTAGCGGCGAAGGCCGTTTAATCTGTTTGGATCAAGATGATTGGGCTTTGGAGAACGCAAAAGAAAGATTAGCGGAATACGGAGACAAGGTTGTGACGATTAAGACTAACTTCCGTGATCTGGAGAGTGTACTTAAGGATGTGCCCTTTGTGCCACAAACAGATGGTATTCCCCAAGTAGATGGAGTGCTCTTTGATCTTGGCGTATCCTCTCCCCAGTTTGACGAAGGGGAACGAGGCTTTAGTTACAATCATGATGCTCCGCTGGACATGCGCATGGATCAGTCAGCACTTTTGACGGCTGCTGAAATTGTGAATACATGGTCCGAGCAGGAGATTGCCCGTGTTCTTTTCCAATATGGAGAAGAGAAATTCTCGCGGAGAATCGCTAGAAAAATTGTAGACAGAAGAGAAGAAGCTCCTATTGAGACAACAGGAGAATTAGCAGAACTGATCAAGGAAGGTATCCCGGCAGCTGCTCGAAGAACAGGAGGGCATCCCGCTAAACGTAGCTTTCAAGGATTAAGGATTGCTGTGAATGACGAATTGGGTGCTTTTGAAGAAGGGCTACATAGTGCAGTACGTTGCCTTGCACCAGGAGGCAGAGTATCCGTCATCACCTTTCATTCGCTCGAAGACCGAATTTGCAAGCAAATTTTTAGCAGCTATTTAAGCAGATGTACATGCCCGCCTGACTTTCCGTTTTGCGTATGCGGCGCGAAAGGCACGCTTAAGTTAATCAATCGTAAACCGCTTGTGCCTTCTGAAGAAGAGCTTGAGCTTAATACCCGAGCCCGCTCAGCTAAGCTGCGCATTGCAGAAAAATTGTAATTGACGATAAAGGAGAGTCAGAGATGGCCTATACCCGCGGCAATTTAGCAGTTCAGCCCAAAAGAAAAGAAGAGGTAAACCCCCTTTACCGCGAGAAGACAAAAGTAGTTACCAGACGAAGAGTACTTCCGCTGCAAGAGAAACTTTTGTATATGCTGACGCTAGGAGTATGCGTTCTGGTGGCGATCACCCTGATTTCACGTTACGTCCAAATTTATGATTTGAACTTGCAGGCTCAGAAATTAGATCAGGATATTGCAACAGCCAAGAAGCAGATTTCTACGTATCAGATGGAAAAGCAGAATCTAGAGCAGAAAGTCGCCCAAAAAGCACGGGATCTTGGTTATGTGTCCCCGGATGAGAATGCAACAATCTATATTCCGGCAAGCTCGGCAACGACTCCGGGTGATAATTAGTGAGCGATTGGCAAGATCGCAATAAAAAAAGTTGTGAGGTTCGCTTATGCTGAAAAGAATAAAACTTCGCACGCTGTTTATAGGAGGGTGTATTACCCTCTTTTTTCTTGTTTTGATCGTTAGAGTGTTCTGGATTCAAGTTATGCAAGGTGAGGAATGGCAGGAAAAGGCCGCCACGCTTTGGGCGCATACCTCAACTATCAAAGCGGAGCGAGGTACGATTTCTGACCGTAACGGGAGTGTGCTCGCTAGCGATGTCCCTGCTTATACCGTGGTGGTGAATCCTGAAGTGATTCAACAACAAGGCATCGGGGAAGAGGTAATCACAGGATTACACGAATTGCTCGGCAAACCAGAGGATGAGCTGCGTAAGCTGGTTGAAGCCAAGGACGAAAAGACGGGTGCTTACCTCAAGAACCGGGAAATTCGTAATGAAGGCTGGAAGATTGATCAGGAGCTTGCCGATAAGGTGAAAGAATTTTATGTAGCCCTAGGTAAAGAACATAAAATTCAAGAGACCGGTATTGGGCTTGTTAGAGAGCAGAAACGATATTATCCAAAAGATGAATTAGCTGCACATATCTTAGGTTATACAGATAGGGACGGCAATGCTATCATGGGACTGGAAAAATACTTTGATACGGAGCTTAAGGGTGCCGATGGCAAGCTGCTTTATCAAAGTGACGGTCAAGGGGTAAAATTGCCGGATTCACAAGATACCTATAAGCCAGTAGTAAATGGAAGTAATTTCAAGCTTACAATCGATAGTACGATCCAGCATTATATAGAAGAGGCCATGCAAAAGGCGTATGCGCAATATAAGCCAAAAAGTATGAGTGTCATTGCTGCTGATCCGAACACGATGGAGATTTTGGGATTAGCCAATATGCCTACCTATAATCCAAATGAATTTTGGAAGACCGGGGCTGAAGGGGCAGGATTCTATAATCATGCTATTAAATCTACTTATGAGCCTGGTTCCACCTTCAAAATTGTAACGCTTGCCGCCGCAGTAGAAGAGAAGCTTTTTGATCCTGTTGCGACATTTTTGTCCGGGTCCATCCGGATAAAGGGATATAGTAAGGCCCTGCATGATATTAATCATGCTGGATGGGGGCAAATCAGTTTTCTTGAAGGTGTGAAACGTTCTAGTAACGTTCTATTCGTTAAGCTATATGAAATGCTCGGACAGGACAAACTATTACAGTATATCAATGATTTTGGCTTCAATGAGAAAACGGGAATCGATCTGCCAGGAGAAGCAAGCGGAGTCGTTAACCCTAATGTTGGACGTCCTATAGAAATTGCGACACTCGCATATGGACACGGAAAAGTGCTAGTAACCCCACTTCAGCAGCTCGTTGCCGTATCTGCTATCGCTAATGGGGGGAAGTTGATGACTCCGTATGTAGTTAAGGAGGTCACAAACCCTAACACTGGTGAGACAAAGGTTACTCAGCCTAGTGTAGTGCGTCAGGTGATTGATGAGGAAAGCGCCAAGAAAACGGGTGAATATTTGGAGCAGGTTGTTGCTGACCAAGTAAAAGGAACAGGCCGCAACGCTTATATTGACGGCTATCGTGTGGCAGGTAAGACAGGAACGGCTATCAAGGTTGAAGGAAAGGATTATGTGAAATCCAAAGTACTTGTCTCCTTTATTGGTTATGCTCCTGTTGATGATCCAAAGATCGCTGTTATTGTCATTATTGACGAACCGAACGTTGAGGTTGGCGGCGGTAAGGCAGCTGCTCCAGTATTTAAAGAGATTGTATCCCAGTCTCTGCAATACATGGGAGTACCTAAGCTGGCGTCTGAGGCTAGTGATAGCAGCAGCAAAAAGCCGGCTAAGACTGAAACAGTCGCACTTCGGACTACACCAGATCTAACAGACAAGACGATGAAGGAAGCAAGAGAAGCACTTTTGGATCAAGGCTTCGATTATGTAGTGGTCGGTGAAGGATCTACTGTAGAGAGTCAATATCCTGAGGCAGGTACGAAGCTTGCTACAGGGCAACGGATCTATTTATTAAGTCCACAGGGGGCTCAGCCTACCATTCCAGATTTAAAAGGGGAATCCCTGCGTGATGCACTTGAAATTCTAACTCTACTAAAAGTAGAGATTGCGGTAGACGGTGAAGGTTACGTCTCAGAACAGATTGTAGGCACGCAAAATGGCAAGACCTTGGTCACTTTGAAAATGAAGCCATTAAATGATTATGGCGAAGATATTCCCGTGGCCCCGCCTGCTGATGAGGGGACAGATTCCGAGAGCGGAACATAGCTTGTTCTAACCCCTGTTTGTCCCGAATAGTCATGAAGATAAGAGCTCATGTCTATTGTTGAAAGTGGGGGAGAACGGAATGAAGGTTTCCAAAGTCGTAACACGGCGGAGAATGCTGTGGACATTGCTGGGACTGGCAGTGTTATTCGGTTCGCTGGTCGTGCGTCTTGCGTATGTGCAATTATCTCAAGGCGAGGAATTGACTGCGAAGGTAGAAGATTCCTTGCGCCGCAATATTCCTTTTACCGCTAAACGTGGTGAAATTATGGATCGTGAAGGTGTGCCGCTCGTTTCTAATATCACCACACCTACAGTGTATGCAGTACCGGTGCAGGTAAAAGAGAAGCAAAAGACAGCACAGCAATTAGCTCCACTGCTTGGGATGACTGAGGAGAAGCTGATGACATTGCTGTCCAAAAAAGAAATGTCGGTGAAACTTCAGCCCGGCGGCCGCAAAATTACGATGGATCTTGCCGCGAGCATCCGTGATTTGCAGCTGCCGGGCATCGTTGTCGCTGAGGATAGCAAAAGGTATTACCCTTACGGCGATTTAGCCGCGCATATTCTAGGCTTCACAGGTATAGATAACCAGGGTATTACAGGAGTAGAGAGTATATATGACAATCTGCTCAAAGGTATAGCCGGCAATATTTCTTATTTGTCTGATGCGGGCGGAAGACTTATGCCTGGCTCATCTGAGAAATATTCTGCCCCTCAAGACGGACTTAATCTGGAGCTGACGATTGATAAACAGATCCAGTCCATTATGGAACGTGAGCTTGATCAGGCTATGGTAAAATATCAGGCGCAGGGTGCTTGGGCTATAGCTATGAATCCGAAGAATGGTGAGATACTAGCCATGGCTAGCAGACCGGGGTATGAACCAGCATCATACAAGGAATATGATGCGCAGATTTACAACCGGAATCTGCCTATCTGGATGACCTATGAACCTGGTTCAACGTTCAAAATCATCACTCTGGCTGCTGCGCTGCAGGAAGGTAAAGTAGATCTTCAGAACGATCATTTCTATGATCCGGGGTTTATCGAGGTGGCGGGCGCAAAGCTGCGCTGCTGGAAAAAGGGCGGTCATGGTAGTCAAACCTTTCTACAGGTAGTTGAGAACTCCTGTAACCCTGGGTTTGTCGCCTTAGGGCAACGGCTGGGAAAAGAATCACTTTTCAAATATATTCGTGATTTTGGTTTTGGCAGCAAAACGGGAATTGATCTGAATGGGGAAGCTAATGGTATTCTGTTCAAGCTTAATCAAGTAGGTCCGGTAGAGCTTTCGACTACAGCCTTTGGTCAAGGGGTTTCGGTTACGCCTATTCAGCAGATTGCTGCGGTATCCGCGGCTATCAACGGCGGTAATCTCTATAAACCTCATGTAACAAAAGCATGGGTTAACCCGGTTACTGGAGAGACTGTATCAGAGGTGAAGCCAGAGCTTGTGCGGCAGGTCATTTCGGAGGAAACATCCAAGAAGGTGCGGGCAGCACTTGAGAGCGTGGTTGCCAAAGGCACAGGACGGCCGGCTTTTATTGACGGCTATCGTGTAGGTGGCAAGACGGGTACTGCACAGAAGGTTGTAAATGGACGTTATTCTCCAACAGAGCACATTGTTTCTTTTATTGGCTTTGCACCAGCGGATGATCCTCAGATCGTTGTGTACACTGCCGTGGATAATCCGAAAGGGATTCAATTTGGGGGTGTGGTTGCAGCTCCAATCGTGCAAAATATTTTGGAAGACTCGCTGCACTATATGAAGATTCCGGAGCGCAGTGATCAGCTTCCCAAAACTTATAAGTATGGCGAAACTCCGATAGTGACCGTACCTGATCTTACCGGAGCAACGGTGCAGGATATCTATGAGGATTTAAATATGAATTTTAATCTTGCACGTTCAGGCACAGGAAATACGGTCATCAATCAAGCTCCTAAGGCTGGGGCCAGAGTAGAACAGGGCTCAACCATCAGGATTTATATGGGAGCATCTAGTGAATAATGATTAAGGTATAAGGTTTCAGCTCGTATCCGAAAATGTAGAGTGAGGGATTACTATGAAAGTTAACGAATTATCTGCTTGTCTTGCTACTTCGCAACTATACGGGGATGGAGATGTGGAGATTACTGATCTTCAGACGGATTCCCGCCGTGTAGGCCCGGGAGATCTATTCATTTGTTTGCCTGGCCACACCGTGGACGGGCACAAATATGCGCCGCAAGCAGTAGCCTCCGGAGCGGCGGCTATTGTATGTGAGCACAAGCTGGAGCTTGATATCCCGCAGATTGTTGTGGATGACTGCCGGTTTGCGATGTCTGTCATGTCGAATGCTTTCTTTGGCTCACCTAGCAGCCGGATGAGAATGATCGGAGTGACGGGCACAAACGGCAAAACAACAACGACTTATCTCATTGAGCGGATTATGCAGGATCAGAATATGAAGACAGGTCTGATTGGAACGATT
Source organism: Paenibacillus sp. FSL R10-2796 (assembly GCF_037965315.1). Classification (NCBI taxonomy): domain Bacteria; kingdom Bacillati; phylum Bacillota; class Bacilli; order Caryophanales; family Paenibacillaceae; genus Paenibacillus; species Paenibacillus sp. FSL R10-2796. The sequence continues at coordinate 5,575,924 of NZ_CP150178.1, read as the reverse complement.
CAAATGCGCTATGACGGCAAAAGCTACCCTATGTCAGGCACAACTCCAGAATCGCTAGATCTGCAGCGTTCCCTTCATGATATGGCTTCCAAAGGTGTGGAATGTTGCGTAATGGAAGTATCCTCTCACGCACTTCAGCAAGGACGTGTGAAGGGTGCGGACTTCCGTACGGCAATTTTTACGAACTTAACCCAAGATCATCTGGATTATCATCATACAATGGAGGAGTATCGGGCGGTTAAAGGGCTCTTTTTCTCCAGATTGGGAAATGTGATCTCTCCGTGGAAGGAAGAACGCAAATATGCGGTGTTGAACGCGGATGATGAAGCCAGTCAATATTTTGCAGCCCAAACTGCGGCGGAAGTGATTACATATGGCATTGATAACAACGCTAATGTCCGAGCTTCGCAAATATCGATCACCGCAAAAGGAACTTTTTTCCATGTAGATACGTTTAAGGGGAAGACGGACATTTCGCTCCGTATGGTTGGTAAGTTCAATGTCTACAATGCACTCGCGGCGATTACAGCTGCTTTATTGGAAGATGTCTCTCTGGCTGATATCAAGACTAGTCTTGAGGCAATCGATGGTGTAGCTGGACGGGTGGAGTCAGTGGATGAAGGTCAAGAATTTGCTGTTATCGTTGACTACGCACATACACCAGACGGGCTAGAGAATGTATTAAAAACGGTCTGCGAATTTGCTACCGGCAAAGTGCTTACAGTATTTGGCTGTGGCGGTGACAGAGACCGGACGAAACGTCCATTAATGGGGAAGATCGCTGCACGATATAGCGACATGGTATTCGTAACTTCTGACAACCCCCGGACGGAGGACCCTCAACTAATCTTGAAGGATATAGAAGCAGGACTAATAGAGGATGGAGTCACCTCTGACCGGTATCATATGATTGTTGATCGCCGAGAAGCTATCGGGAAGGCTATTGAAATGGCAAGCCCTGGCGATGTAGTATTGATTGCGGGGAAAGGTCATGAGACCTATCAACTGATTGGCGGAGTGGTTCATGATTTCGATGACCGCATCGTCGCTAAAGAAGTTATAAGGGGCCGAAACTATTGATTACAAGAACGCTTGAAAATATTGCTGCCATGTGCGCAGGGGAACCTGCTGCTGTCGAAGCTATGAATACAACCCTTACGGGAGTCGTTACCGACTCCCGTAAGATCACACCCGGCTGCCTGTTTGTGCCTCTATCTGGAGACAAATTCGATGGTCACCACTATGCTGCCGCAGCACTGGCTGCTGGTGCGGGTGCAACCTTGTGGCAACGCGATAAAGGACCGGTTCCTGAAGGTGGCGGAGTTATTATTGTTGAAGATACACTAGAGGCTCTTCAGAAGTTGTCCGCTGCTTATCTGAAGGAAGTGGCTCCACAGGTTGTCGCTGTTACGGGCAGCAACGGGAAAACAACAACAAAAGATATCATTATGTCTCTGCTTGAAGTGCAGTTCAAAGTGCATAAGACAGCAGGGAATTTCAATAATCATATCGGTCTTCCGCTTACTATTTTATCCATGGCTGAGGATACAGAGATCGCTGTACTTGAAATGGGGATGAGCTCGCGGGGAGAAATTGCTCTGCTGGCTTCTTTGGCTGAACCAGACGTAGCGGTAATTACTAATGTAGGCGAGTCGCATTTACTGCAGCTGGGGTCACGTAAAGAAATAGCCCGCGCCAAGCTGGAGATTGCTGAAGGGCTGAAGCCGGGGGGATTGCTGATTTATAATGGTGACGAACCGCTGCTGACTGAGGTAATGCAAGAGTCCACTTTTAAGGCTCCAGAAGGGATGAGAACCTTCCGATTTGGTCTAAATGAGGATAATGATGATTATCCAACAGGGATGATGTCCCATACTGGTGGCATGACGTTCACGTCAAGCCGTCATAAGGAACATGCTTTTACATTACCGCTGCCAGGTCAGCATAACGTTGTTAACGCTCTGGCTGCACTAGCGGTTGCTCGTCATTTTGGGGTTACGGAGCAGAATATGAAGGAGGGTCTCAGCAGGCTCAAGTTGACGGGCATGCGGATTGAAGTGATTCGGACTTCCTCCGGACTTACGCTTTTAAACGATGCTTATAATGCCAGCCCTACTTCTATGAAGGCGGCTATAGATGTCCTGCAATCTATGAAATGCAGTGGCAATAAAATCGCTGTGCTCGGGGACATGCTGGAACTTGGGCCGGAGGAAGTAGAATTTCATCAAGAAATAGGCTACTACCTTGACCCTTCATTAACTGATTTTGTATGTACTTACGGACCATTATCCGTTCATATTGCCAAAGCAGCAGAAGAGAAATTCGGCAAAGAGCGCGTAAAAGCTTTTACAGATAAAGCGGAACTAACCGCTGTCCTTCTAGAGAAATGCAGTGCTAAGGATATTGTTCTATTTAAAGGATCAAGAGGGATGAAGCTCGAGGAAGTGCTTCAGAGCCTAAATAAAGATATTCAACAGACCTAAATCATTGGAGGGGGTGTACCCATGGATTATCAACTATTGTTATTGACTATTGCTGTTTCCTTTATCCTTGCGGTCATTGCCGCTCCGCTCTTCATTCCGCTTCTGCGCAGGATGAAATTCGGACAGCAGGTGCGAGATGACGGACCGCAAACCCATTTGAAGAAAGCGGGAACGCCGACTATGGGCGGTATCGTGATTATCGTAGCTTTTACCTTGTCTTATCTGAAATTTTCTGTGGTGAATACAGATTTTTATGTACTGCTTGTAGCTACGCTTGGTTTTGGATTGATTGGATTTTTGGATGACTATATCAAAATTGTGTTTAAGCGTTCCTTAGGGCTCACAGCACGTCAAAAGTTATTTGGACAGCTGCTGGTTGGTGCTTTAATGTGCGGTCTTCTGATCTATGCCGGACACAGTACAAGTATCAGCGTTCCAGGTACTGATTTCAGCTTTGATTGGGGTGGCTGGTTCTATTATCCATTCATCATTATTATGATGATGGCAGTGACGAATGCCGTTAACTTTACAGATGGAGTCGATGGACTGTTGTCCGGGGTTAGCGCCATTGCTTTGGCCGCATACGCGGTGGTGGCAATGCAGGCTACGTCTATTGCGGCAGGTGTATGTGCTGCGGCAATGATTGGTGCTGTACTTGGCTTTCTTGTGTTTAATGCCCACCCTGCTAAAGTATTTATGGGGGATACGGGTTCGTTTGGTATTGGTGGCGCGATAGGTGCTATTGCTATTGTCACGAAGAGTGAGCTGCTGTTTCTCATCATTGGCGGTGTTTTTGTAATTGAAATGTTGTCCGTTGTGATTCAAGTCGTTTCATTTAAAACCCGTGGCAAACGTGTATTCAGAATGAGCCCGATTCACCATCATTTTGAGCTTGGTGGCTGGTCGGAGTGGCGTGTGGTAATTTCGTTCTGGGCGGTTAGCTTGGTGTTGGCTGCTGTGGGACTATTTATTAGCAAGGGGTTGTAGAGAATGAAACATCCAGATAAGTATCGTGGTGAAGAAGTTGTGGTTCTTGGGCTTGCTAAAAGCGGTGTCCAGGTGGCTAAAGTGCTGCATGAACGCGGCGCTGTAGTTACGGTGAACGATAAAAAGGAAAGAGATCAAAGTCCCGAAGCTTCCGAATTGGAATCTTTGGGAATTTGTGTTATATGCGGTGGGCATCCGGAAGGTCTTATTCATGAAGGTGTAAGTCTGGTAATCAAGAATCCAGGCATTCCTTATTCTGCGCCTCCTGTACAAAAGGCAATTGAGCTTGGAATTGAAGTGGTCACAGAGGTAGAGGTGGCATATCGACTTTGTGCAGCGCCGATGATCGGGATCACGGGTTCCAATGGTAAGACGACAACGACGACCTGGGTAGGCCATATGCTGGAAGCTGCGGGAATGAACCCTATAATTGCGGGCAACATTGGTACGCCTCTCTGTCAGGCTGCACAAGAGGCTACCGAGGATAACTGGATGGTAGTTGAGCTTAGCAGCTTTCAACTTAAAGGTACGGAGACCTTCCGCCCTAAGATAGGCTGTCTGCTGAATATTGCAGAGACCCATCTGGATTATCATGGAAGCATGAAAGATTATGTGGATTCCAAAACCAAGCTGTTCGCTAATCAATTAGCTACGGATACAGCAGTGCTGAACTGGGATGATCCTGTCTGCCGGGAACTTGTACCCTATATGAAGGCTTCGATTCTTCCATTCTCCTTGTTTGAGGAGCTGCCTCATGGAGTATTTGTTAGCCCGTCCTACATTACGGGGCAAGATGATGAGCTGAAGCGCCACATTATCTATCGCGAATCTGCGGACAAGGAAACGATAATCGCGGATGTGGATTCCATCGCCCTTCCGGGTCGCTTTAATGTGGGGAATGCGCTGGCTGCCTGTGGAATTGCTATTGCCGCTGGAGCGGACCCCTCTCTATTAAGCAAAGTGCTTTCTTCTTTTCGCGGTGTGGAGCACCGCCTGGAGTATGTAGCTGATAAGGCTGGAGCCGCTTATTATAACAATTCCAAAGCAACGAACTCCAAAGCGACAATTACGGCTTTGACATCGTTTCAGCGGCCGGTGGTATTGATCGCTGGCGGATTAGACCGTGGCTCCGATTATATGGAGCTGCTGCCTGTCCTGAGCGGACGCGTCAAAGCTTTGGTGGCGTTAGGACAAACCAAGGTCAAGCTAATAAATGTAGCACAGCTGGCAGGATTAAAGCAGATTATCTCCGTCGATAATGGGGAGAGCGCCGCCGCCGTGCTGCAAGCAGCTGTGCGGGAAGCTTCCGCTCTGGCGGAAGAAGGAGATATCGTTCTCCTGTCTCCTGCATGTGCTAGTTGGGATATGTTTACATCCTATGAAGAGCGCGGGTGTATTTTTAAAGAGGCGGTGCATAACCTTTAAGTAGGGGGGTGGATAAGCCCCTACTACGGATGCAAGAGGTGTGCTCCTGATGAACAAAACTCGTCATGCTCCCGATATTTGGTTGCTGATTCCCATTCTTTCTCTGCTGGTGATCGGCATGGTGATGGTATACAGCGCCGGATCTGTTTTAGGCTTCCGCAATTATGGAGATTCGTTTTACTTTGTAAAGAGGCAGCTTTTGTTTGCAGGACTGGGACTTGTTGCAATGTTTGTTACAGCGAATACAGACTACAAAGTGTTAAAAAAGCTGGCTAAGCCGGCACTGATTGTCTGCTTTATCCTGCTCGTTATGGTGCTTATTCCCGGCATTGGTGTAGTTCGCGGGGGAGCGCGCAGCTGGCTCGGAATCAGCTCCTTCGGGATTCAGCCCTCCGAGTTCATGAAGATGGGGATGATTCTATTTCTGGCGAATTGGCTGGGAAAAGAAGAGTATGATATCACCTCCTTCACTCGTGGCTTACTTCCCCCGTTAGCGCTTATCGGATCAGCTTTTGCACTGATTATGCTCCAGCCGGATCTGGGTACAGGTACAGTTATGTTTGGCGCAGCCTTGATGATGGTCTTTACAGCTGGGGCAAGAATGAAACATCTACTCTCACTAGGAGTAGCTGGGGTGGCTGGTTTTGTTGCTTTGGTTGCCGCAGCACCTTACCGGTTGCAGCGGATCACCGCTTTTCTTGATCCTTGGTCCGATCCCCTCGGTGCAGGCTACCAGATTATTCAGTCGCTATACGCGATTGGGCCTGGAGGGCTCGGGGGTCTCGGACTTGGAATGAGCCGGCAGAAGTACAGTTATGTACCTGAGCCGCAGACCGATTTTATTTTTTCTATATTGGCCGAGGAACTGGGGTTTATCGGTGGTTTGGCAGTGTTGATCCTGTTTCTTATTCTAATCTGGCGCGGAATGAAGGTGGCGATGAGTCTGCCTGACCGTTTTGGGAGCTATTTGGCCGTTGGCATCGTCTGTATGGTGGCTGTGCAAGTCATTATTAATATTGGTGTGGTCATTGGTCTGATGCCTGTAACAGGCATTACGCTTCCTCTGATTAGCTATGGAGGTTCTTCGCTTACACTGATGTTAACCTCCCTGGGCATTCTATTGAACTTATCCCGTTATGCGAGGTGAAAGACATGCGTATCGTATTAAGCGGCGGAGGCACGGGTGGTCATATCTATCCCGCAGTCGCTGTTGCTAGACAACTGGAATCAGAAGATAGTGAATCTACCTTCCTGTATATTGGTGGAACGCGTGGCTTAGAGAGCAAGCTTGTTCCCCAAGAGAATATCCCTTTCAAATCTATCGACATCACTGGCTTTCGGCGCAAGCTGTCCATGGACAACGTCAAGACGGTGATGCGTTTTTTAAAGGGCGTTAAGGCTTCCAAAGAAATGTTAAGAGAGTTTAAGCCTGATGTTGTAATTGGTACAGGTGGTTATGTATGTGGTCCAGTCGTTTACGCTGCATCCCGGCTGGGCATCCCAACCTTGATCCATGAGCAAAATGCTATCCCTGGTTTAACAAATCGTTTTCTAAGTCGTTACGCGAGTACAGTGGCCGTAAGCTTTGAAGGGACAGAATCTGCTTTTCCGGGGAGCAAGCACGTAATCTACACAGGTAATCCTCGGGCAACGACCGTTACTACGGCTAGTCCGCAACGGGGGTTTGCCTCGCTGGGCATTCCGGATAACAGCACGGTTGTTTTGGTTGTTGGCGGCAGTCAAGGGGCTAAGGCTATTAATAAAGCCATGATTGAAATGGCCCCATTTGTGGGTAAGGGTAATGGTGTTCATTATGTTTACGTTACAGGTGAGCCTTATTTTGAGGATACCCGTGCTGAATTGCGTCAGAAGCTGGGTAGCACACCGAACTGGCTGCATGTCCTACCTTATGTTCACAATATGCCGGAGGTCTTGGCTTGTACCTCCTTAATCGTAAATCGGGCGGGGGCATCCTTTCTCGCTGAGATTACAGCGCTGGGCATTCCTTCTGTACTTATCCCTTCTCCTAATGTGACGAATAATCACCAAGAGGCGAATGCAAGACAGCTGGAACGCGAAGGAGCCGCTGTGGTGCTGCTTGAGAAGGATTTGAATGGTAAGGCGCTTTATGAAGCTGTGCAAGCAATCATTGGAACTGAAGCTGTACGCCAAAAAATGTCCGAGGCTTCCAAACGACTGGGCAAAAGGGATTCTGCTGCCATTGTCACTAACGAACTCCGAAGACTAGCCGGTAAACAGTCTTAAGCCATTAACCTTTGAGAGGTTTTTCCTTATTGGCAGCTCTCTGTCACACACTTGGAGGAACGAACATAGGATAATCCTATAATCGTGACAATCACCCAGGACACTTCCTAACCTGAAAGGTAGTGCAGGATAATCTTGTACATTTCATATGACCTTGTATCGGAAGTGTTTGTGGTGGGTGAGCGGTAATCTCGGAGGTGATACATTGGACAAATTGGTGATTGAGGGTGGAAGTCCCCTGTCAGGCACCATTCGTATCCATGGAGCAAAAAATGCGGCGCTGCCGATTCTAGCGGCAAGCCTGCTGGCCGAAGGAGTTCACTCACTGCATAATGTGCCGAAGCTGCTGGACATCGAGACTATGCTAGACATCTTGGATCGGCTGGGCTGCAGGTGCGTGCATCAAGAGGATACGGTGACGATAGATACGTCAGCCGTGGGGACATCTCATGTACCTGAGGATTTGATGCGGCAGATGAGATCTTCCATTTTTTTAATGGGACCGCTGTTATCCAGATTTGGTGAGGTAACGATCTATCAGCCTGGTGGCTGTGCGATCGGGGAGCGTAAAATCGATCTTCATTTGCAGGGTCTTAAAGCACTGGGGGCGGAGATCGAGGAAAGCAACGGACGAATATCCTGTCGGGGCTCAAAGCTTGTAGGGAGTGATATTCATCTCGACTATCCAAGTGTTGGAGCCACGGAGAATATTATGATGGCTGCCGCCAAGGCAGAGGGGACAACGACGATATCGGGAGCAGCAAGAGAGCCGGAAATACAGGATTTACAGCAATTTTTGAATAGTATGGGTGCTCAGATTATCGGTGCAGGCACGGATACCATTACGATCCAGGGTGTCAAAAACTTATATCCCTGTACGTACGAGGTAATCCCAGACCGGATAGTGGCTGGAACTGTAATGATTGCTGCGGCAGCTACACGTGGGAATGTGACCTTGACACATACGAACGCCGGGCATCTGACTTCGCTTATTCATGTGCTTAAGCGGGCTGGTGTTCAAATCACAGTATGCAATGATATAATTAATGTCAGCTGCATGGGGCGTCCGCGTGCGGTTGAGAGAATTGTAACCTCTCCTTATCCTTCTTTCCCGACGGATCTGCAATCTCAGGTCATGGTGCTGCTGTCGCTCGCCGATGGTTTTAGTGTGATCAAGGAGACGGTGTTTGAGGGACGGTTCAAACATGTGGAAGAAATGGCCCGGATGGGTGCTGACATTTCTATCGATTTGAATCGTGCGTTTATTCGCGGCGTTCAGAGATTGTATGGTGCTACTGTGGAAGCTACTGATTTGCGGGCGGGTGCAGCTCTGGTCATTGCCGGGCTTGCTGCACAAGGGACTACGGTCGTTGAGCAAGCGCATCACATTGACCGTGGTTATGATGGAATAGAGAAGCTGTTTCAGAAGCTTGGCGCGCGTATAAGCCGTAAGGTGCCTGTAACGGATCCACTTGATTTGGCCAATTAAAGCTCCCTGTCTCCTTCCAGATCTCCCAGAGAAGGAGACAGGGCCTTATTACGGAGAATATGAGAATGACTACAACCCGATTACCTCTTCTTAAAGAGGACAAGCCTAAGAAAAAAATGAGCCGTAAGATTACGGCGATCCTGCTGCTGCTGTTCACTGCGCTTCTTGCTGTGATTTTTTTTAGATCGTCTATTAGCCATATTACAGTGATAGATTTTCAAGGTAGTAAGTATTCTACTAGTGAAGAGTTACTCTCACAAAGTGGAATTAAAATAGGTGGGCAATTCTTTGCTGTATCAACGAAAGATGTGGAAGAATCTCTGCTGAAGCTTAAGACGATTAAAGACGTCAGCGTGCAGAAGGATTTCCCTGGGGTGATCACAGTGAAGATTGAGGAGTTTCCAGCGGTAGCCTATGAACTGGAACAGGGAGGCCTCTTGAAGGCAATTCTGTCCAGTGGAGCTGCAGTCCCTGTTAATGAGACAGGAATTGCCGTTGAGAAACCCATATTAACGAACTGGGACCCGGAAGATCCGAATAAGGCTAAGCTTTGTCAAGCATTAGCAAGCATTCCTAATGAATTGACAAGTGATATCTCTGAGATTGTTCCCTCGCCGACCTTGTCTTTTCCAGACCGGATCAAGCTCTATACTAGATCCCGTTTTGAGGTGATTACAGCCATCTCATTGCTAAAGAGCAAGGTGTCCTATTTGAATCAGATTATAGAGACTGAACAGCCTGGACTGATTAAAATGCTAGAAGCCGATTCATATGTTCCCTTTCAGGTTGTAAGCGATGAAGAAGATGTTGCGCAAGAGTAGTGTGGAGGTAAATAGTCCCTACTAATAGAGTTAAAAAAATGCTACAATCGGAGTTACGGGCAATAAGCTATATCCCTCTTTTTTCTTCGATTTTTTTGAGATATAGTACTATATTTGGTTGAAATGACCAATTAGGCCGATATTTCTTGTGATAATTGCTATTTTTACAATAACATATGAGTAACTATTCACATTTGGGGATGTTGGAATATTATTCCGTTCAAAAAATTTGTAGAAAAAAGAGGGAAAGGATTAGGTATGTTGAATATGTACAGAGAAGTTTCCCGGGACCGGGATAAGGTAATGCAATTAATTATGATTATAACAGGAGGTGCCATAGGACTTGAGCAACAATGACATCATTGTTAGTTTGGACATCGGTACATCCAAAGTTCGGGCAATAATTGGGGAAGTTACCAATGGAACCTTTAATATTATTGGCGTTGGATCTGCCGATTCGGAAGGAATACGTAAAGGCGCGATTGTAGATATCGACCAAACTGTGCAATCGATCAAAAGTGCTATAGATCATGCAGAGCAGATGGTGGGTATTCAAATATCAGAGGTTTATGTAGGCATTTCCGGTAATCATATTGGCCTGCAATCCAGCCACGGTGTTGTGGCCGTTCAGAATGAGGATCGTGAAATCGGCGATGATGATATCGATCGCGTAATTAAAGCTGCGGAAGTCATTGCTATGCCTCCGGAGCGTGAAGTGATTGATGTTGTTCCCAAACAATTTATCGTCGATGGTCTTGAAGGAATTCAAGACCCGCGCGGAATGATTGGTGTTCGTCTGGAAGTTGAGGCAACAATCATTACGGGTGCTAAGACGCCAATACATAATCTACTACGCTGTGTTGAGAAATCAGGGCTGAAGGTAAAGGATCTTGTGCTGATGTCTCTTGGAGCTGGTGGATTGGCGCTGTCCAAGGACGAGAAATCGATGGGATCTGTTCTGGTTGATATCGGTGCGGGCTCAACAACAATAGCCATATACGAAGAGGGTTCTCTTAGTGCAACCTCCACGATTCCGATCGGAGGAGAATTCGTAACCAATGATATTGCCTACGGACTTCGGACACTTACTGATCAAGCGGAGAAGGTAAAACTTAAATATGGTTGTGCTTGGATTGACGATGCAGCCTCAGACGTTGTCTTCAAGGTATTGCGCATTGGCAGTAACGTGGAGAAGGAATTTAACCAAGAGGATCTGGCGGCCATTATCGAGCCAAGGGTGCAAGAAATATTCCACCTGATTCGTCAAGAAGTTAAACGGCTTGGTTACAGTGAACTGCCTGGAGGTTATATACTAACAGGTGGGACTGTCTCGATGCCGGGTGTATTGAAGGCTGCTCAGACTGAGCTGGCTGCATCTGTACGCATCGCCGTGCCGGATTATATCGGTGTACGGGACCCTGGGTTTACCGGCGGTGTCGGTATTCTGCATAATGTTGTCCGTAGTTTCCGTGGAAGAAACAGTGGTGGAAGCAGCAACAAAAAGACGGTCAACCGGAGCAAGCAGAACGCCACTCCGAGTCAGGAAACTGTTCAGAAGCCCGGATTTGTGGAGCGTCTAAAAAATATGTTTAGCGAGTTTATATAAGTGTAAGTCCAGATATACTTGGACCGGCCATCCAAGCACATTGAGGGGGAGATGGAACAATATGTTAGAATTTGATTTTGAAATGGAGAGCTTGGCGCAAATAAAAGTCATCGGCGTGGGCGGCGGAGGTAGTAATGCTGTCAACCGGATGATTGAAAACGGCGTTCAGGGTGTAGAATTTATTACGGTTAATACAGACGCCCAAGCGTTGCATATGGCCAAATCGGAGCACAAGCTGCAGATTGGGGACAAGCTGACCCGCGGTTTGGGTGCAGGCGCCAACCCTGAAGTCGGTAAGAAAGCAGCGGAGGAATCCCGTGATCTGATTTCGAATACCCTTAAAGGTGCAGATATGGTATTTGTTACTGCAGGAATGGGTGGCGGTACAGGTACAGGTGCGGCACCAGTTATAGCTGAAATTGCTAGAGAGTGTGGAGCCCTGACTGTGGGTGTAGTGACTCGCCCGTTCACTTTTGAAGGAAGAAAACGTTATAACCAGGCAATGCTTGGAATCGAAGCTTTGAAAGAAAAAGTCGACACGCTAATCGTCATTCCAAATGACCGTTTGCTTGAAATTGTTGATAAGAAAACACCGATGTTGGAAGCTTTCCGTGAAGCAGATAATGTTCTCCGGCAGGCTGTTCAAGGTATCTCTGACCTAATTAAGGTTCCAGGTCTGATTAACCTTGACTTTGCGGATGTAAAGACGATCATGACAGAGCGCGGTTCAGCGCTTATGGGTATTGGTATTGCAAATGGTGAGAACCGTGCGTCTGAAGCAGCACGTAAAGCCATCATGAGCCCACTCTTGGAAACGTCTATTGAAGGCGCCCGCGGCGTAATCATGAACATTACGGGAGGATCTAACCTCTCTCTATACGAAGTCAATGAAGCGGCTGAGATTGTTACATCCGCCTCTGATCCTGAAGTGAATATGATCTTTGGTGCGATAATTGATGAAGGCCTGAAGGATGATATCAAAGTAACAGTAATTGCTACTGGCTTTGAACATAAACCATCACCTGAAGCACCAGGACGCCGTCCGGTCTCGACGAATAACGAGCCAGCGGCAGCACCGGATAAGAACGCTGCTAATCTGCGTCCGTTCGGGAATCAGAATACGTCAGATCAATTAGATATTCCGACGTTCCTGCGTAACCGTAATCGTGGCAACAATGACTAATTAAATATTTTTATTAAAAGATATGAAGCACCGTATTCCCCAGCTAATAGAGCTAGGGCAATGCGGTGCTTTTTTTTATGTGAAATGTTGTTCAGTAGGAATAAAACCCTCCCGCGCTATAACTCGACAAAAAAACCTTAAGAATGCCCCCCAAGTTTAGACAGACTTTGAATGCGAGACTTTTTATACTAATCATATCGTCCAAAAAAACAGAGCCTGATCCATTTTGGCTACAGGATAGATTCCGCCATAGTAAGCAGGTGAATGCACTGGTTGTTTATATTGACTTGATATTCGCCGCCAATCTAGTGATCGACGGAATTCTTTTGTGGCTGACAGGCTGGATGGTCAAGCTGAGGATATCATGGTGGCGTTTAGTCCTCTCAGCTCTGGTTGGTGCGCTGTATGTGGTGATGATGTTTGTGCCGGAGTTGTCTTTCATGTATACCTTCCTCATTAAGTTTGGATTGTCGGTGGTTATGCTATGGATTGCCTTTGGTTTTGGGAGTCTGCAAAGCTACCTTCGCACTATGGGAGCTTTTTATATTATCAATTTCGCAGCGGCTGGTGGGATTGTAGGTATTCACTATTTGCTGCAGAGCTCCGGTGATATTTGGAATGGTATTATGTTCACTGCTTCAGGAGGGCATGCTTACCGCCTAAAGATTGGCTTTTGGTTTGTAATTGCAGTATTTCCCCTGGTGTTAATCTGCTTCAAGGCAGTGCACTCCTCACGAATCAGAAGGGAGCAGCTTGAAACCTATATCGGTGAGGTGGTAGTAGAAATTGATGGAGTGACTGTTTCCTGTCCCGGCCTGCTAGACACAGGTAACCGGCTTTGTGATCCTTTGACCCGCATACCGGTGATGGTTATGGAATCTTCGCTCTGGGAGGGACATCTGCCTGAAACATGGAAAGGTAGACTCACTCAGGACGGAGCGGACAAACTTTTACTAGAAACGGACGGGCAGTCGTTTGCTTGGCAGGACAGGATGCGACTGGTGCCTTACAGGGGAGTTAACCGGGGGGCATCATTTATGCTCGCACTGAAGCCTGATCAGGTGACGATAAAGCTTGGTGAAGATATCTTTTATTGTAAAAGAGTCTTGATTGGGCTGGATGGTGGGACATTGTCGGGGGATGGAGCCTATCGGGCTGTAATACATCCTGATTTGGCTCAAAAAGAGAGCGCTACTGTTGCAGCACTGCCTTCCTAATCTTTAAAGCTAGCTGAACCAAACTTCTGATGGCTGAAAGCGGGATTTGAAAGCTTCACACGCGAACCGTGCACTTCTTGGAGGAGGAACAAATAATGGTCAAATGGAAAATTGCTCTGCAGCTGCAATATTACCGCATGCTGTTTCTACTAGGGCTGAAGAGTCAGGAAATCTATTATATTGGCGGGAGTGAGGCACTTCCTCCACCGCTGACACGGGAAGAAGAAGAATATCTGCTTCAGCGGCTGTCTAGCGGCGATGCAGCTGTTCGTGCGATGTTGATTGAGCGCAATCTTCGCTTGGTAGTATATATCGCTCGTAAATTTGAGAATACCGGCATCAATATCGAGGATCTGGTTTCGATTGGCGCTATTGGCTTAATTAAGGCTGTGAACACTTTTGATCCTGAGAAAAAAATAAAACTGGCTACTTATGCATCCCGCTGCATAGAGAATGAAATCTTAATGTATCTGCGGCGGAACAGCAAGACACGGAGTGAGGTTTCTTTTGATGAGCCGCTTAATATTGATTGGGATGGCAATGAATTATTGCTTTCTGACGTATTAGGAACAGAAAATGATACCATTTATCGAAACATAGAAGAACAGGTTGATCGCAAGCTGCTGCAAAAGGCACTGGAAAAGCTGAGTGACCGGGAAAGACTTATTATGGAGCTGAGATTTGGCCTGCGCGGAGGCGAAGAAAAGACACAAAAAGATGTGGCTGATCTGCTTGGCATCTCCCAATCTTATATTTCGCGGCTGGAGAAAAGAATTATCAAGCGGCTGCGCAAGGAGTTTAACAAGATGGTGTAAGGTGAAATTAGCAAGGAATAAAATGGCGAGCCCGGGAGATAATGTACAGTAATGTTTCTCCTTGGGAGGTAAATCATCATGACCCGTAATAAAGTCGAGATTTGCGGTGTGGATACTGCTAAGCTGCCTGTTCTAACGAATGTGGAAATGCGGCAACTGTTCACTTCGCTGCAGCAGCAGGGCGAGCGATCCGCCAGAGAGAAATTGGTAAACGGTAATCTTAGACTTGTTCTAAGCGTTATCCAGAGGTTCAATAATAGGGGAGAATTTGTTGACGATTTGTTCCAGGTGGGTTGCATCGGTCTGATGAAAGCCATCGATAATTTCGATTTATCACAAAACGTTAAATTCTCCACATATGCAGTTCCGATGATTATCGGTGAGATTCGGCGTTACCTGCGTGATAACAACCCGATTCGGGTATCACGTTCTCTCAGAGATATCGCCTACAAGGCGCTCCAGGTACGTGATAGTCTGACCAATCAGAACTCACGGGAACCGACGATATTCGAAATATCAGAAGCGCTGGGTGTGCCGAAGGAAGATGTTGTATTTGCTCTTGATGCCATTCAGGATCCAGTGTCCTTATTCGAGCCGATCTATCATGACGGCGGCGATCCTATTTATGTAATGGACCAGATTAGCGACGATAAGAATAAGGATGTGTCGTGGATCGAAGAAATTGCATTACGTGAAGCGATGCGTAAATTAGGACAAAGGGAGAAACGAATTTTATCCATGCGGTTTTTCGAAGGGAAAACACAGATGGAGGTCGCAGATGAGATTGGCATTTCACAGGCACAGGTCTCACGTCTGGAGAAATCTGCGATTCAGCAAATGCAAAAACACGTGAAATCTTAGAGCAGTAGCCATGAGGAGATATTCCAGAATCCGGTTTAAGGATTTTGGGCTGTCTCCTCTTTTTAATGCATGTTGACAAGCTTCCGGATCATATATTGGACTATAGGTCGGATTGTACAGGGGTGGTGAGATGAACGAGGATTATCAAGGGTCTGCCAAAAAAATGAAAATCTCTGATTTTCAGACGAAGGATGTTATCAACATTGTAGATGGCAAGCGGTTGGGGCAGATTAGTGATCTGGAGCTTGATTTGCGCCGTGGTGTCATTGATGCCATCGTTATACCCGGATACACTCGGTTTATGGGATTGTTCGGAGGCGGGACAGATCTGATTATTCCATGGCGGAATATAGTCAAGATCGGGTCCGATGTTGTGCTCGTGAAGATTGAAGAGTCGCGGATGTCTCCGGGACAGGAAGAGCGTGAAACGATGTATCTGGAACGGGGAGATCGCAGCGAACGGCGCACTTATTAATTAGGTGCGTTTTTTGTTTTTTTATTTAAGAATTTAGGCGATCAGGCTTAACCGTCACTTTGTACGGGTATTTACATGTGGTACACTAAGGCGGAGGTGAGGAAATGGAACCGTTTGTGCAGGGGAAAGAAATGCTTATGCTGCTCCATCTGGAGCCTTGGCGAGTGGAGCATAACGAAATTACAGCGGGGTTTACTGGTAGACAGGGAGGGGCTAGCAAGGCGCCCTATGACAGCCTGAATTGTGCGTTTCACGTTGGGGATGCTCCTGAAGATGTCCTGAGCAATCGGAGAGCGCTTGCCGAAGCTCTTGATTTCAAGCCGGAAGCATGGACCTGTGGAGAACAAACTCATGGGGCAGAGATAGCTGTAGTAAGGGAAGTAGACCGTGGGCGGGGACAACAGGACAGAGCATCGGCATTTCAAGCTACGGATGGTCTGCTGACGGATGTGCCTGGGGTTTTGTTGACTTCTTTTTATGCGGATTGTGTGCCCCTTTATTTTTATGATCCCGTGCGTAGAGTCGTCGGTCTTGCGCATGCAGGCTGGAAAGGAACGGTGGCTCAGATTGCCGCAGCTATGGTGAGTAAGCTGCAAACGGTATACGGCAGCCATCCACATGATATTGTGGCAGCGATCGGTCCATCCATTGGCGACTGCTGTTATGAGGTGGATGATTATGTGATGGAGCATGTTCGGCAGCTGGAGGGCAGCTTGAATGAGGGGATAGAAACTTTCGATGCTGTGGAGCTTTACAGAGCCTCAGAGACTGATCAGAGTAAATACTTGCTAAACTTGAAAGAAATGAATCGACGCATTATGATAAAAGCAGGAATATTGCCGACTCATATCGAATGTACAACATGGTGTACAAGCTGTAATCGTGATTTGTTTTTTTCTTATCGCAAAGAAAACGGTATTACAGGCAGAATGACGAGCTGGATCGGAATAAAGGAGAGTTGAAAGTTGTCTTTAACACTGCAGGAGAGAATTGCTGAGGTAGAGGAACGTGTAGCACGTGCCTGCGCGGCAAGCGGCCGGGATCGTAATGACGTCAAGGTAATTGCAGTGACGAAATATGTTTCTCTGGAAATGGTATCCTCCGTATTGGAGGCAGGCCTAGAGCATGTTGCTGAGAGTCGCTGGCAGGATGCTGAGCACAAATGGAAGGTTTTAGGGGACAAAGGGACATGGCATTTTATCGGGCATTTGCAAACCAATAAGGTTAAAGACGTTATTGGCAAATTTCAATATATACACTCTTTGGACCGGATGTCTCTGGCGCAAGAATTACACAAAAAGGCGCTTGCTGCTGATCAGGAAGTGAATGTGTTTCTTCAAGTGAATATCTCTGGCGAAGATACGAAGTTTGGTCTGTCACCTGAGGCAGTACCTGGATTTTTACGTGAAATCGCTAGTTTGGACCGCGTTAAGGTAATTGGACTTATGACGATGGCACCTTTAGAAGGTGATCCGGAGCTTACCCGTCCTGTATTTCGCGGACTTCGTGAGCTGCGCGATGAGCTTAATCAACTTGCTTTGACACCTGAGCCGATTACGGAGCTGTCCATGGGAATGTCGAATGATTTTGAAGTGGCGATACAGGAAGGAGCCACCTGGGTACGCCTGGGTACGGTGTTAGTAGGCCATTAGGAGGGATCGTGATGAGCGTTATGAACCGATTTATGAGTTTTTTGGGCTTGCAGGAGGAAGAGGAAGTTGTGGAGCGGGAGCAAATCCACGAAGAGGATGAGTATGAGCCGGCCCCTGTAGAAACCCGCAAAAATCAGAGGGGCAACGTTGTCAGTATCCATTCGCAAAAAAATGTCAAGGTTGTATTATATGAACCACGTTCATATGATGAGGCACAGGAGATTGCTGATCATCTCCGTTCGCATCGGACGGTAGTAATTAACCTGCAGCGTGTTCGCAATGATCAAGCAATGCGAATTATTGATTTTCTCAGCGGAACTGTTTATGCCCTTGGGGGAGGAATCTCTAAAATTGGGGGCAATATATTTATGTGCACTCCAGATACTGTTGAAATTCAAGGCTCCATTACAGAAATCCTAGGTGACGATCAAGACTATAACAGAATGAGGTGAATGGGCTTTGCTTCAAATTGATTACATTATCGATATTTTGTTTAACATTTATTTTTACATGATTATTTTCTATGTGCTAATGTCCTGGTTACCCAACGTTCGTGATAACTTCATTGGAGAACTGCTAAGCAAACTCGTAGAGCCGTATTTAACACCTTTCAGACGGTTTATTCCACCGCTCTTCGGTACACTTGATATCTCTCCAATTATTGCATTACTTGTCTTGGAATTCGCTGCAGGCGGACTTAAATCTATCCTGCATTTGATTTTTTAGGCAATTGTGATGAAGAACGAAGTTTACGGGCATTTTCATCCCGATGAACGTCAATTTGTGGACAAGGCCTTCGAATGGGTTACCAACGCTGGAGAATATCATGAGACTAAATTAACTGAATTTCTCGATCCCCGCCAAGGTTTTATTTTGCAAACTTTAGTTAACCGCCATCCTGATGTGATTGTTAAATGGGAAGGTGGACATGCTGAGGCAGAGCGGAAGCGAGCGCTTGTCGCTCCTGATTATCGTGACCTGGATCAGGAAGACATGGAGCTGAAGGTGCTTGCAATAACCTCAGGGGAGCAGAAGTTTCTGGCTCTGGAGCATGGGGACTACATGGGTTCTATTCTGGGGCTGGGCGTTAAACGAGGCAAAATCGGTGATATTCATGTTCTGGACGATGGTTGTCATGTTGTAGTCGCTGCTGATATTGCAGATTATTTAGCTATGAATTTAACTGGAGTGCACCGGATACAGGTAAGTACGGAAGTATTACCCCTTTCCGCCTTGCGTAATAGTGAGGTTAAGCTGGAATTGATGGATTTGACTGTAGCATCCCTGCGATTGGATGGCATTGCCGCAGATGTAACACGGCTTAGCCGAAGCAAAATTCTTGCTCCCATCAAGGCTGGACGTGTTCGGGTAAACTGGAAAGTGGAGGAAGACCCATCCTGCGGTCTTAAGGATGGTGACATGGTATCTATTCAAGGCTTTGGTCGCTTCAAGGTTCTAGAGGTCGGCAGTTTGACGAAAAAGGGCCGATACCGTGTTCAGATTGGTAAATTTGTGTGAATCCCTTGCAGGAATACGGTCTTACTTGTCGAAATTGATTATTTCGAGGGAATCAAACATTTTTTAAGCTGGACGCCGATACTTTTAAGAAGAGGCGGACCATGAATGGCAGGCGGAACACAGGAACACCTTCTGCCTTTACTTGAAGTACAGTCTTTCTTCTTTGTCTGCCGCTTAGTTGCGATTTAGAGATAAAGAAGGTCCGAAATTTCTAGGAGGTGCACAGCATGCCATTAACACCGCTCGATATACATAACAAGGAGTTTTCTCGGAGACTTCGCGGTTATGATGAGGACGAGGTCAACGAATTTCTGGATCAAGTGATCAAGGATTACGAAAGCGTCATCCGTGAGAACAAGGAACTGCAGAATCAGCTTTTGTCTATTCAAGAGCGTCTGGATCATTTTGTGAATATTGAAGAAAGTTTATCGAAGACGATCTTAGTCGCTCAGGAAGCGGCGGATGATGTGAAGAACAACTCCAAGAAGGAATCCCAGCTCATTATCAAGGAAGCGGAGAAAAACGCCGATCGGATTATTAACGAAGCGTTATCCAAATCCCGTAAGGTTGCTATTGAGACTGAAGAATTGCGCAAGCAAGCTTCGATCTATCGCACTCGTTTCCGGACATTAGTGGAAGCTCAGCTGGAGCTGTTATCACAGGATGACTGGAATGCCTTAGAGAGTCGTGAGGCGAGCGAGAATGTAGCTTTCAAGGATGATGTTCTTCATCGCATCTAAAGGTTTCAGACGATAATTGGCTAAATAGAGGGAGCTATTCCCTCTATTTTTATTTTCCGATAAAATAGACCATAATAAAGTGAACTCCATGCGCAAGTACGCTCATAATAGCTAGATTGGGTGAATGGTTGTTGACATTTAGATTCAAAAAGTCTATAAATAGAACATATCTGTATAATGTTTATATGTATTCGATGACGGGACAAGTACGACAAGGTAACGTTCTCCAGAGAGTCGGCGATTGCTGCGAGCCGATTGTTCGAACCCTGCCGGAAGATCTTCCCCTAGAAGTTAAGCTGAAGCGTTGATCGTGCGTAAGCCTAACCGTCTGCCGGACGTTACACCGGACCTGTGCACAAGATTTACGCGCAGGACTGAGATTGTGCTGAATACACTCCCCTTAAGGATGTGCTCATGCGCAGAATTAGGGTGGTATCGCGAGCGTCGTCTCGCCCCTTTGGGGGTGGGATGACGCTTATTTTGTTGTTCCGGGGCGGCCATCCCCCTAAATCCCCCTTTCTAAGGGGGACCCCAAGGGCTGCTGCCCTCTGGACACCCGCAAAGTAAAGCCTCGTGCAAACTAGGTACGGTGGTGGAAACGAACGGATTCATGTGGCTGAAGGAGCGGCCCTTCTTAGGCTCCCCTGGCGGGTTCGCCTGCGGGGCCTTTACGGCAAGAGCGGTGAGCGACCAGCTGCGCAAGGTCGCCCATTGGCGCCCCGAGCGATTGCTGCCCTGCGGGAACGCGGCTCGGGAGCCCGGGCAAGAGCGGTGAGCGCCCAGCTGCGCAAGGTCGCGTATGGCGCCCCGAGCGATTGCTGCCCTGCGGGATCGCGGCTCGGGAGCCCGGGCAAGAGCGGTGAGCGACCAGCTGCGCAAGGTCGCGTATGGCGCCCCGAGCGATTGCTGCCCTGCGGGATCGCAGCTCGGGAGCCAGGGCAAGAGCGGTGCGACCAGCTGCGCAAGGTCGCGAAAATGGCGCCCCGAGCAATTGCTGCCCTAACGGGATCGCGGCTCGGGAGCCAGGGCAAGAGCGGTGCGAACAGCTGCGCAAGGTCGCGTATGGCGCCCCGAGCGATTGCTGCCCTGCGGGATCGCAGCTCGGGAGCCAGGGCAAGAGCGGTGAGCGACCAGCTGCGCAAGGTCGCCCATTGGCGCCCCGAGCAATTGCTGCCCTGCGGGAACGCGGCTCGGGAGCCAGGGCAAGAGTGGTGAGCGACCAGCTGCGCAAGGTCGCGTATAGCGCCCCGAGCGATTGCTGCCCTGCGGGATCGCGGCTCGGGAGCCAGGGCAAGAGCGGTGAGCGACCAGCTGCGCAAGGATCGCCCAAAGATCGAAAAGAGCTTTATAGACTAATCCATGAAAGGATTGACCATCACATGCAAAAAGTAGATGTCAGAGAAAAGGCGCGGGCAAGAGATGTCCGCATATTAAAGAAATGGAGCGATGAAAATACGTTCCGCAAGTCCATGGAGAACCGTGAGGGACGTCCAAACTATGTATTCTATGAAGGTCCGCCAACAGCAAACGGTGCGCCGCATATCGGACACGTGCTGGGACGGGTAATCAAGGATTTCATCGGTCGTTACCAGACAATGAAAGGTTACCGCGTGGTACGTAAAGCAGGCTGGGATACACACGGTCTGCCAGTAGAACTAGGCGTACAAAAGAAGCTTGGCATCTCCGGTAAACAAGAGATCGAGGAATATGGCGTAGAAAAATTCATCCAGGAATGTAAAGACAGCGTCTTTGGTTATGAGAAGCAATGGCGTGAATTTACAGAAGCGATTGGATACTGGACAGATCTAGATAATCCTTACGTAACCTTGGATAACACCTATATCGAAAGTGTATGGAACATCTTGGCTACAGTGCATGAGAACGGGTTGCTTTACCGCGGACACCGTGTTAGCCCGTATTGCCCGAGCTGCCAGACTACACTAAGCTCGCATGAAGTTGCTCAAGGCTACAAAACCGTTAAGGATCTCAGTGCAACCGCGAAGTTCAAGCTGGATGACAGCGGAGACTACGTATTGGCTTGGACGACAACACCTTGGACCTTGCCAGCCCATATGGCGCTAGCTATGAACCCGGACATGGATTATGTACGTGTGCAACAAGAAGATGGTGTGTACATCGTTGCTAAAAACTTGGTCGAAGAAGTAATGAAAGGCGAGCACACAGTCCTTTCTACACATAAAGGTTCCGAGTTTATCGGTAAAACTTACGCACCTCCATTCGGATATATTAAGGCAGAGAAAAGCAATGTTATCGTAGGCGCTTCTTTCGTTACAGATTCCAGTGGTACAGGGATCGTACACATGGCACCAGCACATGGTGAAGATGACTACAAGACTTGCCGTGAGAATGGCATCAGCTTCGTAAATGTGGTTGATAATTCCGGTAAGTATACGGATGTAGTCTCTGATTTTGCGGGACGTTTTGTTAAGGATTGCGATCTGGATATCATTAAGGTTTTGTCTGAAAAAGGATTGCTTTACGGTAAAGAGAAATACGAGCACAGCTATCCGTTCTGCTGGCGTTGTGATACACCACTTTTGTATTACGCAACAGACAGTTGGTTCATCAACACTACAGCGATCAAAGATCAGCTGATTGCTAACAACAACAGTGTAACTTGGTACCCTGAGCATGTACGAGAAGGCCGTTTCGGGAAGTTCTTGGATGAACTGGTTGACTGGAATATCAGCCGTAACCGTTATTGGGGTACACCCCTCAATGTCTGGGTATGTCAAGAAACGGGCAAAGAGTTTGCACCACACAGCATTGAAGAGCTAAGAGCGATGGCGATTGGTGATGTTCCGGAAGATATCGAGCTGCATAAACCTTTCGTGGATAAGATCAAGCTGCGCAGTCCGTTTAGCGAAGGTGCAGAGATGGTTCGTACATCGGAAGTGATCGACGTATGGTTCGACAGTGGCTCGATGCCTTTTGCACAAAGCCATTATCCGTTTGAGAATGAGGATAAGCTGAATGATCAGTATCCGGCAGATATGATCTGTGAAGGGATCGACCAGACCCGTGGATGGTTCTATAGCTTGCTTGCAGTATCCACCTTGTTCAAGGGTAAAGCACCTTATAAAGCGGTAATTGCTACAGGCCATATCCTCGATGAGAATGGTCAAAAAATGTCCAAATCCAAGGGCAATGTTATTGATCCTTGGGAAATCATGAATGAGTATGGTACGGATGCTTTCCGTTGGGCTATTTTGTCCGACAGTGCACCGTGGAATAATAAACGTTTCTCGCGTGGTCTTGTAGGTGAGACGAAATCTAAAGTAGTGGATACGCTGGTAAATACACATGCCTTCTTGACGCTGTATGCGGGCATTGATGGTTACGATCCAGCCGATCATCCTTTTAAAGTATCAAAACATAAGCTGGACCGCTGGATTCTGTCCCGTCTGAACAGCTTGATTCTTTTGGTGGATAAAGGACTTGCGGTAAATGACTTCGTGAATACATCTAGAGCTATTGAGAACTTTGTGGATGAGCTGAGTAACTGGTATATCCGTCGTTCCCGTGACCGTTTCTGGGGGAGTGGCCTAGGTGAAGATAAACTGGATGCTTACCGTACGTTGACTCATGTGCTTTTGGCGACAGCAACTTTGATGGCTCCATTTACACCGATGTTGTCCGAAGATATCTTCACGAACCTTGGCGGCGGAGAAAGTGTGCATTTGGCAGACTACCCGGTTGCTGACGAGAACTTGATCGATAAAGAGCTGGAAGAGGATATGGAAAGTGCAAGACAGATCGTTGAGTTGGCGCGTAACGTACGTAACGAAACAGGCATTAAGAATCGTCAACCGCTGTCCGAGCTGATCGTTTCGATGAACCGCGACTTCCATTTGGCTGAGTATGAAGAGATCATCAAAGATGAGATCAACATCAAGAACATCGTGCTGGAGAACAGTGACAGCGGATTTGTTGATTTCACACTCAAGCTGAATCTTAAGGTAGCCGGTAAAAAATACGGTAAAAATGTAGGCTTCCTGCAAGGCTTCCTGAAAGGTCTCGACAGTGATTCTACCCGCAAAGCGGTACAGGACGGTAAAATTGCAATTGCGACACCTGAAGGTGAAGAGCTTGTAATCACTTCTGAAGAGCTGCTTGTTGAAAAACAAGCCAAAGCAGGTTTCGCCGCAGCTTCCGGATATGGAGTTACGGTTGCGCTCAATACCGAAATCACGCCTGAGCTTGAACAAGAAGGCTGGGTTCGTGAGATCATTCGTGCGGTTCAAGATTACCGTAAACGTCTGGATCTGCCGATCGAGAAACGGATCGCACTCACTTTGAAGTTAGATGATGAGCTAAAAGCAGCTGTTACAGCATTTGACAATGTATTGCGAGACAATGTTCTTGTGACTACGGTTGATTTTGATGGAGAACATGCTTTTGAGACGGTAGAAGTCGGTGATAAATCCATCGGTATCCATATCGAAGCATAATTCTGCATTACCTGTCCCAAAACAGCATATACTAGCGGCATAAGTGTAAACGGAGATCTTCCGTTTATGCGGGAAATATAGTCTTTATATTTCGGCGCAAAACTAACGAGTCCCGAGCTTAAGGAGATGAATTCTCTTTGGCCGGGCTCGTTTACTTTGTAGCGAAGGAAAGACATATGAGAGGAGCCGTAGCTGTGGAGGGAAATAAGAGGAGAATCTCCATTAAGACATCCGGCAATAAGAATAACCCAGACAAGGAAAAGGAGAATAAGGCTTTTCCTGAAGTTAATCCTGAGTATCTAACAGCAGATCCGCGTAATCCCGAGGATATTCCGCTGGAAGAAAAAATGAATACGATGTACCGTTTGACCTTTGAGTGGGCTCATATTTTGGAAAAATCCCGAATTTATCAATATACGGATCTGCTATATTCACCTTGGCGGTTGATTTGGAGAAATATTTTATTTGGAGCAGCTCGGGGAGTTGGGATTGCACTGGGTTTTACTTTTTTTGCGGCAACGATTATTTATATCCTTCAGGGACTAGGCGCGCTCAATCTACCGATCATTGGTGATTATATTGCGGATATTGTGCGGATCGTACAACGTCAGCTAGAGTTCAAATAGTCATCGAAACGTTAAGATTAAAAACAGCGAACCATTCCTCAAAACTGGAACAGTACGCTGTTTAAATGTTTTTGTATAGGGGACATTTGTGTTTAGTCTTCGTCGAGAGGATCTAGGCTATGAGTTGCCTCGTCACTGTCCAAATAACGCTGGTAGCTCCGTCCCGGCACTACAATTAGATTGTTGCCCGTGATATCAGTGGCGATAAAGTTCTCCCAAGGCTCTACGCAGCCTTCCAGCTCATCGGCTTCAATCTCCATATCATTATAAGAATCAATATTGTTGCCCTCCGCCATGGCGGGAGAATTCGAGGTACCCCAGCTTTCTACAATCTGCCAGGCATCCTCGCCGTCAAAACCGTTTTGATCGTCGCGCTCATCCAGACTGGTGCGTCCAAAAGGTGGAGATAACAGCTCCTCTTCTACTGGTCGAGTGAAAGGTGCGTTTTGCCGCGGGTTGTGCTCTTTACAATAAAGTGTGGAAGGGATGGCAGATAAACGTTCAAAAGGGATCGGCTCACCACTAGCCTTGCATATCCCATAGGTGCCATTATCCATAGCAGATAAAGCAGCTTCAATATCGTCCAGCTCATGCTCGTCCCGCTCTAACAGTGAAATGTCCATGGAGCGATTATACAAATCGGTGGCTGCATCTCCTGGATGGTTGTCATTCTCGGAAAGTTCTCCGGAGCCATCCCGCATGGATTCATCTAAGCCGTAATGTTCATTATTCTGAAGCCTGTGCTGAATCGTATCCCGATCTTTTTCCAATCGTGCGCGTAGCTCTGAGAGCTGCTGTACTGTCAGGTGCGTCATAATGAGAAAGCTCCTTTCTGTACCTTTTATAAGAATCATTCCGACTTGCCGGATAACACCGGATGGTTCTTCTGTTAGGTTGACCGGAGAGCAGGGATTTTAGCGCTGGAAAATAGTCCCCAAGATTGAACTTAGCGGATGTCCCGCAATAGACGATTCTTTAAGGGCTGTGCTACAATATACAAGTCTTTAAACAGTATTCGTACCGCATTTAGCGGGAAAAATAAGAACGGAGTGACAACTTCTGTGGTGTACTATTTGATTGCTCTTATTGTATTTTTGGTGGATCAAGGGACAAAGTATCTCATTGCTACACGTCTGGAGATCGGAGAACAGATTTCTGTTATCGGAGATTTTTTCCTGATTACCTCTCATCGCAATCGCGGGGCTGCTTTTGGGATTCTCGAAGGTCAGCAATGGTTCTTCTTTCTAGTTACGGTTGTAGTGGTTAGTGGTATCGTTTGGTATTTGAACAAGACTAGACACTCGCGGAAGCTGTTATCTGTTGCCCTAGGGCTTGTACTGGGTGGAGCTATCGGTAACTTCCTGGACCGGATAATCAATGGTGAGGTTGTTGATTTCCTTCTGTTCAATTTTGGGAGCTATAGCTTCCCGATTTTTAACGTGGCGGATTCTTGTATTGTCATTGGGGTTGGATTGATTCTTCTGGATTCTTTTCGTGACCTTAAGAATGGCGAAGAAATTACGGAAATAAAAGAAGTGAAAGAAGCAAAGGAAGTAAGAGAAGGGAATGAATGATTTGAATAAAGACGTCAATCACCAAGCGGCATCTACGAGCGAAGAAGAGAGGGACGTCACGGAATGGACCGTTTCGGCAGAGAACGCGCGGGAGCGAATCGATAAATATATTACGGAATCATGGGAAGAAGAAATTTCCCGTTCTCAGGTGCAGCTGTGGATCAGCGGCGGTAACGTTACGGTTAATGGCAAGCCAGTGAAAGCCAACTATAAGTTATCGGAAGGCGACGTGGTTAGCGTTGTTGTCCCTGAAGCAGAAGTAACGGATTTGATCGCGGAGAACATTCCTCTTGAAGTTGTATATGAAGACAGCGATGTCATTGTGATTAATAAACCCCGGGGCATGGTTGTGCACCCAGCTGCGGGACATCCGTCAGGCACCTTAGTAAATGCGCTGATGTATCACTGTAAGGATCTGTCCGGCATTAACGGTGAGATTCGTCCAGGTATTGTCCATCGGATCGATAAGGATACCTCTGGTCTTATCATGGTGGCTAAGAATGATGCCAGTCATGCCTCGCTTGCCGCACAGCTTAAAGAGCATAGTGTTACGCGCCGATATATTGCAGTCGTACACGGCAACTTGTCGCATGATAAGGGAACTGTTGACGCACCGATTGGCAGAGATCCACATGATCGCAAGCTATACACAGTAACCGAAAAGAACAGCAAGAAATCCGTAACCCATTTTACAGTAATGGAACGTTTCGGAGATTGTACACTGCTGGAGCTGCAGCTGGAGACTGGCCGCACGCATCAAATCAGGGTACATATGAAGTTCATTGGCCATCCACTTGTAGGTGATCCGATATATGGACGCAGCAAGGGCACTACGATGAATGGACAAGCGTTGCATGCGGCGGTGCTTGGATTTGTTCATCCTACCACAGGTGAATATAAAGAATTCAGCAGACCTATTCCAGAGGATATGGAAGAAGTGCTGTTCACACTACGCAGCAGATAAGTACAAATGAAGTGATAATTAGTCTATGGTATTGAACACTACTTTACGGCATATTTAAAAACATAAGGATAAAGAAAGGGTAATGCCTTATTCTTTATCCTTATTTTTATAATGAAACGGATATCCGGAAACATACGCCATCCAAGGGACGGCGAAGCCGTTTCTTTTAAAAGTAGAATAGATATTCAGGAGATGAGATGACAGTATGAGTATTGAACAATACCAAGATAGCTTCATTCAGACTAATTTTGCAGACCGCATCGGCGGTGCCAATTATGGCAAAGACACTTCGATTTATAAATTCGAGAAAATCAAACGTGCTAAAGCATCCGCAAAACAGGATTTTCCTAACATTGAACTAATTGATATGGGCGTAGGCGAGCCGGATGAGATGGCTGATGCGGGTATCGTAGCTAAGCTTGCTGAAGAAGCAGCGAAGGAAGAAAACCGTGGATATGCGGACAATGGAATTGCCGAATTCAAGACTGCTGCTGCTGAATATTTGCGGGAAGTTTTCCGGGTGGAAGGAATTGATCCAGACACGGAGGTAGTTCACTCCATCGGATCGAAGCCTGCGCTGGCTATGTTGCCATCTTGTTTCATCAATCCAGGTGATATCACGATTATGACCGTGCCGGGTTATCCAGTCTTGGGTACACATACTAAATATTTGGGTGGACAAGTATTTACAGTGGAGCTGAAGAAGGAGAACAAATTCCTTCCAGATCTGAATGAAATTCCGGAAGACATTGCTCGTAAAGCTAAGCTTCTTTATCTAAACTATCCAAACAATCCAACGGGCGCTAGTGCCACTCCTGAGTTTTTTGCTGAGGTCGTTGCATGGGCGAAAAAATACGATGTAGTGGTTATCCATGACGCACCTTATGCTGCCTTGACCTATGACGGTTTGAAGCCACTTAGCTTCCTCTCCGTTCCAGGTGCAAAGGATGTGGGTGTAGAGCTGCATTCTCTTTCTAAGTCTTACAATATGACGGGCTGGAGAATTGGTTTTGTGGCTGGTAATCCGCTAGTGGTTAAAGCCTTCAGCGATGTGAAGGATAACAACGATTCCGGCCAATTTATCGCGATTCAAAAAGCAGCGGCTTATGGTCTTGCTCATCCGGAGATTACTGAAGCGATTGCGGATAAATACTCCCGTCGTCACAACCTGCTGGTTGATGCACTGAACAGCCTCGGCTTTAAAGCTGAGAAGCCAAAAGGCTCTTTCTTCCTGTATGTCGCTGCACCTAAGGGAATCAAAGACGGCCGTCGCTTTGAATCCGGTGAAGATTTCTCCCAATTCCTGATTCGTGAGAAGCTGATCTCCACTGTGCCTTGGGATGATGCAGGCCCGTTTGTTCGTTTCTCCGTTACCTTTATTGCTAAAGGTGAAGAGGAAGAGAGACGTGTCATCTCTGAAATTCAAAGACGTCTTAGTGATGTGGAATTTGAGTTTTAAGCATTGTTATTGAAATTAATGAGGCTGTCCCAAAAGTAGTGAATTCTACTTGGGGGCAGCTTCTTTTTTATGGAATAGGAAATGTTGTAGATGTTACTGTGCCGTATGACTATATGCCACGTGTTGTGTTCTGTGTTTGTGAGAAGTAAAGAGTGGGTTTTAAACTAATTAGGGAAAAACTCCCTGAAATTAGCCGATCTTCGCTCTAAATGTACGAAATCAGGGAAAAACTCCCTAATAATTAGGTGGTTTTCTATATTAATCACTGAATCGGCCAACAATTAGGGAAGTTATCCCTAATAACAAGTCTGATGAACAGAAATCACTGAATTTCAGGGAGAAATTCCTTAATTACTATATAAGTACCTCACCGATTGCATCATTTTCAGCATTACTAGGTGCGCCTTTTGAATCATTTGGACATTAAGTAGTGTTAAGAACATAAACGAGGCTGTCCAAAAAGCGATGAAAGGCTATTTGGGACCAGCATCGTTTTTTATGCAGATATACTGAGTACCGCTTCCCCCTTGTTGTTAATAGAAGTAAGGAAGAGAAGTGCAAAAGTTTAGGCAGAGAAAGTTGACATGAGGGGGTTGTTCTGTCATAATTCTTGTTAAATGAATAGCGCCTTTAATTCAGTCCTGTGAGGCTGGCAAGGTAACGTGAATCGAGGTTCGCGACTCTTAGAAAGGTATCCGTGTGTAAATACGGAACTGTCTTTTTATGCGCGCGGCCGTCATCTTCCTCATCTGCGGATTTCACTCCTTGCCTGTTATAGGCAAGGAGTTTTTTGATTTCCGGGAACTTGAATAGGCGAACAAGCTGGAGGGTGACAAGATTATGGTTACTGAGAAAAATGTCATTATGGATGAAACGGCGATCCGCCGGGCCTTATCGCGTATTGCTCATGAGATTTTGGAGAAGAACAAAGGTATCGAGAATTGTCTGCTGGTCGGCATTCGGACACGAGGTGTGTATCTGGCACAGCGTATCGCTGAGCGCATCAAGGAGATTGAAGGCGTCGAGATTCCATACGGTGAGCTGGATATCACACATTACCGGGATGACCGTGAAGTGGAAGGCAGTGAAGCAGTAGTGAAGAGCAACGTCGTTATTACTTCAGGAAGTGCTGGCATCCATGATCAGAAAGTCATTTTGTTCGATGATGTACTTTACACCGGACGCACCATCCGCGCGGCGATGGACGCTTTGATGGATTGCGGACGCCCACGAATGATTCAACTGGCAGTACTGGCTGACCGCGGACACCGCGAGCTGCCGATCCGGCCGGACTACATCGGTAAGAATGTACCTACCTCAAAGCACGAGCAGATTGAAGTGGCGCTGAAGGAATACGACGGCAAAGATGAGGTCTACATTATTTCAAACCGGGAGGAACGATAACATCATGACACTTACCAAGGTAAAGGAACGTAGTCTGCTGGGAATCAAAGAGCTTGACCGGTCGGAAATTATCCAACTGCTTGACAGAACAGCATTTTGGGACAATCAAAGTGAAAAGCTAACGCCCATCTTGAACTCCCATTTTATTTCTAACATGTTTTTTGAGAACAGCACACGCACACGCTTCTCTTTCGAGATGGCAGAGAAACGACTAGGTGCGCAAGTACTTAATTTTACGGCTGCAGCTTCTAGTGTAGAAAAAGGGGAGTCGATCTACGATACAGTGCGCACACTGGAATCGATGGGGATCGATGCCGGAGTTGTGCGTTTGAAGCCTGCAGGTGTGCTGCAGCAGTTAGCTGAGAAGGTGTCCATACCGCTTATCAATGCGGGCGACGGCAACAATGAACATCCTACGCAGGCACTGCTTGATTTATACACCATGACCAAAACCTTTGGGGAACTAAAGGGTCTGACAGTCTCCATCATTGGGGACATTATGCATAGCCGCGTAGCGCGCTCTAATCTCTGGGGGCTTACGAAAATGGGAGCCAAGGTGCAGTTCTGCGCACCGGATAATATGAAGGCTCCTGAGCTTATGGAGTATGCGCCTTACGTAACTATGGAAGAAGCTCTTAAAGCGGATGTAGTAATGATGCTTCGAGTACAGCTTGAGCGCCATACTTCCGGCATTAAGCTGTCTGCTGAAGATTACCGTAGCCACTATGGTCTAACAGAAGAGCGGGCAGCTAAGCTGGCCAAAGACACAATCATTATGCATCCAGCTCCGGTTAACCGGAATCTAGAGATTGATGATGCAGTAGTTGAGTGCAGTCAATCGCGGATTTTCCCGCAAATGTCTAATGGCGTACCGGTCCGGATGGCGGTTCTCGAAAGAGCTTTACTATAAGCTTACAGAATGCTAACGTATAGAGACTAATAAATATACACAAAGATGAATTTTTATTATATAATAACGAGAGGGCCCGCAGCTGTGATCTGAGGGTAAAGGTAGAATCATGACAGTGATTATTAGAAACGCCAGCGTATTGAATAAGGAAGGCTTGCTTGAGCGCAAACACATCGAACTTCAGGAGGGTGTGATCTCGGCTATAATCGACGGAAATGAAGCTATCGGAGAAGCCACGGAGATCATTGATGCTGAAGGTAAGCTGCTCATTCCGGGACTCATTGATATGCATGTGCACTTGCGTGAACCGGGATTTGAACACAAGGAAACAGTGGAAACCGGAAGTCGCTCAGCTGCTAAAGGCGGATTTACAACCATTGCATGTATGCCAAATACTCGTCCGGTGACAGATAGCCCGGAGATCGTGCAATTTGTGAAAGACAAGGCGCGTGAAGCAGGACTAGTTAAAGTGCTTCCTTATGCAGCCATTACGAAAAATGAGCTCGGACGTGAGTTGACGGATTTTGCGGCGCTCAAAGAAGCTGGAGCTATTGGTTATACAGACGACGGTGTGGGCGTACAAAGTGCTCAAATGATGAAAGATGCAATGAACATCGCAGCATCGCTCGATATGCCAGTCATTGCCCACTGCGAAGATAATTCACTGGTTGAAGGCTGCTGTGTAGCTGAAGGTGAGTTCGCTAAGAAGCATGGCCTCAAAGGAATTCCGAATGAGTCAGAAGCGATCCATGTTGGACGCGATATTTTGCTGGCAGAAGCGACAGGCGTTCATTACCATGTATGCCATGTCAGTACTGAACAGTCGGTGCGGCTGATTCGCCAAGCAAAAGAGATCGGCATTAAAGTAACTGCTGAGGTATGTCCGCATCACTTGCTTCTTGCTGAAGACGATATTCCAGGCCTGGATGCCAATTGGAAAATGAACCCGCCGCTGCGCTCCAGCCGCGATGTTGAAGCGTGTATCGAAGGGTTGCTTGATGGCACACTAGATATGATTGTTACAGATCATGCGCCACATAGTGAGGAAGAGAAAGCTAAAGGAATGCAGCTGGCACCTTTTGGTATCGTTGGATTCGAGACAGCTTTCCCACTCTTATACACGGCGTTTGTAGAAACCGGAAAATGGGATTTATCCTTACTTGTACAAAGAATGACTGCCGATCCTGCACGGGTATTCAGATTGAACACCGGGGTTATGGAGATCGGAGCTCCTGCAGATTTGACACTGATCGATCTGGAGCAGGAAAAAGAAGTAGACCCAAGTTCCTTCGCAAGCAAAGGACGTAACACTCCTTTTGGCGGCTGGAAGCTTAAGGGTTGGCCAGTAAAAACTTGGGTGGACGGCAAAGCCGTATGGACTGAGAAAAACTAGCGGACTGGTGAGGCGAAATTGCTGATCTTTACAGATCAGCAATTTGAGCGCGTACACTCCGGAAGGCATGCAAGGCATACGTATCAGACTACAGAACATGAAGGAGTGGAAGGGAATGCAGGCGAGATTGCTGCTTCAAGACGGAACTTTATTTACAGGTACCGCATTTGGCGCTGAAGGTGAAAAGACAGGCGAGGTTGTTTTTAACACAGGAATTACAGGATATCAAGAGGTGCTGTCTGACCCTTCATATTGCGGACAAATCGTTACCATGACGTACCCATTGATCGGGAACTACGGGATTACGCGGGATGATTTCGAATCTGTTCGACCTTTCGTACACGGTTTTGTAGTGCGTCGTCATGAAGAAGTTCCAAGTAACTGGCGCGCAGAATACAGTGTGGACGACCTGCTGAAAGAATATGATATTCCTGGAATCAGCGAGATTGATACCCGGATGTTGACGCGGATTATTCGCCACTACGGAACAATGAAGGCGATCCTGACTACCTCTAACAAACGTGTAGAGGAATTGATGGAAATGATGGGCGACACCTCAATTGAAGAATTGCGCAATCAGGTAGCTCGCACATCTACTCCAAGCATGTACAATAGCCCAGGAACTAAAGAACGCATCGTGCTTGTAGATTACGGTGCGAAGGCTGGTATCTTGCGCGAGTTGAACAATCGCGGTTGTGACGTTGTAGTTGTACCTCATGACGTAACCGCTGATGAGATTCGTCGCCTCAATCCAGATGGTATCCAGCTGTCCAACGGCCCTGGGGACCCGAAAGACGTCCCACACGCAGTGAAGACGATCTCGGAATTGCTTGGTGAATACCCAATCTTCGGCATCTGCTTAGGTCACCAGCTGTTTGCACTGGCTTGTGGCGCGGATACAGAGAAGCTGAAATTCGGGCACCGTGGCGGTAACCATCCGGTTAAAGAATTGGAGAGCGGACGTTGCTTCATTACTTCTCAGAACCATGGCTACACAGTGAATGAAGATTCTGTGAAGAGCACGGATCTAGAAGTTACTCACATTAATAATAATGATAAGACCGTTGAAGGACTTAAACATACCCGTTACCCTGCATTTTCAGTACAGTACCATCCAGAAGCAGCACCGGGACCTCATGATAGCAGCTATTTATTCGATCGTTTCTTACAGATGATCGCTGACCATAAAGCTAACACACCTGTAAGCTCGCGCCAGGCGCAGCTTGCGGCAAACGCCAGAATCACGGCGCCAAAACCTACAGTAAAACAGCTTGAAGCCGTGAAAGGAGCTCTATAACATGCCTAAGAATGAAAAGCTTAAAAAAATATTAGTAATTGGTTCTGGACCGATTGTTATCGGGCAAGCCGCAGAATTTGACTACGCCGGAACTCAGGCCTGTCAGGCCCTGAAAGAAGAAGGCGTGGAAGTTGTGCTGATCAACAGTAACCCGGCGACTATCATGACTGACACCAATATGGCTGATAAAGTTTATATCGAGCCGATTACCCTTGAATTCGTAACTGGCATCATCCGCCAGGAGCGCCCGGATGGCTTGTTGCCAACTTTGGGAGGACAGACAGGTCTTAATATGGCTGTAGAATTGGCTCGTGCAGGAGTACTAGAACAAGAGAATGTTAAGCTTCTAGGTACCCAGCTTGAATCCATTGAAAAAGCAGAGGATCGCGATTTGTTCCGCGATTTGATGCGCGAACTGGAACAGCCTGTACCAGAGAGCACTATTATTACCACAGTAGATGAAGCGATGAAATTCGCTGAGGAAATTGGTTTCCCACTGATTGTACGCCCAGCCTATACGCTTGGCGGCACCGGCGGCGGGATCTGCGACAACGAAGAAGAGCTGCTTGAGACTGTCAAAGCAGGTATTCGTTATAGTCCAATCGGACAATGTTTGGTGGAGAAAAGCATTGCCGGCATGAAGGAAGTTGAATACGAGGTTATGCGTGATGCGAATGACAACTGTATCGTTGTCTGCAACATGGAGAACTTTGACCCGGTAGGTGTGCATACGGGTGATAGTATCGTTGTGGCACCTAGCCAAACGTTATCCGATCGTGAATATCAAATGCTGCGCAGCGCTTCACTCAAAATCATTCGTGCGCTGAATATCGAGGGTGGCTGCAACGTGCAGTTCGCACTGGATCCGCAAAGCTATCAATATTATGTAATCGAAGTAAATCCACGTGTCAGCCGCTCTTCGGCTTTGGCTTCGAAAGCAACCGGTTATCCGATTGCCAAAATGGCTGCCAAAATCGCACTTGGTTACACACTCGATGAAATCGTCAATCCAGTTACTGGACAGACCTATGCTTGCTTCGAGCCTACACTTGACTATATCGTAAGCAAAATCCCACGCTGGCCGTTCGACAAGTTCATTCATGCGAACCGTAAGCTGGGCACACAAATGAAAGCAACTGGAGAAGTTATGGCCATCGGTCGTACCTTTGAAGAGTCCATTCATAAAGCAATTCGTTCCCTGGAAATCGGTGTACACCGTTTCCGTCTGCCGGGCGCTGAGGATCTGGAAGAAAGCGTCCTGCGTGAACGTCTGGCAAAACCTGATGATGAGCGGTTGTTCTTGATCGCTGAAGCTTTCCGCCGCGGATTTGGCTTGCAAGAGATTCAAGACATTACTAACGTAGACTGGTGGTTCCTGTCCAAAATCGAGGGACTGATCAACTTTGAAGAGGTCATCCGTGGGGATGAAAGCTTATCAGAAGAAACCTTGTATCAGGCTAAACGCAAAGGTTTTACAGACCGTGCGATTGCTGAGATACGTGCAGAAGGACTAGCGAACGGTAAATACACCAAAGAAGCTGATGTACGCGCGCTTCGTTTAGAGCGAGGATTAACGCCTGTATTCAAAATGGTAGATACCTGTGCAGCTGAGTTCGAAGCTTCTACACCTTACTACTACTCTACTTATGAGACTGAAAATGAGGTCATTCATTCCGATAAACAAAAGGTTATCGTGCTTGGATCGGGTCCAATCCGGATCGGCCAAGGGATTGAGTTCGATTACTCCACTGTGCATGCAGTGTGGGCGATTCAGAAGGCAGGTTATGAAGCAGTTATTATCAATAATAACCCTGAGACTGTATCTACGGATTTTAATACTTCGGACCGGTTGTATTTCGAACCGTTATTCTTTGAAGATGTAATGAACGTAATTGCGCAAGAGAATCCGATTGGGGTTATCGTACAGTTCGGAGGCCAAACAGCCATTAACCTTGCTGCACCACTAAGTGCGGCTGGCGTTAAGATTCTCGGAACTAGCCTAGACAGTATTGACGAAGCTGAAGACCGGAAGAAATTCGAAGCTTTGTTGGCTCGTCTGGATATTGCCCAACCAAAAGGAAAGACGGTTATCAACGTAGATCAAGCAGTAGAAACTGCACAATCGCTTGGGTATCCGGTGCTGGTACGTCCTTCCTATGTACTGGGTGGACGCGCAATGGAAATTGTATATAATGATGCGGAATTGCTTAGCTACATGGTAGAAGCGGTTAAGGTAAATCCGGAGCATCCGGTATTGATTGACCGTTACATGTTAGGTAAAGAGGTTGAGGTAGACGCAATTTGTGACGGTGAGACGGTAGTTATTCCAGGGATCATGGAGCATGTTGAGCGTGCAGGCGTTCACTCCGGTGACTCCATCGCTGTATATCCTCCGCAATATCTGGATGAAGGTCTGAAAGCAAAAATTGCTGAGATCACAATCAAGATTGCTAAGGAACTGAAAACGATTGGTCTGGTCAACATCCAGTTCGTTATCTATCAAAATGAAGTGTACGTAATTGAAGTAAATCCACGTTCATCGCGTACGGTTCCATTCTTGAGTAAAGTAACTGGAATTCCAATGGCGCATCTGGCAACCAAAATCATTCTCGGCGGCAAGCTGAAAGATGACGGTTATACAGAAGGTCTATGGCCGGAAAGTGATTATGTATCGGTTAAAGTGCCGGTGTTCTCTTTTGCCAAGCTGCGTAGAGTAGAACCAACGCTCGGACCTGAAATGAAATCGACGGGTGAGGTTATGGGCCGCGATAAATTGTATGCAAAAGCTTTGTATAAAGGTCTAATCGGAGCAGGAATGAAAATTCCAGCAACCGGCGCTATCATCGTTACAGTGGCAGATAAAGATAAAGCAGAAGCTGTAGAGCTTATGAAAGGCTTCCACTCGCTGGGTTACAAGATCATTGCTACCGGAGGCACCGCTCAAGCGCTTGAAGAAGCAGGTCTCAACGTAATGAACGTAAACAAGCTGGATGAAGGTGCGCCGAACATTCTCGACTTGATTCGTGGTGGGCAAGCCAACTTCGTCTTTAATACACTGACTAAAGGGAAAACACCAGAGCGTGATGGATTCCGTATCCGTCGTGAAGCGGTTGAGAATGGCGTCGTATGTATGACATCACTTGATACAGTAACGGCACTGCTCAGAATGCTGCAGACGATCAACTTCTCGTCACAGTCCATGCCTGCTTTTGTCGGACAATTAAACTAATCTCATAAAGATGTATAGGGCGGTTTGCGTTTACGCAGACCGTTCCGCTATGCCTAGGGGCTAATAAATGAAGAGTGTGGATTTAAGTCTGCACTGGATGGGAGAACGGTTATGGGACAGGGAGATGCAAAGTGGAATGAAATGGCGAATCGCTTGATGATCGCCTTAGATTACCCTGATGTTGCTGGGGCAAGAACCTTGATTGACAAGCTGGAAGGGATTCCTTGTTATATGAAAGTGGGAATGCAGCTTTTTTATGCAGCGGGACCGGAATTCATTAATGAACTGAAATCTCGGGGGTATTCTGTATTTGCAGATGTCAAAATGCATGATATTCCTAACACGGTAAAAGGCGGGGCAGAAAGCCTTACGAACCTCGGTGTGGATATGTTTAACGTACATGCCGCAGGAGGCTCAGCGATGATGGCTGCTGCCCGGGAAGGCGCTGCTTCAGTAGTTAATGCGAATGCTGCGCTTAAAATGCCTTTGATTATCGCAGTTACACAGCTGACCAGCACGAGCCAAGAAGTGATGAATAACGAAATTGGAATCGCAGGAGAAGTAGAAGATACTGTGGTCAGATACGCTAAGCTGGCAGCCGCTGCAGGTCTGGATGGGGTAGTGGCTTCACCGCAAGAGTCTTCAGCGATCGCAGAGGCTTGTGGGCCCGCATTTTGTACAGTTACACCTGGTATCCGGCCAGCAGGTGCATCCCTAGGTGACCAGTCCCGGGTGATGACGCCGGGCAAAGCCATTCAGCAAGGCAGCCACTTTCTGGTGGTGGGCCGTCCTGTTACAACTGCGGCTGATCCACGTCAAGCAGCACTAAATATTATTGAGGAGATGACCCTAGCATGAGTACATTAAATAGAAGTGAACAAGTAGCAAGTTATCTGCTTACGATAGGAGCAGTGGCACTGCGTCCGCAGGAGCCTTTTACCTGGACCTCTGGTATTAAATCCCCGATCTATTGCGATAACCGTCTGACTATGGCTTACCCAGAGGTACGTAACTATATTGCTGATGCCTTCGCTGAGCTTATTAAAAGCCAGTATCCAGACGCAGAGGTGATCGCAGGTACAGCAACCGCAGGCATTCCTCACGCAGCTTGGGTAGCTGATAAACTTAATCTGCCAATGGCTTATATCCGCGATAAAGCTAAAGGTCACGGCAAGCAGAACCAGATCGAAGGACTGATTAAGCCGGGGCAAAAGGTAGTCGTTATCGAAGACCTGATCTCCACTGGCGGAAGCTCCATCAAAGCAGCTCAAGCTGTGCAAGAAGCAGGCGCAGAAGCGTTGGCTGTATTGGCAATCTTCAGCTACGAGCTGGACCGTGCGGTGGATGCTTTTGCCGCAGCTGAAATGCCATTACAAAGCTTATCCAACTACAGCACATTGATTGATGTGGCTCTTACACAAGGCAAGATCGCAGCTACAGATGTGGAACTGCTGAAATCTTGGAGAAAAGATCCTTCCGCATTTGGCGTTTAAACTAAATATCTGATTATAGTTTGGACGGGCCTCTCACTTTTTGGTGGGAGGCTTTTCTTTTTAACTACATTGAGTGTAATAAAAAGGAAAGCGTAAAGCGCACTCAGCTGTGTAGTTGCATGAAGTATGCTGCTATTTATTGCAAAAAGATGCAATGATCCAGCCGCGGCAGGTGTAAACTCTGGCGCTCTGGATTCTGAAACTCTGCTGTTATGCGCTAACGCTCTATGCTCTGGCTCTGAACACTCTGATACTCTGCTGCTATGCGCTAACGCTCTGCGCTCTGAACGCTCTGACACTCTGCTGCTATGCGCTGTCGCTCTACGCTCTGAACGCTCTGACACCCGGGGATGCCATCGCAATGTCGTCTCAAACGCCGAATAGTTGCAGTTTGTGCACTTAAACTAATCTTCCTTAGAGGATCTGTCGATATAGTTGCACTTTGTGCAATTACATCCGCCAGAAATCCGCCGAAAGCACCTAATAACGTTTTTTAACTGCACATAGTGCAATTAAAAGGAGAAGCACAACACACTCCGCTTTAATAGTTGCACAAAGTGCAATTATCCTGCGTAGAAGGGGCGATTTGTGCCGGTCACATGAAATGTAGCAGGTTAGTCAGTAGGTTAGTTAGTAGGGAAGGCGAATGCTGTATTGGTAAAAGGAAAAGTAGAGTGGAGAGTAGGGTTTTGGTGTTTGCCTTTACATTCACTTACATTTACAATCAATTTCTGACACTTGGCTGACCTGCGCTCTGTCGTTCTGGTATATTGCGCTCTGACACTCGGGATTCTGAAACTCTGCTGCTATGCGCTGTCGCTCTATGCTCTGGCACTCTGACACTCTGGAATACTATACTCTGCCCCGGTGATTCCATCGCGCTGTCGTCTCAAGCGCCGAATAGTTGCAGTTTGTGCACTTAAACTAACCTTCCTTAGAGGATCTGGCGATATAGTTGTACTTTGTACAATTACATCCGCCAGAAATCCGCCGAAAGCACCTAATAACGTTTTTTAACTGCACAAAGTGCAATTAAAAGGAGAAGCACAGCACACTCCGCTTTAATAGTTGCACATAGTGCAATTATCCTGCCGTAGAAGGGGCGATTTGTGCCGGTCACAGGAAAGGTGCGGGTTAGTTAGTAGGTTAGTTAGTAGGGAAGACGAATGCTGTATTGGTAAAAGGAAACGTAGAGTGGAGAGTAGAGTTTTGGTGTTTGGATTTACATTTACATTTACATTTACATATACATTTACATATACATTCACGTTGTGATACTTGGCTGACCTGCGCTCTGTCGCTCTGGTATATTGCGCTCTGACACTCGGGATTCTGAAACTCTGCTGCTATGCTGCTATGCGCTGTCGCTCTATGCTCTGGCACTCTGCTACTCTGCTGCTATGCGCTGTCGCTCTATGCTCTGGCACTCTGCTACTCTGCTGCTATGCGCTGTCGCTCTATGCTCTGGCACTCTGCTACTCTGCTGCTCTGCGCTATCGCTCTGCGCTATCGCTCTGCGCTCTGAACGCTCTGAAACTCTGCTGCTATGCGCTATCGCTCTACGCTCTGAACGCTCTGACACCCGGTGATTCCATCGCAATGTCGTCTCAAACGCCGAATAGTTGCAGTTTGTGCACTTAAACTAACCTTCCTTAGAGGATCTGGCGATATAGTTGCACTTTGTGCAATTACATCCACCAGATAACCGCCGAAAGCACCTAATAACGTTTTTTAACTGCACATAGTGCAATTAAAAGGAGAAGCACAACACACTCAGCTGTAATAGTTGCACAAAGTGCAATTATCCTGCGTAGAAGGGCATTTCAGTATCCTCAGGAAACTCGCGGAACGTTTTTTATAGAAATAATATGAAGAAATCGTAGCATAACTTTAAACAGCCTGTAACTTCCCCTCCTGAATAAAGCTATATACTGTTACTAGAATTATGGGTAATTATTCATAAGGTGGATGGATTGAGTATTTTATGGGAGGGTTCAAGAATGAATCATATAAATAATAATAGAAGGCTATGGCGGCGCTGGTTAAGCTTTGGAATATGTGCAGCACTCCTATTGCCTTTAATTTCTGAAAGCAGGCATACAGCCTGGGCGGAGGCTTCTAAGCCATCTGCAGAACAGCGCGTGTTACGTATTGGCAGCCTTTGGTCTGGAGAGGACGATTCTTCTTTTCGTCAGCAGTTTACAGATATGTATGAATTGCAGCATCCTGAAATCAAACTTGAGATTATTCCAGCCATTAATATGAATGAGCTTCGTTTTGACAGCACGTATCCAGAGGTTAACCCAGATAATCTGGAGAATATCCGAGCAATTATGGGCGGTGCACAGCCGGTTGATGTAATCGTCGGTGATAGTACATTGGTGAAGAGTTTGGAGGAACATAATCTGGTGCAATCGCTGGAGCCGCTTATCGCACGAGATCAATATGATTTAAGCAATATGGCGCCTACGATGCTAAGTGGAGTTCGTGAGCTGGGTGGAGGAAGTCTTTACGCGTTAGCACCGACCTTTATGTCGAGTGCGTTATATTTTAACAAAGGTATTTTTGATGCTGCTGGTGTAGGTTATCCGACAGATGGAATGACTTGGGATGAAATGTTCGCGCTGGCCGAAAAGGTGACCAAGAAATCGACAAATAAAGATAAGCGTATATATGGCTTTTCTATGAACCGTTATATGAGCGATCCTTTCTGGGATATGCAGACCTATGTCTCACCGCTTGAGCTTGCTATGTATGACAACAAGGGACATAAAATGGAGGTAAATCAAACACAGTGGAGTCAAGCTTGGACGACCTACAGCCAATTGGTGAAAAAGCAAATTACACCTGGGTTAAACGGTATGGATTTTATAGAAACAGAACGGAGCTCCTATAGTCCTGTCCAAGGGGATCTTTTCCTTACCGGAAAAGCTGCAATGGTAATTGGAGAATACGATTATCTTAATGAGCTTACAGGTGTGAGCCGCAATGCAGCAAAGATCAAAAATTATAATCCTGTCGATTGGGGTTTCGTTACCGTACCTACTTTTAAGGAGAAACCAGGAGTGGCTGTAGGTACTTGGGTAGGTAATATGATGGCTATCAACACTATGGCTGCTAATAAGGAAGATGCGTGGGATTTAATCAAGTTCGTCAACAGTAATGAAGTAGCCAAAATTAAAGCCCATACCCGCGGGGAACTAACTTCCCGTAAGGATTACATTACCACGAAAGTACCTTCAGTAAATCTGGAGTCCTTCTATACGCTCAAACCATTACCAGCCAATGATCCTTTGATGAACGTCCTACAAACACAGAAGCCTGGAATTAGCCGTGTTAATGATGTTGGGCGCCAACTGTTCACAGAAGTTTATCAGGGCAAGAGAACGGTCGAGAGTGCACTTAAAGCTTGGGAGAAGCAAGGGAATACGATGCTGGGTACGCTCGAAAAAGATCCCACATATTATTTTGACTCCATAGGGGATTGAGTTTTGGAATATGTAGCAGCCACCGGATTTCCGGTGGCTTATTTTGTGGAACTTGGGCATGATAAGTTCAGAGCAGCGTAAGATTAATTTGCGAAAAGGAGAAGAGGGCATCATGAATTGGATATACTTCGCGAAACTGTTCAGAACGAGATTTCAAGCAGGCTGTTTGGCAAAAAGACTGGAGCAAGATGGCTGGATTTATGGCTATCATGACCCAAGTTTTGTGGAGATTTATCGATCCCGCAAAGGAAGATATGGGGTTAGATTTTTGCCTTGAGAACTTTTACAAATTCATCCTTGACGTAGACCCATTTTGTACTGTATATTATTTATTGTCGCTGTTTGAATATTATTTCTGACGCGGGGTGGAGCAGCCCGGTAGCTCGTCGGGCTCATAACCCGAAGGTCGCAGGTTCAAATCCTGCCCCCGCAACCAATTTTATTACAACAGCAATTGTACATTCGGATATTTTTAGATCCGGGCCCTTAGCTCAGTTGGTTAGAGCGGTCGGCTCATAACCGATTGGTCGGGGGTTCGAGTCCCTCAGGGCCCACTTATCAAAAACCCTTACTTTGTAAGGGTTTTTTGCTGTCTGTAGGCTTTGTGATATTAAGAAAATAGAATGGATAAAGACCAGGATTTTGAGCTTGCTAACGGATTTGCTAACGGAAATTATTTCACTGGTCGTGGAATCTTTTTTTTGACGCCTGCTTTACGTACTAGTACGTTCATACCTTCAGTAATTCGTTTTGGTTTTGTATAACTTTTTGCCAAGGTAGCAACATACTAAATCATTATCCTTATATGAGTCTCCATATTTTTTAATAAGCCTCAATTTGCGTGTAGCGTTCCTTAAGGTCATTCCTAATATTTGAATATGAAAAGTATAATAATGCCTATTAAATTAAATAGGGTATTTATTAAGGGAAGTAAGACCATACTCTGCAATTAGGGTTTGAAATTAATAAAACGAATTACACCATTATAAAATGGATATAATCATAAGAGAAAAATATGAAGGATGATATTATGATTTATATCTATAATGATTATGGTGGGACACATACGACTTCTTTAGCAGCAGCATATCATTTAAAACAAATTACTCAGTCTGAGCGGAAATTAACTTCAGAGGAAATATTGAATGTTAAATTTTTTAATAAGTTAACGAAAAATGATTTTGGTAAGATTATTTTTCACGGAATTGATGAAAATGGAGACGCAGTTTATACAATCGGTAGGAAGTCATCAAAACTTGTAGTCCCAGCTTTAAGAGACCTGAGTTTATTACTTGAAAGTAAACATCATTTTGAAGAAAAAATAATATTCTCTAATACTTCACCCACGGTGCCCATTCTGATGTCAATCGGAGGGTTCTTCTCAAGAGGATTAATGATTGATTTTATTGGTGTTCCTTTATTAGTAATGGGTGCTAAACAATGTTGTGATAATATTTTTCGTTTGGTTGAAAATACGAAACAAATAGGGAAGTCCTCAAATGAGGAACAAGTTATTATTTTAGAAAATGAAGTCTATAAGTAATGATTCTGCAAAAGTTCATAAGAACCATGCATCGCAACAAACATTGTGACAACACGCTCTTATAGGCGTGTTTTTATTTTGCAATCGGATCTCCGGGGAGTGTTTTATTTGAGATAGGTAGAGGGGGCGCTTCAAATGTATACGGGTCTGTTTTTGCTTATTCGATAAACCCTGTAAATACTGCTGTCCGCAGCGAGCCAACCTTATGGATGGTTCAGTTCCGGGATAGTATACAATCCTATGTAGACAATGTTATGTTTACGTTGAAATGCAGTAGGTAGTTCTTCCAGCGTGATCACATTTTGGTCACGGCGTTATTAGATCCTCTGGTTTTATCACAGATCATCTGGAAAACGGTAAAAAGTATGTATTCTGTGGAATTGCCCTACTCTTGTAGAGGAAAGGGGACAGTCATGACATATAGACTATTAAGTAGCAAGCACCATACGCCGTAGATTTTGATTGAATTAAAAGCATGTCCAATACGCTGAAATTGATGATTTCTTTGAACAGGTTAATGCTGAATTTTGATAAGAAGCAATAGAGGATGCCGCATATTCGCTCGGCATCCTTTATTGCAAGTAGATATACTAACTTAACAGCCTTTTAATTTATCATCAGAAGTTGATTAATAGCTTATTGATTATCCCCAAACCAGATGTTCTCAGTACCGGTCCGCGTGTCTGTCCATACGCTCACTAGACGGCCTGTTTGGGGGACGATGGCATTACCGATGTAGTCCCCAATTAGGGGGATGCCGGTGACGTCAAAGGAAGTTGTTGTTATCCGGGTGTTTGTATACGTCATACCGCCATCTCTAGATGTTGCTAGATAAACATCAAGGTTGAGGGGGTTGACTCGATTAGTGTAATAGGTAACGAATATTGCACCATCCGCAGGGGATACGGTGATGGCTGGGAAAAAGTTTTGGGAGCCCACCGGACTACCTGTAATGGATATTGGTGCCCCCCAATCCACACCAA
Organism: Paenibacillus sp. FSL R10-2796; assembly: GCF_037965315.1. Taxonomy (NCBI): domain Bacteria; kingdom Bacillati; phylum Bacillota; class Bacilli; order Caryophanales; family Paenibacillaceae; genus Paenibacillus; species Paenibacillus sp. FSL R10-2796. The sequence goes on along the minus strand of NZ_CP150178.1, from coordinate 5,531,552 downwards.
AATTGGTGGAAGTGGCAAGAAAAATATCGGAATAACCTTCTCGAAAATCTTGCCATACAGCATAGACATTCCCTCGCGTCGTCGGTGCATTAGAAATATCTGCTGCGAGGGAAGGGTATGTCAGACATCTAAATGTATATCCCGGCAATGGATCTGGTGGGACTACAACGCTGGCGACCATGGTTTCAGGAGTAAAAATGACCCCACCGTCTGAGGATGTGCGAATTTTAAGATCAGTATTACCGGGAGGCTGATTGATCCATCCCACGATAACAATCCCATTTAATGTAATTGCTATACCGGGGAATTCTTCGAATTCTTCGACCGAAGACAGCAGGGAGGGACTGGAATAGGTACTACCGTTATCTAGGGAACGATTGAAGAATATCGTATTTCCCGGTATGAATTGTGTGTTGTAATCATGCGTATAACCAGTATATACATTTCCAAAAAAGGGACTTGATCCAGCTTTGTCGGTGACAACGACCACCTGATCATCATTTACAAACTGCCCAAACCCTTGATTCACGATGACTGGAGGTCCGAATGAAGAGGCATTGTCGGCAGATGTATAGGAAACGATCGACCCGCTGAGACCGTCTGAATCGAAGGCGTGGGCTAATACTACGAAAGTGGTCGGGAAAATATAATCAATATGTGGTGCTTCGATGCCTGCAAATCCTGTCGGTAACGGCAATAACGTTGTTGTCCAAGTGGCACCTGCGTCAATAGATTTGTATAAACCTATATTAGGAGGGCCTAATCGAAGATCTACAGCTACGGCAACCATAACTGAAGGATTAAGCCAATTTACCGCGATGGTGGGCTCAAACTGAACGCTTGCGCTCGGCGAAATTTGAATATTAGCCATGCTAAGCTCCTTTCGTCAGAGAGTTTTCGGTACTTATGGGTTCAGCTGAGCTATGAAAGTAAGTTCGGATTGCAGCACTCTTTGATGGGGAATGACGTTTCCTGACGAATCCGTTCCGAACACCGTGATAATCGTGTCTGCCGGTGCGTTTCCAGTTACGAGAAATTGGACTTCATAAGCTGAATTGCCTGCGATATTAAAACTGAGAAACTGGCTGGTGTTAGCATTAACATTTAATGAGTTGGAGTAGACTAAACCTTTACTAACCAAGGTATTCCATACGTAAACGTGATAGACTACGTTAGATGAAAAACTAAGGTTGTCATTATCGATATTAATGAGCACGTTGGATGCTGGGGTAGTCCCTGTGTTCGTAATGATGCCTGTTGTTGTTGCCATGAGCTTCACCTCTTTATTAGTTTGCTATATATATATGAATTGAGATTCATTGTGTTTGGACAAGGGAATCAGAAAAATCGCGGAAATGAATACTGAGAGGTCTAATTAGGTGGGGAAATACAAATAAATTTTCAGAAATCTGAAGATAACTTGATTATAAGTTGAACAGCAATTGACGATTTTTACGACTTCTCTGCCACTGCTGATCTTGTAAGGCGCATGCAGGTAACTATTCGCTATCAGGAGGAGAATTTTAAGAATTTTAAATAGAAGGTCTGACATTCATTTTAAATAAATGTTATAATTATAATATCAGTGTGTAGAGATATTGGTCTTTTTTATTGGGCCAAAAATATATGTCTCATGATACGTCTGCCATCTGAAATATTATTCACGGAGATGACAAACATGCATGGAGACACAAGACTGCCCAGAAACGGAAAAGAAGGTATACTATTTTTACTCATTATTTCAATCATTTCAGTTAACACTATTGCCCCTATTATTGTGGGTTTGGAACGCGGCTTCAGTAAGGAAGTGTATATAGATACACTAAAGGTTATTCCGTTTATGTGGATGATCGTAGTTTTATCCGTAAGATTAGTTGCAGGACCGATTGTTGGAAAAGTGATGCCGAAATTCATGGGACAAACCGATGGATTTAATGCAAGGATTCTGTTGAATACTTTATTGAATGTCACAGTGTTATCTATTTTACTATCAATTATCGGCACATGGGTTGGGACGAAACAAATAAGCCTGGATCCACTTAAAAACTTCCTTCACATCTGGCCGAGAAACTTTGGAATAGCATTTTGGATTGAACTGTTGGTTGCGCAGCCGATCGCAAGATTTGCAATGAAAACATTACACGCAAGACAGGATCGTAAAACGGAAAGTGTAAATGCGTAACTAGCTAGAATTTTGTAGACGAATAAGAAAAAAAGGAGCGTCCATGTTGGGCGTTCCTTTTTTGTAGCAATCGGAAGTGGAGAGAGACCCTGTGTTCTTTTGAAATTTGATTCGATAACAATTACGTGAACGATGCTTCTCCTGTCGGACACAGCTGACCCTTAAAGCGGTTTTTTCCACATTTGCAATTCTAACGGACTCCATAGTCGCTATGGGCATAAAAAGTACCGCATGTGAGCCTCTTTCTAGGCATTAGCGTCCATGGAGTCCGAAACCATGCTCTTAAGGCTGAAAATCAGCAAATAGCGACATCTGGGTCCGATAGCTCGAGGTGGAGGAGGTTAGTTCGTTAATTCGTTAGCTCGTTAGTGCCGTGCTCCTCACAGATTTAGTTGCAGAAATTACAATGAGAAGCAGCTTTTAAAGGAACAATCAGTAGTCTCACCTCTACAACCAGCATATCTAGTATGCGAGTTCATAAACCATTCAGTAAAGCACAAAACGGCACTGCTCCAAACCATGAAATGGTTTTGAAGCAGCGCCGTTTTTGTTAGCAGCCAGCTAAATTGTCCAATGGAGAGCAGGGTGACCGAAACGTTGTCCTTAATTGCTTCCGATCGCAGTCCCGATCGCAGTCCAACCGCAGTCTCGATCACAGTCCCGATCGCAGTCCCGATCACAGTCCCGATCACAGTCCCGATCGCAGTCCCGATCGCAGTCCCGATCGCAGTCCCGATCGCAGTTCCGATCGCAGTCCCGATCGCAGTCCCGATCGCAGTCCCGATCGCAGTCCCGATCGCAGTTCTGATTACAGTCCCGATCGCAGTTCTGATTACAGTCCCGATCGCAGTCCCAACCGCTATCCCTGGGTTTCCACCAGCATTCCTAAAGTTTCATGCTGTTCCACAGCTGCTGGAATGCCCCGGATTCGACCTCGAAGAATACCGGTGCTTGACCGTAGCGTACAAGTCCTTGACCGAACAGCGTCAGCTCTACTCGGGCGTTGTCTTCCAGCTGTAAATAGATGATCTTACGGTCTTCGCTGTCGTAGATGCCTTGCTCGATCAGCGGCTCTGCTGCCAGTGGTTTAGCCGCTTGGAGGGCTGTCAGGAAGCTATCAAGCGCCTCGCCATTGGCGAGTGGCGCCTGCTGCTGGAGGCCGTTGTTCCAACTGTTGAAGCTTTCCCATTGAGCTGAAGTAACTCGGCCTTCAAGATTCAGCTTGCCGAACAGGTCGGCGCCGCTGTTTATGGTGATGCCGTTGGTGTGCTCATACAGTTCGGCGAATACCTCGCCGTTGATTACCGAATAGGACATAATCAGAAAGCTGGGGTCATAGCCCTTCACGGAATAGAGATCCGTTTCGCCGATGTTCGAGGCTAACTCAATATATTCGTCGTTACCGCTCCATTCGTTGATGCCGCCTGTAGTGCGTCCCAACTTATCACCGCGTAGAGCAGCAGCATCGGCAGCGTCAATGCGAGTCGCTGACTGTGTATAAATATTATTTTTATACACGACCAAGGCGATCATATCTGCCTTCACGCCAGACTCCTTATCTGGCAGTTTCAGCTTGGGAATGACAATGCTGCCGGATGTAGCTGTGCCTGAATTGCCAGCATTACTTGCTTCCGGAGTTACCTGGGTAACCTGCCCTGGGGAGCTCTGACTGTTCAACTGCTGCCATATACTAGACCCAGCCAGACCTATTCCTGCGGCGAGCACGACACTTGCCGCGATATAAACGGTTTTGCGCGGACGCTTCCGCTCCTGCCGCTGCTCTATTTTATTGAACAATTCTTTTTTCATCTCTTCACCTGGTTTCATCGAATCCACCGCTTTCTTATATGTTGTTCGAAACTGATCTTCCTTCACTGTGGTTCCGCTCCTTCCAGCTCCAGTTTTAACAGTTGCCGTCCCCGCTGAAGTCTCATCTTCACGGCAGACTGACTAATCTGCAGAATCTTGCTGATCTCCTGGATGGGATAGTCCTCGTAATAATAAAGATGGATTACGGTTTTATACTTCATGGGCATCGCCATAACTAACTGCAGCAGAGCCCAATCCTCGGGGCTGTCTGCCGCAATTGGCTCAGCGCTCTCCAGCTTAACCTCGCGCTTGCGCCAGCCTCTGCCCAGTAGTGTTTTACAATGGTTGGTGATTACCCGGATTAGCCATGCCTTCTGATGTTCGGCATCTTTGAACTCCGGCGCTTTTTCTATTAGCTTGATGAAGGTATCCTGAGTGGCTTCTTCGGCATCTTGCCGGTTGCCTAGATGGACCAAAGCGATCCGGAACAGCATATCTGCGTAGATTTCGTAACTCTTCATCACATGATTTCCCGGCCGGGTCATGGATCGCTGCATGATACTGTGCCCCCCTTTACCTATAACACCATTTAGGACGGCATTAGGTCACATTTTGTTCCTGAGGAAATTCCTTTGTGTTTGAGCGTAAAGAATACCTATTCATAAATTATCTCCAGAGGCTTACGGACTCAGAAGTCGTTATTTGCATATTTATAGGCTTTTGAGCAGGTTCGCGGACTCCAGTGACGCTATTCCTTAAAAAGGAGGTCTTATATGGTGTTTTTCATGCCAATAAAGGCTATGGGGTCCGCTACACTTTGAAATGGAGTGTTATACCGCGCATAAGATCAACTGTGTCCGATAGCTGCTAAGAACCACGCCAATGTTATCTGTAGTCAGTGGACCTAATGTATAAAAAGGGGCTTCGTTACAAGTTACAAGTTGCTTATCCATATTCTCTTTAATCAAGTGCATCGGCGCATGTCCTGGACCCTCTACCATCACCTGTCTACGCAAACGATGTTTACCTATTTAGAGCAGGGAAGATCAAAAAAACGCGTTTGCCCAAGCAGCAAAGTGCTGACTGCTGGACAAACGCGTCTTTTTAATAGGGCAACTCCTTCACGGGAGATTCTCCTCGATATGTTTATATGTATAGCTAGGATCATTACCTTTAACAGGAGCCCTGCTGTATTGAAAGATCCTTCCATTTTCTTTTCGATAAAAGTATCTTGCGTAGGGTTCGTCTGCAAAAATCACCGTGGTACTTACGAGGGGAGCTTTGGCAATCTGGGTGTATACTTTATCAAAATCTTCTTTCTTATAATTTCTCGTCTCTACTAGATAATGAATGACTTCTCTGTTCATATGATTTTGGAAGGAGTGAAGGGCTAAGGATGTTATCCCATAGATTAAAAGGATTAGAACGATGAAGATTAGTTTTGTTTTTTTCTTCATTAATTCCCTCCATATAGATAATTTGTATATAGTATAAGATAATATGCTGAGACTGTTATGTCATTCATAGATATATGACGCAGGAGGAAGAGAAAATACTGGAGCTGGAGCAGCAAATTAAGATGCTGGAGGACCAGGTAAGTCCAAGGCTGCCGGGGTGGAAATCTTATGGTTTTTAATATGGGGTTTTGTCGGTATATTCATTATTCTAGTTCTTATTGGTGATACATTTTGTATTTGCATAACAGATTATACAAAAAGGCAGCAAATAACAATAGTAATCCAGGCATAAGCGAACGAAGAATTGCCGGGACATACTATATTTGCTGCCTTTTAACTTATGAAGAATAATGATTCTCTTTTAGTCCTCTTTGGGTTCTTGCAATAAAATGGAGAAGGTCCCCGTTTCGTGATCCACCTCAATCGTCTCAATGCCCACGAAATCCGGGATTTCGGGGTGTACTGCATCTACATTATAATCCGGATGAGTCAGTAATAATTCAATTACTTTAATGGCTTCCATGTCGTTCCCCCTCACGAGAAATTCCACCATAAATGAATATGCAGAGCACTATTGCAACTAAGCTTATTATCTCCGTGATCCGTTGCGAATATGTGTCAGTCGTTCTTCGTTTCTTCCCATCACGGCCAATAATTGCCCTTGGAACACACGTCTTTGGATCTGATCAATCCGCTGTAAGGCCAGCTCGGCAGGAACTTGAAATTCTGCTGCGAGATAGGAGATGGCATCCTCCCGTTGCTCAGGCAATGTCATGCGGGAGATCATGGAGTAAGGCATCGCCGCATACAAGATAAAACGCTCGGATTCATCCTCCTGTGCCCGCGTGAAATGCTCTGGCATCAAGGTCTGATTATCACTGCCATGGCGAAGGAGGTGACACAGTTCATGAAGAAACTCTAGCCGTTGAAGATTGGCTGGAAGGCGGTTGTCGATAAACAGGCTGTACATCCCTGCAGACGCTTCAATGCTCTTGCTTCTCACATCCAAATAATGAACCCAGATATTAAGCCGCTCTGCAATATACGATATTGAAATTTGTGAGGGCTGATGAAGATTTAATCGCTTGTATAAATCCTCCGTCCATTTCTCAAGCACAGTCATTTGATAATATGATTTCATGTTCTCCAACTTATTCACCTCGTTTAAAATCACTAATAAATCACTAATGGGATCGTATGTTCGCATAAATGCGCAAAAGAAAAGCCCGAAGGGCTATGTAGAGTAAAAAAATGCTAAGGATACACAGGAACATTCGTTCTCATGTATCCTTAGCATAAAGCAATTACACACTAATATCAAGTGTTTTTCCCAAATTAGGAGCAACGCTTTTGCCCAGCATTTCCACCATGGTTTGGCTCTGGGTTTCAGCCTGATTCTTGGCAATATTCATGACCTGTATCCCAACATTTTGAGCTAAGGATGCTTGGCTCATTGCCATTGATAATGCAGCTATATCCATATTGCACCTCCTTTGTGTATATCCTGTTTATCGACTGTCCACCTTCAATTCATTAGGTGATTGGCATTTGTTTGCCAATTCGCCCAAACGGCTTATCTCCTTTTTACATATCTTGTGCTGTAGTCATTAATCATTAGGAGGAATTGAAAATGGGAATGGAACATGGTTGTGGTTGTAACGTAGGTCCGGTAGTAAGTCCAGCATCAGTAGGTCCGGTGTGTAGTCCTTGGACTTCAACAGGAGCAATTCTGGTACTTTTCATCTTGCTGGTTATCATCACTAAAGCTTGCTTATTCTAAGTTAGCTGATGTGCAGTGTAGCCCCATCTGGCGAATGCCAGGTGGGGCTATTCTGTTGCCTGGGGCTGGTCAGACAGACCGTTATTTAAACATAAATTCTACCCGCGTTCCGTCTGCATAATCCTCCAGCTGATTGCCAACCCAGCTTCCTGCCCCGCGGTTATCGCTTGGCGTTATGTATTCAATGTCGGCACCAATGCCGCCTTCCTTACACATAGCCATTGGCCATTCATCCCGGTCATACCCCTTTTTAGTGGGGATCCCTTTTAAGGACTCTTTACGGTTCTCTTCAGCCTGCTCTCGGTTAATCGTACATGTGGCGGATTCACCTTTCGCAATGGCATCCTGAATATGTTTGGCGGTCTCAGGATAGCGGTCTGATGGGAAGGTTAGCTGAACAACACTCGAATCGGATGGAGACGAGGGGTCTGTAGGCTCTCCGTTTTGTTCAAACCAGTAACTAGCCAAAGCAAGTAATGCAACAATGATGAGACTGGAGATCCATTTTTTTACTTTCAATTCTGCTCCTCCTTTTTTGGCACTTAAAATAGTATATCTTATATCATAATTCAGTGCGATTTAATATAATTAGGTAAAATAAAGGAGGACGGAACTGGATATGGAGTACATAATTACCATTGAGGATCAGACGCTTATTACGGCTGCCGAAGATATAATTACTAGGCGTTATGAATGGGGACGGCACCATGTGGGTGCAGCGCTTCGTACTAAAACAGGAGAGATTTTTACAGCGGTACATGTGGAAGCCAGCATGGGGAGGATTACAGTCTGTGCAGAGGCGATGGTGATTGGCAAAGCGATATCCGAAGGTTATAAGGAATTTGATACGATTGTTGCGGTAAGGCATTCTGATCCAGACAGCGAGGAAAAAGAGATTAAAGTAGTCTCTCCCTGCGGCATGTGCCGAGAGTTAATTGCGGATTACGGAATAGACTGCAAGATAATTGTATCGGAGGATGACCGATTAGCTAAATATGAAATCACTGAGCTATTGCCTTTAAGGTACACGAGATAAGAAAAAAAGTAATGAGGAGCCGCGGAGCTCCTTTTTTTGTTGAGCCGTGAATTTATTCAGCAGTTCCTTATATCGTCCCAACTTATTTTACAACTTCATGTCCATTCGCTGAGTTCATGTCATTATTGTCCCCATACTATAACTTAAAAAGATTTAAAAGGATGGTGAGAATAGATGGAGCAGCGGATTATTCGTCAGATGGTTGATTCAGCATCAAGGTTCGTGGGCGATGTGCAGTGGCAGATGGCTTTTCGCAGATTACAAATGGCTCCGGCGGATTCGGGGCTGTCGTCCTCGGCTCAGCTATTGCTGAATACCCTCTATTACTTGCAGGGAAAGGGTGTGATAAGCGGCCAACATGATTATTTGGAAAGTGCAGACGAGCTCATGGAGAAGCTTAAAAATACGAGTGGGCAATATGCTGCGCTGCATGGCTACGAGCTGGGCGCAATCAATAATCAGTCACAGGCTCTAATTGACAATCAACGGAATTGGGTCGTCAGCAGTGCGATACGCTGGTCTAGGGCCGGCGGGATCGTAACGATGTGTTATCACGCTGCATTACCGGGGACAGCGCCAACTTGGGGGAATGTAAATACGAGCCTAAGCAATGCTGATTTTGATAAATATATAACCCCAGGTACCACCCAGTATAATGCTCTGTTAGCTGATCTGGATAAGATAGCCCTGTCGCTGAAAAAGCTTAATGACGCAGGGGTTCCTGTACTTTGGCGGCCGTATCATGAAATGAATGGTGGATGGTTTTGGTGGGGGCAAAAGAGCAATTACGCTGCATTGTGGAGCCTTATGTTCGATCGTTTTACCAATTATCATAAGCTGCATAATTTATTGTGGGTTTGGAGTCCAAATGCAAAAAATCAGTGGTGTGATGAGCCGGCAGAATACTATCCGGGCAGTGATAAGGTAGATGTGCTGGCGCTCGACATTTATGACGCGGATTTCAAGATTAGTCATTATGATAATTTATGGGATCTGGGTCGTGGCAAGCTGATTGCGATTGGTGAGAATGGAGAGCTTCCGTCTGCTGAACTGTTGTCCAAAACACAGCCCAAATGGTCTTATCAGCTGACCTGGGGGAAACTCCTCTATGAGAAGAATACCGATGCTGTGATAAAAGCTTTTATGAACGATAAAATGGTATTCACACGAGAGGAGTATGCTGCTGAGGCCGCCGCTTTCGCTGCTATCGGGGATAGTGTGCTGGAGAGTGGACTCTGTGGCCAATATTACAATAACATGACGCTTAGCGGCACGCCTGCACTGTTGCGTACGGATGCCAATATTAACTTTTCATGGAGACAAGGTTCGCCTGATCCTGCCATTCGTGTAGATGCGTTCTCTGTGCGGTGGAGTGGGAAGCTGACGGCTGCTTTTAGCGAGGTGTATACCATTTATTCCTACTCTGATGATGGGATACGGGTATGGATTGATGGCGGGCTAGTCATTGATAGTTGGGTGAATCAGAGCGGCCAGGAACGAAAAGGGAGCATAAACCTGATTGCAGGTAAGCCGTATGAAATAAAGGTGGAGTATTATGAGAATGCGGGCGACGCCAGGGTTGTTTTGCAGTGGGAGAGTCCGAGCCAGATCAAGGGGGTTATCCCAGCGGGGGCATTTTATCTTCCTTAAAAAAGAGTACTTCAAGTGTGCAAGCGCAAGCAAAAAGCCCCGGTTTTCCGGGGCCTTTTTACGTATGAACGTCTTAAATTTGCTCGCGGTAGCTAATGTTGTTGGCGATCTTCTCGTCACGAATGGCTTTGCGCAGAACATCTTTGACGGTTTGGGCATCATGGATTTTTCGAAAAAGAAGCTGAGGCGCTGAGGCATCATCAGAAAATACAGTTAATGATCCAATGCCAAGCATCCGGTCCATTATAGACTGTTTTACGGATAAATCGCGTACGCGCAGCAATTCGATTTCTTCAACATTTTTACCGATAAGTCCGGTCTTTACCATAATACGCTGACTTGTAATGGTATATGAAGTTGTGTTAAGTCCTACGATTCCTTTGAGTCGATCCGAGATGCCGGCAGGTTTGCCTTTCCAGAGCACGACTTCTTGAATGACATGATTATCTACTGCGGGTCGATGAGCGGTTACTGGAGCGGTACCGTCAAGGCTGGTTCCACATTCTCCACAAAATTTAGCGCCCTGCTTGTATTCCGCTCCACAGGTGGTGCAATAAGGCATAAATACTCTCCTTTCCTGATCACAATTAAAATAATTATAACATAACAGTCATTTTACATATATTTCATTTGCGCTTTACACAAACCGACATTATCCTGTTAAGTGGAGGGATAAATAATGAAAAAAGCTTTACTAATAGGAATGCTGATGATGACTGTCATCCTTAGCGCCTGCAGCAATAATTCAACTTCATCGGCACCTGCCACGGAGGAAGAAGTGCAGGAGACCGTGCAAAACTTCTACAATGAAATGTCTAAACTTGAAGAGTCAGGAAAAACTTCTTTAGCGGATTTCAACGAAGCCATTGCTGGTTATTCAGCAGGAGAACTCACGGACAAGCAGTTGGAGAAGAAAATTAAGCAATTCCAGAGTACCGCAACTGATTTATCGAATCAAGCCGAGAAAGTAAAAATTTCCTCCAGCTTGCCGGAAGACATTCGTAAGTTGCTCGAAGAGTCTAAAGTTGCCTTTGAAAGTGCTTATTCTTTAAAAGAAGAGGCCTCTCAAGGTGCTGATTCCGCAAACGTTACGGCTGAGCAATTTAATGAATTGAATCAGAACGCTGATGTAGCGATGTTATTCGGTATTTCCAAGCTTAACGAGGCAAGAGAAGCAACAGGACTTATAGATTCCGAAGGTCAGGCTACCTCAGAGTCTGGGGACGTTGTTCAAGAATAAATCAAATCAGGCGCTGCGCAGTTTATCTGTCAGCGTCTTTTTGCTGCGAATTTTATCTTGAATAGATATACATTAATATACATCTTTTGAATAAAGAGTGACCCTTAAAAAGGTATCTTTTTCCTGATTATTGATTAATATGCGAAGATGCGGATATAATACAAACATACGTTCGTGTTCAGAGGAATAGATATATAATTAAGGAGGGGTTACCATGGGCAAAAAGCTGGAGAAAAACGGGCTGTGGGAAAGCAGCCGCATGATGCTGCCGGAGCATAAGATACGAATTATAAGAGATGAACGGGAAACGCTGCGCCGCATCAAGCCTATTCTGGATGAGCAGAAGCTGGAGGAGATTGAATGTACACTGGCTTTGTCGTTGCGGAGTCATGTACGAGTGACAGTTGTTCTTTTTGACCCTTTTGAAAATACGATGTTAAGTGGTTTTGTGACTTCCATTCACACCCACTCGCGTGAGTTTAAGCTGCAGTGGGCGGAGGAATGGAAGTGGATCGATGTGGATGATATTGTCGAGGTCTACATCGTTTAATGCTGAGAACCGTTGCCTTCGCTTTTCTCATAAGCGATTAAGGTAACGGTAGGATTACCGGTCAGATGTGCAATGGAAGCTTCAGCATTCCGAATAATTTCCAGTGCTTCTTCCTGTTCACTAAGGGCTGCAACTTTATAGCTATCGCTATGAATATCCATATGTCTCCCACCTTTCGTTAAATATTTTGTCCTTTTTTGTGGAAATCATCCTAAAGGGGACAGGGGTACAGGCAAATAGGGCAGCGGCATCATTGAATATACCAAAGGGGTGATTCTATGCTGACTTTGGAGCAATTGAGGGAAAAATCCGCGGCGCGTCTGGTCGGGCTTCATCCTGTCTTGGCGGCAGGTGCGAATGTTTTGATTCAGCAAAGCCATGCGAGAGGAGTCCCTATCGTTATTACTCAGGGTCTACGGACCATTGCTGAGCAAAATGCTTTGTATGCGCAGGGTAGAAGCAAACCAGGACCGATAGTTACCAACGCTAAAGGCGGTACCAGCTATCATAATTATGGTCTTGCGTTTGATTTTGCGCTTTTGCTGCCGAATGGCACTAGCCTTTCTTGGGATATCAATCGTGATGGTGATAAGGATAAGACAGCAGATTGGCAAGAGGTTGTACAGGAGGCTAAGCGGCTTGGTTTAGAATGGGGCGGGGACTGGACCTCTTTTAAAGATTATTCACATCTGCAAATGACTTTCGGTTTAACTATAGATCAACTTCGGGCAGGTAAACGTCCAACGACGGACCAAGCCAAAGAGGCTTTAAAAAAGATTACCGGAGGGGATGATCAGGTGAACAAAGACGTTACAGTGACCATTAACCTAAACGGCCGCAAGCTTACCGATGGCGTTCTCGATACCGGAACAACCTATGTACCCATACGTGCGCTGGCTGAGGCGCTTGGAGCAAAGGTTACTTATGATGCTGTGACTAAGACAGTTAATGTAGTAAAAGAGTAAAACCACCATGCATAGACAGTGCCGTCCAAGGGGAAATTATCAGTGATAACTAACCTTAAAGGGAGGCATAACACTGTGAACAAGCTGATAACAAGCCTTGCATGCGGTACTGTATTATCAATGAGTCTAATGGGAGCTAGCTATGCATCAAATGCCGTGGGATCAGCAGCATTGGGCGGTATCCCCGCCGCGAATACCGGGATGGATGGGACTGCGGAACACACTCGGATGATGAACACGGAAGGCAATTTAATGAACGGCACCACGGGAACAATGAATCAGCATGAGAGCATTATGAAAGACAAGATCCGCATCGATGATAATTACAGACCTAACAACTACAACACCAATAACTACAATGACACCCGGAACAACTACAGAACCAACAGCACTGTCAACCCGGCAACCAACACCACACAGACCGGCAAATACCGTGCAACTAGTACAACAACGAATGCTGCAACTAACAAAGGATCTAACTGGGGCTGGCTCGGTCTGCTTGGACTTTTGGGACTTGCCGGAATGAGAAGCAGAAGTGACGAGCGTAGATAATCCGCGTTTATAATAACCCGTATCGGTTCTGGCTGAACGGGTTATTTTTATTGTGAATAAAATTTTTTCGAAAAAGGATTGCGCGTTATCGATATTCATGATATTATATTTCTTGTCGCGTTATATGTGAACAACGTATGAAGCTTCAACACATAATATGCCGGGGTGGCGGAACAGGCAGACGCACAGGACTTAAAATCCTGCGGTACGTGAGTACCGTACGGGTTCGACCCCCGTCCTCGGCATCCTTGATTTATAAGGGTTTTTTCCGAAAAACCTTGGTTTTAGAAACAGCTTGGGAGAGAACTTTTTAACGAGTTCTCTCCTGCAGTTCTCTCCCTTTTCCGGAGGAGAGAACGAGGAGAAGATCGCATGACTCTCATGAATTATTGAGGGTGGTGCGATCTTTTTTATTAAAAGACTAAAACACCACTCATTGTTGATGCCGAAGATATTTTGGAACTGTACTCAAGATGAGAATAAATGTTGGCCGTTGTAGAATAGTTGCTGTGTCCCAGCCATTCCTGAATTTCTTTCATACTGACTCCATTGGCGAGTAAGAGGCTTGCACAACTATGACGCAGGTCGTGATAACGGATATGACGCAAACCATTTTTTTTAAGATTTCTAGTAAAGTTTTGTGTGATATAGCCGGGTTTAATTCGTTGTCCCAACTTATCCAGATAGATATACTCCTTGTAATCAGTGCAGTAGGATTTACCACACATGGCTTTATTGAGAGCTTGAAGCTCACGAATACGCAGCAGTAATTCCTCAAAGGCTGGCACAAGTGGTAAGGTGCGGCGACTTGGTTTATTTTTAGCCCGGTCCTTTTCAATGATGTGTTCCTGACCTTCAAAATAAACCGGAGTTACAGTGTGCCTAATACTAATCGTTTTATTTTCAAAATTTATAGCTGTCCATTTCAACCCAACTACTTCACTTCGCCGCAATCCATAAAAAGCCGCAAGAATGACTGCCAGTTCTATCAGTTCACCCTTAACTTTTTCGAACAGAATATTAGTTTCCTGCTTATTGTAGAAACTGCCTACAAAATCATTCTTCTTAGGTCTTTCAATCTTATCTGCTGGATTGGTGTTAATTAAATCATTTTTAAGCGCATGCTTTAGCGCTTTGCGAATATTAGCGTGATAGTGGAGAACCGTATTGGTCGTCACTCCATTTTCTTCAAGCTCGTACTGATAGTAATCTTGAATGTGACATGGTAATAGCTCTTTGAGGAACAGCCCTTTTTCTTCAAAGTAAGGTACAATATGATTATTAATGACGTTGTGATATGAAGCGTAAGTGATAAATTCTACCTGGTGTTTCATCATTGTAAGCCACTGAAGCATGAAGTCAGAAAATAGTGGTCCCTGATCAACTGGCTCTTCAGCTGGTTTTTCTTCGATAATTTCTTCAACTATCGATTCTTCCTTAGCAGCATTTAAAAGAAGAGTGAATTCCCTCCTTGTCTCTAATAGCAATGCTTCTGCTCTTTTTTTGTTTCCTTTTACCATAAGGCCAGTTGGAATCCACTTTGGTTTTCTCTTACCTTCTTCATTCTTGCAATTCAGGACAATATAAAAAAGACCTTTCTTTTCTTGTAGGTGGCCTGCTACCATGAATTTTCCTCCTTCATAGCAGCCCGCATTAACCCTACCATTGACGTATTAATTATAACACGTATGAGAACGGTGGTTCAATGCGGTAAAGTGTGAAAGTTACAGGATGAAGTACTGTTCCCAACTGAGGTTAAGTAATTGATAATATAGATTTTGGGGATTTTGTATATCCTACCAATCTTAAAGTACTGTATACGATCTGCTTGCAATAATTTGTAAGCAGTTTTTGTGCTTATGTTGCCTAGCATGATACACAATTGATCTATATTAACTACATCGGGAAAATCACAATACATAAACAGAAGTAAAGATTGAAATTCTAGCTTTCCTATATCATTTGGCATCTAAAGCACTTCCTTATCAAAGATAATTTTTGCAGATAAATGGAGGTTGGAGATGTTATTAATGAATCAATATATTCTTATCAAATTCATAGAGATCTGTTCAAGCTGCCGACGGTTACTCGACATCATAGCTTTTTTTAAAAGCTCCCCCTCATCCGAGCAGGCTGCCCCCAATGCAGTGACGCTGGCCAGGCAGAAGTATCATAATCCCCAATGCCGATCTTTGCGATTCATCCTACCATAGGACGATTCAAGTCGGAAAGATAGTCGCTCAGGACACATGTGATCCGTCTTGGCGCTTCCTCTTTGTCGCTTCTGCTGTGACAGGAGCAATGGGAAAGTACTTGAACAGAAGATATGTAGATATCAAAGAACGAGTAAGGGACTTAGAAGTGGTTTAGTAAAGCTTAGTGCCTATAATTTAAATGGGAATGAGACAAGTAATAAGCAATTGAAATTCTAAAATTTTGAACTGTTTTTTGCTCCTTTACATATCTGGATAGAATGATTTTACTAATATAAAGATACCCCTTGCCATAAAGACAGGGGGTTAAAAAATGATTACATAGATTTATTTATAAAAATATTTATTAATGAAAGCCTCTTGAAAAAATACACAATCTTCAAAATCTAACGATAATAACGTTTAAGATTAAAGCGACGTACTGCTAATATGAATTCTAATGTAAGGTGTTGTCTGCAATCCTCATCTATATGCCCATTTTGTTTTGCAAATTTATTTATAAGTGGTTGATAAAGAAAAATCAGTCTAGCTTCGGCATCACGATTGCCACTCTGAGCCAATTCAATAAGTGTACCTATTTCTTGCATAATGATTCCATCCCTTTTTAATTTAATGTAAGGTTAATAGAATTATTAGTTTAACAATATAAACAAAGATGCTCTTTTAATTTTCGTAATAAATTTGCTTTCATTTTACTGACAGCTTGTCTTGATATACCAAGATTATTGGCAATTTCTTTGTCAGTTTGGTCCTTACAGTACTTTAATACCAATACCTTCTTTTCTACAGCATTAAATTTCAATTCATCGATGATTTGTAAAAATGTAGCACGATTTTCGACTCGTATAGAGGACGATAAATAAATATTAAGGCTGGGGCTAATGTCATGCAATTCATTTTCGTCCAACAGAGTGGTATGAGAATTATAGCGAAGAGCTTTTTTAAAATAATCTCGACTCGCATGACGTAAACACGACTGTGCATAACTACTAAAAGCATTTTTAGTTGCTTTTTGATCTTTAATAATATTATGCATAAATCCATCTCCTCTCATAAAATAAATGGGAGTGATGAAAATAAAAGGCAACCTTAGGTTTTCATATAAAAAAATGTAAAAAAATTTTTGTATTTTTATTATTTAATTAGCACAATAGCATATGGTACAAATTATTCACATGAAATGATAAGCTGAAGCATTCCATCAATTTCATAAGGCCCGCAATCAACAGGAAGAATAAGATGATCACCTTTATTTAGTCTATACTCGTCGTCTAAGATCCTAAGAAAGCCACTGCCCTCAATCACACTAACGAGAGAATATTTCGGATGAGCAGGTAATTTTGTTTTTTTAAAGATTTCCCATTTTTCTACTGTAAAGAACGAATTCGAAACAAATATGGTTGTATTGAGTCCGTCATATTTGTGGGTTACATATGAAGACTGGGTATGTATCTGTGATGTGGTTATAACATCGACGGCTTTCTCTAAATGAAGTTCACGCAAATTCCCATTATTATCTCGGCGACCATAATCATACACTCGATAAGTTGTGTCAGAACTTTGTTGGGTCTCCAATACAACAATTCCTTTCCCCAAAGCATGTAATGTGCCACTGGGAACATAGAAAAAATCTCCTTTCTTTACTGGAATCCTTCTGAGTAGTTTCTCCCATTCCTCATTTAGAATCATATATTCTAGTTCCTGCTTAGATGATGCTTCATGCCCGTATATAATAGTGGCACCAGGTTCAGCATCAACAATGTACCAACATTCCGTTTTACCAAGCTCTCCATTCTCATTCTTATCGGCATAACTATCATCTGGATGCACCTGAATAGACAAATTGTCTGAGGCGTCCAAAATTTTAATGAGTAAGGGAAACACTAGTGAACTTGAATCGAACAGTTCAGGTTTCGAGTTCCATAGCTCCCCTAGTGACATACCTTGAAATACGCCTCCTTTTACAATGCTCTGACCATTAGGATGTGCCGATATCGCCCAGCATTCGCCAGTCGAGTCATTTGGAATGGGATAATTGAACAATTCTTTAAGTTTCGTTCCACCCCAAATACGTTCTTGAAAAACAGGTTGCAAAAAAATAGGTAGATTCATAAAAGTTATAACTCCTTTTTTAAATAATGGTTAAATATAAGGCCGGCAACACCAATTAAGTCAGCGAGATAGAGAATTAAATGATGCTGTAGATGAACGGATAGACATTTTGATTTGCGCCATTTGCTGAAAGGAATATATTTTTTGGTTTTGTCCTCCTCCTTGCCCTTCAGGAAATAAACAATCTTCGGATCGGTAATCAAAAATTGCAGATAGTCATGACCTGACTGTAGTTCATGTTGGAAGTTTAGCTGATTTGAGACAGGGTCGTTTTGGAGCGGCGGTTGATTTCATCTAAGTCGTTGTCAGTGAACAGCGAGAAAAGAGCACTCTACAGTAGGTTAACAGTGATTAGAACGAGCAGTAGAAAGGAGATCGTAAGCTTTTGAAAAGTTTTTAACGTAGAATACATTTCAGGATTCGAGTGTTGATTCCTCCATTGCTGCTGAGTTGTTTATTAAACTATAGGGTAAAACAGACACAAATGGTATCATCTTGCTTAAAAATGAGAGCTGTAGCTCCGTTTTGAAAAAGCTACGACTGAATTATGAAAGCGATAGGCGAATTTCGAAATGGACGCCGACCTGTGCACGCCTACGATGTTAGAAGATGGGCCTTCAGAAGGTGGGCTGAATAGGGGGTGACAAACTGGAGATGGAAAATAACTGATATGTTCAGCTAAAAAATAGGAGAACTGATAGAAACTCTTTTAGATCATAACAATTCATTTAGGTGAGCAGACTCGAGCAGGAGTGCAGACGGGATGACGTACAATATGAATAGCGTGCCTTTAAGAATAGACAACTCTTCGGAGTAAGCGATCACTTCATCAGGAACATGAAAAATCAGCGGCGTTTCCCTTATACCCAAGAATCGTTTCCGCATTCTTATTTATATGTGTAATCCGTTCTTTAGAATCGTAAACGATAATTACGTTGCCTACAGAGGACTGGGAAATGGCTTCTTGAAGCATATGCAGGGAGAGGAGCCAGCACCGCCAATATTGCTCAATATACTATATAATTAATCCGCTGCCGCTGCTCACTAAGATGCCCCTATAGATATAGGGGAAAGAGTACCGAAAAAAGTTGATCTGCCAATGACAACCAAACGGGCAGTCAACAGAGAAGCTGGCAAACCGCCAAAGAAAGCGGAAAAAATCAAATGATTATTGTATTAAGGTCTTTAATATTTATGGGCTTTTTCACACGCGAATCTGCTTCATTCAAAACTGGAGGCAAGACCGGTTGCATACCGTATCACTGAAGAAAAATCCATTGCAATAAGACAACTATATAAGCTGAACTTAAGAATGATAGCCAGCCGATGGACGAACCCCTTGCAGAGCATGGATTTCGTCCATGCAGCAAATTAGATTCTTAAGTTCACTCTATATAGAGAGTAAATGATATCTGTAGTACTTGGAAACATGATACTCACAGGCGAGCCCACTGTAGCTGCATCCACATTCAATGTCGTGGCTGCCGCTGCGTGCACTTGCGGCATTGGCATAACGTTCCGTATCGCGGCTCCGTAAACGCCACAAAGAGCGCATAGCCAACCCACCATAATCTTTGGAATTTTTCGTGCTCTCATCAATTCTCCTCCTTGAAGGCGCAAATTTTACAATAATGGTCTCCTGTTACCACCCCCCTTTTTCTATACCTCTAAAGTAACGGCTCTCCGGTCAGAAAAAAACGATAAATCCTTAACATCCTGTTGATATATTAAGGTTTTTTCTGGAATTTCGATTTTGTGCAGGCTTGTTCTCCGCATGCCATCAATTGTTTTATTTCAGACATTGATGCTTCTTGAAGTTTTGATGCTTTCGGGAAACGGGAGAGATTCATGTATATAGTAATTCCTGTTAAATCTCGCAATTGCGGGGTTTATAAGGTCTTGTTAATGTTAGCTCAGACAAGAAGAAGTAGACATGACTCATTACAACGAAACTAGGAGGTCTTTTAGGAATGCAACATGTGCGAGGTCGGGGGATGGGCTACAAGCTGCGGCAGATAGCGCGAAATCCTTTTTTATACTGGATGGCGGTGCCGGGGTTATTGTTCTTTCTTGTATTCAGCTATTTTCCGATTTACGGAATCATGATCGCTTTTAAGGATTATGACTTTTCCAAGGGAATCACTGGCAGTGACTGGGTGGGGCTGCGGAACTTCAATTATTTTTTCACATCCGATGATTTTTGGGTGATCCTGCGCAACACGGTACTGCTGAATGTGCTCTTTATTCTATTTACAACGCTTGCGGCTGTTCTGATCGCCCTGATGTTCAATGAGATTCGCAATAAGTATTTTAAAAGAATATCACAATCATTAATCTTTCTTCCTTATTTCATGTCATGGATTGTGATTGGCATGCTTGTCCAGTCATTCCTGGGTGGTGAATCGCCTCCGGTGAATGCTTGGCTTCAGAATCTGGGCTTTGAGCCGGTCAACTGGATGTTTGAGTCGGTGCTGTGGCCATGGATTCTGACGGTTATCCGGGTATGGCAGGGAGCAGGCTACCTTTCCATTATCTTTTTGGCAGCTATTACTGGAATTTCCGAGGATTTGTATGAAGCTGCCCGCATTGACGGCGCCTCGAAGATGCAGATCATGATGAAAATCACACTGCCTCTGCTGGTACCAACGATTTCCATTATGACCCTACTCGCAGTTGGCAAAATATTCAATGGGGATTTTGCCATGATTTATGCTATTATCGGGGACAATTCTCTGCTGTACCCTACCACCGATGTTATTGATACCTTCGTATTCCGCTCGATGAGGCAGCTCCATGATTTCGGAATGTCCTCTGCGGTAGGCTTGTTCCAATCCGTTATGGGGTTGATTTTTGTAATAATCGCCAATGCGGTTACTCGCAAAATGTCCAAAGAATCTGCTTTGTTCTAGGAGGAAATGATGAAACAGTCGTTGTCTGACCGCTTATTTACTGCTGCTGCCTATATTATTCTTGTAATCTTCACCCTGTTCTGTATTTTTCCCTTTCTACTGATGGTAATCGGATCCTTCACCGATGAGGGTGAACTGATTGTTAACGGTTATTCGCTTTTTCCCAAAAAATTCTCAGTTGCCGCTTACCAGGCGCTGCTGCATTCCGATGCCCTGTACCAGGGTTATGGTGTTACACTAATCGTTACGACCCTGGGCACACTGACCGCACTTTGCATATCAGCCATGCTGGCCTATTCACTGGCTAATAAACGAAATGTGTTGCAAACGCCGTTTTTGCTCTTTTGCTACCTGCCGATGCTTTTTTCAGGAGGGATTATTCCTTTCTATATTGTGGTCAGCCAGTGGCTGCATCTGCAGAATACCATCTGGGCGCTTATTCTTCCGCTGCTCTGCCAGCCTTTCCTGGTATTTCTGCTGGTCAGCTTTTTCCGGACCGTGCCGGAGGAGCTGGAGGAAGCGGCCCGGATTGACGGAGCCAATGAGATGAGAGTGTTCTTTCAGATAATTCTGCCGATCTCCAAACCGATCCTGGCTTCTGTAGGATTGTTCTACGCACTGTACTATTGGAACGATTGGTTTATGGGCCTGATGTTTGTTGACAACGAGAAGCTGTTCCCGCTGCAATTGATTCTGCGCCGGATGGTCTCCAACATGGAAGCGGCGAAGAATCTGATTCCGGCTTCCGCAGCGATTGCCACCCAGGCTCCGACCTACGGAGTACGAATGGCTACAACGGTCCTGACGATCGGTCCGATCGTCCTGCTGTATCCGTTTTTGCAAAAGTATTTTGTCAAAGGTCTTACCGTCGGTGCTGTCAAAGGCTGACCTTATCATGGCATTAACCGGAGTTTCCGGTTATCGCATATAAGCATTACACATTTAGGGAGGGTTATAAAAATGAAAAGAAAATTTCTAAGTACCACCTTGGCTGCGACCATGTCGCTTTCCATGCTGCTTGCCGGCTGTGGTGGCAATAACGGAAACAACGGCACTGCTGCCGAGGCAACAAATGCTCCACAGACTGGCGAACCAACCACTACGGTAGAGACTCCCAAAGAAGTTGTGGCGCTGAAAGCCTTTTTCCCGGGGGATAAGCCTACCGGCTTCGACGATGTACTCAAGGCCGTCAACGAGAAGCTGAAAGCCGATAATGTTGGAGCTTCGCTGAATATTAATTTCCTTCCCTGGTCCGACTACGGAAATTCGGTATCCGTGAAAATGTCCGCCGGTGAAGAATTCGACATGTATCTGGATGCTCCGTGGCTGTCACTGTCCCAAATGATTGCCAGCGGCTCGATTATTGCACTGGATGATATGGCAGCGGCGCGCAAGGAACTGAAGGAATCCATTCCCGACCAAATGTGGGATGCAAACAAATTCGGCGGCAAAATCATGGGGATTCCGCTGGGAACCACCCAAGGAACGCTCTACGGCTTCGTAATCCGCAAGGATCTGCGTGAGAAATACGGCATGCCTGAACTGAAAACGGTAGCAGATGTGGAGAAATTCCTGTACACAGTCAAAGAGAAAGAAAGCGATATCAAGCCGTTTATTATCGATGGACGTAGAGCGGATAAGTTGCCTATCATATTCTCGGATTCTGCAAATACATCACAGAATGATATCGAAACCTCCGTTCCGATGTTTTACTATTCAAACAGTGACAAGAAAGTTGTTGGCGCTTGGGATGCGAAAACGTTTGATCAGGCATTTGAACGCTCCACCAAATATTACAAAGACGGAATACTGTCCAAAAACATTGCCCAGGAGCAAAACGCTGTAACATTGTTCAACCAAGGCAAATATGCCTCAACACTGTATGCCAGCGACGGTGTAGAAGGACTGAAATATATGGATGTCCTTAAAAATCCCGGGGCCGGGCTTGAAGTTGTTGTTCCTTTTGATGAAGCCTCCAAACCGTATTCAACCTTCCAACAATGGAATTTCTTCTGTATCCCGAAAGCATCTAAGAATGCCGAGCTTGTTATGGATGTAGCCAACTGGCTTTCGATCAAGGAAAACCATGATCTGTTGGAGTATGGCGTTGAAGGCAAGGATTGGGAAGCTTCTGGAGACACCGGGTTCAAACAGCTTTCTGGATATTCGTTCCCCGGCTATGTAATGACCTGGCGTCCAACGCTTGTGCGCACTCCGGACAATATGCTCTCCGACGATAAGGAATGGTTCAATAAGTCGAGAGATGCAAAGACATTTACACTCAGCCCTGTTTCCGGATTCAGCTTTAATGCCGAAGCAGTGAAGACTGAATATGCCAAGGTCACTCCATTCTTTGATTCTGTTTATCTGCCGCTGTCCCAGGGCGTAGTGTCTGTGGATAAAGGAAAATTAATGCTAAAAGATAAAATTTTTGGTGTAGGTGGACAAAAGGTGATCGACGAGATTCAAAAGCAAATCGATGCTGTAACAAGCGCGCAATAGTCTGCAGTTAAAACTTATGAATTGAAAGAGGGGATCATGTGATAGAATTACGCAGTTTATATAATCCGATTATTACAACAAGTGACGTCAAGCCTTCGCGTCCTGATTTCAAAGTGCTAGGCGCTTTCAACGCAGGAGTTGCCCGCTATGGTGATGAGACCATTCTGCTGCTTAGGGTAGCAGAGGCACCGGTGTCAACAGAGCCTGGCAAGCTGCTCATCCCGATACTGAACGAAACGGACGGGAAAGTCAGGGTAGAGCAGCTGGCGCTTGACGATGAACGGTATGATTTCTCGGATTCGCGTTTTGTCGCCGAGAACGGGAAGATGATGATGCTGACCTCCATGTCCCATCTTCGGGTTGCGCGCAGCCACGACGGTATCCATTTTACGGTTGAAGATCATCCTGCCCTGTTTCCGCAGGGGTCACTAGAATCCTGGGGAATTGAAGATCCCCGCATTACCGCTATCGGCAGCAAATTCTATATCACGTATAGCGCGGCCTCTATCCGTGGAGTCGGCGTGGGGCTGGCTGAAACGGAAGATTTCAAGGTGTTTACACGTCATGGCGTTATACTCGCCCCGGAGAACAAGGATGTGATGCTCTTTCCAGAGCAGATCGGCGGGAAATACTATAGTCTTCACCGTCCAGTTCCTCATTCTTTCGGAGCTCCGGAGATGTGGATTGCCGAATCCAAGGATCTGTTCCACTGGGGCAATCACCGTTTTCTGATGGGGTTGCGCCCCGGAGAGTGGGACGGAGGGAGAATGGGTGGAGGTGCCGTTCCGTTTCGGACAGAGCGCGGCTGGCTGGCCCTGTATCACGGGGCGGACACGAAGCACCGTTACTGCATGGGAGCGGTTCTACTTGATCTGGAGGATCCAGGTAAGGTGCTTGCACGCTCGGTGCGTCCGATTATGCAGCCGGAGGACGATTACGAGCTGAACGGGTTCTTCGGGGGAGTGATCTTCTCCTGCGGCGCCCTGCTGCTGGGCGAAACCGTCCGCATGTATTACGGGGCAGCGGATGAAGTGATGGCTGTTGCCGATATTCCGCTCCAGGATATTTTTGATACCCTGTCTTACGAAGAGCCGTTGATCTAGTACCAGCCCGCAGGAAATAAGCGATCCGGTATCCCGAAGGTATTGCCGGGGGATACCGGATTAACCAATTTGTGTGTCAGCCCGCAACAATATTGAAAAAATGAAAACGCTTAAGAATGGGAGGTATTAAATGCTTACAATGAAAAGCTTCAATATCCCAAAGCTGCTGGTTATGACTCTGATCGTTTCGTTGCTTGGCAGCAGTGTATTACCCGGTTATAAGAACGGCGGCAAAGCTGATGCAGCAGCGCTCAGTCAGACAATCGAGGATTTTACGGATGTAAGCGACTGGACAACCAACAGGGCAAGCATTGCAGCAAGCAATATCGGCACCGTGAACACAGGTTACGTAAAAATCGGCACCGAAAGAGGGTACGGCTCCGTAGATAAAAAGGTCACCTATGACCTGGAGGAATACCCTACTCTTACAGTCGACGTCGCTCAACTTGACGCGGGGGCGAAGTGGGCGCTCAAAGTGAATGACACAGATGCAGACCAATCAGACAAATTGCTGGAAAATGATACAACCAAGACTGGTAAACAAACCTATAATCTCAAAGCACTCACCGGATGGAGCGGCAAAAAAACATTTAAAATCCGTCTGTACGTTATCGCTGCAAATGGGAGCGGCAAGGGCGTACAATTCAGCTCAATCGCAATATCCGGTTCGGATTATGTGCCTGTCTCGTCGATCCATGTGAAGGGTGAAAGTCAAACCCTGGAGATTAAAAGCAATGGCGGCAAGCTTCAAATGATAGCCGAAGTGAAACCTGAAAACGCTACCACGACAAACGTAAACTGGTCGGTTAAGGCAACGGACGGAAAGCCGACCGATCTTGCCGAGATTAGCGAAGCTGGCATGCTGACATCGAGAGGAAACGGACAGGTCAGGGTCATCGCCTCGGCGAAGGATGCCTCCGGGATCTCCGGTGAAGCTGCGGTGACCCTCAGCGGTCAAAAGGATATCCTTCGTGAGCTTCCCGAGTATGTCGGTAATGTCAGACTATGGGGAGATTCGGACTTTGACAGTGATTCGATTAAGAATAGCGATGCGAATCAATGGCGCTGGTTGAGCTATCCGTTAAGCCGGCTGTCGCTCAATCCCAAGCAAAGCAAGCTGAAGAGCAATCTGGATTTATCGCTGGAATATATGGTGGGCGGGCTGGGTACCGCTCCGGTACAACGCGAACAGCAATCCGTCGTCCGCATGAGTGTGAACAACGGAGTCCAGCAAGAAGCGAGCAGCGTAAGCACCAGCTGGTACCCGTACAAGCTGACATTTGATGCCCTGTACTCCAATCTGAATGCCAAGATCAGCGGATATGAATTTTTCGCCGATAAGGATTCGATCATCCGCGTGTTCAATCTGGACGGTCCTGACGGAAAAACAATGACGCTGAGCGGCGTCGGCAACGGGTCAGTCACTTGGCTGGATGACAAAAAAGTGATATTGATCGAAAGCACCGGCTACAGCTATGCCATTAACCTAGCGGGCATAGACGGCAGTGGACAAATCTACGCCTTGTCGCAAAAGCCTTCTGTTGACGGAAGCAGCTGGAGCATCAGCATTCTGTTCGGCGCTGGAACAAGCAGCGTTGCATACGGATATGGTTTCTCGACAGCTGCGGAAGGCAGCCAAAAAGCCATAGAAAGGGCGAAGCAACTCTTCGATCAACCGGTTGCCGTGCGTCTGGCCCAGACGAAAGCCTATTGGGACGGTACCTTGGGCCACGCTCCGAAGCCGCAGAATTGGGGCATTACGGAGGTGGATAGTCAAGGCGTGACGCCCGAACAGCATAGACGCAGCTACTATGCAGCCTGGACGTATTTGCTGGATTCTATTCTGACCGAGACGCCGGAAAAAGACTTTAATTACAGACAAGTCACGCTGGGACGCGGTTCCGGATGGAATTCCGGACACGAAAAAAGTCCGAGAAGTGCCGCCTGGGAGTCCTTTTACAACATTCAGCTTGTGTCCTATCTGGACCCGGCGACCGCATGGAGTGCACTGGAAGGATTTATGTCACTGATCGACCAGAACGGCTCGCTGAGCGGTGAAGGACTGCCTACCCAAAAAGCGCATACGGCATGGGTCGTTTACAGCATGGACCCTGATAAAGATCGCCTTCAGGCAGTGTATCCCGCAATCAAACGTCATTTGAAATTTTCAGCGGATAATCCAAGATGGATTTACGGAAGCCACAATTATTCGGATGAAAAAGATATATCGTTTGTGTCCCACTTCCTAAAGGACGCGGATTATGCCATCAACATCGCGAAGGAACTCGGGCTCAACGAGGATGTTGCTATGTGGCAAAAGCTGCAAATGCAGTTGACAAATCAAGCCAGAGATTGGTTTTTCGCACCGGATAAAATATACAATTTTAGTTTTGTAGACAAGGGCGTTCATTACTACGCGGACCGAATGACGGATGATCCCAACTATATTGCCGAGCTGCTGGTGAACCAGCTGCCTCAGGATCTGACAGAACGGCTTGTTGCTTACTATAAGCAAACATCGGACCCGAATAAGGAATTGCTCGGTTGGAGCTTCGCCAAATATGGAGACGTGGCGAATACGGCTGTGGGGTTGTTTGACAGCGGACTGACAGCCGAAGCACGCCAGTTCATCGACAGCATGATGAGACATTCAATCCGGACAGGTGAGTTCTGCGAAACGATGGAGTCCGGCAATTTTAATCCGCAAGGCGTCACGCCGTCCTCTTTCACAGCTACTCTCATGATTGATTATACTTGGCTGAAAAATGGCGTGCGTTACGACCAAGGCAAGCCTACAGCACTGATCGACCCAGCGGATAAAAGCGCGAAATCCATCGCCGACGGCATCCCGTATATTGTCACACCTGCAAAAAATGCGGAAAAGCTGCAGCTGCCCGCCGTTCCGAAGGGATTCGAGATCGCAATTGAATCGTCCGGCAACCCGGCAGCGGTCAGCGTGGATGGTATAATTCACACATCCGTGGCGGAGCGAGTTGATTTAGTACTGCGTGTTACAAAGCAATCGGATCAATCGAACGCCCTGACCCGGACCTTGTCCGTCCCACTTCCTGTCAAAGTGCAGGAAGTTGTCGTGAGCACGGCCAATCAAAGAGATCAGATCACGGAAAAGTATGGCACCGTTCAAATGATGGCGGTGATTAAGCCCGACAACACAGACGAAAGCCTCAACTGGAGCGTGTCAGGTGTGGACGGAAAACCGACAAGCGCTGCCCAAATCACAAAAGACGGCGTGCTCACTGCCACTGGCGACGGAACTGTCAGAGTCGTGGCCACGGCTACATCGGGCGTGAAGGGCTTCAAGGATATGGTTATTGCGAATCAGAACGTTACAAGCCTGGCGTTTAACAAAACCGCGACGGCATCCCGTTCGGAATCCGGCTCTTTGCCTGCCGCAAGCGCTGTGGATGAGAATCCGACGACTCGCTGGGCAGCAGGCACGGGGGGCGAGCAATGGATTTCCGTCGATCTGGGCAGGACATACAATATCAACAAAGTCGTATTGTCATGGGAAGCCGCTTATGCCAAAGGCTATCGCATCCAAGTATCAGGCGATGCCTCGAACTGGAGCGACGCCTATACAACTTCGACCGGTGGAGGCGGACTGGAGGTACTGTTATTCCCGTCAACAGCCGCCAGATACGTGCGGATGCTGACAACGGCAAACGGACCGTTCAACAGCTATTCTTTATATGAATTTAAAGTATATCCGGACCCGGAATCGATTGCGGCAACGCCGGTTACCGGCATTGTCGTCTCCGGCAAGGATGGCGTAAATGCAATTGTTAAAAAGAATGCCCCGCTGCAGATGACGGCCTCGGTCAGTCCTGCCGATGCAACTGATTCGCGTGTAAGCTGGAAAGTTACAGATGTGGTCGGGAACCCGACGACTCTTGCTGCAATCGATGCGCGCGGGATGCTGACGCCTAAAGACAATGGCAGCGTCAAGGTCCTGGCGACGGCGGCTGACGGCTCGGGCATAACCGGAGAAGCAACCGTTATCATCACAGGTCAGGATACAATGAATGCGGCCATGGGAAAAGCTGTAACGGTATCCTCGTTCGATTCATACGCCAAGGAAGGAGCAGTCGACGGCAACACAGGCACGCGCTGGGCTTCGAGTGGAAACGAGGCGAACCCTTGGATTGTTGTCGATCTCGGGAGCGTCTATAAGATCGACAGAGTCGTTCTGAACTGGGAAGCCGCCTATGCCGACGGCTATCGAATTCAAGTATCGAATGATACCTCCGAATGGAAAGAGGTTTATTCAACCACAACCGGCAAAGGAAGCATAGAGGATATTTCCTTTGATGCCCAAAACGCGAAATTTGTGCGTTTGTATGTGACGAGCAAAAAGACGGAATGGGGAGCTTCACTGTGGGAGTTCGAAGTATATACGGCTCCCGCCACGATTCCGGGAACGCCAGACGGAGTACAGGCCGCCGGTCGCGACGGATCGGCAGAAGTGAGCTTCCTGGCACCGGCTGACAATGGCGGCTCCGGGATACTGAAGTACAAGGTAACCGCCTGGCTGAACGCCGAGTCTGTCCAGACGGCAGAGGGAACGGCGAGCCCCATTTTCGTGACCGGTCTGAGCAACGGGAAGGTCTATACGTTCACGGTCTCGGCAATCAACGCTAAAGGCAGCTCGCCTATGTCTGTGCCGTCGAATGAAGTCACTCCGATGGCGTCAGTGCCGGCGGTGCCGGACAATCTGACTGCGGTGCCGGGCGACGGTCAGATCGATCTGACCTGGGATGCCGTGGCCGGAGCGGACAGCTATGAGGTGTACAGCTATGAAGGTACGGCTGAACCCCGGGATCAGAGCAGCTGGAAGCTGGTTAAGTCCGAGCTCCCGGACACCTGGCTTACTGTGACCGCTCTTACGAACGGCACAAGCTATGCCTTCGCGGTGAAGGCGGTGAATGCGGCAGGCGAGAGCGAATTCTCGCAGGCGGCAGTCGCCGTGCCGACAACAGTATTGCCGGACGCGCCGGACGCGCCGGACCATCTGGCCGCAGTAGCGGGTGACGGCCAAGTGGTTCTGAGCTGGAACGCTATGCCGCGCAGCGTGACCTATGCAGTGTACCGCTTCGAAGGTACCGAAGCACCGCTAGATCCGGCTCAGTGGATTCAGGTGGTTGAAGCTGTGCGGGGCACATCGTACACGGTAACCGGTCTGACGAACGGTTTGAGTTATGTGTTTGCGGTGAAGTCAGCCAATGCGGGAGGCGTAAGCGACTTCTCGGGAACCGCAGTGGCAACGCCGGGGGCACCCCAGCCGCAGCTACCGGAAGCGCCGGACCCACTCAGTGCCACGGCAGGCAATGGGCAAGTGACCTTGAACTGGAACAGTGTGGCTGGAGCAGTCAGCTACGCGGTGTATAAACACGAAGGGGCTTCAGCTCCGGAGATTCCGGAAGCGTGGGAATTGGTGAAGGAAGGGATCACCGAATCAGCTTATACGGTCGCTGGTCTGACAAACGGCACAAGCTATGCGTTCACGGTAAAGGCGGTCAATCTGGGAGGAGCAAGTGAACTCTCCGGGGCTGTGATTGCGGTACCGGTGGCACTGCAGCCTTCGGTGGACAACAACCCGAGTCCAAGCTTCCCTACGGCCACGGACAACTCCGTCATCAAGTCAGTAACCGGAACGATTGTTCTCCCGGCCGGACGGGCGGGAGAAGTCAGTCTAGGCGATCAGGTAGTCCTTTCTGTGCCGGCAGGAACGGCGGAGCAGGAGCAGCGGATCACCATTGGGAAGGTGGCTGACATTGCCCAACTGAAGAACGATCAAGGCACACTCATTAGCGATGTGTTTGAGGTGCTGAAGAACATCATCGGAAACTTTAAACATTCAGTTACGCTGTCGCTGAAGTTCGATCCGTCCGCCGTGAAGACAGACCAGCGGGTCGCAATCTTCTACTATGACGAAGCCCGGAAGGTGTGGGTCGAAGTGGGCGGTAAGGTGGAAGGCAGCCGGATCACCGCCGAGTTGGATCACTTTACCAAGTTCGCGGTGCTGGCTGTGGACGTGAAGAAAGATGAAGGCAGCGTGCAACCGCAGCTGTTGCCAACCTTCACGGACATTGCCGGACACTGGGCGGAGAACCTCATCCGCAGAGCGGCCGGCCAGAAGCTGGCCGGGGGGTATACGGACGGCAGCTTCCAGCCGAACAAGTCGGTAACGCGTGCAGAATTCACGGTCATGCTGATGAACGCGTTGAAGAGCGAAATGGCAAGTGCAGCCCCGGCCTTCAAGGACCAGGAGAAGATTGGCGCCTGGGCAGCTGAGGCAGTAGCTCAAGCGGTAGCGGCGGGAATTATTAGCGGGTACGAGGATGGAAACTTCCGTCCGGATGTGTTAATCACGCGGGCAGAGATGGCGGTCATGATCGCGAAGGCATTGGATCTGCCGCTGGATTCGGCAGGCGCCACCAACTTCACCGATGATGTGAAGATCCTGGCATGGGCGAAGACTGCGGTCAAGGGTACCCAGGCGCTGGGCATCCTAGAGGGCCGCGGCGCAGGGCGGTTCGCACCGGCTGAGCCGGCGACACGCGCCGAGGCTGTGACTGTGCTCCTTAGAATGCTGGAGCATAAAGACGGGAAATAATCGTTTGTTGGCGGGCACATGCATAAACAACATTTCTTGTTTTATACATTGTGCCCGTTTATTAATATGTAAAAACGTAAATCGATGCATGTGCAAAAAGAATTGCTCTATATAGGTTACTAAGAACAACAGTGGTGCCGTCTGTCAGTGCTCCGCCGCTAAGGGGGTTAAGAATTATGTTGAAAAAGTCAGCCGTATTAGTAATCATCGCCAGTATGTTATCCACTATGTGGGGGGTACCACCTGAAGCAAGGGCAGCTGAACCTGCGAGAAAGGTCGTACAGGCAGCCATTCCCGATGTTTCCAAGTTCCCGAATAATCCTGCGCCGTACAGCTATATGGATTGGAAACAGCGCGCATTGGATTATGATGCTTTTGTGTACGATTGGAATAAGACAAGCCCATTACCGACGATTCAGTGGGACGAGACTCACTACAACCTCCCCTACAAAACATTCAAGATGCCTTCTTACCTGGGAGATATCAGATTAAGCCAGGATGGGGAACAGGAGGCCGTGAATATGCTGGCTAGCATAGCGGGGGCCTCACTGTCCGGCGTAGATAAAACTAACCAGAACGGCATGAATTATGTTGATCTGATCCGGACGTTTAAGCATGATTTCAATGACAGGAAACTGTTCTTCAATTGGCCGAACCCCACGCATGAGCGGAATCAGACCGACTGGTGGTATGATCTTGCCCCGAACATGCTGTATTACATTATAGCTGATTTATATCCGGACGATCCGCATGCGAATGAGCTTAGGACCGGCATCGCGGATGCGTTGTACAAAATGACGGTTAATTTGGGCGGACCGAACGTTAACTTTTGGCATCAATCCTATAATCATGATACGCAAACTCCCGTGAATAAAAGTTGGAAGGTTCCTGAAGCGGGGATGATCAGCGGCTTAATCCAATATTGGGAGTACAAAAGAACAGGCGATGCCAAATATTTGAACGGTGCCAAATGGAGCATGAATTATTACAATGACCTTGGAAGCAATCCTTACTATGAGGTTGGTGCCATGTTCGCACCTTATATTGCAGCCAGAATGAACGCTGAGGAGGGAACGAATTACGATCTAAATCACCTGTTCAAATGGATTCTGTCCGGCTCAAGCGTAAGAGGTGGCTGGGGAACGATACAGGAGAATTGGAATGGATATGATGCTTATGGGCTGCAGGGCAGCCGGTCAGACGGAGGCGGCTATGCCTTCTTGCTGAATACGTTCGCGACTGCGTTTTTTGCTCCTGTGGTGAAATACGATTCAAGCTATGCGAATGTCGTAGGCAAGTGGCTGCTGAACTCCAGCAATGCCGCACGCTTTTTCTACGCGGACCAGATGCCAGCAGACAAGCAGTATTACGGGACAAAATATCAGGATGCTCCTGAAAAGGTAATCGCTTACGAAGGACTGCGCAAAACACAGGACGGCCAATCGCCTCGCTCAACCGGTGATCCGCATAAGTACTGGAGCAGCTGGGGCTGCGGTGAGACCTGCTCCGATCTTGGTTTATACGGAAGTAGTTGGGCTGGATTCTTCGGTGCTATCCTCAAAAACACAAATGTGGAGAAAATTCTGCAGATTGATTTAAATGCGCTAGATTTCTACCAGACAGGAAAGAGTCTTCCGACATACTTGTATTATAATCCGTATCAAACGGATCAGAATGTCCAAATCTCGTTGAGTTCTGCATCGGACTTGTTCGATGTCATTTCGGGTGAATATGTAGCGAGAAATGTGTCAGGTTCTCAAACCTTCCATGTTCCCGCGAGCAACTCTGTCGTGCTCGTTGTTGCGCCGTCCGGAAGCAAGCTTACTTACACCGATAATCGGACACTCATTGATAGAGTACCGGTGGTATATGCCAACGCACCACAAGATCTGGCACAAGGAAAAACGGTCAAAGTATCAAGTGTGGACAAGTCACAAGCAGCAGATCTCGCCGTAGATGGCGATCCCAATACCCGTTGGGCATCCACCAATACTGATCCACAATGGATGTATGTGGACCTCCAAGAAATTCACAACGTGAACAAAGTTCGGTTAAGCTGGGAAGCAGCATATGGAAAAAGCTACAAAATCCAAGTGTCCAACGATGCTTCAATCTGGACAGATGTATACTCGACGACGAGCGGCAATGGAGGAATCGACGACATTTCATTCACTACCACAAATGCCAGATATGTGAGAATGTGTGGTACGGAAAGAGGTACCACTTACGGCTACTCCTTATATGATTTTAAAGTATACGCTGCACCCGAGACGGCCCCCGATGCGCCTGTGGGCGTGCAAGGAATTGGGGGAGATGGTACAGCGATCGTAAGTTTCGTACCACCGGTAAATAACGGCGGCAGCGCAATCCAAAAATACAAGGCGACAGCCTGGCTGGGCGCAACAGCTATAAAAACTGTGGAAGGTATGTCCAGTCCGATTACCCTCTCGGATCTTTACATCGGCAGTGAATATACATTTACGGTTACAGCCGTTAATGCGGTTGGAGAGTCTCAGCCATCGACTCCCTCCAATATTACGGTCGCATTGCAAAACTTGGCAAAGGGTAAACAAACAACCGCTTCATCAAGCCCGAATGCACAAGTAGCAGCAGGTTATGCGGTAGACGGCGATCCGGCTTCAAGATGGGGATCAGAAGCATCCGATCCGCAGTGGATATATGTGGATCTTGGTTCAAGTTATAAAGTGAACCGAGTAAAGCTGAACTGGGAGGCGGCCTACAGCAAGAGCTACAAAATTGAGGTATCGGATAATGCTGCCGATTGGACAGAAGTCTATTCAACAGAGGCGGGCGACGGGGGGATCGATATGATCACATTTGACCCTGTCAATGCCCAATATGTACGGATGTATGGCACGCAGAGAGGGACGAATTACGGATATTCCCTTTATGAATTCGATATCTACCGTTCATGGGTCCCAACGTCACCGACGGGTGTAAGTGCGGCAGCCGGTGACCGCGAAGCGACGGTTAGCTTCACAGCACCGATGAGCAGCGGTACTAATCCTATATTGTCTTATAGGATAACAGCATGGGAGGGGGATCAGGCTGTAATAACGAAGACGGGAGCTTCAAGTCCGATCCTTATGACGGGACTTGAGAATGGCAAGACTTATAGGTTTACGGTAATCGCAACTAGTGCAGCAGGAGATTCCCAATCCTCCGATCCTTCAAATGAAGTGATGCCTGTAGCCGTCGTGCCAGTCGCACCGGGCAATCTGCAGACAACGGCAGGCAACGGTCAGGTCGAATTGACATGGGACACGTCAACGGGAGCAGACAGCTACGAGGTGTATAAGTATGAAGGGTTTGCAGCGCCAGTAAGTGCAGGGGACTGGGTCTTGGTCCAGGCAACTGTGACAACCACAACCTACAGAGTGACAGAGCTTGTGAACGGCAAGAGCTACGCGTTCGCCGTGAAGGCGGTAAACAAGGGGGGCACGAGCGATTTCTCGGTAGCTGCAGTGGCGACGCCGACTAAGCCATTGCCCGGCGCGCCAGTCGCACCGGACAATTTGCAGACAGCGGTAGGCAACGGTCAGGTCGAATTGACATGGGACACGTCAACGGGAGCAGACAGCTACGAAGTGTATAAGTATGAAGGGTTTGCAGCGCCAGTAAGTGCAGGGGACTGGGTGTTGGTCCAGGCAACTGTGACAACCACAACTTACAGAGTGACAGAGCTTGTGAACGGCAAGAGCTACGCGTTCGCCGTGAAGGCGGTAAACAAGGGGGGCACGAGCGATTTCTCGGTTGCTGCAGTGGCGACGCCGACTAAGCCATTGCCAGGTGTGCCAGCCGCGCCAGGCAATCTGCAGACAGTGGCAGGCAACGGTCAGGTCGCATTGACATGGAATGCGTCGACCGGAGCGGACAGTTACGCGGTATTCAATTATGAAGGAACATCTGCGCCGGAAACTCTGACCGATTGGGTTAAGGTGCAGGAGGGTATAACAGGAACCAATTACACGGTGACGGAATTGACGAACGGAACCCGCTACGTATTTGCGGTGAAGGCGGTAAACACAGGCGGGGAGAGTGTCTATTCGGCCGCTGCGACCGCGACACCGATGGGGCCGCACCCACAGAATCCTGTCGACAACAGCACACCGGTCATTGACAATTCGGTTGTTAAATCGTCCGGGGGCAGCATCGTGATCCCGACTCGAAGAGCAGGCGAAGTCAGTCACGGCGACCAGGTAATCATCGCGGTGCCTGCAGGAACAGCGGAGCAGGAGTTGTGCATCACCATTGAGAAGGTCAGCGATACGGCACAACTGAAGAACGACCTGGGAACATTGGTTAGCGAGGTGTTCGAGATACTGAAGAATCTGAGTGGCAACTTTAAACATAACGTCAAGCTGACGCTGAAGTTCGATCCTACAGCGGTGAAGGCAGGCGAGCGGGTAGCGATCTTCTACTATGACGAAGCCCCAAAGCTATGGGTTGAAGTGGGCGGAAAGGTGGAAGGCAACCGGATCACCGCCGAGGTGGATCACTTCACCAAGTTCGCCGTGCTGGCAGTGGATGTGAAGAATGAGGAAAGCAGCGAGAGTAAACAACCGCTGCCGACCTTCATGGACATCGCCGGACATTGGGCGGAGAAACTCATCCGCAGTGCGGCCGGGCAGAAGCTGGTCGGGGGCTATCCTGACGGAAGTTTCCAGCCGGACAAGACGGTGACGCGGGCGGAATTTACGTTCATGCTAATGAACGCGCTGAAGACCGAAGCGGTGGGTATAGCCCCAGCTTTCAAGGACCAGGAGAAGATTGGTGCCTGGGCGACTAAGGCAGTGGACCAAGCGTATGGAGCTGGAATCATCAGCGGATACGAGGACGGAAGCTTCCGTCCGGACGCGGCGATCACGCGAACAGAGATGGCGGTCATGATAGCGAAGGCGCTGGGGTTGCCGATGGATCCGGTAGCCGGTACAGGATTCACGGATGACGAGAAAATTCCGTCATGGGCGAAGGCTGCAGTCAAGGGCATCCAAATGCTGGGTATCATCCAAGGCCGCGGCGCAGGCCACTTTGCTTCAGCCGAGCCGACGACTCGGGCCGAGGCCGTGACTATGCTGCTTAGAATGCTGGAGCTTGAAGAGTAACTTATTTCAAGATATGACGATCCACTCGAATGCGAGGGTGGCAGCTAAGTGGAAATTTTAAGAGTAAGAGCGAGAGGCAGGTCAGAGGTTTATTCTTGATCTGCCTCTTTATCGTGTTTTTTGGAAGTATAAAAAAGCTGACATAAAGACCTTTTATGGTCGATAGGGCAGCTTGAAATTGTTACTGTCCAGCAGCAAACGCTCGAATCTCTGAAGCTTCGCATAGCGATTGCTGTTCTCGGAATTTACTTGTTAGATTTACGATACACAGCCGGAGTGACGCCGTATCTTCTTTTGAAAGCAATATAAAAGGTATTCAAAGAGGAAAAACCATATTTCAGCACAATTGGCTCAATGGCTTCATCGCTTCTTACTAGTTCCTCGCTAATCATACTCAGACGCTTCTCGGATATCGTCTCAGTGATGGAGCGATTAGTCTCATTCTTGTACAGATTTCTAATATAGTTCACAGAGAGGCCAAGCTCATCCGATAACATCTTGACTGACAGATTGGCATTTGTCAGATGTCTCTCAATGATACTGTCTACCTGCTCAACCAGACCGGCGTTCTTGGAGAAGCTGCGTGCTTTGGCAAGTTCATCTAAAAATTGAGCGGCTATCTCTGACATCCAATATGTAACAGCTTCCAGGGTTTCTAGCTTGATGATCTGATTCTCAAGTGTTGTCATACTCCATGAGCTTGGTAGCAAAGACCGGTGAGACACCTCCTGCATCGATCGGCGGATATCCATAAATAAAGTAATCAATGACATTTTACATTCAAAATAAGGTCTTTCCCGGAGAGACGAGACTGCGGTACGCAGACTTTCCATGAAGGAGAGGGTATCAGTTTTATTGATCGCCTGCTCCATCTGGCGCTCAAGATCAAGCGGCATTTGATAAAGCTCTGCACCCTCTGTATCGGAATTTTCCTCAATTATGAATGATCCATGGCCCTTTCGGAATCGTTCCTGGGTCATTTCATAGCTTTCCATATAACCTTCATGCAGTTCTGGTAAACCTTCCAAATATTTTCCGCAGGCGACCGTGGTTCCAATGGATAGAAACTGCTCTACGAGTTTCTGTGCCTGGCGGAGCTTCTCGCTAAAAATAGCTGCAGACTGCCCCTTGCCCACAGGGAGAAGTACAGCAACATGGTCCTTGCCCATATCCACGGTCTGAATTCCATAAACTTCATCGGTCTGCAGAGCTTCTTGAATGATATTGGCCATGGCGAAGCGGAGGAGTCGTTGGTCTTTATCCGAATAACGCAGGCTAAAATCAGCGAAATGATCAATACGGAAGATGGAAATAGATATATTATCCTCAGGAATTTTAATACCGAGGTCCCTGCAGATGTTTCGGATCTCCGAAATGGATTGCGAAGGTTCCCCCAATAATTCCCGTATAAACCGTTCCCGTGCCAGCACCTTATTATGCCGTCCATGTTCGGCCAGCTCAAGGATTCTTTCATTCTGCGAGAAAAAAACCCGTGAAAGATACACAAGCTCGTTAGCCTCCTGTTGGCCGTCCAGCTGCTGCGCTTGATGCTGCTCCATGACATTGTGCACGAGCTCCTGAATGGGTGAGTATACCCGCCTAGATAACAGAATAATCACCCATAACGATACGGCAAATAAGCCGGCAAACAACAGCAGTGTCAGATTCCGGAGAAAAGTTATTTTGCTTAAAATAATGGATTTGGGGATTGTCTCAATAATTTTCCAGTTCTGGATACCGTTGATTGACGTATTAGCATAGATTAGCATCAGGTCTTTCTGGCCCTGCGGCTTAAAAATCTGCCAACCGTTCGGGCTCCTCCCGCCGGCCTCGCTGAACTCACGGATCTTTTCCTGATCCAGCTTTACGGTACTAAAAATAAGCTCGCTCTTTTCATTGAGCACAAGGATGCTGGTCTCCAGATAATTGCTATTATTCTGAAGCAGAGTCATGATGCTGTCGGTGTCGACATTCAGTACAAAAGCAGAAATGGATTTTCCAGTCTCATAAGGAATAATTGCCGTAATGACCTTTTTTAATTTGCCGGACTCTAAAGGCAGCGGTATGGAGCGAGGGATCAAAAAGGCTCCGTCGGTTAGCTTGCGGTTTCGCAACCGCTGCAGCACTTCTTGATCATAAAAGCTGTTGAAATCGGTTAAGCCTAGCCTGGAGTCAAGAATTTGCTGCGTATAATCATTAATAAGATAGACGGAGTCAAGGGAAGGATTTCCGTTCTTAACATTCATGAGCCGGCTCCAAACCGCATAGGTATCTAGATCACTATGTTCCTCTGAGAGCGCATACGATTCGATTTGCACGTCAGAACTGGAGGAGTATGCATAATTGATGGACCATTCCATAAGCTGGGCAGTATTTTTGGCGCCGTTGATCAGCAAGGATTTTGAGTGGTCGCCAATTTCCTCAAGCAGCGTTTTGGAAGAAAGGGAATAGAGCGCAATAAAGGAAATAGCCAGTACCAATACATTGGCACTGACGAAATAAATTATGATTTTTATAAAAGTAGGACGTTGTTTAAAAAGTAACCGGGATCGTTTGAATTTATGCATGCTCTGCCCCCGTCTTTCTATTATGGATCACGTTGCGTTATTATTGTATCACACCGATGCTGCTAATGAAGTTAATCGATGGTTTTTGAAACTGTGATGCTTTTGAGAAACGCATAAAATTATGCAGAGCATTCAGAAAAAGGATGCAGATAAGATATTATTATTTCCTGGGTGATAAAATAAGGGTATGGATCTTGTCGGGTGGGTAAATTGAATCGATTTTCTGCAAATGTTCGCAGGGGATACCGTAAATCCAACCGTGCGGCAAAGGGAGCGCCTTAACTGGCGCTCCCTTTGCCTTTATTGCCGCAAATCCAACCGCTTAATAGTCGCCTGCTCCCTGCAGGCGGAGGGAGAAAGCCCGTATTTTTTCTTGAACAGGGTAGAAAAATAAGTAATATTGTACATTCCCACCGACTCGCTGATTTTAGCGGCCGTTTCATTGGTGGTGAGCAGAAGCTCCCGCGCTTTCTCCAGCCGGGTATGGTTGAGATATTCGTTGAATGACTGCCCTGTCGAGCCTTTGAAAAGCTTGCCCAGATAGCTAGGGGACAGACTGGCGAAGTTAGAGACGGACTCCAGGGACAGATTTGGTTCGGTATAATGGTCCCGAATGTAGTTTTGCACATTCTCGATTACGCTGTTGTGTTTTTGTGCATTTAGCCATTGATTTTTCTCTTCTATTAAAACACTTATGTTGGCACAGTAGCTTCCGAAGATATGAGCGATCTGCTCCAAGCTCTCCGCCTTTTCAATATCTGTTATAGCATCCAGATATTCATTGAAATTGGTTTCAGGTAAAAACTGCAAATATTCAAAGTGCTTCAGCAGCGAGAGCAGTAGCTGGATACAATAAGTAATCAACTGATTGCATGAGCCCGTAGAGACCAATTGGATGAAATTATCAATACTTTCCTGAATGACATCGGCCTTCCCGGATTGTATGGCTTCTATCAGTTTCTTTTCTGTAACGGTCGGATAACTCAAGGTTGTCATAAGATGCGAACGTGTTGCGGAAGCATCTAGAATGGACTCGTTTCCGTAGATCAATTTGTATTTTACGTACTGCTGGGCCGAAGTGAAGGAATATTGCATATTTTTTCTGCCATACACAATATCCCCAACCCCGATGGAGACCGTCAGCTTGAAATAGCGGCTGAGGAAGCTCTGAACGCTGCGCAGGGCTTTTTTTAATTCGAAAGGAAGATCATTGGTTTCGTACTGAATGACCGCCACCGCCTCGTTTTCCTCGGTAATCAAGATGTCGCATGCCCCGAATTGCTCCAGTGATTCCTTGGCAATATTGCCCAGAGCGAAGCGGAGTAGAGGCTGCTGTTCAACACTTACTCGCTTTTTTACCGCTTCGAACTCATCAATCTTGAATACAATTACGCAAAAGTAAGGTCCAGTCATCTTTCGGTCGATATCCTGGATGATCTCTTCCGGGACGGCAATATCGCGTGTATTCCCTTTGAGGAGTGCCTGCAGATAATGTTCACGAATTGTCTTTGAGGAGCGGCTGATGACGAACTGCATCGATTCGCCTTTTTCTTCCAACGTTGTGAAGACTTCTGCTAGAACTTGATATTCATCAATGAGTAGAGAATTCGGGCTGGACAGGGATTTTGGCTTGATGGTATCAAAGAGTGACGACATCGGCTTGTACATATTCTTGGTCAAAAATATGGAAATTAGCAGCCCGGCAAGAACAAGCGCTAAAGTCACGAACAGAGTCACGGTCCGAAGCTGGCGGATGTTGGAAATCAGATTTTCATATGGGGAAACGTTTACAAAGTACCAATTCATTTCAGATGACTTAACATAGGTGATCAGATACTTCTCTTTGGTAATGCTCGCTGTGAAGCTATGTTCCGGCTTACCCTCATGGAGAATCCGCTGAACGTAGTTATTGGCGGACAGATCCTCCATGAAAAGGCCTGAATCAGTATGTGATAGCACGCGCCCTTCACTGTTCATCACGAACACATTGTTCGCGGAGTTGGCTTTACTAATGTTGCGGATCGTCGTCAGAATGGACTGTTCCTCCACATTGATGTAAATGAACGAATTGTCCGAGGAATACAGCGAATAGTCGGGATATAGCAGGAAAGTAAGAAATTGTAGTGGACTATTATTGTTGAACCCTTGGACAGATAGCTTACGAGGATAGAACTCCATATATTTTTGTGCGCTGATCGCATACAGGGATTTGTCAAACGGAAGTCCGGAGGTATCTACATTACTGTCTGTGGATGGTCGGTAGACCCCTATGCTATGGATGAACGGATACGCGCTTTTGATCTTAAACATCTGCTGGAAGACATGGTAGTTCTTTGTCTTGTCCTCCTCTCTACCGTTCAGG
The DNA here is from genome assembly GCF_037965315.1 of Paenibacillus sp. FSL R10-2796. NCBI lineage: Bacteria > Bacillati > Bacillota > Bacilli > Caryophanales > Paenibacillaceae > Paenibacillus > Paenibacillus sp. FSL R10-2796. The sequence continues at coordinate 5,490,803 of NZ_CP150178.1, read as the reverse complement.
AAAGAGATCATTACAGGGTCATTGATTAGGGAGTTGCCAATAGTCATGACCTGATTATATACAACATCAGAGGCGTAGCTGATTTGGGAGAGCATTAATTTGGAATTTCGGTCAATCTCATTAACTGCACTGCCCGAAAAAAGCGAAAAAAGAACGCTCGACAGTAGACTGACAGTAATAAGAACGAGCAAGAAATATGAAATTGTAAGCTTCTGAAATGTTTTGTACCGGATAAGCCGGCCTAGGGTACCTCGCATGTAAGCTTCCTCCAATGCTGCTGAAATCGTCTCTTAACTATAGGGCAAAACCTACGAAAAAGGTACTATCTTACTTATAAATGAAAGTCATTCAGTATATTTGAAATATGCAGGCAGGATTGTGAAAGTAAGTTCCTGTTTTCGAAATGGACAGCAAGAGGAGGTTCTACCTAAGATGGAAGAATGCTGCCACTATGAGAAGAGGCAGTATCGAGAAGGAGAGTGAGGACATGAGGATGTCAAAAAAATGGACTATGTTGCTATTGGTGGGTATGATGACGTTTACTGGAGTCACAACCGGGGAGCTGCCTAAAGCTAAGGCGGCTGCTGAGGAGGATTCGCAGCAAGTGAAGCTGATGACCTTCAATATCCGCAACCGCTCGGGGACGGGAGATATCGCTTGGGTGAACCGCAAGCAGCGGGTAGTAAATGCAATTGAATCGTATGGCCCTGACGTTATTGGGATGCAGGAGGGCTATGAGAATCAAATTCACGATTTGCTTAATGGACTAAGCGCCTCTTATGCTTCGGTAGGCGTGTCACGCTACGGAAATACGACAGACGAGTACAACAACATTCTTTACCGGTCGGATAAATATCAGGCTGCGGAGTGGGGACAGTTCTGGCTCAGCGACACTCCGGATGTGCCGGGCAGCAAGAGTACTCACGAAACCAGCTATCCGCGGATCTGCACATGGGCCAAATTTCAGTCTCTGGACGATAGCCGGGCACAATTTTATTATTTCAATACCCATCTAGGACTGACCGATGAAGCACGAGCTCAGGGGGTAGGGCTGTTGCTTAACCGGATCGCCAAATACGTGACATCGCCTACAATTCCAGTTTTCCTGGGCGGAGATCTCAATATGGAAGAGACCAGCCCATCGTTCCAGCAACTTCAGAATTCAGATCTGAACGATACCTGGGCCGATTTGGGGCATAGTTACACCAATGACGGAACCTATAGCAATTTTGACGGCTCGGTGGATACAGGCCATATCGATTGGATCTTTCAACGGAATTCCACACGTCTCCAGTCAATTGAGATCAATCGTTATAACGAAAACGGATTGTATCCTTCCGATCACTATCCCGTTCAATTGACCGTAAATATTCCACTTACCGGAGACCCTTCCCCTGATCGAACAAGCTTTGGGACAGCAACATCGCAATATAGTGACAGTCCCGCCGGAGAGGAAGCGGCGAAGGCATTCGACAATGATAAGCGGACTAAATATTACACCCCCCATGGCTCGGCCTGGGTACAATTTCGGTTCGCAAACGGCAGCCGCTTTGCCATCAACCGCTACCGGTTGACCTCCGGTAACGATAACCCGCAGCTCCGCGATCCGAAGAACTGGACGGTTAAAGGCTCGAATGATGGTGTGAACTGGACTGTTCTCGATGGACAGTCAAATCAGAACTTTGAGCTGCGCTATCAAACTAGGGAATATGCTTTCTCCAATACCGCGGGCTATGAATATATTCGCTTCGAGTTTACGAGCGGCGGCGGCTCCGGCCTGCAGGTCTCGGAGATTGAGCTGTTCGACTATGTTAATACGGCACGTAATGTAAGCGCCACCGCAGATGGATTTGTATATGGCGAAGGGCCAGAGAAGGCAATTGACGGTACGGTAGCCGGGAACAGCAAGTGGGCTGCTACAGGAGCGGAGCCACATTATTTGCAGTTGGATCTTGGGGTCCGTCACAACATCACCCGATTTGTCGTCAAGCATTCCGCCGCCGGCGGAGAGGCGGCGGAACTGAATACCGCGGCTTTCCGTATTCAGGTGAGTGAAGATGGCACCAACTGGAACAGTATGGTAAATGTCACGGACAATAAAGCAAATGTGACGACACATAACGTGAACGTATTTGGCAGATATGCCCGACTCTATATTACAGACGCCGCAGCAAGAAGCGGTGATACTGCAGCCCGCATATATGAATTTGAAGTATACGGATTGAAGGAAGGAGCGGTATTTTACCAGCACGGAAGCTATGGCGGATATGCTGTAAGTTTGCCTAAAGGTCGGTATTCACTGGACCAACTCATCGAAGCGGGGATTCGCAATGACGACATTACCTCACTGAGAATTGTCGGGGGGGTGTCAGTGAAGCTCTATTGGAACGATAACTTTCAGGGGGATTCTCTGACTCTTACATCGGATCAGACGACGTTAAGTCCTTACGGTTGGAATGATAAGGCCTCTTCGATCGTTATCGAGTAGTGCCTTCAGATGAGTTTATCAGGATAGTGGAAGCTACTCGTTTAATATGGAGGTCTGATAACCGATTAGTTAAAGAAATGTCCGGTATTTGAAATAGCCAGCAGCCGGAATCTGGCCTAATGTTAGCGTCATAGCAAGCAATCAAACCACAATAACGTTAACGGGAGGATTTGAAATTGATGAAAAAGTTTCGTCGGCGAATGGGGGTTCTATCGGATATCCGCGCCAACAGCACATCCTATCTGCTGGTTTTGCCGGCAATGATCTACACGTTTATATTCGGGTATATGACCTATCCTTATATGCTGATCGCGTTTCAACGGTTCAATTACACGGAAGGAATCTTTCACAGCAAATGGGTGGGCTTTCAAAATTTCGAATTTTTCTTTCGCTCCAACAAGGCATTCACGGTAACCTTTAATACAATTTTCCTAAATATCCTGTTCATTTTCTTTGGCACACTGACAGCACTTGCTATTTCCTTGCTATTGAACGAGCTGCGGAAAAAGCTGTTTGTTAAGATTAGCCAGTCTGTTATGTTGTTTCCGAATTTTATCTCCTGGATCGTCATTAGCTACGTGATTTATGCGTTCTTTTCCATGGACATGGGGATTGTGAACCAACTGTTAAACAAGCTAGGGATAGCTTCCATCAACTGGTACACAAAACCCGGAGTCTGGCCAGTGATTTTGACCCTCATGCATGTCTGGAAGGGAGCGGGGATGAGTGCGGTGATTTACCTGGCCACCATTACAGGCATTGACGATACCTTGTATGAAGCGGCCGAAATCGATGGAGCCAACCGCTGGCAAATGTGCAGGCGAATCACAATTCCCCTGATGATGCCGACGGTTGTCATATTGACGCTACTCTCCATCGGAAAGATCATGTACGGCGACTTCGGGATGATATATGCCTTGGTCGGCGATAACGGAACCCTATACCAGACTACGGACATTATTGATACCTATGTGTTCCGTTCCCTGCGACAGATTGGTGATCCTTCCGAAGCGATGGCCGTCGGACTGTTCCAGTCGGTGGTTGGATTCATACTTGTCTTTGGCACCAACACGATTACACGAAAATTCTTCAAGGATGGTGCGCTTTACTAGAAAAATGTGTTGTTTTGAGTTAAACCTACCGAGGTATGCCCTGAGACCATGTTTTCAAAGTGAGTTTTTTACGATGTCTAATCAGGGTAGCTAAGCTCCAAAAATTTTAGGAGGAGTTAAAGTGAAAAAGGGTTCCATTAGCAACATGATTATGTATATCTGCGTTACCCTGTATTCGGCGATGTGTCTATTGCCCATGCTGCTGGTCCTGATGATTTCGATAACGGATGAAGATACAATTCTGAAGAACGGCTACAGCCTGTTTCCCAAAAAATTCTCTTTTTATGCTTATAAAGTAATTTTTACCGGCGGATCGCAGGTCCTGCACAGTTACATGATATCGATCTTCGTTACGCTCGTTGGAACGAGTCTGGCTATTCTGATTACTTCCATGGCCGGTTATACCTTGGCCAACAAGAGTGTGAAGTACCGCAATGCACTGTCACTTTATTTTTTTATTACGATGATCTTCTCCGCCGGAATTGTGCCCTGGTATTTAATGAACCGTTGGCTGGGGCTTACTGATAATATTCTTGCATTGATTATTCCATCATTACTTTTCAGCCCTTTCAATCTCTTTCTGGTGCGCAATTTCATGAATGGAGTGCCAGACTCGCTGCGAGAATCGGCAACGATAGATGGGGCAAACGATTTAACAATTGCTTTCCGGATCTATCTTCCGCTATGTACACCTGTGCTTGCAACAATAGCGCTGTTCTATGGGCTCGATTACTGGAACAACTGGTGGAACGCAATTATGTTGATTAATGACAGGAGTCTGTATCCGCTACAATTCTTGCTCCTGCAATTAAAATCTGAAATCAGCATGCTTAATGAGATGACGATGCTGGCTGGAGCAGGTGACGTCACTCTCCCAGCTGAATCTGTCAAGATGGCTACAGCAATTGTCACGATTGGACCCATCATTTTTCTCTATCCCTATTTACAGAAGTATTTTGTTAAAGGACTGGTTATAGGATCAGTTAAGGGTTGATATAATCCCTCTGGGGTTTATATACAAAATTATAAGGGAGTCGATTTTACATGAAAAAAAGTCTTTCTCTAGCGCTTGCAGCCATGCTTGCGGTTACCGCACTCACCGGATGCGGCAACAATAACTCCGGCAATACGGTGAATGAAGAGGGCAAAGGAAATGCTGCCGGCACACAGACAGCCGATGAAGAGAATAAGACAGTACCGGTCAAGATTAAATATGTTGTTCCAGGCACGGAACCGAGAGACTACAAGGAAGTCTATCAAAAAATTAATGAAAAGCTGGCTGCAGACGGAGTAGGAGTGGAAGTCGAGAAAATTTATATTCCGAGCGATGCCTGGGACCAGAAACTTAATCTTATGCTGTCCACCGGTGAGGATTTTGACCTGTTCCATATTATGCAGGACCGTACTCCGTTCTCCAGCTACTATAACCGAGGAGCATTAGCTGATATCAGCGGGGCAATTGAGAAATATGGGCAAAATTTGAAAAAAAATATTCCCGATGATATTTTCGACGGTGCTACAATCGATGGGAAATACTACACAGTTCCGTCCTATTGGGTGGAAATGGCGAGTGAAGGCGAGTTCAATATCCGCAGGGATATCCTCCGGGCAAATAATCTTGAGGAACCAACTACTCCGGATGAGCTTATCAGCACTTGGGAAACAGTGATGAAGAACTGGAAGGGCAGCAGCAAACCTTACTTCGCAACCAAGGCGGATTTCGATCCAGTTAGTCTGCACACCTCAATTCTACATCGCACCTACGAAACATTCCCGTTTACGGTCAAGGATAAATTTTTCTATGTAAATCAGAAGGGTGAGGTCAAGTCCTGGATTGAAACTGCAGAATTTAAGAAGGACGCCGAATTTATGCGCAAGTTGTACACTAAGGGGCTGACCAATCCGGACATTCTCGTCATGAAGCAGGAACAGGTTAAGGCTCAACTCGACAACGGCGACTGGTTCGTGAACCTCGGCACAGCGGGAAGTTTGAGCACTTTGCAGAAGAACAATCCTCAAGCTACAGTGGATGACGTCGGAGTCGTTTGGTTCAATCCGGAGAAAGTCTATCTCCGTCCGCTCACCTTCAAAAACGGTAATGCGGTTCCCGTGGGAAGTAAGCATCCTGAGGAAGCGGTCAAGTTTATGAATTGGATTCTGGACAGCCAGGAGAACTACGACCTAGTGCAATATGGAATCGAAGGAAAACATTACAATAAAGACGGCGACAAGGGCATGAAGGTTATTAATGATCCGAACAACAATAACAAGCCTGGTTACAGGGGCTCGGAATCACAGAATGGCAATGTAAACTTTATGCGGTTTGATTTAGAGAACAGCATTCCTGAAAATAATAAAGTGCTGTATGAAGCGAATCCAACTGCGGTAAACAGCATCGCTGCTAACTTTGTATTCGATCCGACCAATGTGCGGACAGAATACACTAATATTGTCTCGGAAGCCAGTGCGAGCATCACCCCAATCTACATGGGCGTGCAAGAGTTCGACAAGGACTTCCCCGCCGCACTCGACAAGATGAAGAAGGCAGGCTTGGATAAAGTCGTCGCCGAATATGTTCGCCAATTCAATGAATATCAAGCCAAACAAGGGAAATAAAAGAGAAAAGAAATGGAGTGAGTAGTTTGACTTTACTAGAGCAAAGAATTCAATTTGAGGTAACTAAACAAATTTATGATCGTGCAATCCTAAGCTTTCACGGGGTTGAGGGATTTGATGTATACAACATTACCATCCCCTTTGAACGTGATGGCAAACGCTATCTGTTCGGCCGGGTAGAGCGGCGCGATGAATGGGCACGGTCTTGGGTTCGCCTCTTTGAGGAGACTGGACAGGATGAATGGACTCTCGTACAGGGCAGTATGATTTATACGCTGGAAGACCCTTATGTCAGCCTGATCGGCAGCGAAATCGTCATGGGCGGCACTCATGTCCAGCGGGAAGGGGGGAAGGTGAAGACCTATTTCGGATATTTTCACAGGGGAACGGATCTTCATAATTTGTATTATTTCACTACAGGTCCCAATAAGATGAAGGATATCCGCCTGGTCGAATTGCAGGATGGCAGAATAGGAGTCTTCTCCCGTCCACGTGGAGCGGAGACTCTGGGTAAATATGGTAGCGAATCTATGATTGGCTTTACTGTGTTTGACGGCCTAGATCAGCTTACAGCCGAGACAATAGAGCAAGCTCCTTATATCCCGGGCATCTTTGGCGAAGGTGAGTGGGGCGGGGTCAATCAGGCATACTTACTGGACAGCGGAAAGATCGGTATTATCGGCCATAACTGTTACCGGGATGAGGATGCAAGCGGTGGCGAAGTGAAGGTCTATCTCAACATGGCATTCGTCTTCGACCCGGGAACCCGGAAAGCGGAAGACCTACATCTAATTGGTAGCCGTACCTGCTACCCTCCGGGGCCAGCCAAGACGCCCGCTCTGGTCGATTGCGCTTTCACCTCCGGCATTGTGATGCGACAAGACGGTAAAGTGGATCTGTACAGCGGAATCGGTGATTGCCAGGCAGGCCGAATTACGATTGATTACCCATTCGAAGGATATGGACAGATTGTATAAAGGGATGAAGTGATAATGACTGCCAATCCAGACGTGTGGCATATTGGCTATATGGATATTAGCCTCAGGATCGCCCTTGCTCTCCTGATCGGTGGACTCGTTGGACTGGAAAGAGAGCGGGGCCAGCATCACGCCGGATTCCGCACCCATATTCTGGTCTGCCTGGGCTCGGCGTTGATTACGCTCACCTCGATTTACGGCTTCAGCCAATTTGCTGGGGAACCTAATGTCCGGCTGGACCCGGCCCGGCTGGCGGCACAAATTATCAGCGGTATCGGCTTCCTTGGAGCCGGAACGATTCTGCGCACCGGAAATACGATTTCCGGATTGACGACAGCCGCGTCGCTCTGGGTAGTCGCCGCAATGGGTATTGCCATTGGCGCCGGCTTCTATTACGGGGCTATCCTCACCTTTGTTTCTGTGCTGGTCTGTCTGTTTGTGCTCCAGTGGGTGGAAAAGCGTATCCGTCCGTCCGGCAAGACGGCAGTGTATACGGTAACGGTGGCGAAGGAAGGCGATCCCGGGATCTTTTTGAACTTCTTCCGCGATGAGGGGATCAAGGTGAAGTCCTTCAAGATGGATATGCTGGAAGGCGGTGCAGTAAGAATGCATTTTGTCCTATCCAGCAAGCATTCGGATATGAAGCAGAAGATATCCACCATGTCTCTTAACCGTGACGCAGGAATACAGCAAATGGAGATCGGAATGTGAGGAATGAAGGAATGGAATATAAGCTGCTCGCACTGGATATGGACAAGACAGTACTGAACCGGAACCATGAGATATCCACAGAGAACCGTAAGTGGATTCACCGGGCGATTGAACAAGGGATTGCCGTAATGTTCGCTACGGGCCGGGAGGTGCAGAGTATTGCGCCTTATGTCGAACAGCTCGGCCTGCGTTCTCCGCTTGTTGCCGTCAACGGGAGTGAGGTGTGGCGGGCTCCAGGTAGCCTGCTGGTTCGCCATACGCTAGAGGATAACTAGGTTCAGGAGCTTTACGCGCTGGCGCTTGAGAGCAATTGCCGGTATTGGGCCTACACTGTAAATGAAGTATTCACTGCGCAGAATTGGCCCGGGCAGATCCTGCGACCCGAAGATGATCCATGGCTCAAAATCGGAATGCATTCCGACGATCCGGCTTGTCTGCAGGAGATTCACCAGATTTTGATGATACATCAAAACCGGGCTTGGTTAGAAGTTAGAATCAATCAACTTAAAAGGTAGGAACCCACAATAAACAGCGCATAAGATTAATTATGCGCTGTTTGTTGTGGTAGTTGCATTTTAATAAAGATCTAACTCATTCAAATTAATTGTCCAGCGATAAAAATATTCAAGCTTTCACGATACACACAGCCTTGTGGGTTCCTTGGCATTAGCTGCTCCCGTTCTTGCTGCTGATAATCGAACCACATTTGTGACGCTGCACATTAATGGAATTAACCCCAGCTAGAGAATTTTTGTTTCTTAATCAAGTGTAATCATAACTTTTTATTTAGCTAAACTTCGTTATTTTATTGAATTTTAAAATTTTAAGAAATTAACAAGTTGTTTATGATTTTATTACATCTGCCCCTGAATTCGACAACTTTCGCCAACTTATTTTGGTAAAATTAAAAGAAATAAAGAGAATAAAAGAGGAAGGAGTGGAAATTTGGAATCTAATTTAATGATAGAAGTTTTCCCAGCATCAGAAGGGGATTGCTTCCTTGTTACAGTTGATAAAAGTCACATTCTTATTGATGCTGGAATTAGCAGTACATATCATGATTTTCTGAAAATTCGTCTTCAAGAATTAGCCTTGAATAAGGAGGAGATAGAATTACTAATAGTGACCCATATAGATGAGGACCATATTGAAGGAATGGTTGAATTGTTTTCGGAAAATGTTAATTACAATTCTTCGAGAATCATCTTTATTAAGGAGGTATGGCACAATAGTTATAAACACTTACAATTCTCAAAGCAAAAAAAAATTGAAGACCGTGAACTAGAAATACTAAATGATATTATCTCGAAAGGGAAGAAATTAGCTGAGCAAATAAATAATGAATCTCAAGATATTAGTGCTAAACAGGGTTCTACACTAGCGGCATTATTGTTAAAGGGCGGATATCCCTGGAATCAAAAGTTTGGGGGAAAAGCGGTCAATTCTGATGACTTTTCTGAGCCTTTTCCATTTTCAAACTTCACTGTGACATTACTATCACCAAATACGAATAAACTTAATAGATTAGGAGGGAAATGGGAGAAAGAGCTCAGGAAAGAGAAGTATAACTTTATTTTTTCTGAAGACATTATTTTTGATGATGCATTCGAATTTAGCTTGCGTATGGAAAGCGAAAGTGAAGAAGATGAAATACACAAACCAATATCTGCCCAATATGTTTCATTTGACGACCTCATTTCCGAAAAGCCAAGAAAAGATACTTCTGTTACAAACGGATCGTCCATTGCGTTTATACTGGAGGCCGCGAATAAAAGAATGTTATTTTTAGGCGATTCTCATGCAGAAGTAGTAGTCGATCAATTAGAAAAAATGACTAAGGATGAGAATGGTCAAGTTCAGTTTGATTTAGTTAAAATATCACATCACGGAAGTTCTAAGAATACCACTACACGATTATTAGAACTTCTCAATTGCTCAACATACATCATATCAACTGATGGTAGCAAACACAGTCATCCGGATCTCAGTACCCTTGCAAAAATAGCTGGAAAATCAAGTGGAAAAGAAATATCAATTTATCTTAATTATAAAACGACTCATTCACAACAAATCCAAGAAATGATTGAAAAGAAAAATTTGAACTGTACGTTTGTATATCCAAAGGAAAATAATATTTTAAATATTAAATTATGATTGTGAAAGGGTATGTGTATAAATGTTGCACAGTGCAAAAGAGATCTCATCTTCTGTGTGTAGGCTCACTTGCGGACCAGAGGATTGTTTAGATAAGGGTACAGCCTTCTTAATTTCACCGAGTAAAGTCATAACCGCAACTCATAATATTAAAAATCATTTAAACGATGGTTCTATTGCCATTGTGTTAGAATTTTTAAATATAGGAAGTGAACGTAATGTAAGGAGAGCATTACCGGTAACGAGAGAAGTTACAGACGCTGTTGTAGTTCTTGAGTTAGATTCACCAGTAAATCACAGTCACTTAAGATTCTCAGATTTTGAGGTGGGAGCCGGCGACGATTATTCTACATTTGGCTATCCAACAGTGAAATGGTCAAGTGGTCAATGGGTAGGAAATAAAATATCAAGGGTTATTGGTGAAGAAGAGTTTAATTCCTATGATTGGAATATAGATTTGAGCCATCAAACTCCAATTTCGGATTTCTCGGGGTTATCTGGCGCACCTTTAATGGTTGATGGTAGATTGGTTGGAGTCTTTATAACTGAAGCGATGGAGAAAGGAAAAGCAATTTCACTTGGAGCTATTGGTGTCTCTAAATTTGAGAAAGTTCTTAGTGATAATCATATTGATATTCATGAGTACATAGACCCTTACTTCTACGAGCTTGAGGAAGATTATTATAAAGATTTCGTGTTTGTTGAAAAACTAGAAGCGGCGCAGATTTTTGAACATCAACTTTGTCAAACAGAATTCTTTCATGCAGAAATGTTAAGTAACGCTGTTAAAAGCAAATCAGTGAAAAGTGAAATTAAGGAATTAGCTCGTTTGCAGAATGACGTAAGGAGCTATTGGCACAGTAAACATCTTGGTTATAATGATGAAAATAACGGGGCTGTATTATTGTCAAGTGTATATGAAAAAATTGAGCTTATGGCAGATTCGGCTCTATTATCTAAAAATCTATCAGCTAGTTTATATGCCAAAAAGGGTATGTTACATCAATGGTCAGACAACTGTAAAATTGGCTGGGTTAAAAATTACGAGGAAAATTTAAGGCTATATAGGCTGCGGAAGGAGGAACAACAGAATGAATAAAGCTTCCGAAGTTAATTCTGAGCTTATCTTAAATGTAACACGAATTCTAGTATTGTTATCAAATTTTAACAATCAAAAAACTATAAAGACAACATTAGACAAAATTATGCTGTTTGATTTTTACATGAAATATCCTCGGGTGATGATTGACGATGAAAAATCTGAAGAAAAGATAAGTTACTACGACTACTATTCATATTATCATTGGAAACCAGACAGAGCAGAGTACCATATGTACCTAAGGTATCTAATGGCAAAACGATTAATTACAAGAAACATAGCAAGTAATGAATTTGTATATATTATTTCAAATAAAGGTATAGAGATCACCGAAAGTTTGAAATCAACACACTCTAATGATTTAAAATCTGTAGCTATGTATGTGAAAAAGTATGTTTCCAAGCTAAGCGATACTAAAATTGAAGAAGATATAATTTATAAAAGTATGTCTCGCTTAAAAAGATGAAATAAAGGGGCTAAATTAAAGTGGGGAAAATATACATTCAAAAGTTGACATTAAATGGGCGCAAAAAAAATTATTCAATTAATTTTAGAAGGGGATTAAATTACATCTCTGGCCCAACATCTACTGGAAAATCTTCTATAGTGGAATTAATAAATTATGCTTTGGGGTCCGAAGACCATAAAGATTACATAGAAATTGGAAACAGCTGTACTGATGTTGAACTGGAAATTACATTAGGAAATAAATTGTTTAAAATTGTTCGTCCGCTATTTGACTTTGACAGACCAGTAAAACTTTTCGAATATTTGGAAAGTGAAATGAAATATAGTAATGAGTTCAAATTACTACCTATTGACTCTCCCGCAAATGAAGATTCCTTATCTCGTTTTTTACTTGCTCAACTCGGCTTTATTGATATTAAGGTAGTCAATCAGAACTTTAGTTTTCGAGATATATTTAAGTTCTGTTATCTTAAACAAACAGAAATTGATAATGAAGATATAATGAAAGAAAAAAATTGGGGTCCGAGTATTAAAAGAAAACCAACCTTTGAAATTATTTTTAACATTTTCGATAGTATGTTATCAGAGATCAAAGCGAAAATCAAAGAACAAGGTGAAAAAATTTCAGACTTGGAAAAAAGAAGACAAGGTGTATTTGAATTTCTTAAGAATTTAAATATGTTGGATTTAGAGACATATAGGAAGAAGAAAAATGAACTTGAATTATATATTGCTGAATTACAAGGGGATATATATAGTTTGAAATCGAATAGAAAGCAACTTGGAATACCTGGAGCAGAAATAGAAGAATCTATTATAAAAAGACAGATTGAAATCAATAAACTTAAGAAAGATATTCTAGAACAAGCGCAATATATTGAAAAATTAACTTTGCTTAGAAATCAATATCGGAATGAAGTTGAGAAGATTGATTTTTTATTAGAAGGCTCCATTACACTGAATCGTTATAAATTTGAAGTATGCCCATCATGTTTAAATGAATTGGTGCCACATGAAGGTGGTTGTGAGTTGTGTGGTAGTATACTTCAGAATTTATCTGAAGAAGAACAAAGAGTGTATAAAAGTGAATCTAATCGACTGAAACTGCGTTTTAATAAACTGTCAACTTTTATTATTGATCAAAATGAGACTGTTAGAGACTTGGAATTTAAGAAAATTAACGAAGAGTCATTATTAGTAAATGAACAAAATACATTAAACCACTTGAGAATGGAATATATTAGCCCCTATATTGAAGAAATCGAAAAATTAAATATGCAGTTAGGTGAAAATAAAAATCAACTTAAAGAGTTAGAACAAACATTAAGAATTATCAATGAGTTTCATTTTATGCTACATAAGTTGCAAGGCGAGAATGCAATACTAAATGGACTGAAACAGCAAGTAAGGGATATAGAGTCAAGTAATATGGACAAAGACACAGTTATAAACAAAGTGAGTAGGGTCTATGAAGAAATTCTTAAGGCTTTTAATTTCCCTAAATTATCAAATGCCTATATCTCTGCAAAAGACTATTTGCCATATATCAGAGGAAAAAAATATAGTCAAATAGGTAGTCTAGGTTCTGTAACCATGTTAACAATGGCATATTATCTTAGTGTATTAATTGTTGGAACCGAAGAAAAGTTTAAACATCCAGGACTATTAATAATTGATACACCTCGAAAAAATTTAGGGGCAGATCCTAAAGATGAGGCAGTATTCAAAGATGAAAGAATCTATAATTCAATAATTCAGTTCTTTCTTAAATTGGATAAGGAAAAGAAACATCAGATTCAATTGATAGTAATCAATAATGGTTATCCCGATTTTTTGTCTGACGAATATATAGTAGCGAAATTTGATGGGGATGGTACCAAAGGTTTGCCTTATGGATTAATTGATGATGCTGAAAACGAGAACTGAATTTTTTGTATATCTGCCTGAAGGGTTTTTGTTGTTGATAGTGTTTTGAAGATATGGAGGAATTAATGCCGATATCGTTAATCTATGTAGGATTTATTTTTCCTTTACTTATGCTCCCATTTTTCATCCTAAATATTTATCACCCTAATAATTTTATTCGTCGATTATCAAAAATACTTATTACCTTATCGTTAATTGTGGCCATTATTGTTGTGCCATTATACGGGCTTCATCAATTGGGCATTAAGAGTCTTCTTATTCCAATTGTTCCTATTCTGAGCCGAGGAGTTACTTGGGGGTTAGAAAAAACAAATGTATTCAAAGTCAATCTCATAGTTATCGTAGATAAATTATTGAAATTATCATTCATATCTGTTGGTTTAGTTATGTTGGGTACAGCTTATAATCAACCATTAAAACCTGTTGTATTTACTATTATTGTAATAGCATTTATTCTTTTTGTTGATATTGGTAAATATATATTGATGGGATATTTATTTGGAATAGTGTTAGCAGTGTTTTTGATTTCTCAATCAACGGATGCGATGTTTACAGTTGTTTTCATTTATATAGTTGTTATGCTGTTACTACGATTTTTTGATAAAGTTTTTTCATTTAGCGAAAAAGTAAGAAATAGTTTAGAAAGTTCAGCAATGATTATTATTCTCTTGATCTCTTATCCACTAATTATTAATGGTGGGCTAAAACTTAATTTTGAAGATTTATTTGTTCAGTTGGCAGTATTTATTGGATTGTTATCTATTTATTTATGTACTACATATTTAATTGGGAAGGTAAAGTTTTCGATTTCCTTTCAACACTATATTCCATCTGGCACTTCTTTCTTGTTAGTATTCCTAATGCTAAAATTGATTGAAAACTTTAACATTGCTAATAGATTTGGTATTGTATTTTATTTGTTAATCTTTATTTTTCTCTTTTTAACATTTTTTAGAGTATTTTCTCCTCTTGCAAAAGATTTTTATTTTTCAAGTTTTATTAATTCAACTAATATATTAGAAGGATTGCAATTCTATTTTGGAAAGAAGTTTGGTCAAAATTTGTTCAACTTTTTATGTGGCAGTAGCCCAGAATTAATAAAACCTATTTTAGCGTATTTGATGCTTGTGGTGCATTTTATCGGTCTTATTATTATTTACCTTCAAATAATTCCTGAAGGTGGAAAGGTGGAATTATTAAAAAATGACTTTATGTTTTACACTCTCATGTCATTCGGTTCTATTTTAAGCTTTGTAACTTCAATTTCAAAAACTATTGAATTACAAAAGATTAATGAAGGAATGACTACTGATGAAGCAATGAAGAGTAGTGCTTCGATTACTCTTAATTATTTTTTTACACTGGTCCCCTTTATACTTATATTTTTCAAGGAATCAGAGGGTGTGGGTTTATTCGGAGTGGTTTTTGCGATCATATATATTTTTTTAATTATTGTTAATACTAGCTTTGCATTGTTTAGAGATTTCTTAAAACCAGAGTATAGTAAATTTGCATTGACAAGAAGTTATCTATCGATGGCAATTTTAATTTTACCTCATATTGCATTGATTGGAGCTTTCTTATATTACTTTGATGTAAATAACACTCTAAATAGTCTAAAACAAATAATTGGTATTTTTGTTTTGCTAAGTTTTCTGTCTATTATTATTGCCCGAGTAATGTCTTATGATAATATTTTGGGAAGTAAAAAATTAAAGAAACTATCTTTTCCTATTTTGGTTATTTTGATTATAACGATAAAGCCCATTACTATGATGAATGCTTACATATTTTTATTAATTGGTTTTAAATTGGATATAGCTATTAAACTCACTTTTTATTTTGAAGTCTCATTTTTTATGGATATGATTGCTCTTTTAGTTATACTATTAGTTCCTTCATCGAATGATAACTATAAAGGCAAATTATCAGATATCCTTCATAGTTGGAAAAGTCAGTTTTATGAGAAGAATTAAATTAACTATCTCTTGCTAGAGGCGATAAACTAATTATGAATATCGCCTGCGAAAAGGTCTTTGTCGCTTAATCATTCCTGAAACATTAAAGCCGCCTATATCATAAGTTCGGAGCTGTCTCATCACTTTTACAAAAAAAATTGGATAGCTTCTATGATCATATTTTCCAGGAACTTCATTGGGAAAAACCTATGGTACCTGGAAGAGAGCATACGCTGGATCGAACAACATCTATTCTCTAAAGGGAGTAGCCCAGGAGATACCTTTCAAGATCAATGTCTTGAAGTTACAATGCAATGGGATGCGAAGAAGCATGCATGTAGTAGACCATCGTGGATCCAAGCTTATCTTCTATAAATGGGTAAAAAGCTTTTTTGAATCTGTATCCTCTCTTTCATCGAGATTATGAAAAAGAGGATGATGAAGGAGCCAGCAGGAGGGAGACGGAGAATTGGGCATCGTAAATAAAGGAGAATACGGATTACTCTTATTTTTCCAGTATATGCACGTCTCCAAATTCGTCCTAGTGATTCTCGCCCCCATGTCTCAATAAATTATAGCCCTTTCATTCCTTCATCATATCTAACTAAGGGGTGAAGGTCAGTCTTTCTAACAGAACCGGTCCGAGCCCTTTTGCTTAATGCCTCCCTATACTCCTGTCCAAAGACAAAATAAAGAAGTAGACTATTCTTATCAAAATAAAATTATATTTTTTTTTTTGCAGAGAGTCGCTTTTGAGCGGCTCTTTTTCAAGGTGAAACCTTCCTTCATGTCGAAAATTGATACAGAAGGGAGGGGAAGAGAATGCTGATAAAAAAGAAAATGCAAGTTGAATTTTTTTCAGGAACAGGACTCAAAGAAGTGCAAGAAGAAGTTAATGAATTCCTGGCTAGTGTACCTGCTGAGGAAATAGCGGATGTAAAATTCACTTGTTCTCAAGAATCATGGGATGTGCTTGTTCTTTATACAAAGTAATTTTTTATTTTTCAGCGTCCGGTCATATGATCGGACTTTTTTTGCTGTCCATTTACAGGAATGGATGAAGGGGATGGAAAGTATACTGAAAATCTGGGCAGACAACATCAAGGCGGTCTATTAAGCCATTTCAGACAATAACGAGGTGGTGGTAAAGTTTCAGGAGATTATTGAAAATAGCGGCATGGATATGGAAGTTGCTATACATGTAACATATGAAGCAATGCGGCGCGCCGATGGTATTATATTTAGGACTACACCGCACTGACTAAAAAGATCAATGGCATGAATAACACACCGATCCACGGGAGATTAAAAATAATTGCATTGGTTCTTGTATGAACAAGTCAAACATGAGCAATTTGATGATATTGGTAAGATTGAAAAGTATTTGAATATTATTGCTTGTAATAAAAACTCTGGCTAATGATAAGCCTTGACTCCAATAATGAGATCGTCATATCCACGGACAATTAGGAAAGAATGCTCCTGCTCCAATTTGTTCAATTTGGCAGCGATAATGTCAAAGTTACGAAAACCACGTACTGCACATGCATCATATATATCGGTAACTGCGACCAACGCACCATGATCCTTAAAAGACTTTAAAGGAATTGTACGTATGATTTCTACAAGTTGTTGATTGCTTAAGCTTGTATTCAAGGTCTTCCTCCTTTCTATATTAGATAATCAATTCTCTTTCAAAGAAATGATACAACCTAAAGTTGGTTTGCTTTCTGTTCCACCAGTAATCTTTTTAATCGTAACCTTGAACCGCTTTCTCCGATCCAGAATAGGGGCCAAGATTGAAGCGTCATCAGCGTCGATATGCCCTATCTGCTCCTGCTTTACCCACACTTCTATGGCATCGGGAAATTTCTTGCTTGGCTTTCTCTTTAGCGTAATGTCCTGACCCGCGCTACACTTCCTTAAAATTTTTGACGGTTAACTTTGTTAGGGTTATCAAAGGTAACGCCAACAACACGGTATTCATGGTCCCATTCTCCTGTTGGGTCAGGAGAAGGTGCCGTAGAACCGAATAGCCATTTGAACATCTTGTTCCTCCTTTGAAAATCAGAGTAATCACATCATAATGTTCGACAGAGAAAGGCGGAAATCCTGTAAATTTAACGACGGTGTGAGCGTTAGTGAGGTACTTCTAAATGAAGACACAGTTGCTATAATAAATGAAAAATTATTGAATACGTCAACAATAAGCACATAAGATACGCTAGGTATTGCAGGTGAAGTGAAAAAATGGGGTGGAAGCTTTGCTGAACGCCAATGCTCGCTGGTCCAGAGCAACTTTGTAATCTAGCAGCTTACTTCATACTGGCATGTAAGGCTGATGATGAGTCCTTTTAGGTAGAAATTCTTTCAAGCATCGGTCCTTATTCAGTCAATTGTGCAACTTTGGAGATGTTTCTAAAATTAGTTCTGTTGTTCCTCTTGTATCAAATTTAAAATAATTACAGCCGTATATGCGGCAGGGATTGAAAATATGCGTGATTTGTATACTCAGGTTTCTAACAGAGGATTAGGTAAGACAGACGGCACTTCAATTTTAGAAGCTGTTTTGGAAACTAGTTTACTAAAATCAAAAAGAGAGCCCAACACATGATTGGTTGCCTTTGTTCAAATGGGCAATTTTGGTGAAGATTAATAACTGAGAACCGTATCACAAATAGTGGTAAAGCAGAAGATCAAGTTGAATGTAGAAGCTACGCTGATTAATGCTCGTTTATCATAAATGTCCACGCATGTAGAGTAATCATATTTAAGAAAGCCCGATCCTATGTGAATCGGGCTTTCTTCTTTTCTGAAACAGTAGGAATGTGATGTGTGCTAGATTGTGTCAAAATGAATGATATATACTTTTATGTGGACGTAGGTGTTATACACGCTTCAAACACACTCGAATTATTCATTATATTTATCCTTAGGCTATTGTTTGTTGTCGTAATACTTTCACCATGTTAGATATAAACTTTTTAAGTTAGAATTAGTAGGAGAAGGCAGGGACAAATAAAGAATTTGTAGAAAGACGAATATAATTTTATTACATTTAAATTCCTCTATTGATGGTAAAATGGTATCTATTAACGAAAAAATCCTAAGAAATGAGGCAAGCGAATGACTACCGGATCCGAAACAATTCGTAGAATTAACGAGCAAATTCTTAGAAGCGATGCAGCTATTTGCCGTCATATTGAAAACCTTGACGCTTTGGGGAGAGGAGCGGTTTCACAAGATATTTTGTCCAATTTGCGGACGTTTGTTGAACACACAATGTTCAAAATCTATGCGCATGCTAATGTTACTACATATAATTATTCGAACATAGATCAGGCTATTAGTTTTGTAAAGACAAAAGGACATTTGAAATTCTTATGGAGGTTTCACGCTTTTTTACAAATTGTTGCTTCACACTATACCCTAGAACCTGAGGATTCAGAACGTGCGATGCTGAAATACTATGAATTTATGTTGAGAATCAAAGATTTCCTAAAAACTCAGTATGGACTTGATGTGTTGGCGAATCTGGACAAGTTTCCATTAAACATAGATAGAAATCTTCAAGAGTACTATGAGAAAATAGCTGAGAGGTTACGACGCAGAAATCACAGCGCAGATCGAGCATCTTCCGATAATATGCGATACTACGTTTACAAAATTAAGCCATTTTTTGTAGATCAACGAATTTATTATGAAGTTACTTTCATGCCCGCGACTGGAAAAGCGAGTAAATTTGATCGCATAATCGCTTTCACCACATTAGACATCTCGAAATACTATGCTGTAAAGCTAGGAACGATCGAAGAGAATATCACTATCTTAGGTAGGACTATGCCTATTTTTATCATTGTGAGTTGGGAAGTGGCAATTCGGCCAATTGAGATAGAGAGGTTTTCAAGCATTTTCGCGATAGATTTGCCCGGTTATGCAAGTTCTGCTGAGGGACGAGGCTTGATGCGATTCTTGACAAGGACCGGACTTAACCTAGTTGAAATTCTTTGTTTTGAGGATGCGCATTATAGGCAAATTCGTTCCAGCATCCTCTCGACTTTTAATGCAAAGGTCAGCCATCTTTTTGATTTATTTGACCGTTGTCGCAATATTATTGGAAGCCACCAAGCAGGGTCCAATGTGCTTAGATACTTACTTTATCATATGAATAAAAGGATCATTGAGGATCAACTTGGTGAGTCTAACGGTTATTTGTCAAATCTTCGTCTGAATTATGGGTGTATTCCCTTTGATAAAATGCCGTTTAGTACTTCGCTTTTACATCACAATCCGAAGCTAGTTGATTTGTTTGACTGCCTTGACACTACGAATAGAACACATGAATTGCTTGCACGCTATGTACTCAAAAATACTGAAATAAATGGACAACTGTATACTTCGCGAAGCGACCTTGAGCGTTTTGGCGATGTTGATGTGCTTGTGAGTACTTTCAATAGAAAGTTGTACCATAATGAGCGTCATCAGGCTCGCCGCTTGAAAGAAAGGAATGCTCATTTTTATATATCTGGTTATGAAAACGACACCGTATGGATTATTCAGAAACTCACTGAATTGTCAACGAGAGGCATCCAGAACTACACTAACTCTGTAGACGATTGGCTTACTTCTGAGGTTCATTTAGTGGACTGTGAAGAAAAAAGATCCTCGTTGCGGCAAATGTTCACACAATCTTCTGTTGCACTCATTTACGGCTCGGCTGGTACAGGAAAGTCTACGCTTATTAACCATATTTCAAATCTATTTATGAACCAGAGCAGGTTATACTTGGCCAACACTAATCCTGCTGTGGACAACATGAAACGTAGGGTTACAGTTCAAACAGGTGATACGGATTTTATGACTGTCACAAAATTTATAAAGAAGCAGAGTATACGTACAAAATATGACATAGTAGTCATTGATGAATGCAGTACGGTCAATAACAGTGATATGAAAGAAATCTTAAAAAAAGCCGATTTTGAGTTGCTTATTTTGGTAGGTGATATTTATCAAATTGAGTCTATCCAATTTGGGAACTGGTTTAATGCGGCAGAAGGTTTTTTACCGGCATCATCAATTAATCATCTTACAAGACCTTACCGAAGTAATAATGAGGAGTTGCAGACCTTATGGGATAGGGTTCGTAGCATGGATGATAGAATAGTAGAAACAATAGCTAGAAATCAATATTCAACATCTCTGGATGCTTCCATATTTACACCTTCAGAACTAGATGAAATTATTTTATGCTTAAATTATGACGGGCTCTATGGAATAAATAATATTAATCGGTTCCTCCAACAGGCTAATCCCAACCGCGCCGTCCCATGGGGACTCCAATTGTATAAAGTTGGTGATCCGATACTATTCAATGAATCTGATCGCTTCACGCCTTTGATTTATAACAATATAAAAGGATGGATAGTAGGTATCAAACTTGGTGAAGATAAAATCCAGTTTGATATTGAAGTTGATAAATCAATTAACGGGCTAGAGGCTATGCCCTATGATTTTGAACTTCTAGAAAATTCAGTAGCAGGACGTTCAGTAATCCGCTTCATAGTCGACGACCAGAGACAAGTTGATGAAAATCTTGAAGTGCCATCAACGGCTCTCGTACCGTTTCAGGTTGCTTATGCAGTATCAATTCATAAAGCACAAGGCTTAGAGTTCAATTCTGTAAAAGTCGTTATTACTGATGAAGTCGAAGACCATATAACCCATAGTATTTTTTACACAGCCATCACTAGAGCTCGAGGAAGGCTGAAGATATATTGGACACCTGAGGTCGAAAATAGAATTCTCGGTGCAATTAAACCGAAAGATATCAGACGAGAAATCGTATTTCTAAGAACTTCATTAGCTGAACATACAACCTCATGAGTAAAGAATTTGATTAGCTTCGTGGTTGAAAAAGAAACAGCGACAGTAAGACTTTCTTTTTATCTCCTTTACAATCGCTGTTTCAATTTCTAAAATCAATCAGGAGTTTAAGCATTAATGGCTCACGGCATATCATTTATTGTGGCGTGTGCTTTAAGCAGCGATTCATATAAATCACCATTACTGGTCGAATTAAATAATTTGTTAGATAATTCCCCGAAAATAATACTTGAATCAATTGCTTCAAGCATATATCGTCTCAAATCATGAGGAACAAACAATCCAAGTGACTGTATAGATAGATCTTTACATCGTTCTATAGCTCGATAAAATCGTGCCAAATCATAAGGCATAGCAGACCCGCATAAAAGTCGAATGTCCGCCGTGGAAAAACTCTCCTGAATGCGTTCACCAAGGACCCCACAATCCATTACAATAACGTTATAATTTCGGTTTAATTTTTCTGTTATATAAAGATCATTGCCTTCCAACTTATATGCGTTTCCAGTTTTTTTCGGTTCGTATAAATGGATAATATGCGCCAAATGATTATTAGAATTCGCCTCTACATAACAGGCTCTTCCACCGTGGGTATTGATCCAACAGACCAGGTTCATTGCTGTTATAGTAGTTCCCACTCGTCGATCACTACCCGCGACAGCTACTCTAAGATTAGTACAGGAGAATTGATACTTTGTCTGTTCGGGGGAATGTTGGGACTGCTTTTCGTATACTACCTCAACAGTCTCTACAGTCGGTTTGAATCGTTGCATTCCACCGTCGGAAAAACACTGTCTTAACTCGTCTTGTAGTACTTCAATTTCCGAAGCCGCTACAATGTCAAAGATGCCGATCTGAATTAATTGCTGAACCAAGGGACTGCCAGCTGGCAGTCCCTCATCTATGATAACTACACGCATTCCATAAATCGTTTGATACGAGAGAAGTGCTTGAATCAGACCCTCGTCAGATTCACTTATTGCCATCCGATCCAGTACAACAAATTGGGCATGAGAAAAATTCCGCATGTCCTTTACGACAAAGGAAAGGAGATTAAAGGTACCAATTAATTTTTTAATGGGAAGCTCTTGCTCCAGAAAGTCTAGCAAATTGACATGAGCCTCGCTTGTTAAATATAAGATCATACGTTACCCCCTCATTTCATCAGTAAGAGAATGACTCCAACGATCACCAGACCGATGTAAAAGAATAGCTCAATAATCTGTTTGTGTTTATTCATCGTTAACGTCCTCCCGCCGAACCCATGTAAGCAAACTTATAATCGGGGATCTCAAAATGGGCATGGATACGCTTGGAGCCAATCATAAGCAGAGAGTGTTCGCGCTTCTTGCCTGCCAATAATTCCTCTTCTGCATCCGTCAGATTGTAGAGTTCTTTAGTTTCCTGAAGATTTTTGCCATCAGTCCCCATCAATATCTTAATGCAGGGAATGTCCAATAGGGCTTGTCCGTACATCTTGATTTCTGGAGCAAGAAAATCAACGACGCTGTGAGAAACTATAGCTAATGCAGCTTCATATTTACGAGCGCGCTTTTCAACGTTGCGAAGAAATACCAAGCTTTGAGGAACCTTCGGGTCGATCATTAAATATGTTTCATCACAAATCAAGAGAACTCGCTCCGTTCGATCCTGCGACATCTGCTCCCAGCACCAGGAAAGCAAATTGAAATATTGGGTTCGTTTGATGTTTTCGCTGGTGTTTTGTAGGGAATGCGTATCTAAGCAAATGCAGCGGCTACGGGTCTGAATGGTGCTGTGACCATTCCAGAGGAAAGAGTCTCCGCCATTAGCGATGTCAAAAAGTAGGAGCACTAACTCCTTGTAAATCTGATCGCCTACAGCCTGCTCTTTAAACTGAACGAGAGTGTACAAATCACTGAAGGTAGGGAAATCGGTGCTCTGAAGTGTCGAAATATCGGTTGTCCAGGTGATGTGAAATTGGTTATACAGCTCGATTAGGCATTGCTTGAGTACAGCGAGCTGCATCATATTCAAATCAGGAAGATATAGATTGAAGAAAATCTCCAGGTTTTTAAGATGTAGGGCCAAGTCAGACATTCCGTTTCCTTCATCTTTATAAAGGGGATGTTCTTCTCCTTCCTCATCCCGCGGAGCTGGCCGAATCTGTAGTGGGTTAATTTTGCCGAGGGAACCACCTCCGGCATTAATCCAATCCCCCCCTAGCTGTTGACAAAGCTCTTTGTACTCCGATTCTGGATCGATAAAGATAACTTTGGTGCCTTTCATATATTCGCTCAGTGCAACATGCTTTACCGCTGTGGACTTACCAACTCCAGCTACACCCATAACGACGATGTTAGAATTTGTGCGATCTCCACCGCGTTTCCAGGGATCAATAATAATAAGACCACCACTGGAGTCTTTAGCCAGATAATAGCCAGTGCCATCATTAAAACCGCTACTAGCGAACGGAAATCCTCCAACGAAGGTGCTCATGGGCATGATTTTGTTCAAGATGTTTTCAATGGTATCCTGTGCCGGATACATGGGGGATAGCTGCTGCAAACTCTCTTTCTGCAAGTGAGCCAGAGTTCGAATCTTACAGCGCATCAGGCTGAAGGTATTCTCTACTCGCCGGCAGGTTCGAGCAAATAGCTTGTCATCATTAGCAAAGGGCATGACCAGTACATTCATGAGCCCGACGGTTTCTCCATTTTGGTCAATTTGAAGCATAATGCGTTCTCCATCTACTGCAGCTTTTTCTGCTCGTTGTCTTGTGAGCGCATCTTTGGCGTTGTCCGCTGTACTGCGGTTTTGAGTAATGGACTTAGATATGGATGAGATGAGTGCGCTATTGTCGATGGGGTGAAATCCAATGGAGACCATGGTGGAAGGTAAATTGGTGAGCGCAGATAACCAGCCAACATTTGCCTTTGGGGGATATTGAATCACGCCGTAAATCTTGGCTGCTTGTTCTCCAATTATCAGACTGTTACGCGAAAATTCCAACCCCAAAGGGGTAATCACGTTTAGCAACGAAGCATTTACGCTCGCATCTTTTTGTTCATTTCGCATCTATTTCCCTCCCTCAACCTATAATCCAAAACGGACCGCCGGCAGAAGCGTTCTTCCGGGCTTCGTTCAAGATGATGGAGAAATCCCACACTTGTTCGCTACGTTTGCGGCTGGCCGGATCAGCAATCAAAATTTCCCCCTCTGAGGTAACACCACGTAGTACCATAAAATGCCCTGATGAAGTAAAATGGCCTTTTCCCATAATGGCAATTACAAGCTTTCCTTGCGTTAGGGCATTAATAATCTTCTGGGTTTCATTAATAGAGGCTCCAGTTACATTGAGGCCAAAGTGTTTGGCACCATCAGGAATCAAGCTGTGATAACTACCAACTCCTTCAGCCAAGTAGGCATTTTCGTAAGCCCATTTGGACATCGTCACGGGATCTACGGTGTTCCCTGTCAATTGTTACCTGAAACGAAAAGACTAAAGAAGTTGTGATTTGTAAAGACAGTATAATAATTTAGAAAGGAGAGGAGAATGAATCGTCAGATTCCTCTCCCCTCTATCATTTTTTCCTCGATTTTGAATACCTCATACCAGACCAAATTCACATTATTGCTATATCTAGCCCTGAAGTTTTACTCTAGCGTGTGATTTTAAGATAGTACTCCATAACTATATAGGGGAGATGTTAGTTCTATTTATTCAGGGACGGGGTGGTTTAGAGTTGGAAAAACGTTTAGGTGAGAGTTAATCTGCTATACACATACCCGCAGAAACCCTTATTAGAATTTCCACGACACGATAGGTACTGACTTTTTCCATTGTCATTATAAATTTGAAACGCTTTCGAAGGAATCAATTCTAGTGCTTTTTAACCTTTAAAATAATATAAAACCATGAATAGCTATAAAGGTAACAGTGCATGAATCAATCTCTAGGAAGGTAGTGGTCAAAAGTGGAATTTCTAAAATGTACGAATTACGGTGTATATAGAATATATATTATATATAGATAAATCTATTATTGTATATCTATATATTATATATATACCGCAAATCGCACGTAATTGATTTTGCATCAACATCCCCTGCCAAAATGCTTAACTTTTTAAGCTGCTACCACTTAATAAGTTAAGAAGACAATTTTGAGGGGGAGTTACAGAATGCAATTTGAGTTTAGTGTAAGACAAGGTTACCAGTTGTTGAGAAAGCAACAGAAGATAAAATTAAAAGAATTGACATCAAAAATTGGGGTATCAGTTCCTATGTTATCAATGTATGAGAACGAGATCGTGAATCTCCACAAGGAAAAGGAAAAACAATATCGAGATTACATTATTGGTGGGTTTGGCAACGAGGAGAATGAATCATTGTGAGCAAAGCATTAGCGAGAGAATATTATTATTGTTACTCAGTACCTTTGTTCAAGTTTCTTAAAATGGACAAGGGCATTTCATTTATTTGTTATGCACTTCACGATAAAACTTTTATGCCTTTCTGGATGTTTGAGAAGAATGATGAATTAAAGAAAGCGTTGAAAAAATATCAGCATAGATAATGTACGTTTATTAGTGAATATATAGAGGTGATTGGTTGGCTATCAAGAGTGACACATACTATGATGAAAGAGAATTGAGATCGATATTAGATGTAGATAGAGAAAGTAAACATAGAATATACATACCCAATGAGGTTTTTAACGACTTAGTTAATTGTAAAGACTTCAAAACACGAAAGGCAAATGCAACCCACATTGCATTTGCCTTTTCTTATCTTTACTTAGCTTCATACATGTATAGGTATGCAAGATTTACGTATTATGATAAGGAAAGCGGAGAGAATTTCATTGATGATGCGGTTATGTATATGATCTGTAACACTTCACCTCATAGCAGAGGAAAGGATGGGAAAAGTTACATCACCAAAAAACAAGGTATCCTATCCGAATTAGGTTATTTGCGAAAGGAGAGCGATTACCCAATAAACATTGACTATTACACTGATGACTATGGAATTACGGATTATAATTTTGTGGATTGGCACATGTATTCTTCTCAAAATAAATTGACTGGGATATTTAATGCACCGAAGGCTAGAAAGATTAACTTACCTGTTAGAGGTATATATGGAGATGAACAATCTGAAAGAGAGAATGAAGTGACAGGGTACTTCTATCAATTCGAAAACACAACTAATTTGGATATAAATACATTTATATTTTGCATGAAGCACAGCGACATAGGAGTTGTTGGATTCTATTTGTATTCTTTCTTCAAGTGTATGAATGGTTACTTCCGAGGTGAATACAATAGCACCATTGAACAATTAGTAGCGGACACTGGTATTAAGAGTACTAAGCTTTCCGAAGTTATAGTAACTTTAGAAGCGCATAATATGATTATAAATTCACATAACACTTTTGTGCCTTATTTGGCACAAGATAAAAGAATTCCAGCGAATGGCTATAGAACTCTGGACAGCAGTCAATTTACTGATTCAAGAAAGGATGTAGCTGTACGGAAAGTTATGAGTCAATCGACATATGAAAAGACTGGTGGGAAATATCTATCTGATGATTCTTCAATAGAAGAGTACGATGATGACGAATTGAATGATCTTCCTTTCTAAACAGTACTTTATTTGGCACGAATTTACAAAAGTTTGTTTGATGTGGTATTATCACTTGATAATTATTTTGAAAAAAAGGAGAGTGCTTATGAACATCTTTATATATCGAGATTTCGAGACAATACCATACGGTTTTAAGAAGCGGAGTGGCTAATATGCCCTCCGCTTTTTCTTTGGTCAAAATTTGGCTCTGTACTTTATTTGGCACCTTTAAGGGAGGTGGTCTGAATGTAGATATTAAGTAATGGTTTATTCGTAAATTAATTCGATTTTATATTCTAAAGGAGGAATTTAAATGTCTGATGTTCCATTATCCATGGAGGGTTTTCCATTGACTGATTTGATTGGTAAGGAAGTAAACGTAAAAATTATTTCTGGAAAAACACCTATAACAAGACTAATGTATAATCAGAAAAAAAATTTAGCTGAAATTCTTTGGCACATTGAGCCTGTGTCTTCTAATGGGGATTATAAATTAAGAATCCTGCTTATTAGTCGATGCAAAATATCAAAATCATCACAAGCTGGTTTTAAAACAAGTTACAGTATTCGTTATTCCAACGTGAAATTATCAGAAGTAGAGAATGGGACTATGTTTGATGTAAATACATCAAACATGAAAGAACTACTTAGTACTCTCATACTAAATAAAATCTGAGTTTTATTTATAGTGGGAGGTTTTTAAATGGAGAGTAAAGAAGAGCGTAGTAAGCGGATTCTTGAAAATTTCGAGAGTATTCTTTCGCAGTTATGGCAGAAGTCCCGAGAAAACGATGAAACTTTGAAAATTGAGTATATGAATACCCTGCATACGAAGCTTTTAGGTGTTATACGAAACCAACTCACTATTCCAGCATTCTATACTTATTTTACAGGCTTTAGTATAGAAGATATATCAAGTGATGTAAGTATCATATTTGGAACCAATACTACTCTGAAAAAGGAAATATTGGAGAGTGAGTATTTGTCATTGCTGAAAACAGTGTTGACAAGCATAACAGGAGTTTATTATAAGATTTCGATTGTAGTCAATGACAAAAACGTAGTGCCTGAATCACTTGAAGGCAAGACCCTTGAAGAACTATGGGTAATGGCATATGGAGAGGGAGATTTAGAAGAACGGAAAGTACTACATCAGAAGAGGAAGTTAAAGTCAGATTATGGTGAAGGAGAGATTAATTTAACTGATTGTCCTATGTGCGGTTGCAATGAGGTTCCAAATACTGATATAAGTATTGAACTAAAACTTGGAGGGACGTTGTTGTTTAACGTCTCCACTTGCAGAGGAGCCAAATGTGCAAAGTGTAATGAAATGTATTTTAATACTCTCACATCAGATTCTATATTAAAACTCGCCAAAGTCTTTGATGAACTATTTCCTGAGCAGAATCCAAAAGAGGTGAAATAATGCACGAAGCACAGATGATTCAGGAGCGACTTAATCAACTTAACGAGAGTGTCAATGTGTTGACTGACAATGTACTTTCAACTGTGTCTTATACAGATGAACGACTCAAAGCAATTGAAAAATTGATGTGGAAGATCGAGAGTAAATTGGTTGACCAAACTAAAATCTTGAATTTGTTATCTAAAAATGAATTAATAGATCAGTTAGTAACACGGAAATATCATAAGGATCGAGTTATACCATTTCATCTCATGAGCCAAAAAGACAGATTAGAAACCATTGAAGCAATGTTTGATAATGATGATGAATGATGAGATTTAAACAAGAACATGCCTATGAGCCGATTATTGCTCGTAGGCTTTCTTTAATGACGTAGGAAACATGAGAACGTTGGAGTTAAATGCGGCACAAGGTGGTGCAGTTAAGATGTAGGATGTAGGATGTAGGATGTCGGTGAGAAGTGGTAGTTGAGTCTGATACGAATGTTACTCTTAGATGTGGTTCTAGTACCATCACAGTGACTCCTAGTGCAGTTAAGATCGCTGCTTCCATAATAGATTTGGACTAAGAAACTATGTTAACGTCAATTAGCTCTAATCTTGTAATTAAGAGTTAGGGCTATTAATGTATAATCACTTTCTAAGCTCCATCATTCCAAATTGTTTAAGGTTCCTTTATATTCAGTCTGAACAGTAATCTATAAATCCTAAAGGGGATAGAGTAAGATCATAGGAAAAAATCCTATTCAATAATAGACTTCAAATTCACTGAAACTACTATGACTTTTCTAGCTTTTTTAGTTCAGCATACAATGTAGCTTTAGGTATGCCAGTGGACTTGATGATTTCGCTTACTGTCAGTGCATTTGTCTCACGTTCAGCGTACAGATTCAAAGCACGTTTGATGATGCTTGCATCCTTTGCAGGACGACCCATGTGAGTACCTTTAGCTTTAGCTCGTTCTCTGCCTTCTGTTGTGCGGTCTACTATCAAGTCTCTCTCAAACTGTGCGAATGAGCCTAACATGTTAAACATTAGAGATTGCATAGGACTAGCCTTCTCAACAGCTTCAAAGTGTAGATTATCCTTTAAGAATTTCACATTGATACCTCTAGCAAGCAAGTCATTGACAATGTTGTTCAAGTCGATAATGCTTCTTGCAAGTCGGTCTATCTTGGTTACTACAAGCGTATCACCTTCTGACATTGCTTCTAATAGTTCCTTCGATGCAGAACGCTTCTCTGTGGATGTTCCAGTCACTTGCTCATGATAGATGTTAGCACATCCTGCTTCTTTAAGAAGTTGCTTCTGAGTCTCTAGTCCATTGTCCTGCCCAACTGTCGATGTTCTAGCGTATCCGTACATTGTCATTGTAAATACTCCATTCATCTAAAAGTTAGTTAACTTCTATACAATCAATTCTAGACTATCTTTTGTACAATTACAAGTACGGATGTTTTAGACTTTTGAACTATTTTCACCC
This sequence comes from Paenibacillus sp. FSL R10-2796, assembly GCF_037965315.1. Classification (NCBI taxonomy): domain Bacteria; kingdom Bacillati; phylum Bacillota; class Bacilli; order Caryophanales; family Paenibacillaceae; genus Paenibacillus; species Paenibacillus sp. FSL R10-2796. The sequence continues at coordinate 5,460,893 of NZ_CP150178.1, read as the reverse complement.
TATGGCAAAAGTCGAAACTTTTAGACTACTATGTAAGATTGTTGGTTTTCAACTAAAAGAAAAACCGCCTTATGATAAAGGGGCTAATTGAACTATTGTTCTTCGCAGCGTAATATCTTACCTGTCATCTATGATAAGGTTCACCGTACAGTATCTAATACAAAGTATTATTTAAATAAAAATTTACATTTCAATCTAATTAAAATGACCACTTCAATTATGAAGTGGTCATTCTGACATTCTGTTATATAAATTAATTCTCATATTTTCTAACTTTATTAAATAGTTCGAACCCCACATTTCTTAATAATCTTCTGCTTCAGCCAAACTAATTGTTGTATACTTCTTCAAATGGTATAATTTATAAAACATTCATTTCAAGGAGATTTCTTGTGATTATTAACCATAATATTTCATCATTAAATACATTAAATAAATTAAATAAAAACAACAAAAATACAGCATCATCTATGGAAAAGTTAGCTTCTGGATTACGAATTAACAAAGCCAGTGATGATTCAGCAGGATTAGCCATAAGTGAAAAGATGAGAGCCCAAATAAGAGGACTGCAACAAGCTGAACGTAATATACAAGACGGGATATCTCTAATTCAAACTGCTGAGGGTGGTCTTTCTGAAATTCAAGACCCTAACCTACTAAGACTACGGGAGTTGGCTATTCAATCTGCTAATGATACTTTGACCAATGAGGATAGACAACAAATACAAGAAGAGGTTCAACAAATTAAAGAGGGTATTAATGAGATTGCTAATAATACTAAATTTAATGAAAATAATTTATTGAATACAGAAGGCACAACCATAACTACAACAACTACAACAACTGTAACTAACTTGGTACCTCAAACTGTAAGTATATTATCCACAGGGGCTGTTTATTACACTGAATTTCTACAAAATCCAACTGGAACTGAAGTTTTTGGTCTTGGATATTTCCCACAAACAACTGGAGATGGAAGAATTGTTTTTACCTTCACAAATCCACCATCAAATCCAGATGATATATACACTCCTATTGGTGCAGATTTAAAAGAGACTTTAAATAATATTAAGAATACTTTCGAGTCTATTAAGCTTGGTTCTAGCGGAACATCGGCACAACAGAATACGATACTCTCAAAGAATATGAAGCTTCAAATATATGAAAATCATTTGGTTCTCATTGCGGATGCAAATATGGCATCTACAATTGGTGGAGGTGCAGGAGGAACAAATAATGGAGGACATTTTTTCGGGACGGGAACTACTGCGCATATTAATTACAATTCCGAAGTTACTACAACCATCACTAATACGACGACGACGACAACTCCAGAGAGTATAATATTACAAATCGGTGCTAACTCTGGAGAATCATACTCACTTCAACTTACTGATGCTAGAATAAATGCACTTGGAATTGATAATATTGACCTTTCAACAAGACAAGGTGCGGAATCTGCAATATCAAAGATAGATAAGGCAATTGAAAAAGTTTCATCTGAGCGTGGTAAATTTGCTTCTTATCAAAATAGGTTAGAACACGCATTAAATAATGCTTCCAACTATGAAATAAATCTAACTGCTTCTGAATCTCGTATTCGTGATGTAGATATGGCTAAAGAAATGATGGAATTAACTAAGAATCAAATATTATCTCAAGCTTCACAAGCTATGTTGGCTCAAACAAACCAACAACCACAAAATGTTTTACAACTATTAAAATAAGCAAATATCATTAGATGATTCTGCTTATTTTATTTTTGATTAACTCAATAAAACTTAATCCCAACCAGAAGCCCTAGGAGTCAATCTTAGGGCTGTTTGACCTGTTAACAATGAGCCCTCAGTGACAATGGTTAATGCCTTATACTTGTATTAAATTGGGCATAAGAAAAGCCCAAGGATGCTTTCTTTGGAATGTTTAGACATAATTTTAAGACATTCTATGCGATATGAAGAAGGTAAGCAAAAAGCAGTAGATGCAATTTATAAGGACTAGCCACTCAATAAGAGTGGTTTTTTTATTTGTAGGAGCAGATGGGGGCTAGTTTACAGTTGGAAAGGGATTGTTGTTGTAACGAAATGCTGGTACACATACAGCCAGATACTCGATGGTGATATTGATACGAGTATTGATCAATACAAAATATTATTAAAGCAGAACCTATATGAAGAATTAGTCGGTTGGTGTAAAATTGTGGAATAATCTATGGGGTGAAATAATTTAATTGGGATAGGAGACTAAACGGGAAATGTCAGATAAGGTGAAGTATTTATCCACAACTGCATTGTCAAAAGAGATGGGATTTACATCTAAAGATTTATTTGGAGTCATGATGAACTTAGGACTGATAACTAGAGAAAATGATGCTTGGGTTCTAACGGAGCAAGGGAAAGCAAGGGGAGGTATTATCAAGAATCATCCCCAACACGGCTCATTTATAGCTTGGGATGAGACGATTAAGGATGAATTGAACCTGACAAATTTGAATGAAGAAAAACTTATAAATATAGTAGCTTTAAGCCAACACTTTGGAGTTTCTAAGCTTCGCATTAATCCAATTCTGTCTGAACTTGGCTTATTGCAAAAAGGAGTAAAGGGATGGTTAATAACTAAGCTTGGCGAGAGTATAGGCGGAAAACAGTTTGAATATGACCGAAATGGCGTACCTTATGTATGCTGGGAACCAAGTATTTTAACAAACAAGCGGCTACTTGAAACGATGAAGGAGTTACGTGGTGAAAATGTAGAGACTGCAATTGAGAACAAAAAGATTGAGACAGTTGCTGTGGGCTTTAGAGAAAAATTTGAAGCAACACATAGATCGGCAGATGGGCATTATGTAAGATCAAGAGCAGAAATGCTTATTGATAATTGGTTGTATATGTCTGAGATTGTTCATGCATATGAGAGAAAGCTACCCATTGAGGAAGATGTTTATTGTGATTTTTATTTACCTGTTGGCAAAGTATACATAGAGTTTTGGGGTTTGGAAAATGATGCTAGATATAATGAAAGGAAAAAAATCAAGCTGGAGATATATAAAAAGTATGGATTTAACCTAATTGAGATTGATGATAAAGACATATTGAATTTAGATGATATCTTTCCCAAGAAACTATTGAAATTTGGTATTCAGGCGTATTAAGTAATGCTCATAAATGGAGGTTGAATCGTGCTGGGATTTATTTTTTTGATGATTATAGCAGTTGTTGTAGTCGCTGGATTTATTGTATTTAGAGTTCTTAATCGAAAGAACAACTTGAGTCATTTAAAATCTAACGACTATAACTTAAAGGATATTGATATTAGAGATATTGATAAGATGGAAGATGGCTCTGGATTTGAAATGTATTTGTATAAGTTTTTAATTGAACTTGGTTACTCTGGGGTTTATAAGACTGTAGGAAGTAGAGACTTCGGAGCGGATGTGATTTTTACAGATCGAGAGGGCATGAGAAACGTAATACAGGCGAAGCGGTACTCTGTTGACCATCCAGTGGGCATCAGTGCTGTGCAGGAGGTCTTCTCTTGCATGAGGTACTATAAGGCTAAGAAAGCCATCGTGTTCGCTACAGCCAAGTATTGGTGACATCATAGCAGCACGTGACATCATCGAAGGGGAGCCTAGGATGATACTGGAGTCGTGGTCAGAAGCGAATAGTGGTATGTTGCATGAAGTTCGAAAGGATTATAAAGCTGAGAAGTTCGTGAAGAAGGTTATGGGGAAGTAATAATGAGAAGTTATTCGACATCTTAAGGAGGTTGTTTTATGGAAAATGAAAGAATACTCGAATTAAGAAAAGAGTACCATCAAAATCGGAAAATCTACAATGAGTTTTGTGACACACTTCTATTCCTATTGAAAAAGTTATTAAAAAACAATGGTTTTCAATTTCAATTGGCAAGTGCTAGAGTAAAAGAAGAAGACTCTTTAATTAAAAAGCTATCAACAAATAGAGCCCTATCTAATATTAACAGTATCTTCGACTTAGATGATATGGCGGGTAGTAGGGTTATTTTTTATTTGGACAGTGAAATTCAAAAGTTTTCGCGGTGCATATATGAAGAATTTGATGTAGTGAAAAATAACTTAAGGTATTCTGATGATGGATATAATGCTCAGCACTTAATAATTAAATTTAAAGAAGACAGGCTAAACTTAACTGAATATGCTCAGTTTGAAGGATTGAAATGTGAACTGCAATTAACTACTGTATTATATCATGCTTGGTCTGAGGTTTCTCATAATATCACATACAAATCCCCTCAAGGTTTGATTGATTTTGATAAAGAAAAAATGGATTTCTTCCAAACCGAACTGAAAACTATTATGAAGGACTACATTAAACCAGCAAATTATAAGTTTGAATTTATTAATACAGAATATTTAGAACTGTTAAAGGGGAATGAAATATTTCAAAATGCTTTTTATGAAGATATCCTACAGACTAATAACTTAAGAGGGATTTATTTGAAATTAAGTTTGCTATCTAAATATATAAAAAAGTATGGAGATAAAACACCATCGGGATACAAATTAACTGACTTTATAAAAGAGGTGTTAACTCGCGCTCAAGGAGTAAAGGAAGGTGATGAAAGTTCTGAGATTTTAAGTTATGGTAACGACTTTAGCTATGTGGTAACGCAGTGCTTAGAAATTTTAAATGTAGTTAAATACCATTACACTGATCAAATATTCCCTATATATATTGACCTTGCACGTAATACGAACGAGAAAATAAGTAAGCTAGCTCTAGATTCAATTAAAAGACTGGCTGAATACAAGTTAGGAGTGCTACAACAATTTGGATTACAGGTGCAATTTTATATTATTGGACAAATAAAAAAATGGGATATCTATGAAAGCCTAGCGAGAATAGAAATTGTAAATTACGTGTTTGTGGAAGTTTTTAAATTAGACTTTAATTTTACTGAGAGTATAGATCATAAGTCGATAATATTTGGAAATGAATCGCTAACAGTAGATGAACCGTTGAAACAATTAAGAATGCAATCAGTGGAAATTTTAAAGGGTTTGTATTTTGTGGCTAAGGAAATTCCTCAACAGCTACGCATTTTGGATATTCTTAAAGAAGCAACAAAAACTCCAAATAGAGGGGGGTGTCCTGAAGAGATTGTGAACTTAGTAGTAACAAATACAACTTCACTTATCGACTGGTATCAATTCATTGTAAATGGGAAAGTCCCTTTAGAAATAATAAAAAAGATTGATGAACAAGCTAATTGGTTTCAGCGGAGATTTTCAACTAGTATCGAAGGATTAGCTGACCTAAAAAAATTAATTAAGGCGAACGATAGATATAAAATCTATAAGGATTTAGTTGGGTATGATTCAGACTATCTAGAAGAAATGGATTGGCGTAGATCGAAATTGATACGAAATGAAAGAATTAATAATTACTTGGAAATCATTTCTGAGGAAAATAAAGCATTCTGGATAGAACTTATTGTTGATATTTGCAAAGGATCTGAATTCATTGAACCAGGCAAATACTCATATTTCAATGGTTTTCTATTTGATATTTCTAAATCCAATCGTGAATTTGCAAAAGAATTAATTGTTAATTTGGAAAAAGATTTCAAAAGATTTCTCCATCATATAATTGCTGGATTAAAAGTAAGTGATGGTGATTATGCACAAAAACAATTAGATGATTGGATCAATGAAGAAAGAAATCTTTTAATCTGTGTACTTTCCTTTTTGTATGATGAAGAGGTTGAAGCAGGTATATTAAATCGTATATTTGAAAAAGCATCTAAAAAAAATGAAAATGAGGTTTTAATTGAGATAGTTCGAATCTTAAATACTACCAAAGTCAACAAGGAAAAAAGTACGGGTCTTTTTATAAGAACAATAAATGAACTTTCAAGTAAAAATATATTTTGGTGGACTAATTTTATATGGTTCGATGAAGAGTCTATACTTAACCATTTCGATGATGTAAAGCAAGATCAATTAATTGAAGCACTTATTGGTTGCCCTCAAATTGAATATCATGCTGAAGAAATTTTGACTTCTATTGCAAAAAGTGAGCCATTAAAGGTAGTGCGATTTTTTGAGAAGCGATTACTGAGTCAAGACGAAAGGAAGAAACTGATCCCTCAATATGAGTCTATACCTTTTCATCTTAATAATTTAGGGGAGCCTTTAAAAGAACATTCTGAAATAGTTATACCAGAAATTCTTAATTGGTTTAAAAGAGAGGATTGGTTTTTTAGTTATGAGGCTAGCGATTTACTACAAAAGATCTTTCCTTCATTTGATGAGCCTCTAGAGTCATATCTTAGAACTCTTTTAGTTGCTAAGGATATTGTTGAAGGAAAAATAATATTGGAGATATTAGGGAAGTATGATGGAAATCCTTCTATTTTTTCGTTCTGTCAAGAATTTGTTATAGCTTACGAAGGTCATGCGGATTTACTTTCAAATCTTATGGATGTACTATCAAGAACTGGTGTTGTAACAGGAGAATATGGGTTTGTAAAAGCAATGGAAAGTACTAGAAGAACAATAAAAAAATGGAATAATTCAAAGAAGGGACCTTTGAAAAGTTTTGCAAAGGATTTCGTTGATAGGCTAAATTCTGGAATAATTCATGAAACTAAAAGATCAGATGAACATGTACGATTGATGCAAAATCATTATAGAAAAAGTAGTGAGTAAGCTGTTTGAATCAGTAAATATAAGTTAATAGCAGGTACCCCCTTTGTATATCTGAAATATGAATTTTACGGAGTCGTGGGGGAGGTTGCTGAAGCATGTTTGAATGCGCTGTTAGGTAAGGTTGTAGCCTAGAATGAATAGAGCTGATCAAGGCTGAACGATGGTGTGAGAATGACCTTTCGTGAGTGCTTGGTAAAAAGGCTTGTACGGGGAAGAACGCAAACGAGTCAGCAAGTTATAGGGGAATTTCTATTTTGTTTTTTTGTACAAAGGACATAGTGTATTTACAAATTAGAGGTAATAGAGTAACTTAGTATCAACACACAGAATCGTTGAGATTTAGACTTTTTAAATTGAAAGGAGTCCTTTGTGGCTAGAAAAGACAATCACTGAAAAAACCAGTGTTATCAAGGCTTTGGCGGAACAGGCAGACGCACAGGACTTAAAATCCTGCGGTACGTGAGTACCGTACGGGTTCGACCCCCGTCCTCGGCATCCTTGATTTATAAGGGTTTTTTCCGGAAAACCTTGGTTTTTGAAACAGTTTGGGAGAGAACTTTTTATAGAGTTCTCTCCTGCAGTTCTCTCCTTTTTCCGGAGGAGAGAACGAGGAGAAGATCGCATGACTCTCAGTAGTATTGAGGGTTATTCGATCTTTTTTTATTAAAAGATCAGGATACTACTCATTGTTGATGCTGAAGATACTTTGGAACTGTATTCCAAGTGAGAATAAATGTCGGCTGTTGTGGAATAGTTGCTGTGTCCCAGCCATTCCTGAATTTCTTTCATACTGACTCCATTGGCGAGTAAGAGGCTTGCACAACTATGACGCAGGTCGTGATAACGGATATGACGCAAACCATTTTTTTTAAGATTTCTAGTAAAGTTTTGTGTGATATAGCCGGGTTTAACTCGTTGTCCTAACTTATCCAAATAGATATACTCCTCATAATCAGTACAATATGATTTACCACATATGGCTTTATTAAGAGCTTGAAGCTCACGAATACGTAGCAGTAATTCTTCAAAGGCTGGCACAAGAGGCAAGGTGCGGCGGCTCGGTTTGTTTTTAGTTCTCTCCTTTTCAATGATGTGTTCTTTTCCCTCAAAATAAACCGGAGTTACAGTATGACGAATACTTATCGTTTTGTTAACGAAATTGATGGCAGTCCACTTAAGTCCAATCACTTCACTTCTTCGCAATCCATAAAATGCAGCAAGAATGACCGCAAGTTCAATCAGTTCGCCCTTAACTTTTTCAAATAGGATATTAATCTCCTGCTTGTTGTAAAAACTGCCGACAAAATCATTCTTCTTAGGTCGTTCAATTTTATCTGCGGGATTAGTGTTAATTAAATCATTTTTGAGAGCATGTTTTAGTGCTTTGCGAATATTAGCGTGATAATGGAGAACTGTGTTGGTTGTCACTCCATTTTTGTCAAGCTCATATTGATAATAATCTTGAATATGACTTGGTAATAATTCTTTGAGAAAAAGTCCCTTTTCTTCAAAGTAAGGAACAACATGATTTGTTATAATATTGTGGTAAGATGCGTAAGTGATAAATTCAACCTTGTGTTTCATCATTGCTAGCCACTGAAGCATGAAGACAGAAAATAGTGGACCCTGATCAAATGGCTCATCGGCTGGCATTTCTTCGCTAATTTCTTCAACTATCGGTTCTTCCTCAGGAACATTTAAAAGAAGAGTAAATTCCCTCCTTGTCTCTAATAGCAATGCTTCTGCTCTTTTTTTGTTTCCTTTTACCGTAAGGCCAGTAGGAATCCACTTTGGTTTTCTCTGACCTTCCTCATCCTTGCAATTCAAGACCATATAAAAAAGACCTTTTTTTTCTTGTAGGTGGCCTGCTACCATGAATATTCCTCCTTCATAGCAGCCCGCATTTCTCCTACCATTGACGTGTTAATTATAACACGCGTGGAAGGGGCGGTTCAATGCACTAAAGTGTTAAAGTGAGGAGGGTTAAAAGTGTGGTTGAACAAATTAAGATATAGTAGGATATTTATTTTAGGGATTTTATAATTGCGCCCAATCTTAAAATGATGAATTTTATTCTCTTGTAAAAGCTTATAAGCAGTCTTATTACTTATACCGCCAAGCATCTCACGCATCTGTACAACAGTGACAATGTCAGGAAAATCATGATATATTACAGCGTACATATCTGGAAGTTCTTTATGTTGGTAAAAATCACTCTTCATTAGTAAATTCTCCTTTATAACGGAATCTTAAGTAAAATAAACTTAGAAAGTTGTTTTTTCAGAGATAAATAGTCTTTATCAAGCTGCTGATGGTGTGCAACATCATAACTCCGGCAGTACCGAAGTTCCCCCTCATCCGAGCAGGCCGCCCCCAATACAGTAACGTTGGCCGGGCGGAAGTATCATTATCCCTCTTACTTGTTATGGCGATTCAAACCTACCATGGATTGATTTGAGCCAGAAGATGATCGCTCAGAGCTTTGGGATTTGTATGTATAATCCTAAAACCCATCATGGCGCTTCTGCTGCGTCGCTTCTGTATTTTTACAGAGCAAAGAGGAACGTACTTGATAAAAGACTTCTTTAATTATCAAAGGACACCGAAAATTTAATTACTGATAAATAATAGAGGATGTATTATTTATCTATTACAATTAAAAAATCTCCTCTGTATTTAAATGGTATTTAGTATTTGTGAATACAACCAAAAATAATAACATTGGCAATTAAATTGCCAAAAATAAGTAAATTATTTCAATGAATTATTTATATAACGATCTAGATCAAATCGACGGACTGCCATTATAAAAGAAATAATTAGGTGCTGTCTACAGTCTTCATTATATTGACCGTTGTGCCATGCATATTTATAGATTAATCGCTCATATCGAAAAATTAATTCTTCTTCAGCTAGCCTATCCCCACCCTGAGCTAACTCAATAAGATCCATTACTTCCCTCAAACGATTACCTCCTTTCTATGGAAGGTTCCAGTTTATAGTAGAAATGGGGGAGGGCATTCGGGGGGAATTTAACTCTACAACTCCAGTTGGTGCCTAAGTTTATCCAATAATGATCTTTTGGCTTTACTGACAGCTTGTTGAGTTAATCCGAATAAACAAGCAATTTCAGAATCGGTCTTTCCTTCGAAATATTTTAAAGTTATAAGTTTCTTCTCCATTGGACTTAATGCTCTGATGACAGAACCTAAGTAATCTTGTATCTCTACTAATACAGTAGGAGAAAGGGAATAAGAATAGACCATAAGCTGAAAGTTATCAATATCTTCGCCCATTGGTTGAAGGTATTGAGCATCTCGATCCACTTTTCTGAAAAATTCACGACTAGTATGGAACAGACATGTTTGGATGTAACGACTAAATCCCTTTTCAACATCGGATGAAATTTTAGGTCTTTTGTTCATTATGAACATCTCCTCTCTTTCTCAAATAGAAAAAAAGTTCGAAAAAAACAACTTCAGACAAATAATTGTAAAAATATAAAAAATATTAATTATAGAGTCGAATTTGATCGTCGTGACATTATCGAAGAAATTTACAAATTCGGATTTTGCATGATTTAATTAGTTGCTTTAAAATTAAACCCACTTAGCTTGTAGTATAAAAACAGCAGGTCTCAATAAGGAGACCTGCTGTTTTTAATTTTTAATGTCTAGTGATTAAATTACAGGTAATAAATAAAGTATTTCAGATGATAGTGCGAGTGTATAGGGTTACACAAAAAGTGAAATGTTTCTTTAAAGGAGTATATATTCGGTTGTGAAAAAAAACACTTAGCAGTTCAATCGGCCACAACTTCTCATTCTATCTTAAAGAACTATTGATCGTCATTCTAACAGTTTGAAGACTTTTTCAATGACACTTTGACGACTATTACAGGATATGATTTTAAATTGCATCAACAAATAACAATCTGAATTCTATGAATATGTACATGGATTTAAGGTTATATAGAAGAATTGTTATTGGGTCAAGAATAAGCTTGTAGAGTATATTTTTAATCTTTTATTTAATTAGTCGTAAAAGTGTTAGTCTATTAGTCGTCAAACCGTTAGAAGACCAATGGGTTATTCCTTAAAATGATGTTAGGCAACTTACAATACTTTGACAGCGGAGTAATAATCAACAATTCCTGTAGGAGGTTAATATGAAATATTTATGTAATCCAATTAACGTTGGCTACAAGTACCAGTTTAACCAGACTGAAAGTGGTAAAATATCTGTCTCCCGTGAGGCGGCTGATCCATCCATGATCAATTTTAAAGGCAGATATTATATGTTCCCGTCGATGACTTGCGGTTTTTTGTATAGCGATGATATCGCTACATGGAATTTTCATTCGCTTAAAAGTTTGCCCGCATACGACTACGCACCGGACGTGAGAGTTGTTGGGGATTATGTTTATTTCTGTGCATCCTCACACGAAATCTGCAACTTCTACCGTACTAAAGATTTGTTCAGTGATGAGTTCGAGGAAATCAAGAGTACTTTTCCATTTTGGGATCCTAATTTGTTTGCAGATGACGATGGAAGAGTCTATTTATACTGGGGATCGTCAACTAGTTTGCCCCTTTACGGCATCGAACTTAACCCTGCAGATATGACGTCTATTGGTGAGAAAAAGGAATTGATCTTCGGTAATGTTGAGGATATTGGATATGAAAGATCGGGGGAAAACCACATACCACCTCATTCACCAGGGAAAATGACCGAGATGCTGAAGAATTTTGAGGAAAGTAAAGACAACATACCAGAAGAATTGAGAGCTGCAGCTCTGGCTTATGTAACGGGGGCCCCCTATATCGAGGGAGTATGGATGAATAAGCATAACGATGTGTACTATCTGCAGTATGCAAGTCCTGGCTCCCGTTATAACATTTATGCGGATGGGGTTTATGTGGGGGATAGCCCGTTGGGGCCTTTCAAGCTTGCCAAAAACAATCCGTACTCCTATAAGCCCGGCGGATTTATAGCTGGAGCTGGGCACGGCTCCACTATGAAAGATGAGTATGCGAATCTATGGCATACAGCCACCATGCGCATAGCCAAGAACCATAATTTTGAACGCCGCATTGGTTTATGGCCGGCAGGATGGGATGATGACGGAGAGTTGTTCTGCAATCAACGTTATGGTGACTGGCCAATCAAGGTAGATTTGGCCAAGCACGACCCGTGGGCACAACCGGAATGGATGCTGCTCTCCTACGCCAAGCCGGCAAATGCCTCTTCTTGTGCAGAGGATTATATCACCACCAGTGTAACAGACGAAAACGTTCAAACCTGGTGGAAGGCAGCATCGAACAAGCCGGGTGAGTGGATCGAGATCGACCTCGGCCAAGAATATGATGTTCATGCTGTACAGATTAATTTTGCGGATGATGGTCTATTTCTGTCTCCTCCGGATGGAGTAGAGTTTAGGGGCGAACTGGGTCAGGTGCGATGGATAGATGAAACTCCGCAGCCGACGCGATGGGAGCTGGAGGGGTCGGCAGACGGGAACACCTACTTCTTTATCGAAGACAAGAGCGAAGTGAACACAGATCTCCCCCACGACCTGGTAGTCATAGAGGAGGGGATAAAGGCAAGGTATATTAGACTCACAATCACTTCTCTTCCATACGAACAGGTTGCTTGCGTATCCGGATTACGAATATTCGGGCTTGGCAGCGGACCGGCCCCCGAACAAGCAACGGCTATTACAATAGAACGATTAAGTGATCTAGACATTGAATTAAGCTGGAAGGGCAATGGCACGGGCTATGTTGTAGAGTGGGGTTACTCACCTGACAAGCTCTACCACAGCTATCAGGTTTTCGGACAGAGCGTAAGAATTGGCGCACTCGTGAAAGGCCAGGATGTCTATGTAAGAGTAGATAGCTACAACGACAATGGTATTACAGAAAGTGACGTAATCAAAGTATAGTTAGCGGTTGCAAGCAGGCAAGGTACAATCACTCAATAAAAATAGAGAGACTGTACCTTTTTAGTTAAGTAATCCATCATGGGGTACTCCAGATAATCTATGAATATAAGTAGTCAACATTACGGCAATTTCTTCAGGCAATTGCTGATAATCATTCAGACTCCACTGATAAATAATTGCAGTAACTCCACCAGAGATGAATTTATTTAGAGAGGATTCGTTTAGCTGATCACCTAAATTCTCCAATAATGCTTTATGAATAATAGGCATTAAAATTTTATGAAACTCCATATAAATCTTCATAATTTGTTTGTTCTCATAATGAATGCGGCATATATCTAACATCATACGATAAATATCTTCCTCTGAAGAAGTACCCTTCTTCTCGCTGTTTTGTTGCAAAGATAGTTCACACATCTCCTCCACATATTCCGTTAGGATATCTAGCGGCAGCGAATAATATTTATAAAAGGTGGTCCGGTTGATCTGAGCCTCGTTGCATATTTGGGAAACGGTAATGTCCTTGATGTCCAAACGTTCGATAAGAGACCAGAGTGCGTTTTGTAGAGCTTGTTTGGTTTGAAGTATTTTTTTGTTTGTTTTCATCATATAATTCCTTTCAAATCAACAACTTTAGTAGATTCTGTCTAGTTCATTCCTTCGTTCTGGGTCACCTTATTGACGACTGATGACATTAAACTTACTGTAAAGATGTAACGAAGTCAACAAATGTTGATTTAAATTGATTAAGGAGAGGGTTAATCTTATGATTATTAACACCAAAAAAGGAAAAGTAGAAGGTTTTGAAACAGAAGGTGTCAACGCATGGTTTGGTATACCGTTTGGTAAAGCACCGGTGGGAGACCTGCGCTTTAAGCGTGCACAACCGGCTGATCCGTGGGAGGGTGTTAGAGATTGTAAGGTTGCCGGTCATGATCCTATCCAGTTTATCGCTTTCCGAGAGGGTGAAGATGAAGATTGCCTTAATGTGAATGTGTGGGCACCCAAAAATGCTGAAAACCTCCCTGTTGTTGTGTGGCTATACGGCGGTGGCCTTCATTATGGCTTCAACACCGACCCGAGCTATGATGGTGCTCCTATGGCAGCAAACGGTGTGGTCCGTGTTAATCTCAACTTCCGCTTAGGGCCGCTCGGTTATTACGATTTTAACCAGTTCGACGATTCCTTTGATACAAATTGTACAATTTCCGATCATATTGAGGGACTAAAATGGGTCAAAGAAAATATCGAAGCATTCGGCGGAGATCCTGGCAATGTCACCATTTTTGGAGAAAGCGGCGGCGGAGTAGCGATATTTGATTTACTTGCAAGCCCAGCAGCAAAAGGTCTGTTTCAAAAAGCGATTTCACAAAGCGGCCTTCCCCGTCTCAGCGGTGGCAGAGAATATACAAAGTTAGTGATACCACGTTTTCTTGAATATATCGGGTTACAGCCTGAAGAGGTCTACAAGCTTAAGACGATGGATATTGACATCATTAAAAAGGCGGGTAGCAAGTTTTATGAGGATTTCACAACATTATTTGCAGGAATTAACATGCCTGGTCCTTTATTCGGTGATGATTTGTTGCCAGAACGTCCTTGGACCGCTATCCAGAATGGCAGTGCCGAAGGCGTCGATGTGATTATCGGATATAATCGTGACGAGGGTGATACCTTCATTCAGTCAACCGAAGTGGTGCAGGGGTGGTTTCCTTCCTGGGAATGTGTTGAGACTATGCTCAAAAACAACGGCAAAGAACAGTATTATCCGGAACTCAGAGCAGCTTATTCCGATATTGAAGATGAGCGTAAAGCGCTTAGCAGCTTTGTTAATGATTATTTCTTTGCCATGCATTCCTATATCTGTGCAGACAATCAGGTAAACCACGGTAATGTGTGGATGTATCGCTTTGATTTTGTGCCTGTTGCTTATCAGCAGCTTAATATGGGTGCTGTTCATGCAGCTGAGATTCCCTTCGCACTTGATACTCTGGATAGAGGTTATTTCTCTTATGCCACGAAAGGAACACCGCAGGATCAGCTGGAAGCTATCCGTGACCAGATTAATGGAGCTTGGCTGAATTTCGCTAAGACGGGTAATCCGAATGGCGGATCCATTGAATGGCCGAAATATGAAGGTAAGAACAGTCCGCTGCATATCTTTGACCTCGAGCCATCCAACAGGGATGTGCGATTAAGTGAACAAGTATTCGCAATATGGGACGAAATCGGCTTACCTTATGATCAAGAATAAGGTATTTAAGGAGCATAACCACATGAAAAAAATTACAACCGTGCTAGGGGATATTAAACCGGTCGAATTAGGGTATACCACGATGCATGAGCATGTGCTTGCAGACGCTTCCTTGTTAAATAGACAGGTTATGCATTTTAAGGGCAGAATACCTGATTATATGCTGGAGCTTCGTATGGAAAATCTGGCGGGCTTAAGACAGGGAATGTCCATTTTTTCAGATGATTGTTCATTGGCCGGAGATATTGATTTCGCAGTCGCTGAATTCAACGCATTCCAAAAGATTGGAGGTCAAGCTGTCGTTGATGCATCTCCAATAGGATTGAGGGCTCCAGCCGGGCAGTTGAAGGAAGCTGCCGAGCGGAGCGGAATCCACCTTGTTACATGTACCGGAATTTATGTTGCAGCCGCCCGTCCGGATGAATATATCGGCAAAGACGATATATTTATGTACGAAGTATTCAAAAAGGAAGTTGAAGAAGGTATCGATGGCACCGATGTTAAACCTGGCTTTTTGAAATGCGCGGTGAATGCGATCAATGAAGATGGTTCCATCGACAAGAGTGAATTAGATGCGCTTCGTGCACAAGCAAGACTCTCTAATGAAACAGGTCTTTCCGTTCATGTTCATACGGGCTATCCAATGACAAATGAACATCTATACGAGGTTGTGGATGTGGCTCTTAAGGAATGCGGAATGAATCCTGACAGATTGTTAATGATGCACCAGGACCAGTTTTTGCGTAGAGGCTGTGAGAATAATGTATATCTGAGTAGTCCTGAAATGGGAAGAAACGTTAATACGGAGTATCTTGAGAAGATTCTAGATCATGGAGTATATATAGGCTTCGATTCCTGGGGGACATTTGTAACAACGCTTCCGGATGATTATGACCGGGTGAAGGGCTTGGTTGCTTTATTAAAAAAAGGCTATGGTTCTCAGATTGTCTGTGGGCATGATTGTATAACGAAGGCGTATGGCAAAACTGCCGGTTCCTATGGATATACCCGGTTCCCGGAGATGCTCGGACAATTGCACCAGTTCGGTCTTGGCGAAGAAATCCAGAAAATCACCGTTGAGAATCCGGCAAAGCTCTTATCATATTAACCTGCTAATGAATATAATCTTCACAGAAAAGGGTAGCACGGGTCTTAGTCCTAAATTCCACGGGATTTAAGGTCTTTTTTTAACATTAAAGTTAGTTGTGAAGCAGCAGCACAACTTAAAGATTATAACCAGGAGGGACGAATCATGGAAAGAAATATTGAACAATTGATTTCGGAAATGACTTTAGAAGAGAAAGCGGGTCTGTGTTCTGGATTAAACTTCTGGCAAACGAAGCCGATTGAACGATTGGGAATCCCGTCCATCATGATGACAGACGGACCTCACGGATTGCGGAAGCAGGAGGGACCTGCAGATCACTTGGGGTTACATGGCAGCTTGCCCTCCACTTGTTTTCCGTCCGCAGCAGGTCTGGCTTGCTCATGGGACGTGTCACTGACCCGTAAAGTAGGAATTGCACTTGGGGAGGAATGTCAGGCAGAGGACATTTCAATTCTGCTAGGACCGGGTGCCAATATGAAACGCTCGCCGCTTTGCGGCAGAAACTTTGAATACTTTTCTGAGGATCCGTACCTATCAAGCGAGATCGCGACCGGCCATATTGAGGGAGTACAAAGCCAGGGTGTGGGAACATCGCTGAAACATTTTGCAGTCAACAATCAGGAATATCGCCGAATGTCTGTCAGTGCGGAGGTGGACGAACGTGCGTTGAGGGAAATCTATTTGGCAAGCTTTGAAGGGGTTGTGAAAAAGGCGCAGCCATGGACAGTGATGAGCTCCTATAACAAAGTGAATGGAGATTACGCTTCGGAAAACCATCGATTGCTAACGGATATCTTGAAGGAAGAATGGGGGCACGAAGGATTTGTTGTTTCTGATTGGGGGGCTGTCAACGAGAGAGTCCGCGGACTTGCAGCAGGCCTGGAACTCGAAATGCCGTCCAGCAACGGTAAGGGAGACAATAAGATTATAGAGGCAGTACGCAATGGCTCTTTGACTGAAGAGGCACTCAACCGAGCAGCGGGTCGTCTACTCAAGGTCATCTTCAAAGCCGTTGACAATAAAAAACCAAATGCTTCTTATAGTGTGGAGGATCATCACCAACTGGCTCGGGAAGTAGCGAGAGAAAGCATGGTGCTACTTAAGAATGAGGATTGTATTCTGCCACTTAAGAAGGAAGGAAACATAGTGGTTATCGGCGAGCTTGCAAAAGCTCCACGTTATCAGGGTGGCGGCAGCTCTCATGTAAATCCTACTAAGTTAGACGATATCGCCGCGGAGCTTAAAAAATCTGCAGGCGGCGCAGCGGTCATGTATGCGCAAGGTTATGAGATTGCGAGCGATGAGGTAAACGAGCGCTTGGAAGCAGAGGCGATCCATTTGGCTCAGGCATCGGACGTGGCTATTATGTTCATTGGATTGCCGGAGCGATACGAGTCTGAAGGCTATGATCGTACGCACTTGCGTATTCCAGCAAATCAAATTGCTCTAATAGAAGCTATTTCTACAGTGCAGTCGAATCTCGTTGTCGTACTGAGTAATGGCTCTCCTGTCGAGATGCCATGGCTTTGTAAGGTGAAAGGGCTGCTAGAGGCGTATTTGGGTGGTCAAGCACTTGGCGGAGCGATCGCCGACTTGCTATTCGGTGATGTTAACCCGTCCGGCAAGCTGGCTGAGACCTTCCCAATGATACTGGAACATAATCCGTCCCATCTGAATTTTCCAGGGGAAGGCGATAGAGTGGAATACAAGGAAGGCTTATTTATCGGATATCGCTATTATGATATGAAGAAGATTGAACCGCTCTTCCCATTCGGCTTTGGCTTAAGCTACACAAGCTTTGAATATACTGGCCTTACGGTTAGCAACAAAACATTGAAGGATACTGATTTCGTCAACGTTACACTACAAGTGAAAAATACAGGTAATATGACGGGTAAAGAGATCGTTCAGCTGTATGTACATGACGTGGCGAGTAGCGTTATTCGTCCGGCAAAAGAATTGAAGGGCTTTGAAAAGGTTGAACTAAAACCAGGAGAAACTAAAACCGTGTCCTTCACACTTGGAAAGCGCGCCTTCGCTTATTATAATATCAAATTGCAAGATTGGCATGTTGAAACGGGGGAGTTCAATCTCTTGATCGGAATGTCCTCTAAGGACATTATACTGACAGAATCCGTATATGTGGAGTCTACAGTTTCTCTTCCGAAAAGCTACACTAGAACTTCAACGGTCGGTGATTTGATGGCAGATCCGGATGCTGCGCAGATTGTTCAAGCAATTCTTTCGAGTCAATCCAGAAATGGAATGGACGAGAATGCTTTCAGTTCAGAAATGCTTCAGGCTATGATGAACGGGATCCCGCTGCACGCACTACTCAATTTCAGTGGAGCTGATTTCACTGAAGAAATGCTGGATGATATGCTCGAGAAATTAAATAATTAAAAAACGGTAAGCAAACTATTTAATAGACATTAAGTTAAGAGGCAGCCGAAGGGAGCTGCCTCTTAACAATTAACATTCAGGATGTCGCATCGGTTCAAGAATTGTGTTCAGGCAATTCACATCCTGTTTCTGCAGTGCAAATGTCTGAAGAAGCCTGAGAATTCTCTACTGATTGTACATCTGTCCATGCTTGTTCCAGCTCTTGTAGAAAAACATCTGATGTCTGTGCACCGGATATTGCATATTTTCCTGCGATCAGAAAGAATGGAACACCGCGTACACCGACTTTTGTTGCCATTTTAGTATCGTTACGGACTTCTGTGGTATAATCCTCGCCTTTCAGTATTCTGAGCGATTCATCGCGATTCAGGCCTACTTGAACCGCTAATTCAGCCAGTACCTCGTGACGACCTATATGCAAGGTATCAGTAAAATAGGCTTTCATTAGCCGTTCGGTCATTTGCAGTTGCTTCCCTTGAACGGAAGCAAAATGCATCAGTCGATGTGCATCAAATGTATTAGTTCGTATCGTCTTGTCAAGATGATATTCAAGTCCAGCCGATTCTGCCAGGTGTATCATATGATTTACACTTGCCGAGGCCTGTTCGTTAGACATTCCCATTTTTTGTACCATCAATTCGTATGTGCTAGGGTTGCCGTCAAGTGATGCATGGGGATCCAGTTGAAAGCTTCTTATCGTGATGTCTACTCGTTCATTATGCAGAAACTTGCTCAGTCCCTCTTCAAATCGGCGCTTTCCTATATAACAAAACGGACATGCGAAATCCGACCATATTTCCACTTTCATAATTGCTCCCCCCTCTGCCAATTCTTATTACCTGTACGTCCAAAATGCCAAAAGTATAATAAAGACACGATTAATACAACTACGGCCATACCTGCACAGATATTGCTGTACACCGTTCCAGAGGCATACAGATGCAGCGGATTCAAGGTCAGTGAGGAATCCCCGTAATCAATAATCTTACCAATAATAACCGTCGACATTGCTCCTGAGAGAAACATTATCATAGAAAAAAGCCCCATGCCGATGCCGACCTGTTCCTGTGTTAATGTTCGTGAGACGGTATTAGATAGACCAAACTGCATAGAAACCTGACCAACACTTCCGGCAATCAGAATTAAGGCTACTACCCAAGGATCTGCACCTGCCATAAGCGACAGCAGGAAGAAGCAGAGAAACATCAGAGTCATAGCCAGACTCACAAGTAGCGGATTTCCATGGCGGTCGGCTAGCTTACCTGCACTTTTTCCAAACACCGCGGAGATGAATGCTCCTGGAAACACCACAAAACCAACCATACCTGGAGATAGTCCGTTCAACTCGGTCAATAATTGCGGTATTACAAATGAGACTCCCATTACCACCGCCGCATTCAAAAAACCGATGACCAGCGCTGTAACATAACGCCTATTGCCAAAAAGTGCCGGTTGAATAAATGGAGTTTTCGCCTTAGTCAATCTCCAGATAAGCAACAAAAGCATAAGAATTCCGGCTAGCGTTAACCAGCCGTTACTCCAAGTTATCGCTAATAGTAAGAAAGCAACCAGGGCAGCGAGCAAACCGGCCCCAAGCGCATCAATTGTACCGCTAGATGGGGGATGATCAGGCAAGTATTTTCGGAAAAATGGTAATGCAACAAGAACTATAAGAGTAAGGCCAAAGAGTACCCGCCAGTGGAAGGTCTGAACAATAAAGCCTCCTACAATTGGCGAGACAGCAGTTCCGATCGCTAATCCCATCGAAACCATGCCGAGTGCATGTCCCCGATTCTTTGGCTCATAATAGCGAACAGGAATGATTAAAGCTGCTGCCGGAATGACAGACGCACCTGCTGCCTGCAAGATCCTTCCGGCAATGACGGTTGAAAAATTGGTGGAGAAAAGTCCAATCAGTGAACCGCCGGCAAAAAAAAGCAATCCGATGGTTAATAAATTTCTTAACCTGAATCGGTCAGAAAGCTTTCCAAATACCACTGTTCCAATAGCATATAAAGATGTGAAACCAGTCATTACCCAACTGACTTGAGAAGCTGTCAGTTCGAACTCTTCGCGCATTTGCGGTAGTGCGACATTAAACATGGCAGCATTCATCACAGATAAAATCAAAGTGGCCATCAAGACCAGCAGAAGCCGCTCTTTCTGCTTACTCTCTATTGCAATTTGATGTTCCGTCATAATTCTTGAACAGGCTTGAAATCTTTAGGGAAAGTTTCTTCGAACTTATCTTTGTTGCGATACAGCTCATACCAAGCCTCTGCAATCAAATCCGGATCTCCTTCTGTTCCAGGTTTAATTAGGGTTCCTATGGCCAAGAAGCCTACATAGACCCCGTTAACCTTCAATGTCTCATGCAGATTGGATGCATAATTTCGTAATGCGGCCATAACGGCACTCCCATTACCGAGAAAGGGGAGTGGATATTGCGCAGACACCCCGCTAGAGAAAAGAATGGATCCTTCGCCTTTTTGTTGCATTTCAGGTAGTACTTCATTTACACATTGAATGGCTGGAAGCAAATAGCCGTTTACGTACTCCAAGACGCTTTGCGGTGTAGTCTCCAGTATATGTTTGTAAGTTTCAAGGCCTGCGGACGGGCTGAATTCCAGTACGTCAATTCCGCCAAAATCGCTTTTCACCTCACCAAGTGCTCGCTTTAATTGGGTCAACTGGCTGATATCAGCTAAGTAAAACTTGGCTTGATTGTCCATATTATTAAGTTCTTGAATGATTGCTGCCAATTTATCGGCGTTGCGGGCAATTAAAGCTACTTTGAACTGTTGTTTACCAAATCTTTTGGCAATAGATAATCCTAGGCCGGGACCGGCTCCGACAATGGCAATGGTTTTCATGGATAACCTCACCTTCCTTTGATATATTTAAAACAACTCATGTCGTTTTAAGTCAAGTCTATAAGTTGCTGTCTTACTAAGCAACCAACAATAATCCATATATGTGGAGATAGGGAGTTGTAGAGTTATTTATGACCATAAAAGTCAAGAATATCAGGAAGACTGGAACAAGGCAGGCAATAATTGAAGCGTTTTTAGCAATTGCCAGTAAAAAAAGTATTGAAAAAATAACGATTCTTGAAATAAGTGAACGTGCTAATGTAAATCGGGCTACATTTTACGCTCATTTTCTGGACAAATATGAAGTATTGGATGAAGTAATCGGGGAGTCCGCTGCACAGATGGTACAATTACATACAAAGGATGTCTATCTATTCAATAAAGAAAAAATTAATCAACTTGTTTATGCAGTGTTTGAGTATTATGAACAGATAAACAACACCTGCAAAGGCAATTATGAAAGCAAAATTCCACAGCTGCGTTCCCGAATGATTGATACTTTACGCAGTCACTTGGAAAAGTGTTTAGCAAATATATATGAGCAAGAAGATCGCACATTCTATGCACGGATTTACGCCGCTCTAAGCTATGAGGCAGGTTATCTATGGGCAACAGACCAAACGGGATTACTACTGGGGGAAGCAGCAGAGAAGGTAGCTGACTTAATTATGGGGGGATTGCCTAATGTTTAATTTGCTAAAATTCTATGGTAATCGTGAAACAACCTCATTTATCCAAACCATGAATGATTTTAGAATACCGGTACTCATTTGGTCCTCGCTGGTTTATGGTTCGACAACTATTCAGAGCATAAGGGAATTTCATTTAGCAGAGTATTTAATTTTCAGTGCATTATTCATTATTTTTCTTTATGTAAACTGGGAATCAGCTCTTTTTGCTAAGCGATATACATGGTCTTTTTTTATCCTGCAAGGTTCATTAATTTCAATTAGCTCAATTCTTATGCCTTCAGCTGCTGTAACTATATTAGTGGGTTTACTACCTGTCCTGGTGGGGCAGAGTATTGGATTCTACTATAATAAAAGAAAAACCATACTGGTCATTGCCTTAAGTATAACTATATTTATTAATGTATTAGTCTGCGTAGGGGAATTTCACAACCTAACTTTAGTGCTTGCTCCTTTTTTATTGTTAATTATTGTCGTGTCAGCATATACAGGTCTGTTTTTTCAGCAAGTACATTCACGATTGCGGACGCAAAAATATTTGCATGAACTGGAGGCTGCATACATGAAGGTTGAGGAATTAACACTAGCGAATGAAAGACAACGGATGGCTCGTGACTTACATGATACAATGGCACAAGGCGTTGCCGGATTAATCATGCAGTTAGAAGCTATAGGCTCTTTTATTACAAACGGAAATATTCATAGGGCACAAGAAATTTCTCTGCGTTCCACAGATCAGGCTCGCAGTATTTTGAAGGATGCACGTAAAGCGATAGATAACTTACGTCTCAAACCAGAATTTAACGAGAAGAGTTTTTCTGAAGAAGTTAGAGATGAGATCGATCGCTTTATCAGTTCAACAGGGATCAAGGTTTCTGTAAATCTCAAGGTGGATCATAAATTATCGAAGAATTTAACCGAGAATATCTTGTTGATAATAAGCGAATGTATGATAAACATTCTTAAACATGCTAATGCTACAAATGTCTGGGTTAGTGCTGAGGTCTCAAATGATTTTCTTGTGATCGAAGTTAAAGATGATGGTGAAGGTTTCATTATGGAAAAAATTGTAGAACAAAAGGGACATTACGGGTTATTAGGAATACAAGAACGGGCAAAGTTGTTACGAGGATCAGTAGAAATAACAAGTAATAATAGCGGAACCCTTGTAAGAGTGAAGGTTCCAATATTTGAAGGAGAAAATGAATGAAACCCTACAAGATATTAATTGTTGATGACCACAGTGTCGTGCGGGAAGGCATAAAATTGATCTTGGAAACGACAAATAAGTTTGAGGTTATTGGTGAGGCAGTCAACGGTGTCGAGGCTCTAAGACTCGTAACAGAGCTTTTACCTGATGCAGTGCTAATGGACTTAAGGATGCCGGTTATGGATGGAATAGAAGTTATGAAGGTTCTAAAAGACAAAGGTTCTTCTATACCAATTATTATTTTAACCACATATGACGAAGGTGATTTGATGCTAGAGGCATTGAATCTAGGTGCAAAGGGTTATCTGCTAAAGGATACAACAAGTGTGGATTTATTTCGCGTAATTGAATCAGCCATTGTTGGTGATACTATTCTACTATCAGATATGATGACAAAATTAATATCCATAACCAAAGAAAAGTTATCTCCCGTTGCAGAGGAAGAGAATGTATTAACAATTAAAGAATTGGAAATTCTGCGTTTAGTTGCGAGAGGATATAAAAGTAAAGAAATTGCGTTTGATTTTGGGATCTCAGAACGAACCGTAAAAGCACATTTAACAAGCATTTATAGTAAGCTTGAAGTTGATTCCAGATCTAAAGCTGTTGCAGTTGCACTAGAAAAAAAGATGATACATTTAAATTAGTTAAAATCCAGAAGGAGTAATATCTTTCTGGTTTTTTTTGTTTCTGTGTGGAATTGCCCAAAGGTACATGTACTTCTGCCTATTGGTACGATGTAATCACATGCTGAATTATCTAAAATATATTTATGTTTAAATAAAGGGGTGGTTGTTGAGTGGCGAAGTATTTATTTCGACTGGGATCATGGTCCGCGAAGAATAGTATAAAAGTCCTTGTAGGTGGTTTAGTTGTTTTATTATTACTTGTTGGTATAGCAATATCTTTAGGACCCTCATTTAGTTCAGAGATGTCAATACCTGGTTTAAAGTCAGAAGATGCCATGAAATTATTGAGTACTGAATTTCCGGCGCCTGCTGAGGAAGGTGGTCAGATTCAACTCGTGTTTAAAGCTCCGGACAAGGCGAATCTTACAACTGAACCGGAAAAACAATTTATTCAAAAGTATTTGAAGGAGATTGCTAGCGATTCTGAAGTAAAAGGGATTTCTGATCCTTATGAAAGTATGACGTTAAGTCCTGGGAATAACATAGGATATGCGATAATTACGTACATGCAACCGGATGTTTCTGACGAATCCAAAAACGCTCTAATCCACATTACAGAATCTATGCGTAATGAAGGATGGCAAGCTGAGCTAACAGGATCGGGATATGCAAGTTTGATAACAACTAGCGCCGGAGTTAGTCCTACCGAAACCATAGGTGTTCTTGTTGCCTTTATTATTTTGTCAATTACATTCGCTTCTTTTCTAACCGGCATTTTCCCTATCATAACCGCACTGGTAAGCCTATTGATAGGGATAATGTGTATATTAATTAGTTCAAATGTGATGGACATGTCATTAAACTCTATATCGGTAGCAGTAATGTTAGGGTTAGCTGTAGGAATTGATTATGCTATGCTTATGATTTCTCGATTCCGCCAACAACTCGGAGAAGGGTATGATGTGGAAACGTCAGCTGCAATCTCAAATGCTACGGCTGGAACCTCTGTTGTATTCGCGGGAATTACTGTCGTTATTGGTCTGGGAGGTCTTGCTGTAGCTAGAATCCCCTTTATAACAACAATGGGTATTGCAAGTGCATTTAGTGTTATAGCAGCCGTTTTAGTTGCAATTATAATAATGCCTGCAATATTCGGGGTCTTAGGTGAACGGTTTAGTTATAACAAGCAGAATAGGTTTTTAAAATTATTTAGTAGGTCTTCCAAGAAAAAAGGTTCGGAAAGCCGATGGGGGAGATTTGTTACTAAACGCCCTTGGTTAATTGTTATTTTTGGGGTTTCCTTCTTGTGTGTGCTGGCAATACCTTTTTTCCATATGAACCTGGGTATCCCGGATGATGCACAAAAGTCTACATCAAAAACAGAACGCCGTGCTTACGATCTTATCGCGGAAGGTTTTGGTGCGGGTTATAATAGCACAATAGTTATTTTGGCTAAAAGTAATGACGAAAACATATTGAATGCTTCCATTGAGCAGTTAACTGAGGAATTAAAAAGTGTTCCGGAAGTAAAAAGTATCACTCCTGCTATTCCGGGAAGTTCAGGGGAAGTAAAGATGATTCGTGTTACCCCTAATACAGGTCCAAATGATATTGAAACTAAAGAGCTGGTTCATCTTATCCGTGATAAAGCATCTACATTAGAAAATGATGGACAGGTGCAATTATTCGAGACAGGAAGTACCATTGTTAACATTGATATTTCAGAACACTTGAATGCGGCAATCGTCAAATTTGCAATAGTAGTTGTTGGGCTTGCGTTCCTATTACTAATGCTCTTATTCCGGTCATTGTTAATCCCTATTAAAGCAGTCCTGGGTTTTGTTCTATCATTAGTGGCAACATTTGGTTTCCTTGTATTCGTAATACAAGATGGTCACATGGGGAGCATCTTCGGCTTTCATGCAACTGGACCCATACTAAACTTCCTGCCTATTATGGTAGTTGGTGTTCTATTCGGTCTTGCCATGGATTACGAGGTATTCTTGGTCAGTAGAATGCGTGAAGAATACAAACATACTGGTGATGCCCGCCGTGCTGTTCTTGCCGGAATTAAAGGCAGCGGAGCTGTAGTAACGGCAGCAGGATTAATTATGATCTCTGTATTTGCCGGATTCATTCTGGCTGAAGAATCAATGGTCAAGTCCATGGGATTTGCTCTTGCTTTCGGAATCCTGTTTGATGCATTTGTTGTACGCTTAATGCTTGTTCCGGCTATTATGACTATTCTAGGAAAATCAGCTTGGTATCTTCCTAAATGGCTTGACCGTATCCTTCCGAATGTAGACATAGAGGGTGAGGCGATCATGAAGGAGTTGTCTGAGAAAAAGGGATCTGACAAAATAACCAACTCTTTGTGGGATTAGTCTCCCATTGACCATGACGAAAATAAAGCAAAAGCACTCGACTCGAAAGAGGTGGGTGCTTTTGCTTTTTATAAACTAATAAGTCGTCAAACCGTCATTCGAAAAGTCGTTATATCGTTAGAGAATGATGAAAACTTCCCCTATGCTTAACCCTAAGGAAAGTAAATATATAGGTCGTAATGGAGGTGGGTGCTTAAGATGACTATGCGACTGCACGATATACGAATGAGTTGGACTGCATGAAGCCGCCTAAGTCTATAGGATTTGAAATCAAGGTGTTGGCCAACTTAATCAAACGGAAATTAGACGATGGCTCATTAGATGATGGGGAGGAGAGCTTGACCGGCATGCAAGGTTGGATCATTGGTTACTTAAAAGCCAATCGGAATCGTGCTGTGTTTCAGCGGGATATTGAGAAGGATTTTAATGTCCGGCGTGCAACGGTGACTGGAATGCTGCAGTTAATGGAACGAAACGGACTTATTATTCGTGAACCGGTGATACATGATGCCAGGCTTAAGAAGCTGACCCTGACTTTGAAAGCCGATAGAATGCACGAACGGGTCGTTAAGAGATTTGAGGAATTCGAGAACCATTTGCGCAGTGGATTGAGTGAAGAAGAGATAGTTGTATTTATTGAACTTGCTGAAAAGTTAAAGAGGAATCTGAACTAGTGATTGCCATGCCTATATTGTTAGGAGCCTGACAGTAAGGGCAAGAACAACTTGTATCTGTCCGAGAAGGAAGGTGGAGTGGTATGAAGCTTATCTTACGTTATCTAAGACCTTTTGCCTTTACGTTGGCAGTTAGTCTGGCCTTTCTGCTGATTCAGGTATTCTGTGATTTAGGTCAGCCGAGATTAATGAGTGAAATGGTCGATATCGGCATTCAATCGGGAGGGATTGAGTCTGGAGCACCTGAGGCGATCAGTGCCGAGGGAATTGAACTGTTGAATATCTTTCTAGACGAGCAGGACGGAGCAATCCTTGCGGATGGATATTCTTTAGTTTTGGCTGGAACGAACAAGGAAATCTCAGCACGTTACCCTACTGAAGATAAGCAGGATATCTTGATTCGGGATGACCCGCACTCAGAGGACGTAGACCGGGCCTACACCCGCGCAGTTCATGCACTTGTGCTTTCATTAGAGAAGTCTGAGTCTAATGACGGAAATCTGAAACTGGAGCAATTGTACTCCATGCTGCCGTTCTTAGCAGAACGTAAAGCTTCTGGTGAGTTGACCTCCTTCATCAGCTCGGCAGCAACAGATAATTCCTTGGTCAGTTCTCGAATTGGAGTAACGTTCACCCGCCTTTTCTATAACGAACTTGGTGTTGATCTGAAGCAGTTCCAGCGGGCTTACATGATTGAAATTGGAATGAAAATGTTAGGGGTATCATTACTCGGGGGGCTCGCAGCAATTATGGTGGGCTGGTTTGGATCCAGGATCGGTACGTCGGTTGCGATGCAGCTGCGCAGAGACATCTTCGAGAAAGTCACCCGGTTCCCAAAAGTAGAGTATGAACAGTTTTCACCCGCATCGCTCATTACTCGAACCACTAACGATGTGCAGCAGATTCAGCAGTTGATCTTGACGGGACTACGTTTATTGCTCTTTGCGCCTATTATGGGCATCGGAGGTATCATTCTAGCTATTCGCAGTAGCTTGTCAATGAGCTGGATTATCGCAGTATCGGTCATTTCAATCTTTGGTATTGTCTTTGTCTTATTTTCCTTATCAATGCCGAAGTTTAAGACGCTGCAGAAATTAATCGATAAGCTGAATTTGATCACCCGAGAAAATTTATCCGGTATGTTAGTCATCCGTGCGTTTGGAAATGAAAAGTACGAAGAGACACGGTTCGAACAAGCCAATAGCAATCTTAAGGTGACAAACCGGTTTGTTCAGCGGACGATGGCATTCATGTTTCCGGCAATGACGTTGGTCATGAACCTTATTATCCTACTAATTATTTGGGTAGGAGCAGGAGCGGTAGCGACTTCCGAACTTCAAATTGGTAACATGATGGCCTTCATGCAGTACGCCACACAAATCATTATGTCTTTCTTACTCATGTCATTGATGTTCATGATGATCCCGCGTGCACTGGCTTCGGCGGAACGGATTCAAGAAGTACTTGACACCGAAGTGAGCATTTCCGATCCCAAACATGCGAAGTCAATTAACGTCGAAGAAGGAGGGAGGGTAGAATTCAAGAACGTTTCCTTCCAGTATAAGAATGCGGAAGAACCGGTTTTGGAAGACATCAGTTTTACGGCATGGCCAGGTCAGATGACGGCCTTCATCGGTACAACTGGTTCAGGTAAATCGACACTAGTGAACCTTATTCCTCGTTTTTATGATGTGACTGATGGCGTAATTACAATAAATGGGATCGATATTCGTGAACATTCACAAGAGGAGCTACACATTAATATAGGCTACGTTCCACAGAAGGGATTTTTATTCTCTGGAGATATTGTTTCAAATGTCCGGTATGGAATGGAGTCTGCAGATGAGTCGGAATTTGAGGAAGCATTGGAAGTAGCTCAAGCGAAAGGATTTGTACAGAATATGCCGGATGGAATAAAGACAACAATTTCTCAGGGAGGAGTTAACGTAAGTGGAGGTCAAAGGCAGCGGCTTGCCATAGCCCGTGCACTGATTAAGAAAGCGCCTATTTATATTTTCGACGATAGCTTCTCAGCACTAGATCTGAAGACAGATGCGGCTCTCCGAAGAGCGCTTAGACCTTTCACTTATACTGCGACTGTCTTGGTAGTTGCACAACGTGTAAGCACGATTAAGCATGCAGAGCAAATTATCATGCTGGATAAGGGGAGGATCGTTGGTAAAGGAACACATCCAGAATTGCTTAAATCCTGTGCTTCTTATCGGGAAATTGCAGAATCCCAGCTGGAGAAGGAGGCATTGGCATGAGCAAAGCCGGATTAAACCCACCCTCCGCCCAAAACTTCAAGGCTGGGATGAAGACACTGTTAACTTACCTGGCACCATTTCGCTGGAGGATTACTACCGTGGCTTTCCTTGTCGTAGGCGCTACACTATTTAACATTGTCGGACCAAAAATACTTGCTAAGGCGACGGATGAACTTGTGACGGGCATTTCATCGAATATGCAAGAGGTTTCCAGTACAATCGATTTTCACTTTATCGGTAGAATCGTGCTTTCGTTAGCGTGTTTGTATGTACTTGGGGCCTTATTTAGCTATTTTCAGGGACACTTGATGGCTGATCTTGCAACTAAGATTTCGTATAATCTCCGTAACGCAGTCATGACCAAGATCAATCGTATGCCTCTTGGATATTTTCAGCGTAATAGTCAAGGAGATATCTTGTCCAGAATGACGAATGATGTGGATACTATGGAACAAACTCTCAGTCAAAGTATCACCCAATTGCTCACTTCCATGGCTACGGTCATCGGAGTTGTGGTGATGATGCTGACAATTAACTGGCAACTGACGCTAATCACTGTTGTGACAGTGCCCGTCTCGCTGTTTTTCGTTATGCTTCTTGTTCGGGTGTCACAAAAGCATTTTCGGCATCAACAAGAGTTTCTCGGGCGTGTCAACGGACATGTAGAGGAGACGTACAGCGGCCACATGATTATGAAAGCTTTTAACGGCGAGAAGAAAGCACTGAAGCAATTCGATGCGGAGAATATAAAGCTTGCTGGATATGCGAAAAAAGCTGAGTTCTACTCCAGTTTAATGATGCCAATTACGATGATCATAAGTAATCTCGGATATGTCTTGATTTGCATCGCTGGTGGGTCGATGGCTGTTAACGGAAAAGTGAGCATTGGCGATATTCAGGCCTTTATTCAATACGTGAGGAATTTTTCCCAGCCAATCATGCAGTTGGCGAATTTATCAAGCCAACTCCAACGGCTGGTTGCCGCTTCAGAGCGCGTGTTTGATTTTTTGAATCAGGAAGAAGAAGAAGAGGAAGAAGCCTTTATACCCGTGGATGAAGTAATGATTCAGGGTAATATCCAATTCGAGCACGTAAAGTTTGGCTATGAGAAGGGGAAGCCGAATATTAAAAACTTTTCACTGGATGTTAAGCCGGGACAGCGCATTGCGATTGTTGGCCCGACGGGAGCAGGGAAAACAACAATCGTCAAGTTACTGATGCGATTCTACGAGCTGGACGACGGGAGGATTCTTATTGACGGGAATGATCAGGCTGAATTCAGACGGAAGGATATCCGCGGCAAGTTTGGCATGGTCTTGCAGGATACATGGCTGTTCAATGGTATAATTATGGATAATATCCGTTATGGAAACTTAAACGCATCGAATGAAGCAGTTATTGAGGCCGCCAAGGAAGCTCAGGTCGATCATTTTGTAAGGACTCTGCCTGAAGGTTATCTGATGGAATTAAACGAGGAGACGAGCAACGTATCACAAGGCCAGAAGCAATTACTTACGATAGCAAGGGTCATTCTGGCTGATCCGAGAGTGCTCATTATGGATGAGGCGACCAGTTCTGTGGACACAAGAACGGAAGTTTTGATTCAAAAGGCGATGGATAAACTTATGGAAGGCCGGACCAGCTTTATTATTGCACACCGGTTGTCCACAATTCGGAATGCTGATATGATCCTTTGCATGGATCAAGGTGACATCGTTGAACAAGGCACGCATGATGAATTGCTGAGGAAGGGCGGGTTCTATGCGAACCTGTATAATAGCCAGTTTGATCAACCGGAGATGATCGCGGATTATCTCTAAAAGAATTTGAGGTGCTGTACATGGAGAAGTTAAACGAAATCACTGACGCTTATGCCCTAAGAAAAGGAAACGATTCTCTATCGTATTTGCTCAGCTGCATTCGCAAGGGAAATAGCAGCCAGATTGAGACTGAGCTTAACGATCCGGAGTATCTCCAATTTACTGAAATGATCTTTAGACATGAGTACTCTTTTGCCTATATGATCATCCAGTTCCTGTGGCCCCAAATCGTCCGCGCTGCTGTAGAAGGCGGAATGCCGGAAATGGCCGCATCGGGGTTGTACAGGAGCTATATTGATAAAGCTAGGCGGAGTAAATCAGTTCGGGTACTGTTAGAAATGCATAAGCAAATCTTTCTCGAGTATTCGTATAAGGTTGCACAGTCGGCCGTTGATTCGTATTACTCACCACTTGTTCGCAAATGCCGTTCGTTCGTAAGGGGGAATCTGTATGGGCGTCTCTCTATAGGTGAAATTGCCCGAGAGCTTCATTGCAGTCGAAGCCATTTAGCCCATGTATATAAGAGTGAGACAGGAGAGACGCTGACCGCCCGTATCCGTCTTGAGAAGATATTCGAGGCCAAGCTGCTTCTAGAGCACTCTTCATTCCCGCTTTCCAACATTGCTCAGAAGCTGGGCTATAGTTCGCAAAGCCATTTTGCCGATACCTTCCGCAAGGTAACAGGGATGACACCTGGCCAATTTCGTAATCAAGCTGAAGTAGAAAGCTAGAATAAAAAAAGCACAAATTTGATATAATTTGCATGATGTTTGTATCCTCCCATATTCTGTGCTGTTATGTTTATAACTGATCGCTAAAGAATATGGAGGTGCTGTATTTATGAAAGCAGCAATTTATCGAGGTGTTCGTGATGTGGTTATTCAAGAGATTCCGGACCCGATTTTAGGCGAGAAGGATGTCATTATTCAGAATTTAGTCTCCGGCATTTGTGGTTCGGATATCGCTGCCTACACTCATGGCGGGGATAAAGTGCTTATTTATCCCAATAGCGAATTCGGACATGAAATGATCAGTGAAGTGATTGCAGCGGGACAAGATGTAAAGGATTTCAAAGTCGGCGATCGAGTGTATCCTTATCCGACCTTCGCTAAAGGAGACATGATGCGTGCGGCTACCATTGGAGGATTCTCCGAGAAAGTTCTTATTCCAAATGTTCTGCTGAATCATAGCTTATATAAAGTACCTGACAAGATATCCAATACAACCGCAGCTATGATCGAACCATTTACAGTCGGTTTTTATGGTGCAAAGCGAGCTAATCCTGAGCCTGGCCAGACGGCTGTTGTGTTCGGTTCAGGTATCATTGGGGTTGCTGCTGCCTTTGGGTTAAGGTCGAGGGGAGTGGAGAAGATCTTAATCGTAGATATCAGCGATTTTAGACTTGATTTATTGAAACAATTCGATTTTGAGGTTTGCAACTCCATGAAGGAAGACCTTGGAGCCAAATTGGCTAATGTTTTCGGTGTGGAATCCGAACTATTCGGCGACAAGATAAACGTAGATATTTTTATTGATGCAGTCGGTGTAGAACAAATTCCGCAGCAGTTCCAGCAATACGGTAAGATGGGCGCGAAGATGGTTGTGATCGGGATCCACCATACACCGCGAGTAATCGATCTTCAAAAAATTACGATGCATTGCCAATCGATCATCGGAAGTGCGGGTTATGAAGACGTAGATTACGTACTGAATTTCATGAAAAAAACTACTTATAATCTGGAGAATCTTGTAACTTCAGAGCACTCATTAGACGAATTCGAATTGGCGATTGCTGCTGCAGGTAACAGTAAGAACGGATTAAAAGCCGTTATAAAATATTAAGAGGTGTCACAAATGAGATTCAAAGATAAAGTCGTTATTATTACTGGAGCCGCTGCAGGTTTAGGGAGACAAAATGCAATCCGTTTTGCTAAAGCAGGAGCAAAGATAGCAATTTGTGATATTCAAGAAGAAAAATTAAAGGAAACAGTAAAGCTGTGCGAAGCAAAAGATACAGATGTAATAGCAACAATTACCAACTTAAAGGAACAAGAACAAATGAAGGAATTTGTTCAGGAAATTAAACAGAAATTCGGCCATGTGGATGTACTAATTAATGGGGCAACTTCTTCCAATTATATGGTGCCTTTTCTAGAACAAACAATTGAAGATTTAGACCATTCTTTAAGAACCCAACTCTATGCAACCTGGTCGATGATGCAACTGTGTTTTCCTTTAATGCAGGAAAAGGGCGGCTCAATCATTAATTTCATAAGCAATGCAGTGCAAGGTTTAGATGGATATGCATCGTATACTGCAGCTAAAGGAGCTGTCGGGGCACTAACTCGAACTGTCGCTATCGAGTGGGGGAGATATAATATTCGCGTGAACAATGTAAGTCCTATAGCGATAACTGATACGGTAATAAATGACTCTCCGAAAGAACTTTATGATGTAATTATGACTCAAGTTGCGAAATCCAGTCCGTTTAAAAGAGTTGGAATACCAGAAGATGATGTTGTCCCGGTTATTTTATTTCTGGCTTCAGAAGATAGCAGATGGATCACTGGGCAAGATATACGTGTTGAAGGCGGCGTAGATATTCACTGGTAGACTATGAGTTATAGATTGTTTTTTAGTATTGAGTTGAAAATATAGATTCTCTTAAGCCATTGCCGATCCAGGCGTGGCTTTTTTAATATCCTATGGAGCAAATTAGTCGCTAAAACGTCAATGAGAAAGTCGTGAGAGTGTTAGTGAGGATTTGAAATTCTCTTTATCATAAGTAACAGAATTAAGTGAAGGGAGAAGGGAAATGAAGAGACTGAACATTGATCGGGCATGGGAATTTGTAAACGGTAAACCGTCTCAAATACCTGGATATAGTATTTCTCAGGCCAGTATCGTAAATTTACCCCATGATTTTATGATCGGGACAGATACCTTTAAGGATGCCCCTGCTGGATCGTTAAGCGGTTATTATGACGGAGGAGTTGGTACCTACACGAAGATGTTGGATATTCCGGAAGAGTATGCCGGGAAGCGGGTTTTAGTGGAGTTCGATGGATCGTACATGAACACGGCTGTATCATTGAACGGGCATCTCGTCACCAGGCATCATTACGGATACACACCCTTCCATGCCGACCTCACTCCCTATATAAAGCCGGGAAAGCCGAACCGCCTATCCGTAACCGTTAACAATGGGGCGCAGCCGAATGCAAGATGGTACACCGGCTCCGGTCTTTACCGCCATGTAGACCTGCTTTGTGCTCCACAGGTTCATATTGCACCATGGGGGATTTATGCCTATACGTCACATATTGTAAACGGCACAGCCTTCATTGTTGTAGAAGTGTCGGTAGAGAATCATACGGGCAAAAGTGAGCATGTATGGGTGGATGTCCAAATAGAAAAAGAGTCAGGAAGAACCGACGCGGGTCACGGCAGGATCAAGATATATCTCCCAGCAGGCGAAACAGTCACCGGACGGGTGCATATTTCAATTGAGAATGCTGAGCTATGGGATATCATTTCACCAAATTTATACCGGATTACCGCTAATTTGTCTGGTAAAGACATTGTACTAGATGAGGATAGTACTCTATTCGGTATTCGTACCATTTCCGTAGACGTCAAAAATGGATTTATGCTGAACGGTCGAACTGTCAAACTTAAGGGCGGCTGTGTTCACCATGACAACGGGATTCTTGGTGCCGCATCTTATTATGACAGTGAGTTCCGCAAGATGAAGCTGCACAAAGACAATGGCTATAATGCGATTCGCTGTGCACATAATCCTCCATCGAGAGATATGCTGGAAGCTTGTGACAGGTTAGGATTGCTCGTTATTAATGAAGCATTCGATGTCTGGACCATGGAGAAGAACATCCATGATTACAGCCAATATTTCGAATTGGATTGGAAGGAGGATATGAGAGCCTTTATTTACCGTGATCGGAATCATCCCTGTATCATTATGTGGGCTACCGGCAATGAGGTCCCTGAGCGAGGAGGCATGTCTGACGGCTATGCATGGGCTGCCAAGCTTGCGGCATGGGTGCGAGAGTTAGATTCGACACGTCCGGTTACCAATTCGTTGTGCTCCTTTTTCAGCGGACTTGATGACGAAGACACGGAGAAATTTTATCAAAGTTTAAAGAGTACATCTGAAAGTAATGGTGGACTTCAAAATCTGGATTCGGAATTCGGCCGAAGTGTCTGGGGCGACTATACTGAGGCTTTCTGTGCCCCCCTCGATGTCGTTGGTTATAACTACTTGAATTACCAATACGAAGATTCCATTATGAGATATCCTAACCGGATCATCTACAGTTCTGAAAGCAAACCGCTGGATATGGCCGAATATTGGCATGACGTTGAACGCTTCTCCCATGTTATTGGCGATTTTAATTGGACGAGTTATGACTACATCGGTGAAGCGGGTCTAGGCAAGCAGCTCTATCTTAAGTCTGATGAGGTGGGACAAGCAAGTATGCTGATCCATATCTCCCCGTATCCTTGGCGTCTTGCCTTTGACGCAGACTTCGATCTATGTGGCTTTGAGCGCCCACAACTCGCTTACCGCAGAATTGTATGGGGATCTGAAGAGACGTTTATTGCCTCCCATAATCCGGAGAACTATGGCAAAACGGAGATTCTGGCGCGTTGGGGATGGCCGGAGTGTGAAAATACGTGGTGCTGGTCTGGTTATGAAAAGAAGCCAGTACGGGTCGAGGTCTATTCGGCAGCAGACGAAGTGGAGTTGATCTTGAACGGCAAGAGTCAAGGTAGAAAGCCAGCCGGTAGGGAGAATCGTTATTCTGCTCAGTTTGAGCTTGTTTATGAGCCGGGATTATTGAAAGCAGTAAGTTATAAAGCCGGTAAGAAAATATCTTCTGACTCGCTCATAACTGGCGGGGAGCCTTCAGATATTCGGATTACGCTGGATAAGAAGGAGCTGGCAGCAGATGGGCAAGCGCTGGTTCATGCAGTTGTAGAAATTATCGATGCCAAAGGCCAAACGGTACCAAATGCTGAAGTCAAGGTGTTGGCCAAAGTGGAAGGTGCAGCTTCATTAGTAGCATTCGGTACCGGTAGGCCGCAGACGGCCGAGAACTATACAAAGGGTGAATTCACATCATATAAAGGCAGGCTGCTTGCAATTGTACGCGCAGGTTATGAATCAGGAAATGCCCTTCTTACAGTGTGTATTCCTGGACTGGGAACCGCCACTTCCAATATTCCGGTTGTCCAGTTAAAGTCGTAAAACTGTCATTGAATTAGTCGTCAAACTGTTAGTTGGGCGGAAGTACATCCTATAGGATAAGGATGTAGCATACATGAAAACAAATAGGAAGGGGATCGGATATGAAACCAGCCGCAACAGCCGCGGCAGTACAAGCCGGGCCAAAAGTGAAGAAAACAAAGATTAATTACAGGAAACATGCTCCGTTACTTATTATGATGATTCCGGGCCTACTGTACTTGCTCGTTAACAACTATCTCCCAATGTTCGGAATTGTCATCGCTTTCAAGGATATCAATTTCGCCAAGGGTATCCTTAACAGTGATTGGGTTGGATTAAACAATTTCGTATATTTGTTCAAAACGTCGGACGCTTTTATCATTACAAGGAACACGATCCTGTATAACCTTGTGTTTATCTTCCTTGGTACGACACTGGCCATTGCCTGTGCAATCTTGTTAAACGAGCTTAAGAATAAAGTAATGCTCAAGTCGATCCAAGCGATCATCACCATGCCGCATTTGATCTCTATGGTCATTGTAAGTTATCTCGTATACGCATTGTTTAGCGCAGAAACAGGATTTATGAACCATACAGTGCTGCCATGGTTTGGTATGGAGGATGGAATTATGTGGTATAGCGAGGCGAAGTACTGGCCTGTTATCTTGACCTTGGTTCATTTCTGGAAGAGCATCGGTTATTCCAGTATCGTCTTCTTCGCTTCGCTTATCGGCATAGATGAGGAGTATTATGAAGCAGCAAGACTGGATGGCGCGAGTCGTTGGAAGCAGATTACTAATATCACCCTGCCGATCATGATGCCGGTCATCATCTTGATGACACTACTCAGCATCGGACGAATATTCTACTCCGACTTCGGTTTGTTCTACCAGGTCCCAATGGCTTCCGGAGCATTGTTCGAAACAACGGAGACGATTGATACGTACGTCTTTAAAGGACTCATGGGTTCGGGTGATCTGGGCATGTCCACGGCAGCAGGGGTCTATCAGTCTATTGTCGGATTTGTTCTTGTCATTTTCGCCAACTATACAGTACGTCGATATAGCAAAGATAATGCATTGTTCTAAGGAGGAAGCATCATGAAGTCGGATGGCAGATTTCTTGGCTTGTTAAGTATTATAATTATGGTATTGTTCGCTGCTGCATGTATCATTCCGTTTGTTCTGCTAATTTCGGGCTCGTTAACGGATCAGAATGCGATCGTAGCACATGGTTATTCTT
Organism: Paenibacillus sp. FSL R10-2796; assembly: GCF_037965315.1. Taxonomy (NCBI): domain Bacteria; kingdom Bacillati; phylum Bacillota; class Bacilli; order Caryophanales; family Paenibacillaceae; genus Paenibacillus; species Paenibacillus sp. FSL R10-2796. The sequence continues at coordinate 5,423,457 of NZ_CP150178.1, read as the reverse complement.
TTATTCCATATACGTTTAGTACAGACGCTTACGTTTATTTATATGATAGAGGGTCCGATATATTGCGGGCATATGGTGTAACGGTGTTCGTAACAGTAGTCGGAACTGTCGTCGGTGTGACTATTACGACACTTATTGCTTACCCGCTATCCCGAAGAGAAACACCACACCGAGGATTAATTACATTTCTTATTTTCTTCACGATGTTGTTTAACGGTGGCCTTGTACCCAGCTACCTCATTTATACGCAGTTATTCGAAATGAAGAATACCATTTGGGCACTGATTTTACCGGGAATACTTACGAACGGCTATTATATGATGATGATGCGAACATTCTTCCAGTCGACTGTTCCACCAGCCTTAATCGAATCAGCACAATTGGACGGGGCAAGTGAGTACCGGACCTTATGGTCTATCGTGCTTCCGATTTCAACTCCCATCCTGGCTGCAATTGGAATGTTCATTGCAATCTTCTACTGGAACGATTGGCAAAATGGTATGATTTACATTACAAATCCGGCACTCTTTAGTATCCAAAACTTATTAAACCGGATTATGCAGGATATTCAGTTCATTACAACGAACATGTCTTCCAATTCAAGCGAAGCGATGTCGCAGATGCCAACCGATTCTGTAAAGATGGCGATGGCAGTTATAGGTGCACTACCGATTCTAGTAGCATATCCATTCTTCCAGAAATACTTCATAAAGGGTATCGTCATCGGTGCTGTTAAAGGATAAACTAGGAAAGAGTTAAATGATTAGGTGTCCAACAGGCTGCAACTCTATAATATGGGTTGTGGCATTTGGACTTTCTTTACTTGTATGTATTGTTGAAACCCTGTCGAAGGAGCCCTGTCATGACTAATCGCAAATGGCTGTTCGGACGAAGCGCTTTGCGTCGCAAGTTAATACAAAGCGTGTTGCTGATGACCGTTCCTCTGATTGGAATGCTATTATACAATAACTTCTATGCTATCCATGTAGTTCGAGGGCAAGTCGCTGATTCATACAGTAATTTGCTGGGGCTGTACATGAATCAGATTGATAGCAGTTTGAATGACGCTGATGCTTACATGAATACGGTAGGAGGCTCAGGTTATGACTTGACTTCCCTGGGACGGGCCTCAACGGACACGGAGTATTATAGCGCCAAGGTGTATATGTTCAACAAGCTTTCAAGCGATATTTTACTATATGATTCGATAGACAGTTTCTTCGTTTATGAACCCAAACGATTGGATTTTATGATAGTCCCCAAAAGCAACAAATCGTATGAAGAGATTGAGAATAGCACGGATTATATTGTGAATTGGATTCAAGAGGGCACTTACTCAACGGGTACGGCTACTACTGGATGGCAACATCATAAAATTGGGCATGAACATTATCTGATTGAATTTGTTCAATATGGAAATGTTTATCTAGGAGCTTGGGTAAAGACCGAACAGTTGCTCAGGCCGCTGAAATCTCTTCAGATTGGTGCGGGTGGCGAAGTGTTGCTTGCGAATGCGGAGGGGGAGCCAATTGCGACAACGGGTATTGTTAGTGATCGAGGGATAGAATTAAAACAAAGTATGAATAACTATTATCTTTCCGGTACAAAAGAGAAATTCCTTGTGGTAGGTACGCCATCGAAGAGAGGGGCGTTTAGTTTAATAGCTTTTATTCCAGATCAGGATATCTTAGCTAATCTTCCATATCTGCAGTGGGTTATTTGGATGATTACCGCTGCTGGATTGCTTTTTGTTCCATTGGGGCTATACGCGATAAGACAGTCAATTTTGGTTCCATTAACCCGGTTAATGCGAGTAATGAAGAAAGTCCGCACCGGAGACTGGAGCCAACGTGTGGAACTGCGGGAAACGTCAGAGGAGTTCCAAGTGCTCGGCGAATCGTTTAACGCTATGATGACGGAAATCGATACTCTTCGTGTAAATGTATTCGAAGAGCAGCTAAATAAGCAAAGGGAAGAGCTGCAGCGCCTACAAATGCAGGTGAATCCTCACTTCTTCTTAAACTCATTAAATATTGTGTACAATCTTGCCAAAGTCAAAAACTACGAGCTAATCATGCAAATGACATTAGCACTGATTCAATACTTTCGGTTTTTGTTCCGGAGTAATACCTCTTTCGTGAAGCTCAAAGATGAGCTTGAACATACGCGGAATTACATGGACATTCAGATGTTGCGCTTCCCAGGACGATTATCTTGGCGCCTTGATACACCGGACTATTTATCAGATGTCCCAATTCCCCCGCTTGTTATTCAGTCTTTTGTCGAAAATTCAATCAAGCATGCGATGACAATGGAAAAAACTATTCATGTTGCCGTAAGCATCAGATTTGCCGATGATGAAAGCGGTTCTCACCTGAAGATCCGAATCGAGGATTCAGGTCAGGGGTTTGATAATGAGGTGCTTAAGGAACTGCAAGCGGGCCGAAGCGTCGAGAATCAACTGGGCGAACGTACGGGAATCTGGAATGTCCAAAGGAGATTAAAACTGTTGTATAGTGAGCCCCTTTCCATTCACTTCTTTAACGATAATGGATCGGGCGGTGCAGTAGTGGAAATGATTATACCGACCCGCCCGGAAAGGGGGAAGCCAGATGAACAATCAAATGCTTATTGTTGATGACGAAATTCATGCTATTGAAGGCGTTAAAGCTGATTTGGATCTTACAAAGCTTGGGATTATTAAGTTGTTCACAGCTTATAGCATGCGGCAAGCTCAGGCTGTATTCGGGCAGGAGATCATCGATATCATGCTGTGCGATATTGAAATGCCGCAAGGCAGCGGCCTCGAACTAGCGGCCTGGGTAAGGGAACATCATCCGGAGACAGTGATAATCTTTCTGACTAGTCATGCTGATTTTAAATATGCAAAAGAAGCGCTGAAGCTGGGAAGTCTTGATTATTTGCTTAAACCCGTACTTACAACCGATTTGGAGAAGGCAATCGTAAGTGCGCAAAATGTACTCGACCAGTATAACGAAAAAAATCGCCATGTCGTCTCTCATCAATTGTGGACGAAGCATCATGCCTATATCATCGAGCGGTTTTGGCAGGATCTTATCAATCATTCGACACCACGTACCCCTCAAGCGGTACGTGAGCAGGTAGAGCTTCATAATATTCCGATTACGATAGAATCTGTTTTCATACCGGTGTTATGTTCCATCCAACGATGGAATAAGACATTAAAACGAAGAGACGAAAAAATACTGGAATATGCTTTAAGGAATACCGCTGAAGAGATGATTATCGGGAGTCACTCTAACGGTATTTGTTTTCAACTGGATCGGGGGATGCTGCTCATTATCCTTGAACACAACAGAAACGCAGATGTGTGTGATGTTCAATTTAAAGAAGCATGCAGCCGGTATATTTATTCCTGTAATCAGTATTTTTACTGCGACCTATCTTGTTATTTAGGTAATCCTGTAGAAGCTCATGAAATAGCGGATATGGTAATGGAATTGAGAAATCGGGATCGTAATAATGTTGCAACGGTCAATAAACTTTTCACAGAAACTGAGGCCATTCAGATCGGTCATATAGTCACACTTCCGGAGCTAAGACACATTGCTTTGCTAATGAAGACGGGAACGAAAGAAGCCGTTTTTAGCGAGGTGGAAAAAATTCTTAGTACTCTCATTTTGAAGCAAGAGATGAATGCGGAAGTACTCCATCAATTTCATCAAAACTTCATGCAGCTGCTGTACTCATACCTTAATGTCAGAGGTGTTCAGGCCTACAAATTGTTTGGAGACGATCAATCCAAGGAATTATCCCAAAGGGTAGGACGTTCGGTCACTGATATGCTGGAGTGGGTGCGTCATGTTGTCGGCAAAGCTATGAAACAAGCAGATGTGGTCAGAGAGACAGAGACAGTTCTTGAAACCGTTAAACGTTATATTGTACTTAATTTGGAACAAGATTTGCCTCGTGAACAGGTGGCTGAGCAGGTGTTCTTAAACCCCGATTATTTATCAAGAATGTTTAAGAAGGAAACTGGTTATTCGATTTCAGATTATATTCTTATGGAACGAATCAATTATGCGAAGACATTACTGTCACAGACGAACATATCAATTAGTTCAATTGCTACATCTGTTGGTTATACGAACTTTTCTCATTTTGCCAAAATATTTAAAAAAATCGCAGGGATTGGTCCAACCGAATATAGAACTCAGCACAGAAATGGAGAATAGGCCAATAAGAGGTTTCTGGCTTTAAAAACAACAGACGAGGGAAGAGCTATAAGCAAACATGTAGTTCAGCTTGATAAAATGTATATGCCGTTATAGTATAAATAAATAATCAATCCATTTTGAGGTGTATCCATGAGGTTTAATGAGTTTTTTGTCGGACAAATATTTAAAACCAACTCTTTAAGAATCACGAAAGATAGTATTACGAGTTTTGCATCGGAGTATGATCCACAATATATGCATTTGGACGAAGATAGAGCAGAGCAAGGAAGGTTTAACGGAATTATTGCTTCTGGAATACAAACTCTTGCTGTTTCGTTTAAACTTTGGGTTGAAACGGGAAGTTATGGTGATGATGTAATTGCCGGAACAGCTATGAATAATATTAAATTTATAAAACCTGTGTATCCAGATGATGAACTTTATACCATTGTGGAAGTGATTGCAGTTAGAGAGAAAAAGAATGAAACGGGTATCGTTACAGTGTTGTTGTCAACCTACAACGATAAAGATGAGAAAATTTTTGAAGGCGATCTATCCGTTCTGGTCAAGCAATAATTTCATTCGAACAAGACGGCGGCAGTTCAGGACTTATTTACCCGGTCCCAAACTGCCGCTATCTTTATTTATATATGTATTTAAAGTAGCAAACGGTTAACTAATTGACTTTTTTAGTATAGGAACAAGTCTGGAAAGTAACATTGAAATAGTCGTCAAAACGTTAGTTAGTACGATTAGCAAACTATAAAATTAAAATAGTAACTCATTATCATCGTACAGGAGGAAACATAATGTCACTTCAATTTCCTAAAGGCTTTTTGTGGGGAGCCTCAACTGCAGCTCACCAGGTGGAAGGTAATAATGTGAATTCTGATTTCTGGCTGATGGAGAATTTGGATGAATCAGTATTTGTAGAACGCTCCGGAGATGCGGTGGACCATTTCCGGCGTTATCGCGAGGATATCGCTTTAATGGCTAATTTAGGATTTAATGCTTATCGCTTCTCGATCGAATGGGCAAGGATTGAACCGGAAGAAGGCGTGTATGATAATGTGGCTATCGAGCATTATCGAGATGTTCTAAAGACCTGCAATGAATATAAAATCACACCGATTGTGACGCTGCATCATTTCACTTCACCAGTCTGGCTCATTCAATCAGGAGGATGGGAGTCGGAAGACACCCCCTCACGTTTTGCCCGTTATTGTGGCAAAGTTATGCAAGAATTAGGTAAACTCATTCCCTATGCATGCACCATTAATGAGGCGAATATCTCCATTGGAATTACCAAGATCATTAAAAAGCATCAATCACAAGGTGCCGCTCAAGTCGGGATTAACCCGGGGACTGGAGCGCGTTTGGAGACATACGCTAGAGGGTTGAGAACTGCTTTTGGCATTCCGCAAGAGGAGGTGTATTCTTTCCTGGGTCCTCGTTCAGAGAGAGGATTGGGGATCATATTCCGGGCACATACAGAGGCCAGAACAGCCATTCGGAACGTTTCTCCGAACACTCAAGTTGGAATTACTATGTCGCTATATGATATTCAAAGCTTACCCGGAGGGGAAGAACACGCATCCAACGCGCTCAAAGAAGAATTCCTTCAATTCATATCTTATTTGAAAGATGATGATTTCTTTGGCTTACAGAACTATACTCGATCGGTTTACGGACCTGAAGGGTTCTTACCGATTCCCGAAAATGCCGAAAAGACTCAGATGGGTAACGAGTATTACCCACAAGGGTTAGAATCCGTTATTCGCTGTGTTTCCAAATACTTGGATAAGCCGATCTTTGTTACGGAGAATGGTGTGGCAACAGACGATGACGAGAGACGCATCGCCTTTATTGATACTGCATTAAAAGGTGTACATGCTTGTATCCTCGACGGGATACCCTTAAAAGGATATATGCACTGGTCGCTGATTGATAATTTCGAATGGCAACTTGGTTTTTCCAAACAGTTTGGACTCATCGCAGTTGATCGTACAACGCAAGAGCGTCTACCTAAACCCAGTGCTTCTCATTATGGTAATATTGCAGCGAGTAATATGTTATTTATCTGAAAGATGTATGAGGTGAGAAACCTATCAACGAAGTCGTGAAAGCGTTATCCATAAAGTCGTCAAAGCGTTAGTCTATAATTATATAGAAAGTTATGATGGGTCTGTAGTTAACTTATTCGATCAGGGGGATCGTAATGAAAACAAAAGCAAAGCTTATCAGTATGGCCTTAGTTACAATAATGTTAATGGGGATTTTTACCGGATGTTCATCTTCTAATAATGATGGTAATGAATTAACTCCTCAAGAAACAACCGGAATAAATGCTAATTCTTCTGACTCAGGAAAGGATAGTGCGACAAAAGATCCGTTTGAAATTACGATGGCTCTTCCGGTTTTTGGTCCAATACCGGTAGATATTGAATTGGTTCAGAATGAAATAAGCAATATAACCAAAGAAAAAATTAATGCAACTGTAAAAATACTTCCAATCAGCATCGGTTCGTACAATCAACAAATGAACTTGATGAGTTCCAGTGGCGAGAAGCTGGATATGTACATCTCTCTATCATCCATGTATAACTCGGAAGTATCAACAGGTAAATATATTGAATTGGATAATCTGGTGGACATTTATGGTCAAGATCTTAAAGCTCAATTTGATTCCGTATATTTGAACAGTGCTAAGATTGACGGAAAGCTTTATGGGATCCCTGTCCTCAAAGATTTTACAACTGGAGTTCCTGGAATTTTGATGAGAAAAGATTTGGTTGAAAAATATAAGATTGACATCTCGTCTATTAAGTCAATAGATGATTTAGACCAGGTATTCCAGACCATCAAAGATAACGAGCCCGCCATGACTCCGCTTGGAGTTGGCGTATCAGCACCTCTGAGCCAGTACTTGTGGTATGACAAACTTAGTGATCGTTATGGTGTTTTGCCGGAGTTTGACAATGGTTTAAAAGTAGAGAACATATTCGAGTCGAAAGAGTATGAGGATGCATTGAAAACGATGCATCGTTGGTTTAAGGCTGGCTATATCAATAAAGATGCAGCAACCAGCCAGGCTAATTCCTCAGATATGGTGAAAGCAAACAAGGCATTTTCATACTTCGTGACAAACAAGCCGGGGACAGTTGAGGGCGATAGTCGACTTACCAATCATGAGATGGTAGTTGCTCCATTAAAAGATAGAGCATATTCCACAACAAGTGATACATTATTGGCATTGTGGGGCATTTCCGTTAACTCTAAAAATCCCGAAAGAACGATGATGCTATTGAACCTGATGTATTCTGATCCGGATATTGCCAATTTACTCACATGGGGCATAGAAGGAAAACATTATGTGAAGGTGACGGATACAACCATTGATTTCCCAGCAGGTATTGACGCTAAAACGGTTGGATATTCCAATCAGAATTGGATTGTCGGAAACCCGCTTCTTACTTACACGTTTAAAACTGAACCAGTGGATAAATGGGAGCAAGTGAAACAGGCAAATGCTAATGCGACTAAATCTAAGGCCCTAGGCTTCCTGTTTAATACTGAACCAGTTAAAAACGAGATGACGGCTCTCAAAAATGTTCTTACTCAATATGAGAAAGTTCTCGAAACCGGAACTATCGATCCAACTGACAAACTTGATGAATTCAATACAAAGTTGAAGGCTGCTGGAATTGAGAAAGTTATCGCAGAGAAGCAAAAACAGCTTGATGAGTGGGCAGCTGCAAATCAATGAAATTTTGGGGGACCAGGTCTGAAAAGTGACCTGGTTTTTCCTTTGCTGAAGCTAACAAGTCGTGAAAGTGATACTGCAAATGTCGCCAAACCGTTAGTGAGTGGGGGCAGGATCACATATCATTATAATTAAGCTGGAAACTTCAAATAAAAGGAGCCGAAGAACAACTATGCTATATCCTATCGTAACCGACACACGTTGCATTATTGATTTATGCGGGATTTGGAATTTTAAACTGGATTCAAGTAAAGGTTTTCAAGAAGAATGGTATAACGAGCAGCTAACGGATACAATCTCTATGTCCGTTCCGTCCTCTTTCAATGATACGGGGGTTACCGGTGACATTCGCAACCATGTGGGCTGGGTATGGTACGAGAGGAATGTTACGGTGCCGAGTCTACTGTTCTCGGAACGAATTATGCTACGATTTGGATCTGCTACACATAAGGCCAAAGTATACCTTAACGGGAAGCTTGTCATCGAGCATATTGGTGGATTTACGCCTTTTGAAGTTGAAATCAATCCGTATCTGCAAGCCGGTAAAAACCGACTTACAGTTGCGGTTAACAACATTGTTGACGAAACAACGCTTCCGATGGGGGATTACAACGAGATGGAAGTTCCGGGCGGAGGAAAGGTCATCAAGAATAGCCCTTATTTTGACTTTTTCAATTATGCTGGGATTCATAGACCGGTTAAGATTTATACAACCCCCAAGAATGCTTACATTCAAGATGTTAGTATAGTGACAGAATTGAACGAGGCTACAGGAATCGTTAAATATAAAGCGTTAATTAAAGGAGAGGCTGAGGTTAAGGCCATATGCATTGATCAGTCTGGAGCGACGGTTGGAGAATGCAATGGAATATGCGGTACTATTCAACTTGAACACGTTAAGCTTTGGGAACCGCTAAAATCATACCTTTATCAACTCAAGCTAGAAATCCTGCAGGAGGGACAAGTTGTCGACACTTATGAGCAGCCTTTCGGGGTACGTACGATTGAAGTAAAAGATGGTAAATTCCTTATCAATAATAAACCCTTCTACTTCAAGGGCTTCGGCAAACATGAGGATACACCAATCAATGGCAGAGGCCTAAACGAAGCAGCGAACGTCATGGATTTTCGATTAATGAAATGGATCGGAGCCAACTCATTCCGCACTGCACACTATCCTTATTCAGAAGAAATTATGCGACTTGCGGACAAAGAGGGAATCGTTGTTATTGATGAGACTCCTGCTGTCGGGTTACACCTCAGCTTTGCCATAACCCCCAAGCAAGGAGCCAAGCGGAATACTTGGGACACGATTAATACACAAGAGATTCATCGGCAAGTGGTGCAAGAAATGATTGCGCGTGATAAGAATCATCCTAGTGTGGTTATGTGGTGCATAGCGAATGAACCAGCTTCCGAGGAGGATGGAGCTGAGGAGTACTTTAGACCGCTCGTGGAATTGGCTAAGGAATTGGATCCACAAACCCGGCCCGTTACGATCGTTAATATTATGATGGCTACCCCGGATATTGATAAAGTGGCTGAATTCGTCGATGTACTGTGCCTTAATCGTTATTATGGCTGGTATGTGTTTGGTGGTGATTTTGAGACAGCCAAAGCCGTGTTGCGGCAAGAACTGAATAGTTGGATTGAACGCTGTCCCGGCAAACCGATTATGATGACGGAATACGGGGCGGATACGATTGCTGGCCTGCATGATGTAGATCCCGTCATGTTTACGGAAGAATACCAAGTCGAATATTTACGGGCGAACCATGAGGTCTTCGATGAATATGAAGCTTTTGTCGGAGAACATGTGTGGAACTTTGCCGACTTCCAGACCAGCCAAGGTGTAGTAAGGGTACAGGGAAATAAAAAGGGTGTCTTTACACGGGATCGAAAGCCAAAGGCAGCCGCCCATGAACTGCGCAGAAGATGGCAAGCAATTCCTAATTTTGGGTATAAAGCAAACGACTAAAATAAACGCGAGAGTAAGAGACGTTGGTCAATAAATTCCAGCGTCTCTAACATATAATGTATTCATAAAACTAGCCTGCTCATAGGGGGAAATACAAGCATTGCGAAGGAGAGAAATCAATGAAATTCAATAATCCTGTCATTCCAGGCTTTCATCCAGACCCAAGCGTATGCCGTGTCGGAGAGGATTATTACCTGGTCACGAGCTCGTTCGAATACTTTCCTGGTGTACCGATTTTCCATAGCAAGGACTTGGTGAATTGGCGTCAACTGGGACATGTCCTGACACGGGAAAGCCAGCTTCCTCTTGCCCGCCAACTGCCTCCAGGATGGTCACAAGGGATCTACGCACCTACGCTCCGCTATCATAGAGGCAGATACTACATGATTACGACGAACATTACACTACAGGAAACCTTTTTCGTATGGACGGAACAACCGGCGGGGCCATGGTCGGATCCCGTCTATCTTGAGGGATGGGGGGGAGTCGATCCGTCCCTGTTATTCGATGAGGACGGTACTGTGTATGTGACTGGCACGGCGAACTTCAACGGAGAGCATGCCGGCATTTACCAGGCTGAGCTTGACATGGAGACAGGTAAACTGCTGACAAAGAGAAAACTGATTTGGGAAGGTACCGGGGGCAGTCATCCAGAAGGACCCCATTTATATCAAATTAATGAATGGTACTACCTTATGGTTGCAGAGGGCGGTACGGAATACGGACATATGGAGACCATTGCACGTTCCCTTCATCCGTATGGTCCCTACGAGTGTAACCCTAACAATCCGATATTGTCGAATCGAAGTACGTCAAAGCCGATTCAAGCAACAGGCCATGCAGATCTCGTGCAAGCCGCTGATGGGAGTTGGTGGTCTGTATTTCTGGGTATTCGGCCTGTCGGGAATGCAAAGCGGCATCACTTGGGCCGTGAGACCAATCTGGCACCAGTATGTTGGACCGACGCCGGATGGCCAATCATCGGAAATAACGGGATTGCAGAGATCGAACACGACGCAGGCGGTCTGCCGCTTGGAGAACCTGAAGAACCGGAGAGCCGGGAAGATTTTAATGCCTATATGTTGTCACCTGAATGGAATTTCTATCGGAATCCAGTACCTGGTTCCTGGTCACTGACAGATCGTCCTGGATGGCTAACACTGAATGGACAGGCTACGACTTTGAATGACAAGGAATCACCTGCATTCATCGGACGCAGGCAGCAACACAAAAATTGCGAGATATCGGTCCTACTGTCATTTCGGCCTTTATCAGAAGGCGAAGAAGCTGGACTTACGATCTTTATGAACGAGAAGTTCCATTACGAAATCGCTAAAATAATGGATAAAGGACTAACGAAGCTTATACTTAGGAAGAGGATCGGAGGAATGATAAGCACTGTTGCCGAGATTGAATATGACGAGGAGACAGTTGTCTTCGGAGTTTCGGCAGATGAATTATGGTATACCTTTACCTATTCCAATCCAGGCAGCGAGCCCAAGCCGTTCGGTCAAGGCGAAGTTGCTTTTCTTACAAAGGAAATTACAGGCGGATTTACTGGCGTCTACGTAGCCATGTATGCAACCGGGAATGGAAAAGACGCGCAGTCACCTGCTTACTTCGACTATTTTGATTATGTTCCGCTGGAGGATAAGCCACTTGATATGTTTGCGGTGATGGGTATCAGCAGGAATAAGTAGAAATTTCTACGATTAGCTTATCATGAGGTTGGTTAAATATGAAGCTCTCAGGACAAGTAGCAGTTGTGACAGGGGCAGCGTCAGGCATGGGGAAGGCCATTGCTGAGCTCTTCGCCGAAGAAGGAGCCCAGGTGATCGTTTCAGATCTTAACCTCGATTCTGCGGCCAAGGTGGTGGAAGGAATTATAGCTAGAGGCGGGAATGCAATTGCAGTCGTGACAAATGTCGCCGTAGAAGAGGACGTCCAGCGATTGATCGATACTGCATTCAAAAAGTTCGGGACGGTGGATATTTTGGTTAATAATGCTGGAATAATGGATAATTTCGTTCCGGCAGGGGATATCACGGATGACTTATGGGATAGGGTATTTGCAGTGAATACGACCGGACCTATGAGGACCACACGCAAGGTTCTTCCTATCTTCACGGAAAAGAAGAAGGGAGTCATCGTAAATATTGCTTCCGCAGGAGGGCTCTTCGGTTCGCGTGCTGGTGCAGCTTATACCGCTTCCAAGCATGCAGTCGTAGGCTTTACGAAGAACGTCGGCTTTCAATATGCAAAACTCGGTATTCGCTGTAATGCAATAGCTCCAGGTGCCGTGAACACAAATATCGGTGCCTCGCTACAAGCGCCGAATCCATTCGGAGCAGAACGTGCCTCGATTGGAATGGCTATCAATCCAGGATTAGGACAACCAGAAGATATCGCGAAGGTTGCTTTATTCCTGGCATCGGATGATTCGAGCTTTGTCAACGGGACAACGGTTACGGCCGATGCAGGCTGGACAGCTTATTAGAACAACTTCTGGGTCGCAACGATCCGTATATCTGTGAAGCGACTGTGATTATAACTTTTGTTGCCAGGAAACATCTATCAAATGCGATTGATAAAAGTATCTTTTGCTTTTTTTTTGCGTGTGTGAAAAATATAAGAGGGCCTCTTTGAAGCGTTAGGTATTGCTTCAAAAGGGGCCCTATTTTGCATTTGCCCAAAGGTGCAGATCCTTTCTGCACCTTTGGACGATGTCAGAATTTATTTTGGACTATAAAATAATGTGTATAGTCTTCTAAAAAGCGTGTCGCTTAAAAGGTGAAATTACAATGATTTTAAGGGAATGGTATTATGGAAAACTTATTAAGACTAAGACACAAACTACTGTTCCAATTTAGTTTGATCTTGTTAATGAAGAGTGCGGTGGCCTGGTTTGTAGTGTTTAATGATAGTCCGAATTGGAATATGGTGCTGACAGAATTTCCATTCTTCATCATAGTATTCTGTCTAATTGAGTGGTTTGCGGCTAAACGAAAGCTCCTGTATTATATGATTGCTAATTTTTTGATTACGATAATCTACTTCGCCGTTCTGATGTATTACAAATACTACGGTGTAATTGCCACCTATCATGCCCTGCAGCAGGCAAAAAAAGTTACCAACGTAGGAGAAAGCACATATTCATTGATCTCCCCTTACTATCTCTTCATCTTTGTGGACATCTTATACTTTGTATTTGTTATGTTTTGTCCTAAGTATATTACCAGATGGAAGGAAAAAGGCTTAACCCGTATGAGCCGTAAGGCTCTGATTGGCATGATGGTTGTGTCTCTCGGACTCTGTACCTTCAATATCTGGCCTAACCATGCCAGTATGAATGAGATAAAAAAGGCAAAAAGTATGGGGATACTGAACTATGAAGTATATAAGATTATTGTAGACACTACCGGGAAGGAAGAACTCATTGATTCCAAAGAAATCACACAACAGGCCGTTGATCAGTTGAAAGGTATTGATAACCTGAGCGCACCTGAGTACTGGGGTACAGATAAAGGCAAAAACCTGATTATTGTACAAATGGAATCCTTTCAAAATTTCCTAATAGGGCTAAGGGTCGGTGGACAGGAGGTTACCCCTAATCTGAACAAGCTGGCTAAGGAAAACACGTACTTCAGCAGCTTTTATACGAATGCGGGCCAAGGGACAACCTCAGATGCCGAGTTTGTCGTTAACACCTCATTTTATGTACCTGAGAATGAACCAGCTACCTCATCCGAATATATGAACAAAGCATTGCCGAGTCTGCCACGACTGCTTGGCGGTAATGATTATTTCACAGCTACGTTCCATACCAACAATGTCGACTTTTGGAATCGTAAGGATTTATACAAAGCCATCGACTTTGATCAATATTATGACCAGTCCTTCTACGGAGACGAGGATCATATCGCTTTCGGTTCTTCGGACGAGATGCTGTTTGCCAAGACCATACCGGAGCTAGTAAAGATGGATAGCCGGGATCAGCCTTTCTATGCCATGATCATCTCTATGAGCGCGCATCATCCCTTCCATATCCCAGAAGAGAAATACAAAATGGAATTGCCTAAAGATTACGAGGGGACACTGCTTGGAGAATATATTAGGGCCCAGAATTATGCGGACTATGCAATGGGTGAGTTTCTGGAAGAGCTGAAGACCAGAGGACTTTGGGATGATAGCCTGGTTGTATTCTACGGTGACCATCAGGGTGTTCCAATGTATAGCCTTACCGGGGAGGAAAATGATCTGATAAAATCGCTAATCGGGCATGAATACGGCTATACAGACATGTTCAACATTCCGTTCATTGTTCATTCTCCCGGCGCGAAGCTTCCATCCGTTATGGAGGGTACGGGTAGTCAGATCGACATTATGCCGACGTTAGCCAATCTGCTCGGCGTATCTATGCAGAATCAGCTGCATTTCGGTCAGGACCTGTTCAATCAAGAGAGTAATTTGATCCCCCTCAGACACTTTTTACCGACAGGGTCTTTCGTGAATGAACAGAGTATTTATGTCACGGGCAATGATTATACCGATGGGAACAACTACAGCTTAAGTGACAACACGATTACTACGAACGGTTCGAACGAAGCGCAGTTTGCCACGGGTCTGCATTTGCTCGAGCTGTCCAACAGCTATCTGCTTCAACTGCCGAATGATGGAGAAGAAAAATAATGCGGAGCTGTTTTTCATCATCCAATTCAGAAATTGAGGTGTTCCCAATGATCTATCTTTCAGTCGTCGTGCCTGTCTATAACGAAGAGGAAAATATATACGATCTTTATTTGAGTATCACTGACGCATTGAAAGGAAAGATTGAAAATTATGAAATCGTGTTGGTGAATGATGGAAGCAAGGACCGAAGTTCTATACTGTTGAATGAAATCGCCCGGATGGATTCAAATATAAGAGTTATTCATTTCCAAAAAAACCACGGGCAAACGGCAGCCATTTATGCCGGAATAAAAAGTTCCAGAGGGGAGTTAATTACCCTTATGGATGCCGATTTACAGACAGATCCCCGGGATATCTTCCGGCTGATGCCATTTATCGATAAAATTGATTTTGTAAACGGAAGACGCATAGATCTAAAAGATGCCAGACTTAAAAAAATATCCTCTCGTATCGGAAATCGAATCCGTAATTGGATCACTGGAGAAGCGATTTATGATCCTGCATGTCCCCTGAAACTGTTCACGCGAGAAGTGGCAGATAGCTTTCATTTATACAATGGGATGCACCGTTTTCTGCCGACACTAGCCAAGATGAACGGGTTCTCTGTTATTGAAGTAACGGTAACCCATCAAAAAAGAAAACACGGTGTATCTAAATATGGGATTTTGAAGGGGAGCTATACGGTTTTCATGGATGCCATAGTTATTGGATGGCTTAAAAAAAGAGGGATTATATACCAAGTTAAGGAAAGAACATAATAAAGTTCATTGAGATTACGCCAATAATTCTCTTCTAAATACATTTGATGGAGGATTAGTGTGAGGTGTTTTGAACAGAATCTATTAAAACTCAGGTGAAAATTAAAATCAAAAAAATACCCTAGAAAGTCCCTAACTCTGTCAGTTATAAGTATGTAAGCGCTCTGTTATTATGTGAAAGGACGATTATATATTGAAACTAGACTATTAAGTTAATGAGGTGAAACAATTGATTAATGTAGGAACGAACTACCATCCGCATGATTGGCCTCGGGAACGCTGGCCAGTTGATATTCAATTGATGAAGGAATCCGGATTCAATCTCGTTCGCTTGGGGCATCTATGTTGGGACAGCTTTGAACCTTCGGAAGGGAATTTCACGTTCGAATGGTTTGATGAAGTGATGGAACTATTTGCGGAAGCTGGAATCAAGGTTGTGCTTGATATTGCAACTCGTCCTGCACCGACTTGGTTGCACAAGAAATATCCAGGAATTGACCTTTCGGATCGAAACGGTAACCGGCTTGCTGCAGTTCATCGGTATATGGATGATGTGGGAAATCCGGATTTCCAGAAATATGCCTACCGTTTTGCCGAAGTAATAAGCAAACGCTACGCAGATGCTCCAGCCCTTTATGCATTGGGACTATGTAATGAGGTGGGTAGCGGAACGCCGAGCTTCTCAGAAGAGGCACGTCGGCGTTATGTGGGATGGCTGAGAGAAAAGTATGTTACGATTGAGCACTTAAATCTTTGCTGGGCTGCGCATCGATGGTCACGCAAATTGAACAGCTTCGAGGATGCAGAGTTCCCTGTGGCAGGTGCGATGAATGGAGCTCCAGAGAGAATGCTGGACATGTGGCGGTTTTTCTCGGACGAACAGCTAGTTTATCTAAAGGGATTAAGGGATATAGTCCGCAGGAATGCCCCGAATGCCAGAGAGTCGACCAATCACTGGGGAGAACATCCAGGCTATGGATTTGATTATTTAAAGGCTTATAGAAGCACATTTGATATTCCAGGAGTTGGATTTTATCCTGGTGTCAATCCGGAAGATAGAAACGCTCTTCACGGAACCTGCTTTACAATGAACCATAGGATAGGCGAGATGGACAAGCCAATTTGGTGTCTGGAATTTCAAACAGGGTCGTTTGGGGCATATGCTCCACCAAAAGGTGTGCTAAGAATGTATGCCTATCTGGCTTTATTATTTCGTGCAGAGACTATATGTGCCTGGACATGGCGATCAATGTTGGGTGGTGAAGAACAATATTTTTACGGATTGTTGGACCATGATGGTCTCCCAGGAAGAAAGCTGGATGAATTCCGGCAGTTCACTTCTGAACTCGATAAATTAACTGATTTGGGATTACCCTATATGCCAAATCCCGAGATCGCACTTGCCTATTCTTATGAAGCTTTCAAAGTCTCCGAAAATCAGAAGGCATACTACAAAACTGCTTATCTGAAACAAGTTATAACAACGTATCAGGTTTTGATGGCAGACAACACAGAGTGCAATGTTGTGAATTTGCGGAAAATTGAAAAGGATTACAAGCTTCTATTGATTCCCGGACATTGCATTATGGACGAAGCTTCTGCCCAAGCGGTTCGTCAATTTGTGGAAAAAGGCGGAACGGTTATTATGACAGCGTATTCTGCTAAAGTAGATGAAAATAACCAGGTGTTCAGCTCAACTTTGCCGGGCAGACTCAGCGATGTATTCGGCATCCGTGCGGGTGCATTTGAACGCCCGATTTATCATACTTCCGATGCGAACGAAGGCGGACTTCAGAAGGAGCGGATGAATCTCCGCCGTGAATCGCCACGGATCCGCATGGGCGACAAAATTATGGATACACCAATCGATTATTATGAGATTCTGGAACCTAACACGGCAGAGACCTGGGCTGTATTTACCGATATTGACCGGGAATTACCGGCTGTTACCGCAAATAATTATGGACAGGGGACAGCCATATATACAGCTGTTCCTGCACAAGCAGATGTTCTGCAAGCGCTGCTTGAGGGTTGCTATGAAAGGTTGGATATCCGGAAGGGAATTACTACTCCGGACGGTGTCGTTGCCCGCCAAATGGGTAGTTCGGAAATTTATGTAAATACGACTGCTTTGGAGCAGACTGTAATCTTGCCCGCGAAAGCCCATAGCTTATTTTCAGATAATGTAGTTGAAGGCGAAATGGTGCTGAAGCCTTATGGCGTAGAGGTTCTTGAACATTCGGACCTCACCTAAATATAGTCAACGGTACAACATGATGTTATATAATTCCAACAAGCCGGAGCGCAAATACACCGGCTTGTTTCGGTTTTGGTGAATAAAGTAAGCGATTTCTTAAATCCTAAAAACACCTGAGTAAAATCCTAAATCTCCCGGTTTAAGCATTAAGGCTAATAGTATAATCTAAATGCAAGCGCAATCATTAACGCTATTAAACTAAAAATTGTGCTAAATAAAATTATCAAAGGGGGAACATATGGATGCTTAGAAGAAAAATTCTTAGCACTATGATGATTACAGTGTTATTACCCGGTATTATTGCTGGCTGCTCTTCGAACAACAATAACGGGAATGCTAAGTCAACAAACAGTGCTCAAACGACCAATGCAGGAAGTACACAGGGGCCAACAGATAGTAAAGTCGTTGATCTTGAAGTTTGGTGGCCAAATACTGGCTATAAGGGAATTGAGAAAGATAGTCCGTTATACAATCAATATGCCGATTTACTTGGTGTTGGTGTCATTAGCCCCTATGTAGAATGGAATGGCGGCACTGACTACTTGAACACTCTCAATATGAAGATTGCTGCTGGTGAAATGCCAAACGTATTTCTTCCATGGAATGGAAATGAAACCGATCTTGCCAAAAATGGTGCTATTGCAGATTTGACAGACTTGTTGCCTGAATATGCACCGAACCTATGGAAGCTAATTCCTGAAGATGTGTGGAATGTAGTTAAAGCAAATGACCCGACAGGACAAGGGAAAATTTACTGGATTCCAGGTATTAAAGGATATGAGAGAACAACGGGTATGATCCGTAAGGACTGGCTGGACACTTTAGGGTTGCAAATTCCAAAGACTCAAGATGAATATGTGAATGTTTTGAAAGCGTTTAAAGAAAAAGATCCAAACGGTAATGGTACAGCGGATGAAGTTCCTACCGGTGGCAGACAAAATGCCCGGTGGATGGATCACCTATTCAATATGTATGGTGTGGCTATGGTCGAGGGATATCCAGATTGGGATATCTATAATGGGGAATTAACATACTCGGCTGTTTCACCCAATATGAAGGATGCTCTTGCTTTTATTTCCAAACTCTATAAGGAACAGTTAATGGATCAAGAGACATTTCTTAATGACAAAGCTGCTTGGGATGGAAAAGTGGATGGGAATCTAGTAGGAAGTTATTTTCAATGGGCTGAGACATCCTATCTCCATCTTGGTCTCATTGAACAATCTACTGGTGTGAAGGCAGACTTCTCGGTACTTCCGGTTCTTGAAGCTCCTGGATATGAGGGTCAAGGTTTTATTACTACTAAGCAAGTGGGGAATCCTGAATGGGTGGTAAGTGCTCAACAAGATGATGAACACCTGAAGGCGAGTTTAAAGTTTCTTGATGGTATTGCTGACCAATCCAAATGGATGGACATTTACTGGGGAGCGGAAGGCATGCATTACAGTGTAGTAGATGGTAAAAAAACCAAATTACCAGATGATAAGAGTACTCAGCAAAATCGTCTAAACTCATACGATCAATTTGGAAACATTGAATTTAAAGAGCAATTGTTGACTGAATCAGCATCAGAAAGCGATAAATGGCAATTTGAACAAAGCATTCGGAACATGAAGGATCTTCAGCAGTACGTAAAAATTATTGCTGGTGATGGTTTGCCTTCTACCGTATATACCGATTATCCGGATATCAAGAATAATACACTCTGGTATGAATATGCGACAAAAATTATTATCGGAACCTATTCCATCGATAAATTTGATGAGTTTGTGGATAAGTGGAATAGTTCTGGTGGTGAAGAGGTAACAAAAAGAGCAAGAGAATGGTATGCCAAGCTCGAAAAGTAACGGAAGTAAAAAATAGAAACTTAAGGAGAATGGGCAGTTTGATTGCTATCGGATTGCCCTTTTCTTTCTTAAAACAAATAAATAAACAGGATGGAGTGGAGAATCCATATGCAAGCTACTGGTCGATTTTATCAGCATGCGCGAAAATGCTGGCCGTTGTATCTCATGGCTTTGCCTGGGTTGGTTTTTTTCATTGTACTACGCTATATTCCTCTTGGAGGATCTATTATCGCTTTTCAAGATTATTCCTTATTTAAAGGGATAGCTAACAGTCCTTGGGTTGGTTTCAAGCATTTTAAGATTTTGTTTGATTCTCCTGATTTTTATCGTATTTTTGCGAATACGCTGATTCTCGGCTTTTTAAAAGTCGTTGTCATATTCCCGGTACCGCTTATACTGGCTCTTATGATTAATGAAGTCCGGGCAGTACTGCTGAAAAAAGGGATTCAAACTGCACTTTATATCCCGCATTTTTTATCATGGGTAATTATCGCCGGTATTGCCTTCGACATGTTTTCATTAAATGGGATATTTAATACGGTACGCGATTGGTTTGGTTATGGACCGAACCTGATTATGCAGGATGAACGTTATTTCCGTTGGATCTATGTATTCACTTCTATATGGCGGGAGGCTGGCTGGGGAACAATAATCTATTTGGCGGCTATCAGTTCTATGGATCCCCAGATCTACGAGTCAGCCACTATTGACGGGGCTTCTAAAATGAAACAGGTCCGGCATATTACATTACCTCTTCTACTACCAACCGCATTAGTACTTTTCTTGATTAATCTTGGAAGTTTCCTTGATTTAGGTTTCGATCAAGTGTTCACTTTGCTTACACCAATGACGTATTCCGTTGGAGATATTATTGATACTTACGTATATCGGTCGGGTATTCAGGAAGCCCGTTACAGCTTTGCTACAGCAGTCGGTCTGTTCCAGGCCATTATTGGATTTGTACTTGTTTATGTTTTCAACCGAATTTCAAAAAAAGTTACGGGCGGGGGGTTGTGGTAATATGTCAATGTCCTTTAGTGAAAAAGTCATTCAAAAATGCATCGTTGCTTTTCTAATTATATTATCGGGAATTGCTCTGATTCCCCTAATTTCAGTTTTGTCCGTTTCATTCAGTTCAAGGGTTCCGGTAGAACTGAACCAGGTGACGATTTGGCCGAAAGGGTTTACACTGGACTCATGGAAATACGTACTTGACCGGCCAGATCTGTGGAGATCATTCGGGGTTACGGCAGTTGCGACAATTGTTGGGACCGTTCTAAGCTTATTGATCACCGCGCTAATGGCCTATCCACTCACTAAAAAAGAGTTTACGATAGGAAAGGTTGTCATGGTCGCCGCAGTTATAACCATGGTATTTAAGGCTCCGCTAATTCCATACTTTTTGACGATGAAAAATATTGGTCTGTATGATAATCCGTTAGTTCTTGTTATTCCGCATATACTTACTGCGTATAACCTGATTATAATGCGGACTTTTTTTCAGGAATTCCCTCATGAGCTTGAGGAGGCTGCTGTTGTTGAAGGGGCGGGATACTTCCGGTTATTATTCAACATTGTGCTTCCGTTGTCCAAAGCCGTACTTGCCACACTTGGATTATTCTATGCGGTGACGCTTTGGAATCAATTCCAGCATCCGCTAATGTTCATCCAGAATCCGGACTGGTATCCACTGCAGATAAAAATAAGACAGTTTATTACAAGTGACAACGAACTGCAAATAGTGGGTAATATGTCACAACTGAACTACAGTGCCAGAACGCTTCGTGCAGTTACCATTGTGTTTGCAATTGTCCCGATCTTAATGATTTACCCTTATTTACAGAAGTACTTCACTAAGGGTGCAATGCTGGGTTCCGTAAAAGGATAAGTTGTAACTCGTGCGCTGTCGCCCTACTGTTCATTCTAATATGAAAGCGGGAGACAGCATGATAATTAGCGCGATACGCCGACGGATTGGTGAAATGAAGCTACGGAACAAGCTGATGTTCAGCTATTTCGTGGCTTCCATCATTCCGATTATCGTAATCAGTTTTACTATCTACCATTTATCCGCAAAAAGTGTGGAGCAAGCATCCAAGGAATTTGCTTCAATGTACATTTCACAGGCGACCACGAACCTGAATGATTTCGTAGACAAGTCCAATAGGATAACTCGTTCGGTACTTCAGGAAACGGATATTATGGGTATTATGAATAACCGCAGTCAGTTAACAATGGAAGATTCGATTGAGACCCAAAAGGTGATTTCAGGATATTTTGGACAGATGTCTATGGAATATCCAGAGATTGAAACAGTGATGCTGATTAGTGCAGATGGGAAAATTTATGATTATACCAAAGCTCCCGATAAGGTGAATACAGATCGGTTGGTGGAGCAAGTCTGGTATAAACACATTCGGGGATCCGAAACAGCATTGTTTATTACCCCTATACATGATAAAAGTTATTACGGAAATTCAAAAGGAGATGCCACATTTACGGTCGGAAGGATACTCCGTAATTATAACGGGTCCTATGCCGGGATGATTTTACTTGATATGGACCCTGTCCATCTGATTAATCTGAATGAGGATTTCCTAATGCTTGGCAACCGTTATAACATCAAGATGATTATCACTAATGATGAAGGCGAGTTAATATATCATTCTGACGGTGCCACTGGGAAGAAAGCATGGAAGGACATTATTGACGACAAGTACTTTGCTGATCTTTCTAGGAGCGGGCAGGACAATATTGTGTTGTCAAAAGATGCGTATGACGGACGACTGCGGATTAATACAGAGATTCCACTAAAAAATCTTCTGGCCACAATTAATAATATAAAACATGTGACAATATGGTCGATCATAGTGTTCCTGTTTTTCATTGCACTGCTTTCAATACTGTTCAGCTATAAGATCACCAAACCTGTATTAAACCTGAGGCGCAGTATGAAGCAGGTGGAGATTGGAAATTATACGTCGCTTATTCAGGCTCCAGTGGCTAATGATGAGATCAGTAATCTGGTCAAAAGCTATAACAAAATGATTATAAAAATCAAGGAGCTTATCGAGGATGTCTACCTCGCAGGGTTAAAGCGCAAGCAGGCACAGTTTCTCGCCCTTCAGGCACAGATTAATCCGCATATGCTTTACAACACTCTTGAATCAATCCGGATGAAAGCCGTGGTCAAAGAACAAGACGACATCGCCGAAATGATAAAAATTTTAGCCCGTATGTTCAGACATTCTCTAGGCAAACAGCGTGAATACAATCTGGTAAAACATGAGGTAGAATACGCTGCGAATTTTTTATTTCTGCAGAATATCCGTTACGATAACCGGTTTGTGCTTGATGTTCGCTTAAGCGATAGAGTGCTAGGGACTCCCATCATTCCACTTGTTTTTCAGCCAATCATTGAGAATAGTATTAAACACGGCTTTCATAATTATGATAGTCAACTGCATATTACAATCGAAGAGGAGATCACAGAGACTGGAGATGTCTTGATTCGAATCACGGATGACGGGTATTCCATGACCGCCGAAAAGGCGTTTGAGATTAATGAACTTCTGTGTTTATCTGATTTGGGCGGAATGTATCAAAATACCGATGATGGAAATGGTGAAGGTGGAATTGGTCTTTACAATATTGCAGAACGTATCAGACTACAGTATGGAGATACTTATGTTCTAAGAGTACGTTCCGATGAAGAGGCAGGAACAGTTGTTGAAATGCGAATCCCACTTCAAGATTCATCAAGGGGGAACTGAGTTGAACTATACTATGGTTTTGGTGGATGATGAAAAAGGGATTATTGATGGGTTAAAGGTCATAATACGACGTTATCTACCACAATGTGAAGTTATCGGCTGTGCTTACGATGGAGACGAAGGGTATGAGCTTGTGCGTCGCTTACAGCCCCAAATTGTAATTACAGATATCCGAATGTTGCATGTAGACGGACTAGAGATGATAGAGAAGCTTAAGAAGGAAAGTGTAGCCTGCAAGTTCATTATCCTTAGCGGGTATGCTGAATTTGAGTATGCGCGTAAAGGGATGTATCTGGGCGTACGATATTATTTGAATAAGCCTATTGAGGAAGAGGAACTTCAAGACTGTACGAATCAAATTATCAAGGAAATTGAAGAAGAACGCGTTCACGGTGAATTGCTCGCTAAGTATCAGCCACCGGCTAAGGATTCTTTTTCAAAAAAGGATATTATTACTGAGATTAAACAGTACGTTGCCGATAACTTTAACAATAATATAAGCCTTGCAGATTTATCTAACCGGTTCTATCTGAACCTGAATTATTTAAGCCAACTCTTCAAAGAAAAAACGGGACAGAATTATCTCGAATATTTGACGCAAGTCCGGATGGAGCGGACGAAGGAGTTGCTGACCGAAACCGATCTGAAAATTTATGAAATTGCTCAGATGGTGGGCTACAGCGATCCGACCCATTTTTCCAAAGTGTTTGAACGAGCAGCCGGGTGCAAGCCAACTGAATACAGGAAAATTCATAGTTAGAAGTTTTTAAACGCTGATACCATATGTATAAGGAGTTGTCCTCATGATTGAAAATCCAATACTATCAGGTTTTAATCCGGATCCATCTATTGTTAGAGTTGGTGAAGATTATTATATCGCAACCTCAACATTTGAATGGTTTCCAGGAGTACAGATTCACCATTCAAGAGATTTAAAGCACTGGCGGCTACTTACCCATGTTCTTACAGAGGAATCACAGCTTAATATGGTTGGAGATCCCGACTCCTGTGGAATCTGGGCCCCTTGTTTGACATATGATAATGGGCTTTTTTATTTGATTTATACAGATGTAAAGAGCCGATTAGGTGTGTTTAAGGATACTCATAACTATCTCGTCACAGCAAAGTCTATTGAGGGTCCCTGGTCCTCACCTGTCTATCTGAACAGCAGCGGTTTCGACCCGTCGTTATTCCATGATGAAGATGGACGGAAATGGCTTGTCAACATGCTATGGGATCACCGCGCTAAGCACAATTCATTTGGGGGTATCGTCCTTCAAGAATATAGCATACAGCAGCGAAAACTAATCGGCGAACGGAAAAATATTTTTTTAGGAACTCCGATTAGATCCACTGAAGCACCCCATTTGTACAAGCAGAACGGTTATTATTATTTGTTAACCGCTGAAGGCGGTACCAAATATGATCATGCCGCAACGATGGCGCGTTCTAAAAGTATAGAAGGACCTTATGAGGTAGACCCGCAAAACCCCATTTTGACTTCTTCAAACCGGAAAGAGTTATATCTTCAAAAATCAGGCCATGGCTGTATAGTGGAAACTCAAGCAGGAGAATGGGCTATGGTACATTTAGTGGGAAGGCCTGTAGCTGATGATTTTTGCATCCTTGGTCGTGAAACAGCAATTCAAAAAATGGAGTGGAATGATGAGGGCTGGCTGCGGATTAAAGGCGGGGGTAACGCTCCGATTTCTATGATTCATGAGTTCTCTTTGCCGGAGCATACTTTTCCTGATGAACCGGATACCGATCATTTCAACAGCAGCAAATTAGGAATCCATTGGAATACGCTGAGGCTGCCGGCAGATGATACATGGCTTACACTAACAGAACGTCCTGGATATTTGCGCTTGAGTGGAAGAGAATCGTTTAATTCGAAGCATCGCCAGAGTCTTGTTGCCCGTCGCCAGCAAGGGATAAACTGTGAAGCGGAGACTATGCTGGAGTTTCAGCCTGATCATTTTCAGCAGATGGCTGGGATGGTATTATACTACGACACTCAAGACTATGTATATTTGCGGATCAGCCGTGATGAGGTGCTCGGCAAATGCCTTGGGCTTGTCCGCTGTGTAAAAGGTAAGTGGGAAGAAATTTCGGATGCAGAAATTTCTATCGAGGAAGCCGAATACTGCAAGTTAAAAGTCGTCATCTTTGGCAGGGAAGCCTGCTTTTATTACGCTATAAATGATGGAGAATGGACGCCGATTGGTCCGAAGTTGAATATTCTGCATCTTTCAGATGAGGGTGGAGAATTTATAAGGTTTACAGGCAATTTTATAGGTCTCTGCGTTCAGGATTTAAGTGGTACAGGCAAGCATGCGGATTTCGATTATTTCCGCTATACCGAACACACACGTGAAGGAGGTAATTAATTTGGCAATCATTAAATTCCCCGATTCTTTCCTCTGGGGAGCGGCTACGGCAGCCTATCAGGTTGAAGGAGCCTTTAATGAAGACGGCCGGGGATTGTCTATATGGGATACTTTCGCACATATTCCGGGAAATACGCATGATGGGGACAACGGAGATATAGCTTGCGACAGCTATCATCGATATGAAGAGGATATCGCACTTATGAAGGAGCTTGGCATCCAGACCTACCGATTTTCGATTTCCTGGCCGAGAATTCTGCCGAATGGAACGGGTGAAGTAAATGCTAAAGGTCTTAACTACTATCACCGCTTGGTCGATAATCTGCTTGAGAATGGAATTGAACCTTTTTGCACCTTATATCACTGGGATCTTCCGCAGGCTTTGCAGGATCTGGGTGGCTGGAAGAACCGTGATACTATCGACGCTTTTGTCCGGTACTCCGAAATCATGTTCAAGGAATTCAGCGGCAAAATCAAGTACTGGGTAACCTTCAATGAACCTTGGTGTGTATCCTTTAAAGCTCACTACGAAGGAGATCAGGCACCGGGTGAACAGAATCTGCAGAGTGCCATTGACGTTGCCCACCATATTATGATCGCTCATGGAAAGAGCGTTCAGCGGTTTCGCCAACTTGGCTTGTCCGGACAAATCGGGTACGCTCCCAATGTCAGCTGGCGTGAACCATTCAGCTCTAGACAGGAGGATATAGAAGCCTGCTACCGCAGAGTGGGCTGGATGGTAGAATGGTTCATAGACCCTCTACTTAAGGGTGAGTATCCGGAGTTTATGATACAAGCCTTTGCAGCTAAAGGAGCACATGTGCATATTCAACCTGGTGATATGGAATCAATTAACCAACGGATTGATTTTCTCGGTATCAACTATTATATGGGATCGGCCGGACGCTATAAAAAAGGTGAAGGCTTATTTGATATGGAAGACATTGATGAAGGCTATGAACGTACCGATTTCAACTGGCCGATCTATTCACGCGGCTTCTATAAAGTCCTAGTACATATTACAAAGCGTTACGGACCCATCCCTATCTATATTACCGAGAATGGGGCATGCTACAATGATGAGCCTACCTTGGGCAGAGTTCATGACGGGAAGCGGATTGAATACTTGCGTAAACATCTGATTCAACTCAGTCGGGCAATAGAATCCGGTGTGCAAGTAAAGGGATATATTACTTGGTCTCTAATGGATAATTTTGAATGGGCTTCCGGCTACAGCAAACGTTTTGGGCTGATCCACGTGGATTATAACACGCTTGAAAGGACGAAGAAAGACAGTTTCTACTGGTACGAAAAACTAATAGCTAAAGGGTGGCTAGAAACTTAACTGTTGGTTCTTACTGCCAGCAAGCCCCGATGGAACAAAACCCAAAAATAGCGCTTCTCCATTAACGGAGAGGCGCTATTCTACTACTAACTTTATTGATTTTTTAGGATAGACATTATAAATTAATAAGTTTTAAAATTCTTTACATATAGGTTTTTTGAAAGCTTTTTGGATTTGTAATAAAGATAGTAAAAAAATGAGAAATGAATGAGTGAAATTAAAACACTGGGTATATAAGCATTGTGAATACCTAGTGAATATCCAATAACTATATCATAAAGGTGTATGCAGTACGAACTATCCCAAGCTGAATTGGAGCAAAAGTTTGATATGCAATCTTTGTAGCAATAAAAGAAGCACTCCATAATAAAATGGCTGTGATACATGCTAGGAAATATAAGTGAGTCGATGGATTCTTCTTCATTAAGCACCCTTCTTTATAAGCCACTTCTGCAGCATCTTTATTTTCGCTTATCTTATCAGAGACAATTGAAAAAATCCAATAAGTAAACTGAACTTGATTGGGTGGGTTCTACTAATGTCGAAATAGAGCATAGATAAGCTCTTTTTCATCTGTGAAATCCACATTTGAACAGTTTTTATCTTATATCAACTAAAAGTCTATACCCTTAAACTTTTAGTTGATATGTATATATGCACTAGTGTGTTAAATTCGATTATGTATTAAAGGTGATTCATTACATGAAATTAATTACAGGAGATGGTGAAAGGGAGGAAAGCATGTTATAAAGGGAAGCATATAACGGACGGAGTAATTTGATTCGTATGAAAAAAGGGGAAAATTTATAAGATGCAATTTTTTCCATTAGAAATTATGTTTGTCAGACAGTAATCAAAGATAGGTAATGATGTAAGCGGTTAACAATCTGTTTAAATGTTCCTTAAAATTTAAAAACACGGAGGATTTTTATGAAAAATATAAAGGGTTTAAAAACGCGGTTTATGGCAATTGTGATGGTTGCAACTATGGCTCTAGGACTTGCAGCCTGTGGTGGCGGAAGTAAAGATATTTCCGGTACTTATTCCATTGACTATACGACTGAGCAACTTTCAGGGAATTTATCTAGTAACGGATATTTGATTGCTATCAATGCTACGCAGAAGAACACTTTGGTTCTGAACAAGGATGGAAACTATGAATACACCAAAGTTGTTAGCGGAGAAACGGCAAAAGTTGCTTTGACTTATAAGTTTACTGGTAGCTACACGAACGACGGTACTGCGGTGACTTTGAAAGTACCGACTGATGTGGAATTCAATGAGGACTGGGGACAGCTAAAAGAAGCTGGCAAAACGAACTCTGAAGGCAAAGCTTCTGAAGGCGCGACTGTGCAAAAAGCGGAAGGTGTAAGTATTGAACCTTCGAAATTCTTCTCATCACCGTACTATGCTGAGAGCGAAGCCAAAGATGTAGCAATTACAGTTGATACCGATAACGATTCATTTACTTTTGCTGAAGCAACTAGCTCTGATGATGAATAACGCACGCGAATTAGAAAAAGGAGGATTATTCTGTGTCAAGTAAAAAAAGGATGAAAAAAAAGCCCTATCTGATCCTATGGTCTAGTGTGTATATTGTTATTTTATGCGTAGTCGTTGCGCTTAATAGTGTGGCTATTTATTGGGATAAGGCTTTAGGCGAATTTATGGGGACGGTTGGGGAAGGTGTTACTTCCTCGGGTACTTCCGAAGTGGACACAGAGTACTATAAAAGTGAATATAGCTCCACTGATGAATTACACAAAGCACAGCAGACACTTGCTGAACAGATTGTTGGGGAAGGTACCGTATTATTAAAGAATGATGATGTTTTGCCTTTACAATCCGGTTCTAAAATCAGTTTGTTCGGGCTGTCTTCTTCTATCGGGGCAGCGTCCGGTTCGGGTTCCGGTGAAGTTAGTGAAGCTTTGGATAATTCATGGAGTAAGTCCATCGGTGATGCAGGTTTTGAAATTAATGAAACGCTATTAAATTTCTATGCAAACTCCGGACATAAGCGCGGCATTGGTACTGCGGCAAGTGATGGTACCGCTAAAGGTGAGTGGAAAGTAGATGAAGTTCCTCAAGCAGAATTCACACAAGAAGTAAAAAACAGTTATTCTGCTTATAAAGATGCGGCGGTGGTTATCTTCTCACGCGGAGGCGGTGAAGGCGGTGACTTACCTACAGAGATGTCCAGACATGAAGGCTCTTCCGACGAGAGTTATCTTGAACTTGATTCGAACGAACGTGACCTGTTGAAAGCGATTAAAGATGCAGGCTTCGAAAAAACAGTAGTTATTATTAACAGTTCCGGTGCTATGGAACTTGGTTTTGCGGATCAGGAAGAATTCGGAGTTGATGCTTGCCTTTGGGTGGCAGGAACAGGTGCTACCGGTATTAATGCAATGGGTAAAGTTCTATCAGGTGAAATCAATCCATCCGGCAGATTGGTTGATACCTATGTATACGATAATTTCTCTTCTCCTGCTATGCAGAACTTCGGTGATTATCGTTACGCTGATGCAAGTGGCAAGCTTACAGATTATTCCTATGTGAACTATGGAGAAGGTATTTATGTCGGCTATAAATACTATGAAACCAGATATGAAGATGTTGTCATGGGAACGGAAAATGTAGGAGATTATAATTATGATTCTACTGTGAAGTATCCGTTTGGTTACGGATTGAGCTATACAGATTTCAAATGGAGTGATTACAGTGTTACCCCGAATGGGGAAGATGTCACTGTAAAAGTAACAGTAACCAATACAGGGAAAGTTGCAGGTAAGGATGTTGTAGGAATTTATTATCAATCACCCTACACTGATTATGATAAAGAAAACGGAATCGAAAAGGCCTCTGTAAATCTTGTTGAATTCGCGAAAACAGGACTGATTGAAGCGGGGCAATCCGAAACCATAGAAATATCCTTTGGCAAAGAAGAAATGGAATCCTATGATGCGAAGGGAGCAAAAACATATATTCTAGAAGACGGTGAATATCATATTACAGCAGCTCCTGATGCACATGCTGGGGTGAATAATATTCTTGCTGCCAAACAATACACAACGGATAACGGAATGACACAAGCTGGTGATGCTGCTATGGTTGGCACATACACAGTGAATGAATTCACTAAGCTGGACAAATCCGCCTCTGGCGGTACCATTACTAATAAATTTGATGAAAGTGTTATCAGCGATTATACCTATCTCACCAGAAGTAATTGGAAAATGATGGATAACGGTGCTCTGACCTATGCTACCGGAACCATGCAAGGGGTATCTAATGTTACAGACGCAGCAGGTACTGTTGGGACTATAACTGCAGACGAGAATACACTAGCTGCTCTGAAGGAGACGGGTCGAGCTGCTTCGGGAGTCCCTGAGGGCAACAGTTATCCGGAATCTTCAACTTATACCTATGGAACAGACAACGGTTTGGAATTAGTTGATTTACGAGGTAAGGATTATAACGATCCGATGTGGGATGATCTGCTTAATCAAATGAAACTTTCTGAAATGCACTCTTTGTTTGGCAAGGGTGGTTATGGTACATCTGAAATACTCAGTATCAACAAACCTAAGACATTTGAATACGATGGACCATCCGGGATTGCTAACTTTATCTCTGGAGAGAGCAGTTTCTCATTCCCGGCTGAAATTGTTTTGGCGGCTACCTGGAATGTGGAACTTGCTGAGCAGATGGGGAAACTCATCGGTGAAGATGGTATTAGTACAAAGACAAGCGGTTGGTATGCGCCAGCTATTAATACCCATAGAACACCTTTCTCTGGAAGAAACTTTGAATACTTCTCAGAAGATGGTATTCTTTCAGGGAAAATAGCGGTAGCTGAAGTTGGTGGCGTTCAGTCTAAGGGAGTTTATGTATACCTGAAGCATTTTGCACTCAATGATCAAGAAACAAATCGTGCTGCTAATGGTCATGTAGCGACCTGGTCAAACGAACAAGCAATCCGGGAAATCTATCTCAAGCCATTCCAGTATGCGGTAGAGAGAGCGGATGCCCACGGTGTTATGACAGCACTCAACCGTATTGGGACGAAAATGACAAGCGGACATTATAACCTTCTTACAGATGTTTTAAGAGGGGAATGGGGCTTCAAGGGTGTTGCTATAACGGACTACTTAAGCGGTCAAACTGGTGGATCTGTTGACATGATGCTCTCTGCAGGTATGGATTTAGTGCTTGCTACTGCTGCAAACACACTTTCGGATGCAAAACAGGATTGGAGCAGATACGAGCTTAGGGAGGCAGCACACAATGTGTTGTATAATACCGTAAATAGTCTGGCAATGAACGGCTTTGAACACGGTTCTGACTATAAAGCAGGTACTCCTGTTTACAAAATTATTCTTTATGCATTTGACTTGTTAGTGGCTGTAGGTATTCTATTCGGAATAATTTCAGTAGTGAAAAAAGTAAGAATGACTGATGAGCAATATGCAAACCGTAAGAGAATGAGCAAAAAGGCAAAACGTATCCTTTGGATAGTATTCGGTATTGCCATTGTTACTATCGCCATTGTATTCTTTATAGTTGTCCTGCCGCTCCTTCAAAAAGCATTTTTAATGTAGCTGTAAGTACGTAAAAGAATAAATAAAAAGCGCAGGCTGTAATTCACATTGGTGATTTGCAGCCTGTGTATATTTAATGAGAGGTTTTGCTTAAGATTGGATATTAAATTCCGGAAAGGAGGAGTATGTAATATATCTGCAGGAAATTACAATTTTCATGCATGAATTGTGCTAAGCCACCAGTAATAATCCTATAAGCGTAGGAGTGTGAATTATCTTGGAAATACGCATGGCGGATTAGTTGAAATAAAAAATCAGTGGTATATACTCTACCATAGACACACTAATCGTCATTCTTATTCCAGGCAAGCATGGGATGGAACTCATCCATTGTACTTCCAGTTTATGGGGAGAGGGAGTATTGATTTTATGTCATTTGAATTAAAAGCTTCTAAAAAGAGGAATTAAAGATGAAATATAGAGATTTAATTAAGGAAATGACTTTAGAAGAGAAGGCTTCCCTAATGTCAGGGAAAGATTTCTGGACCACTCAAAATATTGATCGTCTTGGAATCAGTAGTATGTTTCTTGCCGATGGTCCGCATGGGATTAGAAAGCAGGCAATAGCATCAGATAAGCTTGGACTTAATGCAGGGATTCCCGCAACTTGCTTCCCAACAGCTGCGACAGTAGCGAATAGCTGGAATGTGGAATTGGGGGAGACAATCGGAGAATATCTTGGGCAAGAGGCTGTTGCACAGAAAGTTAACGTGCTTCTGGGACCTGGTGTTAACATGAAGAGAAATCCCCTATGTGGTAGAAATTTCGAGTATTTCAGTGAAGATCCTTATCTTGCCGGTAAAATGGCTGCTGGTTATATTAGAGGTGTTCAATCACATGGAATTTCAGCTTGTGTGAAGCATTTTGCTGTTAACAATCAGGAAGAAAGACGCATGGCTATTGATACAATTGTTGATGAAAGAACACTCAGAGAAATCTATCTGACTGCATTTGAAATTGCAGTGCAAGAAGGCAAAACTAAAACCGTCATGACTTCCTATAATAAGTTAAACGGGACTTACACCAATGAAAACATGCACTTAATGCAAGAGATTTTGCGGAAGGAATGGGATTTTAACGGAGTGGTGGTCACTGATTGGGGCGGCAGTAATGATCGCATAGCCGGACTGCTAGCCGGTAATGAGCTGGAAATGCCAACAACCGCAGGGGAAACAGATCGGGAAATTATTCAGGCGATTCATACCGGAAAAATTAAAGAAGAAGTACTGGATGAATGTGTAGACAGATTACTGGAGCTTATTTTTACAACAGAAGAAGCCTATAAGAAGATTCATGTTGATTTTGACGTGGAAAGGCATCATAGAGTAGCACAGAAGGCTGCGGAAGAGTCTATTGTCCTATTAAAAAATGAGGGGAATATACTACCGCTGAAATTCGGTAAAAAAGTTGCGGTAATTGGAGATTTTGCCAAAGATGCACGATACCAGGGGGCAGGATCCTCTATTGTAAATCCTACCATTCTGGATCATACATTAAATTGTTTTGAAGAATCGGGAATTATCAGTATTGGTTTTGAAGCTGGCTTTGAACGCTACGGACAGAAAAATATTGAAAAAGTAAAAAGCGCATGCCTGCTTGCGGAAAAAGCAGATGTTGTTCTTCTATATATTGGCCTGGATGAAGTTACTGAAGCAGAGGGACTTGACAGGCAGAATATGAAAATTCCTGAGAATCAGATAGATTTGTTAGATGCCGTATTTAATGTTAATCCCAATATTGTGGCGATTCTTTCTTGCGGTTCTGCAGTTGAAATGCCATGGATTGGTAAAGTACGAGGATTAGTACACGGTTATTTAGGCGGACAAGCAGGAGCACGATCCATTCTTAGAGTTTTGTCGGGTGATGTGAATCCTTCAGGCAAATTAGCTGAAACATTCCCCCTCCAATATGAGGACACACCTTCTCTTCTTCATTTCTCAGGTAAAGAGGTTACTGTTGAGTATAGGGAAAGTATTTTTATTGGTTATCGTTATTATGATACTGCCAATATTGATGTGCTCTTTCCGTTTGGATTCGGGCTCAGCTATACAACCTTTGAATACTCGGATATTCAGATTGCTAAGGAGGGAGTAACATTTAAGCTAACCAACTCGGGGCGAGTTGCCGGAATGGAAATTCCGCAGCTTTATATCCGATGTAAATCTGATGCAATATTCAGACCTAATATGGAGTTGAAGGGATTTGTTAAGATTTTTATAAATGCGGGTCAAACGAAGACGATAACTATTCCATTTGACGACAAGACATTCCGCTATTTTAATGTAACAACAAATCAATGGGAAATTGAAGAAGCGGAGTATGAGATTATCATTGGTGCTTCAAGCGCTGATATCAGACTAACCGGTATCCTTGCGGTAGAGGGGACGGGAGCTCCTATCCCATATAACAAGGTTAAGCTTCCATCGTATTATTCTGGAAAAGTAAATAATGTCGGTCTAGAGGAATTTGAGTACTTGCTTGGAGATAAGGTGCCTATATCCACATGGGACCGGACACAACCGCTTAGTTACAATGATACGATTGCGCAATGTCAGTATGCAAAGGGCAGATTTGCAAGATTAGCCTATCATACAATCGTTTTTGCACATTGGTTTTTGAGGAAAATAGGCAAGCGGGACACAGCGAATCTAATAATGATGTCCATTTATCATATGCCGTTCAGAGGAATAGCAAGAATGACGGGCGGTGTAGTGAATATGCCAATGCTGGACGGGATTTTAATGATTGCAAACGGGCATTTCTTTAAAGGATTGAATCATGTAATAAAAGAAAGAAGAAAGATGCGAAAATACCGTAAAAGCATCAATACACTGGAAATAGGCAGTAGGCAGAGATATGAATAAAGACGCATTAGAATGTTTTATTAAAGTGTATGAGAAGAAAAGCGTGACGTCGGCGGCCAAGGACTTGTTTATATCTCCGCAAGGATTAAGTAAAACTATAAAACTGTTAGAATTAGATGTAGAAGCAGAGTTATTCTTCCGAGGTCCCCATGGAATGGAGGCTACTGATTGCGGAGAGTTATTGTATGCACGGGCTAAACATCTCTGTTATCTTATGGATGATATCAAGAAAGAAATTGGTATCATGAGTGGAGGAAAGAGCACTTTAAATGTCTTGGTTAATTTCTCCACAACACCTTCTGTTCCACCAGATATATTGTTTGGATTTACCAATATGTATCCACAATTCCAAATGAGACTAAGAGAATTCCCGGATGAGTATCCAATTGGCCGGATATTTCAAGAGGAGTTTGATGTCGGGATCGTATTGGGACAGCAGGAAATTGATAATTGTGAAATTGAATTAATTCAATTATGTGAAGTAGTAGCGGTTGTATCCAAAAATCATCGGTTGGCAGGAAGAGATGAGATTTCGATAATGGAATTAGAACATGAACAACTTGTCTTGAAATCTGTGGAAAAAGGGAAAGAGCACAGTTTAATAGATAAATGTTTAGAACATGGGTTTACACCTCATGTTGTTCATGAATTTAGTAATATTGCTACTGCTCACATACTCTGCGAAGAGAGTGGATATCTAGCCATTTCAGTAGATCTTATGGAAGAGTTCTATAGCAATGAAAATTTAAAAATTATAAGATTAATCGAGAAGATTCCCCAGAATATTTATTTGGTCAGTAGAAAAAGAGATATTCAGACTAGAGCAGTTTCGTTATTTCTTAGTTATATTAAAAATTATATTAATGAGAAAACAGGTCATATTGATGTGGAGTAATACATCATATGACCTGTTTTTTATGCTTTAAACTAAAAGTTTATCCCTCTAACTTTTTGGTTGATGGAGAATTCAATAGATAGGGGGTAATATAAAAAGTGCAGGATGAAACTTAAAATTTACGTATATATATAAAATGTAAGGGAGGGGGAGTAAGTAAATGAAAGCGTAGACAATCCCCTTTCTTATAATTGGAGAGAGTTCCTGTAGGTGGAGACATACTAAATTACAAAAAGAGGAATCTAAATGAAACATAAAAGTTTGATTGGAAAAATGACTTTGGAAGAGAAAGCATCTTTAATGTCAGGAAAAGATTTTTGGACCACTCAAAACATAGATCGTCTTGGAATCCCTAGCATATTTTTGGCGGATGGACCGCATGGCATTAGAAAACAGGCAGCAGCAGCAGATCATCTAGGCCTTAATGCCAGTATTCCGGCAACCTGTTATCCAACTGCTGCGACAGTAGCCAATAGCTGGAACTTGGAACTTGGCGAAAAGCTTGGAGAGTATCTTGGGGAGGAAGCCGTTGCACAGCAAGTCAATGTTCTTCTAGGACCTGGTATTAATATGAAAAGGAATCCTCTTTGCGGAAGAAACTTTGAATATTTCAGTGAAGATCCATACCTTGCCGGTAAGATGGCTGCCGGTTACATTCGAGGTATTCAATCGCATGGGATTTCAGCATGTGTGAAGCATTTTGCAGTGAACAACCAAGAAGAGCGACGGATGTCGATTGATACTATTGTCGATGAAAGAACGCTTAGGGAAATCTATCTGACTGCATTTGAAATTGCAGTTAAGGAAGGCGAAACGAAAACGGTTATGTCCTCCTATAATTTATTGAACGGAAGTTACACAAATGAAAGCACGCATTTGATGAAAGAAATCCTGCGGGATGAATGGGATTTCAATGGGGTAGTGGTAACTGATTGGGGCGGCAGTAATGATCGTGTAGCAGGCTTGTTAGCAGGTAACGAATTGGAGATGCCAACAACAGCAGGCGAGACCAATGAGGAAATCATTCGAGCCATTCGAAGCGGAGAAATCGCAGAAGAAGTATTAGATGAATGTGTAGATAGACTGCTTGAGCTTATTTACACAACAGAGATAGCTTCTAGTAGGCCTAAAGAGTATAGTGTGGAAAAGCATCATAAGGTAGCACAGTGGGCCGCAGAAGAGTCTATAGTTCTTCTTAAAAATGACGAGAAAATATTACCCCTGAAAAAAGGGAAAACGGTTGCCGTGATTGGAGATTTTGCAAAAGCCCCTAGATACCAGGGAGCTGGATCCTCTATCGTAAATCCAACCATACTCGATAATGTTTTAGAATGTTTTGACAATTCGGATATTGTCAGCATCGGATATGAGCCGGGATTTGAACGTTACGGGAAGAAGAATTCAAAAAAAATAAGCAAGGCTTGTGATATTGCTAAAAAGGCAGATGTTGTCCTTCTCTATATGGGACTTGATGAAGTTACGGAAGCTGAAGGATTAGACAGGAAAAGCATGAAGATACCGGAGAACCAGATTGATTTATTAAATGCTTTGTATGAAGTGAACCCCAACATTGTGGTGATTCTCTCTTGTGGTTCTGTGGTAGAAATGCCCTGGATTAATAAGGTTAAAGGATTGGTGCATGGTTATTTAACTGGGCAAGCTGGTGCGAGAGCCACAGTCAGGATTTTAACAGGTGATGTAAATCCTTCGGGAAAGCTGGCAGAAACTTATCCCGTTCGTTATGAAGATACCCCTTCCTATTACCAATTTCCGGGCAAGGAGGTTAGCGTTGAGTATAGAGAGAGCATTTATATTGGCTACCGTTATTATGATACGGCAAATAAGAAGGTGCTTTTCCCGTTTGGTTACGGACTTAGCTATACAAACTTTGAATACTCGAACATTCAGGTATTCAAGGATCAGGTAACATTTAACTTGACTAATACCGGAGATGTATCCGGTATGGAGATTGCTCAACTGTACGTAGGTTGTATGTCAAAGGATATTTTCAGAGCTAACAAGGAATTGAAGGGATTTACTAAAGTATTTCTAGAAGCGGGTGAAACTAAAGAAGTAACCCTGTCATTTGATGATAAAACCTTCCGCTACTTCAATGTAAAAACAAATAAATGGGAAGTTGAAGAAGCGGAGTACACGATCAATATTGGTGCTTCAAGTGCTGAGATCAGATTAAAAGGCACCTTATTGGTGGAAGGAACAGGTGCACCACTTCCATATGATAAGAAGAAGCTTCCTACCTATTATGCAGGTGTAGCAAGCAATGTCAGCTTAGATGAATTTGAGAACCTAATTGGATATAAAGCGCCTGTGTCTAAATGGGATAGATCACAACCACTGGGTTATAATGATACGATTGCCCAGTGCCAGTATGCAAAGGGGGGCGCTGCAAGATTTGCATACCATTTGATGGTTTTTGCACATTGGTTCTTAATTAAGATTGGAAAAAGAAGTACAGCTAATATCATCATGATGTCTATCTATCACATGCCCTTCAGAGGTGTTGCGAGAATGACAGGCGGTATTATGAATATGCCAATGCTGGATGGAATCCTGATGATCGTAAATGGTCGTTTCTTCAAAGGATTCAATCATGTACTAAAGGAAAGAAGTAAAATGGTGAAGGTCGCTAAGGTAAAAAAGACCATACCAAACGCGATAAAGGAGACGTAGAATAAAATGAACGATGTAAATATTAATAATAAAAAATCAGGTACGGGTTTAGTGGGGGCTTGGAATAATTACAAGGAAAAGCATCCTAGTATTGCCCAGTTTCTAGTCTTCTTTTTGCTTAGTACCGGAATGACCGTATTACAACTGATTATGATGCCTGTGTTCAAAGGTATATTCGCACAAACATCATTAGTCGATACAAGCTTTCGAATTTTGCAGTTTGGCCATAATTTTGATGGAAGTGATTATTATCTTTTTGATTATGGATCAGGTTCACTTGCTTCCGGCGGTGGAGGCGGGCTTGCCTATTTCCTCGCAGTTCAAATTACGATTGGAATTGCCCAGATCATTAACTTTTTCTTACAGCGGAATATTACATTTAAGTCTAACAGCAATATTTGGACGGCTGCCTTCTGGTATGTATTGGCTTATTTTGTAATAACAATAGGCGCTGCTGCAGCTCAAGGGTTTTACAAAGCCCCTGTTTATAACTTGTTGATGAATACTTGGGGGATGGGCTCATTTGGTGAAACAGCAGCAGATCTTATTACAATGATGATTAATGCTGCAATTTCCTTCTGGGTATTCTATCCGATATTTAAAGTGATTTTTAAGCAAAATCCAGAAAAATAGGGAAGTAAAGGTAGTGTTCGTATGAAACTATTATCAGTGGTAATTCCTTGTTATAACTCACAAGACTATATGAGATATTGCATTGAGTCCCTTTTGCCGGGGGGCGAGGATGTAGAGTTGCTGATAGTAAATGATGGCTCCATGGATCAGACCGGAGAAATTGCGGATGAATATGCCCACAAATATCCGTCTATAATTAGAGTAATTCATCAGGAGAATGGCGGACATGGAGAAGCTGTTAATGCCGGTATCCGAAATGCGAACGGGTTGTACGTAAAGGTAGTGGACAGTGATGATTGGGTAGATACAAGGGCCTATCTCAAAATTCTAAAAACCCTACGTGATTTTGGTACAGCAGAGAACTCTATGGATATGGTTATCAGTAATTTTGTATATGAAAAAGAAGGCGCAAAATATAAGAAAATTATGAAATATGATAATGTGCTTCCAGAGGGAATCGTTTTCTCCTGGGACGATATTAAGCGTTTTCGTAAAGGACAATATATCTTGATGCATTCTTTAATTTACAGAACCCAGCTATTAAAGGACTGTGGACTGGAGCTTCCGAAACACACCTTTTATGTAGATAACTTATTCGTATATGTACCGCTCCAGCATGTTAAGAAAATGTACTATATCAATGTGGATTTTTACAGATATTTCATTGGCAGAGAAGATCAATCGGTCCAAGAAAATGTCATGATTAAAAGAATCGATCAACAGATTAAGGTTAACAAGCTTATGATTGAGCAGGTACAAATTAGTAATATTGAAAGTCCAAAGCTTCAGCAATATATGCTTCATCATTTGGAAATAGTGACGGTTATATCCGGTTTCTTCTTAATACGTTCAGGAACGGCTGAGAATCTTGAGAAGAAGAAGGAACTATGGAGGTATATCAAGCACAAAGACGTAGAGCTGTATCGTGATCTCAGATATGGTATTATGGGTGGTTTATTGAACTTACCAGGCCGCCCGGGACGCAGTATTTCAGTTGGAGCATACAAAATAACACAAAGACTAGTTGGTTTTAACTAAAACATTGATAATCGCTATAAGCCTTGAACGGGTGTGGAAGAGACTCCGAACCATTTCGCCGTGGTTCCATCTCTGCACTCGTTTTTTCTTTGCATAGCAAAATATTATTGGAGAGTGACATTTATGAATAAAAAATATGACTATCTAATAGTAGGGGCAGGTTTATATGGTGCTGTGTTCGCTCATGAATTGAGAAAAGCAGGGAAAACATGCCTGATCATCGATAAACGGGACCATATCGCAGGAAATATATATACCGCAAAGGTTGATGGTATTCAGGTGCATAAATATGGTGCGCATATTTTTCATACCAGTAATAAGGAGGTGTGGATTTATCTAAACCAGTTTGCTGAATTCAACAGATACATTAATAGTCCTATAGCAAATTATCATGGTGAAATCTATAATTTGCCCTTTAATATGAATACATTTAATAAAATGTGGGGAGTTGTAACACCGGATGAGGCCAAGAAGAAGATAGAACAGCAGCGTAAAGAAAATTATGTTGAGAACCCTCAGAATTTAGAGGAGCAGGCTATAAACCTGGTTGGCCTAGATGTATATAACAAACTCATTCGTGGCTACACGGAGAAGCAATGGGGTCG
The DNA here is from genome assembly GCF_037965315.1 of Paenibacillus sp. FSL R10-2796. Taxonomy (NCBI): domain Bacteria; kingdom Bacillati; phylum Bacillota; class Bacilli; order Caryophanales; family Paenibacillaceae; genus Paenibacillus; species Paenibacillus sp. FSL R10-2796. The sequence goes on along the minus strand of NZ_CP150178.1, from coordinate 5,383,131 downwards.
TTCCTGCAAAGAAATACCTGCATTTATTATCCGCAGACTGCCCGTTAGATTTACTTACGATAATAATTATTTCGATGATCCCTATCAGGGTATACCCGTAGGCGGATATACGGGAATGATTAAACGAATGATTGAAGGCATTGAAGTGAGGCTGGGGACAGATTACCTTGAAGATAAAGTGAAATGGGATGAACTCGCTGAAAAGATAGTCTATACAGGCCCAGTCGATGCGTATTACGGCTACAGATTTGGTGTTTTAGAGTATAGAAGCTTAAGGTTTGAAACAGAGGTTATAAATATGACTAACTATCAGGGAAATGCTGTAGTGAATTATACAGACAGCAGAACACCGTATACTCGCATAATTGAGCATAAGCACTTTGAATTTGGCACTCAGCCTAAGACAGTGATTAGCCGAGAATACAGTGAAGAATGGAAACGGGGGGACGAGCCCTATTATCCCATAAATGATAGCAAAAACAGTGTGCTGTATGAAAAGTATAAAGCATTAACAGAAACTCAAAGCAATGTTATATTTGGCGGCCGCCTAGGGGAATACAAGTATTATGATATGGATAAGGTTGTAGAAGTTGCTTTACAGAAGGTACGAGAGGTTTTGCAGTCTGCATTATGATCCGAATGAATTAATACTTCCGCTGCACCTTGAAGAAAAGGAGTTTAACTAAATTGAATATTACCCGAACACTTCGTTTTAGATTAACACTACTCATTTTGATGCTGACGCTCATACCTCTGTTTAGCCTTGCCATATTTCAAATTAATCAGTTTGAAAGCGGAACCACTCACAGCATTGATAACCAAAAACTGGATTTAGCAGAAAGCAATATTACCACCATTGACCGCTGGCTGAACACTAAGGTTTCAGCCATTAATGAGGTGCTGAGTGCAACGAAAGGATATTATCAACTAGACGCATCACAGAAATTAGCTGCCGTTCAAGCGGTTGATAAGACTGATGAGGAAGTCGTTTCAATCACTGTTATAGAAGCAAGTAACGAGGAAGATAGTGACTTGGCAAATCAAGAGTTTTATCAAAGAGCAAGGAATACGAAAGAACCGGTCATAAGCGATTTACTCCCCGGTTTTACAACTGAAGCGAACCTAATTATGCTCGCTGTCCCATATCTGGATGACAAGAATGAGTATCAAGGTATGATTATAAGTGTTTTTACTGGGAGTGCATTGAAGCAATCCATTGGACAAATTCAACTTGAGAAAACAGGATATGGAGTACTGCTATCCAGCAAAGGAGACTTCATGTATCATCCTGATGCTGAAAAATTGAACACTAATTATCAAAATACGCTAAAAAGCGAAAGTATGCTTGATGCATTCACTAATTCAATTTTAGTAAAGGAACACGGATCAATTCTTTATACCGATGATGACGGTATAAAGAGAACTGCAGCTTTCTCTACAGTTCAAAGTACAGGTTGGAAAGTACTCGTTACTGTGCCGGAGGAAGAAGCCTATGCACAGGTTCATTCAGCACTTACAACTACCAGGATTATCATTATATTTACCATAGTATTGGTAATTCTTATTTCAATCACTATAACAGGCTTAATTACTACTCCCATAAAACGTCTTTCTAAGTTTGTGAATTTTATGGCGCAAGCTGATTTTACATCAGTTATTCCTGCGAATATAGCAAAGCGCAAAGATGAGGTAGGGCAATTGGCTCAATCTTTGGAGAAAATGTCAGGATCTATTCGTGAGATCCTTAATCAGGTGAACGAAGAAACATCGAATGTGAAATCTAATATCACCCATTCTGCGCATAGCATGTACGTGCTGGGAACTCAGGTTGAGGAGGTTTCAGCAACAACCGAGGAGATGTCAGCCGGTATGGAAGAAACAGCGGCGATGGCCCAGCAAATGAGCGAAACTTCTGCGGAGATTAAGCAAGCCGTAAGTTCGATTGCTGATAAGGCTCAAGTTGGATCTGCTATGGCTGAAATGATTTCTGATCGAGCGAAACAGTTGAAGGAGACAGCAATAGCCTCAAGGGATGCAGCACATATAATATACAATGCCATTGATACAGAATCTAGATTAGCGATTGAACAAGTCACGGCTGTTGAGCAGATTCATCTATTGACAGACTCTATTCTGCAAATTACATCTCAAACGAATCTGTTGTCGTTAAATGCCGCAGTAGAGGCTGCTCGTGCTGGGGAAGCAGGCAAAGGATTTGCTGTAGTTGCAAGCGAGATTCGGAAATTGGCAGAGAATTCGGCAAACACGGCTAGTGAGATCCAGAGGGTCACATATAATGTAATTGATTCTGTAAAGGGATTAACATTAAGTTCTAGAAAAGCATTAGAGTTCATTGATAAGAAGGTCATTAAGGATTATAACGCGATGGTCGATACTGGGGAACAATATTACAAAGATGCTGAGTCTATACAACTTCTGGTTACAGATTTCAGTGTGACCGCAGAACAATTACTAGCTTCCATACAAAATGTGGTTTATTCCATTAATGAAATCACCGCTTCAAATAATGAAAATGCTCAAGGAACAAGCGACATTGCGGATCGATCCTCGGAATTGCTTAGCCAATCTGCGGAAGTAGCTAAGCTCATGAAAGTCTCAGAGGAAACCGCACAAAAGTTACTGACAGCTGTGTCTAAATTTAGAATATAATAGTATGATTGCTTTTATGCTGAGCCAGACCTTGCATCTATAGAGGGTCTGACTCGGACTCTTTTAGTAAGAAGTACGGTGAATTTAATATCAAATAAATGAATTTAACATAAATTTTGCGGATGCAGATAATTCTCTCTTACTCTCTGGAGTGTCCTTGCCTGTAGTGGTGAAAGCATGGAAACAGTTTGTATACTCGGTTGTCTCAACGAATACACCTGCTTTTCTGGCTTTCTCAGCAACATATTTACTGTCAATGGCCAGAAACTCACCTTTATCATACACAATCTTCATTGGTGGCAAACCTTTAAAATCAGCAAGGATAGGTGAAATATAAGGATTCTTTAGATCTTGATTAGGGGCATACATCTTTGTAAGCTGATTCATACCAGCAGCGGATACTGTTGTTTCATCAGGACTATCTTTTCTCACTATTCTACCTGACATATCTGCGACAATACTATTAATAACAAGTGATGCAGGTAATTTGAACTTCTCATCCCGTGCCTTTAAGGCAATCACTAAAGATAAATAAGCGCCGCCACTTTCTCCAATAATGCTTATTTTGCTATCTGGATTTTTTTCGACTAGATGTTTATAAACTGCGTAGGAGTCATCAAATCCTGCAGGAAAAGGATCTTCCGGAGCTAATCGGTATGAACAGGCAACTACTGTACAACCTGTGGCGAGCGCTAACTGAGAAGAGTACGGGCCTGCAGTTAGGCGATCTCCCGTAACTAATCCTCCACCATGAACATAATAGACGATGTTATTACTAATAGGATTCTCAGGTTTAAAGATGGCAACATCGACTCCAGCGAAAGTATCCAAATGTAACGCTACACCCTTCTCAACTAAATACTTCCACAAATATCTCAGGATAATCCGTTGAGATATTATCATTTTCAATATAATGGGTCATAAAACCAACTGCGATATTAGCGCACATATTTGCTTCCATTTCTGCATGAGGTCCATGAGAAGAAGCAAGATATTCTTCCTGAATAAATTTTTTTAATGCGCTGATAATATCTATTTGTTCCGTCCTGATTTTCATCAGAGATTTTAACGCGGTTCTATTTTTAATGAAATATGCGCTGCTCAGATCATTGATTTCGCTGAAATGTACTGGTTGCTTTATCTTTGACAATAATTTTCTCGAAGGGCTTATTTTGCAGCAGCTCTAAAAATGCATTCATAATATTTCTGTCCGTTCGCTTATATTGCAGATTTTATCATTTGGTTTTTCGTTATCTAAATGAAGCATTCCGGTTGAACTGATATGAGAGTAGGATTTTGGATGTCGACTTGTCCCAGAATATTTTCGTGCCAGCCTGGAGAGTCCTCTCCGTTCTGTAGTTTCGGTAGACGGAAGCCAGTTCATCCTGTCTGGAACAGCGCCGGAGCATGTCTCCCCTAACTACTTCAACATCGAGGAACCCGTCCGGTATGGAGAGAAGGGATTAAATTACACAGGACGGTTAGCCATCATTCACCAAGGCGGGGGATTAAAGGCAGATCTGAACGGTTTGCATGTTTTCGGTGCCACCAGTGCTACCCTTTACTTCAGCGCAAGCACATCGTTTGATACACATACAGGCGCCAGCAGCCCCGGCCGGGACCCTGAGAAGCTTACAACTGAAATCATGGGGGCAGCCCTTGCTCAAGAGTACTCTGATCTCTTCAACCGACACCTTGAGGATTACCGCCGGTTGTTTGGCAGAGTCTCCCTGTATCTCGGAGAGAGTCCCGCTCCTGAAGACATGCCGACTGACAAGCGCATCGCCGAGTACGGAGCCCGCGATCCCGGCTTAGTAGAGCTTTTGTTCCATTATGGACGTTATCTGCTTATCGCGAGCTCGCGTCAGGGAACCCAGCCGGCGAATCTTCAGGGAATCTGGAACGAAGACACCCGGGCACCCTGGAGCAGCAATTACACCCTGAACATCAATACCGAAATGAATTATTGGGCTGCAGAGACCTGTAACATGGCTGAACTACATGAGCCGTTGATCCGGTTTATTGAGCGGCTGTCCGAGAACGGCAAAAAGACGGCGGAAATTAACTACGGAGCAGGGGGCTGGGTGGTGCATCATAATTCCGATTTGTGGGCGCAGACGGCGCCGGCTGGTGAGTACGGGCATGGGGAGCCGGTCTGGGTGTTATGGCCAATGGGCGGCGTCTGGTTAACCCAGCATCTATGGGAGCATTATGCCTTTAGCGGTGACAAGGAGTTCCTGCGAAATGTAGCCTACCCGGTAATGAAGGAGGCTTCGTTATTCTGCCTGGATTGGCTGGTGGAGGATGATGAAGGTTTCCTGGTGACCTCACCATCCACTTCCCCGGAGCACAGGTTCCGGACGGATAATGGGCTGCATGAAGTGACTAAGGCTTCCACTATGGATCTTATATTAATCCGTGAACTGTTTGACAACTGCTCTAAGGCCGCAGAGCAGCTGGATGTAGATCAGGATTTCACCGCAATACTGGCGAACCGGCTTCAGAGGTTAAGACCCCTTCGGATTGGCAGTAAAGGACAACTACAGGAATGGGCCGGGGATTATGAGGATGAGGATGTACCTCACCGTCATGTTTCCCACCTTGCAGGAGTATATCCGGGACGGACGGTTACAGAGCATATTGACCCGGAGCTGTATAAGGCAGCTAAGCAATCATTGGATATCCGGGGCGATGAAGGAACGGGATGGAGTCTCGGATGGAAGATCAGCCTATGGGCCAGATTCAAACAGGGCAACCGCGCCTTAGGCTTACTCTCGAATTTGCTGACACTTGTAAGTTCGGGGGATTCGGAAACTCGTAGAGGGGGCGTGTATGCCAATCTGTTCGATGCCCATCCTCCATTTCAAATTGACGGTAACTTCGCAGCAACGGCCGGAATTGCAGAGATGCTGCTGCAGTCTCATCAAGACTATATCGAGCTGTTGCCGGCGCTCCCCGGGAATTGGAGGGACGGTTATGTCAAGGGACTGCGGGCCAGAGGAGGCTATGAGGTTGATGTGGAATGGAATGACGGGCACTTATCAGCAGCGGAGATTAGAGCTTCGATTACGCAGACCTGCCATGTGCGGGCTGACCGCATGCTGCATATCACCTCCGGCGGCAACGAAGTCAGTGGGCAGCAAATGACGGATGGAAGTGTTGCTTTCCAAGTTGAACAGGGGAAATGTTATTCGCTGTTGAATAGATTAGGAGAGAAGGGGCTATCCCAAACGCCATGAAATGGCTGCTTGGTGTAGCCCTTATTTGTGCGGATGGTAATAGGTAATCTTTACGTGGCTCGACTCTTAGCTTCATGTTCAACCAGACGTTGCAATAATTCCTTCGAAGCCTTCATACCTCTGCCCTGAAGCTGCCCCTCTGCAATCGAATTCCGTATAGATTCTACATCCTGGGCCTTCACCTTACCGCCATGATGGAAACGATTGAACGCCTGATAATCTAACGGCAGCATATCTTGTTCCATTTTAAGATGTATTTTGGCTGTCAGGTAGGGGCCCATCACTAAACCCATAATCTTGCCGATCAGACCATGCTTGGGCAAGGCTGCTATTTCACCCTGCGCACGGCAGGCGAGCCGCCAAAGATCTTTATTGGCGATAACGGCCGTGAAATTCGGCCAGCCTGCGATATCACAGGCGGCATACACGGGAAAACCTATGCTTGAGTAAATATTGAACATAGCCGGACTGACCTGACCACAGCGTGAGACCCCGGATTCATTATACAGTGCCACAAATTGCTTGGCTGCTAGTTTATTATTATTTTCGACCTGGAAACCGATCTTGTTCGCTGGATGTTTGTAACAGACAATGGCTTGGGCAATGAGTTTGGGGTCTGTGGGTTCACGTACAGGCAAGCCTGCCTTGGACTGATGACTTAATGTCCCCAGTATTCCTCTCAACAGTTGGTTTTCCGGAATTCTCATGGTTAGAAGATAATGTTCACGAATCCCGCTTCCAAACGCATTCATAATTACTGTAGTTGTAGAGTTACGAACGATATCACCCAATCGGGATAACATAGCTGCGCCTTCTGGTGAACGGCTCACACTGCCGTCTAATGTAATAATAATAAATGAATACTGCTGAGGCTGTATTTCTTCTATATCCTCTATGACATTAAAGCCGCTGAATTCTTTCAACGTGGCATCGTCATAGCAATATAGCTTCTGAGGAGGATCGAAGGCTGCTTTACGTCCTTTTCGTACAAGAAAGGTAATACCGGCGCCTGATAAGTGGAGATGGTATCCTACAGAGAAACCTACTGCTCCAGCACCTACTATAAGAATGTTTGTTTTATTTGAGGGAATTGTCATTGTAGTTCATCTCCTTAACGATTCATTAAGTGAACACTTGTTGATTTAATATCGTAAAGACAGTATAATCTACACATCTAAGCAATCACAATCATCAATGTATTTGCAAATGGTATGAAGTAAACAGATTACATCTATTATGTTGATCGGATAGAACAAGGGGGAGCTTATGGTTGGAATTAAGAATAATAGAAGAACTAAATATACGATCAATCTCATTAAGGAGAGCTTCCTGTTTCTCTTGGAAACCAAAAAATTACCGCAAATAACGGTTACTGAAATATGCAACCGCGCAGATATTAACCGTGGTACTTTTTATTTGTACTACAAAGATCCTTATGAATTATTTGAAGTTATGCAGAATGAATTTAATAATGAATTAGCGGAAACATTGCAAGAAGGAGACAAGCCCTGTACATCTGAAGAATCCATGATCAACCTGTTGAACATCATTCAAGATAAGAAAACCATGTATCAGATCCTAATTTCGGAGAGTGGAAAAAGCGGGTTTTTAACACGAATCTTACTTGAGCAAAACTCGAACGAACCGTTTATAATGGACTATTCCTTCACATACAAGGTTCATGGGTCGATTGGAGTTATTAATCAGTGGCTCGCGTCAAATGACGGAGAAAGCCCGCAAACCATTGCCAGACTCATTCTTTCCTTGGGTCATGAGAACATAAACGTTCGAAAATAGGTTCTAAGAGACTTTTTAGAAATCTATATAATAATTGCTGCAATAATGTACTACATTCAATCGACTCTTTCGATGTATTCTTAAAGAATATATTGAAGGGGGCCTCACTGTGAATATCGTATCATTCCTATTATATTGTTTTATTGTTACTTTTACGCCTGGACCCACAAACATTGTCATATTATCTACTGTTAATAATTTCGGGTCAAAAAAAGCTATGAGATATACGTACGGAGCAACCATTGCCTTTGGCATGCTTCTTGCGGTATCTGCTGTTTTGAATACTGCTCTAATCACAATTATTCCGAAGATACTAATTTATATGCAAATTATTGGTAGCTTATATATGCTTTATTTGGGGTATCAAATCTCAAAAATGAATACTTCTAAATCATCTACAAACCAAACGGGTACTTTTTCATCCGGCTTCTTCATGCAGTTCTTAAATCCTAAGGTAATCATATTTACGTTGACGGTATTGCCGAATTTTATTATGCCATATTATGATTCGGTACCAGTAATTTCAATAAGTGTTGCGGTTGTAACCCTTATCGGATTTTTAGCATTTGCAACTTGGGTTCTTTTCGGTACAATCTTCAAGGAGTTTTTACAGAGAAACCAGAAAGTAGTTAATTTCCTTATGGCATTATTTATGGTGTACGCAGCAGTAATGATCTGGATATAGGGATGAGGGATGTTTCGTGAACAAATTTATCTATAAGAGATCAGCTGGTATTACTGCGTTATCAGCACAGATTAGCGATTTTGAGTACAAAAATCACTCTCATCAAGAATATGCAATTGGCGTAACATTACGCGGTATTCAACATTATCATTTGAATGGCAACTTACAGCTATCTCATCCAAAAGGAGTTATGTTATTTAATCCGGAACAAACACATGACGGAAGAGCATATGACAAAATAGGGCTTGATTATATTATGCTTTATATCGAACCACAAATGATTCTAGATCTTATAGAGAAAAAGGATGTTGTACGTCTTTTAGAACCTGTTGTGTACAGTTCTAAGCTAAGACAAAAAGTGTTAAGTCTTTTTCGCGCTATATCAAATGAAAGAGATGAGGCATTATGCTACGACTTGTTTATTACTTTAATAGAAAGCCTTATGCAAACCGATCTCTCTTCAGATTATAAAAGAGATGATACTGTAATTCGGAGAGCGAAAAATATTATTCATCAAACGAACTTGGAGAGCATGCTTAGAATCGATGATATATGTAGTGAGCTTGATCTATCTAAATTTCAATTCATCCGTTTTTTTAAGGCGCATACGGGAATCACTCCATATCAATACTTTCTTAATTTAAAGGTTGACTATGCGAAGCGGATAATTGAAACCTATGGAGATATTTATTTAGCGGTAGCTATGTGTGGTTTTGTAGATTTAACTCATTTAAATAAATTATTTAAGAATGTTTATGGGACAACCGCATTTGATTACATGTCACATATAAAAAACTAATGATATACTAACTCAACAGTTTGAGGAGGAAGTGTGCTTGATACAAACAACTGATTTACTAAAAATGAAGCGAAATCAAGATAAAATTGTAATGATTACTGCCTATGATTATCCTTCTGCAAAACTTGCAGAGAAAGCGGGCGTAGACGTCATTTTAGTTGGGGATTCACTAGGAATGGTTGTTTTGGGATATGATTCAACCATTCCTGTTACACTCGAAGATATGATTCATCATACAAAAGCCGTCAAACGAGGAGCAAAAGAGACCTTTATCATTACAGATATGCCTTTCTTAACCTATCATCTATCAGTTAAAGATACATTACTTAATGCCGGAAAATTAATTCAGGAAGCCGGTGCCCACGCAGTGAAACTTGAAGGTGCCGATGACGTAATCGAACATATTGCAGCCCTGACGAGTGCGGGGATTCCTAGTTGCGCGCATCTTGGCTTAACCCCGCAAACAGTCGGCGTCTTAGGAGGATATAAGGTACAGGGGAAAGATGCAGTAGCAGCTAAGAAACTGTTGGAAGATGCTAAAAAATGTGAAGCTGCAGGGGCATTTGCTCTTCTTTTGGAATGTGTACCAAGACAACTCGCAGGGGAAGTATCCCAAGTACTTTCGATTCCGGTCATAGGTATAGGTGCCGGTGTAGATGTAGATGCCCAGGTTCTTGTCTACCATGATATAATTGGTTATGGTGTTGAGAGAGTTGCTAAGTTTGTAAAACAGTATCAATCAATGGATAATCAAATATTAGACGCTATTAAAGCGTATACTGTTGATGTGAGAAATAGTCAGTTTCCTGAAGAGAGACACTCCTTTACGATGAAGGAAGAAGAATTGAATGCACTCTATGGAACAAAATGAATTCATCTGTAGCTATAGAGTAAAACGTTACTTTATTTGCTCCCTCACTGTAGTGAATGCCCGATATCTGTTTAATAGAGGAATTGTCGATACTGCCTAACCTCAGTAAGTACTAAAGATAATATGATTGCTGAAATGTTTAAGGTTGCCTTAGAGCTCGAAGAACCATGGAAATTGACACATATAGAATATGATAATAAAGACGAGGCCTGGTATCTATTCATCGACTTCGAGCGGAGCGCGATGTTCTCTTGTCCGTCCTGTGGTGCTGCATGTAAAGCCTATGATGCGGAGAAGAAGGTGTCATCTGGATTTTTGGAATTGGAAAACTTATATGCACGCCCGTGTCCCTCGGACCAACTGCACAAACTGCACAAGGTGACCCTCGTTCCTGTAAAGTGGTCACGTCCCCTATCCCACCTCACGCTGCAATTCGATGCTTGGGCCATGCGGCTTATGGCGGAGATGTTGGTCAATGCAGCCGCAAGAGAACTTCGAGAACACAATACACGGATGTGTCTGATTTTTCATTACTACGTCTATGTAGCCATGAATGAACTGGATCTGACGGGTATGAAACGAATTGCTGTAGACGAAACTTCATCCCGTCGGGGCCATCGCTACATCACTTTATTTGTAGATGTAGATACCAAAACGGTGTTGTTTGCAAATGAAGGAAAGGGTAAAGAGACGCTAGAGACATTCGAGGCATTCAGGAACAGTTCCCTGAGGCTGAGAGTACCTTTGATAAGTTTCAAGTCATGAAAATGGTGAATGGGGCCGTTGATGAAGTTCGCAAAGAAGAACAAAAGCGAGTTCCTGAATTGAATAACAGTCGATATCTGTGGCTAAAAAGGTATCTACCTTAAAGAACGAACAGAAGCTGAAACTGGAAAAACTAAAGGACGGGCACTTCCAAATGGGAAAATCTTACCGCTTAAAGCTATCTCTGCAGGAGCTCCGGACACAGCCTCAAATTCTAGCCGATGTCTATTTACGGGAATGGATGGGGTGGGCTAGACGCAATGTTGTCAGGTTAAGCATTTATAGCCCTCGCCTCTTGGTTTTTTTATTAGCTTTTGTCTGTTTGTCGCGCGTGAAGGAGCGACCCTTGACGACAGGAACAATATTACGCTGTAGTTCTTCCAGAAAGCGAGCCTGTAGAGTCTCCCGTTTTCCATCATCCTCTTCCAACGCCATTTCAATGAGCCGGTTACGTAGTTTGCCGACCAAGATATTTTGGTTTATTCGATACTCGCTGTACTTCAGGGGCTCCGTTCGTTTAGTTTCCATCATTTGTTCCTCAGCCTCTTGTTCCCTTACGGAAGCCATGTTGCAGCAGAACCCTAGCGTAGAAGTCCTGCTCAATGAGTTGGGGCTCCTGTCCCGAAAATTCTCAATCTCAAACTTCTGTTTCAAATCATCAAAGCAAGTTTCATTTCCCCATCTTAAATACAGCGGCTTACTCGCTTCGTAACTCAGTTCATCCGCGCTGACGTTCGTCAGCAGGATTTCCGTTTCGCCGGTGGACAGCTCTATTTTCTAGACTCGAACGTGCAACACTGTTCCCGGCGGAATGATCTTACCCTGCTTCTTAAGCTGGTAGGCTCTGGCTTTCGTAATTTCTATCGTTACGTTTTCATCCGGCTGAATGGTGTTCATGATTTCTTTGTAGAATGATCCTTGTGCCCGCATCAAGTAAGCGATCCCTCTCTCTTGCAAGTACAACAAGAAGTCCGCAGACGGATAACCACGATCAAATTGAATTAGATTTCGAACTGAGGATGACTCCAACTGCAACAGATGTTCAATATTGCGTTTGGCCAAATCGCGTTCATTATCGTCATATCGACTGAGACAGGTGCTTACAATCAGTTTGTTTTCCACTTCGTACAAATGGGAAGAGAGAGCTCTGGCGATCCGAAACCCAATCTTGTATGTTGTGGTATACCCATAAACACTCCGAGTTTCCGAGGTATTGGGTAGTTCCATCACGCTGCCATTCATCGGCAGTAGCCGAAAACCGTGGTGCGTTTTTAAAGCATTCTCTTCGTAGAAGGCTCGAACTAATTCGTCGTTCAGCATCGTAAACGCAGTGGGAGAGAATTTTTGTCTGGCTTCGGAGAACGATTGTTTCGTGTATGTGGTTTTTGCTGCTTCTTCTGGCATAAATCGCTCTCGAAACTCATCCAACTCTAACTGTGTTGGTTTTCGAACCATTCGAAGGACGAGCAGCAGCAACGGAATAAATCCCATTTTTCGATTTCGTTTAAAATCTTTCTCGTACCGCTTTGCACTTTCTTTAAATTCATCGCTTTTCATCTTGTTAAACACATGGGATATCGTAGTGGATTTGTTTTTTCACACGGATTCATCCATTCCTATCGTTTACCTCTGCTATACCAATTTCTACTAACCTGACAACATTGGGGCTAGACGCTCCCAACTGAAACCTATGATGGAGTTATCCAAAACCTTGATTTAAGATATGCCTATGATCTCATGACTGGCGTCAGGTTTACAGGTGGGCTAGGTTTGACGCTTACCTTGAAGCGACACGAAGAATGCATCTTACGATGGTTTCATAGTCGTATGACGAATGGCTTCCTTGAAGTTATTAACGGGCTCATCCAAGCGGTAAAGAGAAAAACGCGGGACTACCGTAATGTCCAAAACTTGATTGCGATGGTGTACATGACAGCGAACAAGCTTAGACTCCCAACGCTCGCAGCTCGTCGAGGGCAGTACCCCTCCCCTTTATACAAGGGAGTTAAGAATCTATTAAAACAAATAAGATATTGTGACCCTCCGGTTCCGAGGTCTATACATACATAGAGGCTCTTTTTTTCTTCGCAGATGAGGCTAGTGATTCTGGTTTTTCAGACCCCACTCCAGCAACTCATACCTTGAATTCTCGAAAATGCCCCCACCAAAACTAAGAAGAACAAGAACGTCCGTTTCTATCAACTGAAGGTTGGATCTTTAGTTCACCCTGTAATAAGAAAGGTTTTGTTTAGAAAAATGAACTCCTGAAGTTGAATCATTAATTATACAGATCCTTCTGGTTCCTCTCTCGGAATTTGCGGGGGGATTCACCGATTACACGGGTAAACAGAATGGAGAAATAATTGGGGTTGTCGTATCCAACCATTTTGGCGATCTCCCATACCTTCTTGTTGGTACTGGCCAATAGTCTCATGGCTTCTCCCATACGGCGCTGAATTAAGTAGTTGATCGGTGAGATTCCGAAATTGTTCTTGTATATGTGAACCAGATAATAGGAGTCGATATGAAAAAATTGTGCCAGGTCCATAAGGCTTAGCTTGCGTCTGTAATTAGTGTCTAAATATTCTTTGATTTGATTGGCAAGCGGGGATTTCCCTTCCTTTGTAGTATGATGCTGCAAAAGAAGCATGCGTTCAAGCAGGAGCAGGATAGCTTCTAATAAATGCTGAGAGATCTGTTCATAACCACTATTTCGCAGCGAAAACTCGCCAAATAATGTCTTCATCAGCAAGGACAGCTCATTTGAATAATGGTTCGAACGAATGACTGGTTCTCGGTCGGGTTGAATGACCCAATCACGTTGTTCGGCAATAGGAGAGTTGAAGCGAAATCCGCAGTAATAGGTAAACAATGGTTTGTCTGGATCAGACTGCTCCTCATGCAAAATCCCCCGATTATAAATCAATACATCCCCTTTTTTTGCAGTATAGGCCTTACCATCAATCACAAACGAACCGATTCCGCCTTCAATAAAAATAACTTCATGCAAATCTTCATGCTTATGAAGCGCAAATTTCCACTCCGGGTTGTCGCTTAACTTACCAGCGTAAATCAGCTTGCTGTTGTAGGCGAAAGAAGTATGGGTTAATAATAAGTCGTTGCTCTCGCGCATAAGACACCTACTTTCAAACATTATTGATTGGATGACATTATAATGACAAGATATATCATATTTTACCGAAAGACAACAACAACCTTTATTGTTCCCCGTTCGGTTCATTTGTAAAATTGATATGAGGATAAGAAGAGATTTTAAGCGAATGGATGTGGTGACATATTGATACTTGACCACGGCGCGGTTCGCCATACCTGGGAAGAGAAAGGATACGTGCACATGCGAAAAGCAGTTCCGTTTTTCTACGTGTTGCGTTTTGAAGCGTGGAGACAAATGGAGAGTCAGCCATTGACGGGTTCCTTGAATCATCATCAGTATATCTGGGACATCCGGTCTATGCCACGGATATATTCGGCATTTGCCGTTATCTTGAATACTCCCGCTATCTGGGTGGAGTTTTGCAGTGCGAAATCGACGGGTATCCTAGACTCTTGTCCGTTAATATAGACGGAAGCAGTATTAACATGCAAGATGGAAATCGAATTTTAGCTCTTGAAGCCAACCTGGCTGATTTAATTATTATTGACCAGCGGCGATTGCGGATTACGAGTTATACGGATAGAGATTGGTTCCCCCTAAGGTATATTCCGGCTCAAGAGAACAATCATGCCTTGATCAAACAGCGGGAGCAGCAATATCTCGAGGGGCAACATCCCCCGGCTTTTCTTACTGAACTTGGTCAACAATTGCTCGGCCACCATCAGTGGGGAACAGAGAAACAATAGAGTGAAGGAGGAGATAAAATGTGGGTTTTACTAGGGTTGCTGATCTGGACGTTTCTTTGCAGTACGATTCTGATATCCGCCAGCTATGCTATATCACTTGATGACAAAACATCCCAGATATAAGTTCAAAAGATCGATCTATTAAGCAATATATATAATAATTATGTATCACTTGGATCATAAACAAGTTGGATAAGCTGGAGGTTAAAGACCTCCTGAATTTCGAGGACTAAGGACTTAATTCAGCAGTTAAATCCGGATACTATCAATGTGGCTAAAGGCGGAGCTTCCGTGATGCTTCTCATTAAAGATATTGAGAAATCTCATGTATTTACTGCAGGAGATGTACTGCTTGGCAATGTCTCCAAGAGGGGGATTGGATTGTTATAGCCGGAAGCGGCGAAGTTAGAACGGAAACGCTTGCCAATGCCAACTGGCCTTGCGAGAATGAGAAGTCTCCATCGTGGGGATGTTTTTATTCTGATAAGAGATCTTGATAGCGTTAACTGTTAAATCTAATGTGAATTATCAAGTTACCCCTAAGGGCTTCGATAGAGGAATCAATATGCAGTAGGTACATGTTTTACGGTCCAAAATATAGATATTAACCAATAATTCAATAGGTGAGATATTCCGTTTAAACGGAATATTTCACTATTTTTTGTTATAAATTACCTTTCAAGTAGAACAACAGAAGCCTGATGCTATTAATATTTCTGCTATTTTCTCCTCATTCTGTGCACTACAAATGCTTGCAGGAGGAAGACTAAAGGTTGGAAAGGAATACCAGTCATATGTATAGCGTTTGCGAATGCCATTAATCTTAATCAAAGTCAAAAAGATGATCGCCATGAATGTAATGGAATGGTACGGTACTTAAGAAGCTTGGGGTAGAATTACCCAGCAGGCCGAGCTTGCTGCTAAGACAAAGACTGTATACTCGTTGTGAGTTACAGTCTTTGTTTTTGTGTAATCAAAATTCATTTTAGCCATTTCGAGAGTACTTAGCTACTACTGATGTAAGTTATCATTTAATAAATTTATAACGCCACCACTGAGCAATATATGCAAGTGATACTAAGTTAATCATTGATAAAAGATGTTCGCATATATATAATACAAACAAATGTTCTTTTATAGGTGTTTGCTAGACTTACTGTACAAATTATCAGGAGGATAATAGATGAAAAGAAAAATAGATGGGGATTTATTGGATAAAGAAAATATTATATTACGTACAAAACCTAAACTTACTAGGGTTCAATTACTAGTGATAAAAAGTGCCATAAATAAGTCTATTGAAGATCATAGTCCATTATGGTTAAAAGTATTTTATCCTAATTATGATAGAGTGCTACACGGTATCGTAATGACTGTAGATTATCAGTTACAACGAATTGAATTGAGAACTATTGGAGATCAATCAGAATGGATAAAAATAGAGGATATCTTAAACGTAATTGAATCGAAGGGCTAGGCCTTAGTTTGTAATTTTGGGTTGATATAGAATTGTAGTTGAAGCAACTGAAGATGATGATTTGACATTAATGGTAGGTGATTAAATGGGTGAAATAGTGAAAAATCAACATTATATTCCACAGAATGTTCTTAAACATTTTGCTGATAAGGGTAAAGTTTCTGAAGTGTTGGTTGAAAAAAAATGCCGATCCGTACCAAATCCCTTATCGAAATTCTATGTCAGAACGCTTTACAAATGAGCATTCACAATTAGCGACCAACGCAATAGAAAACTTTTTTCAAAAAATTGAGGATGACTTTGGGCCAGCTATTGTTGAAGTATTACGTTTACTAAGGCAGGTTGATTGTGGTGAGGGGAAATTAAGTAGTGTTGAAGAGTATATCCGTTCCTACCTTAATGCAATAATAATTTATTACTATCGAAGTGGTGCGTTATTGTATGAATTTGAACATGAGACTACAAGTAAAGAGAATCGGATTTCAACGATGCTTAACAAATTATCGAATACGAATTACATAAACAATCTTAGCGAAACTATCAGAAAATATTATGATTTTGCTATTATTAGAAGCAAATCTGGGAATTTCTTAATCAGCGATCAGTACATCTCTACTGCTGCATTAAGAATTAAAAGTAGATTCTCTGATATTAGTAATAGACATTTAGGACTTATTGAGGTTCTAATATTAGTACCTCTTTCCAATGAGTATTATGCAATTTTCTATCATGGACATAAACCAGAATATATTCGACCTCAATCCATAAATTATCTTACTGACGAACAAGTACTCGAAATTAACAAAGTTATCATAAATAATTCCTATAAAAAATGTGTTGGGAAAGAAAAGAGTACACTTCAAGAGGCCCTACCTTATTTTGAATGGCGATCTCCTTCTGCAATTTATATTGGCCACAACTCTGGCAAAGTAAGTGGATCAACACTAAAAAATGAAGTCTTCTTTTATGAGAAGGAGAAGAGAGCTTGGGAGCTTTTTACTGATCCTATGCATTTTAGAGACTTCAATAATTTGGGCAGAAATGACTATTGTGGTTGTGGGAGTAATAAAAAGTTTAAGCTATGCTGTTTTGAATATTATGTGGAAGTCAAACGAATATGGAGAACTATTAATGATAAAAATCTAGTATTTAAAATCGGAGTACATCCACGTGCGCAAGTTGAAGAAAGTATATTTTCATTTTGAGTTGAGAAAAGTGAAATCAAGTATACTTTTATTGATAGGCGTAAGTTTATGGTTCTGATCTTTTAATTAAGCGTTGAGTTTTATGATCTTATACCTATTTGAGCATTTTGCATAATTCAATTTTCGATTCTAAGGTCGTAGTCTAACCACTTCCAAAGCCCCGTTTTGTGATTTCGGTTATAAATGGTCAGACGGGCAGAATTTCGGAGAATCATAAATTTTAAGCGGCGTTTTGGACTCGTTGCTTCGCAATGGCAAGTGCAGCAGCAAGTAACACAATCGCATTTAAATATTGGTGGGTTGTTACCTTTTGAATCCCCCAGACATGGAGCTGGTCTGCGGTTAAATAGGTCTTCATTCGAGAATTACAGCGTTCTACACTGGTCCGTTTATTGTAAAGCTCCTTCCAGCCTCGGCTTTCTCGATGCGGTAGAGCGTAACGTCTAAGATCCGTTTGGCTGTCAACTTTGACCACCATTCCATAATTAGAGGACGAACAAGCGGCCATGCCTAAAGGACAATTCACATGTCCTGTCGCATGTGGACAACGGAATTTCAAAGATGTCTTCTCTTGCCCCCAATACGTCATGGGAAAGCCCATCGAACAACAGGGCGTACCTTTGCGCGTAATTCCTGCTGGCGGTTCCTTTTCATTCCGTGGATTCAGCGGAATAATGGCTTGTGCCTTGACGTTCCGGGCTCCCTCGTAGTTTTTCATTTGGTCGTAGCCCGCATCCATCATGAAGAATTTCACTTTGGATTTTGCAGCAGCCAGCGTCGTGAGTGCAGGCCCTTCGTCTCCGTCGTTCACATGGGCAGGGGTTACCTTCAGTGCCATCGGAAGTTCACTTTTGGCATCGACGGCCAGATGCAGCTTATAGCCAAACCACTTGATTTTATTGCCGAAGGTGTCAAACTTTGCACCCCAGTTGGCATTGCCAGTGAGCTCGCTTTTTCGCTTGGGTTCTTTTTTCTCGTAAGCGTGAATGGATGCGCTGTCGATGGCGACATGAGTGCCGTCGATGATTCCAGCTTCTTGGCACTGAGTCACAAGATCCTCAAACAACTGCTGGGCAAGGCTTTTCTGAGTCAACTCGGTAAAAACCCGGCTTAGAGTGGAAATCGAAGGGGCAGGGATGTCTAGCCGAAGTCCACATTGGTAACGGAAACGAAGGTCAAACTCCAGTCTGCGTGCGAGGCCAGTGAACGTATCGATGTTCTCCAAGGGAGCCGCGAGTAAGGCACGAAGAATGCCTTGCCGACAGTGCCCCTCCGCTCCTCGGGGTGAAGGTTTTCTCAATTCTCTCGCATAAGGACGCAGGTCGAGAGCGCTGAAAAAGATGGGAAGACGTTCTTTGGAATCCATTTTTTGAAGCTCTTCAAAGGAAAATAGACTTTCTTGGAGAATATACAAAGGGGGCTTCCTCCTCTTGAGTGTTTTGGTTTCGTCACCAAAAAACTTCTCCAAGTTGGGGTGAAGTCCTTTTTTATATCCAAAATTCCTTTGTGTAGCAAGGACTTAGATTAATGCAAAATGCTCAAATACATGCCCTGCTTAATTTTCTTCCGCATTTCCCTTGCGAATCTGAAATCTTCCTTATAACGAATGGGTAGGGTCCATAGATTGTCCCCTTACCGTCTTTGGAAGTGAAATGAGCAGGATCGTAAGGCTCTGCTCATATTTTTCTGCTAACATTTTTGCTAACATGGCTGCATATCCAAATATCTGAACGCAGAGAGTGTGGAACACAAAAAAGGTTCTGTATATCTGGGAATCACATTCAAACACACAGGACTCAGGGTAATAACACTCCTTTTCAGAGCTTGTCTAATCACAAGCTCTGGAGGGAGTTTTTTAATATGTAAGATTTCATGAACCGCCGTATATCAAACGGTACGTACAGTGAAATGAGAGATCCGAGCCCATTGATTACTGTCGAATAACATCTTAATTTGTTGTATTATTGATTAATCTAGTTTTCAAGAACCAAGGAGGGTTAAAGTTTGCTTACACTGAGAAGAGCCGACCCGGGTCAAAGTAAAAAGCTCAGTCTTACATCGCTGCTTACGGGCTTGGTTACGCTGGTGGTTCTACTAACCTCAAGCATCCTTCTGATTGGCTCTTACGAGTCCAAAAAACAGTCCTTGATGGAGACTACACTCCATCTGAATTACTACAACGCTGACCGAATGACCAAAACAATGGATTCCTTATTTCAGTCCATGCGCAGCAGTTTGGAATACAGTGCTGACACACTCTCCGATGACGAAACCTCAACGCCGAAGCAAGTGGATGATAATTTGGAACTGATGCGCAATAGTAGCAATTACTTCAATTCTATCGCCGTGCTCGATGCCGACGGGCTGATCCGCAATGTAGTACCGGCTAGTTTGGGGTCAGTAGGAAACCATATTACTTCTAAGGTCGGTTTGGAAGCTCTGGCGTTAAAAAAACCTTACATATCCTCCCCCTACATGACCCAAACCACCAATAGACTAATCGTTTTTATGAGTCAGCCGATTTTTAGCAAGAATGGTACATATCGCGGTATTTTGAGCGGCACATTTTATCTGCAGGAGAACAATATTTTGTCTATGATTTTTGGCGACAATAACGTGGACGATTCTGGCTCCTATTATTATATTGTGGATTCCAGCGGGCATCTGTTGTACCACCCGGATAAGCAGCTCATTGGGGAGGATGTCAGCAATAACAAGGTTGTGCAGAAACTCATGAATGGGGAGAGTGGGGAACAGCAAGTGCGTAACACCCGTGACGTTGAAATGCTTGCCGGATACTCCAGCGTTCCAGCCAACGGATGGGGAATTGTGGTCGTTTCGCCGATTAGTGTCATCCATCATCAACTGATGGGGCACCTTCGGACCATTCTCTGGTATTCGTTGTTTCCGTTCATTATCCTCCTGATGGGCGTCATTCTCGTAGCACGCAAGCTGGCCCGGCCTTTTGTGTACCTGGCAAATCTGGTGAGCAGGATGGGCAAGGAGAAGATTGAATTGCCAGAAGCGAAGCCGCAATGGAGCCGAGAGGCAGATCTGCTGACCAAGGCTGTGTTGCTTGCCGTGACGGATATTCAGAAGCAGACGGATCAACTGACCCAAGAGGCTACGACGGATGCTCTGACCGGTTTAATGAACCGGAGATCGTTAGAGTATACGATGAGTCAGTGGATTGACTCAGGACAACCGTTTTCGCTCATTGTACTGGATGTAGACAAATTCAAACTCGTGAACGACACTTACGGTCATCTCATCGGCGACGAAGTGCTGAAACATGTAGCCAAAGTTATAGTTACCTCGGTTCGTCCAGACGATGTTTGCTACCGCTACGGCGGTGAAGAGTTCATCATCTTGCTAGCCCACACAAGACCTGAGGAAGCTTTCATCATAGCTGAAAGAGTCCGGCGGGCAATGGAACAAAGCAGGGGGCCAATCGAGACACAGGTTACAATCTCTCTAGGAATCGCCCATTATCCTTTTCATACATTGGAGCGGGAGGGGCTGCTGGAGAAGGCGGATCAGGCGTTATACTTGGCCAAGAGCAGGGGAAGAAACCAGACTATGGTCGCTGATGTTTGAAACAATGGCTCGAAATATAGAAGCATATAAACCTCCTTTGCTATATCTGACTAAATCAGATGAAGTAGAAGGAGGTTTTGTCAATGGCTATACGTTTAACAAAAGTTAAAAAGGCAGCAATAGCAATAATGGAAGAAGCATTAAACAGTCTATCAATTAGAAGAAAGCGAATAACCTCAATGAACAAGCAGTCCTTGATTACCCATACATATCAATCTACGTTTCAAACATCTACCCGACACTACAGAATCAGATGATGAGTTTAGCCGTCAACTACGCTCATTTGCGCATATCCTGTTGTGCTGTACGTGCTAGCCCGAGCCCCATATGCAGTGTTTGAATTCAGTTTAGTGAGATATAGTTTTCCACCTTGCGGTAAGTTATTTGCATAACCTACATCCGAACCAGTGTTAAGATTTGTGAAACCGGCATTATAGCTTGTCCCTGGTAAAGAATCACCTATCATTGTGACTCTATTAGCGCTGGAATAAAAGGTGTAAAACGGTAGTGACGCTCCAGAATTTGAGGGTTCAAATAAGTAGACAAACCCAACATAATTCGCGGCTAGGGTATGAAAATCATAAGTTTGAGGCTTAGTTAACTGTTCTTTTCGTACATCTTCTTTCAATTTAGGAACATCCCAACCTGGAAAAAGGTCCGAAAATTCTGGAAGTTCTACTAACATTCCATCGGGCAACTCATAGCCAACCTGACCATCAACAGTCCAAGAAGTACTGTATATTATAGAATTCCTTGCATTCAAGATGTCGTCTTTCCATTCCGTAGGAGCTGCGTCAACATCCTGATAAGCGAGCTTCTCTTCCGACAGGGAAGCGAAGTAGTTCTGCTGATTACTTGCAAGCGCAAAGCTTGGAGTGAGGAGGAGGAGGAGAGCCAGGGCCGAGAAAACAAAGAGAGATTTCTTTTTCATTAATTAGTAGCCTCCATTCTAAAATTGGGAATTTGGTTTTTCGTTCAACGTGAAAGTATTCGTTAATTGTTCATCGGAATTGCCTCCGTTTCATTAGTGTTAAACTATGAAAATGCTTCTTCATAATATATATGTCTTAATGTATCGAATTGGGGACAAAGATTTTCAAAAATATCCCAATATTGTTTTTGTGGGTGATAAATAGGATAAAATATTTCTATTTTATAGATTTGACATGAATTCAAGACAAATGTAGAATATCATTGTAGACAGTTGTCTTAAAGGAGTTGATTAATAGAAATAATGAGAAAATTGCCAGATGCAGAGTTTGATATCATGAAAGTTGTGTGGGCCAATGATTCACCTATAACGACTAATGTTATTATGCAACAGCTTGGAAATGATAGGAAATGGAAAGCGCAAACGGTCATTTCTCTTATGTTACGGTTGGTTGAGCGTGGCTTTATTCGAACTGAAAAAAAGGGAAAAGAGCGCACTTATTTCCCTTTAATTAACAAAGAGGAGTACCTGAAATTTGAAACAGGCGACTTTATGGAGCGTTTTCATGCGAATTCATTCGTTAGCTTGGTTGCTACGCTATATGCTAGTAACAAAGTAAAGGACAGTGACCTCGATCAATTGGAAAATTGGCTGAAAGATAAGAGGGAGTGATATGCAGGGATTTTTAGTTACCGTGCTCCAATGCTCTGTATCTATGTCATTGCTGACGCTTGTGTACGCGGCAATACAGCCCTTTATATCCAAACGATATGTCGCAAAGTGGAATTATAGGGTTTGGCTGCTGCTTGCGGTAGGCTGGATATTCCCCTTTCGTCCACAGATTGACCTATTAGTTCTCCCTGTGACCATGCCGGATCTTCCTGCAACGCTTGTTCCATCCATAATCCGTACTGTCCCCTTAATGGACTTTGGGGATAGGGGGGATGCTTGGGCAACAATCTCTTTATGGTGGGTGCTTACAGCGATTTGGGGGTGCGGTATTGTAATCATAATACTGTATCATGCTCTACGGCATAGTCGTTTTATGAAGACGGTACGTCGTTGGAGTGATCCTGTAACCGATGCGAAGGTTCAAGGGATTTTAGACAGTGTAAGGTCGGAACTCGGGATTAAAAAGCATATAGGTTTATGCGTATGTGAAAGCGTTACAAGTCCTATGTTCATTGGCTTTATACAGCCTGTCATTTTACTGCCGCGAGTGAAACTATCAGATGATGAAGTGTATCTAATTCTAAAGCATGAGTTGATTCATCTTAAACGGCATGACCTCTGGTGCAAGGCCATGATCTTGATTGCAACCTCGTTTCATTGGTTCAATCCAGTTGTCTATCTTATGGCAAAAGCGGCAGCGGAACAATGTGAAATCTCTTGTGACGCATTGGTTTTACAAAACGCAGATCATCAACGGCGAATACAATATGGGGAAATCATTATTACTGTTGCGAGGAATGGGGCGAAGCTCCAAACAGCATTATCAAGTAATTTTTATGGAGGGAAAAAAGGTTTGAAAAATCGCATTTCTTCAATCATGGACCTAAAAGAGAAGAAAAATGGTGTTCTATTCCTTTGTGTGGCGCTGATAGCAATTATATGGATAGGGTCCGCGTTAACCGTTTCAGCTAACGCAGATGAACCTCAAGCATCTACTACTACCGAAGTTGTTACTTCGTCGTATGACAGAAATGACAATATTGATAGCGATAGTGAAATTGTTAATGAGGTAACACGCCTCAAAGAGCTATTGCGCCGCTATGCAAATAACCTAGGATATAAATGATGAATAGGAAGAAGGCAACCTTTTAGAGGGTTGCTTTTTTATTTTTAATTTTTTTTGAAAAAGTGTTCCTATTATCTGTTTATAGGGTAGTATTGAAATACCAATATTTATATGTTTATATAAAATTATAACTAAAGTAGATTGTATTTCATAAAAAGGAAATGGTGGTGAGAAGGCGGTGCTAAATGATAATCAACGTCGCACCATAAAAGTATTATACGGAAATGTATAGTTCATTGTTGGCATATGCACAAAGCAAGTTGAATGACCGCACACTGGCCGAAGAAGCCGTTCAGGACACATTTAGAATCGCATGTGCTAAAGCCGACAAATTTCTATTTTGTTCCAATCCGAAAGGCTGGCTATTTAATACATTAAAGAATGTTATTAAAAACAAAGTTCGCAGTCGGGCATACCTTAAAAATATAGTAGTAACTTCATTCGAAATAGATGAAAACGTTATCTTTGAGGATAGTGACGTACTTGATGTTGACTTTATATTTTCTGACTTAACCAATATTGAAGACTATAAATTACTTAAAAAAATTACTCTGGAGAAGTATTCAATGATGGAGGCGGCTAATGAAATTGGGATTTCTGTAGAGGCCTGTAAAAAACGGGTTCAGCGAGTAAAGAAGAAGTTAAAAAAAGTTTTGAAAAACATAGTTTAACCAGCCAGCAATCATGAAAATAATATAAGTGTTCTGGCGCAAAAAAACAGTGGCGCAGCAAGTATTGTATTCAACCTTGTTATGCAGGAGAGGTTACGGCTATCGTGGAGCTGCTTAATAAGCAGAGAAATGGATAGGACCGGTAACATTTGTTCATCATCTGAAGGATGCGTTCATTATGCCTGGTGTACATGATAACCATGTATTTTTTACCGGTTACATGTCCATGCACCGTGGAGTGGATCTGACGAATGTCGCTACAATCCAAGAGGCTTTAGAGTTGCTAAAACAAGAGGCAAAAAAAACCTTATAGCAAAATGTATACGCTTACGGGTGGAGTGAAGAGTGTTGGGGCGAGCTTCCGGGGCAAAGCTTATTAGACGAAGCTTTTACTGACAGGGCTGTAATCGCCATTAATTTGACGAAAAGCTATTGTTGGATGAACAAGCTTGCCCAGGATAAGTATCAGTTTCTCCCTAACCAATGCAGCGCGGAATCACGCGCCCGTCTCCTTCATGACATGATGCAGGATCAGGAATTAGTCAGACAAGAGTTTTTGGACTTTGTCCGAATGCTTGCTAAGCGGGGTGTAACTTCGATAAAAGATATAGGCTTTGACAGGCATAGCGGTTTGCTGCCGGTCCTTGAAGAGCTGGAAGCAGCGGGAGAGCTGCCGTTGCAGGTCCATTTCGCGCTTGGATGCTTATATGGCTGCTGTGGCCGGAAAAGAAAATGAAAGCCGGTTTTATAATTACAAGTCCATGCTTGAGGCCAATGTTCCGATTACGATGGGTAGAAATGGAAACGGTTAAACTTAAAATAAAATGGTCCCTTCCTCATAGTTATACATTGATTTTTCTGATTATCGTGGCTATTGCCGGATTAACCTGGATTGTCCCGAGCGGCCAATTTGACCGCCAGGAAGTGCTGGTGGATGGTTCCTCGAGAACAGCCATCATCCCGGGAACCTATCATACCGTTCCTAAAATCAGTGAGCAAGGGGATTTGAGACAAGGATTTGCCCAAATTGCCAGTGCGCCGTTGGAGGGAATCATCAATGCTGCTGATGTCGTCGCCTTCGTCCTAATTGTAGGGGGAGCTTTTAGAATTATTCTGCAGACGGGGGCGATTGACCGGGCACTGATGGCTTTAGCCGGAAGACTCAAAAGTAAAGGGATATTACTGATTCCGATAGCCATGGTGATTTTCAGCGGTATTCCAAAATGATATTCTAAACCGCCAACACTTCATCAAGGAGAACGATGGGATAGAAGTAAGTTTCTCGAATCGGGATAAATTAATTATTGGCGGCTTCATCTTTACTTTGGGGCTTATTGTCTGGGGAATACTGAGCAAAGGCTGGTATATGACCGAGATCGGAGCGCTTTTCTTTGCACTTGGTATTTTTTCGGGGATTGTAACCCGGATGAGTCAAAAGGAAATTGCCGAGAATTTTGTTAAAGGTTGCGGAGAATTTATCTACGTGTGAGTTGTAATTCATCTTGTCAGCGTTTGTAACGATTTTTGGCACAAGTATCTTAGTCCTGATGGTCAAGAAACCCTTGATTTATCAGGGCTTTTTTAATGGTTTTCCTTGAGTATTATTAAAGATACTCTAAATGGCTAAAACTGATTTTAGGTTCAAAAGCTCGTGGATCAATTGTTGGCACAAATCGTAGTGTGGAGGTACAACTACGAAAAATACATAATCTTAATCAAACGGATTTTGCTAATAAAATCGGTGTTTCTCAAGGCAGCCTTAGTGATTTGGAATCTGGAAAAGGTAAGCCGGCAATAGAGACGGTTTTCTCAATTTGCTCTGAGTTCGGTTGTTCTTATGAATGGCTTTTAACCGGGAAGGAGCATTCAACTATTGGTGAATTAAGTGGTACAGTAGTGGAGTTATTGCAGACTGTTAAGGGGCTTAACCCTAGAGAACAGCTAGAACTGTGACAGATCGCAAAAATTAAGCGTGATTTACTGTAAAGATGATCAAGCGGAAATAAAAACGTAAAATTGAAATTTTGACGTAGTTTTACATCTTCACATCCAGATGTCGAAGCAGCAAATGGAAGCAGTATATTGTTACCAGACCTATACATGGAATACCACATGAAGCAGACCAGATTGCCCGCCGCCATAATAAGTGAACACTGCGTTGCCGCCAGTATTCAGTTGGGGCAGGACTTCGCTCAACGTTCCCCCCATCTCTGTTTCATGCTTCATAGAATCGCCCTTGAAACCGTCAGTTTGGCTAATTGTATTATTTTTTACGTATGAGGCAACAAAATCAGTGAGCTCTGCTACTGTTGGATCGTTCAACATTTGCCGCAGAAAGCCATCAAACGGAATGGACTGACCGTCACAAGCATAATTACTCAATCGCGCAGCTTCCCGTCAACTTGAGCCATGATTAGTGAATCCGCACCATGTTATGCGGAGGGCCCCCTGCCTATTGATAATAAGGGACGGAATCCGCTAAATAATCATGCCCTGTCTTGACACCGGACTGGAGCAGCCATATGGTACAAGTGACAAGAACATACAAACATAGGGAGATACATGCTCAAGAAGGGGGAACTATGAATACATTCACAGCCTATGGCCGTAAGATCCGGCAGCAGATCGCCGGCAGGTATTACCGGATATCCATCAAACAGAGGATTCTGTTCTCGTTCATCGTGCTGATTACGCTGTCCATCGGTGCAATGGGCAGTTTCTCGTATTGGATTGCCGCGCAGGAGATCGAGGATAATGCCTATGCCGGCAGCCGGGAGACCGTAAGCAAGACGGCACAGCTGCTGGATTCCCGCCTGAATGATGTGGCGCTGTCTGTGCAGTCCCTGATGCTGAGCGATGCGTACCGCAAGATGATGCTCGATGTGTTCAGCCATGATGTGTCGAATTACTATGTCCATCTGTCGGATCTGCAATATGTGCTCTCCCAGGTAACGTTCAATCAGCCGATCATCGAAAACGTGCTGATCGTTACCCCGATTGGCGATTTCTATTCCACTACGCAGATCCGGGCGCAGGACAACTCGTTCTACGGCTCGGAATTATATGATCTGAGCAAGGAGCGGCCGGGCGGCTACTGGGCCAAAGGACATTATGACCGGTTGTTCACGGGCAGCCAGCGGGTGGTCTCCTTCGTAGTCCGGGGGATTTATGAATACCCTTACACGCCGATCAGCAATGTATTTATTGTGGTCAATATCAGGGAGAGCCGGATAGATGAGCTGCTGAATACAGGCGGAGAACAAGCAGGGAGAAATTATTATCTGGTGAGCGGGGAAGGAGAGGCGGTGGTGGAGTCCCGCTGGCCGTTCCGGGGCAGGTTCCCCTGGAAGCCGGTGCTTGCCGAAGCCGGGAAAGCGGCTGATCCGCAGGACCACTACTACAGCTATGGCGGCAAGGAGTATCTGGTTAATTATACAAGCTCAGCGGTATCACCCGACTGGATCATCTCCGGCATGCAGTCGCGGGACCAGCTGCTGGGCAAGCTGCAGCGGGTGCAGCGCATTACCCTCTATGTCATCGTTGTTTTCCTGCTGGCCACCTGGCTGATCTCCAACCAGCTGACATCTGTGCTGCTGAAGCCCCTGTTCAAGCTGCGGCGGCTGATGCGCAGAGTCGAAGAGAACCAGCTCAGCGTGGTGTATGAGAGCCGTTATGAGGACGAGGTTGCCCAGGTCGGCTTTCAGTTCAACCGGATGATGTCAGAGATTAAGACGCTGATCGCGGATGTGAAGACCAAGGAGGAGGACAAGCGGCATGCAGAGATCCGCGCGCTTACGGCCCAGATGGAGCCGCACTTTCTGTACAATACACTCAATACCATCTATTGCAAATCGGTCATGGGGGAGAATGACGATGTAAATGAGATGATCCTGTCGTTGTCGCAGATGTTCCAGATCGGGCTCAGTGGCGGCAAGGATCTGATTACCCTTGCGGATGAGCTGTCCCACGTGCGGCAGTATTTCGCTATTCAGCAGAAATGCTATGAAGGTCTGTTCGAATACACGGTGACGGTAGAGGATGAGGCACTGCTTACCTGTCTGATGCCCAAGATTATCCTGCAGCCGGTGGTGGAGAACAGCATCCAGCATGGATTCAGCGACCGGACTTTAGGAGGCAGGATAGACATCACGGTCAGCCGGGAGCAGGGGCTGCTGCATATTTGCATTACCGACAATGGACGGGGACTTGATGCTGTACGGGTCAAGCAGGGGATGCTCAGTGCTCCGCAGTCGAGGAAAGGTTATGCCCTGTTCAACATCAGGCACCGGCTGGCGCTGTATTACGGGGACGAAGCCCGTATGGATGTGGGCGGCGAACCAAGTAAGGGATCACGGACGGATCTGTGGATTCCCTCAGAAGAGGAGAGATGAAGGATGGACCGGAAGCTGGAGCTGGAAAGGTTCAAATTATGTGTAATCGACGATATTAAAAGTGTGGTGGAGATGGTCTCGAGCAAGCCGCCATGGCAGGAGCACGGTATTGAGGTAGTCGGTACAGCGCTGGACGGTGAAGCGGGGCTGCAGATTATCCGCGAGACCCGGCCGGACATTGTGCTGACTGATATCCGGATGCCAAGAATGGACGGCCTGCAGATGACCCGGGCGATTCTGGAGGAACTGCCGGACTGCAAGATTATTATCCTCAGCGCCTACTCGGAGTTCTCTTATGCCCAGGAAGCCATCCGACTAGGGGCGCTTGATTTCGTCAAGAAGCCCTTTTCCCTGAACGAGATTGTGCAGGCTGTGCTGAAGGCCAGGGAGTTGTGCCGGGAGGAGCGTCAGGAGACCACCAGACTTGCTGTGATGGAGGCCAAAATTAGAGAAAGTCTACCTATTCTCCGCCAGGAATATCTCATCTTCCTGCTGCACCACCAGACGACAGAATGGGATGCACGTTCTCGTTGGGCCTATCTCGATATCCCTCTGGACCAGCATGATTTCTTCGTATTTGTCGCCGAAATCGATCATTTCACGGAGAAGCTGAGCGGCCAGCCTGTGCAGGAGGTCGAGCTGCTGCGGTTCAGCCTGCATAATATTCTCGAAGAGACGATTTCCGCCTGGACCCGCGGCGTCATTATCCGGGAGGCGACAGACCGGTACGTCTGCATCATGAACGGCTCGGACCCGGATACGGCGGCGCTGGTTACGGAGACCTGCTGCACGAATGTAAGCCGATTCTCCAGGCATACGCTTTCCATTGGCGTGGGGCTGGGCGTAGCGGCGATCCAGGAGCTGGGTGTAGCGTACAGGCAGGCGATTAGCGCGCTGGGTTATCATTTCTACACCGGAGGAAACGGGGTCTACATTTACAGCAATATTGAGAATAAACCGCTCGCACTTCACAGCTACTCCGCCGCCGTTGAGCAGGAGTTACTGTTCGCCCTGCGTTCCGGCAATTCTGCCAAAAGCCTGCAGATGCTCGATCAACTATTCGCGGAGCTGCTGGACAGCGGGCATTTGCCTGAGCCGCGTTATGTGGAAAGCGTCGGCTATGAGCTGGGCTACAGGATCTGCCGGGTCCTGCTGGAGCAGTTCCCCTACGGGCAGGTGGAGCCGCTGGAGCACAGGATTGCCGTCTTGAAGAACCGGGTGCATCCTTCCCTGCAGGATATCCGGGACCTGCTGTCCGGGCTGTGCCGGGAGGCCTGTGCGCTGGTTACGGAGGCCCGTTCCCTGGAGTCCACGCGGATTATCCGCCAGGCCGCCGCTTATATCGATAGCCATCTGGATACGGGGCTGTCGCTGGAGCAGGTGGCGAAGCAGATTAACCTCAGCCAGGGGTATTTCTCCAACCTGTTCAAGAAGGTGCAGGGGATTTCGTTTCAGCAGTATGTGATGCACGAGAAGATGGAGAAGGCTAAGGCGATGCTGATCAGGGGCCGGCAGGTTCAGGAGATCGCCCAGGATCTCGGGTATGAGCACAGGCGCTATTTCAGCGAGGTGTTCAAGAAATATACCGGAATGACCCCGTCCGAGTTCAAACTGCATTATCTTGGAAAAGAATAAAAATGCGCAGGGGAGGCATGTCCGCAGGGCGGAGGTGGCCTCCCTTCACTGTATAAAGCTCCTGCAGAAATCTGCCCTTAAAGTGGGCTTACCCGCCTTATCCGGATGCGCCAATCCGTCTATAATCAGGTTGTAAGCGAATACAACAGGGATATATAAGGGGGAACTACCAATGATGAAGCGTATGCTAATAACATCTCTGAGCCTGGTCCTGGCACTTGGCCTGACAGCCTGCGGCAACGGTAACGGTGGCAATGCTGCAGAAGGTAAGGGAGACGGGAAGACAGGCGGCTCGGGGGACAAGACCAAAATCAGCTACTGGACCGGCGACCGTCATGATGCGGATTTCGTGAAGGACAAGGTAGCCGAGTTTAACGCAACCAATACTGACGGGATTGAGGTGGAGCTGGTCGTCAAGGGCGACGACTTCGATACCGCACTCGATCTGTCCTTCCAGACCTCCGATGCGCCGGATGTAATCCGGGTGAAGGAGAATACCATCCAGACCTTCTACAAAAAAGGCTTTCTCGCTCCCATTGACGAGTTCCTCACCGATGAGCTGAAGACGAAATTCCCGGTCATGCCGGATCTGAATGAATTTGACGGCAAGCGTTACAGTCTGCCGAATTATGGAACAACCATGCGTCTAGTATACAACAAGGATCTGTTCGCCAAAGCAGGCGTTGAGCATCCGCCAGCTACCCTGCAGGAGCTGGTGGATACCGCCAAAAAATTGACGGAAGCCGGTAAAGCGGACGGCGCTTACGGCTTCGCCCAGAACTTCAAAAGCCCCGGAAGCGCGTTTGCGCGTTCGGCGCGGGTGATTGCGGAGATGAGCGGCTACGGCGGTTTCGGGTATGATTTCAAGACGGCCCGCTACGATTTCAGCGGCTTCGAGTCGATCATCAATGCCTTTAAGCAGATCCGGGACAACGGCAGCATGCTGCCGGGTGTGGAATCGCTGGATATTGATCCGCTGCGGGCGCAGTTTGCAGAGGGCAAAATCGGAATGTATATGTCCTACTCCTCGGAGCCGGGCGTCTACAAGAATCAGTTCCCGGCCAAGATTGACTGGGCAGCCGCTCCGGTTCCGACCATCGACGGCACCGTGAAGGGGGCTTCGGGCTTCCTCGGGGGCCAGTGGCTGGCGCTGAGCTCGAAGTCGGAGCACAAAGGAGCAGCCTGGAAGTTCATGGAGTTCATGTACGGCGATCAGGTGCTGACGGATTATCAGGAAAAAGGCTTTGGCATCTCCATGGTTCCATCCGTCAGCGCAGTAGCCAAGACACCGGATGTGAACGGCATTGAAGGCTTCCTGCCGAACAAGCACGATGGAGTGTGGCCGGTCTATCCGTCTGTAGCACCGGAAGGGATGAAATCGGATGACGCCTTCTTCAAGTATATGCTGAACGGCGGCGATCTGAAGGCAATTATCGCCGATCTGAACAAACGCTATAACACTGCACTGGACAGCGTGATTGCGAATGATGGCGTGAAGGCCGAGCCGGATGCCGGCTTTGACCCCGCCGCATTGGGCGGCAAGTTCGCCAAGTAGATGGAAGGTCAGGGATAGAGATATAGGCCAAAGCAGAGGGATGAGGAAGCAGCTTTCCCATCCCTCTGCTCTGGCCGCAAGGGAGAGGAGCCGGAAGAAACCAGATGAACAAAACAAAACAAGCCTTATTTTCATACAGCTTTATCTTTCCAAGTGCCTTGCTCACGTTGGTCCTCGGGATTTATCCGATTGCCTGGGCGTTCCGCTATATGTTCTATGATTACAAAGGGTTCGGAACGGCCCGGTTTACCGGGCTGGCCAATTTCAGCCGCATCCTGAAGGATACCCAGTTCTGGGATTCGGTGGTGAACACGTTTGTCTATGCAGGCGGCAAGCTGCTGATCACTATTCCGCTGGCTCTGCTGCTGGCCTCCATATTGAATCGGGGGCTGCGGGGCAGACAGCTGCTGCGGGGGATTTTCTTCATGCCGACCGTCATCAGTACCGCCGTAATGGCCGTAGTCTTCTTCACGATCTTTAACTCGTATAACGGGATTCTCAACCAGTTCCTGATCCGTTCGGGCCTTTCCGATTCCGGTGTGGACTGGCTGGGGCCGAAATATGCCATGCTCACCGTCATTTTGGTTGCGGCTTGGGGGGCGGTCGGCAATTACATGCTGCTCTTCCTCGCCGGTCTGCAGAATATCCCGGAGGATGTTTATGAAGCCTCTTCCCTGGACGGAGCAGGCAGACTCCAGCAGTTCCGCTATGTCACCCTGCCGATGCTCGGGCCTGTCATGCAGATGGTCATTATGCTGGCGATCATTACAGCTTTGAAGGGATACGAGAGCATTATGGTGCTGACCGAAGGCGGTCCTGTAGGCAAGACAGAGGTGATGTTCCTGTATTTGTACAAATTATTTTTCCCTGTCGGCGGAGGCAGCGCGGCGGTCCAGGTCCAAGAGTTCGGATACGGCAGTGCGGTCGCCTTCGTGTCTGCGGTCATCGTCGGGATCATATCGCTCATTTATTTCTACGCATCCAGACGTATGAATCAGACCGATTGAGGAGAGAGGCTATTATGAGAATAAGAACCATACTGGGCAATATCATCCTGTGGATTTTTTTGCTGGCATTTGCTTTTATCACCCTGATTCCGGTTGTTATCACCATTCTCGGCTCCTTCAAGACAAATGCCGAACTGACTGCGGGAGCCACCTTCCTGCCGGATAGCTGGCATTTCTCGAACTATGCCGAAGCCTGGGCACAGGCGAATTTCTCCAGATATACGCTGAACAGCCTGATTGTCTCTCTGGCGGCGGTGGTTGGCACGCTGCTGGTATCATCCATGGCGGCTTATGTGGTGGACCGGATGGATTTTGCAGGCAAGAAACTGTATATCGGCCTGCAATCCTTCACTATGTTCGTGGCAGTAGGGGCGGTCGTGCTGCGTCCGCAGTTTGATCTGATGGTCAAGCTTCATCTGCACAGCAGCCTGTGGGGGGTCATATTGATTCTGATCTCCGCCCATGCTTCGATCTTCTTCATTCTGTCCAGCTTCATGAAGGGGATTCCCCGTGAGCTGGATGAGGCGGCGCTGATGGACGGCAGCTCCCCCGGCCACACCTTCTGGCGGATTATTCTGCCGCTGCTCGGACCTGGACTCGGCGTAGGTGCGCTGTTCACCTTCCGCGGCGCGTGGAATGAATATCTGCTGCCACTCGTGTTCACGATGACGAAGCCGGAGCTGCAGACGCTGACTGTCGGGCTGGCGAACCTGAAATACGGGATTTCGGCCGCTTCCCAGACCCACTATATGATGGCAGGCGCCTGCTTGTCCATTCTGCCGATTCTCGTAGCCTATCTGTTCGCCAACAAATCCTTCATGCAGATGACAGCCGGTTCCCTCAAAGGGTAGCGGTCCGGCCCTGCGCAACCCATATTCCATATTTAACATTCAAGGAGGTACACCCCATGACTCAACACGCTCCGGCAATTCTGCAATCTGCCCCGTTCATCCGGCGGTATCCGGGCAATCCTGTGCTGGATGCAACGAAGGTTCCTTACCCCACCGCACTGGTATTCAATGCCGGTGTAACGAAATTTAACGGCAAGTATGTGATGATCTTCCGTAATGATTACGGCTCACTGGTAGATCAGACGCTTGAGCCGCACCACACCACGGATCTCGGCATTGCTTACAGTGACGACGGGCTGAGCTGGACCGCCGGCCCGAAGCCAGTGTTCAAAATTCATGACGAGGAAATTATCCGCGCCTACGACCCGCGCCTGACCGTGATCGGCGGCCGTTGTTATATGTGTTTTGCCGTGGATACGCACCATGGCATCCGCGGCGGAATTGCCGTTACCGATGATTTGGAGCACTTCGAGGTGCTCAGCCTGTCTACACCGGACCTGCGCAATATGGTACTGTTTCCCGAGTTGATCGGCGGCAAGTATGTCCGGCTGGAGCGTCCCTTCACGGTATACAGCCGCGGCGGCCGGGACCGCTTCGATGCCTGGATCTCCGAGTCGCCGGACCTGAAGCATTGGGGCAACTCCAGCCTACTGCTCGCCGTCGAGCAGGTGCCGTTTGCCAATGACAAGGTTGGCCCGGCCGCACCTCCGGTCCGGACGGATAAGGGCTGGCTGACCACCTTCCATGCGGTGGATGTGGACCCGGCCAGAGGCAAGCAAGGTTGGGAGGACACCTGGAAGAAGCGCTATACCGCCGGAATTATGCTGCTGGATCTGGAGGACCCCCGCAGGGTGATCGGCATGAGCAGGCAGCCGCTGCTGGCACCGGAGACAGACTATGAGATTGGCGGGGGCTTCCGCAATCATGTGATTTTTCCGGGAGGGATGATTCTGGAGGATGACGGCGAGGTCAAGATCTATTACGGCTCTGCGGATACGGTGGAATGTCTGGCAACGGCCCATGTGGACGATATGCTCCGGCTCTGTCTGGAGCCGGAGCATAGATAAGATTGGAAGCAGGCTGAGGGCGGAAATGCGGAGTAACAGTAGGGCCATGTGCCATGATTGGAGCGGCTTGCGCGGAGATTGTGCATGAAGTGCAACAATGCTAAATCAATAGCAGCGACCGTGGGGAGATTGTGCATAAAATGCAACAATACAGCTCAGTAGTAGCGACCAACGCAGAAATTCTGCACAAGGTGAACAAAACCGGGGCCGTATTTTAAAAGGAAACTTTGCTGATGCAGAAAAGGTTAGTATTACTCTGCCACTTCCGAAGCTGAACAGGAATATGTCGACTTTATGAAAAGAGTAATAGAGCATCACTGGTGAAATCATTATTCACTGATGACAGAGTATTTTCTGAAGATATGAAAGAGGTGTTTATTTATGCTAAAAAGGTTAAAACTATTAAGTTTAATTGTTTGTATGCTCGCCAGTCTTTTAGCTGTCGTTCCTTTGACAGCAAGAGCGGCGGGCACAATTGTAAGCTATCCATTACCATCGATCTATACCACGACCAGTCAATACACGGTAACAGCAGACTCTACAAATATACCGGTAATCGACACTTCGGCGGTATTTGTAAACTATAATTATTGTAATTTCTCTTTTTCAGGTACTACTACAATCACAATAACAGCAAGCGAGACAATCAATACCTATAATATTTCTCCCAAAGCTTTGGGAATCACTGCAACAAAGAGCGGAAATACACTTACATTTACACTTTCATCACCAACATATCTTATAGTTAAAATCAATAACCTGAAAGATCTGGTTATTGCTGCAGATGCTCTTGAAACCAATGTTCCGGCTTCATCCGGTACAGGTATATACAATGTTAAAACCGGGTACGGTGCCGACAGTACCGGTGCCGCTATGGCTACAACTGCAATACAAAACGCCATAAATGCGGCTAACGCAGCAGGTGGCGGTATAGTATACGTTCCAGCCGGTGTTTATAAGTGCGGAAACCTTGTTTTAAAAAGCAATGTTTCGGTTTATCTGGAGGGTGGTTCTGTTATAAGGGGTTCAGGAAATCCAAGCGATTACACTACCCATTTTCATAAGAATTCTCTGGGTAAGGATGGAACATGGTTTATTTATACTGAAACAAATGCAAACAATATTAAGATATACGGCAGGGGGACTATTGACGGCAATGGCCATTATATGAGAAATACAAACAATTATTTGAACAATATTCTTGTACCCTTGCAGTGCAGCAACTTCACGGTTGACGGCATAACAATAAGAGACAGCGGTGGCTGGGCTACAATAGTTACAAGATCTAATAACGTAACATTCCAGAATACAAAGCACTTCAACAACAATGAACTTGATTATGAAAATGATGCAATCGACATTCAAGAGAGCCAGAATGTACTCATAAAGCACACTGTAGCAGTATCGGAGGATGACACATACTCATTTAAGACATGGGATGTAGAAACTACGGATATAGCTGCAAACTGGCCTGGAAGTCCTGAAAGCCAGTCAAATGTAGTTGTGGATGATGCTTTGGCTTGGAGCAGATGTGGAGCATTTAAGGTTGGAGATGGAGTGAAACAGCTTCAGGATGGCATAGTTGTTAAAAACTCTTATGTATACCGGTGCTGGCGTGCTTTAGCAGTAGGTCATCTTTATGGAACTCCAGCAGCACAAAACATCATATTTGACAATATAGATGTAGAAGGCTTCTGGCCAAGATCCGGTGTTCACTCCAGATGGTTTGATCTTTCTGCGAAAACCGGTCCGATAAAAAATGTGGTCTATAATAATATAAATTTACGCGCTTTAGGTGAAGTTTCAATAATGAAGGGTTGGAGTGACACATCTACTGTCTCCGGAGTTACATTAAACAATGTTCGCGTCGGTGGAGTTGCGGCAACTACATTGGCAGAATTGAAAATAACAGATACTAACAGCTATGCTGCAGCTCCAAAATTCAACACATTGAAATTTGAAGCGGAAGGCTATAACCTTAGTTCAGGTGTTATTTCCTATGAGGCAAGCACTGATGGTGGGCTGGATGTTGGTGGAGGGAGTAATGGTGACTATATAGCATTTAAAAATGTAGATTTTGGTAGTACAGCTAAAACAAGTATTGATTTGAAGGTTGCATCCGCTAATTCCGGCGGAAGAATAGAATTCCACTTGGACAGTCCTACGGGCACTATGCTGGGTTATTGGACAGCAGAAAGCACAGGCGGATGGCAGACATGGTCAGTCAAGAATATCCCGCTTAATGCCGGGACCGCTGTAGGGACCCATACCGTATATGTAACTTTTGTTAAGTCAGATTCAACCACAGTTGCAAATTTAACCTGGTTCCAGTTCAAATAGAATGGAAACGGTTTGAGTTAATTGCAATAAGATGGATCTAGCTATTGTTGTGGCAGAATCGCCGAATTGAGGCCTTTTTAATGCCAAGATGAAATATAACTCACACTACGCTGCTGTGATCATCGGTTTGGCCCGGGGGATCCTCGTCGTTGCAGAGAACGGGATGATTATCGATACCATTTTGAATGGCCTGGCTACTATGCTTAAGGGTTTGCCGAATTACTTGTTCACCACCATCATGCTGGTCGTGCATAATATTATTACGTTCTTGGTTCCTTCTTCATCCGGAGAGGCGGCCTTGACGATGCCTGTGCTTGCACCATTAGGCGATCTTGTGGGTGTTAACCGCGAAGCGGTAGTAACCGCATACCAATTTGGAAATGGATTAACGAATCTCATTTCGCCAACAGGCGGTGTGCTGCTGGCAGGTTTGGCCATCGCCCGGATCAATTTTGGACAATGGTTAAAGGTAATACTCAAGCTGTTTCCGATTCTTTGGCTGGTGGCGGCAATCTTTGCTGCAGTTTCCTCAGCTGTGGGCATGTAGTGGATAACATATTGCAAAGCCATGCGGGATTTCCCGCAGAAGATAATCAAAATCCCAAGGTCATACTGACCTTGGGATTTTTGACTCTACATATTGATCCTATTCCCCTCACATCACACTCTCCTCGTTGTTGTATATTTCCTCCTGATTTGTGGCCACAAATAATGTATGCTAAGAATTTAATCCGTTATTTACCTATCCGTCAGTTTCTGCCGTTCCAAACAGCAGAATACAAACTGTTCAGAAGATAACGCTTCCACGTATGATGTATTCATAACCAGCTGAGTGCTTCATCCGATACTAGTATCACAAATGAGGGAATTTAAGGTGAGAGAATATACGATTGTTAATATTTTATATACCCGCAAGAGTCCTGTGCGCATGAGTGAGCTGATTGCCGAAGTGGGGTTGTCCGAACGGACTCTCCGTGACGTGATCCGTGCACTCGACAAAACAGGAGAGGCGAATGGTTTCGGTATCCGTATGATCCGCGGCCAGGGTTATCTACTGGAGATTGGCGATGAAGCCAAATTCAGTAGCTACCAGGAAAAAGGAATGCTGCAGCTGGATCAGGTGGATCTCGATAATAAGCAATCACGCCAGCAGTATTTACTATTCTATCTCTTGCAGAACGATAACTATCAGTCTATGGATAACATGGCGGAAGAAATCGGCGTTAGCCGTTCTACTATTATTTCCGATCTGAAGGAAGTAGAGCAGCGACTTGCCGCTTTCCGGCTTAGCTTGAAACGTCGGGCTCATTATGGCATGAAAATCGAGGGGGAAGAGCAAGACTTCCGTAAAGCCTTTTCTTACTTTATCTTGCAATCGGGTCATACGCTGCAGCATACGGAGGATTTTCATGCTTTTAGTCAGGACTTTGATGCTGAGCAGCTTAAGGGATTTCTACTGCAAATCCTCAAGGAAAAAGAACTGAAGATCTCGGATGTGTTTCTGGATAATATCTTGACCCATCTGTTCATTCTTCTTTACCGGGTTTCCAAGCACAATTTCATTGTGGCTGGACAAGCCTTGCAGGGAACACCTGAGCCGCTGTATCAGGATATTGCCGGGAGTATTGCAGATTTCATCTCCTCTCAATACCAGATTAAGCTTCCGGCGGATGAGATTGATTATTTGGCGCTGCACATTTCTGGCAAGACCATTATGGAACGGATGTCGGAAGAGACCAAATCGCATCTGCGGGAGGGAATCACGGCTATTCTGGAGCGCTTGGACCGCGAGTTCCTTACTGGATTCACGCAAGATCAAGAGCTGCGCGAAGCACTGCTATTGCATATGTTCCCGCTGCTGAACCGGTTGTATTACAATCTTCAGCTCGGCAACCCATTGGTGGAGGATGTTTACAGCCAGTATGCCAATGTGTTCGTCATTTCCTTCCGCTTCGCTGAGATTGTAGAGGAGCAGTACGGGTTTCGGATGTCGCGCGATGAGGCAGGGTATGTCGCGTTGCATTTTGCCACCCATCTGGAACGGATGCAGCAGCGCAATCTGGAGAAGTTCAAGCGGATTGCCGTGATCTGCTCGACGGGAGGGGGCAGTGCCCAGTTAATCCGGCTGAAGCTGGAAGCGGTATTCCCCAAAGCGTCGGTGATCACAGCCTCCATCACGGAGGTGGAGGAGATCAGCAGCAAGCCTGTGGATCTGATCCTCTCTACTGTGCCGCTGGCAACAGAGATTAAGGAAAAACCGGTGATCCATATCAAACAGCTGCTGGATGATCAAGAGATTCAGCGGATCAAAGAAATATTGTCTTTGCAGATTAATCGCACAGAACCATCCTACAAGCTGATGGATTTCAAGGATTTGTTCCGCAGGGAGCTGTTTCATCTGTCTGGTTCGGACGAAGATTACATGGAGCTGTTAAAGCAGCGCTGCCGGGAGATCGTGGGCAATCATTATGCAGCTGACGATTTTCCCGAACAAGTGCTGCTCAGAGAGCAGAAATTCACCACCATTTACAAAAATGGGGTGGCCGGCCCGCATCCGATGCGGATGAGCGCGATCCGCGACTGTATCAGTGTAACCGTGTTGAAGAAACCGCTGATCTATGAGGGTAAGCCGGTCCAGTTGATTTTTCTGATCAATCTGGGTCCGGGGCAGTTATTCCTGCACAAAGAGATCAGCAAGCTGCTACTAGTTCTAATGGAGAAGGAAGACAGCCGTAACCGGCTGCTAAACACGAATAGTTATGAGCAATTTATGAATGAGATAGAGAACCTACTATAAATAAAATGACGATACGGAGTGGAGAACCCATGGATTATGAACAAACGATTATGCAGATTATTGCCAGCAGCGGAGAGGCAAGAAGCCTTAGCCTAAAAGCGGTAAGAACCGCGCGCGCCGGAAACCTGGAAGAAGCGGGCGAGATGATTAAGAACGCCAAGACCAGCTTGACCAAAGCACATAAAGTACAAACGGGGCTGATCCAGGCTGAAGGCCGGGGCGAAAAGACAGAAATTACGCTGCTGATGATTCACGCGCAGGATCATTTGATGAATGCCCTGACGGTTAGAGAACTGGCTGTGGAACTGATCGAAGAAATCAAAGAACGCAAAGCGCTCGAACTAGAATTGAAAGGATCGGTGAACTAAGATGAAAAAAATATTGCTCGCCTGTGCAGGCGGATTCTCGACAAGTATGCTGGTGGAACGGATGAAAGAATCGGCACGGACACAAGGGGTTGAAGTGGTTATTGATGCGGTGGCGGAGAGTGACATCGCCGATCAAAAGCCTTTTGACATCATTATGCTTGGACCACAAATGGGACATGCCGAAGGCGATCTGGCCGCAGAATATCCGAACATTCCAGTAACTACGATCGATATGATGGACTATGGCATGATGGATGGGGACAAGGTGCTGGCTACAGCACTTGAACTGATGGAGAAGGGGGCTTAAGTCATGGCAGGCGGCGCAGAATGGAGAGCCAAGATCCAGAAAGTCAGCACGAAAATCCAAAAAAATACCTATATCAGCGCTATTTCCAACGGTCTGATGGCCTTGATGCCAATTTTGATTCTGGGCGCTATTTTTTCCCTGATTAATGCACTCAAGCTTGATCCTTATCAGAATTTCCTGGAAAGCACTGGACTCAAAACTTATACTTCGATTCCGGCAACTGTAACCACCGATTTGATCGCACTCTACGCGGTGTTCTCCATCGCTTACAATTTCGCTACCCAACATAAGCAGCAAGGCTTTTCGGCAGGGATTTTGGCGCTGATGAGTTTCTTGCTAGTTACACCAAAAGGACTGCTGGATGACGGTGTGACCAAAGCATTTGGTTACTCCTGGTTGGGCGCCAAAGGATTGTTCGTGGCAATCATCCTGGCACTGCTGGTAGGTAAGATCTATACCTTTGTATTGGAAAAGAAATTCTATATCAAAATGCCGAAGGGTGTTCCGCCCACGGTCGAGAAATCTTTTGCCGCGCTTACGCCTGGTTTTATCGTAGCGGTTCTGATGCTAGTGCTGACGGCGATTTTCGCCGCAACGAAATATGGCAATATGCACGAGTTTGTCTTCTCGATTATCCAGCTGCCACTGACTAGTCTGGGGGGTACCTGGTGGGCGATGCTGATCTGCATCTTCGTAATTCACCTGCTGTGGTTCTTTGGAGTTCACGGCACCTTGGTAGTCTATTCCGTTGTCGGCCCGATTTGGGTGGCTTTGGGACTTGAGAATCTGGACGCTTACCAAAGAGGTGTGGAAGGTACGCATATCATTGGTTCGCCGTTCTTCCCGGTTTATGTACTGATCGGTGGTGCAGGGGCAACGTTAGGTCTCATTATTGCGATGCTGTTTGCCAAATCTACACGTTATAAGACACTTGGTAAACTGGCAATTATCCCAAGTCTGATCGGTGTCAATGAGCCGGTGATTTTCGGGATGCCATTGGTGCTGAATGTTCGGTTTATGATTCCGTTTATCCTGACTCCGCTGGTGAGTAGTGGTCTGGCGATTCTTCTGACGACGCTGGGTATCCTTCCTGTGCTGCACGGGATTCAGGTGCCGCTGGGCATTCCGGTGCTGGTTAATGGCTGGATGAACGGGGGCTGGCGCGTAAGTGCGTTCCAGCTGGTTATGATTGGTGCAAGCTTCATGATCTACTATCCATTCTTTAAAAAAGCCGATGCCGAAGCGCTGGAGCAAGAACAGCAGGCTGAAGCTAAAGCGGCAGCAACCGCTGCCGCCAATTAATAAAAGGAGGCTCAACCGATGACTTATCCATTTCCGGAAAACTTCCTGTGGGGCGGTGCGGTAGCCGCTAATCAGGTCGAAGGCGCCTATAATGAGGGCGGGAAGGGTTTGTCCACTGCTGATGTAGTCAAATATTGTCCTCCTAAGGAACGGCAGAGCCTGGAACAGCTATTGTCCATGTCCGGCCCACAGCTAGAAGAGGCCATACAGGATGATAATCAGGGGAATTACCCCAAACGCAGAGGGATTGATTTCTACCACCGCTACAAAGAAGATATCGCCTTGTTCGCTGAGATGGGTTTTAAGGTATTCCGTATGTCCATCTCCTGGCCACGTATTTATCCGAATGGCGATGAGCAGGTACCTAACGAGGCAGGATTGCGTTTCTACGACGATGTTTTTGATGAGTTGCGCAAATATAATATCGAGCCGCTGGTCACCATTTCCCATTATGAAATGCCGGTGCACCTAGTCACCAAATACAACGGCTGGGAATCCAGAGAACTGGTTGAACTGTTCGTCCGTTATGCGGAGACTGTGTTCACCCGTTACCGGGATAAGGTGAAGTATTGGCTGACTTTCAACGAAATCAACTGTACGCTCAAAGCGCCGTTTCTGGGCGCAGGGATTATTCTGGATGGCAAGTCAAATGAGAAGCAGATTGCTTTTCAGGCTTTGCATCACCAGTTCGTAGCCAGTGCGCTTGCGATTAAGCGGGGCCGGGAGATCAATCCGCAGTTCCAGATCGGCTGCATGCTGGCCCGCAAGCTGCTCTATCCATATTCCTGTCATCCCGGTGATGTACTGAAAGCACAAGCTGAGAACCAAATGGCAATGTTCTGCTCCGATGTTCAGGTTAGAGGCTATTATCCTTCTTATATCCGCCGGCATTTGGAGCAGCATGGAGTGACAATAACCATGTTGCCGGGAGACGAAGCTTTGCTGCGGGACAATCTTGTGGATTTTCTTTCCTTTAGTTATTACATGTCCTCAGTAGTCAGTGTAGATGAGAATATCACGGCCACCACGGAAGGTAACCTGTCCTCAGGGCTCAAGAATCCCTTCCTGAAAACTTCCGATTGGGGCTGGCAGATCGATCCAAAGGGGCTGCGGTTTGTGCTCAAGGAGATGCATGACCGCTACCAGCTTCCTTTGTTCGTAGTAGAGAATGGTCTGGGTGCTGCAGATGTGCTCGAACTGGATGGCACGATCCGTGATCCATACCGGATAGAGTATCTGGCACAGCATATTGAGCAGATGGCGGAAGCCATTGCCGATGGCGTGGAGCTGATGGGCTACACCAGCTGGGGCTGTATTGATCTGATCTCGGCTTCCACCTCGGAGATGCGCAAGCGGTACGGCTTCATTTATGTTGATCAGGATGATGCAGGCAATGGAACGCTGCTGCGTCTGCGTAAGGACAGCTTTTACTGGTACAAAAAGGTCATAACCTCTAACGGAGCAAATTTAAGCTATTAGTGCGGCGTTATAATCCTTGTTCATTTTTTACGAAAACCTTGAGAAATCAAGGTTTTTTTGTTTTTTTAATAGGGAATAGAGATCGTGTGTGCTTCTTCTTATAACGAAGTTTTATCCGGGAAGGCACTTAACTTATGGGCAATCTGCCTTTTAGCTGACTATTTCTTTAAAT
This sequence comes from Paenibacillus sp. FSL R10-2796, assembly GCF_037965315.1. Lineage (NCBI taxonomy): Bacteria > Bacillati > Bacillota > Bacilli > Caryophanales > Paenibacillaceae > Paenibacillus > Paenibacillus sp. FSL R10-2796. The sequence goes on along the minus strand of NZ_CP150178.1, from coordinate 5,339,494 downwards.
ATTCCGAGAAATTCTCCTGAAAATCCAGTGAATGAATATCTTCCCGGAGATGGTGGTGGATTAGCGGGCCGATTTTGGCGGTTTCTTTTTGCACCATAAGCTCAAGAATGGATTGGTGTTCGTTCCAGATTTCTTCCAGCTTGTCGGTCTTAAGCATGTGCAGTCTGCGGTATCTGAGATAATGCACATTCGACTGCTGGATCAGAGTCCACAGATACTCACGTCCAGCAAGCCTGTACAAGGCCCGGTGAAACTCGTCATCTAAATTAAGGAAAGAATCTACAGCATTCTCCTGCCCGATGACCTCTTTCTGTTTCTTAAGAATTTCTTTAAGCTCGTGCACTCCTGGTAGTAAAAGCTGTGCAGAAAGATCCTTGAGGATCTCCTTTTCCAGTGTGCAACGCAAGTATGTGATTTGTTCAACAGATTCAAGATCAATAAAGGAGACAATATTACCTTTTTTCGGATAGATATCGGTATAAGATTCCAGTGCAAGCTGTTTGAGAACATCACGCAACGGCGTACGTGAAATCTGAAACCGCTCAGACAAGGCTGTTTCACTCAGAATGGTGCCTGGCTTTAACGCCAGCGTGAGGATTTCTTGCTTCAGTGTGTTTAGAATTTCAGCTTTAATTGACATTTCTGTTCCTGCTTTCAATTGTTAATGACAGATACAGTACTAGTATACATGATAAGTTCGTTCATTAAAATCATTGGGATGAAAATAGGGTGGATATTCCTTGATTTCAGGATAAAATTCCTGATCAAATTGTGATTGACAAAGAATTGTTCTTATTCTATGATCAAGTAAATCTTGTATACAAGATAGTTGAAAACGAATTCACAGGAGGGTTTATCAATGAACATGACGTGGAGATGGTATGGCGAGGGCAATGACAATATCACGCTGGATCATATTCGGCAGATTCCGGGTGTTATGGGGATTGTCTGGTCTTTGCATGAGAAAGTAGCCGGAGAAGTGTGGGAAATGGAACGGATCCAAGAAGTGGCGGATCAAATCACCAGCAAGGGTTTCAGCACGGCTGTAGTAGAAAGCGTCAACGTTCATGATGATATCAAAATCGGCTTGCCGACCCGTGATAAATATATCGATATTTATATCGACACCATTCGTAAACTCGCCAAGGTTGGCGTTAAGGTGATCTGCTATAATTTTATGCCTGTTTTCGATTGGACCCGCACAGAGCTGTATAAAGAGTTGCCTGATGGCTCGAATGCTCTCTTTTATGAAAAGGCTGCCATTACCGATAATCCGCGTGAGATGGTGGACCGGATTCTGAAGGGAGCTGGAAAGTTCACGATGCCGGGCTGGGAGCCGGAGCGGCTGGCAAAGCTGGATGAGCTGTTTGCGGCTTATGCGGATGTGACGGAAGATAAACTGTTCGACAACCTCCAGTATTTCCTGGAACGCATTATTCCAGTATGTGAGGAAGTGGACATCAAGATGGCTATCCATCCCGATGATCCGGCTTGGCCGATCTTTGGACTGCCGCGTATTATCCGCAATCGGGATATGATCCGCCGCTTTCTGGATTTGGTGGACAGCCCGTACAACGGTTTGACGTTCTGCACAGGGTCACTCGGCACGAATCCGGATAACGATCTGCCAGCGATGATCCGCGAGTTCCATGATCGTATTCATTTTGCCCATATCCGCAATGTGAAGGTATTTGAGAACGGTGATTTCATTGAGGTGTCGCACCGTGGGCGTGACGGAAGCGTTGATGTGGCCGAGGTGGTCAAAGCCTATCATGAGAACGGATACATTGGTTATGTGCGTCCGGATCACGGGCGGCATCTGTGGGGGGAAGAGAAGAACTGCCGACCGGGTTATGGCTTGTATGATAGAGCTATGGGCATCATGTATTTGCTTGGTGTTTGGGATAGCTTGGATAATGTCAAGGAGGCAAAATAAATGCTGCATCTGACCAGAAGCAGTATCCAAGGGGAAAAAGCAGCTTGGAAAGCTGCTGGAGTGGAGCTTCCGCAGTTCGACTATGAGCAGATAGCAAACAATACACAGCTTAAACCGGAATGGATTCATTTCGGTGCAGGTAATATTTTCAGAGGATTCGTGGCAAATGCTCATCAGAAGCTGCTGGATGGCAGGAAGTCGGATACAGGTATTATTGCGGTGGAAACCTTTGATTTCGAAATGATTGATAAAGTCTACAAGCCCTACGACAATCTGACCCTTTTAGTGCTGATGAATGCTCGTGGTGATTTCCAGAAAAGAGTAGTCAGTAGTATTGTGGAGGGAATCGCAGCGGACAAAAACCGCGAAGCGGAGTACCGTAGATTGATCGAGGTGTTCGAGAATCCCAGCCTGCAAATGGCTAGCTTCACCATCACGGAGAAGGGATACTCGTTGACGGATCCGCACGATAAATATCTTGGCATTGTGGAAAACGATATTGTGAGCGGACCGGAGCATCCTGTTCATGTCATGAGCATTGTTGCTTCGCTTGCTTATCGAAGATATCTGAAAGGCCAATATCCGATGACCTTTGTCAGCATGGACAACTGCTCACACAATGGCGACAAGCTGAAGAACGGAGTTGTGTCCATCGCTAAGGAATGGGCCCAAAGAGGACTTGTTATAGAAGACTTCGTGCGTTATCTGGAAGATGAACGAGTAATAACCTTTCCATTGTCCATGATCGATAAAATCACACCACGTCCTTCGGAGAGTGTACAGGCAGCGCTTCTGGAACAGGGAATTGGTGATATGGATGTGATCATTACCTCCAAAAACACATATACCGCTCCTTTCGTAAATGCTGAGATCAGCGAATATCTTGTAGTGGAGGATAACTTTACGAACGGACGTCCACCACTAGAGGAAGCCGGAATTATTTTTACGGACCGGGAGACAGTCAACAAGGTGGAGACGATGAAAGTAACGACCTGCCTTAATCCGCTGCATACGGCGCTTGCTGTTTCCGGTTGTCTGCTTGGCTACACCTTGATCGCGGATGAGATGAAGGACGATACTTTGCGGAGGTTTGTGGAGATAATCGGTTACAAAGAAGGTCTGCCCGTCGTAGTGGACCCGGGGATTCTCAGTCCAAAGCAGTTCCTGGACGAAGTCCTTACGGAGCGTTTTGCCAATCCATTTATCCCCGATACTCCGCAGCGGATTGCTACAGACACTTCGCAGAAGGTAGGTATACGGTTTGGTGAAACTATTAAATCCTATATTCGACGGGAGGAGCTCGATCCAGCGCAGCTAACGGCGATTCCACTGGCTATCGCTGTGTGGTGTCGTTACTTACTTGGAGTGAATGATGCTGGAGAGGTCTTCACATTGAGTTCAGATCCGTTACTAGAAACACTGCAAGGTTACCTGCAGGGAGTTTCACTTGGAGACCAAACCGCTAGTGTGCGCCCCATTCTTGAAGATGAGCGACTTTTTGGGGTTCCGTTGTACGAGATTGGTCTTGGCGATAAGATTGAGCTTATGTTCCAGGAAATGATGGCAGGTCCAGGAGCGGTACGGAGAACATTAGAGCACTATTTAAAGTGAAAGCTAGGCAGTTAAGTAGATTTGAATTAATATAGGAGAAAATAAAGCGAAAAAAGTCCCGAGGCAATCAATCGGGGCTTTTTTTTGTATGATTTTAAAAAATCCAAACAAAGTGTGAAAAGAATCTTATGTAAAATGAGAAGGACGAAAGTTAAACTAAACACATGACGAATAACCGGTGTTCGTCAACTGAGCGACGAATTTTGAGGGGGTTCAACACCATATTGTGGGGCGGGCAGAAAGGCCGGCTGGAGTGGAAGTGGCGAAATGAACGGTATAAATCCCGCAGAATGCAGCGGATGGAGCGAATGTGGCGAAATGAACGGTATAAATCCCGCAGAATGCAGTTGATCGGGCGAATACGGAGAAAAGAACGGTATAAATCCCGCAGAATGCAGCTGATCGGGCGAATACGGAGAAATCTACGGTATAAATCCCGCAGAATGTAGCTGATCGAGCGAATGTGGCGAAAAGAACGGTATAAATCCCGCAGAATGCAGCTGATCGAGCGAATACGGAGAAATCTACAGTATAAATCCCGCAGAATGTACCGGATCGAGTGAAGGTGGCGAAAAGAGAGGCATAAATACCCTAGAAAGTGGAGGATGGAGTGGAAGCAGCGAAAAGAGAGGCATAAATGCCCTAGCATGTGGCGGATCGGGCGAATGTGGTGAAAAGAGAGGCATAAATGCCTTAGAATGTGGCGGATCGAGCGAATGCAGGGAAAAGAGAGGCAAAAATGCCCTAGAATGTGGCGAATCGAGCGAATGTGGGGAAAAGAGAGGCAAAAATGCCCTAGAATGTGGCGGATGGAGTGAATGCGGGGGAAAAAGAGGCATAAATACCCTAGAAAGTGGAGGATGGAGTGGAAGCAGCGAAAAGAGAGGCATAAACGCCCTAGAATGTGGCGGATCGAGCGAATGTGGGGAAAAGAGAGGCATAAATGCCCTATAATGTTGCGTATCGAGCGGAAGTGGCAAAAAGAGAGGCATAAATGCCCTATAATGTGGCGGATCGAGTGAATGCGGAGAAAAGAGAAGCATAAATGCTTTAGAATGTGGCGGATGGAGTGAATGCGGGGGAAAGAGAGGCATAAATGCCTTAGAATGTTGCGGATGGAGTGAATGTGGGGGAAAGAGAGGCATAAATGTCCTAGAATATGGCGGATCGAGCGAATGTCATCAGATCGAGCATATACGGTGAAATAAACGGCATAAATCCCGCAGAATGCACCGGATAGAGCGGAGTGGACTGGACCGGACCGGGACCAATACACCCTAAAGGAGTGATTCCCTCCATCAACCAGAGAACCACTCCTTTTTTATAACCAACTTTATAATCCAATCAACGACGACCTCCGTGATGCTTAACTGTGTATTTTGCTGAACTCGATTCGCGAGCTGAAGGACCTGGTAAACTCTTTTTCGATTATTGTTTTCATGATGTTGTGATGCACTTTGAGTTGTGATTGATCGGCGTGGTCTCTAAGGAGTTCAAAGAGCGCTGCTGATTTTTTGAAGCCTGTATCATCGTCTAGCTTGATGCTTAATAACAAGATTTCTAGAATAGTGTTGATTGTATCGTACATATTCTCTTGTTTATAGTAATACATCGCCAGCAAATAAATGTAATCCTCATGGTATTTGATATTCACAATAGTCTCATGTTCTCCTATGTCATCAACATTGATTTTGAATTCCTTCAGAATCCAATCAACGGAATAATCATGTATTATCGAAGATTCTAAGATGGTAATGAGTCCCGGCAATAATTCTTCATCATCACTTTTTCTAATAAACTCAACGTATTTATGTAGCACTCCCATTTTGCCTTCCAGCAGATCGATAACGTATGAATTGGCTTTTGCTATATTGCGGTAATATTCGACTTCATAAATGGCCTCTTCATCTAAACCTCCTATCCAGCCAAGGTCAGCATACTTCTGAATACATAGTTTTGCCTCGTCAAACTTACCGGACTTTTGTAGTGCTATACCTTTTGCGCATGAGCTATATCCAAAATAATAGGGGATACTCCGCTTCAGTTTAGGACCTCTTATGAGGTTACTATTGTTTTCATATATGATGGAAATTTGTTCATGTAGCTTGTCTGCAATTTCAATCATGGCATCCCAATTCTCAAATGAAAATGATGCTTTAAGCATCTGAATCAAGGAATCCACATTCAACTCTTCCAAATCCAACTTCAATCCTATCTCCCTTTCTAGAGCATATCATGCATCGATTAAGATAATTGTATTTCATTTCTAAATTATTCATTTATTTTACATTAAATCATGTGATTTCCATCACGTTACATAAGGTCAAAAGGGTCTTTATTAATAATTTTCAAAATACATCCAGCTCACATTATCTTCCTTAAGTTTCTAGTGTTGGAGGAATAATGTTTGTTCCGTTGTTCATTTGTCCCCTTGTTTTTGGGTTATTTGTACGTAAAATGCGGAAATGTACCTATCGTGGAACTCGTTCTTCCTTTATGATCATCCCGTAAAGAAAGCGCTATCAAAGAAATTTTAACCACATTTCATGAGGGGGTAAGGATAATTTGAAGCGAATGGGAAAAAAGCTGGGAATGAGCCTGTTGGTATTTATAATTGCAGCAGCGCAGTTCGGTTTCACAGGAACGCAGGGCAATGTGGCACTAGCAGCTGAGAAAAGTATGGCGCAAAAGCCGTATATGGGCTGGAGCAGTTACAGCATGCAGGTGTACGACGGTGCAGGTAACTGGACTTCGGCCGAAAGCATTAAGAAACAATCGGATGTTATGCATGAGAAGTTGCAAGCCCATGGATATGAATACATCAATATTGATGCGGGCTGGAATGGCGACATGGATGAATACGGCAGACCGATTCCAAGTGAGACCTTATATCCTAACGGATTTCAAGAGGTCATCGACTATGTTCATAATAATGGACAGAAAATTGGAATCTATATGATTCCGGGGGTATCCATCGATGCCTATAATCGGAATCTTGAGATTTACGGGACTGGTGGCCAATGCCGCATACAGGACATTACAGCCAAGCCGCTTACCATTATGGATTATTGGAATTCCTACACTTATAAAATTGATTTCACGAATCCATGTGCCCAGAAGTATGTGGATTCTATTGCCGATATGATTGGCGAGTGGGGCATTGATTTCGTCAAATTTGACAGCGTGACTCCTGGCTCGGGGATTGATAACTTGAGCCGTGATGCGCGCGGCGATGTTGAGGCATGGTCTAAGGCTTTTGACAGAAATAACATCTGGTTTGAGCTGTCCTGGGCGCTCGATCACAATTACGTGGATTTCTGGAAAAAGTATGCCAACGGTTGGCGAATTGACTGGGATGTGGAAGCTTACGATGGCAGTGGGCTGACAGCCTGGCCGAGTATTTCCCGCTTGTTCCCCAAAGCAGCACTTTGGTGGAGGGATGCAGGTCCTGGGGGTTGGAATGATTTTGATTCGCTGAACGTTGGTAACGGATCTATGGATGGTCTGACCAAAGACGAGCGGAAATCCGCGATGACATTCTGGTCAATCTCTTCCGTGCCACTGTATACAGGGAATGACATGACTAGGCTGGACAGCTATGGTCTAGAACTGCTTACCAATGATGAGGTAATTGCCGTAAATCAGGCAGGACGTCCAAGCCATCCGGTATCTATGGATACCCAGCAGCAGGTTTGGTATGCCAATAATGGAGATGGCACTTACAGCGTAGCTCTGTTCAATCTGGGCAGTCGGAGTGCGGAGGTGAAAGTCAAATGGAGTGATCTCGGCCTTGAAGGCCCGGCATCTGTTCGCGATTTATGGAGTCACACTGAGCTGGGAGACTTTGAGAAGGAATTTAGCGGAGGCATACTTGAACCTCATGCGTCACGGATGCTTAAAGTTACAGCATTAGGTGGCACCTCTACAGTCAATAATGATGATACAGGTATGCGCTACAGCGGGGATTGGAAGCGTAATGGCGGCAAAGAGCTGCTAGAAGGAAAGCAGGATTTGAGCATTACGATCAAGGATTCCTCGTCTGCTCCGTCGATGGCTTCACAATCGGATATTACGAACTATGGGACTGACCCGTCTGAGAATTCGTCTGCTGCGAACAAGGCAACGGTCACTAATGTAGTTTACATTAATGATAATGACAGCGGCATTAAATATAATGGCGCATGGCAGGTAAGCTCATCTCGAGGATTGGGTGATTATAAAGACGATGTGCATTATTCCGAGAAGAACGGGGATTCCTTTGAGTACACCTTTACGGGCACTGGCATTGACCTGCTGACCGAAAAGCATGAATCTCAGGGAGATGTGATTATTACGCTGGACAATGAGGCTGCACAGACCGTTAGTGCTTATAAAACAGGATCAAGAGAGGTACAGCAAAATCTGTACAGTGTCTCAGGACTGGCTAACGGCTCTCACACGCTTAAAGTGGTCAAAAGCTCAGGTGATTTTATGCTGCTTGACGCATTTAAGGTGACTACAGAAACTCCAGCAGGAGAACAGAATAGTACCATTACTCCGACATCTGCTCGATTCGACCAAGCAATAGAACAACAAGAGGATGTTACTGTCACTCTGAATTTGAATGGTAATACACTGAGCGGTATTGAAAATAATGGCGAGGCACTTTCGGAAGACGATTTTACGGTGACGAATGATAAATTGACCATTCATAAGCAATACCTTGCGCAGCAGCCGGCAGGCACAACCGGCTTGATTTTCATTTTTAACACTGGTGATCCACAGACCCTGTCGATACAAATTAGTGATTCTACAGGCATTCGTTATGTGATGATTAATAACGATGATTCGACAGTTAAGTACAATGGCACTTGGAACCGCAGCAGTGGCAGAGGATTGGGTGACTATAAAGACGATGTGCAATATACGGAGCAGAATGGTGATTCTTTTGAATATACCTTCAGAGGAACGGGGATTCAGCTGTTCACAGAGGTAGATGAGTCACAGGGTGATATGGATATATATGTTGACGATCAATTTAAGGAAACCGTCAGTGCCTATCATCATGGACAAATGTCACTTCAGAACCTTTACAGCATTTCTGGCTTACCGGATGGAATGCACACGCTCAAGGTTGTGAAGAAATCAGGCAGATTTATGCTCCTTGATATGCTTAAGGTAGAAATTCCGAATATGATTAATCCGATCGCTGCCAGCTTTGATAAAGCTGCTTCCGCTCAGGAAGATATTGAGGTGACATTGCTGCAGCAAGCGGAAAGCTTTGCCGGTATTACTAACGGATTATATGATCTGGTTCTCGGGACTGATTATTCAGTAGCAGGTAACCGTGTTACACTGAATAAATCTTATCTTGCTGCACAGCCAGTGGGGACGCTGAACCTTAAGTTTACTGTGGAGGGAGATTATCTTAACGATGTTCACTCCACATCAGTGGACGGTGATTTCTTTGAATATACCTTCAAGGGTACCGGAATCAGCCTGATCACACCTATGGGTCCAGAGCAAGGTGATATGGATATTTATGTGGATGGACAACGGGTCCAAACCGTGAATGCGTATAGTCAGAGCCGCCTGACCCGTCAGGGAATTTATAGTATTTCGGGATTGGAAGGCGGGATACACACGCTTAAAGCTGTGAAGAAATCTGGTGATTTCATGCTGACGGATCAATTGAAATTCACAGTTTCAACGAGTCCTGCTGTATCTCCGACACCAACGCCAAGTCCGACACCGACATCAACTTCTACACCGACACCAACACCAACATCAACGGATTCGGGTGGCTCATACATTCCAGCTCAGCCATCTTCTACACCTGCCCTAACTCCGACGCCAACTCCGGCAACTGGAAATGAGGATGGATCTGCAGGGAATGGCGGGTCTAATCCGATCCGTCATACCGCATATATCAAAGGTTATCCGGGTGGGTTCTTCCAGCCGGAGCACGAAATTACGCGTGCTGAGATGGCAACGATTCTTGCCAATGTTGCTGAGAAGGGAGCTACTGGAGCAGGGGTTGTGTTCAGTGATGTGCCTTCTGGTTACTGGGGTGCTGATGCCATAACTAAAGCAGCGAAGATGGGACTAATGAAGGGTTACAGCGATGGCACCTTTAAACCTAATCAACCATTGACGCGTGCAGAAATGGCCAGTCTGGTGACCCTGCTTAGAACGGATTCGACGCAGAAGGGCTCCGGTTTCTCTGACATCAATGGACATTGGGCACAGGCGGCGATTTTGCAAGCCCAAGGTACGGGCATTTTGACTGGTTATAATGACGGGACTTTCCGTCCTAATGCCAAGCTTACTCGTGCCGAAGCTGTTGTGGTTATGAATAGGGCTTTGGGCAGAGGTCCTCTAACCAATGTAACAAATCCACAGTGGGCAGATGTTCCGGCAACGCATTGGGCCTTCGGCGACATTGAAGAAGCTTCGACGGATCATGTCTTTACATCTGGATCAGAGGCCAGAGATCAGAAGAAGAACTGATTGTCTAGCCAAAGCATTGAAGAAGGGGGGCCGTTACTGGCCCCTTTTTTCTAAATGACAGGAGGGTCACGCACTATAGATAAAATATCGGAATTGCCGATAAATGGCAGTGATAACGGCGTAGATCGCTGTTTTTTTTCCATTTCTGAAGAGGTGCAGGAGGGTGAAGTGAGTTCAAACCCTTGACTATGAAGCAAAATGTTTTAATCTATGGTAATGATAGCGCTATCGAAATGTCATATTGAGGGAGGCTAACTACGCTGAAATATTCCAATATCTTTCGTAAATTTCTAATCTCTTATGTGGTCATTTTGGTCATACCCAGCATTGGCGGGTACATGTCCTATCTAACCTCGATCTCCGTGACACAGTCCATCTCGATTGAGAATGGAGTCACTCAGCTTCAGAAAAGTCAGGAGATATTGGAGCGCCGTATGGCGGAGGTTGAAGGCTTTACCAGGCAATTGGCGGTCAACCAGGAGCTAAATGTTCTTATGAATGAAAGTGAAAATGAGACGAATGTGTATGGGATTTGGAAAACGATGCGGAATGTTTTGACCTTCGGCCAGACTAATGATTTTTTGCAAAACTATTATATTTACCTCGCCAACTATAATCTTATCCTAACCCCAGGTTCGACCTATCGTCCGGAGCATTACTATTCTAATTTCAACTATAAGGATCTTTCGTTACAGGATTGGAGAAAAGAAGTGCTTGAGACAACCCACCGCAGCGAGATCAAGCCACTTAGTGATTTTGTCAGCAGGGGGATGCAAACCTCGGTCATTACCTATATGCAGTCACTCCCCTTGGATAGCTTTAATGATTCCTCGCCGGCCGTCGCAGTAGTGATTATTGATGAAAAAAATATTTCCAGTCTGCTTTCAGGCCTGACCGAGCGATATGGGGGTTGGGTGCATATTAGTGATGCTAAAGGGAATACGATTGTTCTGCAAGGAAGTGATGAGCAGAAAATGGTCAAAATGCTCGACGATCCAGCTTTTGATAAGAACAAGGTCAGTCAGTTTTACAAGGATGATCTGGTGATTACTACCCGTTCCGATTCCAATGGCTGGGTGTATCAGACCGGGATTCCTCAAGATATTTTGATGGAGAATGCTAACAAAATCAAGAGAATCTCCATACAAATTACGGGAGGCACTCTAATTATCGGTTTGATTGCCGGACTGATATTAGCTTACCGTAACAGCGCGCCAATCAACCGTATGCTCAGTGTCATGAAGGAGCAATTCGGCAAAGAAGAAGCCTCGGAGAGAAATGAATTTGACTTTTTGAGCGGCAATATAGCCGATATGATTACCAAAAATAAGCTGCTCGAGTCCGAGCTTAACCGCCAGCTTCCTCTGGTCCGAGATGCCTTCCTGAAACGGCTGATTGCCGGTGAATTCAAAACGCGGGATGAAATTATCTCTGCCGCCAAACAGGCGGATATCAGCATGAATCAGAATACTGGCTACGTAGGAATTGTTCAGATTAACGGTTATGCGGGTATGGACAGTGTTGAAATTCTGAACGAGCTGAGTGCTTCCCGGCTGCTGCTGAAACAGACCTTGGCTGATCTTGGCGTGGATGTCTTGATGACGGATATGGGCTCTGATAAAGTTGTAACGCTGTTCTTTTCTAGGGAAGACGGAGCTGACAAGGAACAGGAAGCAGCGAATATCACCCAGACGATGGAGGAGCTCGCTATAAATGTCTTTAATGAGTACCGCATTACCATTCTGGCGGGGTTCGGGGATCTATTCACAGAGGTAACAGAGGTTAGCCTTTCGTATGATCAAGCGAAGCAGGCACTGGAATATGCTGTTTACATGAATAAAAAAGGGATTATCTGGAGCAGTGAAGCTCAAATTGAGAATACAACTTATTATTATCCGCTGGATTCGGAGCAACGGTTAATCAGCACGATTCGAGCCGGAGAGCTAGAGGAAGCCAAACGGATTGTGCGTGCGATTATTGTCCAGAATATGGAGCAGCGAGAATTATCCATCGAAATGAAGCACCAGCTTGTCGGGGAAATGAAGGGGACTTTTCTCAAGCTATTGGATCAAAAGGCATTTACCGAATATTCAGATATCGAGAGTGTCAAACGGCGGGTCATAGACATTGGCTCATCAGAGTCGCTTGAGACGATCCAGAACGAATTTTTTGACATTATGGAAGAGCTGTGCGGACTCATTGCGAATAAAAAGAAAGATATTCATATTCAAATCATCAAGCAGATTAAGGACTACACAGCAAAAAACTACTCGGATACGGAACTAACCCTCTACCGGGTGGCGGAACAGGTGGAGCGGCCGGAAAAATATATTTCCCAGCTGTTTAAAGAGGTCACGGGTGTTAATTTCTCCGACCATTTGATAAAAGTCAGAATGGATCAGGCCATCATCCTGCTCAAAGAGAGCGGATTAACGGTGGATGAGATTGCCGTTCGGGTGGGCTACAACAGTTCACATTCCTTCAGACGCGCATTCAAAAGGTTGATGGGTGTTTCCCCGAGTGCCTACAGACAATCTGTGGATGAATAAAAAAATAGGCCATAACATAAGGCTGCACTGTCCACTTTGGACGATGCAGTCTTTTTTCTGATTTCAACCCTGCAATTCGGAAAAATGGCCGTTCTACTGCTATTTTGTGCTCCTCAGATAGGGCGATTTGTACGCTGAAGCACCCAAGTGTACCTTTCTTTTGGAGATAAAAGTCATCTATGATCAATCCGTAGAAAGCGCTATCACAAATCACAGACATCTGCTTAGGGGGAATTGTTCTGGAGAAAGAATTAGTATTACATCGCAAGTCGTTGCCGAAAAGCAAAGGCCCCGTATTCTTACAAAATGCTCGCAAAAGCATAAAAAAGCACTGGCAGTTACATCTGCTTGTGATTCCGCCTTTGCTGTTTTTTATCATCTTCAAGTATTATCCGATGCTGAACACTGTCCTAGCCTTTAAGGACTATAACGTCATAAAAGGGATATGGGGAAGTCCATGGGTCGGATTTAAAAACTTTCAGCTCTTCTTTGAGAATCCGCAGTTTTGGACACTGCTCAAGAATACTATTATGCTTAGTGGCTATCAGCTGCTGGCGGGTTTTCCAATCCCGATTATTCTTGCGCTCATGATTAATGAGGTACGGGGAGGAAGGTTTAAGAAATTCGTTCAGCTTGTATCGTTTGCCCCTTATTTCATCTCGACGGTTGTCATGGTGTCAATCGTTATGCTCTTTCTGGCCCCTCGGCTCGGTTTTGCCAACATTGCACTCAACTTCTTCGGACTGGATTCTATTAACTTCCTAGGTGAACCCGGCATGTTCCGTTCGATTTATGTGTGGTCTGATATTTGGCAGACAGCGGGCTACAGTGCAGTCGTATATTTGGCAGCGCTTGCAGGGATAGACCCAACACTTTATGAAGCTGCCAAAGTTGATGGAGCCTCGCGGTTTCAAAAAATCCGCCACGTCGATCTGCCAGGGATTGTGCCAACCATCGTTATCATTTTGATTCTGAATGTAGGGAATGTAATGGCGATTGGCTTTGAAAAAGTCTACCTGCTACAGAACCCGCTTAACCTCGTTAATTCTGAGATCATTGCCACCTATGTCTACCGGGTCGGTCTGTTGAATGCCAATTACAGCTTTGCAACTGCGGTGGGCCTGTTCAACTCCATCATCAACTTGGTTCTCTTATTTACAGTAAACGGTCTGGCGAAAAGAATCACTAAGAACAGCATCTGGTAGGAAAGGAGCTCATCTATGGCAGCAGCAGTTCAAAAAAAGATTAAAGAATCCGTCGGCGACAAAGCGTTCCTGATCACAATCTATATTGTGCTTACTCTTGTGGTAATCGCTGTACTTTATCCGCTTATTTTTATCATCAGCAGCTCAATCAGTAGTCCGGCAGCCGTGACCTCTGGTCGTGTCTGGCTCTGGCCTGTAGATATATCCTTCAAAGGTTTCAAAGTATTGCTGAATACGCCTGAGATTATCACTGGTTATGGAAACTCAATTTTCTACACCGCAGCGGGAACGCTGATTAGTATAACTTTAACGGTCATGATCGCTTACCCGCTGTCTCGAAAAGGTTTTTTCGGACGAAATACACTGATGATGATCATTACCTTCACCATGATCTTCAGTGGGGGGCTAATTCCCACCTATTTGGTAGTGAAGGAGATGCATCTGATCGACACTCGCTGGGCGCTGCTGATTCCGAACGCCATTTGGGTCTGGCAGGTCATTATTGCCCGCTCCTTCTTTCAATCCTCGATTCCGGAGGAGCTTTTGGAAGCTAGTGAAATCGACGGCTGTAGTGATATGAGATTCATCTGGAGCGTAGTGCTTCCCTTATCCAAGCCGATTCTCGCAGTGTTGGTGCTTATGTACGCGGTAGGTCAATGGAATGCCTATTTCGATGCGTTGATTTATCTGAAATCAGCAGATTTGTTCCCCTTACAGCTTGTCCTGAGAAGCATCATCATTCAGAACAACAGCGCTGGTGGGGCCATGGACGTGGGGAAACTGGTCGAGAAACAACAGCTTTCCGAGCTGCTGAAGTATTCCTTAATTGTGATTGCCACCTTGCCGGTACTTGTTATCTATCCTTTCGTACAGCGTTATTTTGTACAGGGGATGCTTGTTGGTTCCGTCAAGGGTTGATCTTAGAAATCTCTTTTTTTGAAAGGAGGTATGCCCGGAGTACACACTTAAGGTATCATCGTATCACCTGCTAAATTACAAAAGGGAGTGATAATATTTGAAGAAGCAAAGCTTGATAACTTTACTAATTCTGGTCATGGCATTTACGGTTGTAATTAGCGGATGTGCAAATAAAAATACAGATAACACATCCAGCACGCAGCAGGGTTCTGGTTCGGGTTCGTCTGGCAAGCCGGTTGAGATCAGCGTGTTCTCAGTTCAGGAATCCGGCATCGACCTTCCGACCAATAAATTCACAAAACATGTAGAAGAGAAATTTAATTTCAAATTCAACTGGCAGATCAACCCATCGGATGGTGCTCAGGAAAAACGCCAGATCTCACTGGCGAGTGGTGACTATCCGGATGCTTACCTGCTTACTCACTATATTGATCAATTCTCACAGGCCGATCTACTGAAATACGGCAAGCAAGGTGTACTCATTCCTCTAAATGATCTGATTGATAAATATGCTCCAAATATTAAAGCAGCCATGGAAAAGAACTCTGACCTAAGAACGCTTAATACTGCACCTGATGGCAACATTTACGGACTTGTAGCTTATACAGAATGTTTCCACTGTTCCTATCCTAGCAAAATGTGGCTGAATACTGAGTGGATGAAAAAGCTTAACTTGGAGATGCCGAAGACCACTGAGGATTTCAAAAATGTACTGAAAGCCTTTAAAACGCAAGACCCGAACGGCAATGGCAAAGCCGATGAAGTGCCGCTAAGCGGTTCCATCGAGGAGTTCGGCGTACGGATCGTACCTTTCTTGATGAACGCATTTGTTTATGATGATGATCGTAATTACCTGAACATGAAGGATGGAAAGGTGCAATCTGCTGCCATTACTCCGGAGTGGAAAGAAGGATTGACCTATATTAAATCCCTGTTTGACGAAGGTTTGATTGATCCGGGTGCCTTTACACAAAACGCGGAAGCTTTTAAGAAAATCGGTGAAAATGCTGATGCAGAAATTCTAGGTGCAGGTGCAGGTATGCACCCAGCGATCTTCGTAAACATCGACCCGGGGAATACCCGTTCAGCACATTACAACCCGCTGCCTCCGATTTCGGGACCTCAAGGAATTTCCTATGCGACTCATGATGGAGGCGGCGTAGTCCCGGGTGCAAAATTCGTGATCACAAACAAAGCAAGTGAAGAAGCACAAATTACACTGATCAAGATGGTGGATTATATGTTCACACCAGAAGGCCAAACGAATGGCGCAGCTGGCCTGAAGGGAACCGATTGGACAGATCCGGTTGAAGGCGATGTGGCGTTGGGGAAAGATGTTAAACCGATGATCAAACTAATTCCAGGTGAAGAAGGCGCAGCACCACGTAATGCAGGCTGGAGTGGTATGGCTCACTTCTATGAGCCTAAAGAATACCGTGATACTTACGTTCAAGGTACCGACATCTTTGCTTCTGATGGTTATGAACGTAGACTGTATGATGCGACTCTGCTATACGAAGGTCATGAGCCTAAAGAGTTATTCCCCATCTGGTCGATCTGGATTGATCCAATTGAGATTGATGAAGCCAGCTTGCTGCAGACAAATTTGAAAAATTACATCGAACAAAATGAGCTGCAATTCATCACAGGCAACAAGGATCTGAACAAGGACTGGGACGCTTATGTAAAGGGATTGCAGAACTTGAAGCTTGACCGTTATCTCGAAATTTTACAAAAGGCTTATGATACTTCAAAAAAATAAATATTGAAATCAGAATCAGGTGCTGTATGATAGACCCCGCACCTGATTTCTTGATTTCAGGGGAAAATATGGGTTTTTGTGGATGGAGGTTGAGTTATGACAGACGAGAATCATTGCAATCATTCATTTGTAGTTCCGCGCCGTGGACTACCTCAAATTAACGGCAGGCTTACGGAAAAAGGGACTGTAACCGTTGCCTTTTTAGGCGGCTCAATTACGGAGGGGGCAGGTGCTTCCGAAGCAGACACATATAGCTGGAGAGCACTCACTGGTAAGTATCTTCAGGAGCGGTTTGCGGATCAGGAGTTCCGCTTCATCAACGCGGGAGTGGGGGGGACGAACTCAACTTTAGGTGCTCATCGATTACAGGAGCATGTCCTGCAGCAGGGCACAATTGATTTGTTATTCGTTGAATTTAGCGTCAATGACGGCAATGACCGGGAAGAATCCATTAGAGGGATGGAGGGCATTGTCCGCCAATGCAGGCGGTTGTCACCGGGCACTGATATTTGCTTTTTGTATACGGCAGCAGAGAAGAATCTCTCCGGGAGCAATCCCTTTAATATTGCTGTCCATGAAGAAGTAGCTGAACATTATAAGCTTCCCTCTGTTAATTTTGCAGCTAGAGTCTATGCGCAGCTAGAGGCGGAACAAATGGAGTGGACTAAGCTGGCACCGGATGGATATCATCCTAATGATGAAGGTCATGCGCTGTATGCCTCTTTTTTGCGAGAGTATCTGGAGACAGCGCTTGTTCCTAACAAGACGAATTTGAGTAGCGAAAGCTCTTTAGATATTCCACCTTTGGCGGAGCAAAATTATGAATACGGCAGCCTGCTTGATTTCCGTGCGGCTGATCTTGTGAACGGTTACGAACTTCGCGAACTGGCTGCAGGAGATCCGCTGATGAACTGGCGTTTTGGAACAGAGCATCTGTATACCCATAGCAAGGAGGCTGTTTTTTCTTTTACAGTGACCGGGCAAAGCGCAGGCTTGATGCTGCTCTACGGACCGGATAGCGGGATTTTTGAATATTCGCTAAATGGCAGTTCTTATAAAGCTGTGAACTTATTCGATGAATGGTGTCCGCTTGCCTTTCGGCCTATTATCGCCATGTTTCCGATCCAGGAACAACGTCAAGAATTGCATGTTTCAGTACGCATTACGGGGCTGAAGGATGAACAGAGTAAAGGCACCAGTCTGCGTATTCTGAAACTGCTGCACAATTGATTATTTTAAGCGGAGAGATTATACTGCCAAATATTAAGCGTTTACAAAAAAAGAAAGGCGGTGCCGATGATTACTTCTGCTGAGAATAACGCCTTAACTGCTCCTGCTGTAATCCGCCTGACGGATTATGGAGTGCTGCCGGATTCTGGTTTAGACGCGCAGCCAGCCATGGTTCGGGCTATACAGGCTGTCGCTGAAATTCCCGGTCCGGTACTACTGGATTGCCCGAAGGGCTGCTATCATTTCTATCCGGACGAGGCTATCCGCAAACCTTATTTTATCTCAAATACTGCCAGTGAAGAAGAGAACAGGGATGTCACTAAAACCATCGGTATTTTGCTGAAGGGACAATATAATTTAACGCTGGAAGGCAATGGTTCATTATTTATTTTTCACGGCAAGCAAACGATGCTCCTGCTGGATGGCTGCAAGAATGTGGAGATCCGTAATTTACATACCGACTATGCCCGGCCAACTGTGACGGAGATGACGATTAC
Source organism: Paenibacillus sp. FSL R10-2796 (assembly GCF_037965315.1). NCBI lineage: Bacteria > Bacillati > Bacillota > Bacilli > Caryophanales > Paenibacillaceae > Paenibacillus > Paenibacillus sp. FSL R10-2796. The sequence continues at coordinate 5,321,297 of NZ_CP150178.1, read as the reverse complement.
CGAAAGCGGTGACCATTCGTTCGATGTCCAAGTACATCCCGATTCACGTTATGAGATTAGGGAGGATAAGTTGGTCTGGATCGGTGAGGGCTGGAGCTTTTCTGAAGGCCCAATGCAGACTTATGATCCGCAGCGCAATACGACTTGGCGGATGGATAACTGGCTGGAGCAGGCAGACACTGTCGAGGAACTGGAGCCGATGAAGCTCCGTCTGCATTTTAATTTTCAGCCTGAGGTTATTCCGGGGCATGTTCTACAAAGCCGTGACGGCATCCGTGATCAGGTGGGCGTATTCATTACGGAAAGCTCGAACATCACCTTGAGCGATATTGGGCTACATTTTCTGCATGGACTTGGCATCGTTGGCCAGTTCAGCGAGAATCTCAGCTTCCGCCGTATGGATCTCTCACCGCGTCCGGAAACGGGACGAACGGTCACAGGCTTTGCGGACTTTATTCACATGTCTAGCTGCCGGGGAAAGGTGATCATTGCCGATAGTAATTTTTCCGGTTCACATGACGATCCCGTTAATGTCCATGGTACTTATCTGCGGATCGTAGAGCAGCCATCGGCGAATGTAGTAAAGGTCCGGTTCATGCATCATCAGACCTACGGATTTATGGCTTTCTATCCGGGGGACGAAATTGAATTTGTTCGCTCCGGTTCATTGACCACTTATGCGGCTAATGAAGTGGTCGAAGTGAAGCGGCTAAATCCACGCGAGCTTTTGTTGACGTTGGCTCATCCGGCTCCTGATGATATAGGCAGCCATGATGTTATAGAGAATGTTACCTGGACTCCAGAGGTTGAAGTCACTAATAATCACTTCGCGAGAGTACCCACCCGCGGTATTCTTGTGACAACCCGGCGCAAAGTGGAAATTAAGGGTAACATTTTTGAACGGATGCATATGAATGCCATTCTGATTGCAGTGGATGCTGAGTCCTGGTATGAATCCGGCAAGGTGGAAGATGTGATCATCAGCGGCAATCATTTTCTGGAATGTGGAAGTCAAAAGCATCCGGTTATCTTTATTTCGCCGGAGAATGTGGAGATAGATAAGCGTGCTCCCGTTCACCAGAGAATTGTCATCACGAATAACAAGTTTGAAAGTATTGATGTGTTGGCCCTTAGTGCCAAGAGCACCTGCGGACTGGTCTTTAAGTGCAATGGAATTCTGGCAGGCAGTGGTGAGGCGAGTCTTTCGAATCTTGATGATGCGATTGAATTAAATGCCTGCAGTGAGGTTGAAATTGCTGATAATTTATTAAATGACAGATGGTGAGGAGAGCGCGTATGAAACTTCAATATGACAAGCCAGCAAATGTATGGACGGAAGGACTTCCAATTGGGAATGGACGTCTGGGCGGTATGATCTTCGGTGGTGTGGAACAGGAGAAAATTAGTCTAAACGAGGATACGCTTTGGTCAGGATACCCAAAAGAGGGGAACAATCCCGGTGCTAAGAACGTTCTGCCAAAGGTGCGACAGCTGATTCAAGAAGGCCGTTATGTTGAGGCGGACACGCTGACCAGAGAAATGATGGGGCCGTATACTCAATCTTATTTACCTTTTGGTGATCTATTGCTTCGTTTTGAACATGGCAACGTCTATCATTCTTATCAGCGTACACTGGATGTGGAAAATGCGCTGCATCGCATTGAATATCAGATTGGCAATGTTACTTATACCCGTGAGATGTTCTCTTCTCATCCTGATCAGTTGCTTGTACTTCGTTTGACCGCAAGTGTGCCAGGCGCATTGAATGTGCATGCCACGCTGGAAAGTCCACTCCGGCACAACCTTTATTCGCAAGGTGACAGCTTTGTTCTATCGGGAACGGCACCGGAGCATGTAGATCCAAGCTATTTCGGGAGCGACAATCCCATCCAATACGGTGAATTAGGCAGCAGCAAGGGAATGGCTTTCGAAGGACAACTCTCCGTGACGGCGGATGACGGCCAAGTAACGGTTGATGGCAGTGGGATTCATTTGCTGGGTGCGACAGCGGCAACCTTTTATTTCAGTGCGGCTACAGGTTTTAACGGGTATGACCTAATCCCGGGAATTGAAGGAAAAGATGCCTCCACCATTGCAGCCTCCTTCTTGGCAAGTGCTCAAGGCAAGTCTTACACCAGCCTGCTTCAAGCGCATATCACTGATTACCGGGCACTTTTCGATCGGGTGAAACTTCGGCTGGGCAAGCCGCTGGCACCGGAAGGAATGTCAACCGAGCAGCGGATTACGACTTACTCCGCGCAAGATCCGGGTCTAGTTGAGCTGCTGTTTCATTTCGGACGTTATTTGCTGATCGCAAGCTCGCGTCCCGGAACGCAGGCCGCCAATCTTCAGGGAATATGGAATGCCTCTACTCGTCCGCCTTGGAGCAGTAACTATACACTGAATATCAATACAGAAATGAACTATTGGCCCGCTGAGATTTGCAATCTGGCAGAATGTCATGAGCCACTTTTGGATTTCGTCGGCAATCTGGCGAAGAGAGGGGCGGATACCGCTCGGACCAACTATGGCACCCGGGGCTGGGTAGCTCATCATAACTCGGATCTTTGGGCACACACTGCACCGGTAGGTGATTATGGCGATGGAGATCCAAGCTGGGCTTATTGGCCAATGGGCGGCATCTGGCTGACCCAGCATCTTTGGGAACATTTTGCTTTTGGCGGAGATACTGAATACTTGCGGACTTCGGCTTATCCTGTCATGAAGGAGGCGGCTCTGTTCGCATTGGATTGGCTGATTGACGACGGCAAGGGTAATCTTGTGACCTCCCCGTCCACTTCACCAGAGCATAAATTCCGGACAGCGGAGGGTGTGGCTGCGGTCAGCCCGGGTGCCACAATGGATATATCACTGATCTGGGAGTTGTTCACGAACTGTATCGAGGCATCAGTGATTCTTGGAACGGATGAGGCTTTGCGTGAAGAGCTGAAAAGTACCCGTGAGCGTCTATTGCCACTGCAGGTTGGCAAGTACGGGCAACTGCAGGAATGGTCCTCTGATTTTGAGGATGAGGACATGTACCACAGACATACCTCGCATCTGGTTGGAATTTATCCGGGCCGCCAGTTGTCAGAAGAAGAGACCCCTGAGCTATTTGCTGCGGCAAGAACCTCGCTGGAGCGGCGCGGGGATGAAAGCACAGGCTGGAGTCTGGGCTGGAGAGTCGCTTTATGGAGCCGCTTCCGGGATGGAAACCGTTCCTTGCGTCTGCTCTCCAACATGTTGCGGTTGGTGAAGGACGGGGAGTCGGAGCAATATAATCACGGCGGAGTTTATGCCAATCTGCTCGGCGCGCATCCGCCGTTCCAGATTGATGGCAACTTTGCAGCCTCCGCCGGGATTGCCGAAATGCTGCTGCAATCTCACCGCGGCTATCTCGAACTACTGCCTGCATTGCCAAATGAATGGCAGGAGGGAAGCGTTGCAGGTTTACGTGCCCGCGGTGGCTTTGAAGTCAGCATTCAGTGGGACAACGGCAAGCTAGTGGAAGCGCAGATTACTTCCCTGCTGGGCACAGAATGTGTGATCCGCATGGATACTCCACTTAAGGTAACCTGTGGCAGTCAGGATATACAGTGTGAACGTTCCGCCGAAGGAAGGGTAAGTTTCGCTACAACCGCGGGACAATCCTACAAGCTTATCATTGGTGATCAGCAATAATCCGTTTTATAAGCGTATGAACAGCAGTAGGACCTGAACGTTTGGTCCTGCTGCTGTTTTTTGCATTTTCAGCATGAAGCTTCAGGACCAGCAGAGTTTAGGTAAGATGTGTTAGATCGCGGTATGGATCGGAAGATCGTTGTATAGAAAACGCTTTATCCGCTCTTTATAATGAGGTCATACTTGGGGGATACAGCTACTGAGACTGCCGCCTTCAAGGTCCAAAATGCAGCAACAAGGAGGCAAATTATGCTAACTGACAGTAATACAACCGTAAACGTGAATACAGATACAACGTCTCTTATCCGTGTAACCAATGGCCTGGTGAATCTGGAGATTGATCTCGGAACAGGTGAGTCATCCGTTGTCGGCGGGACTTCTGCACATGTGAAGGGGATTCGGAGCGCCTTTCGCTGGCAGGGCCGGGAATATAATACTGAACACTATCAGAGCCACGTGCTGAAGTTGCAGGAAGAGGTTGTTCGTGAAGGTTTTGGCAAAGGTGTTCATCTAGTGATTGTACATGAAACATCCCTGCTGCCACAGCTGGAGCAGCATTTTTATATTTATGAGTCCTCCTCATATGTGTTGATGCAAAGTGTGATCGCAAGCGATGAGGATATCAAAGCGAACCGCATGGCGGTCATTCAGAGCAAATCGGTATCCCTCGGCGGCGAGTCAGGTCAACCGGATGAACCAAGCATCCTGCGTGTGCCTTACGACAACGATAAATGGGTCAGATATACAGTGGTGAAGCCACCTATGGATACAGAGAGCTACGAGGTAACGGCAGTGTTCGCACCGGATAGCCGGCGAGGAATTATCATGGGTTCCATAACTCACAAGGTGTGGAAAACGGGTATTCGTATCAAGAGCGAGCGAAGCGGCCAGATCGAGGAGCTGGATCTTTACGGTGGGGCTGTGAGTGAATTAACCCGCGACTTTCAGCCGCATGGTTATGTAAAAGGCAAAAGAGTGGAGTCACCGCTCGTATTCGTAGGTTTTTATGATGATTACAGAGAAGGTCTTGAAGCTTACGGCCGGGCCAATACATGGATTGAAGCTCCGCTGGCTTGGGAGGGTGGCGTTCCTGTTGGCTGGAATAGCTGGTCTGCTGCAATGGCTGATCTGGATTATGATTTGTATACGTCGACCAGTGAGTTTTTGAAAAAAGAAGTGCAGCCGTTAGGATTCCAGAATGAGGATACGCTGTACATCAACTTTGACGCTTTTTGGGATAATTTCACAGCAGAAGAAATGAAAAATGCACTTGAGCTAGTGCGGAAGAATGGTCATAGACCGGGAACTTACTGGACCCCTTTCGCTTTCTGGGGAAGTCCTACTCAGTTCGGAGATGTCGTGGAGGGTACGAACGGTAAATACACCTATGGCGATATCCTGCTTCGGGACAGCGAAGGAGAGATTCTGCCGGATGTTGATGGAGGGCTAGCCATTGACCCCACACATCCGGGGAACCTGCAAAGAATAGATTGGTATACAAAAAAATTCATCTCGGAAGGATTCGAGTATATCAAGCTGGATTTCCTGGCACATGGCGCACTGGAAGGCCAGCATCACAATCCGGAGATTACGACGGGCATTGCGGCGTATCACTACGGTATGTCCTACTTGCAGAATAAGCTGTCTCCAGAGGTTATTGGTCGACCGTTCTTTATTAATCTGTCCATCGCACCGTTGTTCCCTTATGCATTTGCACATAGCCGGCGTGTCTCTTGTGATGTTTTTGGCACGCTGCAGGACACAGAATATATGCTCAACTCTTTGACCCATGGCTGGTGGATGAGCGATTCATTGTACCGTTTCAATGATCCCGACCATTCCGTACTGTACAAGAGCCATAACCAGGAAGCCACGGGCTGGCATGAAGGCCGGAGCCGGCTAACCGCTTCGGTGATCGCGGGAACGGTGCTGCTGCTAGGGGATGACTTCCGAAAAGAGGAAGCCGCCGCCCGGGCTAAAGCTTGGCTGAGCAATAAGGAAATTATGGATGTTGCTCGTCTTGGCAAAACCTTCAGACCGATAGAAGGGGACCTCGGCAAGCAATCCTGTGATACTTTTGTGCTCGAATCTGCAGAAGAAAATGCCTTTTATATAGCTGTCTTCAATTACGATGTCACGAAATCTGCTCCTAAATCCCTCTCATTAGAACGGGCAGGGCTGAATGCTCAAGCTGCTTACCAGCTGCTGGACCTATGGGAAGGTGTAGAAGGGGAAACCTCAGGAAAGCTGGAAGTTACGCTTGAACCCGCAGAATCTAAAATCTTCAAATTGACGGCAAAATAACAAAAGAATACGCGCCCTCTGCTTCTTGCGGATAGCGCGTATTCTTTTTTACAACCTATATTTGTTTTCGGCTTTGCGGATTAAGGCGGTATTGTGTGGGTTTTATGCCGTAGCAGGCACTGAAATGTCTGGAAAAGGGATGGATCGAAGGATAGCCTAATTTCTCAGCAATGGCAGTAACACTTAGCTCGCTCTCCAGAAGCAGACCTGCCGCCCGCCGCATAACGAGATTATGATGATAAGCGCGCGGCGTCATTCCGGTTTCTCGCAGAAACAGCTCATGAAAATAAGTTCGCTTGAGTCCGCAGAGCTGTGCCCAGTCTTCGATAGATTTACCACGTTCGGGATGAGTGTTCAAATACTCCAACAGGCGCACAATCCGATAATCGCTTGGCTGATGCTGATGGAGGGCATTATACCAGCTTAATATCCAACCGTATAACAAGCTATGAACCGCTTCATTCCGGTAGAATATCGCTTCATTGTATATTTTGGCAATCATCACAAGACTATCGTATAGCTGTGGATATTTAGCTAGCGGGAAAACGCAGGGCAATTCTTTCAGCTCGGCACAGGGGACTTCGGTGGCCTTTTTCTCAAGCCTAAAGGGTTCAGGCGCATGGATAAAAGAAAGATTAGTAGACATAGGCGACTGCTTGTCCCACAAATCAAAATAGACATTGTAGGACGAGAGTGGATGAGAAGGGGAAATATGAAAGGCATGTGGCTGGCCGGGGCGCAGAAACACCAGTGTTCTACGCTCAATCGGATAACGAACTCCGTCGATTTCCATCTCACCGGGGCCATCGGTAAACAGATGAAAGGCGTAGGCATTGCCGACGCGCAGATGCTCATTGCTGCTTCCGTCGTACAGATAAGGCATGATTGCTCCAACATACGGTGTGATTTCAGATAGTTTGTTCATACTATACCCCTTTGCTAGCAGCATTTCTTAATTTTGGCCTGTAGTTAAATATTTGGGATAACGGATAAATTGTCAAATGAATGAACGAGTCAACAAAGACTAGTAGTACTGATGATGTTACGATAAATGCGATAAATACACAATGTTAATAACAGAGAAAGCGGATTAATTAACAACAACTTTTGAAGGTCTATTACAGACAGGAGACGATCAAATGAGCGATTTTAAATTGTGGTATTCAACCCCTGCAACAAGCTGGTCGCAAGGGTTGCCGTTGGGTAACGGAAGAATAGGTGCTGTTGTAATGGCGGCGCCGCATCGTGAAGTGTGGAGCATGAGCGAGGTGACCTATTGGTCTGGGCAAACGGATCCCGAGTCTGCTCCTGCCGGAGGTAGAACTGCGCTGGAAGAGATGCGAAGTCACTTTTTTGCCGGCGATTATGACAGCGGTGATCGTTTAGCCAAACAGTATTTACAGCCTAAAAAACAAAATTTCGGTACGAACCTGGGATTATGCGAGGTGGTTATTGATTTTGCCCAGGATGCGGATGTTAAATCAGGCGGTGTGTTTCGGCGGGAGCTGGAATTGACAAGTGCAGTGTCTGGGGCGGTCTATGAGAGCGGCGAAACAACAATCCGTCGAGAGGTCTTCGCTTCACATGCCGATGATCTGGTAGTTTCAAGAATTTGGAGCGATAAGCCTGGAGGGGTATCCTTTACGCTTGCCATCGAAGGTGGGACAGAATCGTTTACGACTGAGGTTGTGGATGGCGACACTATTGAATTCAAGGGGCAAGCTACAGAAAAGGTGCATAGTAATGGTAAATGCGGGGTATGGGCAAAAGGGCAGCTCAAAATAAGTCTATCCGGCGGTACGATCTACAGGGGGGATGGCCGATTAAGAGTTTCCGGAGCTAATGAGGCCCGGATTTATTTTGGGGTCAGTACTGATTATCGCCGGAGCAATCAGGAATGGGAGACGGAGAGCTACAGCAACCTAAGGCAGGCATTAACCAAAGGTTATGCACAGTTAAAAGAAGATCATATTCAAGATTACCGTCAGGATTATGCAAAGGTGGATATTCAATTGGGTAGCTCCGGGAAAGAAGGTCTGCCTACCGATCAGCGGATTAGGTTACTGGCACAGGATCAGGCTGAGGACCCTCAGTTGTTCGCATTGTTCCTCCAGTATGGCCGCTACCTAACCATTGCCGGATCACGGGAAGATTCACCTCTTCCACTGCACTTGCAGGGAATCTGGAATGACGGTGAGGCTTGCCGTATGGGCTGGAGCTGCGACTATCATCTCGATATTAATACACAGATGAATTATTATCCGACAGAAGTCGTGAACCTTGCAGACAGCCACCTTCCATTGATGCGATATATTGAAGATTTATCTCAGGCGGGAAAATCAACTGCACGCGATTTATATGGCAGCAAAGGATGGGTAGCGCATGTATTCTCTAACGTCTGGGGGTTTACAGCTCCGGGCTGGGAAACCTCATGGGGGCTCAATGTCACAGGCGGATTATGGATTGCAATCCATCTGATGGAGCATTATGAATATAGTCAGGATCGTGTATTTCTAGAGCGCCAGGCATATCCTGTGCTAAAAGAAGCCGCAGAATTCTTCCTCGACTATATGACGATTCATCCGAAATATGGCTGGCTGGTGACGGGTCCTTCTAACTCGCCAGAGAACAGCTTCTATCCCGCAGATAGCAGCGAGGGTGCACAGCAGCTGTCTATGGGCTCGACCATGGATCAAGTGCTCGTGCAAGATCTTTTCGAGTTCTGCCTGAAGTCTGCGGTGTTGCTCGATACAGATGTGGAGCTTCAGCTGAAGCTTAAGGAAGCTATGGCTAAGTTACCCCCGCTACAGATTGGTAAAAGAGGTCAGCTGCAGGAGTGGCTTGAAGATTATGAAGAAGCGCAACCTGAGCATCGACACTTGGCTCATTTGTTCGCTTTGTATCCAAGCAACCAGATTACACCGGACAGAACACCGGAGTTAAGCGCGGCAGCAAGGGTAACGCTGGAGAACCGGATGGCTCAGGAAGAACTGGAGGATGTAGAGTTCACCGCCGCCTTATTCGGTCTTAGTTTTGCCAGACTATATGACGGGGAGAAGGCGTATAAGCATATCTCTCATTTAATTAGCGGACTGTGCTTCGATAATCTGTTCAGTTTCTCCAAATCAGGGATTGGTGGGGCAGAGTGCAATATCTTTGTCGTGGATGGCAACTTTGGCGGGACGGCTACCATTGCAGAGATGCTGCTGCAAAGCCACGCGGATGAAATTCATCTGTTGCCAGCGCTTCCGCAAGCCTGGAATACAGGATCGGTGTCTGGATTACGAGCCAAAGGAAAGGTAGAGGTAGACGTAGTTTGGGAGAAGGGGCAGTTGACGGAAGCTACGCTTCGCACCTACGCACCGGGAACGGTGACCCTTCGATGGGGAGATCAGAGAACTACCTTCCAAGCAGAAACAGGAGGAAGCTACTATTTCAACAGCCAATTGGAGCTGTTATAATGATTCGGCGGGGGCGATGAGCCTCCGTTTTCATTATGCGTCCGAATAATGATGAGTAGGTATCGAAGGGCTATCTGGTCTGCTTAGGACCCGATAGCCTTTTTACGAGCACGTTGGGATTAGATCTTACAAAGTAACGATTCATGCCTGAAAATGACTTACATTTATTTGGTCGATGATCGCCTAAGGGGAAAAGAATATAATAGGAGCAAATACAGACAACAAGAAGGAGGGAACCTCAGGTGTATAGTATTTTTTTGGTAGATGATGAAGAAATGGGTCTTGAGATGATGAGAGATTATATCCGCTGGGAAGAGATGGGCATCTATGTAGTCGGAACAGCGAGCAATGGTAGAGAAGCTTTGGAGAAAATAGAGGCTTTTCAACCGGATATTATTCTTACAGATGTTCAGATGCCGATAATGAATGGAATTGAGTTGGCTAAAAAAATACATGAATGTTATGACCAGATGCAAATTATGTTCCTCACCGGACATGATGAATTCCACTATGTTAAATCGGCCCTTAATGTAGGAGCTGTTGGATATTTACTGAAGCCGCTAGATTTGACTGAAATTGAAAGCGTTATCGAAAAGGTTAAAGCGCGCTGCGAAGAGGTTCAGATGAAACAACGTTCTATGGAGGCTGCTAAAACTAAGATTCTTAAGGAGCTTTCTTTTGAAAAAAATGCGGAGCAAGCCGCAGAGCTGGCAAATAACTTCAATAGGCTGACACGTCTCCCAGAGAGTAATCGTTATACCATGGCACTGTTCAGCATTGATCCCAAAGAGGCGGAGGGTGAGCAGCAGAGTCTGGAAGAGTGTATGAGCCGGTTGATTTCTTATCTGGATCACTTTTTTAAGGCGAAAAATATAGAGGTTGTTTTTGTTCCTTACAAGGATGGCGAGACAGGTGTGTTCATGGAAGCGACTCAACAGCCTGGCTATTATGCTTGGGAGGATTTAGCTGTGGCTATTCGTAGTGCGCTGGATTTTACGGTGACGGCAGCAGTCGGAGCGCAGGCAGCAGAATTAGCGCTGGTCCATAATCTGTATAAGCAGACGCGTGTGATTTTAAATGAACGTTTTTATAAAGGCACGGGCTTAATTATTCATGCCGAGGCTATTTCGAATCAGTTCGACAGTGAACATATGCCACCTTTTGAGAGAAAAGAGTGGTTTGAAGCTATCCATCAGCTGGATTTCGAGCAGGCCGCACAAAAGCTGCATCAATATTTCGTGGGACTGGCCACACTGAGAATCAAGAAAAAAATCATCTGTGATTGGGCGATTGATCTTGTTGATGAACTGCTAGAGCAGCTGCATCAGTCTGTTCCCGAGGGCTTTAAGCGGGCGGAGCTCTATCATTCCATCTATAATGCGCTGACTTTACATGAGATCGAGGATTTAATCCTGGGCACTGCGGGTGATGCCGTGAGCATGCTAGGTGAGCGACTTATGGATAAAAATACAAAGCTCGTCCACAAGGTTCGCACCGTGATTGAACAAAATTACGATCAGCCGATTACGATTAATAGTCTGTCTGATCAGGTTTATCTGTCACCGAACTACTTAAGATCTATTTTTAAGGATAAAACAGGCATCACGATCCACGATTATTTAACCCGTATTCGGCTTGATAAGGCTAAGGAGCTGCTCGCAGACGGGTCACTGAAGATTCAAGATATTGCCCAGAGAGTGGGGTACGAAAGCACGTCTTATTTTATTTCTCTATTTCTGAAGAACCTTGGGGTCACACCTAACGAGTATAGGAAAAATATTTAACCTTCCGCACTTCTGCTTACTGAATAGAAAGAAAAGTTGCTTTCCTTTATGAATTGTAAACTTGCGATATGGAAAGATGCCCCTTTGCTTTTTACAATAAGCATGTATTACAACTCAGCACATGTGAGGGGCTTGATTCATTATTGCGATTAAAGGAAGCTTTTTTACACATCTAATTGCGATAGCGCTTTCAAGAAATCCAGACGGCAATAGTTGGATACAGCATTCTTGAGAGAGTAATCGGTACGGGCCGTACATTCCTTACATGACGTTACTTACAACAAGGAGAGGAGTTCTGAAGACGTTATTTGGAAAGAGGAACAACTGATGAATTGCAACCGGAAGGCTTTTCTTATATCAGAAAGTTAAATGGAGGGATTAAATGTTTGGACGTGTAATGAAAAGAGGGGTCTTGTTCTTTCTTATGATCAGCTTAGTGTTAGGCAGCGGTGTTCAGTTTGCCGGCAAGGTCTACGCCGAGGATACAAATAGCTATGAAGCTGAAGCGGATGGGAATATTCTGACGGGTAATGCGTCAATTTCTGACCACCCAGCGGCTTCCGGAGGGAAAAAAGTTGGCGGCATGTATCAAGGCAGCTCCTTGTTGTTCAATAATGTGACCGTGAGCGAGCCGGGGAATTATAAAATTACAGTGTATTATATTTCTGGCGATTCACGCCCGTTTAATATCAGTGCCAATGGCGGTGACAAGCAATTTGAAGAACCGTCCAAGACTGTGGACTGGGATACGGTAGGCACTTATGATGTGACGCTTCCGCTGAACGCGGGTGCTAATACCATCTTGATCGATGACAACAACTGGTATTCTCCGGACATCGATAAGATCGTAATCCGTGGACTGGACGACAGCGATCCAGGTGAAGGACCCGGGGGTGACTGGAAGGAGAAGCTGCATGGTGTGATCATGGAAGCCGAGGCTACTGAGAATATGCTTACAGGCAACGCCAAAGTGGCGGACAGCAGTGTGGGCTCTGGCGGTAAAATCGTAACGGATCTGAACAAAAACAGTTCCTTACAGTTCACAAATGTTGCAGTACCAGCAGCGGGAACGTATTTAATCCGCATCTCCTATATTTCCGGCGATCAACGTCCTGTCTATATGCAGGTTAACGATGGACTGGATGAAATGATTGACCTGCCAAAGACGGCAAGCTGGAGCACCGTGGGAACCTATGATGTGGAGGCCTCTTTGGTAGAGGGTTTGAATACTATTACCTTCTCAGATCATGATTGGTATTCTCCAGATTTCGACCGGATAGAAATTATTCCTTATACCCTCAGCTATGAAGCAGAATCTCCACTCAATGATTTGACAGGCGAGGCCCAAGTTTCCGCTAGCCCGAATGCTTCGGGTGGTCAGAAGGTAGGGTACTTGAATAACGGCAGTTCCATAACCTTCAACAAGATTACAGCCCCTATGACTGTTGATTACCGAATCACAATCGCCTATATTTCAGGTGACCCACGCAGCTTCTACGTTAGTGCGAATGGTGTAGCAGAGCAGTATTATGAGCTGCCCAAGACACCGGACTGGGATACGGTTGGAATGTATGAACTTACACTGCCACTGAACGAAGGCGAGAATACAATCAAATTTACAGATGGCAACGGGTATGCGCCAGATCTGGACCGGATTATAGTTGAGCCAGCTATGGGTGTGGATCCTAATCCCCCAGTGGAGGAAGACGGTGATTTAGGAACACCGGGCGCTTCTAAGATCTACGGAGCTATCACAGTTACCGAATATACTTACGGACTGCTTGTATCAAATGGCCAATATGAAGTGTCCTATAATACCAAGTCCGGATATGTAAGCTATAACTGGGCTGACGGACAGAAGCTGCATGGGATCTATAGCAGTATCAAAATCGGCGATACGCTCGTTGAGACTACAAGCTATGAGAGTCATACAAGTGTTGGTGCTCCGGTAGACATTCAGGATGGTTTCGGCAAAGGCGTGGAGCTAACTTTTGTCCACACTTCCACAGGAAAACCGACGTTAAAGCAGGTCTACAAGTTTTATGACGATCAAAAGTATTTTCTGACCCGTCTGGATGCGGCCAGCGATACAGCGGTCAAGACCAACTATATGTCACCTATTACCGTAAAACGTACAGGTGGTTTGGATATCGGAGCTAGTGCGGATAATCGTGTGCTTACGGTTCCTTTTGACAACGATGCTTGGATTCGTTATAAATCTCAATCTATGAATCGTGCAGATACCAGCTATGAGATGACGACTGTGTTTAACAACTCGACACGCAGCGGCCTTGTGCTTGGCTCTGTAACTCATGATACCTGGAAGACAGGCATCGACTGGAAAGGTTCCTCCAATCGGCTGAATGAGCTGGTCGTATATGGTGGTGCAGCTAGTGATGTTACCCGGGATACCCAGCCTCATGGCAGCTTAAGTGGAACAAACTTGTCCTCACCTATGATCATGGTAGGGGCCTTCAGTGATTACCGTACAGGGCTTGAGGAGTATGGCAAAGCTAATGCGATCATTACACCTGCACTTGCGCTAAACCCCGAGCTGCCACAAGGCGTACCGGTTGGTTTTAATAGCTGGGGAGCTTACGAGGGTACGCTTTCGTATCAAGATGTAGTGGATGTCTCCAATTACTACAAAGAGAATCTGCAAAATTTCAATAATAACGGCAATGTATTTATTAACATGGATTCTTATTGGGATAATCTGAATGATAAGCAGCTGACTGACGCCGTATCGGTTATTAAAGGGAATGGCCAGCATGCGGGTATTTATTGGGCACCGTTTGTATACTGGGGCAACAATATGGACCAGATTGTAGAGGGAACTGACAATAAATATACTTACGGCGATATTGTCCTTAAGGATGCCGCGGGTCAACCGCTGCCGACTCTGGACGGGGCTTTTCCTTTGGATGTAACACATCCTGGTGCCCAATTGCGCATGAACTATTTTTTGGACAAATTTAAAGCTCTGGGCTTCACCTTCATCAAATTGGATTTCTTAACGCATGGTTCGCTTGAGGGGCAACATTTCGATCCAACTATATCGACAGGAATCCAAGCTTATAATGAAGGAATGCGTTATGTGAAAGAACGTCTGGATGGAAAAATGTTCATTAGCGCATCAATTGCGCCAATTTTCCCGAGCCAATATGCGCATAGCCGACGAATTTCCTGCGACACCTACGGCAAGATCAATGAAACCGAATATATGCTGAATTCATTAACCTATGGCTTTTGGCAAAATGGCACGATCTACACCTACACCGATCCTGATCATTTGGCATTGGCCCGTGCTACCAGCTTGACTGAAGCGCGTACCCGTATGAACTCTGGCGTTATTGCTGGAACAGTACTACTTGGCTCTGACGATGTTAACGATCCAAAAGCACAGGAGTACATGACCGCTTTGTTCAACAACAAAGATGTTCTCGATTTAGCTTTAAAAGGAAAAGTGTTCAAGCCACTTGAAGGAAATACAAACGCCAATGCCGCCGATACTTTTGTTATGAAGGATGGCAATGATTATTATCTGGCCGTATTCAATTACAGTGCATCTGCTTCGGCAGATAAGCAAGTTGATCTTGGCCGCGCTGGACTGGATACTGCAGAGATTTATACTACGCAAGATCTCTGGACAGGAGAGGTTTCCTCTGCCACAGGAGCTATGAAATTGTCCTTACAGCCGACAGAGTCGAAACTGGTAAAATTGACGGCTGCACCTAAGACAGTAACCGGTATAACACTGGATAAGACAGAGCTTTCGTTGACCGCTGGTGAAACCGGCAAGTTGACGGCTACAGTATCGCCGGATGATGCGACGGATAAAGCAGTACTTTGGACTTCGAGCGATACCTCTGTAGCTACCGTAGTGTACGGAACAGTAACCGCTGTAGAAGCTGGAAAGGCCACCATTACTGTGGAGACGGTAGACGGTGGGTTCAAAACATCGGCAGAAATCACAGTCAAAGAGGCCTCTACAGGAGAGCCGGGAAATCCGGGAGAGCCTAGTAATCCGGGAGAGCCTAGTAATCCGGGAGAGCCTAGTAATCCGGGAGAGCCGGGAAATCCGGGAGAGCCTAGTAATCCAGGAGAACCGGGAAATCCAGGAGAGCCTAGTAATCCTGGGAATCCAGGAAACAATGGGGGTACCTCTGACAGTACTTCGGATCAAGAGAATGCTGCGGGCACTTTGATTCTCATGCCAGATATGCTGAAAGTGGACAGTACTTCTGGTCAGGTAGTGGTTGAGATTAAAGGGGATATTCAGCAAGTTCAGTTATCCTCTGCTGTAGTCCGACAGTTGGCGAACCACACCCTAGTTTTGAATGCGGGTAAGCTCTCCTTGCAGGTACCAGCGGAGCTAATTCACCAGTTGCAAAACAAGCTGCCAGAGGGACAGCGGGAAGATAGCAAGATTGCCCTGAAGATGGTGAACCTCAGCAGCAAGGCCGATGAGTTGGTTGCTACAGTGGCTAGTTCTACTAATGCGGCTGTTGTACTCAAGGGAGACATCTATGAATTTAGTCTTTCTATTACCACCAAGTCAGGCATTACAGACACACTCGCTACATTTGATAAGCCAATAACACTCATCATGCCAGTGGCAGAAGGCTTCAATGCTAAACGAGGCGGTGTTTATTATATCGCGGACAATGGCAGGCTGGAATATATTCAAGCTGATTATGCTAACGGTGTATTAAAAGCTGAGGTCAGCCACTTCAGTAAATATGCTGTGCTGGAGTTGAACCGCATCTTTGTCGATGTTCCGGCCAATCACTGGGCTAACCCAGTAATCCAAGAGCTGGCGTCCAAGCTATATGTGCAGGGCACAAGCAAAGAAAAGTTTGAACCAAGCCGGGCAGTTACACGTGCCGAGTTCACCTCGATGCTTGTTCATGCCCTTGGACTGACCGCGACAGGAAAAGAAAGCTTTGCTGATGTTGCTCCATCCGCCTGGTATGCGGAGCCTATCTCAATCGCTTACAAGGCGGGAATCGTGAGTGGCAGAAGTGCGTCCAAGCTTGAGCCGGGCGCACAAATCACCCGTGAAGAAATCACGGTGATGCTAATGAAGGCTTACGAGCTGAACAACGGCGTAACAGCCAATGGTGCAACAACCAACGGTGCAACAACTAACGGTACAACAACTAATGGCGCAAAAACCAACGGTGCAACAACTAATGGTGCAACAACCAACGGTGCAACTGCCGCAGCGTTCACCGACATGAATCAGGTGTCTGCTTGGGCCGCTGCTTCTGTAAATGAAGCGGCCAGTCTAGGACTGATTCAAGGTCAAAGTCATGAACGCTTTGCACCAAAAGGAATCGCTTCGCGCGCAGAAGCGGCTCAAGTGATCTATAATTTGATTTTGAAGTAAGCTGAAATGACTACAAAAGAGCGACTCTCCATTAACCGAAGAGTCGCTCTTTTGATAGATCAGTTGATGAAATTAGCTACTTTATCGAACTTTGCTAATAGATATTACATTACTGTTTGTTACATTGCTGTTCGGCAGTTACTAATACCGCACTTTACTATCTATCGGAACTTACTCCAGGAAAGTAGAATCCCGTGCAAAAGTCGAGCACACCCCAGCAAAGTAGAATCCCGTGTAAAAGTAGAACACACTCCAGCAAAGTAGAATCCCGTGTAAAAGTAGAACACACCCAGCAAAGTAGAATCCCGCGCAAAAGTAGAACACACCTCAGCAAAGCAGAATCCTGCCAAAAGTCGAACACACTACGGAAAAGTAGAATCCCGCGTAAAAGTAGAACACACTACGGCAAAGTAGATCATAGTTAGAACACATCGGACCGTATCGCAGCTATTTCGGCTATTTGAGCTATTCTACAAAGGTATCGGACTGTATAGCTCTTATTGCTATAAAAATGTCCAGAATTACTGTGCAAATGAGTCAATAGCTGCATCTGAGTCCGATAGCCGAGCAAAATGCCCTGATTCATCGAAATAGGGTCCCCTCGGTCCGATGCGTATGAGGAAGGAGTATAAGTAGAGCACACCTCAGCAAAGTAGAATCCCGCGCATAAGTTGAACACACCCCAGCAAAGTAGAATCCCGCACAAAAGTCGAACACACTACGGCAAAGTAGATCATAGTTAGAACACATCGGACCGTATCGCAGCTATTTTGGATATTTGAGTCATTTTACAAAGATTTCGGACTGTATAGCTCTTATTGCTATAAAAATGTCCAGAATTACTGTGCAAATGAGTCAATAGCTGCATCTGAGTCCGATAGCCGAGCAAAATGCCCTGATTCATCGAAATAGGGTCCCCTCGGTCCGATGCGTATGAGGAAGGAGTATAAGTAGAGCACACCTCAGAAAAGTAGAATCCCGCGCAAAAGTAGAGCATACCCAGCAAAGTAGAATCCCGCGCAAAAGTAGAGCATACCCAGCAAAGTAGAATCCCGTGCAAAAGTAGAACACACCCCGGCAAAGTAGATCATAGTTAGAACACATCGGACCGTATCGCAGCTATTTCGGCTATTTGAGCTATTCTACAAAGGTATCGGACTGTATAGCTCTTATTGCTATAAAAATGTCCAGAATTACTGTGCAAATGAGTCAATAGCTGCATCTGAGTCCGGTAGTTGAGCAAAGTACCCTGATTCATCGAAATAAGGTCTCCTCGGTCCGATGCGAATGAGGAGGGAGCATAAGTCGAACACACCTCAGCAAAGTAGAATCCCGCGCAAAGTCGAACACATCGGACCGTATCGCAGCTATTTTGGATATTTGAGTCATTTTACAAAGATTTCGGACTGTATAGCTCTTATTGCTATAAAAATGTCCAGAATTACTGTGCAAATGAGTCAATAGCTGCATCTGAGTCCGATAGTCGAGCAAAATGCCCCGAATCATCGAAATAAGGTCTCCTCGGTCCGATACGAATGAGCAGGGAGCAAATAGTACCGAGCGATCTAAACGATCCCATCGATCCCATCATATCCAAGGAGAAGCAAGCCAAACGATCCCCGCAATGGAGAATCCCCTCGTCACCGCTCCTACACCTCTTTTTGGGGTAAACGAATCTGCACAGTGGTGCCTATTCCTAGTCTGCTAAATACTTTAACGCCGTAGTGCTCACCAAATTTCAGTTTGATGCGGCGATCAACGTTAGTGATTCCGTA
Source organism: Paenibacillus sp. FSL R10-2796 (assembly GCF_037965315.1). Classification (NCBI taxonomy): domain Bacteria; kingdom Bacillati; phylum Bacillota; class Bacilli; order Caryophanales; family Paenibacillaceae; genus Paenibacillus; species Paenibacillus sp. FSL R10-2796. Next base: position 5,302,900 of record NZ_CP150178.1, on the reverse strand, counting down.
CCCTCGTCCAGGCTTATCCTCAAGCAAAGAACTGAGCGTCTCGCGGCTCATCCCCATGCCATCATCGATTACTGACAAAATAATATCGTTCGCTTCCATGACACCTTTGATATGAATATTTAGCGGACTTTCTTGGCTCCACACGGCATGAAGCACTGCATTCTCCACAAAAGGCTGTAAGGCAAGTTTGACTGTAGAGTAGGGCAGAATCGCTTCATCTACTGTGTAGGTAATGTTCAGTTGTCCTTTAAAGCGGATTAGCTGAATGGCGTTGTAGCTCTGGGTCAGCTTTAATTCCTCGTGGATGGTCAATATACTTTTCCCTTTATTCAGGGAGATTCGATAAAACTTGGCTAGATGAAGCACCAAATCTTGTATACGCGTATCTTGATGTTTTAGGGCAAGCGACGAGATGGAGCCCAGTGTGTTATACAGAAAATGAGGGTTGATCTGCGCTTGCAGCAGGTCAAGCTCGGCTTCCTTGCTCTGCAGCTCCTTCTGATACACCTCGGTAATGAGACTTTTGAGCCGGGTGGTCATTTGCTTGAAGGCAAAATGCAGCTGGCCAATCTCATCATTTCCCAAATGTTCTTCTGTACTATGATTGAAATCCCCCCGTTCCAGGCGGCGGATCATCCGGATTAAAGTACGGATACGCTTGCTGAATAGCGACGCCGTAATGTAAATCAGCAGGAGGGCCACGCCAATAAAGCCCAGTGAGATTTTGATAATCAGATCTGAGAGTGATTTAGCATCCTGAATAATGCTGTCATAAGGGAAGATGGACACCGTTTTCCATCCATTTTTGAGCGTGTTATAGACGGCGAAAGCCTTTACCCCTTTGTAAGTTGTGTCAAATCTGCCCGATGGCGATTCATCGAATTTCTGATCAAGCAATTCCGGCAGGCTCGTATTTAATAAGTGCTTGTCTGCTGCTGAGAGAATAAGCCCTTTGTCATTAATAATAAAAATATCTTTCCCGCCCGCTTCTTCCTCCATTAAAGAATAGATTACCGATTCGGAGATTCTGAAGACCAGAATACCGTAGGGATATTGATTGCGGTTATTGTTCAAAAATCTTGCTAAGGTAAACATGGCCGGACTATCTTCGGTTTGCGGTGAGGACAGATGAATGATATTCCCGTGTGACTGCTGAAGCTGCTTGAACAGCTCGGTCTCTTTAACCTCAGCTGTTACCGGCTTGATATAGTAATCATCTTTGGGAAGTGATTCATTGTCCGAATAAATGAAAACGCTATCAAAATCAGGATAGGCAGTCATTATCGTGTCCATGCGGTTGCCTATATATTGATAGACATCCAGATAAGAAGGATCATCCTGGTATTCACTCGTGAGGTAGCTGGCAAGTCTGTTATCCAGGTAGATGGAAGCTGAAATATGTTCATAGCTGTCCAGCTTGTTTTCCAAATTTTTATTAATCTGAGCTGTTGAATTCATCATATTGCTGTAAATCTGATCCGTTAATTTTGATTTTGTTAATTCGTAGGAAAGGTAGGCGAAAAGCATCATCGGAACAATGGTCACTAGCACAAATACGCTGAACAGCTTGGAGCGAAAGCTCAAATCAATAAAAGGCATATAAATATATTTCCTATATATATGGCGCATAGAAGAAGTCCCTTCTTTACTGTAAATTCGCTGTTTGCCATGTTCATCATAGCAGACTAAATATCGAAATCCAATGCTCGAATCTGCCGAAACTCCTTTAAAAAGCGCTATCATTCGGAGGATTGAAGTATAGAAAGCCACCTGTTGCGGACTTAAGATGAATAGGAGAGAAGTTGAATCGAGATGTGGCTCGACATGCTGCACTAAATAAAAAGGGAGGGTATTTGATGCATAAAGCAAGCGCTATCAAAACAGTCAGAGGCAATAATCTGTGGTACAGATTAAAAGAGCAGAAATGGTTATTTTTGCTGATGCTGCCTGCCTTAATTGCGACATTGCTATTTTCTTATGGTCCTATGTTTGGGATGTATATGGCGTTTACGAATTATCAGCCGGGCGGAGGAACGTTTTTTCAACAATTTTTCCATGCAGAGTTTGTAGGCTTCAAGTGGTTTGAGTATTTCTTTACTACCGGAGATTTCTACCGTGTAATGCGTAATACGCTCGCTACAAGCTTGCTGACCTTGTTATTCGGATTTCCAGCGCCGATCATCCTCGCACTTGTACTGAATGAAGCTAGGCAGGGATTTTTCAAAAGATTTGTACAGACGGTTTCTTATCTGCCGCATTTTATCTCATGGGTTATCGCTGCAAACATCGTGATTACGCTGCTGGCTTCCGATGGGATGTTTAACAATTTACTGGTGACGTTGGGCATTGTTCAGGAACCGGTTGCTTTTCTACAAAATGGACCACTATTCTGGTGGATTATCGCTTTGTCTAACATGTGGAAGGAAATGGGCTTCAGCGCCATTATGTATCTTGCTGCAATTTCCGCTATTAATCCAGAGCTCTACGAAGCAGCAAGAGTGGATGGAGCCAGTCGCTTCCGGCAAATGTGGCATATTACGTTGCCAGCCTTGCGTCCAACCATTGTTATTTTAGGGATTCTAGCCGTCGGAGGCATTTTGAATGCAGGCTTTGAACAACAATACCTGCTGCAAAACAATACCGTGCTTGAGTATTCAGAGGTTATCGATATTTATGCATATAAATACGGGCTACAAAACAGCATGTTCTCCTACGGGGCGGCCGTTGGGGTATTTAAATCCGTGATTGCCTTCATACTTGTTGTAATTGTGAATCGTATTTCTAGAAAAGTGAACGACCAAGCGTTGTTCTAAACACGAAAAAGAGAGGAGCGCTTGTGATGATTTCGAATAGATACGGGGATCATATTTTTAAATTTATAGTTTATTTCATTCTTATACTTGTGTTGTTAGTTACCTTTCTGCCTTTTTGGAATATTCTCGTTCTTTCATTAAATGCTGCTGAGGATACCGTACGTGGTGGCGTCTATTTATGGCCCAGAGTCCTCACCTTTGATAGCTACAGTCAAATCTTAAAAGATAGCGAGATTTTGAATGGCTTATGGGTTACTGTCAAACGTACCGTAATTGGAGCGCCGCTATCTGTCCTTGTCATTACGATGCTTGCTTATCCGCTAAGCCGCCGGAATTTGATGGGACGTAAAGGATGGAATCTATATTTTGTCTTCACGATGTATTTTGGAGGCGGACTGATTCCTTATTACATGGTGCTTAAAGCGCTGAATATGATTGACACGTTTTCCGTATTTATTTTGCCAGGGTTGATGAATGTCTTCTATATGATTATTGTCCGTACCTTTATGGAGGGGCTGCCTGGTGAGATCGAGGAGTCGGCGAAGGTAGACGGGGCGAATGACCTGACGATTTTCTTCCGGATTGTTCTACCTTTGACCACACCCGTGCTTGCGACTGTAGGACTTTTTCAGGCAATCTCACATTGGAATTCGTGGTTTGACTCCTATGCGTTTACCTATAGTTCTGACTTAAAGACCTTGCAAGCCGTACTCGTGAAAATATTAAGTCAATTCCAAACCGGAGGCATGGTATCGCAATCGCAAATGCTAGCTAACTCGGCTAAGCGGAATGCGGTTTCAAGTGATACTATCCGGATGGCAGCGACGATGGTGGCAACATTGCCTATCGTACTGGTATACCCATTCCTGCAAAAGTACTTTGTTAAGGGTATGACTTTGGGAGCGGTTAAGAGTTAATATGATTAAATAAATGGCGGCCCTGAAGGGGGGTGAGCGGACAGACTTGCTTGGTTGCTTGATAGACTTATGAAGTAACTTACTTAATGGGAGGAATTAGGGTGTCTATGATAAAGAAAAACAAATGGTTGAACGTGAGTATTACTGCCGCATTAGCCGTTGGTGTATTAGCGGGTTGTGCTTCAAATGATGGAAAAAACAATACAAACCAAACGGCCGGAGACGATAAAAAACAAGAGCCGATTACATTGACCTGGTTTGATTCAAATACCAAGGGTGAGCCTTTCACTGATGCTATTGCGCAGGAAATCACCAAAAAAACGGGCATTTCGATCTCAATCCAGCAGCCAACGGGTAATCCTACGGAAAAGCTGAGCTTGATGCTAGCCAGCGGTGACTATCCGGATGTAGTTGTAATGAGCCGGGGTGATGCTTCTCTCGATAAATACATTACAAGTGGCGCATTTATAGCGCTCGATGAGTTAATTGAGAAAAGTGGACCAGACATTAAAGAAATGTACGGCGACACATTGATCAAAACACGTTATAAAGATGGAAAAAACTATTACCTAGCTAACTGGTATGGCCTGGATAGTGATCCTGTCTTCGGTATGCTGATGAGAAAAAATCTGGTTGCTGACCTGGCTCCAGATAAGGCAGATGGCTCCACCCCACTCACAACGGATGAGTTTGAAGCACTTTTAAAGAATTTTAAAGAGAAAAACAAGACAATTGATGGAAAAGAAACTGTTCCAATGACGATGAACGGTGAAAATATGGGCGCCAACCTGGGTACATTTAAAGGGATGTGGGGTCTGAGAACCTACTACGATAATAATGGAACATTACAATATGATGTTAAGGATCCAAAGTATCGCGAGATGCTGCTTTATGTGAACAGTCTGTATAGAGAAGGTCTAATCGAAAAAGAATTTGCCATCAGCAAAACACAAACCTGGATTCAAAAGCTGGCTAACGGCGCAGTGTTCTCCACACCAGGCGCATACTGGGACCCAGGTAACGCAAATGGTACTCTGAAGAAGGATGGCGGAGATGATAATCAGTTCTTCCCGTACAAGGTTGTAGCACCAGGCACAGAGACCTCCCAAACAACATTCGGACCAAGAAGCTCACTTGGATGGGATGCTATTGCCATTACGAAAAATAACAAACACCCTGAAGAAACTATCAAGCTGTTCAACTACCTAGCGAGTGACGAAGGACAACATTTGCTGCTATGGGGTAAGGAAGGCGAGCAGTACACCATGGTGGATGGAAAGAGACAACCAGACCCTGCATTCCTGCAAAGCTTCAAGGATAACTGGGACGATGCTGTGAAGAAGAGTGGTGTTCGTAAATGGTTGTGGTTTGTTAAAAATGGTCTGGATGCCAATGAACAGCCATACGATATGGCCGTTAAATACCAACGTAGTGAAATTGACGAAATGGCCATTAAGAGCCTTGGAGATTCCGTATGGGATACAGCAGAATTTGATAACTTAGGTCCTGACGGCGGAACGCCTGAAGCGCTGACCGCGCAAAAAGTAAAAGATATTATGGACCAAAGCATTACGAGAGTAATCATCGCTCCTTCTGAAGCCGAAGCCAATTCTACATTCGACAAGATGCTTGCGGATATGAAAAAAGCTGGGGATGAAAAAGTAGAAGAAATCTTCAATCAGAAGTATAGCGAACGTATGGAATTGTGGAACTCAAAATAATATATTTATCTATGTAAAAGCTTCCTCTCTGCATTTCAGCAGAGGGAAGCTTTTTTTGTTGTATAAAAAAACTAAACCAGCCGATTAACATGTGCATTCCTGCGGAAATCAAGCGGGGCTTGATGATAGAATTTTTTGAATTGATGATAGAAATGACTGACATTCTCGAAGCCGGATTCCAAAGCGATATCGACCACACGCAGCTCGGTAGTGAGCAGTAGGTTGCGGGCTACATTGAGCTTTAGCTGGTTGATATATTCCGTAGGTGTCTGGTTCAAGTATTGCCGGAAGGCGCGGTTCACATGACCGGCGCTTCTCCCTGACAGCTCGTACAAGGCATGAAGTCCACGGTGCAAATTATCCTTTAAATGCATTTTGGTTATGGCATGCTCTAGCCAGAGCGGGAATTCTGGTTGAGCGACTGTCTCTGCGGAGAAAAAATGCTGGGTGAGTGTATCGACGAGCAGGCCTTTTAGAAAAATCCGGGACTTAACCTTGTCTAGGGTTGATAGGATGCGAATGCGTTCCATAGAACGGATGAAACTAGCCATTTCCAGCTGAGATAACATGGCGATTCGGGGGAGAGGCGTGTTGAGCAATCCGTGCAAAAACTCCTCTTCATTCAGATAAGTTAAAGCATCTTCAATGAGGCTTTTGCGGCAGGGAATGTTCAGGAAACGGCAATCGCTATCACCATCTGCTTCATATCTGTGGGTATCACTGGGCCGAATAAAGACAAGGCAGCCCGTCTGAAGCAGCTGCGCTGTCCCGTTAACAATATGCTGACATCTGCCTTCTGTGAGAATGAAAAATTCATAGAAATCATGCGTATGCTCTGGAGATACCTGACTTAAGGACTCCACCCAGAAAGGGTCTGCTAGTAGTTCAGGATTCATATGGCTTGCCTCGGTGTATTTGAGCATATTCGTCCTCCAGGGTATTAGTGATGTTAAAATAGCACATGATTCTCGAGAACACAACACAAGAAATATAAAGATATTATTGATAGACTTGATCTATAAGAAGGCAAAATAGCACATTTTGGAGGCGGAGAAAATGCATCTTGTAGATCTAAATGGAAAATGGAAAATGAGACGTCTGCATGAGCCGAGCTGGCTGGAGGCTAGTGTGCCAGGTTCTGTCTATCACGATTTATTGAATGCCGGAGAAATGCCGGATCCGTTCTATCGTGAGCAGGAATATGAGGTTCTGGAATTATCCAATGACGATTACGAATATCAGCGTTGCTTTCAAGTGGAAGCTGAAGTGTTACAGCATGAGCGCGTATTTCTGCTGTGTGAGGGGTTGGATACGTTATGCGAGCTTTTTGTGAATGGAACTAACATTCTGAACAGTGATAATATGCACCGGACGTATGAAGTGGACATTAAGTCAGTGTTGAAGCAAGGCGATAACACCATTCACGCGATTTTCCGTTCCCCAGTGGAATTTGCTCTGCGGAAGCAAGCGGAGCTGCCGCTTAGCAGTTGTGCTGATGCAGTGGAGGGAATATCCCATCTGCGCAAAGCACATTCCATGTTCGGCTGGGACTGGGGTCCGAAGCTGCCCGATCTTGGAATCTGGAGAAGTCTCTCCATTCAGGGGTATGACAGTGCCCGTGTTGACGATGTTTATATTACACAATTTCACGAGCCGGATAAGGTTACTCTGGATGTTCGGGTAAGAACAGAGAGCTGGCAGGAGGTTGAACGGGAAATCGTAGTCAGCGTTCACACTCCAGCAGGTGTGGCCGTTGAACGTCGTGTGTTCGAAACTGCCGGAGAAGATCATCATATTACACTGGAAATTATCGAGCCAGAGCTGTGGTGGCCGAATAATCTGGGTGCACAACCCCTGTATAACGTCGAGGTTGTGCTGTTACAGAAGGGACAGGAGCTGGATCGTCGAGAACTGCGGATTGGATTAAGAACGATTTCTGTGAAGCAGGAAGAAGACCAGTGGGGACAATCATTCGCTTTTGAAGTCAACGGCGTGCTTATCTTTTCTACAGGTGCTGATTATATTCTGGAAGATAATCTTCTGCCTCGCGTGACTAAGGAGCGCACGGATCGCCTGCTCCAAAGCTGCGTGGCTGCTAACTTTAATACCATCCGCGTATGGGGTGGCGGTTATTATCCTGACGATTATTTTTATGATCTATGCGATGAATATGGGCTTATCGTCTGGCAGGATCATCTGTATGCCTGCGGGATCTATGCACTGACAGAATCTTTTGAGGACAATATCACACATGAGACGATCGACAATATGAAGCGCCTGCGCCATCACGCATCGTTAGGCTTGTGGTGCGGTAACAACGAACAGGAGATGGCTTGGGTCGATTGGGATTGGGAGAATCATTATTCGCTCCAGCTAAAGGCCGACTATATCAAGCAATATGAAGTGCTTCTGCCAGCCATTGCTAAGGAAGTTGATCCCAATACCTTTTACTGGCGTGCCTCTCCTTCCTCTAAAGGAAGCTTTGATAAGCCGAATGACGAGAACTATGGAGACATGCATTACTGGGGAGTTTGGCATGGCAAGGAGCCTTTTACCGATTACCGGAAGCTCTATCCGCGTTATATGTCTGAGTTTGGCCTGCAATCCTTCCCAAGCTTAAAGACGATTGAATCCTTTACGCTGCCGGAGGATCGCAATATTTTCTCCTATGTCATGGAGTCCCACCAAAAGAACAATACCGGAAATGAGAAAATTCTCTATTATATCAGCGAGACCTACAAATATCCGAAGGATTTTGAATCTATTCTCTATGCGTCCCAGCTTATCCAAGCCGAAGGCATGCGCTGTGGCGTAGAGCATTGGCGTAGACATAGAGGGCGCTGCATGGGCGCATTGTATTGGCAGTTGAACGATTGTTGGCCGGTTGCTTCCTGGTCTAGCATCGATTATTATGGCCGGTGGAAAGCAATGCATTATACAGCAAGACGTTTTTTTGCTCCAGTTCTTGCTTCTGCACATGACGAAGGAACCGTAGTTTCCCTGCATGTCTCTAATGAGAGCAGAGAGAAGGTGAGCGGTGAATTAAGATGGAGACTGCTTACTCCGACATCAGAGGTTCTAATGGAAGGTGCGAAGTCGGTGAAAGTTGAGGCTTTAAGCAGTGCCGAGTTCGATCGGCTTGATTTTGGTCATGTCTTGGATACAAAAGAGAAGAAACGTGAAGCCTATCTGGAATATGTATTTGAGGTAGAGGGGGAGACGATAAGCGGGGGAACCGTCTTGTTCGTTAAGCCGAAACACTTCAGCTTTGTTGATCCTGAGCTTGAAGCCGTAGTCACAGAGGAAGCAGAACAATTCGTTATTACTGTGAAGTCAAAAGCATATGCCCGTTTCGTTGGACTTGATTTCAAGGAAAGAGATGCGATCTTCAGTGATAACTATTTCGACCTGTCAGCTGGCATTTCAAGAATCGTTACGGTTGCCAAAAAAGATCTCGACAAACCAGCTACGGCTGAGGAACTGCGTGCCCAGCTTACTGTACGTTCCGTCTTTGATATTTAAGCAAAAGGTTATTTTCCTACTATATCCTAGGCTACCAATCTCCAAATGACAGTTTGATGATATATATTCTAGTGGTTTAGATCCTGTGTATAGATAGATCAATATTTTACTATAATAGGTATAGATATTAAGATTGTATACCCTTCCATTTCACTCTAAAATAGACTTCGAAGAAGCATTAACTACAAACAATAAACGTTCTATTGAGCTACCTTAAGGAGAGTGCAAACATATTATGGGTATTTATTATGACGACAACCGCAAGGTGTTTCATTTACAGTCAGAGAAATCCAGCTATATTATTGAAATGATCAAAGGTGTTATTCCAGCGCATGTCTACTGGGGCCCACAATTGGCAGGGAGAGAATTTCAACACCCGTTGAATTTGGTGGAACGTTGCTCTTTTAGCCCAACTTATTTGCAGGAGGATAAAAATATCTCCCTCGACACCTTGCCAAGCGAATTCCCTTCCTATGGAAACGGGGATTTCCGCGAACCGGCACTGGAGGTTCACCTAGTAGATGGCACGACCGTAACGGATTTCCGTTATAAGAGCTACACCATTAATAAAGGAAAACCTGCACTCAAAGGTCTGCCTGCTACTTATGTTGAAAGTGATGAAGAAGCAGAGACCTTGGAAATTATACTGCAAGATGATAAAACAGGATTGATCGCTGCCTTGAGCTATACCGTATTTAACGATCAGGATGTTATAACACGTTCCGTGCGGATTGAGAATCTGGGTAAGGACAATCTGGTTTTGAAAAGAGTATTAAGCGCGAATGTTGACTTCCATGATTCTGACTATGACATGCTGCAATTATCCGGTACTTGGACTAGAGAACGCCATATTCACAAAAGACCCCTCGTTCCTGGCATCCAGCGGATTGACAGCAAACGCGGCTCCAGCAGCCATCAGCAGAATCCTTTTATGGCCTTGCTTGCAAAAGATGCGACAGAGGACCATGGCGAAGTTTATGGATTCAGCCTTGTGTATAGCGGGAGTTTCCTCGCCCAAGCAGAAGTGGATCAATACGGAATTTCCAGAGTAGGGATCGGTATTCAACCTTTCAACTTTCAGTGGTTGCTTGAACCGGGCGAATCCTTTCAGGCACCTGAAGCAGTATTAGTAAGATCCAGTGAAGGGCTTGGCGGTTTATCGAGAACCTATCACCGTCTGTATCGGACCCGGTTATGCAGAGGTGAATTCCGCGATAGCAAGCGTCCTATTCTGATCAACAACTGGGAAGCGACTTATTTTAATTTTAATGCGGATAAAATCAAAGAAATTGCTAAAGCAGGAAAAGAGCTAGGCCTAGAGCTGTTTGTGCTGGATGACGGCTGGTTCGGCAAACGTGATAACGACGACAGCTCCCTGGGAGATTGGGTAGAGGATCGTCGCAAGCTGCCTGAAGGTCTTGGAAAGCTAGGCGAAGATATCACGGCAATGGGCATGGAATTCGGATTATGGTTCGAGCCAGAAATGGTATCGCCTGAAAGTGATCTTTACCGTGAACATCCAGACTGGTGTCTCCATGTACCTGGGCATAAAAGTTCATTAGCCCGCCAGCAGCTAGTGCTGGATTTATCCCGTAAGGATGTATGTGATTATATCGTCGAGTCAGTTAGCTCGGTATTATCATCCGCTCCGATTACTTATGTGAAATGGGATATGAACCGGAATATGACGGAGATTGGATCAGCGCTTCTTCCAGCCGAACGTCAACGTGAAACGGCACACCGTTATATCCTTGGACTTTATGATGTGCTGGAACGTATCGTTTCCCGTTTCCCTCATATTTTGTTCGAAAGCTGCTCCGGCGGGGGCGGACGATTTGACCCGGGAATGCTGTATTATATGCCACAGACCTGGACTAGCGATGATACGGATGCAGTGGAAAGATTGAAGATCCAATACGGAACAAGTATGGTGTATCCTGCGAGTTCAATGGGTGCCCATGTGTCGGCTGTTCCTAACCATCAGGTACATCGTATTACACCTTTGGAGACACGTGGTCATGTCGCGATGTCGGGTAATTTCGGCTACGAGCTGGATTTGACCAAGCTTACTGAAGCTGAGCGCGAGGATATCCGCAAGCAGGTTTCGGAGTACAAGGAACTGAGAATGCTGATTCAGTACGGTGATTTCTATCGACTGCTTAGTCCTTTTGAAGGAAACGAGACGGCATGGATGTTTGTTTCCGCAGATAAAAAAGAAGCCTTCGCCACCTACTTCCAAGTTCTGGCCGGGCCTAATCCACCGTTGCGCAGATTGCGTCTGAAAGGACTCGACCCTGCGAAATCGTATAAGCTTGAGCTTAACGGCGGAGTATACAGAGGGGATGAGCTGATGCACTTCGGACTCACGCTTCCACAGCTTGAGGGCGATTTCAGAAGCCTACTTTTCGTGCTTAGAGAAGTTTAATCAAAAAAGGAGGGTGCCCCAAAAGCCATTGGCTGCTGAGCACCTTCCTTTTTTTTCTCCTTTTTTGAGTTCTTTTGTGACTAGCTGCGCGCCCGAAGCTGTTATTGGATGGGGTGTTTAGCAGAATGTTTACCTAGCCTTAGCCGGGGATAGCAGGCTCGAATAAGGGTGTTTAGCAAGATGCTTTGCTAGCCAGGTGCTGCCGTACGCGAATTAGTGCACCTTGTAAGTAGCTTGACGCCACTGGAATTGAGTGTTTATAACTCGAAGTCGGCGGGCTCAAATTGGTGCACCATGTAAGTTGCTTCCCCAGCCAACACGGTGCTATCGGACTCAAATGCCGCTAATCGCAGTCTTTTCACACATTTGGAGTTTTATCGGACCGCATAGTCGCTATTGACTCTAAAAGTACCTAATATGCACCTCTTTCGAAGGAATAGCTGCACTGGAGTCCGAAACTGTGCTCAAAAGGCGGAAAATTGGCAAATAGCGTCATTGGGATCCGAAAGCGGCGGTAGAGGGGGTGACTCGGTGCTTTCGTACGCGATTTTGGGTGTTTAGCAGGATGTTTACCTAGGCGGGGGCTGCCGTACGCGAATTAGGGTGTTTAGCAAGTTTCTTCCCTAGCCGTGGGCTAGCGTACGCGAATTGGTGCGCCTTGCAAGTTGCTTACTCAGCCAACACAGTGCTATCGGACTCAAATGCCGCTAACCGCAGTCTTTTCACACATTTGGAGTTTTATCGGACCGCATAGTCGCTATTGACTCTAAAAGTACCTAATATGCACCTCTTTCGAAGGAATAGCTGCACTGGAGTCCGAAACTGTGCCCAAAAGGCGGAAAATTGGCAAATAGCGTCATCTGAGTCCGAAAGCGGCGGTAGAGGGGTGACACGGTGCTTTCGTATGCGAATTAAGGTGTTTAGAAGGATGTTTACCTAGGCGGGGGCTGCTGGACGCGAATTAGTACGACATGCAAGTTGCTTACCCATCCAACACAGTGCTATCGGACTCAAATGCCGCTAACCGCAGTCTTTTCACACATTTAGAGTTTTATCGGACCGCATAGTCGCTATTGACTCTAAAAGTACCTAATATGCACCTCTTTCGAAGGAATAGTTGCACTGGAGTCCGAAACTGTGCTCAAAAGGCGGAAAATTGGCAAATAGCGTCATCTGAGTCCGAAAGCGGCTGTGGAGGGGGGGACTCGGTGCTTTCGTACGCGAATTAAGGTGTTTAGCAAGTTGCTTCCCTAGCCGTGGGCTAGCGTACGCGAATTGGTACGCCTTGCAAGTTACTTACTCAGCCAACACGGTGCTATAGGACTCAGATGCCGCTAACCGCAGTCTTTTCACACATTTGGAGTTTTATCGGACCGCATAGTCGCTATTGGCTCGAAAAGTACCTAATATGCACCTCTTTCGAAGGAATAGCTGCACTGGAGTCCGAAACAGTACTCAAAAGACGAAAAATTGGCAAATAGCGTCATCTGAGTCCGAAAGCGGCGGTAGAGGGGGGTGACTCGGTGCTTTCGTATGCGAATTAAGGTGTTTAGCAGGATGTTTACCTAGGCGGGGGCTGCCGTACGCGAATTGGTACGCCTTGCAAGTTACTTACTCAGCCAACACGGTGCTATAGGACTCAGATGCCGCTAACCGCATTCTTTTCACACATTTGGAGTTTTATCGGACCGCATAGTCGCTATTGGCTCGAAAAGCACCTAATATGCACCTCTTTCGGAGGAATAGCTGCACTGGAGTCCGAAACAGTACTCAAAAGACGAAAAATTGGCAAATAGCTTCATCTGGGTCCGAAAGCGGGGGAGGGTGCTTGTGAGTTGGCACCACCAGATCTGAATGGTTACTACTTGCATCCACCGGCCCCGAATTAGCACCCCACGCCTGCCACGCCTGCCACGCCTGCCACGCCTGCCACGTCTGCCACGCCTGCCACTCAGCTCTATCGAAGCCGAATAGATATGCCTAGCAACATCAATTTTCAAAAAACACATGTTTGGACAGGAACTCTAGGTCCTGCTCGCGGTAAGTGGAGGGGCTAACTCCAAAGTAGGAACGAAAGACTTTGCCGAAATAGCTGGCATTGTCAAACCCGGTGTCCACAGCGATCTGGTAGATCGTCTGATCTGTTGTTTTCAGCATAGATGCTGCCAGCTCGATCCGTCTCCTTCTTAAATACTCAAAGGGCGAGAGATTGATGTTTTTTTGAAATAGCCTGCAAAGATGATGTTTGGAAATTCCAACATGAGCGGCGACATCGTCTAAGCTAAGGTTATTATTGTGCAGATCATTTTTCATGAATTGTATAGCGGCATGGAGTTTGTCATTTTTTATATAGGTGGTTAACAAACTTGGTTTCTTGAGGTATTTCTCCATGGACAATATCCACTGAAAGGCTTTCCCCGTTAGAAAATGCAAATCTCTTTCTTCATCAACCTGGATGTCCTTGAACATACTCCACAATAAATCCATCGGAACCGATTCCTGAGGGAGTTCTATAATAGGACCGCCATGTGCGATCAGTTGGTTCCAGAGTGAAATAGCTAGAGGTCCTCGTACATTCAGCCAAATGAATTCCCAGGGCTCTGTACCTTCCTCCGGATAATAATATCTGTGTATACTGGGGACAGTCACTAGGAAAGCTTTGCCCTTCGTTAATGGGTGAACAACCCCGTCTATTTCAATTCTACCCTCTCCAGATAAGGTGTACTGAAAAATAACACAACTTCTCTCCGTCCGGTTCTGGCCGTTGAATGAATATGCCGGAGTTTCGGCTTGTTCCCAGCCAATAGAATCAAACAGAAGCATAGAAGCTTGTTCTTCCGAGCGAATGGTGTAGGAGGAGCGCAACATTAGCAGGTTTCCTTTCCATGGTTCGTTACTTCATTCAAAGTGTAAACTTTTTTGTTGATCTGTTCAATTTTTGTTTCATTTAATCTGCTGTCTTCGATATTGATAAGGCGTAATGCCATACTGATCTTTGAACAGCTTAATGAAATATTGTGGCTTTTTGTAGCCGACTAGATGTGAAATATCGAGCACATGTAAGTTGGAATCGATCAATAACTTGGAGGCCTTTTCCAAGCGTTTAGAAGAAATGTAGCTCGATAAATTTTCACCCGTCTCCTGCTTATAAAATTTGGACAGGTAAACAGGATGTAGGTGAACAATTTTCCCTAAGTCCTCCAGGCTCAAGCAATCACTAATATGATTGGAGATATAGGCTTGAATGGTATGAACAATGTTTTGATTGGAAAATTTAGCGCTTCTATCTAATTGGGTGAGACTCTGCAAGATGGATTGAAGAGCCGTATCTGGTTCTGATAATTGATTGAAAATCCAGTCTGCGACCTCACCTGATTGGATTTTATCGGTTGTGGAATACAGCAAATTAATGAATTCGAGCAGGTAGAGGAGCTTTTGTTTTTTGACAGTGAGCTTGGCAAAGTTTTTTAAAATGTTTTTTCTGGTTTGTTCCCATTCTCCAAGCTCTAATTTAGGGAGAGCACTAGAGGCACTCAGCATAGTAAAGTCACTGGCCCCAATATTTTCATTAAAAAAGAAATGATAAAAAATATGCCGAACAGCATGCTTTTGAGAAAATTCAAACGGCTCGGAAAAAGAAATGGAATCGACGCTGCTTGCCACAGTTTCGGTATTGGATTCTGGAATAATTCCAGTAATGGCTGATGGAGTGATCCAAATAAAGTCCCGTCCACCATTATGATCTTTTAACATCATTTCATCTTTCCCTCTAGGCCCTGAGACGTGAAAAAAGCAAAAGTGCTCATTCCGTAAAGCAGTATCGAGTGTGCTGTGATCATAACGTAGTGGGGAAGGTCCGCTAATAACAGAAAGCAAGTAACCTAGCCCATCTATCTTTTTCTCTGCCACTGGGGTTTTTGGGGGTTTCTCAGCGATACTCTTAATAACTTGACTCATGGCTTTTTCCATATCCTCTTTATCAACCGGCTTGAGTAAATAATCGAGTGCACCCAAACGAATGGCTTGTTGTGCATAATCAAATTGAGAATAACCGGAAAGGAAAATTACCTTGGTATTGAGCTTTTTCTCATGAACATGATGCAGTAAATCAATGCCGGATACCTCGGGCATACGAATATCTGTAATAAGGATATCTATATGATTCTGATTCAATAGCTCCTTGGCTTCAATCGAATTTGTTGTCGTCTCAATATGCTCAATTCCAAATTTGCTCCAATCCAGCAGGTGTTTTAAATATTCAACGATGTAATGTCCGTCATCAACTATCAATAATCGCATATTGTCCTCCTTCATCCAGCGAGAAATCTATGAATGCCAGCACGGATAAACCACCCCAGTCATTGATGAAGAACCGCAGTCCGCTTAATTCACCATACGCATTTTTGAGGCGATGATGAATGTTCCAAAGACCAATTCCTCTTGATCCTTCAGGTGGGGATTCATTCTCAAGTCTGGCCATTAGCTGGTGTATTTCCTCAGCAGTAAGCCCCTTACCGTCATCGGCAACAATAATTAATGCTCCAGTATCAAGTTCTTTTACATCTATAGTAACGCGATGAGCCCCTTGCTGTTCTTCAATCCCATGCTGAATTGCGTTCTCGACCATAGGCTGGATAATCAGTGGCATAATCAGATGCTCTCCCAGTTCAGGAGGCAGGTTGATTTCATAATTTATTTTTTTGGAAAGTGACATGATGGATAAAAAATGATCGGCAAGCTGCAATTCAGAAGCCAACGTAACATTATCTGAATTCATTTTTGTTAAATAACGATAGTACTCTGCTAAATGCTTGCTCATCTGCATTACGGCTTCCGGTGAAGTTTTTGCCACTGCCATAATAAAAAACAGATTATTGTAAAGAAAATGTGGATTGATCTGAGCCTGTAGCTGTTTCACTTCGGCGTTTCTGCGCAGCTCGGTTTCTATTTTTAATGAAGCGAATAAAGCCTGTATTTTGGCGACCATGTGGTTAAAGCTTTTAAATAGACTATAAAATTGATTGTCCGGGTTCTCACTAATTCTGGTGCTGTAATTCCCTTGTTCCACTTGGTAGAATTTCTTGTCGAGCAGATATACATTGCGATAATAGTTTCGATAGAACATAAAAATCACGATAAGACCAATGATCAAGATCATTAAGATGCTGACAAAAAACACCTGTTTATTCCGGTTAAGCGGATTCAAAAAATCACTCATTCGCGTATAGGTAACAAGATACGTATCAATCGGCTCAATATACTTTGATAAAACATAATAATCGTCATCGTTGATATGATAGTCAAACTTTAAAATTTCATGTGCATTGGGTGTTATCGTCTCCTTGGCTTTTTCCTCGATTCGAATATCCACCGCTTTATTGCTAATCATTAAACTCTTGTTCACAAGTAAAAAGGCATTGGAGCTCTCGCCGCCACTCACTGCTTTTTCTAAAAGACTTGTTAAATACTCCTTTTTCAGCTTAACGCCCACGATGTACTGAATATTGGCAGGATTTTTAGGTTCATGAATATAAGGATAGATTGAAAAATAATACAAATTGTTATTAACAATCTGCCAGCCTCGCTGCGTGACTTTCTGAAAGGGCTGTTTGGCAAGCGAATCATGACCCGTAAAAATAAAAGTGCCGTCCGATTTCCAGTAGATACCGATAGATTCAATCGCCTGACTGGAGAGAAGTGGTGCTGATATGCGGTCATAGATATCGTTTTTTTTCATCTGGGCATCGTAATTGTTCATCTCTTGTATTTTGCTTTGATAGAAACGTACGGAGGTGTCGGCTGTATATTGGATGCCATACAAACTTGCCTCAGAGATGATGCCATCCAGAATGCTTTCCGTATAGGCTAGCTGATTTTTGGAGGAGTTAACCAAGCTCTCTTGAATGGTTTTGGAACCTAGGGAGTTCATTACGAAAAACAAACTTAAGGTAAGTAAAAGGAAAAAAACGAAAAAATATATGAATCGTTTCATATTTACTTTTTTAATCATAAGCATTACTCCTGTCGCTAGGACTCGTGTGAATTCATCATAAGCCATATATTCCAAAAGAAAAAGAGAAGAGCTCTCGCAAAATGAAAGCGTTTATAAAGATGTTTAGCGAGTGGTTATGATATTTAATTTGAGACATTTTCGAATGAAAGCGCTTTTGTTAACATTAAACCAGAAAGAAATTAGCAGCCAAGAATGTAAAAGGGGGTAAGCACAATAGCACAGATAATGAATACCCAGCTCAAATGGAGTGAGAAAGCCAACGTTAAAAAAAGCAGAAAGAATCCTTGGAAAAAGGAAATCAAAAAAAATTGGCCATTGTATGTTTTATGTATCCCAGCTTTGGTATTCGTTCTAATTTTTGCCTACGGTCCTATGGTCGGATTAGTGATGGCCTTTCAGGATTACAAGCCCTGGCTTGGAATTACAGGTTCAACTTGGATTGGTTGGGATAACTTCGCAAGAATCTTCCAATATAAAGAGGCAACACAATCCATTATCAACACCCTCATTATTGCTGTAATCAAAATTATAGTCGGAATTATTGTTCCTATCTTTATGGCGATTCTGCTAAGCGAGATTAGAAACATGGGGATTAAAAAGAGTATTCAAACCTTGGTCTATTTACCGCATTTCCTCTCTTGGGTAACCGTTGCCGGAATCATGATTGATATCTTAGGTCTGGATGGGGGCATAAATCATTTTCTTACGAATTTCCTCGGACTGAAACCGATTTTCTTTCTGGGCGATCCTACGCTGTTCAGACCGACGATCATCATCAGTGATTTATGGAAAAACTTCGGATTTGGCATGATTGTCTACTTAGCGGTGATTACAGGGATCGATCCTTCTTATTATGAGGCAGCTGAGATCGACGGCGCGTCACGCCGCCAACAAATAAGACATGTTACCTTACCGAGTATGATGCCGATGATCATCGTAATTGCAACGTTAAGCCTTGGAAATATCCTGGATGCAGGATTTGATCAAATCTTTAACTTATACAATCCACTCGTATATAGTACGGGGGATATCATCGATACTTATGTTTACCGGTCATCCTTATTGAATGGCCAATACGGTTTTGGTACTGCTGTTGGATTATTTAAATCCGGCATCAGCTTCATATTAATCGTAATTTCCTATCGAATTGCTTACAAGGTAGCTAACTATAAAATATTTTAAGCCGAAGTTGTTAAGCTTACAAAACTGTTAGGAGGAATGGGAGTGTATTATAAATCCAAGGGATATAGGATATTTTCGATTTTCAATCATATCCTCCTGATTCTAGTAGCCTTATCGTGTTTATTGCCTATGCTTCATTTGCTAGCACAATCATTTAGTAGTAAGACAGCGGTAAATGGGAATTTGGTATCCTTTTGGCCGGTGGACTTTAATATCGAAGCCTATGTGAAAACTTTTAAAAACACGAATTTTACAGGCTCCATGAGAATCTCAGTGGTCCGGACGGTACTGGGGACGTTAATCAGCATGTTCATTATTACAACGGCGGGGTATGCCTTGTCCAAAGATTTCCGTGGGCGTAATGCTTTAATGTGGATTTTTATATTCACGATGTTGTTTTCCGGTGGATTGATTCCTTCTTATATATTGGTTACGAAACTTGGGCTCAAGGACACGATCTGGTCGCTCGTGCTTCCCGGTGCCTTCGGAGCTTATAATTTGATTCTGATTATGAATTTCTTTAAAACAATCCCTAAGGCGCTTGAAGAGGCGGCATTTATCGATGGGGCTTCGTTCTTCGTCATTTTCCGGAAAATCTATCTTCCGCTTTCCCTTCCCGGTCTGGCAACCGTTGGATTGTTTATCATGGTGGGGAGCTGGAACGCATGGTTTGATGGGATTTTGTATATGTCGAATACAACGGACTATCCGTTAGCTTCATTCTTACAGACTGTAGTGGTGCAAGGTTCAGCGCAGAGTATGGCACTTAGTCAATCAGAAGCAGCCGCGTTGTCAGAACAGAGTATCAAAGCTGCGCAAATTTTTATTAGCACACTGCCCATTATCCTTGTGTACCCTTTTCTACAGAAGTATTTTGTCAAAGGCATCGTTCTGGGTGCTGTAAAAGAATAACGTGACCAACACATAAAACTTTAATTCAAAGGAGCTTATTGATGAAAAAAACAGGGGCCTTAATAACGACTACTGTATTGATGGCAGGATTGCTAGCGGGCTGCGGCTCAAACGGTAAAGAATCTACTGCGGCAGAAGCGGTTCTCAAAGACGGCAAATACGTTCCTCCTATTACTATCAACATCGCCAAGCAACAAGATGAGAATGCCGGTAAATATATCAACGGGGAGAGCTTAAATGATAATGTGTTGACCCGCTGGGGTGTCGAGAATCTAGGGATTAACATCCAAACTACTCTTTTGGGCGGTGATGCCTCCCAATATAATACGAAACTTCGTTTAGCGCTCACTGGTTCCGAGAAGCTTCCGGATGTTTTGCCAGTGTATGATACCTCATTAGAAAATGATCTGATTCAATCTGGACTTGTAAAAGATATTGCGGAGGACATTAACAAATATATGCCTGAGCGTCTGAAAGAAATATATAAACAATATCCAACAACGTTCAACCCGGTTATCCAGGACGGCAAGGTTTATGGGATGGCGATCTCGCCCAATCTCACTGAAGGTGAGGTCATGCTTATCCGTCAAGATTGGTTAGATAAATTAAATTTAAAAGCGCCAACAAATATAGATGAATTTGAACAGGTAATCGCTGCTTTTACGAATGATGATCCGGACGGTAACGGAAAAAATGATACTTATGGATTTGATTTCTCGGGAAAAGATTCTTACAACACGGGCTGGGTAAGCGACTCTGTAATGATTTTTAGTGCTTATACAGGGAAGAGTCTTCCCGGCCAATGGTATAACGACAATGGAAAACTCACTTACGGTTCCGTCGCTGATGGGACAAAGGATGCGTTAGCTAAACTTCGCGATTGGTACTCCAAAGGGTATTTAAATAAGGAACTGGCTACACAGGGTGCATGGGATGCACTGGCGGATTTCACTGAAGGTAAAGCAGGGATTATTATTGGCCGTCCTTGGCTGTACGGCAGTGTTAAAGATGTGGAAACTAACGTAAAAGGGGCTAAAATCAAAGCTTACCCAACAATTAATGGTGTAAGTGGGGATCGAACCTACCAATCCGGTCAACAGAACGATGGTGTCTTTATGTTTAATAAAGACTTTAACAATATGGAAGCTTTCTTCTTGTATTATGACAAGCTTTACGATGCAGCATTTGGTACCGGAGATTTCAAATATGGTTATGCTCAGGGATATGATTATGACATCGTTGGCGATGAAGTGGTATTCGATTCCAAAAAATTCAATACGCCTTTGGATGCCGCTCAAGGTGTAGGTAAAATGGCTTTTACCAAAAATACACCTAGTGTTGATGGTCCAGGTAAATCTTTTTATGATCTTTCCAAAGGTGCAAAAGCAGAGAATGGGGTCTTGATCAGATCGGCATCAAATGATGAAACAGCCAAAGAGGGATATGTGATTTCTTATGAGAATAGAGAGTCACTGCTTCCAAATGCATTTAACGGTCCACCTACCAAGACCATGCAGACAACTTGGGAGCAACTGAATACGATGGAAAAGGAAACCTTCACCAAAATTATTTACAGCAAAGAGCCGCTAACTGCGTACGATGACTTCGTGAAGCAATGGCATGACAAAGGCGGTACGAAAATTTCCGAAGAAATCAACGAATGGTATAACAATGCTAGCAAGGTGGATGTGATGTCTCAGATGGGATTGAAATAAGTTCGCAAGAACAGCAGGTTCAGTTAAGGTCATCCTTGGCCGGACCTGCTTTTTTGTCTAAAAATCTGATCCTCTGGAGGTTAATCATGGACGAAAATGCGAGTACAGTCACCCTACTAAATAGCGCTCCACTTCTGGATATGAGCGGAAATCCTGTACATGCACATGGTGGACATATGCTCTATACGGATGGATATTATTACTGGTTTGGTGAGAACCGGATGGATCGGCGGAGAGTGAGCTGCTACCGATCTGTGGATCTAGTGAATTGGGAATGGCGCAATGATGTGCTCACACTCGATTCACCGGTACAGCCGATTTATCATCGCACCACATTAGAGCTTGAACCCTTGGACAGGGAGGGGCGCCCAACGGGTGCGGTAATTGAGCGCCCAAAAGTACTCTACAACAAACTTACAGGGAGATTTGTTATGTGGATGCATTGGGAAAATGGACGCGACTACTCTGATGCGCGCTGCGCGATCGCTGATTGCGGGACGGTAGATGGGGATTATGTTTACCGGGGCAGCTTTAATCCGATAGGTAACATGTCTCGGGACTGCACCTTGTTCCAGGATGACGATGGGACGGCATATTTTATCTCCGCGGCAAGGGAAAATGCTGATCTTATTATGTATCGTCTGTCACCTGATTACCTCAGCATAGAAGAACAGGTCAAGACCTTGTGGCCCGGACAAGCGCGTGAAGCACCTGCATTAATGAAACGTCAGGGTGTATACTTCCTCATCTCGTCCGCCTGTACGGGCTGGTTGCCTAACCAAGGAACCTATGCCTGGTCTGAGGAATTATTTGGTCGTTGGTCACCCTTGCTGCCTTTGGGCGACATCACTACATACGACAGCCAGCCTGCTTTTATAGTTCCTATTGTAGGAACAGACAATGACCAGTGCTCTTACTTGTATGTTGGGGATCGCTGGGACCCTGCGGATTATTATGCCTCTTCCTATGTATTTCTGCCGCTCAGCTTTCCTTCTGACCGGGAAATGAAGCTTGACTGGGCAGAGCGAACGGTGATTGACCTTAGGAAGGGAATCGTAGCTGTGGAATGCGGCTCTGGTAGTGGTCTGTTCAGATTGAAAAGCTTAGGAATGGGGCTTTATCTGGCGGCGGGAAATCAATCCATTGAACATGAGGAG
This sequence comes from Paenibacillus sp. FSL R10-2796, assembly GCF_037965315.1. NCBI lineage: Bacteria > Bacillati > Bacillota > Bacilli > Caryophanales > Paenibacillaceae > Paenibacillus > Paenibacillus sp. FSL R10-2796. The sequence goes on along the minus strand of NZ_CP150178.1, from coordinate 5,280,523 downwards.
ACCCTGAACGTCGAAGTCCGGACGCTTTCGTATGAAGATCAGCAGCAGAGATGGACGGTTGAATACGGGGAGAAGGGTAGGGCGAGAATTCGAAACAGTGAAAAGGCCTTATCTATTGGCCCGTTGAATTCCTTGCTGCTGGAGCCTATTCGTGACAACGAAGATCAGTTTATATGGTTGCTTACAGAGACAGAAGCAGGTTCACTGACTATTGGGAGCAATGACGGAAGAGTTCTTACCGTAGCAGGAGAACAGCGTGGGGGCTGGGGTTGTGTGTTTCTTGAATCCACACGCTGCCATGATCCTCGTCTAGGTGCAGACCCGCAGCTTTTTCAACTGATTTCAGTAAGGTAAACAGTTTAGAGAAAAGAGGTATACCGATGAGTTTATCTGTCTCCTTCCCTATGGAATGGTTTAAAAGTGACCCCCATACACAACTTACTGCGACTTCCTCTGAGGCGTTTCAGTTCATCACTACACCAGAAGGTGGTGGATTTGAGCTTCAGCCAGGGCAGCTGGAATCCGCCGCTTGGTGCGATTATGGTTTCGTTAATGCAAAGGTTTACCATGAAAGCCATGACGTTCTGGTGCTGTTATTCAGTTTTTATGATCGGGATCATCGCGTCATTACTTATCATGTAGGAATTTTACCCGGTGTGCGCACGGAAATTTGTTTACCCTTGATTCATTTAAATGGTGAGAAGCTGTTCCTTCCCCGTTATCCGGGTGTGATGCAGACAGTACTGAGGGGAGATGCAGGCATCGATCGCAAGCATATCACCCGATTCTCTATCGCTACTCTCCCTTCAACAACAAGTAGAGCTGTGCAAATTAGTGACTTGGCTCTAAGTCTAACTGAGCCCGTCTTTGAGTATGAACAGCAACCATATATAGATGATCTGGGCCAATTAAAGGGAAGGGGTTGGCCAGGGAAAACGGTTGATGCAGAAGCGTTGACGGATCGGCTGCGCACAGAGCAGCAACTTGCGGCACAAGCTGATCACAATGGAGGTGACCTCAGCAGGTACGGAGGTTGGAAGGCGCTGAGATTCGCGGCAACTGGATATTTCCGCACGGAGTTTGACGGCAGCCGCTGGTGGTTCGTTGATCCAGAGGGTTATGCCCTGTTCAGTACGGGGATGGACTGTGTGGGTCCAGCTTGTTCTATGCATGTAACTGGCATGGAACACTTGATACCCTCATTGCCGGAGCGGGAAGGAATCTATCAAGAAGCTTGGTCACAGGATGGCGAGGAATTCAGCTTCGAGATTGCTAATCTGATCACTGCTTTTGGGGCGGAGTGGCGCTCTAACTGGGTGGCTATGACGGATTTTCGCTTACAACAATGGGGATTCAACACCATCGGTAACTGGTCTAATGATAGATTTATCAACGAATCCCAGCTTCCGTATGTTTATCCTCTAGTGGACTTTCCTATGACGGAGCAGACTATTTTCCGGGATTTCCCCGATGTGTTTAGCCCGGAGTATGAGCGGAATGCCGGGAGCTTTGCGGAGCAGCTTCTTCCATTAAGGGAAGACCAGAGAATGGTCGGTTATTTCATGCGTAATGAGCCGCATTGGGCATTCGTGGATGGGTTGAATTTGACCGGGCAGATGCTGAAATCTCCGGTCCGTTATGCCAGTAAGAAGGAATTCATTCGCTGGCTTGCAGAAAAGTACAAAACAGTGGAACGATTAAACATGGCGTGGGATAGCGTTTTTGAAGAATTCGAGGATTTATACGATGTATCGAATGTGAATGTAACCGGGGATAATCTCACTTCTGCCCGAGAAGTAGATTATAACCTGTTCAACCGGATCATGATCCGGCGGTATGTAGAAGTGCCAGCCCGTCTTTGCAAGCAGACGGATCCGAATCATCTGAATTTGGGAATGCGTTATGCCTGGGTTGGCAGTGATGAGGTGCTGGAGGGCTGCGAATGGTTTGATGTATTCTCTATGAACTGCTATCAGTTCAGTCCTGACAAGGACCAGATCGCCCAGATCAGCGGACGACTGAACAAACCAGTCATGATTGGGGAATATCATTTTGGTGCGGCTGAAGGCGGCATGTTGGCTTATGGGATCCGTGCGGTGGCAACCCAGAAGGAGCGCGGTGAGGCTTACCGTTATTATGTGGAGCAGGGGGCAGCCATCCCGCAGCTCATCGGAGTTCATTATTTTCAATGGAATGATCAGCCTGTGCTCGGACGTTATGACGGAGAAAACTATCAAATCGGTGTAGTGGATGTCTGCAACCGTCCATATGAACCTTTCGTGCAAGCAGCGAGAAAGGCCCATGACCAGATGTATCAGGTGCGGACGGGTATGACAGCGCCCTATAATATTGTGCCAATGGAGATTCCGAAAACGGGATTCTGATTGCAAATCTTTACAACAAAAAGGCCCCCAGCCAATGGGGGGCCTTTTTTGTCCTCTCCTCTGCAATGTAGCCTCTTTACAAGCCAAGGCCGGAGGAGGGGAGTGAACCATCACGGGAATAGCGCTTGCGGTATTCGCCCGGAGTTATTCCGGCACAACGTTTGAACATACGGATGAAGGAATTTACGTTCTGATAACCGACCTGAAGCGCGATATCCTGAATCCGCAGTTCCAGATTCATTAGCAGCTCTTTGGCCCGCTCAATCCGCAGATTGTTCAGATATTCACTGAAGTTGATGTTTGTTTTCTCTTTAAAAATGCTGGACAGGTAACCTGGAGTTAAATTTAACTTGTCTGCTACTAGGTTGAGGTTGATGTCCTCGCCGTAATGTTTGTCTAAGTAATCCAGCACAAAGCTGATAATGGGGTCGCGCGACTCCGAGCGGCTACTGATGACCACGAGCACAGGACGAACCAGATCACGCAGCCATTCCTTGTATTGATCCATTGAGTGGAAAGCGTTAAATGGCTCTAGTCGGGGTGGTAAGAGACGCTCCGCTTCCGCTTGGGACAGATTCAGCCTCGTCACCGTTTTGCTCGTCTGTTCCGCTGCTCCCAAGGCAAATGCCCGAAAATCCGCCGCCGCCGCGTCCTTGTGCTGCAGCTGCTCCAGCTGACGATCCAACCAAGCGAATACAGCCTCCTCATTGGCAGACTGCAGCAGATTGTGCAGCTCCTCTCCGTGTGTCACCTTTAAATGAAAGGATTTGGCGGATGAGGCTCTAGGTTCTACGATAATTTGTGTTTCCCCGTTCAATCTACGCTCATTTAACAACATCGATAGATTATTGTAGGCATCGGTAAATGAGGTTTCGCCTGAATATACCGGACTTACAGCAATAGTCAGATATAAGGATGTCTCCGAATCCAGCAGCTCCTTAAGGGTATCAAGAGCCTGCAGAAAACTGCTCTGCGGTCCGGGATTGAACAGGAGCAGCATGAGCTGATCATGTTCCGGCTGGAGTGCGACGCTTTCGCTTTCACCACCAGTGATCAAGTTTTGAACCAGCTTCCATAACATCAGTATGTGTTTTTCCAATTCGTCCGGCAAGGTTTTGAAGCTGACCTTGAACAGAATGGAGGCATAGGGCTGTTCGGATTGCCTTACATCTTCAAGCTCCGCGAGGCTTTTACTCAGCGGGATATTTTTCACTTTATGAGTATAGGCATATTGGCGCACCAGTGAGTTCTTATGATCAAGATCGGTCTGGATGAAGCGGTTATTCTCTAAAATGGAGCTCAGGCGTTCGCCGATAATGGCGAATTCCTTCACACTGCTCAATTTTTCAGGCCGGCTGCCTGCCTTACGGTCCAAGGCGGCAATCAGGCGCTGGAGCGGTTGGTTAAGCCGGTGGCTGAAGATTAGGGATGAGAGAACACTGATCAGTACTGCGGCAGAGAGTAATACAGCCAGCAATAGCTGCATCCCCCGCATTTCCGCAGCAATAGCCGCCACCTGGGTCACTCGGATATAGGTGAATCCAGTCTGTTTACCTTTTTCATAGAAGTAATATTGGTCTCCGACCCGCTCATGGGCATTGCCACTTTCCGGAAGCTGGCTTGTTTGCAGTTTACCCTCTGATGTAGAGAACAATAGATTCTTCTGCGCATCCAGGATATAGAACGGGGTATTGCCGGCATCACCGTAGGCGGCCTGCATCAGCTGCGGATTCAGCATGACAATGCCGTACACTTCCTCATAAGGAATCGCTTTGACCAGCACTGGCATTAACCTTCCGAGCGTACGGGTGGAATGTATGGTTTTCTCGGTAAAGGTTACGGCGGGCATGACTTTTAAAAATTGATTGTCCATCGTTTGCCGGCTCCAGTACTCCGGAGGGTATTCTGCACTGAAGTAGTATTTACCGAACATATCTGCGGCGCTGCTTAGGCCCTCCCTCTCCAGTACATAATTTTCCTTTTTAAAATAAAGAATGAAATTTTCGATATGCAGAAAAGGATTAGCATACAGCGTTGAGAGATCCGATATCACTTCTGCCGGGATATCATATCGTCGGTTCTCTTTGAGGTGGCTTAGAATGCCTAGATTGGCAGTCCATGAATCGGATTGGGTGAGGGCAAGAATCATGTTCTGGGTCAACCGGAAATGATTTTCGTAGCCTTCGACCGTTTGTGCGAGGCCTAGCTCATTTTGCCGGATCATCTCCTTATAGATTTTGCCGCTTAAATACAGATGGGAGAACAGATTAAATGATGCCAAAATCAAGATGACACTGAGGAAGCTTAGCATCAGCTTAACGAACAGGGCATTCAGCGCAAATTTGCCTGTAACGGATCCCTTCATATGTATCCCCCTTTGGATGCACCCGTAAATGAATTGGATTAATTCTATCATAGCGGCAAAAAGCTAACACCAACAATATGCAATTTTGCTGATTTGTACGCTATTCTATGGAAATCCGCAGTTAAGGCGAAATGTTATATAACATGTAGATAGCGCTTTCCAAAGAAATGCAGCTATAATTCGGAGACAAATCCCAGGAAAAAGGGGGAAGTAATCTGACATCTATATGATTTATGATCATTTTAACAAGAGGAGACATGCATATGGCTCAAGCTAGCGTAGTGCAGGACAAAATGCGAAAGAAAGTGCACCGGCGACCCCAACGACCTCAACGCCACAAAGCGGGAATCCTTCGAACTTGGAATAAAAACAAGGCGCTCTGGCTGCTGTTCCTGCCGTGCCTGTTGTATTATTTGATCTTCCGCTATGCACCGATGTTTGGATTAGTTATCACTTTCAAGGATTACAATCTTTTTAAAGGGATTTGGGCCAGTGATTGGGTGGGACTCAAATATTACAGGATGTTTATAGAGAATCCCGATTTTTGGCCGCTGATGAAAAACACTTTTCTGCTTGGTTTATATAAGCTGTTTTTTGGCTTCCCGGCACCCATTCTACTGGCGATTCTGCTTAATGAGGTGCGCAAGGCTGCTTTCAAACGAGTTGTGCAGACCGTCAGCTATCTTCCACATTTTATCTCAAATGTCATTGTAGCCAGTATGGTGATCATGTTTTTATCCCCAACCGGAGGGCTGATTAATAATCTGCTTGGTGCCATAGGGATTGGACCGATCAATTTCATGAATGAACCTGGATTGTTCCGCGGTATTTATGTCCTGTCGGAGATCTGGCAGCATATCGGCTGGGAGACTATTATCTACTTGGCCGCGTTGACCGCTATCGACCCGCAGCTGTATGAAGCTGCTGATATGGACGGAGCCAGCCGCATGCGTAAAATATGGCATGTCACCTTGCCCGGCATTTCACCCGCCATCGTGATCACCTTGATTCTTAATATCGGTAAAGTACTCGAGATTGGCTTCGAGAAGGTGTTCCTGATGCAGAATCCGGCGATCTACGACACAGCGGATATTATCAGTACTTATGTCTATAGGGTGGGTATGGTGCAGGGGAACTTCAGCTATGGCGCTTCTATTGATCTTTTTATGGGCGTGATTAGCTTGATCTTCATCTATACAGCAAATTACATCAGCCGCCGTGTAAGCGAGACAAGTTTATGGTAGAAAAGAGGTGTGGTGATGAGATCACCCCGTTTATCCTGGTTTAATGTCGTGAGCACTTTTATCCTTCTCGTGGTTGTGGTGGTCACGCTTTATCCGTTCCTGCATATGCTCGCTGTCTCTCTCAGTAGTGATGTGCATGTCATGAAGAATACCGTTTCTTTTTGGCCTAAGGGATTTAACCTGAATATGTATAAGCTTGTACTTGGAGATTCGCAAATCTGGGTGGCTTACAAAAATACACTCATTTACACCGTGCTTGGCACCCTTATCTCGCTGGTGGTCACCTCCACGGGTGCCTATGCACTCTCACGCAGTGATATGGCGCTGCGCAAGAGCTTCACCCTGTTGATTGTGGTGACGATGTTTTTCAGCGGAGGAATGATTCCCACGTTCCTCGTGGTTCGCTCCCTGGATATGGTCGATACCGTTTGGGGCATGGTGCTGCCGGGTGCGGTCAGCACTTGGAATCTGATTCTGATGCGGACCTTTTTCTCCGGCATTCCTAAAGAGCTGGAGGAGTCTGGCCGCATCGACGGACTGAATGATATCGGCATATTTATCCGTATTATTGTTCCGCTTTCCAAGGCTTCCTTCGCCACCATAGCGCTCTTTTACGCGGTTGGCATGTGGAATAACTTTATTTACCCGCTGCTCTACCTGCGCTCACCGGATTTGTTCCCGCTGCAAGTACTGCTGCGCAATCTGGTGCTGGCTGGCAGTGCTAGCTCAGGGGATGTTACTAGCATTGGAGGTGACAACATGGTGATAGAAGAATCGCTGAAGTACGCGACGATTATGGTCTCGACGCTTCCGATTCTGATTGTGTATCCATTTGTACAGAAGTATTTCGTTAAGGGGGCCATGATTGGCGCGGTTAAGGGATAGGCGGGTGGAACCGTCAAAAATTCAGCATAAGGGAGAGATCGTAATGAATAAATGGAAATCTGTACTGCTGCCACTGATGATTGCAGCAACCGTAGTAACTGGCTGCAGCGGAGGGGGCAATGACACCTCGCCGCAGAGTAATACTCAGGGCAGCAGTACCGCTTCACCTGCTGATTCGTCCAAAACGGAAAAAACCTTCACTGCGCTCTTAGACAACAATGCTACGTTCCCTTATTCGAAAAGCTGGCCTATTTGGAGCTGGTTGAAGGAGAAAACCGGTGTCACACTCGAGGTACAGACCCCTTCCGGAAAGCTTGAAGAGAGCTTGAACCTGGCGATTGCCTCGAAGGCAATGCCGGATCTGATGTATATGCCTAACCGCAAAGAATCGAATAAATTCGGGCAACAGGGTGCGTTGGTGGATTTGATGGAGTATATGGACAAAATGCCGAATCTGACCGCCTGGGTAAAGCAGTATCCACAGGAAGCGAAGGCTGCACTGTCTGCTGATGGCAAAATGTATATGTTCCCGAATCAGGGCTTTGGCGAGACGAACCGCATGATCTGGTTATACCGTAAAGACATTTTTGACAAAGAAGGAATCCAGGCACCAGCCACATATGAGGAGCTGCATACAACTCTAAAAACCTTGAAGGCGAAATATCCGGACAGCTATCCGCTTTCGATCCGCTACGGACAAATTCCGGATGAAATGAATGCCAATATGACTGTGAATTACGGGACGGGTGAAGGGGCTTATTATGATTTTGATAAAAAAGAGTGGCTTTTTGGACCCACGGAAGATAGTTACAAGGAAATGGTTGGTATGTGGAAAATATTTTATGACGAAGGGCTGATTCCGCCCGACTTTCTATCTCTGCAAACTAAGCAATGGCAGGACATGGTATCCACGGGCAAATCGTTTGTGACCATTGATTACATCAGCCGGATCGATTTTTTTAACAATGCGATGCAGCAGGAAAATCCGGAGTTCAACATGCAGTTTATGGCTCCTCCAGCGGGCATTGCCGGCGGCAAGCAACTGAACCCGTATTTTCATTATATGGAAGGTGGCCTAACCGTGGCTTCAACCTCGAAGAACATCGATGATGTGATGAGTTATATGGACTTTTTCTATTCCGAAGAGGGACGTACGCTCAGCAGCTGGGGCGTGGAGGGTGAGACATATGTGAAGGAAGGCGACACGATCAAGTTCAAACCAGAGTACAACGATGTGATCGAAATGCGGAAGCAGACAGGACTTCAGACTAGCGGAACGTACACCTGGATCGACTTTGGTGCACATCTGTCGTTGTTCTCAGACAATTTGAAGTATGCCTTTGAAGAAGCGACGAAATATGATCCGTCCATGATGCAGCCACGGCCTGCATTTACGGAGAAAGAGAATGAAATTATTGCGATAACCGGCCAGGCGATCCAAAAACACCGCGATGAAAGCTTTGCCAAGTTTGTTACCGGCTCCCGAAAGCTGGCCGACTGGGACAAATATGTGGAGGAGATGAACAATCTCGGCGTGGATAAGCTGCTGGCTACTTATAAGGAAGCTTACGACCGTGTTCAGAACATTCAGTTAAACGGGAATTAATCTGTCTGGTGCCAAGGACAATAGGTGCCCGGAAAGGATGAGCGGGATGAATGACATCATTAAGCCTTTAGAGACACACAGAGTGGAGCAGATGTCCGTTCAGGTTTATGAAGATCGTAACCTGATGGGCGCTGCGGCGGCATCGCAGGTTGCGCAGAAAATTAGAGCTTTGCTTCAAGATTCTGCGCGTCAGGTCCGAATTGTGTTTGCTGCCGCACCTTCGCAAAATGAACTGTACGAGGGGCTGGTGCGGGAGCAGGGGATGGATTGGTCCCGGGTCAATGCTTTTCATATGGATGAATACATTGGCCTTGCGGCTTCGGCTCCCCAGCGTTTCGGCCGTTTTTTGACAGATCGGCTATACAGTCGGGTTAACCCTGGCCGGGTAGAACTGCTGGATGGTCTCGCCGCTGATGTGGTGCAGGAATGCCAGAGATATTCGGCTTTGTTGAGCGAGGCGCCTATTGATATCGTTTGCCTCGGGATCGGGGAAAACGGGCATATCGCGTTTAATGATCCGCCAGTCGCTAATTTTACCGACCCGCAGCTGGTCAAAGCGGTCGAACTGGAGGAAGCCTGCCGCCGCCAGCAAGTGAATGACGGTTGTTTTACCTCGCTGGACGAGGTGCCAACCCATGCGCTGACGCTTACGGTACCAGCCTTGCTGGCTGGCCGTCACCTGTACGGAATTGTACCGGGAGTGTCCAAACGCAAGGCTTTACACGCGGCACTTCATGATTCGATCAGCACGGCATGTCCAGCTACTATTCTGCGTACCCATCCGGAGATCACGATGTTCACGGATCGGGCTGCCTTCGGCCTATGAACGCGCCAATTAAGGGAAAGCACTATAAAACTGGGCTGCCGGTTGAGGTAAGTGTCGAGCAGGGGCGAATCACTTCGGTCATCGAACTTGCGGAGAGTCCAGCCAGGGCCGATTGGCCCTGGCTGGCACCCGGGTTGGTGGATCTGCAAGTGAACGGGGGCTGGGGGCTGGATCTCAACACGCTGCCTTTACAGCCTGCCACGGTATTGGAACTGTCCCGACTTTTGCTAGGAAACGGGGTAACCAGCTATTGTCCAACTCTGATTACTAATGGCAAAGAAGCGCTGGCTCAAGCGGTCTCCGCCATTGCGGAAGCCGCTTCGCTGTATCCGGAAGATGCTGGGGGGATTGTAGGAATTCATTTGGAAGGCCCCTTTCTGTCACCAGAAGAGGGTCCGCGCGGCGCCCATCCAAGGGAACATATTGGTCCGCCGGATTGGGATATGTTATGCCGCTGGCAGGAAGTGGCTGAAGGGCTTATCCGTATCCTCACCGTCTCCCCGGAATGGCCAAACGCCGCTGCATTTATCGCCCGGTGCAGTGAATCAGGCATCCTTGTTTCTATAGGGCATACGGCAGCTTCCCCCGAGCAGATTAGGGAGGCGGTTGCCGCAGGAGCGGTGATGTCTACGCATCTCGGCAATGGCACACATCTGACGCTGCCCCGTCATCCCAACTATTTGTGGGAGCAGCTGGCGGCGGATGAACTATACGGCTGTATGATTGCAGATGGTCAACATTTACCACCCGCTCTGTTGAAAGTAATCCTACGGATGAAGCGCAGCCGCACCATCTTGGTCAGCGATGCTGTATCACTGAGCGGAATGCCGCCGGGAACTTATCACCTGCACATTGGTGGAGAGGTTGTATTAACAGCAGAAGGGCGGCTGCATCTGGCTGGCAATCAGCAGCTGCTTGCAGGTTCCGCAATGATGCTTCCAGATCAGGTGGCCTATCTTGCGGAGGCTGGATTAGCCCGGCTGGATGAAGCCTGGGATTGTGCTTCTGCTCATCCGGCCACACTGCTGGGGCTGGAACAGGCGGCAGGGCTTAGGGCTGGAGCGCCTGCCGATCTCGTGAGCTTCTGCTATGAAGACAGGACACTTACCGTGCTGGAATGCTGGAAAAAGGGTCATAGCAGGGCTTGCAGTAATTAATTACAGCAAAGATTAGGAGGAGAACGATGCAGAGCTTGATACCGCAACCGAAGCAGATCCAAGTGAAAGAGGGCGAAGCTTTTCAGTTCAGCGAAGATGTAAGCCTGAGCCTCTACATGGAGCGGCATGATCCGAGACTGGTGGTTCATTGCCGCCGCTCGTTTCCGGAGCTGGAATGTACACATGTTATCTCGGGAAAAGGATATTCACTTATTCTTCAGAGTCTCTCGCAGCCAGAAACGAAAGGAGCACAGCCAGATGAAGTGGATCTGAAATTGCTTAACGGCCGGGCGGAAGGGTACAGGCTGGAGGTGTCGGAGCGCCGGGTGGTAATCCGTGCACTGGATGCGCCGGGTCTGTTTTACGGGCTACAAACGTTACTACAACTGCGTAAGTCAGTAGGGGAAGTTCCTGCTGTGTCTATCACGGACTGGCCTGACACTACCTTGCGGGCGATGAACTTTGATCTTCGCCAGACATTTTCCAAGCCAGAGCTGCTGCTATCGTATTTGGCGGATTTTGCCCGGTATAAAACGAATGCGGTTCTGATTGAATACGAAGATAAATTCCCGTTCCAGAAGTACCCGGAATTCGTGCATCCTCAGCATTCGTTAAGCCTCACACAGCTAGAGGAGCTGAAACGCACAGCCCAAGAATATTTTATTGAGATCATTCCGCTGCAGCAGAGTTTCGGGCATCTGGAGTATGTACTCCGCCACGACGCTTGGCGGCACTTGCGCGAAACGGAGTTATCCCTCGGGGAGATCTGTCCATCGCATCCGGAATCCTTCGAGCTGATTACCGATCTGTTACAGGAGATGATGGATGCCCATCCGGATTCCCGCTACATCCACCTCGGCTGTGACGAGGTATACAGCTTATGTGAATGCGAACGCTGTAAAACGTTGTTCGGAGGGGTACGGGAGCGGGCGTTTATCGCTTTTTTGAACACTTTGATTGAATATACAGCCAGCCGTGGTAAAAAAGCGATTTTCTGGCATGACATGCTGGACAAATGCCCGCCGGAGGAACTGGCAAAGCTGGATAAGCGGAGTGCGGCGATGATCTGGATATACAACGGACGTAATATTGAAGCTGAGGTTTCTTCTCTTACGGATAAATTCAGGTCACTAGGCATCGAGGTTATGGGAGCCCCGGCGGTTCGCAGCTTTGACTGGGCTGAACATCAGAATTATCCGGTACTATTGAACCGGACGGATAATCTGCTCCAATGGGCGGAGACAGCGGATAAGCTGGACCTCGGGTGCATCGTCGCCACGAACTGGACAGGGCCGTTCAGCCTTGGTGTTCCTTATGGGATCTTTGAGACGACGTGGTATCCGATGCTGCTGCACGCCGATTTGGCCTGGAACCGCAAAGCGGACTCAGCAACATTTATCGATCGATTCATGGAGCAGTTCCATGGCATCGGTCCTAGAACAGGTCACGCACAGCTCGGGAATTATCAGCTGGAAGATTATTATGATGTTATCTGGAAGCTGTTGGACAAGGTGAAGGATCATAAGGATGAAGCAGAGCTGATTGCCATTATGCATGATTTTGAAGCGGCGACGGACCGTTCGCGGGCGATCCACAAATATGTCTACCGCTGGGAGCTCTATCCGGGAGACGAAGCGGAAAGGCACTCGCTGCTGAACAATTACATGCGAAATCGCCGCGGACGTGAGAACGTTTTGCCTCGCATGAAAGCGGCTTTGGAGCGTTACCAGCCATCCGATATGGCGGAGCATTTTGTGAAATCCCGCTTCTATCTTCACGATTATCTGGAGCGGACATTATACCGTGAGCTGGGGTTTGCTCAGGTAGAATAAGAGTTTTGAAAAGATCGTAGGGCTATCGTGTAAGCGGGTAGCAGTGCGGTCTTTTTTTAATTCATAGCTGGATGAAGCTACATATTACAACATATTCAGGAACTAAATCCCAGTTTGCAGCGTCTAACTTATAAAGTTCTAGCAAACTACATTGGAGGAGAATGAATATGAGAGCTACACCCATAAACCGGACTATAAGGAAGGTTACACTTACCGCATTATGTATTTTGCTTGTATTGCTGAGTGGCAGGGTAATGGCGGAGCCGTCTCCGGCACAAAAGACAACCGCGGTATTCACAGCGGAGATGCAGAGTGCCTTGGAAGGGGCACAGAATGTGCTGCTGACGATACAGCCATTCCCGGACGAAGCAGCCGTAGGTTTCTTCAAGAATGGGCGCAGTCTGCCCAAGGGATATCTGGAGCAGACTGCCGATAAGATTCTGGAACAGCGGGGCAAGTTCACCAAGGTGGCAGAGCTAACTCGAACAGCGCTGGCTTACAGTGCTGCGGGGGGCAACATCAACAACATCGCTGGTATTGATCTTTATCCATTCCTGATGAATCATGACGGAATTGATTCGGAAGGGGCAGCAGCGGTAGCAGCCGCCTATATTACCTCGAAGAATTCCATTTCAAATTCATTGGAGCGGACAAACCGTTACCCCGATTTGTTGTTTTATCAGCTGCTTGATATGCAGCTAGCGGACGGCAGCTGGCCGCTGGCCGGGCAGAAGCAAGGAGATCTGGTAGCTACTGCCTGGGTACTAACCGCACTTGCTTCGGAAGTGAGTTCAGAACAAACAGCGCAGCCGATCGAGAAGGCTTTGTTGTGGCTTAAGAGCAAGCAGCAGCTAGACGGAGGGTTCGATGGTAAAACTGCGACGACAGCGCAGGTGATTGTTGCTTTATCCTCGCAGGGAGTCGATGCAGCAGATTTCACCAAGGAAGGCGGAGCCTCGCTGCTGGACCATTTGCTGGCGCGGAAGCTCCCGGGTGGCGGCTTTACACAGACAGCAGGCGGAGGAAACGATAGTCCCGCAACTGTGCAAGCCTATCTTGCCCTGACTTCCTATAAGCTGCTGTCCAAGCAGGCTGGCATGCTGTATAGCGGACTGCATCATGCTGGACTTGACCGGGCAACAATTCAGGTCGAAGGACCCGGTGGCACCGTTGCCGGGGGGCATATTGTTGGCGGAGATGCTGTGAAGGCAGCGGCAGCTTTTTTACAGGCGAAGGGTCTGGCGTATAAGCTGAATGCGGATGCAGCTAAACCGGCCTTCACAGCTATCGAGGGGATTCAGAACGGGCGATACAATGGACGCGGAGAATGGAAGATTGCTGTATTCAGCGGGGGCAGTGCATGGATGTATCCTGAGAATAGCCCGTACAGACTGACGATAGGCAATGGGGATCAGTTGCTTGTTTACTACGCGGACGATACAGAACTGCTTGACCGGATGGAAGTGAAATGGAAAGATAAAAACGGCCAGGAAATGGGTGGATACGCAAGCGCCAATATGCCGTTTTCCCTCCATATCACCAAGTCAAACGGTCAGCTGGGCGGTCTTCCGGCTTTCGGCGCTACTGTGACACTTCAAGGAAAAAGCGTAGTGGCTGACAGCACGGGAAAGGTGTCATTTGCCGGCATGAAGCCCGGTGTCTATCCTGTGCAAGTCACCAAATACCGTAAAGATGCCGCTCCAGCACTTTCCAAACGGACGTTTGCGCTGCATGTCTCTTCCCCGGAATTGGCCAGCTTTACGGATGCCAATAAAGTCGCAGCTTGGGCACGTTTGGATATCGCAACAGCGCTCAGCAGCGGATATATTCAGGGCGTGAGTGCCAGCGGAAATGTGCTGGCTCCTAAGCAGAAGCTGACCCGGGCTGAATTTCTGACCCTGCTGCTGCGGCTATTGCATGAGTTCCCCGATGCCAAGGCCACTTCTAGCTTTAAGGATGTTCCGGCGGACAAATGGTACAGCCGTACCATCGCCAAGGCTGAGGAGCTGGGCATTATCAGCTCTCCAACCGGTAAGTTCGAGCCGGACCGCGGTATTACGCGGGAAGAAGCGGCGGTTATGGTAACCAAAGCCGCCCGGTTGTCTACGTACGGCAGCCCGGACCGTGTGAAGTTTGCCGATACTTCCAGTTTGTCAGAGGCGAGCCGCCAGGCGATTCAGGCCGTGAATGAACATGAAGTAATGACCGGCAGCGGGGGCCGCTTCGATCCAAAGCAGATTCTGGTGCGTGAGCAGGCAGCGGCAATTTTAGTCAGACTGCAGAAATTAATCCCGGAAGCCTTCTATTAATGGAATAAACGTCCAGGGATATGATAAGCTTCAGATAGAGTTATCACATCCAGTGCAGAGGAGGCAAATCTATGAGCCGCTTGATCACAGGCAATATATATTATGGATTTCAGGTCGTTAATGAGGAATTTATCCGGGAGATCGATTCCGCCGTATTCACGATGGAACATCTGAAGAGCGGCGCCAGGCTGCTTTTCGTGCAGAATCAGGATGACAACAAGGTATTCAGCGTGAGCTTCAGGACCCCGCCTGAAGATAGTACAGGGGTCTTTCATATTTTGGAGCATTCTGTATTATGTGGTTCGGAGAAATATCCGGTGAAGGAACCTTTTGTAGAATTGCTAAAGGGTTCGATGCAGACATTCCTGAACGCATTTACGTTTGGGGATAAGACGATGTATCCGGTGGCGAGCCGGAATGAGCAGGATTTCTCCAATCTGATGGAGGTCTACCTGGATAGTGTTTTTCAGCCGAATATTTATAAGCAAAAGGAGATTTTTGAGCAAGAGGGCTGGCATTACGAGCTTCAGCAAACAGAAGCTGAGCTGATCTATAAAGGCGTGGTTTACAACGAGATGAAGGGTTCCTATTCCTCGCCGTTTACGGTACTGATGGACAGGATCAAAAAGTCGTTGTATCCAGACACGATTTACCGTCATTCTTCAGGTGGAGATCCGCAGGAGATTCCTGCGCTTACGTATGAGCAATTCCTTGAGGCGCACAGCAATTATTATCATCCGTCCAACAGTTATTTTTATCTGTACGGAGACGTCTCTATTGAAGAGAAGCTGCAATTTATAGACCAGGAATACCTTAGCCGTTATGAAAAAAACAGCTTTGATACCTCCATTCCCCTACAACAGCCTACCGGAATGACGGAGCTGGTAGCGGATTATCCGATTCTGGAAGCAGAAACGGCCGACGACAAAACTTATTTGAGTCTGAACTATGTAATTGGAACCTCTACGGATCGGGAACTGAATCTGGCTTTTGATATTTTGAAAAGCATGCTGATGGACAGCAATGCAGCTCCGCTTAAGCAAGCCCTGCTGGAAAGCGGTCTGGGTAAAGATGCCTTTGCTTTTTATTCCGACAGTATGGTTCAGCCGCTGCTTGGCATTACCCTGACACATTCGAACGCCTCCGCCAAAGATGCCTTCGTGGAGCTGGTGAAGACCACATTAAGCAGCTTGGTTAAGAACGGGCTGGATGAGAAGCTGGTGCTGGCGGCGGTCAACAGCAAGGAATTTGAGCTGCGGGAAGCGGACTTTAGCCGATATCCAAAGGGACTTACTTACAATATCGAAGTGATGAAGTCCTGGCTCTATGACGGTCAGCCGTCTACTCATATGCTTTATGAAGAGGTATTCACTACCATTCGGGAAAAGATAACGGATCGTTATTTTGAGAAGCTGATTGAGGTCTATTTACTGAACAGTGATCATTGCAGTCTGGTGGTGCTGAACCCGTCCAAGACGATTGCAGCTGACAAGGAAGCGAGCACCCAGCGTCATTTAAGTGAATACAAATCATCACAGCAACCAGACCAGCTGGAGCAGCTTGTGCAGAGTACACAGCATCTTCTGGCGCGGCAAGGTCGTGCAGATGCAGCCGAGGATTTGCAGAAGCTGCCGAGTTTATCTCTACAGGACATTAACCGCAGTGCTGAACCTCAGGTGCCATCCCATGAATATAACCTTGAGGGTCTAAAGCTGATCCACCATGACGTATCTACTCAAAAGATTGCGTACTGCAAGTTTTATTGGGATACGAGTGTTGTGGCTCCTGAGCAAATTCCTTATCTTGTACTGCTGGCAGAGGTATTGGGCCAAATGGAGACAGCTTCTTACAGCATTGAAGAGCTCACTAGTGAAATTGGGATCAAAACCGGAGGCATTCATTTCAAAAATGAGATCTTTGGCGCTGCAAAAGATACTGGGACCAGTTATCAGCCTAAATTCACTGCGCAGGTTAAGGTGATGGCGGGGCATATTGGCGAATCGCTGGATCTGCTGCGTGAGATGCTCTATACCAGCGCGCTCGATAACCTGACGAAGCTACAGGAAATCGTCCGGCGGGAAGCCTCACAGATGGAATCAGTCCTGAATCAAAAAGGTAATGAAATCGCGGCCAGCCGCCTGATGTCTTATTTTTCGGACATGGGAGCGTATCAGGAACAACAGGGTGGCGTGGCCTATTACCGCTTTATCCGTGAGCTTGCCGAGAAGATCGATCAGCAGGGAGCTGAGGTGGCAGACACGCTGAAGGATATCTGTACGGTTTTATTCAATAAACAGAATTTAATCATCAGCGTGACGGGTACCCCTGATTTGTATGAAGAATTCGCCGCTAATGTAGCGAAGCTGGATATTCAGGATCGGCCAGTGGTGAATAAACCTAAGATTACGGCGCAGGGGCATGCGGATAATGAAGGTTTTATGTCTTCCAGCCAGGTGCAATATGTGGTTAAAGGCTACGACTTCAACAAGCTAGGATTTACGTATTCCGGCAAAATGCAGGTGCTCAAAAAAATCATGAGCCTCACCTATCTGTGGAATGCCGTGCGCGTGAAGGGCGGAGCTTATGGCGGCAGCCTGATGCTGCGCAGAGATGGGATATTGATGTTCACTTCCTACCGTGATCCCAATTTGCAGGAGACGCTGGAGGTTTATGATCAGGCGTACCGATTCACCGAAGGATATGAAGCGGATGCCGACGAGATGACCAAAGCAATTATCGGCACCCTGTCCATGTTGGACCAGCCGCTGAGCCCAAGCGCTCAGGGACGGCGGGCGGACCGGCATTATTTTGAACAGGTAACCGGGGCCGAGCTGCAGCAGGAACGGGATGAAATCTTGTCGACCACACCGGAAGACATCAGACAGTATGCCGATTTGCTTAAGGCTGTGACGGAACAAAATTATTTCACAGTTGTCGGCAATGAATCCAAGCTGAAATCAACAAAAGTCTTATTTGGAAATCTAGAAGAACTTGTGATGTAATTCTCTCTATAAACTCCTCTTCAGTACCTGTCTACTCGACAAGTGCTGGAGAGGAGTTTTTGTATTTAGTTAGAACCTTGACAGTTAGAGTTCTATCTATTATGATAATGATGTTACTTAGAGTTCTAACTAATCCGCAAGAGGAGGAAATAACAATGAACAAACCCGTGGTAGACACACCATTTTCTAATTTAATACGAGAGATTGGGATAAAAATAAAAGGTACAGCTGACACCAGGTTAAATGAGTTAGGTCTGAACTCACAACAAGGCCGCATGATCGGCTATATTTTTGAGAATCAAGCAGAAGGTGTTATTCAGAAGGATTTAGCGGAGGTCTTTAACAGGAAGGGGGCGAGTATTACCAGTATGCTTCAGGGGTTGGAGAAGAAAGGGTATATCCAGCGTGTCACTCCTGAAAATGATGAACGTCAAAAGAGTATTTTTGTATTGGAAAAAGGTGCTCTTTTAGTGGAAGAGTTCAATGAGATTTTCTCTGAGGTAGAAGCAAGCATTACTAAGGCGCTTAGTCCGGAAGAAACTGCAACCCTAAAGTCTTTACTTCAAAAAGTTAGTTCAAGTTTATAAACGTTCGGAGGTTCACTTATGACAAATGAGTTGTCAAATCAATATTATTTAGAGTCGGCGCCCATGAAAAAAGCGATCGCTCATTTATCGATTCCCATGATGATTGGGATGTCTGTGGGTACTATTTATAATGTAATCAATGCTTACTTCATCGGCTTATTACACAATACCAGTATGCTGACCGCAATCACGCTGGGCCTGCCTATTTTTACCGTTTTAATGGCTTTTGGAAATGTGCTGGGGGTAGGCGGAGGAACATTTATAACTCGCTTGGCGGGGCAAAAAGAGACGGAAAAAGGGAAAAAGGTTGCCGGATATACTTTTTACGGGAGTATTGTAGTGGGGCTTCTTATCGCGCTCATCGCTTGGTTAGCTATTAATCCGATCACGCGAATGCTTGGTGCAGATGCTGCTACCTTAGACTTTACGAAGTCTTATGTGCTCACTCTTTTTGCAGGCGGATTTGCTGTTGTGCTTAATTTTGCTTTGGAACAACTGGTCCGTTCGGAAGGTGCCTCGAAGGAATCGATGTATGGTATTTTTATCAGTACGGCTTTAAGTTTGATTTTTGATCCTTTATTTATTCTCGTGCTGAATTGGCATGTTACCGGAGCTGCTTTGGCTATGGTTTTAGCAAATTTGGGCTCTGCCATTTATTATATTTACTTTTTGGAAACGAAAAGTGAGCATTTAAGAGGATTTTTGAAGCATTTCAAGATATCTGTACGAGATCAGCTTGAGGTTTATAAAATAGGTACAGCCGAGCTATTGCAAGCCAGTTTTTTAATTGTCAGCACGCTTTTGTTAAATAACTATTCCATTCAATATGGGGAGAGTGTGGTCGCCGGATTTGGTGTGGCTTTAAGAATTGTGCAGATTCCAGAATTTCTATCGATGGGTTTATTTTTGGGATTGATTCCGCTATTTGCTTTTAACTTTGCTAGTAAAAATACGGAGAGACTTAAATCCAGCATCAAATACGCTTTTGCATATATAGGCAGCATTGCAGTTGTTTTTGTAAGTCTAGTATATGTGTTTAGAGGAACGATTCTTCATTGGTTCTCAGGCGATCCTTCTGTGTTAAGCATGGGAACTTATATTTTGGCAGCGATGCTGATCTCCGCTTTATTTAATGGATTTACCGGATTATTTATGAGCATTTTTCAAGCAACAGGGCAAGGCACACCCACTACTATTATGGCGATAAGCCAAGGTGTATTATTTATACCGATGATTATCGTATTGCATTCTATTTTTGGCCTGCATGGTGTGATTTGGTCGATGACTGTGACTGAGGTAATAACGAGTGTGATGGGTGTGGTTTTGTTTATGATTTTTCGGAAAAAGCTGAATAGTGCGGGCGTTGATGGAAAAGGGGCTGTAGAGGTTACGCCGGTATAACGCGATTGTTTTATGTAAAACTCAATATGGATTTTGTTTACTGCGGGAGCTTGGCTCGCGCTTTTTTTGCGTTGTGCAAAAGGAATATAAAACTGCTGGATCGGTAAAATTCGTTCCAAAATGAACAATTCTAGTTCTTATGAAGACTGCTTACTTTTTCTACAATTATGGATAAGTAAAGGAGGAGAACTATGATACGCAAAAAAAGGTTTCATCTTAACATGGACACACGCGAAGCGATGGCGGGATATCTATTCGTTGCTCCGCTTATGCTTGGGCTGATCATCTTGACGTTGATCCCGGTGCTGGGCTCACTGCTGTTAAGCTTCACGGACTGGAACTTTGTGGCTGGGTTAGGGGGGATTAAGTTCGCGGGCGTAGATAATTTCATCAGGCTGTTTCATGATGATGCTTTTATGAAAAGCTTGCTGAACAATTTGCTCTTTATTATCACAGTACCGGTTACGATCATCGTTGCCCTGCTGCTGGCTATCCTGATTGATAAACAGGTTTTTCTGAAGGATTTGTTTAAAGTGATTTATTTCCTTCCGTACATTTCCAGTGTAGTTGCCATCGCTATGGTTTGGCAGGTTATGTTTCACCCTTCACTGGGACCCGTCAATCAATTCCTGATGTCACTGGGGTGGAACAACCCACCCAAATGGTTAGCGGATATCCATTATGCTCTGCCGTCGCTGATGTTGATTCAAGTCTGGATTCAGCTCGGTTACAACATTATTATTTTTATTGCAGGTTTACAGAGTATTCCAAAGGATCTTTATGAAGCGGCTGATATTGATGGTGCCAACGTCTGGCGCAAATTCCGCAACATCACGGTTCCCTGCATTTCGCCAACTACCTTTTTCCTGCTGGTAACAGGGGTTATCGGCTCATTTAAAATCTTTGATCTGATACAAGTATTGACCCAGGGTGGACCGGCTAACTCCACGACCGTTATCGTCTACGAGTTATATGATACAGCCTTCAATCAGCTGAAGACAGGTTACGCCTCTAGCATGGCACTCGTTCTGTTCCTTATTTGCCTGATCATTACAGCCTTGCAGATGTTGGCGCAAAAAAAATGGGTCAACTATTAAAGGCGGAAAGGAGAAATTACAGTGAAAAAAGAGCTTCTATCCAGAACCTTCTGGACCATCGCCATGGGACTGCTAGGTATCGCATTTCTTTTACCGTTCCTATGGATGTTATCCACTTCCTTTAAGCTGGAGAAAGATGTGTTTAACTTTCCAATTCAATGGTTGCCACAGCAGTGGAACCTCATTGAAAATTATAAACAGGTATGGTCGGGTGACTTCGCTCGCTATTATGGAAATTCCATTTATATTACGCTGGCTACGACTATAATTAATGTGCTGATATGCGCACTTGCTGCTTATGGGTTCTCCAAGCTACGTTTTCCGGGCAGGGATGCGATGTTTATAGTTGTATTGGCACTTTATATGGTTCCTCCGCAGGCTTCGTTGGTTCCACAGTTTCTACTGTTTAACTGGCTGAATTTAATTGACACACATTTGGGATTGATCCTGATTAACAGCTTTAGTATTATTGGAGCGTTTATGCTCAAGCAATTTTTTATGGGGGTAAACAACGAGTATCTTGAATCGGCGCGGATGGATGGAGCAGGGCATTTTCGCTCTTTTCTACAGATTGCCTTTCCGCTGATCCGTCCCGCTGTAGCTACTTATGCTATTTTGCGCTTTATTTGGACCTGGAACGACTATCAATATCCACTCATTTTTTTGAAATCCAAGGAGCTGTTTACGATTCAGCTGGGGATCCGGTTGTTCGGGGACCAATACGGGGATGTCTATTCACTCATGATGGCTGGTGCGGTATCTGCAATCCTGCCGTTGCTCATCATTTTTGCACTCGGACAGAAGCAGGTTATTGAGGGGATTGCCCTTGGAGGTGTGAAAGGATAATAAAAGTCAAAATAGTTTCTCTTCGGTAGAATATGAGAACTTTCCTCGTCAATCCTGCATGTTAGGATGTTCTTGTAAGCAGTTACATAGTCACTGGTTATTAAGCGAGTAATGCCCAACACATTTATAGGAGGGTCTATATGAAAAAGAAATTATTATCTGCATTCATCATCACATCGATGGCGTTATCATTGGCCGCTTGCGGCGGAAATGCGAAAACCAATAATGCAGGAGCGACTAATGCACCCGATGCTGGTGGAAATTCAAAGCCTGCAGCAGAGAAGGTTACCCTGAAGCTGAGCACCTGGCAGACAGAAGCCAAAGCGAAATGGAGCACGATTATCGCGGAGTTTGAGAAGACGCATCCCGATATTCATGTGGAAGTAGATTTGCTGAATGAAAAAGGTGATTCGGTTGCCTCTATGCAGAAGCTGGATTTGATGGCGGCTGCGAGCGATCCGCTGGATATTGTCGAACTGCCTTATACCAACTATTCACAGCGTGCAGATATCGGTTTGTTGGAACCGATGGATGACTATATTCAGAAGGAAGGTTATAAGCTCGCAGATGAATATCTGGTGGACACTACGGTCAATGGCAAAATCTATGCATTACCGTCTTCCATGCAGCGCTGGTTCGTGCTCCTTAACAAAGAAATGTTAGATGAGGCGGGCCTTCCGGTTCCGACCGACTGGACATGGGCGGATTTCGAAGAGTATGCCAAGAAATTGACCAAGGGTGAGGGCGCAACGAAACGTTTTGGCGCATATCTGCATAATTGGCCGGATTATTTCCAGCTCCAGCTGATGAGCAAGTCTACGGATAATACTTTTCTAAAAGCTGATGGAACCTCCAATGCACTTGACCCGCAATTTAAGGCTAATCTGCAGATGATGAAGAAAATGATGTACGAAGATAAGAGTGCCACTCCTTATGAGGATATTATTTCGCAAAAACTAGCCTACCGGAATCAGTATTTTAACGGTTTAGCAGCGATGCTTCCGATGGGCGACTGGATGGTTGCGGAATCGGGTGGAACGGATGCCATTCCGGCAACCTTTGTTACCGCGTTTGCGCCGATCCCCCGTCTTGACAGTGAGAGCAAACACTACTCACCCGTACAGCCGACCTACATGGGAATAGCCGCTAAATCCAAGCATAAGGAGGCTGCCTATACCTTTGTGCGCTGGTATACCTCAGAAGGACTGGAAATCGGTGGACGCGTTTTCTCTGGTTGGGCCAAATCGGATACGAACAAATTAGTGGATACAATTGTGAGTGGTTCTAAGGATTCCTCTAAGATTGATGTGGATTCTCTGAAATATACGATGGAGAACTCGACACCTGGTGCAACGCAGGTTCCGGCTAAATATGCGGATGAAGCTAAGAACAACGTTATTCCAGAAGCGGAGATGTATCTCCTAGGCCAACAGGATCTGGATGTCACAGTTGCCAATATCGATAAAAAAATAACGGAAGTTGTTCAGAACAATAGCGGAAAGTAAGCGGAGGCTGATTGTACCCTTTTCAAAGGGGGCTTATAATGTGGGGGCAGGAAAGCATTTCTGCCTCCTGCTCCAAATTCAAACAGATGTGGGGCCTGTAATCCGTGTTTAGAAAGCATCAATCCCTCCGTAAGAAACTTGTCTGGTCATCGCTGATCTGCGTGCTGATCCCG
Organism: Paenibacillus sp. FSL R10-2796; assembly: GCF_037965315.1. Lineage (NCBI taxonomy): Bacteria > Bacillati > Bacillota > Bacilli > Caryophanales > Paenibacillaceae > Paenibacillus > Paenibacillus sp. FSL R10-2796. Next base: position 5,257,304 of record NZ_CP150178.1, on the reverse strand, counting down.
CTTGTCTGCATTTACATGGTTACAGATTATTTGACCCGGGATCTCATTCTGGAGAAAGCGGTTGGTAGCGCAAGAGAATCTTTAAATGCAGCCAGCGCCAATATGAATGCCATATTTGAACAGACACTGGAACAGTCCAACTTTGTGCTCCAGAACAGCGAGATCAGGCAGATGATGTCTGCCGATTCAGAGTCGCTCCGTGCACCAAAGCAAATCATTCAGTATAACCGTATGTCGCGGATGCTGGATGATATGTTTGTTTTAACAGAATATTTGAAGGTGACGTTAATCGGAAAAAATGGTTTGATTTATACCAGCTATCCTTACAGTGACTTTAACCCGAAAAATTTCTACAACAAAAATTGGACATCGTTGCTGAAACAAATTCAACCCATTTCGACTTATTGGAGAGCGGAGCACGATACGTACTACAATTATTCTGATAAAGGCTCAGCTGATTGGGTAACCATTGCGAGGCCGATTCAATCGACCTCCAGCAGTACCATCGGATATTTAATTATTAATATCAATGAGCGTAAGCTCCGTCCTTATCTAAATAACGATAATGATAAAGAGATGATGCTTTTGGATGACAAGGGAACTGTAGTTTCCCATGCTGACAAGACCCGAATCGGAGAGACGATGACGTGGTTGAAAATGGATGGCGAGCTTGACACTGTGGAAATCGACGGAGAGAAGTTTTTATATGTTGATCAGGAGCTGAGCAGTAACAAATGGCGGATGGTCAGCATTATCCCGCTGAAGGCAGCCTTGTCGAAAAATAAGCAGATTTTATTTATCAGCCTGGCGGTGCAGATTCTTTTTTTTACCTTGTTTTCCGTTCTCTTAACCGTTCTAATCTCAAAGCTGACTCAGCCAATCGTAAAATTAAGCGCTTTTGTAAAGCGAATAGGTCGTGGTCAGTTGGATGAACGTTCGTTCATTCGAGGGAATAATGAGGCAGCACAGCTCGCCCGCACCATTGACCAGATGCTGGATCGGATCGAGTCTATGATTGAACAAATCACTTATGAACAGACGGGAAAAAGAAAAGCCGAACTAGAGATGCTGCAAGCGCAGATCAATCCACATTTTATGTTTAATCTGCTGAATTCGATTCGCTTAAATATCCTGATGCAAGGCGATCGGGAGAATGCTGAGTTGATTGGTTCGCTGTCGTCTTTGCTCCGGATGACCTTTAACAGGGACAATGAGTTTATCCCGCTTCGTGAGGAGACAGATACGATATCGCATTACGTCACTTTAATGAATTTCCGCCATGCCAATCAGGTCAGGCTGGAAATGAATTTAGCGGACGGTAGCGCTGAAGCACTGGTGCCTCGATTTATGATTCAACCCATGATCGAGAATGCCATCATCCATGGCTTCGAGCAGTTTGGTGGCGAGATTTTTATTGAAGCTCGTATTGTTGCAACTACGGGAAGCTTGGTTATCACCATTAAGGATAATGGGATCGGGATGTCGCCGGAAACTTTAACAAGACTTCGTGAAACCGCATACAGCAGCGAACAAATTACAGAGGAGGACAGAAAAGGGTTCTCCGGCATAGGTTTACGCAATGTGGCCCAACGCCTCAGTATGATTTATGGCGCTTCTTTTAAGCTGAATATTCAAAGTGAACCTGATGTGGGCACAGAGATTTGTCTGGAGTTTCCTCTGGATTACGGAAAGGTGGGTGTGGAGAATGCTGACGGCAATATTGGTGGATGATGACTATCCGGTTATCCGTTATTTGTCGCAGGCCGTACCTTGGAGTGAGCTCGGTATTGAACTCATCGGATGTTATTATAGCGGTCTCGAGGCTTGGGAAAAAGCACAGCAGAGTCCACCAGATCTTATTATTACCGATATTGGCATGCCCAAGATGAACGGGCTGGAGATGCTGGAGCTATTCAGAGCTGTGCAGCCCGGAATCCGTGCGATTATTCTCTCCTGCCACAACGAATTCAAATACGCCCAGCAAGCGCTGAAATTAAACGTAGGAGAATATATTTTAAAAGAATCACTGGATATTGAGCAGTTACAGCAAGCGATTAGCACCCTTGTGGCGGAAGTGGGACTGAATAGGCAGCAGCATACAGAGATGCTGGTTTATAAGCAAAAGCAGTCTCAAAATCGCGCCGCGCTGAAGGAAAAGTTTCTAAAAGATACCTTGTATCAATCCTGGGATAAGGAGGCTTGGATCGAGCAGGCCCGATCAAACGGAATTATGATCCATGCCAAAAACTATATCCCGCTGGTTATTGTAATTGATCGTCCAGAGGAAGCTTCAAGGGTGCGCCGGATGAGTGAATATACGATTTCTTTTGCGGTTGAGAATATTATGCAGGAAGTGCTTGAGGCTGATCACAGTCTGTTTATTTCGAGATACAGCCATAAGGAGATTGTCATTCTCTTTTGCAGCGACCAGCCTTCCAAAGATCACCAGGCTATCTATCACTCCATTCAAAATGCAGCCTCTGCGGTTCAAAAATATCTTAAACTCTCTGTCTCTTGCTTATTTGGCGCTGAGGCGCGCAGTCCTGAGGAAATTCGCGGAACATTGCAGCGGATGCTGAGGGAGAAAATACAGCGCTTTTATCTCCCTGCGGCGGGAATCCACCGTTTTGAAGAAGTCTGCTTTTCCGGAGAAGATATTTATGCTGAATATGGAACCTTGTACGCTGTTATCAATGATGATATTGCCTTGAACAGGAACACGGAGCTTCGCGTTCATGTAAAGGAATGGAGGGAATGGGTGGCCTCGCAAAAATTCCATCCGAATGAAGTCAAGGAATGTGTGCTTCGCTTGCTGATGGACTTGCAGATGAAGACGAAACAGCTTCTGCAATCTCCATTGCCTATAACCGAAGAAAAGCTTTTTAGCGTGGTTGGTGACATTGAAACTCTGGAGTATTTGGAACAATGGCTGGTGCAGTACTTGGAGGAATTAGCGCGGAAAATAAGTATGTTCTCCATCAAGTCTAAACGGAGTGAGGTCATCAAAGCCCAGCAGTTCGTGATTAGTCATGTGACGGAGAAAATAACGCTGGAGGACATGGCAGGCCGCCTTAACTTAAATGCCAGTTATTTCAGCCGCTTATTCAAACGGGAAACAAACCAGAACTTCATCGAATATGTAAATATGCTAAAGCTTCAGAAGGCAAAGGAGCTGCTTAACCAATCTGAAAAGACAGTGGAAGAGATCTCCGAGTATCTGGGATATGCCAACAAAAGTTATTTCATCAAGCTGTTTAAACGGGAAATGGGCATGAGGCCTAGTGAATATGCCGCTTGGCATTGAGTGTGGACAGGAGGAAACATTGCTGTGGGAATAAAGGGCACTAAAAATGAATTACAGATGTTCCTAAATGAACTATATACTCCACTGGAGCGCAGATTTACCTCTGGTTGTGCAGGAATTAATATGGGCGCTACAGGATCGATTTACAATGAAGCTACAGCGCTTATGGAAGCTTTCGCCCGTCCTCTATGGGGCCTTGTTCCCCATGCCAGCGGTGGAGGGGAAAGTGCACTCTGGCCGATGTTTCTGGAAGGGATCATCAACGGAACAGACCCGGAGCATGAAGAATATTGGGGGCAATTTACTACCAAAGATCAGCGTATGGTAGAGCAGGCCGTGTTGGGACTGGGGCTTGCTCTTGCACCACATAAAATGTGGGAGCCGCTGAGCGACACGCAGAAAATGAATGTATATAACTGGCTAAATCAGATTAATCATGTGGATCGTTCCAATCCGAATAACTGGCTGATGTTCACGGTTCTTGTGAATGTGGGCTTCAAGAAAGTCGGATTACCTTATGATCAGAGCATAATGGATGATTATCTAGCGCAGATCGATAATTACTATCTTGGTGACGGTTGGTATTCCGATGGATTGACCGATCAGAGGGACTATTATATTGCTTTTGCTATGCATTATTATACGCTGATATACGCTAAGCTGATGGCGGATGATGATCCTCAGAGAGCTGCTGTTTATCGGGAAAGATCCGCACGATTTGCCGAGGATTTCATTTATTGGTTCGCTGAGGACGGAAGCGCACTTCCTTTTGGTCGTAGCCTGACCTATCGTTTTGCACAGGTTTCATTCTGGAGTGCGCTGGTGTATGCAGATATGGTTCCTTTTTCATATGGCGTTCTTAAAGGAATCATTATGCGCCATTTTCGTTGGTGGTTTGAACAACCTATTATGGGATTAGACGGACTGCTTAGCATCGGATATGCTTATCCGAATCTAGTCATGACAGAGAACTACAACGCCCCCGGATCTCCGTATTGGGCCTTTAAAGCTATGCTTATTCTTGCCTTGCCAGATGATCATCCTTTTTGGCAGGCGGAGGAAGAGCCGTTGCCTATTTTGAAAGAGGTACGGGCTCTCCAAGAGGCGCGAATGCTTGTGAGTCGTCCGGAAGGAAACAGGCATGTTATTGCCTATACCTCTGGCCAGATGGCTAACTTTGATATGGCCCATAGTGCAGCCAAATATTCTAAATTTGCATATTCCACTCTGTTTGGCTTTAGTGTCCCGAAAGCGGGTTACGGGTTGGTTCAAGGCGCTTACGATTCTACACTCGCACTATGCGAATGTGATGAACACTATCGGGTACGCAGATTCTGCGAGACCTGGGAAATCGGGGACAGCTATGTATATTCCCGCTGGCATCCCTGGAGTGATGTACATGTGGAGACATGGATTATTCCGGCTGGTCTATGGCATGTTCGTGTTCACAGCATTCATACTGCCCGGCGGCTGGATGTATCGGAGGGTGGATTTGCCATTGGCCAGTCAGCTGGCTTCTCGCACAGTGAACGGGAAATCATTAAGGTATCGAACACTGCTGTTTCGGTGCAGCTGCCCTGGGGAATCAGTGCCATACATAGGCTAAGCGGCTTTGATCGGGGAGAGTGCGTATATCCCGAGCCAAATACCAATCTGCTGAAGCCGCGGACACTTCTTCCGAGCTTGTGCTCCAGACTGGAACCGGGAGATCAAGTATTGATATCTGCTGTCTTCGGAGCGACGAATACTCCGGAGAACCAGGCAAGTCTTGCTTCACCGCCGCTTATTCAATGGCACTCGGACGGAAGGGTTGCTGTATACGAACCTAGTAACGATACACTTTTGCATACTGTTGATTTAAGGGGAGGGAGAAACAAAGATGTGGAATAAGGCTATTGAGGATGCGATTCACAAAGTTGGGAGCAATATGGCTAACCATCCGGGCAAACTGCCTCATATCGCTGAGGGGCAACAGTACGAATGGGGAGACAACGACGACTGGATAGAGGGTTTCTATGTTGGGATGATGTGGCTTGCTTATGAATATAGTAAGGATTCATGCTATAAGGAGGCGGCAGCCTCTTGGTTAGGGGACTTCAAGCATCGTCTGGATCAGCACATCGCCCTGGACCATCATGACATTGGTTTCTTGTATACACTGACCGCAGTAGCGGAGTGGAAAATAACGGGCAGCGAAGCGGCGCGAGCTGTCGGTCTGCAAGCTGCGGACACGCTGTGCAAGCGCTGGCGTGAACTAGCAGGGATTCTTCAGGCCTGGGGACTGGAGAGTGACCCGGAGAATGCGGGACGTATCATTATTGACTGCTTGATGAATTTACCTCTATTATTCTGGGCAGCTGAGGAAACAGGAGATAAGCGCTATTATGAAATAGCGCTCGAACATGCGTTTAAGAGCCGGAAATTTCTTGTGCGTGGGGATGCCTCCTCTTACCATACTTTTTATTTTGATCCGGCTACCGGAAATGCAATTCGTGGAGGAACACATCAAGGTTATGAGGACGGATCGACCTGGACACGTGGTCAAGCTTGGGGAATATACGGTTTTGCTCTGGCGTATCGCTATACGCAGAATGAGGATTTTCTTAAGACTTCTAAGAGCCTAGCGGATTATTTTATCAGCCATCTACCGGAGGATAGTGTGGCTTATTGGGATTTCGATGTGCCAGTGGGAGCGGAGACCCCTCGCGACAGCTCGGCTTCGGCGATTGCGGCAGCCGGTCTTTTGGAACTGCTCGATCACCTAGGCGTAGACGATCCGGACCGGGCCATTTATGAAGTTGCTTTACACCGTAGCATGAAATCTCTAGTGGAACATTATGCGACATCTGGAAATCCGGAAGCAGAGGGACTTCTAAAGCATGGTTCTTATCATGTGAGAGGTGGACGTGTGCCTGATGGTCATATGATTTGGGGAGATTATTATTATATGGAAGCGCTGATCCGCTTGCAGACCGGCATCCGAGGCTATTGGTAGTGGGATGTTAGGGTGGGGCAAGGTTTATCCTATAGAAGAAGGAAACTGCTAAGACTAATCTCTTAGCGGTTTTTTTTGTGTGGACTATTATACAAGAGTTTTAAAACGTAGTTATTTACTTGGAATAGTATGAATAAAATCATATCACCACGCGTAAGGTTTAATGTAAGATTTTGATAATTATATACATTAAGAAAAGGGGATCGGGTTACTCAGATATGAATTTAGACTGGGAGTTTATCTACGAGAGTTTGCCGCTTTATGGTGAGGCGATGTGGCTGACAGTGAAGCTAGCGTTGTTAGCTATTGTATTCTCACTCCTTATTGGATTACTGTTCAGTATCGTCTTGTACTATAAGGTCAAAATCGTCAGTGATGTTATTAAGATCTACATTGAGCTTTCACGGAACACCCCTTTACTTGTGCAGCTCTTTTTTCTTTACTATGGCTTACCTAAGATCGGAATTCACTTTAGTGAAATGACCTGTGCGATTGTAGGCATGACATTTTTGGGCGGGAGCTATATGACGGAGGCTTTTCGAAGTGGGTTCGAGGCAGTTAGCCAATCGCAGATTGAATCAGGTCAGAGCATTGGACTGTCTAAGCTGCAGCTGGTCAGATATGTTATTTTTCCCCAAGCCTTTGCGATAAGTATTCCTTCTTTAGGGGCAAATGCGATCTTTCTGCTGAAGGAGACCTCTATTGTAGGTACCATTGCTTTAATGGATTTGATGAATGTGGCAAAAGACTTGATCGGCATGCATTACAAAACAGCGGAGTCTCTGCTCCTTCTGGTACTCGCCTATTTGGTGTTAGTCCTGCCCTTATCGCTTTTATTGACTTGGGTGGAAAGGAAGGTGAGATATGCAGAATTCGGGGATTGAGGTGCTTTTTGAAGGTTCTAATTTCGAACGATTATTAGGGGGCTTACTTGTAACGATTGAAATTTCATTTCTCTCTATTGGAATCGGTACGTTATTAGGGATCGTTATGGGATTGCTCCGGACGCTGGGATCGAGGCCATTAAGGTTTATATTACGTCTTTATTTGGAGACTTTTAGAATTATTCCGATTCTAGTGTGGCTGTATGTAGTACATTTCAGTTTCTCTCCATTACTTCATATCGATATCAGCGGGGAGGCTACCTCTATATTGGTGTTCAGCTTATGGGGAGCTGCGGAAATTGGCGATCTTGTTCGTGGAGCTTTGCAATCTATGCCAAAACATCAGGTGGAATCTGCCAGGGCGCTAGGTCTGAGCAGCAGTCAACTTTATCGGCATATTTTGATCCCGCAGGCTGTACGCAGAATGCTGCCGGGAATGATTAATCTTGCCACACGAATGATCAAGACAACATCACTGGTGGTGCTGATTGGAGTGATTGAGGTGGTAAAGATCGGGCAGCAGATCATTGAACTCGGCGTAATAAAAGCGCCCACCGCTTCATTCTGGGTATACGGCTTTATCTTTATATTATATTTTTCTGTATGTTTTCCGTTATCCAGACTTTCGAAAAAAGTTGAAAGCAGATGGCAAAATTAAGGCTTAGGAAGGAACGGTTGTAATGGCAGATTCCGGAGAACTCCTGCTGGAGGTTACACAATTACACAAATATTTTGGAGAGCGAAAGGTACTGGACGGCATTGAATTGCAGGTCGAAAAAGGAGAAGTAATCGTTATTCTCGGTCCCTCTGGCTGTGGAAAAAGTACGTTTTTGCGTTGTCTTAACGGTTTGGAACCGGTTCAGGAAGGCGCGATACAATATCGTGGGCAGAACCTCGCGGGGGCTGCTGTAGATTGGCGTGAAGTTAGGCAGCATATCGGAATGGTCTTTCAAAATTATGAGTTATTCCCGCATATGACGGTTATGGATAACATTCTTCTAGGCCCTCTGAAAGTACAAAAGAGAGAGCTTAAAGAAGCAACGCAGCAAGCGGAACAGCTCTTAGAGCGGGTTGGGCTGCTTGAGCGTAAACTGGACTATCCACGCCAGCTTTCCGGTGGACAAAAGCAGAGAATAGCTATAGTAAGAGCTTTATGTATGAATCCGGAGATTATGTTATTTGATGAAGTGACAGCATCCTTGGATCCGGAAATGGTTCGGGAAGTGCTTGATGTCATCTTAGGGCTTGCTCAGCAAGGAATGACGATGATCATCGTGACTCATGAAATGGGGTTTGCCAAATCGGTTGGGGATCGGATCGTGTTTATGGATCAAGGCAAGATATGTGAGATCGCTGCCCCGCAACAATTTTTTACCCACCCTGCGACAGAACGTGCCCAGCATTTTCTGGATATATTTCAGTACGAAAAATTATAGAAATAGGAGAGGAAGAGAAATGAAGAAAAGTTTGAAATGGCTAACGATGCTGGTAGGTGTAAGTATATTATTGATGGGATTGGCTGCTTGCGGAAATAGTTCGGATAACAACGGAAACTCAGCATCTTCTAAATTCACTTCTATTGAACAGCTAAAGAAGAAAGGGAAGATTAAGATCGGCGTATTTGCAGACAAACCACCTTTTGGTTATGTGGACGCTGAGGGTAAAAACCAAGGGTTTGATGTGTATATTGCCAAACGCTTTGCCAAGGATCTGCTAGGGGATGAATCGAAGGTTGAATTTGTGTTAGTTGATGCTGCCAGCCGCGTGGCATATCTTGAATCGGGTAAGGTTGATATCATTATGGCTAACTTTACGGTCACCGAGGAAAGAAAAGAAAAAGTGGATTTCGCTAATCCGTACATGAAATTGTCCTTTGGGATCGTATCCCCAGACAGTGCTCCAATCACTTCCATTGATCAATTAAAAGGGAACAAGCAAAAGCTCATTGTAGCTAAAGGTACGACAGCGGAAACCTATTTTACCAAAGAATATCCGGATATTGAATTGCTCAAATTCGATCAGTACACCGAGATTTTTGCAGCGCTTAAAGATGGTCGGGGGGCGGCAATCGCTAACGATAATACAGAACTCATTGCTTGGGCTAAATCAAATCCTGGATTTACGGTCAGCATTCCTGCTTTCGGAGGTCAGGATACAATAGCTCCAGCAGTGGCAAAGGGGAATAAGGAATTGCTGGACTGGATTAATACAGAACTTGATACCCTTGGTAAAGAACAATTTATCCATCAAGCCTACAAAGAAACCTTAAATGAAATTTACGGTGAAGGATATACTGATGAGCTTGTCGTTGAAGGCGGGAAAATCCAGTAACGGATTGGGAATAACATTGCGGGGGCATCTGAGAAGATGCCTTTTCTACAGATAGACTATTGCAATTTCTATAATGCCGAGTATAATACTGGGTATACACAGAATAAGGAGTCGGTGAAAATGTCTGTCGATGATTATCTGGATCTTCTAAACTACGCAAAAGCAATTAACGATGGACAGTGGCATGCTGACATCATAGACCGTTTGAATAAGCTGAGTAAGGCTTCTCATGCTGAGACAACAGAACAAAGTGTGAAAGAGCTGTGGATTCAATTCGACGATATAAATGCAATATTAATGGATTTATTTAATAAGCTGAGGGAAAGTGCGGATCCAGTAGAGCAGTACCGGTGGAAAGAGAAAGTCTGGGAGTTAAAGCAGGAACGGATTAATCTATCGAAGAAGATTCAGAGTAGATATATCAGGATATAATTTAAGCTCACATTGTAATAATAAATAGAAAATAAAAAAAGGCATGCAGTTAGTCTGCTCTGCCAAACTTACGATGGTCTATAGGCTACTTAGACATTTGCATTCCTTCGCGCATCATTGTCATACACATAGTCATCATTTCATCGCAGTCCTGCATTTTTTTCATCATCATATCCATGTTCATATCCATCATGCCCATTTCAGACATTTTTTCCATGCCCATCTTCATACAGTTCATCTTAGACATCATATCATCCATACACATGTTCATCATCATTTCCATACACATCTTGTCCATTTTTAATTCCTCCCTTCTTTTAAATTACCTTTCTTCCATAAAATACTATACAATTTAGGAACAATCAACGCTAGATTTGATATTTTACTAACTTATTTTTCTTATTTGTCGTAATTATGTATATCCTTACCATACGGATGTTATTAATCAGAATACTTAATTGCGGATGGTGACTATTGGCTAGATTGCCTCAGGTCAGCGTTTTTTTGCGTTCTACAGAGTGAGGAATTAACGAGCCGGATCATCACTCTGGGATAAACGAGAAGACACTGCCATAGGTCCCTGTAAATACGGGCTGACCAAATTTTTGTGTCCATTCCTTGAGTAGTTTATAGGGGACCTTTTTGCTCGTAATTACATAATCGGGCTGATCGTAATTAACGATCTCGGGAAGGTATTCAGAGAATCCGTGCATCGAGCGTTCAAAAGCAGTCCAACCCAATACGCCAAGAGAATCTTTTGTCACGAAGGGATCTTGTCTGCCATCACATAACACATCTCCCCCTCGAAACATGACATAGCCGGATGAACCGTAGTGGGCGAGAACTTTCGGACGTGTACCTTCAGATGTATGCTGTAGAATATAGTCCATTTCATCGACAGGATATTTTTTGGCGTCAATAACTGGTGGTACAAGGAATAGATAAGCAATGTTTAGCAGCAGGCCAACTGCCAGTAACCCTCGTAATGTACTTTGTCGGACTAGAATACCTGTTTTGGTGAATTCAGGAAGCGCATCAAAAAATACAGCCGCAAAATAGGGGATGAACAGCCACATAAACAGGTTTTGCTTGAAGTTTGATACACCGAGGTATAGAATCCCAAGCATAAGAAAAAAACGGAACGGTTTACGCTGGAGTGCAAAAGGAAGTGTGCAGGCAAAGAACAAAAGCAATAGTAAGATGGGCAAATTCTCCAAGCTATTGAACCGAATCGGCTGCCATTCATTGATCAGCAGGTTAAAGTTCTTTTTCGTAACTGTCAAAATAAACAAGAGACTTTTTACGCCGCCTGGATTTAGAATGCCAACGAACCAGACGAGACTGAAGACTATGATTTTACGCCCATTCAGCGTTTTTTGGATCAAGGATTCAAGCAGAGCCATCCCTGTAAATACAGCAATTACAAGCCATACTCCTGCATGAAAATTGGCAATGGCAATAGAAAGAGCAATCATCGCAGCGGCATATTTCTTTTGAGAACTCATTTGATATTCACGTAAATATACGAAAAACCAGACAATCATAAACGAAGAGATCATCTGTGGACGGCCTTTGAAATAATTATAATAAATCCAGCAAGAAATTAGCAGCACAAAAGGGAGCAGGAGTACATGGTCTTCTTGAAGTCCCAGTTCTTTGCGTGAAACCTTACCCAGCCGAAGCAATCCGAGCACTAAAAAGAACAAGCATACAGCAGTCAAAATATACACACCCGGCCATCCAAAAGCTGCATAAAGCGGGGCAACGAGCAGTTGGAATCCGAATTCATGAGGGACGTAGGGCAGCTTATCTCCGTAAAAAGTATGTATGGCATGATGTAGAACTTGTCCGTGCCCGATCATATATTGTCCTAGCTCTATATGCCAGAAGGTATCGGGATCATTGTAAGAAAATTCAGGGAACATCAGCAAGATAGCGGCTATAACGAATATGCCATACAAAAATTTGTGTATATTGAATTTCATCATTATTTTGTTTTCCCCCCGTTTTTTGTTCAATTATAACGAGACTTTCTTAAGGAATAGTAAAATTTATGAAGCGGAGTGAACACTCATGCATCAACTATTTACGTGGATATCTGAATCCGCGCTTCATCTTGTTAATTCTATGGGTATTTGGGGCATATGGTTAGGGATGATTCTAGAGAGTGCCTGTATCCCCATTCCCAGTGAAGTGATTATGCTCAGCGGTGGCTGGCTGATTGCGCAAGGCTCGCTTACTTTTATGGAAGTTGCTGTCGCTGGGATATTCGGAAACCTACTGGGTTCCATCATTGCCTACTATATTGGTAAGGCAGGTGGACGCCGGTTATTAGAGAAATACGGAAAATATATTCTCTTGAATGAGCATCATTTGGAGCAATCGGAGCGTTGGTTCGAGCGTTATGGCGAGAGTACCGTATTTTTTACTCGTATGTTGCCCTTTATTCGTACTTTTATCTCATTGCCCGCAGGGGTTGGTGGAATGAAAGCTTGGAGATTCATAACATTTACAGCACTCGGCTGTATCCCGTGGAACTTAGCTTTGATCTATCTGGGATACCGCTTAGGTGACAACTGGGGTATCGTGGAGCAATTTATTCGCCCAATCAGTTATACCATTTGCGGAATCGTGGTGCTTCTTGTGTTGAGGTGGTTAGTACGGAGATTTCTTAACCAGACTTAATGCCAGCTCTTCGGGTGTTTTCTGGTGTTTTCTGCTCGGTGAGCCTCCGCAGCTAAATATGGATAAATAAAGGTCAGGAACGTCGAGGCTAGAATTAACTGTTATATGTTGAATGCATTCTATATTCAAGGATAATCTACTTATGTCTGGGAGGTTTGAAATGAAGGTCAAACGAATCGTCGCCAATATAAACACGAAGGATCTCACGGCAGCTAAATGCTTTTACGAGGATGTGCTCGGTCTTGATTTAATGATGGATCATGGTTGGATTAGAACTTATGGTTTAGACGAGGAGATGAGTATTCAGATTAGTTTTGCCTCACAGGGTGGCTCAGAAACGCCTACGCCTGATCTATCAATTGAAGTCGATGATGTCGATGCTACATTTGAAAGCATGAAGAAAGCTGGATTTCCGATAGAATATGGGCTTGTTGATGAGCCTTGGGGTGTTCGGCGATTCTATGTCCGCGACCCGTTTGGCAAACTTATCAACATCCTTGAGCATAGACATTAGAAGAGTGGTCACGGCGTGCAGAAATCTTGATTGTTAAACTATCGAATAGCGATAGCTAAATGATGACATAAGGCAGCCGGTCAGTGGATCGGCGTCTTTATTCAACTAACGGGCAGGATAGTTGAACATAATCATGCTTAACCGTATTATAAGTAAGTATAAATTCATTGTTGAGGGAAGCGTCATATAAAAATTCAATGTTCTTGTTGATTCTTATATTGAATGATTTTCAGCATTCACTGTAAATTTAATGATTAAATGCAGAGATAAATCATATCGAAAGGATAACTTATGAGAAATTTTATTATCTTCGGAGCAAGTAAAGGATTAGGTGAGGCATTCTTCAAAGGATTGCCAGAAAAAGGTGATCGTGTTTGGGTGGTTTCTAGAACTTATCCTAACAATTTAAATCTTGAAGATGGTGTACAGAAATATTGGATTGAGGCTGATTTAGCGAAATCTGATGCAAGCAAGCTGATTGCGAATACAGTAAATGACGTTACAATAGACGTATTAATATATAATGTAGGGATATGGGAGAGCAAAGGCTTCAGGGATGACTATGATTTTGAAAAAGATGACCCAGCTGAAATCGTCAACATCATTAATGTAAATGTTACTTCAGCTATTACCTGCATACAGAAGCTTTTACCGAATCTAAAAAAGTCAGATAACGCAAAAATTTTCTTAATTGGTTCTACGGCAGGTCTTGAACATAATGATTTTACGCAAGTTTCATTTGTAGCTTCTAAGTTCGGTTTGCGTGGTATTGGAAATTCTATAAGGGAGCATGTAAAAAAGTATGGGATCGGTGTGACTTGTATAAATCCTGGTGAAATTGCAACCCAAATTCCATTGGAAGATGGAATTGAGAAAGTCTTGTCTGCGTATGGCGGTACACAGATTCCTCTTCAAGATATTGTTTCTTTAGTTAAATGCTTAATGAACCTTTCCAAAGCCTCTTGTGTAAAAGAAATAAATATTCCAGCAATGTTGGATACAAATGCGTAATCAACTCCATTGAGAATGATAGTGCAAAAAAGCGAGATTCTAAGAAACCACTCCATAGTAAGGAGTGGTTTTCGCTTTATACATGAATGTGTAAAGTTTGGTCAAACTCTAATTTATGCTTAGATATACTACGGTGAGCCGTATCATAAATAACGGTTGAGTTAACGGGGGTAGTTTAAGTAAATGTAAATATTTACTTGCGAACTAATGTTCGGTACAATGAACTTGATTCCATTACAAAAAGGAGATGTTGGATATGTATAAACACATTAAAGATTTTGCCGCAACTTGGCAGAATGAAACGGAAGCAACAATGCGGACACTGGAGATGCTGACGGACGAGTCTCTTGGTCAACAGATAACAAGCGATCATAGAACGCTTGGACGTGTTGCATGGCACCTTGTACAGACGTTGCACGAAATGCCATCTCGGACGGGACTGTCTTTCGAAGGACCAGGCGAAGATATGCCGGTGCCAGCTTCGGCAGCAGACATCGCATCAGTCTATAAGAGGACCTCACAAGCGCTCCTTGATGCTATACAGTCCAGTTGGAAAGATGAGAATCTGCTTATCATGAGCGATATGTATGGTGATCAATGGCCAAACGGCTTAATGCTGGAAATTCTCGTAAAGCATGAGATTCATCATCGTGGTCAGATGACAGTACTGATGCGTCAGGCAGGCCTTCGTGTGCCGGATCTTTACGGCCCGACAAAAGAGCAGTGGGCCGAGTATGGAGCGCTACCTCCAGTAATTTAGAGTAAGATTATATCCGCTTTGGCCGTTTGGCTATAGTGGGATTTATAAGTATTTTATCATAGGATTGAAAGTGGTGGCTTGAATCATAGACAAGAGGATACCATCGGACTGAAACTGTTGATTCTATTGAACTAACGGGAAACAATAGCTTAATCTAAAACGAAGGTAGCTGGTCTATATGAACGGCTACCTTCGTTACGCTAAAGGACACATTTCCCCTTAATCTATATAGAATTGAGGATGAGAGAGCAGGAAATCTCACATCAGCTAGGGAATACCAATTATGGATTTATAAATGTACATGAAAGGTTGATCCAAGTTTATGAATGACCATAATCTCACCTTCGTAGCCAAAGCGAAAATGATGCTTGTATACCCTTTGCTGCTTGCCCTGATCGTTATACTTGTGGTCAGTAGCCTTACTGCCTGCGATAATTCCACCGCAGGCAAGACAGCAAGCAAATCTGCGCAGCCGACTATAGTGACACCTGTGGTAGCGCAAGCATCGGGCAGCATTTATTTGTACGGTGAAGCACACGGCGTAGCCAAGATATTGGACAAGGAATATAAATTGTGGTCTCAATACTACCACAACGAGGGCATGAGGCACTTATTCGTCGAGCTGCCCTATTTTACCGCCGAATACTTGAATCTATGGATGCAGTCGGACAATGACGATATTTTAGAGGAGATTTATGATGATTGGGAACGGACACGTAGTCACAACCCTGATGTCAAAGAGTTCTACAAAAAAATAAAGAGCGAGTGTCCGGAGACGATTTTCCACGGCACAGACATCGGGCATCAATATGAAACTACCGGGAGCGGCTATTTATCTTATCTTGTGGCAAACGATCTGGGAGAATCGGAGAAGTATACTTTAACAATGGAAGCGATCCGGCAAGGCCGTGTTTTTTACAGCAAAGAAGACGGCGTATATCGGGAAGACACGATGACGGAAAACTTTATTCGCGAATTTGAGAAGTTGGGCAATGAGAGCGTTATGGGCATTTACGGCTCAGCGCATACCGGGCTTGATGAAATGGACTATAAGACCCAATCCATCCCTTGTATGGGCAATCAATTACAGGAGCATTATGGCGATAACATTTATTCTGAGAACCTAAGTTGGATTGCTAAAGATATTGAGCCATCCAGAGTAGATTACATCTCCTTACAGGGCAAGGAATATGCAGCATCTTATTTTGGTAAGCAGGATTTGAACGGGTTCAAGGATTACGCCTATCGAGAATTTTGGCGATTGGAGGACGCCTATGAAGATATCCAAGACCTTCCACTGGTGGACAATTATCTTCCTTACGATAACTATCTGATGCCGATAGAAGTAGGCCAGGTCTTTGTGGTCAAAAGCACCAAAACAGACGGTTCAGTGCAAAGAGATTACTATCTGTCTAGCGGCCAAGTTGTGGAGGGTGTGAACTCAACACAACAATTCACAGCAGAGTGACGATCAGTAATATGATGATTATCTCAAGTACAACACGCTCGCTCATGCATCGGGCGTTCATAAAAGCTAATTGGGAAAATTGTCACGTGCCGAAAATGAGTGCTCGGTTGATATAAGAGTGGCTCCAAAATTCACCGCTTCAACCAAAGTGGTGAACCGTAGGTATGGGTAAGTTTTTTACTGATTGCATTACGCTAACGGGACACGTTAGTTCAATAAACATGATAAGGCAGCCCGTCAGTCAATGCGATCAGCTGCCTTCATTCAACTAACGGGCAGTTTTGTACAAGAAAAAATGATGAACTGGAATAAACACGTGCAGTACTGATGGATGAAAAAGGTGAAGATATGGATTCAAATGAACTAAAACCTTTAATGAACAACACAAAATGGGAAGAAATAAGACAAGCAATGCTCAACTATGCCTTTCCAACCAAATGGAGGATTAAAGACATTGATACTGGCTATATCAGCCTTTGGGATGGAGATTGGTATTACCATTTTTCAGATGGTGGTTACAAATTTATTGAGTGGTTAGAAATTCATGCTGAAGATGACTCGATAAATGCTGATTTAATTCAAATCTTGAAAAAAATACATGTTCCAGGTGAAGTAACTACCGACTCCATCATAATTTATGGATATAACAAAACTAATGAATTCATTGATTATATATAATACGCTTCACCTCAATGCTTCCAAACACAAAGTACAGTTTGACCATTAAATGTATATCTGTATATAAAAGAAAAAACACTCCTGACAATGGAGTGTTTTATTATTATTCAAATTTATTTGAAGTCCATGTAGCAATTCCATTCATTGGACATGCAACAACTAGCCAGTTATCAGATTCTACTCCCACCTGCCAACATTCATACTTCTCATGAAAACCAATAACAAATAGTATGCTACCTGATTCAAAGCTTATAATTAAATGTGGAGTGCTGTCTCCCAATTGTATATCTATAATCTTTTCACGTCTCATCTTTATGATCTGACTGTATTTTTCTTCCTCAGAAATATCTGCAATTTGACTTTCGTTACTAGGGTATTGAGAGGGAACTGAATTAAATATAGTCCACTTTGATTCAATGTTTAGGTACAGTTGACCAGCTAAATCATCGAAGCCTTCATACTTAGTTAAATAAACTTGAGTAGCACCACTTGATACTCCAAATCTAAGACCATCAATTTTTGCCCCAATACAAAGATGTTTAAGAACTCGTTCAGCGAAGTCCCTATTTTCTTTATTCATTCCGTTCCCCAGCTCTTTTCATCAACGTATACGCCCGAATCATTACACCATATCTTGGATTTGTTGGTGTTGGCTTTTCGCTTCAAATTTCGCGTTTTGGCATTTTGCTCTCATCCATGTACAGCAGATTCCAGCGGTGACCGTCCAGGTCGGCAAATCCTGCGCCGTACATCCAGCCGTCAGTTTCACTTGGCTTGCCAAAGATGTTTCCTCCGGCAGACTCTGCTTTTTGGATAAAAGCATCTACTTCTTCTCTGCTTTCAGCACCAATGGAGAAGATTACTTCAGCGCTATGGGAAGTATCTGCGGTTTTTGAACCAGTAAATTTCTCAAACGCCGCATCCGGGAACAGCAGAATTGTTGTTTGACCTATTACAAGCTTAGCTCTCTCGTTCCCAACACTCACCGCTTGGAATCCAAGCTCATTGAAAAAGGCAGTTGACCTCTCAACATCTTTGACTGGCAGGTTAATCCAAATCTCCTGTGACATGGCTGTAGCCTCCTAATATATTTTCATTCCTACTATACTCTACTTCTGGCAGCAGAAGCGATCTCTTTCGCAACTCACCTTTAATTGAAATACTCGATAGTTTTCTCAATAAATGACTTGGCCGATTTTGTCAGAAAACGGTCGGACCGATGAATGATCTCAAAGTGACGATATGGCGGATCGTCTGTAATTCGGATGCAGCGTAATGTTGGTTCATTCATTGCTTGGATCAAACGGTAAGGCAGCAATGTTCCTCCGACGTTGGCTTTCACCAAGCTAATAATGGAAGTTGCCGAACTGGTCTCCATGATCGTATCTAAGCTGAATCCATATTTACGGCAATAGCCATCAACCAATTCTCTGCCTGTAAATCCTTCGGGGAACATCACAGTTTGGATATTACGCAGTTCCTGGATTACAATCGTGCTTCGTTCAGCCCAATCATGATTCTCAGAAACGACAAGTACATATTCTTCACTGCACAAGGGAATGCGTACAAGCCGATCATCTGGAGCAGAGGTGATCTCGATCCCGATGTCTACTTCATTATCCAGTACTTGATTCAAGACGTAGATCGATGAGATAAGCTTCAGCTGCACCTTGGGGAATCGCGTATGAAAATTCACGAGCAATGGGGTGAACCGGTAGTCTAGATCGGAAGGGAGAACACCAATTACCAACCGACCTCGTTGATCATTGCGTAATTCAGCTAACGCATCCTGGGTATTCTGTAAATGCCGAATCATCTGTACACAGTGCTCCAAAAACAGATTTCCTGCTTGAGTCATCACAACCTTTTTGCCGACTCGGTCAAATAAGGGAACTCCGAGTTCATCCTCAAGTGCGCGTATTTGTTGACTCAACGTAGGCTGAGATATGCCAAGCTTCTCAGCTGCTCGTGTAAAATGAAGCTCCTCACACACAGCAATGAAGTTTTCCATCTGACGAATCTCCATATGAATGACCTCTAATCATTGGTTTTAGTAATCATTTTAATAGAAACTATAGTATTGTTCAATCATTGTAATGATTCTATACTTAATCGTGCACCTCCCAAAGATCTGTTATTAACAAATAGGATCATGGGAGAATGCATCGATACTACTACCATGAGGTGATTCATAATGAAACTTTTTTATATCGTCTTGGCGCTTATCCTGGCTTCACTGAATTTACGACCACCCATTACATCCATTTCTCCTCTAATGAGCATCATTCAGAATGATTTGGGTATAAGCGGGATTACCGCCAGTTTGTTAACCGCACTTCCGGTATTATGCATGGGCATATTTGCTCCGTTCTCCGTACGATTAAGCAGAAGGTGGGGAAATGAGGGCGCAATTGTTCTGGCTTTAATCCTCATTGGGTTAGGTACGGGATTACGATGGTTTGTTGGTACAACTCCTTTGATGATGTTCACTTCTTTTCTTTCCGGTGTAGGAATTGCATTGGCAGGGCCGCTGTTGTCCAGCTTCATTAAGCAGTATTTCCCTGACCGAGTGGCATCCATGGTGGGTATTTACTCTACAGCGATGGTGATGGGGGCCAGCATTAGTGTGGGACTATCGGTTCCGCTACAGCATACATTGGGTGGTTCGTGGAGAGGCTCGTTGGCTGTATGGGCATTACTGGCAGCCATTGCGTTGCCGATTTGGTTGAGATTAGCCTGGTCTGCGCGCACAGATCGACAATCCGGTAAAATCTCGAGTGTACTTAATGCACCACTTCCGGTGAACAACAAACGTGCCTGGGTGCTGACATTATTCTTCGGGCTGATGGCAGCGATCTTCTATTCGTTGACCGCCTGGCTTGCGCCAGCAA
Source organism: Paenibacillus sp. FSL R10-2796 (assembly GCF_037965315.1). Lineage (NCBI taxonomy): Bacteria > Bacillati > Bacillota > Bacilli > Caryophanales > Paenibacillaceae > Paenibacillus > Paenibacillus sp. FSL R10-2796. The sequence continues at coordinate 5,237,351 of NZ_CP150178.1, read as the reverse complement.
TCCAAAGCCAGGGGTATAGCCAAGAAACTGCTGGCAAAATCCAAACTTTATTTACATTGATATCGCTGCCCTCTACTTTGTTCATTCCGATGCTTGTACATCGTTACCAAAGACGTGTATTCTGGCTTGTCGGGTGTGCTTTATTGGAGTTGATGGGTGTCCTGATGCTGAACCTATCCGTTAGCCCCTGGCTCGCGGCGATTCCACTCGGTATTGGAGCGGGTGGGCTGTTCCCGATTGCACTGATGTTGCCCATTGATGAAACAAGTAATGCTCAAGAAGCTAGTAGCTGGTCCGCAATGACCCAATCTGGTGGCTACATTCTCGGAGCGCTTGGGCCGCTAGCGATTGGCTGGCTCCACGATGCAACAGGCAGCTTCGTTCAAGCATTCTATGGTTTGGCTGTAATCATCGTGCTTCAGATTATCGTTCAAATGGCTATAGGAAATAAAAAAAGTTCTCCATCCATTTCTCGTCTCCATTAAAGGTTTCGTGTGATACTTCATGTTGATCAATTAGTGAAGTTGTGCTTGCATGGACCTATGAACGTACGTGGTGTAATTCAACTAGCGGGCAGGATAATGGAAATGAACTGTAGAAAAAAACCTATAAATGAAAGTGACAAAAGTGGAGAATTCTACCGACAGTTGAATAAAGCGCCTATGAAAATTCAACCACCGCTTGATAGGATTGCGTTTGAGGAAATGCTATGCTGTTTTCGACAGTGCGCACTGTACATTTTGTTTTATTGGAGGTATACAATGCTCGACTTGCGTAAAATTGGAGCTTATATTTCGAAGCTTCGCAAAGACCAGGATTTGACCCAATTGGAACTTGCCGATCAACTGAATGTAAGTCATCAAGCGGTATCGAAATGGGAACGGGGCGACTCGCTACCGGATATCGGAACGCTTCCGCAGTTTGCGAGGTTATTCGGCAAAACGGTAGACGACATTTTAAATGCAGGAGACAACTCAGAAAATCGGGAGCACCAGCACCTAGGAACGATCGTTGAGGAGATCGCAGAGAACAGGCCGGACCAAGTTGCAGAGATGGTCAATACCGGTGAGATGAAGGTGGAAGAGCTTGTAGAAGTAGCACCGTTTGTAAAAGCAAGCGCTCTGCATAAGGTTACAGAACGATTAGACAGCAGCGTCCTTAAGTTAGACGTGATCATGCGGCTGGCTCCGTTCCTTGGAACAGATACATTGGATGAACTGGTTCGTCAGGCAGAAGAGGGCGAAATTATGTGGAATGCCATTACTGGACTCGCTCCGTTCGTCAGCAGCGACACATTAAGCCGACTGGTAGATAAATCGATTGACGGTTCCTTAGAAGTGCACAATCTTGTTGGAATTGCCCCGTTTCTTGAAAGAGAACATGTAGATCGGTTGGTTCAACAAGCAGAAGAGGGTAGCTTGAGCTGGCATTTCGTTCAAGGGCTGGCACCCTTTATTAGCAGAGAAACGTTAAGCCGCTTGGTAGACCGGGTTGCAGATGGCACTATTGATGCGAACCGGATCATAAGCCTCGCACCTTTTCTGGACAGGGAAAATCTCGAGAAGTTAATTAGTGGAGTCGAAGCTGAACATCTTAGCCCAGATCTGCTGGCAAGCCTTGCTCCTTTCGTCGATCAAGGGACATTGAGTAGAATGGTGACAAACTTATTAAATAAAGTAAAGTAGACACGTATATCGGAGATTGGTGATGCATAGGCAATGGCGTTAAGCTAACGGGAAACGCTAGTTCCATAAACACGATAAAGGCAGCCCGTCAGTAAATGTGATCGGCTGCCTTTATTCAACTAACGGGCAAGTTACCTTAATAAACTAAGTGGTGGATAAAATATAAATATAAGAGTTCTCTCCCGAACTATTAGAAAAAGTCATGGTACGATGTCCTTATTCGGCTGTTTCAGGGGGAGTGAGGAGTACATGTTAAATACTCATGATGTTGCAATAGAAGCATTAACTTGTTATTCGATTACTTATCAATCAATAGCTCATATTGGCCAAAATGCAAACGCCATCTATAAAGTGACAGATAAGGAAAGTAACTACTATAGTTTGCGGATACATCTATCAAAAAATGATTCGATGGAAAGTATTTGGTCTGAGGAAAAAGTCATTCATTCAGAAATGATTTGGCTGGAATCATTAATAAATGATACTGATCTGGTGTTACCGTCACCTATAAAAAATAACATTGGTGAATATGTTACTAAGATAGCTGACATGAACTGTACATTGGTAAAATGGGTAGAGGGTGAACAAAAACAATTTGTTCCAACAATCAATGATGCCGAGTGCGTAGGTGAATTGATCGGAAAGCTTCATAAACAATCATCTATTTGGAAGGTTCCGCAATCATTTACTAGACCATCCTTTGATAATACTAGAATTTCACAATCATTAGAAAAGCTCAAACAGCTTGCTGACGGTGGTGAGCTCAATAAAAATGATGTGGAAATTCTGCAATTGGCCGGTGAGCGTGCAATTTTAATGATGAACGATATAGAAAGAACACCTGGCAACTGGGGGATAATTCACGCAGACTTGATTCCAAGTAATTATGTGTTTCATAAACAAGAAGCTAGAGCCATTGATTTTGGAGCTTGCGGGTTCGGATATTATTTATTCGATTTAGGTTGGACACTTTCTTATATCCACCCAGCGTTCAGAAGCCAGTTGCTAGAATCATACGCCAAACAATTCGACCTGCCTCATAACTATGTTCAACAGTTAGAAGGCTTCTTTGTAGCTGCCCAACTCGAAACAATGAATTTTTGGCTTGGGTTGCCTGAATCTAATGAGTGGTTACCCAGTCACATTAGTAGATTAGCAAGTCGGGAATTTAAGTTATATGTAAATAAAAAAGAATTTCTTTTTAGTGGGACTCCTTACTGGGAGTAGTTTGTTCCACTAACGGGAAACGTTGTCTCAAATCACGATCAGCCAGCTGCGTGATCAGCTGCCCTTTGCTCGAACTTGATCGTATCGGACCGTATTGCAGCTATTTCAGCATATGGGTACATATTGCGAAGGTTTCGGACTGTATAACTCTTATTGCCCTTGATTTGCGTAGAAAAGAAGTACATTTGAGCGAATAGCTGCAACTGAGTCCGATAGTGTGGCAAAACGAGCTGAATTGTGGAAATAAGAGCAATTGAGTCCGAACAGTTGGTGAAAAGAACGCCGCCTGCCAAATTTGCTCCTAAACGTGCTACCCAGTGTTTAAACTAGCCGTCTATAGCTCAAGCTATCTACACCGTGCGCGGAATTAGCTATCTATAGCTCAACCTAGCTGCACCGTGCGCGGAATTAGCTACCTATAGCCCAACCTAGCTACTCCGTGCGCAGAATTAGCTAACTACAGCTCAAGCTATCTACACCGTGCGCAGAATTTGTTACCTGTTGCTCAAACTAGCCGCCTATGTCTCGAAACTAGCTGCCCTTTGCGCGATCTTGATCGTATCGGACCGTATTGCAGCTATTTCAGCATATGGGTTCATATTGCGAAGGTTTCGGACTGTATAGCTCTTATTGCCCTTGATTTGCGTAGAAAAGAAGTACATTTGAGGGAATAGCTGCAACTGAGTCCGATAGTGTGGCAAAACGAGCTGAATTGTGGAAATAAGAGCAACTGAGTCCGAACAGTTGGTGAAAAGAACGCCGCCAGCCAAATTTGCTCCTAAACGTGCTACCAAGTGCTTAAACTAGCCGTCTATAGCTCAAGCTATCTACACCGTGCGCGGAATTAGCTACCTATAGCTCAACCTAGCTGCACCGTGCGCAGAATTAGCTAACTACAGCTCAAGCTATCTACACCGTGCGTGGAATTAGCTACCTATAGCTCAAGCTAGCTACTCCGTGCGATAATTGAAGGATGGGCAAAGGTGAAAACGTTTATTGGCTTATAACGCACCAATTAAACCTTGGAAAGAAGCTTAATATAAACAAGAAGGCAGCCGATCAACACGATCAGCTGCTTTTGTTCATCTAAGAGTAATTTCTCAAATAAATAAAAGCATCCTTGACTTTCCCCTGCACGGGAAACTGTATACTCACTTTATGTTATAGATTGGAGATGATATTTTGTTCAAAATTAGTGCATTTTCTAGGCTAAGCAAGGTATCCTTAAAAACACTGCGTTATTACGACCAGATTGGCATACTAAGGCCGAAAAAAGTGGATCAGGATACGTGCTACCGTTACTATTCCGCAGATCAGCTCCTTGAGCTCAACCGAATTTTAATCTATAAGGAATTGGGTTTTACATTGCCTCAAATTAAACAGCTGCTTCAGGAAAATATTTCATTAGAAAATATTCAAGGCATGTTTAAGCTGAAAAGAAGCGAAATCCAGCATATCATCGATACGGAACAAGCTAAACTCGTCAGGATTGAGGAACGTATGCAGCTTATAGAAAAAGAGGGGCAATTCGAAACGGGTCAAGAAATCAGAGTCAAAGCAGAGGGTGCTCAATTGTTTCTTTATCAGAAAGCATGCGGGAAAGAAGAGGACATTCCGGATTTGCTTCGTCAATTTGATCAGTTTATAACGACGGAAAATCGTCAATTCATTCAAGGCCCTCAGGTTGTTTTGTGGAAAGACGTCGAAGGAAAAGAGGATGAGTTTGAGTTTGAAGTCGGGTATTTTTTAACCTGTGAGCTGCGATCATTTCCAGAACCGTTTCAGCTACGGACTCTTCCTCCTGAACCGATGATGGCCACAATGGCTTTTCATTCAAATACTAGTTTTGATTGTGCTGCCTGTGTTCATTTAGCTAAATGGATTGAGAAAAACAACTATCAGATCAAGGAGAACGAACCGGGCAGGGAGTTATATTTACCGTTATCTCCAGAACGAGATGCACAATTCATAGAAATACAAATTCCCATTATAAATAGATAACAGAAGAAGTGGAGTGGGGGAAATTGAAAAATAAACGGATCATTTATATTCTGGCACTGGCTGTTTTTCTGATTGGAACCATTGAATATATTATTACAGGAGTTATTGAGATGATTGCTGTGGACTTGGGAGTATCTACTTCTGAAGTTGGATTATTGGTGACTGTGTTTGCCCTCTCTGCAGCCATTGTCGCTCCGGTTTTGATTGCATTAACGATCAATGCAGATCGCAAGAAACTACTAATGATCACCCTAGGTGTGTTTATTGCCAGCAATGGACTTATGTTTGTAGATCTTGCTTATGAAACAGTACTATGGATACGTATTATCCAAGGGGCTAGCGGAGGAGTCGCTACCGTTGTAGCCATGGCAATAGCGACCCGACTCGTTGAAAAAGAAAAAAGGGGCAATGCCATCGGTATCATTTTGATGGGGCTTAGCAGTTCACTAGTGCTTGGTGTTCCTGTGGGCACATTTTTTAGTGAGATGTTTGGATGGAGAGTGCTATTTGTTTTAATCGGATTATTAAGTATTCTTCCATTACTTATCATCTATAAAAAGGTTCCGGCAATCAAAGAAGAGGAAAAGGTTACCCTCAGAATGCAGCTCTCTATTTTAAAAAATCCAACCATTCTGATGGCCTTGGTTATTACGTTGTTTTATGTCGGCGGCTATTCTACACTGTTTACTTATATTACGCCTTTCTTGCAAGCCACGTCCTCTCTTTCCATGACCGAAATTAGCGGTGTTCTGTTCCTGGCGGGCATTTGCAGCTTTGTCGGATCAAAGCTGGGCGGACAACTGGCAGATGCAAAGGGATCGAAATTTACCATTTGTCTCGGGCTTCTGTTACAAGGGGCGACTCTGCTTTTATTTGCTCTAGCCGGAGTCAATCTGTTGGTTTTAATCTTGGTTTTAATGATTTTTATGTTAGCAACGTGGAGTATTTCCCCGGCCCAGCAACTATATCTGGTTACTCTGGCGCCTCGAAATCCGGACATTGCTCTTAGTGTAAATACTTCGTTCATCCAATTTGGCTTTGCACTGGGATCTGGATTAGGCGGGTTAGTCATCAGTCGTACCTCTGTCCTATATTTGAATTGGCTGGGTTTTGCCGCTGTATGTATAGCTTTACTTCTTGCCATCTTACTATTTAAAAAAATGAGCAGTAGGACTAAAATTACTATGGTTTAAATAAGAAATGGATTGGAGAACGACAAAGAGAACTTTATCGCCGAATTTTTCCAGAGCCATCTGGGACTGAGTATCAGCATTCCAATTTAATGGACAGAGCTGATGTTGAGTGTTTATTTGATTACTGTCAGATATTAGAAGCGATAACCTCGAAGAATTTATTTTTGAAGTCGAATCACATGTCGATTCATTACCTGAACTTTAAGCTAGAGTGAAACGATATCTTAATAAAAACAAGAAGGCAGCCGATCAACACGATCGGCTGCTTTTGTTCATCTAAGAGTAATTTCTCGAATGAATAAAAGCATCATTGACGTTTCTCAGCACGGGAAACTGTATACTCACTTTATGTTGTAGATAGGAGATGACACTGCGTTATTACGACCAGATTGGCATACTTAGGACGAGAAAAGTGGATCACGATACGTGCTATCGTTACTATTGGATAGTTCATGGCGAGAAGTTTGTCGGCCAAAAGTATTTTGGTGTTCTTGTCCGCGAGGGGTTCAAGGGTGCCCAGAGCGACTAGCTTGTAGTAAAAGTACCGGATTCTACATCGTGGAGTCAGGCTGTTGTCAGCTGCCAGCTAAGCTAAGTGTAACTCCATTTACGTTACCGATCCCTAGGAAAGTCCAGCGAGAGAAAGTCACTGCCGCCAACCCCCACCAATGTAGGCCCTGCCTTTATTTGCGAGGCGCTCCTGAAGACCGGCTATGATGACCGGATGTAATTCTGATTAAGGTCCATGCCAATGCATCCCAATACTGGAAAAACGGGAACCTGGCTGAGAAGGTGATGCACATGTTCAAGCGGATCACCAACCGGGATTCATCTGTAGGTTTCATTTGCTGTGCAGCCGGAAGAAATAAATGTCACGCCTGAGGCTACTCAAGTGTTATATCTATAGAAACAGAAGAAATAGAAGAAAGGAGACCAACGTGGATTCTATGGAAGAGAAGATTAGGAGAATACAGGCCGGAGATGCCCGCCTGTTCTCAGATGTAATCAAGCTGTACCAGCAGCGGATATACCTCTACTGCTTCCGGATGCTGAACAGCAGGGAAGAGGCGGAGGATGCGGTGCAGGATGTCCTGATTAAGGCCTATCAGAATATCGGGCAATACAAGCCGCAGGCGGATTTCGTATCATGGCTCTACAAGATCGCGTACCACCATTGTCTGAATCAGTTGCGGCGGCAGAAATTTCAGTTTCAATTGCGCAAGCTGCTCTGGCAGGAGGTTACGGTGAACAGTGCCGAACAAATGGTCGAGGACCGTCTGTTCAGCGAGCCAGTCTCGACCGCCCTGGGGAAGCTGAATGTGGAAGACCGGAATTTGTTGATTCTGCGTATTTATGAAGATAAATCGTTTGCGGAAATCGGCGAAATTCTGGGTGTCAGTACGGCTACCGTACGCAAAAGATATGAACGGACCAAAGGCAAGCTTAAAAAGGTGTTGGAGAGAAAGGAGAAACAACTATGGACAAGAGTGAATTAACCTCGGAGGAGCGGTTTCTGAAGCACGGAGACCGGTCCGCCAATTTCATCCCCGTTGATGTTCATGAACAGGTAATGACAGCGCTCGGGCTTGGCGGGATCTTACCTGCTGCAGAAGAGCAGACCCCTCTGCAGACACTTCCGCCAAACGAAGGGGCTCCTAACGTTATGCGCAGGCTAAAGACAGAAGCCGGAACGGGGCGGAGCCGGAGGAGAATCCTGCGGATTCCGGTGCAGGGCTGGGTGGCGGCACTACTTGTAATGGTCTTGTTGGGCGGCGGTTATACCCAGTATTCCGGTGAACTCCGGCAGGGGGCCCAAATTCAGTACAAGGTGCTGCCCTATAAGCCACTTCTGGCAACGAAATCAGGTGGAATGATAGAGAAGCCGAATGAACCCTTGATTCCCTGGCCGGCCAAAGCGCAGCTGAGCAAAGAGGATGAACTCTACAAGATGAAATATGCAAAGGGCTACAATGCCATTGAGAAGTTGCTGCTTCCTGGAGAGTATGCCACCTATGTTATCAAACGTGAAGACGGGAAAGAAGAATCTCATCTTGGGTTATACTGCCCGCCGATCATAGTCAAGGACTATTCCACTTATAAGACCAGTGTTGAGAAGCACCACGCTCCCGAAGTGAAGCAACCGGGATATATGCCGGACGGGTATACCTTGGACGAGGCGTTTATCAAGCCTTCTTTTATAAAGGTCGAAGATGACAAGCAGTTTAAAGGTGAAAGCGAGATAGACCTAGGAGACAACTTCCGGATGACTTGGAAACGGGAGAAGGCGGAGAATATTGCCTATGATTCTTCTACACTTGTGTACAAGAAGGGGAAGATTCAGGTGAGAATCAGTGCCTCACGTGTTGATGAAAAAGCTACACCGGTAGAAAGCCTGATGTGGACCAAAACGACAAAGGTGGAGAATATTGATATTGGCGGCAAGCAGCTCATTTATCTCGAACCTTCCAGCAACGAAAAGATTGACCTGGGGTATAAGTATAGACTAGTCTGGTCTGACCCGGAAGCGCAGATCATCTATAATGTGTCGGTTCGCCAGGAGAAATCTGAGTTGACCAAGGATGAGGTCATCCGTATTGCTGCCAGTATGATGAATTAAACGAACACAGATATTACGCTCAGGACTGTTTCGCTATCTATGATAGCGGGACAGCCCTCGAGCGTTTTTTGCATATGCGAAGCACTGCATATTCGTGAGATTTTATAAGAATTCTTGCATTGCTCTCATATGAACTTCCGATTCATATTATTAATGTAGCAATGTAGCAAGATATTGCAGATTATAGCCTCTCGGAATAAGGAGCAGCATGGAGGGGCTAAACCAGAGAAAGTGCATAATTAGAGCTGGAAAAGATGGATTATGAAAACCAGTTTCAAAAAAAGGGCAAACCTCAAGTGGGTACAGTGTGCTATACTGCTGCGCAATGTAACACTCGAAGTCTGCCCTCTATACATAAAGACCGTCTTCAGTGGTTCAAGTTTGTCCTCTATGTATAACGACAATCCCGCTGTTCTGTTTTCCAGTACAAGTGTAACACGACTGAAAATCAACGAGGAGGCTGAATAACGATGCGAGGCTGTATCAGCAAACGAAAGAATGGAACCTATGCGTACACGATTGAACTCGGGAAACATCCTGTTACACAAAGGAGACGGTAGCGCCTCAAAGCCGGTTTTGCTACATGGAAAGATACTGAACAAGCCCTAGTGCAGGCATTAGCTCATTTTGGACGGGGAAGTTACATAGCGTTCCACTGCCCCAGCAGCAAAATTCAAGTGCTTTATGAAATCAATGAAAAAAGTGGTTGGTTTGACTGCGATAAGCTCGAAGAATTTATTTTTGAAGTCGAATCACATGTCGATTCATTACCTTAACTTTACGTTAACGTGAAACGATAACTCAATAACGACACACAGGCAGTCGGTCAATGGATCGGCTGCCTATGTTCAACTAACGGGCAGGATACTTCCAATATGTGGTATTCTAAGGTATGGGATTTGAACAGGGGGGAGCCATGTTGACGGAAATAAAATATCCAGTTAAGAATCCATCCAGAATTGGAACTATTATAGGCATGATTGCTCTTATATCGAGTCAATCTATTCTTGGATTGAGATTATGGAATCAGAGAGGGGTATTCTACACTTCGTTAACTGTGGTTCTTTTGTGTTTAGTTTTATTGTTACTCGCATTGTACAGAACATTTTTTAAGAAACCAACGGAGTTATGCCTATCCAATGAGCAAATTATATTAAATGGAAATATTATTAATTCAAAGGATATTAAAGTGATAATGACCAGGGGGTACTTTAAACCTGTTATTGGGATATTACCTTACAGGAGGAAGATCGTCCCATTAGATATGGCATTTAGGTATTCAAAGGATGAAGATAAAGGTATCTCGGATTTAAAGAGTTGGGCAAAAATGAACAATGTTAAGATGGTCAATAAATCGTTTCAAACGTGGATATAAGTGTATTCAAAAGCACTATTCGGCAGTTAAATGCGGTATTATATAGTACGATTATCCATAAGAGATGAGGTGCCTTTATCAAGAAGAAATATGCTTTTCTAATCGTTTCCATATTATTATTTGTGATGGCTTATACAAAACCAAGTAGTCAATATTATGATAATTACCTCCATAAGGTTCACGGTCTTAAATGTGACAGTTCCGAAAGCTCAAATTGCTTTCATACTATTAATGACTTGAAATCATCAAGTCTCACACATCAGATTATTTTTATGACAGCAGAAACAAAAATTTTTGGAGAGGCAGATAACAAAATACGAGTAGTAGGTATTTTCAATCATTTTTTTGTGATAGAAAATCGTCTTCATCCTAAATCAGATAATAACAATAATATCGAAGTTCCGTTAAGCTAACGGGCAGGATTGTTTAGAAAGTCCCTGATTGTATTTACCTATGCTTACTGTTAATCTAAACAATAGAGATGCTAACAAAGGAGCATAAACCTTATCATGTGGAATACTCTGTAAAGATTAACAATTTGAAGGAATGCCTGAAATAGTGATTACACTATTTTATTAGGTGTGCTTTTCTTTAATCTTACAGGGTGTGCAGGGAAAGGTGTATCATATACCCATCCTGCGGATACCTGATGGTATTCGCTTTTATTCGTGGGAAAACGCATCTCTATTGATTCCTACCTGTTTATCCTTCTACTAGCGAGTGGAGGAACTTTATTATGCGATCGAAATTAGTCTTAATTGAGGGGATGCCAGGATCTGGCAAAACAACAACTGCTCAGCTCGTTCATGAAATTCTTACGGAAGTGAACATTACATCGCAGCTTTTTTTAGAAGGAAATTTGGAACATCCTGCTGATTATGATGGAGTCGCTTTCTTTAAGAAAACTGAATGGGATGAATTATTGAATACCCATAAAAAGTTTAAAGATTTGTTGAGTAATCTAATGATTCAACAAGATAACGATTACTTCCTAGAATATCGGAAAATAAAAAGTGAAGTCTGGTCAAGTTTTCCAGATGAATTGCATCGCGCAGTTTTTAAACATGATATTTATGAATTGCCGCTAGATCAGAATAGGAAACTTATAACAGAACGATGGACGAAGTTTGAGGATCGTGTTATGTATGGCGCAGACACCTTTATTTTTGATTGTTGTTTTATACAAAACCCTGTAACAATTTACCAGATTAAACATTACCAAGATAAAAGTTGATAACTCTTCTTATAATAAAAACGAGTATAAGCAAGTTTTAGAGGGCATTTTATCAGAATATTATAAATCAACAAACTAATGAGAGATTGGATTCTAGGGATTGCAGGCTGAAAAAGAGGCAATCTATAAAGCTTACGGGAAACGATAGCTGAGGTGCATTGCCATGGCGATGCTCCTTTTTTATTTGTTGAAGTAACGGGCAGGATTGCTTCATCCACTGTCGAATCCTTTGCTTGAATATTTCTATAAAGGAGGGGATGGAAATTAAGATACGAGAAGTTGTAGCAAATGATTATGCTGAAGTTGTTTTTTTATGGAATGATGTACTTGGTGTTCGCAATGTTAATATTGAAAATTTTCGAGTTACTATGGAAAACATGAATAAGGCTGGGAATTATAAAACATTCGTTGCATTATTTGAAAATGAAGTGGTTGGTTTTGTCACTATAGTTCAGGCGTTATCCGTAGGGTCTTCGAATGGTTATCTACATATTCAAGGGCTTGCCGTTAAAAAGGAATTACAGCATAGTGGGATAGGTACAGAACTACTAAGACACACTGAGAATTATGCTAAAGAAATGGGAATATCAAGTATTATTTTATGTAGCGGATTTAAGCGAACCGACGCCCATGCTTTCTATGTGCATAATGGCTATGACAAAGATTCATACTGCTTTGATAAGATTATTAAACTTGACTAATTTTGAATTAATTTACCGGGAAACGATAACTCAATAATGACACACAGGCAGGTCAGCGTGGGATTTATGTTGTTTATTCAGGAGGATTTTTGATTGTGGGTTATGAACAGGATTTTAAAAAAAGGGTACATGAAGTTATTAAACAGAAACAACTATGTTCAGTTATGAATGACACTAAGTGGGGAAATTTACAAAGTGATGTACTAAATAAACTACCTTTTACCCCTCCATATCAAGCTAAGTATGTCTTAGACGATATACTTTATCCAGAGAACTTCGAAAACGACGTCTGGTATTTAGGGGATTGGATAGAAGGACTTTCACCTTTTTTTTCTGTAGAATGGATACGGGTTAGACCAAGGTATCAGAAGCACAAGGGGAATCTGCTTCCTCCTGAATTAATTGACATAAGTAAAGAATTTCTTTCGATTTTACATGAATTAAGAATTCCGTATAGAGAAGAAAATAATACATTTTTTATTTATGGATATATATCAAATACAGACACACTTTTCAAAGGTAATCAATTAAGCTAACAGGAAACGTTAATTTAATAAAAACATGTAAGCAGCCGCTCAAACAACCGGCTGCTTTTTCATTTAAACTTGGTTTGATTTCGGATAAATAAAAGTTGCAAAAAGGAAAAAGATTGCTATACTAAATTTAAACGTTATTTTAAATGTCATTTAAATCAAAGAGAATATACTTGGAGGTTGCGTATGGAGACAGACAAAAAGTTGGAAACAAAAGAGAAGATTATGCGTGCCACACTGGAGTTGACTAAACAAGAAGGCTTTGAAAGGATCACTATAAAAAAAATTGCAGAAGCCTCAAGCACGAATGTCGCTCTAGTTAACTATTACTTTGGGTCCAAAGAAAATTTGTTTAGCGAGTCCATCAAATTGATATTGAACAGCTTTCAGCATACCTTTGCCATACTTGACGATTTCTCTATATCCTCACGAGATAGATTGAGGCAATTTTTACTGGATTATTTGCAAGTGATCCTTCAATATCCCGAATTGCTCTCCAGAATCATCCTGATGGGCAAGACCGTTTTCTCCTCCCAGCATGAATATGGATCATTTTTGAATCTATTGGGGTTTCCTAAGATACAAAATACTTTAAGAGAGTTAACCGATGAACAGCAACCAGAGCACCTGATGACCATGACGATGCAGATTTTTGGAGCGCTTTTTCTACCGGCACTTATGAGTCCTATTCTAGAAACAGGAGCTTCCGTGAAGATTGCACCTATAGAGGAACAGATTGACCTGCTCTTTGCAAGATACTTTCATTAATAAACTCAGATTGAGGTGATTAAATGAATTTTTTAAGAAAATATTGGCAGGATATAGGACTATTCATTGGCATTGTTATATGCATGTATCTTCTAATGAATTGGGAAACAATACCGCGGATAAACAGCATATTATGGTTAAGCTTTGTGGCGATCCTTCTTCATCAATTTGAGGAATACCGCTGGCCAGGGTACTTTCCAGGCATATTCAATATAGCCCTTTTTAAAAGTGAATCCCCTGACAACTATCCATTAAATAAACAGTCGGCAATGATTATTAATGTGGTCATCGCCTATGTGTTCTACTTGCTCCCTGTATTCTTCCCGTCAGTAGTATGGCTTGGGATGGCACCTGTTTTAATGGGCTTTTTCCAAATCATTTTCCATGGAGTCGTCATTAATATAAGAGCAAAAAGCATGTATAATCCAGGATTAGTCTCCGCAATTATTGTACATTTGCCGGTGGGGATCTGGTACATCAACTACTTATATGAGCATCATTTAATAACCCTCTCAGACTGGATTTGGAGCGCAATTTATTTTGCCATAGCTGTTTATATTTTAATAGTGAAAGGAAATACATGGATGAAAAACAAAAACTCCATTCACAAATTTTCGCAAAAGCAATTATGGTCTTTTCATAAGTAGCTCCTCATAACCCACCAGAAGGTTCAGTTGGCCTTTAACTAAACACAGAACATTAATCCTATCGTTACTGGAGGTTGATGCACTGTGTTTTTTTCTGCGGATTTCTTCGTTTGCTTCGCGCTATGAAAATGTTGAAGTTAATATTCTTTTGAGGATCTCATCACTATCTGTTTACGATTCAGAGTTAGAGTTAGAGAAGGCCAAGCGAAAAAGGAGCTTTCTCATGAACACAGATCCTAAAGTGCTTATTGTAACTTCGGCATTTGGAGACGGGCATCTCAAAGTAGCAGAAGCGATTGAGCATTCTTTTAGACGTAGAGGGATCAGCCGGATTGTCACCTTGGATCTTTTCGCTACAGTCTACCCTACTCTGAATGAGCTGTCCCGCAGATTCTACCTGAACAGCACAGGTTATACTCAAGAATTTTATGGATTAGTGTACAAGTTGACGAGCAAGATGAACCCAGACCAGTTCATGGGTAGATGGATTCATTCTATGGGCAAGCGGAAAGTGCAAAGGATCATCGACGAGATCGGACCGGATATTATCATTCATACCTTTCCTTATTTGGCCGCTGCAGAGCTTGCATCAACAAAGGGGAGACGGATCCCCCTTTTCACTGTCATGACGGATTATGTGGTTCATGGCAGATGGCTTCATCCACAAACCACAAAGTATTTTATCGCTACGGAAAGCATGAAAGCAGAACTGATGTCATTAGGTATTGCTGAAGAAAAGCTTGTGGTTAGCGGGATTCCGATTCGTGAAGCTTTTGAACAGACTCAGGAACGTGAAGCCCTTTTACGTAAGCATGGACTAGATGGAAATCGGCATTATCTATTACTTGCGGCAGGAGCTTACGGCGTGTTGAGTGATATTAACCATTTAATAATAAGGGCGCTGCAGCTATCAAACTTCGATGTAATGGTATTGTGCGGGAATAATCATAAGCTCCAGATGGCTACGGAAGAGCTTTTTCAAGAGAATCCTCGGGTTCACATACGGGGTTATACAGAAGAAATGCAGGAGCTAATGTGCATATCCTCCTGTCTGTTGACCAAAGCAGGGGGGATTACCTTGACTGAGGCGATGGCTCTAGCACTTCCTGTAATTGTCTATCGTCCGCTCCCCGGTCAGGAGGCAGGTAATGCAGAATGGTTGTCTGAGCACAATTTAATAGAGATTGCCCGAAACGGGGAGCAGTTAGTAGAGAAGCTTCAGAGATTGGAGCATCTGGGGTACAGGGATGAAAAGGTGCAGGATATGAAGAACTTTTCCCGGAAATCAGCCGCGGATGTTATCGTTACTGAGGCTTTAGAGGTTATCAAGCTGCGGCAGCCGTCTGTTTCAGCTGTAAATTCTATGATTGTTGAAGGGCAGGCGAAGACGATTCGTGGATATTATTAGCAAGGTAGGAAGACCACGCGTTGTGGGTCCTCTAATTGGAGGCTGGCTCGGAAGCTCGGGGAATGAATTGCTGCCTTTTCAAGTAAGCACCTGTTTATTTGATTATAATTATTTATTACCAGATAAAGGGTCGATAAGATGTTATTATTTGTATGGGTGAATTTATTGAAAATGCTGCTTTATTGTCATTGGGGAGGTCAAAATGTACACGAATCAGAAGTTAGAGGATATTTTGCATGAAATGCTAATCAAGTCTGTGGAAAATGAAAAGTTTCCGGGATTAGCGGCCGGAATCGTAAAGGACAACCAAGTTCTGTTTACTGGTGAATATGGGACGGCAAATTTATCGACGGGTGATCCTGTTGTTCGTGGCACTTTGTTTCACCAAGCCTCTGTCTCCAAAACCTTCGTAGCAACCGCCATTATGCAATTAGTTGAGCGTGGTAAGGTAGAATTGGATGCTCCCATCACTAAATACCTGTCATATTTTAAGTTAGAGGATGAGCGGTATCAAAATATAACAATAAGACAGCTTATGAATCATACCTCTGGTATGTCTGATGAGGAAGATTACGCGTGGGAACGCCCTGAATACGACGAGCAAAGTCTTGAACGATATGTAAAAGGGATAGGTCACCACAAGCTGTTAAGCCAACCGGGAGAGAAATTTGCCTATAGTAATATAGGATATGAGATCTTGGGAGATATGATAGCAAAAGTCAGCGATATGAGCTTCGAGCAGTATATGGAAAAAAATATTCTGAAACCGACAGGAATGCAGTCCAGTTCTTTTCTTAAACAGGAGGTTGAAGCTTATATTGCTGCACCTCATGTGCTTGGAGCTACCCATGAATGTGATGGCTGCGTTAGTAGTGTTTTTCCATATAACAGGGCTCATGCACCTAGCTCCACTTTATATACCCATGCCGAAGATATGTGCCAATATCTGCTGATGCATCTAAACGGTGGAACAGCCGGGAACGGCAATGAAGTCCTCCAGCCAGGTAGCTATAATGAAATGTGGAAACCTCATGCACAAACGGGCTATGATCCGGAAAATGCACAGATAGGATTGGGCTGGTTTCTAGGAGAATATAAGGGTTCTCGTATTCTCTCACATTCCGGCTGGGATACTGGATTCTTAAGCAATCTGTTCCTGCTTCCTGATAAAAAAATCGCTATTTCTGTTATGAGTAATTGTGACTATGTCAACATGGGCAGTGTATGCTTCCCAATCCTTGATCTGTTGCTTGGCTCCAATATTTAAAATGAGTCTGTAAATGATTTTACAACTTCATAACAAGGGGCTTCGTACTTTATAACATTCGTATCTTAAAGTACATGTAAGTCAAGCCCACTTACACTATGGAGGTTATGAGAAATGAAGAGTAAAGATGTGAAATCAGCCCTCGGGGTGATCGCGATATCCAGTGGTCTGCTAGCCCTCACTGCTTTGGCAGTGCCCACAATCGTCGCTTATACTACAGTGAACCAGAATGTGTCTCAAGCGAACGTTTCCTACACGCAAGAACTCAACCAGAAGCCAGCTGTTCAACTGGCGAGTAGCCAGATCCCGGTACTTAAGGTTGCAACCAAAACACCGGTCTCGACGATCAAGTCTTATTTTGAGCGCACAGTCACTGCTGAAGAAATTAAGCAGATTAATGAGTATGCAGAGAAGGCCAGGCTCACTGGCAAGGATGAACAGCTTACGCGGCAATTTACGGACCAGGAGAATAAGCGGCGGATGTTATTGGATGATCAATACAAGTACGATGGCTTACGGCCCAAGCAGAAGCTACCTTTGAAATCAGGGAGTTCCGAATTTTATCTGGATCAAAGCAAATTTACCTATGTAATTCCTAAGCGCGAACTGACTGATGAAGAAATGCTGCAATTGATCGACTGGAATTATCGCTTTAATTATGTGGTAAGCCTCAATCTTGTCGTGGCACAGCCAGATAAGAAGGACATCAGTCAGGATGAAGCCCTACGCAGAGCAGAAGAGAGCGTAAGCCGTCTATTCGGTGTCGATCTCTCAAAGTTGCAGGCTCAGACCTCATATTATAAACCTTTTCCTGATTCGAAAGGGCAATGGTTCGTTAATTTTCTACCTTACCGTGCAGAGACACTGCGGGCTCAGGATAAGTCTTATTTCATGTATAATACGTTCGTGGATGCAAAGAGCGGAACCGTACTTGATACCACGATAGTGGACCTGTCCTATAAGAGAACTCCGATTACAGCCGCTATGAATAAACAGATTAGCCAGGATTCCAGCTGGCTTCAAGCCGCTAAATCCATTGTGGTGGACAAGCAGGGCGAGACCCGTGCGATAACCAGCTCCTCTATCATTAAAGACAGTGCATATGACAAAAGCGGAGTAGTAGCGGTCTTGGTCAAACTGAAAGACGGTAGCTCCTACACGGTAGAGCTGCGCTATCCGGAGAAGACTCTGCGTTGCCTGATCTATACACCGGTTTCCAAGTAATGAAGTGAACCAGCGTTATAAACTTCTTTAGTATTTACAACCTACAGCAAGCCCCACTCGGGGCTTGCTGCTCTGCATTTTGAGAGCTGGTGGATGACTATTGTGAGAGCAGGCATAGGTATAGGAATTTCTTTTTACAAGAAGGGATGGTTAGATGCTAGATATTAAATCCTTACAAGAATGTCCTCTTCGTCAAAATGAGCTTATTGAGTATGTCAAAAAACGATGGCCAAAAGTACAACAAGTTGTGCTCCCCAATATACAAGAAAGTTTAATCTCAAAAGATGAGGAGTTCCCTTTTACATTTTTGCTGTTGAAACATGATGTAATCATCGGGTTTTATCAATTAATTGAGCAGGAATTTATAACTCGAAAAGATTTATCACCTTGGATTGCGCCATTGTTTATTGACGAAAGTGAGAGGGGTAAAGCACTAGGAGCCGTTTTGTTGGAGCATGCCAGAAAAATAGCTGGGCAACTAGGTTATGCAAAAGTCTACTTGGCGACGGATCATATTCTTTATTATGAGAAATATGGATTTAAGGAAATAGGTCTGGATAACTTCGAGTGGGGACGGCCCACCAAAATATATGAACATGACACTATTTACGTTTGACCAGAGTGGTCCCATGATAAACTCTATTATGGAAATGAATCCAGATGCGATTTATATTACCGAGGCATTAGATCAGGAAAGGAAATTAAGCGGAGCGCGAAGTCTTCTACATGGTGTGCCTGTATTATTGGAAGGGAATATTGAAACGAATGATAAAATGCATACAACTGCGGGCGCATTAGCTTTGGAAAACCATGCTAGCTCAAACGATGCCTTTCTTGTCCAAAAACTAAGGGATGCTGGGGCAATTATACTTGCAAAAACAAATATAACGGAATGGGCAAATGGGATGTCATCATCCATGTGGGCTGGGTATAGCTCAATAGGAGGACAAACCAAAAATCCATCCGGTGATCATTTTCCGGGGGGGTCCAGTACGGCTTTTGCCGCTTTCGTTGAAAATTACTTATATAACCTTCCGGCTCAACTTCCTGTCCATAACCTAAATGAATGGATGGAATGGAACGAGCGGAATTCGGAAAAGGCTTTGAAATATGGACAAGATATGCTGAACTATCGATCACAGCTAGATAAACCGTTGAATCATTCGGAATATATAGTAGAGTCTATCTCTGGCTTATATTATTCGCAAAATATGGGGATCGATCATGCTTTAGAAAAGTATGGATTGGATGCAATCCTGTTTCCTGCTTATGTCGGAGATGATTTAAATGCTAGAGCAGGTTGTCCAACTATAGCAGTGCCCGCAGGCTTTCAAGAGAATGGAAGAGCCTTACTTATTAATAGAAAAAGGTACATTTACAAACGAACGTATGTTTGCTAAAATGTTGATGTGGATAAAAATACCAAAGTGAAGAAAAAAGCGTTTGAGATTAGCAATCCATAAGAAACAACCCAAGTTGAATTCTGCTAAAATGTAGTTAATGTCTAATGTAGATATCCCTCATGAACAAAGGAGAACTGAAAATGAGAAAACTCGTTCTATTTCTTCACGCATCGCTTGACGGTTTTGTAGAAGGGCCGAATGGTGAAATGGACATTGGCTGGGTTTCCTACGATGCTGATTTGGAGAACCATGCGAAAGAAATTCTGAGTACTGCCGACACTGTCATTTGGGGACGTGGGACTTATCAGATGATGCACAGTTACTGGCCATCTGTCCCTTCGAACCCATCAGCTTCGCAGCATGAACGGAATCACGCCGAGTGGATCGAAAAGACAGCCAAAATTGTTTTTTCCACGACGCTGGAGAAAGTCGAATGGAATAATTCCAGACTCGTGAAAGAAGCTGTCGAGAAAGAGATCAATATCCTCAAACAGCAGCCCGGCAAGGATATGGTCATCCTCGGCAGTCCTAGATTCGCACACCACCTTATGCAGCTTGATTTAATTGATGAGTATAAAATTACGGTTTCTCCCGTCCTGATCGGTAAGGGATTGCCATTATTCCAAGGTCTCAAGGAGAAGAGAAATCTTAAGCTAATCGAAAACAAGACCTTTGATTCTGGAGCCATAGGTCTCGTTTACCAGACGGTAAGATAACCTTGTCACTTAAGGTGATTGCTCACGGGGAACGTTATTGGAACGACAACAGCGGCAGTCTAAGACTTTATTTATCAAGTCTTGGTCCGCCGCTGCTTCTTTTAATGGATCCAGTCTAATACTTTATTTTTACCAAACACTAATCAGATGTTGGTTCTTTCATAAACCATGAAATATGGGTGCATCGCTTACAAATAAGGATGGCAGCGTTTTTGTTCGCCCAGTCAAAGCCTAAAAATGATGCGCCGCTTGTGTTAAGCAGTTTATAATCCAGATCAAAAGTATCGTTTTGACAGCAAGGACAGATTATTGGTGCGCCTGCAGCACTGTATCTCATTTTAAAAAACCTCCTGTGGATTTGTATAATACTTTAACGTATTTGAGGTTATTCAGGTTTCGTGCACTTGAACTTACTAGTTAATTTGGGGTGAAGTTATGTTTAGCTGGAAAAAAGCTTTGTCAAAGGTATGTGAACTTTATTTTTCATCCAAAATGAATTCGAATTTAGAATGGATCTTGGTTGGCTCGGTCGGTTCGGTTCTTCAGGGCTGTGAAATGACCCCAGGAGACGTTGATATTTATACAAGGAATAAGGAAGGGCTTGACCAATTTGCAGAACTTCTTAAAGAATTTTCCCTTTTGGATAAATGTGAATTTCCTCATGGGGATAACTGGTTATCTTCTTTAGAAGAACCTACATTCACTCAAACCTTTTCTTCGGGATTTTCTTGGACAAAAGGGAGTTGGATAATCGATGGATTTAAGGTGGAGGTTGTTCATATTTCCAATTCAGCTGGAATTCCTGATTCTATGGATGGTGGGGGGATATGGGAAGGTGGACAATTCATTTGGAGCCATTTCAAAAACGTGGAGATCGGACCGTATACTATTCCTACGGTTCCGTTAGAAATACAGTTGGAATCTAATTTAAGACGAAAAAGATCAGATAGGACACAAGCGATTATCGCTGCATTACAAAAAAATGGCTATGATAAAGAACTAATCGATAAAGCCTTATCAAAGGAACACTTATCTTATTTTTATTCCCAAATTGGTTAGGCTGAGAAGGCGAGGGACTGATTTTGACCCATAATATTATTGAATACTGTTTAAAAAAGAACGGAGCAACAAAGGACTATCCTTTCGGATTCGATCCATTGGTGATTAAGATTGCCGGTAAAATGTTCGCGCTTATTTTTGAGAATAAGGGGAATTCTGCTTACATAAATCTAAAATGTGATCCGGTGATTGCAGGGAACTTGCGAGAGCAGCATGAGAGCGTTCGGCCAGGATACCACATGAACAAAAAACACTGGAATACGATTGTTTTGGATGGCTCCTTACCAGAGTCGGATATCTATTTAATGATTGATCATTCTTACGATAGGGTTGTCCAAAATCTTCCCAAGAGCCTCCGACAAACGATCTACTGAATATGGCATTAATTTGTCGTTTAAATGGTAATGAACTGGTATAATATGGTTTATAATCATGGAAAGGAGTTGTTTTTATGTCTGACTTTTTTAATTCAGGACCTAATCCCAATATGACGGACCCTGGAGGCCATAAAGCAAACCATGATGTAAATGCGCAAAAATATCATACTGAAGGCGTTCCTGGATTTTGGAGCGAGGTAACCAATCTGTTGATCGTTGTGGCTATAATTGCCGTCATTTTTTTAGTTATAAGGTTTGTTTTATGATTACCCTGGTTTAGAGTGAAGATATTGACTTTTAGGAGGCGGTTCCATTGGTAACTATCATTAGGTGGACAGAATTTAGAAGGATAACGCCTACTCGTCCATAAACTGCGTATTTCCTTCTTAATGAGGGTACTAGATGCAAGAATATAACATTAGTATAATGAAAGACTTTTCAAAGCATTACATTGACCAAATCCGGATATTAGAACAACTTTGCAAGACGTCCGACAGGTCAAGTTTGAGGGTGGGTATAGAAAGCCTTAAGGAGATAGACGGAGATGAGGCATTCTTGTGCCAGATCGATAACCAATTAGTTGGATTTCTCAGTTGGTATACTTCGGATGGCATCGAAGCTAATATTAACGGAATGGTTCACCCGGACTTTCGTCGCCAAGGGGTATTCCACGACTTACTGAAAAGTGCCGCATCAGATATGCAAATACAAGGCATACAAACTTGCCGTTTTAGGATACCTTCTAATTCTGAATCAGGGATGGATTATATCCGGCATTTAGGGGCAAGTGCTGCACCGTCTGAATTCCTCATGGTTTTTAATCGGGCACAAATCGCTGGATCAAGCCACTCCGGTTTAGTTGTGCGATTGGAAGAAGATCAGGATTTAGAGTTCATGGTTAAATGTTCATCACAAGCCTTTGGTGATTCAGAGTCCTGGACTAGGAATTATTTAACTCGTACCAGAGAACCGGCACGGATTACTTACATTGCTGTGGACAACATGATTCCGGTTGGGATGATTAGAGTCAATGATTTAGATACAAATACTGCGGTTATACATGATTTTTGTGTGCTTCCTTCGTGTCAAGGCAGAGGATACGGTCGTGAAATTCTTTCAGAGGTAGTTAAAATCTTGCGAGATCAGAAGAATTCCCAGATTCGTCTTAGCGTGGTCACTCAAAATAGAAATGCATTATCCCTCTATCAGTCGGTTGGGTTCGAGGTGACTGCGGAGTTTAATTACTATGTAATTTCCGTCGATATGATTTGTTAAGGAAGCGGCGCTACTCATGCGCCTCTTCTTTTTTTATCATGCCCTTCTAATTATCACACTGAATCTAGCTATAGTTAATACTTATAACCTGTCATAGCGCATTGGTAGATCGGTATAGTCAGTCGGTTATGCTATATTAATTCTAATAATTTGTTTACGAGGAGATTAATATATGAGCATTCAGACCAAACCCCAAAAACGAACCGTTACTCCATTTCGATATGATATCGTGGGCAGCTTCCTGCGCCCCCAAGCGTTGAAAGAGGCTAGATTAAAATTCAAGAATGGTGAAATTACTGCCGAGCAGTTGAAGGAAGTAGAGAACGACGAAATCGTTAAGCTCGTGCAGAAACAAAAAGAGGTGGGGCTTCAAGCGGTAACTGATGGTGAATTCCGCCGCTCTTGGTGGCACCTCGACTTCTTCTGGGGACTTGACGGTGTAGAACGGACAATTATTGATCAAGGTTACCAATTTAACGGTGCAGAGTCCAGACCAGAAACAGCCCGACTGACCGGGAAAATAAGCTACAGCAGCCATCCTTTTGTTTCGCATTATGAATTTTTAAAAGATGCTGCTGGTGAGGACGTTGTTGCGCGTCAATCGATTCCTGCGGCTGCACAATTCCTGTTCGAGCTAGATCGGGCGGAAAACAAGGAGAGCACAAATGAATTATACCCGAATCGCGAAGAGCTTATCTCGGATATTGCCAAAGCATACAAAGCATCGATTCTTGCCTTCTATGCAGCGGGCTGCCGCAGCATTCAAATCGACGATTGTACGTGGGGAGCACTTTGCGACGAACAGTTTATAGCGTTTATGAATCAGATTGGCGTGAACGTAGCTGAATATGCAAGCGAACTGGCAAAATTGAACGAGGAAGTTGTAACGGGTCTGCCGGAAGATCTTGTTGTAACGACCCATGTATGCCGGGGCAATTATGTTTCGACTTATGCTGGAGTAGGTGGAGGCTACGAGCCTATCGCACAAACGCTTCTTAATATCAATAACTACTCGGGTTATTATCTGGAGTTTGATACCGAACGTGCAGGCGATTTCAAACCATTGCGCTTCTTGAAAGACAATCAGCAGGTTGTGTTAGGTCTGTTCTCATCCAAATTTGGTGAGCTTGAAAGCAAGGAGGATATTCTGAAGCGTATTGAGGAAGCGAAGCAATATGTTGATCTAAACCGGATTTGCCTTAGCCCGCAATGTGGCTTTGCTTCCACGGAAGAAGGCAACCACCTGACTGAAGAGCAGCAATGGCGTAAGCTTGCTTATATTAAAGAAATTGCTGAAGAGATCTGGAACTAACTTTAATTAAAAATAGACAGAGATAAAGATAATGCACCTTTAGCCATTCGGATGTTTATCCGTACAGTTAAAGGTGTATTTTGTTCTACAGCGATTTTACCGATATACTTGGCTAGTTCTATCTATACCGTGACGGAGGATTAGGGAAAACCTCCCTAATAAAAGTCGATAATTGCTCTAAATGAATGAAATTAAGGAATAACTCCCTAAAAACAGAGCAATATCAAGATTTACAGCCAAATCACTTAAATTTCAGGGAAGAATTCCCTGATTATTAGTCTGATGACCAGAATCCTCAGAATATTAGGGAGGTTTTCCCTAATTATCTCCAGGGCGAGCATATGATTGAGCTTTACGGAGTTTTTGTGCCACGCTCAGTATAAAAGAAATCACCCCCGTTTAATAAACGGGGGTGATTTAGCCTAAGAAGTAAGAGTGGCAGCTTTTAATTGTCTTTAGAGTGTCTTTCGCCAACCTGGAATTCATCGGCATGTTCAAACATATATTTCACGGTCAAAGGGTCTTGACCAGTAAGTTGTTTGAAGTCGTCCGTATAAACATCCATTTTTCCTTCACGAATAGCTTGTCCGAAAGTAACCATACCTTCTGAAGAAAAGGGGGCTTCGGAACCTTCTTTAAATGCACCATCGGTGGTTCTAGGCACGCCCATTGCTTCGAATACGGCATAATTTTCTTCGTCCGTGTTTTCTTTGTAGGTGATATGATTGCCCGTTACTTCATTACCAATCTTAATGAAGTCGGTAATTGTCATCAATTCAAGCCCGTTGATATTTAGAATCGCTTCCTGATAGTTATTGGAGGCTAGGGCATACGCAACGGCTTTTGCGCAATCCTTCCGCGAGATATAAGCCATTTTACCGTCACCTTGATTGTTTGTTAATACCCCGTCACCCTTCACATAGGTAAAGTAATTGGTTATCATGGCTTCCGCATATTGGGAATTCCGAAGGAAGATATAATCTAGCCCAACGCTTTGAATATAACGTTCGGTATACACATGGTCAATTTTTTCTACGCTTGGATTGCTTTCATCGGCTGCGTTGACCAAAGAAGTATAAATGATCTGTTTGACTCCAGCTTCTTTGGCAGCATCAACCACATTTTTTTGTGCATTTTGACGTTTCTCTCCAACAAAAGGCATGGAGATTAGAGCGAGTTTATCGGCATGAGCAAAAGCTTCGGCAAGGCCTTCCTTGTTATTAAAGTTGGTCACATGTGTTTCAATCCCTTGTTCCGCATATTCTTTCAAACATGCCGGATCGTAAGCGCAAAAAATGATTTGGTCTTTATCTACCAGCTCCAACAAGTATTCCGCAGCTTGCTTCCCTAGATTTCCATCGACACCCGTCAACAATAATTTACCCATGATCGTTGTCACTCCTTGTGGATATGATTTATACCCTTATAGTATGTGAAAAAAAGAACATAGTCTAACACATAAAACTTATGGTCGATTGCTAAATCCAATTTGGATTTGTTGCAGGAAGGAGGGCAAGGCCGGGTTTGTATTATTTTTGAGATAACCTGCTTCGATTGCAAAGGTATGGTGTGAATCATCTAAAGGAATTAGCCGGACCTCATCTTGAAGATAAGCGAGCTGATAGTTATCCGGGAAAAAGCCAATCAAATTCTCTGTGATGATATAAAACAATTCTGTCTCCACATCGTCTGCGGTTCGAAGAATGTTCGGCTGATAGCCGTCTTCAATTGCATGCTGGATCATTAGATGATAAGAGTTTCCAATAGCTGTTGGATTCAGCATGACTAGCGGATGTTCATATAACTCCTCTTTGGCGATCGATTCATGATGAAACAGGGGATGGTGATGACTCACAGCTGCACAATAACGTCCCTTATATAAGGGATAGGTTACAATGTCCTCTTTTCCCTGAAACTCGGAATCAAAGGCAATAGCCACGTCGTAAATCCCTTTTAGCAAGTATTCTGCAATATCTTTTAGCAATACTTTATTCAGTTCCAGCTTAATATTCGGATGATGATCCTGAAACGAGGGAATCAATTTCAACAAACTTTGGATATCCGTCATCGCCGCATATTCGATACTCAGGGATTGCGTATTATACTTTTGAAAGTTTTCCATGCTCAGCTTCATATGATTATATTGCTTCCAGAGGATGAGGGCTTCGCCATAGAAAAGCCATCCGGCTTTGGTTGGCTCAATAGGGATCTGCTTTCTGTCAATCAATTGAATGTTGAATTCCTCTTCAAGCGCGGCGATTTGTTGACTAATGGTGGTCTGCGAAACATAGTTCTTTTTAGCTGTTTCCGTAAAATTTCTGCATTCCACGAGATCGATAAAATATTTAATCCTTCTTATGTTCATAGTATCCTCCGCCTGCCGCTGTTTGCTTTTATTATAACCCAGAAAGTAAAAAAGAGAGCCTCGTTTAGAGACTCCCTTTGTTGTACTACTCTTATTTTGTATAGTTATCGAAATAACCTTGGATATAAATCATTGGTGTTCCTTTATCGCCACTACCAGAAGTCAAATCAGATAATGATCCAATCAGGTCAGTTAATCTACGAGGTGTAGTCCCTTGGGCTTCCATCGCACCAACTAGATCATCATTTTTATTCTGGATGTATTTAGAAATGGCTTGTTTTAACTCTTCACCACGAAGATGAGAGAAGTTGTTATCGGCCAAGTATTTCAATTTTACTTCATTTGGTGTTCCATCAAGTCCGGCAGTGTAAGCAGGGGAGACAACTGGATCTGCGAGCTCCCAGATTTTTCCGACTGGATCTTTGAATGCTCCATCGCCATAAACCATAACTTCTACAGTTTTACCTGTAATTTCTTTGATTTTTGCTTGGATACCATCCACGATAGGCTGGCAGTTGTTTGGAAATAGCTTTACACTTTCTTCTGTAGCTTTGTTTGATCCTAGCAGACCATAAGCTTCGTTAAAGCCGCTGCCATCGATTGATTGTGTAAGAATATCATCCAAACCAAATACTTTTTCAGCACCGTTGTTTGTGAGAATGCGTTTGGTTCTGAAGCGAGTGTGAATATCGCAAGTTAATACATTTTTTGTATAGTTTAAAATGGTTTTTGGGTTGTTGGAGAAGATGACTTCACAAGCCACACCTTCAGCTTCAATTAAACCTTTATAATATTCAATATAGTCAACCCCTGTGAATGGGTGCTTAATATAGCCGAAAAACTCACGGAACTGAGCTTCTGTTAATACATCCGTCCATGGATTGATACCTTTAGCATCTAGTTCGTCGATGTCTACAAGGTGGTTGCCTACTTCATCAGCTGGATAGCTTAACATTAGGACTACTTTTTGTGCCCCTTTGGCAATACCGCGTAAGCAGTTAGCAAACCGGTTACGGCTAAGGATTGGAAAAATGACCCCTACAGTTTCTTCGCCGAATTTCCCCTTTATATCAGCAGCAATATTGTCAATCGTTGCATAGTTTCCTTGTGCCCGAGCAACAATGGATTCAGTTACGGTCACAATGTCACGATCTTCGATCGAAAAACCCTCGACTGTTGCTGCATTCAATACCGTCTGAACTACGATTTCTTCAATGTTATCCCCATTGTTAATGATAGGTCCGCGAAGTCCACGTACAACTGTTCCAACTACTCTTTCCAATATGATCTCTCCTCTAATAAGGGTATACTCTATATTATTAAAATGGTTTTAAAGCCTATATTACTATACCCTTTTAGAGCGATATAAGTAAAATTAATGTTTATAATATCTAATATAAAAATGATTTATAGTTAAGGAGGATTACAATTGGCGCGTGTGTTATTTATTAATGGTGGATCAGAGGGACATATTAATCCCACGATTGGCGTTGTGGAAGAGCTTATTTCTCGTGGCGAAGAGGTAGTGTATTTTTGTATAGAAGCTTATAGAGAACGTATGGAGATGACGGGGGCTACAGTACGAACATTTGACGATCAGAAATTTATACAAGCTTTTATCTCAGGTGGAAGAAATTATGTACTCGAAAGAATCAACGGTCTTTTACTTACGACAGATATAGTTATTCCAAGCGTTCTTGAACAGATCAAAGGGGAGCATTTTGATTACATCATCCATGATTCTATGTTTGGTTGTGGACGTTTGTTAGCTCAAATTCTTAGGCTTCCGGCCATTAGCTCCTGTACTTCTTTTGCGCAGACAAAAGCAGCATTCGATGAAATGTTAGAACAATTTTATACTACAGTTCCTGCAGAAGTAACTAATCCTATAAAGGATAAATTCCAAAGCTTGACGCAAATGGTGAAGGGCAAATATGATGTGGACATCGAATCCCCTTATGAAGTGTTTTGTAATCCTGCCCCACTTACTATCGTTTATACAACTAGGGAGTTTCAACCTGAGGGAGAAGCTTTCGACCCGTCTTATATCTTTGTAGGACCCTCCATCTCTTCACGATTAGCTCCAGAAAACTTCGACCTCATGGCAATTAAGGGGAAAAGTCCAATTTACATTTCACTCGGCACAGTTTTTAACCAAGCCATTGAATTCTATAAACTTTGTATTGAAGCATTGGGGAACACGGAGCACACTATTGTGATGTCAATTGGAGATAAAGTCCAAATCACGGATTTAGGGGGAATTCCGCAAAACTTTTTCGTGAAAAATTATGTTCCACAAACGGATATACTGCAATACACAAAGTTATTTATTACACATGGTGGAATGAACAGTATCAATGAAGGGCTTTATTACGGGGTTCCGCTAATTGTAATTCCACAAAGTGCGGATCAGCCAATAATTGCGGATCAAGTCGTCCATGTCGGAGCAGGCATTAAGTTACAAATGCAAAGTTTAACTGCAACTCAACTACGAGAAGCAGTAGATCATATATTAAGCGATTTATCTTATAAAAAAGCTGTCTCCAATATCAGTGAATCGTTTCGGAACTCGGGTGGGTATCGACGAGCTGTTGATGAGATTGTTCGGGGAGGGGGAGTTGTATGAACAAAATGGACCGGTTGTTAGCTATAGTGCTTGAACTGCAGCGTAACAAAATGTTGCGGGCGGAGGATTTGGCTGCTACGTTTGAAACGAGCGTAAGAACGATCTATCGGGATATTCAGGCACTGAGTGAAGCGGGCGTTTCCATTATAGGAGCGCCAGGACAGGGTTACTCCTTAATCGAGGGGTATTTCCTGCCACCCGTTAGTTTCACGCTGGACGAAGCAGTGACATTGCTTATCGGAACTGATTTTATCGAGCAGCGGTTTGATGCACACTATGGTAATAAGGCTAGAAGTTCTAAAGCAAAGATAGAAGCCATCCTGCCGGAAGCTATCCGCAGTGAAGCATCACAGATTCGCAAAAGTTTTCGTTTATTTGCATCCGCAGAAGATATAGCACCCATACAAGAGAAGGCATGTTTGGAAGCCATTCGTGGAGCGATATTGGAGGGAAGGAAAATAAGATTTCGTTATTCCAAAAGAATCGCCGAAGCCGATGGGAACCGTCAAAGTATTCGTACGGTTGCTCCTTATGGACTTGTGCTTCATCACGGGTCATGGGTACTCATCGCCTGGTGTGAATTGCGTCAAGACATCCGTCATTTCCGGTTATCCCGAATGAGGGAGCTTATTAATCTGAAAGATGAATTTATACTGCCAGCAGATTTTCATCTGGAGGTATACCAACCTCCTGATGATCGCAACGTTCATGTGCTTATCTTAGTCCAAGCTGACATAGCCGATAAGGTAAGGGAATCAAATAATTTCTATATGGAAACTATTGAGGAGCATGCGGAGGGGGTACTTGTTACTTTTCGCGTTCGCGAGCCAGGGGAATTGCTGCAATGGGTGCTTGGCTGGGGAGGCGGTATGGTTGTGCTGGAGCCCGAATCTTTCCGTGATCAGGTTAGAAATGAAATAGAAATAATGTTAAAACGCTACTGACATAACGCTGTCAGTAGCGTTTTTGTATACTTGGACCATCAATGACTACAGGAGCTGATATATGATGATTACAACAAAAGAAGTCTTACAACGATTTGAAGAAACTGCGACATACTATATTCAAGAATTGGAGCGATTCAATCTGGAGCAGTTGAAGCAAAAGCCGAGTGAAAACGCCTGGTCCATCGGACAGATGTTTCAGCATCTCATTAACTCGGCGCTGTATATGCAGCTTCGTAATATTAATCAATGCCTTGTGCTAGACCAAGATCCCTTAGTAGCTCATGTGGGGAAAACTGAGGATGGTGCGGCTATATTTGCGCAAGGAAGCTTTCCGCCCATTCGTATTCAGGTTCCGCCTTCCGCCCAATATACGCCGGAGCAGCCGGAGAGCAAAGAACAATTAATTCAAGGGTTACGTACAGTCATTCAAAGAATGAGAGAGATCGAACCCTCTCTTGAAAAAGCGTCCAAACAAAATACCGTATCTCACCCGCGATTCGGTGGACTATGCGCGGAGGAATGGTTCCTACTTATTGAAATGCACTATCGTCATCATCTTCTGCAGCTGGAGCGGTTAAACAAAGAGTTGTTGTTTAATTCCATATTTGCACCTAAAGAAGGGTTCATCAATAACATTCAGGTTGTGAAAGGATCATAAAAAGAGTTGGAATGGTCTTAATTTCCTGAACCAAGCGTGGCCTGAACGTGATTCTTATATTCACTAGGATTAACACCAAAGTGTTTTTTGAATAACCGGGTGAAATAAAATTGATCGTGTATACCGATTTGCGTGGAAATTTCTTTAATGTATGGATTCCCTTTAAGTATTAATTCTGCGGCTTTTTCCATTTTCACAGTATTAATGTAGTGAATGATGCTTTGCCCCACTTCTTCTTTGAAGATTCTGGACAGATAGTTCTCACTTAAGTTGACATGCTTGGCAATCAGAGATAAGGTCAGCTTCTTCTGATAATGTGTGTTGATATAGTCAATCGCTTGTTTAACATCTCTATTGTGTGTAGTTACGATCTGTTGCTTTTGATGGGAGAATAGTTGGAACACAAACTCCATTATAGATAGAACGTCAGTGGTACGTTTACTGCTGGCGATATTTTCTATATAGGTCTTCAAAAGCTTCGGATCCTCGACAATGAGATGAGCATCGCATAAGGGAAGATAATGCAGACAATTTACGATGAACTTTTTGGTTTCAGCAGGATTAATTTGCTTGGATTTACAGATGTCGAGAAATTGCTGAGTTGCTTGATTAACGGCTTCAACCCCTGAAAGCTTCCAGTTCTGAATTAATTGCGTCGAGAAATCATGTACATCCTCGAAGTCCAGCGTATCCTTTAAATGAACATCCTTTGGATCTATAATCGTTATTTCGTTGTAAAATTGGATTTGCAAGGATTCTTTACATCGCTCTAGGGTTCGTTTTGCTTCAGCATATCCCCGTACAGGATCAGAAAAAACAATAGTAGGGGTGATAGAAATATACATTTTGATTAACCGAATGACCCTCTGGATAAAGTCTGTGCGGATAATTTGATGATCGTCTAAGGTATCACAGGAGATTAGAAGCAGCAGCCCATTAGATTCTAGCTGAATAATTTCTAACTGATCTACGGTCTCCAAGATATCCAAGATAATGTTTTCAATAAAGGATACGGAGATGTGATTTTGTCTTTCGTTTTGGGTGGCGTTATTCTGCTCAAAAGTAATGTAGAATAAATAACAGCTGCTTTCGCTGAAAGCGAAACTTATAGCATCATGCTGATCAAGCTGCTGCACATCGTAATAAGGATCGGTGAAATAATCTTTTAGCAGCGCATTTTTCACGCTTTTTAAATTGTGTTGTAATAACTGTGTTTGGGTCTCCTGCTGCTGCCTAGATTGAAGCTGCTCTTGAATTAGCTTCGTAGATTTCTCCAGCAAATGGATCAAATCCCACGTTTTCATACTAATCTTCAGCATGTAATCTATAGCCCCAAGCACTAAGGCTTCACGAACTAACTCATACTCCCCGTGGTTGCTCGCCACCAGAATTTTTCCTGCAAACCCTCTGTTATTCAGTTCTTTTATCAGCTGCAGACCATCCATATTAGGCATTTTGAGATCTGTAATGATGATATGGGGATTAAACTTGTCTACAAGTGTTAAGGCTTCAACTCCGTCAGAGGCAGTAGCACAGATCATGTATCCAAGCTCTTCCCATGGAATCATGGTTCTGAGCGCGACTTTAACAATAGGTTCGTCATCCACTAGCATTACATTATACATAGGATACATAGTATCACCCCTTAAGTTAGTATGTTTGTTTAGGGATAATTAGGCGGCAGCAGGTTCCATGACCCATTGAGCTTGTGATGAACAGCCCGTAACTCTCACCGTATTGAAGTTTAATGCGATCGGCCACATTTGAAATTCCGATACCCGACAGATTGTCAGCTTTTTCAGATTTGGTGGTGTCAAACCCTTTTCCGTTATCGATGATCTCAATAATAAGGGTGTATTCATTTTTTGCGTATACCTTAATTTGGATTAGAACTTTTCCTCCTATATCTGTAACTCCATGAAGAATCGCGTTCTCTGCGATCGGCTGCAGGATGAGCTTGGGGATCATGCTCTGTAATAAAGACTCATCCAAGTCATATTCAATGTCGAACCTGTCGGCATAACGTATTTTTTGAATGGCAAAATAATGATCCAGATTGTTCAGCTCCTGCTTGATGGTGATTTGCTCATCTTGATCGATAATGGTACTACGCAGCAATTCAGCTAGTGAGGAGATGCCGTCGCTAAGGACGGGAACCTGGTTAATCATCGCCAGCCATCGTAAGGAGTTAAGTGTATTAAAAAGAAAGTGAGGATTAATCTGCGATTGCAGCATTTGCAATTCGAGCGAACGTCTTCTTTTCAGATCTTTCTTTTGATCCTTCATCAGCTGTTCCATTCTACTGACCATGCTGTTAATTCTATTGGCCAACACGCCCATTTCATCGTTGCTGTGATCTTCGATCCGGCTTGATAGATCACCATAAAAAATTTGATTGCAGAAGACGATGATTTGTTTGATTGGTTTCAGAATGCTTTTATACAATACGATAATAATTAGAATACACACGACTACAATGATGCTGACAACAATAAGTAGTCCAGTGGTGATTTTACTTGTCTCTGAATTGATATAAGAGAAGGGCACGGTAGAAATCATGTACCAGCCTAATTGATTATTGTTAATATAGGAGATTTGCTGCATTTTTCCATTGACCATGCCTTGGAAGGAATGGTTTTTCTTTGCCTCTTGTGTCTTGATTTGCTTAAAAAGCTCATCTTTATAATAGGGTTCTCCTAGCGGAGTATCCTTTTGATTCGAGGACATTACTTTTCCCTCTCTATTCATAATAAGGAGACTGGAACCTGTACCTAAATCCACACTGGAAAGAATGACTTTTGAAAATAACTCCCCACCAATAAAAACAAACACATGACCTAAGGGAACGCCAATGTCATCTTGATCAAAAATTTTCCGGCCCAGGACAATGGTATTGTAAGCGCGATAGCTTTTTGCGTAGTTAAGACTGTCATAAGGGGCATTGAGCTCTACTTGTTTCATAATTTCTTCATACTTAGGATTGGGGATGCCATCGTAGCCTAATTCATAAATAGGTTGGTTCTTGGCGTCGATGACCCGAACGTTCTGGACATATCCGGGGTAGATGGTTCTATATAAATTGTCCATGGCATGATTAATGGCAGCATTGCTAGGAGCGGGTTCATTTGGTGCTGCCGATAAACGCTCCTGAATAATACTATTGGTAGAAACAGAGCCTGCAAGATATTGATAGTTGTTAAGTTCACTTAACATCGTTCGATTAAGCAGGGTTAAAGCCTGAAATGTGGATTTACTTAATTTATTGTTAATAGATTTGGAGTAAATGGTGTAGGAGTAGAAACCTATAAAGATGATTGGGATCACGGATACGATTAAGAAAATGACGGTTAAGCGATTTTGAATTTTAACCTTGCGCATGATTTGCGGAGGATTAGGAAAATGCAGCTTCCCTTTGCGTCGACTCAGGTGGATGACCTCCCATTCACTATCTTTTACTTACAAGTTAACATAAAAAGAACAATGGAATATATATGCAGCGGCGAAAAGTGAGAATAATCTATGGAATGGATAATATTATCCATTCCGTTAACGGCTAAGTTTACAGGTTATGTGACCCTGATGAATAAGCTTACACGAGCTCGCATTGGAAGATGGATAAGATAATACATAGGTAGGTTTGTATTGTAAATGTAAATATAGCGTAAATCCTTCTATACTTAGATTATTAAAAAAGCGTTTACAAGAATATCTTAAGGAGGGCGTTTATGAAAAAGACTATGAGTACATTATTAGCAGTAATGCTGCTAGGTGTGGGGTTGCTCGGCTGTGGGAACAGCAATAATAAACCTGCTGCCTCGAATGAATCTGATTCAACGAAAGCTGCGGGCACCGCGCAAGCTACAAGTACAACGAACGCCGGGAAGACTAAAGAAGAACCTGCTAAAGATTTTGATAACAAGGAACTTAGCATTGCTGTATTCCAAGGGGGATATGGTGCGGATTATTGGAATGAAATTGTCAGCAAATTCGAAAGTGCTTATCCAGGTGTGAAAGTGAACATGACGATTAATCCTAAAGTTGGTGAAGTAATCCGGCCGCAGATTGTTGCGGGTAATCCTCCCGACTTCCTATCCGTTACAGATACAGAGCAAAGTGGCATCGTGCTTTCACTGATTAAAGAAAAAGGACTGCTAGATATCAGCGATGTATTTGAAAGCAAAGCGCTTGATAAAGAGGAGACGCTTAAGGATATGATTCTACCGGGGATGCTGGACAGTACAAGATTTCAGCCCTATCAAGATGGAAAGACGTATCTCGCACCTTTTAATGCTGGACCGATGGGCTTGATTTACAATAAAACACTGTTCACAGAAAAAGGCTGGAGTGTTCCTGAGACTTGGGAGGAGTTCTTTGCTTTAGGGGATGAGCTGAACAAAGAGGAGAACTATCTGGTTAATGCAGATGGAACCAAAACGAAGCGGGCTTTATTCACTTACCAAGGCATCTATCCGGATTATTTGGAGGAAATTCTCTACCCGGCCATTGCGAGTGCGGGGGGAAAAGAAACGCTGGATAAAGTCTTTGCTTATGAGGAAGGTTCATTTAAGAACGACACGATCAAAAAAGTACTGGATATTTTCTATAAAATCTCTAAAGACGGTTATCTGATGGACGGCACGGTTGCCTTGAACCATACACAGTCACAGACCGATATGATGATGGGTAAAGCTTTGTTTATCGTAAACGGGAACTGGATGGAAAATGAAATGAAGGATTCACCTAGAGAAAATGGATTTGAATTTGGGATGACAACAGTACCTGTGTTCAATAAAGGCGATCAGAAGTATGTGCTTTCCAGCTACGAGCAATTCTCCATCCCTGCTAAGGCCAAAAATCCTGAGCTCGCTAAGGAATTCTTGAAGTTCCTGTATACCGATGAGTCTGTGAAACTATTCGCGGAAAAAGCGAATGGGGCGTATGCGCTTAACGATGCGAAGGAGCTGTCTAAGCCATTTTTGACTAAAGGTGTCTATGACATGTTTGAGGCTTATAATGGTTCCATTTCTATTCTACAGGGCTGGCAATCATTACCGAAGGGTTCCAAGGTTAGTGTAGTCACTGAAATGTTCAAGAATACGGTCACACCAGTGATGACAGGCCAAATGACCACAGATCAATGGATGGATAATGTGGAAAAAGCTTTTGCACAGATTCGTAAAGAGAAAGCGGCTAGTAAATAATCTATAGTATCTCATGCAAATGCATCCTGTTAGGAATGGATAAGGTTATCTATGAACGGGATGCATTTTGTATGAAGGGGAGTGAGAAAGATGTCTGAAATGCAGCTGGCAGAAGTAGCTCCTAGACAGAGGAAATCAAAGATTAGGACAGCGAAAACCAGAAATCCTAAGCTATTCATAGCGGTATGCACGATTCCAACGCTCCTGTTAACCCTCGTATTTATGATTATTCCAACCTTTAGGGCATTTTTTATGTCTTTTACGGATGCTACCGGGATGAGTGATGAGAACAAGTTTATCTTTTTGGATAACTATAAATATATGTTTCAAGATGAGATGTTCCTCAAAGCTCTGAGCAATACATTTAAACTGATGCTGGTCGTGCCAGTAATTACATTGATTTTTGGGCTGGTGCTTGCTTTTCTATTAACGCAGACGAAGCTGAAGGAAAGAGGATTTTACCGAACCGTATTTTTCTTTCCTAGTATCATCTCTTTGACGGTAGTCGGAATTATCTGGTCCTTTGTGTTTCATCCCAATATGGGCATTTTGAATAATATTCTGGGGAGCATCGGATTAGATCAACTGAGCAGACCCTGGCTTGGAGATAGCCGAACAGCATTGTGGTGTGTAGCCGTTACACTGATCTGGCAAGCGGTTGGTTATTATATGGTCATGTACATCGCTGCGATTGATGGGATTTCTGCGGATGTGTTTGAATCGGCGACTATTGATGGTGCGGGATATTTCCGGAAGCTTACCAGTATTACGATCCCTCTGCTAAAAGATATTATTGGCATTACGTTTGTGTTGTCTCTGGCAGGTACGATCAATTTAAGTTTTATAGTTGTAACTGTAATGACTGGTGGTGGTCCGGCAGGTGGAACTACTGTTTTACTCCACTACATGTACACGCAGGCCTTCCAGAATGCGAACTTTGGTTATGCCATGGCTATAGCTATATTTACGCTGGTGTTCGCCTTTGTGCTTTCTTTTCTGTCCAGACTACTTACAAATCGAGCAGAAGGGTAGGGGAGAAGGATGACGAGCAATCAACAGAGTCTTCTAAAAATGAATATTGCTAACTGGATCACGCGGCTGTTTCTGATTGTAGCCACCATTGTTTTATTATATCCGTTTGTATGGAATCTCTTAGCCTCATTTAAAAGCAATACAGAATTTCTGACAGACCCCTTCTCCTTTCCACAAGCCCTACACTTCGATAACTATGTACGTGCTTTTCAGAAATCCAAGATGGGGAGTTATTTCCTGAACTCTATCTTTCTTGTGGTGTTATCCACGGCGATTCTAGTTATTTTTGTGGTTCCTATGGCTTACGTCTTAACGAGATTTAAGTTTTGGGGCTCTAAACTAATCCTTAACCTTTATATGGCCTGTATTTTTCTGCAAGCCTCCTACATTATGGTTCCTTTATTTCTGCAGGTGAATTCGTTCGGGATGTTAGACAATCGCGGGATGCTCAGTTTAATCTATGCTGTTCTGCAGTTTCCCTTTGCCATCTTTGTATTAAGTGGATTTCTGAGGTCCGTCCCTAGAGATTATGAAGAGGCCGCTAAGATTGACGGTTGTGGCAACACAGGAGTGCTCGTCAGAATTGTTGCGCCGCTTGCTAAACCGGGCATTGTGACGGTCTGTATGCTGGCAGCGATGGGCTTTTGGAATGAGTATCCGCTGGCATTGGTCTTAATTCAAAGTGATAGCAAAAAAACATTGCCAGTAGGTTTAGCCAATCTTTTTGAGGTTCAACGTTATGCTACTGATTGGAGTGCACTTTTTGCCGCGCTGATCCTAGTGCTGATTCCAACGATTCTTTTATATGTGATTGGACAAAAGCAATTGCTCCAAGGAATAAGCGCAGGCGGAATTAAGGGCTGAACAACAAAGACATGGAGGGAAGTTACGTGGACAAAGGAAGATTTACACTGCCTGGTGAAACAGGGATGGAAGAGGTCATAGCCGATCTCGTCGAAAAATGGGGTGTAGATGCCGTACGTGACAGTGATGGCACGAATCTATCGCAGGACATTCTCGATATGGGTCTGCAAATTTATTCAACGCTTTGTCTTGTCCGTGAGGACAATGAGTGGGCGAAGCAGCATCCGCAATATAGACAGCAGATTTATCTGATGTCTGCTCCAGTAATAGTAACTTCAAAGGTGAAGACCATCGATATTATGGCTGATTATTTTGCCGAGCAATTTATTCCTAACACAGATGTGGATATAAAAAAATATTGGCAGGTTGTAAACCGGACTACAGGAGAAGTATTACCTTCTGAATGTTGGAGTTACGCAGAGGGAATTGTCACACTTGAACAGGCGGTACAATTTCACAAGTATACGGTCAGTTTCTTGGCCTACCAGAAATGGGAGCCGGTCTCCATGTACAACCACATCACGAATGATTGGGATGAGGAGCATCGTTTACCGTTGGATATTCGTTATCCCGAGGCTCAAGAGCATGTTTTGAAGGTGCTGGAGGATTGGCTGAAGAAACATCCCAAGACTGATATCGTACGTTTTACGACCTTCTTTTATAATTTTGATTTGATTTTTAACAAGGAAGGTAAGGAGAAACAGGTGAATTGGTTTGGCTATCTGAGTTGTGTAAGTCCACTTGCGTTAGAGCAATTCGAACAAGCTTATGGGTACCGATTGACTGCAGAAGATTTTGTGGATGAGGGGCGATATAACACACCATTTAAGAACCCGACCCAAAGATATATGGACTGGATGGACTTCAATCAGAAATTCATCGCAGGTTATGCTAAACAATGTGTAGAAATGGTGCATGATTTCGGGAAGAAAGCGATTATGTTTTTTGGGGATCACTGGGCTGGTACAGAGCCTTATGGAAAATATTTTCCGGAGATCGGGCTCGACGCAGTGGTAGGGGCAGCAGGAGATGGCGTTACAACCCGTATGATTGCGGATATACCTATTAAGGATACCGAGGCACGTTTCTATCCTTATTTCTTTCCTGATGTCTTTTTTGAAGGGGGAGACCCTGTCGGAGAGTCCATGCCAATCTGGATCAAATGCCGGCGTGCGCTCATGCGCAAACCAGTTGGCAGGATGGGGTATGGCGGATATTTAAGTCTAGCGCATCAATTTCCGGATTTTATAGATCATGTGACAGAGATTGCGACGCAGTTCAAAGGGATTCATGCCAATGCAGAAGGGACACAGCCTTTTAAAGCTCCTTTTAAAGTGGCGGTTCTGAATACTTGGGGCTCCCTTCGAAGCTGGCAGACACATCAAGTGGCTCATTCATTATGGAATCAAAGATGTTACTCCTACATAGGGGCATTAGAGTCATTGGCGGGCTTGCCGTTCGACATTGAGTTTATAAGCTTTGATGACATCAGGTTAAGTGGGATTGATCCTAGTATCGGTGTGATTATTAACGCGGGTGATGTACACACCTCTTGGAGCGGTGGAGATCAATGGAGCGATCCGCAAGTTGTGGCAACACTTCGTGAGTGGGTGGAGCAAGGGGGCGGTTTTATTGGGATTGGTGATCCATCAGCTTATGAACATCAAGGGGTTCTTTTTCAACTAGCGGATATTCTAGGTGTTCAGAAGGAAATTGGATTTACAGCAAGCATCAATAAGCCCAAGGTAACGCCTGTGCAGGGTCATTTCATAACGGAAGATCTGGAAGGTGAGATTAATTATGGTGAAGGGATGACCATGATTTATCAAGCGGAGGCCGGAGCAGAAATATTGGACGTGCACCAAGGCAGCTGCAATCTTGCCGTGAACTCATTTGGTCAGGGGCGGGGCGTTTATATCGCGGGGCTTCCCTATAGTATTCAGAATACCAGACTACTCAGCCGAGCGATCTTTTGGGCCGCACATCAAGAGGAGCAATTGTATTCATGGTTCTCAGTGAATCCGAATGTTGAATGTCACTCGTATCCTGAGACGGGTCGATATTGTGCCGTAAATAACACTTCCGAGATCCAAAAGACGACGATCCTGATGGATAACGCCGTGATCCAAGAAATAGAGTTGGGTGGGATGGAAAGTGTGTGGTTTCAATTTGAGATCACACATTAAGAGTCAGCCGTAACTACGGCGAATAATTAGACTTCCGGCTGCTGTTATCTCCAACTTTCCTGAATTG
Organism: Paenibacillus sp. FSL R10-2796; assembly: GCF_037965315.1. NCBI lineage: Bacteria > Bacillati > Bacillota > Bacilli > Caryophanales > Paenibacillaceae > Paenibacillus > Paenibacillus sp. FSL R10-2796. Next base: position 5,197,383 of record NZ_CP150178.1, on the reverse strand, counting down.
TACTGCTTCGATAGAGTGATTGGGGAATTTCTCCCTGAAATTCCGGGATATTTGGTCATCAGACTAATAATCAGGGAAAACCTCCCCAAAGTTTAGCTGATTCGTTAGCAATTATAGTTATTCCTCTTATTATTAGGGAGGAATTCCCTGATTTCGTTCATTTAGAGCGAATATTGGCTGTTTTCAGGGAGTTTTTCCCTAATTAGTTTTAGAGCATTCCCCGCATACTGCATTAACGCAGAAAACACGAACGTTCGCCGCCCCGCATATTGCACATCTCACCGTACAATGTATATTGTTTATCGGCCCCCACAGGTATCACACAAAGCAGATGACCCATCACCCTCAATGTTTTTGGCAAGTTTTTCTTACTTGGATTGAGATATCTTGAGTTTTCCGTTTCTAGAGTATCCGGGACATTTTGCGATAAGCCCGCGGAGAAATCCCCTCATTTGCGGTAAATACCCTGCTGAAATAATGGATATCAGGATAACCAACCTTATCCCCGACCTGTTCAATCGGCCAATCCGTTTCACGCAGCAGCTTGCGTGCTTCTCGATGCCGGATGGAACGGAGATATTCACCAGGAGGCATGCCAGCTACCTCACGAAATAACTTGGAGAAATGGTCTTCATGCATATTCATGGCACCAGCCATGGATTTATTGCTCCAGCGGTCTGCTAGCTTTGAATCCATCTCATCGATTAAAGCTCTGATCCGCCCGGTATGAACGGAAGATTTAGCTGCATTCCGGGAGCTTTGTGTTCGGAGCAGCGAGGTTAGAACGCCGAGCAGTAACCCCCGACAGACCCATTCATAACCGGCAGGCCGCATCGTAAATTCATGCACGAGCTGTTCCATCGCATGGATACATTCGGGTGGCGGGGTATAAATGGGCTCCTGTGACAATGGCATAAAAGGAGCGGTCACAGCTTCCAAGGCAAACTTCTCGTCCATAACCTCCTCCTCATTGACCAGCATGTCTTCATCGCTTGTAATAATCGATTCCCCAAAAAAATCAAAATGGATCCCAATGAGTTTGGTTTCCGAATCTGAGACAATCGCATTTTGATGATATACCCCGGAAGAAAGAAATATCAGTTGTCCTGAATTCAGGATATATTCCTCCGTATCCATCTTTGTTGATAATTTCCCCTGGCGAACGTATAGCAGCTCGAAATCATACAATCTTCTTCTTGGAAAGAGGCAAGGTGAGAGAGTTTGGAATTGTGCGTAGTGAATGCCAGGTGACCACTCCCGGGAAGGGACCTGTTTTCTCAGGGGATAACGGGGTTCTTTTTCAGCCACAAATAAACCTCCCATACAGTATAAAATGATTTATTAAATAGACCGGAATCGTGCAACAAATCTCTTGTTCACCTAAATAAATCTAACTTACAATCTATTATAATATAAATAAATCAAGGATATAAGCGCATTTAGGGCAGAATCTTAAAAAACGGAAAATAACAAATTTGAGGAGGATTCAGATGAAAAAGGGAATAAACATTTGGTCGTTTCGCGAAGGTACTGAGATCGAAGAATGTGCACGTCTGGCTAAAGCGGCAGGTTTCGACGGAATTGAGTTATCTTTGAATGAATCGGGTGAACTTGGCCTGCAAACCACTGAGAAAGAAGCTATTAAGATCAAAAATTCCATTCAGGAGATGGGATTAGAAATTGCAGGACTGGCGACAGGACTATATTGGTCATATGCCATGACAAGTGAATCCGCGGCGAACCGGACGAAGGCTATCGATGTATGTAAAAAACAATTGGAGCTGGCAGCAACACTTGGCGTAGATACGATTCTTGTCATTCCTGGTGCGGTTGGTGTGGATTTTATTGAGGGCTGTGAAATAGTCGATTATGAAAAAGCTTATGATCGAGCCTTGAAGGCGATCAGTGATCTAGCTCAAGATGCAAAAATGGCGGGTGTTTCTATTGGGATTGAAAATGTGTGGAATAAATTCCTGCTGTCTCCGCTCGAATTACGTTCTTTTATAGATGCTGTAGGCTCCAATTACGTAGGTTCCTATCTGGATGTAGGGAATATCGTTCATTCTGGTTATCCAGAGCAGTGGATACGGATTCTAGGCCATAGAATCAAGAAGGTGCATTTCAAAGATTACCGCCGGGCAGCCGGAGGACTTCATGGATTTGTTGATCTACTTGCTGGGGATGTGGATTATCCTGCTGTTATGGAAGCACTGCAAGAGATCGGCTACAGCAATTATGTTACTGGAGAAATGATACCGCCATATACGCATTATTCGGAGCAAATCATTTTTAATACTTCTGCAGCGATGGATGCTATTTTAGGACGCACTAGTTACTAAGTTTAAGAGAGGTGAAGGCTGTGCTCAGAGTGGGGCTGGTGGGTTTTGGATTTATGGGCCGAATGAACTTTGATCAGTATGTTCAATTGCAGGAAGACGGTCATCCGATTTCTCTGGTTGCCATTTGTGACCCGCAGATTAAAGTCCTTAAACATACTAAATCCGCGGGGAATATGAACACAGCCCACGAGGTATATGATTTATCCCCTTACAGCCTTTATGAGAATTTGGAGCATATGCTCGAAAAAGAAGAACTAGATGCTATTAGCCTTGCAGTACCTACGTACTTGCATGCTGAAATGACTTGTTCGCTGCTGGAACGAGGGTATCATGTGTTCTGTGAAAAGCCGATGGCGAGACATTCCGCAGAAGCTTGGAAGATGGTAGCGGCGGCGCAAAGCAGCGGAAAAAAATTGCTGATTGGTCATTGTCTTCGCTTCTGGCCGGGATATGAATATTTGAAGGGGGTTATAGCTAGCGGTGAGTTCGGTGAAGTGACAGAGGCTTATTTTTACCGGGGTTCCGGTGCTCCTAAAGGGTGGTTGGTCAATGATGAGCTAAGTGGCGGCTGTATGCTGGATATGCATGTACACGATACGGACATCATCCATCACTTGTTTGGGAAACCAGATAAAGTATCAACGCTTGGGCGGAAGGTTTTACCGGGAAGTGGCTATGATATCGTCTCCACTCATTATTTTTATCAGGATGGAAAAGTGGTCAATGCCCAAGCGGACTGGACACTGGAAGGCGACTTTGGTTTTTACATGGGCTATCGGATTAATTTTGAACGGGGAAATGTAGTCTTTGATGGCGCGGAAGTTAAGGTAAATCCTAATCGTCAACCGGGGTTCATTGCGAAGCTTTCTTCGCATACCGGATATTACAGAGAGTTGGTATATTTCTTGAAAATCATCCAGAACGATGAGCCAGTGACCCTATGTATGCCCGAAAGTGCTGCCCAGTCCATAGAGATCATTGAGGCTGAAATCCAATCGGCTGATCAGGAAGGGGCCTGGATACGGATACGTTAAGTACCATACTTTTAGTAAAGGAGACTTCACGATGTTGAAAATAGGCTTGATCGGCTTTGGATTTATGGGCCGGATGCATTTTGATAATTATGTGCGCTTAACAGAAGAGGGGCAGCCCATTGCCCTTAAAGCCATCTGTGATTTGCGAATTGAGGAATTAAAGGATGGAAAAGCAGGCGGGAATATGAGCACTGCCCAGGAAGTCTATGATTTGTCAGCTTACAATCTATACGATGATCTGGAGAAAATGATAGCCAGTGAGGAACTGGATATGATCGACATTGCGGTTCCTACTTATCTGCATGCGGAAATGACTTGTTCGCTGCTGGAGCGTGGATATCATGTTTTTTGTGAGAAACCGATGGCCAGAACTTCCGTACAAGCGCTGGAGATGGTGGAAACGGCAGCCCGCAGTGGGAAAAAACTGATGATCGGACATTGTCTCCGTTTTTGGCCGGGGTATGAGTATTTAAAAGAAGTGATAGAGAGCGGGCAGTTCGGTCAGGTCACGGAAGGGTATTTTTACAGGGGATCTGGTGCTCCTAAGGATTGGTTTCTTGATGAGACACTAAGCGGTGGAGGCATTATGGATATGCATATTCACGATACGGATATGATTAACTATCTGTTCGGCAGACCGGATAAAGTATCATCCTTAGGACGTAATGTCCTTCCGGGTAGCGGATATGATATCGCATCGACTCACTATTTTTATAAGGATGCAAAAGTAATTAATGCTCAGGTGGATTGGACGCTGGAAGGTGATTTTGGTTTTTACATGGGGTACCGGGTTAATTTTGAACGTGGAAATATAGTGTTTGATGGCAGCGAGGTCAAGGTCAATCCGAATGACGGGGCAGGCTATTTAGCGGAACTTTCACCGGATGTTGGCTACTATAGAGAGCTTGTATATTTTCTGGATGTTATTATCCAGGATAAGCCTATCATTATTTGTACGCCAGAGAGTACAGCGGAGTCTTTAAGAATCGTGGAAGCAGAAATGAAGTCAGCGGATGCTGAAGGCGAATGGATTGTGCTAGATTAGTTGTGTGTAGAGTGAATAAGGACGTGAGCTGGAAGAGGATCATTCACAATGACCTTTTTCCAGTTCACGTCCTTTTGTCATCGCTGAAATTTGGTGTTGTCTCTTGCATAATGGGATACTGATCCGTCATATCTTCTCAGCCGTACTTGTTCGTCAGAGAACAGTTCAACAATTCCTGAAGCAACCTCTGAATACATTCCATCAGGATCAAGCTGTAGCGCAGAAATATAGGTTTGGGATAAGGCAGCTATAAAAAAATCAATATTTTTCACTAATGTTTGTGGCATGTTATTCCCTCCGGTGACATCTTGTACATGATGATATATTAAACCATAGGAGTTATTTTACCATGATTTATCGTTGAGTTTTAGGAAGAATTCTTTGGTAAAAGTCGAAAATATGAGAAATTTGGTTGAAATTGTATTTAAGATCGTCTTTAATGAAACGAAGAGGGTAATTTTACCACTCTAAATAAATTAAGGGGATTACATAATGAAAGACTATGAAGTGCTGGAAATTAACAAAAAGAGTTTTTTTAAAACAACTATCTATTTTATGATCATTCCTACACTGCTATTGTTTATAGTAGGTCTAGGGATGGTGGTGGTCGGGCTTATCATTAAAGAGACGTTTATTGTTGTTATGGGTATCCCTTATTTGATTATGCCGGTTATTTTGATACTCATTTATGGATTGGTGGGTATGCTGGTAGCGCTGGTATATAACAAGCTGGCGAAGAGATTCGGAGGACTAGAACTGAAAATAGTGGAGAAAACCCCTCCGGTTGAAGCAAACTATTTACCATAACCCGAAGTTATTAAAGGGCAGGTATTGCGATGATTTCGCTACCTGTCCTTTTTTATTTTAATTTGAAAAGAAACCGGGGAATGGATATGATTTGGATAATGAAAGGATGATTGCCAGATGACAGAACCGACACAAAGAGCCAAGGAGCTGTACATTCAGTTTTTGGGTCATTTTTTAAATATGCATAAAGCAGGAGTACTTAAGGAGTACAAGAGTTTTGAAATTCCAAGAGAAGTGGAGCTGGAATGGCTGCAGGAATGGGCTACGGAGCACGTCAAGCAGTTGTCGATACGGGACTGGGATGCGATTACGATACTGGAATCCATCTCGCGGAATTATCAGGATAGCTGGATTGTGGAAAAAGTGGCTTCTTTTGCTTCGCGGAATATTATGAGCGCTGATAGTTTGGTTAGACTGATTTATGCGGAAAAAATGCTTGAAATCATTCGTTCTCATAACCAAGTGATCACAAAAGAACTGTTATTTCAAGGCTGTAAGGTTGCTGTGCAAATTCTCGAGGATGTAATCTCACAGCCGCTGGTCATTGATCCTGGACACGAACTTAAAGAACATAACCTTAAAGATAAGCGCGCGTTAAACAGTCGAGCCCAACAAGGGATTGAAGAGGTAAAGGTACTTATTAATTCTTAGCTGCCAAAGTTGACATACTGTTGTCAAATTGGGTGTGCTACGATTTCATGACAGAATCAAGTCTGCTGATCTAAAGAAGAAAATGAGGGATTATCGAATGGCTGAACCTTTAAAAGCAATGTACAATGAACAATTTCTGCGTGAGTTCGGCGAAAAGATTCGTGGCGTACATAATGTCTTCGAGACTGAGGCATTTGTAAGCTCAGCCATGACTGAACCGTGGGAAACGCTTGAGCTGAAGGCAAGAATGCGGCGGATCACCGAGACGTTGGGCAGCCACTTAAAGCTTCCTTATGAGGAAGCGCTGGCTATCCTATTCGCCATTGCTGACGATTGCGTGGGATTTCCTTATTTGATTTTTCCGGATTTTGTTGAGGTATATGGTCAGGGAGACGATCATTGGGAATTGTCTATGCAGGCGCTGGAAAGATTCACAGCGAAATCATCGGCTGAATTTGCAGTTAGGCCGTTTCTCTTACGGGAACCAGAGCGGATGATGGCTCAAATGCTGGTATGGGCGGAGCACCCTGATGAGCATGTACGTAGGCTGGCTAGTGAGGGCTGTCGGCCTCGTCTGCCTTGGGGACAGGCGCTTCCCATGTTCAAGCTTGACCCAGCTCCGGTATTACCTGTACTTGAGCAGCTTAAGGCGGATACATCCCTGTATGTACGTAAAAGTGTCGCTAATCATTTGAATGATATTGCAAAGGATCATCCGGAAGTGGTGCTCGATACCGCTCGGCGCTGGAAGGGAACACATCCCGATACAGACTGGATTGTGCGGCACGGCTGCCGTTCTTTGATTCGTAAAGCTGAGCCAGAGATTATGGCTTTATTCGGATACGCAGAGCAGACAGACGAAGCTGCTCCACTTATAACGAGTGCCTTCATTCTATTGGAACCTTCAATCCTGACCATTGGCGAAAGCTCCGAATTACAGTATAAGCTTCAAGTTCGTGAGGGAGCTCCAGCACGGATTCGGATTGAATACGGAATCTATTTCGTGAAAGCGGCAGGTCGAACCTCCCGTAAATCTTTTTTGTTATCGGATAAGACCGTACCTGGAGGTACAATTCTGTCAGGTAAACGGACACATCGTTGGGCTGATTTAACAACTCGGCGTCATTATCCAGGAGAGCACCGGATTGTGCTGCTGGTAAATGGGCGAGAAGTGGCGGAAGTGGCGTTAGAACTTAAAGGGGGTGCTAATATATGAGAAAAGAAGTTTTGATGTTTCTATCCAATGGCTACGCTGATTGGGAAAGCGGATATATTAGTGCCGAACTAAATAAGCAGGAAAGTGAATATAAAGTAAGAACAGTTGCTCTAACTAGCGACAATGTCAAATCTATGGGTGGATTTACTGTTGTACCTGACTATACTTTAGACAGTTTACCTGCTCAGTATGAAATGTTGATTTTAATCGGGGGCACAGGCTGGAAAGATAATTCAGCTATTACTCCAGTGATTGAAAAATGTCTGCAGGAGAGTGTACCTATAGCCGCTATATGTGATGCTACAACTTTTTTGGCTGAACATGGCTATTTAGACAACATACCGCATACCGGAAATTCATTGGATTATTTAAAACAAAATGCTCCTAATTATAAAGGAGAAGCAAATTATATTGAAAAACAGGCAGTTTCGAGTGAATATATTATTACAGCTAATGGCACAGCTTCTTTAGAATTTGCAAGGGAAGTTATGAAGAAGTTAGAGGGTTTCCCAATCGAAACCGTCGAGGGATGGTACAAATTTTTCAAAGATGGTTTTTATTAAGAATAAGGTTTGCATATAAAAAGGTGATCTCAAGTCTTAACGACTTGAGATCACCTTTTTGGGGTTGAAGCTTATTTTTTCACTTCTGTAACACCAGTTACTTTTCCTTGATCGGATGAATTAAAGGTGGATTTATATTGATCGTTTGCGAAGTAGACATTGCCTTCAACGGTTGCGTTCACTAGGGTAAATCCATCCGCTTCTACGTAAACATCTCCAATAAAAGTGCCGCCTTGGATGCGGGCGTTTTTACTCTTGATGGTCAATTTTGGAGCAGTCAGTTTAAAGGAGTTGGTGATGTTGTGATCCGCATCTTGTGTGTATAGAGCAATTTTTCTGGCGGGTTCCTCTTTATTCATGAATTCTCCATCCACCACGAGATCTTCGGTGAAGGTTAAGTCTTTAAGTGTAGCAGCAATCCAGGTTCCTTCTGGACTGATGGCGCGTTTGAAGGCTTCTTCATTATCTACTACGGAAGCTGAGGTTACAGCATCTGTGGTGTTATTTTGATTATTAGCCGTGCCTGTATTATTAGTGGTTCCCGCATTATTCGTGTTCTCAGGAGTGCTTGTTGCAGTAGCATTATTGGCATTGTTTGTTGCATTTCCACATCCGACCATTAACACAAAAGCAAATACCGCAGCAACACTTGCTATCTTTCTCATCTGTATAACCTCCCTAAGTAATTGTACTGATATCCTTCGAGCTTACTATAGAGTGATTAGTTAGTAATTTACCAATCAATCTACAAATGGTAATATAGGCCTGGACATCTCTGGCGTATAGTATGACCTGAAAAATGTGATTTATCCGATGAATTCACGAGCAATATGGATTACAATAAGTACAGGCAGTAGAAAAGGAGCATTATCCATGGCCAAACAGAAATATTATGTAGTCTGGGAAGGTAAACAACCGGGAGTCTATAGCACTTGGGCAGAATGCCAGGCACAGACAGATCATTATACCGGTGCAAAATATAAATCCTATGAATCTAAAGCAGCAGCTGATGCGGCATATAAAGCGGGCTGGAAGGGGAATTGGGGAACAGGGGCAGCTGGAGCAGCAAAGTCTAAGGGGACTAGTTCTTTTAAACGCAGTGCTACAGTAGAGACCTCTGAGGAGATTGATTACAACAGTATTTCAGTAGATGTGGGGACTCGTGGTAATCCGGGGCCTGTTGAATATAAGGGTGTAGATACACAAACGGGAGATATCATTTTCTCCTGTGGTCCGATCAAAAAGGGCACTAATAATTTAGGCGAATTTTTAGCGATTGTTCATGCCTTGGCGTTGTTGAAGAGAGAGGGAAGCGATAAAACGGTCTACAGTGATTCTGTAAATGCAATGAAATGGGTGAAGCAGAAGAAGGTGGCAACAACCTTGCCGCGCGATTCTTCAACAGAGGAAATTTGGGTGCTTATTGATCGGGCAGAGCGTTGGTTGCAAACCAATACATATGACAATAAGGTGCTCAAGTGGCAGACCAAAGAGTGGGGCGAGATCAAAGCGGATTATGGTCGGAAATAAAAAAGCTATATCGCTATGGTTTCGGTTAAAGGAGGAGTTTGGGGATGTTTGGCAACGATTGGGATGAGGTATTGCAGGATGAAATGCAAAAGCCCTATTTTCTAAAATTAATGGACGCACTAACACAAGAATATAAGGAACATACCGTTTATCCGCCAAAAGAATTATTGTTCACAGCATTGAAATTAACGCCTTATAAGGAGACCCGTGTAGTTATTTTAGGTCAAGATCCTTATCATGGTCCCGGACAAGCGCACGGACTAAGCTTCTCTGTCAATCCGGGGGTACGTATCCCTCCGTCACTGCGCAATATTTATGCAGAGCTGAAAGAGGACGTCGGTGTGCCTGTTCCGAACCACGGCTCTTTACTGCACTTAGCAGAGCAGGGAGTGTTGTTGCTGAACACCGTGCTGACGGTACGTGAGGGTGAGGCTGGTTCGCATAAAGGTCTGGGCTGGGAGACATTCACAGACACTATTATGCAAAAGCTAAATGAAAGATCTACGCCCATGGTGTTTATATTATGGGGAAGTCATGCGCAGAAAAAAGGCGCATTCATCGGCCAAAGCCGGCATAAGGTGCTGCAATCGCCTCATCCAAGCCCACTTTCATCGCATCGTGGATTTTTTGGCAGTCGTCCGTTCTCAAAGACCAATCAATTTTTAGAGTCGCAGGGAATGGCAGGAATAGATTGGTTCATTCCGGACTTATAATTTATGGAGTGATGCGAAGGGGAGGTAGCTATGAAGCATTGGGTAGGTAAACCCGTTATAATGTACTGCGGAGAGAAACCTTATACCATTATGAAGGGAATCCTGCGCAAATGGGACCTTTCCGCATCGGTGGCGGTGATTGGCCATCAGGAAATTGCTGTGCCGTTTCGGGATATTGTTGTTATTAAGGCTCTGGCTCCAAAAGAAAGAGCGCTGCCTCCAGTTCTCCATTCCGTGGGTTATGTGATGAGGGATCGGCAGCAATTTGACAATGCAGTGTATTTTAAATCGGCGGTTAGTGTCTGGAAAGAAGATCAGCTTATTGCCTTTAATACGATTATTACCTCACATACGAAAGGTTCAGTTACTCTTCAGAACGGCCAAAACCTGATGAAGGGCAATCACATCTTTGTAGTTCGTTCTTTACGAGGGTGATTTCAGGCACCTGTAAAGAATAAAAAAGGGTACGACTCCGAGTGATTGGTGACGTACCCTTTTTTATTTTATAGATAAGCTCCGCCCGTTCACGAAGTAGATTACAACCGTTATAGCTCCTCTTTTTTGATAGGCTCAGTTTCATCTATCCGGTCTGCAATAATAATCTCATACACGCGCAGGAAAACAATTTTTATAATCATATAAACAGGGAGCGCAATAAGAACTCCGATAATACCGTAGAAGTCTCCACCTATAAGGACAAGGATGACCGTAGTCAGTGGATGAACATCCAATGATTTTCCGTAAATAATCGGTGAGAGTACATTATCCTGGATCTGCTGGGCAATGAAGATTACAACCAGGGACCATATGGCCATCGTCGGTGATTCAATGAAACCCACTATAATTACCGGAATCGCTGCTAAGAATGATCCCACATATGGAATGAAGTTAAGGGGCACTGAAATTACGGCGAGCAACAGGGAGTAAGGCAGTCCGATGATAAGGAACCCTATATATAACATAATGCCGAGTACGACATTTAGCACCACGCGTGTGACGATGAAGCTGCTTAAGGCGCTGTCGATATCTCCAAACATCTCTTGCCCTTCCTTACGATATTTTCTCGGAATTAAGCCTTGAAGTTTAGGCGATAGCTTATAGTCATCTTTTAGCATGTAGTACAGAATGATGGGCAAAGTTGCGATTAACACTACAATGCTGGAAACAACGCCAATCAAATTGGACATGGAATTGGTAACCCAGGTAATAGTATCGCTAAGAAATTCTGATAAACGGGCTGCGACGTCGGAATCCCCTTTGAAAAAACGCGAAAGTGTCGGATTCTCCCTCAATGCATTGAACTGATCCTGCAAACCTTGCACGAGGTAAGGAGTGTTATCAATAAAGTTCTGAATTTGTTCTTGAAGTGTCGGCCAGACTAAAATCCAGAAGAGAACGAACAAGCCGGCAATCAGAAAATAAATGAGCAGGATGGAGAACGCCCGGTTTAATTTTCTTTTCTCAAGGATTCTTACTAACGGACGCAGCAGGTAGTACATGAACCCTGATAACATCATGGGAACAAGTAATAATTTGAAAATGGCACCCAGTGGGGCGAAGAGAAACATTACTTTGGAGCCTAAGTACAAAATCAGTAAAAAGGCGATAATAGCAAGGCTTGTCCGAAAATACTTCTGTTGTGGCAATAAAAACATCCCCCAAAATTCAAATTTATGTCTATGTAGTTTAATAACCCTAATTTACAAGTATTGATTCAAAAGCGGGCAATTCCTTTTAGGTAGTTCTTGGCATACCCATATAGAGGTTCTAGTTACAAAGGTTACGCCAAGTAAAAAGTTCGCAATTTAACAAGGGGATATAACTATTTCTCTGCTTTTTCACAGATTATCTTGACTTTCGTCTATGAGATTTTCTAGTGGATAAAGTGAAGATTTCAGGAACTACATCTTCGCCTCCGGTTTCTTTGGTAACTTGTCTTGCTTTAACAAGAGATAAAAAGGAAAAAATCTCACCTAAGGCTACAAGTCCAGCTGCGATGATCTCATAATCCTCAGCGCTAAGTTCTGCGGATTCCACTGGATTATTGTTATTGGTGGTCCCATTCTTATTAGCATTTCTGTTGCCTTTATTTCTCCCGCTGTTTCTTCCATTGGCCATTTCTGATCACCCGCTTTTCCCGGTATGTATTATTAATATGTTATAAATGCCGCATATGAGATAGGCAATTCGGATGTAATTTTGCACTGTCTCTTTTTAGCACTTTACACAGGATGAAAACGCTGTTAAAATCATAAACGAGCACAAACGATCAATAACGGTCACATATAATCAATTAACGGTCAAGAAAATTCATAGATGAGCGCAAGGAATTGCACAGGTCGCGCTGTCACATAAAGGAGCGAGCCACGATGATGTTTGAGGAAGAGAGAAAACAAAAAATCGTGCTTTTTGTGGAAAAGAACTCCAGAGCTTCTGTACAGGAGCTAAGTCAGGAAATGGGCGTATCTGAGTCTACTGTGCGCCGTGATCTGAAGGAGCTGGAAGAAGCCAAGCTATTAAAGCGTACTCATGGCGGAGCGGTTTCCCTGCAGAGCGTCAATTTTGAAGCGGCTTATCCTGATAAGGAAGACCATTTATTGGATGAGAAGCAACGGATTGCCCGTAAGGCCGTGGAGATGATTCAGGAGGGGGACGCAATACTGCTTGATGCAGGAACAACAACACTGCAGATTGCCAGAGAGCTGAAGAACTTTTCGAATATCAAAGTCATTACGAACTCGATTATGGCGCTGAATGAGCTGCGGGATTGCCGCAATATCGAAGTCTCAATTACAGGCGGTATGCTTCGCCCGGATACGATGGCTTTTGTTGGACCGATGACAGAACGTTCCTTAGATATGGTGAGAGTAGATAAAACTTTTCTTGCCACTAATGGACTGGATTTGCGGGAAGGCATCACAACTCCGAACATGTTAGAGGCAGCTACAAAACGCAAAATGATCGCAGTCGCCAAGCAAGTTATTCTACTGGCAGATCACAGTAAGCTGGGGCAGATATCCTTTAGCAAGGTTGCAGATGTGACGGAAATGGATCATTGCATTATAGATTCAGGAGCGTCTGACAAATTCATCCGTGAGATCACGCAATTGGGTGTGGATTTCACGCTGGTATAAATTTTATATAGGATAAGCAATTATGAATTACCGTGTGATCGTTTGGAGAAATTACAGATGCCGTACTTGTGATCGGTAATCTATGGCTTAGAAAACCAACATAATTGAGGGATAATCATGATCTATACTGTAACGCTTAATCCTTCCATTGATTATATCGTGGAAGTGGAGGATTTGAGACTGGGTGACTTGAACCGGATGAAACGTGATTTGAAGCTTCCGGGAGGGAAGGGAATTAACGTATCCCGAGTGCTTAATCAGCTTGGGGTTCAGAATAAGGCTATGGGATTCCTTGGAGGCTTCACCGGCCGATATATTGAGGATTGGTTACACGAAGAGTCAATTTCAAGCGATTTCGTGTTTGTTTCTGATGATACGCGGATTAATATCAAGCTCAAGCATGGAGAGGAAACGGAGATTAACGGTGTTGGACCCGTCATTCATGATCCTGAAGCCGACGCACTATTGCAAAAGCTGGCTGCTCTGAACGCGGAGGATGTAGTGATTTTGTCGGGAAGCGTTCCCCCATCACTGGGTGCAGATTTCTATGACAAGCTTATAGCTGTGTGCAAACAGAGCGGAGCGGAATTCGTCATTGACACTACTGGTGCTGCACTTCAAAAAGCACTGGCGTATCAGCCATTGCTGGTTAAACCGAACCATCATGAGCTCGCAGAGCTGTTCGGCGTAACCATAGATACGAGGGAAGAGATTATTACTTATGGACGCAAGCTGCTGGATGCAGGAGCGAAAAATGTACTGGTTTCCATGGCGGGTGAAGGGGCTTTGTTCATTACGGAGCAAGGGGTATACCACGCCAACGCACCATCAGGTAAAGTGAAAAATTCTGTAGGTGCAGGAGATTCCATGATCGCTGGTTTTGTAGGGACACTGTCTTTGACAGGAGACTTGTTGGAGGCGTTCCGTGCAGGCGTTGCCTCGGGCAGTGCAACCGCATTCTCTGATGACTTAGCGGACAGAGAATTCATTGAACAGCTGAGACCGCTGATCCAAATCTCAGAAGTGTAAGCCGACAGCATTCAAAGTACTTAAGGGAGTTGAGCATGATGAGAATAACGGATTTAATGATAAAAGAAACGATGATCATGGATCTAAAAGCTACAACTAAGGAAGCTGCAATTGATGAATTGATTGCGAGTCTTGCTGCAAGTGGCCGAATTAATGATCCGATCCTTTTTAAAGAGATGATTCTGAAGCGCGAAGAGCAGTCCAGCACTGGGATTGGCGGCGGCATTGCAATGCCGCACGCTAAGACTAAAGCGGTAAATGAAGCGACGGTTGTATTTGCTAAGAGCGCAAAGGGAGTGGAGTTTGAATCCCTTGATGATGAGCCAGCACGTATCTTCTTTATGATTGCCGCTCCAGAAGGAGCAGGCAATATGCATCTTCGTACACTGGCCTCATTGTCCAGACTACTGATCGATAGCGAGTTCATTGAACAGCTTATGAATACTCAGACTCCTGACGAGGTATCAGCTTTGTTTGATGCCAAGCAGGCGGAAGGTGAAGCTAAGGAGAAAGAGAACGAAGCTGCTGAAACTGCCGCGAAGTCAGAGCCTGAACGTGTAATCGTGGGCAACCCGGATTCCCAAGCTTTTGTCGTAGCTGTAACTGCTTGTCCTACAGGCATTGCACACACTTTTATGGCTGAAGATGCCCTTAAGAAAAAAGCTCTGGAAATGGGAGTTAATATCCGTGTAGAGACGAATGGTTCAGAAGGGGCCAAAAACGTACTTACCCCTGATGAGATTCGGCGTGCAAGCGGTGTAATTGTTGCAGCTGATAAAAAGGTGGAAATGGCCCGTTTTGACGGTAAGCCTGTACTGCAAAGACCTGTAAGTGATGGCATCCGTAAGCCGGAAGAGCTTATTCGTAAAGCTATGAATGGGGAAGCGCCGATTTATCACAATGAAGGTCGCGGTGGCAATGACGAAGGGTCTAAAGAGAAATCTGGCAGTATCGGCAGTAAAATATATAAGGACTTAATGAATGGGATCTCCCACATGCTCCCGTTTGTAGTTGGTGGCGGTATTCTGCTAGCAATCTCCTTCCTGATTGAACAAGTAGGTGGAGCAGATCATCCGCTGTTCCAGTTACTGCAGACAATTGGTGGTGGAGATGGAGCCTTCCATTTCCTAATTCCAGTCCTTGCTGGATTTATAGCGCTTAGCATTGGTGATCGTCCGGCTCTGATGCCAGGTATGGTTGGGGGTTACATGGCCTTGAATTCCAACGCTGGGTTCCTCGGCGGGCTGGCTGCTGGTTTCTTGGCGGGTTATGTAATTATCGGATTACGTAAAGTATTTGCAGGACTGCCTAAAACACTTGACGGACTGAAGCCGATCCTGTTATATCCGGTATTCGGGCTTCTAATTACCGGTGGATTGATGTATTACCTGTTCGATCCGGTCTTTAGCTGGATCAATGTAGGACTGATTGATTGGCTTAATGATCTTGGAACTGTTAATGCTGTTATTCTGGGTCTGGTTCTCGGTGGCATGATGGCCATAGATATGGGTGGACCTTTCAATAAAGCTGCTTATACTTTTGCCATCGGTGTATTCACTACCAGTGGCAATACCAACGGCTTCATGATGGCTGCTGTAATGGCGGGGGGGATGGTGCCTCCACTTGCAATAGCACTGGCTTCTACTTTCTTTAAGAATAAATTCACGGAAGAAGAACGTAAATCAGGCTTAACGAACTATGTGCTGGGCTTGTCGTTCATTACGGAAGGGGCCATTCCATTCGCCGCAGCCGATCCGCTTCGTGTCCTAACCTCTTGTATTCTTGGTTCGGCCGTTGCTGGAGGTCTTACACAGCTTTGGAATATCAACGTGCCGGCTCCGCATGGCGGGATCTTTGTAGCTGCCCTTTCAAGCCACGCGCTGTTGTTCCTCTTAGCTGTTCTGATCGGTTCGGTCATCTCCGGATTGATGCTCGGATTATGGAAGAAACCGCTTGAAGCAAAGTAACTTTATAAATAAATTGAACTGCTGGGTGCCAGAATTTTCATTCTGGCACCCAGCAGTTTTTGCATGGATTTTAATCACCCACCTCCTCGCCCATAGGTAGATTTATCTCCATAAATGAGGTTTAATTTTATATAATTGAAAATATATATAATCAGAAGGAAAAGGAGCGAGCGAGATGATATTACATAAGGGGGAAGTCTTGTTCCGCCAAGGAGACAGCTGTGATTTTTTATTTAAGGTAAAAAGCGGGCTGTTCAAGGTCACAAGACTTCATGAGAATGGGAACATGGTGTTATTCAACATCCTGTATCCCGGTGAGATGGTTCCCCATCATTCACTCATTTCGCCAAAGGAGGCGCATGGAACGGCAGTTGCGATGATGAAGAGCGAGGTGGAGGCAGTTCCATCAGCAGAATGGTATCAACAACTGCGGGATGATTCTGGTCAAGCGATGGAAATCGCCAGACTGCTTCAGGAGAAGGTGCGGTTTATGCAGACACGGCTGGATCATCTTACTGTAGGTACACCTGCAGAACGTATGGAATTGCTAACCCGCTGGTTTAATGACTACTCTCATGGCGCAGCGCTAACAGAGTTATTGACCCAGGAAGAAATAGGACAATTGATCGGTGTAAGACGTGAAACAATCAACCGTTTGCTGCGGAGTACAGAGTGATTCCTGCTTTTTTCTGGCAAACTGTTTAGAGTAGGGTGGCTCCGTGGTATAATGTAAACAGAACTTATCAAATTAGAGAAAGGATCAGGATACCATGTGTCCCCGAAGGACGATTCCCCAAAGGACGATTTGGAAACGTTATGATCTGTCTTATACTTAGCTTCCCTGTAGAAGGTGCGTAAACCGTTGTTACTTGACGAACCGCCTCTGCGAGGGGAAGGAGTATATATATGCGAAGGAGCAATACCTCCGGTTTTACCCGTCGTAGAGGTTGGTGGGACGTCTAGCCGCCATATACGATAAGGGGAGACCTGTATGAGGAACCACAATTACGGAGTGAATGTACTGCTCCGATTGACAGTCATTTTGTTTGGAACATTTTTGCTTGCATTTACTTATTATCACATCAATTTTCAGAATCATTTGTCAGAGGGCGGATTCGTAGGATTATCGCTGCTCGGCAAATACGTATTAGGAATCTCACCTTCGATTTCAACTCTGCTTCTAGACGTTCCAGTACTCTTGATAGCATGGATGTTCAAAGGGAAAGCGTTCGTGTGCAACACCTTTGTTTCTGTAGGAGCTTTTACAATCTTCTATGGTCTCATGGAACGTTATTCCGGTTTGGTCATCAACTTGCAGGACAATTTGGCATTAGCAGCTCTTTTGTCCGGCGTACTGACAGGTT
Source organism: Paenibacillus sp. FSL R10-2796 (assembly GCF_037965315.1). Classification (NCBI taxonomy): domain Bacteria; kingdom Bacillati; phylum Bacillota; class Bacilli; order Caryophanales; family Paenibacillaceae; genus Paenibacillus; species Paenibacillus sp. FSL R10-2796. The sequence continues at coordinate 5,179,991 of NZ_CP150178.1, read as the reverse complement.
TAGGAGCGGGAATTATCCTGCGGAGTGGCGGGGCTAGCGGTGGAGACGATATTTTGTCGCTGCTGGTTAGTGAATGGAAGGGAATCAAAGTAGGTACGGTATTCATCATGATGGATGTAATCGTTCTGGCACTATCACTCTTTTATATGCCTGTTAAAGAAACGATGTATACAGTGATGGCAGTAGTCGTAGCGGGCTATGTGATCACCTTTACAACCTCTTTAGGCAAACCAAAGCTAGTGAAGGCGCCAAAGATTCAATCTACACTACGTAAACCGCATGATGGTACGGTAATGTGAAGAAGGCTGGTATAAACAGCTTATTCGGGGATATACTACATTTAAGGTCAGCCAGAGTTTCTGGTTGACTTTTTTTTGCTGGATATATCGTAATTTAAAGGGTGCAGTCCTTAGGGGAGTTGCTCGGACGTTTCGCTCATAACAAAAGGTGACGTACAGTGAAAATCCTGTACGCCACCTTTTAGTTAACTTAAGACTCACTAGTGCTCGTCTTTGAATCGTGTAGAAACATTTGCGGCCAGCTTGTCCTTTTATTTAGCCCACGGCATTCGTGATTGCTTCGCATTCGTCCGAGCAATGACCACTGTGCTGTGTTTCACAGTCCTCACAGCAAATATGCTGAAGATGACAAGCATCGTTAGCACAATTGATAAATTGGTCAGCTGGCTGACCGCAGTGATGGCAACGTCCGACAACGATATCCTCGTCGGTATGATTAATCTGTACGGAAATCCGCTCATCGAAGACATAACATTTTCCATCAAACAGTTGGCCCTGTACCTCAGGGTCTTTACCGTAAGTCACAATGCCGCCATCCAGCTGGTACACCTGTCCAAAACCTTCCTTCATCATAAACCCGCTTAATTTCTCGCAGCGGATCCCGCCTGTACAGTAGGTCAGGATTGGTTTATCCTTAAGGTCGCTCATATTCTCGCGAATCCAGTCCGGGAATTCTTTGAAGCTGTCTACTTCGGGGCGGATGGAGCCGCGGAAATGACCAAGATCGAATTCGTAACCGGTACGACCATCCAGAATCACCACATCGTCGCGCTGCATCATTTCATAGAAATCTTTAGGCGCCAGATGCTTTCCGGTAATCACGTTAGGGTCCAGTTCATCCTCGACCCGGAACGTCACGAGTTCTTTTTTATAACGAACGAAGATCTTTTTGAAGGCATGACCCTCAGCCTCATCGATCTTGAAGACGATATCGCTAAACAGAGGGTTTGCGCGCAAATCCTTCATATATTGCTCGGTTTGGGCAACCGTACCTGATAGTGTTCCGTTAATGCCTTCATCTGAGATGAGAATTCGTCCCTTTACATCAAGCTCTTTGCAGTAAGCCAAATGCTCCTGGGCGAATTGTTCTGCATCCGGCACTTTTACAAATTTATAGTATAGCAGAATTGCATATTCCGATTGTGGATTCATTCATTTCACCTTTATCATTAGAATTAGACTACTAAATAAACATTTAAGTATAAAAAGTATTGTAACATATTATCAAGTATTGACAAGAGATGTGGTACAGTAACCTGAAGAAAGCTGGAATAAATAACATTTTTCAGGGATACCGGATTAAGGTCAGCCAGAACCTCTGGTTGATTTTTTTGCTGAATATATGCGGTTTTCATGGATAGTTAGGATTTGCGAAACCGTGAATCGCCACGCACGTATATATTTTCATTCATAAGTCACATGTTGACTTTAATTATAAGGAGGAACTGCGGGATGAGTGCTCATGAGATTGATTATGCCATTATGGGTGAGGAAATACAGTGTGTAGAGGTGCAGCTTGACCCAGGAGAGAGTGTAATTGCCGAAGCCGGGAGCTTCATGATGATGGATCAGGAAATAACAATGGAGACGATATTTGGCGACGGCAGCGGAGGCTCGCGTGGAAGTGGCTTGATGGGGAAGCTGATGGGCGCGGGCAAACGTCTGTTGACAGGTGAAAGCTTGTTTATGACTGTCTTTACACACAGTGGTTCTTATGGACGTAAAAGTGTCACCTTTGCTGCTCCGTACCCAGGCAAAATCATCCCGCTCGACCTGCAGCAATACGGTGGAAAAATCATCTGTCAAAAGGATTCATTCCTTTGCGCGGCAAAGGGCGTTTCAATCGGTATTGAATTTCAGCGTAAGCTGGGTACCGGCTTTTTTGGTGGTGAAGGTTTTATTATGCAAAAGCTGGAGGGTGACGGACTTTCATTTGTACACTCTGGCGGTTATGTTATGGAACGCACACTTCAACCGGGAGAGACGCTTAAGCTGGACACTGGCTGTCTAGTCGCTATGACGTCTTCGGTGGAATATAATATTGAGTTTGTAAAAGGGGTCAAAACCGCGCTGTTCGGCGGCGAAGGCCTGTTCTTCGCAACGTTGCGCGGACCCGGCAAGGTGTGGGTACAGTCGCTGCCATTCAGCCGAATGGCCGATCGCATCCTGTCCGCTGCCGGCAACAGCGGTCGGAAAGAAGAAGGAAGCGTACTTGGCGGGCTCGGCAATCTGCTGGATGGTAGATAAGTCTGCGTGAGCGCATTGCACAGCGTGGAAGTAGAGGATATATAGAATGTGGAGTGAGCGTGTGAAGTGCTGAGTAGATGAGGCAGAGAGCGTGCGAAATATGGAGTGAGCGTGGAAATGCTGAACATATGAAGCAAAGAGCGTGCGAAATGTGGAGTGAGCGTGGAAATGCTGAGTATATGAAGCAAAGAGCGTGCGAAATGTGGAGTGAGCGTGGAAATGCTGAGTATATGAAGCAAAGAGCGTGCGAAATGTGGAGTGAGCGTGGAAATGCTGAGTATATGAAGCAAAGAGCATACGAAATGTGGAGTGAGCGTGGAAATGCTGAGTATATGAAGCAAAGAGCGTGCGAAATGTGGAACATACGAGGTATACAACATTACAAGAGGACGCGTCGTTTCAGCGGTGGCGCTATAGGGTGTGGTGAAACAAGGGCAGAAATGCCCTTGTTTTGCTGTAAAGGTTTAGTATCGTGTGAGACAAGGGCAAAAGTGCCTTTGATTTGTATGTATTGGCTAGTGTGGCGCGAAAGAAGGGCAATAATGCCTTTGATTTGCTCGAATGAGCTAGTGTGGCGCGAAAGAAGGGCAAAAGTGCCTTTGATTTACTCGACACTGTCAAATGTACGGTATAAATCCCGTAGAATAGAGCCGATGAAGCGTATATGGTCAGATGTACGGTATAAATCCCGTAGAATGGAGGCGATCGAGCGTATACGGTCAGATGAGCGGTATAAATCCCGCAGAATGAAGCCGATCGAGCGTATACGTCCAGATGTACGGTATAAATCCCGTAGAATAGAGCCGATGGAGCACATATAGCCAAATGTACGGTATAAATCCTGCAGAATGAAGCCGATCGAGCGTATACGTCCAGATGTACGGTATAAATCCCGTAGAATGGAGCCGTTAGAGCGTATACGGTCAGATGTACGGTATAAATCCCGTAGAATGGAGCCGATCGAGCGTATACGTCCAGATGTACGGTATAAATCCCGTAGAATAGAGCCGATGGAGCACATATAGCCAAATGTACGGTATAAATCCCGTAGAATGGAGCCGATGAAGCGTATATGGTCAGATGTACGGTATAAATCCCGTAGAATGGAGGCGATCGAGCGTATACGGTCAGATGAGCGGTATAAATCCCGCAGAATGAAGCTGGTGGAGCAGTTGCGGCCAGATGTACGGTATAAATCCCGCAGATAGAGCCGATGGAGCACATATAGCCAAATGTACGGTATAAATCCCGCAGAATGAAGCTGGTGGAGCAGTTGCGGCCAGATGTACGGTATAAATCCCGCAGATAGAGCCGATGGAGCACATATAGCCAAATGTACGGGATAAATCCCGCAGAATGAAGCCGATCGAGCGTATACGTCCAGATGTACGGGATAAATCCCGCAGAATGAAGCCGATCGAGCGTATACGTCCAGATGTACGGTATAAATCCCGTAGAATAGAGCCGATCGAGCGTATACGTCCAGATGTACGGTATAAATCCCGTAGAATGGAGCCGATGGAGCGTATACGGTCAGATGTACGGTATAAATCCCGTAGAATGGAGCCGATGGAGCATATATAGCCAAATGTACGGTATAAATCCCGCAGATGAGCTACTCCAACAAGCAATAAGTTACTTATGTTCGATGGGATATCACCGTTCGGCGTCTGCAATATCAACTTTACATTGTCCTCCACTACCGCTATCGCTATCGCTACCACTACTACCGCTACCACTACTACCGCTATCGCTATCGCTATCACTACTACCGCTATCACTACCACTACTACTGCTACCACCACCACTACTACACTATCACCACCACTCCTGTATCTTTAAACCAATTTATAGTTTGTTAGAGCCGTAATGAGCTATGCTCATTTACGGTTTTTTATGTTTTTTAAGTAATGGTTGGCCGAAGTAGATGACCACTCAGGTACAATTGGGATAGTTTAATTGATAACTATATAATACCAGCTCATGAGTAGCTGGTTCAGGTATGATGTGTTCAACACTATTTCGTACTTTGGAGGAATGTATATTGGTAATGGACGTGGAATTTGGCAAGGAAATTGAGAGTGCCATTAGTTGGGCTAAGGAGCGGCTGGGGTCGCAGGAGTATCCGCTGCGTTGTCTTGCTTTTGTTGAAGATGCCTATGAAAGAAGCAATGGAATTGAAATGTGGGGAGGCAGCGATGCACGCGAATCCGCAGAGCTGTACGATGCGCACAAGAATACCGGGGCTCCGCCAGCTGGCGCGTTTGTTTTTTATGCTTGCTCAGGGTTGGTAGACGGTGAGCTTAAGGATTGGGGGCATGTAGCTTTGGCCTTTGGGAATGGCGAGGCCATTCATGCCTGGGATATAGTTAGGATAGATCACTACATGGAAATTTGCCATCTGCAAGCTGCTCCGGGCTGGAGCCAACCAGAACTTATCGGCTGGGCATCTGTAGAGAGAGTTCTTGCCGGGATTCAGAAGAAACAATGGGACTAGTTGATATCCTTAAACCTAACTTATCCAAGAACCTAGAAGGTGCCGTAAACAGGAGCTTCATGGGTTCTTTTTTCTTCCTTCCGATTTGACTAACCCTATGCACGGTGTATATATTATTTGGCAGACCCCCTTATATTGTTAAGGCTGGACCGGAGGCATGATATGTTCAAAATATTTATTATAGAAGATGACCGTGGACTTGTGGCTTTGCTGCAGGATTATTTACATAAGTTTGGATATGAAACGCAGGCGGTGAGTGATTTTGAGCAGGTCCGCACTCAGTTTGAGGCGTTCACGCCACATCTGGTACTCCTTGATGTTAATTTGCCAAAATACGATGGTTATTACTGGTGCCGCCAGATTCGCGGAATTTCAACCTGCCCTATTCTTTTTATATCTGCCCGCGATGGCAAAATGGACCAAGTAATGGCGCTGGAAAATGGAGCGGACGATTATATCACTAAGCCTTTTGATTACGAAATCGCGATGGCCAAAATCAAAAGTCAGCTGCGGCGCGCCTACGGCACCTATGCCGGTGGGAATAATGAACGCACACTAAACGTTGCCGGAATGACGCTGGATGTAGAGCGGCTAATCCTTACCCGAGGCGAAGCTAAAGTGGACTTAAGCCACACGGAAGCCAAGATACTAGATGAGCTAATGCAAAAATCAGGAGTCATCGTTACCCGGGACAGGCTGCTCGAAAAAATCTGGGATGATCAAGCCTTCGTGGATGAAAATACCTTAAATGTATATGTTACACGTGTACGCAAAAAACTTGCCGCTCTCGCTATCACAGATGGACTACAAACCGTGCGCGGTCAAGGCTATCGTTTGATTCCGAATTGGGGGGATGAGGAATGAAGTTGTTATTACGGGAACAGTTCCCCCTGATTGTGGTCTATCTAGCCCAGCTAGTCCTGATCACATTAGTGTACCGGCTGGATGGAGGCAGCGGTCTGAATGTAAGTTTATATGCCGCGCTGCTCAGCACTTGTCTACTGATTGGCTACCTCGCTTACCGTTACGTCACCAATCGCACGTTTTATGAACGTTTGGAGACTACGCCCTCCTCTCTCGATGAGGCAGGTGGCCCTACACAGGATTCTCCGCTAGCCGTAAGCTTGCGAGGTTTACTGGGGTCGCAATTCCGCCTCTACAAAAATGATTTGCACAGCTACCGCCACAAATTAGAAGAACATATTCACTTTATTAATCAATGGGTACATGGCATGAAGACGCCGTTGTCTGTCATTCATCTGATCATTCAGGATAAGGATGGCCCTCCTTTTACGGCAATTGGTGATGAACTGGATCGTCTGAAAAAAGGACTGGATACCGTGCTTTATACGGCCCGTCTGGATACTTTTGAGCACGATTTCTATGTGGAACGGCTGAATCTGGAGACCATCGTACGTGGTGTGACCTCTGAGCAGAAGCGGCTTTTTATTCGAAAAAGAGTATTTCCAGCTATACAAATAGATGAGCAGATTACCGTAACCACGGATGAAAAATGGCTCACTTTTGTCCTTACGCAGCTGATTACGAACGCTGTACGTTATACGACTGAAGAAGGCAAACATGTTTTTTTCCACGGGATGGTCACGGAAGATAAGCAGACTGTGCTTGAGATCCGGGATGAAGGAGTAGGCATACCAGCAGGAGATCTGCCGCGCGTGTTCGATGCATATTTTACCGGGGTGAATGGACGAACCTTTCAGGAATCTACGGGGATGGGTTTATATCTCGTGAAGCAGATCTGCGGCAAGCTTGGACATGAGGTGAGTATCCGTTCCGAAGAAGGAAGCGGGACCACCGTGCGGATTGTATTTAGGGAGCAGGATATAACAAACCTTACAAATGTGTAAGGGCATTGTAAGTTTCAGAAATAGCAGCCAATGTGTACACTTTGTATAATGAAGGCAATCCAGTCGAAAGAAGGAGAGGTAACACTTGCCCATTCTAGATGTTCATAATTTATCAAAAATATATGAGGGTAAAGTGTCCACTCAGGCGCTGAATCATATCCGCTTTTCTGTAGAAAAGGGGGAGTTTGTTGGCATAATGGGTCCATCCGGGAGCGGGAAAACAACGCTGCTCAACACGATTGCCACCATCGACCAACCGACCTCCGGTCAGATTCTGATCAACGGCCGAGATCCTAATCTGCTTAGCAGAAAAGAAAAGGCGCTTTTTCGCCGTCATGAGCTAGGCTTCGTCTTTCAGCATTTTAATCTACTGGATACGCTCACTGTAGAGGAAAACATCGTATTACCTTTGACGCTTGCAGGTGCTCGTGTCCCAGAGATGGAGAGCAGGCTGAAAGAGGTCACTACCTTGCTTGGCATCGAACATTTGCTGAAGAAGCGCACGTACGAGGTCTCAGGCGGACAAATGCAGCGGGCGGCTATCGCCCGGGCGATGATTCATCGTCCATCGTTAATTTTGGCGGATGAGCCCACAGGCAATCTGGACTCCAAAGCCTCAGGGGAAGTCATGAATATGTTGACAGAGGTGAATAAGGAAGAAGGAGCTACGGTGCTGATGGTCACACATGACGCAGTGGCTGCAAGCTTTTGCAACCGGGTCATCTTTATTAAAGACGGACGTTTCTATAGTGAAATGTACAAGGGCAGTAATAGAGGCGCTTTCTTCCAAAGTATTATTGATATGCTGTCTCTGCTTGGGGGAACCAGCCATGACCTTTCGGCAATTCGCTTATAGGAATGTAACACGTAATAAACGCAAATATGCCGCTTATTTTGTCGTCAGTGCTTTTTCGGTGATGATCTTTTTCGTGTGCGCTTTGTTTATTTACCATCCGGATATTTCAAAGAGCTTAATTTATAGTACGGCGGCTCATACGATGATGGTGGCAGAGGCAATTATTTATGTCTTTTGTTCTTTGTTCGTACTCGTATCCGTTGGATCCTTCCTGCAGTCGCGCAAGATGGAGTTCGGAATTTTATTGATGCATGGAATGACGAAGAGACAGCTGAACACCATGGTTTTCCTGGAAAATATGATGATCGGCACCTCTGCCATCCTGACAGGTACCCTTCTCGGGTTACTTCTGGGCAAATTATTTTTGATGATCGGATCTACTTTTTTGGGAATTCCCCTGTTAACCTTTCATCTCCCATGGCAGGCACTTGTGCTTACGATTTGCAGCTTCGTGTTATTGTTTTTTCTGATATCGCTTTGCACCTTTGTTTTTATCGGCAATGAGTCACTGATGCGTCTGTTTCAGGGAGAGCGTAAGGCAGAAGAAGAACCCAAAGTATCCTTTGTATTATCTATTATTTCTGCTGTACTGCTGATCAGTGGTTATTATATGGCGGCTACTGCAAAAGCTGCTTCCGTAGAGAAAGTCATGTTTCCGGTCGTTGCGATTACGGTTATCGGGACGTATCTCTTTTATACCCAGCTAAGTATTTGTTTGGTTAAGCTGCTTAAGGACATTCGGCGCTTGTATTGGCATCGTACGAATATCATCACTTTATCCGGTTTGTCCTACCGCTGGAAAGAGAATGGCCGAATGTTTTTTATGGTGACGATTGTATCCGCAGTCTCCTTCACTTCCGTAGGGGTATTTGCATCGATACATACACTTTCCAGAGAGCTGAAATTGGATTATCCCGCAGCAGTGGGTTATGTAGCCAAAGGAAATCAGACGGGTGTACCCTTTGATCATCATCTGAACGAAATTAAGGAAGAGCTCAAGACGCACGGACTCCCTTATGAAGCGCTTAGTATCCCGATTAAATATGCCGAGGTTGAGGCTCAGACTGGACCCGATCGCACTTTACGCCTTCCCTTGATTGCTTTCAGTGATTATAATCTCGCCCTGCAACGTGCAGGTTTCCCAACAGATGAGCATGCTCTGGTGGGCAACGAAGGTCTGGTGATGATTGGTTCACAGCGGGATCGCAGTTTAACAGAAGGCAGAGTAAAAGCGGTCTATTCCTTGCAGCAAGGACTTGCCATTAAAGAAATAGGTTATACCGAGCAAGTTCCCATCGCCGAATATTTATTGCCGGAGCTGGATGGTAGAGATGGCGGGGATTTTAGTGGTGTCGTGATCAGTGATGAGCTCTACAGCGCTATTGATCCCGTGCAAACGGATCTTTATACAGGTTTTTATGTAGAGGATTTTCCACAGACGGTAGGTATCGCTGCTGATCTTGCCCATAAAGGCAAACAGTCCTATGAAAGTGATTCTCCGTATGCGATTGTGATCAGCGGCACGCTGTTTGAGCTTCAGAAAACATTGTATAACACAATGCTTTTTGCTTCCTTGCTGGTGGGTACTGTCTTTTTTATCGCGGCAGGCAGCTTTCTTTACTTCCGGTTATATACCGATCTTGATCATGATCGCAATCAATATTCCACTTTGTCCAAGATGGGGCTTACGGATAAAGAACTCAATCGAATAGTTACGATTCAGCTGTCTTTGTTGTTTTTTGTGCCGGTCGGAATAGCTATTTTACACAGTGTGTTTGCCTTTATTGCGCTTCAACGGTTGTTCTACTTATCTATCGCAACGGAGACAGGCGCGGTGTTACTCGGATATTTGGCTGTTCAAGGACTATACTTCTTTTTTATTCGCAGCCGCTATTTACGCAACCTGAAGAAGAACTTGATATGAGAAATGGGGGTAACAAGATGCAAGCATGGATTACAGATTTTATGGAGCAGTTTGGTTACTTCGGTATTTTTCTGATGCTGGCCTTTGAAAATATATTTCCACCAATTCCTTCAGAAGTGATCCTGCCCTTTGGGGGATTTATGACGACTACGACGAGCTTAACGATTCCTGGTGTAATCATTGCTGCCACGGCTGGATCACTACTGGGTGCAGTAATTCTCTATTATATTGGCCGATTATTGGATGTGAGCCGGTTAGAGAAACTGGTTGAACGCTGGGGTAGCCTAATTAGGGTCAGTAAAAAAGATATCCACAAGGCTGACGCCTGGTTTGATAAATATGGCTATTGGACTGTATTGTTTTGTCGGATGGTTCCGCTGGTCCGCAGTCTGATTTCGATTCCGGCGGGAATGTCGGGCATGAAATTTGGAGTATTTATGATCTTCACAACGATTGGCACATTGGGATGGAATTTGCTGCTTGTGCTTATTGGCGCGGCATTGGGCGAATCCTGGGAAGACATTGCCATGTACATGGATGTGTACTCCAATGTAGTCTATGTACTAATTGCTGGCGGATTAGTTATTCTTGGGTTTCTGTACTTCCGCAAACGCAGCCGGAGAATGAACACTGAGGGCTAAGCGGGTAATGGACTGATAATAGAAATGACTATTAAAAAGGAGGGAAACACATGGAGCTATTAACGATTATTAAAGCCATTATTTTGGGGCTTGTTGAAGGTTTAACCGAATTTGCTCCAGTATCCTCCACGGGTCATATGATTATTGTTGATGATATGTGGCTGAAATCACAGGAGTTATTTGGACAATATACGGCAAATACCTTCAAAGTAGTTATTCAACTGGGTTCAATATTAGCGGTTGTTGTGATTTTTAGAAATCGGTTCATTGATCTGTTGGGTTTAAAGCGTTTCAGCCGTAAGCAGTTGGATCCTGTAACAGAGGAGCTACCGCAGTTGGAGCAGGGCGGGCACCTCAAGCTGACTCAGGTTCTGGTAGGGTTAGTGCCTGCAGGTGTGTTAGGTGTTCTGTTTAATGATTATATTGATGAGCATTTATTCTCTACCTCAACAGTGTTAATTGGTCTAGTGATTGGGGCTATATTAATGATTATTGCCGATCTGTTTGGGCCGAAGAAGATCAGAACTGAGAGTGTAGATCAGATTACATACAAACAGGCACTTGGTGTAGGTCTTGTACAGTGTTTTTCGTTATGGCCTGGATTTTCACGCTCGGGCTCGACGATTTCTGGTGGCGTACTCCTCGGGATGAGCCATCGTGCCGCTGCTGATTTTACGTTTATTATGGCAGTACCCATCATGGCAGGTGCCAGTCTGTTGTCACTGATGAAAAACTGGCAATATTTCACCATGGACGCGTTGCCGTTTTTTATTGCAGGCTTTATTAGTGCCTTCCTATTTGCGCTGTTATCGATGCGTTTCTTCTTAAAACTGATCAATCGTATCAAGCTCTTACCGTTTGCTATATACCGTATAATTCTTGCTGCTGTAGTATATTTCGTATTTTTCTAAGTCCGTTATAAGGAATCGATATAACAGAAGCCCCAGTAATCTATTGCAGATTGCTGGGGCTTTCACGTATGATGACATCAGATTAAGACACTCAAATGATGAATGATATCGGAGACAGGTGCTGACCGGAAAATAGTAATTCGGTAGGCTTAATAGGGAAATTCGGTTCGAAGCCGATGCGGTCCCGCCACTGTAACGGAAGAATCTCGAGCAACAGAGGTCACTGGCAATTTACTACTGCTGGGAAGACTGCTCAAGATGTTGACGCCGCTAGCCAGGAGACCTGCCTGTTTCAACAGCACTGCTTCACCTACGGAAGATAGGGAGGTGTTAGACGTTAACCATGAGTATATCATGGGCGTCTTTCCCTTTGACTTTTTTAGGGAAGGGCGCTCTTTTTTATAGGAAAGCAAGTAGCTTTGGAGTTTGAAATAAGAGATGGAAGAGGGAGTGTATCGAGATGACGAATAAAGTAAAAGTAAGTAATCTTGGATATCCGAGAATCGGAAAGAACCGCGAGTGGAAAAAGACACTGGAAGCCTACTGGCAGGGGAAAATAAATGAAGAGCAATTCCGCTCCGAAATGGCAGCAATTCAGCTGCAGCATTTGAAGACCCAGCAAGAGGCAGGAATTGAGCTTATTCCGGTGAATGATTTTACTTTTTATGACCATGTGTTGGATACGGCTGTTATGTTTGGAATTGTACCTCCACGGTACACGTATGATGGCGGCGACATCGGGCTTGATCTTTATTTTGCAATGGCCCGTGGTAATGCTGAAGCTACTGCCTGTGAGATGACCAAATGGTTCAATACGAACTATCACTATATCGTTCCAGAGATCGGCACACAAACACCACGCCTGACTGAAAATAAACCTCTAGCGGCTTATCGTTTTGCTAAATCGCAGGCAGGGATTGAAGGTAAACCGGTACTTTTAGGTCTGTATACCTTCCTTAAGCTGTCCAAAGGTTACGCAGCGGCAGATATCGCCAAGATTGCTGCACGTTTTGTTCCAGTCTATGTTCAACTGCTACAGGAACTGAAGCAAGAAGGGGTAAGCTGGGTACAAATCGATGAGCCAGCGATTGTTACAGGCATAAGTAAAGAAGAATTAACACTGCTTAACTCGATATACACAGAAATTGCCGGCTCCGTGCCGGGCTTGAATATTATTTTACAGACGTATTTCGAAGCTGCTGAACCGTTGGAGGCACTTCTAGAGTTGCCTGTTCAAGGCTTGGGTCTTGACTTTGTGCACGATGGTGGAGCGAATCTGGCTTCTATCGAACGTCTTGGTTGGCCGAAGGACAAATGGCTGGGTGCCGGAATTATTGATGGACGGAACATCTGGCGTTCCGATTTAGACGCTAAGCTGCAACTGGTAGAAAAGCTCAGCGTTCATGTGCCGCTTGATCGTCTTATTCTGCAGCCTTCTTGCAGTCTGCTGCATGTCCCAGTCACCGTTCAAGGTGAGGTGAAGCTGAAGGCGACTGTTAAGAATGCGTTAGCGTTTGCCGATGAGAAGCTTGCAGAGCTTAGTCTGCTCGGAGCAGCCCTCGCAGATAAAGGAGAAGCTTCTAAAGCAGCGCTGGCCGCTAGTCGTGAAGCTATTGCAGCATTCCGTGCACTACCTGAGCGTGGCCGTAAGGATGTGGCGGAGCAAGTGCTTGCACTTGCAGCTTTGCCTGACCAACGCAGTTTGCCTTTTGCTGAACGCTTAAAGGTGCAGCAAGAGAAATGGCAGCTTCCACTTCTGCCAACCACTACAATTGGTAGCTTCCCGCAGACAGTAGAAGTGCGTCAGGCGAGATTGAAATGGCGTAAAGGGGTCTGGAATCAGGAGCGTTATGATGGATTTGTTCGTGAGCAGATCGCGGATGCAATTACCTTCCAAGAAAAGCTAGGTTTGGATGTTCTGGTCCACGGTGAGTTCGAGCGTACAGATATGGTGGAGTTTTTCGGAGAAAAGCTGGACGGATACTTGTTTACTAGTAATGGCTGGGTTCAATCCTACGGTTCCCGTTGCGTTAAGCCACCGGTGATCTACGCGGATGTTGCATTTATACAGCCTATGACTGTTAAAGAAAGTGTCTATGCACAATCGTTGACGAAGCTTCCGGTTAAAGGAATGTTGACGGGTCCTGTAACTATCCTCAATTGGTCATTTGTACGTGATGATCTCAGCCGGGAAGAGGTAGCCAATCAAATTGCTCTTGCCCTTCGCCATGAAGTAAAAGCGTTGGAAGATGCAGGCATCGAAATGATTCAAGTGGATGAGCCGGCTATACGTGAAGGACTTCCGCTTAAGGCAGAAGACCGTGAGCATTACCTGAACTGGGCAGTGAAGTCGTTCCGCGTTGCTACGAACCATGTGAAGGCTACGACACAAATTCATACGCATATGTGCTATAGCGAATTCAATGACATGATCGATTCCATATCGGCTATGGATGCTGATGTAATCTCCATTGAGACTTCACGTAGCCATGGGGAGCTGATTATCAGCTTTGAGGAGCAGGCCTATGATAAAGGAATCGGTCTTGGAGTGTATGACATCCATAGTCCGCGGGTTCCGGCTGTAGAAGAAATGACGGCGAATATCGATCGTGCGCTGCGGGTGCTGGACCCTGAACAATTCTGGATTAATCCGGATTGCGGTCTGAAAACACGTGGCTGGCAGGAGACAGAGGATGCACTACGTAACATGGTAAGAGCTGCTGCTATTGCGAGGGAAAAGTCAGGGGTTATTGCATCAAAATAGACATAAATAAATTAGAGCCAGGGTAATTTACCCTGGCTTTTTAGTTCACTTATTTTTTTATAATCAGCTACTTGATAATAATTCTCAATCTTGTTAGAATGAAAAAGAAAAAGAAGGAACCGTGGAGGGTCCCTTCAGGCATTTACTTATTTACTTTCGAAAGTTTTGCAATCTGTTTCTTCTGCGCGTTTTGGTTCTTGGGAGCTGTGGAAAGCTACGAAGATCGATTCAGCGCTGCATTTGTTCTCTTCTGCCCAGTGGGTGCAGGAGTTAACTTCACAAACTACGTCTTTTGCCATGAGGGTTCACCTCCCCTTTTAGTAATTGATAGTATCATTCAATGAACGGCTCTGTTCAGCAAGGTGGAGCTTCTCTCAACAAAGCCGTGTCACGCCCTCATTCATTATGAATAGAGGGTATTTGGCTTTTTTTACTAGGTTAGACGTGGTAATTGTACCAAATAATGAGTTTGTAAGCAAATGAGTTCTTTAACTTTCGGGTCACCCTCCCACATCAAAAATATGTCCAATAAGAGCCGCAGAAATGCGGCTTTTTGTGTATTCAACAAGAAAAACCAAAAGAAATTTACCGAAATTCCATATTCCAGTGCAACCTTCCAAGTTTTGGGGCGTTATAGAAATGAGAGACGGAAGAGATCTGTACAGAACATGACATTCCGTAACGTTACAATGCTAGGGATAACCACTACACTTTTGGAGGAATGAGAATGCGCAAATGGGGTCTGCATTACTTATGTTTATTAATTCTTGCGGTGGTATTGGCAGGTTGTGGCTCGGGTGATAACAATTCGGCGGCAGACAAATTAGCTGGTGACGGCGGAAATACGAGTAATTCTGCTGCAGCAACCACTGAGCAATCTTCGAAAGCTGCATTAGCGGATAAGAGCACCTCAGCAGAAGCTGAGACAGCAGCGGGAGGCAACGAAGCCCCAGTTGAAAAAGGTTTGACATCAGAGAACACGGATCAAGGGAACGCGGGATTCACGGGCAGTGATGTCGTGGAAGGATTGAACAAGAAGCTAATCTATCATGCCAATCTGACTATGGAAGTAGAAGATTACGGTAAAGCTCAGACTGAAATCCGCAACATGGTAACGATGGCTAAAGGATATATTATAGAGTTTAACGAAAACATGTCGCAATATGAGCAAGGAGGGACGTTTATCCTTAAGGTGCCTGCCTCCGGGTTCTCTCCTTTTCTGAATAATTTGGAAAAAGTAAAACACGAATCGCTACAGCGCAGTATTCAAGGTCAGGATGTCTCGGAGGAGTATGTTGATCTGGAGTCGCGTCTAAAGGCAAAGCAGTTAATGGAAGCTCAATACACAGAGTTTATGAAAAAAGCAACGAAATCAAGTGATCTGGTCGCCTTTGCAAACGAGCTTGGTTCGATTCAAGAAACGATTGAGCAGATCAAAGGCAGAATGCGATATATAGATCAGAACGTATCTTTTTCAACGGTAGAGCTTAGAGTGTACCAGACGGATGAGAGCTTAGCCGTGAAGGAAAAGGCAGAGCAAGGTCCATTGCTAGAACGGGCATCGGATGCTTTAAAAGGAAGCCTGAACGCACTATCTGTTATGTTTCAGTGGATTTTTGTAATTCTTGCAGGTGCATTGCCGATTCTAATCGGTGCGGGCATTATTTTAATCATCGTTTGGTTTGCCCGCAAAAATATCCGTGCACGACGGGAGCAGCAGACCCAGCGGATACGGCAGGAAAATCGGGAACTGAACAAGGCGGTACTCCCTGGACCAGCAGAGCCAAAGGTGACAACCTCAATAAAGGATAAGAAAGCTAACGGGGACGAGAATAAAGAATAAGCTCCTATGAATTAAAAAGCCTCCAATTCATGGTATACCGTGAATTGGAGGCTTTTCTATAAGACAGTACAGTATTTCGCTTTTATCGAAGATTAGGCAGGCTGGAAGAGTACACGATACTCGCCATAGCCCTCTTTCTCCAGATCCTCTTTTGGTATAAAGCGCAGTGCCGCTGAATTAATGCAGTAGCGCAGGCCGTTTTCCCCTGGACCATCGTCGAAGACATGACCTAGATGGGAATCTGCTACTTTGCTGCGCACTTCTGTGCGAACCATCAAATGGCTGAGGTCCGTCTTTTCCTTCACGGCGTAATCGCGAATCGGACGTGTAAAGCTGGGCCAGCCACAACCGGAATCGTATTTATCCTGCGAACTGAATAATGCTTCACCAGATACGATATCTACATAAATGCCTTCTCCGTGGTGATCCCAAAAATCATTTCGGAAAGGTGACTCTGTAGCGCTATTCTGAGTGACTTCATATTGAAGTGGCGTCAGACGTTCTTTTAAGCTTAGTTTGTCTTCTTTATGTGTCCAGTGGGTTTCGATAAAATCCTCTCGGCCGGAACCCTTACGGTAACGTTTGTAGTGACCCGGGTTCTTACGATGGTAGCCCTGATGATATTCTTCGGCAGGATAGAAGGTTGCTGCCGGGAGGATCGGGGTAACAATCGGGCTAGCGAATCGGCCGCTTTCTTGCAAAGCTGCCTTGGAAGCCTCTGCTTGTTGCTTCTGTTCTTCAGAATGGGTGAAGATAGCCGTTCCGTAAGAGGTGCCGCGATCATGGAATTGTCCACCCGCATCGGTTGGGTCAATTTGCTGCCAGAATAACTCAAGCAGCTTGCTATAAGGGAAAATTTCTGGATTGAACGTAATTTGTACGGCTTCAACATGTCCTGTAGTTTCGGAGCATACCTCTTCATAGGTAGGATTCACTGTATGCCCGCCAGTATAGCCGGAGACGACACTAATAATGCCTGGCAATTCCTCGAACGGCGAGACCATGCACCAGAAGCATCCACCTGCAAAGGTTGCTTTTTCCGCCTTGGAATTTATATGGTTAGTCTGATGTTCACTCATTAATATCCCTCCATTCATGTAATGCAATTAAATAGATCACAATCTAATTATAAAGCAAATAACCACAGCCTGCCAGCTTCCGCCAAATAAGCTCTCTGTTACCTAGTGTTTTTTACTTCCTGTGAACTGTAACGAAAGCTTAGTCCGGCTATAATAAGCACAATGGCATAAACAATAATGGCTATAATCGCATTACCTGGGTTCTGGAACAGTTGATCCCCAAGGAAGGCATACAAGGCGATGCCTGGGATTTTTCCAATAGCTGAGGCAGCAAGATAACCCCAGAAGGGCAGTCCGGCTGCTCCGGCATAGATGTTAACTGCTGTCTGCGGGATAATCGGCAAGAGACGTGCTAAGACAATAGAAGCAAAGGGCCGCCGTTCTATGCCTTTTGTGAATTTTTCGAGTAGGGGAATAGAAGTCAGATAAGCTCTCGCTTGATCTTGAAATAAGAATTTCACTACGCCAAAAAGGAATGCGGCAGCAAGGGTTGTAGCTACCCAGCAAATTAAAGCACCTGCCAAACTTCCGTATGCATAACCAAAAAATCCGATGACCGCTTTGTACGGTACAACTGGAAAGAGAGCCAGTAAAGTTGCGATCCCTATAGAGCTGAAAAGATTATGATCCTCTTTCATCCAGCTAAGGATGTCATATCTGTAGATAAACGCAAGGATTGTGCCCGAAACATAAAGAATAATCGAGAACCATTTTCTCATAGCTAATATACCCTTTCTTCCACTCATTCATCTCATCATACGGGATAAAAAGTAAATATTGAAGTGTAGATCATTGTCGGCGGACGCCAAGCAGGTATAATAGCATTTATAGAGAACAAAGAGAGAGATAAATTCTTGAATTATAAAGAGGGGAGTTAGATCATTGATTGTTTCTGCACGCAAAAGAGTCGCCATCATCGGGATTGGAAATATCGCCCGCAAAGTATATTTGCCACTGCTCTCTCAGCATGGACAAGTTGAGGTAGTGGGGGTTCTCAGTCACTCATCCACAACAGTAGAGCAAGCTGTTAAAGCCTACCGTTTTCCTAAAGGTACGACAAATTTGGACGAGCTGTTGTCTTGGGATCTGGATGCAGTATTTGTGCATAGCCCAACGACGACCCATTATGATATAGTAACAAAATGTCTCGAACATGGGATTTCGGTGTATGTAGATAAGCCGCTGTCCTATGATCTGGAAGAATCCAGAAGGATGGCAGAACTGGCAGAAAATAAAGGGCTGCTGCTAGGCGTGGGCTTTAATCGGCGTTTTGCCCCAATGTATGTCACTGCCAAGAGTTGGCTCGAGGAAGCCGGAGGCATTAGCCATTGCCACGCGATTAAACATCGCACGAAGCTGCAGTTAGGCAGCAGCCGTGAGACTGTGCATGACGACTTGATTCATATGCTTGATCTGCTGTTATGGTTATGTGGAGATCAGTATGAGCTGCTTCGCAGTAATCTTCAATCCAATGGAGAGGGGCGACTTGTGCAGGCATCTGGAATGCTGGGTTGGGAGCAAGGCTCAGTGGGGATGTATAGCATGCTTCGTGAGGCGGGTGTTGATTTGGAGAAGCTGGAGCTGCACGGTAATGGACGTTCGGTGGAAGTGGCAGATCTGGACCAAGCCATCCTATATGAAAAAAATGCTTTGCCACGGACCCAGAGCTTTGGAAGCTGGGATACGGTGCTGGATAGAAGAGGTTTTGGTGGAGTGGTAGATCATTTCCTGAACAATATAAATACACCAGAGTTATGCAGTATTGCTGCTTCAGCAGTTCTGCCTAGTCATAGATTGGCAGCTCAGCTTGCTGAATGAGGTCTCTAAGAAAGGAGTAAATTATGGAAGACAACCGTAAATTAGTGGAGGAACAAATCATCGAAAGCTATAAGCGTGAGGAAGAGATGATGATCCTTGTATTCGCCCAGTGGTGCGTGAATCAAGGACTCGACCCGCACAGTTTGTATTTGCAGGCTTATCCACAGCAAGAAGGGAATGAAGCCTTGCGAAAAGCGCTTGCCCTAACGGTTTCAGCGGAGGAAGCAGGGGATATTTCTGATGACACAGTTCTGGGCGTACTCTCCTTATTCGGAAATGATGACTTGGCGCAAATCGTGACAGAAGCGATCTCTAAAAGGGAATCTAGAGCACATACAGGGGATTGACAACGAGGATATAATGATAATGTCAGATGAACTTTTTTTAGTAAACGATGTTCATCAGGGATGAAATGTGTTAATATTATATATACTAACTAATAGTAAGTTTCGCTAGTGAGAGGTGAGAACAATGGAAGAACATCAAATTTCGATGTGTCCCAGATTTGAGACAGCCTTCTCTTTCTTAGGCAAACGTTGGAATGGACTTATTATTCAGACATTGATGAGTGGACCGAAGCGGTTTAAAGATATTTCCGGCCTCATTCCTTCAATGAGCGATAAGATGCTGTCCGAGCGGATGAAGGATTTGGAAGGTGAGGGTATTCTGGTTAGACATGTATACCCGGAAACACCTGTGCGTATTGAATATGAACTAACAGACAAAGGCCGTGCGCTGGAGCCTGTTATGCAGCAGATTCAGTCTTGGGCTGAGAGCTGGGTAGAGTAGAAATCAAAGTCGTGTTGTGGCCCTTTTTCCTGAAGAACGGAGGAGGGCTTTTCAATTTTTAAATAAAAACCTTGCACAGATCGAAAAAATCTGTAATATAATAGAAAAAACGTTGTATGTTCCTTGCATGGAAACGCTTGCAATATTGGTTTTTGCTCAAATCTACTCAGCTGGAGTACAGGCATAGCAAAACTATTAGGAGGCGAGGGAGATGAAGACCACCCTGTTTTCCCGGGAAATAACGTATGGAAAAAAGGATGTTGCTGAGCTGGAGAACGCTTCGATCAAAGTACAGCTCATCTATGACAAGACGTTGTTCATGCTGCATAGCCATCTTCCAGATTCCTTATGGGATGCGTGGATTGGCGTGCCTTACAGCATTATCTCTTCACTCTACAAAGGCAACAATGATAGCGGGACTATTTTTCAAAAATGGATTCAAAGTCCTTCTGGCTGGAAATGTATCGGCTGTGAACGGCATTGCCTGGAGTCGACGGAACCTCTTCAAGAAGTGAATGTGGCGAGTAATCAACGACAATATAAGTTCCATAATGGCATTCGCCAAAGCATGGTGCTACAAGCCCTAATTTGGTCCATGTACGAGAATACCGTATTATTCAAACCCTTTTTAGGGGATGAGCCCTTTTTTGATGAAGATGATTTGCATACGATATCCTCTTATTTCGTGCCAACTTACCTTAATGATCTACGTCTTCTGGAGCAGTCTAAGCCTTGTAAAGAGTACAAAGATCAGAATATACAGATTTATCAGGAATGGATAGCCGCCCCTGACCTTGTCCTCAAATGGAACGGAGGCCTAACAGAAGGCAGATGGATGACTGGTGTTTATATGGATCACTCCCGCTTTGCTGGTTTAGGACCTTATTTGAAGGACGCAAAGGGTAAGCGAACGTATATGCAGGCTTATGTTCAATAGAAGATACAGATTTGGTGTGATCAATTGATGCGCCTCTTCAGAAATTGTCTTAGGTATTTCGTACTAGGATATTATTATGAAGAGGCGTATTTTTTCTATATATTAGTAAATTTGGTTGTTGATAGGGAGGTTATAACAAAGAATTAGATGAAAAACGACAAAGTTCACAGTAATGACTATATCCAGTGATTCAGTTATAGGGTATTATTACCAAGCAGAGAATACATTGTAAGTGGAGTATTGAATCTGTTTTCGATTTCCTTTAATAACCATTTGAATTAAAAAGGCAAACCTGCACGAAAGTCAGGGACGCAAAGCCACGGGCCTTATTCGAACATCTAAGGATGCTAACGAATGGTAGCCGGGCCGCTTCTTCTAGTGGTTTTTTTTTGTGTTTTTTTATGGATAGCATTTGAACTTATTCTTAAATCGGAGGACATTATGACAAAAAGAAAGAGATTAATAAGTAAATTATTATGTTTATTGTTGTTAATTCAGCTGTTTGCTCCTTTTCTTGGTGGGAGTTACATGAAAGTCCTTGCGCAAGGAGAGACAATTAAAATTCAATTTCAACCTATGCAATCGCATACTCCAGAGGGGTTTCTCGCTGATTACGGAGAAGTATTCGGTGTTAAAAACAACTATGCCTACGGTTGGACTACAGATCATACAAATTCCACTGTTACAAGAGCTACTTATGATGACTTGCAGAACAAGTTTAATATGAGTCAGAGCTCGTACGGAAATCCTACTCTCGATACATTGACATTAATGCATCCTGACGGGATGTGGGAGATTCAATTAGACAATGGTATCTATGAAGTAGCTGTAACTGTGGGTGATTCAGTATATGGAAGTAAGAATGCACTGGATGTGGAAGGCACTATATTCTGGGATGGTCTATCGTTAGACCCTGGAGAGCATTCTACATTGAAGAAAAGTGTTACTGTAAGGGATGGAAAGCTAAGCTTGAGTCAGATTAATAGTCCTAATGTAGAAACGGCATTAAATAATATCGAAATTTCTATGGTTAACATGTTCACTCCTACTCTTGCACAACCCCGTATCGCTTTGCCAGCAGAAGAAAATAAGATAGCCGGGAACAAGGTATTGATGTCAGGGACGATGGTCAATGTACATAATGCTCCTCCGTTTATAAAAGTGAAGGGACTCCAAGGGGAGATCTCCAGATATATGAACGAACAGACTGACAATATCAAGCTACGGATACAACAATATGAACAAACTGCTTTCACTGTTAGTGGCAGTGATGTTACTGCGATCCATCAAGCTGTTACTTCAAGCCTACATAGTCCAGCAATTATTAAAGCAGGACATCTCAATTTAGAGAAGAGTGTTACTTTTGGAAGTCCGGACAAGCCGGTTATTTTAATATTAGAGGGTATTAATACCAATCAATTCTTGAACATTACTGTCTACGGAACCTTAATCCTGAAGGGAGGGCTAAATGCCAACGCTGCATTGTCTTTAAATATCTTAAACGGCAGTAGTGATGAGTCAAATGGGAATCTATGGGTGCAAGGTGCTTTTCAATTGAATAATAATCTGGATTTTCATGTAGACAATGAACTTTTCGCAGGTGATTTAACTTATAACAGCGGTACGCTCAATATAGAAGCGAAGAGAGTATTGGTTCCTGGAAGTTTGAATATTAATACTAATGTAATTATGAATATTGAAGACGAGATTTCAATAGGAGTGGTTATATCCAATAATCTTGTAGCTGATTTGAAAGTGAAGAAAGGTGACCTGTTCGTCCGCGACAGCATTAGTGTGAATAATCATTTAAACATTACAACCGGAGGATTGTTTGCGGTAGGTGGTGATCTGATCACAAATCAAAGGCCAAACATTCACACTGGATATGGAACGGAAGGGCACACTCTTTTGAAATATGCCGTTTCGGGGTTGAAAGCTGAGTACTTCAGTGGGAGCGATTTTACTGGTCAGAAGGTGACAAAGTTGGATGAATCCATCTTCTTGTCGGGGCAACCAGTTTTGGGGGTACCTGGTATTGCAGATAAACGATTTTCCGTGAGCTGGACAGGTCAGGTACAACCTAATTATTCGGGAGAGTATACGTTCTTTGTTAATACCAATGGTGGAGTTAAGTTATGGGTAAATGATCAACTTCTTGTTGATCAATGGTCAGCTAGGTATAACTCTGCACAGAGAACAATTCAACTTGAGGCAGGAATGAAATATGATCTCAGAATGGAATATGCCAATGACTTGGGAAATCCTCAAGCCAGTTTGCTCTGGGAAAGTGACAAACAGATTAAAGAAGTAGTCCCTTCCATATCATTGAGACCATTTGCTATTCCCTTACCTGTAGCTAGTGCAGTTGATACAGGTATTACTATACAATGGCCGACTCTTTTTAACGCGGATGGATACGAAGTAGAGTTTGATAACAATATTACCAGTATTGGAACAGAACCGTATTTTTCTGCAGATAGTCTTAATTCAGGAACAGAACATATTTATCGCGTTCGAGCCAACAGTGGTGATCTCAAAGGGGAATGGTCACTGGCAACACCACATTGGACATTGCCAACTGTCCCTCAGGATATAAACCTAACCTCTACCAGTAACTCCATAACCCTTACTTGGTCACCTGTTATCGGTGCAACCAGCTATGAGATTGAGGTTAATAATAGTATTCAAGACATTGGAAATGTTTTGACTTACCTAGAAAATGATCTAAACCCAAATATGCAAAAAACCTTTCGTGTCAGAGCTAAGAATAGCAGTGGCGTAGGAGGATGGAGCAAGATTATTGCCAAGTCTACCACTGTGGGGGTTCCTGCTAATCTGTCGGGTCTTGCAGAGGAAAATGGGATAAAAGTGCAGTGGGACGCAGTGTCAGGAGCAATTACTTATGACCTCGAAGTTGATGGCGTTGTTATAAGCAGTATCAAGGAGAACGATTACTCTCATAACGGACTTCTGCCAAATAGTACCCATGAATATAAGGTAAGAGCAAATAATGAGAATGGAACTAGCCTATGGAGCGAGAAAATCACTGTATATACTCCGCCCACTATTCCAGGGAATCTCAAAGCGCAAGTTAAGGGGAACTCAGTCCATGTGTCCTGGGATGCAGTTGATGGAGCCACAGAGTATGAGATTGAAGTTGATGGAGCTCTTGTGAATAATCAATCTAATACGGTGTTTACTCATACAGTTTTATATTTAAACTCTGAGCACACTTACCGTGTTCGAGCAAAAAATACTAATGCGATTGGAAGTTGGTCTAATCTTATAGTTTATACGACACATGCTGGTATACCGAATAATGTTCAGGTTACAGCAACCAGTGATGAAATTATAGTAACCTGGGACGTGGTTGTAGGTGCTATCGGTTACGATATTGAATTGGACGGTGCAATTAACTATTTAGATGTCGATAATATCTACATACACAGCAATCTAAAGCCATTTTCCAATCACAGTTATAGAGTACGGGCTAGAAATGCAGGTGGAGCAGGGGAATGGAGTAGATTGGTATCTGGCAAAACAATCTTCGGTAAACCGCTGCATCTAAAAGCGAATTCTCAAAATACAAGTATTGAAATCTCATGGGATAAGGTTGAGGGCGCGACTGGATACGATATTCTGGTAGACGGTGAAATTCTGGATAATGGCGCTGAAACCTCATATAAGCATATTGGGTTAGAACCATATTCATGGCATGTTTACCGTGTCAGAGGCAAATACGGAGATTTTCTTGGTGAGTGGAGCGACCCTCTTACTAAATCTACGGTTCTTGGGATTCCTGGGAATATTAAGGTTCAATCTCTGAGTGATCAGATTCTTTTATCTTGGGATTCAGTTTCTGGAGCCACTGGGTATGAGATTGAAGCTGATGGTGAAATCATCGATAACGGAGGGAAGATTAACTTCAAACATACAGGACTGTTGGCCA
Source organism: Paenibacillus sp. FSL R10-2796 (assembly GCF_037965315.1). Lineage (NCBI taxonomy): Bacteria > Bacillati > Bacillota > Bacilli > Caryophanales > Paenibacillaceae > Paenibacillus > Paenibacillus sp. FSL R10-2796. The sequence goes on along the minus strand of NZ_CP150178.1, from coordinate 5,155,569 downwards.
ATACGAAGCATGTTTACCGTATACGGGCGAAGAATGCGCAGGTTTTGAGTGAATGGAGTGAATGGACCTCAACCTTTACTGGTGTTACCGCTCCGGATGTGCCCAAGAATTTGAAAGCATCAGCAACGATTAACTCAATCCAATTGACATGGGATTCTGTTGAAGGTGCCACTAGTTACGATCTGGAAGTAGATGGGCAAATTGTAACTGGAAATAATATTACTGTCTATAAACAAAGTGGTTTGGAACCCAATACGATGCACATCTATCGTGTCCGTGCCCGAAATATGGATACATTTAGCGATTGGTCAGTTCAATTGAAGAAGATCACTACACCTGCTTTAAAGATTCAGCCAGAGAAGGATAGTCAATTCAACTTTGTGATGATTATTCCACAGAAAAGCGATTTAGTAGAAAGACTGGTTACCGTAACTTATAACGCGGAAGATTTGGAAGTCATTGATCTTCGTGCAGAAACATCTGATCTTGAGATACAAACCGGACTTATAAAAGGTACTGCTGTCTCAGTAACCAGCTTTGAGCCTGGTCGAATCGTTTATAAGATTCAGAGCAATGGCAAAACAGTAATGAACACTATTAAATTCTCAGCGCTTACCAATGAGTTTACTAAAGTTACCTATGTTATTGAGTAGATCAGTTAAATTGAATATATGGACATACCGCTGTTTGTTGTAATGATGTTACATCAGAAAGGAAATCATGATGCAGAAACTTAAAAAAATGTCCGCTATTTTTATGGCTGTTATATTGTTGTTTAATCTTTCTGGATTTTTTACAGAGGATTTTCGTGCAGCCGCAAGCAGTGCTCCAAATGTAATTGAATTTATGGATATTCGTATCGATGCTTTTCAACGTACAAGTCCTTACGAACAAAGTATGGGAAACATTGCTGAGGTTACTTTTACAATGCCTGGGGTAACACTTAAAAACGTGCGATTTGATAAGATATCCAAGCACCTGGAATATGATTTTGTTCCGGATAGTCCATTCATAATAACGTCGGGTTCTCGAACTACTTGGTGGTATGACATGGAAAGAAGAAGAAATATTGACGTCAGTACATACCTTCAAGGACCGGGTTATGGAAAGACAGTAAGGAATACGACATGGGAAACCGTTGAGTACCCAGGCTCTAATTCTATAAATAAAATATCGTTTGATGTTTCGAGTCCTCCTACTACAGATTGGTATCAAGAATGGAATTATGAGGAAATCCCTAGTGAGATAGAGATATATATGTCCGTAAAGGATATTCAATCTGAGAAGGGTCAGCCAATGAATGGTTGGAGAAATGGCGTCTCTTTTAGTGTGAAAAAGCCACTAGTCGTAAATAATGCTCCCACCCTCGTCGTCACTACACCAAGTGAGCAACAGCTGGGTGTGAATTCACTGTTTATTCCAATTATCCAAGTATCGGATACGAATGGTGATCGGTTAGAACTTAAATATTTCATAGATGGAGAATCGGAGCCTAGAGAAACCAAGTTTATTAGTAATACAGCAACAGCTCAAACTGTTTCCTTTAGTCCTGTAAATATGTCGACTATTTCTGAAGGAAACCACACGATTCGATTTATTGTAAGTGATGGAAAAGTCTCAACACAAGGAAATATCCAAATCATTGTGGACAAATCATTACCTTCACTGGGGGAGGTTAAGGTTACTTCAACAGATTCACAGATTCAAATTTCTGGAACCGCCTCGGATAGTATCTCTGGACTAGATAGTCTACCTTATCGGTATAGCATTGGTGATCGGACAAGCGGATGGACAGCAAATTCCACCTTTAATGTTTCAGGATTGACTTCTAATACAAATTATCACACAAAATTTGAGGCGAAAGACCGGGTGGGAAACATTGCGGTTAAAGAACAAAAAATCTACACTCAAGCCCAAACCCCTGTCTTGTCTGTTCAGCAGAATGGTGAAACATCTTTGAAATTATTACTTATTGAGAACAACTCTTCTCAAACACCTTATTTAATTAAAATGGGTTCTTATTATGTGACTTCAACAGGGGGAGTCACTAGCTCACCCATCTGGTTTACACCAGTGAGCAAAACGATTGTGTTAAATGGGTTAATAGCGAATACTACCTACACCTTTCAGGCTAAATCTAAAAATAATGAGGGACAGGAAACTATTTTTGGTGCTTCTGTCAATGGTACAACCTTGGCTCTTGCACCTGAAGAGGTGACTGCGGAGCCATCCCAAGAGTGGATTAAGCTGGCCTGGCCTGCATCTCCCGGTGCACTCAGTTATGACATTGAAGTAGATGGATCGACCATGAACAATGGAAGCTCCAATACATACACTCATACTGGTCTCTCACCTAATACTCAACACATATACAAAGTTCGGACTAACAACGCAGGAGGAACAAGTAACTGGAGTCAGCCTCTTATCAAGTTGACATTGCCGGACCCGCCATCCACTCCACTTCAGCTGCTTGCAGTCCCCACTCAGAATATAATTACACTAAGCTGGGATCTTGTGCCTAAAGCAAGTCGATATGAGGTGGAGGTAGATGGGCACATCGTTGACAATGGAAATAAGAATTCGTTTGTACATCAAGGTTTGGAGCCTTCCACCGATCACCTCTACCGTGTACGAGCTAGCAACTCAGGAGGAACCAGCGAATGGAGCAAAGCTATCCAGCAGCAAACTTGGCCAAATCCTCCCGATACACCGACTAAATTATCGGCAGTCCCAAGCATCCATACGGTGGCTGTGAAATGGGACGAGATGAAGAGAGCCAGTGGATACGAAATTGAAGTCGATGGTCTTATTATGGATAACAAAAATATGGCGAGTTACAACCATGATGGCCTGGATGCACTTAGTGGACATACCTATCGGGTGCGGGCTAAAAATATAGGTGGAAAAAGTTCCTGGAGCGCTCCTCTCGACGTTACAACCCACCCGGAAATTCCGGGGATACCAACAAATATTATGACAACTTCGGGAGAAACAGAAGTTACAGCTGCGTGGTACGCTGTTCCTCACGCGGACAGTTACGATGTGGAGATTGATAACAAAACTGTGGTAAATGTGACAGACAACTCATTTGTGCATGATCAGCTGACAGCCAGTTCTTCGCACATCTACAGAATACGGGCTAAAAATATTAGTGGAAATAGTGATTGGTCCAAACCAATAACCATGATAACAATGCCAGAAGCAACGAATACCTCGTCATTAACGAACATTGTCGCCGTGGTGACGAATAAAGGGATTACTCTATCGTGGGACACGGTGGCTCCTGACGCTCGCTATGACATTGAAGTAGATGGAAGACTGCTGGATAATGCATCAGATACCATTTATAACCATACTGGACTCAAAGCTGAGGAGTATCATTCGTACAAAATTAGAGTGAAGCAGGGAAATGAAATAGGAGATTGGGTAGCTGTATTATCACTTTCCACACTTCCGAATCTGCCGGATGCACCATCTAGGTTGAATGCGTATGCAAAGGATACATCCATTGAGTTGCATTGGCAAAAGATGAATGGGGCAGGTGGTTATCAGCTTGAAATCGACGGAAAAACAGTAGATCTCGAGAATGGGACCAGTTATATTCACAATAATTTAACTTCGGGTACTGCGCATACCTATCGGGTGCGGGCAAAGAATAGCACCGGAGTAACCGCATGGAGTCCCTCTTTGCAGAAGAGTACAACGAGTCCCGATTACCATATTCTAGTGAAGAAGAATGAAGAATGCAGCTTAACTCTGTTGGCACAGAATGTGCAGGACTTCAGTGAACTGCATTTTGTAGTGACGTATGATCCGAACGAGTTGGAATTAATAGATATGTATGACTTCACGCCTACAGAGGATCTAGTCAATGGCAAAATAGCTAGTTCTAATTTAAGCGCAACGTATACGCCTGGAAAGGTTACATTCGCTATAGATCAGAATATTGTACCGGGAACGTCATGGTCAGGAGAGATTACCACCTTGGTATTTAAATCCAAGAAAACTGGAGAAACGAGTGTTCATGTTGTAGTAGATTGATAGTATTTTTGAAGGAGACCAACTTATGATTCAGAAGAAGCGTAAATACAAATATATATCCCTTGTTATTATAGTAGCTATACTCTCGCAGATGGCGGTTGTCACTTATCCCAAACTGAAGAAAGAGGCTGCTGCAGAGACGGAAGTACAACAGGATAAACAAATCGCGGCGGATCTTTCCAATTTAACTGGAGTGACTGTAAATCGGATTTTGCAGCTCAAGAATACAGGCTCTTCATGGAATGAAGTATCTGAAACTTTGAAAAAGGAAACGCTTGTCAGCAGTGACGGGGATAAATCTAGTCGTATAGCTCTGCTTAATGAGACTGGTTTAGGAGAGGAAGTCCTTCAGCAGCTCCGTCAAGAGGGCTTCCAGGATGATGAGATTATGGAGGCCAAACTGTTGGTGGAAAGAGTTATGCAGCAATTAAATGAAGTGAAGGATAGCAAGTCGTCTACTATAGAAGTGCCATCTGCGGAAATTACCCTTAACCAATCGAATGAAACGGAACTACAGACTGCATACGAGAAAATTAGTGAACAATTCAATGAGAGTCAAGCCGTTGAACTGATTCTTAAGCTGCAGCAAGAGTTTGGGTCCATGGAGTCAGTGCTAGATGAATATATGCTTTCTCTACAGGTGGGTTTGCACCTGGAGGATTACATAACTGATAAGAAGTTGTACCAAGAGAATAAGGAACAGAAAGTCGCAGGACTAAAAGATAGCCAAATTGTCACGGCAGAGAAATTAGAGAAGGTATTGTTGGAGAAATTACAGCAAGCAAATGAAAGAAACTCTGAAATCAGAGAAGTGAAATCACCCACAGCCGCCGTACTACCCGAGAAAGAGGATATAACCGCACTGCCGGATATTAATCCCCCTACAGTTGAAAACTTAATGCCGCAAAATCCAGGCGAAGCTATAAAACAAGAAATTGAGTCTATTAATCCTAACCATAGATAGAGGAGTATAAGAGAATGAACAGACGAAGAGTGCTTCAGATGACAGTCCTCATAATGATTCTGGTACTTATGTTTCAAGCCGGCGTATTTGCTTATACAAATGTAGTCACTACCCAGAAGAACCAGACAGAAAGTACGTCGGTAATTAAGGAGCAGGCGGTTAAACAAACAGCAACGGAAGTTTCAATCAATTCTAAAGTTCCTCATAGCACGTTTGAGCAATTTGTTGTAGCTCTTAACATTCAGGATGATTATCGACAAAAAATAGATCAAATGGTTGCAGCAGGATACAGCATAGCCGATATCTGTGTTGCTTATGATTTCCTGTACCAGAATTTCGGCAGTACAGATGATTTAGACGACTTCCTTACTGCTAAAACCTCAGGAAAGAGCTGGGAGCAAATCTTTCTTCAATATAATGAAAACCATCCGAAGTTTACGCCAAGAGCTTTTAATTCGGAAGAATTGGAAAATATGATGAACTTGAAGAGTATTACATCGGACGACATTATGATTGGTGATAGATTGTCTTTTGTTACTGGGAAATCGTTTAAGGATCTGATTCAAGAACGACTTGAGACAGGGGAATGGAGCAAGATTTTCGTGCGGGAGAAAGTGATTTATAGTGGTAAACCACTTCCAAGAGTTCAGATAACAGAGAATCAAATTCAAAAATATACGCAGTCAGGTAAACTCACAGAGCAGCAGGTGACTTTAGCTTTTGTTTTGGCACAAAAGGTTGGCGAATCTTCTGAGGTTGTTATTGCCAAAATGCAGCAGGGTTTTTCAGAAGAATTAATCATGGCACAAAGCTATGTGGAGAAATATAGTGAATAATTTAGAAGGCAGATGGGGGTAGCTTTGTGAAGGCAATTATACGAATATCATTAGCATCTTTTTTATTTATGATTTTATTTCTTCCGGCAGCACATGCTGAAACCTTACAGGAACAATTAAATAATTTGGTAGGCCCAAAACAAAAATATAATACGATGTTATCACCTGTTTATTTAAGAAACAACGAAACTGTTGATACGATCAACCCGCAAAGCGGATCACTTACGATCACTCAGACGGACTATGTACTACCAGGTCGTAATGGATTAAACCTTGAATTCAAACGCATTTATAAAAACGAAACGGCCAGTGTACAGGAAATGGAAGTTGAATACATAGACGGAGCATGGGTAGATAAGGCAATCTCAAATTCAAGTACCTCATCTTTTTATGAAGACCGGTATAATATGGGGATTGGCATGAGGTTCTCTTTTCCTAATATGGAGATTAAATTAAATTCTGATGGCTCCAGTCATAAATTTCTGCATACGGAAAGTGGTGACGTGTATCGTCTAAAGATAACTAATGTTGATGGTTCTATAGGGTATTTACCAGAGGGACAGACCGTTAAGGATGTTGTTATTAGAGAATCGGCAACATACAAGAATGGTCAGGATGATGGAGGCTCCAAATACGTAATGAAGGGTAAAGATGGAAAAAACACTTATTTTGCTGAAGATGGACGAATTCTGGGCATTGTGGACCGTTATGGGAATGAGATAAAGTTCGAATACAGTAAGCTTAGTTATACAATAGATGGCACTTCCATTACAAAGAAACTAATCTCTCGAATTACCGACTCGGTGGGAAGAGTATCTACCATTGAATATAAAGAGGATCCTAGTTTTACAGTTGAATCAATTAACAAACAACCGACAGTTCGGGCAGATGATTATTATAAGGCTTCGGGTAATCCAAACACTACTGATTCAGGAGATCTGAAAGGAAAGTTTCAGGTGATTCTACATCTCCCTGGAGATAAAAGTATTGTTTATGATAAATCAGCTGTTCTAGTTAGTTCATCTAAACATGTAATCCGAACACGGCTTCAACGGGTAAATGATACAGATTCCAAACCTAAATATTTATTTTGGTATGAACAGCCGGATCTAGGATTTACTTATTTCAACCAAACCAGTTATTCGGCATACAACCGTTATGAGAACTTAGTGCTGGTTGATGATGTAAAGAACAACAGTATGAAACGGTATGTATACAATACCTATACCAAACGCCTTAATGAGGGCAGTATGCAGTATAGGAAAATTTTTGAGAGCAAAGAGCTTGTAAAAAAAGGATTTGATCCTGTTCCATCCAATTTTCTGGACAAAATCTCTGTAGACACCAAGAATAAAAACACTTATACATATACGAATGAGGCTGATGGTTATGGTACAACAGACTATAAGGAAAATGATGAAGCATACCTGAAGGGAACTTATAAATATTACACTCAAATAACTGATGCTAATGGAAGTACAGTTAAATTTACTTATAATGGGAACCAGGAGCTTATTCTTACGGAAAAACAAGGCCGTGATCATAAGGAAGTTATTTCCAGTGAACATGACGAAATGAAGCTGGTAAAAAAACAGGAAACCTTGAAGTATCAAGTAAGCAGTAGTCAAGCAGTAGGTGATCCTATTAAAAAAGTCGAGAATTTCCGGTATGACGAATACGGAAATATGACGAGTTACACTGGACCTGATGCCGAAAGGGATACTGCTGGCTATCCTTTAAATAATGAACGAACGGTTCTTTATACTTACGATGTTAACAAGTTCCACATACTAAGTCAGAAAACCTGGAAGCAGGATATAAGTACTACCTCCCAGATCAACTATCAACTGGACGACAAAGGAAATGTGATTAAAGAGAGTAAATCTAATAACGATACTGACAATCCATGGCTAATTACTGAATACGCATATGACAGTTATGGGAATTTAATACGTAAAACTGCTCACGATAAGTTACAGGATTTTGTTAACTATTATGAGTATGGTATAGATGCAAATGGGGTTGATACGAAGGGTGCGTATCTTACAAAAGAGTACCAACAGGCTGATGGTAAAACCTATGCTCGGACCTTTGCCTATGATTTCCTGACAGGGAATCTTGAGAGTGAGATTGACCAGAAAGGAAATAAAACCTCTTATCAATACGATGCTCTTAATAGAGTAATCAAGAATATAAGACCCGATAACACTGTGCAGGAATATCAATACCAAGAGAACGCCTTTACTAATTTTAAAATACAATATACAGATGCCAATAAGTCTAAATTTCTATACGAGTATGATATTCAAGGGAATATGCTGTACTCCAAGGTTTGGAAGCAGGGAGCTTGGAACAATCTCACTAGTACAGAGTATGACTCATTCGGTAACATGACTAAGCAAATTGATGCTAATGGACATAGTACCCGTTACAGTTATGATAGTCAGCAGCAAATTGTGGAGAAATCATATTTCGAGAATGACAAAACAGCTAAAGGTACTATGAAGGTAGAATATCAAATGGGTTCCAGCCTCCAGATGCCTTTAACCCTTACTATCACTAATGAGGAAGGATTTAACCAGAAATTTCATTACAATATATCAGATCAGTTGGTGAAAAAGGAAATTACTCCTGATCACAAGCAATATTACACCTCAACAACTAATTATGATTATATAGGTAACATCCTTACAGAGATGAATGAAAAAGAGCAGACTAGGAGATTTACTTATAATTCACAAGGTCAAAAGACAAGTGAGACGGATGCTATAGGTAATACTACGGAGTATGTATATAACGTATTGGGCCAGACTGTGATTGAAAAGGCTCCAGGCGGTAAAATTACCGAGTGGACTTACGATGAACTTGGTAGGAATACTTCCCAAAAAATCTATCAATCGGGCGTATCAGATTATTATTATACGTTGAATGAATTTGATTCAACGAATAACTTGGTTAAAAGGACTGCAGGAGTCAGTATCAATGGAGTGCATCAGGATTCATTAAGTGAATCTTACATCTATGATTCTCTTAAACGAATTACAGATCATTACTCCAGGCTGGATACTGATTCGACAACCCATATTCATTATGAATATGATGCTATGGGCTACAAAGTGAAAAAGATAGAGTATGGAGACTCTGCTGGGACTAAGCTTATCGTTCATACCTACGAAAATGATTTTGCAGGACGTGTGACCCTTGAGAACGCTTCAGCCAAGGAAAAATTAACTAACGGTACAATCATAGAAAGAGGTCAGTATGAATCTAAAAATGAATATGATCTTTTGGGAAATCTGTTAAAAAAGCAGATTTTTAATGGTACAGGTTATGATACGGAGGAGAATACTTACAACTATAGAAATCTAGTAGTTTCTACGTCTTCTCCATTTAATGCCAAAGGGTCCAAGCTAAAACGGCTCCAATATGACAAAGTAGGAAATCTGGTTTCAGAGACAACTGTTAATTCTGGAACAGATCGTACAACATCTTACACTTATGACGGTTTGGGACTCAAAACAAGTGTTATTGATCCACTTGGAAACAAATTTCGATACCAATATGATAGTATGGGCAATGTTGTAAAAACTGTAGATCCTAGATATTATAGTGCATCCTTAGAACAAGCACCTGGTATTGTGAAGGAATATGATTCACTCAATCGTTTAGTGAAAACGATAGCTTTTAACGGAACGGATAAAGAGGTTATCGATTATAGAGAATACGATGGAAGAGGTAATGTAGTTAAGCAGACAGATGGCGAAGGCTATAATGATAGTCAGCCAGGTCAATCTATTGGGACAGTGTATCGTTACAATGTGATAGATAAACCAACAGAAGTGATTTCTGCGCAAACCGCTTATGAAAATCAGAAGCAGGGGACAAGCCATTTCACCAAGCGTCTTACCTATGACGGCTCAGGAAATGTGCTTAGTGAAAAGGACGGACTTGGACGAACGACCTTCTATAACTATGATCTTGGCAGTCGGTTAAAGCAGATAACCTATCCCGACGGAACAAGTACTTCTACAGAGTATGATTTAACTGGCAAGTGGATTATCACTAATAAAGATCAAGCAGGATATCTAACGAAAACATATAACAATGTTTTTGGTTCTCCATACCTGATTGAATACCCTGACGGAACCCATGAAACCTTCAGATATTCCACCAAAGGGGAACTTTTGGAGCGTGTAAATAAAGATGGAAACTCGATTTATTATACGTATGATATGGCAGGCAATCAGATATCAGAGAAAGCATATGTAAGCACGAATGATTCAAGTACTAATTATCGACTCACTCGTGTGGAATTTGATGAAGCATCAAGTATTCTTGCTAAAGAAACCTTTTTGTTTAAAGTATCCAAATCTAGTGGTACTGCTAACGAGTCTAGCACTGGTGATCGGATAGAGCAGAGTTATGACATGGTGGGTAGATTAGTTAAGACCACAGGGCCTTATGGTAAGGAGACTAAACAAGAATATGATCGAGCGGGAAATATAATTACTTCCTATCAAAAGATCAGTGACGGAAACTATGACATAACGAGAAGTAACTATGACTCAAGGTCTCGGTTAACCAAAAAGGTCTTGCTCGTAAAAACCTCGGATATCAGTTCCGCTTATTTGTCAGGTGCTGTGTTTGATAATGAGTATATTGACCGTCTGCAAGCAGCCGTAAGTTATTCGTACTATAAGAATGATCAAGTGAAAAGTCAAACGGATGCAAAAGGTAATATTAGCCAATTTGTCTATGATTATGACAAGAGATGCATTGAGAAAACGGATGCGTTAAAGGGATTAACGGTATACAAATATGACATTAATAATAACTTGATTGCTGAAACTAATACGAGAGGGACTCTTTCCAAATATACGTATGATGCTTTAAATCGTCTTCAAAGTAAAGATCTTCCGTCTGGAGATGGAGAACGAGCGATTACTCGTTATGTTTATGATGAAAGAGGCAATTTACGTAAAGAAATCTCACCTAATCAATATAAACAGGAGATAGACAGTGCCGGACAGGTGCTGAAACTACCAGGTATCTCTTATACGTATGACTCAATGAATCGAAGAATTACCACAGTATCACCAGAAGGCAGCGGCTTGGAATACATTCAATATGATGCTATGGGCCAGGTTTCTAAGTTAGTAGACGGTTTAAGATATTCTGGAAATATGGGAACGTCAAAAGGAACGTCATACCTCTATGATGGACTGGGCCGACTGGTTAAGGAAATCAATGCTCTGGGGAATGCAAAACTGTATGAATACAATATGTTGGGATATTTGCTGAAACAGACTGACGGTCGAGGATATGTGACCACTTATGAACTGAATCCGGATGGAACACCTAGTAAGATAGTTAATGCGGATGGTGGTGTGGTCCGTTATACCTTTGATAAGTTGGGACGGAAAACTTCTGAGACAGATCCGCTTGGGGCAATAACAACATATAGTTATAATGCTTTTGGGAAAGAGAAAACAGTTAAAGATCCTTATGGGTATACAGTAGATAACAAGTATGATCCTAATGGGAATATCGTTTCTGTAAAGGATAAACGTGGCAATATAACATTATATTCTTATAATGCTGTGAACCAGCTTACAGAGAAGAGAAGTCCACTAGAATTAGACAACAGTAAGAACATTGTATATTCTTTGGAAAGCTATACTTATGATTCAGCGGGAAATTTGCTTAAAAAAACTTTGACAGGATCTAAAGATGATTCATCTAAACGCGAGACAACATATGTGTATTATGAGAATAATCTTCAGAAAACAGTGGGGGATAATAGCGGGGCCAGTACATCCTATCAATATGACAAGAACGGAAATCTAAGCCGCTCGGAAAAATTGAGAGATGTCGACCAGTTGGATGTGGAGCAATATGAATATGACTCCCAAAACCGAATGGTGAAGAAAACAGTTTGGCTAGATGAAGCAAGTATTACTGATGTTTTAAATATGCCAAATTTGGCCAGTTTGAAAGACGCAAGTTATCCAGGGAAAATTCGCCAAAGTTTCACTTACAGCTATGATGTATTAGGAAATAAAACGCAAGAAGTGAATCCTAGAGCATATCAATATTTGTCTATAGATTCAGCCAACCAAAAGATTTACACGACAGAGTACACTTATGATGCCTTGAACCGTCTGGATAAGATTATTCGCAGACAAGGTACAACCGATGTATTCAGACAATATAGCTATGATGCGGTCGGAAATAAAATCTCAGACAGGAATGAACGGGGTTATATAACCGGGTATAGCTATGATGAAATGAATAGATTAGTGATAACTACTGATCCGGATGGTAAAAAATTGACCACTGAGTATGATACTGCCGGGAATAAGACAGCAGTTACTAACGCTAAAGGGAATACGATGTCGTATACCTATGATAAGCTGAATCGTTTGGTATTAACTATCGATCCTAATAACATTGTAATCGGGAAAAATAAATATGATGCCAATAGTAATATTATCAAAAAGATAGATGGCAAAGGATATGCTGCTGGAAATACAGATGATTTGCAGTACGGGAATAGCTATTCATATGATTTAGCCAATCGCATGGTGGCGTTTATTGACCCTGAACTGGCTTCCAAGTCGGGATCAACCCGTACTACAACTGCCTACAAATACAATGTTCTAGGTAATCTGATACAGCAAACAGATGCACTAGGTAACTCAATCCAATATGAGTATGATAATGCGGACCACTTAACCAAGGTTATAGATGGACAAGGTGTAGAAGTCAGCTATGGTTATGACCGTGTAGGAAACAAGTTGTTTATGAAAGATGGTAGGGGCAAAGTGACCCAGTATGCCTATGGTTCATTTGGACTTTTACAATCTGTATTGGATGCATCGAGTCGATCTATCAGATACACTTATGACTTGGCGCTTAACAAAACTCTTATGTTGGATCGTATGGGTACCCATACGTTGTATTCTTACGATAACCGCAATCTTTTGACCAAAATGAAGGTTGCAGAAACTGGGGATCTGATCACTTATAGTTATGATGAAATAGGTAACCGTATCAGTATGGCTGACGAGAGTGGGGTATCCGTTTATTCTTATAACTCGAAGAACCAGTTACTGAAGGTAGTGAGAGATGGAAAAGCTCGTATCATTTACACCTATGACAATATCGGAAACATCGAGACATTGAGAGATGCTTCAGGATTTGTAACCACTTATCAATATGACAAATCTAGTAGGATGGACCGAGTTTCTTATGATAATAAAGAGACCAATTACTCCTATGATAAAAGTGGAAATCGAATCGCAGTACAATATGAAGATGGTGTAAAAGAAGTATATAGCTTCGATCAGAATAATCGTCTGATAAGCTTAATTAATAAGCGTAGCAATGGTTCTGAGATATCGAGTTATCGGTATAAGTATGATGATGCAGGTAGACAAGTATCAAAGACCGATAGTTATGGTACAACAAAATATAGTTATGATAAAGCGGGTCGTATTGATAGAGTAGAGTCACCAGGGAAGACAACTGCTTATTCCTATGATGGAGCGGGTAATCGGAAGTCCATGTTAGAGACATATACCTCTCTTCAGCCGAGCAGTTATGTTAATCCAGATACTAAAAAAGCTATAGAATACAAATTGAAGAAAAGTGAGTATCTGTATTCTTCCAGCAACCAGTTAATGAAGCTGGAAGAACGAATGAGCGAGGTAGATGGAAAAGAGATACTATTCAAAGCTGTTGATTATCTCTACGACGGCAATGGGAATGAAGTAAGTCAGCGAACGGGCTACATTCAGCCTCATAAGAGTGACATGCACCAATCTATTACGGGAGAAGTCTACGGAACGGGTGCTACACAGGAGATTAATAGTTTACTCGAAAAAGTGACCCAAACCTATGACGGCTTCAACCGTTTGAAAAAGTCTATTAAAGTCAGTGCTGGTGATCGTGCCACTGTTAATTATGTCTATAATGGCGACGGTCTTCGGACAAAGAAAAGAGTGCAAAGTACTAAGACAGGAAATGTTATTAAAGAAACGAATTATGATTATGACCACCAACATGTCATTTTAGAAACGGACAGTACAGATAAGGTCAGCACTCGCTACATTCGGGGTATCAATTATATTGCCAGAATGGATGAAGCTAATCAATATGCCTATTATCTTTACAATGGTCATGGCGATGTCGTTCAGACTGTAACATCAGTTGGAAAAATACTGAATCAGTATGATTACGATGCCTTTGGTAATTCTACGCTGACGATAGAAGTCTACACAGAATCAATTCATTATGGGGGCGAATTTTACGATGCAGAGACAAGTCTTTATTATCTGAGAGCCCGCTATTATGATCCGTACATCGGACGGTTTGTATCGGAGGATAGCTATTGGGGTGAGGATAACAACCCATTAAGCCTGAATCTATATACGTATGCAAATAATGATCCGATACAATTTTTAGATCCGACAGGACATTGGGCCAAAGGCGATGAGGGCCTAAATATACAAGCGCAAGCGCAAATTATTGCTCTGACAAATGCGTATTATAAAGCTTCTACAGCAGTAGAACGTGAGGCTATAGCTGCCCAGGCTAACATAGTTAGAAAGGCACCAGCCCCACCAGCTACTCCTTTGCAGTTCCAAAGCAAAGAAATTACTAAAATCGTAGTTCAAGGAGTCTCCACTAGAGGTTTTGCGACAGAGAAAGAGTGGAACCAAGCCCTTAAAAAAGTAGGAATCCAAACCTATACATCTAATTCACATACTGATACACTTCAGTCAGGAAAAAGTATAGAAACCGATTATAATCAGGTTAAAACAGTTATCGGCCGTACTAATATAGCTGTAACAACAAATTATTCATTAACGATCAACACAAAAACACAAAAAGGCACGGAAACGGCCAAAGCATCGCTGCAGATGAATTATAATGTGACAGCTGATGAGTATAGGTTTCTTACAAGCGTAGGTATACCTAGTTTGGAGCAGGCATTATATGTTTTGGACGCTGTGAAGGAGAACAAAGGAAAAGTAACAGCAGGTATATTGAAAGATGCTGGTCTCAAAGTGCATAAAGGTTTCTTGTGGACTAAAATAGGTGGCTCCGTGGATGGGGTCGCAATGGTCTATGATTTAAGTACTAAAGGCCTGTCCCTTGCCGAAGCCCAAGAAATGTACAGACAAGAAGTGATAAATCCCAATATGCAACAGGCATTAGGCTTGGCTGCAATGGGGTTCACAAACGGCATGTTTAGTTTATCAAAAAAGAGCTCAACACCGAGTACTGTTAGTAAGGTAAAAGAGCCAGTTAAACCGAAGCAGTCAAATACTGCTAATAGTAATAAGATAGAGGTTAAGGCGAAAGAGGGCACGGGTAATGGTGCAGATAACATTGCTCAATATGCTAAGTACAAGGAGTTATTAAAAACAGAAGAAGCCGCAAACCCAGTAGTTGATAGTTTAAGGCAAACAGGTCAATTGCCTTCTAACTATATTACAAAATCTGTAGCTGAACAGAGTGGTTATAGACAAGGGAAAGCATTAAATAACTACGTTCAGGGTGGTCAAATTGGTGGAGACGTATTTGAAAATAAATCCAAAATACTACCTGAAGCACCTGGAAGGGTTTGGTACGAGGCGGATATTGGTTTAAGTAATACCATGTCTAGAAGTAAACAACCTGGAACAAGACTGGTGTATTCTAACGATGGACAAATGTATATTACAACTGACCATTATGAATCAGTTAACTTCATCGGAACTTATAAGTAAAGGAGTGAAGCAAATGAGCACACACGAAGATGATTTAAGAAAAGAAAATGTGACCTTACAAGTTAGCAATATTCAGGATTCAAGGGAACTTCATTTGCTCTTGAAAAGAGAACTTGATTTTCCTGATTTTTACGGAATGAATTGGGATGCTTTTTGGGATGCGATTACAGGGCTAGTTGAATTACCAGAAACTCTGAGTTTTAATGGGTGGGACAAGCTTACAACCGTCCTTCCTGATGACTCTCAAACCCTGAGTGATTTATTACGCAAATTCAATGAAAAACATCCTTCTTGGCACTGTAAGGTAGTTTATAAATAAGCTTCACTGAGCCTTGAGTTTTTTCTCAAGGCTCTTGTTTCGGAGGGGCTACCCAGTGCCGAATGAACCCATCATTCAACCAATAACACACTTAACCTATCCAACTTCGTTCAACAAAGAGATACAATTTTCGTGAGTACAATCACAAGTCAAAAGTCCTTTCAGGGTTAAGGTGAACAGGTGGAAAAGATTTTTTCAGAACCTGATCACATATCCCGAGGAGGAACTATTATGGAAACTAAAAAACCTAATGATAGAATTTCGGATTTACAGCATAAGCAATCGGTGCAACCTGGATTTACTCCAGATGCCCTGGTAAAAGATATTGTGCTGCAATTCCCAAAAGCTGCGGATTATTTCAAGTCCAAACGGATTGATTTCTGCTGTGGAGGCGCCAAACCTCTTACTGAAGCAGCGGTAGAGCGTGGACTAGATCAAGAGATGATCATTAGTGATCTCAACAAGCTGTTCGAGGAATATCCGGTACCTCAAGAAGAACTCGCATGGAATACAGCACCTTCTGCAGAGTTAATCGAGCATATCGTGAGTAAACATCACCATTACCTGCGGGAAGAGCTGCCCCTGATTAGCCAAAATGTAACTAAGGTATACCGGGTTCATGGCGGAGATTCCCCTCATTTAGAAGAGGTATATAGTTTGTTTAATGCACTCAAGGAAGATCTTCTTCAGCATACAGCTAAAGAAGAGGAAGACGAGTTTCCAAAATTATTAGCATATGATGCCAATCCAAGTGAAGAAGGGCTGACCATACTTCGCGAGGCATTAATTGAACTCGAGAGTGAACATGACACAGCAGGCGATATATTGAGACAAATACGCAAAATAACAGCTGATTTCACCCCACCGGCTCATGCTTGTACAACCTATCGTTTGACTTATGCCCGGCTAGAGGAGCTGGAGAGCATGACTTTTGAACATGTTCATCTGGAGAATAATATATTGTTCCCTAGATTCCAGTAGAAAAAATGAGTTTCATAGAGTCCCTTAGGGGACTTTTTTTATATTTGAGAACAAAGCTTATTTACGTTATTCTTAAATAGACAGTATGCATAACTTACTACAAGCCTGAGACGCTGTGTGGTCATTAGGCGGGACAAGGCGGTGTCACTATGCCCACGAAATATATGTGGAGGTTGTTACTAGGATTAGTCATCGTATTCATAATAGGTGGGTGTTCCACTCTTGCTGACATTAATAATGAAGGGAATAATGGCTTAGCAGGATCAGACGGGCCTACGCTTTCGCTTATCGTTGCGGGAAATGACTTGCTTACCAACCCTTTGGACAAGCAGCTTAGCGAGAGCTACAGAAAAGGGATAACGATCTTTGACCT
The DNA here is from genome assembly GCF_037965315.1 of Paenibacillus sp. FSL R10-2796. NCBI lineage: Bacteria > Bacillati > Bacillota > Bacilli > Caryophanales > Paenibacillaceae > Paenibacillus > Paenibacillus sp. FSL R10-2796. The sequence continues at coordinate 5,138,279 of NZ_CP150178.1, read as the reverse complement.
ACTGAAAGGTAGTGGGAAGGCCACCTTTTCTGAGGATAACACAAGCATTCTAACGGTAAATAATATTTCACTCGGTCCAGGAATGAATTGGGAGCTGCAAATGGATGGGGGGACCATTGGACCTGAGGATTGGGGTCGAACAGTCGGGCATGAATCAAAATTAGTAATTACGGCGATGTCTAAGGAACAAGAAGAACCCCTTCAAATTGTGTTGTTGACCGTGAATGGTGGAAGTGAGCAAGTGAATTTGAATCATTCATATGTTATGGGATTTACTGAAGATTTAACAGTGAGAGGTTTGTTGAAGAACAGCAGTGTGGTGCAGTTAACCGAAGACAACAAAAAGGTGTTATCCATTGGTGATTATACTCCTCTTAGCAATGAAGTTTGGAAGATGAAGGTGAATGGGAAGCAGCTGCTTGAGAATGGAATGGACATGAAGCTTAGAGTGCAGGATGAATTGGAGATTTTATTGGCTATACGTTAAAAAAAAGTACATAAATGCCAGATCTACGGTTGCTCAGAACCCGTGATCTGGCTTTTTTTATTGGAAGTTATAACCTAATAAAGTTGCCTTACTTTTATGTGAAAACATTCACATTTAATGTGACTGTAATCACAATCTCTCTTAAATTTTGAAATGTATAATTCCATTATGTAGAAGAGAAGTTGAAGCAAAGTTCAACAAACGGATAAGAATGAGGAGGCACCTAACCATGGCAGCGAAGAGAGAAAAATTAGTATTAGTCGGCAACGGTATGGCAGGCATAGGTACGCTAGAGCAAATATTGAAGCTAGGTGGAGCTTATGACATTACGGTCTTTGGAAGCGAACCTCATCCCAATTATAATCGGATCATGTTGTCCTATGTTCTCGAAGGGAGCAAAACCATCAACGATATCATCCTAAACGACTGGAATTGGTATGAAGATAACAACATTACCTTGCATACAGCAACAACAGTTACACGAATTGACGAGCATTCTAAGCAAGTAATTGCGGATAACGGTATGGCTGTTTCTTACGATAAAGTGATTATTGCAACGGGTTCGAATTCATTTATTTTACCTGTACCTGGTTGTGATAAGGAAGGCGTTGTGGGTTTCCGGGATATTGCAGATTGTGATGCAATGCTGGCTGCGGCTAAACAATACAACAAAGCGGCGGTAATCGGCGGGGGTTTACTTGGCTTGGAAGCGGCAAAGGGTCTTGTGAACCTTGGCATGGACGTTACTGTAGTGCATCTGATGGAAGATCTAATGGAGCGCCAGCTGGATCGTAATGCCTCCTCTATGTTGCAAGCTGAGCTAGAGCGTCAAGGCGTGAAATTTGCCATGGGCAAACAAACAGTAGAATTGACCGGGGAACAGAGAGTAAGTGGATTACAATTTAGTGATGGCACTTCACTTGCGGCTGATTTTGTAGTTATGGCTGTAGGCATCAAACCGAATATAACTGTGGCAAAAGAAAGCGGAATTGCTGTTAATCGTGGGATTGTAGTGGACGATTATCTGCAGACCTCTATGCAAAATGTATATTCCATTGGCGAATGTGCCGAACATCGCGGAGTTTGTTACGGATTAGTAGCTCCGCTATTCGAGCAGGGGATGGTTCTAGCTAAACATCTCTGTGGAAGCGATACAAACCCATATGAAGGTTCTGTTGTCTCCACCAAATTAAAAATTTCCGGTGTGGATGTATTTTCTGCAGGTGAGTTTATGGATTCCCCTGGACATACTGTAATCTCAAGCAAAGATGAATGGAAGCGAACCTATAAGAAAATTCTGCTCAAAGACAATGTCATTGTTGGTGCAGTCCTGTTCGGCGATGTGACAGAGTCGGCTAACCTGCAAAAGTTAGTAAAACAAGGCGCTGTAATGACCGATGAAATTTATACAGAGGTTATGAGTACGGGCTGCTGCGGAAGTGGAGCCAAAAAGAGTACATCCGTAGAAGCGATGGCGGACGAAGAAATCGTTTGTGGCTGTAACGGGGTTACGAAAAAAGCGATTGTGGATGCGGTCATAGAAAATGGTTTTACTACTGTGGACGAAATAAAAGCATGTACAGGAGCGACGCGCTCTTGCGGAGGTTGTAAACCGGTTGTAGAACAAATTTTACAATTTGTCCTGGGTGATAGTTTTGAGCAGTCTGCCAAGCAAGGAATTTGTAGTTGCACAACGCTTAGCCGGGATGAGATTGTTGCTGAGATTACAGCTAAAGGTCTTAGTACTACTAAAGAGGTTATGCATGTACTGGGTTGGAAACAAGAGGAAGGCTGCTCTAAATGCCGTCCGGCGATTAACTATTATCTGGGGATGATAAATCCGGATACACATCAAGACGAGAAGGAATCACGCTTTGTTAATGAACGTATGGGAGCCAATATTCAGAAAGACGGAACCTATACCGTTATTCCACGCATGTACGGCGGGGTAACGACACCGGAGGATTTGAAGAAAATCGCTGATGTCTCCCTTAAATATGATGTGAAAGTTGTTAAGGTGACTGGTGGGCAACGCCTGGATCTAATCGGGGTGAAAAAAGAGGATCTGCCGAAAGTATGGGAAGAGCTCGATATGCCATCAGGTTATGGTTATGCTAAGTCGCTACGTACCGTTAAGACTTGTGTGGGTTCACAGTTCTGCCGTTTCGGCACACAGGATTCGCTGGGAATGGGCGCGCTCATAGAACGTAAGTATGAACGTCTTGATTTTCCTGCCAAGTTTAAAATAGCTGTCAACGGCTGCCCGCGTAACTGTGCGGAATCCTGTACGAAGGATATTGGCATCGTCGGTAATGATGGCGGTTGGGAAGTGTTTATCGGTGGTAACGGTGGGATCAAGCCACGGATCGCTGACTCCTTCTGCAAAATAAAGACCGATGAAGAGTTGATCGAAGTGTGCTCCGCTGTGATGCAATATTACCGTGAGACCGGCAATTATTTGGAGAGAACCTCCGAGTGGGTTGAGCGTATGGGACTTGAGCAGATTCAAATGGTCATTTTGAATAATGAAGATAACCGCAAAGAGCTGGCCGCACGGATTGACTTTGCTCTGACTCAGGTTACGGATCCTTGGAAAAAAATGCTCAATGACAGCAGCACTCGTACTGCGCTTTTTGAAGAAACAAGAGTCTAGCGGATATAACGCACACAGAAGGGGAGAGACCAATGAATAAGACCACACAAACGTATGCAATAGGATCAGTACAGGATTTCCTGCTGCAAATTGGCCGCGTAGTGATTGCTGGAAATGTTGAACTGGCTGTGTTCCGTGCCTCTGACGGAGCCATCTATGCAGTAGAGAATCGCAGTCCTCATCCTAAGGGGGGCCCGCTTGCTGAAGGGATCGTGTCAGGTCACTATCTGTACGATCCACTGTACGATTGGAAAATCGATCTGCGCACGGGTGAGGTGCAGGCACCAGACCAAGGTAGTGTGGTGACTTATCCAGTCACACTGGACGGAGAGAAAGTTACAGTGAGCGTGTAGACACCGAAGAGTGTAGTAATAGATTTAATAGAAAACGGTGGGGTGGAGTATTATGTTTACGCAAAGTGTGGAGAGCATCGTAGAGACGGCAGTCAGTAAGCGGGACAAAATGAATGAAAGCTTGCCAAGATATTTTCTAGCAGCCCTATTGGCAGGTGCTTATGTAGGCATTGGGATTATCCTTATTTTCTCCCTAGGAGCACCGCTAGCGGCTGCCAAATCTCCTTTCCAACCGCTTATTATGGGCACATCCTTCGGCATCGCCCTGACGCTTGTAGTATTTGCAGGCTCAGAGCTGTTTACCGGGAATAATATGTTTTTTACTGTAAGTACACTGGCAGGCAGAACCAGTATCTGGGATACCGTTAAGAACTGGATTCTTGTATTCATCGGGAATGTGGTAGGTGCAGTGATTTTAGCACTTTTAATTCGTGGGACTGGGTTGTTCAGTGCTGCGCCGCCGGAGCATTTGATTTTTACAGCTGCTGCTAAAAAAATGAGTCTCCCGTTCTCTGAGCTGTTTTTTCGTGGAATCCTATGTAACTGGCTGGTCTGTTTAGCGCTATGGATGTCCTCACGCGCTAAAAGTGAATCTGCTAAGCTAATCTTAATCTGGTGGTGTCTGTTTGCCTTTATCGCAAGCGGATATGAGCATAGTGTGGCTAATATGACTCTGCTTAGTGTTGCTGTGTTGCTTCCAAATCATCCGGAAACCATTACGATAGCTGGATGGCTGCATAATATGATCCCTGTAACTTTGGGGAATATCATTGGTGGAGGCGTATTCGTCGGTATGGCCTATTGGGTGATCTCACCAGTGCGTGGTGCTCGCAACAACCGTTAAGATCCATTTTTAATTAACTATATTAGAGCTGAACCGATCTTGGGTTTAGCTCTTTTTTTGTTGAATATAAAAAAAGACACCTGCATTAGGCGCCTTGGACCACTCTATTTTATATTATGCAGAATAATTGGGTCATGTATGTTTCATTGAGGTGAATAGAGGGTATATTATAACGGAATTAGATCCGGCAGATTTCGTTCGGACACAATTCGCAGTGGCAAATTTCTTGCAGCATGCCAAGGTCCTTGATGACAATCATACCGTTCTCATACTCAACAGCATCTTTTTTACGCAGGTCGCTCAGCATCCTGTTAACACTTTCACGAGTGGCACCGATCATGTTGGACAAATCTGTATGCGTAATTTTTTTGTTGATAAGGATATTCTCACCGTCGCTGCTCTTCTCACCGTAGGTGTTGCCAAGACGAATGAGCGTGGAGCAGAGTGCACCTGGTTTGCCGTACATCATTAGATCACGGAATTTAGTTTGGGTGAGACGGTGATGAATACCCATCCATTTCATAAAGTCGATAGCAAAGTCACAATGTTGGCAGATGAGAATTTCTAGATCCTTTTGTTCGATGACGCCAACTTCACTTTCTTCAATCACTTCGGCTGTAAAGCTATGCTTAGTGCTGAAGAATGGATCTGCTTGACCTACCATATCACCAGCTTGATACATATAAAGAATGAGTTCTTTACCTTCATCAGTAGATTTAGTTAATTTCACACGTCCACGTTTGATATAAAACAATTTATCCGAGTAGTCGCCTTCCCAGAATAGATGTGAACCCTCTGGAACTATGCGCTCTTTCATTGTAACTAGAAGTCTGTTGAAATTCTGTTCGGAGAAACAGTTTGTATTTCCGTGGGCTTCGATAACATTGTAATGTTCTTTTAGCATAATCGACATCCCCTTTATTCCCTCAGTTTTTCAGTAAATTTTAAATTAATTATACCTTGAAAATCCCTCGAATTGGTTATAAAAAATCGTTTAAAAGTGTCGAATTTTCAACATTGTGATAAATTTCACTTCTAAAGTGTTCGATGTAATATTCTTTTTAACTAAAAAAGAGTAAGTGATCTCACGTTTATGATATATGAACAGCGGCTATCCATTATTCTCAAATACTGGGTTAATCGCTGTTTTTTTGCGTCCCCGTTAGATTGTAACATATAACACAGTTGAAATTCATGTTCAAGAAATTAGTTTTATCTCAACTCCGTATAAATGCACACATCTTCATTACGGTCGGACATTGGCTCTACTGCTATGCAGCGATATCCTGAAATTGGAGCAAAAATCAGGAGAAGGAGAAATCATAAATGGCTAAAGTAGCAGACAAATATCTTAAGGTTGATCCGTGGGCAATTATTGAAGAAGGCTTTGATCCAGAGCGAAATCGGACTTCGGAATCTATTTTTTCATTGGGTAATGAATATATGGGTGTACGGGGATATGCAGAGGAAGGGTATTCAGGTGACACCCTGCAAGGAAGTTATTTTAATGGATTAAATGAACAATTGGATATTGGCAATCACTACAAAGGGATTATTCGCTCGCTGAGATATATGGTGAATGCAGTGGACTGGCTGTATACACGTCTATCTGTAGATGGTGAACAGCTTGATTTAGCAAAAAGTAACGTAACGGATTATGTGCGTAGGTTGGATCTTCGTAAGGGTACGTATCGGAGAGAGCTAATCTGGCATCTAAACGATGGCAAGTCACTAAAAGTAGTCTTTACACGTCTGGTCAGCATGACTATGTCTCATTTGGGGTTGCAGCGGGTGGAATTTGAACCCCTTAATTTCTCGGGGAGCGTGGACATTTGTGCAGGTCTTGATTTCGGCATTATTCATGAAGAACGCGGCGAATGTATGTGGAACAGTCTCCGCAGCGGAGTAAGTGGAGCGTCCTCTGCTATTATGGCGAGTACAGTGAATACTGGGAATAAGCTGTTCTCAAGCTTTACCTTACAATCCTCGCAGCCGTTACAGCTCACTGCTACTGAGAGTGATAAGTTTATTGGACAAAATTTCACCCTCAACCTTACGAAAGGAGAAGTCTCCTATTTTACCAAACTGGTTATGAACTATTCGGATAGTGATTCTGCCCATACAGATGAAGAGCTGTGGAGCAAAGGTCTGTCTCTTGCTGAAACCGCAAGCCAATTGACGGATACTCAAATAATCGCTGATCAGACAGCTTATTGGAAGGGCATCTGGGAGACAAGTGATATCCGAATAGAGGGCGATCCTGAGAATCAACAGGGTATTCGTTTCTGTATCTTCCAGCTTTATCAGACCTATCATGGCGATCATCCCGGTTTTAATATTGGTGCCAAAGGGCTGACGGGGGAAGTATATCGTGGGTTGGCTTTTTGGGATACAGAATCCTATTGCTTACCGTTCTATATGTTCAATAATCCAAAGGCTGCCCGAAGCTTATTGGAATTCAGATATAAAACATTGCCACAGGCTATGCAGCGCGCTAAAGAGGTGGATTGTGAGGGAGCTTGCTATCCTATTGCTACTATAGATGGAACAGAAAGCTGTGATCTCTGGCAGCACTCTAATCTTCAGCTTCATGTAGGGACTGCTGTTTCTTATGGCATTTGGCATTATGTCAAAAATACCGGTGATAAAAGCTTCCTGCATAGTAAAGGGGCTGAGATGCTGATTCAGATCAGCAGATTCTATGCTACACGTGGTCAATGGGGGCAACGCAGCGGGGAATATGGTTATTTTGGCGTAATGGGTCCTGATGAGTTCCAATTGATGGTCAATAACAACTGTTACATTAATCTGATGGCTCAACAATCTTTTGAATACACCCTAGAGACTCTTCGGGAGATGAAAGAACAGGCTCCTGCTGCTTTTGCAGCTGTGGTAGAGAAAACAGAACTTCATGACGAGGAACTCACCGATTGGGAAAATAAGGCGCAGCATATGCGGATTCCGGTTGACGAAGTGACAGGAGTTTATGAAGAGCATGATGGGTTCTTCGATATGCCACATATTGATATTCATTCGATTCCGGTAACAGAATTCCCATTATATTCGAACTGGTCATATGATCGTTTGTATCGCTATGACATGATTAAGCAGCCGGATGTACTTATGTTTATGTTCTTGTACAGCGGACAATTCTCTAAAGAAGCGAAGCTGGCGAACTACGAATACTACGAGCCTAGATGTATTCATGAGTCTTCGCTGTCACCTTCGATCCACTCCATTTTGGCAAGTGAAATCGGCAAACCCGAGGAAGCATATTCGTTTTTTGAATTTGCTACTCGACTGGATTTAGACAACTATAACCGCAATACCCGTGAAGGGCTGCATACTACCTCAATTGCTGCTGCTTGGATGAATATTGTTTACGGCTTTGGCGGAATGCGTTCGGATGGAGCGCGTCTGTCCTTTCAGCCAACCCTGCCAGAACGCTGGGATGAATATAGCTTCCAAGTGTTGTATGAAGGAGTGCTTCTGAGAATTGTGGTGGACAAAAATTCAGTAACAATCACTGCGGTTAATGGTGGAAGTACCGAAATTATAGTGTACGGACAGTCGATTAAAGTGGATGCTTCCGGGAAGACGCTTCCGCTAGGCGAAGGGATGCTGGCAGGATGAATTGGACCGCAAAGGATAGTTGTTTTGATAAACAGCTGGTGACGACAAACGGTAACAAATATATGTTAGGCAACGGCTACATGGGATATCGCGGCACACTGGAGGAATTCAGCAAAACCGAGCTAGTAGCTGTCACCCTCGCAGGTCTATATGACAGAGCAGGAGACAAATGGAGAGAACCCGTTAATGCCCCTAATGGATTGTTGACCAAGATTTTCTGTAATGATCAGCTCTTAAGTGTGCTTGACCGTGAACCGGCCGCTCATACTCAGGAGCTAAATATCCGAAATGCCATTCATCATCGGAGCACTGAATATGCTGTATCTGACGGAGGGACGTTGACGTTTACCGCAGATCGATTCGTAAGCCAGGATAATCTTCACTTGCTCGTTAGTAAATACTCTATTCGCAGCACACAAGACTGCCGAGTAGTCATTGAGACGGGAATTGACTTAGATGTGTGGGATATCAATGGACCTCATCTCTACGGACAAACGGTGCAATTGAAGGACGAGGTGCTGATCTCTTCATCTGTCAGCGGAGAATTGAAGATTCCGGTTGTTGTGGCGGAGAGGGCGGTATTCAGTTTTGGTGAGGAGCTACTGGAAGATGGGGCTGCTGTTCGCCGGATTTCTTTTCATGCCCGTGCGGGTGAGACGTATGAATGGTTTAAGTGTGTAGCAGTCTATACTGGACTTGATGCTGATCAGCCGGAGACGGAAGCTGTTAAATCTGTCCATGCTGCTGAGGCGCTGGGTTATGAGGCGTTATTTAAGTCTCACCGTCTGATATGGGATGAGAGATGGTCACACAGTGATGTAATCATCGAAGGTGATGAAGCTGCCCAATTTGCCTTGAGATATAGTATCTATCAGCTGTTAATCATTGCGCCTACAGTTTCGGAGAAGGTGTCTATTCCAGCCCGGGGATTATCGGGTCAGGTATATAAGGGAGCTGTATTTTGGGATACGGAAATGTTTATGTTGCCGTTTTTCCTGCACAGTGATCCTAAGGTAGCGCGGAACTTGATGATGTACCGGATTCATACATTGGATGGTGCACGCCGTAAGGCAGCGGAATATGGATTTTTGGGCGCATTTTATGCTTGGGAAAGTCAGGATACGGGAGACGATGCCTGTACTTTGTTTAATGTGAATGATGTATTTACAGGCCGGCCGATGCGCACCTATTTCCGCGATAAGCAGGTTCATATCAGTGGTGACGTTGTGCATGGGATCTGGAAATATGTTCAATTCACAGGCGATGAAAGTCTGCTTACTAGTGGAGGAGCAGAGGTGATCTGGGAATGCGCTCGCTTTTTCTACTCTTACGCTTACTATAATTCGGTTAAACAGCGGTTTGAGATTCTGGATGTTACAGGTCCGGATGAATATCATGAACGTGTGAACAATAATGCTTTTACGAATGCACTGGTTAAAGAGACGCTTGAGATTGCCTTGCGTACGGCAGCTTTGCTGCAAGAGAAGTATCCTGAGGATTACAGTCAATTGTCCGCTCAGTTTAGCTCAGGGCCATTCCTAGAGGAGTTCAAAACGATGCTGGATAGCTTTTATGTTCCACAGCCTGATCCTGCCAGTCTTGTTATTGAACAATTCGACCGGTACCTCACCTTGGAGGATGTAGAACTAACAGAACTGAAATCACGTGTGCTTAATAAAAATGAGTATTTTGGCGGCGGCAATGGCTTAGCTACCACCACAACCATACTTAAACAAGCAGACGTTGTGTTGATGCTGAATTTGTTCAAGCACTCCTTTAGCAAGGAAGTGAAACAAGCGAACTGGGAATTTTACGAACCGCGTACGGAACACGGATCAAGCTTAAGCCCTTGTATCTACGCTTTGGTAGCTGCTGATATTGGTTCACCGGATTGGGGCTATCCGTATTTTATGCGTACGGCTACCGTCGATCTCACCGGCGAATCTAAGCAATATGTAGGGGATCTCTACATCGGAGGGACTCATCCGGCTGCGAATGGTGGTGCTTGGATGGCGGCGGTTCTTGGCTTCGCTGGGTTGGACTACGATGGAGGGGTTGTGCACATCAATCCATCTCTGCCGCAACATTGGCAGTCCGTTCAGCTTCCGGTTACCCTGCGCGGCGATACCATCCAACTGCGGATCAGAAAGGATGAAGTCACTGTGATCACAGCTGCTGATTACAGTGGAGACTTAGTATTCTCGGTGCGAGGCGGAGAAGGCAAGTCTTGCTCCGCAGGTGAGACCCTTCGACTGGCCTTTGACGAAACGGGATTATAAATATTAATACACAACGGAGAGGAAGCAAATCAATGTTGGAAAATATGAAAGGCGCCATCTTTGATCTGGATGGCGTGATCGTAGATACAGCCAAATATCATTATTTGGCGTGGGCGAGTCTTGCAGATGAGCTTGGCTTTAAATTCACGGAGGAGGATAACGAACGGCTTAAAGGTGTGAGCCGGATGAGATCGCTTGATATCCTGCTGGAAGTGGGTGGCCTGGAATTTAAGGAAGCAGAGAAGCTGGCAATGGCGGAGAAGAAAAACCGCCTGTACGTAGAATACATTTCTCGGCTCGAGGAATCGGAGCTGCTGCCTGGAGTGAAAGAATACCTGACAGGAATGAGATCACGTGGGATTGGGATTGCGTTAGGTTCAGCCAGTAAGAACGCTGAGTTTATTTTGAATAAGCTGAACATTACAGACTTATTTGATGCAGTTGTTGACGGCAACAAAGTGTCACTAGCCAAACCGGACCCAGAGGTGTTCCTGATCGCGGCTCAGGAGATAGGCTTGCAGCCGGATGAATGTGTTGTGTTTGAAGATGCTGAGGCAGGCGTTCAAGCAGGTAAAGCTGCTGGGATGAAGGTTGTAGGTATCGGCAAACCTGAGGTGCTGAAGGAAGCAGATCTGGTCGTTAAAGGATTGTATGAGCTGCTGACAGACTAAAGCTCTAAATGAACATGGGACCGACTCCAAAGTAGCGGATGACTTTGGGGGCGGTCTTTTTTTGTGCAAAGTCTCTGTATTTAGCTAGCTCAGACTGTCTATCGGACCTCATAGTCGCTATTAGCTGCAAATTAAGTAATTCAGAACGTTAGTCTTAAGCTCAGACGGTGATCGGACCCCATAGTCGCTATTAGCCAAAATTCGGCTCATTTGTGATCCTATCGGACTCCATAGTCGCTATTGGCTCGAAAAGTCCTCGTATCGCGCATGTTTGGAACGAATAACGCCTCTGGAGTCCGAACCTCCCTGTAAAAGCCAAAAATCATCCCAATAGCTGTATCTGAGTCCGATCGCTCATCGTGAAGAGTGTGTGTGGGAATGCAAAACGCCGAATAAGTAGCTGAGCTGCACATTAAGTAATTCAGATAGTTAGTCTTAAGCTCAGACGGTGATCGGACCCCATAGTCGCTATTAGCCGTATATTAAGTCATTCAGAACGTTAGTCAAAAGCTCGGACAGTGTATCGGACCCCATAGTCGCTATTAGCCAAAATTCGGCTCATTTGTGATCCTATCGGACTCCATAGTCGCTATTGGCTCGAAAAGTCCTCGTATCGCGCATGTTTGGAACGAATAACGCCTCTGGAGTCCGAACCTCCCTGTAAAAGCCAAAAATCATCCCAATAGCTGTATCTGAGTCCGATCGCTCATCGTGAAGAGTGTGTGTGGGAATGCAAAACGCCGAATAAGTAGCTGAGCTGCACATTAAGTAATTCAGATAGTTAGTCTTAAGCTCAGACGGTGATCGGACCCCATAGTCGCTATTAGCCGTATATTAAGTCATTCAGAACGTTAGTCAAAAGCTCGGACAGTGTATCGGACCCCATAGTCGCTATTAGCCAAAATTCGGCTCATTTGTGATCCTATCGGACTCCATAGTCGCTATTGGCTCGAAAAGTCCTCGTATCGCGCATGTTTGGAACGAATAACGCCTCTGGAGTCCGAACCTCCCTGTAAAAGCCAAAAATCATCCCAATAGCTGTATCTGAGTCCGATCGCTCATCGTGAAGAGTGTGTGTGGGAATGCAAAACGCCGAATAAGTAGCTGAGCTGCACATTAAGTAATTCAGATAGTTAGTCTTAAGCTCAGACGGTGATCGGACCCCATAGTCGCTATTAGCCGTATATTAAGTCATTCAGAACGTTAGTCAAAAGCTCGGACAGTGTATCGGACCCCATAGTCGCTATTAGCCAAAATTCGGCTCATTTGTGATCCTATCGGACTCCATAGTCGCTATTGGCTCGAAAAGTCCTCGTATCGCGCATGTTTGGAACGAATAACGCCTCTGGAGTCCGAACCTCCCTGTAAAAGCCAAAAATCATCCCAATAGCTGTATCTGAGTCCGATCGCTCATCGAGAAAAGAGTGTGTGTGGGAATGCAAAACGCCGAATAAGTAATAAACCGCACATTAAGTAATCCAAACGCACAACAAGCAGCAAGTCGCACAGTAAATAATTCAGAAGGTTAGTCTCAAGCTCAGACGGTGATCGGACCCCATAGTCGCTATTAGCCGTATATTAAGTCATTCAGAACGTTAGTCAAAAGCTCGGACAGTGTATCGGACCTCATAGTCGCTATTAGCCAAAATTACGCTCATTTGAGAAGATATCGGACTCCATAGTCGCTAATGGCTCGAAAAGCCCTCGTATCGCGCATGTTTGGAACGAATAACGCCTCTGGAGTCCGAACCTCCCTGTAAAAGCCAAAAATCATCCCAATAGATGTATCTGAGTCCGATCGCTCATCGTGAAGAGTGTGTGTGGGAATGCAAAACGCCGAATAAGTAGTAAGTCGCACATCAAGCAATCCAACGCACAATAAGCACCACCATCGCACATCAAGTAATCCAGACGCCCAACAACAAAGCACATTCAAGTATTGAAGTACTTGAGTATTCAAGTGTTCAAGAACATACATCGCACTTCTTCCATATAGAGATCATTCCTCCTAGCCCCACGCAGTGATCTTTACGCCGCCCTCCCTTTTTCTGTTTGCGGTTTTTAGAAAGGGAGGAAGATCATGGAGAGGAAATTTGGAACTGGAGGAGCGGAAGCGTCCGCCTTTGTCTCCGGATTTTATCCGCCAGTAGCGGTATAAATCAAAAAATCTGGAGACAACAGCGGCCGGAAGTCCAAAGTTTCCTCGTAATGACCCCATGACTCACTCTCTCACAAATTCGCCCAACAGAAAAAACTACATACAAATGAACATAAAAAACTTTAAAATAAACATATGTAAGCGTTTATCACTTTGATATAGTTATTGAACCCGGAGGTGTATCTCGATGTTGTCTAGGCTGATTAGGCCGATTTTGAAGCTAAACGTCAAACAACAGCTTATCCTGCTGTTTCTGATTATGATCTCGCCGATTCTGTTTTTGAACATTTACGGGAATATGAAGGCTGAGCAAATTCTGAAGCGCCATGTGACGAATGCTTATGTAGAGCTGAACAAGCAAAACTTCACCATCATTAACCGAGATATCGATACCGTAAATAAAATTACTACCACTGTAATTCAAAATCCTCTGATTCAACAGATTAATATGACGGGTTCGGATACCATTCTGGAGCGGGTTAAACGTTATGAGACGATAGAGAAGCTGTTGGTCAGTTACTCGCAGGGAGCGGAGCGTGGGGACGGCATCTATTATTCCCTTTATATATACGATCCCGAGGATTATTATTTTTTTGCACCCAATTTCCCACAGGTTAAGAAGGCGGGGGTATATTTCTTTTCCAAAGCGGAAGAGCCCTATTGGTTCGAGGAGGTTGTCCAGAAAAAGGGTCGCGGATCTCTAAAATTTACAGGGAAGCTAAGTGCACAAGCGGAAAACTTGAAGACTCTTACCTATATGAGAGCTGTCAATAACATCTCCAGAAAAGCTGAGACCATTGGGGTTTTAGTCATTACCAAAATGGACGCAAAAATCGGAGAATCCCTTAAATCCATATCGTTGCCTGATGGTGATATTTACTTAACAGATCTGGATAATCGTGTACTCGCTTCTACTACGAATAATACTGGTGAGATCATTACGCTGCCGGAGACGGTCGTTGCTGAGGATTTGGAGGGAACCGTGGATGTTATTACCTCGGATTTTATTTATGTGGTCAATAATAACCATGCCTTAGGACAGAAGCTAGTCTACAAAATCGCCGTAAAAGCGCTGCTGCAGCAACAAAACGAAATGAAAAGTGTGATTCAATACATAACTGTGGCCTATGCTGTTTTTGGATTAATCATGATTACTTATTTCTGGCGTTCATTAATGACGCCTTTGCAAAAGTTAGCTTTTTTCGTCCGGAAGTTTGAGCCAGGCAATCGTGTCCCTGAGACGCCAAAAAGAGGGAGTAACGATGAGGTCAGTGTGCTGATTGGCTCTACCTATGACATGGCCCGCAGGCTAAATGGACTAATTACTTATAAATACCAGATGGAGCTAAAACAGAAGGAATCACAGCTTCAACTGCTCTATCAGCAGATCAATCCGCATTTGCTCTACAACACTTTGGAGAGTATTTACTGGAAAAGCTCGCTGGAAGGTAACGTTGAATCCGCCGAGATGATCAAGGAATTATCCAAGCTTATGAAGATTAGCCTCAGTCGGGGAAGGGAGCTGATTAGCCTTGAAGAAGAGCTGGAGCATGCAACGGCCTACATCAAGCTGCAGCAGCACCGGTATGATTATATATTTCGTGTAGTAATGGAGATTCATCCAGATACGAAAAGAAATCTAATTCCTAAAATTACCCTGCAGCCGTTAATTGAGAATGCTATTATTCATGGTGTCAAAAATATGGGCGAGGATGGGGAAATCATCATTAGCGCAGTTTGTGTGGACGATACCGTCGAGATCACTATTGAAGATAATGGCTATAAGACTGTTGATTATCAGGCCATCGAAGCTGTGCTGAATGACGACAGTCCAAATCCGGCCAGCGGTTACGGGATTCGCAACATTAACCAGCGTATTCATTTACACTTCGGCTCTGATTATGGCATCAGCTATACCCCTCGTAAAGAGGGCGGTACATTGGTGACGGTTAAGCTTCCGAAATCAGAGAATCAGGACTAAGGAAGGGGAGCATACAGATATGTTCAATATATTAGTTGTGGATGACGAACCCTTGATTTGTAAAGGGCTGAGCAATTTATTAGCTTCTTCGGGGTTAAACATAGACCATATTTATACAGCAAACAGTGGTTTTGAAGCGCTGGACTGCATTCGGATGGAGGAAATAGACCTGCTCGTTACTGATATTCAGATGGGTGCAATGAGCGGGATTGATCTAATGCAGCATGCAAAATTGGCCAAACCCTGGGTACAGACCATCGTGATTTCTGCACACGAGACGTTTCAATATGCGCAAATGGCCGTTAGGCTTGGAGCGAAGGATTATTTGATCAAACCTTTGAATAGTGAGCAATTTCTGGATTCGGTGCGAAATGTGCTGCTTAAGATGGGGAAACCATCACCAGAATTGGATATTTTCATGTCAGGAATTAACGAAAGCTTTCGGCTGGAAGAGCCGCTTCCGGAATACAGCAAGTTATTGAATGAGCTGCTCATTGAGCCTGAAGGTGTACTGTGTGATGCAGAACGCTTGCAAAAGCTGGATAACCTGAAGCTGCAAGGGCCGTATTTTTCCGTCTTAAAAATTAAGGTACCTCTTGCTGGAACGAATCAGGAGAAGCACTACACCCTGCGGGACAGACGGCTTCTTTGTTATGCCGCGCTGAATATCGCCAAAGAGCTGATGGATCAGGAGTGGAACTCGACAGCCTTTTACGCAGAGGATGAAGAGATTACGATCATTATTCAGTGGGATGAAAAAAGCTATGAAGATTCGTCTGCCAGCCAAATTAATAGGCTAGATATCCTTGGCCGTAGTCTTCATTTTAATATTCAAAAATATCTGCACTTAAATGCAGTTATCGGCATCAGCCAGATTCTCAAGGGTCTTTCTTTTATGGCTGTATTGAACCGTCAAGCCTCCAAAGCCATTCTCTGGAATAATGAACACAATGACCATTATGTGTTTTACTACGGGGATTTTAATTGGAACAGCTACACAACCGATCCTTCAGTAGAAGAGCTTCATACACGCAGCAATCTGATTGTAGAGAAAGCGAGAGAGTATATTGACGAGAACTATGCGCAAAAAGGATTAACCATCCATGAAGTGGCTAAGAAAAACCATGTCAGCCCCAATTATTTGAGCTATCTGTTTAAGAAAAATACAGGTTACAACCTGTGGGAATATGTAATTAAGCTGCGGATGGAAGAAAGCCGGGAGATGATTTTGAACACAGATCTTCGCAGATACGAAATCGCCGAGCGTGTAGGTTATGAATCACCGGAGCATTTTAGTAAAATTTTCAAAAAATATTATGGGATTAGCCCCAGTGAATTGAAGAAGTAAAAACACATACTACTTCGGTAGATTTAGACATGTTCAGTACAACCCTCATTTTCTACAATTTAAGGTAGGAAGCATTTTGCGAAAAATGCTGAAAGAAAAATGGAATGAGGGAGCCTGATGAATCAAACCGCAGTTGTATCCGAAAATCCGCCGGCGCTGAAGGGTACACCTTACAAGCAAAACCGCTGGAAGAAAAACTTTTGGGGATATATGTTCCTCGTACCTGCTGTGATTATTTTTGTAATGTTCTTGTGGGTGCCAATTTTTAAAGGCTTGTTGTACAGCTTCTACCATGTTGATTTTGTAAAAGGGAATAGCTTTGTTGGCTTTGAGAACTATGCTAGAGCCCTTAGTGATCCGGATGTTTTGACCGCGTTAAAAAATACAGGGTATTACATGCTTCTATGTCTTATTATCGGGTTCTGGGTTCCGATTGCTTTTGCTATTATGATCTCGGAGCTGAGAAGGTTTGGGGGCTTTGTGCGGGTAGCGGCTTACCTACCTTTTGTAATGCCTGGTGTGGTGCTATATGGACTCTGGAGATGGCTTTATGATCCTGTGGGCCCAATCAATGCAGTATTAAGCTCGCTTGGTGTGGACCAGGTTGCCTTCCTGACAGATACAAGGTGGTCCATGATTTCCCTTGTTTTTATGGAGACGTGGCAGCAGTTTGGATCAGGGATGTTAATATACTTGGCTGCTGTACTCAGCATTCCGCGGGATTGGTATGAAGCAGCTGAGATTGATGGGGCGGGTGTGTGGGCACGTATAAAGTACATCACATTGCCTTCGCTACGTAATTTGATCATTTTGATGTTTATATTACAGATTATCGGGACTTCACAAGGGTATCAGTCACAAATGGCGCTGCTTGATGGTGGACCGAATAATACTACGCTTACCTATGCGCTGCTGATCGTAAAATATGCTTTTACAAGACTCGATTATGGAACAGCGACTGCGCTTGGCATGCTAATGTTCATAGTCCTAGGTGGTTTGGGCATTTTACAGTTCAAGCTTAACAAGGAGGACAACTAAGATGAAGAGCGCAGATAGAGGCATACTCTCAGAACATGATTTGAAAAAAACAAGCAATAAGATCGTTTATGGCTTGATGTGCGTGGTTATTTTGATTATGGTGTTTAGCATGCTGTATCCGATTTGTATGACGTTATTTAACGGACTGAAATCGAATCAAGAGGTGAACTCATTCCCACCGCATTTTTTCCCGCAGGAATGGCACTTCAGCAACCTTAAAGAAGCGATGAACTACATTGATCTGCTGATGTTCCTTAAGAACACTATTTATATTTTTGTGGGGAATATGGTCGTGACACTAGTCGTATTGGGAATGTCTGCTTTCAGCATTTCTCGTATGAATGTTCCTTACAGAAAGGCAATTTATTTCTTTTTCCTGATGACATTGTTTATTCCGGCGACCAGCTACATGATTCCCAACTTTGTCAATCTAAAAGAGCTTGGATTACTGAATCAGTACGCTGCCTTTTGGCTGCCGGCGGGTGCGAATACATTCTATTTTCTACTTCTAAAGAACTTTTTTGATGGGATACATCCTGAAATTTTTGAAGCCGCGCGGATCGACGGTTCCTCTGAGCCGAGAAGCTTTTTCTCCATTGCAGTGCCATTGTCGGTTCCGATATTTGCTACGCTGGCGATCTTTATCTTTTCTACTGCATGGAATGACTGGTTCTGGCCATCTCTGGTTATGCACAGTGAAGAGAAATATACGCTCGCGACAGCAATCTATAAATACGTTATTAATGTAAAGGCACTTAATACGAATATTAAATTCGCTATCCTATTTATCGTATCGTTGCCGCCGATCCTTGTCTTCCTGATCTTCCAAAAGTTCATTATGCGTGGCGTTGCATTATCAGCAGTTAAGGGATAAGCGCGGATCGACGAATTTAGTCACGGATCGTAAACATGCACATGAAAGGAATATAAATGCACCTCGTTTGTAAACGATTTCTCTTTTATGATCGATATGTAAGATAACTATGAATTGAAAAGGGGAGTTTCAATGCGTAAGTACTCTAGCGTGCTACTAAGCCTCCTTGTGGCCGGATCATTGTTAACCGCATGCGGCGGTAACAACAATAACGGAAACACAACAGGAAACAAGGAAGGGGAAGCGACTACTGCGCCAACGAATGCTGCAACAGATAATGCTGGCAGTGCTACAGCAGCGCCAACTGATGATATCACACAAAGAAAAGTGACCATCAAAATTCACTATCCAACCCCTGATCTAACCGAAGTTAGAGCACAGGAAGATGACAAGATCAAACGTTTCCAAGAGGAGTATCCGAATGTTGAAATCGTCAAAGACGATTGGCAGTACAATGTAAGTGAAATCGGCATCAAAATGGCAGCGAATGAAGCTCCAACCTTCTTTAACACTTACGCTACAGAAGCAAAATTCCTAGTTGAAAAAGGCTGGGTAGCTGACATTACGGATCTGTGGAATAAATACGAATTTAAGGATCAAATTAACCCGGTTCTCCAAAATCAATTTATCATTGACGGAAAAGTATTCGGCGTAACTCAAAAGGGTTATGTAACAACCACAATGATCAACAAAAAAATGCTGGATGAAAAAGGCGTTGCTGTTCCATCTATGGATTGGACTTGGGATGATATGCTGAATACCGCGAAAGGTGTAGCTGATACCAAAAAAGGGATTTCCGGTATTGCTCCAATGGGTAAAGGGAATGAAGCAGGCTGGAACTGGACCAACTTCCTGTTCGAGGCTGGCGGTGAAATTCAGAAGATTGAAGGCGGTAAGGTTGTAGCTACTTTTAATTCTGAGGCTGGGATTAAAGCGCTGGATTTCTACAAGAAACTTAGATGGGAAGCAAATGCGATTCCTCAGGACTGGGCACTGGGCTGGGGTGATGCTGTAGGCGCATTCCAACAAAGTCGTACAGCAATGGTAATGGCTGGATCTGACGGTGTTATTGAGCAAGCGTTGAATCAAGGCGGTCTGAAACCAGAAGATGTACTTACGTATCCAATGCCTGCGATGGAAAAAGGCGGAAAACACACTGGGGTACTTGGTGGTGACTACCTTGTAATCAATCCAAATGCAACACCAGACGAGCAAGAAATGGCATTCCGTTATATTACATTTGATTACTTCTCCGATAAAGGTCTAGAAGCACTGGATGCGGTTCTGCAACAACGTACAACGGATGGCAAATACTTTATTCCGCCGCTCTTAGATTACTATTCTGCAGATTCTGACTTCGGCAAGAAAACAAAAGCTGTGTATGATAAATATACAAATGTATATCAATACAGCCCTGATATTTTAGGCTTGCTGGACGGTAAACCGGAAGCGCAATACAATACACAGGACTACTACGCAACCATGTCCAATGTAATTCAAGAGCTGTTCTCCAAAAAGGGAACAGATTCCAAGACACAGCTTGAAGCTGCTGCAAAAACAGTGCAGGAGAAATTCTTCGATACAATTAAAGTAGAATAGGCAAGGAAGGACAGAACCGGCTCCTTTAGGAGTCGGTTTTTTTATGTTTATATTATTGATATTTTTATAAATCAACCCAACGGATGGCTTCCGACTATTTTTTAGAGGGTCATGAGAAAAATAGAGTGTCAACAAAATTAGATTTGTATTTTTAAAATATTTTTGCGAGCGGAAAGGTAGAAAATGGGTATCGGTTCTTGTCTTTTTAAACATAAACTTTAGATTTAAGGAATGATACAGCATAAATAATGGTAAAAAACCTATAATATGATCGAATGAAAGCGCTTTGAAAACAAATCAAAAAAACTTTATACTTTGTGAAAGATTTCACTATACAAGGTGGAAATGATGTGATAAGATAAATGTGTAGAGAAAAACAACCTAAAAATTGACAGGAGGACGAGGGAGATGGCAGTTAAGAACGAAGTCGCCGCCCAAGTTAAACAAACTACCGCTGAAGAGTATATTCAGACTTTGGTGGATAAAGCGAAAAAAGCACATGAGGCATTCATGGCGCTGGATCAAGAGCAAGTTGACACAATCGTTCATGCAATGGCGTTGGCTGGACTCGACAAACATATGTACCTCGCTAAATTGGCTGTAGAAGAAACTGGCCGCGGGGTTTACGAAGACAAAATTACTAAAAACATCTTCTCGACAGAATATATCTGGCACGGAATTAAATACGATAAAACAGTAGGCGTTATTGAAGACAATGCTTATGAAAGCTTCCAAAAAATTGCTGAGCCCGTCGGAATTGTAATGGGTATCACACCGGTAACCAACCCTACATCCACCACGATGTTTAAAGCGTTGATTTCGATTAAGACACGGAACCCTATTATATTCGGTTTCCACCCATCTGCGCAAGAGTGTAGTGCAGCAGCTGCTAGAATTCTTCATGATGCGGCTGTAAAAGCTGGCGCACCTGAGAATTGTATCCAATGGATTGAAATGCCAACGATGGACAAAACAAACGCTTTGATGAACAACCCTGACGTTGCACTTATTCTTGCAACAGGCGGTTCTGCAATGGTAAAAGCAGCTTATAGCTGTGGTAAACCAGCTCTTGGCGTAGGTCCTGGTAACGTACCTGCATTCATCGAAAAGAGCGCGGATATCGATCAAGCCGTAACGGACATCATTCTTTCCAAAACATTTGATAATGGTATGATCTGTGCTTCCGAGCAAGCTGTTATTATCGAAGAACCAATCTTCGATCAAGTGAAAAAGAAAATGATCGCTAATGGCTGCTACTTTGTTAACAAAGAAGAAGCTGCCAAACTTACTAGCGGCGCTATGAACGTTGATAAATGTGCGGTTAATCCAGCAATCGTTGGACAATCCGCAGTGAAAATTGCTGAAATGTGCGGCATTCAAGTTCCTGCCGGCACTAAGATTCTGGTAGCAGAACTTGAAGGTGTAGGCACTAAATATCCATTGTCCGCTGAAAAATTGAGTCCTGTGCTTGCTTGCTACAAAGTTAAAAACGCAGATCAAGGTATTGAACGCGCAGCACAAGTTGTTGAATTTGGTGGTATGGGCCATAGTTCGGCTATCCACTCCAACAACGAAGAAGTAATCATGAAGTTCTCTAACCGTCTGCAAACAGGACGTATTCTCGTTAACTCGCCTTCCACTCATGGTGCGATCGGCGATATCTATAACACTAACATCCCTTCGTTGACGCTGGGCTGCGGATCTTATGGTCGTAACTCCGTGTCGCAAAACGTTACAGCAATCAATTTGATCAACGTGAAAAGGGTGAATCGTCGTACCGTGAATATGCAATGGTTTAAAGTACCTGACAAGATCTATTTCGAAAAAGGCGCTACTCAGTACCTGACCAAAATGCCTGATATCACACGTGTCGCAATTATCACTGACCCAATGATGGTTAAGCTTGGAT
Organism: Paenibacillus sp. FSL R10-2796; assembly: GCF_037965315.1. Taxonomy (NCBI): domain Bacteria; kingdom Bacillati; phylum Bacillota; class Bacilli; order Caryophanales; family Paenibacillaceae; genus Paenibacillus; species Paenibacillus sp. FSL R10-2796. The sequence goes on along the minus strand of NZ_CP150178.1, from coordinate 5,116,452 downwards.
ATGTTGAGAGAGTTGAACATTACCTGCGTCAACGCCAAACTCCTGTAGCGATCGAAGTGTTCTCGGAAGTTGAACCAGATCCATCGACAACTACAGTTGAAAAAGGTACAGCAATGATGAACAGATTCCAACCGGACTGCATCATCGCACTTGGTGGTGGTTCCCCAATGGATGCTGCAAAAGGAATGTGGTTATTCTATGAACATCCAGACGCAGACTTTAATGGTCTGAAACAAAAATTCATGGATATCCGTAAACGGGTTTACAAATTCCCTAAACTTGGAAACAAAGCTAAGTTTGTAGCGATTCCAACTACTTCGGGTACAGGTTCGGAAGTAACATCTTTCGCAGTTATTACCGATAAAACAACTGAACAACACACTAAATATCCTTTGGCTGACTACGAGCTAACTCCAGACGTAGCTATCATTGATCCAGAGTTCGTATATAGCTTGCCAAAAACTGCTGTAGCTGATACAGGTATGGACGTATTGACACATGCCATCGAAGCTTATGTATCTGTAATGGCGAGTGACTACACGGATGGTCTGGCAATTAAAGCAATCCAATTGGTATTCCAATACCTTGAAAAATCGGCTCTTGAAGGCGACAGAGTTGCCCGTGAAAAAATGCATAACGCATCAACACTTGCTGGTATGGCCTTTGCTAATGCTTTCCTGGGTATTAACCACAGCTTGGCGCATAAATGGGGCGGTCAATATCACACTGCTCACGGTCGTACTAATGCGATCCTTATGCCACACGTTATTCGTTACAATGCTAAGAAACCTACGAAGTTCGCTTCGTTCCCTAAATATTCACACTTCGTAGCTGACGAGCGTTATGCAGAAATCGCCCGTATTCTGGGATTGCCAGCTCGCACAACTGAAGAAGGTGTAACTAGCCTGATCAATGCTATTCGCGACATGAACAAAAAACTGGGTATCGAAGAATCCTTCCAACAATTGGGCTTTGATCCTAAGGATTTTGAATCCCATGTAGATTACTTGGCTGACCGTGCATTTGAAGATCAATGTACAACTGCCAATCCTAAGCTGCCACTGGTATCTGAACTTGCAGATGTATATCGTAATGCTTTCTACGGAAGATTTGATAATTAATATTTGGTTAAGTAGATAATAGGATGGTTGTGGATTAGATATAAGTGACAAATATCACCGGAAAGGTGATATTTGTCACAGTCTATTTATAGAAAATAAACTAAAATGTTTATATAAACAACGGTCCCATATATGGAACAATGATTGTGAATTTTCGAACAACCATATTTTTCTTGGGATCACGAGACACGGGATCAACCTTCAAGCCCGCGATCTCTACAAATATAATATAAATATAGATGGAGGGATTTAGCATGTCGGTGATTGAAAAAGATGTACAAGAAGTGAAATCCGGTTGGAGAAGTTTTACAAAAGGTAAATGGTCCAGAAAAGTTGACGTTAACAACTTTATCGCAAGCAACATTAAGCCTTATGAAGGAAACGAAGAATTCCTCGTAGGACCTACTAGTAACACAACTGAACTGTGGAAGATTATTTCCCAATTGAGCAAGGAAGAAAGAGAAAGAGGCGGCGTATGGGATGTTTCTCTAGATACTGTCTCCACAATCACTTCACATGCTCCAGGCTACATTGACAAGGACAAGGAACAAATTGTAGGCGTACAGACTGATGCTCCTTTCAAACGTTCCATCCAGCCATTCGGCGGGATCAAGATGATGGTTGATGCTACGAAGGCTTATGGCTTCGAGCTTCCACAAAACATCGTTGACATGTTTACGAACATTCGCAAAACGCATAACCAAGGCGTATTTGATGCATATACACCAGACATGAGAGCTGTGCGTAAATCCGGCGTAATTACAGGTCTTCCTGATGCTTACGGACGCGGACGCATCATCGGCGACTACCGCCGCATTGCTCTGTACGGTATTGATTTCCTCATTAAAGACAAAAAACAACAACAAACTGAGCTTGAAGTAGATTCCATGACTGAAGATATCATTCGTTTGCGTGAAGAGCTGTCCGAACAAATTCGTGCACTTGGCGAATTGAAAGAAATGGCAGCTGCTCATGGTATGGATATTTCCAGACCAGCGACCAACTTCAAAGAAGCTACTCAATGGGTATACTTCGGATATCTGGCAGCAGTTAAAGAGCAAAATGGTGCGGCGATGTCCCTGGGCCGTGTGTCCTCTTTCCTGGACATCTATGCAGAACGCGATATTGCTGAAGGTACTTTGACTGAAGAACAAGTACAAGAAATCGTCGATCATTTCGTAATGAAACTGCGTATCGTGAAATTCTTGCGTACACCTGACTATAATGATCTGTTCTCCGGCGACCCAACATGGGTAACTGAATCCATCGGTGGTATGGCTGAAGACGGAACAACTCGTGTTACTAAGAACAGCTTCCGTTTCTTGAACACCCTGTACAACTTGGGTCCAGCTCCGGAACCAAACTTAACTGTACTGTGGTCCGAAAAATTGCCTGAAGCCTTCAAAAAATATTGTGCTAAGGTTTCCATCGAAACTAGTGCAATTCAGTATGAAAATGACGATGTAATGCGTCCATACTGGGGTGAAGATTATGCGATTGCTTGCTGCGTATCTCCAATGCGTATCGGTAAACAAATGCAGTTCTTCGGTGCTCGTGCCAACCTGGCAAAAGCATTACTGTATGCTATCAATGGTGGTGTGGATGAAAAATCCGGAGCACAAGTTGGACCGGAATTCCCAGCGATCACTTCTGAATATCTGGATTATGACGAAGTAATGAAACGTTTCAAACCGATGATGGAGTGGTTGGCTAAGACTTATGTTAACACTTTGAACATCATTCACTATATGCATGACAAATATTCTTACGAACGTATCGAAATGGCGCTGCATGACCGTGACATTCTGCGTACGATGGCTTGTGGTATTGCTGGGCTGTCCGTTGCAGCTGACTCACTAAGCGCAATTAAATACGCCAAAGTAAAACCTATTCGTAACGAACAAGGTATTGCGATCGATTTCGAAACCGAAGGCGAATTCCCTTGCTACGGTAACAATGACGATGCTGTTGACAGCATCGCAGTAGAATTGGTTGAAACCTTCATGACTATGATCCGTAAAAACAAAACATATCGTGATTCTGTGCCGACTCAATCGGTACTGACCATTACTTCGAATGTAGTGTACGGTAAGAAGACAGGTACTACACCTGATGGACGTAAGAAAGGTGAACCTTTCGCACCAGGTGCTAACCCAATGCACGGACGTGACAAGAAAGGCGCCTTGGCTTCCCTGAACTCTGTAGCTAAACTGCCTTACTCCGATGCACAAGATGGTATCTCTAATACGTTCTCCATCGTACCTAAGGCACTTGGTAAAGACGAGGATTCCCGTAAGTCTAACCTGGTACACATGATGGATGGATACTTCCATAACAACGCTCAGCATTTGAATGTTAACGTATTTAACCGTGAACAGCTGATGGACGCTATGGAGCACCCAGAGAACTATCCACAATTGACTATCCGTGTATCCGGTTATGCAGTTAACTTCATCAAGCTGACTCGTGAACAACAAATGGATGTAATCAACCGTACATTCCACGGTTCGATGTAATTTGTTCCTGTCATGAAGATCTTTGAATTAGTACTACTATTGAAATAATTGCAAGGAAGATACCGCCCTTGTCTCAAGGGCGGTAATATCTTGTTTGAGAATTGTTAAAATTTTAAATTTTATTGCCGCGATATAGGGATATGACAGTCTCAAGGACAGGGATCTTCATCGTTGAAAAAGGGACTGTTAGTCTGGCGTGGCGAAAGGATGACATCCTATGATTAAAGGTCGCATACATTCTTTGGAAACCTTTGGAACCGTTGATGGACCTGGTATTCGATTTGTCTTATTTATGCAAGGCTGCTTGCTGAAATGTCAGTATTGCCATAACCCTGATACCTGGGCTTTAGATGAAGGTAAAGAAATGACTCTAGAAGAAGTGCTTTCGGAAATCGAGCCATATATAAACTACTATCGTTCATCCGGTGGCGGGTTAACTGTATCCGGTGGAGAACCAACCTTGCAGGCGCAATTTGTAAAGCAGTTATTTACGGAAGTGAAGAAGCGTTGGAATTTGCACACCACATTAGACAGTAATGGTTACAACGAAGGTGACAAGATTAATGACTTATTGGATGTAACAGATTTGGTTATGCTTGATCTGAAGCATATTGATGAAGAAGCGCATATCAAATTAACCGGTAAATCCAATGATCGAACTTTGAAGCTTGCACGCTGGCTCTCAGACCATAATCGTAAGATGTGGATCCGACATGTATATGTTCCTGGTATTCATGATCGTGAAGAGGATCTCATTAACTTAGGTCGTTATATTGGAACCTTAAATGGCGTCGAGAAATTCGAAATCTTACCTTATCATCAGATGGGTATCTATAAATGGGAAATGCTCGGCAAAGCTTATGAACTGGATGGAGTACCTTCTCCAACAGAAGAAGAAGTGCAACGGGCATATCGCTTGGTCGAAGAAGGTCGTAAGCAAACGGCATTGGTATAATAGAAATCTATTTTTAAGAGAGACCGTACCCTCAGTGGTTGATCATCACTGAAGGTGCGGTTTTTTGTTATGAGGAAGTAAAAAGGGAGGGGTTAAAGCTCCTCTGAGGGGGAATTTTATATTATTCCTAATAAAGACATGCTATAGTTACACGTGGTTTATGGGGTAGATAATAAATGAATATGTCAGGTAATATGACTAATTTTATATTTTAATTAAATGTTTTTAAAGAGAAACAAACTTTTGTGATGAGAAAAACAAATGAATAAAGCGATTTAACATTTTAATGTTATAAAATATAACTTATCATGTAGTTGATTCCGCTTACATTAGAGATTTTTATCCCTATAGTGGATGAATCTTAACCTTACGATAATGAAGTCTGTTTTCTATAATAAGAAGTGTAAAGCACATCAATATATAGGGAGGGTCACAAGAAATGAAAAAAAGTATGACTTTGCTATTGTCCCTGATTTTCGTATCATCAGCTTTACTGACTGGTTGCGGAGGCAACAACAATGCGTCTTCTAACAAAGGAGATGGAAACGCTACCGCGACTAACTCAGCCGCTACAAATGCTCCAGCAACAGAAGAACCGGTAAATAACGAGCCATTTGAAATGACGATTCGTCACACTCAAATCGGTGCAGACAAGCAGAAACGTCTGGCTATTCTCGAAGAAGTAGTTAACAAAGTACAAGAGGATGTACCGGGTCTGACCTTTAAACTCGATGGGGTAGATTCAGATGTAAACCGTAAAGAAAAATTGCGTGGTGAAATGGCTGCGGGTAATCCACCGGAAATCTTCGATCTGTTCGGTAGCCCTGACTCCAAGATCTATGCTAAAGAAGGTAAATTACTTGACCTGACTCCAATCCTTGAGGAACTTGGAATTAAGGATAAATTCTCAAATCTTGATCCTTTCACTTATGAAGGAAAAATCTATGGATTGCCAATCGGTGGTTCTGGTGAAGGTTTCTTCTATAACAAAGAATACTATACAAGCAAGGGCTGGAAGGCTCCAACAACATTTGCTGAATTGGAACAACAATTGGCTGATATCAAGGCTGATGGAAAAGTACCTTTGGCTGGTGCATCCAAAGCTGGTTGGGTACCACTTATGTTAGCTAACCACCTGTGGTCACGTTATGCGGGTCCGGATGTAACTGCTAAATTTGCAACAGGCGAAGCTAAATGGTCTGATCCAAATGTAGTAAAAGGATTTGCGAAATACAAAGAATGGGTTGATAAAGGCTACTTCAAAAAAGGCGAACTTGGCTTTGAATATGCTGAATACACAACACAATTCACTAGTGGTGAAGCGATCCTGCTGTATGATGGTACTTGGAAATCTTCCGTATTTAAAACGGGCCAATCTGGCGAAGGTTTGATCGGTAAAGTTGGATTCTTCAACATCCCAGCAGTTGAAGGCGGAGCGGGTGACCAAACTGCATTGATGCGCGATGTGAACAATGGTTATGGTTTCTCTGCATCTGCTGAGAAAGATCCACGTCAATTGGCTGCTGTGAAATCTTTTATTAAAAACTTATTTAATGAAGAAATGCAATTGCGCGGACTTGTTGAAGATGGTGTATTGCCAGCAATGAAGATTGACCAAAACGTATTGAATGAGAATATTACTGATGATCTGATGAGCGAAATCGTAGGTGTACTTAACAACTCACAATCTTCGTTCCCAGCATTTGACTCTCTTGTTCAAGCTGATGTAACTACAGAAATCAGTAACATTCAAATTCAAAAACTGATTGGCGATCAGACGACTCCTGAGAAAATGGGCGAAGCTTTGCAAAAGGTACAAGAAGAAGCAAACGCAGCAGTTGAATAAATAGCTGCAAACTGAATGTACCCTGGTGCTAAATCCAGGGTACATTTTTAAAATCAAAGAAAATATGTGTTTGCACTTGATCTGAAGCATTCACTATTCGCCAGATGTCAAAGCAACCGGAGGTAGTCATGAATAAAGCATTAAGAAATCCAGTGGTATTTTTCCTATTCGTTCTTCCAGCATTGATATTGTTCACGATGTTTTTCATTTACCCCATTTTTAGTTCTATTTATTACAGCTTTACTAGTTGGAACGGTGTATCGGAGACGGTTAAATCAGCCGGGTTAAGTAATTATGAGAAAGCACTAGGAGATGAACGATTCTGGATATCCGTTAAAAACAACGGTTGGTTTATTCTTTTCTCCGTATGTATACAGGTACCGTTGATCGTATTCTTCTCGTTATTGATTTCTAATGTGAAGAAGTTAAAGGGCTTATATAAGACAGCAGTCTTTATGCCTTCCATTATGTCTACAGCGGTTATCGGTATTCTCTGGGGGTTTATCTATGAGCCCAACATTGGACTTTTTAATAAGCTCCTTAGTCTAGTAGGAATTAATCCTATTTACTGGCTGTCAGATGAAAGATTTGCAATGCTTTCTATTTTGTTGACGAATGCTTGGCAGTGGACTGGATTTTATATCGTTATGGTCCTAGCGGCGATTCTAGCTATTCCTGGTGAATTGGATGAAGCTGCAGCCATTGACGGCGCAACTGGATTTCAACGCGCTACTCGTATCACGCTCCCACTAATCGTACCGATCATCTCGGTTGTAATTATGCTATCCATTGCTGGAGCAATGAAAGCTGCGGATATCGTCATCGTTATGACTAAGGGGGGACCTGCAGGTTCAACCGATGTAATGGCAACATACATGATTAAATATGCGATCACGAACTTTAAGTATGGATACGGAAATGCCATCGCTGTCCTGATCTTTGCATTTACACTGGTGGTTACAGTCCTTTATCAGCTGCTGATTGCACGTCGTACAGAAAGGATTGAATACTGATGCCACGCGCCCTGAAAAAGAGTCTGCCACATATTGCCCTTTTATTCTATTTGTTAGTGATCCTGTTTCCTTTCCTATTCGTATTATTCTCATCTGTGAAAAAGGATAATAATGAGATTGCGCTTAATCCTTTTGGCATCCCAAAGGAATTCGTCTTCAATAACTACGTGGAGGCTTGGGTAAATGCCAAGATTAGTACTTACTTTTTCAACAGTTTGTACATTTCGATCCTTGCCTCTGTAGTGTCCATTCTGCTTGCGTCTATGTTTGCTTTTGCGGTTACGCGGATGCGTCAGGGGAAATGGAATACTATTTTGTTCTCACTGGTTTTAGTAGGAATGCTCATCCCGAATAATGCTTTAATGCTGCCGATTTATACGATTGTACGTAAGTTAGGAATACTGAACACCCACTGGGCGTTGATCATTCCTTATATCGCCAATGCGATTCCATTTACCATCATTATTTTAGCAGCATTTATGCGAAATTTACCTAGAGAAATAGAAGAAGCTGCGGTCATGGATGGCTTGAAGGCACCGGGTATCTTTGCTAGAATTATTGTACCTCTAACGGTTCCGGCTATGGTTACGGTATTCATTGTTAATTTCCTGGGAAATTGGAACGAGTTCTTGCTAGCTAACTACTTCCTGTCGAATGACGAGCTGCGAACGCTTCCAGTAGGTATGGTCCAATTCCGTGATCAATACCAGATGAACTATGCACAAATGTCAGCCGGTATCGTCTTCAGCGTACTGCCGGTAATTATCATTTATGCAATTCTTCAGGAGAAGATTATTGAAGGTGTAACAGCGGGCGGCGTAAAAGGATAACTTTATTCTCAGTCAGGAGCACTAGCCGATGAATTTGCGCTATAAATTATTTACGGCATTTTTGGGCCTGATTATCATTCCTTTATTTATTCTAGGCATGCTTATGTTTTTTGTGACTTATAATTCTATTGAGAAAAAGTACAGCCAGCAGTCGGAATACTCACTTAAAGCGATTAGTTACAGTATTTCTAATGTATTAAAAGATATGGATAACGTTACAGACAACGGAATTGCTACCTCGGTGTTTCATATGGCCCTTAGTGCAGATGATCCTAACAACCAGGATTTGACTGATGCTGAGCAACTGAATCTGAATGCGAGCCAGCGCAATTTCCGTAGTCTGTTGTTTAATCATCCATCGATCAGTTATGCATTTTTGTACAATTTTAACGGTAGAGGTAACTCTGAAATCGTGTCGCTTTTTAACAAGGAAAATTTCCGAACGCTACCCTATGATACATTCAAAAAAAGTGATCTGTACCAGGAAGTTATGGACTTAAATGGTGTGCCGAAATGGCTGGCTCCTCACGAGTATCCCGAGCTTACGGGTACTGAACCTGTGTTTACACAAATTCGGCTAGTGAAGGAATTGAGCTTCTTTCAGAACATAGGTATCCTAGTTGTGCAGATCAAGAATTGGGAGTTCGAATCCATATTTCGCAATTTAAAAATTGGGGATAGCAATCAGGATGTTTCCTTTATGCTTGTAAATGATGATGGAATGATTCTTTTTGACCCAGATCAAAAGCTGGATGGACAGGACTTCCAGTCTTTCGCGGATAAAGAGATTACCTTTAAAAAAGGGTTTCAGAGTTTCAAAACAGAGTACAACGGGGAGAAAAGCATTCTTTCCATGTATCATTTGAAGGACTATCCATGGAGTCTGGTATCTGTGACTTCTTGGGATACGTTGTCTCATGAAGTTACAGTATTTGCTCGCTGGTTCGTCGCTGTGATTTTCCTTTGCTTATTGGCAGCTGTGATCTTCAATTTATTTTTTATGAACCGGATTACCGGCGGCATCGCTGTCATTGTTCGTTTTATGCGCCGGGTTGAAGACGGAGATCTGACCACTAGGGTAGAAGTTAAAGGGAATGATGAGCTAACGCTGCTTGCTAAGGGTTTTAATGACCTTATGGATAAAATCAATGGGTTGTTTAACAGAATTCATGTGGAGCAGCGTCGCAAGAATCAAGCTGAGATGCGTGTTCTGCAGGCACAGATTAAACCACATTTTTTATTCAATACATTAGAATCAATCAATGTTCTCGCTATACAGAATGAAGGCAAAAAAGTTAGTGAGATGGTCTACAGGCTGGCTAGTATTTTGCGAATCAGCATTCAGGATCGGGAAGAGATTACACTGGATGAAGAAGTTAAACATTTACGCAATTATTTGGATATACAAAAATTCCGCTTTGAAGATTTGTTCGAATACGAGATCGATATTCCGAATGAATTGATGAGTTGCGGTATCCTTAAACTCACTTTACAACCGCTTGTAGAGAACAGCATTCAACATGGATTTGAGGGCATTGATTACAAAGGTTATGTTTCTGTGAAAGTTTGGGAGAAGCAGGGGGATTTGATTTTACGTATTGAAGATAATGGTATTGGTATTACACCTTCTCAGTTGGCTATTTTTCAATATATTGTGAATGATCCTGTGGAGCAAGAAGTTAAGGCTGAACGGGATAACCGGATGAATCTTGAACGCAGAGGTCTTGGTATTCGCAGTGTAGCAGATCGCATCCGCATTGAATACGGTGACAGGTACGGAATATTTATCTGTTCTAGTCCAGGTCATGGTACTATTATCCAATGTGTCATACCTAAATACGAGCAGGGGGAAGATCATTATGCTAAAAGTATTATTGGTTGATGACGAAGCCCCAATTCTGAATAATCTGAACAGGGTGTTGCCTTGGCAGGAGATGGGGATGGAGGTTGTCGGTATGGCGCGAAGCGGAATGGATGCTTTGCGTATTGCCGAGGAGAAACAGCCTGATCTTGTGTTATGTGACATCCGTATGCCAGTGATGGATGGGTTAACTTTTATCGGTAAGTTGCGGGAGATGGGATTGGATAGCGAGGTGCTGCTTCTTACCGGGTATCAGGAGTTTGATTATGCGCGGGAAGCGATTCGGCTAGGTGTTAAAGAGTATATTTGTAAGCCGATACATTATGAAGAGCTTGGCAATAAGGTACGGGAGATTGGGGCTAAAATCCGTAGTAAGCAGTTTAAGAATAAACTGTATAATAGCATTCCGATTTTTCAGGAAATCCCTGAAGGTGATGATGATTCTGGCAAAAAAACACCGGATCAGCTGATGAACCAAGCAGCTAAGTACATCACAGAACATCTCCATTCAGATATTGGGATTGAGGAAGTGGCGAATAAGATCGGGATTAGTGGCAGTTATTTCTGTCTCTTGTTTAAGAATCGTTTTGCTATGACTTTCGTGGAATACGTGACCCTACAACGAATTGAAGCTGCGAAGTTTATGCTAACTAACAGCGATAAGAGTATTACGATGATTGGCTCGGGAGTTGGCTATCAGGAGCGGCGTTATTTTACCAAGGTATTTCAGAAGCAGACAGGAATGTCGCCTAAGGAGTATCGCGACCGATGCCGGACCGAAGTGCAGTGAGGTTAGCTGCTGAGTGGTGAGGTTAGCGTCGCTACAAGGAATGTTTGTTGCTGAGTGGTGAGGTTAGCGTCGCTCCAAGGAATGTTTGGACTTCCGGTCGCTGTTATCCTCAGATTTCTTGATTAGATACCGCTATTAGCGGTTGAAATCCGAGGATAAAGGCGAACGCTACGCTCCTACAGTTCCAAACATCCTTTCCGTTCCTTCTCCCTCACCCCTCTTCGTAGTATAGGGGCCGTCCCACACCTACGGATGTGGGCCTCTCTGGGATCACTAGGACTGATTGCCTAGTTAATCTAAGGCAGAAATTATCAACCAGCCCTTGGCTGTGATGAAGAGAAAAGATTATCAACCAGCCTTTGGCTGTGATAAAGTACGAAGATTATCAACCAGCCCTTGGCTGTGATGAAGAGAAAAGATTATCAACCAGCCCTTGGCTGTGATGAAGAGAAAAAGATTATCAACCAGCCCTTAGCTGTGATGAAGAGAAAAGATTATCAACCAGCCCTTGGCTGTGATGAAGAGAAAAGATTATCAATCAGCCCTTGGCTGTGATGAAGAGAAAAGATTATCAACCAGCCTTTGGCTGTGATAAATGCGATTAAGGTACATAAGCTATGATTAATTAAATTTTTTACCTCTATTAGAGGCTGAAGAGATGGTTTTCCTCGATTTTCGAGGATAATCGTCTCTTTTTTTATAGAAATATAATATGTTCCCTATACTCCCATAAATTATCATATGTTTTAATTAGAGTGTAAGGAGGATACACAAAACGTTAGGCAAGCAAGAGTAATTGGGGCTTAAGAATGGGATGATGGAGAATGGGGGAACCAAAAATGAGTGTGACGAATCCTTCCGTCAGCTTGTCAGAAGTAAAGAAACCAGGCAGGGGAAGAACGCCGAATTTTCTTAGAGTAATGAAGAAATATTGGGTGTTCTATTTGATGATGTTACCTGCGATAGTGATTCTAATCATCAATAACTACATACCGATGTTAGGAACGGTAATTGCATTTAAGGATATCAATTACCAAAAAGGGATTCTAGGTAGTGATTGGGTCGGGTTAGCGAACTTCAAATATTTAATCTCGACGGAGACGGCCTGGATCATTACGAGGAATACGTTATTGTATAATACAGCGTTTATTATACTGACGCTATTTTTTTCGCTGGCTTTCGCAATTATGTTTAACGAAATGCGCAGCAGATGGCTATCGAAATTCCATCAAAGCGCTATGTTTCTCCCTTATTTTCTCTCTTGGGTCGTCGTAAGTTACTTAGTATACGGCTTTCTGAGTGCAGAGCATGGGTTCATGAACAAGACATTACTCCCGTTCTTTGGGGTGGATCCTATCGAATGGTATTCACAGTCCAAATATTGGCCTGGGATTCTAGTAATCGTGAAGATATGGAAAGAGATTGGGTATACAACGGTTATTTATATGGCCGCTATTATTGGAATAGATAATGAATATTATGAGGCTGCACTAATTGATGGAGCTTCTAAATGGAAGCAGATTCGAAAAATTACACTGCCGCTAATCAGCCCAGTTATTATAGTAATGACGCTGCTGCAGATAGGCAGGATTTTTAACGCAGACTTCGGATTATTCTTTCAGGTTACGAGAAATGCAGGAGCGTTATACTCGACGACGCAGGTTATCGACACATATGTATATCAAACCTTCCTCGCAATCGGTGATATAGGAATGTCTTCAGCCGCGGGTCTCGTTCAATCTGTTGTAGGATTTCTATTGATTTTCTTAGCGAATCTAGCAGTGCGGCGAATCAGTAAAGATGATGCTTTATTCTAAAGGGAGGTGGGAGTGTTGAGCCAGACAGAAACAGCAATAGGGTCGTCACGGCGTACAGGAAAGCGCACAAAACGGCAAAGACAACCCAATGAAATATCTAATATATCTAATTTGCTAATTAATATATTCTTTTGGATATACACAGCGATTTGTGTGGTGCCGCTGATCCTCGTAGTTATTGTATCGTTTTCGGACGAGAATTCCGTTATCCAGAACGGCTACAGCTTTTTTCCTAACAAGTGGGATATTTCTTCTTATGAATTTCTGTTAAAAGATTATTGGCAAATTATCGATGCAGCTTCCGTTTCGTTATTTGTGACTGTGGTGGGCACGATTCTGAGTCTTATCATTATGGCTATGTACGCTTACCCTATCTCACGTGGAGATTTTCCACATCGTAATTTCTTCTCATTTTTTATGTTTTTTACAATGTTGTTTAATGGGGGCCTTGTGCCTTGGTATCTGGTCTACACGCGAATGATGCATATGAAGGATACGTTATGGATTCTAATTATGCCGCTGCTGGTTTCTGCTTTCTTTGTTATCATCTTACGGACCTTTTTTGCCAATACCATACCGCCAGCTTTAATCGAATCTGCTAAGATCGATGGGGCACCAGAATTCCGGATCTTCGTTCAAATTATTTTGCCTTTGTCTATGCCAGTGTTAGCTACAGTAGGTTTGTTTCAGACCCTGGCCTATTGGAATGATTGGTACCTTAGTTTGATCTTTATCTCACCCGAAGGTCATGTCAATTTACAATACCTAATGTATAAGACGATGCTGAATGTTCAATTCCTGACAGCAAGTCCTCAGGCGATGGCTGCCTTGGCTGCACAGGGTGTAGAAATCAATATTCCAACAGAAACGGTAAGAATGGCGATGGCTGTTATTGGTATCGGACCTATCGTGTTTGTATATTCCTTCTTCCAGAAGTATTTTATTAAAGGGCTTACCGTGGGTGCTGTCAAAGGTTAAGGACGATTGTAATGGCTTAATTCGGCCGCTTTATGCTAAGGTGTGAACGGCCGATTCAGCATATATAAATATTTTGAGGGAGGTTATGGTGTATATGAAAGCTGTTAGAAAAAGCGCACTAATGACACTATTGCTAACGATGGTACTGAGTCTTAGTTTAGCAGGCTGCGGTGGGAATAACGGGAATAATGAAGCAGCTTCACCTGCTCCAAGCGAAAATGCAACCGCTACCAATGCTGCTGCTACGGATGAGCCAGCCGCGGATCCTACTGCCGAACCGGCAAAAGAATTGGAGCCTTATACCGTCAAGTTAATTTATGTCGGTGCCGTGCAAAAGGATGAAAAAGCTGTAGAAGATGAAATCAATAAGTTATTGGAACCTAAAATCAACGCCAAATTGGATATCGCACCGATCGATTGGGGTCCATGGGACAATGATGTCAATCTGAAAATTGCGAGTCAGGAAAAATTCGATATCATCTTTACAGCTCAATGGAAGAACTACGTAACGAATGCAGCTAAAGGCGCTTATCTCCCGATTAATGACGATAGCGGCAAATATGGTAATCTCCTAAATGAATACGGCCAAGGAATTCTAAAAAATCTGGATCCACAATTCTTAAAAGGTTCAGCGATCAATGGTGTGAATTATGCTGTTCCTACAAACAAGGAGCTGGCTGCACAAGGTGGGGTTGTCTATCGCTCCGATATTGCGGATGAACTGGGCATCGATATGTCAAATGTGAAATCCATCCAAGATCTGGATGCAGTTCTCAAAGTAGTGAAGGAGAAAAGACCTGACCTGACTCCATTGTATTTCAAACAAGGTGAGACCTTTAACTCACAGTACATGGCACAATACGATACCCTTGGTGATGCTGCCATTCCTGGTGTTCTGCTTAAAGATTCCTCAGATACTAAGATTCAATCGATGATTGAGATGGATCGTTATAAAGAAATCATTAAACTTACTCGTGAGTATATGAAAAAAGGTTACATTAACAAAGACGCAGCTGTTGCTACGAATTCGACTCAGGATGCAATGAAGGCGGGCAATGTCTTTATGACAGTGCAATCGCTTAAACCAGGTAAAGATAGTGAGCTGGCTAACGCTACCGGCTTGGTTGGCAAGCTGAAACAAATTGCATTCAATGATCCAACGATTTCTACAAGTGATGCGGCTGGATCGATGCTTGCGATCTCTGCTTCCTCTGGTGATCCGGCCCGGGCTATGATGGTGCTAGATATTCTGCACACAGATAAAGATATCAACAATCTGCTTGTTTTCGGTATAAAAGGTGTGCACTATGAAGTCGTAAGTGGTGATACGATCAAAGCTACAGATAAAACAGCTGATTATAATACGGCTGCAGCTTGGATGCTTGGAAGTCAATTCCTGAACCCCGTGTGGGAAAGTGAAGCTCCAGACAAATGGGAACAATTCAAAGCCTTTAACTCTAAAGGTAAAGCCTCTGTAGCGCTTGGTTTCAACTTCGATGCCTCCTCAATGAAGACTGAAATGGCTGCTTGTAAAGCTGTAATGGATGAATACGACATCAGCTTGGATACGGGTTCTGTTGATCCTGATACCGTACTGACTAAGTATGCTGATAAGCTGAAAAAGGCAGGGCTCGATAAGATTATTGCAGAGAAACAAAAACAGCTGGATGCTTTCCTGGCTGCGCAAAAATAAAGCGAAAATGAATTTAAAAAAGGCTCTCCCCGGCAGGCTAATTTAGCCGGGGAGAGCCTTTTTTATGATAGTATTTAGCGGAAGGAGCTGTCTATTCGCTTTGCGGCTTGAACAGCAAGGGTCCAAGCCAGTTCAGGAGTTAGCTCGCCTTTTTCAGCTTTGGTCAAGTATTCGAGCATGCTTGTCTCCACGTCAGCGTGATGAGGGCCGTAGTAGGTCGGAATTACTGCTTTTGCTGCTGACGAAAGGGTCAGACCAAGCTCTGAATTAGGAAAATAGGGATCGTGCAGATCGTGGATCTCTGGGTCATCATAGATTTCGGGGGTGGAAGGGAAAGCCCCTTGTACCTTGAAAGAAACCAATTGCTGCGCTGGTTCGGTCAGCCATTTAATAAGAGCAAAGGATTCATCAGGATGATTACCTGTCTTTGGTAAGGTCAGAACGGAGCCTCCGCGATTAGCACTGTTTTCTGGGATTTGTGTTACATTCCATAAACCGCTGGCAGTTGGAGCACTGCTCTTGATATGACCAATCATCCAAGCCGGACAGAGCATGACTGCAAAATCTCCGTTGAGCAGGCCTGCACCCCAGCGTTGGGTATCCACTGCAATACTGGCGGACAGATTTAGCTTAAGGGCTTGAATTGAGAAGTCCCAGGCTCGTTTGACCGCTGGATTATTGTCGAGGATCAATTCTTGTGTTGTGGGACTGTAATATTGAAGCTTGGACTGACGTAGAAGGGTGAGATAGAGGTTCTCCAAGTCATTTACAAAAGCTTTTCCTGTTCTCTCCTGTACTTTGGTGCCCGCTTCAAGGAATTGATCCCAAGTTTGGATTTCTTTAGCCACTTCCTCTGGTTTAGTAGGGAGGCCTGATAATGCGAATATATCCGTTCGATATAACATGGCATAGGGTCCAATTTCCGTTGGTAATCCGAAAATAAAATCATTACCCAGCACCTCCTGCCACTTCCAATTCAGAAATTGGTCCTTCAGATTGTCAGCTTCAAAGGTTCTTAGATTATAAAAATAATCAGGAAATTGTTTGAAGCGATCCAAATAGCTAATATCAATGGCAGCCACATCCGGCGAACTATATCCAGCTGCGAATGAGGTCTGTAGCTTGGCTGGAAGCTGCGTGGAGGTGGAGGTCTGAATATGAATCTCTAGCTCGGGATGCTGGGATTGATACTGGTCAATGAGCGACTCAAGACCTGATCCAGCAGTGAGCCAGATGTTCAGCTGTATCGGGTCTTGTAAAGCGGTATCTTCCTTGGAAGGGGAGAGCTGACAACCACTTGTATTAAGTAACAAGCCAAATGTTAATAGGATAGTAACCAACTTACCATTTACATTCAAGAGAAACACACCTCTGCTTTATTTGTTGTGCTTCTGAAATTCCTGAGGAGTCATCCCCATGTATTTCTTGAAAATGAGGCTGAAATACGCAGGATCCTTAAAGCCTACTAATTCGCTAACCTCATATACCTTGAGAGTAACATTCTCTAATAATTCAGTAGCTTTTTGAATACGAAGTTTGGTAAGAAAGCTAGAGAAAGGTTCCCCTACATCATCTTTAAACAATCGGCCGAGATACGTAGGATTCATATACAGTTCGTCTGCGATCATTTTGAGGGAGAGATTTTCTTGGAGCCGGGAATTCATAACCTCAATCATCATAGAGATTACCCTGCGCGTTGCCTTTACTTGTAGTTGTTCAGCGAGCTGTGGAGAAGCCGAATGTATGGAGAGGTCTCTGAAAAAGATAACGGATGGCGTACTCTCTTTTTTGACCTGCTGACAAGCCTCCAGACTCTCATGATAGGCGGTTGCGAGCGCCCCCAATTGATAGTGAGGGTTGGAGACCCCTGCACAAAATGGCGATTTCAGAATGCCCGACAGCTTATGCAGCAGCTCTTGTGTCAATACCTCATCAACGCCGTTAGGCTGCTCAAGAGGATAGAATAATAGCATGATGGCTTCCTGCTCCTCTTGAATGCCAACAACATTGGCGTACAGCGCAAAACATTCTTCTAATATATTAACGACCGCTGCATACATGGCTTGTTCCGACCAGTTCTGTGGCATGCCCACTCCAAGATGGTTTACGGTTACGACTACAAAGGAATGAAAAGGAGGAATGAGTTGTTCTTCAAAATAGGGTAAAGGAATGCCGTAAAGAAGATCAGATAAGCGTTTCTCCCGAAGGTTTTTTTCTCTCAGCTGCGTTAATTGCCTCTGCTGTTTCTTCAATTGAAGACGTTCATATACGCCTGTTGCGACTTCAAGAATATGTTCTACTGAATTTGGTTTAACCAAATATTCCTTTACACCATAACGGATGGCTTGACTGGCATAGGTGAAGTCCTGATAACCTGTGAGCAGCACGGTTTCAGTGTCTGGATAACATTCATGGATATGCTTTGCGAGTTCCAGCCCATCCATGCCGGGCATTCGGATATCGGATATCACCAGATCAACCATATGCTCTTTTAACAATTGCACAGCCTCCAAACCGTTCTCTGCCGAGCCAATAATGCTAAAATTGTGATTCGCACTTCCCAGCATTTCTGACAGAGAACGGCGAACAAAACTTTCGTCGTCCACGATTAACACATTCATCGTTGTGCCCCCTTAACTTTGATCATACTGTAATGGAACAGTGACCTTCACAAATAAGCCACCAAGCTCGCTTGTTGATAGCTGTAGACCAAATTCCTGTCCGTAGATCAGCTCTATGCGATGATTTAGATTGGATAGTCCAATTCCGGTATGAAGCAGCTTCTCCGGATTAACCTCACCGCCGACTAATGCGTCTGCCATACTTTCCTCACTCATGCCGTCCCCGTTGTCTTCTACAGTTAACACCAGAGATGTTCCTTCACTATAGGCGCGTATGCGAATTAGCCATACTTCCCGAAGTGTGGGTTCAAGTCCATGAGTAATGGCATTTTCGACAAGTGGCTGAAGGGTTAATTTCATAAGCTGGCCATTCATAACCTCAGGATTTACAAAAAGATCAATCTGCAATTTGTCCTCGTAGCGCAGCTTCTGGAGAAAAATGAACCGTTCTAATTGCTTTAAATCCTCCTCAACTGTAACGAATTCGGATCCGCGGTCAATACTATAGCGGAGCAGATCACTTAGAGCGAGTACCATTTGGGACTCTTCCTGCATGCGTTTGTTGGCGAGCGACCAATAGATTGTATTCAAAGTGTTATAAAGAAAATGCGGGCGGAATTGCGCTTTGAGTGCTACGATCTGAGCTTGCTTTTCACTAATTTGTTTGCTGGATAGGTCAGCTATAGTATGATCCAGGTTTTGGAGCATCGAATTATAGCTTGAATAAAGGATAGCCATTTCTTTGTTCATGGTTGTTTTTACAAAAGGTAAAGTAGTTCCCCGTTCGACATTGCTCAGCTTGGTTGCCAGATTACGAAGGGGCTTGGATAGGGTCCAAGAGAAAAAGAAAGTGAATAGTAGGGCAGCACCCATCCCCAGCAGGCCAATTAAAATAATATTCCGGCGAATCGTATTTAAATCTTTAACAGCGTCTTTAGAATCAATGTAAGCAAAAACGCTCCACTCGCTATAGTCGGAATAGGCATAGGATACGAACAGATTGCGTGAGTTTATTTTTTGTGGAACGATTCTGGCTTTATGATTGCTGAATTGTTTTAGAAGCCCGTCGTTCATATAGAGTCCAATTTCTTTTGGATCTGTGGAATAGACAATGGTATTAAATGAATCAACAACTTGGATTTTCTCGTTTTTGCCGAGGTGAAATTGGCTGACAGCGTTATGGATAACCTCGACAGGGAGGACAAGAAACAGGGTTCCTAACCGGTTTAGATCATTCCAATCATTAATTTGTCTGGCTCCCATCACCACAGGGATATTACCGTTCTGCCATACATCTACACCGAACCAGACCATTCGGCCTTTATTCTGTGCTATAGCCGGGAACCAATAAGCATCGCGGATTTCCTTTTCACTGTCCCAGATGACCTTTAAGGAACTGCTGTTGGTATACACCTGATCATCGGACAGACCGAGCAGCTTGAACTGGATGTCAGAGTTTATGGAACGTGTCTGTTGATCTATGTAACGAGTAATTTCCATGGCGTCTGTACGAGGTGAACGTGACAACGCTAAGTCTCCCAAGGTTTCTTGAATCAAGGGACTGAACATGATCGTAGAAGAAAGCTTATCGTTATCCTGAAGAATTGCGTCCATTTTACCTTGAAGTTGCTTGACGGATTCCAGGATATATTGGTTGGAGCGGTTTAGAACAGCTTGAGAGGAAGAGCGGTAGGACAAAAAAATGGTGAATCCTACGATGGTGAAGATGATTAGAGAGAAGCCCATGATTAATTGAACGAGGATGGAGATTTTTTTGGACATGTTATCCCTCGCATGTAAAAGATATTCTTCCATACATTGTAACAAAAGCAAATGAAAGCGAATATAGTCAGACGAAAAATAAACATATTTATAGAAAAAATCTCATTTTTTTCAGGGGAAACAGCGTGGTTGTCCAACATTATTTAATACAGCGTTAATCTTTCTTTACTTAATAATGAAACTTTTTATGGTGGTATGCGTCTAATACTATGTTTGTTATGACGATCGTGGCAAAAGCTTTTTGCCGCCCTACCGTGGGTGGCAGCATTTTGCGGGGAATATAAGAGGAGTATGAAAAAGACAGAGACCTACTTATATTTACAAATAGGAGCAGAGGAGTTATATCATGGATTTGAAAAAGTTAACGTTAGTTGCTGTTTTGGCCGTATCTCAGGCCGCCGCGGCAGTGCCGGCTTTTGCTGAAGCTGTCAATAATACCCCAAGTAATACTACTGTAGTTGGGACAGTCGTTTCAGCTGCGCCGGAGGTAATGCCAGAATCTACCGATCCATTGCCGCCATTGCCGACGGAGACGCCAGGAGGAGTAGTGTCACCGACACCAACACCAACTCCAATTCCTGCAGAGACAGTTGATCCTACGGCTACTGTTGAACCTACAGCAACAATTGCACCTACTGCAACACCGCTTCCGACTGCAACTCCTGGAGTTACTACAGAACCTACAACAACAGATGGTGCTCGTGCTGTGGCTAACAGTCAGCTTATTCTTATGATGAACAGCAACAAAATGTATCAGAACGGCCAGGAATATTTAGCTAATCAGCCTATGGCAGTGAAAAACGGCGTATCCTACGTTTCGATCCGGGCTATGGTAGAACGTGTAGGCGTGAAATACGTTTATGATTATAAAACGAAAGAAACCATTGTTACCAAGGGAAGCGACGTTATGCGCTTTAAGACCGACAGCAAGGTCTATACAGTTAATGGTGAGAAGAAGACGATGAAAGGTCCAGCTTACCAATACAAGGGGACTTTCATGGTTCCATTGACATCCATAACTGGAGCACTGGGCATTCCATATACCGTTGATAATGTGCAAAAACGAGTAATCCTTACATTAAACAACAAACCTAAAGCTTCCTTCACAGTGCCAACTGAAATTTACGCCGGTGAACCAGTGACCTTCGTAACCTCCAGCTCGTCACCAAATGGTGTAGCTATTGTGGATGAAAGCTGGGGAGGTAACAAGCAGGATATCTATGATCAACCAGGATATTATGTAGTAACTTATTCCGTAATGGATGCGAATCAACAGTGGAGTGATCCTTACACCATGACCATCACAGTGCTTAAACCTAATACACCTCCAGTTGCTAATTTCACTACAGACAAGGATTCATACAAGATGGGTGAAATGATTACTTATACCGATCTAAGTAGCGATCCTGATGGTGATGAAATTACCGTAACTTGGACGAACAAGGCCGAGGCTTTCTTTACTCCGGGTCCAGCGACAATTGCTGTCCAAGTAAAAGATTCACATGGCGCGATCAGCACGTTTGAGAAAACCGTTAATATTTCGGATGAAATCTTGTACAGTAAAGAAGATTTCAACAGATTATTTGCATCTCCGGGCAGTGTGTTTAGCATCGATGGATCGATGGTCCCTACTTGGCAGCAAGTAGCTTATAATCTTTCTTCCGAGCCTTATAAACTAATTCGCAGCAACAGCCCAGAAACGGTGTATACAGAAGGTGTTACTTACCGTGAGACTTCTTTGGGTAAAACCCGCTTCTTGATTCACCACAAGAATAACCTGAATATTAAAGCTAAAGTGTATGTGATTGCTACGAATAACAATTTGTACCCAACGACGCTTACAACCGAATATGTGGGCTTTGCAGGCCCAAGCACATATCCTGAAGGTACTGGTAAAATGTCTGTAGAACGTTATTGGAAATCTATGCTTACAAATGAGCATTATAAAACGATTGTTCTGCAACCAGGGGAAAGTGTCTCAATTCTGACCGATCTAAACCAAATTGCTATGAAACCAAGTGAAATTGTTTCACTTCAAGCGGACTTATTTAGTGATTATCCAATCGATTATAATGTCATGTTGATTGATGCGAATAAAGATCCACTGACTACACTTCCAACACTTCCAGTTCTGGATCGAGACGGAGTGCATAATCGGGGAACTTACGAAGATTCTACTCGTATTATCACGGTTACCGATGAGGTAGGAAAAACTCCTGCAAAACTTCTGCTAGGCGATAATTCCAGTGATAAGAACCTGGCTGGCGTAGACCCCATGGCAGGTACGGAAGCATCCAATGCCGGTAATTTCGGGGTATTATACAAGATCAGATTCGAAAATGTTGCACCAAACTCATTGATTACGTTTAATCCACGTGGCGGTAACTATATGGGGCCGGTTATGGTTAATAACCAAATCGTGCATATGCCAAGCGTGGGAAGTCTCTCGAACGCTGACATGAACAGTGTGGTTTATCGTAGTGGTGAGTATGGAGGTTCTGTGGAGATTTTGTTCACAGCAGCTTCAGGCAGTAACTTGCCGGTCAATTTCCTCATCACTCCACTTCCAGCAAAGAAATAACAAATAGGAATATCCCTATAAGCTCTATTGGGGAATTATCTACAATAAAGGCCCGGCTGAATATTCCGTAAAGGAATACGCAGCCGGGCTTTTGTTTAAATATAATAATTCAGAGGTTGCGTAGGGGCGCTTCATGGTGCTTCATTGACGGGGCATTTATTTTGGGGCATTATTAAGAGAGTGAAATATAAATGAACTGATCTTATGGGAGATGAGCGTATGCTGTCGACAGAACAAATATTAGAAGTCATGTCGGGGCAAGGACTGCGAATCACCGACCAACGCAAAACGCTTGCCCAGTTATTCGGCGAGAATAAGGGATATTTGTCAGCGAAGGATGTATATGAGCATATGGGCCGTAAGTATAGCGGACTTAGCTTTGATACGGTGTACCGCAATCTTCGTGTAATGGAAGAGCTTGGTGTGCTTGAACAGATTGTCTTTGAAGACGGAGTGAAGTTCAAGGGAAGCTGCAATCATCAGGATCATCACCATCATATGATCTGCCTTCAATGCCAAAAGACCTACCCGATTAATTTCTGCCCGATGAATTTAACGGATACACCCGATCAATTCCGGGTAGTCAAGCATAAATTTGAGGTGTTCGGTTATTGCAAAGAATGTGAAGAGAACCGGGAAGAAGAATTAGTTGCAGCATCAGATAAACAAAAGGGACTTTAGAAATGGTGACCCTACGCAGAACGATTCAGGCGCCTATTCGGGTGTATCGCAGGTACATTTCCCCTATTAAACCTGCAACCTGCCGCTTCTATCCAACCTGCTCTGCCTATGCCCTGGAAGCCATTGAAGTCCATGGTCCATTGAAAGGCTCATGGCTTGCAGCTAAGCGGATTGCCAGATGTCATCCCTTTCATCCTGGAGGACTTGATCCTGTGCCGCCTCTTCAAGATGAATCTGCTGAGAAGGATTCTGCCCCTGCGACTTGACATGGGGCCTTACCATTGGGTATATTCACAAGTAATAGTATGAATTCCGAAGAACGGATAAGTAAATCGTTACGTCCATTACAGAGAGCCGGAATATGCTGAAATCCGGTATGGAGCGTTAGATTGAATATGGTCCGGGAGGAACTGTGTTCGAGCGGGAACTGCAATTGTGGTTCACGTAAGATAACAGCGTGATCCAGCGTTAATGGACAGTTCCCGCGAGGGAACTGGCGAAGCCTGCGCTCTGTGAAGAGACAGGAAATTTGGGTGGTATCGCGTGAGTTATACTCTCGCCCCATTATGGGGGCGGGAGTTTTTTGTTTTTTAATAAGAAAGGATGATTACTGAATGAGTGAGAAAAAAACGTTTTACCTAACGACACCAATTTATTATCCAAGTGACAAGCTACATATCGGACATGCTTATTCAACCGTGGCAGGAGACGCAATGGCCCGTTACAAACGTCTGCGCGGCTACGAAGTGCGTTATCTAACCGGTACAGACGAACATGGACAAAAGATCGAGCGGAAGGCAGAGGAAGCAGGAAAGACCCCTCAGCAGTTCGTAG
Source organism: Paenibacillus sp. FSL R10-2796 (assembly GCF_037965315.1). Classification (NCBI taxonomy): domain Bacteria; kingdom Bacillati; phylum Bacillota; class Bacilli; order Caryophanales; family Paenibacillaceae; genus Paenibacillus; species Paenibacillus sp. FSL R10-2796. The sequence continues at coordinate 5,092,533 of NZ_CP150178.1, read as the reverse complement.
ACGACATTGTTGTTGGTATTAAGGAGCTATGGCGTAAGCTGGACATTTCGAACGATGACTTCATCCGTACTACGGAAGAGCGTCATAAAAAAGTGGTACAGGATATTTTTGATCGGTTGCTGCAGCAAGGAGACATCTATAAAGGTGAATATGAAGGCTGGTATAGTATCCCAGATGAAACCTTTTACACAGAAACGCAATTAGTTGATATAGTGCGTGATGACAACGGTGTGATTACTGGTGCAAAAAGCCCAGATAGCGGCCACCCGGTTGAGCTGGTGAAGGAAGCAAGTTATTTCTTCCGGATGAGTAAATATGCGGATCGTTTGCTGCAATTTTACGAGGAGAATCCAGAGTTTATTTTGCCGGAATCCCGTAAGAACGAAATGATTAACAATTTCATCAAACCCGGACTGGAAGACCTTGCAGTTTCCCGTACAACCTTTGATTGGGGCGTAAAAGTTAAGGGCGACGAGAAGCATGTCGTGTACGTGTGGATTGATGCTTTGACTAACTATATTACTGCTCTGGGTTATGGTTCCGAGGATCGCACCTTGTATGACAAGTTCTGGCCTGCGGATGTACACATCGTTGGTAAAGAAATCGTTCGTTTCCATACCATTTACTGGCCGATCATTCTGATGGCGCTTGGGGAACCCCTTCCGAAAAAGGTATTTGCCCATGGCTGGTTGCTCATGAAAGATGGAAAAATGTCGAAATCTAAAGGTAACGTAGTTGATCCTGTGACACTGATTGATCGTTATGGCTTGGATGCATTACGTTATTACCTGCTGCGCGAAGTACCGTTTGGTTCGGATGGCACGTTCACACCGGAAAGCTTTGTAGACCGGGTTAACTATGACCTTGCCAACGACCTTGGTAACCTGTTGAACCGTACAGGGGCTATGGTTGAAAAGTATTTTGCAGGCGAGATTCCGGCATATGAAGGAAATGTAACAGCATTTGATGGTGAGCTTCAAGCTGCGGCTGAGAATACTTATGCCAAAGTAGAAGAAGCTATGGAAAAAATGGAGTTCTCCGTGGCGTTGACAGCTATCGGAATATTCATTAGCCGCACCAACAAATATATCGATGAGACACAACCTTGGGTGCTTGCCAAAGATGAAAATAGAACCGCCGAGCTGGCTTCTGTGATGAGACATCTGGTGGAAGGTCTGCGTACCGCTTCAATCCTGCTGCAGCCGTTCTTGACACAAACACCAGCAAAGATCTGGGAACAGCTGGGTATTGAGCCTGGTGAGTTAACGACTTGGGATAGCGGTAAGACCTTTGGCCTGATTCCGGCAGGAACAAAGCTGGTGAAAGGCAATCCAATCTTCCCACGTCTAGATGTGGAGCAAGAGGTAGCTTATATTGCCGAGGCTATGGGCGCTGGTAAAGCTGCGGCTGAAGTGGCGGAAGCGGCTGCTCCTTCTGCTGCGGACTCCGAGCCAGTGGAAGAGCATAAAGAGGAAATCGGCATTGACGATTTCGCTAAAGCAGAGCTGCGGGTAGCTCAGGTTATTGCTGCAGAGCCAGTGAAAAAAGCTGACAAGCTGCTGAAGCTGCAACTGGATCTGGGTTATGAACAACGCCAAGTGGTTTCTGGTATCGCGAAATTCTATACACCGGAAGAGCTGGTGGGACGTAAAGTGATTTGTATCGTAAACCTTAAACCGGTGAAGCTGCGTGGGGAGTTGTCCCAAGGGATGATTTTGGCGGCTTCTAAAGATGACCAGCTAACGATCGCTACCGTGCCGGACAGTATGCCAAACGGAGCAGTAGTGAAATAAGACAATACTGTTGTAGAAATTTTTTAATGAGGTTGCTTGAACAAGGGAATGCTCCTTCAGCCGGGTTGGTTGTGGGAGCATTTCTTTTTTATAAAGGACGATACCGTCTTTCTTCTGAGTGAGGTTTCTTTGTTGACTTATCGTAACGATTACTATTATACTACTAATAGTAAAATTTACGATTTGAGGGGTAGATCAATATAATGGCGGCAATGAAATCACGTATAAGTTTGCTCGTCCTTGCACTGGTACTTGTATTTACACTAAGTGCATGCGGACCTAAGAGCAGTGGAAGTATAGTTGAAGGGAAAGTAAATGTAGTTACAACCTTTTATCCTATTTACGAGTTTGCTAAGGAGATTGGCGGGGAAGATATCAATGCTATTAACCTGCTTCCAGTGGGTGTGGAGCCACATGATTGGACACCGCGCAGTCAAGATATTATCAACACTTCTAAGGCACAGCTATTTCTATATAACGGTGCAGGCTTAGAAGGCTGGGTTCCTAACTTTTTAAAAGGCCTTGATAGCAGCAGTAAAGTTAAGGCGGTTGAAGTAAGCCAAGGTATTGATTATATCATGACCGATGAAGATGACGGGCATGATCATGGGGCAAGTGAGGAAGAGTCTCATCAAAATGAGGACACGGATCATAACAGTAATGCCTCAGGAGACAGCCTGCATACAGACCCGCATACTTGGGTAAGTCCAAAATCAGCCATTGTCATGGCTCAGAATATTAAAGAAAGCCTTCAGTCCGTGGATCCTGAGCATAAAGAAGGTTATGAAGAGCGTTACAATAAGCTTGCGGAACGTTTGCAGGCGTTAGACAGTAAATTCAAAGAGGAGCTTGCTAAGCTGCCCAACCATAAGATCGTAGTATCACATCAGGCTTTTTCTTACCTTGCCCGTGATTATGGATTGGATCAACATGCGATTATGGGACTTTCGCCAGACGCTGAGCCGCGCGGACAGGATTTAGTGAAGCTTGCGAAAATGGTAAAAGATGAAGGGATTAAGTATATCTTTTTTGAAGAGCTTGTCTCCGATAAACTGGCTAAGACTCTGGCCGCCGAAGCGGGCGTTTCCACTATGGTGCTTAATCCGGTAGAGGGACTTACTGCGGAGCAAGAGAAGAACGGCGATAATTACTTCACTCTGATGGAGAAAAATTTGCAAAATCTGATTATGGCCTTACAATAATAAGGAAAGTATAAGGGAAAGGCGGTACTTAAGCATGCAATCGGTATCCTTGGACTGCCATCAGCATATCATCGATATACAGGATCTTTCTTTTTCATATGGGGAACAGAAGGTGATATCGAATCTTAACTATAGTGTAAGAGAACGAGATTTCCTTGGTATCATTGGTTCTAATGGTGCTGGTAAAACAACATTGATGAAAATGATCGTCGGCTTGCTTCCAGCGAGCAGTGGTGAAATTAAATTATTCGGAACGTCTGTCCGCAAGTTTAAAGACTGGGAACGTATCGGGTATGTTCCGCAAAAGAATGCCTTCAACCCATTGTTTCCAGCAACGGTGCGTGAAGTAGTTCTGTCAGGTCTATATAATAACAAGAATCTGATCCGCAGAGTATCTAAGGCTCAGCATCGTCAATGTGAGGATGCACTTGAAGTCATGCGGATACAAGATATCGCGGAGAAAAGAGTAGGCCAGTTGTCAGGCGGTCAGCAGCAGCGTGTTTTTCTGGCTCGGGCGCTGATTAACCATCCTGACCTGCTGATTTTGGACGAACCTACGGTGGGTATTGATGCCGAATCACAAGCGGGATTCTTTGAATTAATTACCCATATGCATGCTCATCATCATATGACCTTCCTGATGGTGTCACATGATATCGACATGATCAAAAATTATTTAGGTCATGAGCCCGTGCAGACGAATGGTAAAATCAACTTTTACTCCCGCCACTCACATGATCTCCAGAATTGCACAGAAGAGAATCTGCAGCACACGCTCTCTTAAGTCATAATTAAACTCTGAGCAGAGGTTTGCCTCTGTTCTCAGTGCATACATAACTTGCGTGTGGAAGTTAGTCAGTAGACAGGGTTTTTACTAGGAGTATTTCGACCTTGTTCCTATTTCTTGTTTTCTCTTATCTAAGCACCGCCCAGTCTGCAAGCGTGTCCCTTTAGGGACGAAAGCGATCTTTCCCCGACCTATCTATGTTCAGTAACACTAACTCCTACGCTAGTTGCACTTAACGGGTGTCCAGAGGGCAGAGCCCTTGGGGCCCTCCCTTGGAAGGGAGGGTTTGGGAGGGATCGAAAAAGGTTTGAAAAAGGCTTTAAAATGGTTTGAGTTTTGTATGAAGGAGAGTTTAAGTTGGAAATACTATTTAGCGATTTTTTTCAGCGGGCGCTTGCGGGCGGACTGCTGATTGGTATAACAGCGCCGCTTATAGGCGTTTTTCTTGTGCTTAGACGATTATCCATGATTGGTGATACGCTGGCTCATGTTACTATAGCGGGGGTGGCACTCGGTTTTCTAACAGGATTTTATCCGCTGGGCGCAGGCCTTATCTTTGCAGTGGTAGCGTCCTTCGCGATTGAAAAGCTTCGTAAGGCTTATAAGAGTTATGCGGAGCTGTCGATTGCCATTATAATGTCAGGCGGAGTGGCGTTGGCTTCACTCTTTTTCACCTTAGGAAAAGGGTATAATGCGGACGTAATGAGTTATTTGTTCGGCAGCATTTATACGCTCGATAATACCGATTTGATCGTTGTAGGCATAGTGACTATAGCTGTTGTAGTGGTAGTTTCGATGTTCTTTAAAGAGTTCTTTTTGCTTAGCTTTGAAGAGGATGCAGCAAGTGTAAGCGGGCTTCCGGTGAAACTGCTTAACATGCTGATCACCATTCTGACAGCACTTGTGATTAGCACAGCCATCAAGATCGTAGGCTCGCTGTTGGTATCTGCTTTGTTGACTATTCCGGTCGCAATCAGCTTATTGCTATCCCGTAGCTTTAAATCCTCGGTCATCCTGGCGGTTATTATTTCGGAGATTGCCGTTGTAGGCGGACTAGTGGTAGCTGGAGTCTGGAATTTGGCTCCCGGTGCAACTATTGTGCTTTTGCTCATATCATTATTGGTATTAACCTTGATCGGTAAAAAGGGATTGCCAGCATAAACAGCGAATTAAGTAATCGGTATCACATTAGGCAAGCATAAACGCCTTCGGTGTCCTTGTAAGGACGATAAGCGAAAAAAAGGAGCCATAAGCAGCTCCATGAAGTGACTCGAATGCCGGAAGGAGAGCCGCTATTTTGTCTAATATCAATGCAGGAATTGCTTTAGCCGCAGGGGTGGCATCGTTTATATCGCCATGCTGTTTACCGCTGTACCCCTCTTATTTATCGTACATTACCGGGTTATCCGTTCAACAATTAAAATCAGGCAGCAACTCTAAAGAGGTTCGTGTACGCACCCTGACTCATACATTGGCATTTATATTAGGTTTTTCTGCAGTTTTTTACACACTTGGTTTTGGGGCTGGGTTATTCGGGCAATTCTTTAATGGCCAGCGTGATCTGATCCGGCAATTGTCGGCGATTCTAATTATTGTAATGGGTTTGTTTTTGCTTGGGATTTTTCAGCCGCAGTTTTTACTTCGTGAACGTAAGCTTGATTTAAAATGGAAACCGGCGGGTTATGTGGGCTCCTTTATTTTCGGAATTGGTTTTTCTGCGGGTTGGTCACCCTGTATCGGGCCGATTTTGACGGCAATTATTGCTCTTTCGGCAAGCGACCCGGGCACTTGGTTTACATTGATTACCGCGTATAGCATCGGATTTGCTTTGCCATTTTTTCTTTTAGCCTTTTTCCTAGGCGGAGTGAAGCGTATCCTCAAGTACTCGAATCTGCTGATGAAGATTGGCGGCATACTTATGGTATTTATGGGTATTTTGCTGTTCACGGATCAAATGTTCCGGATCACAGTGTGGCTACAAGGAATAACGCCGGATTGGCTGATTTTTTAGGTGAAGTAATCAATACCTGCTTCCGGAAAATGCTCGAAAATCCGCTCTGTGATAAATTCTCGCAGGGCGGTTTGCTGTTCATCCGGATAGACATATTTGTTCTGTCCCCAGCGGCCCCATTTCTTTTTGCGTTTCTCCATGTCCATTTCTAGTTTGGATTTCGGGTAACGTTTCTCAATTACAGTCTTGGCTGTTTTGGTGAATCGGTGCTGAATCATTTCAAAGGTTAGACCTTTTCCGATTTCTGGCGGAAGGGTCTTGGCTAATTTGGCCAGCAGCTCCGCATAGCCTTCCTGCCAGCCGTCATACCAAATAATTGGGGCAATGATGAAGCCTAGTGGATAGCCGGCGCGGGCAACCTTTCCAGCCGCTTCAATTCGCTCTTCAAACCGCGAGGTAGCAGGCTCGAAATTTTTGATCACATAGTCAGCATTCACGCTAAAACGAATTCTGGTATGTCCGTTATGCTGCAAATCGAGTAGAGGTTCAACATGTTGGTATTTGGTCACAAAGCGCAGGCGGCCAAGGGGCTCCGCTGCCATGAATGTGATGAGTTCTGAAAGAGACCCGGTAATATGCTCCAGTCCTAACGGATCTGAGGTACAGGCTGCTTCAAAAGTCGTGATCTCAGGGCTGCGCTCCTCGATATATTTTTTGGCGGCGTCAATGATGTCTTCGGTGTTTACATATACACGAATGTAAGGCTTTGCCCCTAAAGTAGTCTGCAAATAACAATAATGGCAGTGGCCCATGCAGCCAGTTGCGATCGGAATTGCATAATCTGCGGAGGGTTTGGATTGGTCAAACTTTAAGGTTTTGCGCAGGCCGACTACAAGTGTTCTTTTGGCAATTTTATATTTCTCGACCTCTGTGTCACCCGGGAAATTCATTATACGGTTATGCGATGTAGTCATGCGATAGGGAATATTGTTAGCCTTCACCCATTCCATAATTCGTTCACCTTTCGGGTAATTTAAAGCATCCGGCTCGAAGAAAACAAGCTCGGGGACAAAAAGGGCTGTAGCTTTTCTGGTTCTCTTTACGGGAGGGGTCTCAGGTGTCACTATAGTCATGAATTCACGCTCCTTCTGAAAGATGAGTAAGTTTATTATGCCTAACTGAGTCTCATTAGAAGCATGGCAATCATGGGTAACTCCGCAGTATGTTCTCTTGAAGGACTTGCCAAGGGGCGTTAGAAACATGTATCATTGTTAGAGCAAGGTTTGGCTCGGCGCCAGGTTCATTATAGAAAAGAGGTAAATTTTAATGCCAACACCCAGCATGGAGGATTATTTGGAGCGCATATATAAGCTCATTGATGAGAAAGGTTATGCGCGGGTCTCGGATATTGCCGAGGGACTGGAAGTACACCCCTCCTCTGTGACCAAGATGATCCAAAAACTGGATAAGGACGAATATCTCATCTATGAGAAATATCGTGGGCTTGTCCTAACCAACAAAGGGAAAAAAGTAGGGAAACGTCTTGTTGATCGTCATCAACTATTGGAAGAATTCCTCGGTTTGATCGGAGTACAGCAGGAATTTATCTATAATGATGTTGAAGGGATCGAGCACCACCTGAGTTGGGATTCGATTACACGTATCGAAACGTTGGTGGAATATTTCCGCCGCGATGAAGAACGTCTGCAGACTTTATATGCTATTCACAATGAACTGGCAAGCGATTCTTGAAATGTTTTTTCCCGAAACGGATACCGTCCTTAAAGTTATGCCCAGCAAGGCTTTGGTGAGCATAAACTACTTGATGGTATAGCCGTTTCTATTTTGTTTAGTGCAACCTTTCCCAGTTTTTAGCGTCAAAACGGATAAGTCCTTTTTCTGGCTGAGACTGATACCGCTCTTTTGAAGGGTGGAATCGGTACATCAACTTGGAGGATTGATCCGTTTTTTCTTTTTTTATAGGATACATATTATTTAGATTTGGGGAGGAATTATGAATTATCGTAAATGGATGTTGGGATTGCTAGTATTAGTATTGTTTCTGCCTTTATGGTCTCCTGGGGCACGTGCGGCAGCTGTGCAGATTACCATTGAACTGGATGGCGAGGCGCTGGCAAGCGATGTGCCGCCGTATATCACAGCTTCGAATGTAACGATGGTGCCAATTAGCGTCATTAGTAAAGGGTTGAATGCTGGAGTAGTTTGGAATCAAAGCAGTAAGACAGTAACAATCACGCAAGGAGATACAGAGATCAAGCTGACCAGTGGCCAGAAAAGTGCATTAGTTAATAATGCTTCTGTAGCCCTCGACACCTCAGTACAGATTAAGCAGGGACGGGTTATGGTGCCGCTTCGTTTTGTAAGTGAGCAATTGGGGTTACAGGTTATCTGGGATCAGGCAACCAAACATATTTCTTTGTACTCTAATACAGAGCCGCCGCAGGCTGCTGATCCGGAAACACCAGCAGTACCTACAGCGACTCCAGTCGTTACGCCAACGCCGGCCCCAGCCCCTACAGCGACTCCAAAACCGACCTCGCCAACAGTTCCAAGTATTCCTGGTGCGTCGGCTAACAAGGAGATGAAGGGAGCCTGGATCTCTACAGTATTTAATCTGGACTGGCCTTCAGTAGCTTCTGCAGGTAACGAAGCGAAACAAAAACAAGAATTTGATAATCTGCTGGACAAGCTAAAAGCTGTTGGTTTTAATGCTGTTTTTGTACAGGTTAGAACCTCAGCAGACAGCCTGTACCCTTCTGTTCTAGTTCCTTGGTCTAAGGTGCTGACCGGCACACAAGGAAAAAATCCGGGTTATGACCCGTTGAGCTATATGGTCAGCGCTGCACATTCACGCGGTATGCAGTTCCATGCATGGTTCAACCCATTCCGCGCGACAACGGATGCTTCTACATCCGCATTAGCAAGTAATCATGTGGCTAAGTCAAATCCGGAATGGATTGTAGACGCAGGAGGTAAAAAATACATCAATCCAGGGATCCCAGCAGCCCGCCAGCACATTATCGATACAGTGTTGGAGGTCGTCAAAGGCTATGATGTAGATGGTGTCCATTTGGATGATTATTTCTATCCTTCAGGTGTATCTTTTGCCGATGATACTGCTTATAAGACTTATAACACGAAGAACCTGTCCTCTAAGGCGGATTGGCGCCGCGATAATATTAATGAATTCGTCCGTCAATTGGGAGAACAGATTCATAAGGTGAAACCGAAGGTTTCTTATGGAATTAGTCCGTTTGGTGTATGGCGTAATATCAAAAAAGACAGCACAGGTTCGGATACCACAGCTGGAGTTACCGCTTATGACGATATGTACGCCGATGTTCGGACATGGATCAAGCAAGGCTGGATTGACTATGTCGCACCGCAAATTTATTGGAGTCTGTCCTTTAGCACTGCCCGTTACGATAAGCTAGTAGATTGGTGGGTTAAAGAGGTAGAGAATACGAATGTTAAGCTCTATATTGGGCAAGCTGCTTATAAGGTTGGAGCAAGTGACCAGAAAGCAGAATGGCAAAGTGGCGACCAAATCATCAACCAGCTTAAGTATAATGAGAAATATAAAGAGGTTGCAGGCAGTATTATGTTCAGAGCAAATGACATTGTTGTCCGCAATCCGTTTGGATTATCAAATTTGCTGACCTTTTATTTTCAGTCCAAATAAGATAACTGTTCTAGATAAGGAGTCATGAATGCTCCCCCGTGCTCATAGATAAGCAATAGAATCTATGGGAAACGGGGGGTTTTTGTGTATGGAGATTAACGCTGTGTTTGAAGGAGGGGGAGTAAAAGGGATTTCTCTCGCTGGAGCAGTTGAAGCCACGGAAAGGGCGGGGCGAACCTTTAAAAAGGTCGCTGGCACCTCCTCAGGCGCAATTGTAGCGACTTTACTGGCTGCGGGTTATGAAGGTGAGGAAATGAGTCGGATGATCCAAGGAACTTCTTTTTCATCGTTTATGAAGCGAGCTCCCATCTATAATACGGCTTGGGTAGGTCCTGCACTGCGAGTGTTATTGAAGAAGGGATTGTATTCGGGTGAAGCCTTGGAATCGTGGATGAGATCGCTTTTGCTAAAAAAGGGAATTATCACTTTTCGTGATCTGCCTCCAGGCAAACTATCTATAATTGCTTCCGACATTACCAATGGCCGGATATTGGTCTTACCAGATGGGTTAGAACAGTATGGAATCTCTCCTGAACATTTTGAGGTGGCTAAGGCTGTGCGCATGAGCTGCAGTATTCCTTATTTTTTTGATCCAGTGATGCTCAGGTTAAATGGACAATCTGCTAGAGGGAAGTCTTTTATTGAGCAATTTGTATACGTTGTGGATGGAGGGTTATTAAGCAATTTTCCTTTATGGCTATTTGACGGGATGAATGAGAATAGTAAAGTGCCGGGGAGAAGAATCCCTACGGTAGGGTATCAAACAGTAGGTAAAACCGACCCGCAGCCCCACAGGATTAGGGGGCCGTTCAGTATGCTGCAAGCTATGGTAAGCACCATGCTGTCTGCTCATGATGAGAAATATATTGAAGATGATAAATATGTCCGCACGGTAACCATCCCAACGCTTGGTATAGGCACGACCCAATTTAATATTACGAAGATGCAAAGCGACGAATTGTATGCCGCCGGACTGAAGGCAGGGGAAGACTTCTTTAAGGAGTGGCGCCCCAGATAAAAAGCAAGCTTTATAATATCAGAAAAAAAGCATCCCACACGTTATTTTGAAACGTGGAGATGCTTTTTGGTGTTTGTTTTTATTTAGTTAATGGTACTTCGGAAGCTGATCATCGTTTTTCCCTTTATTTCCTTCGATGACTTGGAAGGGATAACTTTTACGTTTGCCCGGTGCTGCTTGTGTCTTGCGAATCCCAGCAACCTTGGTCATGGTTTTCTGCGAAGGTTTGACTTTGATTCTAGATCCATTACTGCTGCGAGCGTATTTCCCTGGTCCCATTTTGTAAGCATAATAGATAATCACTAACAGTACTAAGGGGAGAATCAGCTTCGACAGCGTATAGAAAGGCTCAGTCAAGACTCCAATCACAAAACCGAATATTGCAAGAATTACTGAAATCCAAAAAATTAAAGCATGCCTGATCATAGGACACTCATCCTTTCGCAGGATCCAATATGCCGCCTGACACACTTGCCTCCGTATATCCTCTGGCTTCAATCTCTGCATCAAGCTCACGCATACGATTGAAAGAGGCGATGGATACTTCTACCTGATCATCCTTTGGTTCTTTGGTAGTGAGCAGCTGCAGCCATAGTCCAGGGTATCCCAAGTATTTGAGACCTGGAATTTCTCTTACTGCGTTGGTACCCTTCAGAACCTCAAACGAAACACCGATTACGACAGGCAGCAGAATAATCCGTTGGATCACACGTTCCCAAAGATTATCCCAGGGTACTACGGAGTAAATAATAACGCCGAGGATAATCGTCAGCATCATAAAACTGCTTCCGCAGCGGTAATGCAGACGGCTGTATTTCTGAACGTTCTGGACAGTCAGCTCTTCACCTGCTTCAAAGGCGCTGATGACTTTGTGTTCCGCACCGTGATACTGGAATAGCCGCTTGATCACAGGTGTTTGCGAAATCGCCCATAAATAGACCAGCAAGAGAACCATTTTAATGCCGCCTTCTATGAGGTTGTGCAGTACATAGTTATCAAATGCATTCTTGAATAAAAAATCTTCGACAAATACTGGTACAAGCGTAAAAATGAGCTTTCCGAATAAGAAGGAGAGAATACCCATAACAGCAACGCCAAAAATCATTCCGAGGCTCCAGCCTTCGTCCTTTTTCTTCGGCTTAGCTTTCTCTTTCGCCAGTTCTTCGGGTTCCAATTCATCTTCGGCATAGGATTCAGCCGAATAGTTCAAGTGCTTAGAGCCTTTGGCGCTGGCATCTATAATACTGACAAGGCCGCGAAGCAGCGGAATCTTGCGCAGTTTAGTGACCCAGCTCTTATCGCTTCTTGGCACCTCCAAAAATGTAATCTCCTGATTCTTTCGTCGCACGGCTGTTACATTAATATGCTTGCCGCCGAACATGACGCCTTCAATGACGGCTTGGCCGCCATAGCTGGGAGTTTCCTGGGACAACCAATTCACCTTCCCGTAATTAATATGATTTATATAATACATTGTAACTAATTTTTGAAGACATTACTAGTTGGATCGCCTTTTGCTGCACATACTACCTTATATGGACAAGGAGAGACAAATCGTTATTAAAAATACGGAAAGAGAGGCAATTCTATGAGCAAATCACATCAACAACAATCAGATCATACTAATATTTGGTTTTTTGCGCTCGAATTAGGTTTTTTCGCAGGTTTGATTTGGGGAGGGCTGCACTGGTTAATCTACTGGTTCAGCTTTACCAAGGTTAGTCCCGGTTATTTAGCAGAGCCGTTTTTTAAACATACTTTTCTGACAACAATGTATGGACATCTCGTGGGTTATTTGTTTTTCATCTTATTTTCAGTGATAGCCTCACTGCTATACGTGCTTATTCTGCGCAAGCTGAAGGGACCTTGGCCAGGATTGGTTTATGGTGTTTTGTGGTGGGTAGTTATATTTATTCCCGGCTCGCAAATGTTTCTTATGCAGCCGCCTTTTAAGCTGCCGTGGAACACTGTGATTAGTGAGTTCTGCCTTTTTTTACTTTGGGGGATGTTCATTGGATACACAGCGGCGATTGAGTATACCGACGAACGAAAGCGTGAGCAAGCGACTGCACTTGCCTAACGGCTCGAAAAAACTTCTCAAGGGGATATCCCTATGTTAAAATACAATGTGGCTATTTCGAGAGGAGAATGAAAATGGGTAACGAGCGCGTCTCCAAGCTGCGTAAGGTTTTGCAGGATAAAGGATTGGAAGCAATGTTGATAACCAGCGGTTATAACCGCCGCTATTTAAGTGGATTTACCGGATCGTCCGGTTATGTATTGGTGACAAGTGATGATTGTTATCTGCTAACTGACTTCAGGTACATGACACAGGCTGCGGATCAAGCGGTAGGAGTTAAGGTTGTAGAGCATGGTCCTAAATTTATTGATACAGTACGCGAGTTGCTGCCAACAGGCAGTGAGGTACGTGTTGGTTTCGAACAGGATGATGTCTCATTCAGCGCTTATACCTCATATGCGGAAGCCCTTAAGCCGGCAGTGTTAGTTCCAGTTTCCAAAGCCGTGGAAGACCTCCGTATGTTCAAGGATGCTGAAGAGCTTGCTGTTATGCAACGTGCAGCTGATCTGGCTGATGCTACATTCAATCATATTCTGAATGTGATCAAACCAGGCATGACTGAAAGAGACGTCGATTTGGAAATGGAATTCTATATGCGTACCCACGGGGCAACTGCGTCATCGTTTGATACGATTGTTGCTTCAGGTGAACGTTCGTCCATGCCGCATGGCGTAGCAAGCAGCCGTGTAATTCAAGGTAATGAATTTATTACGCTTGATTTCGGCGCATTACTCGATGGATACTGCTCAGATGTGACTCGTACCATTGCACTCGGAGCTCCAGATCCGAAGCTGAAAGAAATCTATGATATTGTGCTGGAAGCTCAGCTACATACGTTGGCACATATCAAACCGGGTATGACTGGACGGGAATGTGATGCACTGGCACGTGATATCATCGCTAGCTACGGATATGGTGATCAATTTGGACATAGCACGGGTCATGGACTTGGAATGGAAGTTCATGAATGGCCGCGTTTGTCCAAGCTGAGTGACGATATCATGCAGCCGGGAATGGTCGTTACTGTAGAACCAGGTATCTATTTGCCGGGGATTGGCGGAGTACGTATTGAAGACGATATTGTGATCACCGAGAGCGGAATATCGCTGCTGACCCATTCGTCCAAAGAATATACAGTACTGTAAGTAAGAAAAGTAGTAGTTTAATTATCGAATTCAGGAGGGATTTTTAGTGATTTCAGTAAACGATTTTAAGACAGGCTTGACCGTAGAGGTGGACGGTGATATTTTTACCGTTCTTGATTTCCAGCACGTTAAACCAGGTAAAGGTGCTGCGTTCGTTCGCTCTAAGCTGAAAAACCTGCGCAATGGTAACACTGTTGAGCGTACTTTCCGTGCTGGTGAAACTATTGGCCGTGCTATTATTGAGAACCGTGGCGTGCAATATTTGTATGCAAGCGGATCGGAGCATGCTTTCATGGACAACGAAACTTATGACCAATTCGAATTGTCCAGCAAGCAGCTTGAATGGGAATTGAACTTCCTTAAAGAGAACATGACTGTAAACATCATCAGTTACCAAGGTGAAATCCTTGGGATTAACCTGCCTACCAGCGTAGAGCTGAAGGTTGTTGAAACTGAGCCAGGTGTGAAGGGAAATACTGCTCAAGGCGCTACTAAATCGGCCAAGCTTGAAACAGGTCATTCTGTACAAGTTCCTCTGTTCATCAATGAAGGAGATGTGCTGCTTATTGATACTCGCGAAGGTAAATATATCTCCCGCGCGTAGGAAGCATCATACTTGCCGAACTTATAACCAATCAGCCTCCCCCGTTATTACGGTGGGGGGTTTTTGGTATATAAACGAGGATGCATGAGGAACAGTATGGGTGAGAATGTTATACTTACGAATTAAAGGATCAGAAGGAGGCGCATATGAGAAAATTAATTATATCTGAGTTCATATCCCTTGATGGTGTTATGGAAAATCCACAATGGACCTTCTCATTCGGAAGTGAAGAACAGGAGCATTTCAAGTTTGCTGAACTGAAAGATGCTGACGCTCTAATGTTAGGACGGACAACCTACGAAGGTTTTGCAGAGGCTTGGCCAAATATGGTTGAGCAGACAGGTGAGTACGGTGAAATGATGAATGGATACGCTAAGTACGTAGTCTCCACAACTCTCGAAGAAACAACATGGAGCAATTCAAGCTTGATCAAGGGCGATCTTGCTCAGGAAGTGTCCAAGCTGAAGGAGCAGCCGGGGAGAGATATTCTCGTTTTTGGCAGTCGTACGCTTGCGCAGAGCCTGATGCAGCTTGGCCTTGTCGATGAATATCAGCTTCTGGTCTTCCCGATTCTGCTGGGTAGCGGTCAGCGCCTGTTCGATAACGTTGGTGAAGAGAAGACGTTGGAGCTAGTGGACTCCAAAAGATTCAGTTCTGGAGTGATGGCCCTGACTTATCGACCAGCTTCTCAATAAAAAACTGGAAGACGAGTGAAATGAGGTCAGCTAGTGTCTTGAAGCTGACCTTATCTTTTTGTTAGCTTCTGGAAAATCAATAATTTTTTAATGAAATCATTAACGCATTACGCTATTTTCGTATTATACTGGTTTAAAGCGGGAAACCGATTAGAAGCAACTACATAGACCGATATGGGGAGTGAGTGGGACTTTGTCACTTTATGTTATGAAATTCGGAGGCAGCTCCGTCGGCGACACAGAACGCATGCAACGTGTTGCCAAGCGCATCGCAGACAAGCAGGATGAGGGACATCGCTGCGTTGTAGTTGTATCTGCTATGGGGGATACAACAGATGATTTGATCGATACGGCGAAGCAATTAAACGGGCAGCCGCCTGCACGTGAAATGGATATGCTGATGACAACAGGAGAGCAGATTTCCGTTGCTCTTTTGTCCATAGCTCTTCATGGGATCGGGCGGAATGCAGTATCTTATACAGGATGGCAGGCCGGGTTCCGTACAGACGAAACCCACGGTAGAGCTCGTATCAATGATATTGATCCACACCGTGTAGTAGCTTCTTTGGAACGCGAACAGATCGTTATCGTTGCCGGTTTCCAAGGGATGACTTTGGATGGTGAGATCACTACCCTGGGCCGCGGAGGATCGGACACGACAGCTGTAGCCCTTGCGGCTGCTATTCAAGCAGATGTATGTGAGATTTATACTGACGTTGATGGTATCTATTCTACAGATCCACGCATTGTGAAAACAGCCCGCAAGCTGAACGAAATCTCATACGATGAGATGCTAGAGCTTGCCAATCTGGGAGCGGCGGTACTACATCCGCGTGCAGTGGAGTATGCTAAGCGTCATCAAGTTAAGCTGGTCGTTAGATCGAGCTTTAATCATAATGAAGGTACTGTTGTGAAGGAGGAAGCAAGCATGGAGCAAGGAGTCGTAGTTAGTGGGATTGCTTATGATAAGAATGTAGCACGTGTCAGTATTCTAGGAGTACCTGATGTACCGGGTGTACTTGCTCAAGTCTTCGGCAAGCTGGCTGAAGAAGGCGTAAACGTTGATATCATTGTGCAAAGTGGTGTGCAGAATGAACAGGCTGACTTCTCATTTACAGTTTCACTTGATGAACTGGATCGTGCGAAGGAAGTCATTAAAGAAATCCATAAAACTTTACCTTACCGTGAAGTAACGTCCGAGGATAACCTTGTGAAGGTTTCTATTGTTGGTGCGGGTATGGTTAGCCATCCTGGTGTTGCAGCTCAAATGTTTGATGTACTCTCCCAAGAGGGCGTAAGCATTAAGATGGTCAGCACGTCAGAAATTAAGGTTTCTTGTGTAATCGAATCCGGTAATTTGCCATCGATCATTCAGGCGCTTCACACCGCTTATAATCTGGATACAACTGAGCAGGCCTTTGTTGGTGGTCCTAAGGATCGTCGTTAAGAGCCGTTCAATCAATAAAAAGGGAGATCCTACAGCTATTTAGCTACGGGGTCTCCTTTTTGGACATCCCGCTATAAATGAAAAGGAACGCTGCAGGTTTGAATGCAGCGTTCCTTTTTACATCTATATGGGTATTTATCCTAAACGTCTAAATCGGCCTAGAATTTCAACAGTCTCGAGTACATTGACGAAAGAGCTTGGATCCGTCTCAAGGATTGTCTTACGCAGCTCTGAAAGCTCATAGCGGGTCGTTACGGTCATCAGCATTGTATTGCCCTCGTGACTGTAGCCGCCCTCTGCGTTGACTACTGTGATGCCATGAGGCAGCTCTCTAAGACGATTCAGCATTTTATCCCGTTCCTTGGTAACAATGAAGCAGGTTAGCTTAACATGACGAATATGAATCATATCAACCACTCTGCTTTTCACAAAAATACAGAGCATAGCGTATAAGGCTGAGTCCCAGCTTTTAAAGAAGCCTAAACTCAGAATAACGAGCCCATCCATTACGAAGAGTACATTCCCAATAGGAATATCCCGCTTACGTGTAATAATCGAGCCTAATATATCAAATCCTCCAGATGAACCCCCGGCACGGAGAGAAAATCCAACCCCGCCAGCAATAATTACGCCGCCAAAAATACTAGCCAAAATCGGGTCTTTGGTCACTTTCACCGCAGGAATAATTGTCATGAACCAGGTGGTAGCTAAAACGGAAAGCATGCTTAGTAAGATGTACTTTTTCCCCACTGCAATAAATCCCCAGATCAGAACAGGAAGGTTTATCGCAAAATAAATGATTGAGATGTACTTCGGATTAGTTACATACCCGATGACTGAAGCCACCCCTGCTACCCCGCCGCTTAGCAGTTGATGAGGAATTAGAAATAATCTCATCCCTGCGGCGACTAAAAAAGCTGAAAAAATAATGATTGCCGCTTCTCTTACTGGTCTGACTACGGACCGCATGCTGAGCGGTAGCCCGTAATTTCGTACGTGCATGACACAAATCCCCTCTTTTTCTTATGTCTTTTTAGTTTGCCTTTTTTTGAAAATATAAACTCACTATATTTCCAATTAAAAAGGATACCACAGATGAAGGCGTTCGTAAAAATTATTTTATCGTACTGATTATATTTATTTATGAACCCACTCACTATGAATTCTTTCACAGTCTGATCTGCAAATCTGTCATTTCTCATTGTCTAAAGTGAAAAAGCCACGCATATCCATGAATAATAGAAAGCTAAACAAGCCTCAGATCTCTTTTGGTATGAATGAATTAGTAAAAGGAGTGGAGTAGATTGGACAAGTATGTAAGCTGGATGGCGACTCTGCGGTTGTTCTCGGGCAGTGCAGAGATTATAGCTGCGCTGATAATGCTCAGATTAAATCAGGTCGATAAGGCGCTGGCTGTCAATTCTGGACTGGCTTTGGTAGGCCCGACCATATTGATATTGACGACAGCTATTGGTCTGACTGGGATGGCACAGCAGCTGTCATGGAGCAAATTAGGCTGGGTGGGCTGCGGTGTAGCCTTTCTCTTAATCGGGATTTTGAAAAAATGATAGATGATAGGCATATTGGGCGCGTACAAGCATAAATATGGAATAAAGCAATTAAGTAGAGGACAGCTTGGGGGTACTTTGTATGGCAGATGATTGGCTGCAATTGTTTCCTGAAAAAGTAAGAGCGCTGTTAAAGTGCCTTCCCCTTCCGCTGCTAGGAATGGTGGAGGAGATTCGTGTCCGTGAAGGTCGTCCGCTGGAAATTAACTACTCTGGTAAATATCACTTTCTAAGAGTGAATGGCAGTTTGACGCAGAGGCCTGAAGAAGCTTACAAGCCGGATCGGGAAGACACTCATCGACTGCTAGACCTGATCAGCAACCATTCGCTATATACGATGGAAGAAGAGCTGAGAAAAGGATTTATTACGATTCCCGGCGGTCATCGGATAGGACTTGCTGGCCGGACAGTACTGAGTGGCGGAGGTGTAGAGCATCTTCGTGATATCACTGGCTTTAATGTCCGTATTGCTCGAGAAGTACCTGGAATCGCAGATGGAGTGCTGCCTTATTTACTGGACAAGGGGCGGCAGCGAATGATGCACACCTTGATTCTCTCCCCTCCACAACATGGCAAGACTACCCTGCTCCGCGATCTTGCAAGACAAATCTCCTTAGGGGAATTGGGCAAGCGCGAAGGGATTAGACCGGGGCTGAAGGTGGGAATTGTTGACGAACGGTCTGAAATTGCTGGCAGCCGGCGTGGTGTTCCCGCTTTTGACGTGGGTCCGCGGACTGATGTTCTTGATGGCTGTCCCAAGGCAGAAGGCATGATGATGATGATCCGGTCGCTATCGCCAGATGTATTAATCGCGGATGAGATTGGGCGTCCTGAAGATGCCGAAGCAGTTACCGAGGCCCTGCATGCCGGAATATCTGTCATTGCTTCCGCTCACGGAAAAGATGTAACAGAGTTGGCTCGTAGGCCGGGTCTTGGAGGACTGCTGGAACAAAAGATGTTCGAGAGATATGTCATACTCCATCGTTCAGAAGCAGGCCTCACGTTTCGTATTCTGGATGGCCAGAAAAGAGGAATGCTGCTTATCTCTCCCGGGGATCGACTAGGTGGTGATTTGCATGCTTAAGCTGTTCGGTGCTGTGCTCATTGTGGTGGCTGGTACGCTTGCAGGTCTCCAGTTTGCTCGTCAATATGCAGACAGGCCCAGACATATCAGAGGTTTAATAGCAGCACTACAGCGGTTGGAAACAGAGATCATGTACGGCTTCACCCCACTGCCGGAAGCCATGCGGCGGATTGGGAATCAGTCGAAGGACCCGCTGAAATCGTTGTTTGTCAAAACAGCGGAGGAGATGAGCCCTCCCTATGACAGAAGCGCCCAGGATGCCATCCAGCGGGCGATGGAAGCATATTGGAAGTCTACCGCTATGAAGGGGACAGAAAGAGAGATTCTTCGCCAGCTCAGCTGTACTCTCGGCACAAGCGATAGGTCGAATCAGAGCACTCATATCGCGTTAGCATTGCAGCAATTGAAGCAGGAGGAGTCGGTGGCCAGAGAGGATCAAGGCAAATATGAAAAGTTAAGTAAAAGCCTGGGTCTGCTGCTTGGAGTACTGATCGTCATTTTGATCTTTTAGCGAGGTGCCAGGAATGAATATTGAAGTCAATGCGATTTTTCAAATTGCCGGCATTGGCATAATTATCGCCATGATACACACGGTGCTCAAACAGATGGGAAAAGAGGATTTCGCACATTGGGTCACCGTGATCGGGTTCGTAGTCGTGCTGTTCATGGTGATTCGTATGCTGGACGGGTTGCTGCAGGAAATAAAAACGATCTTTCTTTTTCAATAGGCGTGCCATGGAGATTATTCAAGTTGTTGGGATTGGGCTGATATCGACCATATTGATTCTCGTACTGAAGGAACAAAAACCGATGTTCGCCTTCCTTCTTGCTACTACAACAGGAATTCTAATTTTTATGTTTCTCATCGGCAAGATCGGAATGATCCTCTCTACACTGGAGCGGGTGGCTGAGTCATCGGGGATGGAAATGATTTATTTGAAGACTGTTTTCAAAATCATCGGCATTTCCTATATCGCGGAGTTCGGTGCACAGATTGTACGAGATGCCGGTCAGGAATCGATTGCTTCCAAAATAGAACTCGCCGGCAAAGTGCTAATTATGGTACTAGCCGTACCCATCATCAGCATCATTATCGAAACCGTCATGAAACTACTGCCTGCTTAAAGCAATCGTGAAGAGAGCTGAGCAACGGATCGGGAGGAGAAATTATGCAAGAGCACAGTGTTTTCCGTCCTCCAAAACTAAAAATAATACTGCTGCTGCTTCCATTCTTTTTCATTCTATGGTTTGCAGGTACAGCTCAGAGTGTGCAAGCTTCCTCAACACCAGAATCCGGCAGTTCCTCCCCGGTAGACCAGTGGGTCAAGAGCCAGGTGAATAATTTACCCAAAGATAAAGTCGAGTCGTACTGGGATCAGCTGATGAAGGATTATGGTGGTTTTTTCCCGGACGGGGCCACACCCACGCTAATGGACATGCTGCTTCCGGGAGATAAGGGGCTCAGCTTAAAGGGTGTGTTATCTGGGCTTCTAGGCTTTATGTGGCATGAGGTACTGTACAACGGAAAGCTGCTCGTGACGATTGTGATGATCAGTGTGCTCAGCATGATTCTGGAGACGCTGCAAACCGCTTTTGAGCGAAAAACGGTCAGTAAGGTCGCTTATACGCTCTGTTATATGGTGGTGCTGGTAATTGCCGTGAACAGCTTCAATATCGCTATTGGTTATGCAAAGGATGCTATCGATCGGATGATCGATTTCATGATGGCGATGATTCCACTGCTGTTCGCGCTGCTGGCTTCGATGGGGAATATCGTTACGGTCTCCGTCACCCATCCGTTAATTGTTTTTATGATTCATACGGTTGGCACCATGATCCACACCCTTGTTTTTCCGCTTCTGTTCTTCTCGGCTGTGCTGCATCTGGTCAGCGCATTGTCGGAGAAATATAAACTAACCCAGCTGGCTAATCTGCTGCGAAACATCGGTGCTGGATTGTTAGGTGTACTGCTAACTGTGTTCCTAGGTGTAATTTCCGTTCGAGGGATAACAAGCTCAGTAACGGATGGGGTCACCATTCGGGCCGCTAAATATATTACAGGGAATTTTGTTCCGGTCATCGGCAAAATGTTCGCGGATGCCACAGACACAGTAATCTCAGCTTCACTGCTGGTGAAGAATGCGATCGGGTTATCGGGTGTCATTATCATATTGTTCCTGTGTGCTTTTCCGGCAATCAAAATCCTGGTGCTTGCCCTTATCTACAATATAGCCGCCGCTGTGATGCAGCCGCTGGGAGAGACGCCGATTGTGGTCTGTCTCCAGACGATTGGAAAAAGCATGGTATACGTGTTCGCTGCTTTGGCTGCTGTTTCCTTAATGTTTTTTATGGCGGTTACGATCATGCTGACTGCGGGCAATTTGACCGTAATGATGAGGTGAAGCAACCAAACTTTTAGGAGGGAAACCATGAGCTGGTTAGGCGGTTGGCTGCGGGAGATCATCCTGGTTGTGCTGTTGGCGTCATTTGTTGAATTGCTGCTCCCAAGCAAATCCATGGAGCGTTATGCAAGATTGGTGCTAAGTCTCCTAATCCTGCTCACGATGCTCAGCCCTATCGTCTCTCTCCTGAAAGGTGATGCAATCTCCGAACTGAGTGTCGCTATGGGACAGCAAGAGAAAGAGGGCGGTTTGTTCACTGGCGGAGGGAAGGGAGACCCATCCTTGGAACAGATTCTGGCAGATGGGCAAAAGCTTGCACAAGGCCGTCAGGAACAGAGTCTGCAGCTCGCTGCCGAAGAGGTGGCGGGTCAGATGAAAGAGCAGATTATCAGTGAGACCGGCAAACGCGGGGTTAATGTCACCGTAACGCTGGGCATGGGGAAGTCTGGCGGCACTGGTAACGAAGACGTTCCTGTCATTTCCAATGTAAGGGTCTCTATGCCTCAGACAACGGCTAACTCCCCGGGTACTTCCGGAGCTTCCAGCACTGCGACTACAGCACCCATTACAATCTCTCCTGTAGCACCTGTAGAAGTTAAAATTGGCGCTAATCCGGCAGATAACGTAGAGAGTGAAGCAACATCATCAGCTGAACCTAATAAAGCAGTGAACGGAACTGCAGCTGAAGACAGCGCGTCCGCGAGTGAAATGGAGTCCATTGTAAAGCTGCTGGAACTGAAGTGGGATTTGGATCCCAAAGTCATTCAGGTGGATGGCAGCTTGGCTAGTGACGTCAAATCATGAGCTTGATATTTCTAAGAAACTATAATTTTTAGGAGGGATGGGAGTGGGCAATTGGCTGAAAAAGCTTGAGCAGTGGGCTGGGGGTGGGGCCGGCAGTCCGAAGAGAAGCCATACCTTTCGCTGGCTGATCATTCTGGGTCTGCTGGGCGCAGCGATCATGCTATTCAATTCCTTCGTCAATGTGAAGAGGATTGATAACGAGAATACAGGGCGCGAGCCGCCGGTGAATCAGTCCTCTCAAACGGCGCTGGTGCAGAGTGATCCAACCACAACGACCAATTCGTTCGACAGCATCGAACTAGCGATGGAGAACCGGATGAAGGAAATTTTGGAGAAAATCGTTGGCGTCGGTACAGTTGACATCATGGTTACAGTGGAGTCTACAGAAGAAATTGTCGTGGTGCGTAATATGAATGACTCCCAACAGCTTAGTGAAGAGACGGATGCCAGTGGGGGGAAACGTCATACGACACAATATACGAGGGATGGCGAAATCGTAACCTACTCGCAATCAGGGGACGAGACACCCATCGTGACGAAGCGGATCAAACCTCAGGTACGCGGCGTACTGGTAGTTGCCAAAGGGGCAGAGAACAAGGTTGTTCGTGGACTTGTCGAGCAGGCTATAGAAAAAGGCTTGAACGTCCCAATCCAGCGCATTTCAGTAGTACCACGCAAACAAGAGTAGCAGGAGAAAGTCAATAAGTGAGTGCTTCCGAAGCAGCCACTAGATTAAATTTTAGGAGGAATTAGGAATGAACGGCAAAAGACAAACGATATGGTTGGTTTCTATGCTCAGCTTGATGGTGGTCCTCTCTGCATATTATTTATTCACTGAAGACTCAGGTGCTTCGATTCCAAAAGACACGGCTGGCACAATGCAGGTTGATTCCCTGAAAGACACAGCAGGTGCAGCGTTGCCAACGGTTGGCGACAAAGGTGTTGTTGTGAACGAAGTTGTTAGTCAAGGCGATGTTGTTGCCGATGAAGGCGTTGTAGATAGCACTACTGGCGCCGCTACTACGGACGACAGCGCTACTGCCGCCAAAACGGATGACAGTGCTGCTACCGCTAAAACGGATGATAACACTACTACTGCTAAAACGGACGAAAGTACAACTACAGCTGCTAAGGACGATAGCAGTAAAGCTGCCGCAAATAGCAGTGACTCAGAGAAGGCAACAACCGACACTGCTGCTAAAGATGCCGCGAAAACAGATACATCTGCTAAAGATACAGCCGCAAATACAACAACCAAGACTCCAGCTAAAAATGACAAAGAAATTCTCGATGAAGTAGCTTCTCAAAGTGTATCGGCGAGCAGTATGTTCACTAACTACCTTTATGAACGTGAGCAAAAGAATCTTAAGAACCAACAAGACTTGCTTGCTTTGATTAATGACATGGATAAAACACCTGCTGATAACGCAGTCGCTCAAGAACAACTTCTTAATCTTGAAGAAAAAGAATCCAAAATTACCGGTATTGAAGAACAGCTTCAACAAAAATATGGAGAAGCGATTGTAAAGGAAGAAGCTGGAGACAGCTACAAAGTAGTCGTTCTCAGCGACAAACTGGATGTAAAGCAAGCGGTTAGCATCGTGGATCTCGTAATGAAGGAACTGAGTGTATCTCAAGATAAAATTAGTGTACAATACGTTTCTGAGCAATAATAAGCTGTAAAATTAAAAGAAAAATGACGAAAGAGCTCGGGTTGCCCCGGGCTCTTTCCATTTTTACCGATTGTGATATAATACATAAAGTTATCTTGTCCGCTTAAGAAGTGGCTTCGAGAGAAAGCTGAAGGAGTGAACTGATATATGTTCAAGTTGAGCGAAATTAAGGAATTGATTAAATTGCTGGACCAGACCTCCTCTGTACATGAGTTGGAGATCGAAAGCGAAGGAATGAAGCTTGCAATTCGCAAACCGGATCGCCCTGAAGCTGATGGAACAGCAGTACAGGCGACTCCTTATGCTGCCTATCCCTTTACGCCTGCCCCGCAGCCGCAGAGCGTACCGCAAGTATCCTATCCGGTAGTAGGTGAAGTTCCTCCAGCGCAGCAGCCACAAGCAGCTGCAGAAGGCAAACTACATAAAATTGTGTCTCCAATGGTGGGGACCTTTTATAGTGCTGCTTCTCCGGAAACGCCTTCGTTTGTTAATGTTGGAGACCGTGTAAGTGAAAAATCAACGGTTTGCATTATTGAGGCGATGAAACTGATGAATGAGCTGGAAGCGGAGATCAAAGGTGAAATCGTGTCTGTGCTTGCTGAGAACGGTCAGCTTGTAGAATACGGTCAACCACTATTCTTGGTTAAACCGGAATAAATACCGCAGACTACTTAAGGAGCGGAAGCTTCGCAAAACTTTGGGAGGAAACGCATGAACATTCAAAAAGTGTTGATTGCCAACCGCGGCGAAATCGCGGTCCGCATTATTAGGGCCTGCCGTGAACTGGGCATTTCCACCGTCGCGGTCTATTCGGAACCCGACCGGGATTCACTGCATGTCCGGTTGGCTGATGAAGCTTACTGCATCGGTCCGATGCCGGCCAAGGACAGCTATCTGAACTTTACAAATATTATGAGTGTAGCCACCTTAACGGAATGTGATGCCATCCATCCTGGCTATGGATTTTTAGCTGAAAATGCGGATTTTGCAGAGATTTGTGAATCTTGCAATATTATCTTCATAGGACCTTCTCCAGATGCCATAAACCGTATGGGTGACAAGGCTGTGGCGAAGGAAACCATGAAACTGGCTGGAGTTCCGATTATCCCGGGCTCAGATGGTCTTGTAGGCGATGTAGAGGAAGCTGTCATGCTGGGCCGCGATATTGGGTACCCAATCATCGTTAAGGCTACTGCAGGTGGCGGAGGTAAGGGAATACGGATTGCTGAGGACGAGGAATCTTTAGTGAAGCAGATTACTGCTGCACAACAGGAAGCACAAAAGGCGTTTGGTAACGCTGGTGTATATCTGGAGAAATTCCTAACAGGCATGAAGCATGTGGAGATTCAGATTATTGCAGATAAACATGGCAATGTAGTGCATTTAGGTGAACGGGACTGCTCCGTGCAGCGTCGTCGCCAAAAGCTGATTGAAGAGGCACCTTGTTCAGTGCTCACACCGGAAATTCGGGAAGCAATGGGTAATGCAGCAGTTCGAGCAGCACTTGCCGTGAATTATTCGGGAGCCGGAACACTTGAATTCCTGCTTGGACCGGACGGACAGTTTTACTTCATGGAGATGAATACTCGGATTCAGGTTGAACATCCAGTAACAGAAATGGTTACAGGTGTGGATTTGATTAAGGAAATGATCTCTGTAGCAGAAGGCAATCCGCTGTCATTCACTCAGGAAGATATCGTGATTAATGGCTGGTCCATTGAATGCCGTATAAATGCTGAAGATCCTGAGCGTAATTTCATGCCTTCACCAGGAAAAATCGGCTTTTATTTGCCACCAGGAGGCCTTGGCGTTCGTGTAGATAGTGCGGCGTACCCAGGATATACGATTTCCCCTTTCTATGATTCTATGATTGCAAAACTGATTGTCTGGGCTCCTACACGTCAGGAAGCGGTTGCGAAGATGAAGCGCGCCTTGGCTGAATTCGCCGTGGAAGGCATTCATACCACCATCCCTTTCCATCAGAAACTGTTGGAGCATCCTGTATTTTTGGATGGTAACTTTGACATTAAGTTTCTTGAAGAGTATGAAATTTAGGACGACTTCGGTTTGTTTGTCATAAAGTTCGTCAAATGATATAGTATGTTTAATAAGAGACGTGCTTTACGCTTGAAATCATGAACAATCTTTCTTGAAAGGTGTGAAGTCTAAAATGAGTACATTGCCGACAGAATACGAACGGACGGAAATCGGTGAAATCCAGATTGCTCCTGAAGTAATCGAGGTTATTGCAGGTCTGGCGACCGTTGAGGTTAAAGGTGTAGCAGGTATGAGCGGCGGATTCGCCGGTGGTATTGTTGAACTTCTTGGACGTAAGAATCTGTCCAAAGGAGTTAAAGTAGAGGTTGGACAACGTGAAGCTGCGGTGGATGTTTCTGTAATTATTGAATATGGCAATCGCCTTCCTGAAGTGGCTGCTGAAATTCAACGTAATGTTAAGCGCTCCATCGAGACTATGACTGGTCTGACTGTTGTGGAAGTGAATGTGCATATTCATGATGTGCAATTCAAGAACAACAACACTGTAGACAAGAACGAAGAAACTGAAACGATTCTTCGTGTGAAATAGCAGTCATCGTTCTTCCATAAACCCCCGACAGCAAAGTCGAGGGTTTACTCTAATTTAAGGAGGTTATGAGACTCGTGGCAAAAATTTTGGACAGACTTTTGCTGTTTGTCTACAGCTTAAGTATCGGAATACTATCTGTTATTGCCATCCTCCTCTTAAGCGGTGCGATTCCTAGAACTTTGGAGATTGAGAATGGACCAGCAGCTTATATTACAGCAATAATAGTAGCAGTTGTCTTGTTCCTTCTGAGCATCCGATTTTTCTACATCTCTCTGCGCCGTGATCGCGCTTCATTGCCTTCGGTCGATCAGCGTACAGAGTATGGGGATATCCAGATTTCAATGGAAACTATTGAGAATCTGAGTCTTAAGGCTGCCGGTAAAGTGAAGGGAATCAGAGATCTCAAGTCACGTATTCGTGTCTCGCAGGCTGGCCTTGAAATTACAATTCGTGCAGTAGTGGACGGTGAGCATTCATTACCGTTGCTTACGACAGAAGTACAACGTCAGGTGCATGATTTTGTGCAGGAGACAACCGGCATTCCGGTTGCTGATGTGTCTGTATATATTGCTAACCTCACGCAGTCTCCAAGCTTCAAAAGTCGAGTGGAATAGAGGTGAGTTTCCCTTATGTCTTGGAAAGAAGTATGGGAAAGTCACGGGGGTAGAATCGCCGGAGTGACTTTCGGCATTGGTCTGGGTTTGATTTATTTAATTTGCGGTTTTTGGGATATGCTGTTCTTTGCACTGGTAGTGTTCATCGGATATACGCTCGGCAAAAGAAAGGATACCGCGCAAGCGCCCCTGTTTCAATGGCAGGAGTTGGTTTCGCGATTATCCGGACGCTGGCGTCCCTTTAAGTGAACCGCGATAGTCTTTTTCCCGGAGCAGGAAACCGTAAGTTTGTGTTGTCCGTTGCCCCCGGAAGAAAGGCTTTGCGGTTTTTTTGCGACAAGGGATAGGTATATTTGCGAGCTTCCTCTGAAGGTATCTTCGCTTTGTGCAATAATCCTCACAGGAATAGGGAAAGAATGAATAAGTGTGAAGCGATATTTGGGTCGTAGACGTTGATGCAGTACAAGTGAATATTTTAATGCGATATAAGATTTTAGGAGGAACACATGAAAAGACGTATAGCTAGAGAGATTATTGTCCAAAGCCTGTATCAGATGGAAATGAACGATGTGGAAAGCGCGGAAGCCGTAGAAATGCTGCTCGAGGAAGCTTCAGAAGAGAATGAAACCGAACGTGTAATCACGGACGAGATTCAGCTTAAACACTATGTGGTAGAACATGTGAATGGGGTATGGGAACACAAGGTAGCGATCGACGATATACTTGAACATTACCTGAAGGGCTGGCAAATGAGCCGTCTGTCACGTGTGGATCGTCAGATTCTACGTTTAGCAGCGTATGAAATGGTGTTCGCCAATGATGTGCCTGCGAAGGTTGCGGTGAATGAAGCGATCGATTTGGCCAAGCATTTTGGAACGGATGATTCCGGGAAGTTTGTTAACGGAGTACTCGGCAAGATGATCCAAGAGATAGATACTATTAAAGCTGACCATTCTTAATTTATAAACCATAGTAAAGTATATAAAAGGGGAGAGACTAACATGACAGCAGCAATCATCAGTGGTAAACAAGTATCCGAGGAAATTCGTATTAGCATTGCCCAAGAGGTTGCTGAACTGGCGAAACGCGGCGTAAAGCCCGGTTTGGCTGTTATTCTAGTAGGTGAAGACCCGGGATCTCAGGTTTATGTTCGCAATAAGGAGAAATCTTGTATCAGCTTAGGATTCCATTCGGAAGTGCATAAATTGGATGAATCCACTTCTCAAGAAGAACTTCTGGCACTGGTAGCAGAGCTAAACGGACGCGATGATATCGACGGAATTCTGGTTCAACTCCCATTGCCTAAGCATATCGAGGAGAAGGCTGTTATTGATGCAATCTCCGTGGAAAAGGATGTAGACGGCTTTCACCCTGTCAATGTAGGCAACCTGGTCATCGGTGCCGACAGTCTTCTTCCATGTACTCCTGCAGGAGTAATCGAACTGATCAAACGTACAGGAACAGGTATGGCAGGTAAACATGCCGTTGTAATTGGTCGTAGCAATATTGTAGGAAAGCCAGTTTCCCTCTTGTTGCAACGCGAAAATGCTACCGTAACTATGTGCCATTCCCGTACAGCTAATATGCAAGAGATTAGCCGTCAAGCGGATATTTTGGTTGTAGCGATCGGACGAGCTAATTTCATTGATGCTTCCTATGTGAAGCCGGGTGCTGTTGTCATCGATGTGGGCATGAACCGTCTGGATAACGGTAAACTCGCAGGTGACGTTGATTATGAAAGTGCAAAAGAAGTTGCCGGATACATCACGCCTGTTCCAGGCGGGGTTGGTCCGATGACTATTACAATGCTGATGAGCAACACGCTGATTGCGGCTAAACGCCGTCACGGCCTGGAATAGGGGTAAGATTCATGGCGGCAGAGCGGCAGGTTTATTCGATCAAAGAACTCAACCGTTATATCCGCATGAAGCTAGACTCGGATAATTTACTTTCGGATGTGTGGATTCGCGGAGAGATATCCAACTTTACACATCATGGCAGCGGGCATATGTATTTTACACTTAAGGACGAGAGCAGCCGCATTAAAGCGATTATGTTCGCTTCTCATAACCAGCGGCTACCCTTTATTCCGAAAGAAGGCGCTCGGGTAATTGCCAGAGGTAATGTGACCGTTTATGAACGGGATGGGCAATATCAGTTCTACGCCACACATATGCAGCCTGATGGGATTGGCAGTTTATATCTGGCCTATGAGCAGCTGAAGAGCAAGCTTGAAAAAGAAGGCCTTTTTGCAGAAGCTCGCAAGCGTTCGTTGCCGCGGTTTCCGAAGTGTATTGGTGTGATTACTTCCCCAACAGGAGCAGCTGTACGAGATATTGTGATTACGCTTCAGCGGCGGTTTCCGCAGGTAGCTATTGTAATCTATCCCGTACTGGTGCAAGGCAAAGGCGCTGCGCCTTCGATAGTGAAGGCGATTGGTGCGCTGAACGCCATGGGTGAAGCCGACGTGCTTATCGTCGGCCGCGGCGGCGGTTCGCTGGAGGAGCTGTGGGCGTTCAACGAGGAGGAAGTCGCGAGAGCGATATCGGCATCAAGGATTCCGGTCATCTCGGCCGTCGGCCACGAGACCGATTTCACGATTGCCGATTTCGCCGCCGACCTCCGCGCGGCTACGCCCACAGCGGCCGCTGAGCTGGCCGTGCCTCATGCCGGCGAGCTAGCTGCGCAGCTTCGCCAGCTGCAGCAGCGGCTGCGCCAGGCGCTGCAACAACGCGCCCAGCGTGGACGCGAGCGCCACTCGGTGCTGCAGCGCTCGCTGGCGCTGGCAGGCCCGCGCCGCACGCTGATTCAGCACACGCAGCGGCTGGACATGCTGCGTGAGCGGCTCCAGCGCTCGGCGGATGCACGGCTCAGCCGTTCCCGCGAGCGCAAGGCGGTGCTGCATCACAGTCTGCAGCGGTTCCATCCGCGCGACAGTGTTGCCGCAGCACGTCAGCGCACGGACAGTATGCGCCGTGAGTTAATGGGCGCTATGCAGGCTCGTTTGCAGGAGAAGCGATCTCGCTATGTGGCAGAGATTCGTCACCTGGATGCGCTGAGCCCGCTAAAAGTTATGTCGCGAGGCTACAGCTTAGTGTATGACGAGGCGGAAGAACATTTAATCAAATCGC
Source organism: Paenibacillus sp. FSL R10-2796 (assembly GCF_037965315.1). Taxonomy (NCBI): domain Bacteria; kingdom Bacillati; phylum Bacillota; class Bacilli; order Caryophanales; family Paenibacillaceae; genus Paenibacillus; species Paenibacillus sp. FSL R10-2796. The sequence continues at coordinate 5,062,245 of NZ_CP150178.1, read as the reverse complement.
TGACCGAAGTGCAGCTTGGCGATCTTGTGGTGATAAAGATGAATGACGGACAGCTGAACTGCCAAGTATGGGGGATGAAGGAGGATGGCAAAGACGATGACGAAGGAAGCGGAACTTGATTTTGAAGGCGCTATGGACCGACTGGAGGAAATCGTTCGTGAGCTTGAACACGGCGACGTTCCTCTGGAGAAGGCCATCGATTTATTTCAGCAGGGCATGAAGCTGTCGCAGCTTTGCGGCAGCAAGCTGGAACAAGTAGAGCGTAAGATCGAAATGATTACCCAAGAGGACGGAGAACTGCGCAAAAAGCCGTTTGGTGCACGTCTGGAAGGGGACGCCGATGAATCGCTTTGAGAATGATCTGGAGGGAAGCTCCGCAAGTGAAAGCATGCGGCAGCCGCTGGAGGATTACATCGCATCGATAAGTGATTTGCTCTCACATGAGCTTGAGACTATTCTTCCCGCAGCGTGGACGGTTCCAGAAAATTTACAGCAAGCGATGAAGTATTCGCTAATGGCAGGGGGCAAACGCCTCCGGCCGTTGCTTGTGATCGCTGCTTGTGAATCACTGGGAGGCAGCCGTGAAGCAGCCTTGCCTGTTGCAGCTGCGATTGAGATGGTACATACCTACTCGTTGATTCATGATGATCTGCCTGCCATGGATAATGATGATTATCGGCGCGGCAAGCTGACGAATCATAAAGTCTTTGGTGAAGCATCAGCTATTCTTGCGGGTGATGCGCTTTTGACCCATGCTTTTTATAGTGTGGTACAAGCCTCCCGTAAATTTGGCATTCCTGCTGATAATGTTTTATCCATAGTGGAGGATCTGGCGGAAATGGCAGGTCCACGCGGCATGGTCGGCGGTCAGATTGCAGATATGGAAGGCGAGCAAGGACTAACAGATCTTGCGCAGTTGAAGTATATTCATCTGCATAAAACCGGAGATTTAATTATCTTTTCGTTGTTAGCCGGCGGACGTATCGCAGGGGCAACAGAGAAGCAGCTTGAAGCTCTGCGTGATTTTGGTACAAGCATCGGACTAGCTTTTCAAATCCAGGATGATATTCTTGATTTGGTTGGTGATGAAGGAAAGCTTGGTAAAAAAACAGGCAGCGATATCAAGCAGCAGAAGGTAACCTACCCTTATTTTATTGGGTTGGAGGAATCTCGTGCTGAGGTGAAGCAGCTTACAGAAGCAGCCCGAAATGCTGTGCTGAATGGCGGTTTTTACGACAACCAGCGCCTGCTGGAAATTGCAGATTATTTAATGGCACGTGATCACTAAGTATGAACTTTCGAAGCGGCTGTATTTCGACAGCCGTTTCGTTTGTGTTATAATGGTTTTTATATATTTTACAACATCTAGGAAAGCGGGGAACTATTCGTGCTGCTTCCACAAATAAATGATCCACAACAACTGAAATCACTGTCAGTCGAAGAATTAACTACTCTTGCAGAGGAGATTCGACGATTTCTGATTGAGAAGCTTACAGCAACCGGCGGGCACCTCGGTTCTAATCTGGGGGTGGTGGAGCTCACGCTGGCCTTACATTATTGCTACAACAGTCCTCGTGACAAAATGATCTACGACGTTGGCCACCAAGCCTATGTCCACAAAATACTGACCGGCCGTCAAGATCGCTTTGATACCCTGCGCAAATATCAGGGATTGTGCGGCTTTGTTAAGCGCTCTGAAAGCGAACATGATGTGTGGGAGGCTGGACATAGCAGCACCTCTTTGTCGGCAGCGATGGGGATGGCTATGGCTCGTGATCTAAAAGGCGAAGACAACAAGGTGATTGCCGTGATTGGTGACGGTGCGCTTACCGGCGGGATGGCTTTTGAAGCGCTTAACCACATTGGTCATGAGAAGCGCAAGCTGATGGTCATTTTGAACGATAATGAAATGTCGATTGCTCCGAATGTAGGGGCGATGCACAATTATTTAAGCAAAATTCGTTCGGACCGTCATTATTTGCGTGCCAAAGACGAGGTTGAAGGGCTGCTTAAGAAGATTCCGGCCATCGGTGGACGATTAGCGAAAACCGCTGAACAATTAAAAAACAGTCTTAAATATATGATGGTTCCTGGAGTATTGTTTGAAGAGCTTGGCTTTACGTATCTTGGGCCAGTGGATGGACATGATCTGGAGAAAATGATCGACACCTTCCATCAAGCAGATAACGTGGCGGGTCCTGTGCTTGTGCATGTGCTGACGACCAAAGGCAAGGGCTACAAACCGGCTGAGACTGATTTTTATAAATCGCATGCTATTTCCCCTTACAAAATTGAGTCAGGTCAGGCACTTAAAGCTGTAGGTCCTCCAATGTACACCGAAGTATTTGGTAGTACACTGATTGAGCTAGGACGTGAAGATTCGCGTCTGATTGCAGTTACCCCTGCGATGCCAGGCGGTTCAGGTTTGTTTCCTTTTGCGAAGGAATTCCCGGATCGTATGATTGACGTGGGGATTGCAGAGCAGCATGCAGCAACCTTGTGTGCAGCTTTGGCTATGGAAGGGATGAAGCCGGTATACGCCGTGTATTCTACCTTCATGCAGCGTGCCTATGATCAGATCGTCCATGATATTTGCCGCCATAACGCCAATGTTATGTTCGCTATTGACCGTGCTGGATTTGTGGGTGCGGATGGTGAGACTCATCAGGGTGTGTACGATGTTGCTTTTATGCGCCATATCCCTAATATGGTTATGATGATGCCAAAAGACGAAAATGAGCTGCGTCATATGATGAAGACGGCCCTTGAATATAATGACGGTCCAATTGCTTACCGCTATCCGCGTATTAACGGAACAGGTGTGGCAATGGACGCTGAACTGCATACCCTTCCTATAGGATCATGGGAACGACTGCGTACAGGAGAAGGATATGCTGTAGTGGCATGTGGTCCTATGGTTCAAGTGGCTGAAGAAGCCGCTGATTTGCTGAAGCGGGAAGGGATTCAGGTGGGCGTTGTGAATGCGCGTTTCCTGAAGCCGCTTGATAATTCCATGCTTCTGGATTTGGCTCATGCTGGAACCAATATGGTTGTTATTGAAGAGGCTTGCCAAGCGGGAAGTCTCGGCAGTGCGGTATTGGAGTTCTACGCGGAGCATGAAATTTATGACGCTCGTGTACATCTGATGGGTGTGCCCGACATCTTCGTGGAGCATGGCTCCATTAAAGAACAACGTCAGCAAACAGGTCTTACCGTAGAAGCGTTATGTGCACGTATCAAGTCCATGATGGCTCTAAGTGCTTATAATTACAAAACGACTTCGTCTTCCTAAGTGGAAGCCGGAAATTAGTAACCCTTGAACGATCGGGAGATGACCATGGAACACCGTAAAGAACGGATTGATGTACTGCTTGTGGAGCAAGGTTTTTATGAAAGCCGGGAGAAAGCTAAAGCTGCTATTATGGCAGGTTTGGTGCTCGCGGATGAGGAACGTATTGAAAAAGCTGGCATGAAGGTCTCGCGGGAGTCTACCCTTAAGGTTAAAGGCTCTGTGCATCCGTATGTCAGTCGTGGAGGCCTAAAGCTGGAGAAGGCTCTTCGCCAATTTAATATTGATCTTACCGGTCGGAACATGCTGGACATTGGTGCTTCCACTGGCGGCTTCACAGATTGTGCGCTTCAGAATGGTGTAAGCCATGTATACGCCATTGATGTTGGCTATAACCAGTTGGATTGGTCACTGCGGAATGATGAGCGAGTGAGCGTTATGGAGCGTACGAACTTCCGGTATACGACACCTACAGATTTGCAGGGTCCTGTTCCGGACTTTGCCAGTATTGATGTATCTTTTATATCCTTAAAAATAATTCTCCCACCCCTCAAAGCCTTGCTGCAACGTCCAGCAGATATCGCTGCACTCATCAAGCCGCAATTTGAGGCTGGACGTGAGAAGGTTGGAAAATCAGGTGTGATTCGTGATTCTGCTGTCCATAAAGAGGTTTTGATTAATGTACTGACTATGGCTGCAGAGTTAGGATTCGGTCTCCATGGATTGACTTTTTCGCCAATTACAGGCGGGGAAGGCAATATTGAGTTTCTTGCTCATTGGAGACTGACGCCAGAAGTGGCGGAAGGCGAAGAATCATCCGTACAGCCGGCAGCTGCTGTTGCAGCAGTCATTCCAGTAGAGGACTTTCCATCCCTTGCTGATAAAGTGATTAAGCAGGCTACGGGTACTTTTAATGTGAGTTCTACTCATGGAAACTCCGCGCGCCTTTAGAGCTTTATGAACACCCCGTCAACCTCAAATGGTCAGCGGGGTGTTTTTTTTGAGTGGGAAGTCTGAAGAGTTCAACCTTGAAAATTCCTCTTCATCTGTTAAGATTGAGGGAGCAGATTTGCTCAAAGGGATTGAATTTATTAAAATAAAGACCCGGTATAAAATCCGGGTCTTTATATTTTGAATCTTTTTTTGGATTTACTGTGCTCGTTGTAATTGTAAATTGCTGAATTAGCGAATAATATCAATTATGCGGAAAGCTTATAAAAAGACAGCTTAGAAGCAGGATTTACCAGGGCTTCACGCGAATAAATCACCGAGGTGATTGATAGTGGCGGGTAGCTCTGACAAGGTCGTTATGGCGTTTATTGGGGTAGCATTATCGATTTTTATAATATATCGGATATATGTATGGCTGCAGAGTTCTCCGCGTTCTTTTATGAAGGATCAAATTCCGTTCAATAAAGTGATTATTCCACATCCCTCTATTGATATACTTGAGGATGAAGGATATGAGGTCGTTGGAGGGAAATTAAAAATCCCCTTGTCTTTCAACGTAAATGGGGCGCAGATGTATAGCCGGTTATTTATAGATTATGTGGCGACAAAAGAGGAAGGAACTTTATATTTAGTTATCCTTTCCAGACCACGCAAGCCTTTGGATTTCACTGGCAGTGGCTTACGTGATACCTTGCTTCCCTACCTGCTGATCTATCCGGAATGCAGCGGCGTTCTATATGTTAATGTAGCAACAGCATCGATCCATGTCATTAAGCTTGGCAAAGACGACGGAGAATCAAACTGAGTCCATATTTTTTATATACCAGGAGGCAACAATGAAGGGACAACGACATATTAAGATTCGTGAAATTATTACACAAAAGGATATCGAGACACAGGACGAGCTTGTGGAAGCCTTGCGGGAATCAGGTTTTCAAGTTACTCAAGCCACAGTATCTCGAGATATAAAAGAGCTGTTGCTCATCAAGGTACCCATGGATGATGGAAGATATAAATATTCACTTCCAACGGATCAACGGTACAATCCCATTCAGAAGCTTAAGCGCGTTCTTGTGGATAATTTTGTGCAGATCGATTCCTCGGCTAATCTTGTGGTGATGAAATGTTTACCAGGTACGGCTAACTCTGTCGCTGCTTTAATTGATAATATTGACTGGCCGCAAATTATGGGAACCCTTTCTGGTGATGATACAATCCTTATCATTTGCCGTTTACCTGAGGACAGCAAGACCGTAATTTCACAAATCATGGGTTATATTTCTTAATTATAATTAATCAGATGCCTGTCATCTTCTCGGAGGTGCTCTATTAGTGTTAGAAACCTTGTCTATACGCAATCTTGCCGTCGTTGAGGCGGTAGATGTGCATTTTTATCCTGGCTTCCACGTGCTTACGGGGGAGACCGGGGCAGGTAAATCCATTATTATTGATGCGCTTGGATTGATTGTTGGAGGCCGCGGTTCTGCGGATTCCATTCGTTATGGTTGTGAAAAAGCGGAGATGGAGGCGCTCTTCAGTCTTCCCAGCGGTCATCCCGTTTGGGAGACTTTGGAGCGTCTTGGCATTGAGGCCCAGCGCGAGGAGCATCTTATTATACGACGCGAGCTTACCTCTCAAGGTAAAAGTACATCACGTGTAAATGGGCAGATGGTCAATCTTACCATGCTTCGCGAGATCGGCGAGCAGCTGGTTAATATACACGGCCAGCATGAGCACCAGAACTTGCTGAAGGCGGAACGGCATCTGGGACTGCTGGATACATACGGAGAACCGATTATTGGTCCGCTAAAGGCAGTTTTTCAGGAAAGGTATTCTGCCTTCGCGAAGGTGGAGAAAGAGCTGCGAGAGCTGCAGGAATCCAGCCAGAAGGCATACCAAATGCTTGACTTATATCGTTTTCAGCTTGAAGAAATTTCATCCGCCGGATTAAAACCGGGAGAAGATGAATTACTTACCGAAGAACGGGTCAAACTATCCCACAGTGAGAAAATGATGGATTCCGTATCGGGTGCATATGAGCTACTTTACGACAGACAAGGCTTGGAATCGATTGGTAATGTTATTTCCAGACTTGAGGATGCAGTTCGTTACGATGAGAAGGGTCTGCGAACAGTGCTCGAACAGCTGCAGTCCTCATATTACCAGCTAGAGGATGCTGCTTTTCAGCTTCGTGATTACCGGGAAAATATCGAGTTCAATCCGATGCGACTTGAAGAAATAGAGAATCGTTTGGATTTGATCACTGGACTCCGACGTAAATATGGAGAAAGTGTAGAACAGATTTTGGCTTATTATGAACAAATTCACCGGGAAACTGATTTGCTTGAGAATAAAGATGAATATCTGGAGAAACTGACGGCGAAGCGCGATTCGTTGCTGTCTGTATTAATGGAAGCAGCTACGGAATTAAGTGAAGCACGAAAGCTTTGTGCTGCTGATCTGGCCACCCAAGTGGAGGGTGAGCTCAAAGACCTTCAAATGGAAAGAACCTCGTTGCAGGTCAAATTGGACAGGCTGGAGGACCCGCGTGGAGTCGAATACAATGGTCGGCGTATTCGCCTCACAAGACAAGGGATAGACAGCGCAGAATTTATGATATCCCCTAACCCGGGCGAACCCCTGAGACCTCTTGGCAAAATTGCCTCTGGGGGTGAGCTGTCGCGTATTATGCTGGCAATGAAAAGTATTTTTGCGCGCCATGATGCAATTCCAGTTCTAATTTTTGACGAAGTGGATACCGGTGTCAGCGGCAGAGCTGCTCAGTCCATCGCAGATAAGCTGTTTAAGCTGTCGTCTACCTGTCAGGTGTTCTCCATTACTCACTTGCCACAGGTGGCTTGTATGGCTGACCATCAGTACTTAATCCGCAAAAAGGTTGAGGATGGAAGAACCATGACTGAAGTGGAATCCCTAACGAACGATGGACGTGTAATGGAGCTGGCCCGGATGCTGGGTGGCGTAGAAATTACCGAAAAAACATTGCACCACTCGCAGGAAATGCTTAATCTGGCCGAGGCAAGTAAGGCTGCAACAAGCTAAGCGGAGCAATGATTGACAGTAATAAAAGCCTGGGGGCAAGGTTATCTTATAGGTACGCAATTGGCGACCACCTTTTTCGTCAAGCGAAAGAAGCAAAAGGGAGCGTGACAGCCATTGAAGCCTAACCTCAGGAAGTTAATGCCAGGCCTTTTATTTGCCTTCTTTCTTAGTTTATCGGGCATAACGGGAACAAACCTAAGTTCTGCTGCACCACTGCAAGGTGAACCAGCCAAGGTGACTGCACAAGGAATTCATTCCGAGCTTAAGGTGATCCCGGGAGGTCAAACGATCGGTGTGAAAGTGAAATCAGCAGGTGTTTTGGTTGTTGGTCATCATCTGATTGAAGTATCCGAGAAAACTAAGCTTTCCCCAGGAGAGGTCAGCGGTTTAGTGCCGGGTGATCTGATGATCTCCATGAATGGTGAGAAATTGGACGAGTTGTCCAAGGTGGCCAAGCTGGTGGATCGTGCTGGTAAAGCGAATAACCCCTTGACCATTGTCTTCAAACGCGGAGGTAAAGAGCATACAGCTAAGTTAAAGCCCGCGTATGACATTCATGACAAAGTGTGGCGGTTAGGCCTGTACATTCGTGATTCAGCAGCGGGTGTTGGCACATTAACTTTTTATGCTCCAGAGCAAGGTGTATATGGAGCTTTGGGACATGTGATTACAGACATGAATACCGGTACTCCAATTGTTGTAGGCAGTGGTCATATCGTTCAGTCCAGTGTCACCTCCATATCCAAAAGCCAGGATGGCGATCCGGGCGAGAAACGAGCGCATTTTTTGAAAGAAAGCCAAGTGCTTGGAAATGTGGAGAGCAATACTGACTTCGGCATCTTCGGTAAAATGAGCTCCAATCCCGAGCACAGTCTTTACAAAGAACCTATCCCCGTGGCGATGAGCGATCAAGTCAAGGAAGGTCCTGCTGAGATCCTAACTGTAGTTGACGGACAGCAGGTGGAGCGGTTTAAGGTTGAGATCATTCATGTAGCACATCAGCAAACGCCAGCCACTAAAGGAATGGTGCTGCGGATCACCGATCCACGTCTTATCGATAAGACAGGCGGTATCGTTCAAGGCATGAGCGGAAGTCCTATCGTACAGGATGGCCGTCTCATCGGAGCCGTAACTCATGTATTTGTAAATGATCCTAAGTCCGGTTATGGGTGCTTCATCGAATGGATGCTTCAAGATTCAGGTGTGACCAAACAGGAGAATAGGTATTCATTAAATCTTAAGGCGGTTTAGCCTTAAGATTTTTTTGTCGAACGATTACGAAGAACCTCGAACATTGAGATAAAATATTTAATTATAATCCAACGCAGAAAAAAAATAAAGAAAAATAATTTTCGACAGAAGGGAATTCGATCTCCATGTCGAAAACGTAAGAGACAAGAAAAAAATGTTATTTTCGAATAGCAGATATAATTAAGGAGGAAGCAGCCAGTGCAGAATATTGAAGTGTTGTTGGCCGATGATAACAGGGAATTTACGAATTTGCTTTCCGAGTACATTTCTGAGCAAGAAGATATGACCGTAACGGGTATCGCCTATAATGGTGAAGAAGTGCTTCAAATGCTTAGCGAAGCGCGTAAAATTCCCGATGTTCTTATTCTTGATATCATCATGCCGCATTTAGACGGCCTAGGTGTATTGGAACGTCTACGTGATATGGATCTGAATCCTCAACCGAAGATCATCATGCTGACTGCTTTTGGTCAGGAGAACATCACTCAAAGAGCTGTACAGCTTGGTGCATCCTATTATATTTTGAAACCGTTCGATATGGAGGTCCTGGCAAATCGTGTACGTCAGCTTGTCGGCTCTCAAGGCAGCATGAGCTCCTCCTCCAACATGTACAATTATTCGTCGACGTCCAGATCGAATGTAGTGCCGCTCTCTAAGGGCAAGAACCTCGACGCTAACATTACCTCGATCATCCATGAAATCGGTGTCCCAGCGCATATCAAGGGCTATCAGTACCTGCGTGAAGCGATCACCATGGTATATAACAATATCGAGATCCTTGGTGCGATTACGAAGACACTCTACCCAGCAATCGCTGAGAAGTTCAAAACCACGCCTTCACGCGTAGAACGCGCGATCCGTCATGCGATTGAAGTCGCTTGGACACGTGGCAACATCGACTCCATTAGCCATTTATTCGGCTACACCATTAATATCTCCAAATCTAAGCCTACTAACTCGGAATTTATTGCCATGGTAGCCGACAAGCTGCGGATTGAGCATAAGGTTAGTTGAAAGGGTTAGGGGCAGTGCGTGGTAAGGGATTGTGGGTTGCTGGAAGCGACTTACAGTCAGTATATAAAAACCGATAAACTTGGTTTAAAGCCGATAAACTTTTTTAAATCTCGCCCGATAAACCTAAATGGTTTATTGGGTTTTGTTTTTATTTAAAGATTAGCCATCTTATAAATGGTGAAACTCAAGCAGACATGGAACAATCGGGCGAGCTGGTTAAATAAACCAATCTTCTATCAGATATAGGGAACTACATTTGTGAGTTAAGTCGGAGGAATCTTCATGAATTATTACGAATCAGGTGTTGAAAGAATTAAGAATATTGATGCGAATTTATACATTGGAATTTCAAAAAAAAGATACGAAGAAGTAAGATCTAGAGGTGAATATGAAGCAGATGCTAATTTGATTGCAGAGTATTACCGTAGAGTCGGCGTGTTTTTGCAGTTTATCTCTAAGGAAGCAGCAAGTATATACATAGGTATGGATATGTTATTAGGTTTTAAGATGGAGGAAAATGAGTGGGACATTTTCTTAGAAACGTGTCCGAATTTTAATAAAATTGATATTATGCTTATGAAATTAATAAGTATACATTATTTACGCTGGTGCTCTTTGCTTGATGCGCGCGACAATATCGCATTACAGTTTCCAGATATATATGAACCGATGATCAAATTATTTGAGAGAGGTGGGGGACGGATTAATACCCATCACCACGAACTGGTTGGTGGATTTGGAGCTTTTTCACGCTCTATTTATGCAAATAGAGGAGATATGACCCCTTTTGATATAAGCGATGTTGCTCTAGAAAATATAATTAAGGAAGTAGAACTAGCAGAAGGTTACTTAGCGGACTATAAGAACGGAAATTTATCAGAAAATAATTGTATCCGCTGTGGTAACAAATTATTGATCCTACCAAACTTATCGGATTATGGTTATCAATGGTATAAAATTAAATGCGAGACCAAAGACTGTTTTGATAAAAATTTCTCATGATACTTCATTATAGTTATATCAATCAGAGAGATGAAGAGAAGTTTGGAAAAAAATGTGTTGGGAAAGATTTTTAATGATAAGTGAACCACTGTCCGCGGCATGAGCTATCAATAAAATCAATGCAGTAAAAAGACACTGAGATCTATTCATCAGTGTCTTTAATGTGGATACTTTTCCACCAACAGTTTATTTCATCGTTCTTGTAATCATTTCATTCAGAAGGTTGGAATTTAAAGTAACTTAATCAGCTCTTCTAGCTCGTCAACCATACCTTTCGCAAGTTCAAAATTATTGTCTTTTAAAGCTAATTCTATTTTCATTTCAACTGCTTTTTTATTTTGTTCATTTTCTAAATAATCTTTATCAAAATGACTGGCATAAATCATCTTTCTGAATTTTCGCATACTCATTTTTCTAATCGTCTTCTCGTCAATGATTAGTACATAATCCATCCCATTTACTACAGAATAGAAATCATGAGAAATCATGAGAATCGCACCTTTATAGTCTTCAATGGCTTTCTCCAGTGCGATTTGTGTATAGGTGTCTAAATGGCTTGTCGGTTCATCAAGAAGCAATAAGTTTGCTTTGCTAGCAGAAACTTTTGCCAATTGCAGTATATTTTTTTCGCCACCAGATAAAGATTCTATCTTTTGAGTAAGAATTTCTCCTTCAAAGCCATAGTTTGAAAGATGTGCTCTAATCTCGTCATAAGTTGCAAACCCGGCATCGATGAAGTCTTCTAGTATGGTATTAGAATCCTTTAGCACTTCGTCTTGAAGCTGAGAAAGATAAGCCAATTTAATATCAGCATTTATTTCAATTGAATCATGATTATTTTTAAAGATATCTCGGAGTAAAGTCGTTTTCCCGGTACCGTTTGGACCGATAAGGGCTACTTTATCTGTAGGTTTCATCTCAAAGTTAACATTTTCTAAAATCAACTCATCAAAGGAAACACTATAATTATTCACATTTAAAACAGTGATGTCTTCTTCAAATTCATTGTCCACACCAAAACTGATTTTTGGTTGCTTAATATCAACGAATGGCGCTTTAATTTTTCGCGCTTCCAATCTTTCTTGAAACTTAACCCTAGCTTTTAACGCTCTCCCTCTAGATGCTTCTGAATTATAGGTTGCGATCGCTCTAAGATTATCAATAATGTTATCGTATCTCTCTATTTCTTCTTGTTCAGCGACTGCGATTTCTTGTAACTCAATTTTCGTCTGAAGTAATGAGAAGTTATACTCAATATATCGCCCATCGAACTCTTGGATCTCCATGTTTTCAAGGTGTATAATTTTGTTAAAACAATGATTCAATAGATAACGGTTATGCGTAACAACTAGCAATATTCCTTTGTGAGCATTAATAAGATTTTTAAGTGCATTTAGGTTTTCAAAATCTAAAAATACATCGGGCTCATCCATAATCATTAAGTCTGGGCTAGTCAGCATTTCCTTCATCACTTGAATAAGCTTGAATTCCCCACCACTTAGGTCGGATACCCTAACATCTTTTAGCTTCAAGAGGTTGGCTAAATTTAGTTTCTTATTAATATTGCTTTCAAAATCATTTCCATCCATTAAATCAAAGGCATCTAGAGCTAATTGATACTTTTCGAGTAATGAATCAATATCTGATGATGTTTCCATTTCAGTGAGAATCGCTGTTATTTCATTTTGTATCTTAATAAATTCTTCTCCTATATATTCAAAAACGGTTGTTTCTTTAGATTTGTCTAGTTGCGAAAACTGACTTACATATCCAATTTTGCAGGTGGGGTCCATCTCTAGCTTGCCTTCGAACAAATATTTTTCTGGATCCATCAGTATATCGATCAGTGTACTTTTACCACTGCCGCTTGTTCCTATAAAAGCGCAATGTTGTGCTTCTTCAAGCGTAAATGAAATGTTTTTATATAGTTCTTTTTGCGGGAATGCGAAGGATAAGTTATCAACTTTTATCATAGTGTTACCTTTCTTAACTAAAAATAGTGACTATTATAAGATGTATTGAAGAGTACAGATTTTGAGTTTACCGTTGATAGAGTAACACTGTTTACAAGCAACTTCAATCATTTCGCATTAAAGGTATCAAAATCATCTGATAATACAATCTTACAGACTAATAAATTATGGTCATAAAACCTATAAATACCTAATGGCTACAACTCGGAATTTATTGCCTTGGTAGAAGATAAGCATATTCCATTTAATGTTATAGTGGAGTTAGTAGGGTAAATCCTTTGTTATTTTAGATACGTACATGCTTGAATTTATTAAGGAGAATCATAGCTACAGATGTAAATAATCTAAGTGTAATATTTAATTATGGAGGGAATATGAAATTTTATTTGAGATATGTAATACTATCTTTTTGTGTATTCTTCTTTTTGTCAGGATGTAGCTGGAATGCAATCAATGAAAAAGAATTAGATCAATTTATCGAAAGTGAAAATTTGGATTATGTATCTATACAAAAGCTAAACGACGAGGAATATTACATTTTTAGCTTGCCCTATATTTATATTTATCGTAGTGCTTCTGACTATACTAAATCTACGGCTATGATACGAGATGAGATAGCTATTGGTGGTTTAGAGAAAGGTTCAATTGGCCTTGTAATTAATAATACGTAAGTTTTAAAAGATGCTAAAACATTTTCAGTGGTGATTGACAGTAAGACTCGTGAGTATGAATATACAGGTGGAAAATATCTAATTATAAAAGATAGTAGGATTTGGAATCCGACTGCCCAATTAAAAATTATTTTCTCAAATGATAAAAACGAAACAATATTTGAATCAGATTATTAAAGAAGATTTATTGGTGTTTACTACTATTTACATATTCTTATTTTGCTGATTTTCTATTACATGAGTATCACTTGAAAATACATATAAGAACCTTCTTTGCGTATAACCTTCATGCGTAATCAACAAAGTAATTACGTAGATTATGATGATACTTATCTTCAAAGTTAAATTGGTAAACAAATAAGGAGAACTCTTTATGACAATCCCATCAGGAATAACACGTGAACACGTAATCAGTGGTAAAATATTCCTTGGCTATCTTTGTTTATGTTTATAAGAACAAGAGTCATATAAAGTGAATTTGAAAGTGGGAGAATAGTTTATGGATTTAAAGAAAATTAATTCTTTAACAAAGTACCCAAGCATTCTTACATATCATCAATTAGGTGAACGAGGTCGGTTAAATGATTTTTTAACGGAGTCAAGAGGCTTCGCAGAATTAGACGATGTTTTTGTTTACGAAAAAGTAGATGGTGAAAATTCAAGGATCATTTTATTAAAAAATGATAATAACGAAGTTGATTATCTAATTGGTTCCAGAGAAGAATTGTTATATGCAAAAGGAGATAGAATCGGTAATCCTTATGGGAACATTGCGGAATTTCTTAAGCCGTTAGCAGAAAAAGTAATTGCAGATATCCTTCTTGAGGGTGACTGGGCATTAACCGTAATTTATCAGGAATCTTATGGAGGGAAAACTAAAGCATCCAAGAACTATTCTGACAGAAAAACTCAAGGGTATCGTGTATTTGATGTGTTCTCCTTGAATAAGGATGAATTATATAGACTTCTTGAGTTATCGCAGGAGAAAATTGCGATGTGGCGTGATCACGGAAATCAACCATTTTATGATGAAATTGAGAAGAAGAGATTTATTGAAAGTATTGATTTGCAGTCTGCACCACTTCTTGAAACCATAAAGGGTTCCGAGTTTCCAACTTCTCTTGAGAGTACATATTCTTATTTAAAAAGATTCGAAAACACGCAAGTAGGCATCGACGCATCAGGCAAATCAGAAGGAATCATTGTTAGAACAACGGATCGTAAACAAATTAGAAAAATACGGTTTGAAGATTATGAAAGAACGTTTAGAAAGTAATAGCTGGAATTATTATCAATGCTGATATTTTCAGAATTTAGCATAAGGTTCCTTAAGAGATGGCGGTTGTGAACAGCCCTCAAAATACTGCTTATTCATTGGTCCAAAACCAATAAATATGCGGTATTTTTTTGTGCAGTTTTGAACTCCAATTAGATAAATCCCTATCGACTATAACTAATACCATGTCCTTGCCATTCGCAAAACCTCCCCACTTCACAAAACATACACCCATTTGGCAAATAATGTTTGACATGTGAGGAATGTCACTGATAAGATGATGTAAATTTAACCTAGTTGAATAATCGGATAAGGTTCTTCAGAGGATTTCATTATTTTTTTACTCTGAATACCTATTAAATACATAAGTATAGTTTAGTTTAAATTTATCGGAAAGGGTGAATGGAGTGTCGGAGGAAACACTGGTTATCGAACATTTGAATAAAGTATTCGCCGCGCCTGCAGGTGATGTTATCGCATTAAGCAATATTCAGCTGAAGGTGAAAAAAGGCGAGTTGATTACGATTATAGGTCCCAGCGGCTGCGGAAAAAGTACCTTGCTAAAAATTGTGGCAGGATTGGATACGGGCTATAGCGGCACGGTTCTACTGAATGGCAAACAGATCGACGGTCCGAGTATTGAGAAGGGATTTATTTTTCAAGAACCAAGACTTTTTCCGTGGTTGACGGTGGAGCATAATATTGCAGCAAATTTATCGCTTAAAAATCCACAGGTTCGCAAAAAAGTAGATGAATTGATTGAACTTGTACGATTAAAGGGTTTTGAGAAATCCTATCCACGTGAGCTGTCAGGCGGGATGGCCCAACGAGTATCTATTGCTAGGGCGTTGCTCCGTAATCCGGATGTATTATTGCTCGATGAACCTTTTGGCGCACTAGACGCTTTTACTAGATCACATCTGCAAGAGGTACTTCTTGATATTTGGCAGAGCAATAAGACGACTATGTTATTTGTGACTCATGATCTGGATGAAGCTGTATTCCTGGGTGAGCGGGTAGTCATTATGAATCCCCGACCTGGGCATATTCGCAATATTCTTCCCATCGATTTACCGTTTCCGCGAAAAAGATCCAGTACTTCATTCCAAGAATTACGTCGACTGGTTCTGAGTGAGTTTGAGAAAGTAGAAGAACCGGCAATCGATGTTGGAGCTGGTATCTAGATAAAGAGAGTCCATTTTTTTATAAAAAGGGGAGAAATGATCCATGAAATTATTTCGTAATTCACTACTTCTTATGTTTGTTTTGACTGTATTTGCAACAGGCTGCGCTTCGAATGAAAAGAGTGCGGGAAAGAACGACGCCAACAAATATGAAGGTGTGACCATTAAGATTGGCGTGCAGGGCAGCGGGGGGATGTTTGGTAAAGCCCGTGAGGAAAAATGGTATGAGCAAGAATTTGATAAGCTGGGCGTAAAAGTAGAATGGACGGAATTTCAAAGTGGACCCCCAATGACAGAGGCGATCGCTTCTAATAAGTTGGACATAGCGACTCTTGGTAACATGCCGGTGATCGCAGCCCAAGCTGCGGGTATTCCTATTAAGATTATCTCACAAGTATTAGAAGGTACGAATAACGTTGCTCTTCTTGTACCTGGTAGTAGTACTGCTCAGAAACTGGAGGATCTGAAAGGCAAGAAGATAGCTGTTACAAAAGGCAGCAATGCTTACAACTTCCTTTATCGCGGTATTGAGGAATCAGGTCTTAAAGAAGCAGATTTTGAGATTATCCAGCTGCAGCCTGATGAAGCACAACCTGCATTTGAAACCGGTGGCGTTGATGCATGGGCTACATGGGATCCGTATATTACTCTTAACGCATTGACCGGTAAAGGGAAGGTTTTGACGGATGGTGAGCAATTGGGTGTCTTATCTCCTTCTTTTGTGATCTCCCGTTCAGCGTTCGCAGAGAAATATCCAGAACTAGTTACGCTTTATTTAAAAGTAACCAACAAAGCTATAGCTTGGGAGACAGATAATCGCGCTGAAGCGACTGAAAGATATGCAGCTGAGCGGAACATTCCGGCAGCGGTAATCGAAGGTACGTTTGAACGT
Organism: Paenibacillus sp. FSL R10-2796; assembly: GCF_037965315.1. NCBI lineage: Bacteria > Bacillati > Bacillota > Bacilli > Caryophanales > Paenibacillaceae > Paenibacillus > Paenibacillus sp. FSL R10-2796. The sequence goes on along the minus strand of NZ_CP150178.1, from coordinate 5,045,682 downwards.
TCCCAGATGATCAACATTCCAATTAGCGATGCTGTTGTTGAAGAATTGCAGAAGACAGCCGATTTTCAATTTAATATTAAGAACATCCGTAAAGAGATTGAAGTTTCTAAAATAACAGACAATCAATATATTGAAGCAGCACTGAAGGAACCTTTGAAGTAACGGATGAAACCACAGATGTAGAAAAGAGGTTGTTTACATGCAATTCAGTGCTGAAAAAGCTGTGATCTCGCCACTAATTCATAAGAAGAATCCAGTAAAGAAGCGCGGACTTTCCATCCAAACGACGAATGTATTGCTTGGACTTATCTTACCAATTGCTTTACTCCTGATTTGGGAGATAGCCGGAGCGATGGGAAAGTTAAATCCTATATTGCTGCCAAGGCCAAGTGAAATATGGCGGGAACTGGTTAGCTTGACCGCGTCCGGTGAGCTGGCGAAACATTTAGGCATATCTGCTTGGCGGGCACTGCTTGGTTTCTTAATAGGGGGAGGGCTTGGCTTAGCGGCGGGTTTGTGGGTAGGCTTCTCATACAAAACAGAACGTTTGCTGGATCCGTCGCTGCAAATGCTGCGCACGCTGCCCCATTTAGCAATCGCTCCACTTTTTATTTTGTGGTTCGGATTCGGTGAAACCTCAAAAATATTGTTGATTGCCAAAGGTTCATTTTTCCCATTATACGTGAACACATTTCTAGGAATCCGTTCGGTGGACAACAAGTTGTTTGATGTTGGGAGAGTACTGCAATTCAGTAAATGGCAGATGGTGAGTAAGTTAATTATTCCAGCCTCACTGCCCAACATCTTTTTAGGTATCCGTTTGTCTGTGGGCATAGCTTGGCTTGGACTTGTCGTAGCGGAGATGATGGGCTCTAGCTCAGGTGTTGGCTATCTAATCAATGACGCGCGATCGTTTTCTTTGACCACAGTGGTATTTGTTGGGATCATCGTGTTTGCTGTAGTAGGTAAACTGTCAGATTCATTAGTGAAGCTGTTGGAATCGAGATTGCTAAGATGGCAGGACAGTTATAGGGGAGATAAAGGATCATGAGCAATCACCTATCCAGTAATAAAATAGAGCGTCACGACGATGGTTTAAGCTGGATTCCAAAAAAACTGCATGGTTGGATTGTACCTCTAGCTCTAGTGGTGATTTGGGAAGTGGCAGCTGCGCTCCATCTAGTCTCTGCGACGACATTGCCTGCTCCATCTACCATTATTGCGCAGTTCTTTTCTTTAATAGCTAGCGGCGAGCTGTTTCGACATCTGGGGATTAGCGCCTATCGGGCAGGGCTTGGCTTTTTATTGGGATCTGCTACTGGACTGCTGCTTGGCTTATCTACAGGACTTGGGAAGTTGGTAGAGCGTACACTGGATCCATCTTTACAGATGCTTCGAACGATTCCATTACTTGCCCTTATTCCGTTATTCATTTTGTGGTTTGGTGTAGGTGAATTTTCTAAAATACTAATGATTTCATTAGGTGCTTTTTTTCCAGTTTATCTGAACACTTTCCTAGGAATTCGTAATGTTGATATCAAGCTTGTTGAAGTATCCCGTATTTTCCAATATACAAGATGGCAGCTGCTTAGCAAAATGATTATTCCGGCTGCAATGCCTAATATTCTACTTGGTATTCGCTTATCACTTGGTGCATCGTGGCTTGTACTCGTCGTAGCGGAGATGATGGGAACAAGTGCGGGGATAGGCTATATGATTCAGGATGCCAGAGCTTATTCGCAAACAGATATAGTATTCGTTGGAATTTCAATCTTTGCAGTGATAGGAAAACTTTCGGATTCCGCAATTCGATTGCTGGAGAGAAGATGGCTGCATTGGCGTGATACATTCAAAGGTTAACGAACTCTAGAATTCGAAAGGCAGGGTCATTATGGGAACCAGAAAAGATCAGCTACATTTAGGTGCATTTATTTATTATTCAGGACATCATCATTATGGCTGGCGTCATCCGGAATCGGGAGCGGATAAGATCTTCAATTATAAATTTTATCGCGAATTGGCAAAAACCGCCGAGCGTGGGAAGTTCGATATGATGTTTTTGGCGGATTTGTTGTATGTGATGGGTGCGGATCAAGCAGCTTCGGGTATGCTGGACCCATTGACGCTGTTGTCAGCCCTTTCGACAGAAACAGAAAAACTCGGATTAACGGCTACCGTATCGACCACGTATAACGAACCTTATAATGTGGCTCGCAAATTTGCTTCTTTAGATCATATTAGTGAAGGCCGAGCGGGTTGGAATATTGTCACCTCCCAGCTTGATGTGGAAGCTTATAACTATGGGAAGCCGGAGCATCCAGAGCACGGACTTCGGTATAAAATGGCACGTGAATTTGTTGAGGTGGCAACGCTTCTCTGGGACAGCTGGGAGGATGACTCTTTAATCGTCAACCGCGAAGAGGGACAATTTGCTGACGCGAAGAAGATCAAAGAAGTGGAATACAAAGGGGAGTGGTATTCTACAAAAGGAACCCTCAATGTTCCTCGCTCACCTCAAGGGTATCCTGTACTTATTCAAGCCGGATCTTCTGGTCCAGGACAAGATTTTGCAGCTAGTTTTGGAGAGGTGATCTTTACGGCACAGCAGTCGCTTGAAGCGGCTAAGGCCTTCTATGAAAGCGTCAATTCCAAATTAGCAGATTATGGCCGTGAACGTGGTAGCTTAAAAATTATGCCGGGCTTGTCTCCGATCATTGGAGCGACCGAAGAGGAAGCCCAAAGTAAATATAAAGAACTGCAGGAGTTGATTCCTCCTGCCGCTGTTGTTGGTATGTTGTCTGGCATGTTGAGGTTTGACCTGTCCGAATACCCAGTAGATGGACAGCTGCCTGAGATTCCTGATCCAGTAGAAGCATCAAATGGAATGAAAAGCCGGGTTCAGCTGATTATGGATATGGCTCGTAAGGACAAATTATCGATATTAGAGTTAGGCCGCCGTTTGCTTGGTGCACGCGGACATATGCAGTTTGTTGGAACCTATGAACAATTGGCAGATTTAATGCAATTGTGGTTCGAAGAGTACGGCTGCGATGGATTTAATATTATGCCACCAGTACTGCCGGGCAACTTGGATGAATTCGTGGATCATGTTGTGCCTATCTTGCAAGCACGCGGCTTGTTCCGCACTGAGTATACGGGGAGTACCCTTCGTGAACATCTAGGATTGGAGCGTCCGGATATTCGTCATTTCCAGAATCGTAGAGTGGCTGAAGTAGGGGCTGGTAAATAAGGTGATCATCGGAGTGGCTTTATTCAGATTGTAACGAGTTGGCTATTGGGGTATCACTATAGTGAGCAAAATGCAAAGAAGCGATTCTTCGATAAATGAGGAATCGCTTCTTTTTTATCGCATTGTGAGAGCGTTCTTGTCTAATAAACAGCAAAGTCTTGGAGAGTTTGTATTCTTAGATCAAAAGGATGATAATTGGTAAATACGCAGGAATAATTACTTTACATAACTTTATACCAAAAAGCGAGGCGTAAGGAAATGAATGCAGCAGAGTTTCAACAGTATGTTAAGGAGTTCAGTGAAATCAAAGGGTTTGATACCAGCACCATTGAGCAGAGAATGCTGTACTTAATGACTGAGGTTGGGGAGTTGTCCAAAGAGGTTTTGTCGGTATCTTTTCATCCAGATGCGGAGCGGAAAGAAAACTTGGGATACGAGATGTACGATGTGGTGTGGAATATTTTTGATCTGGCCAATAAACTTGGTATTGATCTGGAGCAGGCGTTTAAACGTAAGCTGGAGATTAATGAACAGAGGACTTGGGAGTAGGGTGTATCTATTGAATACTTTTAAAAAAATCCAAGGACCTCCCTCGAGGGAAGCCTTGGATTTTTTTCACCCTATACTTTATTTAAATGAAGCATAACCTTCATCAGCCATTACAACACTACCGTTAATTGCACTAGCTTCTGGTAAGGAGAGCAAGTATACAGTGTCTGCAACTTGTTCAGGTAATGTTAGTTTGTTACCCATTACTTTGCTCTTCATTTGGTCAACCATTCCTTGATCTTTATATCCTTGGATAATTGGCGTATCTACAGCGCCTGGAGCAACGGCAAGCACGCGGATGCCATGAACCGAAAGTTCAAGTGCTGCGGATTTAGTCATCATAATGACCGCACCTTTGGAAGCGTGATATGCGAATGTACCTGGGGAAGCTAGGAATCCAAATACAGAAGCTGTATTGATGATCACACCTTTGATGCCGAGCTCACGCATTTTTTTACCAGCAGCGATAATCCCATGGGCTACACCATGCTGATTGACATTAATGACACTGTGATAATCCTTAAGGTCTTGGTCTAGTACAGGAGTGACGCGGCCGATTCCGGCATTGTTGAACATAACGTCAATTCTTCCATAAGTATCTACAGTTTTTTGAACCAGCGCTTCGACATCTTCATATTTGGAAACATCTGTTTTGACGAAAATTGCTTCGCCACCCTCTTTAATAATTTGTGCTACCGTTTCTTCACCTAATTGTTGATTGAAATCGGCAACGACAACTTGATCACCTTTACTTGCAAATTTAATGGCGGTTTGTTTCCCGATTCCACTGGCTCCACCTGTTATTACGGCTACTCTTTTGTCTGTCATTTGAGTTTCCTCCTCAAGAAATATAGTTATACTAGAAATGAAAGTTGATATAGTAAAAATGGTTACTTACTAACTTATTTACATTGTAACACTTGTCTAAATTAATTAAAATTTAAGTAAATTTAATAGTTATTAAGTAAAGATTAACTTAAGGGGTGATTCAAATGAATTTGGAGCAATGCGAGAATATTGTAGAAGTCGCAAAGATTGGTTCTTTAACCAAAGCAGCTCAGAATCGTCATATCACTCTATCCGCAATGAGTCAGTCCATTACCATGCTGGAGGCTGAGCTGGGAGTTACTTTGTTCATCCGTTCGCGCGGGCAAAAGGCGGTTCCCACAGCAGAAGGAAATGCCATTATTAGCAAAGCAAATGAAGTCCTGATGAAAGTAAATGAATTAAAAGAAGAAGCACAGATTTACAGCGATACGTTAAGTGGTCATTTGAAAATTGCTACGATACCTGGACCCATGCATCTGATGGTGAAGGTAATCTCTAGTTTTAAGGCAGATTTTCCAAATGTGAAAATAGAGATTTTTGAAAAAGGACCCAAAGAAATTCTGGATAATGTACTTCAGGATGAAATGGATATTGGACTTATGGTCTCACCGGAGGGAATGCCTGGCACATATAAGGGGGTTAAGTTTGAACGGTTAATGGAAGGGAAAATTGTAGTTGGTGTACATCCACACTCACCGCTAGCCCTGAATTCAATCCTTACACCGGATCAGTTAGTGGGGCAGACGTTGGTTTTATACGATGATCCTTACATTAAGGACTATGTAGAGCGATATTTATCTGGCTATGGGCCGATCAATTTGCTTTTTGTAAGTAACAACACACGGGCGATTGAGAATGCAGTTGCAGAAGGACTGGCCATCACAATTGGTCTGGATTATTCGTTTCTTAAAATATCAGAGATGACTTCTGCCTTCATGAAAACCATCGAGTTACGATCACCAGATACCCGTGCGAAATATTCAGGAGCTATTGTCTCTGCTTCCAAACAGACCTCCCAGACCGCCCGAAGATTTATCAACAGGCTAAAGCATGAATTTGATGAAATGATTAGACGAAGTTAACAGTATGCCTTGGTAAATTTTATCTAACCTTTACGCTTCCTAGTTAATATTAACCCTATGATGTTGTCCAAGCTCAGATCGATATTAGGACAGCCAAGTGGGGAGGATGTCAACACAGTGAGAAGGTATCTAAGGCAAATTAATGTTGTTGTTATCTTTGTTTTGTTGATTTCGTTGTTACAACCGGGGGCAATTGTTCACGCTTCCATCTCTGATTTACCAGCAACAGACTACGGAACCGTTATTGATGTTCGCCAAACGGAGCTTGCACCTGGGGCGATGTATACCTGGATGGATCTCCAGAATGATCGTGGTTTACAAAAGATACATGCAGTGGAGTTCAACCCGCAACAAGGAAATTTGGAGCTGCGGGCAGGTACGAAGGATGGAAAGGTATACGGTATGAAGGGCGTTACAGAAATGGCCACGTATGCGGATTCACCTGAAAACCGAGTGATCGCAGGAATCAATGGTGATTTCTATGAAATCTCCGGTTTTGCTACGGGTGTTCCTAATGGGTTATTTATGGATGAGGGTGTAATCCTGAACAGTTCGATTTCAGCTTTTACTTTCGGTTTAAAAGAAGATGGCAGCTCGATTTATGGGGTGCCGAAGCTGACCAAAAACGTGACGATAAATGGAAAAACAACCAATCTGACTAGCATCAACCGATACCGAAATACAAATGAGCTGGTTCTTTATACGGAAGATTATAATACAACTACAAAGTCAACCAATGAGGGTGACGAGGTTGTTCTAGATATTGTCGAGGGAGAAGTGAAAAGCGGCCAGACCTTGAAGCTGAAGGTATCTGAAATCCGCAACAATCAAGGCAATACGCCGCTTTCCCAAGGAAAAGTGGTTTTATCTGCCCAGGGTACGTCCCGTGCTGTTCTGCAAGGGTTATCTGTTGGCGATAACGTTACTGCCAGCTTTGCGCTCAGCGGAGAATGGAATGATGTGAAGGTAGCTATTGGCGGCGAGGGGCCGCTGGTAAAAGACGGAGTAGTTCAACAAGGTGTAGGGCCTTTAGGAATTCATCCGCGGACAGCCATTGGGACAAAAGCGGACGGAAGTCTCGTTCTATTCGAAGTGGATGGAAGATCTCCAGGTTTTAGTGAGGGCGTAGATACCGATGAGCTTGGCAACATTCTGAAGGATATGGGCGTAGTGAACGCCATGAATCTGGATGGTGGCGGTTCTTCTACTTTTGTGGCCAGAATGCCGGGTACATCTGGTGTCCGAATGATGAATCAGGGCTCAGATGGTTACGAGCGTAAAACCGGTAACGGTTTATTGCTTGTCAATACAGCCCCTGAGCAACCTTCGGCTTCTAAGCTGGTTGTGCAGCCGAATACGGAACGTATTTTGCAAGGCTCCAGCTTTATATTCAAAGCGGCAGGAGTGGACGAGAACGGCCATCCGGCGCATTATTCGGGTACGCTGAATTGGCAGGTGGACGCTAACCTTGGTACTGTCGATGCGAACGGAGTCTTCACCGGAGGAATCACTGCCGGCACAGGAAATGTAATTGTAGAGGCTGGGGCAGTCAAAGGCAGTGTTGAAATTGAGGTTGTAGATAAGCTTACAGAGCTTAGGTTTCCTGATGAGATCAAAACTTATTCTTCAGGTGCTGCTGCACAATTAACTGTGAAGGCGCTACGTAATGGACAAGTGATTCAAGCTGACAACCCTAGCTTCGAATGGCGGGTTGAGGGCGAGATCGGAACCGTGGACGAGAAGGGTCTGTTTCAGGCGACGAGTGAGAACGGGAAAAACGGAAAGATTTATGCTAAATACAGGGACGTTGAGACCTCTTTTGAAGTAAATGTGGGGTTACCGCCTGTAATGCTGGAGGATTTTGAGAATGGCATTGATAAATATATAGCCTCTAGTGCAGCAGCTAACAGCGTGGCGATTCAGGAAGTGTCGGATCTGGATTTTGTCCGCAACGGGGACAAAGCCTTGAAGCTGGAATATGATTTTGTTAATAAAACAGGCACATCCGGTGCTTATTTAGCCGCAAGCTCAACCGCCAATCGGATTCAGATTCCGGGGTATCCTGAAAAGATCAGTATGTGGATCTACGGAGATGGCAAAAAGCACTGGCTGCGGGGACAGATTCGGGATGGCAATAATGCGGCAGTGCCAGTGGATTTTACTGATCAGGTAAATGGTGTGAACTGGACGGGGTGGAAATACGTCGAAGTATCCGTTCCTAAGGGGAAAACCACCCCGTTAACGATGGATATGCCTGTCCGCTATATGGAGACAAGCAATCTTAATAAGAGTGCGGGAGCTATTTACGTTGATGATATTCGTGCCATTTATGGCCCGCTAGAGGAGGACAGAATACCTCCTATTCTTAAAGATGCATATCCCGGCGTGAACGAAATTGTCAAAACAGCTACACCGACCCTTTCCGTCAATGGTGAGGATGATGGTTATGATCCAGTGATGCATCCGGGAACGACCTTAATCGATCCTGACAAAATACGAGTATATGTGGACGATCAATTAGTGGAGCATGGCTTTTATCCTCCAAAAGGTCAGATTACTTATAAACCAAAGGTTCCACTGACAGAAGGCCGTCATAAAGTAAAAGTTGCCATTCGCGATTTAAGCGGTAACCAGACGATAAAAGAATGGTATTTTACAGTAAATTTGGGCTCTCCGTTCTATGTGTACAAAACACCAGAAGTAGTATATGCCGGCAACACTTACATTTTGGACGTAACGGCAGAGAAAGCGAGCAAGCTGAAGGAAGGACATCTTACGTTTGCTTTTAATCCGGCTGCAGTTAAAGATTTGCAGGTAATTCGGGGGAATATGTTATCAGAAACACAAGTGGAGTCCATCATTGATCCGGTATTGGGCACTGTGCGTCTTAACTTAACGAATATCAATTCTTCCAATCTGGGAGATACGGATCTCATCGGGCAAATTCAATATACAGTTCGAAATGATTTTGTGGGTCCCTACACTCAGGAGCAGTTGGCTGGAGATATTAGCAAAGCTTTTGTAATTGAAAATACATCCGGATCGGTAACTTCTACAGAGGGTACTGGGGTTCCTATTTCTTTTATTGGAGCAGCTGTTGAATCTGTTGTGAAGACACAGTTGATGCTCACTTGGAACCATTATGATCTTGCGAAGGGCTTTGATGCATCTTTTGCGGTAAAAGATCTGAATGGAAGTGTCGTTGAAGGAGCAAAGCTGCTGTTCGATGGAGTGGAGGTACAAGGTGTTGCTTCAGGGGCAAGTGGAACACTAACTACTGACTTTGTCACTTCAGCAGAAGGAACTTTTAAATTGCAGGCGGTAAAAGGAAATACCTATAGTCCTGTAATGACGTTCAAGGTTGCTCCATATGACGCTACTGCAGCTCCGCGTAATGTTAATGTTACGATGGGCCAAGATGCAGCAACTTCTCGCCAGTTCACTTGGCAGACAGAACCGTTGACCATGGATACTGTAGTAGAACTTGTGAAAAAAGCGGAGTTTACAAGCTTTCAAGCTGCGAATGTAATAAAAATTACCGGTAGCAGTTCGATTTACAACACCAACAATGACGGAACGATGCGAGTTCATAAAGCGGAGGCCACTGCGCTTACCCCCGGAACGGAATATGTATATCGTGTGGGTGATGGCGAGTCAAATGTAAGTGAGCAAGGAGCTTTTGTTACAAGTGGTGGTGAGGACACTTCTACAAAATTCCTGTTTATCGGAGATTCCCAAGCAGATTCTAAGGCTGGTTTTGGTCTTTGGGGAGATACGATTGAAGCGGCTTACGCGTATATGCCGGATGCGGAAATGCTGGTTCATGCTGGAGATATGGTGGATAAGGGCTTTGAACAAGAGCAGTGGAACTGGTGGTTTGATGCAGCTCAAAAGCAGCTGATGAATACGACACTTGTTCCGATTATCGGGAACCATGAAGTGATGGGAACCAATGGAGATGGGGATTATCTGGCGCAATTCAATAACCCGCAAAACGGTGCGGCGAGCGTAAAAGGTACGAATTATTCTTATGATATTAAGGATACGCACTTTGTGGTTATGAATACAGAGCATTCAGGTAGTCCGTTCACTGAACAGGCCGAGTGGTTGGATCAGGATCTTTCCGCTACAGATAAAAAGTGGAAGGTGATTTTTTTCCATCAAGGACCGTACGGCAGCATCTATTCGAATGAGCAGGTACAAGCGAAGTGGGTTCCGGTCTTTGATAAGCACAACGTAGATTTGGTCATGAACGGTCATGATCATATCTATTTGCGAACTTTTCCGATGAAGGAGGGTAAACAGGTTGCAGAAGGCGAAGGCACTCGGTATGTTATCGGCGGTTCCTCGGGTCCTAAGTTCTATGCGCTGACACCACGTTTTTGGCAGGAAAAAATATATGACGAAGATGAGCAAATCTATACGGCTGTTGAGATTGAGAAGAACGAGATTACGGTTACCGCAAGAACAGTAGACGGGGTTGAGATTGACCGTTTAGTAATCGGCAAATTGGTTCCGGAATCCATTACGCTGGATCAAACTGCTGTAGAGCTTGAGCCTGGGGCTAGCCTGCAATTGCAAGCTAAGGTGGGGCCGGATGAGGCTAATCATCTGACAAAGCTTTGGACCATCGTTCCTGATCCGGCAGAATCAGTTGTTACTGTAAATGAAAATGGCTTGGTTACTGCATTGAAGCCAGGGACAGCTAAGATAAGAGTCACAGTGGCAGGTTACCCGAATATTTTTGCTGAAAGTACGATAACTGTAGATGCGCTGCAAGCAATTAAGCTTCAGGGAAAGAGACAGCTTAAACCGGAAGAAGTCGACCAATCTGTAACAGAAGCTGTCTACGCATCTGGGAAACGTACCGCAATATTAGATGGACTTCATTATTCCAGCTCGAATGAGCATATTGCTACGATCAATGAACAGGGTTTAGTTCAGGCTCATCAGAAAGGCTCCACTGTGATTTCAGTAACCTATAGGGAGTTCGCCTCGGAGTATAACCTTATAGTAATAAATGATGAAGCACCTATTCTTACAGAAATAACGATGGATGGGCCGGATTCGCTGGAACAAGGAAGTAAAGGCTCCGTTGTTGTTCAGGCGGTATACAGTGACGGCAGCAAGCAAGAATTGTTCGAGGGAGTAATCTTTGATACATCCGATCATTCCATTGCAATGATTAGTGAAGCTGGAGAACTTCATGCATTGAGTGCTGGTACAACAAAAGTCAGCGCTGTTTATAACGGTTTGAGCACTGAATATATTCTGATAGTGACTGAGGGCTCGCCGGGTACGACACCAAGCCCAGAGCCAACACCAAGCGCAGAGCCGACACCAACACCGACACCAACACCAAGTCCAGAGCCAACATCAACGCCGGGTGCTTGGGTGCCGGGACCTGCGGTGACACCAACGCCAACCGCTACACCAACTCCGTCGGCATCAGCACAAACGGGCGTAGTCACCATAACGGCTTCTCAACTTTCAGAGAGCAAGAATGCTCAAGGTGAAGCTGTGGTTTCTGTTAATGGGGCGATTACGGAATTACTTTTGCCAGGCAATGCAGCAGAGCTGCTTGGACGCGCACCGCTTAGAGTGGTTATGCAGGATTTATCCGTTACGATTCCTGCTACAGTACTGGCAGAACTAAGTAAGCTAATCTCAGCTGAGGCTCTTGCCAAGAGTACGATTTCGCTACGGCTGAAACCTGTAGCTGATAATACAGCAGTGGATCTGTTGGCTCGTGCAAGTGCACTTGCGGGTGCACAATTGCGGGCGAAAAGTGATCTGCGGGAATGGTCGCTTAGCATATTCACACAAAATGATCAGTCCTTCTCGTTAAGACAGTTTGCAGAGCCGATTATGATTTCATATAAGGTCGGTGCAGATGTAGATCGAAGCTTATTAGGTATTTATTTTATCGAAGACGTGGGTAAATTAGAGTATATGAGCAGTACATGGACGAATGGTTATCTATCTGCTGCCGTCAGTCATTTTAGTAAATACGTTGTTTTAGAAGTTGATAAAACATTCAAAGATTTGAAGTCCGATCACTGGGCTTACCTTGCTGTGAAGCAGCTTGCGGTAAAACAGCTTGTACAGGGTGTAGCTGCGGACCGATTTGATCCGAACCGTGCGGTTACACGGGCGGAGTTCACAGCGATGTTAGTTCGTGCGCTTGGCTTGAAAGGTCAAGCGGAACCTGGTTTCGCTGATGTAACTGCAGATAAATGGTATGCAGAAGCAGTAGGGTTAGCCAAACAAGCAGGAGTGATTAACGGCCAGACTGCTTCACAGTTTGAACCGGAGGCGAAGATTTCCCGCCAGGAGATGGCTGCAATGCTGGCTCGTGCATATGCTTACGCGAAGAGTAATGTATCTGTAGCTAGCCGTAACATTTCGGCATTCAACGATATTGGTTATGCTCCACAGTGGGCTCAAGAGGCAATCAGCGAAGTGTACAGACTTGGTCTGATGCAAGGACGGGCTGAAGGACAATTTGCACCGAACCAAAACGGAACACGTGCTGAAAGTGCACAGATGATCCTCAACCTGCTGAGTGTTATGGAGTAATGATTGTGGCCAGTCTCAGGTTGATGGGGACTGGCTGTTTTTTTGATAATTGGATTAGTTGGATATGTGCAGGGTACGCACGCATGTACACAGAGGGGGAAAGCGAATTAAAAGTAAAAACAGGTGGTGAGACACAAAGGATTGGAGAAGGGAAAATGGAGAACGGAAAGTTAAGGCACGCTTGCTGAGGCAGGCTAAGACACGCTCGCTGAGGAACGCTAAAGCTAAAGTACGCCAACAGCGATGCCCACTTGGTAAGTTCGGCTCGGACGAGCTACTTTTATCAAGAAAGTTTGTTTTAACAGATAGCCTCGATGGTTTGGAATCGTAACGGACTGTATTGCCGCTATTTTAACTTTTTGGTCCATTTTTCCAAATTTTCGGACTCCATAGCTCTTATTGTCATACTTTTGCCCGGAATCGTAATATATTTTAATGAATAGCTGCATCTGAGTCCGATAGATGAGCAGAATGGCTGAAATCAGCTTAATAAGGTCTCCTCGGTCCGATGAGGTAGAATTGAGTGAGCTAGGTGAGTTAGTTGAGTCAGGTGAGCCAAGTGGAGCTAGGTGAGTCAGGTGAGCTAGGTGAGCTAGGTGAGCTAGTTGAGCTAGGTAAGCAAGGTGAGCTAGTTGAGTTAGGTGAGTAAGGTGAGCTAGTTGAGTAAGGTGAGTAAGGTGAGTAAGGTGAGTAAGGTGAGTAAGGTGAGTAAGGTGAGCTAGTTGAGCCAGGTGAGTAAAGTGAGCAGAAAGTGGAAGGTAAGACCAAGAAGATGAATAGGGCTTAAGCAGAAAGTAAAACTGAGGTGAGTAACGAACATATTCCAAATCCTTACAGACGGGCGCCGAGTCTTTTTCCGGTATTTTGTAAAGATAGGGTTATATTGGGTGTGGAATACTGGGAATTACTCTTCAGAGGCAAGTAAAAACAAGGAATAATTGTTATTAGCCAACACAAATTGTTATGTTGTGTTATGATAGTAGGGAGGTGACTCCCATGAATGATTTTGAGAACTATCCCGATGAGCTGGGTAATTTCATTCGGCACATCAGAAAGACGAGAGGGTTAACCTTAAGAGGACTGGAAGAAAAGAGCGGTATAAGTTACTCACAGCTTAGCAAAATCGAACGTGGAGAGAGCATTCCGCTTAAAGACAATCTGGACAAGATCATTGAAGCGCTTGGAACGGATCTGAAGAATCGGATGTACCATTTGGCAGATTATATGCCAGATATTGAATATATCAAGACCTTGAAGCAAGGATATGAGCTGCCACAGCTCAAACAGTCTCAAGATTACATCTACGAGACAGCCTTTAACAAGCTTAAGGAATTCAGAGCGAAGGAAGGGAAAGAAACATCGTACGTTTCCTTTGATTCGAATGAAGTTATAGTTTACGAAACGGAATATGGGGCAGGAATGGTAATAGAGAAGATTGAGAAATACAATCTGACCGATGTCCTGAACGATAAGTTTGAGGGTAACCTCGACTCCTTAAGAAAGAGCCCCCGTAAAGGGCGTCAAGCCTTTCTATTTGGCGAGTGGCTACGGGAGTGCGTTTATGAACTGAAGGAAGAGGAACAGGATCAGGTCATACAAGCACTTAAAGAATTTACTCAGTTTAAAGTACAACAAATAAAGGGTGCTTATAAATAATGTATGCCTTTTGCTAATGATCTCAAAAATGAATGAATGTTGCCCTTTCTTGCAGCCATCTATTCATCTTGATCCATAAACTAACAACTAAAAATGGTTTGACAGAAAAGGGGATATTAATAATGAAAATTAACATGAAGTTTACCAGCAAGGGCAAAGTCGCTATAGAGAATTTTAATAACGAGGAATTGCTGGAGATCTTCGCACGTTACATCAAGACATTATCCAAAAAGTATGACATCGAAGTTGATGTTCCTCTTGAAGCGAATCAAAACATTGTTGGTGATGGTGCGGTAATCGCAACTGCAAAAAATGTGAAATGTGATGTTGAAACTTTCTTTAAAGAATTGGGCAGAGATATTAAAGTTCCCTTGAAGAAAAGACTCGGCGGCAAATTGGAAAATGTTTTCAAAACAGAAATTACAGAATAGAGCATTATTTTTATCTCAGATTAACCATCATATGTGCATATAAAAAAGGTAGGGCCGCGGAGGCTCTACCTTTTTTATGTTAATGTAGTTGACTTAAGGCGACCTAAGGAGTTTATTGTTGGTTGAAGCTGAAGAAAAATGTGTACCATGCGTCAGTGTGAATTTAATGGGGAAGGGGATGTTATATACTTTCAGAATCTATGAGATTTCTACTTCTCATGATCTCTTTAATAATTTCAATGAAATCCGGTAACGCATGGGCATCAACCGCTAGCTCATAGATTCTTAGTAAATCCTCGTCAGATATAGATTCCAGAGATGAGGGCCGTGGAGAGGGATGAAAATAGTAATTCATTATGATCCTCCATCATTAATTGTTTTTATTATAGGTTTATCTATATGGTATCATTTGGAATAGGATCCGTCTCCTGTCATTCATCCTACGAATTTATCTTTACATTTGAGGATTATTATGGCATAATGTGCGATTTTGAGGAAATTGCTAAAAAGTTTCAATTTTTAATAAAATAATCCCGGCATGCGTGAACATGCCGGGATTATTAAAAAACTGAATTTTATTCTGACGGTTTTTTCTTTTGTGAAGCAAGATACTTCTTAAGGCGAGGTTCATTGGATTCCGAAACAGTAGTGAACTGCGTACCTTGATTAAAGCATACAATCTTCCGCCCGGGATCATAGCCTTCTATGTTGTTGATATTGACGACATTGCTGCGGTCAAGGCGTTCGAATCCCTTACCCTCATACGCTACGGAAAGATCGGAAAGCGTGGTGGGGAGAATAAATTCGCCTTCTTTCGTATGGACGAATATTGTATTCTTATAATTCGAGAAATACAATATATCTTCCTCTAGAATATCACTAGAGGAACCGTCTTTCTGTAAGACACGCATCGTTTCCCCATCCTTGTTTAATTACTTGCGCAGTTCTTTTGGAATCTCAGGGCTGTGAGCAAATGGTTTCAGAATTGTTGCAAAAACAGTAGCAGAAGTACCTAAAATGTTAGAAGCATAACGAGCTAAGTTTTTTTTCATCTGATTGTCCTCCTTTGTAATGGGATTATGACTGTAAAGGATTGAACTAAAAATGCCAATCCAATGACAGGCGAATGGAGCCGAAAATTTAAAAAAACCAGAATTATGGAAAGTAGCTTTAAACCCAAATACCATTCTTTGGGGATTTGGGCATTAGCATCAGGATTCGGAGCACATAAGATCATTACAAGTAAAGAAAAAAGATTAATCCAAATCAAATGGTTATGTATTAGATAAGTTATATGAGGGATCAGTGAACAGATAAAGATAGATACAATATTGCAGGCTCTTGCGGATTTTAAATGCACACCACCAGATGACATTCTTAGGAGCATGAAGCTGAATAAGGCTAAGAATGTTTCCTTTAGCTGTCCAGTGAGCCCGCCAATGCATAAAGAAGTCATAATAATGAATAAAGTATTCAGAATAATGCTAAGGGCATAATGCATCATTTCAATTGAATGCGATTGCTCTGGATTACTTTTCTTAATGACCTCAACAATTTTAAGTGCTAAATGACTCATAGTTATTTCTGTCCTTTTTGTATGAGAAATATAGATATCCCCATAATATTACCCCATAGAAAATTGGGATCAAGAAAAAGAAATTAGATTCAATAAAGTAGGTGAATAAAGTAACGACAATTACTGTAGGAAGATTAAGAGCGAATAATATTTTTTCACTAGTTGTTGGTTTGACTTTTACATCGGGTTTATCAGGTACAAAGTCAAATCCAATACGTTTATAGCCCACATACATACCAATGAGAATCGCGGCTAATGCTGATAAAATCTGCATTGTCATTATGTTTTTTGTAATCGGGTCCGAAGTATTTAGAGGCATGGAGATTACAGAGTTTAATAGATACACAATACTGGCTTGAATCACCGAGTAAGCTTGATAGGCCATCCCGGTTAATATTGAAGCGTAGAAGGGATGAATCCGGAATAACATCCACATAAAACAAAACATTAGTGCAAATTGTGAGAAAATATCTAATGGAAAAATCCCATAGTTGATCCTAATTGTATAAGAACAAAAGCCCATAATAAAACTAGCAAACACCATCTCTTTATGATATAGATCAATTTTGAAGATTTTGAAAGCCAGAAAAAACATTGCATAAGTCTCTAGTATTGAAAATATCATAAAAAGAATAAAATCTAGCATGCCGACACTCCCGATGACTTCTAGTTTAACCAACCCTATTATTGCAAGTATCGTATAAAATGAGCTAAAATACAACAACTACAGTATAATTTTCCTCCTATTTTTTCAAAAAAATTCAAAATGAGAGGGGTTTAGACATGGATCGACGTCCAGAAAGCAGTGAGTATCTCAAAGAATTATCAAAATATGTCGATTTAGTGCCAGCTGAAGGAGACATGATTACTATTTTTAGAGAGCAGACGGATGAGATTTGCACTTTTATTTCGAATCTTACGGAAGAACAAGGGGACTATCGTTACGCTCCGGAGAAATGGAGTATCAAGGAAATGGTCGGACATCTGGCTGATACCGGAAGAATCATGTCCTACCGTTTATTGTGCATCGCCAGAGGGGATACGACTCCACTACCGGGTTTTGAAGAGAAAGACTATGTACTTACCGCCAATTTCGAAGCGCACACTTTAAAAGCATTGCTGGCCCACTACAAGCTTGTTCGAGAATCGACATTACTCCTAATGGAAACTCTGCCGGAGGAAGCATGGATCCGGAAGGGAATAGTTAACGAGGCTACTCTTTCTGCGAGAGCTCAGGCCTGCATTATGATTGGACATGACCATCATCATTTGAATATTCTTAAAGAAAGATATTTAGGGTAATATCTTCTTAATCAAAAAAGCATTCCAATAGCCTTTATGGCTTTGGGATGCTTTTTATACACGGCTATAGCGGTGGATTCTTGTGACATTTGCGGCATACCGGATAGTAAGCTTCATTGCCACCAATCTGGATTTGCTTGCCGCTATATACGGGCTTGCCGTTTTCTACTCGTAGAGCCATAGTAGCTTTGCGCTCGCAGAACCAGCAGATCGTCTTCATTTCCTCAATTTTATCAGCGTAGATCAGCATATATTTGCTGCCTTCAAATAACTGATTCTGAAAATCATTTTTAAGTCCGAAGGCCATTACCGGAATGCCCAGCTCATCAACGATACGCACTAGCTGGAGAATACATTCCTTGCTTAGAAATTGACATTCATCAATAAGTACACAGTGTGGTTTAGGTTGGTTACTGCTGACGATATTATAAATATCTGTGTTCTCATCGATGGGGATTGCTTGTTTCCGAAGCCCAATACGAGAAGAAATAAAACCAACCTCGTCCCGGTCGTCTATGGATGGAGTGAAAATGAGCACCGATTTCCCCTGCTCTTCATAATTATGTGCAACCTTGAGTATCTCAATAGATTTACCACTGTTCATTGCTCCGTATTTGAAAAACAATTGTGCCACTTCCATCTATCCTTTCGTAAAAAACATTGATTATATCTTAAAAATGCGACCATATTAGAGTATCATATTCGGATCAGATGTATCCAGTGAAAACATTGCGATTGATTGGATGTGGTATGATAAGAGGTAATAAGAGATGGGAAAGGAAGTAATAAGTGTGACTGAAAGATTAGACGAATATAAGGAACGGTTAGCTCTTTTGCAGCAGAATGGAGATTTATCCAGTGACACTGAAAGCTTGCTGGAAGAAATGATGGCGGATTTGGTGGAATTGAATCGGAGTAATAAAGCACTGCGTCGAGCAATACTGAAAACTGGACAGGCTTCCACGATGTCAACTCGGTTAAGGGATGCACTGTACGAATAGAAAAAGAGGGTATGCGAATGGCTTTGATTTTCTCTTTTCTCAAAAAATATAAGGTAGCTGCAATAGCTGCCCTTGTAATGATGCTCATTGAATTGACGGTAGAATTATCACAGCCTTTGATCATTTCCAAAATCATTGACTTGGGGATCCGAGAAAAAGATACCTCTGTAGTATGGCTGTGGGGCAGTGTATTGATCGGCAGCGCGGTAGTTGCGTTTACAGCCGGGGTACTCAGTTCTTTTTTTGCTGCCCATGCAAGTCAGAGCTTTGCGTTCGATCTTAGGGACAAATTGTACGAAAAGGTACAGTCTTTTACGTATGAAGTATTTAATCGTTTTGCTACTTCGTCACTGATTACCCGTCTGACTGGCGATGTATCACAGCTGCAGGATACTATTTTTATGAGCTTGCGCTTTATGACACGGGTGCCACTTGTTGTGGTAGGCAGTGTGATTATGGCGTTAGTTGTTCATGTGAAGCTGGGATTACTGCTGACGGTGGCGTTACCTTTGTTGATTTTTTTCCTCTACTGGATTATGAGAAAAGCTTCCTTGTTATTTCGTACGGTCCAGCAGCGTTTAGACGGAGTTAATGGCGTGATTCAGGAGAATCTTACGGGTATTCGCTTGATCCGTGTATTTGTGCGTATGGGGTATGAGATTGAACGTTTCACGGTATTTAGCGGGAATTTGATGAGATCAACGGTGTCTGCCTTGCGTTTGACTGAGACGACGATGCCTTTTGTTATGCTTATTGTGAATGCGGCGATTTTGGCGATTTTATGGTTTGGACGGATAGCCATTTCCAATGGGGAGGCTACTTTGGGTCAGACTGTTGCTGTTATTAATTACTCCTTGCGAACAATTGGGGCGTTATCAGCTATCTCTGGTCTTGTTGTAACATTTTCCCGCGCTCGTGCCTCCTCTCAACGTGTTTCAGAAGTTATGGAAGCGGGAGCTGGAGTTCGTGAAGGCGGGACTTTGCAAGGTGAGCCAATTCAGGGCCACGTTAAATTTGAAGGCGTTTGCTTTAAGTATCCTAATAGTGATATCTCTGTCCTGGAGGACATTCATTTTGAAGTAGCTGCTGGTGAGCGAGTAGCGATTATGGGGGCGACCGGATCAGGAAAATCCTCACTCGTGAGTCTGATTCCGCGCTTGTATGAAGAGACAGAGGGCATCATTTGGATTGACGGTGAAAAAAGTGCCGATATCGATATTTCCAGACTGCGGAGATCGATAGGTTATGTGCCTCAGGAATTGCAGCTTTTCAGCGGATCAATTCGCGATAATATTGCATGGGGCAATGAACACGCCACACTGGAACAAATCCAACAAGCAGCGGGAGGTGCACAAATTGACGAGACGGTAAAAGGGTTGCCAGATGGTTATGACACGATGCTTGGTCAACGAGGGGTTAATCTCTCCGGCGGACAAAAGCAGCGGTTAACGATTGCCCGTGCACTTGTTAGAAAACCGGCTATGTTGATCCTTGATGACAGCACCAGTGCCCTTGATGCGGTTACGGAAGGGCTTTTGCTGGAGGCGCTAAAGGATATCTCCTGTACAACCTTTTTGATTACTCAGAAAATCAGTTCAACGGCATCAGCCGATTTGATCCTGTTGCTGGATGAGGGACGATTAATTGGCAAAGGCTCGCATAAGGAGCTTATGGCAAGCTCCGAGCTGTACCGCAAGATTTATGAATCACAGGTAGAGGAGGCGAAGCAGCATGTTCAAAGCATTAATTGAACCTTTTCGTCATCCTAAACCGAATTTTGAACTTGGCGTGGGACGAAGTCTAGGGACAGCATCTGGCGGCAAACCCAAAGCAAAGGCGAAGGATTGGTCAGGGACGCTGATCCGGATCTGGAGTTATCTAGCTGAGCGTAAAGCCAAGCTTATTCTTGTACTGATCATGGTTGTCTTCAGCTCAGCGCTAGCGCTGCTGGGGCCATACATGATTGGCAGAGCGGTGGATAATTATCTGGAAGGTACCGGCGGGCGATCATGGGTTGTTTTTCTGACAAGCCTTGCTTGTGTGTACATTTTTTATTCTCTGACTTCTTGGCTGCAAAACATATGGATGATCGAAATTGCTCAAGAAACTGTATTACGGATGCGTACGGAGCTATTCTCCCATTTACACCGTCTGCCTATTTCCTTTTTTAATCGGAGACAGCAGGGGGAAATTATGAGCCGTCTTACCAATGATATCGAGAACGTCAGCTCTACGTTGAATAGCTCGGCTATTCAGATATTTTCAAGTGTCTTAACCTTGCTAGGAACCGTAGGGGTTATGCTGTGGCTTAGTCCCTTGTTGACGCTGCTCACATTCCTCGTAGTGCCTTTGATGTTGTTAGGCATGCGCTGGATTACACGCCGTACAGGCCCATTATTTAAAGAACGCCAGCGTAATGTAGGGGAACTTAACGGTTATATTGAGGAGACCTTATCCGGACAACGGATTATCAAGGCTTTTTCACAAGAGGAACGCGTCATCTCTGGTTTTCATGAACGCAACAAGCGAATTATGCTGTCAGGTTACTGGGCGCAGTCCATTTCTGGTTTCATCCCGAAGCTTATGAATGGTCTTAATAATCTTAGCTTCGCCATTGTTGCAGGAATTGGTGGTCTGCTTGCGATCCGTGGGTCGATTACAGTGGGTGTGATCATCGTATTCGTTGAATATACCCGCCAGTTTACTCGTCCGCTTAATGATTTAGCGAATCAGTGGAATACCTTGCTCTCAGCGGTGGCAGGGGCCGAGCGGGTGTTTGAAGTGCTGGACGAAGAGACCGAGGCTAAAGATGAAGGTGCAGCCAAATCACTTGAAACTGTACAGGGTGCGGTGAAGTTTGAAAATGTAGCTTTTTCTTATGATGGAGGTTCTAACACGCTGCAGGATATCAGCTTTGAAGCGAAGCCTGGCGAGATGATCGCTTTAGTTGGACCTACCGGTGCAGGCAAAACAACGCTAATTGGGCTGTTATCCCGTTTCTATGATCCCAATCAGGGGAAAATCACGCTGGATGGCTTAGATATCACTTCGATTCGGCGGGAAAGCTTGAGAAGTCATATGGCCTTTGTATTGCAGGATTCCTTTTTGTTCAAAGGGAGTATCCGCGATAACATCCGATACGGGAGGCTGGATGCGTCCGATGAAGAGGTTGAAGAGGCGGCTAAGCTGGCCAATGCCCATTCTTTTATTATGCGAATGCCCGAAGGTTATGAACGGATGCTCTCGGCGGATGGCAGCGGTATAAGCCAAGGGCAGAAGCAGCTGCTCTCCATTGCGAGAGCGATTCTTGCTAACCCCTCTATGCTTGTGCTTGATGAAGCAACCAGCAGTATTGATACAGTGACCGAGATCAAGATTCAGGAAGGGCTGCAGGCGCTGATGAAAGGGCGAACGAGCTTCGTCATTGCTCATAGACTTGGCACGATACGTGCAGCTGATCGAATTCTTGTGCTTCAGGGCGGCAGATTATTGCAGCAAGGCTCTCATGAAGAGCTGCTGAAGCAAGGCGGACTGTACAGTGAGTTGGTACAGGGGCGGCGGAAAGAGGCGCTTGATAAGGCGGGTATTTAAGAAAAAGGCGAGAATTTTCAGGGAGCGCAGATTGCGTCCATGAAGTTCTCGCCTTTATGTTATTTATGATAGATAACGAGCACCAGATCGGATGAGCTGGGAGGGTTTGAATGTGGGGAAATCTATTGTACAAATTACAATCAGCAGGGTAATAAGGCTTGATTGTGTGCGGTTCGTGATTCATATGATCAGGTGAATAAATGATGAGATGAAAAAGCTGATCCTAAGTTTAGCATAGCCTCTTAAGAGATCGTTTCCTGCGTTCCGGCTTGTTTCACCTTTTGCTTCTCCTTGAACCTTGGACCTACGTAATTCTTCTTACGGTCCCTAGCCAGAATCCAGCCACCAAGGAAAGTCATGCCAGCTGCGAAGAGCAGCAATCCACCACCGAAATGCAGCCAAGCAAAGTGGGGCACAACAGAATCATCACCATGCATGGATATGTAATCAAAAATATCATCCTTCATCATGAGGAAGCCCTTCATTGCTATTAAGCCCGGAAACACAAGAATAAGGATGGCAATGAAGCGTGAAATTAACAGTTTCATAAGTGTCTCCTACCCCTCTTAGCCCTTTAGATTCACCCATATGATAACGCTTTAGCAAGAAAAAGTCCATTTGCATATGACGTTTATAAGTTTTGTAATAGAGCAAAAAGAGAGTACAATATACTAAGTAAAATGAACTTACGTGTAATGACTGGAGGATACATATCATGACAATTTCATGTGACGTGGCCATACTTGGCGGAGGTACTGGAGGGTATGTGGCGGCTATTCGCGCTGCACAGCTTGGAAAGTCCGTTGTCGTCATCGAAATGGACAAACTGGGAGGAACCTGTCTGCATCGGGGCTGCATTCCTAGTAAATCGCTGCTCCGTAGTGCAGAGGTATATGCTGAAATCAATGAGAGCGAGAGCTATGGCATTGAGACAAGCGGTGTGCAGCTGGTATTCCCAAAGGTACAGAAACGCAAAGAAGCTGTAGTTGAGCAACTTCATCAAGGCGTACAATATTTGATGCGCAAAAATAAAATACAAGTTGTCAAAGGTAAAGGGCGCGTAACGGGTCCTTCTATTTTTTCTCCGCGCAGCGGTGCTGTAGCTGTGGAACTGGAAGATGGGGAGATGGAAACAGTAGTTTCCAGCCATCTTATTATCGCTACGGGCTCACGCCCCCGAGTATTGCCTGGTCTCGAACCAGACGGGAAAGTGATTCTTAGCAGTGATGAAGCTCTCACACTCGAAGAGCTCCCATCCTCTATCATTATTGTGGGCGGCGGTGTAATTGGGGTCGAATGGGCTTCAATGCTGGCTGATTTTGGAGTGCAGGTAACTGTGGTTGAAGCTGCAGGTCAGTTATTGCCTCAAGAGGATGAAGAGATAGCTAAGGAACTGCAACGGTTGTTGAAAAAGCGTGGGGTTAAGGTACTGACTGAAACTACAGTGGATGCTGCAACCTGCCAGGTAACGGAGGATGGAATTTCGATCGAAGCCCGTAAGGGAGAGCAAAGTCAAAGCCTAATGGCAGAAAAATTGCTTGTATCCGTAGGCAGAGTGGCCAACATCGAGAATATTGGTCTGGAAAACACAGACATTCGCTTTGACAAAGGGATTATTGCTGTAAACGCTAGTATGCAGACGGCAGAGCCGCATATTTATGCCATTGGCGACTGCATCGGTGGGCTTCAATTGGCTCATGCAGCCAGTCATGAAGGGATAATGGCGGTTAACCATCTATCTGGTGAGAAGCTACATCCTTATCATACACATTTAGTACCACGTTGTGTCTATACTCGGCCTGAGGTAGCAAGTGTGGGCTACACCGAGAAGGAAGCTAAAGAGCTTGGACATGATGTAGTGATTGGCAAGTTCCCATTCTCGGCCATTGGTAAGGCAATTGTATATGGCCAGAAGGATGGATTTGTCAAAGTTGTAGCGGATCGTAGCAGTGGAGATATTCTTGGTGTGCAGATGATTGGTCCTCATGTGACGGATCTAATTGGAGAAGCGGCCTTGGCACAGCTACTGGATGCAACACCTTGGGAGATTGGTGAAGCTATACATGCTCACCCTACCCTTTCGGAGATTATCGGAGAAGCAATGTTAGCTGTGGATGGAAGATCTATTGGATTTTAGTTTTTCTTAGCTTTTCTTTTTGGGTAGAAAGGGATTATAATATACTCAAGTCAAGTCTTAGTACCAGGTTTTAAGATCAGGGCACAATTGGTCTTAATTCCTGTAAGACTTCAGGCTTTATGAATAAGGAGGTATCTCTTTATGGAACCCCAAGGTACTGTAGAAACGATTAACAGACATAAGCAGCTTGGACTTAGTGACGGCCAGGTCATCGATATGTACAGATATATGTCGCTCGCTCGTAAATACGATGAGCGCAGTCTGCTGCTTCAGCGCGCTGGCAAGATCAACTTTCATGTCTCCGGTATAGGCCAGGAGGCGGGTCAGGTGGCGGCGGCGTTCGCGCTGGACCGGCAAAATGATTATTTTTTACCTTATTACCGCGATTATGCTTTCGTGCTCTCAGTGGGTATGACTACCCGCGAACTTATGTTGTCCGTATTCGCTAAGGCAGAAGATCCAAACAGTGGTGGGCGGCAAATGCCGGGTCACTTTGGCAGTAAACGTCTGCGTATTGTGACAGGATCAAGCCCTGTAACCACGCAGGTCCCTCATGCGGTTGGCTTTGCTCTGGCGGCCAAAATGCAGAAGAAGAAATTCGTCTCCTTTGTAACCTTCGGTGAAGGTTCCAGCAATCAGGGGGATTTTCATGAAGCTTGTAACTTTGCCGGAGTGAATAAGCTGCCGGTTATTATCATGTGCCAGAACAATCAGTATGCAATCTCTGTTCCTGTTCATAAACAGTTAGGCGGCAAGGTTAGCGACCGTGCACTGGGTTATGGATTTCCTGGTGTGCGTGTAGACGGAAACGATCCGCTTGAGGTTTATCGTGTCGTTAAGGAAGCGCGGGAAAGAGCCCTCGCGGGTGAAGGTCCTACGCTGATTGAAGCGATGATGTACCGTTTGTCTCCACACTCCACCTCAGATAATGATCTGGCTTACCGGACCAAAGAAGAGGTTGATGAGAACTGGAAGAAGGACGGCGTAGCAGGATTCCGTAATTACTTGATCGGTCTGGGATTGTGGAGTGACGAGCAAGAACAAGATCTTGCTGCTGAATGCAATCTTGAGCTTAAAGCGGCTATCGAGTATGCCGATAATGCTCCGTTCCCGAAACCGGAAGACACACTGCTGCATGTATACAGTGATTCCGACCTCAAAGGAGGGGCATAAACCATGGCTATAATGGAATATATCGATGCCATCAGGCTCGCGATGAAGGAAGAAATGGAGCGCGATGATTCCGTGTTCGTGCTTGGTGAGGACGTTGGTCTCAAAGGCGGCGTATTTACCACAACTAAAGGTCTACAGGAACAGTTTGGCGAAGAGCGGGTTATGGATACACCCCTCGCTGAATCAGCGATTGCTGGTGTAGCCATCGGAGCAGCTATGTACGGAATGAAACCAATAGCTGAAATGCAATACTCCGACTTTATGCTTCCGGCGACGAATCAAATTATCAGTGAAGCGGCTAAAATCCGCTATCGTTCAAATAACGATTGGAGTTGCCCGGTTGTCATTCGTGCTCCTATTGGCGGCGGGGTGTTCGGCGGTTTGTATCATTCACAGTGTCCAGAATCGATTTTCTTTGGTACACCTGGATTGAAGATTGTAGCGCCTTACTCCGCTTATGATGCTAAAGGATTGCTGAAGGCAGCTGTACGTGATCCTGATCCGGTGCTTTTCTTTGAGAACAAAAAGTGTTACAAGCTGATCAAGGAAGAAGTACCGGAAGGGGATTACACCGTTCCAATTGGCGAAGCTAATCTGCTGCGTGAGGGAACGGATATTACGGTGATTGGCTACAGTCTCCCGCTGCATTTTGCTATGCAGGCTGCGGAAGAATTGGAACGCGAGGAAGGAATTACAGCACATATTCTTGATCTGCGTACCTTGCAACCGCTGGATCGTGATGCGATTATTGCTGCTGCCCGTCAGACCGGTAAGGTATTGATTGTGCATGAAGATAATAAAACAGGCGGAATTGGCGGCGAAGTGGCGGCCATTATCGCTGAGCATTGTCTGTTCGAGCTGGATGCACCAATCTTCCGTCTTTGTGGTCCCGATGTTCCGGCGATGCCAATCAGCCCGCCAATGGAGAAGTTTTTCATGCTAAGTAAAGAAAAAGTGAAGGCGGAAATGCTCCGGCTGGCACAATATTAATTTGTTGAGTAGATGCGAAGCTTCCTAAAACTCAGGTGATGCTGACGAAGCTTCGTAAAACTTTAAGAATATGCTTACGAAGCAAGTTTTACTATGTAGTCTTTCTAAGAGTCAATGCTTCGTAAAACTTTTAAGGAGTGAAAAGATGTCTGACAACCAAAAGTTGACTGACGTGATCATGCCGCAGCTGGCGGAATCGCTAGTATCGGCGACGATCGGCAAATGGCTGAAGAAACCGGGCGATCCGGTAGAGCAATACGAACCAATATGTGAGCTTATTACAGATAAAGTAAATGCTGAATTACCTTCAACGATAGATGGAGTTATGGGTGAACTATTGGCGGAAGAAGGCCAGGTTGTCAATGTCGGCGAAGTCATTTGTCGTATAGCCGTGCCTGTGACTGCATCTGCTGCTGCAAACGTGACTAACACTAACACAGTTGCAGCTAATTCCTCTAATAATGCTGCAGGACAAAGTGCGACTTCAACTGCTGGCGATATGATGCGTGCACGCTATTCTCCTGCGGTACAGACTTTGGCTGCTGAACATAACATCGATCTGACTTTAGTTGCTGGTACTGGTATGGGTGGTCGGATTACCCGTAAGGATGTGCTGACCTTCCTCGAAAGCGGCGGAGCTAGATCTGCTGCTTCGATTTCTGCTAGCCAGCCTGCCCCAATGGCGTCACAACCGCCTGCTCCACAGTTCGTTCAAGCCCAAGAGAAGAAGGCAGAAGAGCCACTTCGCCATTCGGGTCTACACTTGAGCGAATCTCCTCGTATTCCAACAATTGAAGTTGAGGGTGGCAGAGGCAGCAGTTCTGAATACCTGATTGATGTAACGCCAATCCGGAATACAATTGCTACAAGAATGCGTCAAAGTGTCTCTGAGATTCCGCATGCTTGGACAATGATTGAGGTAGACGTGACTAATCTGGTCGCACTGCGCAATAAACATAAGGATGAGTTCAAGCGTAAAGAAGGTATCAATCTAACCTATCTGGCTTTCATGATGAAGGCTGTTGTGAGTGCGATTAAGGATTACCCGATTATGAACTCTGTCTGGGCTGTAGACAAAATTATTGTCAAACGTGATATCAATATCTCGTTAGCGGTAGGTACAGAAGATTCGGTTATCACTCCTGTGATTAAGAAGGCTGATCAGAAAAATGTCGCTGGGTTGGCTCGTGAGATTGATGAATTGGCACAAAAAACACGCGAAGGCAAACTGAGCCTGGAAGATTTGCAGGGAGGGACTTTCACTGTAAATAATACAGGCTCGTTTGGCTCCATTCTTTCTTATCCAATCATTAACTATCCACAGGCAGCGATTTTAACATTTGAATCGATTGTAAAAAGACCTGTGGTCATTAACGATATGATAGGTGTGCGATCAATGGCTAATATTTGTCTGTCGCTCGATCATCGGATTCTGGACGGAGTCATTTGTGGTCGTTTCTTGCAACGCGTCAAGGATAATATTGAAGGATATACCCCGGATACGAAACTTTACTAAAATAATAACGAGCCAAACTGTGCAGGCATGAGACTGAAAAAGGGGACCTGACGGTATGAATAATTCGGATATTCGTAAGCTGCAGATTTCATATGACCCTATTATGGAGTATGGGACGGCCTGGGAGCTGCAAAAAGAAAGTGTGCATGCCATTGATTCTGGCGAGCAGCCGGAGAGACTTATTCTTTTGCAGCATCCGCCTACCTATACTATTGGTTCACAAAATCATCCTGAACATCTTCTCTTGGATCATGAGCAGCTCGAAGAAAAAGGAATCGCGCTGTTTGAAATCGATCGCGGAGGAGATATTACATATCACGGACCCGGTCAGCTTGTAGGTTATCCGATCCTTAAGCTCGGAGAAGATGGCAAAGTGGATTTGCATGGGTACTTGCGCAGTCTGGAGGCTGTTATTATTGATTATTTGGCATCCTACGGTATTGTCGGAGATCGTAAACCGGAGTACACCGGAGTATGGGTTGGCGATGAGAA
This sequence comes from Paenibacillus sp. FSL R10-2796, assembly GCF_037965315.1. Taxonomy (NCBI): domain Bacteria; kingdom Bacillati; phylum Bacillota; class Bacilli; order Caryophanales; family Paenibacillaceae; genus Paenibacillus; species Paenibacillus sp. FSL R10-2796. Next base: position 5,017,529 of record NZ_CP150178.1, on the reverse strand, counting down.
GATCTGTGCTATTGGTGTGAAGTTTAATAAGAGTAAATTTAGAAGAGGTTTTATTACCAGTCATGGTTTTGCTTTTAACATTTCTGAGGGGATTGCGGCGCGCGGGTTTCAAGGGATTATTCCATGCGGGATCACCGATTTTGGGATAACTTCTCTAGAGGAATGTGCAGGTCGTCGATTTGAGCTTCAAGAGGTGGCTAGAGAGCTGGTTCCATATTTCTTGAAACATTTTCCATATGAAGAGCTGATGGATACTTTCTGTGATATGGCAAAGGTTGATTAGGAACAAACGTGCAGGCCAAATAGCGGCAAGGAGTTCCTAGCCGCTATTATTAATGCTTCCTGAGCAATGTTTAACCTGCAAGGAACGGCTCGATAACCATAAAGAGCGTAGAGGCAATCATGGCAAACAACATGACGTAGATGAAGATCTTGAACCATTTATTACGTTGCATGGGTAACTCCTTTAGATTTAGTTTAAGTTATTAACATGAAGATGGTAATGCCGTACAACCATTGTACCGTATTCACGAAAGAGAGGGAAGTCCAGTGATTTCACAAGACCGATTGATTCAGGAGTTTATGGAACTTGTCCAAGTTGATAGTGAAACAAGAAATGAACGGCAGATTGCTGATGTTCTTAAGAGTAAGTTTAACGAACTGGGTTTAGAAGTGCTCGAAGACGATTCCCAGGAAAGAACCGGACATGGAGCAGGTAATCTATTCATTACCTGGCCAGCTGAGAATGGAGGAGCTGCTCCAAAGCTTCTGTTCACATGCCATATGGATACGGTTGTTCCCGGACAAAATATCAAGCCTACACTTGGTTCAGATGGATGGATTACAAGTGATGGCACTACGATTCTTGGAGCTGATGACAAAGCAGGGCTTGCGGCATTGTTCGAAGCCATTCGCGTGATCCAAGAGCAAAAGCTTCCGCATGGTCAGATTCAATTCGTGATTACAGCGGGTGAAGAATCTGGATTGCTGGGCGCACGTTCGATGGATCCAAGCAACTTGGATGCAGACTTCGGCTTTGCGCTTGATTCCAATGGTGAAGTTGGAGCGATTGCGGTGGCAGCACCGACACAGGCTAAAATCACGATGCAAATCTTTGGGAAATCGGCTCATGCTGGCGTGAACCCAGAGGACGGCATCAGCGCAATTCAAGTCGCTAGCAAAGCGATTGCAGCCATGAAGCTGGGTCGTATTGATAACGAAACCACAGCGAATATTGGAAAGTTCGCTGGCGGCGGCCCAACGAATGTAGTGTGCGATCACGTCCAGCTGGATGCAGAAGCACGCAGTATTGTGCAGGAGAAGGTTGGCGATCAAATCGCTTCGATGCGCGAAGCACTCGAGACAACTGTGCGGGAATACGGCGCAGAATGCGAATTCCGCAGTGAAATCATCTACCCTGCTTTTAGCTTTAATGAACATGATCCGGTAGTGCAGCTTGCACAGCGGGCCATTACTTCTATGGGGCTTACTCCACGTCTGTTCCACTCTGGCGGAGGTAGTGACGCTAACGTGTTCAACGGTCTAGATGTTCCGACTGTTAACCTTGCAGTGGGTTATGAACATATCCATACTACCAAGGAACGGATTAAAGCCGAAGATATCGTTAAAGTGGCTGAACTCGTTGTGAATATTGTAAAAGAGAGCGTAAAGGGCTAACCACCTTATAAAACAGCAGAGCAGCGATTCTACCGTAACGGAGGATTGCTGCTCTGTATTTTTTATGTCGAGTTAGTGTAGCTATATTTAGAGCAATCCAAAAAAGTCATGCGACCTCTAACGCTGCTTTTGGCGAGTCTCGAAGTAGAAATTTTCGGAATGCTCGGATGCACTCCTTCTTGAAGCTAAAGGACCCAGATGACGTTATAAGCCAAATTATCGCCATTTGAGCAGAGTATCGGACACCCGTGCAGCTATTCCTTAAGAAGAGGAGCATATAGTGTGTTTTTCGTGCCGATAGCGATACTGGGGTCCGATAGAATCGTAAAAGTGGGGAAAAGGTGTGTTTAAGGGCAGCTGAGTCCGATAGCGCGAGTCACACACAGCAAAGAGTCACATTCGATAGTACTGAGACACATCACACAGCACAGAGACACAACCGACAGCGCCAAGTCCGTCCCCTCTCTTGAGGCGAAAGGACCCATATGACGCTAAAAGCAAATTAATCGCCATTTGAGCAGAGTAACGGACACCAGCGCAGCTATTCCATAAGAAGAGTAGCATATAGTGTGTTTTTCGTGCTGATAGCGTCACTGGGGTCCGATAGCATAGCAAAAGTGGGGAAAAGGTGTGTTTAAGGTCAACTGAGTCCGAAAGCGTACAAAGGTAGGCGCAATAGTAACCTAATCAAACAACTTGTGCTAGATGCCAGCATCGTGAGCGATCAACAAGTTGTGTCTGACGCCAGCATCGTAAGCCCATTAGTTGCTTAATCAATCAACCTTTGCCCAATACCAGCGGTCTAAGCGCAATTCCCCCTAATCGGGGCGACGCAAAAAGACTGGGGTGCCCCAGTAGCCATTTCATGGCTTTTGAGACACCCCTATAGTTGTGTGAACATGTATGGCTAAGTCCCAAAGGAGAGGATGAATTCATCCTGCCTTGGACGGAAGAATTGCGGATTGATCGTGCAGGGAAAGAATGTATGCCAAGGGCATATCGCGCCCATACTGCTGGATCCATCCAGCCAAGATGGCCTTTATTTCCTCCGGCTTACCTACCATCATCACTGCGGATGAGCTTGTACGGCTGAAGATTTCATTCATCTGAAATTCCTTCTTTCCCTTTAAGTTTGCTATAATACACCGTATGCACAATAGAGAAAAAGGAGACCAGAAACTTTATGGGAGAACAACATTTGAACAGCAAACCCGAGCTTGATGAAGTGACATTGTCTACACAGCCTGTTTTTGATGGGAAGATTATATCTTTGCAGGTGGACACAGTGAGACTGCCTGATGGAAATACTGCGACACGTGAAGTTGTGAAGCATCCCGGCGCCGTAGCGGTGCTTGCTTTAAACAACAACAAAATGCTTGTTGTAGAGCAATACCGTCAGCCCATGCAACGCACTGAGGTAGAAATTCCGGCTGGGAAGCTGGATAAAGGTGAAGATCCATTAGTTGCGGCTGGTCGTGAACTTCAGGAAGAGACTGGATTTCACAGTGGAGATCTGAAATTGCTTAAATCTTTCTATACTTCTCCCGGCTTCGCCGATGAGATTATTCATTTGTATGTGACTACTAACGCTCAACCAGGGGACATGTCACTGGACGAGGATGAATTTCTAGAGGTTTCGGAGCTTACCCTGGAGGAAGCGTATCAATATATGGCTGACGGGCGCATCGCGGATGCAAAAACGATGATGGCAGTGTACGCTTGGCATCTATACACGCTGACAGGCCAATGGAATTAACAACTGAACTGAAGAGTTTCTATTGCGATTTGCATGTTCATATTGGGCGAACGTCGGAAGGTCAGGCTGTCAAAATTAGCGGCAGCCGCGAGCTTACCTTTGCGGGAATTGCCAAAGAAGCTGCAGAGCGCAAAGGACTAGAAATGATCGGTATTATAGATAGTCATTCACCTGGCGTCCTGCGGGATATTCAGCGGTCTTTGGAATCTGGAGAGATGACATTAGCTGAAGGTGGAGGCATTGCTTACCGAGGGACTACGATCATTCTGGGAACAGAGATTGAAATCCGCGAGCCTGGGCGAAAAGAGTGCCATGTGCTCGCTTACATGCCGGACGTGGAACGCATGACTGACTTTAGTGCGTGGATGAGCCGCTATATGCGGAACGTGAATCTAAGTTCCCAACGCCTGTATGCTCCGGCTAGGGAGCTTCAGGATGAGATTTACGGCCGGGGAGGCATTCTTATCCCTGCACATATTTTCACGCCTCACAAGGGCTTGTACGGCTGTGCTGCCGAGCGTATGGCGGACATCTTTGATCTGGACCGCATAGCTGCGGTTGAACTTGGGCTGAGTGCAGATTCCGAAATGGCTGGATATCTCTCTGAGCTGGATAATTTCACGTTTCTAACCAACTCAGATGCGCATTCACTGGGTAAGTTAGGGCGTGAGTATAATGTGATGGAGCTGGCACGGCCTTCGTTCGCTGAATTGCGGCTTGCACTGGAACGTAAAGATGGGCGGAAGGTAAGTGCTAATTTCGGACTTAATCCGCGGCTTGGCAAATACCACCGGAGCTATTGCGGGGGCTGTGGCAGTATTATTGATGAGGCTTATGTCAACTCGGACCGTTGCCAATATTGCGGCAGTCTTAAGCTGGTTAGAGGTGTCTTCGACCGGATCCTAGATATTACAGACCGCAAGACCCCGTTAGTGCCTGCTGACCGTCCACCCTATCATTATCAGGTTCCGCTTGAATTTATCCCGGGGTTAGGGAAGGCGAAGATGAACGCGTTACTGCAAGCGTTTGGAACTGAGATGAACATTTTACATGGTTGTGGTGAAGCGGAAATTGCCAGCGTTGTAGGTGCGGATCTGGCGTCGATGATCGTCCAGGCCCGCTCTGGAATTTTGGAGCTATCAGCAGGCGGTGGCGGGACGTACGGTAAAGTGGTTCAGCCCAGAAAGTAGAGGCATTACCTGAAGGACATGTCATATCGCGGGACGTTTTCTCATATGGTGTAACATGTAACCGGAAAGGGGAACGTCCCATATGCGTAATTTACGGCTGATGATGAAGGAACAGACGCCTCTGTATATTTTTGTCGGCGTATTATTTCTGGTAGGTGTTGTATTTGGAGCTCTTATCGTTAGTGCGCTTACGATGGATCAGCAGCAGGAGCTGGGGGATTATCTGGGGAATTTCTTTGTTACGGTTGATCAGCAAGGTCTGCCAGCCGCACCTGATTCGTACTGGAGTATAGCGGCCTTGAATCTGAAATGGATCGGACTGATCTGGATTCTTGGGTTGTCGGTCATTGGGCTGCCGGGAATTTTGATTCTTGATTTTTTAAAAGGGGTACTGATTGGTTTTACGGTTGGCTGTCTGGTCAGTCAATATTCTTGGCATGGGATGTTGTTCGCGTTAGTCTCTGTGGCTCCACATAATCTGGTGCTGATCCCTGTGCTGCTGGTTAGCAGTGCAGCTGCGATAGCTTTTTCCTTGCAGATGATCCGCAGCCGGGTGATGGGACAGCGCCGGACGCCAGTGACTCGTCCTTTTACCATGTACACTATATTGTCATTTGTGATGGCGCTTTTGATCCTGGGTATTTCATGTTTTGAGACCTGGGTTACACCAACCATGATGCGTTGGGTCACGCCTTCACTTGTACAAGCGGTGACGACCTTGACTGTGCAGTAAAAGCGTTTGACTTCTGAAAGCGACACCCCCTATAATGGAAGAAGTGGTTTGAAGACCGGTGCGGTAATTATCCAAGGGGGAGGGAGACAGGTGGAAGCACGGATAGACAAGATTAAGCAACAGTTACAATCCCAAGGATACAAGCTTACACCCCAACGGGAAGCGACCTTAAGAGTGCTGCTGGAGAATGAGGAAGATCATCTTAGCGCGGAAGACGTATTTATGCTCGTGAAGGAGAAAGCTCCCGAGATCGGTCTTGCGACTGTGTATCGTACCCTCGAACTTCTCAGTGAGCTTCATGTCGTAGAAAAGATCAATTTCGGCGACGGTGTAGCCCGGTATGATTTGCGAACAGATACTGCGAAGCATCATCATCATCACTTAATTTGTGTGCAATGCGGCAGTATGGATGAGATTCGCGAGGATTGGCTCGGTCCGCTGGAAGAGCGACTGGAGAAAGAGTTTAATTTCACAGTGCTTGATCATAGACTTGATTTCCATGGGATTTGCTACCGCTGTACTGATAAGAACAATACAGACGGAAATCCATCCTAAAGTTATCTTATATTAAGAATTAACTTCACAAGTCCTCCCCGGTTCCTATACCGGAGGGGGCTTTTTAAATGATTAGTCTATTAGAGCCATACATATCAGCCTTTTTTGGAGCATAAAATGAAGGACGAGCAGAATTCATTTATATGTAATAGGAGGCGTCCTTATGATTGTTTCTGTGCCCAAAACAGTGCGTAAGCTGTATTTTATGATCATGTTTGTGGCTCTAAGCTATTTACTCTACTATGCTATGAGCTGGCTAGGGGAATGGCTCAGTCCGATAGAGAACTATGGAATTCCTGAAGGCACCGCTGTTCGGGCATTTGATCACGCCGAGGTTGGTGATGATGGTCTGGATGCGCGGCAGCGCTTGCGTTTCTATTACTGGTTCGGAGAATGAAAGCTCCGCAGGAAGCAGGAACAAGCGAGAAGAATGTCGAAGAAAGCTAGGGTGGATTTATGCAGAGTAAGCGTTGTGTACACATCTGCTAAAGCCTCATGCTGAATGTGCTGCAGGAAGACACTAAGAGTAGCTGCGCCAGGACAGGAGCGTGAAATAATGAAGTCACACTTGCAGCCTTTTTTACATTATTTGTCCGGAGATAAAGGCTTGTCCCCGAATACACTGGAATCTTACGGTAGGGATGTATCGCAGTTTCTAGAGTTTGCTGAAGAGCGGGGGGTTGAGCAGCCTGAAGAAATCCGAAGATCTCATGTGATGTTATATCTTGGCTCCTTACGCGGAGCGGGAAGAGCCACTGCAACGCTCAACAGAAACGCGGTGTCCCTGCGGGCCTTTTTTCATTATTTGCTGAAGGAACGTTTAATTGAGCAGGATCCAACACTGGACATGGAAACCATGAAGCCCGATAAGAAGCCACCTATGGTGCTTGCGGTTTCGGAGGTTGAGCGGCTGCTAGCTGCTCCAGATGTGAGTACAGCACAAGGGATGCGCGATAAGGCTATGCTGGAATTGCTCTACGCAACGGGGATAAAGGTTTCTGAATTAATTTCTCTTAACGTAGACGATGTGCATACAGACATGAAGTTTGCGCGTTGTACAGGGACTTCGGGCAAGGAACGAGTGGTTCCCATTGGAACCATTGCTGCAGAGAGTGTAGCAGCTTACACTTCTCTTATGCGGGACAAGCTGCTTCGTGATCATCAGGAGGAGCCGGCTATATTCCTGAATAGCCTAGGTGGGCGTTTAACCCGCCAGGGGTTCTGGAAAATCATAAAAAAATACGCTCGGGAAGCAAACATTGAGCAGGATATTACACCGCATACGCTTAGGCATTCCTTTGCCGCCCATTTACTGGAAGGTGGAGCGGATTTGCGTTCCGTACAACAAATGCTGGGTCATGCTGATATTTCGACGACTCAGATTTATAACGGTATCGCGCGTAAGAATATGAAGGAAGTATATGAGAGCCATCATCCCAGAGCTCGCTGATCATGCTTCAAAGATGCTTTTTGTGAGTAAGATAGTTATGATGGAATCATACTTATAGGATAGACTGGGGAATGGGTAATTTTCCACAGGTTATCCTTTGGCAGAAACGGATACCTGACAGGCGATACATTGTATCGCTAGCTACGGAAGCGTCTGACTTCCGGGAGAAGGTACAGCCGTTTCTTCTTGTTGGTGCAAACGAATGAACGAACGATCTATATTAAAAAAGGAGTGAAGACAATATGTCCTCATTTAAACGAATTGGTTTTATTGTTTTGGATAGTGTAGGTATCGGAGAAGCTCCAGATGCTGCGAATTTTGGTGATGCAGGGTCACATACGCTTGGCCATATTTTGAACCGTGTTCCCGGATTAAAACTGCCTAACCTTCAGCAGTTAGGATTAGCTAATATTGCTCCGCTGCCGCCGCTTGAACCTGTAGCTTCACCAACTGGATATTATGGCAAGATGCAGGAAGTATCTGTAGGTAAGGATACGATGACCGGGCACTGGGAGCTGATGGGGCTGAAAATTGAGGTTCCATTTAATACGTATCCGGATGGATTTCCGGCAGAATTGATTGAGAAATTCGAAGCAGCAACTGGCCGGAAAGTGATCGGTAATAAACCGGCTTCCGGTACGGAAATTTTAGTTGAATATGGCGAAGAGCAGATGAAGACCGGAGCTTGGATTGTGTACACCTCTGCGGACAGTGTATTCCAGCTTGCGGCACATGAAGATATCATTCCACTGGAAGAGCTATACAGCGCGTGTAAAATCGCCCGTGAGCTAACTATGGCTCCTGAATTCTCCGTAGGGCGCGTTATTGCTCGTCCATATGTTGGCGAACCAGGAAAGTTCGTACGGACCTCGAATCGCCATGATTATGCCGTGAAACCACCGGAACCAACGGTAATGAATTCGCTGGCTGATATCGGAAAAGATGTTATCGCGGTAGGAAAGATCAACGATATTTTCACAGGTGAAGGGGTTACAGCTTCTTACCCTACGAAGAGCAATGAACATGGTATCGAAGTTACCATTGAGCAGCTTCGCCAACCGTTCAACGGGTTGCTGTTCACGAATCTGGTGGATTTTGACTCTTTATATGGACACCGTCGCGATCCGGAAGGATACGGTCATGCACTGGAAGTATTCGATCAGGCGTTGCCTGAAATTCTATCCACGCTTGGTGAAGATGACCTGTTGATTATTTCAGCAGATCATGGGAATGATCCAATCCATAGTGGAACAGATCATACTCGTGAATATGTGCCGCTGCTTATTTACAGCCCACGCCTTAAGCATCCAGATAGCTTGGGTATTCGTGAGACCTTCTCGGATGTTGCTGCAACCATTGCTGATAATTTCGGTGCGAAGGCGCCGCAGTATGGGACAAGCTTTTTAGCGAAACTGCAATAAAAGAATGTGGGTTGCGCCACAACATTCATTAAGGAGGATCATCCATAGCATGTTAACTCAAAAAGAAATTCAAGAAGCAGCCATTTATATAAAAGACAAATGTCCGGTGGCTCCGGAAATTGGATTGATCCTTGGTTCAGGACTCGGTGTGCTGGCAGACCTGATCACCGATGGAATCAGCATTCCATATGATGAGATTCCTCACTTCCCTGTGTCCACTGTAGAAGGGCATGAGGGAGAACTGCTGATCGGTATGATTGAAGGACGCCGTGTCGTGATGATGAAGGGCCGCTTTCATATGTATGAGGGTTATGGACCGGAGGTTACGGCATTCCCTGTTCGGGTTATGAAAGAACTTGGTATAGCCAGCCTATTAGTAACTAATGCTGCTGGTGGAGTGAACACAGATTTCACGCCGGGCGATCTTATGCTCCTTACGGATCATCTGAATATGACGGGACGGAACCCGTTAATAGGACCTAATGATCCTGCACTGGGCGTGCGCTTCCCGGATATGTCAACCGCTTATAGCCGCCGCCTGATCAAGGTAGCGAAGGAAACGGCAGCGCAGCAGAATTTCGAATTCAAAGAAGGTGTATATGCAGGTCTGCTGGGACCTTGCTACGAAACACCTGCTGAAATCGTAATGCTTCGTCATCTGGGGGCTGACGCTGTGGGCATGTCTACTGTGTCGGAAACCATTGTTGCCCGGCATGCAGGTATCGAGGTATTGGGTATCTCCTGTATTACTAACATGGCTGCGGGAATCCTGGATCAACCGCTCAACCATGAAGAGGTTATGGAAACTGCAGATCGTGTGCGTGAGCGTTTCCTGAAGCTGGTGTTGGGCTTTATTCCGAAAATGTAATTTCGGATACTGCATTTTGAATTTTTGGGAGGTCCAATCTATGACACAAGTGAATGAGCTTGAGCCATTGACGTTTGAACAGATAATGAAGGTAACTAATTTGACTAGACCAAAATTTATCGGACTTGCTCGCGCAATTGTCCGTGAAGTGCAGGTGTAATATGAGAGCTGTAGATATTATTCAGAAAAAAAGAGATGGTGGAGAGCTGAGTCGTGAGGAAATTTCCTTTTTAATTCAGGGCTACAGTAAAGGTGAAGTGCCTGATTATCAGCTCTCTGCATGGGCAATGGCTGTTTATTTCCAAGGCATGAACGCGCGGGAAACCGGCGATCTAACGATGGAAATGGCGATGTCCGGCGATCAAGTAGATCTTAGCCCAATTGCAGGCATTAAGGTTGATAAACACTCCACAGGCGGAGTGGGCGATAAAACAACTGTAGTACTGGCACCCTTGGTAGCTTCTGCTGGAGTACCGGTAGCGAAGATGTCCGGCCGCGGACTTGGGCACACTGGAGGCACGCTCGATAAGCTGGAGTCCATCAGTGGTTTCTCTATCGAGATGGCTCGTGAGCGTTTCTTTGACCAAGTAGGGGAGATCGGGGCTGCCGTGATCGGCCAGTCGGGTAACATTACACCCGCAGACAAAAAGCTGTACGCCCTTCGGGATGTAACTGCAACAGTTGAATCCATCCCCCTTATTGCAAGCTCTGTGATGAGCAAAAAGATTGCAGCAGGTGCGGATGCGATCGTGTTGGATGTCAAAACAGGCAGCGGTGCTTTTATGAAGACGCTGGATGATTCTATAGCACTCGCTCAGGCGATGGTTGACATTGGAACGCATCTGGGTCGCAATACCGTTGCGATTATCAGTGATATGGACCAGCCGCTTGGTTACGGGATCGGAAATGCGTTGGAAATTAAGGAAGGAATCGAGACCTTGAAGGGTCACGGTCCGAAGGATCTGCAGGAGGTCTGTCTTATTCTGGGCAGCCAGATGCTTGTTCTTGGCGGCAAAGCCAAGGATGAAGCGGAGGCACGTTCGATTCTTATGACGCATATTGAAGATGGCAGTGCGCTAGAGAAGTTCAAACAAATCGTGAAGGCACAAGGTGGAGATGTATCGCAAATTGATTCTCCGGAGAAGCTCCCTACGGCTAAGCGATTCATTGAAGTGAAAGCAAAAACCAAAGGGTTCATAGAAGGGATTCAGGCCGAGGAAATTGGCGTTGCGGCTATGCTGCTTGGAGCTGGACGTGAAACTAAGGAATCCGTAATCGATCTGGCTGTGGGGATTCAACTTTCTAAAAAGGTTGGAGATGCTGTAGAGATCGGCGAGACGCTTGCAGTCTTGCATATCAATGATGCCAGTGAGAAGAAAGTAGAGGAAGCTGAAGGTAAGGTGTTAGAAGCCTACCGTATCACTTCTGAACCTGTTCCTGCCCAACCTTTGGTATTTGCACTTGTTACTAAAGATGGGGTAACACGGTACTAGCCTAGGCAATATAAATATTGTCATGGCTATGGCCTTAAACAAACAACAAAGCAGCGATCCTCCCATAACGGGAAGGTCGCTTCTTTGCGTTTTGCTCAATGGTGCAATATTTATAACTGATTATTAATCTTATTGAATATCAGCGAAGCCCCGCTGCTTGTATTACATAATACGACCACAGTCTCGCCACTAGCTGGATAGATAGCCGACCGGAAGGAAACACCGGGATCATAGCCCATAATGTGAAATTTGAACACTTTTTCTTCGCGGAGGGTAATCCATACACCATAACCATAATAGCCTTCGCCATCCACATGTACATGGGGAGTAAGCAATAATGAAGTGAGTACTGGACTCAATAATGTATGGTTGATTAACCCGCTCCAGAATAGCTGCATGTCGGGGGCAGTGACGAAAGCTCCACCGTCAGCGCCTCCTTTTACCGGGATTGAGTAGATGTTGGTTCTCCAGTTTCCGTTCTCTTCCTCTATGTATCCTAGTGCACAGTTGGCAGGTAAGGCATCTAACGTAAAGTAACCGGATTGCTCCATTCCGCAAGGCTTAAAGATGTGCTGCTCTACATACTCGGAAAAAGTCATTCCACTCAATTCCTCCACCAGAAGGCCTAGCACGATATAGCCGGCATTGTTGTAGTGAAAACGTTCGCCAGGAGTCCACATCATGGGAAGGGTTCGGAACATCGGCACAAAATTCTCAAGCTGTCGCAAGGTGTACATAGGCCGTGCCTTCCACAGATCCTCGAAATCATCCATAATTGTTTCATCAAAATAATCCGGAATACCAGAGCTATGCGTTAGCAGCTGATGTATGGTGATGTCGGGACTAAAGAGAGGAAAATCTACTTTTTTAAGATAATCTATTAGTCTACTTTCAAAAGAAATCAATCCCTGATCAACCAGCTGGCAGACAGCGATCGCGGTAAATATTTTACACCCGGAAGCAATGCCGAACCGAGTATGAATATTGTTTTCGCGCTTATCCGACTTATTGGCATAACCGTAACAACTGCTGATGACTTTTTTATCAGGTTGTTGTACCCGCACTACACCAGAGAAATTGTTCTGTTTAGCTTCTGCTTCAATACAATCTGCAAGGTGGTTCATCTGTATATTCACTCCTCTATAAGCAGTTAAGTTCTTAAATACCATTCGTTAAAATATTACATTTTCCTTTAAAGGGGGGTTAAATGAGTACGGAAAAATTGGAAATACTTAAAATTTGAATTAACTTTTGATCTCCCCTATAATAAAAATGCTCTGCAACTGCTGCTGGGCTTTTTTTATTGACAACATCATTACTTCTTGCGATAAATTATTATAGTTATTTACTTGGAAATGGAATAATTTCCACCCTTTCTGACGAAACTGGAACACAGTACCTGTGATATGAAGGTTAACGTTCAGGAGGGGAACCATTGTGAGAAAAATGCGTTTTGCTGTGCTTGTGCTCTGTATCGTTGTGTCGGTTCTAGGACCGATGTCAGGTGCTTATGCTGAGGAAAAAAGCAAGGATTCTGGCAGTAATGCTGCCGCTGTAGATCTTGCGCCTGGTGCGCGTTCAGCGATTTTGATGGATGCAGGCACCGGCACTATTATTTATGAAAAGAACAGCCATGATAAGCTGCCTCCCGCAAGTATTACGAAGATTATGACGATGCTGCTTACGGTGGAAGCACTGGATGAAGGAAGACTGCAACTGACGGATAAGGTGCGCACGAGTGAATATGCCGCATCGATGGGCGGATCGCAAATTTTCCTGGAGCCTGGTGAAGAAATGTCGGTGGATGAGATGCTCAAAGGCATCGCTATGGCCTCCGGTAATGATGCATCTGTGGCAATGGCAGAGAAAATAGCGGGTTCGGAGAGCGCTTTTGTCGATCTGATGAATAAAAGAGCGGAAGAGCTGGGTCTGAAAGATACCCACTTTGCCAATTGCAACGGTCTTCCAGCTGCTAATCACTATTCCTCAGCCTACGATATTGCGGTAATTAGCCGGGAGCTTTTAAAGCATGATAGAATTATCAAATATACCGGTTCCTATCAGGATTATCTGCGTAAGGATTCCACCAAACCATTCTGGTTGGTAAACACGAACAAGCTTGTACGTTTCTATACAGGCGCTGATGGACTGAAAACAGGATATACCGCTGAAGCAAAATTCTGCTTATCCGCTACGGCTGCAAGAGACGGTCTGCGTGCTGTTGCTGTTGTGCTGGGTGAGCCGAACACGAAGACACGGAACAGTGAAGTGTCGGGCATGTTTGACTATCTCTTTTCGCAATATAAGATCCACACTATTCACAAAGAAGGGGACGCTATCGGTACCCTTAAGATTGAGAAGGGTGTGAAGTCCGAGCTTCCGATTACGGCGAAAGAGACGTATAGTGTTCTTTTGAAAAAAGGTGTGACGCAAGAAGGCATTCGTCACGAACTAGTACTTCCAGAAAGCGTGAAGGCACCAGTGGCTGAAGGCCAGTCCATAGGCAAGCTGGTTGTCTACCAAGGAACCCAAGTGATTAAAGAGTATGAACTTAAAGCAGGGGAAGCTGTGGCAAAAGCAGGCTGGTGGAAGCTCTTTAAACGTACAACAGGCTCGATGTTCGGCATGGATTAAAAAGAGCTTTTTTGTAGATTGCGCCCATGTGCTTTGTAGATTCATAGGGGTTTTCTTCTAGTTTTGTCGTGAGGCAGGATTCCTGATTTGCCACGTAGAAACCTTGTCCTTGAAGAGAATGGGTACTGTCTCTTAAGGCCAAGTTTTCAAAGCAACGAAGAGGAGAGTGGCAAGCATGAATTCTAATGTGGAAATGGAGCATCACAGGGGTGTGCTGATTGTCCGTTTATCTGGGGAACTCGATCATCATGCCGCCGATTTTGTAAGAATGGATATGGATGAAGCGATTATGCGGGGTCAGGTATCGCATTTGATCCTTAGTCTTAAGCATCTGCAGTTTATGGACAGTTCGGGTCTCGGCGTAATTCTGGGAAGGTATAAACTGATCCATAGTAAAGGCGGCAAAATGGTGGTGTGTGATGCAACGGCACCTGTGAAGCGACTTCTGGAAATGTCAGGCCTGTTCAAGATCATGCCCCTATATGACGACGAGAGCACTGCACTCTCGGATTTGGAGGTTGCGTTATGACAAATGGTAAGGCTGGTAACTTCATGAACGTGCAGTTCGCTGCACTCTCGGAGAACGAATCATTCGCGCGTGTAGTTGTAGCGGCGTTCGTTTCTAGGCTTGATCCTACAATGGAAGAGCTGAATGATCTGAAGACAGTCGTGTCGGAGGCGGTCACCAATTGTATTATTCATGGGTATGATAGTGATCCGGAAGGTATTGTGACTATTTCAGCTTCGCTGGACAACGAAACGGTACATTTAACCATTGAGGATCAGGGACGGGGCATTGAGGATTTGGAGCTGGCACAACAGCCGCTATATACCTCAAAGCCAGAGCTGGAGCGGTCGGGCATGGGCTTTACCATTATGGAGAATTTCATGGATGAATTTGAAGTCACTAGTGAACCGGGACACGGCACTTCGATCTCAATGAAGAAAACCATCGTTTCGAAAAAAGCTTTATACAATTAGGGGTTGGAGCCATGGATGCAGAGTCAAAAAAAGCTCCGCCGACCTATTTGGACGATGCGGAGGTCAAACGTCTTATCGCGCTCAGTCAGGCCGGAGATAATCTTGCCCGAGACACACTAGTTAGCTGCAATATCCGGTTGGTCTGGTCGGTAGTGCAGCGGTTTATGAACCGCGGGTATGAACCTGACGATTTGTTCCAGATCGGTTGCATCGGGCTCTTGAAGTCCGTTGATAAGTTCGACCTCAGCTATGAGGTCAAATTCTCCACTTATGCCGTGCCGATGATCATTGGCGAGATTCAGCGTTTCCTTCGCGACGATGGAACCTTGAAAGTTAGCCGTTCTCTTAAGGAGATGGCTAATAAGGTCCGCAAGATGAAGGATGAAATGTCTAAGACGCTGGACCGTCTGCCTACCATCGGTGAAGTTGCTGAGGCACTGGGGGTTACCCCTGAAGAAGTGGTATTTGCTCAGGAAGCTAACAAGCCACCGACCTCGATTCATGAGACGGTGTTCGAGAATGATGGCGATCCGATCACACTGATTGATCAAATCGCTGACGAATCACAGGAACGCTGGTTTGATAAGCTGGCACTGAATGAGGCTATCGGAGGTCTCAGCGAGCGTGAACGGCTGATTGTTTATCTTCGGTATTACCGTGACCAAACGCAGTCAGAGGTTGCCAGTCGCCTTGGGATTTCTCAAGTGCAGGTATCCCGGCTGGAGAAGAAAATATTGCAGAATATCCGCGAGCAGATTGCTCAGTAGATAATGGCTAAAATGTAAAGACGCTTGCGAAATAGCGAATAGGAAGAAAAAGCCGCCCCGAAAAGGGGGGGCTTTTTATGTGGAGGGAATCTCAATATGCATTCACTTGGCGACAAGGATATGACCTCATGGTCTATTGACATGGAAGCGAATTTGCTGACAATGTCGAATGTTTTGGAGAAATGGGTGGACTGTTCAGATCATGCTTTAACGCATAACCCCAATTTTTTACGTGAATATGTGTACGGTGAGGATCTTGAACGCTTTGATGCGTATATAGATAAATTATACTCTGGTCACCTATGTAATCTTGAGTATCGTATGCAGTTACCTGCAAAAGCGCTGAAGTGGGTTCAAAGTATAGGCACGCCCGTTTTTAATCAAGAGCATAAGGTTTGTCGAATAGATGGCGTCATCATAGATATCACGGAACAAAAAAATGCTCAAGCGCAGTTAGAGAGTAGCTTTTCTCTGTATCAGCAGATGTTTGCTGCGATCGATGTGGCGATTTGGTCTTACGATTACGTATCACGGAAAATGTTATTCATATCGGATGCCATTTTCAATATCACGGGATATTCACCAGAACAGGCGAAGGAAGATGACTTTTGGCTAAGAATTGCTCCTAAAGAAGAGCGGCCTTTAATTCAAGAGATTATAACTACAGTGGGGCAAGGAATAAGCAATCTCAGTGAATATCGGATCATCCATGCCAGCGGTGAATTCCGATGGGTCCAAGTCAGGATCATTCCCAGTATGGATGAGACAGGGGCAGTGGTACGGCTCAATGGGATCTTAATCGATCATACGGAAAAAAAGCAGATGCAAGAGGTTCTATTAAAAAGTGAGCAGCGCTACAAATCCCTGTTTGACCATAATCCAGATATCGTGTGTGAATTGGATCTGCAGGGCAGCATTGTGGCTATCAATCCAGCGGCAGAGCAAATTACTGGAGAAGCTTTTAATAGATTCGGAGAGAACTTATCCATTGTGAATTTATTTGGCGCAGAGAATTCGCATATGATGTCTGATTATTTTGATAAAACGGTTGGCGGAGTTCTGCAGCATTATACGGTTACTTCTGTCCGCGAGAATGGATTAGTTAACCATTGGTCGATGAAAAACATCCCTGTACATGAAAACAATCAAATTGTGGGTACCTTTGTTATCGCAAGAGATACCACTGCATCTGTGGAGGTAGAAAAGCGGCTGGCTCAGCGGGAGGCGGAGTACAGGCTTATTACAGAGAATATGGAGGATATGATTGGGGTTCTGGATCAGCAAGGGAACTTCATTATTGCTTCGTCCTCTTGTGAGAAAATTATTGGTCTTCCTGTAGGTTCAATAAAGAACACAACTATTTTGGAGTATATTCATCCTGATGAACAAGAAGTGTTGCGGGAACAGATCTTGGATATTTTTCGGACAAAAGTATGTAAGATGTTTTACAATCGGTTTATTCACATCAAAGGTCACATTATAGACCTGGAATGCTTGGGTACACCTGTTCTTGGTGAGGATGGAGAAGTAGTTAGTATTGTGATCGTAGCGAGAGACATTACAAAAAGGGTCCAGATGGAGAGTGAACTTAGAGAAAGCGAGGAACTCAATCGGCTGCTTATTGATATGTCACCTGAAGCGGTAGTACTCCATAGTGAATATAAATTCCTTTATGTGAATTTTTCCTGTTTAGGATTGTTTGGAGTTTGTAGTGAGGATCAATTGATTGGCACCTCTATTTTTAATTGGGCCCACCCGGACTATATAACGCTGGCTAGAGATCGGATGCGTGAAATCTATTATGGACCCAATCGGATATTAGCTCCTGTTGAACAAAAGGTCGTGCGGTCAGATGGATCTATTATCGATGTAGAAGTAACAGCTAGCTCAATTCTATACAAGGGTAAGGTTGCATGTATCTCTATCTTTAGGGATATCAGTGATCGGAAAAAAATTGAGGTGGAAAGACAGCTTACAGAGCAGATCATTCGGAACAGCGAGGAAAGGTATTTCAACTTACAGATGAGTCTTGATCAATTCTCGCAAGATTTGTTTGGTGCGATGAAGATCAGTCACATGGAACAACGATTACTGAAAGAAGTTAGAGAGGTCTTGCGGGTTACCAATATTTGTATGGTTGAAGTTGAAGATAACCATGATAAAATATGCGAGATTATTGAGACCGAGCGGGGCTATTCACTGAAGATCGGAGAGTTCCGAAGAAAAAGCTATATTCTATCCATTAATGAGAAGTCTATTTTATTAGAAATAAGTTCTGTTCGAGTGTGGCTGAAGACGATTACCCGTTATGTTAGTGTGTTATTTGATAATTTTTTGCTCATAGAAGATCTAACTAAGGACCTTGAGTTAGCGGCTTCCGAGCAAGCTCCGACATGGTTGCTGCGCTTTATGTTTAATTTATCCGAGAATGAACGCAAACGGCTGGCTCAAGATTTACATGATTCAGCACTTCAAGAACAGATCATCTGGTATCGTAAGCTTGATAATTTTTTAAGTGATAAATCCGTTACGGGGGAACTAAAGGAACAGCTAGAACAGATCACAGAAGGTTTACTCGATGTTATCTATGAACTGCGGATGATCTGCAATGAGCTTAGGCCACCAGCATTAATCAATGAGGGGCTTGCTTCCTCACTTGAGACGTTGTTTGAATTTGCTCAGCTGCGGAACGACTATCAGATTTATTTTGAGTCAACAGCTTTCAAGCATAAGTTAAAAGACGAGATTCTAATAGGTCTGTACCGTATTGTGCAGGAACTTTTGGCTAACGCAGCTAAACATTCTTGTGCCACAGAAGTACGTATCTCCTTAGCTAGCGAAGGGCAACAGGTGCTTTTGGATTATGAAGATAACGGAATTGGAATGAGCCTTTTAGGAGAGGATTCTCTTAAGAGCATGGGGATTTATGGGATGAAAGAAAGGGTTCGCAGTATGGATGGGACCATACGATTTCTTTCGCCAGAGAATAAGGGATTAGCTGTCTTTATATCCATACCTGCAGATTAATCATGGGGCATAATAAGGGGATAGGGGTGTATTAGGCATGATTCGAATTTTGTTAGTGGACGACCATCCCTCTGTCATGGAAGGGACTAAGATGATACTGGAACAAGAGGGAGATATGGAGGTTACCCTAGCCAATTCAGCCCATGAGGCGCTTAACATGGTGGGTAGCCATACGTTTGACGTGATGCTGTTTGATCTTCATATCGCTGATGGGAATGGGATTGATTTGGCGAAGGAAGTCTTAAAAATAAACGCAGACGCGATTATCTTAATCTATACCGGATACGAAATTACAAACAAATTCAACTTGATGATCGAATCGGGTTTGTTTGGATTTATTTCAAAAACGACCAATAGAGAGCAGTTGGTTGCAGCAGTGCGTTGTGCTTTAAGGGGAGATGTCATTTTGCCTCATACCCTAGTTAAACAGTTAAGAAAAGTATCACCTAAAGGAATGGAGATTAATATTGACCAAGCAAACCCGAAGATAAGCAAAAAAGAGCATGAAATGCTGACAGAGATTGCAAAAGGAAAAAGCAACAAGGAAATAGCAGAGATTGTACTTATGAGTCAACGATCGCTGGAATACAGTTTAACGAGTCTGTTCCAAAAACTAAATGTGAAATCAAGAATTGAAGCGGCAATAAAAGCTAAACGACTGGGCATATTGAAGGAGTCCGATTTCAACAATTCACTATGAAAATTCGTAACAAACAAATAGATCAAAATCCCGTTCACGGTGCTGTGAGGCGGGATTTTTTGGTCTGCGCTTTTTTTGCGGGACGACGCAATATTTTTGCGTGGTCGCGCTATTTTTTTTCGGTTACCTTAATCTGCTTACCGTATATGATGAAATAGTTCCTAAGAATTACTAAAAAATGACTAACGCCAATGAGGGGCTGAGGAAAATGAAGTGGTTTTATAATTTAAGGACAGCAGTGAAGTTAATCTCCGCATTTCTGTTAGTATCCGCAATATTGTGCTTTGTAGGATTCTATGGAATTACGAATTTGAGTAAGATGGACCGCTCTATCGTGGACATGTACGAAAATCGCTTAACACCTATAGCTTATCTGGGAGAAGCGAATGAACTATTTTTAACAAATAGAATCAATATCCGTGATATAAACACGATGGCTAAAACAGCGGCAGAAAAGAAAGAATACGAAGATAAAATACATAAAAACGTTCAAAGTATTGAAGAGATCATGGGTAAATATAGCAAGACTGCGTTGAGGGAAGAAGAATTGGCGATAATGAAAGATTATCCTGAGATCTGGCAACGTTATATCACAAGTCTTGATGATACTATTGAAATTGATAAAACAAATATTAGTAATGAGAAATATACAAATTATTTGCGCGAAAGTGATTTGCAAACAGCCACAACAGAGCTGACTAACTTTCTGCAAAAATTAATAGACATCAATATGAAGCAGGCTCAAGGTTCGATTGTTAATGCCAATGACCTTTATCAGTCCTCTCGTTTGATTACGTTTAGCGTTACTATTGTTGCGCTGCTCATCAGTATTGGTCTGGGTCTTCTAATATCGCAGATCATAGCACGGCCTCTAAATCAAGTAATGCGCCTGCTAGGTAAAGTGGCTAATGGTGATTTAAGCGAAACGTCGAATCTGGAATCTAAGGACGAGATTGGAATGCTAGCTTATTCTGTTAATGAAATGGTTCTGAACCTAAGACGCACTGTTAGCAGCATTTCGTCTTCTGCGGAAAGTGTCTCAGCTGCTGCACAGCAAATCTCAGCTAGTACAGAGGAAGTAGCCAGTGGAAGTATGAGTCAAGCTAGTGCAGCACAAACGATGAATGAGTTGTTCCGAGAATTATCTGCGGCGATTAATTCAGTAGCCCAGAGTGCTGAACAGGCCTCTGAGCTTTCAGATCAAACGATGCGTATTGCTCAAGATGGAGGGATCGTGGTTAAGAACTCCGTAGAAGGAATGGCAGTACTGGATACACAAATGTCTAGACTTGCGGAAGACTCCGATAAGATTGGTGAGATTATCGCGGTGATTGAAGATATTGCCCAACAGACAAATCTGCTTGCCCTAAACGCAGCGATTGAAGCGGCCCGCGCAGGTGAACAAGGTCGAGGTTTTGCCGTTGTTGCGAATGAAGTAAGAAAGTTAGCTGAGCGGAGCAGTGGGGCTACGAAACAAATCACGGGCATTATCAAAGAAATGCAGAAGAATACGCAGCACAGTGTAAATGCTGTAGTAGAAGGAGTAGCTTTTTCACAAAAAAATGGAGAAGCCTTTGAACATATCCTTACGATGGTGAACGATACCGCTCATAAAGTAACAGAAATTGCAGCTGCCAGTGAAGAACAGGCCGCACAATCGTCTGAGGTGATGTTCTCAATTGAGAGCATATCCGCCGCAACTGAAGAAATGGCGGCAAGCAGCAGTGAAACGGCAACGACCGCCAATGCTTTGGCTCAGCTAGCAGAAGAGTTAAATAGTCTGGTATCTATTTTTAAAGTTAAATAAACAGTGTCAGGGGTATTATCATTGATAGGAGAGGAGAAGTAGTGCAAAAAATAAAGGTGCTCGTTGTAGCTGCTTCAGTAACCATGCGTAAACAGATCTCGAACCTAATTTCGGAGGATTCAAGCCTCGAGGTCATTGGAGTAGCTCGAAATGCATCCGAAGCGATCAGCATGGTTCAAAAACTCAGGCCCGATGTCGTGGCTATAGATATAGAAATGCCGGAATTGAACGGTTTGGTAGCACTCACAAGCATAATGTCTCAGCGGCCAACACCTATACTTATCTTGAGCTCCGCTACAAAGGATGGAATAACAGCAACCATTACTGCTCTACAAAATGGTGCAGTGGATTTCATATCCAAGCCGGCTCAATCTTATGGACCTGGTCTATACAGCATAAAAGATGAGTTATTATTCAAAATTAAGAAAGCCGCTGAAATTCCTTTAAGAACTCTTATTCTTAACAATATAAACATCTCCAAGGTGAAAGCTCGACAAGAGAAACAAAACAACGTTAAGAGTGGATGTACAGAAGTTATTGAGCAGATCGTGGGAATTGGATGCGGAGTAGGGGGGCCGAAGGCATTAGAAATCTTAATTTCCTCGCTCCCGGCGAGCTTCCCGTATCCCCTTCTGGTTGTTCAACATATGCCACCTAAGTACACAAAAGCATTGGCGGAACGACTGAATCGGTTCTCAAGTGTACGGGTGGTGGAAGCCAAGGACAAGCAATCTGTGCTCGGGGGAACCGTCTATATCGCTCCAGGTAATTCTCATATGACCATTATTCAGGAGGGGCAGGATCTCAGAATAAAACTTATGAAAAAGCCTGCAGTGAATGGGCACTGTCCTTCGGTCGATATCTTGTTTGAGTCTATATCTGCACTAACTGGTCTACGGCAGCATTTAATCCTAATGACCGGAATGGGAAATGATGGCGCTAAAGGGATGCTGGCTGCCAAACACGCTGGCGCCCAATCAACGCTAGTAGAATCGCAAGAAACTTCTATTGAAAGTGAAATGCCTGAAGCAGCCGCGAAGCTGGGTTGTGTGGATTACGAGCTGCCCTCGCATTTGTTAGCCTCGAAAATTATGGAGGTTACGGGGGAGCTGAGATACCGGAGGGATGCATTTCCATCGGTTTGAACGGTCTTATTTTACTACTAAAAAAGCGTTGGCAGGATAAAATCCGCCAATGCTTTTTTTGTGTTTCATGTTGACACTTTCAAGTGATAACAATTATCATTTACGGAGCAAGAGTAGAGATTATGTAACTCATCGTATACAAGGAGCGAAGAAGGAGAGGTTTGCGATGACTTTAAATATATTGAATATGGAAATTCATGATCTTTTTGATCAATTTACAGAACGGATAGAGGGGCATGTTGAACATAACCAATGGGAACAGCGGCTTACTATTCCTTCACATATTGGTAAGGGAAGCGTCACCCGTACACGGATTCGTCCAGGTATGGAGATTATGTATACGGACATAACTTACGAACAGGATATGAAGCTCCACATTCAAGAAGCTTGTCCGTTGTTTGAACTAAGCTATAATCTAAGCGGAGAAATCTATTGCGAATGGAACGGCAAGGAAAGTTACACGGATAAACAAATGGGCAATGTCCTTTTTCTAGAGGATGTTCAGGTGTATGAAGAGAAAAAAGCAGGTGTCCCCAATCAATTGCTGGAAATACGGTTTGCTCCTAGTGAACTGCTGAATTACGCCGGAGATTTATCGGAGACACAGCAAATGGAAACCTGGCTTAGACATCATCGTGGAAATATTGATCGTTATCCAGATACTGCGGCAATCCGAAAATGTGTCTCCGAAATGATCCACTGTACCTATCATGGAACATTGAGACGTTTATATATGGAGAGCAAAGCCCTTGAATTTATTGCTTTGTTTGGTGAGTCTGATGGTTACGGTTCTGTTAGCGATAGTATGACGCTGCGGCATGATGATATTAATAATCTGAAGCGGGTACATGAATTGGTGCAAATCCATTTCGAACAACCGTTATCTATACGTGAGTTGGCTAAGCGGGTAGGGATCAACGAATTCAAGCTGAAAAAAGGCTTCCGCGAATTATTTGGCATGACGATCTTCGAGCTTGTACGTATAAAAAGGATGGAGAAAGCGCTCTGGTATATGGAGGTTGAAGGTTTGAATATAGGGAAAACAGCTGTTTCGGTCGGATATAGCAATGTCAGCAATTTCACGACGACCTTCCGTAAGCATTATGGCTGCAATCCAAGCGAATACTTAAAACGTATCGAACAACAGAGTTTGGAACGAAATAGGCTGTAGGAAGATTTGTAAATGCAGAAAGCTTAAAGCTTCAAGTGTTAGAACATAGGGTTCGGAATCGAACGTTATCTTCTGCATGCTTGAGGTTTTTTTGTGTTTGCTCCCTTATCAAGGAGTGAACCTCCCTTAACAGGTAGAGAAAAAGACCACTCTGAATGATAATAATTTCATAGATTGCAGATAAAAAGGTGGTCATACAATGGAACAACAACAAGTAGATTCGCGACGGTGGTATGCGCTGGGGGTTATTTTACTGCCAACATTACTTATTTCATTAAATACTTATATGATTCAAGTTGCGCTTCCATCTATGCAATATAGCTTGAACGCAAGCTTTTCGGAAGCACAGCTTATCGTTACCGGATTTTCGCTAGGATTAGCTGTGGCGTTGATTATTAGTGGAAAGCTTGGCGATATATACGGCAGAAAACGGATGTTGATGATCGGGGTGAGCGGGTTTACGGTCATGGCAGTGTTAGGCGGATTGACCTCAGATCCGGCACTTCTGATTGTTATTCGGATTGTGCAGGGATTGGCTGCGGCGCTTATTCAACCTCAGGTTCTATCTACGCTGCAGGTCAGCTTTCTGCCAAAGGAAAAAGGGTTTGTTTTCGGCATTTACGGCGCAATGATTGGCATTGGATTTGCATTCGGATTCATCCTCGGAGGTACTATTGTGAATTGGAATCCGTTCGATCTCGGTTGGCGGACAGTATTTTTTTTCAATGTGCCATTTGGACTTCTCGTCCTGCTGTTAATGCCGATTGTACCTGAAACACGGGCTGAGCAGGCGGGCAGTATTGATTGGACTGGAAGCTTCCTACTGCTGATCGGTTTGTTCCTGCTGATCTATCCGTTGTCAGAGGGACAAAAACAAGGGTGGCCGTTGTGGATTTTTGGCTGTCTAATGTTAGCTCTTTTCGTGTTGTTTACTTTTATCTGGGTTGAAAATCGAAAGGGAAAGCAGGGGACGTTACCGTTAGTCGATCTGTCTATTTTCAGAGATCGAACATTTAGCGCTGGTCTGGCAACCGTTCTTGTCCTTTATCTAAGTATGTTCTCTTTCTTTTTTATTTTGAGCTATTATATGCAATTTGGTTTGCACTATAGTGTTCAAGATACGAGTATGGTTTTCTTGCCTATAGGGATAGGCTTTTTTCTGACTTCCCTAATCTCGTCTCGAATGGTCAAAAGATGGGGGATGAGTGTACTTAAGATAGGAGCGCTGATGATGGGGAGCTGTATTCTGCTGCTTATGTTAGAGCTAAATGTGGACGTTACGCAGCTGCTAGACCCTCGTAATATCCTACTATTATTGATATATGGTTTCGGTCTCGGAATGGCTACTACTCCTCTAGTCAGCGTTACGCTTAGTTCAGTACCCACAAAGATCACGGGCACGGGTTCAGGCTTGATCACTACCTTTATGTATTTTGCAAATTCGTTAGGAGTGGCGTTAATCGGTATTTTATTCTCCGCTTCGCTAAAGCATTCTCTTTTGGAAGCAGATCTAGCGGATTATGTAAGGGCGTTTTCCTTCTCATTAGCAGCAATCGGTGGACTTGCTTTTACTGGTTTTCTTTGCCTTTGTTTTTTGCGGGAGCGGAAATTGTAGAGGAGGTATCCTGCTTTTTTTGCGCTGTGAGCAATCTAACAAACGAACGCCCTTCTTAGCTTTATAGTAATACCGAGTGATTGAATTCCATTTAATGTAACTCACTCCAAACCTATCAATGAGAAGGTGCCAGGATGTCCATACTGCAAGTAGAGAATCTCTCGAAAGAATATAAAGGCAAAGGCAAAACGAATCGGTTTCGAGCGCTGAACGGGATTAGTCTTAGTGTGGATAGCGGCGAGTTTGTGGCGATTATGGGACCCTCGGGGAGCGGGAAAACAACACTTTTAAATATACTAAGCGGAATCGACACGGAGTATAGTGGGGTTGTAAGAATTGCAGAGACTAGTATAAGTGAGATGTCCAAGAACGAGCTTGCGATTTTTCGCCGGCAGCGTATGGGATTCGTTTTTCAGGATTACAATCTGCTGGATAGTCTGACCCTACGGGAAAATATCATGGTGCCCATGGTGCTGGATGATCAAGAGGTAGAAGATATCAATGCCAACACAGATGAGACGTTATCGCTATTTGATCTCGATGAGGTGAAGGACAAATATCCTTATATGGTTTCAGGGGGGCAACAGCAGCGGGCGGCGATCAGCAGGGCAATTATTAATCATCCAGATGTGATTTTTGCGGACGAGCCGACAGGGAATTTGGATTCCAAATCCTCGAGTACGGTGATGAAGACCTTCGCCAAGCTCAACACTCTAAAAGGAGCAACGATAGTGATGGTCACGCATGATCCTTTTGCGGCCAGCTATTGTAATCGGGTGCTTTTTATCAAAGATGGGAAGGCTCTACTAGAGATTGCTAGAGAGAATAAAGAGCGCAGAGCATTTTTTGATCTGATTCTGGAGAACCTGGCCTTTATTGGAGGGGGAGAAGATGACCTTTAGGAGAATGGCATTTCAGATATTTAAGGCGAATCTTAGAAGATATTTGTTATTTTTCCTATGCAGCAGCTTTACGGTCATGATCTTTTTTACATTTTATTCGCTGTACAGTAATCCTGATTTTAATGACCCTTATCAAGTGAATGGGATGGTGTCAGGTAATTTATATGCTCCTTTTTTGGTGATAAGGGTGTTTGCTGTTCTGTTTATTGTATATACTCAAATGGCCTTTTTAAAATTCAGAAAAAGCGACTTTGGGCTATTAATGGTACTTGGAATGACAAGCCACAATATCCGCAAAATCATTTTGTTCGAGAATAGCATGATTGCTTTAGCTTCGATTCTTACCGGTCTAGGCGCAGGGACAGTTTTCTCCGGTATTTTTTTCTTTATTGTTTCGCTGTTTGTAAATATTGGGGACAGTGCTTTTATACTGACGCCGGATAGTTATCTGTATACCATTAAATTCTTCGCGGTGATTTACATAGTGGTGATTGCAGTCAATTTGCTACTAACTTTGCGATACAGTATTTTACGTCTTTTAAAAGAGTCCAGAACCGCAGAACGCAACCTGATTCATGGGAAAATCACCGGGGTCATCGGAGTTTTACTCTTGGGAATCTCCGTTTATAATATGCTCACTCATTACAACCCTTCCGATGCTCGCATGATGTTAATAAATCTGGGAATTAGTATGTTAGGCGTTTATTTGCTGCTGTCAGGACTTGGGGACTGGTTGAAACTTTTTATATCGCGATCAAGCAGAGCATATCACAAGCACCTGCTGTTTAGTTCCAATTTGATCTATACCCTTGGTCGCTCCAAAATAGTGCTTTCTCTTATCACCTTCCTCGTCTTCATCACGATTTCTCTAAGCGGAATTATTTTTTATTTGACCTGGAATGCTGAGGATATTCCGGTTGCAAACAATCCATATGATATTGCCTATTCAGAAGTATTCGGAAAAAATAGCATCTCACCAAAAATACTAAGCGAGATCACGGATCATGGCGCCACGCCGCTGCTTTCACACCAAAAGCTGGAGTATATCGACTTGTTTAATTTCAAAATATTTCTGGACCAGAATATAAACGCATTAATCGGTACTGATTATCATGTGGAGAAAGATCACTTTCTAAATCTGGCCATAGTTGCACAAG
Source organism: Paenibacillus sp. FSL R10-2796 (assembly GCF_037965315.1). Classification (NCBI taxonomy): domain Bacteria; kingdom Bacillati; phylum Bacillota; class Bacilli; order Caryophanales; family Paenibacillaceae; genus Paenibacillus; species Paenibacillus sp. FSL R10-2796. Next base: position 4,990,480 of record NZ_CP150178.1, on the reverse strand, counting down.
GAGAAGAGTGGAAGAATCAAAGACCGGAAATGCCCACCTTTGATCTGATGCTTGCTTCCGGGAAGCATACGCTGTATTCACAAGGTATCCTATTTGACATGGTATTTAACCCTGTGCCGAATCTAATGAATGGTCTTCATATCATTGTAAACGAAGAGGATTATATGGCGCTGAAAGCGGAAAATAAAAAAGCGATCGGTAATCTTCAGCTCCTGAATTTTAAGGATTGGAAAAAAACTGCGGATATAGATGCTAAATTAAATGCCGCTTTAGCCAAATATAACAAAGACAATACAGAGTCCTGGTATGGCAATGAACGGCAAGAGGCCCTCGTATTCTCTACGAAGTCTAGAATAAGTGACTATCTACAGTTACAGGAGTCTGGCCGATTTGGAATCTTCGTAATTTCATTTGTTGGTTTAATATTTTTCGGCGCCTCCGGGATAGTGCTGCATTTCAGTATTCAGACCGATTTAGAGCGTGAGCGGATCAAATTCAGGAAGCTGAACAAGATTGGAATTACTTCTAAGGACGTGGCCCGCATTATAGGCGGCCCTTTAAAAGTGCTGTTTTTTCTCCCGTATGCATTAGGTATTGCATTGTCTTCTTTTTATGTTGTTAGTTCTTCCAGGGTTGAAATGTCTACAGCTCTGGAGCCGATGTGGTTTTGTTTGTTGGTAGGCGGAGCATATCTTTTATTTCAAGTCCTTTTTTATCGTATATACACCAAAATATACACTCGCAATATGCTGGCACATATTCAGCTACTCGATATTCCTTTAATAGAACAAAAGGGGATTTCAATTTAATCCCAAATATGATAATATTGGTGCACAAAACGTAGGGGGATTCCATTTGAAAAAGATTTTTTCCAGAATTGCAGTCGCATTAATGATCTTGACCCTTGTTGCGATAGTCACTTGCTTTTATATTGGTGAATTCACCTATGCGTATGGATTAATTTTAGTGCTGTTTTTCGTATTTGCGGGGATGGGGCAGCTCTATAAGCTTAAAAATGATGAGTATATGTACAAAAAACTAAATAACACCAATGAGTATAATGAATATACTAGATGATATAAATTCAACAGAAACTTCTTATGTATAGCCAAACACCCCACTTTAGACAGTGCCTAAAGTGGGGTGTTTTTGTATGTGCCTATGTTTATTTCTTACCGTTGCGTTCAAGAATCATATCTACGAACAGATCAATCTGTGCGGTAATCGCAATCGGATCATAGCGGTAGTAGGTATCAAAATCATTGTAAAATAGATGATCGTTCTTCGCAGCATCAAGTCCGTTCCAAACTGGAGATTCCTTCAGTTCTTTCAGCTTATCCCCTTTTTTGTCAGGATCATAAGTGGTGAGGAACATGTAGTCAGCTGCATATTCTGGCAATAGCTCCATGGACAGCTGCAACGTTTGGTTGTCGTTGCTGTTCTTAGTAGGCATTTTTAGCTTAAGTGCGTTATAAAGGGCTTGTCCGCCACGGCCAGCATTATTTCCGAAGGTCCATAGCTCCCCTTTATCAGTCAGCTCATAGATTCCAAAAGTATCATTTTCATTTACGACACCTTTAAGCTTCTCGCGGCCTTCAGCAGCCTTTTTCTCAAAGTCAGCAATAAATTGTTCAGCTTTGTCAGGCACACCTACAATGTCACCGAACAGTTTAACAGTTTCATAGATATTTGTAGCGGTTCCGTATGGAATATGAATGGTTGGAGCAATTTTGGATAAAGCATCGTAGTTATCATCGTACATAACGACGATCAGGTCAGGTGTAAGTTCCAGAGCTTTCTCGGCGTTAACTGGAGCACCGACATCTTGTGTATTTGTGAGCAGGTCTTTCAAGAAGGGATTATCAAATGTACTAGGTTCGACACCTACTACATTTGCTCCTACGGAGAGCAACTCCCCACCATAATAATCTGTAATAATCCGTTGTGGTTTTACAGGTATCTGTACAGTACCTTTAGTGGTTTCATAGCTACGCATTTCAGCAGCTGAAGCCTCAGGAGCAGCCGTTGGCTCAGTGCTTGGTGCTGTAGTTGCTTCTGTTGTTGCTGTTGGTTTATTAGATGAAGCATTGTTCGTTCCCCCGCAAGCTGTCACAAATACAGACAATAACATTATGAGTGCCAGGATGGGGAAGAGGGTCTTTCTTTTTAGCATGATAAACCTCCCTATATATATGTACCAACAAATAATAATGAGAATCATTATCATTATTATTTTCAATTTGAACTTTATCAAATCCTAGATTTCCTGTCAATGCAATAAAATAAATGCCTCCTATTAAATCTATCTATTGCCAAACCTAGGAAGGCTCATTTACAATAGCATAGTGATAATGAGAATCAATTTCATAGAAATAAGGTGGCATTCATGAATCAACAGATATCTTCCAAGATTAGACCTAATAAAGGGTCAGCCATACAAGAGTTCCGTTCACGTCCTTGGGCTGCCACGTTAATCTTGGTTGGCGGTCTGGTACTATTAGCACTAGGTATCGCTGTTTCAGTCTCCTTCGGAGCGGCTGATATTAAACTTTCTGTGGTGTGGGCAGCCGTGTTTCACTTTAATCCGGAGATCATGGATCATCAGATTATTAGAGAATTACGATTACCCCGTGTACTTGGCGGGGCCATGATAGGGGCCAGCTTTGCAGTTGCGGGTGCCATTATGCAGGGGATGACCCGAAATCCACTCGCAGATTCAGGTTTGATGGGCATTAACTCAGGCGCAGGATTTGCGCTGGCGCTTTGTTTTGCATTTTTCCCGAACCTATCGTTTATGTATTTGATCCTATATTCCTTCGTTGGTGCCGGAGTAGGGGCTGGGGTTGTGTATGGGGTCGGTTCATTGGCCAAGGGAGGGCTGACTCCTGCACGTCTGGTGTTGGCGGGTGCTGCTTTTAGTGCACTGCTGTCAGCACTGAGTGAAGGGGTAGCTTTATATTTTCACATTGGGCAAGATTTGGCTTTCTGGTATGCGGGAGGCGTGGCTGGGACGAAATGGATTCAGCTTAAAGTCATGTTCCCTTGGATAGGAGCGGCGTTAATAGGAGCTATGGTATTATCCCGGTCGATTACAATGCTCAGCCTAGGTGACGATGTTGCTAAAGGGCTAGGCCAGCGCACAGGGCTTGTTAAGCTGGCAGGGACTTTAATTGTATTGATTCTGGCTGGATCATCAGTTGCCGTAGTAGGAGCCGTTGGGTTCATTGGACTAATTATTCCCCATTTGACCCGTTTTTTTGTAGGTGTGGATTACAGATGGATCATTCCATGTTCAGCTATTCTAGGCAGTCTGCTTGCAGTATTTGCAGATTTAACAGCGCGGATGATTAATCCCCCTAATGAAACGCCGCTGGGAGCCATTATTGCACTGATCGGTGTACCTTTCTTCCTTTATCTTGCACGTAAAGAAAGGAGGGAACTGTAATGATAGAGAAAACTTCATTCGATTCCTTCCAAGCCGCCAAAAATAAACGTGGCTTAGTTATAATGATTATTTTAGCTGTACTGATTGTTATTGCTTTTATTATTAGTATGAATACAGGATACATACGTTTGACACCTATGGAGCTGCTTAATACGTTATTCGGTAAAGGGACGGATAAGCAAGAGTTAATCTTGTTTCAATTTCGGTTACCGCGTATTGTGATCTCCGTTCTGATAGGCGCAGGTTTGGCTGTATCCGGAGCTGTGATGCAGGGCGTCTTTCGTAATGCTTTGGCCGACCCCGGCATCTTAGGGATTAACGCTGGCGCAGGAATTATGGTTATGCTGTTAATTTCTTTTTACCCAACGGCAACCGCGGCTCCGGTGTATCTGCTGCCTATGGTAGCGTTTGTTGGTGCGGCAATTACTGCTGCCTTGATTTATGTCTTAGCTTATAAACGGCATGAAGGAATAAAACCCATGCGCCTGTTGCTGACTGGTGTAGCGGTTGCAGCTGGAATGAGTGCAGCGATGATCGTGCTGACTCTTCGGCTGGATCCGGAGAAGTATCAGTTTGTGGCTACTTGGCTTGCCGGGAGTATTTGGGGCACAAGCTGGAAGTTTGTACTTTCTTTACTACCATGGATCGTAATTCTCGTGCCGTATGTCATCTATAAAGCAAGGGTAATGAACGTCCTTAATTTGGGTGAACAGACAGCCGTAGGACTTGGGGCTGCTGTAACCAAAGAACAATTCCGGCTTCTTGCCGCTGCGGTTGGTCTAGCTGCGGCAAGTGTTGCTGTGAGTGGCGGGATTGGCTTTGTCGGACTTGTCGGCCCCCATTTGGCGCGACGGCTAGTTGGACCCAAACATCAGCTCATGCTGCCAACCTCAGCGCTGCTCGGCTCACTGCTAGTCATTATAGCGGATACCATTGGACGCTGGATCTTACAGCCATCTGAGATCCCCACTGGAATCGTTGTTGCTGTAATTGGAGCGCCATACTTTTTGTATTTGCTAGCCCGTACTAAATCTTGATGAAAGAAGATGGTCACTCACCGGAAGGAGCGAATTTTTACAATGTTGCGTCGTTTTTTTGCTTACTATAGACCCTATAAGGGATTGTTTATTCTTGACTTCTCCTGTGCTATTGCTGCTGCACTGCTGGAACTAGTCTTCCCGTTGGCCGTTAACCGGGTAGTGGATGATATGCTGCCAAGTGGGAATTGGAAATGGATTCTCTATTCTTGCCTCGGTTTGCTGGGGATCTATATCGTCAGCGCCTTTATGCATTTTGTCGTCACTTATTGGGGGCATAAGCTGGGGATTAATATCGAGTCGGATATGAGAAAAAAGCTGTTTGATCGTGTACAGAAGCTCTCTTTCAACTTCTTCGATAATAATAAAACAGGCCATTTGGTCTCACGGATGACAAATGATCTGATGGACATCGGTGAGATTGCCCACCATGGTCCTGAAGATTTATTCATAGCAGTGATGACGCTGCTGGGTGTATTCGGTATCATGCTTAGCATTAATTGGCAATTAGCGATTCTGACCTTTGTAATTGTCCCGCTGATGATTTATTTATCCATGTACTTCAGTCGCAAAATGTCAAAAGCGTTCCACATCATGTTCGCGGACATTGCTGACTATAACGCACGCGTAGAGAACAATGTAAGCGGGATTCGTGTTGTGCAAGCTTTTGCTAATGAGAATCATGAAATTTCCCGCTTTGCAGTTAATAACGAACGCTTCCGTATTACGAAGCTAATGACCTACCGAATTATGGCTTGGAATTCATCCTTTAGCTTTGTGCTCATGAAGCTGGTCTCGTTATTCGTTCTTGTGTGCGGAACCTATTTTGTAATCCAGAAGCAGATGACCTACGGTGAATTTATTGCCTTTGTGATGTTGTCTAATGTCTTCTTAGGACCTTTGCAACAGATTAACTCGGTCATTGAGACCTATCCTAAAGGGATCGCTGGTTTCAAACGTTATCTTGAACTGCTGGAGACGGAGCCGGATGTTGATGACGCAAAAGACGCTAAGCCAGTGTCTCATCTGTCAGGGAATATAACCTTCCAGGATGTAGCTTTTGCTTATAGTGATAAAGAAAAGGTGCTAACCAATGTGAACTTATCGATTTCAGCAGGAGAGACCGTTGCGCTTGTGGGTCCATCCGGTGCTGGTAAGACAACACTTTGCAGCTTGCTGCCACGCTTTTACGATGTAAGCGAAGGCAACATCTCTATTGATGGAATAGATATTCGCTCCATGACGTTAGAATCACTTCGTTCCCATATCGGGATTGTACAACAAGATGTATTCCTGTTTGACGGAACTATCCGTGAGAACATTGCTTACGGCAGATTGGGAGCTTCCGATGAAGAAATCTGGGAGGCTGCAGGGCGCGCTCAGCTGGAAGAACTGATTAAATCTCAGCCCGCCGGGCTGGATACAATGATCGGAGAGAGAGGCGTCAAGCTTTCTGGCGGCCAGAAGCAGAGGTTGTCCATCGCCCGGATGTTCTTGAAGAATCCGACAATTCTCATTCTGGACGAAGCTACATCAGCACTGGATACTGAAACGGAGTCCGCTATACAAGAGGCGCTCGCAGAGTTGTCTGAGGGACGCACAACACTTGTTATTGCTCATCGCCTTGCAACGATCAGAAATGCGGACCGGATTGTTGTCGTTGCGGAAGGTGGCATCGCAGAACAAGGTAAGCATGAGGAACTGCTGCAGACTGCCGGAATTTACAGCCGATTGCATGAAGCGCAGTTTGGAGCTTAAGTAGCTGAAGGGATCACTAGAATATAATTTTGGAGGGACACAATGAATAAACAACTGGAATTATACGATGTAACCATTATTGGTGGCGGACCTGCTGGGATGTATACAGCTTTTTATAGCGGAATGAGAGACTTGAAGACAAAGTTAATTGAAGCGAAGGATGAGCTCGGAGGAAGAATGCTTATTTATCCCGAAAAAATGATCTGGGATGTAGGAGGCGTAACCCCAACTCTTTGTCATCAACTAATCGGTCAGCTCAAGGAGCAGGCTCAAACCTTCGATCCGACTATTGTGCTGGGTCAGCAAATTATGAATCAAGAGAGACAAGAGGATGGAACGTACATCCTGACCTCTTCTACTGGGGAACAACATTGGACCCGCACAGTCATTTTGGCCATTGGTTACGGAATTCTGCAGATGGCAAAGCTTGAAATTGAAGGTGCAGATCGTTATGAGGTGACAAATCTTCATTATACCGTTCAAGAGCTGGAGCCGTTCCGCGGTAAAAGAGTGCTAATCTCCGGTGGAGGCAACTCCGCAGTAGATTGGGCGAATGAATTGGAGCCTATCGCTGCAAGTGTGACGATTGCACATCGCCGCGAACAGTTTGGCGGGCATGAGAAAAACATTGTGCGGATGAAGGAATCCTCAGTCAATGTCCGTGCGCCATATGCAGTAAGCCAATTACACAGCAGTAATGGTGAAACGATAGATCAGGTTACGATCAGTCATATAGAGACAGGTGAAACAGAGCAGTTTGAAGTGGATGCTGTCATTGTGAATCATGGTCTGAAAAGCGATTTTGGTCCGTTAAAAGAATGGGGTCTTGATATGGGCGAGTGGTGTGCGAATGTAACCGATAAGCTGGAGACCAATCTTCCGGGTATATTTGCAGCAGGTGACTTTGTGGATTATGCAAGCAAGGTTCGTTTGATCGCAGGTACTTTCACTGATGCGGCTCTGGCGCTTAATAGCGCTAAGCTGTACATAGACCCAACCGCGGCCAAAGTCGCTTACGTATCTTCTCACAATGAACGGTTCAAAGAGAAGAATAAAGCGCTTGGAGTCGTTGACGACCACTAAGGATAGAGGCTTCTCAAACCATAAAATCTGAAGTTTTATATAAGGCGTATAGGGGATCTTATCCATTTCGAGCGGAGAGAAACCTTATACGCTTGCTTTATATTTTATGGGTTATTAAGTCTAGCAGTCTGGAAGGGAGCAGGAATGAAGCTATCAAATAATAACCCGGTTCATAGAATTTATCTGTTAAAAGAGGTAGGGAAACGCCAATGCGGTGGCGGTCACATCAGTAAACCCCAAATTGCCCAGTCCCCACTCTTCCTGACACCAATAGAAGCTATCATTCAAATAACCATAGAAGGAGAGACAGTATCTCTTAAAAATGGTGAAATTCTTTTTCTAAGCGCAGGTGCGACATATCAAATTAATGCTCCATTAGAGACTGTTATCTCTGTTCTAGCAATTTCCTATGAGGTATATGGGCTAAGCAATATCACGGAGCAAGAATTGGTCTATGGACTTTGCCGTGAAATTTTTCCGGTCAATGGGATTTTACCTATACGTACGACGAATAAAATAACTCGCTTATTCAGCGAATTGGAAGACGTTGCTGCCAATAATTTAGAAGCACAGGCAGATAGAATTCAATCCTTGCTGTATCAGCTACATCAACTGGTCGTAGAGGCTGACGCTGAAGCAGACATTACGGATAGTTCATATTTCAGAATGCTCTCTTATATCCACCAGAATTTCCAAAGGGAGATTACGCGGGAGATGATGTCTCGAATAATGGGCTTCAATCCTCGTTATTTCTCAGTATGGTTCCGCAAGCAGACGGGTTGGAGCTTCACCGAATATGTAGCTCATTTAAGAGTAAATAAAGCGAAAAAACACTTGATGTCCAGCAAAGCAACCATACAGGAAATTTCGCAAAAAGTAGGCTATACAGATGGACTATATCTGAGCCGCAAATTCAAGCAAGTCACCGGGATGACCCCAACAGAGTTCCGTTTGCGTCCCAAACCGAAGCGGATAGTAGCGTTGCAATTTTTAGGGGATTTACTTGCGCTGGGTGTGAAGCCTGTCGCAGTTGAAGAAGATGTGATGAATTACTCCTTGCTTTTGCTGCCGGAACTGGCGGGTGTACGATCATTTGAGCTGCAGGGATGTCCGGAGGAAGCGGAATGGCCTGGGCTGGAAGCCGATTTAGTTATTGCACCAACCTATCTGAGCCCCCGTCAGCTTAAATGCATGGAGAAGTTGGGGCCACTAGTTACGGTAGAGTGTGATAAAATGGACCGCCTGGAACAGATTCGTTTGTTCGGCAGACTGCTGGGTGAAGAGGAGCGGGCAGAGGCATGGATAAGGCACTATCATTTGAAAATAGATTTGTCCAAGCAGCGCTTGTCCTCACTAATTGAATCTGGTGAAACGGTAGCGGTGTATGAGATTAGGCAAGATAACAGTATTTATATCTGGAATCATACAGCCCGCGGGGTGTACAATCTGTATCCAATGCTGGGGTTAACTCCACCGGACAAGGTAAGGTCAGATGTTCTGGAGCGGAATGATCATTTATGCATCTCACTGTCGGAATTGCCAATATATGCGGCTGACCATATGTTTGTGGTCGTATCAGGACAAGAGGACTGGATGTCGAGGACGCGTAAACGGATTAGTAAAAGTGCGGTTTGGCGCAATCTTCCAGCATTCAGGAATGGACGCATATATTACCTGAAGCTTGAGGAATTTTGGGGCAGCGAAGGGCTTGCGCTCGAACGCCAATTGGAGATACAGACAGATTTGTTAACCGGCCATAATTTAAGCTGACAATCGTCCATAACAAAATTGATGTATTAGCGTGTATATATGTTTTCCCGCGGAGACGGTATATTAAATAAAGATCTAAATGATATTGATTATCAATATCATGATTATATAAAGTCTCAAGGGGGATTTACATTGTACAAAATAATATCGTTAGGAAAAACAAGCATGATAGCCGTTATGCTTACGCTGGTGCTGCTGTTGAGCGCATGTGGACAAGCAGCTAATCAAGGGAATGCTCCAGCTAGCACGTCGGCTGAATTGGCTAAAAGCACTAATAATGATTCTGTAGTTGCCAGCTCTGAGCCGGCTGCTGATGCAGAATACTGGACATACGAAAGCGATAAAGGCCCGGTGCAGATCCCGCGCAATCCACAAAGAGTTGTGATCCCGGTACAAGACTTTATTGGTGATCTTCTGACGCTTGGCGTGACGCCCATTGCCGTTGCCGGGAATGACATCCTGAACCATCCATATTTCAAAGAGGCGCTGACAGGTGTAGAAGTTGTAGGCGATGACATGACGGTGTCCCTGGAGAAAATAACGAGTCTCGAACCGGACTTGATTATCACTTATCAGGAAGATACCTATGAGCAAATCTCCAAGATTGCTCCAACGGTCTTTATTCCTTGGGGCAAATACGACTATAAGGAACGATTGATCGAAATCGGGAAAATCTTGAACAAGGAGCAGCAGGCTGTAAAGTGGGTGGAGGATTTCAATCAGAAGCTGGAAGCGAAGAAAGCGGAATTGTCTGATCTGATCGCAGCTGACAAAAAGGTGGCGATCTTTGAAATTGCCGGTAAAGAGCTGTATTTATATGGTTCGTCATATGGGCGTGGTGGAGAGATTATATATAACGGATTGGGGCTGCATGCACCTGATCTTGTCCAAGAGGCAGCCTTTAAAGAAGGCTGGGCTTCCCTCTCACTCGAAGCGTTGCCCGAGTACTTAGGAGAAGCTGATTATATCTTCCAAGGCTTCAGCCGTGGTGTGGAGCAGGATAAGCTGGACATTCTGGACAGTGTCTTCTGGCAAAGCCTACCTGCTGTTAAGGCGGGTCATGTATTCACCTACGATCTTAAAACGTATTATCTCTCCGATGCTTATGCGCTGGACAAGCAACTGGATGAGATAGTTACGTTGCTGAAGTCTCTTCAATAAGTTAATTTCAAAAGAGTATAAGGGGATGTTCGCGGAGCTATAGTAGCTCAAGGACATCCCTTTTGCGTGTTCATATTCCAAGTTAAGCGAGGTTATAGATTCCATTTGTTGCATAAAAAAGCGGTGTAGAACAAATAGTATGAGCAGGAGGTGTTAATGATGGATCCCTTTAACTCTACTATTTTGGACGATAATCTTAAAGAGCTTCAAGAAAGGCTTGGCCATAGCCCTGATATTGTTATTCGTAGAATTAAATCCATAACCACACAGGTTGAGGTAGCTGCCGTATATATTGAGGGATTAATAGAAAAATTGAGGGTCAACGAGTTTGTGGAGCATGCGATGTCGTTTGATAAACTAAGTGAAGAACACCCGGTGGTAACATCCGCTGAAGATATCTTTTTGTATATGAAAGAAGTGGCGAGAGGAATCGGAGAAGAACAGACGCTTGAAGATTGGGATGTGCTTTTTGAGGCTTTATTCTCTGGAGATACCATTCTTTGGGTCAACGGGATAAGGGAAGCTATCAGAGGGAATACAAGCGGCGGTGAGGTTAGAACGGTATCGGACGCTACAACTCAAGTAGCCATTCGTGGCTCCAAGGAAGGTTTCACAGAATCTATTGGGACGAATATCTCTCTGGTGCGCAGGAAAATAAAAAGCCCTAATCTCTGGGTAGAGTCGATGAAGATAGGTGACGTCACGCAAACGAATGTATCTATTATGTATATTCATGGAATCGTCAATGATAATACCTTACAGGAGCTCAGAACTAAGCTGCAAAGCATTGATATAGACGGGATTCTGGAATCTGGATACATTGAGCAATTTTTAGAAGACACTCCCTTTTCCCCATTCCCAACATTATATAATACGGAACGTCCTGACAGTGTTGCAGGAAATCTTTTAGAAGGACGAGTTGCTATTTTTGTGGACGGGACCCCGTTTGTGCTGATTGCACCTACAACCTTTTTTATGTTTTTACATGCCGTAGAAGATTATTACCAGCGTTATGATATTACGACTTTGATCCGATTATTGAGATTTATTTGCCTTGTTATTTCGTTATTTGGCCCAGCACTCTTTATTGCGATTCTAAATTTTCATCAAGAAATGATCCCAACAGCCCTACTTATTAATTTTGCTTCGCAAAGGGAGGGGGTTCCATTTCCGGCTTTTATTGAGGCTATGCTGATGGAATTTACTTTTGAGATTATACGTGAAGCAGGAATTCGTATGCCATCCCCTATAGGTCAAACTGTATCGATCATTGGGGGCTTAGTGTTAGGACAGGCAGCCGTACAAGCCGGTATTGTCTCTCCTGCAATGGTTATTGTAGTTTCACTTACAGGAATATCCAGCTTTGCTACTCCTGCTTTTAATATGGCTCTTTCCATACGCATCTTGCGTTTCATCATTATGTTTATCGCAGCCTTTATGGGGCTTTATGGAATAACGATCTTTACTTTTATTATGGTTGCTCATATGTGTAGCTTGAAATCGTTGGGATTTCCCTATATGTCTCCGTTTGGCCCTTTTATCGCTGAGAATCAGAAGGATTCCATCCTGCGCGTGCCTTTGAAATATATGAGAACTCGGCCGCGTCTTGTTAGCCAAAAGAATAATACTCGACTTAAGGTGAATGATGGAAAGCCGGGTAGTGGCAAATGAAGATCGGATGGATGATGCGTTCATTTATTTGTATATGCTGCTTAATGTTGCTGACAAGCTGCTGGAACAGTAGGGAATTAAACAATTTAGGCATTGTGACTGGTATAGGCGTGGATAAAGTACCGAATAAAGAGGAATATCATGTTACTTTTCAGATTGTGAATCCATCCTCAACAGCTACAAGTGCAGGAGCTAGCACCGGACAACCCACGGTCACTATTTATTCTTCTACGGACCGTACGATCTTTGGCGCTTTTCGCAAGACTTCAAAAAAGGCGGCAAGACAGATGTTTTTTGCACACACGCAGCTATTAGTTTTAGGCGAATCTACAGTGAAGAGCGGTATTGATGGGATTTTTGACATCTTTGAAAGGTCCCATGAGCTGCGGCTCAACACGAATGTTATTGTAGCCAGAGATACGGAAGCATCCTCTATTCTGAAACTATTACTTCCAGTAGAAAGCCTGCCTGCAATAGGGATTATTAAAAAGAGTAAAAATACCGCTAGAATATATGGAGAAAGCCGGGATATCAATGTTTTTGAGCTAATTAATGGTCTCAGTGGAGAAGGGTCAGTAGTGATATCCGGAGCCAGAATTCTTGGAGACGCTGAAGAAGGAGCTAAAAAATCCGGGATGGAGCAAACTAAAGTAAAAGCACTTGTCACAATGAGCGGGCTTAGCGTATTGAAAAAAGGGGTTCTTCAGGGATGGCTGGATGGACCTCTTGCCCGGGGGGCACTGTGGGTACAGAACGAGATTAATGAAACCAGTATTAATGTAGATTCAGATGAGGTTAAGGATTCGATAGCCGTGAATATTAATCATTCAAAAACAAAAATTAAGATTGAACTCCGCAATAAAGTACCCGTCATTCATGTAAATGTTGTGGAAGAGGGGACACTTAGTGAGGCTCAGAGTTATATTGAGCTAAGTAATAGAGAGGTAATCGTTCAATTGGAACAACAAGTGGCTCTTAAAACTAAACAGGAAATAACCCAAGCCTTACAGGCTGCTCAAACTATGAAATGCGATATTTTCAATTTCGGGAATGAACTGAAGCGTATAAACCCAAAAGCGTGGGAGACCGTTAAGGACAATTGGGAGTCAGTGTTCGCCGAAGCGGAAGTAGACGTTTCTGTGGAAGCATATATTCGCAGTGTAGGAATGAGGTTAGAGCCAAAATTGTTAAAGGAAAAATGACAGGGTTCAGTGAGAAAGGTGGGAAAAGGCCACTTTATGAAAAAAGAAACCATCAGCGCGAGTCAATTATTTGCTTTGATTTTTTTGTTTGAATTGGGAACGGCCCTTGTGGTACCGATTGGACTTGAAAGTGGCCATGCTGTCTGGATTGCTATTCTGTTAGCTTTGCCCGGTGGACTTCTTTTGTATTTAATTTATGTTTATTTATACCGGCAATATCCGGGCATGATTATTAGCGGGTATACAAGAAAGATACTGGGCAATGTTATAGGCTGGCCGTTAAGCTTAACATACATTCCAATCCTTCTCTTCAATGGCTCCCGAAATCTGCATGAATCAGGTGAGTTGTTAATAGCTGCTTCTTACGACAGAACACCCGTGTTCATCATTTATGCAATGATGGTTGTTGCGGTAATTTACATCTTAAATAAGGGGATTGAGGTGTTTGCGCGGGCGGCTGAGATTTATATGCTGATTATAATATTGTTGGGCTTGACCAGTTGCTTTTTGGTTATTGCCGCCGGACTTGTAAAACTAGATAACTTGTTTCCGTTACAGGCCTCGGATTGGAAGAATGCATTAAAATCAGCCTATCTGAATATATGGCTATTTCCGTTCGGGGAGATGGTATGTTTCACTACGATTTTACCTCATATCAAAAAAACCAAGGTAGCAAAAAGAACCGGAATCATCGCAATGACTTTATGCGGATTATTACTCAGTTTTACCCATGCAATCGAAATATCCGTTCTAGGAACAGAAATCTACAGTAGAGCCAATTTTCCGATGTTCACTACGATAACGTTAGTAAACCTGGCCAATTTCATTCAACGTTTGGACGCGCTTGTGCTCTTAACCTTAATCATTGGAGTATTTTTTAAAATGTCAGTATATTGCTACGCTGCAATGGTAGTCACCGCGGATCTATTCAAGGTACAAGACAGCAGGAAGCTCGCCGTTCCCGTCGGTATTGTTGTTTTGTTCGGGGCTTTTATTAGTTCAGCGAATTATCCGATACATATGGACGAAGGAAGGATATTTCTGAAATATATTTTGCCGTATTTCTGTGCCGCTGTACCTATTCTCTTGTGTATCGTTCATTACATCCGCAGAAAATTAGGGAGTATAGGTTAGTTTATTTTATTTAATGGATTTATTGCTTCTATTTCGGATAGAGGATGTAATTGTATTAACAAAAGGTAAGGAGATAAAAACGAGCATAGTTATTGATTCCTGTATGCTTGTAGCTGCAAAGGAGTCATAGATCGTCCGCATTGAAGCGGTGAGGGTTTCTCCTGATAAAAGGTCGATGATTACTGCCATCAGCAACCCCATAAAAGCAAGCATGAAATATAGTGATAGTAATTTCATAATGATCAACTCCATTTGCTAGATTAACCTTAGGCTAAATGTATTATTACCTCTTGAGTGTTTTTGTAGTCAAAAGACATAACAAATCCCCTACTGCTCCAATGTTGTTGGAAGCAGTAGGGGATTCTAATTTAAGCGCATTTTATCTTGTAAGCCAAGCAGCCAGCTCTTCGGTCTGGGATAACACGGCAATTGGATCATAGTACCAGGACCGTTCTTCTTTCCATACATAGAGATGGCCATTTTTGACAGCAGGTAGGCTACTCCAGATTGGATCAGCTTTGTAATCAGCTTCTGTACGGTTATTGGAAGTTAAGATAATATAATCTCCTGCGTATTTAGCGAGTGCCTCTGTAGAGATTTCCGCCCATTGCTTCTCCATAATTTCTGCGGCCACAGCTGTAGGGGGCTTGCGACCCAGCGCCTGATAGACAGGCTGTCCGCCTCGGCCAAAGTTATCGCCATAGGCCCAAATGGATTTTCCGCCGTCTTCCATGATGGAAAACGTTGCATCTGCAGGGAGTGCTTTGTCTACTTTGGCTTTAGCTTCAGCTATCCGTTTGTCGTAATCTGCAAGCCAGCTTTTGGCTTCCTCTTCCTTACCAAGGAGTTCTCCGAAATAGGTTAATTCGGCATGAGCATCTTTCAGATCACCATATGGCACAACGATGGTTGGAGCAATTTTGCTTAGTGCTTCATAGCTTTCAGCTTGTCCAGAAATAATCAAATCAGGATTAAGTGCGATGATTTTTTCAGGTGACATTTTGCCGTAAGTTCCAGTGTCTGCAACTCCAGTAAGTGCCTCCTTAAAATACATATTCTCCAGTGTTAATCCGGGAGCACCAACAGGGATGGTATCTAGCGCAATCAGACTGCCCAGATATTCCTCAGCGACAATCCTTTTAGGTTGAACAGGGATTTCAATATCACCATTTATAGTAGTGACCTTTTTAAGAGCAGCTGTTTCCGTAGTTTCTGTTGGTTGATTAGTTTCGGTAGGTGCTGTAGTAGCCGATGATGTGTTGCTGGTGTTACTGCCTGTATTCCCCACAGAGTTATTGGAATTCCCGCAAGCGGATATGACTAGAATTAATGTCAGCATGAGGGGAAAAAGAAGCCAATGGGATTGTTTGGTGCTATTTTTTCCTGGATTATGCAATTTGTTGTTCCTCCTATGTATATTGATTATCATTCTCAATAAGAACTTTACAAGCTTCACCGGGTATTTACTATGGACGGATATGATCTCAGCTTATGCAAATTTATGATGTCATTACCCGTAGCAATTCTTGAAGCTGTGCCTGTGAGGACAGTGGGTCAAATCCGTAGAACATATCACCTTGGTTCAGAATATATACCCGTCCGTTACGTACTGCATCTAATTGCTTCCAGGCCTTAGAATGTAGTAGGCGAGTAAAACGTTGTCTTCCCTCAGATGATGAAGGGATGCTGGTGATAATAATATGGTCAGCAGGGAACGATACGATATCCTCAATGGATGCCTCTAAGTACCCGGAATCTGTGATCCCTTTTTCAATAATTACGGAGGGGGGCTTGAAGCCAAGATCACCGTATAGAATTTGGCAACCTCTGCCGAAGCTGCTACTGAAACAGTAGGCGGATCGGGAGCTAACCTCCCACACGATAGCCGTACCTCTCTCCATTCCTATTGCATGGTTTAATAACCCGTTGGCGGTAAGACAAAGTCTGTCATAATGACTTAACCATTGTTCAGCACGCTGTCGTCGATTCACAACCTCGGCAATCAGAGCAAATTGCTCTCGCCAACTCATTTGCATAAAGGGCAGCTCAATAACCGGAGCAACAGGAGTCAGAATCTTATTGTCGGGTAGACTGTAGCCGATAATGACGTCTGGTTTTACCGCAGCTACTGAGTCATAGAGTAATGAAAATTTACCTTCGCTCATTTGAAGCTGCTTGGAAGCGGGAACTTGTTCCAAGCTATGCTGCCATTCGGAATAAACCCCGAGTTGAGGCATGATTTCCAGTACTCGCAGGCTAGCGGTGTGATTATAGTTCAGGGCAACGACCCGTTTATTCTTATTCTGGTAGGCTGTAGGTGAAACGCCAACAAGCTGTTTGAATTTTCGGCTCAAATAAGTTCCCTCTTCGTAACCAACCTCATGTGCCAAAGTAGTCAGATTGGGGGAACTGGTGAGAATTCGTTGCTGGGCTTTTCGGATTCTTAATAGTGTAATATAAGCACTGAAGGATAGACCTATTGATTTGCGAAAGGCTCGCGAAAAGTGCTCAGGGCTCACTTCAGCTAAAGCAGCCATTTGATCCCGTGTGATATCTTCATTGTAATGAGCTTCTATATACTCCGTCACTTGCTCCATCCAACTGCTTGATCTTTCTTTACGGGATGTCAGTTCACTATGAAGCTCCACTAGGAACTGGGTGAATAGCTGCTGGACCCTAAACGGCTTTTGCTTATCAGCGTCTATCCAGGCACTGTAAAGCTCACCTGCCAAGGCTGTCAAACGTGTAGAGGCATGGTGGACAGGGGAGTTGTCATTTATAAAAATGTCCTCATCTTTACTCTGGGGTATACAGGAATACTCCATCCATATCCCCTTTAACTGTAATTCAGGTTCCATCTTCAATAAAGAAGAACTACTAAGGGCTATTAAGCTTCCGGCCATGACCTTGTGTAGCTTACCGTCTATTTCAAGAAAACCTTTCCCATCCCAGATTATCATAAGGCTGGAATTAGTAGAAGAAATGTTTGAGGCTGTGTAGTTGGTTATTCCCGATAAGCTGATGACCCGAAGGGGCATATAAAAAGGATGGGATGAATAAGGCATCCCGTCGGATTGGATCTGCATGTAGTAATCCCCTTCTTTTCATTGATAATCATTCTCATTTATAGTATAACAGTCTTTCTTACTATTGACTATAATGATGCTTATGATAGTGTTTAAAATAATCCACGAACGGAATAGGGTTAGCTGATAGGAAGGGGTTGAAGTCATCCATGACGACCTGGAATTTACAAGGAACTGTAAGTCACTTATTAATATGTAACGGTAGCAGCTGCAAGAAACATAAAGGTGAAGAGGTAGCTGAAGCGATAGAAGATGAGATTGAGAAGCTGGGCGCACAAAGTCTTATACATACGACTGTGACCCGTTGTAATGGAAGATGTTCAGATGCTTGTGTGGTGATCGCTTATCCCGAAGGTGTGTGGTACAAAGAGATTACACCTAAGCTGGCGAAATCATTAGTGCGGAAACATTTGCAGGGGGAGAAGCTTGAAGGTCACGTGTTATACACCTATGATGGACAATTGATTGCTTCAAATGAAAAGGACGCTAAAGGGAAAAAGAAAAAATAGCAAGGCTTGGGAGTACCGTTTAGTTGCGGTTCTAACCCTGTACAGAGGAATATCTCGTGCAGGGTTATTTATTTATAAACAGGGGAGGATTATGATTGAATCGGATCATGACCAGACTCGTAATAGGACTGTGTGCTTAATTAAGGACATCAAATTTGACTTGCAGGGCTAACGTTGACTATGCTATTAAAAAGTGAATGAAATAACACAGTATATATGATGGTTTATAGGGGAGAGGGTACGATGGAGAGGCTGCAGGTGTGGCCAGAGAAGTTCAAAAAATTTTTTCTGAATAATAAATTTGTAGTAGTGCTGCTCATTATGCTGCTGGTTGGAATTAATATTCTGGTATTCTCCAAAATACCGTTTATTTTTAAGCCGATATCAGTATTGCTGCACACCGTGGCCGCACCATTATTACTGGCAGGTATAGCTTATTATTTGCTGAATCCGTTGGTAGATCGGATGGAGAAAAGATCCCGAATAAAACGTGTATATGCAATAATCATCCTATATTTGTTGATTGCTGGTATCATCACGCTGGTTTTGTTTATGGTCATTCCAATTATACGGACTCAGCTATCAGGATTGATCGACAATTTTCCAAGGTATAGTGAATTAATTCAAGAACGGTTTATGGATCTGACCGGAACGGAGTTCTTTGGGCAAGTTCAAGATAGTATCGGAACGAACCTTAGTGAGATAACATCTAAGATAACAGCGTGGGGCAGTTCTTTTCTGAATAATGCCTTGACGGGTGTTGGCAGCTTTGTAGGAGCCCTTACAGAGATTGTCTTGGCGGTTGTAACGACGCCATTTATTTTGTTCTACTTGCTTCGCGATGGAAAAAAATTGCCGGATTATATTCTGAAGTTTGTACCTACTTCTCTGCAGCCGCAGACTCGTATGGTCATGTCGGAGATGAACAGTCAGGTATCCTCTTACATACGCGGGCAAATTATAGTCAGCTGCTGTATTGGTCTGCTGCTCTATATTGGTTATTTAATCATTGGTTTGGAGTACTCTCTCGTTCTGGCTATTGCTGCTGCTTGTACAGCAGTTGTTCCTTATCTGGGCCCGGCAATCGCGATTACACCTGCCCTAATTGTGGCGATGGTCACTTCTCCATTTATGCTGCTGAAGATGATTATCGTGTGGACAGCTGTTCAGCTGATTGAAGGAAAATTCATCTCACCACAGATCATGGGCAAGACGTTGAAGATTCATCCGATAACCATTATTTTTGTAATTATATTCGCAGGTAAAATGTTTGGGATTCTGGGGATTATCCTTGCAGTTCCGGGTTATGCGGTACTTAAGGTGGTATTTACACATCTTTTTGAATGGTTCCGGTTTCGATCCGGCTTATATAAACAGATTGAAGAGAATAAGGAATAATGTGGAAGGGTGAAATGTAATGGGAGGACCAATAGCAGTAACCTCTTACGGTAAGCTTCAAGGAATACAGGAGGGGGACGTGAACATTTGGCGCGGGATCCCTTTTGCAGCTCCACCTGTTGGAGAACTTCGGTTTCGTGCACCACAGCCACCAGAAGCCTGGGATGGGATTAGAGATGCTTCTGAATTTGGTCCAGTTAGTCATCAGCCAGCGGATACGAGAGGTACTCGGTTCGGTGGCAAGACGCCGCTTCATTCCGAGGATTGTCTGTATTTAAATATTTGGGCGCCAGCAGTTCATGATGAGCCCCTGCCTGTTATGTTCTGGATTCACGGGGGGACGTTTGTGACCGGGGCTGGAAGTCAGCCGCAGTTTGACGGCACAAGCTTCGCTGAGCGAGGCAAAGTAATTTTAGTGACCATTAACTATCGGCTGGGTCCATTTGGATTCATGAATTTGTCTCCATTTGGCCATGGGCTTGCTTCTAATCAAGGATTATTGGATCAAATTGCTGCGCTGGAATGGGTAAAGCTGAATATTGCTGCTTTTGGCGGGGACCCGCAGCGGGTAACTGTATTCGGAGAGTCAGCAGGGAGTATGAGTATCGCAGCCCTTTTGGCCATGCCAGCAGCGAAGGGGTTGTTCGCTGGTGCGATTATGCAAAGTGGAGCTGCTCAGACACTGCCTTCCGAGCAAGGAAAGTACATTACAGCGGCACTGCTAGCTGAATTAGGGATTGCTCCAGATGGAGATGCCAGTCTTCTGCAAACATTTTCTTCTGAACAAATTATCGATGCAGCCGCAAGAATGACTAAAAAGTTAACGGGTGGCTCAATTGGCATGTTATTTCAGCCTGTCATTGATGGGGATACACTTCCTGTAGAACCTGCACAGGCTGTGGCAGAAGGATCGGCACATGGTATTCCGCTATTGATCGGAACCAATCGTGATGAGGGCAACTTGTTCTTCAGAGAAGAATCACCTGAGGCAGACTTTGACGAATCACTCAAGGCGCTGGAGCAGATGATGGGTACTGGGAGTCTGAAAGAGATTGCTAACCATTATTCTTCCACCTGGGAAGGACAAGCCGAAATTCTAACGGATCTTTACTTCTGGGCAACCTCGGTGTCTCTGGCGGAAAACCAATTGAATTATGCACCTGTCTGGATGTACCGTTTTGACGGCACGATCCCAGGTCATCCTTTGTTAAATAAAGCTGTGCATAGTGCAGAAATCGTTTATGCCTTTAATAATCTATCTCATCTAACCCATCTTAGGGCAGAAATTAATCCAACGATGCAGAAGTTGGCTGAAGTTATGCATGACGCTTGGATTGCTTTCGCTCATCAAGGAAATCCGGCTACAGCTGCGAGGTTATGGCCGAAATATAATCTGGAGGAACGGGCTACCTTGATCTTTGATGAAGATACGCATGTAGCTTATGATCCTGAATCAGAGAAACGCAAAAGAATTGTCACTATGCTGGCTTAAGAAGATTGAGAGGCTGAATAAAGATGCAGGTAGAAGGTTTTAACCATGTGACCGTAAATGTCAGTAATTTAGCAAATTCCCTGAATTTCTACACAGGAATTCTGGGCCTTCAGCTAGTTCATAGAGGTAAAACTGATGCTTATCTGGAATGGGGAAGTGCCTGGATATGTCTTCTTGAAAAGCCTGATTATATGGCGATTGCAAATAATGTGGTTGGGATAGACCATATCGCTTTTAGTATTGCAGAGGAACATTTTGAAGAAGCCGTCCAAGGATTGCAAACCCAGAATGTGCCCATAATTAGAGGGCCGATCAAACGGGGAATAGGCTGGACGGTCAATTTTCTAGATCCAGATGGTATACAGCTGGAGCTGCATACCTCGAATCTGCGGGAACGAATGAGTGTTTGGAACACTGCTACCGAATAAAGATGGGTGTCCTATCAGCCTAAACGGCTAATGGGACACCCATTTTTTTAACGACCTAAATATTCTTTGATTCCTAAAACTACTGCTTCGGCTATTTTATTTTGGATGTCCGGGGTAAACAGCAATGCTTCATCCTTGGTATTGCTTAAGTAACCACATTCTAATAATATTGCTGGCATTTTGGTTTCTCTTGTTACATGATAGTTTGCTTGACGAACCCCTCGGTCCTGCAGTCCTGTAGCACCTGCGAGGTATTTGTGAACGGTTTGAGCGAATAATAAGCTATCATTGCGTGTGTAATAGGTCTCTGTGCCACTAGGGTTACTTTTACTGCCCGCCGGAATACTATTGGCATGAACAGAGATAAATAGATCGGCTTTTACATTGTTGGCGAGGTTAGATCTGTCCTGTAGAGTTGGGTATGTATCGCCACTGCGCGTGAGTATAACCTCGATATTTGGTTCTTTCTTTAGTAATTCTGCAATTTTCAGTGCTGTCGGCAAGGTGAAATCTTTCTCTTTAAGCTTGTTAACACTTGAACTCCCTGGATCTTTCCCACCATGTCCTGCATCGATGACGATTATCTTCTTGTCTGTGTTGCCGGTAGAAGGTGGAGGAGTTGTAACCGGTACTTCTGGTAAGGTGGTTTCAGGAAGCGTAACGCTAGTCCCATTAAGATCCACAATAATAAGTCCATCATTAGCATTTATCAGACTGTAGCTATTAGCGCTGTTTAGATCAATGACGATCCGAATGGTAGATGGGGAACTGCTGAACAATGAATAGCGAACGGCAGAGACATTAGGATAGTCAGTAACCGTTAACTGTCCGCTTTGGTTCTTTCCTACGGACAGATTCTGATGGAAGTCGGTTCCAAAGCCAGTATTCGGTAAATCCACGACAATTCGGTCTTTGTCTGTCATAGTGAACACGGTAGGTTTTATACTGCCGTTCACTGCAATAACCAGCTGGTTATCGATGAAGCTAAGATTGGTGACTGTAGCTACTGAGCTATTCCCTTCAGTTGCTGTATTCCCGTTTGATCCGTTGTCTGAAGGTGCTGTTGGAGTGGGTTGTGGAACCGTAATTTCCGGATCGCTTCCCCCAATCTCAGGTACTGGAGAGGTTAAATATACGGTTTTGGTTACATTGTCCCAACCGACAGTAGTTCCTGTCTGTTCCCCAACAAATCTTAAAGGAACAAGGGTTGTGCTGCCACTGAGAAACGGAGGATTGTCCAGTTTGACTTGTTTCCCTGAAGCTTCTGCCATCGTATTATCCACGATCAGCTTTAAAGTAGTTCCCTTTTGCTCAATGATCGCCGTCTTGGTCACATTATCCCATTTCACGGTATAACCAAGCTGTTCCGCAACAACACGAAGAGGAACCATTACACTGCCATTTACAATTTGTACCTGTGCTTCTTTTGAAATCTTAAGATCGTTGCCGTCTAGGTTGATGTGTGTTTCCGCAGAGCCGGCATAACCAGTTCCTGGATGAACCAGCACCAACAAAAGCAGCAGTAACGCCAAAAAACCAAACTTTTTCATCTGCAATCCCTACCATCCCCGTTTATTGGTCTCTAGCAATTCTTACTTTTTCTTCCTTTGATGCCGTTTAAGGCTCGTATAAAGTATAAACGACAATAGTTTCCAAAAGTTGCGCTCTACAACAGATAAAAAGGAAAATTTTCGGTATAAAAATAGAAAAAGAGCCTTCCCAAACATTTGGGATAGCTCTCATTTGCTAGAGAGATTTTATTTTAACGATGTATAACCTGTTTTCTCTACCAATTTCTGACCTTGAGCAGATTGAATCCAATCCAGAAAGGGCTGAATATTAGGGTTGTCGCTTCCCGCGGTCACTGCATAAAATTCTGTTGCCAAAGGGTACTGTCCACTACGAATACTTTCCTTGTCTGGTTGAATACCATCGATGGCCAGCAGGGCTATTTCCCCGTTTCGATTCATTTCTGAGGCGTAAAATAAGAAGCTGTAGCCCAGTGCATTTTTATAGTTGCGATAGCTGGAGGTTTGTTGAATGATACCGCTCATAATATCCGCTACGTCTTCTTGAGGCGGCTTCATGAGTGGAGTGTCCTTCATAAACTTTTGCAACATCGTCTGGCTTCCGCTATCTTCAGGTCGTTGAAAAGCACGGATTCGGTTATTAGCTCCGCCTACATCTTTCCAATTTGTGATCTTGCCTGCGTAAATATCTTTAAGTTGAGCGGTGGAAAGTCCGGTTACGTCGTTTCGTTTGTTTACAAAAAATACGAAGGCCTCGCGGCCGATCGGCGTAAGCTTCAGTTCGACACCTTTTCTTTTAGCTTCTTTTTGTTGTGCAATTGACGGAGCCGCTACAAATATAATATCGGTTTCTCCTTCAATTAATCTCTTGTAAGCTTCAGGCGTGCTGCTGCAAATTACTTGACTTGTTTGAAAATCATACGGATTATAATAACCCTCAGGATAAGTAGATTGAACGAAAGCTGAATACAGTGGATAAAGTGCGGTTGCGCCGTCCAATCTTGGAAGATCGCTATCGATATGATAGGAAGAAGGCTCGTCCAGATTCACTGCTTTGGTCTTTTCAGCAAAGGGTTCATACTGTAGCAGATTAACCTCCCGATCATCGACCATGGCAATTCTGTTGACGTACGCTTGCTTGATCTCATATCCTGCGGTCGCGAGCAAACTAAGTCCGAGGATAGATAACAATACAATATTGCTTGTTCTTCGGGACAACACATTAAATATGATGAGTACAACATAGATGGCTAATACGATCGCTAAGATCGCCACAAGTGGGGTATAAAACAGCAGTCCTCCGTAAAGCGCAGTAATTATAGCACCTATGAATCCTAAAAAAGCTATTCCTCCAACGGCAAAAATGGAGAACAATAATTTCGTCCAGAATGCTTCTTTCATAACAACCTCCTCGACATGATTACTAAACTATGGAAAAATCAACATAATTTCATTATACAGAAGTTTTTTGGATGAAGCAGTAGAACAATTACGAATAAACATGTAATAAAATGCTGCGAAACATGAAAGTAATGTGTACATTTTCATAAAGTACTGGACGAATGGCAAGAAGAGGTTTATTCTGAGATTGTGAAAAAAACAACGGAATACAAGATTCTCGGGGTAGGGTGAAATTCCCGACCGGCGGTAATGTTCAAAGCGAACTGAGCCCGCGACTCACTTGTTCTGCTTGCAGAGAAGTGACTGATCTGGTGTAAATCCAGAGCCGACGGTAAAGTCCGGATGGGAGAGGATCATAAGATAAAGACGCTAGGAGTCTATCCTTGTACGTCTTTATTGATAATGCCCCCGAGTTTACCTTTTTGGTAATTCGGGGGTTTTTGGTCTCTTATCGAGGGTTTGTATCGACAAGGAGAAGGAAATTATGAGTAATGTTACAGCTTCATCATCATCTAAGGTTGGCAGTACATCAACGCTACGCAGTGGATTTTGGCTCGTTGTGATTGGTGCAGCATTATGGGGCGTTGATCCGCTCTTTCGTATCATCCTGTTAAAATCCTTAACCTCATCGCAAATTGTTCTTCTGGAGCATGTGGTGCTTTTCTTGGCTGCTTCACCTGTTCTTTGGCGTCACCGGGCGGAGCTTAAAGGAATTGGATTTCGCCAGATTGGTGCTTTATTGATTGTTTCATGGGGAGGCTCTGCCGGGGCGACGATCCTATTTACGATGGCACTTTCCAGTGGGGATTTGAATGCGGTGCTGTTACTGCAGAAGCTTCAGCCAATATTCGCTATCGGTCTCGCTGCTTTAATTCTTAAAGAACGTTTGCCAAAAAATTTCGGACCACTCATTGTGTTGGCGCTGGTAGGAACCTATCTGCTGACCTTTGGCTGGAGTATCCCTTTCGGACATGTGAATAACTTTATTGGGGTTAGCAGTCTGATGGCCTTGGGAGCAGCTGCACTGTGGGGGGGATCGACAGTCATGGGACGTTATCTGCTCGGTTCTATGAAATATGAGACAGTGACTTCGCTGCGGTTTATCCTTGCGCTTCCTTTACTTTTTGTTATCACTACGCTAGAAGGTGCCCCGTGGCAGATTCATGGCGGGTTTGGTGCATCGGCAGCTATTGCGGTTAATCTATTGCTGCAAGCTTTGCTGCCAGGACTTCTTAGTATGTTGTTGTATTACAAAGGACTTAGCACGACGAAAGCTTCCTTCGCCACATTGGCTGAACTCAGCTTTCCTATGACGGGAGTAATCATTAACTGGATCGTGTTCCAACAGCTGGTCACTATCCCGCAGATTCTCGGATTTGCCTTGATCTGGGTCGCTTTATTCTTTTTATCTAATCAACAGTCCAAACCACAAACGCTCTGAGCAGATTGAAGTGGAATGGTTCTACCTATATAAAGATGATTCGAAGCCGTATGGCTTTCGGATCATCTTTTTTTGTATGTGATTTTACTCCTTGCTTAGATCAAATCGACTGCAAAAACTGCTGAAATGTTTCTAACGTAACATATAGCAGAGTTAATAAAGCGTTTACAATTAGGGAGTGCACAAAATGACTGTGCTGCTGAGTACATAATCCATGATTAAATTATTTAGGAGGAAGCAGACATTGAAGAAATCATTTGTATTATTTATGATTCTGACCTTTCTTATTGCCCCTTTTACGTTTGGGCAGTCTGCTCAAGCGGCAGGAGATGAGAATATTGCCCTAGGAAAGCCTGCTATATCCGATAGTGAGCTTGCAGGATATGAAGCGGGTAACGCAGTAGATTCCGATGAATGGAACACACATTGGACGGCGAATGACGGGAGCTTTCCTCATTGGCTGGAAGTAGATCTGCAAGGTGCATATGATTTGTCAGGTGCAACCGTCATCTGGAATGCATGGAGTTACATTAATCAATATACGATTGAAGTATCACGTGATCATAAGGTATGGACAACAGTTGTAAACAAAAGTCAGAGCAGCAGTGTAGAGCAAACTCAGTACAATGCTTTTAAGCTGCGGAATGTTTCTTATGTAAGGGTCAACCTGACCGGCATCAACGGCGGAAAATGGGCAGCCATTAATGATCTGAAGGTCTGGGGTGTTCCCGCAGCCAGCGCGCCGCATGAGCCGGCACAGGGTGAAATACAAACTGTTCTGCCAGTACGGTTGAACACGGAAATTGGGCAAGCCCCTGAGCTTCCAAGTGTTGTAACTGTGGTATATAGCAATTCTGACACGGAGGATGCTCAGGTTGCTTGGGATGTGATCCCGCCAGCAGAGTATTCCCGTCCCGGAACCTTTACAGTAAGCGGTTCTATCTCAGGTACTGTGCAGAAGGCAGTGGCGAAGGTAACGGTAGTAGGTGACAGCAGCACGCCTATTGTTGGATTTGAGAGTATAAATGTCAGCACAATTACGGATGTGCCTGCTTTATTGCCATCAGCGGTAACGGCTATATACGAAGATGGGTCAAGCAAACAGCTGCCTGTAACCTGGGATGACCTTACTGAAGCGGAGTACGCGGTTGAAGGAACTTACAGCGTAATGGGGAAAGTTGCAGGGACAGACCTACAACCCACAGCTGATATTCAGGTTACTCCGCTTGTGCTGCAATCCGGGTTCATAAAAGGTGCGGACATTTCCACACTGGAAGCGATTGAGGATGCCGGTGGAAAGTATTACGACAATGGAGTAGAAAAGGATTTGCTGGATATTCTTAAAAGCCGGGGTGTAAATTACATTCGGCTGCGTTTATGGAATGATCCTCAGGAAGCTGGCGGCTATAATGACCGTGAGCATGTTGTGGAAATGGCGCAGCGTGTCAAAGCCAAAGGCTTTAAGCTGTTGCTTGATTTCCACTACTCTGATTTCTGGGCTGATCCCGGAAA
The DNA here is from genome assembly GCF_037965315.1 of Paenibacillus sp. FSL R10-2796. Classification (NCBI taxonomy): domain Bacteria; kingdom Bacillati; phylum Bacillota; class Bacilli; order Caryophanales; family Paenibacillaceae; genus Paenibacillus; species Paenibacillus sp. FSL R10-2796. The sequence continues at coordinate 4,963,423 of NZ_CP150178.1, read as the reverse complement.
GCAAAACAAGCCGGGAGCATGGGCGGATTACTCCTATGATGAATTGAAGCAAGCGGTATATGACTATACCAAAGATGTTATGGATGAGCTAAAGGAAAAGGGAGCTTCACCCGATATGGTCCAAATCGGAAATGAGATTAATGGGGGCTTGTTATGGCCTGACGGCAAATCCTATGATCAAGAGAATGCTTTTGAGAAGGTTGTTCCGCTTCTGGAGAGCGGAGTGAAGGGAGTTAGAGACAGCGAGGGTGCAGGTCAGGATATCAAAATTATGATCCATCTTGCTGAAGGTGGCAAAAATGATATGTTTCGTTGGTTCTTTGACGAATTAACGCAGCGGAATCTTGATTATGATGTGATCGGCGCGTCCTTTTATCCGTATTGGAGCGGAACGATGGATAGCCTGCAGTTTAACTTGGACGATATCTCTAAACGATATGGTAAAGAAGTGATTGTGACGGAAACCGCGTATCCTTACACGCTGGAGGACGGCGACAATTTTGAGAATAACATCGCCCGCCAAGATCAGCTGGACGGCAGTGGCTTCCCAGCTACGGTTGCAGGTCAAATGGCGGAGGTCAAAACAGTAATGAATGTATTGTCCAAAGTACCCGATGGTAAAGGAACAGGCTTGTTCTATTGGGAACCAGCTTGGATTCCAGTGCAAGGTGTAGGCTGGAAGGTAGGCGAAGGAAATGCTTGGGAGAATCAGGCAATGTTCGATTTTGCAGGGAATGCACTCTCTTCATTAAATGTCTTCAAAACCCCGGTGGCCGGTGAGGGGAGCGAAGAGGAACCCGGAACGGGAGGGAATCCTGGCACTGGTGGGGAACCCGGAACGGGAGGGAATCCTGGCACTGGTGGGGAACCCGGAACGGGAGGAAATCCCGGCACTGGCGAGGAACCCGGAACGGGAGGGAATTCCGGCACTGGCGAGGAACCCGGAACGGGAGGAAATCCCGGCACTGGTGAAGAACCTGGAACGGGAGGAAATCCCGGCACTGGTGAGGAACCCGGAACAGGGGTTAATCCTGATCCTATCATCACCGTTAGAGATTCAAGCGTTGTAAATTCAGCAAATAAAGCAGTGGTCGAACATACAACGGCAGGACAACTTCAGGTGAAGGCACAAGCAGGAATTTCCGGCATAGCTGAGATCACGCTAAGTATAGAGGATATCAATAAGGCGTTGTCGAGGCTTCCGGCGGATGGAAAACTGGTTATTTCTGTTCTGCCATCGACGGGAGAGCTTAAGGGAGCAGTCGTTCATCTTCCGTTGAGTTCTATACTAGAGCAGGGCAAACATCCTCAAATAGTAATTGTATATGGGACGGCCTCTGTTACGGTTTCTACGGAAGCTAGTGCAGGAATTATAAAGACGGGAGCTAAGGAACTAACGCTCTCACTGGTTCAGGTAGCTACGCCAACCTTGCCTTCACCATTGGCAACTGGAGCAAAAGACTATCCGGCCTATAACATCCATGTGTCAGTAGACGGGACTTCTATCGATGTTTTCAAAAAAGGAGCAATATCGGTAGCCTTCCACTACAAGCTGAAGCTCGGGGAGCAGAGCCAGCGGATTGCTGTTTATTCGATACTTGCTGATGGAAAACTCGAAGTTATCAAAGCTGTGCGGTACAACCCAACCGCGGAACAGATTGTGTTTAATCCAAGTCATTTCAGCATTTATGCTGCGGGGTACGCAGAGGTGGGGTACACAGATTTAAAAGCAGCAGATTGGGCCACGTTAGCGATTGAATCCTTGACGGCTAAAGGGATCGTGCAAGGAATAGGAAACGGGATCTTTAATCGGCAAGGGGAGGTTACACGTGCTGAATTTGTCAGCATGCTGCTGCCCGCGCTGGAGCTAAATGCAGAAAGAGGGACAGGCAGTTTTAAAGATGTGAACCTTGATGCGTGGTATAGCTCTGCTGTGAATACTGCTGGGAAATTGGGTGTTGTACAAGGACATGCGGATGGCACTTTTTGCCCGAATGATAAATTGTCCCGTGAAGAAATGGCAGTTATTTCATACCGTGCGCTTAAGCTGGCGGAGAAAGTGAACGGTCAGAAAGATGTGAACGTTATTTCTTTTAAAGATAAAGACCTGATCTCGTTGTATGCCAGTGAAGGGATAACAGCGCTTGCGCAGGCTGGGATTATCAATGGATTCGAAGATGGAAATTTCCGCCCGCAAGCCCATACAACACGCGCTGAAGCGGCTTACATCATACTCAATCTTTTGCAGCAATAATAGGCAGACAGGCAATAACTGTGCTCGAAAAGGCAGTTAGGGCCTGTCTTTACCACATTTTTTAGATATTTATCTTTTCGCAAGTAGGGATTGTTTGTACAATAGGGGCTATGACATTTGAGCCGGAGAGTGAAGGAACGTGTATAGATATAATTTATTTACCAAAATCGTGAGTATCATGGTCATTATGCTGATCCCGATAACCATCCTTTACTTCTATTCCAATAAAACGACCACGGATGTGCTGCGTACGGAGTTAAATACTTCGAATAATAATCAGCTTAGTTTTTTTCAGAATCAGGTAGAAAGTAATATGGAGTTATTGTCCTCGTGGCCGATTCTGCTGATCCATGATCCTGATATCCTCAGCCTTAAGGATACTTATCTGGAAAAAGGGCGTTTGAATCTGGATACGATAAACCTGATCAAACGGATTCAGACCAAAATCAGCATTCAAGAAAGCTCCTCCAATTGGAAGAGTAAGCTATATTTATACTCCCCGTCCATTCATCGTATGGTGTCTGAAAATGATGCGAAGTTATACGAAGATGAGGATCTGAAGCGGGAAGTGAAGTCGGGCTGGCATGTGGAGAAAATCGAAGGGCAGGAGGGTGACCGCTTCGTATTCTCATGGTTTTCTTTTACACCCTTTATGTCAGAATTCGCTCCGGAAAAAGTCAAAACGGTTATGAAGGTAGAGTTCGACAGCCGGAACATAGAAGATATGCTGGATAAATTCAAAAGTGATGGCAGAAGAGATCCTTTTTATTATAAGCAGGGAACAGGACTTATTTTTAACCGCAGTGCCGACAAGGTGTTAGCTAAAGAATTGGTAGACAGGCTGGAAGAGACCCAGCTGAAGCCTAGTGAGAATCGCACGGTCAAAATAGAAGGTGAATCCTACAGTGTAAATATCGTCTATTCGGACAAAATGGGCTGGTATTTGATCGACTATATGCCGCTGACTGAAATCCTACATCCGATCCTGACCTCTAATCGTTTATTTTATTTTGCGATCAGTGCTTTGTTGTTAATGAGCTGTCTCGTAGCCTATCTATTATATGTTCAAGTGCAGGTGCCTATAAGGTTATTGGTGGGAGGCTTTCAACGGTTGAAGCAAGGGGATTATTCTGCGCGAGTGGAGATTAAAGGGAAGAATGAATTCAGCTTCCTGTCCGGCCGGTTTAACAGTATGGTAGAACAGATTCAGATGCTGATCGAGAATGTGCTGATGGAGAAAATCCATGTTCGCGAAGCCCGCTTAAAGCAGCTTCAATCACAGATAAATCCACATTTTTTCTATAATTGCTTCTCCTTTATTACAAGTATGGCGAAGCTCGATAATATGGGGGCAGTCGTTGGGATGTCGCATAGTTTGTCCCGATATTACAGATACACCACTCGTCAGGAACGTGATTTGGTTGCGCTGTCTGAAGAGGTGGAATTTGTGAATCATTATCTGGAGATCCAGAAGATGAGGATGAGCAGACTTCGTTATGAGATCAATATCCCACCGCAAATGCGCAAAAGAGAGCTTCCGCCGCTCGTGCTGCAGCCTTTGGTGGAGAATGCGGTTATACATGGAATTGAGCCCGTCGCCAAAGAGGGACTGGTGCGGATTACGGGTTCATGTGCAGGCAGAGAAATGACGCTTACGGTTGAAGATGATGGTCAGGGCATGACGCCAGAGGAAATTATAGAACTGGAAAATAAACTAAGCAGGGCGATGGATGAAGAAATGGGCTGCGGTTTATGGAATGTGCATCAGAGAATGCGGCTGCGTTTTGGGGAGACGTCTGGCTTGCGCATCTCGCCTTCTCCGTGGAGGATTACAGGTGACACTGCAGTGGTTGCTGCCCTACACAGACAATGAAATGGAATGACATCTAGGAGGGGAAAGAATGATAGAGCTGTTGTTAGTTGATGATGAGCCCTATGTTACGGAAAGTTTAGCCCGTACTATTCCATGGGCTGAAATCGGGGTAAAGCAGGTGCATCAAGCGGCATCGGGTGCTGAAGCTCTGCAAATTATGGAACAGCAGGCTATAGATATTATGGTTACGGATATTTCAATGCCAGGAATGACTGGCCTGCAATTAATTGAAGCCGTGAGCGAGAAATGGCCAAATATTCGGTCCATTTTATTGACAGGTTATTCCGATTTTCAATATGCGAAAAAAGCTATTCAACTGCAGGCATTTGATTATATTTTGAAGCCGGTAAGTGATGATGAGTTTATCAAAAGCGTATCCAGTGCGATTGAATCTTTGAAAGACGAATGGGAAGCTCATGATAGATATCATTTGCTGCTGTATAATCGCAAAGCCGATTACAGTGTTTTGCGGGCTAATCTGATGCATGAATTGCTTCTCGGCAGGGTGCTGTCTGAGCGGACACTAGCCATTAAGCTGAAGGAATATGAAATCTCCTTCCAGCCGGATGCTGAAGCGGCGATGCTGCTGATTCAGCTGGGTAAACATTATGCCGCAATGGATCATCATTCGGTCTCTCTCATGGAATATGCGATCGGCAACATTGCCGAGGAGCTTTTTAAGGAACAGTTCCATGTCTGGTTCTGCAAAGCGCCGCATGATTGCTTGATTCTGCTTGTTGAATTAAAGCCGGCAGTACAGCAGGAATTGGAGCAAATGGCTAACTATGAAGCTGCAAGGCAGCAAATCCTAAAAGCGGTGATCGCGAATTTCCGAATTAGTGTAAGCAATTACCTCAAGGGTGAGATTTCACTGATTGTAACAGAGTGGTTCACCTTTCCGGAGGGGATGACGGCTGCCTATAGAAGCGGTCTTAGCTCGATGTATTTGGCAGCACATGATGAATCCAGCTCCGTGCTGTTTTTGGATGACCGCCAGCATCAGGAGACGATCAGCATCAAATCGCTCGAATGTCTTTATCGTCCACCTACACTCATTCATCTGCTGGAATCTAAACAATGGGATACAGCAAGGCAAAAAATTGCTGACGTGTTCCGGGATATGGAGAATGCACGGTTTTCCAGTGAACATCTGTATGAGGTCTTTCTATCGATAACGAATGCATTTATGTATATAGCGCATAAGAGTGGTCAGTTCATCTCCAAGATCGACCAATACGCTTTAGATCCGTTGTTGACGCAGAGTATTATTGTTTCTTTTGATAAGCTTAAAGATTGGGCGTTTGATATGCTCGATAAGCTTCAGAAGGAGCTATCCGAAAGCGATCAGAATACGAAAAGTTATATTATCAAGCAGGTGCATGAGCTGGTAGGAAACCATTCGGGGCATGAGCTGTCCGTCAAAACCATTGCCGATCATGTATATTTGCATCCAGTCTACTTGTCCAAGATTTATAAAGCTGAGACTGGGGAAGGACTAGGGGACTATATTATTCGGATGCGGATGGAACGGGCACTTTATCTGCTTAAAAATACGAATAAAAAAATCTATGAAATTACCTCTGAGCTTGGATATCAGAATCCGCAATATTTCAGTAAGATGTTCAAAAAACACTACAATATGACACCAAATGAATTCCGGGACGGATAGAGGTTGAGAAAGGTGCAGAAACCTTGTTTAAATGACGTATTCGGGCTCAGCGTCGTTCCCTATAATTAAAATGTAACCAACACTTATGGAATCCAAGGGGGAACAAAATGAGCGCGATGAAGAGAAAAAGATGGCTGCCGCTCCTGTGCATGAGCATGCTTTTGGCGGGTAGCCTTGCGGGCTGTTCAGGCAATAACGCTGCTAATAGTAAAGACACTGCTGGAGATAAAGCAGCTGGTGAAGCGACTGCAAATACAGCTTCCAATTCTGAAAACGCCTACAAGGATAAATACGATCCTGAGGTGACATTTACAACCGCATGGGGCGTGGACCCTGAGCTTAAATTCAAAAACGGTGAAAGCATTGAGAATAACGTGGCTACAAAATGGGCTAAAGAAAAATTCGGCATCAATATTAAGTCCCTTTGGTCCATCACAGATACGAACGGCGCATTTGGTACGAAGCTGCGTTTATCCATGTCTTCAGGTCAGGACATGCCTGATGTCGTAACCATCGGTACAGCCGACAACACGATTGCACAGGATTTGATCGATTCCGGCATGTATGCAGATGTAGGAACTTTGTTTGATAAATATGCTTCAGATACTTGGAAAGAAGCGATGGCACAGGATCCTAACGTTTGGAACCAATACAGCCGTGATGGCAAAAGAATGGGCCTGCCTGTTCTCGATTATGCATATAACCATGATTACATTCTGTGGATCCGCCAAGATTGGCTGGATAAGCTGAATATGCAAGCCCCTAAGACGATCGATGAGCTGGAAAAAGTGATGGATGCGTTCAAGAATCAGAACCCTGATGGTTTGGCACCAGACAAGGTAACTCCACTTAGTATCGGCTTCAAAACAACGATGAACACTTGGATGGGCGATCCATCTTGGATCTTTGGTGCTTACGGAACCTTGCCACAGCAATGGAATCTAGATGCTGATGGTAAACTAGAATACGGCTCAGTAAATGCTGGCATGAAGCAAGGGCTTGAAAAACTGAAGGAATGGTTGGCGAAAGGTTATATTCCTCAGGAAGCAGCTCTTTGGGATGAGAACAAAACTGCCGAACCAGCAGTTGCAGGTACAGCAGGGATTCTCCCGGGTCCTTACTGGATGAGCGGCTGGCCGCTTCAGGATACCGTGAAGAACTCTCCAGATGCAGTATGGGCTCCAATTGAAATTCCAGCGGGACCGGATGGAAAGGTTATGCGTCATGGCACACAATTCACTAACGGTGTAACTTTGATCAGCACGAAAATGAAAAATCCAGAAGCCTTCTTTACTTATCAAAACTATCTGTTCGATAACTTTGCTAATCCAACGCCAGGCAGTGAACTGGATAACGGTCTTTTTGCAGGATATGACTATGAGCTGGACGCGAACGGCAAGATGATCGAAAATGATAAAATTGCTGGCGGTTATGTGAATAGTGTTCGTTATATGCTGGTTCGTGACGGTGCCCGGATCCCGGATGCCCAAATGAAAGCACTCCTTAACCTGGCAGATGGCGCAGAGCCAACAACCCGTCTGGAGAAGGACGTAGCTGTGAATTATGGTAAAGATACCCCTGCGGCTGCCAAAGTTCTGCTGGCGCAAGAGGATAAATCCTTTAAGAATATGTTCACAGGTCCTACGACCGAAACTATGAAATCGAAGATGGACTATCTGAACAAAATTGAGAACCAAACGTTTAATGAAATTATCTATGGCAACAAACCGCTGGATGCATTTGATTCCTTTGTAGCAACCTGGAAATCAGGTGGTGGCGATCAAATCACTAAAGAAGTTAACGAATGGTATGACAGCGTAAAATAAGGTTTGGATTTAGTTTGACTAGGTAAAAAGGAGTAAACGGGACCGTCTCTTCAGCCGTAGCATTAGGCTTTAGGGAGGGTCCCTGTTTGCGTTTGAAGTCCTCTTTTTTCAATGTGATAAAGAGATTGCTTTTGTACCATATATATTGGTTTTGCCCGCTATTTGAGGAATTCGGGCGTTGCTATAATTTGAGTATGGTTACAGAAGAACTTGACACGATATGGGGGACCAAGGATGAGAACACTAAAAAAAACATGGCCTTTTCACTTGATGTTATTGCCAGCGATGATATTCCTGATCATCTTCAGCTTTATTCCAATGGGCGGAATTGTGATGGCATTTCAGGATTATAAGCCATGGCTGAAAATTTCAGGCTCGGCATGGGTTGGATTGGACAATTTCCGTTATCTATTTGAACGTAATGACAGTATGCAGGTCATTTGGAATACATTGATTATTGCTGTTCTAAAAATGATTTTCAATCTGGCTGTACCGTTTGTATTCGCCATTTTGTTAAATGAGATTCGCAAGGTATACATACAGCGTACTATTCAGACACTGGTATACTTGCCTCACTTTTTATCTTGGGTTATTCTCGGCGGGATCTTGCTGGATTTGCTTGCTACAGATGGTTTTGTCAATCAGATCTTAGGCAGCATGGGCTTCAAACCAATCTTTTTCTTAGGGGATAACAACTGGTTCCGGTTCACAGTTATTCTCACAGATGTGTGGAAGGAATTTGGTTATAATACGATCGTTTTCTTAGCTGCTCTAGCAGGAATCAATCCATCATTATATGAAGCTGCTGAAATAGACGGCGCTAACCGCTGGAAGCAGACACGTTTTATCACAATGCCATCTCTATTGCCAATGGTTGTGGTGGTAGGTACCTTGGCTCTCGGAAATGTATTGAACGCAGGGTTTGACCAGATTTTTAACCTCTACAATCCACTGGTCTATCAGAAAGGCGATATTATTGATACCTTCGTGTACCGCACGGCTATTCTGAATGGTGAGATGGGCTTTGGTACGGCAATCGGACTGTTTAAGTCGGCCATTAGTATGATCCTAATTCTCGTCTCGTACAGTTTGGCTAAGAAGTGGGCAGGATATCGCATTTTCTAATCTACCAAAGGAAGAGGGAGACATCTTATGTATTACAAAACAAGAGGTTATCGTATATTCAACGTGTTTAATACTTGCTTTCTAATCCTGCTCGCACTGATGTGTATTGTACCTTTGATTCACGTGCTGGCTGTATCCTTTAGCGCGAAGTCGGCAGCGGATGCCAATTTGGTAGGGTTATGGCCAAAGCAGTTCTCTCTGGAAGCTTATAAAAAGACAATAAACAATCCGATCTTTCTACACTCCATCTGGGTATCTGTTCAAAGAACCATACTCGGGACTGGACTTACACTTTTAATTACTTTTTTGGCAGCCTATCCGTTATCCAAAGAAAACTCAGCCTTCAAGGGCCGTAATGTTTACTCTTGGTTGTTCGTTTTCAGTATGGTGTTCAACGGCGGCTTGATTCCATTTTACATTGTGATTCAAAAGATTGGTTTGATGGATTCCTTCTGGGTACTTGTTCTGCCAGGTGCGGTAAATACGTTCTTGGTGATTCTGATGCTGAACTTCTTCCGTGGTATTCCAAAAGATCTGGAGGAGGCCTCGCTAATAGACGGAGCCGGACATTTCCGTACTTTGTTCAGTATTTACTTGCCGATTTCTCTGCCGTCGATCGCTACGATTGCCTTGTTCAGCATGGTATTCCATTGGAACTCCTGGTTCGATGGACTATTGTATTTGAATAATTCCAAGCAATTTCCACTGGCGACATTCCTGCAGACGGTTATCATTCAACGGGATATGAGCTCCATGAGCATCAATCCAAAGGAAATGGAGCTGATCTCGCAGACGACGGTGAGAGCCGCGCAAATATTTATCGGAGCCGCTCCAATTTTGATCGTATATCCTTTCCTGCAAAAATATTTTGTTAAAGGGATGACACTTGGTTCTGTAAAGGAGTAGCAATGATGACAACCACATTTATCAATGGAATGGATATCTCGTTTCTGGATGAAATTGAGCAGGGTGGAGGAGCGTATTACAGCGGTGCTGAAGAGTCCGTTGAGAACGCTGAGGATTTGCTCTACATTCTGAAAGACAATGGCGTGAATGCCATCCGGCTGCGGATTTGGAATGATCCTCCGGGCGGCTTCTGCAATCTAGAACGTACGCTGATTATGGCTAAGCGAATTAAAGAAGCAGGACTTAACTTTCTGCTGGATTTTCATTATTCGGATAAATGGGCAGATCCTGCTAATCAATCGAAGCCAAAAGCTTGGGAGAACCTTGATTTTACGGGTTTAACATCAGCCGTGTATGAGTATACTCGTGAGGTTCTTGAGCTTTTGCAATCTCAAGGCACAATGCCCGACATGGTGCAGATCGGTAATGAGATTACTCCAGGCATGTTATGGAATGAAGGCAAGGTGGATGGTGAGTGGGATACTACGGAGCAGTGGGAACAGTTCATTACACTGGTTCAAGCAGGAATAGCGGGCGCAAAAGCTGTTGCTTCTGATTTGTCCATCATGATCCATATTGACCGTGGTGCTGATCATCCAGCCAGCCGTAACTTTTATGATCGGTTTTTCGAGCATGGCGTAAATTTTGATGTGATCGGATTATCTTTTTATTCTTGGTGGCACGGCACGCTGGATGACTTGCGATCTAACCTGAATGAATTGGCGGTGCGGTACAATAAGGATATTATTGTTGTTGAAACAGCTTATCCTTGGACGCTGAATGCACCTGAAGGTTTCCCCTTAATAGTAAGTGAGGAAAAGCAGCTGCATGAAGGTTATCCGGCTACAGTAGAGGGACAGACTAAGTATATGAAAGATTTTATTAGTGTAATTGAGAGTATACCTAACGGTAAAGGTATCGGGTTTTATTATTGGGAGCCAGCCTGGGTTCCTTCGCAAAAGGAATGGTCCGTTGGACATGAGAATGGTTGGTCCAATCTGACCCTGTTTGATTTTGCGGGAGGGAAATTGGATTCGCTCGAATTCTGACGTATTTAGGATTGAAACAAGAAGACAGCTTAAGGTTAATTACCTTGAGCTGTCTTCTTTTTAATTTCCAGAAGAAGGGTTAGCCTTTCCTGATACCTATAAACAAGCAACATTTCAGTATTTCAAGAAATTGATTCAGAGCAGCAAGAGTAAAAATAAGGCTTTACTCCCATACTACCGTTATCTTGGACCTGAGCTTCACCATAACCTTTAGGAGGAATGCGGATGAAACAACATTCTGCTCCCACCATCTATATACAGCTTAAAAATCGGGTGATGGTTCCCAAGGGTAAAGGTGTCACGTTGGGTGATATTGCTTTTTTGATAGCGGAGCCTGAGCTGAAAGAGTCGTTGGAGACAATTCTCTTAATGAAGCCGGAGCAAAGTGACGGCAATCTGATTTTGATTGATCTGTTGATGGTTATCCCCCGGATATATGAACTTATACCGAATGCGGACATTGAACCGATCGGTGAAGGGAGGACGATTGTGCAGATTGAGAGTCAGGTGGAGAGACGGAAACCTTCGGTGGCGATGTTTGTTTTAGTGTGGCTGCTGCTTTTCTTTGGGTCTGCTCTGACGATTATGAACTTTCATGCTGATGTAAATATGCTGGAGGTACAAATTCGAATTGTGGAGATGCTAACGGGTCATCGGGATGAGCATCCCTATATATTTCAGATTGCTTATTCTCTGGGCATCGGGTTTGGGATGGTCATTTTTTTCAACCATTTATTTAAAAAGAAGTGGAATGAGGAGCCTACTCCGCTGGAAGTGGAAATGTATCTGTATCAGAAGAACATCGACCAATATGTCATCAATGAGGAATACAGCAAGATGAGGCGCCGCAGTGAAAACCAATCTGAGAATAGGGAGGACTGAAGATGACGGCACCCATAGCACTGGGACTAAATTTGCTGCTGGGCATTGCGGGTGGTATTGCTGTAGGCGGTGGAGTGATCGCTCTATTTGTTGTGCTGGATATGGTGCCGCGTCTGGCGCAATTAACCTCTTCTTACGATAAAGTTCATTGGTATGAAGGCGCGATGGTAGGTGGATCTTTAGTAGGTACTGTTAGTGATTTTTGGAATTGGAAAATTACCTCAGGTCCTCTAGTTGAACTTGGTGTAGGACTATTTGATGGGATTTTTGTCGGGATGCTCGCTGCAGCATTGACCGAGGTATTAAATGTGCTGCCGATACTCGCTAAACGCTTAAATATGACACATTATCTATTCGGTCTGTTAATGGCGATGGTGAGTGGGAAGGTTGCGGGTTCTTTGTTCGACTGGTTTGTATACCGACAGTAAACAGGGGGTTAGGAAATGAGCAAGTTTATTCACAGCGGTGATTCTGCACCGGAAGATGACCATCTGGAAGATAATGCTGCAGCTGCTGCAGCAATGAAGACAACTGCAGCGGATCTAGTTGCAGATCACACAGATCCTAAGGGCGCTTCAGCTATCGGTGAAAGTGAAGATTCAGCGGAAAATTCTACAACATCTGAAACTAGCCAGGACCAGCAGGATGCAGAGGCATCAGCCGAATTAGGCACTGAGCAGCAGGATGCAGAGGCATCAGCCGAATTAGGCACTGAGCAGCAGGATGCAGAAGTGACTGCGGAGCAGGGAACAGAGCAGCAGGATGCAGAAGCGACTGCGGAGCAGGGAACAGGGCAGCAGGATGCAGAAGCATCGGATGAGCTCGGCAATCAGGAGCCAAATGAGCCGAGTAAAGGTTTTTTTGCCAGGTTATTTGGTATGGATTCAGAGGATTCAGAATCAGATGATGAGGCACAGGATCAGAATGCTCAGACAGCAGGAGGAACAGGTAACGATGCTGGTACTGGGGAGGAGTCTCAAGCTCAACCGAAGCCTTCAAAGAAGCAGGCGCAGCAGCAGTCTCAGAACAAAAGTAAAGATAAGCTACAAAACAAACGCGATAGTGAGCATTCTAACTCATTAAAGGAATCCGTTATTTATTGGCAAGGCAATGATCATATCCCAGGTTCTCTACAAGAAACAAAAAACACGCTGACCGAAGTGATGGGGCTGGGAACAAGTTTTGATGTGACGTTTAGAGAAATGTCCTTTGGGGGACATAAGACAGCTTTACTCTGCTTAAGCGGATTCACCAACGAAGATGTGACGGATGAAATTCTGAAACGACTAACCTACCTTTCTTCAGAAAATTTGTCCGCAGGTGTATTAGGTAGCTTTATGAACGAATACATCCCTCATATTCAAGTTGAAGAGGGTAGTGTATTAAGCGAATGTTTCGATAAAGTATTAAAAGGAATGAGCGCACTATTTATTGAGGGTGAGAACAAAGTTATCCTAATGGATACTCGATCTTACCCCATGCGAAGTCCTGATGAACCCTCGATTGATCGGGTGGTGCGTGGTGCGCGCGATGGTTTTACAGAAACCCTGCTTAGTAATATTTCACTTGTAAGAAGACGGATACGTGATCCGGGGCTGAAGCTTGAAATGTTTCAAGTGGGACGGCGGACACGGACAGATGTCTGCGTGGCTTACATCGATGATATCGTTGATAAAACGCAAGTAACGTCAGTCATCGATAAAATCAACAGCATCGATATCGATGGTATTCCACTGGCGGATAAGCAATTGGAAGAAGCGATTATCGGCGGAGGGTGGAACCCTTATCCTATGGTGCGTTATTCTGAACGCCCTGACGTTGTAGCCTCCAATTTATTAGAGGGACGGGTCATATTATTCGTGGATACCTCGCCCATTGTAATTGTTCTTCCGACTACCTTTTTTGATCTTTGCCAGCATGCGGAGGAGAATCGCCAGACTCCTTTTATGGGGACATATCTGCGGTGGGTCCGTTTCATCGGCATCTTCGCTTCCATGTTCCTGCTCCCGTTATGGATGCTGCTTGTTATCCATCCTGAGTTAAAGCCTGCTATGCTGGATTTTATCGGGCCGCAAAAGACAGCGAGAATTCCTATTCTCGCTCAGTTTCTGATTGTAGAGCTTGGGGTTGATTTACTGCGGATGGCCGCCGTGCATACTCCAACACCTTTAGGCTCAGCGATGGGTCTGATTGCAGCCATATTGATTGGTGATATAGCGGTGCAGAGTGGTCTGTTTGTAAACGAAGTAGTACTGTATATGGCGGTAGCCTCAATCGGTATGTTCGCGACTCCGAGTTATGAGCTGGGTCTGGCGAACCGTATAGTCAGGCTTGTGTTATTAATTTCCGTAGCGGCGTTCCAGGTACCAGGCTTTATGATTGGCACGACGTTACTGACTATCTTCTTAACCACTCATCGGTCCTATAACTCCTCATATATGTGGCCGTTTATACCCTTTAATGCAAAGGCAATGAGTGAAATTCTATTGCGTAAACCGGTCTTAAGTTCGAAGGAAAGGCCGTCTTTTAACAAAACCAGAGACAATACCAGAATGCCGCCATCTCAAGAGAATGAGTAACAATCGTAGGAAAATACAAAACTACTGCAAATTAGTCCATTCAATGGAGTTCCCACTGTCTGTTATACTGAATACACTAAGACAGGGTGGAACCTTGATATTCCACAGAAATTGGAGGACTAAAGAATGTTTCTACACGGTACTAGCCGCATTAACGATGCTGGGCATTTGGAGATCGGCGGATGTGATGTAACTGAATTGAAAGCGGAATATGGAACCCCGCTATATATATTGGACGAGCAATTGGTTAGACAACGTTGCCGGGAATATATGGATGCTTTTAAAGCCTCCGGCCTTGGTTTCCAAGTAGCTTACGCAAGCAAGGCATTTTCAGTAATGGCAATGGTTCGTTTGGCTGATGAAGAAGGTTTGTCACTGGATGTTGTATCCGACGGCGAACTATATACAGCTTTGCAAGCTGGCTTCCCGGCAGAACGTATTCATTTTCATGGCAACAATAAGACATCTGAAGAGATCGAAATGGCGATTGATGCCAAAATCGGCTGCTTTGTAGTCGATAATTTGGTAGAGCTTAACCTTTTGCAGTCCATTGCTGCACGTAAAGAAGTTAATGTAAACATCTTATTGCGGGTGACACCAGGTGTAGAAGCGCATACTCATGAATATACCGCAACGGGCCAGACAGATTCCAAATTCGGCTTTGATATCGGTAATGGATCGGCCTATGAAGCAGTGAAAGCAGCAGTCAGCAAAAAGAATATCACGCTGCTTGGTGTGCATTCCCATATTGGTTCGCAGATCTTTGAAACCGATGGTTTCCAGCTAGCTGTTGAGCGTGTGGCAACTTTTGCCCGCAGTGTTAAAGAAGGCTTGGAAGTGGACTTCCGTGTAGTCAATCTTGGCGGAGGTTTCGGGATTCGTTATGTCGAGGGAGATACCCCATTACATGTTTCTGAATATGTTGCAGCGATTACGGATGCAGTGAAGACTCATTTTGCTGGAATTTATAGTGCTTTGCCGGAAATTTGGGTGGAGCCGGGCCGTAGTATTGTTGGAGATGCAGGTACTACATTGTACACTGTAGGATCTAACAAGGACATTCCTGGCGTGCGTAAGTACGTTGCTGTTGATGGTGGAATGACCGACAATCCACGCCCTGCTTTGTATCAGTCTAAATACGAGGCATTGCTTGCTAACCGTGCTAACGAAGACGCAACTGAGACTGTCTCCATCGCTGGTAAATGCTGCGAGAGCGGAGATATGTTGATCTGGGATGTAGAGCTGCCGAAGGCTGAAAGCGGCGATTTGTTGGCTGTAGCCTGCACAGGTGCGTATAATTACTCCATGGCCAGCAACTATAACCGTCTTCGCCGTCCGGCTTTAGTATTCGTACAGAACGGACAAAGCGATCTTGTAGTGCGTCGTGAAAGCTATACGGATCTTATTGCCAACGATATTGTACCAGAGCGTATCGCCAAACAGACAGTTGTTGCTAAGTAATAGCCTGCTGCTGTAAGGTGGGTAAAGTTGAGCAGCATATAGAGCAAGCAGGAAAGTCTCCTGCTTGCTTTGCTTTGTGCGTGGTTTCATAGTAATATAATTGAGGTATTCTAAATTTGTTAATTTTGAAAGGGGTCATTTACATATGGCAAAGCAAGCGAAAATCACTCTAGAAAATGGCGGCGTAGTGCTGCTGGACTTGTTCGATCAAGATGCACCTAACACTGTAGCCAACTTTGAAAAGCTGGCAAAAGAAGGTTTCTACAACGGATTGACATTCCACCGTGTTATCCCTGGTTTCGTTGCTCAAGGCGGATGTCCTAACGGAACTGGCTCTGGCGGCCCAGGTTACACAATCAACTGCGAAATTAACCCAAACAAACATGAACGCGGAACACTTGCAATGGCACATGCAGGTAAGAACACAGGCGGAAGCCAGTTCTACATCTGCTACGCTCCACAACCACACTTGGATGGAGTACACACTGTGTTTGGTAAAGTAGTAGAAGGCATGGATCTTGTTGATGCTTTCAAAGGACGCGACAAAATGACTTCGGTAGAAATCATCGAAGCTTAAGATTTAATAGTTAAAAGCCAGTCTCCGAATATCGGGGCTGGCTTTTTTGTGTTGTTAAAGAATCCGCCTAACCTGTCTACGCCGTGAATTGCGCCGCTCTGGTAGCCAGAAGAATATCAAATACATAGCTAGAAACACAGTGAAGGCAAACAGCTCTTCAACAAGCAGGTAATAAGGATAAGGTCCAAAATAATCCAATACGGAATAGGTACTAGGTTTCTGGGATAGGAACATGTAGTTTGAGCCTAGGAAGTAATTAGCAGTCCAGATGCAGGCAGCCACAATATTGAGGCCGAGCATGGTGATGAGTAAAGATCTCCAAGTCGGCTTGTAGCCCTCAATCCAGGTCATGTAAAGAGACGCCAGAATAATAGAACCGTGAGCTATAAAAAACAGGAGAAAGCGGAAATGAGGGAACGGATAAACTAGGTTAGGGGTGAGCAACGCAATAAATGCTCCGCCGATCCCGGCAAAGTAGAGAAAGGAATAAAGGGTTCGACTGCGTGAAATTAACATGATAATAGACAGCAGTAGAGTGATTCCACAGAGCTCGAACGGTAATGAGGAGCTGGAGCGCCAGATGTTCTGAGAGATGTACCACATTTGCAGCCCGGCTTCTGAGACTACAAGTAGAATGATTAGCAGCAAACGCACGCTTTGCCGAAGTCTTGAATCTGTACGAATTTCAAACCGTAAGCCATAGAGCAGTAGACAACTTAACGTAATGATAGACAGCGCAACCCAATGCGAAGATGAGAACATGATGAAATCCTCCGCGTGCTGGCGATCAAAAAAAGATGAAAGCTGCATAGACGAACCTCCTTTGAACGTGAAAACATCCATCAAAAATAAAGTTTGAGAATTTTAATAATCTTGATTCTAGATATCCATAAAATGGGTATATATGTATATGTTCTGTCAACTCCACCACATAAGGAAGACTTTTCATTATATTAACATAAGATGGGGCGTAGGGCGCGGAATTACATATGAAGCTTTTGAACATGCAGGGGTGGAAAACAATTAGAACAAGAAAATGGAGGCAACAGGAACATGTTTAAGAAAAAAATAAGTGTAATGGTCATTATTTTGATGCTTGTGGCTCAATATGCCTATGGCATCGGATTTGCTCCGCAAGTAAAAGCGGCTGCGATTGATGACGAAAGAAATATCATCACCAGTGTTTCAATGGCTGTTTACGGGCCAGATGGAATCACGGTCACGAACAGCGTATACGAACGAGATGCTAATGTTACCTTGGATTATAATTGGTCTCTTCCTAAAAATCATAATTACAAGCAAGGTGACACTTTTACTTTTCAGCTTCCAGAACAGTTCCAGTTATTTAATGATTTTAACGGACCGTTGGTCTCTGAGGATGGAGATGTAGGGAGCTTTGAAGTCAGGCAAATTTCACATGAAGTGATAATGACTTTTAATGACTACATAGAAACGCATGATGACGTGCAGGGAACGCTGCGGTTAAATACTAAATTCGATAAACAGCAAATCTCGGGCAGTACTATACAGAATATTTTATTTCCCGTGAGCGGCGGTATTCAGACAGTGACAGTAAATTTTAAACCAAGTGTTGGATCGACTATAGAGAAGAGAGGTATTGCCGAAGGTTTCAATGCGAACCAAATATTATGGACTGTTGATGTCAATAAGTCTTTGGAAGCCGTGGGGAATGCCATTGTGAGTGACCCCATCCCTTCAGGCTTATCATTAAATACTCCAGTCACAGTGAGCGTGTATCAACTGAGCATTCAATTGGATGGTTCAGTAACGGAAGGAGCATTGCTCGACACAAGCAAATACTCTGCAGAGCTCTCCGGAGGGACACTGATTGTCCGTTTTACGGAGCCTGTGATTAAAGAGGCTTACCGTATTGTATATTCCACAGGGATTACTAATGACCATCAGCTAAGCTTCACCAATACTGCAACTTTTTCAGGAAATGGGCAAGAGCCTGCCAGCTCGACTGCCACAGTAAATGTAGAACGTGGAGGAAGCTTGAAAAAGTATTCCACAAGCTATGATGGGGGCAAGCAGATCATTTCCTGGGCAATTGAATATAACTACAATGAAAAGAACATCCCGCAAGGAAACGCTGTGTTAACAGATTTGTTCGATGATTCTCAAGAACTGGTAGCCGATTCGCTAAAAGTATATGCTGTGCAGCTGGATTCTTCCGGTGGTGCAACGTTAGGCAAGGTTTTGACAAAGGATGTTGACTACACGGTTGTTTCCACGTCAGACGTTCATAAGTCTGGATTTGTATTGCAATTTGCACACGATGTTACTTCACCATATCGAATCGAATATAAGACAAAAGCGATAAAACGCGTGTTTGAGGATGCCACCATAACTAATACAGTATCTGATAGTACGTATAGTGATCAGGCTACCCGATTAATCCGGTCTTCCATTCTTTATAAGACTTTATCAACCGTAGATTATCAGAATAAAACATTGGGTTGGAAGGTCACATTGAATAGTGATAATTACCCGATGAGCCATGTTACAGTTACCGAATCCTTCCCATTTGGCGGCCTAAAGTTTATTCCAGAATCACTGGTGATTAGAAATCTGAATGGGAATGTTTTAAATCCAAATAACTATGATCTAGTGTACAACTCACCTGTCGAGCCTAATAAAGGCTTCAAGGTAGTGTTTAATTCACCGGTATCTGGTCTTTATACGATTAGCTATTCTACAGAATTTAACAAGGACTGGATTTGGGCTAAAACTGAAAATTTCAATAACAAAGTTCGGTTAGACTGGATGGACAGTACTGAAGCCTTACGCACGATAGAAGCAGAAGGGTTATTCATTCCTAGACCTGAGGCGAAAAGCAATGGATTTAAAGGGGGAGCCTACGATGCTTCAACTAAAAAAATTATTTGGACGATAGGCGCCAATTATAACGGCAAAACCCTCGAAGCTCCGGCGCTTGTTGATATTTTAAAATCAGGCCAGACCTTGGTTCCTGGTTCACTAAAAGTTTACACTATGAATATTGCAAAGAATGGTGACCCTACCAAGGGTACAGAAGTGAATCCTAATAAATATAGCTATAGCGTAAATAGCGATAATGAATTAAAAGTTATTTTTACAGATAAGATTAACTCCGCTTTCTACATTGAATTTAATACAAGTCTTGAAGGGCAAATAATAGGCACTACTGTTGATAATAAAGCTAATCTCTATGATGGAGCAAAAGTGGTTTCCAAAGATTTGACCGCCTCCGTAAAAATTCCTTTTGGAGAGGATTATGTGCTGAAGGACGGTACACAAAACGGGGATAAAATTGACTGGAGCCTGCAAATTAACCGGGGGCAGTCCACAATAAAGGATGCATTAATCAAAGATACTCCTAGTGCTAATCAAATTTTGCTGCAGAATTCATTCCATCTGTATCCTACGGCTGTAGCTGTGAACGGAGATATCACGAAAAGCGGTCCTGAACTGATTCAGGGTATTGATTATAGCGTTGTTATCACAACGGATGCCGATGGAAAACAATCCTTTGAGTTAAGCTTTGCCTATGAAATCAGCAGGGCTTACATTCTCGAATATCAATCCCTGATTGTGGCTAACACTGGAGACAAAGTAATAAATACTGTACATTTCAGTGGTTTTAACGGCAGTGAAATAAGTAAAGAAACCTCTAAAGAAATTATTGTCGGGGTCTCCAGCGGTTCTGGCACAGGCAGCGGGGGAAGAGGCACTCTCAATATTAAGAAGCTAGATGCTGAAGATAACTTAAAGGCGCTTGGTGATGCGACTTTTGCATTGTATCGACTAAATGGCACGGAACGTGTACTGATTAACAGTCTAACTACAGATGCAGAGGGTACAGCTACATTTAATAAAATATGGCTGGGTAGCTATGTATTGGTGGAGACAGCAGCTCCAAATGGTTACGTGCTCGATACATCCGAGCATCCAGTGGAGATTCGTTCCTCGTCAGCGGTTCAACTGGTGATTACGAATCAAAAAGCAGTGGAGCCCACGCCTACGGTAAAGCCAGAACCAACCGGTGCTCCAACAACAACACCAGAACCAACCGTAACACCTGCACCATCAACAACGCCAGCACCTACACCAATCCCTACAAGCAGCACATCTGGAGGTTCGGTGGTACCCACGTCTACAAGCTCGCCCGTACCCGAAGTAATTATTAATGATCCAGCTGTTCCTGCTGGTCCTGGAAATGCGGCCGATCTAGGATCCGTGACATCAACCGATGAGGGAACTCCTGAGCAAGAGATTACCGAAGAAGAAATTCCATTAGGAGAAGTTGATATCGACGTTGAAGAAGTACCAAAAGGTACGGTGAACAATAGCACTTCGGGTGCTCCTCAGCTGCCGAAGACAGGTGAGAACAGTCCTTTGCCTCTGTATCTGTCGGGAATAGGGTTGATAACCATAGGATTTGTTATGAACCGAGTATTTAGACGTAGAGGTAAGACAGAGTGATCGGAGATTAGTGTGATTTAAGATTTTTATGCAAAAGCACCCAGCATGATAAATGCCGGGTGCTTTTATGCTTTTTTTTGAAAATTTTATGGCTGATTCTTAAGTGTACCGGCGTTATCTGAGGTGCTTAGGTTATACCGCAGCCATTCACCTTCCTTTTCACTTGAGACATTCCAGCCGAGCTGTTCCGCAACAAAGGCTAGCGGGACTAAAACTTTTCCTCCTGCCAGTAGCGGCGCAGCATCAATGGTGAGAGCTTTCCCGTTCACGAGTGCTTTGACACTGCCCACAGTCATAGTAACGGTGTTCTCGGCGGAAGTAAGCGATACAGTTTTAGTGGCCGCATCCCACGTTATGGATGCACCCAGGGCTGTCCCGATATCTTTGGCGGCCAGCCATAATTCTTTATTTCCTTGCACTAAACGGATGTTAAGTGCTAGTGATAATCCATTTACTTGTACACTGCTGCGATAAACTTTTCCGTTATTATCCATAACGGCGCTTTCCGCCTGTGATTCCAGCGAGCTATTAAGCGCCTTTATGTTGCTGGAAGTTACCCGATATTTAGAACTGTCCTGTCCGATAGCTTCTGCTATCCACGTGTTAACCTCACCATTATGATGGCTTAAATCCTTATAGAGGTCTAGATTGAATGTCCAATCCGCTTCGGCTTGGAAATCGTATAGCTTCACATTTGGAAACTGTTCAAATTGCTCGAATATCCATTGCCGCATGACAAGCTGATTGTTAAAGCGAACGGGATTACTGGCAGACCAAGCGACCTGACGCATAACGCTGTAGGGCGGGTAGTAGAAATAAAACTGGACATCGGGATATTCCTCCAGCAGAGGACGGATATACGTATTAAAATAGCCCTTTACTTGCTCAATGCTTTCCTCGTTAGTACCGTAATCCAGCTCCTTGTCACAAGCCATTAGGTAAGATTCTGCAACGTATTGCTTGCCAAACACTACTTTGTTATTCCAGTTGTATAAATATTCCAAATCCTGTTTAGCTTCACCACTCTGGTTATTTTTGATGCTGCTTAAAAATTGTTTATATACAGATGAATTGAACCAGTATTTGTAGTCGCTCCACAGTTTACCGTCATACAGATAGTCAGGGAAATCTTCCTCATCTTCGGCTGTGGCGAGTTTCAAAGAGAAATAATCCAAACCCCAGAGGACTTGTTTTACTTTGCCTGTCTCCAATGCGAGTTTGGCAATTTTATAATGCTCATCGACCGTGGATCCTTCCATAGATAACTTTAAGGTTGTCCCACCTAAGCTGGCATCTACTTGAGAGGGAAGAAAGTTCTCTGTCATAGACGTGCCGATGATAATATTGTCGTAGTCGTAATTTTTAGCTAAACCTGGATTCTGATAACGTTCTTCTTCTGACAAGAGTGGGGTATACCACGATGGACGGTGATAGAATTGTAATGGGTCGATAAAAGCAGTAATCAGCGCCGTTAGAAGCGCTAACAAGCTGAAACAAAGCAGGAAATAACCTATGAAACGTTTCGATTTAGTATGAATCCCGGGGGATTTACGTGGGTTGTTATTATTTTGAAGCCGTGATGCAAGCATCATCATTCCTCCTTACAGTTCTAGAAGTTAAAGTATAAAAAGGTTGTAATTCGGTTGAAGAATAACAGCGAGAACATAATGATAAATGCCATCACAAATGCTGTTTTCCAGCTATACTGAAAATTACGTTTGTTCAACAGATGAAGGGGATTCCAGAGAATGATCGTCATTAAGATGAGAATCAGGATGATTGCCCATTTAAGCGATTCAATAGATTGCAAAGATACCCCGTTAAGCCCACTCATCCCTTTCAACAAACGAAATGCCTGCGATATATGTTCTGCACGGAAAAATACCCATGTGATGTTCACAAATATGAAAGTCAGCAACCATGATAACCATTTGGGAAGGGAGAAGCCCCAGCGTCCCCAACATTTCTCTACAGCTTGTCCTACTCCATGCAAGAGCCCCCACAGGATGAATAGCCAACCTGCACCGTGCCAGAAACCACCGATCAGAAAAGTAATAATGACATTTCGGATCGAAATCCAGAAGCCTTTCCGGTTGCCGCCAAGTGGAATGTAGATATAATCTCTAAGAAAATGGCTGAGCGTAATATGCCAGCGTCTCCAGAAATCGCGGATGCTTATGGCTCGGTAGGGTTCATTGAAATTTTGCGGCAGATGGATGTTAAACAGCAGTGCTATTCCAATCGCCATATCGGTATAGCCGCTGAAATCATAGTAGATTTGTAAGGTATAGGAAAGGATAGCCACCCATGAATCTACAAAATATGTTGCAGCTGCAAAACCGTTATCAGCATAACCAGCTAGGGTATCCGCTAGGATGACTTTTTTTCCTAATCCGATGCTGAAGAAGAGGGTCCCCTTCCGTATGTTGTTCCAATTCCAAACCTTATTTCGCAGTTTATCGAATTGGGGCATCATATCCTTGTGATGAAGGATGGGACCGGAGATCAGATGCGGGAAAAAAGTCACAAATAGCGTGTAATTCAAAAGATTGTACTCACGCGCTTGGTTCCGGTAAACATCAACAAGGTAGGCGATTTGTGTAAAGGTAAAGAAACTTATGCCTAAAGGCAATATAAGATGGTGCAGAGAAAGGTTGCTTGCGGTTACCTCATTCCAATTTTCTATAAAAAAATCCGTGTATTTGTAATAGCCGAGTAATAGAATATTTGTGCTTAAGCTAAAGATTAGCAGCGGCCGGCGACGCTTAGCTGTTGTGGTATGAATGAAATGGCCCATAACATAGTTAAAAAAGATGGATAACAAGATTAGAGGAACATATTTTATGTTCCAATACCCGTAAAAAACTAAAGAGGCGAGGGTAAGCCATACCTTAGCACAGAGTGTGAGACGAAGACGATTCAGAATAAAATATCCGGCCAGCACGATAGGCAGAAAACCAAACATAAAGGGATACGAATTAAATAGCATAACAACAATCCTCACTTATAGCAGATTTAGTATGAAATCACTATAAGCCAGAGATCTTAAGGCTTTATGTTATGAATTCTTATCATTTTCTTAATGGTTGAGATTGTACAAAAAATCCCCGCAAGCATCATTCGCTCACAGGGAAAGAGGTTTCAAATTCAGTTTGTTTGCGTGTACTTTTGGCTGTAATGGTTCCGCCGTGAAGCTCTGCAATACTCTTGGCTATGGCGAGCCCTAAGCCACTTCCGCCTGTCTCTCGGGAACGGGATTTATCGACACGATAAAAGCGTTTAAATAAGTGGGGGAGGTCGGATGCAGGGATAGGAGTACCGTAATTCGTACACAGAGCAACTATTCTATCGTCTTTTCTAACAACAGAAATGTCTAGAATTTTTCCTTCCTTACCGTATCTTACGGCATTGGTAAATAGGTTCTCATACAATCGCACCAGCTCGTCCGCATCTCCGTTGATAATCAGAGGAGCAGTATCCGTATGAATGCGGTAGCTCATATCTGCTTGTTCCAGTACGGGTGCAAATTCCTCAATCAGCTGTTCGAGCAGCTTGCCGAGATCTACTGGCTCAATATTTAGCGGTAATCCGCTGCTGCTGACGCGAGTGTATTCAAATAAATCGTCGATTAGCTTTTTAAGAGTCAGAGATTTCTCATAGGCAATATTCACATAATAACGCAGTTCAACCTCATTTTTATAACGATCCTTCTCCACATATTCAAGGAATCCGAGAACAGAGGTTAGTGGGGTTCGGAGGTCATGAGACACACCTGTGATTAGGTCGTTTTTGGCTTTTGCAGCGGCTCGTTCTTCCTCTATAGCAGATTTTAGCTTGCCAGCCATAGTGTTCATATTTTCTGCGAGCTTTCCGAGTTCATCCGTACCTGTTACCGGCACCGTGAAAGATAAATTGCCATCCGCAATGGCCTGAACTCCGCTCGTAATGTTATGAAGATTCTTAGTTGTATTTCTGGACAGTTTTAGGATGAAAAAAATAAATAAAGGAATCCCTATAAGAATCACAACTGGCGTCGATCCAATGGTATTGATCACCCAGAGAATGAGTCTGACTCCCCAAAAGGAGCGTGAAGGATTTAACCACAGCAATAGTGAAGTGCCATAATAGCCGCCCATTAAGATTAAAGCGGTGAGTGCTAGGCTCGTTAAGCTGAAGCCAACTATTTTCCAGGATAGGGTATCGAATCGTTTAAAGTTCAACTAGAAGGACCTCCCTTTTCCAGTTTGTAGCCAACGCCCCATACCGTTTTTAAGTATTGTGGTTTACGCGGATTTTCTTCTATTTTTTCTCTGATTTTACGAATATGCACCATGAGTGTATTGTTGCTTTCCAGGAATTGTTCTTTCCATACTTTGGCGTAGATCTGCTCCATGCTTAGAACTTGTCCCTTATTACGGGCGAGCAGCTCTAGAATCGCAAATTCTCGCGGGGTAAGCTTAACTGGGTGATCATCCACACTTACTTCATGCGTAACCGAATTAATAACCAGGCCATCAATGATGATTTCATCCTGTTTGGCGTTTAGATCTGCCATGTAATTTCGAGTTCTGCGCAGCTGGGATTTAACACGGGCAACTAACTCCAGCGGACTAAAAGGTTTCGTAACATAATCATCTGCACCTACGCTAAGTCCGGTGATTTTATCAAGTTCCTGCCCTTTAGCAGATAACATGATGATCGGAAATTTTTGCGTTTCTCGAATTTTAATACAAGCCTCAATGCCGTCCATATTAGGCATCATGATATCAAGAACCATGAGGTCTATAGTCTCTCTATTGATAATTTCGAGTGCTTCCAGCCCGTCTTTGGCAGTTAACAGCCGGTAACCCTCGTTCTCCAGATAGATCTGCATTAGTTTAATAATCTCGGCTTCGTCGTCCACCAATAGCAGCGTTGCGTTGTGCATTTCTCAGCGTCCTTTCTTGCTTGTAAAGCGCAATTCTTGCTATAAGAAGTATACAACATTTTCTTGTTTGGAAGCCTCATTTGAAGACCAGTGAAGGCAAAGGAACTGTATAGCAGCTAATAAATTAGTGGAATAAAAGACCAAATCCCCCACAGCATTATGCCAAGTTGTTTTTTCTTTTAGCTTGCTCTGATCCCTGTGCCTCAATCCATGTAATACATTCTCAGCCCTGCCTCTATCATGTAAGAAGAAAAATTCTTAAACCTTATTTTACAGAAAACTTCTTAACAGCGGTGGCAGGTAAAAGTAAAGGGAAACTTAATAGTTTCTTAACAAGTCTTAAGAATTAGGAAGCTACTATGCTATAATAATTTCAAATTATATATGTTGGGGGTTATTTGGAATATGTGGAAAGAATTTAAAGATTTTGCCTTGAAAGGGAATGTTCTTGATTTAGCGGTTGCTGTAGTAATCGGAGCTGCATTCGGGAAGATTGTGACATCATTGGTATCTGATATTATTACTCCAATTGCAGGCTTGCTAACGGGTGGTATAGATTTGAAGGATCGGGCTCTAAGTGTCATGGTTATGCAGAATAAACTAATTATCCCTTATGGGCAATTTTTACAATCTGTAGTTGATTTCTTTATTATTTCATTCTCTATCTTTATGGTGATTAAGCTGGCTAATAAATTCCAACGCAAAGAAGCCGTTAAAGTTGAAGTGGTGGAGACTCCAGCACCTGCAGAGGATATCGTGCTGCTTACAGAAATTCGTGATCTTTTGAAACAACAAGAACGTGGTTTGTAATCATGAAAAATAACCAAGAAGCGCCAGGAGCCATTGTCCTGGCGCTTCTTGGTTTCCTTTTATAAACTCAGTACAATCTATAATCTAGTTACAAATTTTAAGTAAATATAATAAACGCACTTGCATTTCGCTGGTGTAAGTGATAATTTTGTTAGTAAGGAAAACTTGAACCTCAATTAAATAAAGGATCAATCCTTCAGGGCAGGGTGTAATTCCCTACCGGCGGTGATGCTGTTGTAGAAATAACGTATTCAGTTTATCTACAGTGCTCAGTCCGCTACCCGGCTCGCGTTGTTGACGCGAACGGTGGACCTGGTGAAATTCCGGGACCGACAGTATAGTCTGGATGGAAGAAGGAGAGGTTGACCGCTTGTCTGCAATGGACTGGCGGATCGCAGTGTTTTCATATAATCATGTGCGATATTTCACAATACCCGTCGATTGACGGCTATTTAAGCACACTTTTATTTGGACTGCCGATGAACTCTCGCATAACCCATCTTGAACTCCTCCTGGAGAATGAGATGGGTTTTTCTGTTTTTTAAGCTAAAGAATTGACAGCAGTGGATAGGAGGAAGAGATGGACAACATGAATGATGAGTTTTATATGTCGCTAGCACTGGACATGGCCGAACGTGCCCAAGGACAGACGGGAATTAACCCTGTTGTTGGCTGCGTTGTGGTGAAGAATGGAGCAATGATTGGACTCGGAACTCATTTACAGCGAGGTACGGGGCATGCCGAGGTGCACGCTTTGAATATGGCAGCTGGGCAGGCACAGGGCAGTACGGCATATGTCACACTAGAACCGTGCAGCCATTATGGAAAAACTCCACCTTGCAGCCAAAGGCTGATCGATGAAGGGGTAGCTAGGGTTGTAGTTGCTTGTGAAGACCCGAACCCTCAGGTGGCAGGGCACGGAATTCAAATGCTGCGTGATCAAGGGATAGCGGTCGAAGTCGGTTTGTTGCGTGATCGTGCGCTTCGATTAAATGAGCGATTTATCAAATATATTTTGACAAAACAACCTTTTGTTACGCTGAAGAGTGCAAGTACGCTTGATGGCAATCTAGCTACCAAATCTGGTGACAGTAAATGGATTTCGAATGGGGAAGCGCGGGAGATCGTACATACGCTGCGGCATCGGCATCAGGGCATCATGGTCGGTGTGAATACAGTGATTGCTGATAATCCCTCTCTGACAACAAGAACAGAAGTGCCTGGCATTAACCCGACGCGGATCATCATTGATTCCGGGCTACGTATTCCTCTGGATTCGGCAGTTGTATGTGATGGTCTAGCGCCTACACTTATTGTAACAACCGATGCTGCAGATCCTGCTAAAAAGGCTGCACTGCTGGAAGCAGGCGTTCAAATCGTTGTGTGCGGAGCAGGTCCAAGAGTGGATCTGAAGGCGGCCATGATATCTCTTGGCGAAATGGAGATAGGCTCTATTTTACTGGAAGGCGGGGGGACGCTGAATGGCGCGATGCTGGAGAGCGGGCTAGTGGATCGTATTATTCTATTCTTCGCTCCAAAAATTGTCGGCGGTGGCACAGAAGCGAAAGGAACTTTCGTATTTCCGGGTGTAGAGCTGATGAAGGATGCGATCTCACTTGAAGGATTGGAAGTAAAAGTGCTGGGAGATAATGTATGTATCAGCGGCACTCCAGTACGCTAACAAAAGCTATGCAAGAAGTGAATTTGAGGAAGTAATGCTTTTTAGGAGGGATATCATGTTCACCGGATTAATTGAAGAGGTTGGTGTTTTGCGCAGTGTCTCCGCCGGTGGGGAAATGATGGTGCTGAATATTGCCGCTTCGGTCATCATGGATGATCTAAAAATCGGTGACAGTGTGTCCGTCAATGGGGTTTGCCTCACGGCGACAACTTTGGGAGATCATTTCTTTACAGTGGATGTAATGCCGCAGACCTACCGGAATAGCAACCTGAAGGAACTGAAGCCCGGCAGCCGGATGAATCTGGAACGAGCAATGGCAGCCGGCGGGCGTTTTGGAGGGCATATTGTTCAAGGACATGTTGATGGCACTGCCATTATTAAAAGTGTAAAACGTGATCAGAATGCTGTTGTATTCGAGATTGCACCGGATCGTAAATCACTATTTAAATATATTATCCCCAAGGGATCGATCACGATCGACGGCATTAGTTTAACTGTAGTGAAGACTACAGCCACATCGCTTGCAGTGTCCATTATTCCGCATACGTTAGGGGAAACAGTTCTGACGCACAAACGGGCTGGGGATAGTGTAAATATCGAGTGTGATGTACTTGGCAAATATGTAGATCATTTATTGCATTATGGCTCAGCCGCCCAAGATGAAGAAGGCGAGAGCCGCTCCGGGATTAGTCATGATTTTTTGGCGGCGAACGGGTTTGTTTAAATAAAGAGTTTGCTTACGAAGAAGGGAATAATCTTTCGTAAAGCTTTTAGGAGGATAGGATCATGAGCGAGCAATCGAAAAAGGAAAGTGTCTTGGATCCGATTGAAGAAGCAATATATGACTTAATGCGCGGTAAAGTCATCATTGTAGTGGATGATGAAGATCGTGAGAATGAAGGGGATTTTATAGCCCTTGCTGAACGTGCGACACCAGAGGTCATCAATTTTATGATTACTGAGGGACGTGGATTGGTTTGTATGCCTATTACCCAGGAGCGTGCGGCAGAACTTGAACTGCAAGCCATGGTAACCCACAATACCGATAATCACGGTACGGCTTTTACCGTATCTGTTGACCATAAAGATACAACCACTGGGATCTCTGCGGGGGAAAGATCTTTGACCGTTAAAGCCATGATCGATCCAAAAGCGAAACCTGCTGATTTCCGCAGACCGGGGCATATGTTCCCGCTGATTGCGAAAAAAGGTGGCGTTCTGCGCCGCTCCGGACATACGGAGGCTGCTGTTGATCTAGCGCGGATGTGTGGCGCTTATCCAGCCAGTGTCATTTGCGAGATTATCAAGGAAGATGGCTCAATGGCCCGCTTACCTGATCTAATCGAAATTGCCCGCAAGCATGATCTTAAGCTGATCAGTATCAAGGATCTTATTCATTATCGCAACGAAAAAGAACAACTCGTCACACGCGAAGTGTCTGTACGACTTCCTACCGATTTTGGAGATTTCCAGACCATTGCTTATACAAATGAAGTGGATGATAAAGAGCATGTAGCTTTGGTAAAAGGCGATATTTCCGGCGATGAGCCAGTGCTTGTACGTGTACATTCCGAATGCCTGACTGGTGATGTATTCCACTCCCATCGCTGTGATTGCGGCCCGCAATTTGAAGCTGCACTGCGGCAGATCGAAACTGCCGGTAGGGGCGTGTTACTCTATATGCGCCAAGAAGGCAGAGGCATTGGCCTTATCAATAAGCTTCGGGCTTACAAGCTGCAAGAGGAAGGTCTTGACACTGTAGATGCGAATCTAAAGCTTGGTTTTCCAGCAGATTTGCGTGACTATGGAATTGGAGCACAGATTCTGAAGGATCTGGGTGTGCGCCAAATCCGTCTGCTCACGAACAACCCGCGTAAGATCAAAGGGCTGGAGGGTTATGGGTTGGAAGTCGTTGAGCGCGTGCCGATACAAATGCCGGAGAACAAGGACAACACCAATTATCTCCACACGAAGCAAGCGAAGCTTGGACATATGCTGTCTTTTGACGATATTGAACAAAATGAGGATTCGAAAGCTTAACCATACATTATAAAAAACGAAGGGTAGATGATGGATATGCCGAAATATTTAGAAGGTCACTTAGTTTCTGAGGGGTTAAAATACGGAGTTGTTGTAGGACGTTTTAATGAATTTATTACCAGCAAGCTTTTGTCAGGTGCACTTGATGCCTTTAAACGCCATGGTGTTGGTGATGATGAAGTGGATGTTGCTTGGGTTCCAGGGGTATTTGAAATTCCGTTGATCGCGCAAAAAATGGCTGAAAGCGGCAAATACGACGCTGTAATCACCTTAGGAACGGTTATCCGTGGTTCCACTACACACTATGATTATGTATGTAATGAAGTTGCCAAAGGAGTAGCCGCTATCAATCTTAAGACCGGCGTGCCGACCATTTTTGGCGTAGTCACTACTGAAAATATTGAACAGGCCATCGAGCGTTCAGGAACCAAAGCAGGCAATAAAGGCTGGGATGCTGCGACTGCTGCGATTGAAATGGCGAATCTTAACAAACTGTTTAAGTAAGTCAGCTATTGACGAATCAGTCGAATTCGTGCTTATTTATAGTATAAGAAGAAAGCATGGATTATAAGAGCCCTTTCTACTTGTGTAGCGTCCAGACGGGCGCTGCACTTTACTTTTTTTGGCGGGAGGATGCTTCGTGACTGTATTGTACAAGCTGGAGACGTTTGAAGGTCCGCTGGATCTGCTCTTGCATTTAATTGATAAGGCGGAAATCGACATCCAGGACATTCCGGTCGCCGAGATCACCGAACAGTATATGGAATACCTGCGTAGCATGCAGGAGCTTGAATTGGATATTACGAGTGAATTTCTCGTGATGGCCGCTACCCTTTTATCTATAAAGAGCAAGCTATTGCTGCCCAAACCACCGGTCATTGAGATCGATGATTTTGAATATTACGAAGAGGATGAATTTGATCCACGAGCTGAGCTTGTTCAGCGACTGATTGAGTATCGTAAGTTCAAGAGTATTGCTGTACATTTAATGGATATGGAGAGCGAGCGGAGCTTGATTTTTACGAAGGAGCCTGAGGATTTGGGTCCATTCGTGCCAGAAGAGATTGATCAAACGCTAAAAGGACTACATACCTCAGACTTAATAGCCGCTTTTCGTAAAGCGCTAAGTAAGGCTGCCAGAAGGTCTTCTTACCAGCGGATCACCCGGGATGAAATATCGGTAAAAGATCGTATACGTGATGTATCAGATGCGCTGCAGCGCAGAGGTACAGGCGGTAAGCTGCATTTCTCGGCACTGCTTCACGATGAAATGGCACGGCACGAAATCGTAGTTACTTTTCTTGCGATTCTGGAACTGATGAAAATGAAGGCGATTTTTTGCTACCAAGAGAAATTGTTTGATGACATCGTAATGGAGTGGAGAGGAGGAGAACACTTCAATGGATTACAAAACGCTGAAATCGATTATTGAAGGCCTGCTGTTTCTATCAGGGGATGAAGGAATCTCCGTACGCCAAGTGGCTGAAATTACGGAACAGCGCCCAGAGCTTGCGGCCGGAGCATTAGAGGAACTAAAAGAAGATTATGTAGCACAGGAGCGGGGCTTACAGGTAGTGCAAATTGCCGGGAATTATCGGCTGGCTACATTGCCTGATCATGCCCACTATTTTGAGCGTCTGGCCTATTCACCATCCAGATCAACCTTGTCTCAGGCTGCCTTAGAGACTCTCGCAATCGTGGCTTATCGCCAACCGATTACGCGGGTGGAGATTGAAGAGATCCGGGGTGTGAAGTCGGAACGCGCAATTCATACGCTGAATAACAAGGATTTGATTCATGAGGTTGGTCGTGCGGAAGCGGTAGGCCGGCCAATTTTGTACGGGACGACTAAATCCTTCTTGGAGAGCTTTGGTCTTGCCAGTCTAAAGGATCTGCCGGAACCAACAAACTTTGAGTCCACGGATAATTTGGAAGAAGAGACACAGCTTTTGTTCAATAAGCTGGATACTCAAATGACTTTTGAGGATGTCGAGCTGCCTTAGTTGGTACGAGAACGCTAATAATTGTATTGAAGGGACTGGTCTTAAACCATTTATGTGGTTTGGGACAGTCCCTATTTTTATTTAAGCTCATATTT
Organism: Paenibacillus sp. FSL R10-2796; assembly: GCF_037965315.1. Classification (NCBI taxonomy): domain Bacteria; kingdom Bacillati; phylum Bacillota; class Bacilli; order Caryophanales; family Paenibacillaceae; genus Paenibacillus; species Paenibacillus sp. FSL R10-2796. The sequence goes on along the minus strand of NZ_CP150178.1, from coordinate 4,931,181 downwards.
TTTATGCAAACCCCGAATTTTTTCCAGCTTATATTGCCATACTAAACCAAAGGTTCCCATTATTAAGGTTTCTTGGAGGTAAATACGTGACGTTATGGCTTGCAATTCCCCTTGTTTTGCTTGTACTGGCACTGATCCTGGTCCTGTCTTCATCTATCGATTTCCGCATACGGTGTTATAAACATGGAAAAAATGACCTGCTCGAATTAGATGTTACCTCTCTTTTTGGTCTGATAAAGCTTCACTATGAACTTCCCCAATTGGTCTTTAAGGGATTGGAGCAGGGTGTGTGGGGAAAGTTTAAAGAGACAGGGACGGCGACGACAGGTGTAGATACCGTAAAAGAAGAGATATTTGATAAAGAAAGAGTAATGCACTGGCGCGCCAATGTTAACCAAGCTGTGAAATCTACACGCGGCTTGAAGGAATGGTTAAAAGAGACTGTAGCTCATGTCAAAATATCAAAGCTCGATTGGTCCACCGATTTCTCTCTTGGTGATGCAGCAGACACTGCGACCGCATCGGGAGCGGTTTGGGGCCTGAAATGGAGTATTGTTGGTTTTATTTCGCAATGGGTGAAATTGCAGCAGCATCCTCGAATTTTTGTTAAGCCTGTTTTTGAAGATGAGCTTTGTTTTGCAATGGAGTTTGTCTGTAAGGGGAAAATGTCAGTCGGCTATACTTTGTATGCCTTAATGCGGCTATCTCGGCGTGTCTTGCGTGAAAAAGGCGGGATCGGCCATTGGAGAAATCTGCTGAAACAGATGCGTCAGGAGCCACACGGGAAAGTTTAAAATGAAAGTTACATACAAATGGGCGGATGTGGGGATGATATACGCTGTAGAAGAAAGAGAAATCGTACTCAATTAAAGGAGGAAACAATATGAGCGACCATCCTATTCAAGGCCTAATGCAAACAGCGATGGAAAATATCAAGGGTATGGTAGATGTGAATACCATTGTCGGTGATCCAGTACAAACCCCTGACGGCAGCATTATCCTGCCTATCAGTAAAGTTGCCTTTGGATTTGCTGCTGGTGGTAGTGATTATCGAGTAGAAGATTCTATAAGTGGTTCAAGCTCCCAAGGTGGAGTCAAAATGCTTCCATTTGGTGGAGGTAGCGGGGGAGGCGTCTCCATTCGACCGATCGCTTTTTTAGTGGTAGGTAAGGATGGAGTGAATATTGTCCCTCTGGACAATCAAACGCACCTATTCGAAAAAATCATCGATGCAACACCAGGGCTCATCGACAAAATTCAAACGATGTTCCAAACCGGCAATGCTGCAGCTCAAACGCCGCCAACACCTGCCACACCGGCAGCAGCACCTGTTAAAACCGATCCAAGTACATCTCAATCTTCAACTCATTAGGTACACATAATTCTACAAATAGCCTCGGGGATATCGCCATACACAGGCGGTGTCCCTTTTTTGATGTGTCAGAAAGTATATTTTGATCCCCGCAAATTACCTGAGAATGTATCGAAGCAAAGCCTCACGTTGTGGGGATATTTTGTGTGGAACATCCCAGGAGTGGACATACCCTAAGGCTGGTCCGCATACACTTGTACAACATAAACACTTTTACTTAAGATCCGATAAGAAGCCGGAGGATGAACATGAAGACAATAACCCGTAAATGGCCATTCGCCTTAATATTGTGCCTTTCGCTGCTGCTTCTGGCGCCGCTATCTTCAATTCAGGCCGAGAACAGCTCTATCTCTACACATGCAAGAGCAGCGGCACTGATTGATGTGGAATCTGGGCGTATTTTGTACAGCAGCCGTGGGGATGAGCCTATGCTTATTGCCAGCTTGACCAAAATTATGACCGCCCTCGTCGCCATTGAGAATGGTGATTTAGCCTCTAAAGTCAAAGTGGGAAAAAATGCCTATGCGAAAGAAGGCTCTTCTATTTACTTGCAGCAGGGAGAAGAGATGACGCTGGAAAATATGCTGTATGGCCTGATGCTGCGCTCAGGGAATGATGCAGCAACGGCGATCGCTGAGCATATCGGTGGTTCTGAGGAAGGTTTTGTATACCTTATGAACGCTAAGGCTGAGGAGCTAGGGCTAACCCATACTCATTTTGCTAATCCACATGGTCTTGACGCTGAAGGGCATTATTCAAGTGCTAACGACTTGGCTGTTCTGACCGCTTATGCTCTTCATAATCCTGTATTTAAAGAAATTGTGAAGACGCAGGAGAAAACTGCAGACAATCCAAATGAGAAATGGGATTACAAATGGAGAAACAAAAATAAGATGCTGTATTTATACGAGGGAGCGGACGGTGTAAAGACAGGTTATACCAAAAAAGCACTGCGCTGCCTTGTCAGCTCTGCCACCAGAAACGGCCAGCAGCTTGTCGCAGTTACTATAAATGACGGCGATGACTGGAATGATCATGCTTCCCTGTTAAACTTCGGGTTTAATCACTATCCGCTCAAAACACTGATCGAACGTGGTGATGCCGTGACGGGCTATAACTTTGTAACCTCCAAAACCTTTGCTTATCCACTTGGACAAGGTGAACAAAATAGAGTGATCACGAAACTTGTTTTAAATCAGAAGGAAAGTGCTTCAGCCGAAGCTACACGAGCGAATTTTGGATTGCAAGGGGCGCTTGTGCTGGAGCTGGGCGGAAAAGAAATAGGTCGCGTGCCGGTGTATACTCCTGAGAACCTGCCTCCTGAGCAATCTGCTTATATGAAAAAGTACAGTCCAACACTAGCACAGGCTTACCCGGCAAATAATTGGTTCCAGGCGCTGGGCAGTGCACTGAAGGCTCTATTTGAAATGGGAGCGAGTTCGAAATAAGAAAATGGGCTGATGAATGAAGAAGGAGGCGTATCCATGATTAACGGGATTTGGCTAGGAATGATCATCATCGGTTTTCTGTTCGCCGCCGTTAACGGCAGAATGGATGAGTTTACAGCCGCCGTATTCGACGGAGCCAAGAGTGGGGTAACGGTAAGTTTTGGCTTAATCAGTGTGCTTGTGTTCTGGCTTGGGATTATGAAGATAGCAGAAGATGCAGGTTTGCTTAAAAAGATTGCCAAGGTGCTTGGCCCTGTCGTAGCTTTTTTATTCCCTGATGTGCCGAAAGGGCATCCTGCCATAGGATATATTCTCTCCAATATGAGTGCTAATCTGCTCGGACTAGGCAATGCCGCAACGCCAATGGGCATCAAGGCGATGCAGGAGCTGCAAAAGCTCAACCCTGATAAAGAGACCGCGACACCAGCCATGTGTACTCTTCTAGCGCTTAACACAGCAAGCATTACGCTTATCCCGGCCACACTGATTGCCATCCGGTTAAACTATGGTTCAGCCGATCCCGCAGGCATAGTAGGTACAACACTTGCAGCAACGGCCGTGGCTACACTTGCAGCGATTGCGGCAGACCGGTTTTTCCGAAGGTTGACTTTATTGCGCAAACCGCCGAAGCCCCCTTCAGCAAAGTCCGGGGTTCCTCCTTTGGCGAAGACAACACTCCCTAATTCCTCATTGAAAGGGTGAACGTGATTTGTACCAGTTTATCAGTCTCATATCGGCATGGGCGATTCCGGTCATGATCACGTTCATCCCGCTCTATGCTTTTACGCGCAAAGTGCCAGTCTACGAATCCTTTGTTGAAGGTGCGAAAGATGGGTTTGGCACGGCCATTGCGATTATTCCCCATCTTGTGGGGATGCTGGTTGCGATCAGCGTTTTTCGCGCTTCCGGTGCGCTGGATTTTTTTATGGGCTTCATATCCCCAGCCCTGCGGGGGCTTGGTGTTCCGGCAGAAGTATTGCCGCTTGGTCTTCTGCGGCCGCTTACGGGGACTGGGTCGCTTGCTTACACTACGGATCTAATCCGTGTGCATGGCCCGGATTCTTTAATTGGTATGATTGCTTCCACCATACAGGGGAGCACAGATACTACGCTTTATGTTTTGACCGTTTACTTTGGAGCTGTAGGCGTACGGAATGGCCGTTATGCGCTTAAGGTTGGCCTGTTCTCCGATGTTGTCGGCTTTGTCGCCGCGATCGCTGTGTGTTTGCTATTATTTGGATAGTCACCCCATTGCCCCCCTGAACATATGCTATTGCAGCAATGTGGAGGGGGGCATTCCGCAATGAACTATAAAGGTTTTATTCTGCATCATTCTAGCTGCACATCCATTAACGGTAAAGGTTTTGACTTCTGGGTAGGAGTGGATGGCGCAATTTATGCAGCACCGCTACTGACAGATCCGGAGTATATTCATATTTGTTTGGAAGGTGATTTTGGTAAGAAAGTGGGCGATCCTCCAATATCCGGAAGGCAGGAGCAGCTTTTTGCAACGGCTAAACTCGTTTTAGAATTAGTAGAACGCTACCAAATCTCCCCTTTAATCATCGAACCCCACAATAAATCCTGCCCAGGAGCATTTTTTCCTTGGAATGAACTTGTGATTTATCCCTCTGATGGTTATCATTGATCTGAGGTGACTAGTCGAATATGGAAAGATTACAGAAAATTTTGGCGCAGGCCGGTGTGGCGTCCAGACGCAAGTGTGAAGAAATGATTTTGGCCGGTAAAGTGGAAGTCAACGGGGAACTCGTAACTACGCTTGGCACGAAGGTGGACCCCGCAACAGATATTATTAAAGTTTCCGGTAGACTGATCCGGGGCGAGAACAAAATCTATATTATGTTCAACAAACCTAAGGGAGTAATCACAAGCGCTTCCGATCCAAAGGGTCGTAAGGTTGTAACTGACTACCTAAAAGGAATTACTGAACGGGTTTACCCTGTAGGCCGGCTCGATTACGATACGGAAGGTTTGCTGCTGCTGACGAATGATGGGGACTTTGCTAACTTGCTGACTCATCCGAAGCATCATGTACCTAAGACGTATCATGCTACGGTCAAGGGTATACCGCATGGCACTGCATTGGACAAGCTGAAAGCTGGCATCAAGCTGGAAGATGGCATGACAGCGCCTGCGGAAGTAGAGTACAAGGATATTGATGAGGCAAATAAGGAAGCGGTTATCAGCATCACGATTCACGAGGGACGTAACCGTCAGGTACGACGCATGTTTGATGCGATTTCACACCCCGTACTCCGTCTGAAACGGATTTCATTCGGGGATATTATGCTGCAAAATCTCAAACGTGGCTCTTACCGTCATTTGACCAAGGATGAAATTAACCATCTGCAGCAAATTGCCAAAGCAGGATTGCTTAAAGAAAGAACTCCACGTAAAGAGTCATAAAGACACAGAATATTCACAATTAAACCCCCTAAAGCTGTGACGAAATTCGCTATAATGTTCATAGGATGTTCACACCTTACAACATAAGTATGAGTTGCGTCACAGAAGGGGGCTTTACGTGTGGGTAAAGCAAGAAAACCAATTCAAATCGTGATTCTGTTTCTAATTGTTATAGTGGGCGGTTATGCCATCGGTTCCTCTGTATTTGGGGGAAGCGGCAAACCAGAGGAAGGGAGCAAAGCACCTTCCTTTGATTTGCTTGGGCTTGACGGTCTGGCTCATACCCTAGACGAATATAAGGGCAAGACTATTGTGCTTAATTTCTGGGGCTCTTGGTGTGCACCTTGTGTCAAAGAAATGCCGGCTCTCCAAGCGCAATGGGAGAAATGGAAGGACAAAGACGTAGTGGTCTTAGGCATTAATGTGGGCGAAGACCGGATGACTGTCGAGAATTTTGTGAAGCAGGTAAACATCGATTTTCCGATTTTGATGGACACTGGACGTGATGCTGTACGAAGTTATGGTATTTCTCCGCTGCCAACTACCTTATTCATTAATTCCAAGGGTAAAATTGACAACATTCATATCGGCCAGCTTGATTTGAATTCACTTGATGATCAAATTGGGAAGCTGGTGGATTGATGAGTGAACGCGAGGCATTTATAACCAATACCAAATGTGAATGTGGTCACCAGAACCCTGTAGGTACTGTTTTATGCGAAGCATGCGGGAAGCCGTTGGGGAAGGAATCAGACTGGGGCGAGAATTTGGAAATGCGTTACGATGGCGTAGCTCGCCGATCTCAGCGCGTTAACCCGGGGATTATTGATCGGGTGTGGAACTTTTTCTCTTCCGTCAAAATAGCGATCTACCTGATCGTGCTGACACTTATAGGCTCTATGCTGGGGACGATTTTCCCGCAGGAGAGTACTTTTCTTAATATTGATGCCTCAGTTTATTACAAGCAAGAGTACGGAACAGCCGGATATATTTATCACAAACTTGGACTTTCACATACATACGAATCCTGGTGGTTTGTAACTCTACTCGTAATGATCGGCGCTTCACTTGTGATCTGTAGCTTGGATCGAGTACTTCCGCTCTATAAGGCCTTAACCAGACAGAAGATTCGGAAACATCGTCAGTTCTTAACTCGGCAAAAAGCTGTGTTAGTGACTGAAGTACAAGAGGAACCAGAAGCTTGGGTAACCCGGGTAATTCAGCCTATGCGTAAAAAGGGCTATCGCGTGAAGACGGATGGAGGGGCTCTGCTGGCAGAGAAACATCGCTTCAGCCGCTGGGGACCTTATGTAATACATATTGGCTTAATTATTTTTTTACTTGCTGTATTAGCAAGAGGATTGCCGGGACTGAACATGGATCAGCATCTTGCTTTCCCGCAAGGGGAGATCACACAGATTCCGGACACCACCTATTATTTGAAAAATGAGAAATTTACCGTGGAGTTTTATACGGAGGAAGAGATGCCTGAGGAATTTCGCGGCAAAAAAATACTTCCAAAGCTATTCCAGACCCAAGCTGTGCTTTATGAATGCACCGCGGATTGTGGAGACCCTTCGAAGGAACCGCAGCTATCCGAGGTGACGAAACATGATATCCAAGTAAATTCACCTTTGGATTATAAAGGATTGAAAGCGTATCAGTTTGATTATGATCTGACCCCTGTGCTGCGTTCGGTACAGCCTGAGCTTAAGAATTCCACCACTGGCGAGGCGTACGGCAAATTTAAGCTGGACATGAAGAACCCTCAGCGGGCAATTCAGGCGGGTCCTTATACTTTAACTTTGAAAGAAAAGTATATGGATTTTGGTCTAAATGAGGAGGGTCAGCCGATTTCCAAATCACCTTATCCGAATGCACCTGCTTTTTTGTTCCTGATACAAGGTCCGGATCTCCCGGCGGAAGGGCAGCAGTATTTCTATTTTCCTAAACAGGTGGATAAGGCGCAGTTTCAACAGGCTGCCATTAACGATAAGCTTGGCGGGAGCAATAGATTTCTTGAGCTTGAAGTGGACAACATGAGCGACGTTGATTTTTCGGAATCGACTACTTACTTGAATATACGTATTGATCGTGCAATGCCGTTTGTATGGCTAGGTGCAGCAATCGTGATGCTGGGTTTAGTGCTTGGCTTCTACTGGCAGCATAGACGTATCTGGCTTACCGTTGCTAACGGGGAGCTTATCCTCGGAGGACATACGAACAAGAACTGGTTCGGGTTCCGCCGTGAGATCGTTTCTATTTTAGAAAAAGTAGATCTGGTAGTCGATGAAAAATCATTAGATAATGGAGGAGGCCTTTCATGAGCTTGCTCGACATCAGCAGCGCTGTCTTTATTGCCGCATTTTTATTATACAGCGGTTCGTTTATGTTATTCACTATCGCCATCATGGGTCGCAAGTGGTCAGGCCGCAAGCCGGAGGAACATACCGCACGTTGGGGCAAAATTGCTTTTATTTTCTCTTCAATAGGTCTTATCTTTCATCTTATTTATTTCTTTACACGCTGGGCGGGCTCAGGGCATATTCCGGTCAGCAACATGTATGAGTTCATGACTTTTTTATCGATGATGGTGATGGTTGCCTTTACTGTGATGTACGCTATTTATCGTAAGGTAATCTTGGGTCTTTTTGCAGTTCCAATCAGTATTATTGTGATGGCTTATGCCGCAGTATTTCCACAGGAAGTACAGCCGCTGATTCCATCTCTTCAATCGAACTACTTAAAGATTCACGTAACACTGGCTGCACTAGGTGAATCCTTCTTCGCAGTAGGGTTTGCGGCGGGACTGATGTATCTGCTGCGAACAGTCAATTTTTCCAGTAAAGAGAAGGCGGATCGCAAGCAACAGAGGCTGGTCGAATTTACTCTCTTTTCAATCATTGTTATAATTGGGTTTCTGGGTTCTGTTTTTGCATTCCGAGGAGCAGGCTATGAAACTGTTTTTGTCCGTCCGAACGTTACGATTGACAGCCCCGGGCAGGAAAATAGTACAATAGAGAAAGTGAGTTATCGAATGCCGCCGATTGTGGCACCTCACAATAGCGAAATTGAGAGCTTCCAGTCGTTTCTTGGCATAAAAGAACCACTCTTTGAGGCACCATCTTGGATGAATGGTGTAAATGCTGGACGGAAGTTTAATACTGTAATTTGGTCACTCCTTTCGGGATTAATCCTCTACGGAGTTCTTCGCTTGATCGTACGTAAACCGCTGGGCACTGCTTTACACCCAGTGATGGACGGAATTGATGAGGGCGATCTAGATGAGATTACGTATAGGGCGATAGCCATTGGCTTTCCTATTTTCACATTAGGCGCTTTGATCTTTGCAATGATATGGGCGCAAATCGCTTGGGGAAGATTCTGGGGATGGGACCCTAAGGAAGTCTGGGCGCTTGTCACTTGGCTCTTCTATAGCGCTTATCTTCATTTACGTTTGGCTCGTGGATGGCAAGGAAGAAAATCTGCCTGGCTGGCTGTGCTTGGCTTCCTGGTCGTAATGTTTACTCTGGTTGGCGTTAATTTAGTCATCGCCGGACTTCATTCTTACGCGGGGACGGACTGAGCATAGTTTACCTGTTAACGTTGCACAATGGTTTAAAGGTTACGTTCTACTGTATTGATGAAGGGGTTGTAGTGAAATGGCAGATCATTTAAACAGAATTCTGGTAGTGGATGATGAGGAACGCATTCGCCGCCTGCTAAAGATGTATCTTGAAAAAGAAGGTTATGAAATCGATGAAGCGGAAGACGGAGAAATCGCTCTTCGTAAAGCAACAGCAAATGACTACGGTCTAATTTTGCTGGATGTTATGCTGCCTGGCATCGATGGGATGGAAGTGCTGACAAGACTCAGAGGAGTGAAGTCAACACCGGTCTTAATGCTTACAGCTAAAGGCGAAGAGATCAACCGTGTTCAAGGCTTTGAGATGGGCGCAGACGATTACGTTGTGAAGCCCTTCAGTCCACGTGAAGTCATTTACCGGGTGAAGGCTATTATGCGCCGTTCTTCGGCAACTGCTTTCTTGTCCAAGGAGAGCAATTCCAGCAATAACATTGTATTTACTCATCTTATTATTGAACATGATGCTCACCGTGTGACTGCTGGTGGTGAAGAAGTAAGTTTGACACCTAAAGAATATGAACTTCTGCATTATTTGGCTATTTCGCCTGATAAAGTATTTTCTCGTGAAGAACTGCTTAAGGATGTCTGGAATTATGAATTTTTCGGAGATTTGCGTACTGTAGATACTCACGTAAAACGTCTTCGTGAAAAACTGAATAAAGTATCACCGGAATCTGCAGCGATGATTACGACCGTATGGGGCGTAGGCTACAAACTAGAGGTACCTAAATAAGTGAACTTCTGGAGAAGTCTTGTCGGCAAACTGTGGGTTACGATCATCTGCCTGGTCGCTGTCGTGCTTATTACCTTGGGGTTATTTTTGCTTCCCTACATAGACAGTAACTTTGCCAATTCCGGAGATATCAAACGTTTATTTATGTATACTTGTATGATCGGATTTTCTTTGACGACATTTTTTGCATTGTTTTTGTTTACCAAAATTACTCAGCCGATGCAGCGTGTCATTGAAGCTGCGAATAACATTCGCCGGGGTGAATACGGAACAAGGCTTACGCTTGTCACAAGTGATGAAATTGGCCAGTTGGCTACTTCCTTTAACCACATGGCTGAGGAGCTTGAAGAGAACATTCGCAGTCTGCATCATGAGAAGGGGCATCTGTCTAGCGTACTGCGCAGTATGAGCGATGCTGTGATCACCTTTGACATTGAAGGGCAGATTATTTTGACCAATCCGCATGGCCAAGCTCTGCTAGAGAGCTGGAGCGATTTGCAGTGGGAACATGCGAGTGATGCTGAGCTCCATCCCGAAACGGCTGAGAGCAGTGTTCCTCCTCCCCTGCGTCCTTTATTTTTAAGCACCTTGAAGCAAGGTGGCGATGACCGCTCCAATGTACATGTACGGCAGGGCGTCTGGTCTGTTCATATGGCACCGTTATATTCTGAAGGCAGCATCCGGGGAGTAGTTGCTGTACTGCGGGATGTGACGGAAGAGGTGCGTCTGGAAAAGATGCGCAGAGACTTCGTAGCTAATGTCTCCCATGAAATCCGCACGCCATTGTCGATGATGCAAGGGTACAGTGAGGCTTTATTGGACGGGATGGCTTCATCCCCCGAAGAAAGCAGTGAGCTGATCCAGGTCATTCATGACGAATCACTGCGTATGGGGCGTCTGGTTAAGGATTTGCTTGATCTTGCCCGAATGGAAGCCGGACATACGGATATGATGAAAGCTCAGGTGGACATGAACGAACTGCTGGAACGAGTCTACCGTAAATTTTCTGTACGTGCGAAAGAGCGCGATATCCATCTTCACTTACAACAAGAGAGTGATATTGCTGTTCTGAAGGCGGCGGATGAGGATAAACTGGAACAAGTCTTAACCAATTTACTCGATAATGCTTTTCGCCACACACAGGGTGGCAAAAAAATCACGGTTCATACAGGAACTTGTGTATTAGAAGGCCGTCGTTATCTTGAGATTAAAATTCAGGATGAAGGGGTTGGAATTCCACCAGAGGATCTGCCGTATATATTTGACCGCTTCTACAAAGCTGATAAGGCGCGTGTACGGGGAGAATCAGGTGGAACGGGACTTGGGCTTGCGATTGTTAAAAATATTGTAGAGTCGCATCACGGGACCATCTCAGCTTCAAGCAAACTAGGCGAAAGTACAACCTTTACGCTAAGACTTCCTGTCGAAAAACAGTAATTCCAAACACAATGTGTGATAGCGCCTCTGACAGCAGAGGTGCTTTTTGTTGAAACAAACACATTAATCTTGTTCATCGTGGAACATATCTTGTAGGTTTTGCTTGGGAGGGCATAGAATGATTTTATCTTTAGACCAAGGTACTACCAGCTCACGAGCCATATTGTTCGATACGGAGGCTAAATGGGTCTCACAAGGTCAATATGAAGTTAAACAATCCTTCCCCCATCCAGGCTGGGTAGAGCATGACCCTGAGCAAATCTGGGCGTCACAGCTCGCAGCGGCAAGAGATGCGATTGCGCGGGGTGGCATAGCAGTTGAGGAGATCTCTGCCATCGGAATAACCAATCAGAGAGAAACAGCTTTAATCTGGGATAAAATAACGGGCAAACCGATATACCCTGCGATTGTGTGGCAGGACAGGCGTACTGCAGAGCAATGTGAAGAACTTAAAAGTAAAGGGCTGGAGCAAGTTATTGCGAGCAAGACGGGCCTTGTTGTAGATGCTTATTTCTCAGCTACCAAAATCTCCTGGATACTGGATCATGTGGATGGCGCCCGAGAGCGGGCGAATCGAGGGGAACTTCTAGCGGGGACGATCGACAGCTGGTTAATTTGGAGACTTACTTGCGGAGCCGTACATGTCACGGATGTTACCAATGCCTCACGTACGATGCTGTTTAATCTTCATGAACGGTGCTGGGATGAAGAGCTAATGGAAGAGCTTCGTATTCCGCGTGCCATCCTGCCAGAAGTAAGAATGTCTGGCGGCGAATTTGGAGTAGCAGACAAACAGTGGTTCGGGGCGGACATTCCAATTCGCTCTGTACTTGGAGATCAACAGGCCGCATTGTTTGGACATACTTGTCTAGAACCCGGCAGTGCCAAAAACACCTATGGTACAGGCTGCTTTATTCTAATGAACACAGGCACAGAAGCTGTAGCCTCCAGCCATGGCTTGTTGACCACTGTAGCTTGGGGTATGGGAGATGAACTCTATTATGCTCTCGAGGGCAGTGTGTTCGTGGCCGGAGCGGCCGTTCAGTGGCTGCAGGAGGGGCTTGGTCTTATAGAGGATCCAGCAGGCTCAGAAGATAAAGCACGGGAAGTAGAGGACAGTGAAGGGGTTATCGTTGTGCCTGCGTTTACCGGACTGGGGGCACCCTATTGGGATATGTATGCCCGTGGAGCCATATTTGGCCTTACTAGAGGCACTACCTCAGGACATCTGGTACGAGCTACATTGGAGTCCTTAGCCTTTCAATCTAGAGATGTAATAGGAGCTATGGAAAAAGACGCAGGCATGCCATTGACCGGCCTTCGTGTGGATGGCGGAGCTGTGCGTAACGATTTGCTGATGCAATTCCAGTCTGATATCCTGGGCAGTGAGGTTACTAGAACAACCTATGCGGAGACAACAGCTTTGGGTGCGGCGCTTCTGGCCGGGTTAACATCCAGAGTGTGGACACGTGCCCAGCTAGAGAGCTTCAACAAGGCTGAGAGGGTCTTCTCGCCTGAGATGGGTATAACTGAGCGGGAAGGTCGTTACAACGCCTGGAAGGACGCTGTAGCGCGTACCATGGGTTGGGAGAAGCATGAAGGATATCAGTGATAAAGGGGCTGTATATGTCTATGGTTAACGGAACCGAATCTGATCTGCCGGGCGGACTATCTAAGCCGGCGCTTCGAGCCCTGCATGGGGCTGGATATGTTCAGCTTCAACAATTCAGCAAGCTTACGGAGGCAGAGCTTCTGCAGCTACATGGATTGGGGCCAAAGGCGATCGTTCTACTGCGGAGTGCTCTCGCGGAAAAGGGGCTCACCTTTGCAAGTAAGTCCTGATGTTGCGTTCATATTTATATTAAAAAGCGGCAAGCTTAGGTGAATCCCTAGCTTGCCGCTTTTTGTTATACAGCTCCTAATATTCAATAACAAATGCTACATTTTGCCAACCGGCGCCCACTGTCCAGAACAGGACTTTATCACCACGTTCGATCTTTCCAGTAGTTACAGCTTTATGTAGAGCAATAAATGGGCTGCTGGTAGAGGTATATCCGAATTCATCCCCTATGTATACCGCTACATTGCGATCAATGCCGACTTTCTCACACATCTCTAAGATATTAGGCAATGAAAACTGTGAGAAGCAGGCTGCTTTAATGGCTTCAGGCGCGATATTGTTGTTAGACAGTAGAGTACGAATAGACTCAGAAGCAGCATCTATGCAAATGGAATCATCAAAAGGAATAAACTTCACATTAAACTCTCCAGCCGCTACACCTTGCTTACCCAGTTTAGCCAGGCCTGCGCACGGGAATTTGGAATTATCGCAAACACAAGGATCCGTTTGGTAGATAGAGTCAATGAAACCGACTACATCCTCAGCCTGTTCAAGAATGACAGCCGCCGCTGCATCACCGAAGTTAGCGTAGTAGACTGGATCATTCTTATCGGCATGAGGGGTTACATAATCGGAGCCGATGACCAACGCTCGTTTAATCCTAGGATTCGCTTGCATCTGACGGCTAACCTGTTCCACAGAAGCCGTCATACCCGCACAATTAGCATTGCTGTCAATGCAGATTGTATGGGATGCGCCTTTGATCAAACGGTGAATCATTAATGAGTTGGTAGGAAAGATATACTCAGGAGTTTGACTTGCATAGGCAATAAGGTCGATATCGGCACCTGTGAGACTACTTTTCTCCAGAACATTCCTGGCAGCCTCAAAAGCCATCGTAAGGGAATTCTCATCCGCATCCTTAATACTATACCGTGTAATACGACCTAATGCGGATAATAGACCTCGAATATCAATGCCTTTTTCGTCAAAATGCTTAATGAAAAAGTCGTTACCAACTATATTGCTGGGATGATAGATATCAATGCCTTTAATACGAATTCCGGTCATAATACGCCTCCAGGAAAGCAGTAAAATGTGGCCTACATATTAAGATTAAAAGATCTAGACTGTAACCGCAGAAATGATCTCGATGTTATCGAGTCCAGCTTTACGGCCAAGACGGGAAAGCTGCATTTTGAGGATCGGGTTATTTTCAAGCGTTAGATTTACTTTTACAAATCCATCATTCTTAAACATTACAAAGCAGCTTTCTAAAAGAGGTACAACATCTGGTGCAGTTACATTTAGCTTTCTGCAGTCGATTTTTAGTTCATAGTCAGCTGGAGTAATTGGATTGATAGTTTGTTGATAAGCTTGAATAGATTTTAGACCATCTTCTTCAGAAAATGTTCCATCTAACTCAATGTTAATAACCTTGTTTGTAGTGTCTGTCTTCAAAACGAAACTTCCCATGCCTAAATCTCTCCCATAGATTGAATTTGTCCAAAACAGTTCGACTGCAATATCCAGCCATGTATATCCATTTAGCTGTTTTATAAAAGTCAAAATTCGACACTATACAGCAAGTAATGGGATATTCCGACTCTATTATAGGCATATTTTTCAAGTGTATGCAATAATAAAGTCGAATTTTGTATATTGTTGTCGAACTGTTGGGTTATTGGATTTCTTCTATGGTTGCAAGCAGGATATTAAAAGCTGTGATGATTCTAGGTGCCCCTATAACGGGTACTAAGTGTAATAGAATACCTTTAAGCTGTTCTACGGTAACTCCAACACGAAGGGCCATGACATAATGAACGCCCAACTGTTCGAATTGACCCATTGAAATTAAAGATGAAATGACTGCGATTTCCTTCCAGTCAGGGGCTATAGTATTACGTTGAAAAATATCGCCATAGGCATTCCCCATAATAAATTCAGCCAAGTCAGGGAAGTGGTCTTTAATTGGAGCTAGTGCTTTTGCGCCATAGTCTCCTGATAGATTCGTGAAGTGGTTGAGACCACTGTTGATATTTTCCTTCATGGTTAGCCTCCTAGTTTAGGTTCAAAGTACGGTGTGCAGTCGGAGGGACTTCATCACGGTCTGTTAGTAGTTCAATAACGGCAACATGGTTTAGAGCTACCGCATCTTTAATTGCAGCTGTGAATTCATCCGCAGTCTCACATTTGTAGCCTTTAGCACCTAGAGATTCAGCGAATTTTACGGCGTCCATTGGTACTTCATATAGAGTTCCATCGATACGACCTGTGGTTTTCTCCATACCCTTAAGAGCCATATCTAGTTGCTTATTATTGACCACGATAAAGATGACAGGGATATCTTTGCAGACAGCGGTGTTAATCTCAGCGCCGAGCATCATGAAACAACCATCACCTGTAATGCAGAGGACAGTTTCTTCAGGAGCAGCAACTTTTGCACCAATAGCCATGCCGATCGAATTACCCATGCAAGCAAAATACGCATCAAAAACAAAGCTGCCCGGTTTCTTAACCTTGTACCATTTTGCAGCGTGGAATCCATGACTTCCATCATCAACGAAAATTGAATTATTATAAGGGATCAAATCACTTAAAGTGCTCATTACCGAAGCAAGGGAAAGATTCTTGAGGGTTGGAAGCTCTTCTGAATAATCCGCATCGGCCAAAGCCTCACGTTTGGTGATTGTGCTTGGGTCAATATGATTTAGGCAGTGCACCAAATTATCGCGCAGGTCCCCAGTGACCGGTATCGTTTTGGACAATAGTATTTTTCCGACAAAGGTTGGATCAATATCAAATTGAATTAAAGTTGCTGGATGATTCTCCCGTTTAAGATTACAGATGGTCATATCACTTAAACGTGATCCAAGCACTATAAATAAATCGCTTTTATTCAATAAATCGTCCCCGTGGGTCGAACCGCCAACGCCAATAGGACCATGATAGAGTGGGTGATCCCAGACTATAGCCCCTTTTCCACCAGGAGATGTTACTACAGGAATATTAAATGTTTCTGCGAGTTGAACAAGCTCTTTATGTGCTCCGGAGCGGTTAATTCCTTTACCCGCAATAATCAAAGGATTCTTAGCAGCTTGAATAGCATCGATGACTCTATCGATATTAGCTTGACTAATTAGAGACTCTCTTTCTGGGATTACTATATTGCATTCTTCCAATACTTCAGTTTGTACATCAAAAGGAATACAAAGATGAACAGGACCCCGTTTGGTCAGGGCCACAGAAATCGCATGATTAAAAATAGTACCAAAGTGATCCCCACGTTCAACCAATTTACTGAACAAGGTGGCAGGTCTGAACATATCAGCTAAATCAGCCAGAAAAGAGGTGGAGTCCTGACATTGAGGAATTCCAAGCTCTGTAATGGATTGGTGGCCGGTAATAAATAGGACAGGTAGGTTGTTAGCTTTCGCATGTGCTGCTGCTGTAAGCAGGTTAGTTCCCCCAGGACCCGAAGTACCAAATGCTACGCCTAGGTTACCCGTTTTCAGCGCATACCCTGCTGCTTCGAATCCGGAGCTTGCTTCATGTCTGCCGGGAATAAATTCAATACCGTAATCCACCATCTTTAGAACAATTGGACAAATGGATTTGCCAATGATCCCAAAAGAATGGGTGACTCCAAGGTTACGTAGTGCTTCCGCCATGTAATCTGCGACTGTCTTCAAAAGAAACACCTCACAAGTTTTTTGATATATATTAGTTATTAATCTACCGAATAGATACGATAGATCAATATACTCAAAAAGTAAAAACCTGTGCTCTATAGTAAGCACAGGTTGGTGGCATAAGGCGCCGCTAAGACTGAACAATAGTTCAGCCGTCCTGGTTCCTCTGCAACCTGGCAATCATGGCCTCAAACGAAAAAATGAGGCTGTAGATCCATGGTTTTGCGTCAT
This sequence comes from Paenibacillus sp. FSL R10-2796, assembly GCF_037965315.1. Taxonomy (NCBI): domain Bacteria; kingdom Bacillati; phylum Bacillota; class Bacilli; order Caryophanales; family Paenibacillaceae; genus Paenibacillus; species Paenibacillus sp. FSL R10-2796. The sequence continues at coordinate 4,914,355 of NZ_CP150178.1, read as the reverse complement.
CCTCTTTCGAGGATTTTGCCAATATTAATTTATAGTTGATAAGAATAATTTTACTTTACAATATATTCCTCATTAATTTTTGTCAACATAATCCGCTAAAAAAACTCGAAATTTGACGAAAGTCTTGTCCAAGAGATGAAGTTTTGCCTCGCGAAAAAAACTGCCACCTAAGACTCAGCTTAGGTGGCAGTTGATAGTTTTGAACTAGAATTTAAAGATATGAATGGTTTTTTGCAGATTAAATACGGCCTGGGTCATTTTTTCCGTTTCTTCTGCAACAGACTGCAGGGCATTAATCTGTTCATTCATAGCCGCCGATACCTCTTCCGTGCCAGCAGCAGTTTCTTCGGTGATAGCTGAGATATTCTCAATTGCACTGGAAATTTTCAAGGCACTTTCTAGCATAAGATCACTCTCCGCAGAGAATGAAGAGATTTGCTCGGTAATGTACTGCACGCTTTGTACAATTTGTGCGAAAATATGGGCAGATTGAGTGATCATTTCATTCTGAACCTGCACAACCTCTTCATTGATGGCAATATTATCGATGGCTTGTTTAATATCTGACTCAATGCTGCGGACCAAGCCGAATACTTCTTTTGTGGATGCCGTAGATTCTTCAGCAAGCTTGCGGACCTCTTGAGCTACAACGGCAAAACCCCGACCATGCTCTCCGGCACGAGCAGCTTCGATGGAGGCATTCAGTGACAGCAGGTTGGTCTGCTCAGCGATCTCTGTGATGGTCTTGGTGATCATCGTAATCCCGCGGGCATTTTGTGAGAGAGCTTCAATAGTATCAGCCACTTTTTGTGTAGCCTCTATGTTTTTACGCATGCCTTCAGCCTGTGTATCTACGGATTGGCGCCCTTGCTCAACAAGTTCTAAGGTATGTATTGAACGTCTGTTCATTTCTTTGGTGGAGTTCGTATAATTGGATACTTTGGTCTCAATGTCTTTAATGGATTCTGTCATATCAGCGATATCCGTAGATATTTCATTTGCACCAAGAGCGAGCTCAGTAGAAGAAGAGGCTACTTGTGCCATGACAATTTTCAGGTTCTGGTTCTTATCTTCGATTCCGCGGCTTGCATCCATAACTTGACGGGTGATCTGCGATGCATCGGTCAGAATCTTCTTGAGCTTATCAATCATTGTGTTAAAGGAGCGGCTTACGTCACCCATTGAGCCATTTTCGTCCGCTCTGCTAGTGAAATCGCCCTTCGAAATACTGTGAGATACATTAGCAATATCATCAAAAGATGATGTAAGCGTTCTCTCCACGAAGCGAGCAACAGGTAAAGTCAGACCTGCAAGAACAACTACTAGTATAATTCCTACGAGAAATTGACCTAGAATCATTAACGTAACTAAGACAGGAATAGCAAACAGTGCGGCAACGAGGTAACATCCGGCAACAATTCTTTGTTTTAACGGAAGTTTGTGCATCCAGCTCATTGGTAAAATGTCCCCCTTATTAAATTTTATGTAATGGTGTTATTATAGGGGATTTATAGGTCATTGGTCTATAGAGAAGTGTCATAAATCTTCTTTAAGTAGTAGATATTTAGAATTCATGTCAAAATTCCTCATATATTGTGGAAATTGTTTTAATAGCAGACTTTACCATCCCTACTAGTTCGATAGGAGCTAAAACAATAACTGAAGGAGAGAAAGAGAGTACGATACGACAGGCAGATTCTATAGCATTAAATTCGGCCTCCACGTTCATCCACCCAGTATTAGCAGAGGGTTCTACTAAAGTTATAGTTACATATCTTTCACGTTGTAATTCTTTAAGAATAGACTCATTCACCTTTAAGTTCACTACATATTTTGGCAGTGCTGCTTTAAAAGCTAAAGTCGATTGTTCCCAGTAGCTTTTTAAATCAAAAGCCTCAGGTCTGACAAATGATTCATAAGTTGCGTCAGCTTGTATTAATCTCGACACGCGAAAAGTCCGCATTTCACCCACGGTTCGTGCCACTACATACCAAACTCCACGTTTTGCGACTAACCCGAGAGGTTCAATGAAACGCTCCTTCATCTCGTCATTCCGTGGGTAAGTGATCTTCACTTTACGGTCTTCCCAAACAGCTTCCTGCAGGACAGATAGGAACGGATATGTCTCGTCGGAAGGGTGCCAGCTGGCACCATCTATATGAATGCGCTGGCTCAGGTAACTGGCTGGATTATTCGGCCTGGATGGGGAAGCAGCCTCCAGCTTAAGCACGGCAGAAGAGAAGTCGTTTTGTATACCCAGATCTTTTAAGATTGAGGAGTCTGCGGACAGCAGCAGAGTTGCAATCTCTGAGGGCTTCATACCCGTTAAGGAGGTCCGGTATCCTTCTGTGAGCATCCAACCCCCTTCACGTCCCCGTTCGGCAAGAATCGGTATTCCTGCTGTACATAAGGCTTCCATATCTCTAAACACAGTTCGTTCAGACACTTCTAAGGTCTGGGCTAGCTCACGGGACGTCATCTTTCCACGATTTTGCAGCAAAAGTAAGATGGATAACAAACGATCGGCTCTCATTAAGGGACACTCCTCCTCCTAATAAATGTTGGCTAGTTCTTAATTAATTATTATATTATATATGTCAGTTGATGTCATATTAAAGAATTATACTATATAAGGTAAGGATTAAATACAGAACATTTAGAGAAAAACAAGTGTAGAAAGGATTGAGAATATGACTTTAAAAGGAAGAGTAGCATTGGTCACCGGAGGCAGCAGAGGTGCTGGTAGAGGAATTGCATTGGAGCTGGCAAGGAAAGGTGCATTCGTTTATATTACGGGCAGAACGACAGAGGCTTCTGGCATAGAGCATAGCAAGCGGAGCATTGATAACGTACTTAGGGAAATAAAAGCGGAGGGAGGGTCCGGCAGCGCCATACGATGTGATCATACAAAAGATCAGGAGACAGAAGCGGTCATTCGCCAGATTGCTTCAGAGCAAGGAAAGCTTGATATTTTAGTCAATAATGTATGGGGCGGCAACGATTTACCTATTGAGCAGAAGTCTTTCTGGGAGCTTCCTACAGCGCATTGGGACAATATGTTTAATGCGGGTGTGAGGGCACAGTTGATAACAAACTATTATGCAATACCATTAATGCGTGAGGCAAAAGCTGGCGGTCTAATCATCCACACAACCTTTTGGGATCATTACAAATATCTAGGAAATTTCTATTATGATCTTTCTAAAAATACACTTGTGCGTATGGCCTACGGGTTATCGAATGAGCTTAAAGAGGACAACATTGCAGTTATTCCGCTTACTCCGGGCTGGATGAGGACAGAGGCGGTGTTGGAGAGCATGAACACGGATGAGGAGCATTGGCATGAGGTTAAAGAATTGCAGATGACTGAATCCACAACCTATATCGGTAGAGCAGCCGCTGCTCTAGCAGCCGATCCTAAGGTTATGTCTATAACCGGACAACCGCAGCAGGTTGCTAAGCTGGCTGAAAAGTATGGATTTACAGACATCGATGGTCGGACTGTTCCCGCATTCTTAGTCTAAACAGCAAACTTGATCTGTTTGATCCCATATGTGCGTATGAAGCAGTATAGGACACAGCTGATCTATAATGCAGCATTTTCGTATATTTAGAACGCTATCGGTCCCCAGAGACGCTATTGATAGGCAAAACACCTGATTTAGCTCCTTTTTGAGGAATAGTGGCACTAGAGTCCGAAACCCTGCTTCAAAGGCGAAATTATTGCATATAGGGTCATCTGGGTCCGTAACCTCAAGGGTGTCCGTAAGCCTCCACGAGGGAACTCGATTCGGTGTTGTAAATGAAGCCGAAACAGGTCGACGATCAACAACAAAAGCAGCGAAACCCCTAAAAGGGGAGGATCGCTGCTCTGTTGTTTGATTTCTATCGTATTGCTTACAGAAGAATGATTTCTTCGGCAGTGTTGATTTCTGGCAGGCCAGCAAGCTTCACAAGCACATGAGTAGGTACAGCTTTATCAACGGTCAGCAGCATGATTGCTTCGCCACCAACGATTTTACGTCCCACTTGCATGGAAGCGATATTGACATCATTTTCGCCCAGCAATGTGCCCACAAGTCCGATAATCCCTGGTTTGTCGTTATGGGATACTACAATTTGATGTCCTTCAGGAGCGATATCAACCGGGAACTTGTTCACTTGAACAATTCTTTCTCCATAACCTTGCAGCAATGTTCCGGCTACGAGACGTTCTTGGTCGTGATCTGTTTTAAGGGTCACGGTAATCAGATTAGTGAAGCCTTTAGTTTTGGAAGCTTTAGTTATTACTACATTAACGTCGCGTGTTTTTGCCAAGTGCATGGAGTTAACGATGTTAACATCCTCAGCGAAGTGGCGGGAGAGCACGCCTTTCACAATATAGCGGGTAAGTGGTTGGGTATCGACATCTGACAGATCACCCGCATACTCAACATGGATTTCACGAATAGCACTATCTGTAATCTGGGTAACAAAGCTGCCCAGCTTCTCACCAAGTGTGAAGTAAGGCTGGAGTTTGTTCATTACGCTTGGAGCAACTGGAGGAATATTTACAGCATTGATGAACGGTTCATTACGCAGAATATGCAGTACTTGTTCCGATACATCGATCGCTACATTCTCCTGAGCTTCAATTGTAGAAGCGCCCAAGTGAGGAGTCACGATAATTTTTGGATGCGACAAGAATGGGTGATCTGCTTGTGGCGGTTCTTTTTCGAATACGTCAAATGCAGCGCCAGCAACAATACCGCTATCAATAGCTTCTACTAACGCCATTTCATCAATTACACCACCACGGGCACAGTTGATGATGCGCATTCCCTTTTTCATCACTTCAAATTGCGGGCGGGAAATCATATGGCGTGTTTCCGGAGTAAGTGGAGTGTGCACAGTAATGAAGTCTGCTCCGCGGACCACATCGTCAACGGAAGCTAATTTTACTTCCAGTTTCTCAGCACGCTCAGCAGTTAAGAAAGGATCAAAAGCAAGGATTTCCATGCCGAAAGCTTTGGCACGTTTTGCCACTTCGCTACCGATTCTGCCCATTCCCAGTACACCTAAAGTTTTGCCGCGAAGTTCTACACCCACGAAGGTTTTTCTATCCCAGGTTCCACCAATTGTTTTTGCATAAGCTTGTGGAATGTGACGGGCCAAAGCCATCATCATTGCAAAAGCATGCTCACAAGTTGTAATGGTATTTCCATCAGGAGCGTTGATAACAACAACCCCACGTTGAGTAGCAGCTTCCAGCTTGATATTATCTACACCCACACCTGCACGACCAATGACCTTTAAGTTTTTTCCAGCTTCGATAATTTTTTCAGTTACTGTAGTTTGACTGCGGACGAGTAGACCATCATATTCACCGATGATTGCAACGAGCTCATCTTCACTGAGACCTGTTTTTTTGTCTACAACTACATCTGTTGCGTCCATCAATTGCTGAATGCCCAAATCACTGATTGGATCCGATACTAATACTTTAAACATGGTTTCTTATCCCCCTTAAAGTTGAAAAGCTTTATATGTCGAGGACGCCCTGATGGGCAGTCCACAATACCAGAAGGTTCACGAACTAGTAGAGAAAAACATGTAATAATAGTAGATCAACGCGGTGTCGCACAAAAGAAACAGCGTGCAAGAATACCGCGAAATCGGTAACTTTGGGCATAAGGTAGTATTTATGGGGGATTAGGGAATTAAAAAAACTCCCAACCCCATACTACTGCCGTAGTAAGGGACGAGAGTTATCTTCGTGGTACCACCCTAATTCACTGCAACTTGGAAGAAGCAGCCTCATTGGCCTGCATAGGCCACACTGTTAACGGAGTTGATCCGATTGTACCTACTTTAAGGTTCGATACAATATCTCAGGAGCGCTAAAGATAGCTGTTCGTCACCGGTTTGCACCAACCACCGGCTCTCTGAAGACTTCCAGGATCTTTGTTCCATCATCGGTTTTGAATGATTAATTTTTTCATAATGTAACACGGTATGCAAGTTGTGTCAATAGGCTTTGCAAGCAGCGTTTCTTGAAGTGAACTTCATTTTTCGTTATGATTCAATAACTGGTTCTATTCAAAAAAGAACGGAAGCTGTGGAAGTGTCTCCCTGTTATAATACTGTTCCCGCCATTTTACAAAATCCTGTTCCTGCACAGCACCTGTAGAAATCAACAAGGTTACTGAGGACTGGATATCCGAAAGATTTAATGAGCTTGCAGTGCCTGAGTAAATCATATCGTCTATTTTAGCAGTGATGTCCTGAGGATCATAACCTGCAAAAATTCCGCGATTCAGCATCATGTCAGCGATAGAAGCATTCTTCAAAAGAAGCGGCATTTTTTTCCACTGGATGAAAGACATCGTTTTTAGTTCGCCAGGTGCAGAAGGTATTTTCTGGTTTGTCTTAGAGCCCCATTTTAGCATAGAATCATAGAAGTTCTTTTGTGCTAACAGACCGTACTTCACGGCGCCGGTTGTAAATTCATCATTTTTCAATAACTTGGCTGTCTCTGCACCAGAGGCACTAGTAGAGACTTTGCCGGAGGCCTTAGAAAATAAAGTTAAGCTTTTGAGTACATTGACCTGTGACTGATGTAATAGAGGAGAGTTAGTGAAAATTGAATCTTGATTAACTCTTTCATATTGCTGGTCTGCTAGAATACTTAGATCCTTCATTACTGCCGCATTCATACGAGCATCTGTGCTGCGCGCTAACTTATCTACTTGAATGTTCCAATTCCGCTTGAATTCCCGATAGGGCAAAAATACGTTATGATAGAAAGTAACAAGATCCTGCTGTTGGTACGAGCCCGTGAATTCTACTAATCCATTCATGCTTGATTGATTGTCATATTTGGCTTCAGTTTTGTCTGCGCCAACCTTGACGCCAGTAAAAAATGCGGCGAAGGCGCAAACTAAGAAAAACAAAAAAACTAGCGTGTATAACATTTGATTGCGGGACTTACGTTTGCTCATAATAAATGCTCCTTTTTCTGGGGGGATTATCCTATGTATTATGTATTGATAGCAACACTATGGACGGTTTCTCTCTCGGAGCGGCCCGAAAAAAATAAAGAACAGGCAGGTCACGATGAAAAAATTCAAATTTGGCGAGATTAAGGTTAAAAAGGTAGAACCAGGCCAGTTGACAGACCGTCTTCTGCTGCTCAATCTCTATATCACTCAGGGGCTCACATTAATTATCGGTTTGATATGGATATTATTTCAGAAAAGAAATCCTTTTCAGCTATTAATTATTCCAGAAAAAGTACATTTTGTGGCATGGGGCCTCGGTCTTGCTGCTGCAATGCTAATTGTTGACTATTTATTGACACATATTGTCCCTGAGGAAAGCATGGATGATGGTGGAATAAACGACCTTTTATTTCGAAATCGCCCTGTGTGGCATATTATCGTCATAGCAGCAATTGTATCGGTATGTGAGGAGCTCTTATTCCGCGGAGCCATCCAATATTCCATTGGCCCTTATTGGACGAGTATAGTATTTGCTCTTATTCATGTCCGTTATTTACGTCACTTTGTACCTACCGGCTGGGTATTCTTAAGCAGTTATGGTCTTGGATATATTTACATTCAATCGGGCAGCCTCTGGGCCCCTATACTATGTCACTTCTTCATCGACCTGATCTCAGGTCTGGTGATCCGCTATAGGAGGGAATCATGAGTGAGGAATTAAGCCGGGTAAAGTCTCGACAAAAACAACATAAAAGTGAAAGCAAACATCCTGGCAAAAGTAAAAAAGAGAAGCGGACTTCGGAGGCTGTAAAAAAGGCTACTCCTGAAAAGAAGTCTACTCCTATAAAGAAAAATGCTACCGCTCGGGTTTCTACGGCAACTTTATCAAGAAAAGCTCGCCGCCCAGCAGGTTCTGCAAAGCGCTCTTCCACAGGAAGTAAAGAGAAGGACGAAGAATCTGTTCCTTCTCGTTCAGATACTTATTCTTCAGAAAAAGTTCGTTTAAGCAAGATGTTTGTAAATTCTTTGATTTTTACCTTTGTTATTTTGCTAATCGGGCTGCTTTGGTGGGGAATTGAAGGAGCGCCTCCGCTGAGTACATTATGGTGAGCACATGGGCATGGGGAATGGCTTTGGTCATTTTATTGATAGCTGCGGCCGTTGTCATAATCATGGTGATTAATGCTTTTAGAAACAGAATTATTACCGAGGAAATAATGCTAGATTCGCTACCTGAAGAGTTCGATGGATTTCGTATCTTGTTTATAACAGATATCCATCGCCGCCGCCTTCCTTCCGCGCTTCTGACACCATTAAAGGGTGGGGTAGATGTTGTTTTTCTGGGAGGAGATCTAACGGAAAAAGATAGTCCTTTAAATCGTCTTGTCGATAATATGACTCTAGTTACTTCTATTGCATCTACCTATGTAGTGCATGGAAATCATGATTATCGGGCTAATATATCAAGGGTAGATGAGATTATTCAGGACAGTGGTGCAAAACTGTTAATGGATGAAAATGTGGCTTTTGAACGTGAGGGAGCTAAACTTTGGTTAACCGGAATTGATTTTCCGAAAAATGGGGGCAAAACTCCATACGGTCCTTTTCCGCAATTAACCACAACCCCTTCTGCTGAAGACACGTGTCGTATTATTCTTGTACATGATCCGCTTTGGTTATCGAAGCGCCAGAGTGTGCCAGCGGACCTGATTCTGGCAGGTCATACGCATGGGGGGCAGGTGATCCTTCCATTTGTGGGTCAAAGACATGTAGAGCATTTCTATCATAAATATGACGCTGGAAAGTTTAGTTGGCCAAGAGGGGACGGTTCCGCAAAAAATGCCCTGCTGCTGATCAGCAGAGGGTTTGGAACAGCACATCTGCCACTTCGCTGGGGCAGTCCTGCTGAAATGCATGTGCTGACACTGCGTAAATCAACCCAATAGTGCTTACTCTTTCCAGTAAGAAAAACTGGTAGCGTAAAAAGGGGGTTCCAAAGCCATGCAAATGGCTTTTGGAACCCCCTTCTATTTTTCGTTTGATTCGAAAACAATTGCACTGACGAAGCAACTATCGGACATGTAAAGATGAGAAGATCAACGCATTTTTAGCTCAATGCTGCGCGGATCAACAAAGCTGTAGCCTTTACCCTCAAGTGTAGTGAGCAAGGTATCCAGTCCCTCAACGGTCCATGGTAGCTCATGCATCAGGATATTACTGCCGGAATGCAGCTGATCGGTAACATTACTGATCAATTTTTCTGTCTTACCCGTTTCCTTTTCTTTCATTTCCCAGTCAAGTGAGCCTACAGACCAGGTCATGTACAACATTCCATTCTCAGCCGCGACCTTCTTGCCAACATCCCCGCCGGCACCATGTGGCGGACGGAAAAAGTGAGGAGCTTCTCCTAATGTTTCTTTGACAATATTTTGAACATCTTCGATTTGCTTTTTAACCTCAGTATAGGACTTGTCTTTCAATACAATATGATCCCAGCTGTGGTTGCCGATAATTCCACCGCGGTTATGTATTAACTCCAGAAGCTCAGGATGCTCCTTAACACGATAACCATTTACGAAAAAGATGGCTTTAGCTTGATGTTTGTCCAGAACATCCATCAAAGGTTTAATCATTGCAGCATCTTTAGGACCGTCGTCAAAAGTGAGCAGAACCACTTTTTTATTTGTAGCTTCCTCATTAGGAACGATGTCGTAATTTTTGTTCATATGGTACAGCAGTGGAATTTCAGCGGATGCTTCACCCTTACTGGCTGTACTATTTCCTGTAGTACCTCCATCTGCTGTTGCTTCAGGGGTAGGACTGGCTGTTGCTTCAGGTGCTGGCGCCGTAGTTTCTGCGCTTTGTGTAGCTGCCGCCGTGGGCGGATTGTTTGTGGTGTTTGTTTCCTTGGCTGTATTTCCATTTGCACCGCTGTTGCCACAGGCTGTAAGCAGCAAGGTAGCCAATAGGAGCACTGATGTCATTTTACCCACTTTTTTCAACTCGCTTTCTTGTTATTAGGTTGTATGAGCCGGAATCTTTCCGCGAACACTAAACATGATTTTACCATACAAGGAGGCTGGAAATATGAATACTTCGTCATTTTTATGCGGGGTGCTGATGGGCGCCGCAGCCAGTATGATTATGTCCAAAAAGCGGAATTCTTTAATGTCTTCGCTAGGGCAATCGGGTGGTTCCATGAGTGGGGCTGCAGATAAAGCAAAAGAAAAAATAATCGGTATGGCCACGACTGGTTTTGGTAACACTGCTGTTTCAAGCAGTAATGCTCAAAGTAACGGTTCAAGCAGCGCAACCTCTGATCATAAGACTGAATCACCAGTGAAGTCGAAGGAATCCAATCTTAAATTGTTAAAGGAATTCATTCGCAGCAATCCTGAAGTAAAGAGCGAAGTAGAGCAGATTCTTAAAGAAACGCATACAACCATACCGGGATTGTAACCGTAAAGGACTCCATCAGAATCATTTTGGGGATGAAATATTCCGCAGAATGATTCTTTTTTATTATTCAGGGCCTTGAAAATGGTTTATTCAATAGAGAGGATTTTATATATTTATTTACGTGCATTTATCTCGGCAAAATGATAACATACTTACATAGTAACCATTTTTGGCTCATTACTCGGGACTCATCATACATTATAATAAATGAGCTTGCAAAAGGAGGATCCTGTCATGAGAATAGAGCGATTAAGTCAAGATAAGATACGGATTTTCCTCACTTTTGACGACCTGAGCGAGCGGGGCATCCAGAAGGAAGACATGTGGCAGGAAGTTCCTAAGGTTCATGACCTGTTTACGGAGATGATGGATCAAGCATATAGTGAACTAGGTTTTGATGCCACGGGTCCGCTTGCCGTAGAAGTTTTCGCATTGCCCGCGCAAGGCATGGTCGTTATAGTGACCCGAGGAAAATATGATCACCATCAGTACGGTGCGTCCGGGGAAGAAGAATTGCCAGAAGAGATTTATGAAATGGAAGTTACTCTTGAACAAAGCGACTCCATTGTATATGCATTCCTCGATTTCGAGGTTCTGGTTGAAGCGGCTCATGTGCTCATCGGTAATATTACTTCCCAGGGGAAACTGTATTCTTATAACAATAAATGGTATCTGTATTTCGATCCAAAGGAATTTGAAGAAACGGCGTTGTCAGGTCTTGTTGGCGTACTTGCTGAGTTTGGAGATTCCTCACCGGTCACAGAAGCTGTTCTCGATGAATACGGGAAAACAGTGATGCCGGAGAATGCGGTCCAGTTATTGTGCACTCATTTTAAGCGTCAGGAGTAATTAGGCAAGACTAGGGGCTGATGACCATTGTTTAGGCCGATCAGCCCTAGTCTTGTTGTTGGTGATATGTCGGTCATTCTTGTATCAAAGTTATCATCTACCTTGCTGTGTAACGGCAGTAATAGGGTTTAGGGGTGTAGGGAGGTTATTCGGTGCTCGTGTTATCGGTCATTACGTCGGCAGTAGCGCCGGGACTTGCTCTGTTGACCTTTTTTTATCTGAAAGACAAGTATGATCAAGAACCGCTTCATGTAGTCATTAAAGTATTCTTGCTCGGTCTTCTGATTGTGTTTCCAGTAATGATCATTCAGAGAGGGCTGATGCTGGGACTAAATGGTGGTCCCTACGTGGAGTCGTTTCTCATATCCGCTGGCGTGGAAGAATGTCTAAAGTGGTTTGTGCTGTACCATATGATTTACAATCATACCGAATTTGACGAGCCATATGATGGGATACTATACGCTGTAGCGATTTCGCTCGGCTTCGCAACAATAGAAAATGTAATGTACGCTTGGTATAGCAACGCTTCTATCGGATCAATGTTTCTAAGAGCACTTCTTCCGGTTTCTGGACACGCTATGTTTGGTGTGATCATGGGCTACCATATGGGAAGGGCGAAGTTCTCAAAAGGAGTTCATACCCGCAGAATTCTGGTGTTTTCTCTCCTGTTGCCATGGATGTGGCATGGGATATATGACTTTATTTTGAGTACGACAGCCAACTATTGGATATGGTTTATTGTGCCTCTGATGGCTATCCTATGGTATGGAGGTATGGGAAAGGTTGCTAGGGCCAACAGCCGTTCTCCTTTCCGCTTTCTGAAACGTGAAGAAGAGGTTAACCTATAATCGAGATGGACACACTTATATTCGAAGGGCAGTTCCTAGTAAGGAATTCCAGAGAGGAGAGAGGTGTCTTTTTTTGCGTATAAAAGTACGTATCGTTTGCAAACAGTGCGGTGAGACCTACATATTAAGAGGGATTAAAGAGCATGGTGTCATTCAAACCGGCTTTAAACAATGCCTTTGCAGTAATAGCAGTGGCTTTGAGATTGAAGAGAGAGCTTGAGCGGACGTTATAGTCACATTGTGTAGCAACTTCAGTGCATAAGACTCCTAGTTTATTGTCAAACTAACGCCAATAAGCTATCGAAAGGAGTCTTGTAGCCCTATGTACAAAAGATTAAGTGCTGTAATGTTCCCGCTGACCGCGCTGCTGCTGATTGGTGCGCTTGTGTGGGGTTATCAGGAGAATCAGGAGAAGAATTCAATACTAATTAAGGCGGAGAACCAATATCAACGCGCCTTTCATGATTTGTCCTATCATGTGGACCGTCTTCATGGTGAGCTTGGAAATACGCTTGCGGTTAACTCTGCTTCTAATGGGATGCACCGTAAAGGACTTGTGAATGTGTGGCGGATGACTAGTGAGGCCCAAAATGAGATTAACCAGCTGCCGCTGACCTTGCTGCCATTTAGCAAAACAGAGGAGTTTCTGTCCAAAATCTCCAACTTTTCTTATAAAGCCGGGATTCGTGACTTCACTAAAAAACCTCTGACAGATGGAGAACTGAGCAATCTAAAAGCATTGTACAAGAACTCAGGAGAAATCTCTAAGGATTTGCAAGAGGTACAAAATAAAGTCATTGGCAATCGGCTGCGCTGGATGGATGTTGAAACGGCGTTGGCGACAGAAAATAAAGCGGAGGACAACACGATTATTGACGGCTTCAAAACGGTGGATAAACGTGTAGGGGCATACCCTGAGCTAGACTGGGGACCTTCAGTAGCAAGCATCTACGATAAACGTTCCGTCAAAATGCTCGGAGGTACCCCCGTGACTGCCGAAGACATCAAACGTAAGGCGTTGAAGTTCGCGGATGCGGGCTCCAATGCTAAAGTGGATGTTAAAGAAAATGGGAAGAACACTGAATGGCCATCCTATACAGCAACTGTTAGCGCTTCGAATAAGAAGCACACCATTAGTATGGATTTCACCAAAAATGGCGGGTTGCTGATCTCTTATTATGACAACCGTGAGGTTGGCCCTGCCAAAGTTTCTATTAAAGGAGCCGTTACCAAAGCAGAGCAGTTTCTTGAGAAAAAAGGATATCCCCATATGACTGCAGTCAGCGCTGATCGTTACGATAATATCGGGAATTTGACCTTTGTAACCAAACAGAATGATGTATTGATTTATCCTGAAAAGATGACCATTCGTATGGGGCTGGATACAGGTGATACCATCGGTTTTGAGGCCAGCGAATACGTCAATGAGCACAAGGACAACCGGAAGCTTCCAAAACCAAAGCTTACCCTTGCAGAGGCGAGAAAATTTCTGAATTCTGATTTCAAGGAACAATACAATCGCTTGTCCTGGATTAAAAATGATGATTCCGTCGAGGTCTTGACTTACGAGTTCGGTGGAGGGGTCAATGGCTCAAAGTATCGTATTTACATTAACGCCGAGGATGGCATTGAAGAGTCTGTGGAAGAAATCAGACCTTCTTCGGGGTCTGAGGCAAAATAAAGGGAGGGCGCATCCAGCAGTTGGGTGCGTCCCTTTTTTTTGCAATATCTATAAAATATATCTGACTGGCTGATATTCCCATGCTATAATCAGGGGTAGTGATAATTACTAAACTGATGTGGCGGTGACATCTTTGTATCCTAAAATTAACGAATATCTATACATACAGGTTGCTTCCAGTGACGCTGCTGAAGCAGAAGTTGAATATAGATCAAGAATTGCAGAGACGGAAGAAGACGCATTCCTGATTGAAATTCCTATGCAGGAGAGCAATGGTCGTCTAAAAAGGCTCTTTATGGGGGACGAGCTTTCGGTTTATTTTTTAACTGAGGGTGGCATCAAAAATTACTTTAATACTTATGTACTGGGCTTTAAAGAAGATGTAATTCGTATGGTCCGGATTCAAAAGCCGGAGACAGATTCGATTTTTAAGATCCAGAGAAGAAGCTTTTTCCGAGTGAATGCAGATCTAGAGCTTGCTGTGAAGGATAGCCTTGGCAAACGGTTCCTGGTTCGTACAGATGATATTGGTGGTGGAGGAATCTCCTTTTTGGTGGATAACCAGGTTAAGCTGGAGGTTGGTAATAAATTGTCCTGCTGGGTATTGGTGCCTTATCGAAACGGAAGCACGGAGCATGTCAATTTTGAAGGTGAAGTAGTGCGCATTAAAAAGCTAGAGAATGGACGGCTTTTAGCGATGTTGAAATTTGTCGCTATTTCAGATTTGGAACGCCAGAAAATTATCCGTTATTGCTTCGAACGTCAGTTTGATTTCCGCAACAGATAAGCATTTTTTACAGCTCTATTAAGCTGTCTGATTTTGCACTGAAGTATAAACTGTGGTATAATTTTATAAGTCGCAGGCAATGCCTGCTTTTTTCTTGATAATATCATCAAGCATAACAATTTATGTGTGCTCCTTGATATTGCAGGAATAGTTTTCGTAACGCTAGATGCTTTTTTTATGAAAGAGTGTTTGAGGAGGAATGCCCCGTTGGATAGGCAGGGTACACATACTTATGACAGAATAAACGTCGCCATCGACGGACCTGCCGGGGCAGGCAAGAGCACTGTAGCCCGATTGGTAGCCCAGAAGTTGTCTTATATCTATGTCGATACTGGTGCAATGTACCGGGCAATCACCTGGTATATGATCCAAGAAGGCATTGAACCGGAAGATCAGCATCGAGTGAACGAGAAGGTTCGCGACATGGTGATTGAACTTATTCCGGAACGAGACATTCAGAAGGTGCTGATTAATGGGGAAGACGTGACCCCACATATTCGGAGCCTTCAGGTTAGCGGCCTTGTGTCGCAGTATGCGAAGATCGAGGATGTAAGATCCAGACTGAGTCAATTGCAGCGTCAGATGGCGCTTCGCAAAGGCGTGGTAATGGATGGCCGCGATATCGGTACAACCGTGCTGCCGGATGCCGAGGTAAAGATTTTTATGACGGCAAGTGTGGAAGAACGAGCTCTCCGTCGTTATAAGGAACTGAGAGACGCGGAATCGGTGACGCTTCAGCAGCTTGAACACGATATTGCAAAGCGGGACCGTCTGGATGAAGGACGGGAGATTTCACCGCTGCGCCGTGCAGAGGATGCTATTCTTCTGGATACGACCTTAATGAATATCGATCAAGTTGTGGAGGCCATTGTATCCCACTGTAGATCTCATGTTGACGGGGAGAGAAATCATTTATGATTTATGCAATTTGTGTTGGATTGCTTCGCTTGATTTACGCAATCCTTTTCCCACTTAAGATTGTGGGGAAAGAAAATGTGCCAAAGGAGGGCGGGGTACTGCTCTGCGCTAACCACATTAGTCTGCTTGATCCAATGACTATTGGAATTAAGCTGGACCGTCAGGTAAAGTATATGGCTAAGGCTGAACTGTTTGAGGTTCCGGTGCTTGGCTGGCTCATTAATAAATTGGGTGCTTTTCCGGTGAAACGTGGCGGCGTAAGCAAAGAATCCATAAAAACGGCCCTTAACACACTTCGTAATGGTAATGTCATGGGTATCTTCCCGGAGGGTACGCGTAACTCTGATGCCGGAGTGGCCAAGAAGGGTGCTGCTAGCTTTGCACTTCGAAGTGGCGCAGCAGTTATTCCAGCGGCTATTATCGGCCAGTATAAACCCTTTCGACGCATGGTCGTTGTCTATGGTGCTCCTGTAGACCTTAGTCAATTTGCCGGTGCGGGGAGCGAATCTCTCGAGGCTGTTACCGATGTCATTATGGATCGCATCCGTGAGATGAAAGAGACAGGTAAACCAAGTGCTAGTTAAGGGATGAGCAGAACAACAAATTTTGCTCAATGTTTTGATTAAATAACGGCATAGCCGCTATTTTTTGGAACATACTATCATCAAGTGTAAGTGAAATATTATGCATTGCTTGTTTTGAACTCTGCTATACGCAGGTTTAAATAAATGGGGTTTTGAATCGAGGAGGCTAATCACATGTCTGAAGAAATTAAAAATCAGGAAGCTGCGGAAAAGAATGAATCCGTAGAAGCGGTGGATTCCGCTGTGACAGAAAATAACGGAGCTGTAGAAGAAGTTGCTGCCGTTAACGAAGAAGAAGTGACTAACCAAGCTGACTTGGAAATCATTTCTCTGAAAAAAGGCGATACCGTGAAAGGAACAATCGTCAAAATCGAAGATAACCAAGCTTATGTAAGCATTGGATATAAATACGACGGTGTGATTCCAATTCGCGAATTGTCCGCAGTACAACTGGACAACGCTGCTGCAGCAGTAGAAGTTGGACAGGAAGTAGAATGTAAAGTTGTCAGCATCAACGACAACAAGGAAAGCCTTGTTCTTTCCAAACGTGCTGTTGATAGTGAAAAATCATGGGAAGATCTTGAGAAATACTTCGCTTCCCAAGAAGCTTTCGAAGTTACTGTGGCTGACGTTGTTAAAGGCGGCCTCGTAGCTGATGTTGGAGCTCGCGGATTTATCCCAGCTTCCATGGTAGAGCGTCACTTCGTTGAAGATTTCAGCGATTACAAAGGCCGTACCTTGCGCGTTAAAGTGAAAGAACTTGACCGTGAGAACAGCAAAGTAATCTTGTCTGCTAAAGAAGTTCTTGAAGAAGAATTCGAAGCTAACAAGCTGAAAATTATGGCTGAACTATCTGAAGGCCAAATCATCGAAGGTACAGTACAACGCCTGACTCAATTCGGCGCATTTGTTGATGTGGGCGGAGTTGACGGTCTTGTACACGTATCTGAAATCGCTTGGAGTCACGTAGAGAAACCTTCTGATGTAGTATCTGAAGGTGATAAAGTACGTGTTAAAGTATTGAAGGTTGATCCTGAAAAAGGAAAAATCAGCCTGAGCATCAAAGCTGCTGCTCCAGGTCCTTGGGACTCTGCTGCTGGCGAAATCAACATCGGTGATGTTGTAACAGGCGTTGTAAAACGTCTTGTGAACTTCGGAGCATTCGTAGAATTGCTTCCGGGTGTGGAAGGTCTTGTGCATATCTCACAAATCTCCCACAAACACATCGCTACTCCACACGAAGTATTGAAAGAAGGACAAGAAGTTCAAGTGAAAGTTCTGGACTTCAATCCATCCGAGAAACGTGTTAGCCTGAGCATCAAAGAAACTGAAGAAGCTCCAGCTCCATCTGCTAGACCTGAACGCAGCAATAGCAGAGACAGAGCTCCTAAAGAAGTTCTGAACAACCCTAACGTTTCCCTTAGCAACGAAGGCCTTAGCTTTACGCTTGCTGAACGTTTTGGTGACAAGCTGGACAAATTTAAGGGTAATAACTAATCCCTAAACGAGCTTTTGAATATACGGGTAAAGTAATCGGCGAGCCCTCGATACGGGGGTTCGCCGATTGTCTTTTTTTCGGAACTGGTCGGATTGATGAGAGTTAACATGATTGTTAGCCAATTTAAATGTTTTTTGCTATGATGAGTAACGTAAGGATGACAGGAGGAATGAATATGGCAAGACCCGTTGTGGCAATCGTTGGGAGGCCTAACGTCGGAAAATCGACGATATTTAATCGGCTGATTGGCGATAGATTAGCCATTGTAGAAGATAAGCCGGGGATTACACGTGACCGGATTTATGGTATTTCAGATTGGAACGGTAAGTCGTTCAGTGTGATTGATACCGGAGGTATTGAAATTGATGGAGAAGATACAATTCTGAAATCAATCCGTGTTCAAGCGGAGCTGGCGATTGAAGAAGCGGATGTTATTGTATTTATGTGTGAGGCGAAGAGTGGTGTGACGAATTCAGATGAAGAGGTAGCTCAGATTCTGTTCCGTTCAGGTAAACCAGTCGTTCTTGCCATCAACAAAGTGGATAATATGAAGCGTGCGGATGATATTTATGAGTTCTATAGCCTTGGTTTTGGCGATCCAATCGGAATTTCTGGTAGTCACGGAACCGGACTCGGCGACTTGCTAGATGCTGTAGTTGAGCGCCTACCTGAGAAAATAGATGATGAATACGATGAGGATGTCATTCGTGTAGCTTTGATTGGCCGTCCGAATGTAGGTAAATCCTCTCTGGTTAACGCGATTTTGGGCGAAGAACGTGTTATCGTCAGCGATATTGCAGGGACAACAAGAGATGCTATCGATACTCCTTTTGAACGTGATGGGCAACGTTATGTGCTTATCGATACGGCAGGTATGCGTAAAAAAGGCAAGGTATACGAGAACATTGAAAAATACAGTGTTATGCGTGCTATGCGTGCGATTGAACGGGCTGATGTGGTCCTCGTTGTAATTAACGGCGAAGAGGGCATCATCGATCAGGACAAGCATATTGCTGGTTATGCACATGAAGCTGGTAAAGCATCTATTTTTGTTGTCAACAAATGGGATGCCATTGTGAAAGACGATAAGACTATGCAGAACTTCGAGACGAAGATTCGTGACCATTTCTTGTTTATGAGTTACGCACCGGTTGTCTTTTTGTCGGCTTTAACCAAACAGCGTTTGCAAAAACTGCTGCCTGTTGTACAGCATGTATCTCAACAGCACGCACTGCGCATTACTACACATTTGGTGAACGACGTTGTATCTGATGCAATCGCGATTAACCCTCCACCAACTGACAAAGGCCGTCGCTTGCGTATTAACTATGTAACGCAGGTTGCGGTTAAGCCGCCTACGATTGTGGTGTTCGTGAATGATCCGTCGCTGATGCATTTCTCCTATGAACGTTATCTGGAGAATAAAATTCGCGCAGCATTTAATTTCGAAGGAACACCAATCCGTCTCTTTACACGGCGCAAATCCGAAAACGAAGGTTAGGGGAGAAGAAGTGTGGCGCTTGAACTTCTGGTTATCGTTGTAAGCTATTTGCTTGGTTCTGTCAGCTTTAGTGTACTGCTTGCAAAGTTGCTAAAGGGAATTGATATCCGTCAATACGGAAGCGGAAATGCGGGAGCTACCAATACACTGCGTGTATTGGGTAAAGGTCCTGCAATACTAGTGCTGTTGCTGGATGTGCTGAAAGGGGTGGCCGCTGTATGGTTAGGAACCTGGGTCGGCGGTTGGGGAACCTGGGTTCCGGCTCTTTGCGGAATCGCTGCCATCATCGGACATAATTGGCCGCTCTATTTTCGTTTTCGTGGGGGGAAAGGCATTGCTACTACGATCGGTGTTATGGCTACGCTTTGTTTATGGCCAGCGCTGCTCGCCGGTATCATCGCCATCCTGTCTATCTTTATCACCCGTTACGTGTCCCTTGGCTCATTAATTTTTGTAGCACTGACACCAGTGGCTTTATTGTTGACAGGATTTACACAACCTGTGCTCTGGACCAGTATTATTATTGCGGTCTTCGCCTTCTGGCGGCACCGGACGAATATTGTAAAGATCGTAGAAGGCCGTGAGAACAAGATAGGCTCAAAAGTTAAAGGAGGGAATCGTGTTGTCTGATAAAGTTACCGTACTTGTAGCGGGGAGCTGGGGAACTGCGCTGGCTAGCGTGCTGGCTGCAAACCACTCGGAAGTTTATCTGTGGACACGCAACTCTGATCAAGCTGCCGAGATCAATGGCTCTCATACGAATAATAAGTATCTGCCTGACATCGCACTGCCAGCTAACATTATTGCAACTACGGATATGGAAACGGCAGTGTCCGGTTCTAAGGCGGTTGTAATTGTAGCTCCGTCTTCAGGAATGCGGCAGGTTGCTCGCAGTCTGAAGCCATTCTGGAAGGATGACATGTTATGTGTTCATGCTACGAAGGGCTTTGAGTCGGAAAGCAATAAGCGGATGTCCATCGTAATTGCAGAGGAACTAGGCTGTGACGAAGGGCAGATCGTCGTCCTCTCCGGTCCAAGTCATGCAGAGGAAGTTGTACGCCGGTGTCCTACAACCGTTGTAGTTGCTTCACCTGATGACAAACGTAGCGCCGAAGCGCAGGAATTGTTCATCAACAACGATTTCCGTGTATATACGAATCGTGATCAGGTAGGGGTAGAGCTTGCCGGAGCTCTTAAGAATATTATTGCCCTTGGTGCAGGTCTATCCGATGGCCTTGGATATGGGGACAATGCTAAAGCAGCGCTTTTGACCCGTGGACTCGCCGAGATATCTCGGGTGGGAGTTGAGCTTGGAGCCAATCCTTTGACCTTTGCCGGCCTTGCCGGAATTGGCGACCTTGTTGTGACGGCTACTAGTCAGCACAGCCGTAACTGGCGCGCTGGGTCCATGCTTGGTCAAGGCAAGCCGCTGGCCGAGGTGCTGGAATCCATGGGGATGGTAGTCGAAGGTATTCGTACTACCGAAGCAGCTTATGCAATTTCGCTCAAGCTGGGTGTGCAGATGCCGATTACGGATCAGATTTATCATGTGCTCTTTCAAGGAAGAAGCCCACGCAGTGCGGTTGAAGCCTTGATGGGTCGTGATCGTAAGCCTGAGCTTGAGTCGATCTCCCAGGAAACTTGGGAGCAGTGGCATTCCTGATCCTGTTCACCTTTTTCCGCAAATTCTCATATGTTGTAATGGGGATTGACGGAGGAGGGATGAAAAGTGAGCAGAGATTTTTCCAAGGATGCATTGAACGCCATTAACAAAAAGGCGGGCAAGAACATTACGGAAAGTGCCGTCAAAAAGCTAGCCAGTACGGTAAAGCCAGGAACTACGCAGAATGAAGCCCAGCTCCGCCAGTTAATTAAGCAGGTGTCATCAATGGCGAAAGTGCCGGTCAGTGAAGCTACTGTGCAGGAGATTATCAATGCCGTTAAAAAAGGCGGCGCAGGTTCCAGCACAATGGAGTCTTTAATGAAAATGATGCTTAAAAAATAGCTTTAAGTTGGGTGAGCAAAAGAAAACGGATCAATGAACGATTCCGTCGTCTTTTGCTTTTTTTTATATTCCTGATAATTTTCACGAAGTGTAATTTATTTAAAATAATACATAAAAAATGATGTTTTTTTACAGAAAAGGATAAGGTCATGATATAATAGTCCCTAATAAATTACAGGCGAATGGGGGCTTTGACCATGGATCCGATGACGAAAATGTGGTTATCCCTGATTGCGATGCTGATTATGGGATTATCAGTATTTCTTATAACTTTTGCTCGGAGCAAAACCAAGGGATTGCTTAAGGCTGTACTGTCTATACTTGCTTTTGTCATCATGTTAGTGGGCCTATTGGGCGGAGTTGTTTCAATTATGTAAGCAGTTACATAGTGTTGAGGAAGGAAGTAACATCATGAAATCACAAAAAGGAGTTACCGTTGTATTTCAACCAGAAGGTCGTAAAGCTGTTGTGAACCGTGGCATTTCGTTATTAGAGGCCGCTCGTAAAGCAGGAGTGCCAATTACAACTAGATGCGGAGGCAAAGCAGGCTGCCTGATGTGCAAGGTTACAGTCGCGAAGGAAGAGGCTTCTGCAGTAAGGCCTCCCGGAGATATTGAGCGGCGTAAGCTTGGATCGGCCTTAGAAGAAGGAACGCGTCTGGCCTGTCAGGCTGCCGTATGGAGCGACGTAACCGTTCAGGTGCCGGAAGATCCACTGAAGGCTGCGGTGCGCCGTAAGCTTGAAGCAGCGCGGCGTGGGGAAGAAGATGAACTGTGGTAGCGTAAGAATGTCACCGTGGGAGGGACTCGGTTGGAGTTTATAGGATATAAAATGAAACTGAAGGCAGGGGCCAAGCTTTTGCTAGGGATGGTATCGCTCGCGCTTACGCTTTCGGGCTGTCTATACCCAGGTGAAGAGAAGCGGGCTAGTGTTAATTATCGGGAGAGTGTTAAACGGATACAAGCAGCCGTTGATGATTATCAACAGGAGGAAGGGGTACTGCCCATTCTTAATGCGGATGAAACTACTCCAAGGTATGAGAAGTTTCGTATTGACCTGGGGAAGTTGAATAATAAGGGATATTTGGATGATATACCGGCTACCGCTTTTGAGCAGGGTGGAAGTGCTTATTTTCTTATTTTGAATGAGGAAATTGATCCTGTGGTGAAGGTGATGGACCTTGTTACGGTTCAAAAGGTGAATGACGTGCAACGACAGGTTAACCGCTATAAATCAGCTCATGGCGGCAACCTCCCTGTGCTTGATGAGCTATACCCCGGATTGTATACCATTGATCATAAGCAGGCGGGTACAAGCTCTATAACCTTAACTAGCGTCTATTCCGGTCAAGTTCTTGACTTTATCATGGATAAGGATGGAACTGTCTACGTAGATTATGTTTTTGATATCATGGCTGCCGTCGATAAGAAGGGTGGAGAGCACGACAAGAATCAGGACTTGCGACTGGATCTGGAGGAAGCTTCATATTACGTTCCCGTAAAGTCTTTGCCGTATCTATGGATTAATAATCAGCCGATCCCACAGCCTCCAAGTTAGAGTTATAGTTTAAAAGCGTCTAAGCTTCGGTTTTATCCGGGGCATTAGGCGTTTTTTGTTTATAACCTTTTAATCTCAGCATCCACTAAAAATAGTTCTATCAACGAATCCTACCTCATAAGATGGATGAGTAAGCTTCCGGGCGTCAGACGCCTTGCGGCGCGCAGACTTAACTTTTTTTGAAATTACATTGTGAAATGCGCGAATATGGGTCATAAATTCGTTCCGGATACATATGATGATACTAGTCCAAATGCATGTCCGAGCATTCGGAGTTTAGCGCGGGGCAAGTACGTCCCGGTCGAAAGCAGCTAGGCTTCGGGCGGGCATACGATAAGTCCGGTTGATGTCCTGCAAGGGTCAGATTACCGGCGGAACGCGAAGTCGATGCTCTTCAGGCATTTTTTCTTCGGAGTAATATGAGGAGGGGATCTCTTTTGGAAAAAGTGGATATTTTCAAGGACATTGCCGAGCGTACCGGCGGAGACATTTATCTTGGCGTCGTCGGCGCGGTTCGCACGGGGAAATCGACATTTATCAAGCGCTTCATGGAAACCATTGTCCTGCCAAACATCACGAATGAGGCTGATCGAGTAAGAGCTGTGGATGAGCTTCCGCAAAGCGCAGCAGGCAAAACGATTATGACGACAGAACCGAAGTTTGTGCCAAACAACGCAGTCCAAATCAAGGTTGCGGAAGGGCTTGAGGTTAATGTTCGTCTGGTAGACTGTGTGGGTTACGCTGTAGAGGGTGCAAAAGGTTACGAGGATGAAAATGGACCACGAATGATCTCTACACCTTGGTTTGAAGAGCCTATTCCTTTTCAGGAAGCGGCAGAAATCGGGACACGTAAGGTTATTCAGGAGCATTCAACGCTAGGTGTAGTGGTAACAACAGATGGTACGATTGCAGAAATTCCGCGGAACTCGTACGTGGACTCTGAAGAGCGCGTCATTGCAGAGCTGAAGGAAGTGGGTAAGCCGTTTGTGCTTGTCATTAACTCCACCCGGCCACGCAGTGAGGAAGCGCAGCAGCTCCGTAACGAGCTAGCCATCAAATACGATATCCCAGTTATGACGCTAAGCGCCGCAAACATGAGCGAAGATGACGTAACGGGTGTGCTGCGGGAAGTGCTTTATGAATTCCCAGTGCATGAAGTAAATGTAAATCTGCCAAGCTGGGTTATGGTGCTTGGAGAAAACCACTGGCTGCGTAGTAGTTATGAGAACTCCGTTCGCGATACTGTAAAAGACATCCGCCGCCTGCGGGATGTTGACCGCCTCGTATCTCAGTTCACCGAATATGACTTTATTGATAAAGCTGGCCTAAGTGGTATGAACATGGGTCAGGGTGTAGCAGAGATCGACCTGTATGCTCCAGAAGAGCTGTACGATCAAGTTCTGATGGAAGTGGTGGGGGTTGAGATCCGCGGTAAGGATCATCTGCTCCAGCTTATGCAGGAGTTCTCACATGCGAAACGAGAATACGACCGATTCTCAGAAGCTTTGGAAATGGTCAAGACTACTGGCTATGGTATCGCGGCTCCATCTTTAGCCGAAATGGCACTCGACGAGCCAGAACTGATTCGTCAGGGCTCTCGCTTCGGGGTTCGCTTAAAGGCTACGGCACCATCCATTCATATGATTCGGGTGGATGTGGAGTCTGAATTCTCGCCAATCATCGGAACGGAAAAGCAAAGCGAAGAGCTGGTTCGTTATCTGATGCAGGACTTTGAGAATGATCCTATTAAGATTTGGGAATCCGATATTTTTGGCCGCTCCCTACACTCCATTGTAAGAGAAGGAATTCAAGGCAAGATAGCTATGATGCCGGATAATGCGCGCTACAAACTGCAAGAAACGCTTGGCCGCATTATAAATGAGGGTTCCGGCGGACTTATTGCAATTATTCTCTAAGCTGAATATAAATAAATTCAAAGAGTGGGAGAAATCCTGCTCTTTTTATTTGTATATATCCTAAAACTTGATACCTAGTTCCTATAATAACGGTGAATCTGACTCAATTATTCTGATGAAATAAAGACCTTAACTGCTCCTATAGGTCTAACAAATTAGATCGAATTTAGATAAATATGCAAGTATAGATGATAATTTCTGCTCCTTTTTTGAGTAACAGCTTGAATTTATGGATGGGCTGTATTACTATAAGTTTGTTGCGCTTCAAGGTCTAAGGGCGCCAAAGTTAAGTTTTAAACGGGATTATCACGTATATTTTACGTTGAAACGGAAACAGTGTATGATACCGGAGAATTTACTCAGGGAGGTGAGAAAACATGAATAAATCAGATTTGATCAATGTAGTTACAGAAGCAACTGAACTTCCCAAGAAGGATGCTACTAAAGCTGTAGATGCGGTTTTCGAAGCAATTACAGAAGCACTGCAAAGCGGTGATAAAGTACAACTGGTTGGATTCGGAAACTTTGAAGTGCGTGAGCGTTCTGCACGTAAAGGCCGTAACCCGCAAACTGGTGAAGAAATCGAAATTCCTGCAAGCAAGGTACCGGCATTCAAACCCGGTAAGGCGCTGAAAGACGGAATCAAATAAAGATTTCTACATACCTATCCCATAGTCTTTTTAAGAACAACTATGCCGCCCTCCAAGGCGGCATTTGTTTTTTGAAATACTATGAACTGTATAATAGGTTTAGAGGAGGATGAGTGATGATGGATAAAAATACGGGTACTACTCCGCTTCCAACGGGCAGCGACTATATTGTGGTTAAGGCTAAAGATAATGGCGTTCAGGTCATTGGGTTAACCAGAGGTACAGATACACGTTTTCATCATACAGAGAAGCTGGATAAGGGCGAGGTATTGATTGCCCAGTTTACTGATCATACCTCAGCGATGAAGATCCGCGGTAAGGCTGAAATATGGACAAAGCACGGACAATTGGAAAGTGAAAGCTGAAAAGCAGGCATAGCCTGCTTTTTTTCAAAATATAGTAAAGATAAATGATCGTATTCCGCTAAGAGTGGGAATTATGGATAAGGGGGGCGTGTTCATGAACAAGGCCTGGTGGGTTGGAGCCGTATTACTCTTGACTGCAACCTCTGCTGTAATATTGCCCAAAGTGGCAGATATGGATTCAACCTTACAGCAGCGAAATGGTGCAGTGGAGACTTTTACTGGCGGCTATAACACGGTGCTAGACAACGATAATCTTGTTGATGTTCTTGGCGCACTTCCATTGACCTTATCCATTGATAGCGTAGACTGGGAGGATCACGTTCTGTCTCTGGATTTAAAAGTGAGCGGAAATGATCATGAACCCCAGGAGCTTTATCGAAATATGGCACAGACTATTTCTTTTGCTTTTCAAGAAACCTCGAATGTGGATCAGCTCCTGCTGCGCATCGTGGTCATGGATAAATGGCTGGATAGCCGCCGGCTGCTGCTAGCAGGGGATATCAGACGCGCGGAGTGGTCCGTTGAACTCCAGAATGAACTTCAGTCTGCGGGTAATTTCCCCATTTCCGAGCGTCTCAAGACGGGCTTCCGTATTAGTGAGACTGAGCTCTGGAAGAAGCAGTTCATTTATCCTTGAGAAGAATAAAAGAAACTCAGTTGTATCACAGTGCGTGACAAAAAAACATGTGATATAATAGACAAGATTGTGAACAAAGGAATTAATATAAATGTCAATGGCTTCGGAGGCTGAAATGAAACCGTACTGCATACCGCAACTGGCAAAACCCTACACCGACTACGACATGATTCAGAAGCATACGGATTTGCCGCCGTTTTCTGATGGCCGGGGTCATTTGTTATATATTTTTCTAAACCATGGATCTTCTGTAAAAGGAAGTACTGGTGAGTTGTATACGCTCGTAACCGCACTTATTCAACTTGGACTAGATACACATGAGGTAATTGACCGCTCGAATGATAGACGCGGTGGAGATCCTATGCGTTCCCGTCAATTAAAGGTATTGGCTGGCGATTATTTTAGTAGCTGGTTTTACCATCTGCTTGCAAAGAGTGATCAGATTGAGATGGTTGGAATCTTGAGTAAGGCGATTGCTGATTTCAATGTCTTGAAAGCGAACCTCTATGTGAAGATGAGAGGAATCCGTCTTTCGGCTGAACAATACTTGCGGCACATGGTACAGCTCAATATGCGGCTGTTCCTTTCTTTTACGCCCATGATCGAGAATTCCTTAGTGGAATTGTGGGAGAAGTTATTGACAGAGTTCAGTCAGTGCGAAACGGTTGCCATTGAGCTTCAGCGTTGTGATAACCTTGAGAATGCAAGCAATGGTTATTGCTACTGGAAGATGCTGGAGTCAGCGACAGAGGAAGAACGCAAACAGCTTCAAGACCAGAACCTTGATCAGAAGGACTGGAAGATGCTGAAGATGAAATATAAATGTGATTCTCTGCTGACGGACATGCTCCATCAGTCGATTCAGTCGATTCAGGGACTATTACAAAGCGTTAAAGACGAAAGCCTGCTTAGAGAGCTTGAGATAGCGCTGGATCGTATTCTCCTGCAGATGAAAGTCTCAGGACAAGCAGCCGTGGAGGGTTAGTGGATGACTATGGACAAAACTACAACTGCTGTGGGTGATAACAGCAAACCGAAGGAACAGTTTGTGCACTCGGTGTTTGAGAGTATTGCAGGTAAATATGATTTGATGAATGACATCTTAAGTTTTCGCCGGCATAAGGCTTGGCGTAAGTTCACGATGAAGAAGATGGGCATGAAGCGCGGGGATTCAGCTGTAGACTTATGCTGCGGCACTTGCGATTGGAGCATTGCCTTGGCCGAAGCCTCACAGACAGGGAATGTGATAGGGCTCGACTTCAGTGCAGGCATGCTTGAAGTGGGGCACCGTAAGGTGGAGGAGCGCAAGCTTCAGAACCGGATCTCTCTCGTACAGGGCAACGCTATGGAGTTGCCTTTTGAAGACAACGCATTTGATTATGCAACGATTGGTTTTGGACTCCGCAACGTACCGGATCTTGTTCAAGTGCTGAACGAGATGAAACGAGTGGTGAAGCCCGGAGGAATGGTGGTCTGCCTGGAGCTTTCCAAGCCGATGAAACAACCGTTTAAAGGTATCTATTTCTTTTATTTTCAGCGTGTTCTTCCATTGCTGGGCAAGTTATTCGCTAAAAGGTATGAGCAATACAAATGGCTGCCAGAATCGCTGGCGCTGTTCCCTGACCGGGAGCAATTAGCTGCTATTTTCCGTGAAACCGGACTGCAAAAAGTGGAATCCTTCCCCTTGACCGGAGGCATCGCGGCATTACATATTGGGCTCAAGGAGAACGGGAATGTTTAAGAAAATCGGTATCTTTTTACAAATGATCAAGTTTGAACATACGGTATTTGCTTTACCTTTTGCTTTTATGGGCGCTTTACTTGGTTCCGTTGTCATGTTTGGCACGCTACCTACCTGGAGCCAGATTGGTTGGATCGTAGTGGCTATGTTTGGGGCACGGAGCGCTGCTATGGGGCTGAATCGACTGATTGACCGGATAAGTGATGCTAAGAATCCACGCACAGCGGGAAGAGCTATTCCTGCAGGATTATTGAAGATCGGTGAAGTCGTCATTTTTATCGGCATTTCGTTTTTCTTACTCTTTTGGGCAGCCTTTAAGCTGAATCCTTTGTCGGCCAAGCTCTTGCCAATCGCAGTTTTCCTTCTTGTCATTTATTCATTTACTAAGCGGTTTACATGGGCCTGCCATCTTATCCTCGGTCTGACCATTGCGCTTGCACCTTTAGGCGGTTGGGTAGCTGTAACTGGTAGTGTGAATTGGACTTCAATGGTATTTTATTTCACTATTGTGTTTTGGACTGCAGGTTTTGATGTAATTTATTCTTGTCAGGATGTTGAGTTTGATCTAAAAGAGGGCTTGAAGTCCATTCCGGTTCGGTTCGGGGTTCAAGGTGCACTCTTTATTGCCCGCGTATTTCACATTCTCACGGCGATTGGATTCGTATCGTTGCTGTTTATGACGGATTTAAGCTGGTGGTATGTAGCAGGCATGATCATCGCATATATCATTCTCTTTTATGAGCACTACATTGTATCTCCGAGTGACCTGAGCCGTCTGCAGACTGCTTTTTTCACTATGAACGGCGTATTGAGCATCGTGGTGTTCTCTTTCACTTTGATTGACTTGGTGGTGCAGTTCTACTAATGACGCTTACTAAACCGAAAAACATCGTGGTTGGAATTACAGGAGCAAGCGGTGCGATATATGGTGTTCGTCTAACTGAAACCTTGCTGTCACTAGGCTACTCCGTGCATTTGGTAGTTAGTAATGCGGGCTGGCGCGTATTTAAAGAAGAACTTGGCTATATCGCATCAGACCGGGAGGGCTTTTTGAACGAAAGGTTCAAAGGCTATCCCGGTTCTCTGCTTTATCATCCTGTTGCGGATATCGGCGCATCCATTGCAAGTGGTTCGTTTCGTGTGGAAGGGATGATTATTATGCCTTGCTCTATGGGAACATTATCCGCGGTAGCGAATGGGACCTCTGATAATCTAATGACACGTGCTGCTGACGTTATGCTCAAGGAAGGCCGCCCACTGGTGCTTGTACCTCGTGAGACTCCATTGCATGCTATTCATCTAGAAAATATGTTGAAGCTGTCCCGTCTGGGAGTTCGGATGATTCCCGCAATGCCGGCTTTTTATTTTGGGCCGCAAAGTATGGATGATCTGATTAATTTCATGGTGGGCAAAGTGCTTGACAGCTTTAATATTGAACACAATTTATTTCGAAGATGGGGGGATTGAAAGGATGGACAATAACAGCCACACCATCATCGGCAAAATCAGCTATACCAACTCATGGCCGGTATTTCACAATTTTCATCCCTCTGCATTGAAATATTCTGCAGAGATGGTGAGTGAGGTACCTGCCATTCTTAATCAGGGGATGAGCCGTGGAACTATTCATGTAGGTGCTTTATCCTCTTTTGCTTATGCTGAGGCCAGTGACAAATTATTACTTCTACCTGATTTATCGGTTAGCGCGGACGGTCCTGTGAGATCAATATTCCTTTTTTCCAGGGTGCCATTTGCTCAGATTGGCAGCGGTAAGATCGCTGTTACGAATACTTCTGCAACCTCGGTAAATTTGCTGAAAATTTTAATGGAAAAAGCTTTTGGCAATAAACCGGAGTATATTAGCGCTAATCCTGATTTGGATGACATGATGCATGAAGCGGATGCCTGTTTATTAATTGGTGATAATGCTATTAAGGCCTCATGGCAGGATCAAGGTTATATCGTTACTGATCTGGCTGAGGTTTGGAAGGAATGGACGGGCTTAGGGATGACCTTTGCGGTCTGGGCAGTGAATCGAAAGGCTGCGGAGGACAAACCGGAAGCTATTTCTGAGATTGCAGAGGCTTTTGCCGAGAGTAAAATGCGGGGATTGAGAGATTTAGATCCTATTGTACAAGCAGCTTGTTCTAACATTGGAGGAACAAAGTCTTATTGGGAAGGGTACTTCCGCAATTTATGTTATGATTTTGGAGAAAGGCAGCAGCAAGGTTTGAACCTCTATTTCCGCTATGCCTATGAGATGGGCCTGCTGCCGCAGGAAGTGAAGATGGAGATTTGGAGCCATAAACTGTTGACACGGGTGAAAGAATGAAACGACTGCAAATATTCGGATTACTGAACAGAGATATGGATCAGATTGAAAAAGAGCTGTACCGCAGTGTACAGGGGGATGACGATCTGCTTACAGAAACCTCCCTGCATTTATTAAAGGCAGGCGGCAAAAGATTACGTCCCGTATTTGTCCTAATGGGCGGGAAATTCGGTAAGTATGATCTGGAAAAACTGAAACGGGTGGCGATACCGTTAGAGTTGATCCATAGCGCTTCACTGGTCCATGATGATGTGATCGACGATGCAGAATTGCGCCGTGGTGAACTCACCGTGAAAGCAAAATGGGGCGATAAAATTGCCATGTACACTGGTGACTACATATATGCAAAAGCGCTGGTTATGACTACGGAGCTGAAGAATCCACGAATTCATCAAATTCTGTCTAAGGCGATGATCGAAATGTCGATCGGAGAGATGGAGCAGATTCGTGACTTTTTCAACAGTGAGCAAAGTGTACGTCATTATCTACGGCGTATCCGCCGCAAAACAGCCCTGCTGATTGCAGTTAGCTGCCAACTCGGCGCTCTTGCTGCTGAAGCAGATCC
This sequence comes from Paenibacillus sp. FSL R10-2796, assembly GCF_037965315.1. NCBI lineage: Bacteria > Bacillati > Bacillota > Bacilli > Caryophanales > Paenibacillaceae > Paenibacillus > Paenibacillus sp. FSL R10-2796. Next base: position 4,883,482 of record NZ_CP150178.1, on the reverse strand, counting down.
AGAAGTAGCTCGTTTGCTTTATAATTATGGATATAACGTGGGTATGGCGTTCCAGATTCGTGATGATTTACTGGATCTCTCAGGCACAGAGAAACAGATCGGTAAACCTCCGGGCAGTGATATGCGGCAAGGAAACATTACACTTCCAGTGATTTATAGTCTTGAGGATGAGCGACTGCGCGAGTCATTGCTTGAGGAACTGAAGTCTATACGTGAGGGACATAGCACGGTAGGACATGCGATTGATCTCATTCTTTCCGGAGACGGAATCGCCCGTTCTGAGGAGCTCGCTTCACGTTATATCGACAAGGCGCTGGCGGCGCTGGAACAATTGCCTAACAATAAGACTAAGCGCAATCTGCGCGATATTGCGTATTTTATAACAGGAAGAAGTTATTGATCTTCTGGTGAGATTGAAATTAAACGTTTCCAGAAAGCAATGTTTCTGTTAAGATAGCGTCAAAACAACCCTTCAAATGGGAAAATGGAGAGTGCTTCTATGGAAAAGACGTATCTGATGGTCAAGCCTGATGGAGTTCAACGTGGATTAATAGGGCGTATTGTTGCCCGCTTTGAGGATAAGGGGTTTAAATTGGTCGCTGCTAAACTGATTACAGTTAGTGAGGATCAAGCGAAAAGACATTATGCTGAGCATGCAGGCAAAGACTTTTTTTCAGAGCTGGTCTCTTTCATCACTTCAGGTCCAGTGTTTGCAATGGTATGGGAAGGCGATGATGTCGTAACTTTATCCCGGACACTCATAGGCAAAACAAAAGTTGGAGAAGCTCTGCCAGGCACGATTCGTGGCGACTTTGCCAGCCATACACCACTTAATTTAATTCATGGATCAGACTCGCCTGAAAGTGCAGAACGGGAAATTGCTAATTTCTTTGCTCCAGATGAACTGAATCAGTATAACAAAGACATCGCAGTCTGGATGTAAGGTCCAGGTGGGAGGCAGGGGATTAACATGTCTGATCGTAATGTTGCAGCATTAACAACAGATCCAGATTATAGCGGATTTATTCACAACGTTAAACAAAGCACCGGAATTGATCTGGCTCAATATAAAGAAGCGCAGATGAAGCGGCGTTTGACGACTCTTCGGATGAAGAATGGGTATCATACCTTCAGTGATTTTTTTGCAGCGATGATGAAAAATAAGGACTTATTTTATGAATTTTTAGATCGAATGACGATCAATGTCTCTGAGTTCTGGCGGAATCCGAATCGCTGGGAAGTTTTGCGGGATATTATCCTCCCTGACCTCCAGCAGTCGGGCCGCAAATTAAAGCTGTGGAGCGCGGCATGTTCTACAGGCGAAGAGCCTTACACGCTGGCTATGATTTTGTCGGACAAGAATATATTGGCGCAGACAGGTATTCTTGCCACTGATATTGATGATGGCGCTTTATCCAAAGCAAAGCAGGGTCTTTATTTGGAACGTTCTTTAAAGGATGTGCCGAAAGACGTGGCAGCACGTTATTTTACGCCGGAAGGCCCTGTCTTCAAGGTCAGCGATTCACTTAAGAAAAACATAGATTTCCGCAAACAAAATTTGCTCTTGGATAAGTTCGACGAAGGCTTCGATCTTATTATTTGTCGCAATGTAATGATCTATTTTACTGAAGAAGCGAAGAACAAGCTCTATCATAAGTTTTCGGCTAGCTTACGTCCGGGTGGTTATTTGTTTGTGGGCAGCACAGAGCAAATCTTTACACCGGCTCAATATGGCTTTGAATCGACGGAAACTTTTTTCTATCGTAAAAAATAAATACTTTTTGCTCCTTCGCCATTAACTTCAAAGGTATACTTTCGCAAAAGTTCAGTGATACTGGATAGTAGAATCTGTACGCTAAGTGAAAGGAAAGTTAAACCGATGGACAAAAGCAAGGTCATTGCCGCGTACAAACGAGGCTTTATCACCGTTCGTGAGTGCGGGCAAATTCTCGGTGTGGAAGAAATGCAATTGGAGCGCCTTCTGCAGCTGGAAGAGCGTAAGTCTACATTCCCTCCACCAAGCCAGCGGCTCGGCAGCTAACAAACTGAGGACCCAGCCGAGGAGCGCCATTCATACTCTTAAGGGTATGGATGGCGCTTTTTATTTCGGTATACATACAGTGTTTCTAGGGAGATCCCTTTCTTGTCAAAGCGGATTCCCTATACTATAATGAGCAAAGATCATAGGATTTTAGCGGTTTACAGTTTAAAAGTATAAAAGGGGGAAGACATCATGAGTTTACGCTATTTAACAGCGGGGGAAACGCACGGCCCCCAGCTAACGGCTATTATTGAGGGATTGCCAAGTAATTTAACTTTGGATTTTGAAGAGCTTAACTTTCAATTGCATCGTCGACAAAAGGGATACGGACGTGGACGCCGCATGCAGATTGAAAAAGATACGGCACAAATTGTAGGTGGAGTACGTCACGGCTATACTACGGGTGCTCCGGTAGCCTTGGTAGTAGAGAACAAGGATTGGACTCACTGGAAGAACATTATGAATATTGAACCTATTCCAGGCAGTGATGAAGAAAAACGCCGGGTAAATCGGCCGCGCCCTGGACATGCAGATTTGAATGGTGGATTGAAGTACAATCATACGGATCTTCGCAACGTTCTGGAGCGCTCCAGTGCCCGCGAAACCGCAGCCAGAGTTGCATGTGGCGCTGTAGCCAGACAGCTGCTGGCAGCTTTTGGTGTGAAAGTAGCAGGTCAAGTCATTCGCATTGGTGAAATTGAGGCACCTGCAAATGATCTGCCTATCGATGAGCTGATTGAACGGACAGAACAGTCTTCTGTCAGAGTTGTCGACAAAGAAACGGAACAGAAAATGGAGGCTTACATAGATCAGATCAAGGAAGAGGGCGACTCCATCGGTGGAATCGTTGAATGTATCGTCGAAGGACTGCCCATTGGACTTGGCAGCTATGTACAGTCAGACCGGAAGCTGGACGGTGCGATCGCTGGGGCAGTGATGTCGATTAATGCCTTTAAAGGCGTTGAAATCGGCATTGGATTTGAAGCGGGAAAATTGCGTGGATCGCAAGTCCATGATGAAATTATGTATGAAGCTTCTAAAGGATACTATCGCGCAAGCAATCGTTTAGGTGGTTTTGAAGGCGGGATGACGAATGGCATGCCGGTAGTGGTTCGTGGTGTTATGAAGCCTATTCCTACCTTGTATAAGCCACTTCAAAGTGTAGATATCGATACGAAAGAACCTTTTACAGCTCAAGTAGAACGTTCGGATGCATGTGCGGTTCCAGCGGCATGTGTGGTTCTGGAAAGCGTAGTGGCATGGGAAGTTGCCAAAGCATTTCTTGATAAATTCGGCGGGGATTCTCTCGAAGAAATTAAAGCGAACTATGAAAACTATCTTGCACAATTGGAGAGTTATTAATCATGCGTACAATCAATGTAGATTTGGGAGATCGTTCTTATCCAATCCACATCGGTAGTGGTCTGCTGCAGAACATTGGCCAGTACTGTGCTGAGGCTGGACTGTCCACTCGTAGCCCGCTACTGGTTGTGAGTGATAGTGAAGTAGCTCCACGGTATTTACCGGCGCTTGAAGAAGCTCTACGTCAGCAAGGTTATACCGTAGTAAGCCATATTATGCCGGCAGGGGAAGCATCCAAATCATTAACCGTGTATGAAGAGGTTATGACGACCGCGATTCAAGCGGGACTAGATCGTAACTCAGCGGTGTTGGCTTTAGGTGGCGGGGTTGTTGGTGATTTAGCTGGTTTTGTAGCAGCTACCTACATGCGCGGAATAGGATTTCTACAAATTCCAACGACGATTCTAGCCCATGACAGCAGCGTAGGCGGCAAAGTGGCTGTCAATCATCCACTAGCCAAAAATATGGTTGGTGCGTTCTATCAACCTTCGCTGGTGCTTTACGATTTGGATACCCTTCGCACGCTTCCGCCGCGCCAAGTCTCTTCTGGCTTAGCTGAAGTAGTGAAGCATGGTCTGATTATGGACAAAGAATTTGCATATTGGTGCCGTGAACATGCTGATGAGCTGCTTGCTTTGAATGCTGAAGCTCTCGGCTATGCCCTTGAGCGCGGTTGTGCGATCAAAGCTCATGTCGTGGCGAACGATGAACGTGAGCATGGACTTCGGGCGATCCTGAATTTAGGCCATACGATCGGCCATGCTATTGAAGCGGTTGGCGGATACGGTGTGTTTTTGCACGGTGAAGCGATTGCGATTGGTATGGCGGGTTCGGCGCTGCTGGCTGTAAAGCTTGGACGTGACCGATCCATCTATGAGGATACAGTATCTATGTTATCTGCACTTTCACTGCCTATACAGCTTCCTTCTGAATATGATGAAGAGGAGCTAATGGAAGCAATGATGCATGATAAGAAATTCAAAGAAGGCAGAATGACTTTTATTGTGCCTGATGCCATAGGAGTAGTTAGTATTGTAAACGATGTACAGGAATCGCTTGTGCGAGAGGTTCTGGCAGAGCTTAAAAAGGAGGGGAAACCGTGGTAAATCGAGGGATTCGCGGAGCAACTACCGTGATTAATAACGAAGAAACAGAGATTTTGCGTGAAACCGTTGTGCTGCTGCGGGAGATCGTTGAACGCAATAATGTTATAGCTGAGGATATTAGCAATGTATGGATTACGATGACCAATGATCTGGATGCTACTTTTCCGGCAAGAGCCATTCGTGAGATTGAGGGCTGGGAAATGGTGCCGCTTATGTGTTCAACCGAGATCCCGGTCAAAGGCAGCCTGCCGATGTGTATCCGGTTAATGGTGCAGTTTAATACGGATAAATCACAGCGTGAGATCCGCCATGTGTATCTGAATGAAGCTCAGAAGCTTCGTCCGGATTTGTCGCAGAGTAAGTCTTAAATTTGAGTTGTGGGTTGTCAATGACCCTTGTCATCATGTATAGTGTAATTAGCCGAGTATAGAAGAGTTTAGTTGAGTTGAGATGAGTATAGTTGAGCAGAGTGCAAGAAATTTTTGCGAATATAAGAAAGTATAAGCTTTGTTCTATACATTCTTATATTTCACGCATATACGCTTACCGTCCTTATAAGGATGCTGAAGACGTTTATGCCTGATTAGCAGTTTTTGTGTACGCAGAGTCTTTATTTTGATATATACTGGAGTGTTATTTCACATCCGTGATGTATCTTATTTAGAGATAAGTCTGTAGGCACAACATAACGATGCTGATCATTGCTCAAAAACATATACTTACTTACACAAACCCTCTACTTTGGTAGAGGGTTTTTCTGTGTTTCGGAAAGATTTATATAACCAAGGGGGCATCTAAAAATGACGAATCCGAGTGTTCAAGAGGTGGTAAAGCTGTCGCAGGATTATAATCTGATTCCTGTTGTGAAGCGGCTGCTGGCTGATATGGAAACACCTATCCGGTTATTCCAACGTTTTGCTGAACGTGACCGCGCGTTCTTACTAGAAAGTGTAGAGGGTGGCAAACAATGGGCCCGGTATTCGTTCATCGGCAGCGATCCCTTTTTAATGATATCGGGAAAAAAGGGTGCGATTAACGTAGAGATCGACGGTAAGAAAAAACAGCTGCATGGAAAGCCGATTGAGGAGCTTAAGGCGCTGCTTCGTTCATACCGTAGCCCTAAGCTGGATGAGATGCCGCCATTTACTGGAGGAGCGATCGGATTTTTTGGATATGATCTGCTGCAATATTATGAGAAGCTTCCTGAGCATCCAGTAGATGATCTCCAAATGGATGATATCCGGTTTATGTTCTGTGATCGCATCATTGTTTTTGATCATGTGAAACAACAAATTCTCCTAGTTGGCAACCTGCATGTTAAAGACGGTGATACGGACTCAGATATCAAATCCAATTACGAAAGCTTAAGTCGTAAGCTTGAGGATATGGCCGAAGAGCTGCAGAAGGAAGGGCCTAAGGAAAATGTGAACCGCCGCAGCATTCCGCAGGATATTGAGCTGGGTGAGATTCATTCCAACCTGACTAAAGAACAATATATCAACAACGTAGAACAAGCGAAGGAATACATTCGGGCTGGCGATATTTTTCAAGTGGTGTTGTCGCAGCGCCTGCATATTGAAACGGAAGTTTCTCCACTGCATGTATACCGGATGCTCAGGACGCTTAACCCATCTCCATATATGTATTATTTGAAAATGGATGAAGAGATTATTGTTGGAACCTCACCGGAAGCGCTCGTAAAGGTAGATGGAAACCGTGTGGAGACACGGCCGATTGCCGGAACAAGACCAAGAGGTGAAAGTGAAGCTTCGGATCGTGCTTACGCCGCGGAGCTGCTGGAGGATGAAAAAGAACGTGCAGAGCATTTGATGCTAGTTGATCTAGGTCGTAATGATTTAGGAAGAGTGTCCAAATTCGGTTCTGTAAAATGTGATTCCTTTATGGAAATTGAAAGATACTCTCATGTCATGCATATGGTTTCGAATGTGTCAGGCACGCTTAGCGAGGATAAAGATTTCTTTGATGCCTTTCTCTCCTGTCTGCCAGCCGGTACTGTCTCAGGAGCACCTAAGCTACGGGCAATGGAGATTATTGCTGAATTGGAGCGAGAAGCCCGTGGTGCTTATGCGGGGGCGATTGGATATTTGGGATTCTCGGGAAATATGGATTCATGTATCACCATCCGTACAATCATCTTCCGTAAGGGCAGAGCATATGTGCAGGCTGGAGCGGGTATCGTTTGGGACTCAGTTCCGGAGAAAGAGTATGAAGAGACGGTGAATAAAGCGAAGGGCATGCTAAAAGCTATTCGTATGGCAGAGGCTATGTTCCCACCCGAGATAAAAGAGAAACAAGTCATCAATCAAGATTACATGTACGCATATACCCCTGAACAGGTGGTTTGATTAATAAAAAAGATTACATTAAGGCTGGGAGGATGAACATTATGGATGCAACAAAATTGATACAATCAGGAATCGCTGGACTAATCGAAGGCAAAAGTCTGACACGTGTAGAAGCACGGGATATAATGGGCGCAATCATGCTGGGAGAGGCTTCACAGGCACAAATCGGATCACTGCTAACCGCTTTACGGATTAAGGGAGAGACCGTGGAGGAGATTACGGGGTTTGCGGAAGCCATGAGAGGTTTCGGCACACCTGTCCTTACTGAAAAAGCGCGTCTGCTAGATACATGTGGTACGGGCGGTTCCGGCATCCATAAGTTTAATATTTCTACCGCCTCAGCGATTATTTCATCAGCGGCTTCGGTACGAGTTGCCAAACATGGCAACCGCTCAGCTTCCGGTAGAGCAGGAAGTGCAGATGTACTTGAAGCTTTGGGCGTCAACATTCATCTGAATGCGGATCAGGCTCGGGAATGCTTGGATCGAATCGGCATTTGTTTTTTATTCGCACAAATCTATCATCCTTCGATGCGGCATGCGGCAGCACCGCGTAAAGAGCTTGGAGTGCGGACGATTTTTAATATGCTTGGTCCGCTTACGAATCCCGCTGGTGCTGACCGTCAGCTGCTGGGGATTTATGATCGGAATAAGACAGAGACGGTGGCTAATGTACTGAAGGAGCTGGGGTCCAAGCGTGCGATGGTTGTTAGCAGCTTGGATGGTCTGGATGAAATCAGCATCTCGGCCCCTACATTAGTGTCTGAGCTAAAAGAGGGCATCGTAACCACGTATGAGGTAACGCCAGAGGCATTAGGTCTTAACAGACATCCATTGGAAGCTGTGCTGGGTGGAGATGCAGCTGAAAATGCGGCGATTATTACCTCGGTCCTTCAAGGGCAGATGAATCCTTATCGCGATATCGTTCTTGCTAACGCCGGAGCCTGTATATATGTTGCTGGTCTGGCAGATACCATGGCCGGAGGCGTAGAGAGAGCAAAAGAAGTAGTGGATTCAGGCAAGGCACTATCCAAGCTTAATCAGCTTGTAGCTATGACGGAGGAACTTAATTATGTATCTTGATAAAATTGTCGCGACTAAGATTAAAGAGGTTGAACTGCTCAGTAAAAACTTTTCGCTGGCACAAGCAGAGCGTGATATTGCGCTTCTTCCGGCAACAAGAGGCTTTCGTAAGGCTCTGACCCAAGGGAAGAACAGAGATATGGGCTTGATCGCTGAGGTGAAGAAGGCTTCTCCTTCCAAAGGGTTGATCCGTGAGGATTTTGATCCTGTTTCCATTGCAAAAGGGTATGAAGCTGGAGGTGCAGATTGCTTATCTGTTCTGACGGACACAGAATATTTCCAGGGCAGCGCAGCTTATCTGCAGCAAGTGAAGGAAGCTGTAAATCTGCCGCTGCTTCGCAAAGATTTTATTATCGATGAGAAGCAGATCTACGAAGCACGTCTTCTCGGAGCGGATGCCGTGTTGTTAATCGTCGCTATTTTGACACCGGCACAACTATCTCATTTTATAGATATAGCTTCAGGGCTTGGATTGGATATCTTGATTGAGGTGCATGACCGAAATGAACTGGCGGTTGTACTGAGCACAGAAAAGATAACCCAACCTAACGTCCTGCTAGGAATTAATAACCGTAATCTACGTACCTTTGAGACCTCTTTGGAGACAACAGCCGAGCTGGCAGCTCTTGTGCCGCAAGGTGTTCCAGTGATCAGCGAAAGTGGAATTTCCGGGTCAACAGACATCGACTACTTAAGAACTACTGGTGCTCACGGAGTGCTCGTTGGGGAGTATCTAATGCGTCAAGCTAACGTAGAGGATGCGGTTAACGGTTTGCTCGGTGAGCTTCCTAATGGAAAGGACCGTGTACGGCATGGCTGAGACATTAGTAAAAATCTGTGGACTTCAGGACGTTGAAGTGCTAAAATCTATGTTACACTTACCACTAGATTATATCGGATTTGTTTTTGCACCTAGCCGCCGGAAGGTATCCATAGAGCGTGCTGCCGAACTGATTGCAGAGCTTCCAAATTGGAAGACTGGTGAAATTCCTAAGGCTGCCGGGGTTTTTGTTAATCCGGAGCTGGATGAGTTGAACGAATTGCTGTCTGTGGTGCATTTAGATGTAATTCAGCTTCATGGACAGGAGAGTCCAGCTTTTTGCCAGCAGGTTCGCCGAGCTTATCCACAGGTTCAGGTATGGAAGGCACTGTCCGTTGCGGATCAAGAGCGGGATAAAGCTGAAAATGAATATAGCTTGGAAGATTACGCAGCTGCAGTAGATGCGGTTTTATTAGATACTTATGATCCATTGCAGAGTGGCGGCTCCGGCCGAACGTTCGCTTGGAATAAATTACCTGCTTACCAAGAAATTGCAGTACAACATGACTTGCCCTTGTTTGTGGCTGGAGGGCTTCATTCAGATAATGTTGGTGAATTGCTTGATACCTATGCCCCGTATGGGGTAGACGTGTCGAGTGGAGTAGAGACTGACGGCATTAAGGATATTCAAAAAATGACAGCTTTTGTGGAAAGGGTGAAGCAATCATGATACAAGTACCGGACCAGCATGGACGTTTCGGTTCATTCGGAGGCCGCTTCGTGCCCGAGACTTTGATGAATGCATTGATTGAGTTGGAGGAGGCTTACCGTAAGTTTTCGGCAGATCCAGCTTTTCAGGAAGAAATAGATTATCTATTAAAGCAGTATTCCGGACGGGAGACCCCGCTGTATTATGCGGAGCGTCTGAGCAAACATCTGGGAGAAGCTAAAATATATCTGAAGCGTGAAGATTTGAATCATACAGGTGCCCATAAGATTAACAATGCGATTGGTCAAGGGATTTTGGCCAAAATGATGGGAAAAACGAAGGTAATCGCTGAGACGGGTGCGGGTCAACATGGTGTAGCCACAGCTACAGTTGCAGCTTTGCTAGGTATGGAATGTAAGGTGTTTATGGGGGAAGAGGATACACGTCGCCAGGCCCTTAACGTATTCCGGATGAAGCTGCTTGGTGCAGAAGTGATTCCCGTTACTTCCGGATCGCGTACTTTAAAAGATGCCGGCAACGAAGCGCTTCGCTACTGGGTTAGCAATGTAGACGATACCTTCTATATATTGGGTTCAGCTGTAGGACCACATCCTTATCCGATGATGGTCCGTAACTTTCAGCGGGTTATTGGGGATGAAACACGGCGCCAGATTCTGGAGGCTGAAGGAAGGCTGCCGGATGTGCTCGTAGCTGCTGTAGGCGGTGGCAGTAATGCCATCGGTATGTTCTATCCATTTGTTGAGGATGAAAATGTCGGTATGATTGGTGTAGAGGCGGCTGGTAAAGGCATTGATACCCCTTTTCATGCGGCAACAATGAGTAAAGGAACTCATGGCGTATTCCAGGGATCGATGAGTTATCTCCTGCAGGATGAGCATGGACAAGTAACAGAAGCACATTCCATCTCCGCAGGCCTGGATTATCCTGGTGTGGGTCCTGAACACTCCTATCTAAAAGATATCGAACGCGCAAAATATGTCCCGATTACAGATGCAGAGGCGCTAGATGCACTGAAGCTGCTATGTGTAACGGAAGGCATTATTCCAGCGTTAGAATCGGCGCATGCGATAGCACATGTTGTAAAAATGGGTCCAACCCTTACTAAGGATGACATTGTTGTCATCTGCCTGTCAGGCCGGGGAGACAAAGACGTAGAATCCATTATGGCGTATACAGAAGGGAAGGGAACTGAATGACAACCCAAACTACAAACCGGATGGATTTGGTATTCCGGAAGCTAAAAGCTGAGAACCGGACCGCATTGATTCCTTTTCTGACTGTTGGAGATCCGGATTTGGAGACTACTCTTGCCATCATCACTGAACTGGAGACAGCAGGGGCAGATATTCTGGAGCTTGGAGTACCATACTCTGATCCGCTTGCAGACGGCCCTGTAATTCAGCGAGCATCTGCCCGGGCACTGCGGGGTGAAGTTCACCTGCGCACTTGCATGGAGACCGCGTTAAAGGCTCGTGAAGCCGGCAGCAGTTTGCCATTTATCTTGTTTTCTTATTACAATCCTATCCTGCAAATGGGTCTAGATACGTTTTTTGCTGATCTGAACAAGCATGAAATTAGCGGACTTATTATCCCGGATCTTCCCGTTGAGGAATCAGCGGAGATGCGGCGCCGTAGTGATGAAGTTGGAGTCAACCTCATTCCTTTAGTTGCACCAACCTCAAGCGAACGTATTGCAAAGATTGTATCCGGTGCGAGCGGTTTTATCTATTGTGTATCTTCATTAGGGGTGACTGGAGAAAGATCCTCTTTCCATGCGGATGTAGAAGCCTTTATTGATTCCGTTCGTCAAGCTACGGATCTGCCAGTGGCTGTAGGATTTGGGATCTCTACTGGCGAACAGGTTGCCCGTTTTGCTCAGATTTGCGATGGTGTTGTAGTAGGGAGTGCCATTGTCCGCAAAATAGAAGAGGTAATCCCGTTGCTCGATCATCCTGCTACGCGGAATGAGGGACTGTTGCAAATTCGAGAATTTGTGGCACAATTAAAAAGACCATAACAGTGTCATTCTGACCTGTGTATAGTGGAGTAATCAACTATGGAGAGCGAGGACTATTGTATGAATCCAAAACCGAATATAGTTAATCTCCCTGTCTACAAACCAGGGAAACCTATAGACGAAGTCAAGAAGGAGCTTGGCTTAAGTGAGGTTATTAAGCTTGCATCCAATGAGAACCCGTATGGAGCTTCACCGAGTGCAAAAGAAGCAATTCTAGCAGAACTTGAGAATCTTTATCTTTATCCGGACGGCTCAGCCGTTGAATTGACTTCAGCACTTTCCAGCCGTCTTGGCGTGAATAACGACAATATTATTTTTGGCTGTGGCTCAGATGAGATTATTGCACTTATTGCTCGTGCCTTTTTCTTACCGGGTGATGAGACAATCATGGCGGACCAAACCTTCTCCGTGTATAAGAGTAACGCAGACATCGAAAGTGCGGTATCTATTGAGGTGCCGCTTGTAAAAGGTACACATGATCTGGATGGGATGCTGGCCCGTGTAACGGACCGCACTAAGGTTATCTGGATCTGTAATCCGAATAACCCAACAGGTACGATTGTTCCAGAGGAAGCTTTGGTTTCTTTCCTGGATGCTGTGCCTTCCAATGTAATGGTTGTCCTTGATGAGGCATACTGTGAGTATGTAACAGATCTTTCATACTCCAATGGCATCCAGTTACTGACTCGTTACAAGAATCTGGTTGTGCTCCGCACATTCTCTAAAATTTATGGCTTAGCTGCATTGCGTATTGGATACGGTGTTGCGAGTCCTGAGATCATTTCGTTGATCAACAAGGTACGTGAGCCTTTTAATACCTCACGGCTTGCTCAAGCTGCAGCTCTTGCTGCTTTGAATGATCAAGATTACGTACAGGAATGTCGTCGTCTTAATAGCGCGGGTATTGTCCAATTGCAAGGTGAATTCAAACGTCTGGGCCTAGAATCCTTCCCGGCACACGGGAACTTCATCATGGTAGATGTTCGAAAGCCTGCTACAGAGGTCTTTGATGCTTTGATGCGTAAAGGAATCATCGTAAGAGCGGGTCATCAGGTTTATCCGACTTATATTCGGGTTACTGTGGGCTCGGCTGAGCAGAACACGGCTTTTATCACCGCGCTGGAACAAACTCTTATAGAGAGTGGAGTACGCGCCTAGTAATAACAGCAAGTCAAGACTAAAGAAGGCAGGTAGTTCAAAGAACATGACGACAAAAATAGCAATATTCGGTGTCGGTCTGATCGGAGGCTCACTGGCCCTTTGCTTTAAAGGCAAGGAGGGCCTGACCGTCGTTGGCCATGCCCACCGTCCTGAATCCGCGAGTAAGTATATTAGCAGAGGTGTGGTCGATAGTGCCACATTGTCTGTGGAGGAAGCGGCAATCGATGCCGATTTCATTTTTTTATGTGTGCCGGTGGGTATGCTAGAGGATTATTTGCAGCAGTTAAGCAAATTGCCGCTCAAGCCCGGCTGCATCATTACAGATGTTGGAAGTACGAAAGCTAGTATTGCCGCATGCGCGGTCTATTTGGATATTCCTGGAGTACATTTTATCGGCGGTCACCCTATGGCAGGATCAGAGCGTTCAGGTGTTGAGGCAGCTTCATCGCTGTTGTTTGAGAATGCCTATTACGTATTAACGCCTCCACCGGGAGTGCCAGACGAGGCTTATCATGCGTTGGAATCCTTACTCCACCTTACTAGAGCGCAGATTGTACGCCTTAATCCAGAACGTCATGATGAGATTGTAGGCGCCATTAGTCATTTGCCACATATTATTGCCGTTGCGCTGGTAAATCAGATTAAAGCTTATGATGATACTGACTCCTTGTATAGTACGTTAGCTGCAGGAGGCTTTCGGGATATTACACGGATTGCGTCCAGTGATCCAATTATTTGGCGTGATATCTTGTTAAACAATCGTTCAGTGATGCTTCGTTTGTTGAAGGATTGGAACGAGGAAGTTTCTTCTTTTGTTCGTTTGCTGGAAAGTGAAGATGGTGTAGGGATTGAAGAGGCATTTCATGAAGCCAATGGCTTCCGTAGTCAGTTGCCTGAACGGCGTAAAGGTATGATAGCACCTTTATTTGACCTACATATTGATGTACCGGATCATCCGGGGATTATCGGTCGTATTGCTACAGAGCTGGGGGATCAAGGAATTAACCTTAGCAACGTACAAATTATCGAAAGCCGTGAAGATGTGCCGGGGATTATGCGTCTCTCTTTCCGTCAGGAGAACGATATGGAGCGGGCGAAGATCCTGTTGCAGCATCATGATTATACGGTATACGTGTAGTATTAAGGTTCGTTCGGGTTCATTTTCAAATCATAAAAAACAGTAAAATAGCGATTCTCATGTGAATAGAGAATCGCTATTTTTTTTGTTTTTTGGGTTATTGGATGCTTATTTCAACATGCCGTCAGTATCGTCATCGGCATCTGTACCACCATAAGTACCACCATAAGTACCACCATAAGTACCACCTAGTACTTACGGACCCTAATGACGTTATTTGCTCGTTTTTTGCCTTTGAAGCAGTCTTTCGGACTCCACAGACGCTATTTCACATAAAGAGGCTTATATTGGGTGTTTTTCGTGCCAATAGCTGCTATGCGGTCCGTTAGCATCCCAAATGCGGATTAATGCTGCATTTAGGTCAACTGTGTCCGATAGCGACTTCGTACAAGCTAAATGTTTATTGGATCAACGAAGAAAAGAAAGGAGTGCCGCAAAATGCTTCCGGATTTATACCCGCGGACTCTAATTTAGGTTTGGTTTGTTGCAACTGTTCCCAAACTCGCTTTCTTCATTCTGATCAGTATTTCTTCCATGAAATTCTCTGGTACTTGAGTTTATTTCGTCGTAACTATTTCGACTACCTACAAAACGATTTCTTGCTGCTCCTAGACCGACAATAAAGAGTAAGACCGAAGCTCCAAGCAGTATGAAAAGTGGCACGTTCCAACTATTTGTCGTGTCATGCAAATATCCGATAAGGGCAGGACCAATTGCGGCAAGCAGATATCCGATCGATTGCGCCATACCAGACAGTTCCGCTGCTTGATGCGCATTTTTAGTACGTAAACCGAAAAACATCATGGACAAGCTAAAGGCGCAGCCTCCACCAATTCCGAGTATGATGATCCACAACAGAATGATATTGGAGCTTCCGTAAAGCAGTCCGAGCGTTCCCGTCAAAAGTAAAATGGTTGTAATGAACACTAACGAACGTTGATTTGACATTCGCCCTGCAATAACGGGGACAATAAAGGTAAATGGAAGCAGCGCTAACTGCATTATTGAGAGGTACCATCCTGATTGGCCTGAGTCAATGCCTGGCTGTTTTAAAATTTCAGGCAACCATGCGATTAGCACATAGAAAATCATGGACTGCATCCCCATAAACAAGGTTACTTGCCAGGCAAGAGGGGAACGCCAAACCTTCACATCATTGCCGGCCATCTGTTGACTCGTCGAGGCTGTTTGCTTCGTATGCTTCCTTAATTGAGGCAACCAGCAGAGGATCGATACAAAGCTTAGGATCCCCCAAATTCCCAATGCACCCTGCCATTTTAAACCAGCGTTTGCAGCTAGCGGTACACTGATTCCCGAGGCGATCGCTCCAGATAAACTCATTGAAATTGCAAATACACCAGTCATGGCACCGATTTTATTAGGGAAATCACGTTTGATTAAACTCGGCATTAATACATTACAAACGGCAATTGCAAATCCAAGAATTGCAGTTCCAATATACAGATTTGCAGCCCCAGATAAAGAACGTATTACAATTCCAACAGTCAAAAAGATCAGGGCAAACAAAATTAAAAGTTCAACTCCATACCTACGTCCTAGTTTTGGTACTAGAGGCGATAATAAAGCAAAGGTAAGTAAAGGTACCGTTGTGATCAAGCCTGCTAAAGTATTGGAAATATGAACGTCACCCCTAATGAGACCCACTAAAGGACCGACCGAGGTTAAGGGAGCACGTAAATTTGCGGCAATAATAATAATGCCGAGTAGTAGCAGCCCTAAAGATGATGGTACGAATTTTTTATTCGGCATTCTTCATTTTCCCTCCCAGAATTAATGCGTACTAATATCCGCGCGGACAATGAAAGTATAGTATAATATATTAAATTTAACAATAAGTATTTTAAAGTTTACTTTATTGAGATGGTTCTATAACTTGAAATGCTTATATTAGATAAAAAAATACAACTCAGAGTTTCCATTTAGAATGGAATACTGAGTTGCATGTAATAGGTGAAATTTTCGACTTTTAGAAACCATATTTTAAGGAGATATGGAGCACTGTTTCGCTATTCGTATGATTGGTATAAGAGTGAGGGCGATCTGCACGAAAACTGATCGTATCATATTGATTCAATGTGTACATTTCTCCATCGACTCGTATTTCAATGGAACCAGTCATTACTGTCGCAATTTCAGTTGTATTCACATGATGACCTTCAGGGTGATACGAACTATTTGGCTGTAAGTAAGCCCGACACATTTCAATATCGTTGCTTACATTTTTAAAGACGGGTTCTATGATCCAATTCTTTTGATCATTAGAAAACCGAAGACCTTCGCCTGCTCGATACAAACTAACAGGGTCTTCAGATTTGAACAAAGCTAATAGGGGCAAAGATATGCCTTTTGAAATTTTCCATATTATTGCCAAAGTTGGATTTGTCTCGCCACGTTCGATATTCCCCAGAGTAAGTTTACTTACGCCCGTTAATTCCGCTAAGTCATCTAAGCTCATGTTTTTTTCTTTTCTGTACTTTTTCAAGGCACCGCCGATTTGTAGTACCAGTTGTTTTGATTCATCGATTTCATCCATTTCAAATTCACCTCAACAAATAACTTTATAGCTAGTATATTGTTTATCCTGACTCTTTTCCATACGATTAGGATTAGAGGGTGGATTACACACGCAGCTATGCAAATGACGTCTATGTAACGAACCTGCCCGTAGGCTTATCACCTTCCCCGGTTTAATCCTTTATTTTTGCAAAAGGAGGGATAACAATGGGGTGAGCGCAGAGGAGTCTATATTTGTAGGTGATCATCCAATGAATGGCGTACAAGCGAGCCGTAACGCAGGGCTGCAAGCCATTGGGAAACGTAATGAGCAGATATCTCTTCAAGTGGACGTAGACGGGGTAATAGATGATTGTGGGGATTTGTGGAAGCTAATTCGCTCGCTATAGTAAAAATAATCTAATATAGATCATCTAAAAAAAGGTAGAGCGCTTTCAGGACAAAAAAAGACCGCTTACAAAGTAAGCGGCTACAGTTCACAATAAATTGGAACCGTTAAGTATTGGATAGGAGTGGAGAGAAACCATACTGTACTTTTATTATATGTATACGTTTACATTTTGTCAACAGTTTTTAAAAATTGATAAATGTGTTATTTTTAAAGCCGGATTCTAAGTCAGAAATCCAATGTCGGGTCTTGCTGGCGAGTCGACCTATCTAAAGTCTATTAATGTCATCCTATGAGAATATGTGGTACAATAGAGCAGGTATGTTTCTAGATTCGTTTCTATATTTATGTAAAATTAGAAGTATGCCTTATTTCTTTTTGTCTTCTTCATATACATCATGCCTTAATTATCGGGTAGTTGAATATACATAGGTGTATTTCATAAAAAAACTAAAAATTTGCAGTAACACCGCAACTTTTAAAGCCCAAACCGGTATAATAAGTACGGACCGGATGGGAAAAGACGTGCAAGGGCGAGGAGGGCCAATCTCACCATGACGGATTCCCAGTTGATCCAGCAAATCAAACAAGGAAACACGGAATTATATTCAGAATTAATGCGTCGTTATCAACGTAAAATACTAGCATTTGTATATCATATGCTTAGAAATTCACATATGGAGCTTATCGCAGAGGACCTTTGTTCGGAGACCTTCTACAAGGCATTTCGTAGCTTGCATTCCTTTCGAGAGGTAGATGCTTCATTCTCAACATGGCTGTACACTATCGCCCGCAACACTGTTCTAAGTGAGCTTCGCAAGAACCGTGCCGGTAATGTATCTCTGGAAGAGAGTGGATATACACCAGTAGCACCGTTTGAAGTTGCACCCGAGCAGGCTGCATTGCGCAATGAACGGATGAATTTGGTCCGTGAGGCGATAAATAATCTTCCCGAAAAACAACGCTCTGCACTTATCCTACGTGAATATGATCAAATGGACTATCAAGAAATCGCAGAAATTTTAGATCAGAGTGTAAGCTCAGTGAAATCATTATTGTTTCGTGCCAGGAGTAGTGTGAAGCTTCAACTCGAATCCTATTTCAATGAGCCTGAAGTTGAAGAGCAGGTTGAGAGGGTGTAAGGCGAATGAATTGCAGGGAAGCGCAAGAATGTATTCCGCTCTTGTGGGACGCTCCCCCCACACATCCTAGGCGGATTTTACTTGAAAGACATATTGAAACTTGTCCTTACTGCGCTGCAGAATGGGCTCTATGGCAAGAGAGCAGCCTGCTTATGCAAGATTTGAGGGAAGAGATCAGTGAAGAGCGTGCTGAAGCCATAAATGTTAAAGTCATGGAGCGGATTTATTTAGAGAGTCCATGGTTGATGCCCGGTGACGGGAAATCTGCTGGAACCTCTGCTATTGTTCGCCATCGGCTTAGCTTATGGATCGCATGCTTCTTGGCAATATTTCTGTCCAGCGTTCTTTATTTTACGATGTTCAGAACTCCAGGTGATGCAGTTGTTGCTCAGAGTGGAATTGTGGAGACAGGTGTCGCTGGATCCTCGATGGAATGGCAATCAACGTATCCAATTTTGGGCTCTGAAGGTGGGATCATTGAACCCCTTGTAGTAAGTATGGGACCCACTCATCCTCAATACTGGATGATGTTATCAATGTTAGGTGTAGGCTTTGCAGTATTTTCATTAACTAGGCTGAATCGTTATCGCCGATCATAGAGGGTTATTAGACGTATGTCTTTGCTTCCGTTGTTTATAATATTCAGAATATTGAATGAGTCCCTTTACTTAATGTAATGAGGGGCTTTTTGCATTGTAAAACTCATAAAAAGAAGACTTTTTATTTCATCCATGTTACATTAAGAGACAAATACTTTGCTGAAAAGGGGGAGGCAACATGCTAATCGGCTTGATACGCCATGGATTGACGGACTGGAACGCGATAGGGAAAATACAGGGACAAAGTGATATTCCACTTAATGATGAAGGACGGATGCAAGCTGCAATGCTTGCTGACCGCTTATTACAGGAACCGTACAGCTGGGACTACTGCGTTACTAGTAATCTTTCCCGCGCTGCTGAGACCGGTAAGATTATTGCTGACAAGTTAGGGATTCCGCTATTAGAACCTGATCAGCGTATCCGGGAACGTGCTTATGGGCAGGTAGAAGGGCTTACTGCCGCAGAACGTGAAGAGAAGTGGGGGAAGGAATGGAGCCAGCTCTCCCTCGGTCAAGAAACCGACGAACAGCTTCAGGCTCGGGCTCTTGCTTTTATGGAAGATATTTCTGCACTGCATCCCAATCGGAATATACTCGTCATATCGCATGGAGGATTTCTTGCTCAGCTGTATACTGCTCTTTACAAGGATAAGTATTCTGAACGAATTGGCAATCTATCCTTGACGATTCTGGAGAAGAAAGAGCGGGAATGGAACCCTATTTTATATAATTGTACTCGCCATATCCTGCAAAATCAGCATTAACCCGGGCTTCGGGTTATTTTTTTTGCAATAAAGGGAATAAAATAGGCAGTATTCCCCATAATGGTAGTAAAACGGTGAGGCGATAAAACATGAATCTGGCGGATATGCTTACTTATGCAGATATTGGACAGCTGACCGCCATAGCGGGCCGCTACCGGTGTGAATGCAAACAGAATTCCAAACACGACTTGATCCAAAGTATTTTGATTATGCTTGGAAGCAGAAGTTTTATGGAGTCTCATATCCGGGAATGCGCTCCGGAGGATTTAAGGTTTTTGAATACATTGCTTTTTGATGAACGCACCTACTTTAGTCTTGAGGATTTGTTGGCTGTGGCAAGGCAAGCGTCTTTTGATGCACCTGAAGGAAAAACTGGAGGTTTCCGGGAGATGGTCTCTCGCTTCAAGAGTGGAGGCTGGCTCTTTAGTGGTTCCTCACAGCAGACCAGATATTTGTACCAGGTACCCAAAGATTTAAAAGAGCGTTTTCGGGAGACGATGAGTGCGCATATCAAAGAGAGCATCGCAACTAGCCCTGAACCTGTGATGTATCGCAGTGAAGGAGAATTAATGATCAGTGATCTGGTAATGCTGCTGAGATATATTAAGGACAATGAGCCAGAACTGAATCAGGAAGGGGCAATGTATAGGCGTTATCAGCAAGGTGTGATGAACGCGCTTCATATTCCGGAGGAGCTTCTTAGCAAAGGCGGTTGGAGGTTTGGTTATGGGAGAGCTTGTGAGCATTATCCTCCAAGATTTGCGCTTTTGTATGACTATATTCGTCACCGCCGCTGGATCTCTGAGGAAGGCTTCCGGCTAAGGCTTACTGCGACCGGTGAGGCTGTGTTAAACGATGGAAAATGTGATTCGTTGATGCAGATATTCTCTTTTTGGTTAAGACTATATAAAGGGGCTGTGCCAAATCTACCTTCACTTGTGTATTGGATAAGCATCAGCGCCGGTAATTGGGTGACAGTACCTTCTTTAGTAGATGGTGTGGGGTGGCTAATTAAACCGTTTTATTATGACAGTGCTGCTTCTATTCTAGAGCAACGTATAATACGGATGATGGTGCACCTAGGCATGCTTAAACTGGGCGAGACTTCTGGTGGACTCGCTGTTATGATGACACCATGGGGGATAGAGACAGCCGTGCCTAAGTATCTTCGGTAGGTGCGCGTGCAAATGCTTATGGGGATTACATATGCAGAAGTAGGAATCCGTTATTGTTGCAGATGGGTACAATAGAGGAAGTGTTTAGCGGAATGGGCGAATATGTAGAACGAAGACAGGATTGATGAATATGCTTTAGTAGGTGCCGATTCTCTTGAAACCGAAAACATAATCATCTTGATGAATATCAAATAACAAGAAAAAAAGGATCTCTTAAACAGCGGAGGTGTATCGAATGGACAAAATGAAGGCTACGTATGAAGTGATGCTAGGACTTGCGGCAGAAATGGTGTGGGATGAAGCGCTGCGAAAGCGTCGCTCCGACATCTTGCACCGTGAGATTGACACGGCGCTGGCTACCGGAGATGAGATGGCTTTCCGAAATCTTACTGAGGAACTTAAAAGTTTGGCATAAAGAAATGCGCTTAGCGCATTTCTTTTTTTGCTTATAATCTACTCAATTTGCTTAATCGGACGAAAATATAAAATCTAAATCTGGACGTTCCTCCTCCTCCTTCAATATAATGGGTTCTATAACTTCAGGAAGCTTTGCGAAAGAACGGAAAAATTAACAATTATACATAGGGAGATGAATGGGAATGAAATTCAGCGATTTTGAAGTGGGCACTTGGGAAGAAAATCAAAAATTCTATGATACATGTCTCATACCTTTTACAGGATTAAGTGGACTGGAGAGTCCTCCTGAGACCGTTCAGGCACTCGAAAGATTACGTAATTTCATGGATATGGTGGAAATACCGTTCAAGGGGCGGATCGTGACTTACCCAGCCATTCAGTACGCTGGAGAGGGCTATGTGAATTTAATTAATGAGATTTGCCAAAAAGTCAAATCCAGTGGTTTCCAGCATGTAGTGGTGTTGACAGCGGATGTACCTCTCCAAGAAGGCCAAATCTATGAAAGCGATTTAGTTCTCTCTCTGCCTATCATTGAGGCTTCTCATGAAGGGAAGAATGACAGTGAAATTAGGATGAAAATTCAAGACATGTGGCGGAGATGAACTCCTTATAAATGTGACAGAAAATCAACAATTATAGGTTGAAATCGCTTTTTAGCCTGTCACAAATTAGACAATATTCTTGACGGGTTTTGGAGCCTAAGCTATTATTAGGTTGAATCCAAATGGTATGTGATGTATTTCATTGAAAAGATTTGAAAACGGATTATTTATATTGAGACATCTCTGATCGGACACCACAGATACTTTCTTATATCTTGAGAAGGGGGTTATATAACAGTATGAGCAGCCATAATGAACAACAGGAGACATGGCCTGAACAACCACCCAGCCGTAAAGAGATGTCGCGCAGGCAATTTTTGACCTACACGCTTGGTGGCGCCACTGCTTTTATGGGGGCGGGTACAATTCTCCCCATGGTCCGTTTTGTCGTGGATCCGATATTACATAAGAAGGGTGCTGGAGATTTTATCAAGGTTGCTGAGATAAGCAAAATCACCGAAGAGCCCCAGGAATTTACTTTTGAATTGAAACAGAAGGACGGATGGTACGACAGTACAGCGACACTCACTGCGTGGATCCGGAAAGACGCGAAGGGTGATATTTATGCGCTTTCACCGATCTGTAAACATTTGGGATGTACGGTCGGGTGGAACAACGATAAAGCTCATCCGGACGAATATCACTGCCCATGCCATGGTGCACGTTATACAAAGCTTGGCAAAAATCTCGAAGTTGCTCCTAAGCCGCTTGACCAGTATAAAACGAAATTCGATAACGGGTGGGTGCTTTTGGGAGACATTGTGCCAAATACAGTAGCTCGTGAGGAGGCGTAGTTCTGATGTTTAAAAATGTCTATAACTGGATTGACGAACGTCTGGATGTTACGCCGATTTGGAGAGACGTGGCCGATCACGAGGTTCCTGAGCATGTTAATCCGGCCCATCATTTCTCTGCGTTCGTGTATTGCTTTGGCGGACTGACCTTTTTTATTACAGTCATTCAGATTTTATCAGGTATGTTCTTAACGATGTATTATGTTCCGGACATTATTAATGCTTATGCTAGTGTTGAGTATTTGCAGACAAGTGTTGCATTTGGACAGATTGTCCGCGGGATGCATCACTGGGGCGCAAGTCTAGTAATTGTTATGATGTTCCTTCATACAATGCGTGTCTTCTTTACAGGCTCTTACAAAGCGCCGCGCGAGATGAACTGGGTAGTTGGAATGCTGATTTTCTTCGTAATGTTGGGACTTGGTTTAACAGGTTACTTGTTGCCTTGGGATAATAAAGCTTATTTCGCAACAAAGGTAACTCTTGAAATAGCCAATTCTGTTCCAGTGATGGGGCCGGTGCTGAAGGAACTGATGCAAGGTGGAACGATTGTTGGTGCCGAAACCTTAACTCGTTTTTTCGCACTACATGTATTCTTCCTCCCAGCGGTGCTTCTTAGTCTGCTCGTAGGACACTTTATTATGATCCGCAGACAAGGGATTTCCGGACCGTTGTAAGTTAATCTGAGAGAGGAGGAATACGGATGGCGCATGGAAACAATTCTAAGGAAAAGGTTGTATATGTCGGTGATTCCAGAGTTCGCAGAGGGAACGGATTTATCACACCTCCGGACTACACGGCTTACCCCGGCAAATCGGAAGCCTTTATCCCTAACTTTCTACTGAAGGAATGGATGGTCGGAGTCGTTGTACTTGTAGGAATATTAGTCCTTACTATTTCAGAGCCAGCTCCGCTAGGGTTTCCAGCAAATGCTAGTGCTACGGTTATCCCGATTCCTGACTGGTATTTCTTGTTCCTCTATCAGTATTTGAAGCTCCCATATGCTTCAGGTGATTATATCGTTCTGGGTACACTAGGAGTTACTGGTGTGGCTTTTGGTTCACTTCTGTTGGCTCCCTTTCTGGATACGGGTAGAGAGCGTCGCTTTTACCGTAGACCGATTGCTTCATCTTTAATGTTCTTGTCGCTTGCAGCAATTGTTTATTTGACCAATACTGCCTGGACTGAATACAAACATGAAATGGCTGAAACGGGTCAGATTCCTGAAGATGTTCAACGGGAAGAAAAGGCGGCGGAGAACAGGGCTAAGGGTCTGCCGACCTCCAGTGCCGTTAAGCCAAAAGAAGTAGCGATTGTGGACAAGGATGATCCTGCTATGGGGCTCTTCAAGCAAGCCACTTGTATCTCCTGTCACGCAGCAGATTTGAAAGGGGCGGGCGGTCCTTCACTTCGTGGAGTTGGAGACACCCATGACAAAGAAGCAATCCTTACTATTATAAAAGAGGGTCAAGGGCAGATGCCAAAAATGTACGATACCGCTTTGGGAGCAGGTCTATCAGAAGCGGATATTGATACCTTGGCCGGCTGGCTTGCCAAACAAAAAAGCGAACAGTAAAATAATGATAACGCAACCTGATCGTGCATGCGGTCAGGTTTTTGTATGTCTAAATGCGAAGTGCCATTACTTGGGGAGGTTAATAATCTGTATGCCAGTTCATTGGTTTAACAAACTGTTTAAGAACCGGGGAATTATCTGGTTGTTATTTATCGTAAATTTCCTGGGTACAATTTATGGTTACATATGGTATGGCAATCAACTGGAGTTCACTGCGGCTAATTATCCACACTGGCTGCTTCCATTTGTTCCGGATAGCCCAACCGCAAGTTTGTTTTTTACCTTGGCTCTGTTGCTGATGCTCTTCCCTCCAAAAAGCTACACAGGAAACAATGTAAGGGAACTTATTGAGGCTTTGGCGGTCGTTACGTCAGTGAAGTACGGGATATGGGCAGTGAGTATTATTTTTGCCGGGGGTTATCACGGTGATGTTTTGGTTTGGAAAGATTGGATGCTGGTAATCTCCCATACGGGGATGGCAGTTGAAGCATTGATTTATGCGAGGTTTTTTTCTTTCCGCAAAATGATTCCATTAGCCCTGCTTTGGACACTCGCCAACGATATGCTGGATTATTCTTACGGAATCTATCCGTGGTTACCTTCTGTTTTGAACGATTATGTTATACAGGTACAGTACTTTACAATGGCGCTTACGCTGCTTAGTGTTGCAGCTGCTTGGTTGTTTAGTAGAAGACAAAGACCGGTAGAGTCAATCTATCAGTTCAAGAATAGACGTTAGTAAGCAGTTCTATCCCTTGTCCCCCTGCCATACATTTAGAATTATAAGAAGTATAAGTTTTATACTATGCTTTATCCTTATAATTTTACGAGAAACGAATATCGTCTTTAAAAGACGACAACGTCGTTTCTTCTTAAGTAGGAGGGGGATGTCTCATGCTCCGCGGGAGATATTATGTAGTGGTTGTTCTAGTATTCTGCTGGCTGCTGTCCAGTATGGATGTTGTAAAGGCTTCAGCAGCGCTAGGGGATGCTGGTGAAGGGTCTGGCAAAGCTTCGAAGCAAAGCGCCGACGTTAGTTCGGGCAACGGTTTGGCAGTAATGAGCGGAAAGACCGGAGCGCAGCAGCTGGAACAAGCTGCTGAGGCATTGTATGGGTATGTTTTGGAAGGGGATGTAATGAAGGTCCGACAGGAGACCGAAGCGATCTCCAAGATCTTTGTGTCCTCATCCTTTGAAGGAATGACCTCTGTGGAGGGGATTAATGCATTGTCAGGGGTCATTATGGACCTGAAGGCTACCGTGGCAGGCGCGAAAATAAATCCACAGCAATGGGAGGCGGCAGCCGCCAAGCTACGTCTAGCTGCCAACAGTCTTAATCATCCGCGCCAGCCTATTTGGCTTCAGTACTACAAGCTGATTCGCGAGGATTTAAATGCGATGGAGCAAAGTGCGGTTGCAAATGATTTGGCGGGCTGGAAAACAGCTCTGGAAAGACTGCAGGGCAGGTATGATAACATCCGGCCGGCAGTGATTGTCTCCCGCCAGCCTGAAGTTGTGAATGCTTTTGATTCCTGGCTCTCATATGCGGCCGGCATTCCTTCGTCCTCACAAAAGGTTGAACGTGCCCGCCTGCTTGAAATTGTATCTTATGGTCAGGATGCGGTAAGAGTAATGTTCGGAAAAGAGAAGGATGAACCTGCTTTGTCCTTGCCGCTGGCATCGCAAGAATTTGGGATTTGGGGAGGGTTAGCCGCAAGTTTCATTATAGCTGCGTTAGCCTATGTAGCCTATCGCAAGTACCGTGGTCAGAATCAGAATTGGAAGCCGATTCCGTAGGGTGAAATTATAAACAGTAAAAAGGAGTGTGGGCTTGAAATGGCCTACACTCCTTTTTATTTAGGTTTCTCGAAAGCCTTCTCCATGTACGTCGTGTACATCGCTAATAATTACGAAGGCGCGTGGATCAACGGATTTGACCAGCAGACTTAGCCGGCGGATTTCTTGCCTTGAGACCACACAGTACACCATATATTTGGCTTGCTTGGAATAAGCACCAATGGCAGGGATGAGGGTTACACCACGGTCCATTTCGGCTGTAATCAGATCGGCAATTTGTGGTGCTTCATCACTGATAATTGTAAATGCCTTGGCAGCATAGGCGCCTTCTTGGATAAAATCTATCACTCGTGATGAGATAAAAACTGCGACGAGTGTGTAAAGTATTTTTTCTTTAGGAATGTAGAGGATGGAAGAGCCAATAATAATAATGTCGATGGCCAAAATAATCTGCCCCATGCTCCAGCCAAAATTCCGTCCCAGAATTCTTGCGACAATATCAACACCACCTGTTGTACCCCCAAACCGGAATACAAGCCCAAGCCCCGTTCCAAGCGTTACTCCTGCGTACAGTGCCGCAAGAATAAAGTCGTGTTCGGTACTGAAGGGGATAATCCATCCCGCAGTAATCATTCGTTCGAAAACCCACAGGAAAAAGGTCAACGCCCCGATCCCTACACCTGTATACACAATTTGCCGCCCGCCTAGGACTTTCCAGCCCAGCAGAAACAAAGGAAGGTTGATCAGCAGTGTGGATAAAAAGATGGGAATACTAAAGGCATAATTAAGGAGAAGTGTGATCCCGGTTACGCCGCCTTCCATCAACTGATTAGGAATGATGAAATACAGTAGCCCGAAGGCATATACTGCGGCTCCGAGCAAGATGGGAGCGACTGTCTTGCTGATTGTAATTACCTTTTTTGAATTCATGAAATCCCTCGTTAGGCCTTTTGTAGGCAGTTTTTCTTTTTCTATAATAAGTATACCTTTTCTTGCGTGTGTTAAAATATTCAAAAAAGATTGTCTTCAAAACGTCTTTACGATAACATAGGGGCAAACAGAAGGCAAGATATACAGAGGGGGAGAAGTTACATTTTATGGACAAAAGTCTTGGTGACATACAGCGTGAAGTAGACGCTTATATATCGCAGTTTAAGGAAGGGTACTTCAGTCCACTCTCTATGCTGGCCCGCATGTCCGAGGAAGTCGGAGAACTGGCTAGAGAAGTCAATCACGAGTTCGGCGAGAAGCCTAAAAAGTCTGATGAAGCTGAGAATTCCATTGAACTTGAACTGGGAGATATTCTGTTTATTACCGTTTGTTTTGCGAATTCTCTCGGGATAGACCTGACGGAAGCGCATAATAAGGTAATGCATAAATTTAATACCCGTGATGCGGGACGTTGGACACCGAAAGACACCGATTAGGCCTCTATAACATATGCTGTACCAAACCAACGGGATTTAGCCGTGAGGATGGTGTGTATATGGATCATAAGGATTATGTAAGAGAGGCCTACCGCTCGATATTGCGCAGTGACTTTGCCGAAGCTATTGTTTGCTTCGAGTCTGCAATTGCAGCAAGCCCTGCTGATGCCGAGGTTAGATATCGTTGTTCCATAACGTATGCCCGCAGTGGTATGCTAGATAAAGCTTTAGTTCATGCTCAGGCTGCTGTAAAGCTGGACACCAGCAAACCTGAGTATAGTCTGCATCTGCAGCATTTGCAGGCTATGATGCATGTACAAGAAGCCAAACGGTTGATAGAAGATGAAGATAACAAAACTCGCAACCCTTATCATCCGATTACACTGCTCAAAGAGGCTATTACCCTTGATCCATTATATGGGGATGCTTATGTATGGCTTGCTATCGCGCATAGCCGAGTGAATGAACATTTACAGGCTATGACTGCCTTAAAAGAAGTGATTTCGTTACATCCGGATGATTCTGGCTTGCGGGAATTGATGAGAGACCTTCAGAAATCCATACAATCGTATATGCAATAACTATATAACTAGTGAGAGCGAGGATGGAAAAAATATGAATAACAAGATCAGGGTCGTTGTATCCGGCGCAGGCGGAAGAATGGGTAAAGAGGTTGTTAAACTTGTGTTGCAGGACGAAGAGCTGGAGTTAGCAGCAGCAGTAGATCGTTCTTCAGGCGATATTGATGCAGGGCGTCTGGTAGGTCTGGAAGACTCAGGCGTTATTGTAACTTCTGATCTTGAGGCCGCCCTCGCGGGAAGCAACGGAGATGTCCTTGTCGATTTCACTACACCGCAGTCAGCGTATACGAATACAGCGCTAGCTATTAAGTATGGAGTGCGTCCGGTTATCGGTACAACCGGATTCACACCGGAGCAGATGGTGGAACTGGACAAGCAGTGTCAAGAACAGGGGATCGGCGGACTTATTGCTCCGAATTTCTCCATTGGAGCTATTCTATTGATGAAATTTGCGGCACAAGCTTCAAAGTACTTCCCGCATCTGGAAATTATAGAGTATCATGGTGACCAGAAACTGGATGCTCCATCCGGAACTGCGGTCAAAACTGCAGAAATGATTTCGGAAGTTCGTGAGGAACTTCGTCAAGGTAATCCTAAAGAGGAAGAAACCATTGAAGGTGCCCGTGGTGGTTACTATAACGGATTCCGGATACATAGTGTCCGTCTTCCTGGTGTGTTTGCTCAAGAAGAAGTGATTTTTGGTGGATTCGGACAATCCTTAAAGATTCGCCATGATTCTTATGAGCGTGCAGGATATATGCCAGGCGTTAAGATGGGTATTGAAAAGGTAATGGGATATACAGGCTTGATCTATGGATTCGAGCACTTTATAGAATAGACAGGAGAGAACACCATGTTAAAGATCGCATTTATTGCCCACGATCGTAAAAAAGATGAAATTGTAAATTTTGTATTAGCTTATGAACATGTATTTGAAGGTCATGAACTTTTTTCTACAGGGACTACTGGCCAACGGATTATGGATGTAACTAACTTAAAAATTCATCGTTACATGTCTGGTCCATTAGGTGGAGATCAGCAAATCGGTGCAATGGTAGCACAGGATGAACTGGATCTTATTATTTTCATGCGTGATCCTTTAATGGCGCAGCCACACGAACCTGATATTTCAGCTCTACTTCGTCTGTGTGACGTATACGGGATACCGGTAGCTACGAATATTGCCACAGCGGAAGTTCTTGTGAAGGCGATTGATCGTGGTGATTTTGCTTGGCGTGCACTGGTTCACAAATACAAACCGGGTGTTGATGAATGAAGCTGGACATTCTTGTATTTGGTGCGCATGCAGATGATGCGGAGATTGGTATGGCGGGAACCATTGCAAAACATACCGCTGCGGGACTTAAGGTGGGACTTTGCGATTTAACAGCCGCGGAAATGTCATCGAACGGTACAGTAGAACTTCGCAAGCAAGAAGCGCAGCAAGCTGCAGACCTTCTCGGAGCATCCGTGCGGACAAACCTGGGTCTGCCAGATAGAGGGCTTTTTATTACAGCAGAGCATGTGGCGGCTGTGACTGCTGAAATTCGCCGCTTTTCTCCTACGATAGTTTTTGCTCCTTATTGGGAGGATCGTCATCCCGATCATATCGCCTGTAGCAAGCTGGTGGAAGAGGCTGTTTTTAATGCCAAGCTACGTAAATATATGCCGGACAAGCCGGCAATTCCTGCTCCTCAGCTGTACTTCTATTTTATCAATGATTTAGGACGTACCGATCTTATTGTTGATGTTACTGAACAATATGGCTTGAAGGAGCAGGCATTGTCCT
The DNA here is from genome assembly GCF_037965315.1 of Paenibacillus sp. FSL R10-2796. Lineage (NCBI taxonomy): Bacteria > Bacillati > Bacillota > Bacilli > Caryophanales > Paenibacillaceae > Paenibacillus > Paenibacillus sp. FSL R10-2796. The sequence continues at coordinate 4,854,131 of NZ_CP150178.1, read as the reverse complement.
GCTATCGCTCCCAGTTCACCAAACCTCCGGGTGCGGATACTGTATCCACACCGTTAACGGAAGGCTACATTGAACGAGTCCGTTCGAGAGATATGCTGCTTGGCCAGCGCAGACTGATTCCTTATGCAGAAGGGTTTGCAACCAAGGTACCTCATACGGTGGAATTGTTTACTTAAGGAACGGATATAACGAAGTTTGTATGATAATATAATAAGCTGATTAAGATTGATCCAGGAGCGCTTGGAATTAATACGCCATTGCGCTCCTGAGAGCTTTTATTGAACAGCTTAGAGAAATGAAGTCCTGTGTGATTTTGAAAGAAACGGTGTTCGCTTTTTTGAAAGCGGCCGACAAACAATAGATGATTCATTACACGAATCAATACTGGAGAAGAAGGAGACAGGAAGATGGATCGTATGCTAAAAATAGGAATTACCTGTTATCCGTCTCTTGGCGGTTCAGGCGTAGTTGCGACTGAATTAGGTAAACTCTTGGCCGAGAAGGGTCATGAAGTTCATTTTATTACACATAGTATCCCGTTCCGGTTGGGAACGTTTCAGAAAAATATTTTTTACCATGAGGTAGAAGTAAACGATTATTATGTATTCCGCTATCCCCCGTACGATCTAGCGCTTGCTACGAAGATGGCTCAGGTTGCCAAAATGCAAAATCTGGATCTTCTCCATGTTCACTATGCAGTGCCTCACGCAGTGTGTGCTTTCCTTGCAAAGCAAATGCTAGGGAACGATATGAAGGTTGTAACCACTTTACATGGTACGGATATAACGGTGCTTGGTCAGGATGAATCGCTTAAAGATTTGATTCGTCTGGGGATTAATGAAAGTGATGCCGTTACAGCGGTCTCTCAGGATCTTATTAGAGAAACACGGGACGTACTCGATATTACCCGCGACATTGATCTTACTTATAACTTTGTGGATCACCGGGTCTATTATCCGCGTGATGTAACGGATCTGCGGGGAGATTTCGCAGCGCCTGATGAGAAGATTCTGATGCATATCAGTAACTTCCGTCCTGTAAAAAGAGTCAGTGATGTTGTTGACGTTTTTGCCAAAGTGAATCGTGAACTGCCTTCACGCCTGCTGCTTGTAGGTGAAGGTCCGGATCTTCCCAAAATTCAAGCCAAAATTAGCGAAATGGGTCTGGAAGATAAAGTTCGTTTTCTGGGAAGGCAGGATGAAATCGCTCAGGTGATCTCTTTAGCTGATCTGCTTCTGCTACCTTCCGAGAAGGAAAGCTTTGGTCTGGTTGCTCTGGAAGCAATGGCTTGTGGCGTACCGACGATTGGCTCGCAAACCGGAGGCATCCCTGAGCTTATAGAGCATGGAAAGACTGGATTCCTTGCCCCGATTGGCGATACAACGGCTATGGCTAAATATGCAGTTAAGCTCCTGTCGGATGAACGTATGGTGCTACAGTTCAGAGAAGCTTGTCTACAAACAGCCTGCAAAGATTTCTGTAAGGATTCGATAACGAAACAATATGAAGATATTTATTACCGGGTGCTGGGGCGCAAGGTACTTGGACTGGACCCAGTTCGGGGGTAAGGAGTCATATATGGAATGGACAATGGCACCTTCTGCGATGGCAATTGCAGCGGAGATTGTAATTGCCGAGTTAACCCAAAATGGTCACGAGGCTTATTGGGTTGGAGGATGTATTCGCGATGAGCTATTGGGTAGGCCAGTGCATGATATGGATATTACAACCTCAGCACTGCCGGAGGAAGTGATAGCTATCTTTGCGCGCAGTGTGCCAACAGGATTAGCTCATGGTACGGTCACCGTGATACAGGATGGTTGTGGGTTTGAAGTGACGACATACCGGACAGAGAGTGGTTATGTAGACCACCGTCGTCCTGAGCATGTTTTTTTCGTCAACGATGTGAAGGAGGATCTTCGTCGTCGTGATTTCACGATCAACGCGATTTGCTGTGGATTAAATGGGGAACTTATTGATCCTTTTGAGGGTGAGAAGGATCTACAGCTGCAGGTGATTCGCTGTGTAGGCGATGCGGAGGAGCGGTTTGACGAAGATGCGCTTCGTATGCTTCGCTGCATTCGTTTTGCATCGGTGCTGGATTTCTCCATCGCGAAGAACACTTGGAGGGGCCTGATGCGCCAGCGGGATAAGCTGGCGCATATTGCTGTGGAGCGTGTCCGCGCGGAGCTGGACCGCATCGTCGAGGGGCCGCATCTTCTGCGCGGCCTCGGCATGCTAGCGCGCTGCGAGCTGCTGGCGCGCGGCAAAGCCCCGTTCCCCTGGACCGGAACCGATATGGCGGCTGCTGCCGCCTTAACGGCCGGGATCGGGGAACTGGAGAGCGCCCGCCTGCGGTGGGCGCTTCTCCTCCATGCCCTGAAGCAGTCGGCCCAAGAGGCCGATGTGCTGCTGCGGGCATGGACGTTCTCGGGGACGACGCGGAGCGGCGTCGTCCAGGTGCTGCGGGTCCGCGAAGTTTGGACCGCTGCGATAGAGGCCATGCCGCCGGGTACGGGCAGCATGGAAGGTCTGCGGCGGCAATGGATCGCCGCCGTGCTGGTCTTCGGCGTGGAAGCCGCCGAAGGGTGGCTCTCGCTGCTGGCGATCCTGCCAGCAGCCGCACCTGTACTTCCTACTGCGGCCTCTTCTGCCTTTTCCGTCGTGGAATCGACAGAGGCCTCAACAACACCTGCCGCTGTAAATGTACAAGCGGCAAGAGAATGGATCGCGCAAATGCCGCTAACCAGCCTTTCAGAGCTTGAGATTACAGGCAATGAGCTGGTGGAGGCTTTGGACAAACGTCCGGGACCATGGCTAGGCAAAATGTTAAATGGACTCCTGCAAGCGGTCGCTTCAGGTGATTTACCTAACGATAAACAATTATTACTGCTTGAAGCAAAAAGGATGGATAGACATGAGCGATGATAAAGCGCTGTCGCTAACTGAGCTGAAGCGAGAGACCTCCGCTTCGAATTGGGTAGGCGTCATTCAGTTGCTGGAATCTGTGGTGTCCACTCAAGAAGAAGCTAAGTTTTTAGCGGAAAACGGCGCGCCGGAAGGGACAACTGTCATCGCGGAAGAACAGACGGGCGCCCGAGGCCGAATGGGAAGAAAGTGGTTTTCTCCCCGTGGCAAGGGCATTTGGATGAGTATTGTGTTACGGCCCCAATTACCCTTGTCGGAGACTCCGCAGCTGACATTGCTGGCTGGGGTTGCCGTCTGTAAGGCAATTCGACGGGTAACAGGTGTAGATGCCGGCATCAAATGGCCGAATGATCTGCTCGCAGGCGGTCGTAAGATTTGTGGGATTTTACTGGAATCTTCTCTAAGAGAAGGGGAGCTTCATTATTGCATTGCTGGAATTGGCATTTCCGCGAACATGACAGAGGAAGATTATCCTGATCATCTGCAGGAGGTCGCGACTTCACTTCGGATTGAGCGGGGTGGTGCTCCAGTTGACCGTTCTGAGCTGGTAAAAGCGGTTTTGGACGAGCTGGAGATGCATTACAATTTGTACATGAAGCAAGGTTTTAAACCTATCAAAGAGCTCTGGGAGTCTATGTCAGTGACTTTGGGTCGCCAGATCGCACTGAATAGCCCTCAGGGGCGTTCTGAAGGTGTGGTAGTAGGTTTGGATGAAATAGGTGGTCTGCTGCTTAAAAACAGCTTGGGAGAGATCTCTAACGTATGCTCAGGTGAGATTGAACTTTTATAATATTTTTTATATGACAAGGGTATCATCCCTTGTCATATTTTTTTCGTGTAATTCCGAGCTTTTTTTGTTATACTATGGGTCGGAGGCGGTATCGTTTAACGAACTGTACTCTTGAACTGAAGAACTTTTTTATATTTTTATTATTGGAAATACCTTCATAACTGCGTTTGACGGTTACGTTGGATTCTGCTCTGAGCCGTAAGGACCGAGACAGAAGGGACGATCGCAAGTGACTCTTTTTTGCCCTTCGGACCTTTTTAGCAAATGATTGCTAAAAGGTTTTTTTGTTGCGATTTTTACGGGCAGGTTACTTAAAAAAGGAGGACGAAAAGAGAAATGGCAAACAAACAAGCGCTAAATATTGTAAAAATGAAAAAAATGAAAGCAGAAGGTGTGCCACTGAGCATGCTGACCGCTTATGATTATCCGTCTGCAGTTCTTGCAGAAGAAGCAGGTATCGACCTTATTTTGGTTGGTGACTCTCTTGGGAATGTAGTCCTTGGATACGATACAACTTTACCGGTAACGATTGAAGATATGGTGTACCATACCCGCTCGGTAACCCGAGGAGCACAAAGCACCTTTATCGTGGCGGATATGCCATTTATGACTTATCACGGAAGTGTAGATGAAACTCTGCGGGGAGTGCGCAGATTAATGCAGGAAGGGCGGGCTCATGCCGTCAAAATGGAAGGTGGACTCGAGATTTGTGAGACTGTAGCTACGGTGGTAGCTGCGGGAGTCCCTGTACTGGGACATATCGGGCTTACTCCGCAATCCGTGAATATGATTGGTGGCTACCGGATTCAAGGCAAAGATGCCAAAGATGCGCAACGCCTGATGGATGAAGCTAAGGCGCTTGAGGCCGCAGGTGCTTTTGCAATCGTTCTGGAGCTGGTAACGGAAGAAGTAGCCCAAGCGATCTCTGAAGCGCTTAGCATCCCAACCATTGGGATCGGTGCAGGCCGTTACTGTGATGGACAGGTATTGGTTTTCCATGATTTGCTGCGGTATGCCTCACCTTACCGTGAGAAACGTTTTGTCAAAACCTATGCGGATGTGGGTAATGTAATCCGTGAGGGCATCAGCCAATATGTGAAGGAAGTGAAGGAACGTTCCTTCCCAGATGAAAGTCACGTTTTTAATGCAGATGAAACGGTTTTGGAATCTTTATATGGCGCTGCAAGAAAGGAAGGGAAATAAATGAGAGTCGTCAGAAGCATGGAGCAGCTGCGCGAAGCTTTGGAGTATATGAGACAAGGCGGGCACGCCCCGATTGGGTTCGTTCCTACGATGGGATACTTGCATGACGGACATGCCAGTCTGCTTCGCCGGGCTGGAGAAATGAGCAACACAGTGGTAATGAGCATTTTTGTGAATCCTTTGCAATTCGGGCCAAACGAGGATTATGATTCCTATCCGCGTGATGAGCGTCGTGATTTGGAACTCGCTGAACGTGAGGGAGTAGATATTGTATTTATCCCCAGTGTGGAAGAAATGTATCCGCAGCCTACTCGGACTACGGTCTCGGTATCGGAGCTTACTACCCGGCTTTGTGGGGCTTCCCGCCCTGGGCATTTTGATGGTGTAACCACAGTAGTTAATAAATTCTTCAATGTCGTACAGCCGGATTATGCTTTCTTTGGGCTGAAGGATGCTCAACAAGTTGCTGTGCTTCGTCGAATGGTGTCCGATCTTAATATGAATGTCGAAATTATTCCTTGTCCGATCGTTCGTGAAGGGGATGGACTTGCACTCAGCTCACGTAACGTATTCTTGTCTCCAGAGGAGCGTAGTCAGGCATTGGTGTTATCTCGTTCCTTACGTGAAGCGCGTCAGTCCATTGAAGAAGGAAAAGTAACAACCGTTGCTGAAGTGCGGGAATTGTTGACATCGGTTATTTCCAGCTCCCCTTTAGCGTTGATTGATTACGCGGAGATCTTAACATTCCCGGATCTTGAAGGATTAGAGGATGAAGCTCTTTTATCAGAAGTGGATGGGGAAATTATTATAGCGCTCGCCGTGAAGTTTGGCAGAACACGCTTGATTGATAATAATGTATTTATTCCAAAGGAGGTTGCTGCACTTGTTTAGACATATGATGAAATCCAAAATTCACCGCGCAACAGTAACGGAAGCGAATTTGAACTATGTGGGCAGTATTACCATTGATGAGAGCTTGATGGAAGCCGCGGACATTCTTGAGAATGAAAAAGTTCAAATTGTGGATAACAACAATGGTTCGCGACTGGAAACCTATGTAATCCCTGGACCGCGTGGAAGCGGAGTGATCTGTCTTAATGGTGCCGCAGCTCGTCTTGTTCAGCCGGGCGATACAGTAATTATCATTTCCTATGCGATGTTGTCCTCAGAAGAACTGGAGTCACATAAGCCAACGGTGGTATTCGTGGATGAGAATAACAAACCAGTGAAGCTGGCTGATCATGAATTGCATGCTACAATCGCATAATGTATGGACTTACGCCATGTAATGAATGGCAGGGATGAAAGACCCCGATCTCGCAGAAAATGAAGTCAGGCAAGCTGAACTGATTTCATCTTCAGTAAGGGGGGATCGCCCATGTTTCAACATTTGTTTGCTGAAATGAACAAGGTGCTTCAGGAGATCGTAACAGATTACCCTACAGCGGAGGGTGCCCGCCGGAACGAGCTTTTATGCAATTATAATATGCTGCATAGACTGAGCGACAAAGTGATGGATGAATGGCTCGCTTTTGCTGAGAAGCTTAGTTCCTTTCGCGAAAGTGCGGATTTTACAGCAGTGGTCGAAGAGGAAGTGCCGGAACAGGAAGCACCAGAGCTGTGTATGGATTCCTTTGTAAGAGGTCAGGGGTATTATAAGCTGCTGATGTATGGAAAGTGTATTGATCAGTTTAAAGAAGTTATTGCGCAATACCCGGATAGCTTGGCTGCTCGATTATATTTAGCCATCTCTTATCTGCAGGAAGGTGACGGTGAGGCCGCTTGGAGTCATCTGAACCATATGCTGGGCTTGATACGGGAAACCAAGCTGAAAGCCATGGTTTATAATGCTTTAGGGTGCATACGAGCCTCACAGGAACGTTTCAATGAAGCGCAGGAATTGTTTGATCTTGCTTTGCAGCATGACCCTGCGCTTCCGGAACCAAACGTTAACTTAGAGGTATGCCGCCGTCGTGGAGGGAAGCTGCATTTTGGAAATCAGCTGGTTTCCCTTTTGTAAAAGAATAACGGTTTTGGAAATTTCCATTCAAGCGATGCATCCCCTGAACCAGTGGTGTGCATCGCCTTTTTTCGCAACTTCTGTTATGCTGATTAAGAGTCTCAATTGAAAGGGAATAGAATTATAATGAAATTTGCCGTGCTTGATTTTGAAACAACAGGAACCCAATCCGTGGGTGAAATTATCCAGGTTGGCCTTGCAATTATAGAAGAAGACCGGTCCATCTCCCGGGTATATGGTTCCTATGTCAAGCCCGGAACGCCGATTCCTCCTTTTATAACAGGTCTGACGGGGATTACCGATGATGATGTTAAGGATGCGCCTGAGCTGGATGAGATGATGATGGAGCTTGTTCCGCTCTTGGATGATGTTGTGCTTGTAGGGCATAATGTCGCTTTCGACTTCCATTTTTTACAAAATGCTTTAGATCGTTGTGGTTATTTGCCATTTCAAGGGCGGATTTTGGATACGATTGATTTTCTGAAAATTTGCTTTCCTTCGCTCACATCTTATCAACTAAGCTCTGTCAGTGCTCATTTTGGAGTGACACATGATCATCCGCATCAGGCAGATAGTGATGCACTTGCGACTGCTTTAGTGCTGTTGAAATGTCTTGAGGAGCTCTACGAGCTGCCGCTGCTTACGATCCAGAGACTCTGTGAGCTGTTTACCGAAGAGGATAGTGATCTGGGCTGGTACTTTGATGGTCTGCTGCGAGAGCGGGAAGCGGAGACGCTACAGCCCGAAGGTGATCTGACTTTCTATCGTCAATTAGCGCTTGCAGTAGGAGATTGGACGGAGTTAGCGCCACCTAGAGATGAGCATGCTGAGAATCCGCTAGCGAATTTATCTTTTACTGATTATATGGACGAAGTAACCAAACGACTTAAAGACACATTACCGCAGTATGAAAGCCGGGAAGCTCAGGATATTATGATCAATGAGGTGATGACGGCACTTGCCGAAGACAAACACCTACTGATCGAAGCGGGCACAGGAACCGGTAAATCGCTCGGTTATTTGTTGCCTGCCATTTATCAAAGCGTTCGCACCAATGAAAAAGTCATGGTCAGCACTCATACCATTAATCTGCAGGACCAATTGCGCGAGCGGGATATCCCTTTGTTAACGCAGGTAGTTCCTTTTCCGTTTAAAGCTGCTATTTTTAAGGGAAGAGGGCATTATTTGTGTCTGCGTAAGTTTGAGCATAAAATTAATAAAAAGGACTTTATAAGCCCAAGGGAAGATGCGCTTACTGCCGCTCAGATGATTGTATGGCTCACTCAAAGTGAATCAGGGGATGATGAAGAGCTGAATTTAAGCGGCCGGGGCGGTGATTTCTGGGAGACGGTGGCAAGCGATACCGATTCCTGTCTGGGCCGTTCTTGTCCTTGGTTCCGCAAATGTTATTATCATAGGGCCAAGCATGAAGCTGGGATTGCTGACGTGGTTATTACGAACCACTCCAAGCTATTCGCAGATGTTAAGGCTGGGCACCAGCTGCTTCCGGCTTACGAGCATCTTGTCATTGATGAAGCACATCATTTAGAAGATGTGGCTGGTAAACATCTTGGCATGCATATGAAGCATTTCACTGTGGCACACACATTATCGCGGCTGTATAAAGATAGCCGAAACGGACAGCTTCCTGCTCTGCGCCAGATATTACAGTCGTCAGGCAGTGAAGAGGCTTCAGAATGGAGCGGAGTCATCGATCGGATCTACCCGGATCTGCTTACCGTCAAAGAAACCTGGGATGCACTCAGCGACAAGCTGTTCAGCCTTTTGCCGGAACGCAGTGATGCAGGGGCAGGGGAAGCGGGACAACTGGTTATGCGTTTGATTCCCGCCCGTAAGCCGAAGGATTGGGATGAATTGGTTGCACTAGAGAACACTATGAATCTGACGTTAAGCGACATCATCCGTAAGGGTGATAAAATGCTTAACGAGATGCGCGACCAGGAAAGCCAATCCTCAGCAGACAGTCTTGTTACTGATATTAGCGGTTTATTTAAGGATTTGGCTTCCATCCGTGAGCAAGTAAGATTCTTTATGGGGCTGAATGACGATAATGTAGTATATTGGCTGGAGGCAAATGGGAATTACCGCAGCAAATCACTGCAGATGTATGCTGTCCCTGTGGATGTTAGCAGCCAGCTTAAAGAGTTGTTCTTCGATAAGAAAAAAAGCATCGTGCTTACCTCGGCGACGCTGTCTGTAGATAAATCTTTTCAATTTATGATTGATAATCTCGGACTTAACGAAGCTGCGGAAGAAGGACGTCTAATGACCTCACTTCTTCCTTCTCCCTTTAAGTATCGCGAGCAGGCACTGTTAGTTATACCGCGTGATTTTCCTAGTGTGAAGGGCAGTGTGGGCGATGCTCGATTTGTCGATACACTCGTACAGTCATTATCGGAAGCTGCTAAAACAACACGTGGGCGGATGCTGGTTCTGTTTACTTCTTATAAAATGCTGCGTCAGGTATATGATCCGCTTAAAGAGGCTTTAGCCTCACAAGAGATTACGGTGCTTGGTCAAGGCGTGGAAGGTGGCAGCCGGAGCAAGCTGATCCGCCGCTTTCAGGACAGTGCAGCATCCGTATTGCTGGGGACGAGCAGCTTCTGGGAAGGTGTAGATATTCCAGGTGAAGCACTGACTTGCCTGGCCATCGTGAGACTTCCGTTTCAACCGCCGAATCACCCGTTGGCGGAAGCGAAGTCGGAGTTATTACAGGCCCAGAAGAAGAATCCGTTCATGAAATTATCTGTTCCTCAAGCGGTTATTCGTTTTAAGCAGGGATTCGGAAGACTGGTTCGCACGGCGCAGGATCGCGGAATAGTTATTGTTTATGATACAAGGGTTATTGAATCTCATTACGGGAAGTATTTCCTTTATTCATTGCCTGGTCCCAAAATGGAGCATATGCTTACTGATCAAATGGTCCCTCGCATAGCGGAATGGCTAGAGGATGGCGGCGCTTCTTAAAACGCTCGTCTTCAGTTTAGCTCCTCCTTATCCTTAAGGGCGGTGTGTTACAGTACCGTCCTTAATAAGGAGAGGTAGACGTTTGAATATGGATTTTCACAAGAACATTACTATTTTTAGGAGGAAAAATATGAAATCGGATAAAATATCAGAAGCCGTTGTTCGCAGACTGCCTGTGTACTTGCGTTTTTTGAATGATCTCCAGAATCGCGAAATATTAACAGTTTCCTCTCAGGAACTTGGACAAAAGCTTGATCTTAATCCCGCACAGATTCGTAAGGATTTAGCATATTTTGGTGACTTCGGCAGAAAAGGTATCGGCTATGATGTAACGTATCTTATTGAGAAAATCCGTCATATCCTGAAGCTGGATCAACAGCTTAATGTAGCTTTAGTTGGAGCAGGTAATCTCGGACATGCCTTGTCTAATTACAATGCATATCTTAAAGATACTATGAAAATCACGGCTATATTTGATTCGTACGCTCCTAAGGTTGGACGTAAGATCAACTCCCTTACTGTGCAACCGATGGATGAACTAGGCAGCACGATTCGTGAGCAAGGTATTCGCATTGCCATTATTACCGTACCTGATTCAGAAGCTCAAAATGTAGCAGATATTCTCATTTCTTCTGGGATTGAAGCGATTTTGAACTTTGCCCCTGTGATTCTGAAGACACCACCGAATATCCGGGTGCATGCAGCTGATTTTACAACTGATCTGCAAAGTCTTGCTTATTACTTGCGGGATGGAAAGGAAGAAAGCGAACATGAACAACAATAAAACGATAATTAAGGGCGGGTATTTTCTGACTCCGGGAACGGATGAGCCGGTTCTGAGTGGATATATGACTATTGAAGATGATTTAATCACTTACATAGGAAAAGAAGAGCCTCAGATGGAAGCTGGAGTGCAAGTGGTTGATGGCAGCCGTCTGCTGTTCATGCCTGGACTTGTAAACACACATGGTCATGCGGCGATGTCTTTGCTGCGTGGATATGGAGATGATTTAGCGCTACAAGTGTGGCTTCAGGAGAAGATGTGGCCAATGGAGGAAAAGTTCACCGGTGATGATGTATACTGGGGAACCTCCTTATCTGTATTGGAAATGCTGAAGGGTGGAACTACGACCTTCCTCGATATGTATGATCATATGGACCGAGTAGCCGAGGTAGCTGAGTTATCAGGTATCCGTTCCGTATTGATGCGTGGTGTGATCGGGTTATGTCCAGAGGATGTACAGAATCACAAGCTTGCGGAAGCGATTTCTTTTGCCCGTAACTGGCATGGAAAGGCTGAAGGCAGAATTACTACTATGATCTCGCCGCACGCCCCTTATACTTGCCCTCCGGACTTCCTGGTTAAGTTCGTGCAGGCAGCGCATGATCTGGATTTACCGATGCATACGCATATGTCCGAAACGAAACGTGAAGTGGAACAAAATGTGGCGGATTACGGGTTGCGTCCTGTAGCTCACTTAGAGAAGCTTGGCATGTTCACACGTCCCTCGATAGTTGCACATGGTGTTCATTTAAATGATGAAGAGATTGAGATCTTGGCTCGCCATAATGTGGGTGTATCTCATAATCCGGGCAGTAATTTGAAGTTGGCTAGCGGAGTGGCTCGGGTTACTGATCTTCTAAAAGCTGGTGTGAAGGTGTCTCTTGGCACGGATGGCGCGGCAAGCAACAATAACTTGGATATGTTTGAAGAGATGCGGCTTGCAGCTCTCATTCATAAGGGTGTCAGCGGTGATCCAACGGCTGTTCCAGCTCCAGAGGCTCTGCGTATGGCTACAGAATATGGCGCGCAGTCCATCTTTTTAAATAATGTAGGCAGACTTGCTGTAGGGATGAAAGCAGATTTCATTGCTATTGATATCGATCAGCCGCATTTGCTGCCACACACAGATCTGTTGTCTCATGCGGTTTACTCTGCTAGCGCTAAGGATGTTGAGCATGTGTGGGTGAATGGTAAACAGGTCATCAAGCATGGACAATGCTTAACCCTGGATGAGGAAGCTATCCGGCGTAAAGCGCAAGAAGCCTTCGAAGGTTTATTGAAGCGTTAAGTCTGGAGAATAACGAATAAATAATAGGCTGCGACTTTTTGCTTTTAGCAAAAGTTGCGGCCTTTTGTGTATTTTTAAGGCTGGGAAACCTAGAAAATTATGAAATTTTGGATAAACACGCGGGTGTGTTATATAATCAAAAAAGATATATTACTAGAAAGGGAGCTGTACCTTGAAGAAAAGGAAAAAATGGATCCTCCTGGGGTCAGTTCTGATTCTGCTCCTGGGGTTTGGACTTATCCAGTTCTATGCCTATATTATGAAAGATCAATGGAACGAGCGTGATATCGCTAAGGATGTTGCCAAAACCAGAGCGGGTCTAACAGAGGTAACCAAAGCACAAAAATCGGTTTGGGATGAAAATGCAGTGTACTGGGTATTAACAGGGAAAAATGAAGCCGGGACTGCTCTTATGGTCTGGGTCCGCTTTACGGTAGATGGAAAATTTGCTGAAGGCGACGACGCAGTGTTTGCTGAGGAACTAAGTAAAGGAACCTCGGAAGCCCAAATACGCGGCATTATCAAAGCTGATCTTCCGGACATAACGATTGAACGCTTGCTGCCGGGAGTATATAACGGAGAGTATGCTTGGCAGCTTTTTTATAAACAGAGCGGTCGGTATTATTATCAATTTTATCGCTTTTCGGATGGGTCCCGAATGGGCGAAGGTTACAGTTTACCTAAAAGTTAAGCTGAACATAAGGAAATTAAGGGTGTCATAGTAAACAAGCGAACTTATAATAAGTTCGCTTGTTTACATTTATTTGATGTACAAAAGTGATATACTAAGTGATATACTGAATGGGTGGTTATCATCGAATATTCTCTTAAATTCACATACGAAAATAGGCCGATTGATTAAAAATCAAGGCCGGTTTTGTCGAAAGTGAGGAATTTATTTGGTATTGATGGAAATATTTAAAAAATTAAATTTTAAATATATTCACATTTATTTTGAAATTAGTATATACACCTGTGATATACTACTACTTGTAATTAGAACAGCAATAAGAGACTTCAGTCTCTCTGATGAGCTCTCAAGTAGCTATAAATTATTATAATGAGCTTTATATTTTGTCATCTTTGAGAGGAGGACGTTTCTTGAAATTACGTCTTGTACCTGTGCTGATAACGTCTCTACTGTCGGCTACTCTATTGTTTGGTGGCTTCTTTTTGTATCGTCAGTTTGCAATGCAGGAACCACTTCAGAAGATTGTATCTCAATATGAGGGCGTCAATAATTCTCATATCAGTATTAACCGCAATGAGGTCACTTTGAAACTTGATCTCCAGCCAGGCACGAAATTACGTGAGCTGGTTCAGTACGTCTCCCAAGAAGGAAAATCGATGATTGATGGACGTACACTAAAACTTGATGTAGAACAGAACTCCAGTGAATTGCTGGATGAATACTGGGATAAAGCGATGTTCTCTGTAGCTGAAGCCATGGAGAGCCGTAAATATACACTTATACCCACAGAACTTGATGGACTCAAAGCGCAATATCCGCAATATAAAAATGTGATAGCCTCAACAGAAATTGACGACAATAATGTCTATGTAAGCTTGAGTAATGGAAAAGAAAGCAAATTTATTATTTTGCCGCGAAAACCTGCGACATTGGGGGTATGGAATAATGCCTAAATACCTTAAAGAAATTCTAATCGGATTTGTTCCTGTCTTGTTTATTTTCATGGCTTTTCTAGGCATTAATATATTCCCGATTGTAATTGCTGCTGGGATGCTCACGGCTTTACTTATCATTGCTCATTTAAGAGGCGGACTTGCGGTAAATGCAGGTGCCGGGAAGAAACGCAAGAAGGATGGACCTTCAAAGCTTACTTTTGAAGAAATTGGCGGGCAAGACAATGCAAAACAGGAGCTTCGTGAAGCGTTGGATTTTTTGATCCGGCATGAGGAAATCAGCAAATTCGGGATTCGGCCTTTGAAAGGGATTCTGCTTACAGGCCCTCCAGGAACAGGTAAGACCCTTATGGCTAGAGCAGCAGCACATTATACGAACTCTGTATTTGTTGCAGCATCAGGCAGTGAGTTTGTAGAAATGTACGTAGGTGTCGGTGCCGGCCGTATCCGCGATTTGTTTAAGGATGCCCGTACCCGCGCCCTTAAGGAAAACAAGCAAAGCGCTATTATTTTCATAGATGAAATTGACGTAATTGGCGGTAAGCGTGAAGGCGGACAGCAACGAGAATATGATCAGACCTTGAATCAGCTGTTGACTGAGATGGACGGGATCTATAACAACGAAACACCACGCATTCTACTGGTAGCAGCCACTAACCGTAAAGAAATGCTTGATTCAGCATTGCTGCGTCCTGGCCGGTTTGACCGTCATATTCAAGTGGACATGCCTGATAAAAAAGGCCGCAGATCGATTCTCGAATTACATGCCAAAAATAAGCCGCTTCATGCCAATGTGAACCTCGACAAAATTTCCGAAGAAGCCTATGGTTTTTCCGGTGCTCAGCTCGAAAGTGTTATGAATGAGGCAGCAATTTATATGATGCGTGAGGAATTGACAGAGGTTGAGCAGCGGCATCTGTCGATGGCGATTGACAAGGTTATGATGGGGGAAAAAACGGACAGAGAAACTAACCACGAAGAGAAAAAACGGGTGGCAATCCACGAATTGGGACATGCCATTATGGCAGAACTGCTTCGTCCGGGAAGTGTTAGTCAGGTTACGCTGACTCCGCGGGGGCAAGCCCTTGGTTATGTACGTCACAATCCTCAGCAAGAGCAGTATTTGTACACCAAAGATTATCTAGAAGATCAGATTATGATCGCACTTGGTGGAGCGGCTGCAGAAGAAATGTATTATGGCGGACGAAGCACAGGTTCGCGTGGCGATTTTGATCAGGCCCTGAATATTGTCGAAACCATGATGAAATCCGGATTGACTTCGTTGGGTATCGCCAAGTTGGAAATGGTTACCACTGAAGAGCTTATGAAGGAAAACAGTAAAATATTGGATGAATTGATGGTACGTACTCACGACCACCTTGAAAAGCAACGAAATGTATTTGATTACTCCCTTGACATTTTAATGAAGGAAGAAGTGCTCTCTGGAGAGCAATTTCGATGTCAATTTCGTGACAGCGTGCGTTTACCAGCATAAATATTTATGCTGGTTATTTTTTTTTACTTTTCAGGCATGCTAAGATATCATTATATGTCGGGCTTTATAAATTTTTGCGACAGACAAGGTACAATACAAAAGTATAGATACCTGAAAGGATGGAGACTTTTTTATGAATTTCAAGAAAATTGGTGTCATCGGCGGTGGCACAATGGGACAAGGGATTGCCGAAATGCTGGCAGCCAAGGGCCTGGATGTATTGCTGGTGGAGAAAACCCCTGAGAAACTGGACTACTCCTACGAAATGATCGAGACAAGTCTAGATAAGCAACTGGAGAAATGGGCGATCACTCAAGCTGAGAAAAAGCTGATTCTTAGCCGCATTCAAAAAGTGACACATTTCGCAGAGCTGAGCTCTTGTGACATGGTTATCGAAACAATCGTTGAGGATTTAGAAGAAAAGAAAAAAATATTGAATCAACTGGATCAAGTATGTCCAAACCACATTATTCTTGCCAGCAATACGTCAACACTTAGCTTGACTGAACTTGCAAGTTCTACAATGTATCCGGAACGCGTGATCGGAATGCATTTCATATACCCTGTAGCTAAAGTGGATCTTGTTGAAATTGTACGCGGTCTGAAAACTTCAGATGCTACTTTTGAAGATACAAAATCCTTTGTTGATGAAATTGTTGAGAAAAAAGGTGTAATGATTTATGAATCCCCAGGATTTGTAACATCACGCCTCATTTGCTTGTTTATCAACGAAGCTATGCATGTACTGCAAGAGGGCGTTGCCTCCGCACAGGATATTGACGATGCTATGCGTATTGGTTATCAATTCCAATATGGACCGCTTGAAATGGCTGACAGATTTGGTCTGGATTCGGTTCTTGCTGCACTCGAAAATATGTTCCGTGAATATGGTGAGCTGAAATATCGTCCTTCCACGATCCTTAAGAAGATGGTGCGTGCAGGACAATTGGGTATGAAATCAGGCGAAGGCTTCTTCCAGTACGACAAGGATGGTGACCGTATATGAATATTCTAGTAATTAACTCCGGTAGTTCTTCTTTAAAATATCAATTGTACAATATGGCTGATGAATCCGTTTTGGCTAAAGGTTTGGTGGAACGTATCGGGATGGATTCCTCCATTCTGAACCATAAACCTACTGGTAAAGCTGAAGTAACAGAAGTAAGTGAAATTTTGGAGCATAACACAGCGATTCGTAAAGTTCTAGCTTGCCTAACGGATAAAGAGCATGGCGTTATTGAATCCATTAAAGAAATCAATGCTGTGGGTCACCGTGTAGTACATGGTGGTGAATTCTTCAAAGCTTCCGCACTTGTGGACGCTGATGCCAAGACTAAAATTCGTCAATTGTTTGACCTTGCACCCCTGCATAACCCAGCAGCAATGATGGGGATTACGGCTTCTGAAGTAAATATGCCGGGTGTACCGCAGGTTGTTGTATTCGATACTGCATTCCATCAAACAATGCCTGAAAAAGCTTATATGTACGCGATTCCTAGAGTACTGTACAATAAATATAAAGTTCGTCGTTATGGCGCACACGGTACATCACACGACTTCGTAAGCAAAGCTGCTGCGGAGTACTTGGAGCGTCCGTTGGAAGATCTGAAGATCATTACTTGTCATATCGGTAACGGAGGTAGTGTAACTGCAGTTCAAGATGGAGTGTCTGTGGATACTTCCATGGGTATGACTCCTCTGGAAGGTTTGATGATGGGGACTCGCAGTGGTGATCTTGATCCAGCAATTGTACCTTACGTGATGAACAAGGAAGAATTGTCCGTAGGAGAAGTTAACTCCATGTTGAACAAACATAGTGGACTTCTAGCAATTTCGGGCGTAAGCAGTGATATGCGTGATATTATTGAGGGTATGGAAAAAGGTGAGCCTAATTCCACGCTAGCTTTTGAAATGTATGAGTACCGCTTGCGCAAGTATATCGGTTCTTATGCGGCTGCTATGAACGGTGTAGATGCTATCGTATTCACTGCTGGTGTTGGTGAAAATGCTTCATTGCTACGTGAGAAACTGCTAAATAACCTTACGTTCCTGGGTATTGAGTTGGATGTTGAAGCTAATAAAGTTCGCTCCGGCGACCCGCGTCGTATCTCTACGGTAGATTCCAAAGTGCAGGTGCTTGTAGTTCCGACTAACGAAGAACTTGTCATCGCACGTGATACAAACCGTATTGTGCAAGGAATTAACGGCTAAATTAGAGGAGAGATTGAAGGCATGGCTAACAAGAGTGTAATCAAGAACGTGAATGAACATGTTGGAGAAAGTGTTGTTATCGGTTGTTGGGTAAACAACAAGCGCTCCAGTGGTAAAATTCAGTTCCTGCAGCTTCGCGATGGTACAGGTTATATTCAGGGAGTTGTAGTGAAATCAGAAGTGCCTGAAGAGGTATGGGATGCAGCTAAGAGCCTCACACAGGAAAGCTCATTGTATGTGACCGGTATTATTCGTGAGGAGCCTCGCAGTCAATCCGGTTTTGAAATGACTGTTACCGGAATTGAAGTTCTGCACCTTACAGAGAATTATCCAATTACTCCGAAAGAGCATGGCGTTGATTTCTTGATGGATCACCGTCACCTCTGGCTCCGTGCCTCGAAGCAGCGGGCTGTTCTGGTTATTCGTGCGGAGATTATCCGGGCAATCCAACAGTTCTTCAACGAGAGCGGATTTACAAAGGTGGATCCTCCGATTCTGACGCCAACGTCAGCAGAGGGAACTACTAACTTGTTCCACACGAAATACTTCGATGAGGATGCTTACCTGACCCAAAGCGGACAATTGTACATGGAAGCTGCAGCTATGGCACTGGGCCGTGTATATTCCTTTGGACCCACCTTCCGTGCGGAGAAATCTAAGACTCGTCGCCACTTGATCGAGTTCTGGATGATCGAGCCGGAAATGGCCTTCACAGATCATGAAGAAAGCTTGAAGGTTCAGGAAGAGTTTATTAGCTTCGTAGTGCAATCCGTATTGAAGAATTGCCGTGCGGAGTTGGAAGCGGTAGGCCGCGATATTTCCAAGCTTGAGAATATCAAAGCACCATTCCCACGCATTACTTATGACGATGCGATCAAGTTCTTGAATGATAAAGGCTTTGAAGATATTGCTTGGGGTGATGATTTTGGTGCACCTCATGAAACAGCAATCGCTGAAGCATACGATAAACCTGTATTTATTACTCATTATCCTGCTTCATTCAAAGCGTTCTACATGAAGCCGGATCCAAATCGTCCTGAAGTCGTACTGTGTGCTGATATGATCGCTCCTGAAGGTTATGGAGAGATTATTGGGGGTTCACAGCGGATCGATGATCCTGCGCTGCTTGAAGAGCGTTATAAAGAGCACAATCTTTCGATGGATTCTTATAAATGGTACATGGATCTGCGTACTTACGGATCTGTACCTCACTCCGGTTTTGGACTTGGGCTTGAGCGTACTGTAGCTTGGATCTGTGGTCTTGACCATGTACGTGAGACTATTCCATTCCCACGTACACTGTACCGCCTCTACCCATAAGTTCTTAGGATTTGAACAAAGGGGGAAGCACATGGACGGCAAGACATGGAGTACCTGGAGCGAAGGCGTCTCCTTCGGTCTGGAGAACGGAATGGCCGTCATACCTTACGCTTTACTGAAGTATTACCGGAAGCTGAATTTAAGCGGAAGTGAAGCCATGCTGCTGATTCATCTGCTCTCCTTCAGGCAAGTGGAAGGGATTGAGTTCCCTTCTCTGGAGGAGCTTCAGGTCGTAACTGGTCGCAGCATTTCCGTTCTGGCCGGAGAATTGCAGAAGCTCATGAAGGAGGGTTTCATTAGCATCGATGGAGACAACGATGAGCTAAGAGATATCCATTATGAACGCTACAATTTCTCAGGGCTATATGGAAAGCTAGGTGCTTATCTTGCGACAGCTGTACAAGAAAATGAGCAAGATAAGGACAAGGGGGCATATGCAACATCAGCTCCCCGGGCTGCTGCGTCAGGTGGAGGATTCGGAACTCCCCCCATATCTCCTTCTTCTCTTGGAGATAAAGAGGAAAGCCGGAATCTATTCAGTATTTTCGAGAAGGAATTCGGGCGCCCGCTGTCTCCAATGGAATGTGAGACGATTTCCAGCTGGGTGGATCAAGACCGATATCCTGAGGAGCTGATTCTGTTAGCACTCAAGGAATCCGTATTTGCGGGGAAGGTTCATTTTCGTTATATCGACCGGATATTGCTGGAATGGGCCCGTAACCGGGTCAAGAACGCTCAGGATGTTAAGACATATACACAAAAATTCCGCAATGGTGGAAGATAGATCGTTTAGGAGAGAACCGTATTGCTTTAGCTATTGCTAGAGTCTGTACGGTTCTTTTTTTATTTTTTTAGATAAGTGCAGGGGTAGGCGAAGAACTCAGCGTCTATTGCTGTGGGAAGGAGGGGAGAGTCATTGAGGAAGAGCTATTAATCAAGCGGATTTGCCAAGGAGACGAAGATGCGTTTCGTCAGTTTGTAAATACATACAGTCAGCATATATACAAAATCACCTATTCTGTATTACGTGAAGTCAAAGGGGCTGAAGACGCTGCTCAGGAAGCTTTTCTTCAGATGTATAAATCTCTCCCTGACTACCGTTATCAAGGCTTAAAATCATGGATTACGCGGATCGCCTTAAATAAGGCTATTGATGCCAAACGTAAACGTGATCGGCTACGAGAGTTACCTGTTGACTATGAGCTTGTGCTGAGCCAGACACCTTCTAATGAGGAGGATGTACTAGCCACTGTTGTCCGTCGTGACCGGATGAATCGTCTGTCGGGTGAGATCAACAATTTACCGGAGGGTCATCGGGAAATTATGGTGGCTTATTATCTGGAAAATAAAAAATATGAGCAAATTGCTGCTGAAAATGAAATTACTCTGAAGACGGTGGAGTCCAGACTATATAGGGCGAGACAATGGATGCGAAAACATTGGAAGGAGGACGAATGGCTATGATGAAGAGTGGAGAAAACTTAATTCGCCGCGAGCAGGCAAAAGCTTATCTTGAAGGGCAAGAAGATAGTATAGAACGAGAAGAATGGGAACAAATGCTGCTCGAGGATGAAGACATATTTGTTTCATATATGGAGATGCTGGATGAGCTAAAGGAGGATCTGCCTTCATTGGAGAATTCGTCTGTTTTTACAGAGAGAGTTATGGGAGATTGGGTGGCTACGGTGAGATCTTCAGTAGTCATAGAAGAAGTAGCGGGGCAAGAAGAAGGATCACGGCGTTATCGCTGGTATGAAAAAACAATCTTTCATTATGCCGTTGCTGCTTCGTTAACGCTGTTGATTATGTCTTCCGGGATGTTTGATAAGTTACTCACGGGTGAAATGGAGCTTGTTGTCCCTAAGAAAGAGAATTCGCCATCTTATAGCGAACAATTCATGCAAGCCACCAGCGGATGGTTGAGCCGGATTATGGACGGAAGACAGAAATGAGAGGAGAAATGAACAATGCAACAGCAGCGTAATAAAATTAAGGGTCTTTTTCTTAATATGATTCCTGGAGCAGGTCATTATTATATGGGAAGACGCCCACAAGGGATTGTTTATTTTTTGCTAAGCTTTGGTGTGTTATTTATGTCATTCTTAATCGCTATGGCGGAAGGGGATGAGGGAATTCTGGCATTGGGCGTGATCGGATTCTTACTTCTATGGATCCTTTCGATGATTCATCTGGTGATTAAATTACTGCAAATGCCCACTCCAATTGTAGCACCTGATGGATCAATGCTGGATTTTAGTTCTACTATGCCCGTAAAGACGGAGGATAATGAACGTGTGCATGTCATCTTATTGTCTTTCATTCCTGGATTGGGTCATTTTCATATGGGGCTGATGCAGCGTGGACTATCCTTTCTGATTTCATTTTTCGGATTCATGACCGTTATGTTATTCTTGGCTGGAATTACTTCGAGTGATGCATTTTTGCTGCTGTTTGGAGTATTGCCAGTAATTTGGCTGTATTGCATGTTTGATGCAGTTCAGTTGATCCATCGTAAACAAGCAGGAGAAATGCTTGTTGACCGCACATTATTCGAAGAGATGGAGGCTGGACGTGAGGAAGGACGACGCAGCAAAGTATTAGCGACATTACTATCCGCATTTCCTGGTGCTGGACAGATGTATCTGGGACTGCAAAAAAGAGGGCTCCAGCTCATGCTTCTTTTCTTAGGAAGTATTTATGTCATGGATCTATTGCGGTTAACATTGCTCTTTTTCCTTATCCCGGTCATTTGGTTCTATAGCTTATTCGATGGCTTACAGTTAGTTAGCCGATATGGACGTGAACCTTTGCAGGATAAGCCGGTTATCGAAGGTTTCTTAAATCATCAAGGCTGGCTCGGAGCAGTCCTGATGTGCCTCGGATTATACTTTATTGTTGTGAATGTCGCAGTTCCTGCCATCGATATCAGATTTCCAGAATGGCGGCTGGAATATCGCGTAAATGAATATTTTAAGACCATTGTCGTATCCGTGTTATTGATTGGTGGAGGGGTGAAGCTGATGACTGGAAGTAAGAATAATAAAGGTAGAAAAGGGGCGGGGGGTCAATCTTGAATAATCCAATAGAAGTAGAGCCGGGAGTCATGGTAACTAGCGAGTTTCCAGTGAACGAAGGGAAATCTAGAAGTTGGCGTGTAGGTACGTTGTCGATGGGACTGAGCCTTTTATTTCTCGGGGCATTAATAATGGTTTCGCAGTGGAAAGGAGCGGATGTGTTCGAGACAACGCTTGCTTGGTGGCCGCTCATTTTTATCTTACTTGGTTTAGAAATTGTAATTTACACCTTATGGTTCCGTGGTAAAGGGAAAATGTACTATGATGTGCTAAGTGTTCTGTTCGTCGGATTTCTGGCAGTGTGCTGTTTAGTATTCGCAGGAGTCAGCTCTTTAGGATTAACACAGGAACTTAGACATGTGATCTCATCTACGGAGGAGAATTATTCCTTGCCGGAATGGAAGGGGAATGTTCCACAGGGTGTAGGTACACTTATAATCCAGGCTGCCGAACCTTATGGAATTATGGTTGATCGAACGGCTGGGAACGAGTTGAATGTATTTGGGAGTTATTCCACGGCAGAAGGGCAACTCAAGCAAGAGCAAGAGAAGCGGCTGTTGCAAACTAAGCAAGTCGGAGACACATTTTACGTTATCTTAGGAGACATACCTAGACATCTAGTATTCGATAACTCCAGGAATGCGTTGAACGTGACCGTTGCGGCTCCTGTAAATCTAAAGGTAATCGTAAGAGATAATTATGGAAATGTTGTAACAAGGTAAAAAAAGATCGCTTCCCACCCGATGAGGGGATGGGCTGCGATCTTTTTTTGGTTAAGAACGAAGCTCTTTCTCTAGGGCAGCACCCATTTCACGTGAGCGCTCGGCACATCGGTTAACGGCAGCAATCACAGTTTCAAAGAATTCCCCTCGTTCAAGCACTTCTATAGCTGCTTGTGTTGAACCGTTAGGGGAAGTAACCTTCTTACGAAGTGCTGCGGGTTCTTCTCCCGTCTGTTGTACCATTCGGGCAGCTCCCAGCACAGTTTGAACAGTTAATTCGGTGCTTTGATCAAGTGGCAGCCCACCACGGATACCAGCGGCGATCATGGCTTCCATCATGTAATAGATATACGCAGGCCCGCTGCCTGAAATTCCGGTCAAGGTTTCCATACGTTCCTCATCAATGACTGTTGTAAGCCCGACAGCCTCAAAGATATTAAGAGCAAGGCGACGGCCTCTTTCGTCTACTTCTTTGGAGAAGGCTAGACCAGTGGCACCCAGACCGATGGAACTGGAGGTGTTAGGCATTGTGCGAACAATAGGCTGTGCTTTGCCAAGTAGACCTTGCATGGTTCGAATAGATAGACCTGCAATGACAGAAACTACAATCTGATCCGGAGAAAGAAGCGGGCCTAGTCCGCGTAAGGATTCTGCAGCATCTTTAGGTTTCATTGCCAGTACTATTACTGGTGCGTTACGTAGGTATTCTATTTTTTGTTCGGGATCATTTGTGCCTATTACACCATAACGGCTTTTTAATTCTGCCAGACGTTCACTGCTGCTGCGATTGAGCATGATGACATTATCGGACTTCACGATATTGCGGCTAATCATCCCGCGAACGATGGCTTCTGCCATGGAGCCTGCGCCATAAAAAACAATATTATGATTCATGAGTGGAACTGAAGGTTGCTGACACATGGCTAAAATCCTCCTAAAAGTTGTGTGATAGAATACTTAAACGTGTATACTAACCCCGAATTTGTCCCGTTCCGTAGATCTTATATTTGGTTGAAGTTAGTGCAGGCAGACCCATCGGGCCACGAGCGTGGAGTTTCTGGGTACTAATACCAATCTCTGCACCGAATCCAAATTCAAAGCCATCCGTGAAGCGGGTTGAGGCATTGTGATAAACAGCGGAAGCATCCACTTCTTGTAAAAAGCGTGTGGAGTTCTCCTGATCTTCTGTTACGATACATTCCGAATGTTTCGTGCCATACTGGGCGATATGCTGCATAGCTTCTTCCAAATCACTGACGATTCTAATATTAAGGATATAATCATTGTATTCTGTAGCGTAGTCTTCTACGGTTGCAGGTAATACCCATGGGACAAGAGAGATGGTTTGTTGACAGCCACGAAGTTCTACATGAACCTCACGGAATGCTTCGGCTAAGGATAACAGATATTTGCTCGCGTAATCCTGATGAACGAGTAGTGTTTCCATAGAGTTACATACCGAAGGGCGCTGAGCTTTGGCATTTAAACTAATGTTCTGTGCCATTTCTGGCAAGGCAGTTGCATCGAGATAAGTATGGCAGATGCCTGCTCCAGTTTCAATTACGGGAACGGTTGCGTTAAGGACTACATTTTGAATAAGAGAGCTGCCTCCGCGCGGGATAATCACATCTAAAAGTCCGTTCAGCTTTAGCATTTCATCTACTGAAGAACGATTTGGGTCTTCAATCAGCTGAAGCGCGTTAGGCGGCATTGAGGTTTCAGCAAGAGCATTGTGCAGAACCTCGACAATTTTACGGTTGGAGGACAGGGCAGAGGACCCCCCGCGCAGCACAACAGCGTTGCCGGTTTTGAGACATAGACCCGCAGCATCAACAGTAACATTGGGACGTGCTTCGTAGATGATGCCGATCACACCAATCGGAACACGCAGCTTCTGGATGTTGAGGCCGTTAGGACGTTCAATGCTTTCTAGCGTGTCACCGATAGGGTCCGGTAATACAGCGATTTGTTGCAAGCCTTCGGCAATGCTGTTAATCCGGTCAACATCTAATGCCAGCCGGTCGAGCATGGATTCCGGAGTTCCATTAAGTCTTCCTCGTTCCAAATCCTCCGCATTGGCGGTGATAATGGCGGGAGCTTCGCGGCGAAGTGCATCGGCCATGACCAGCAGTGCTTCATTCTTCTGGCCAGTTGTTAAGCTTGCTAGAACTCCTGTTGTCTCCTTGGCTAATTTACTCTTATTAATAACTTCACTCATGACGTTTCCTCCCTATATTTGAATTGAAAAAAATGCTTATCTCAGTGTAATCCATTCGTCACGGTGAATGACCTCAAGCCGGTGTACTTCTCCCAGCTTCGGTACAATTTCACGGCTTGGCAGACCTTGAATGCTGCGCAGCTGAGCATCATCGTAATTTACAATCCCACGTCCAAGCAATTTGGAGTCGGGTCCAAGGACTTCTACAACATCTCCTGCGTGAAAACTACCTTCTGTCTGTTTGACGCCTACAGGCAACAGGCTGTGTCCGCCATGTAGCAAAGCTTCTACAGCCCCTTCGTCCACGTATAGGGAGCCGAGAGGGGTAGACATAAAGCCTAACCATTGTTTTTTGACGGGAAGAGAGGATAGCTTCGTTGCAAAATAAGTGCCCCTGCCTTCTCCCGTTGCAGCAAGCTGTAAATCACCAGGTTCGGTGGCTCTCCCGACAAAGACAGGAACACCACCCCGAGTAGCAATCTTGGCCGCATCGATTTTGGATCGCATACCGCCTGTTCCAACACTAGAGCCAGCTCCACCAGCAATAGCATATATCTCTGGTGTAATGTCATCTACGAACTGATAACGGACAGCATCCGGATGCTTGCGGGGATCTCCACTGTATAAACCATCCATGTCGGTTAAGACAAGCAGTCTAGAGGCTTTTAACAGGTTGGCTACGAGCGCAGAGAGGGTATCATTATCGCCAAATTTCAGTTCATCTACGGAGACAGTGTCATTCTCGTTAAATACGGGCACCGCTCCTTGGCGAAGTAGCTCTTCTACAGTCATCATAGCGTTATTCATGGCTCTGCGGCTGCAGAAATCGGTGCGAGTCAGCAATATTTGCGCGGTAGTAATTCCATGCTGGGCAAAAGCTTCCTGATAAGCCTGCATCAGCAGTACCTGACCCACAGCCGCAGCGGCCTGCTTCTCATGTAGCAGCTTCGGACGTGCTGGATAACCGATACTGCGGAAGCCTGCGGCTACCGCACCAGAGGTTACTAACAACACCTCACAGCCGTTTTTCTTCAACTCGGCAATCTCTGAGGCAAAAAAGGAGACTGCTTCACGATTCAAACCGCCCTCGGGTCCGGTCAGCGAGCTGCTGCCTATTTTGACCACGATTCGCGTCGTCATTTCTGTCCACATCCTCTTCGTTTATTAAGTCCTGAAAACAACAAAAAGCCCCCATCCTTAGACTTAGCAAAGGACGAAAGCTTATAAACTTCCGCGGTACCACCTTCATTGATGAGGGATCATCCGACTTCATTCTCATAACGGGAGGATCCGTCCTGTTAGACACAGGCCGCTCGGGGGTAGGATTCGGAACGAAAACCGCGGTAAATTCTTTCAGCCTGTCGGAATCTACTCTCTAGGCGCGGTTAGACTCATTCTTACTGGTCCCGTCTGCACGTTTCACTTATTTTCAATAGAATACCATGGAGCTGGTTGCATTGCAAAGGGAAAACGTAGGATATATTTCTTCATGCAGAAAGCTCTATATATTATGTTTAACCTCAAAGAGAAGGGGTAAAGAACTTATAATCTGTTACCAGGAGGTGGATTAAATTGACTAAAGACAACAATGCCGAGCAGGGACAGAATCAAGATTCAAACGAAGTAGCAGAGCTTCAGAATAGTGTGACTCGTGAATTTGTGGAAGAGCACACCGGGGCTCCAGTTGATAAGGGATTGGCTGATTCAAGTAAAGCACGTGTGTCGGATGATCAGAACCGCCTGATTACACAGCGTAATTTGCGTAAATAATCTAGTACTGTTAAAAGAGGTTTACCTGAAAAAGTGCCCCGGCAACCACGCGAATGGTTACTGGGGCACTTTATTTGTATATATTCTATTCTTCCGTTAATTCAGACACGGTTGATTTGAATGTTTCTACAAAAGCCTTTGCGGCCTTGGATAAATATCGTCCGCGTCGATATGCTACAACTAGCGTACGACTAGGCACTGGATCAGCGAGCGGTAAGTAGACTGGAACAAATTCACTTCGCGGTGCACGAGCGATAAAACGAGGAACAAGAGTCACGCCCATACCTGTTGCCACTAGGGATTGAACGGTTTCCATATTATTGCTCTCGAAAACGATTCGTGGCTCGAATCCGGCTTTCCGGCACAGCTCCACAGTCATTTTGCGGAAGCCCTGACCTTCCTTAAGTACGATGAAAGGTTCGTCCTTAAGCTCTTCAAGTGAGGTCCGTGTTCCATCTAAGATTCGTTTAGCGAGCGGATGTTCAGGAGGGACGGCAAGATCAATTCTTTCCTCTCCAAGCTCTTCATAAGCTAGAGCAGGAATTTCGAGGGGTAAGGAGAGCAGGCTTAAATCGGTCTGACCACTTGCCGTGAGCTTCTCTAGGTTCATCGACGAGTCTTCTAGCAGCGTAATTTCTACCTCAGGATAATTTTGTTTGAAAACTGGAAGCACATGCGGCAGAAGATGTGCACCTGTAATCGGCATACTGCCCACAACTACACGTCCAGTGCGCAGTTCTGATATGTCGGACATCTCTTGTCGCAGCAGCTCCACTGCGTCAATGATAATCTGGGCTTGTTCAACGAATTTAGAACCTGCGTAGGTCAGCTCAACTGAGCTGGTATTACGCTGAAAAAGCATTACGCCGAGCTCTTTTTCCAGTTTGGAAAGCTGCTGGCTGAGCGAGGGCTGGGCAATATGCAGCTTGTCCGCTGCACGTGAAAAGTTTTTTTCGGCTGCGATTTGCAGCACATACTGCAGTTGTCTCAGTTCCATATATGGACTCCTTAGGGAAATGATTTACTTATAAGTATATCCTATTGGATTATAGTTTTGTATAGGTAACCCGAAAGAGCATTCACTTCATCACTCCCCAGGATTTGCTGAGCCTGATTTCAAGAGAGTAACCCTTCCACACTGACCGAAGTATCCGATATCCTCTCACGGTATATTTTTAACGCCGGATCTTGAGGGTAGCTATGAAAGATAACTGCATTCTGTACAGCTATTTCGTATGCAAAAGGGATCATTTTGGTTTTAAGTGTATTCTATACAACTAAAAACTAGTGTTGTCAGCTAAAGGGCGATAATTCAAGAAAATAGCTGCACAAAATACAGTTATATTCATTAACGAATGATTCACAGGAATATAGATGTACAAAATACAACTAAATGCTCCTACACATCGCGCTTGCACATCGCTCCTACACATCGCGCTTGCGCAACGCTCCAACACATCCTGCTTGCACAACGCTCCTACACATCGCTCTAATATACCTCCAACACACCCTAACTCAGCTTATAGGTTCAGACTATCACTTTTATAGATATCATATCTTGGAATTATAAAGACAGGGGTGTTATATTTAGATCATTCAAGAGAGACTCCACGCTCTCTTCCAATGAACGATTCTATTAATGAGGTGAAATTATGAGCAACAAGACAATGTTTGAAAAGATTTGGGAGAATCACGTTATTCATCAAGAGGAAGGTAAACCTAGCATTATTTATATTGATCTGCATTTGGTTCATGAAGTTACTTCTCCGCAGGCATTTGAAGGTCTTCGTCTCAGCAACCGGAAGGTTCGCCGTCCTGAGCTGACTTTCGCAACGATGGATCATAACGTACCAACTAAAGATCGTTTTAACATTAAAGATCCAATCTCCAAACAACAAATTGATACCCTTTCTAAGAACTGTGCTGATTTTGGTGTAAGACTGTTCGATCTGAACGATATTGATCAAGGCGTTGTACACGTAATGGGTCCTGAAATCGGCTTGACACATCCTGGAAAAACTATCGTTTGCGGCGACAGCCATACCTCCACGCATGGTGCATTCGGCGCGCTGGCATTCGGTATCGGAACTAGTGAAGTTGAACATGTAATGGCTACCCAATGTTTGCAGCAATCCAAAGCTAAGACTATGGAAGTACGCTTTACAGGCAAACGCAACCCTGGCGTAACAGCAAAGGATATGATCCTTGGTGTTATTGCTAAGTACGGTACTGATTTTGCCACAGGATATGTAATTGAGTATACAGGCGAAGCTATTCGTGAATTGTCGATGGAAGAACGTATGACTGTCTGCAATATGTCGATCGAAGGCGGAGCAAGAGCTGGCTTGATTGCCCCTGATGAAACTACTTTTAATTATCTGCGTGGACGTCAATACGTACCACAAGGCGAAGCTTATGATGCTGCTGTAGAAGGATGGAAGAGTCTTGTAAGCGACGAGGGCGCCCAGTACGATACGGTTGTTGAATTTGATGTGGAAACATTGATTCCACAAGTGACCTGGGGTACTAGCCCGGGTATGGGTACTGACATCAACTCCAGCGTACCGAATCCGGCGGACTTCACCACTGAAAATGAACGTAAAGCTGCTGAAAAAGCGCTTGAATATATGGATTTGACTCCTGGAACACCTATTTCTGAAATTCCGATCGATTATGTATTTATCGGTTCCTGCACTAACGGGCGGATCGAAGATTTGAGAGCTGCAGCAGTGGTAGCTAAAGGTCATAAGGTGTCTGAAAAGGTTACTGCCATTGTTGTTCCAGGCTCGGGTCGTGTTAAGATGCAGGCTGAGAAAGAAGGACTTGATAAAGTCTTTACTGACGCTGGCTTTGAATGGCGTGAAGCGGGATGCAGCATGTGCTTGGCCATGAACCCGGATGTTCTGCAGCCTGGACAACGCTGTGCATCTACCTCGAACCGTAACTTTGAAGGACGCCAAGGACGCGGAGGACGTACACATCTTGTATCTCCAGCTATGGCAGCCGCAGCTGCGATCAAAGGTCGTTTCACTGATGTACGTGATTGGAATTATAAGACGGAAGCCGTCAGCTCATAGAACTAGAGAGAACACGGGAGGATAAAACTATGGATGCTTTTAAAAAATTAACAGGAATTGTTGCACCAGTTGACCGGGTAAATGTAGATACGGATGCGATTATTCCAAAACAGTTTTTGAAACGGATTGAACGGACGGGATTTGGACAGTTTTTGTTCTATGAATGGCGTTTTGATGAAGAAGGTAACGATAATCCAGCCTTCGAAATGAATAAACCACGTTATCAAGGGGCTTCTGTTCTGATCTCACGCGCTAACTTTGGCTGTGGATCCTCTCGGGAGCATGCACCATGGGCGATTATGGATTACGGGTTCAGAGTTGTAATTGCACCTTCTTATGCGGATATCTTCTACAATAACTGCTTTAAGAACGGCATTCTGCCGATTAAGCTTTCGGAAGAGCAAGTGGATGAATTGTTCAAACGGACAGCTGAGCATGAGGACTACAAGCTGACAGTTGATCTTGAGAACAATGCTTTACAAGATGAATTCGGACTGAGCATCAGCTTTGATCTGGATGAGCACCGTCGTCAATTCCTGCTGCAAGGCTTGGATGATATCGGTTTGACCCTTCAACATGCGGATGAAATTGCTGCTTATGAAGAGCGTCATGCTGCAAAGCTATTCTCTTAAAAAGAGGATATAACTGGTCTGATTCTTAAACTTTACAAAAAATACGCAAAACTTCTATTTCCGGGTGTCGGAAATAGAAGTTTTTTTGCTATAATCGATATATTCATTGGTCATTAAGGAAACATTTGGTGATTTCTGTCGTCTAAATACTTATCTAGGATCTATTACTTGCAGAAGGAGCGGAAAATGAGAATGAGAAGAGCTGGGCTTCGTGTATTGCTGCTTTTGTTACTGCCTTTATTATTTTTAACATCCACCGGACAAGAAGCTGCCGCAGCTGGTAGCAGCACAGGCAGAATTATTATGGACAATCAGGAACTTGCTTTGCCAAAAGGAATTAAACTCGAAAATGTAAATGGTAGCGTTATGATTCCGGTCAGAGTGGTAGTAGAGAATCTTGGATTCGAGGTGTTATGGGAGCAGCAGACCCGGAAAGTAACCGTTCACCAGGATGGTAAAAGCATTGAGCTGGCGGTAGGACGGAAAACAGCTGATGCAGATGGGGTGACATTTGATTTAAATGCAGCTCCTAAGCAGAGTGGCGGCACAGTACTCGTTCCAATTCGTTTCGTAAGCGAGCAGTTCGGCTTAAAGGTGGGCTGGGATAATGTTGATAAAACCGTCTATTTGACAGGTGGACAAGTTAGCAATCCTGCAATGACACCTGAGGGGAATACTACCAATCCAACAGCAACTAATACACCTGCTCCAACTCCAAGTGCTCCGCCGGGAAGTGACAACGGGACAACTGCTGGCAGTGTAGTAACTTCACCCAGCCCGACACCAGTTCCACAAACAACTACGGTACCGGGAAGCACAGCAGGAATTCCAACAGGCCCTCTAGTAAACGGGGCAGTATTCACTGAGAACCGACTTATTATCGCTGTGTCGGGGGCTACTAAGCCAAACGTTACAAAAATGAGCAATCCTGATCGAATCGTCGTAGATTTTCCGGGTGCTGCGTTCGATCCGAATTTCATTGGAAGTCTTACGGGTGTTACCACCACTGGCGGTCCACAAGGTAAGCTGGACGTTGCCGGCTACCCGCTCGTTTCTGAGATCCGTTATGCACTGTTCAGTGTGAGTCCGTCCACTGTCAGATTCGTAATTCAAACGGTTGGAAATCAACCGTACCAGCTTAGTACGGATGAAAGCACCGGGCTGGTTACGATTGATTTGAATGTAACTAACAGCGGAGGCAACACCACAGGGGCTAATGGAACGTTAGGTAAGCCAATTGTAGTTCTAGATGCGGGTCATGGTGGAACTCAATCAGGAGCTGTCAGTCTCACAGGAAAGCTGGAAAAAGTCTTCAATCTGGCCGTCATCCGCAAAGTACAAACGCTGTTAACGCAGGAAACATTAGTTGACGTGGTGTTTACTCGAACTGACGATGCTACATTGGGGCTTCAGGATCGCGTGAAAATTGCGGAGGCTGCTAAAGCGAATCTCTTTATTTCAGTGCACGCGAATTCGCTAGAGGTTGGATATCCAAATAGAGATAAAATAAATGGCAGTGAAACCTATTATTCTCGCAGTGATAGTCTGCCGCTTGCTCAGATTATGCATAAGCATTTATTAGCCGCTACTGGTTTTAAAGACAACGGGATTCGTACGAAAAGCCTTCATGTTACACGGGAAACCACAATGCCAGCAGTCTTGCTAGAGGTAGGATATCTTACAAATTCAGGGAATGAATCGGCGATGTATAGTGAGCAGCTTCAAGAGAAATTAGCGAGAGAAATTGTTGCCGGAATTAAGGAATATCTGGGGCTTTAACACTTGAGGTTGGTGAGATTTCTCAATTTTTATGGAATATATTCGCAACCTTTATAGATTACCAGCGTCTAATAGAGGTCTGAGGTTGACGGAGACAGGGGCACCACGATCGCCATTCACAGGCGAATACTAGATTCTTAGAGGTGAAGAATGAAGAAATTCAGTTTGATGTTGTTTTTGTTGCTCTTTGTGTTGGTTTTGCCTGAGCATGGACATGCTGCTGCCGCGAATAGCAAGATTTATCTAGACGGCAAAGAGATTACTGCAGGGCAAAAAGTACCGGTTGAAAATGTGAATGATACTATCATGGTACCGTTGAGATTGATCTCCGAGAGTCTTGGTTATACCGTGGGCTGGGATCAAAAAAGCAAAACGGTGACGATTGAACAGCAAGGTAAGGTCATCAAACTTATTGTTAATCAAAAGACGGCTTCGGTTGATGACAAAACAGTACAGCTTAGCACTGCGCCTGTCCTGCGGAGTGATACGACACTTGTGCCTATACGGTTCATAAGTGAACAGTTCGGTCTCACCGTCACTTGGGATAATGCGAAGAAGATCGTATACCTCATTACCCCAGGATCCTCAAATGAAAACGGAAGTTCAAATGGAAACTCTGGAAATGGTGGATCTGAGGTTGTTGTTCCACCGGTAGATCCTACTAAGAATTTAACCATGATAAATGGTTTGAGCTTTAGTGAGAATCGTTTGAGCATTGCGATGGAAGGTAATTCCGCGCCAAAAGTAAGTGTAATGACAGGGCCGGATCGGTTAGTGATTGATTTTCCTAATGCCACTTTCTCAGATCTTTTTGGGACGGGACAAGTTCTTGATCCTGATCTGAATGGTAAACTGGAAGTGAAGGATTATCCTGATGTATCAGGCGTCCGGTATTCGCTTTATAGCTCCAATCCTTATACTGTACGTTTTGTAATTGATTTGAATTATCCTAAGAATTATAACATCAGCGTATCTGGGACGGATTCTAAGTTGGTTATCATTGACCTGAATGCAGAAAGTACGGATGATACTTCAACACAGCCAGGTAATGATGGCAAGAAGCTAGTAGTACTGGATGCAGGGCACGGAGCTAAAGATTCTGGTGCAGTAGGAGTAACAGGAAAATACGAAAAGAATTTTAATTTAGCTATAGTACTTAAGACAGCAGCATTGCTGAAAAAAGAAAGTAATATCGACGTCGTACTGACACGCAGTGACGATACATTCTTGGAGCTCAAGGATAGAGCGGCTATGGCTAATAATCTAAAAGCAGATCTATTCATTTCTGTACATGCCAACAGTTCCGCATCTTCTGCGGCAAGCGGGACAGAAACGTATTATCAGCGGGAAGCCAGTAAGGCCTTAGCAAAAGTAATGCATAAGTATCTTGTTGAGGCTACAGGGCTAAGTGATCGCGGTGTACGATACGGGAATTTCCATGTCATTCGTGAAACGAAAATGCCTGCTGTTCTACTTGAAGTAGGATACCTTAGCAATAAGAAGGATGAGACATTGCTCTTTACGGAAGCATTACAAAACAAAGTTGCTGCTTCAATAGTGAGTGGAATAAAGGAATATTTGGGTATAAAATAACAGACCAGTGGCAGACGAGCGCCGCAAAGTCAGCTTTCTGCTTTTATCTATAAAAAGGCAAGAAGTGGTTTTGCGGTACCTGTCTGCCCGTATTCATCTAGAGGAGGCGTTTATTAATGTTTAAACAAAAATGGACTATGGTTGGGGTTGCTGCGCTGCTTCTACTAGTGATTGCTGGCTGTGGAGATAAGCCTACTGCAGCTCCTGCTAATGGAGTGGAGCAAGATACTACAAACGTTGTAAGTGGTGCGGGAGAAAGTACCCCAGCTCCGTCTGATGATCAGGAAACCGAAGTGGCTAGCACTCCGCAACCGACAGCAGATAATACTAATGCAGAAACTCAACCGTCTTCGAAGCCGGTAGAAAATGAGACACAAAAGCAAAGCCAGAGTATTGAAGTTTATTACACAGATTCGCAAATTATGGACTTAGTGCCTGCTAAGACAACGATTAACTACTCTGATGATGTGGAGAAATATACAGAGACGTTCAAAGCACTGCAAAGTAGTGAGAATACAGATCTTGTACCTTTATGGGGCAAAATTGAACTGAAATCATTGAAGTTTGTAGAGGGTCAAATCGTAATGGATATCCATAAACCAGATGAAGCTCAACTTGGTGCGGGCGGAGAATCCTTTGCCATTACTTCACTTGCCAAAACTTATTTTCAATTTGCGGAAGTAAAAAGTATCGAAGTTTTAGTTGATGGTGAAAAGGTAGAAAGTCTAATGGGCCATGTAGACCTGCTGCATCCTATGACTAGAGATAATTTCTAATTGGTTATTTAACAAAGGAATTAGGCATCTAGCTGACGAATTTTAAACATACTATTTATTTGAGTCATAGAGAGGGGAATAATCTATTGTCCGCGCAAAAAAGGTCAAAACGTCCATTGAAGGCTTATTCTAATAAAGCAGTGTCGGCTGTTATGGCTGGTGTTATGGTTTTTGGTGGTGCAAGTGCAGTGTTTGCTGACACAGCTGCCAATACACCGACATCAACCACTACACAATCTGTAGGGATTTTTAGCGATGTGAAGACAGGCTTCTGGGCTGAAAAACATATTTACAAACTCGCTTCACAAGGGATCGTGGTTGGAAATAATGGATTGTTCCGTCCGGGAGATTCTGTAACTCAGCAGGAAGCGGTGCTTATGGCCCTGCGGTTTATGAAGCAGCAGGATAAAGTGGATGCTTCTTCAACGGTTGCATTGCCTACCGATTTTAAGGTTACGAATTATTATAAGGATTATGTTGTGTTGGCTTTTCAACAAGGATTACTTGATAAAGCGACCGAAATGGCTCCAGATAATCTAAAGACTTCTTGGGGAGAACGTAAAGCATCCCGAGAATGGATTGCGGAGCTGTTAATCCGCTCCCTTGGAAAAAACGCAGATGCAGCAGGGGCCGCTAGTGAGCCGACTGGCTTTGCAGATGATGCCAAAGTGTCTGCAAACAAACGTGGTTACATCAACATTGCCGTTGATTTAGGCCTAGCCAACGGACTTGATGGCAATCGTTTTGATCCGCAAGGAGCTGTAACTCGTGCGCAATTGGCGACTTTTTTCAGTCGTGCCGCAGCTCACAATACGGTTGAATACGACAACACGTTATCGGGAACGATCAGTCAATTAGCAGATGGGAAACTATCCGTCTATAACAACGGAAAGACTTCTACATATACCTTGGGAGCAAGCACC
Organism: Paenibacillus sp. FSL R10-2796; assembly: GCF_037965315.1. Taxonomy (NCBI): domain Bacteria; kingdom Bacillati; phylum Bacillota; class Bacilli; order Caryophanales; family Paenibacillaceae; genus Paenibacillus; species Paenibacillus sp. FSL R10-2796. The sequence continues at coordinate 4,818,896 of NZ_CP150178.1, read as the reverse complement.
GCTTATTTCACAAGTGCTTCTGAAAGCAGAATCAATCTAAGTGATGTCCAACCCTACACTAAAGTTACCGTAATTGGAGCGACTTATAACGTGGCTTATGTTGAAGTGACTGACCCTACACAACAAGTAGAGAATCTTTCAGGAAACTTTGCCATGGTAGCTCCAGGTAATAAGCTTTGGTTAAAGTCACCAACAGGGTTTACTGAATATTACTACGACGAGACTACTTCCTTTGTGGATGTAAATGGAGCTAGAATTGAACCTGCTTCGCTGGTAGCAGATAGCGTAGTTTCATTGCAACGTGAAACGTACAGTGGTTCGCACAAAGTAGTGAGGGTTCAAGTGACTTCAGGGGTTGTTAACAAAACAACAACAGGCACCATTCAAAGTGTAGATCTTACGGGCAAAAGAATTACTTTCAAAAATACCGCGGGTATAGTAGAGACTTTTAAATGGGAAGATGGGACTTCTTTATTCAGCTCTCAAACATCAGTGTTACAACCTGCTGATCTGAAGACAGGGAATGCTGTCAAATATACGATTCAAGATAATGTGATCCGCACTGTAGAAGTAACAGAAGGTGTTGAACGGACAGTTGAGGGGGTACTTACCGAGCTGACTAGCTCCACAGTTGTTTACAAAAAAGCGGACGGAAATCGTGAGGTTAAACTGCTTGGTACTAAACCGACAATTGTTATTCCGAACATGAGTGGGCCTGTACCTGATGATCTAATTGCTGATACAGTAGGCGGTGACAAGATTCAGCTAACCTTAAACAGCAGCGATCAAGTGACCAAAATTGAAGTGTTAAGCCGTCAAATTGATCAGTATAGCGGAGCAGCTGTTATAGATTATAATTCTAAAACACAATTGTTGACGGTTATGGATACTAGCAATAAGGCTCATATAGTACAGTTGGATGAAAAAACTAAGTTATCCTACGATGGTGTACTTCCTAACTTAACTAGTATTGGTGCAAGACTCACCGAGAACCGTAAAGTGAACATTAAAGCAATCGGACAACGAGCATTGTCTCTAGAAGTTGTTACAAAGTATGAAGGAATGGTTACGGCTGTCAATGTAGCTGCTAGAACTATAGTTCTGAAGCTTAATGACGGACAGAGTGTGACGCTTCCAACTCCACAGCTCATTGATATTTTTGGTAAAACGAACGCAACCGTAACAGATATTCCAGTTGGAAGTTATGTGACAGCTTCTTTAACAGCTAATCAGGATTTAATCGTAGTTTTGAAAGTAAAGACCGTTCTTCAGGTTGAAGCGGCAACTGTAAATTCTGGAACTAACCGATTGAGCATCAAATGGAATGGTGGAACCAGCGAGATCAATACTTATGCTATCCCGATGACCAATGAAGCTGGTGAAAGCATTAAACTAACAGCTTTAAAAGCGGGTGATTATCTTAACGTGACCTTCGATGGAAGCACACCACTGGCTATTCAAGCAGTGAAGCTTACAACAGGCCAGATAAGTTCTGTAGATGCCGCTGGGAATACCTTGGTTGTGAAAGATTATTCTGGAGCAGCACAGACCTTAGCGGTGAGCGGAGGGGTAAAAATCATTCGTGATGGCTCGACAACGACGGCTCTTAGCAGCTTGACTACAGGTGACCGAGTAGAGATTCGTAAGGATACGGATGGAGTAATTATCGTTCGTGTAATGTCTCAGCTTAGTAGAACCTTCTCACGCTATGAAAGTGCAACTAACTTATTGTCGACTAAGAGAGCTAATCTAAATGATAAATATCAATTCTTTGTTCCTACTAATGTATATATTCATCAGGGAGATTCGACTTTATCCGTGCAATCTTTGAAAGAAAATGATAATATTATAATGTATTTCAATAATGATATTTTGGTTGAAATTGTGAAACAATAGTTGCAATGGTGGATTTCTGAGTGAATCACCGTCTTGACACAGGGGGCTTTACCTGCGTCAAGACGTTTTTTTTGAAATATAAGAAAGTATAAGTATTGCTCCTATACTGTATGTCTTATATTTCTCGCTTAAACGCTTACTGTTCTTATTAGGACACTCAAGGCGTTAATACTTGAAATATAATGCCAGTATCGTATGTGTTGAAATGTATGAATCCATACGTTATAATACATACTTTGCTTATATTTCTAACATTTGAGGTGAGACGCTCGATAGAATTTTCTGAGCGTTTTTGCTCCGTGGAGGGGACACTATGAAAGCTGCAGACGTCCGCCACATTTTGGATACGATTGGAGATTTGTTTCCGGATGCGCATTGCGAGCTGAATCACAGTAATGCTTTTGAATTAACAATAGCGGTGCTGCTGTCAGCCCAATGCACGGATGCAACGGTGAACAAAGTGACCGAGGACCTGTTCCAAAAGTACAAAGCCCCCATCGATTATATTTCTGTGCCGCTGGAGGAATTGGAGGGGGATATCCGGCGCATCGGCTTATATCGTAACAAAGCTAAGCATATCCAAAGCCTGTGCTCTATACTCATAGAACAGTATGGCGGAGAAGTGCCTGAGGCACATGACTTGCTTGTAACGTTGCCAGGAGTAGGTCGTAAAACTGCTAACGTAGTAGTATCCAACGCATTTGGAGTTCCTGCCATTGCTGTGGACACTCATGTGGAGCGGGTTGCTAAACGACTTGCATTGGCAGGCTGGAAAGATTCTGTGCTGGAAGTGGAGAAAAAGCTGATGAAGGCTGTGCCACGTGATGAATGGACCCTCACGCATCACCGGCTAATCTTTTTCGGACGATATCACTGTAAGGCTCAGAATCCAAAATGTCAGGTTTGTCCGCTCCTTGATGTATGTCGAGAGGGCAAAAAACGTATGAAAACGGCTGTCGTCAGGAAAGCTAAAGATCATACGCCAAAAAGTTAAAAGTTAGAGTTGAAGAAGAGGATGGGATAGAGATGAAATGCATTTCTGTATACACAGATAATTTTGAGGTATTCTCGGATATTTTTGACCGCGTAGTGGAAAGCCCGCTGGAAGAAAATGAAGAGCAAGAAGTAGAGGGCATTACGATCAGTCATTCCGGTGATGTGCCTGAGCACTATCTGGAGCGTATGTCTGTAAAACCAGAGGTTGTCGTAATGAGAGACAAATCTCGTGGATTGACTATTCTGCAGCACGGAAAAGTTTTTGAAATTCTGTTGCCTGTTTTGGAAACTGCATAATTGAGAAGTGACCTGAAATGGAGTCGGCCCTTGGGGCTGGCTCCTTTTTTTATTGAATATCCTTATATTTCTACGAGAAACGACGGTTGGCTTTACAGGACGACAACCTCGCTTCTTTTTTGGTATCATTTCGTAGGAGATGATAGGTTATTTTGTAAGTAGTGTGTATTTAATTTGTGTCAAACTGGTGATAAACTGTAATTATTATTTATAAAAAATGTTCCGCGCTAAAGTTCAGAAATTGCACCTATATAAGTTTTGCATAAAAAAGAGCTTAAATCAGTATTCATGAATGGATTAAGATCAGTGCATGATTAGAAGGTAACTGTGGAGGTGGAATGTCTGTGGGAGCGGAACAGGTTAGAATTCAGAGAGAAACATTAAGTGAAACAGCATCGCAGCTTTCCCGGCTGAAAGATTTAATGCGCCACTGGGGCGATGAGAGTGCTGAACGAATATATGAAGATTTACAAAATAAAGAGGGTGGGAATGAACTGACCCTTGCTTTTTGTGGGCATTTCTCGGCAGGGAAATCCAGCATGATTAATCTTTTATGTGGCAGCTCAGTGTTGCCTTCCGGACCTGTGCCGACTAGTGCCAATATTGTTTCTATTCGTAGCGGGGCTCCACGAGTGCTTATCTATCCAAGGGTGGAGGGAAGTGAAAATGAATCTACCCCTGTAGAGACAACACCAGAAAGATTACAGGAATATTGTCGAAATGGCGGAGAATATTCCGCGATTGAAGTCTGGAATGAGATTCCTCTTCTAGGGAAGCATGGTGTTCTATTGGATACGCCTGGCGTAGATTCGACGGATGATGGCCACCAGGCTGCCACTCGTTCCGCGCTGCATTTAGCTGATGTCGTCTTTTATGTTATGGATTATAACCATGTACAGTCAGAGAATAATTTGGCTTTTGCCAAAAATCTTAGTGACTGGGGCAAACCGCTCTATCTTATTGTTAATCAGATAGACAAGCATAGAGAACAAGAAATTTCCATTGAAGAATATAAACGCCAGCTTGAAAATGCTTTCGAGCAGTGGGGGATTCATTGTGCGGGGATTCTGTTTACCTCACTCAAAATGAAAGAGCACCCGCTGAATCATTGGGATAATCTGCTGAACCTTATAACAGAGCTGTTGGAGCACAGGGAACAATTGCTTCAATATAGCTTGTCACGTTCCATTCATCATACAGCAGATTCTTCGCTAACCGCGTTCCGTGAAGACCAGCAGGAGGAACGGGAAACTTTTTTAGCTGAGCTAGAGGGTGCAGAGGTTACAGTTGTGATGGAAGAGCTGAAATCGCTGGAAGAAGAGAAGGCACTGCTTGAGGAGCTGCCTCAGCAATCACGAGCTAGCCTGCGAAGTGATCTTGATGCCTTACTCAATAATGCTAACTTAATGCCTGCGGATGTTAGAGAGGCGGCAGGGAGCTATGTGGAGAGTGTCAGCCCAGGCTTCCGCTTAGGTTTGTTCTCTACAGCCGGACGGCGGGAGAAGGAACAAGGCAAACGACTGGATGCCTGGCAAGGATTACTGGTCCGAGAGGTTTCCGCTCAGCTGGAATGGCATCTGATTCAGCTGGTACGTCAATGGGCGGAGAATCTCGGACTGTGGGCAGAGGAGGCAGAGACGACTCTGAAGCAAGGGTTCCCGGCGGTGAGCCAAGAATGGCTGGCGGCTGCAGTTAAGCCGGGAACGGGGAATAGCGGCGAGGCGCTGCTCAATTTCTGCCGCACACTTGCGGCAGATCTGAAGAGCCAATTCCGCCGCGCTGCGCTGTTAGTTGGCGATGAGCTGCTGGCGAAGCTGCCATCGCTTATCGAGGAGCAGCGCGCGGAACTCCAGCGCCGCGAACAGGCCCTTACCCGGCAGGCGAGCGCTGCCCGCGCGCTAGCCGCCCTGGACCGCGCGGCTGACGCCCGCGCGCACGAGCTAGCGGCGCTGCTGCCGCCGCGCCGGACCCTCACCCCCGGCATCCTGCCGGAGGTGAGGGTCACCCCGCTTGCGGCTGCGCAGAGCGCCGCACCGCGGGCGACCCAGCCGCGAGAACGCGCCGCGGCTGGAAGTGCCGCCGCCGCAAGCTGGGCGGCGGGAACGGCTTCGCCGGCGGGCGGACGCCGCCGGCTCTCGGCAGCCGCTGACGCGCTGGCGGCTGCGGCAGAGCTGCTGCGCCGCGAGCCAGCGATGGCATCGGCTGCGCGCAGTCTGGCCGCACGGGCGGAGGATCTCGCCGGCGGCCGCTTTACCCTTGCGCTGTTCGGTGCGTTCAGCGCAGGCAAATCTTCCTTCGCCAACGCTTTGCTCGGCGAAGAAGTGCTGCCCGTGTCGCCACACCCTGCCACGGCCGCAGTTAACCGCATATTGGCGCCGGAAGGAGACTTCCGCCATGCCAGCGCGGTTGTAACGATGAAGAGCATGGCGGATTTCTGGGATGACATCTGCCATTCCTTCAGCGTGCTGCAGCTTGGAGAGCCGCAACAGGATACGTGGACAGCAGTACTTGCGAGCCTGCCAACACGGGGAATTCACCCCTCTGCGCTGCCGCATGCAGGATTTCTAAGAGCCGCAGCATCCGGTTGGGCTGAAGCTGAGCCGCTATTAGGAACGGTGCGGACGGTTGATTTGGATGAATATCGAAACCTAGTTGCGGAAGAGACCCGGGCTTGCTTCGTGCAAGGGATTGACCTGTATTATGCCTGTCCTTTGACGGAGAGCGGGATTGTGCTCGTAGATACACCAGGAGCAGATTCACTGCATGCACGCCACACTGGCGTAACCTTTAGTTACATGAAAAATGCGGATGCGATCTGTTTTGTGACCTATTATAACCACGCCTTTTCGAAGGCGGATCGCGGCCTCTTGGCCCAGCTGGGCCGCATTAAAGACAGCTTTGCTCTCGATAAAATGTTCTTTATTATCAATGCTTCTGATCTCGCTTCAAGCGAAGAAGAACTAGATGAGGTTAAAGCACATGTCGTTCAAAATCTGCGTGCCGGAGGTTTGCGGTCTCCGAGAATCTATGCTTTGTCCAGCTTGCTTGCTCTAGAAGCTAAAACTCAACATAATCACGATCTTTATGAAACCTCCCGCTTCAATGAATTTGAGCAAGCATTATCCAGCTTTGCTGGTGATGAGCTTCCTCAGCTTTCACTTAACGCAGCTGCTGAGAGCATCGCATCGGTTCGGCGCCGGGCTGAGGAATGGCAGAATCTGGCTTCCAAGGCGGCGAGCGAGCGTGAAGCCGGGTTAAAAGAACTGCAGGAACGGCGGCAGTTCGCCATGAAGCGGTTATCTCTTTTGGAGACTGAGGAACGTCCTAGCAGAGATCTTATTCATGAAAGTGAAGAACTGATCTATCATGTGTGCCAGCGGATTAGCTTCTCCTTCAACAGAAATTTTCAGGAATCTTTTCATCCCTCCTTACTGCGTGAGGATGCAGGGAATTTAAAAGCCATTTTCTCTGCCTGTGGTGCCGAACTAATGCGTACTACTCAGCGCGAGCTTGAGCAAGAGCTATGGGCAACAACGCTGCGGCTAGAGAGCACGGGACGCAGGCTTGTACATGAAGCTGCTGAAGCGGCAGCTACAGAGCTACTCTTTTCCACGGAGGAATTTCATCTTATGGAGAATGAGGAGCAGGCTTGGCCATCTCCTAAGGATCTGGAATGCCAGCTTCAGCCTGTGCAGTGGTCCGCTTTATGGGGCCATTTCAAATCCCCGCGTTATTTCTTTGAGGGAACTGGGCGGGAATTAGTCAAAGGTGCGGCAGAGCCGCTTTTGAAAGAAGCGGTTAATCTTGCAGCGGCAGTGCAGAAGGAAAAATTAATTGCTCATTACGTCGAGAATATCAGCAGAGAATTAAAATCTGCTGCCGAAAGCCTGCAAGAAGGGCTTGCGGAGCAAGAGAAAGCGATGTTAGATCTCCTTAAAGGGGGTGAGACTGCAGATCATTGGGGCCAAATAAGCCACCAATTATCACGTCTAGAACAAACTTTCGTTGATAAAGTCGACAAAGTTCTGTGAAGTTTGTAGGAAAATGTCGAAGAACACTTGCAATCTGGCGTATGATGGATGAAAATAAAGAAGCCTGAAAATATACAATGAAACTGTTACGTTTTCTGAAATTCATAAAAACGAGACAGTCAATTTGCCGAAAGAGGTTGGAATCGACAATGTGGGGAGCTCCTTTTTCAGCTCAAAGCCGCAAGCTGTTGCTGCTGGGCAGCGGGGAACTGGGTAAGGAAGTCATAATTGAAGCTCAACGCCTTGGCGTAGAGACCGTAGCTGTAGACCGTTATACCGATGCACCGGCGATGGGTGTAGCTCATCGTTCACATGTAATTGATATGCTGGATGCAGAGGCGCTGAAAGCGCTGATTCGCTCTGAGAAACCGGATGTCATTGTTCCGGAGATTGAGGCAATTGCCACTCATGCTCTTCAAGAGCTTGAAGAAGAAGGCTTTTTCGTTGTTCCGACGGCGCGGGCGGCTCGGCTGACCATGGACAGAGAAGGGATTCGTCGTCTTGCGGCTGAAGACCTTGGACTGCCAACCGCTGATTACCGTTTTGCGGATAGTCTGGAAGAGCTGCAACAAGCTATAGCCGAGTTAGGCACTCCTTGTGTCATTAAGCCGATTATGAGTTCTTCTGGCAAGGGTCAGAGCGTATGCAAAAGCCCTGAAGATGCAGAAAACTGCTGGAACACTGCTTTGGATGGAGCGAGAGCTAAAGGAACACGGGTTATTGTGGAGGCTTTTGTTACTTTTGAGAGCGAGATTACTCTTTTGACGGTGCGATCTGTGTCTGGTACGGTATTTTGTCCACCTATTGGACATATTCAGAAGGATGGAGATTACGTGGAATCCTGGCAGCCTCACTTTATGAAGCCAGAGCTGCTTGAAGAAGCGCAATCTATTGCAAAAGCAGTAACGGATCAGCTCGGAGGTTTCGGTATTTTTGGAGTGGAACTTTTTTTGACAGATCGAGGCGTATTGTTCAGTGAAGTGTCACCTAGACCCCATGATACGGGGATGGTAACGATGGCGACGCAGGATTTATCTCAATTTGCAGTGCATGTCAGAGCTATTCTTGGTTTTCCTGTCCAGTCAGTACAATTGCTGACACCTGGTGCCTCAGCTACGCTGAAGGCTGATGGAGAAGGACGAGCCTTTGCTGTGACCGGAATTGGTGAAGCTTTGGAACTGCCTAGGACTCAGGTTCGCGTATTTGGTAAACCGGAAGTTCGTCCTGGTCGGCGGATGGCAGTAGCGTTAAGTGCGGCGGAAGATGTGGAAATCGCGCGGACGATAGCCAAGCAGGCGGCGTCTATGCTAAAAGTGGAGGTATATGAGGATGAACAGTAGTACCATGGCACCTGTACTGGAAATTCGCAAATGCGGCTTGAATGATCTGGAGAGAGTTACAGCGCTTCTGCGGGAATTCGGCTATCCAACAACGCTAAGCGTGATGAAAGAGAGACTGGAAAGCATGGAGAACAGCAATCTCCAATGCACACTTGTAGCAGAGCTGAACAATGAAGTTGTGGGTATGATCGGCCTTAGACAGGTAAGCTCGTATTACAAACAGACAGATTGTATCACTGAGATTACTGCACTTATCGTATCAGAAGAACTCAGAGGAAACGGACTCGGTAAAAGACTTGTGGCCGCAGCAGAAGAATGGGCACGTGAGCAAGGTTGCTGCCAGCTTTTCCTTAGAAGTGGCAACCGCGTAGAACGCGCACCGGCACATGCTTTTTATCGTCATATCGGTTTCGAAAAGACAGCAGGCTATCGCTTTAACAAAGCGTTGCTATAATACTTATAGGTTACCGATCATCCCCATCCCAGCTACGGCGGGATGGTTTTTTTTTGCTCTGGAACTCTTTTTTTTATATGTATTTAATATATTAATACCTAAAACTATTTAAATAACTTAACCATAGATGGATTGGTTTGAATCATATACAATAAAATTTATGACATCTAAAACGTTTCCAAAGAGGGATGAGACATGTATAAGCTAGTTCTTGCTGAAGATGAAGAAGACGTTAGGGAAGGCGTTATCGGGCAGATTGACTGGGAGCGTTACGGATTTGAGATTGTCGAGCAGGCGGAGAATGGACGGGAAGCTGCGGATGCCATAGACCGTTTGCTGCCGGATGTGGTAGTTACCGATATCCAAATGCCTTTTATGAATGGACTTCAGCTGGCTGAATGGATTCGTAGTCATCATCCTAACACTAAGATTATCATTTTGACTGGGTATGATGAATTTGAATATGCTCAGAAGGCGATAAAATTGCAAATTGATGAGTATATTTTGAAACCGTTCTCTTCACAGGAATTAATTGAAGTATTGCTTAAGGTTAGAGCCACTATCGAGGCTGAAATTGCAGAAAAAGAAAATGTATTTGTACTCAGTGAGCATTACCGGAAAAGTCTGCCTGTGTTAAGGGAGCAATTTTTATCGTCCCTTATTTCGCGTAGATTGCGTACGGATGAAATTGCTGAGAAAAGCACTGAATATGGCATAAAATTAACGGGACGGTGGTTTCAGGCTTCGGTAATTAGTGTGGATTATATTCGTCCTGAGCGGGAATCTGCTGGGGGTGCAACAGGCGGGCAAATTTCTTTACGAGACACTGGTGAAAAGAATTTACAGCTATTCGCTGTGCTGAATATTGCTGAAGAAATATGCTCGAAGCATGGTTTTGGAAGGGTGTTTATTCATCGTGATGAGGTCGTATTGCTCACAATCCATGAAGAAGGGGAAGAAACTGATATCACTGGAAAGACTTTTGAGCTTCTTGAAGAAATCCGCCAGAACGTACAGCGTTTTCTGAAGCTGACGGTAACGGCAGGCTCCGGAACGGTCTGTTCATCGCCTGCTTTGTTATTTAATTCTTTTGGGGATGCCTTGCAGGCATTAGATTATCGGCTTATTCTCGGCAATAACCGGGTGATCTGGATTGAGGACGTTGAGTCACGTTCCAGCACACTGCTAACCTATGATGAACTAACCCAGCAATCCTTAATCCGGACGATTAAACTAGGTACGGTGCAAGAACTCAAAGAGGTTGTTGAGGAGTTATTTGCCGGTCTTGACGCAGAGCAGGTGTCTACACAGGATTATCAGATTTTTTTGCTGGAGATTTTTACATCTATCCTGCGAGTGGCTAAAGAATCCGGCAGTGAAGCTGCAAAGTATATTGGTTCTGGCATTTCGTCGCTAACTGCCATCAATAAATTTAATAGTATGGCCGAAGCCAAGCAATGGATTATTGCAGTCTGTAGCGGTTTAATGGATACGATTGCATTAGAACGTCAATCCTCCTATAAGCTGCTTATTGATGAAGCTAAAGAATATATACGCAGCCACTATGTTAAATCTGATATTTCCATCGGCAAGGTTTGTCAGCATTTACATATAAGTACCGGCTATTTTAGCAGTATTTTTAAGAAGGAAATGAAAATGACGTTCGTTAGTTATCTTTTGCAAATTAGGTTAGAGGCAGCCAAGGAACTTTTGCGGTCCACGGAGCTGAGGGCTTTTGAAATCGCAGAAAAAATAGGTTTTGCCGATCCTAACTATTTCAGCTTTTGTTTCCGCAAAAAATATGGCCAATCTCCTAAAGAGTATAAAAACAGCTCCAGAGGAGGGTAAAGATGCTGAAGGATAAACCTTATTCCTTTCCTCTAAGACCGCAGCATCCCAAAGGCGGAAAACGTCGGTTGTCCTCCAAGCTCCGAAGCATTCAAGTTACGATTACACTCACTTTTACATCTGTTGCCGTGCTGGTAGCTGTCGTTGTCAGCCTTATGCTGTACAACAAGTTTGCCAAGACCGCAGAAGAGAATGCCAATATGAATATGCAGCAGATCATTGAGCAAGTGAATTACAATCTGGGTCTTTATGTTAAGGGAATGCGCAATATTTTTGAGACAGCGGAGGAGCAGATTACGAATAGCCCTTCCGTGGATTCCGCTTTATTGACGGAAAGAATGGCTATGCTAATGGGGAGCAGAGAGGATCTGGTCTCGGCGGCTGTTTTTACACCACAGGGGAAATATGTCGTGGGTACACCCGGTCAGAAGCTGCGCAGCAACACACAGCTGGAGACTCAGAGCTGGTTTACGACGGCGCAAAGAACATCAGAGCTCTCCTATTCCGCACCTCATATTCAGAATTTGTTCAAAGGTCAATATATCTGGGTCGTGTCTATCAGCAAATTAATTCAATATAAGGAGAACGGAGTCTTAAAAACCGGCATCCTGCTGATGGATTTTAACTTTCGAACCATTGATGAGCTGAGCAAGCAGGTTAAGCTTGGCAAAAGAGGATACGCTTACATCCTCGATCAGCTAGGAAATATTGTGTACCATCCCCAGCAGCAGCTGATTTACGCTGGCTTAAAATATGAGAATGTGGAGCCAGTACTGGAATATGCTTTTCGTAGCTATTTGGATGAGTCTACGGGTGAAAAACGGTTTATCACCGTAAGAACACTGGAACAGACAGGCTGGAAGATCGTGGGCGTGGCTTATTACGATGAGATTGTAACCACCAAACGTGATCTAAACACTTTTTTATCCTGGTTTTTAGCGGTAGTCATTTTATGCGTAATTATTGTATCCGTCTTTTTGTCTGCACGTATTGCCCGCCCTATCCGCAAGCTGGAACGGACGCTTCAGCAGGTGGGCGAAGGGGATCTCAACACCCGAATAGATGTCAGTGGGGCGTATGAGGTGGAACAGCTGTCCAAACGGTTTAACCTTATGCTGCAACGTATCCGTCAACTGATGGATCAGATTATTTATGAACAGGAAACCAAACGTAAAGGTGAGCTTGAAGTACTGCAATCCCAGATCAATCCGCACTTTCTGTACAATACCTTGAATTCTGTGATCCGGCTCGCTGAACGCGGCAAGACTGAGGAGGTAGTCACGATGATTCAGTCCTTATCGAAGTTTTTCCGGATCAGCCTTAGTAAAGGGAATAATATGATTACCGTGCAGGAAGAGCTTGATCATGTTCGTCATTACCTTGTGATTCAGAGCTTTCGGTTCAAAAATAAGTTCCGCTACGAGATTGAGGCTCAGGATGAAGTGCTGCAGTGTCAGACGATTAAGCTAATTTTACAACCTATTGTGGAGAATGCCCTGTATCACGGGATTGAAATGATGCCTGATGAAGGTTTTATTTCGATCCAAGCGGAGCTGAAGGATGATCTTGTCGTCATTCGCATTCGTGATAATGGACTGGGTATGTCCGAGGAGACTATGAAGGTTCTTTTGACTGGCGGCAGTAAGAGTATGCATGGCTCCGGGGTAGGCGTTAGAAATGTAAACGAGCGTATTGAGCTGTATTATGGGCGTGATTATGGTCTTTCTTTTGAAAGTGAAATTGAAGAAGGCACTACGGTTACTCTTATCTTCCCGGCACTCGCAGCAGGCGAGGGCAATCCTGGACATGAGGAGGATGAGACATCGGTATGAGAATCGTTCGTTTTTGGCTAACCCTGCTGGTATGTGTGGTGTTATGGACAACCATCACGTCTTGTTTCAATTCGGCACCTAATTATATCAACACGAACAAAACCCGCAATATTCATCTTATTGTAAAAATGAACAAAGGCGACTATTGGAATACAGTTAGATTGGGTGCAGAAGCCGCGGCACAGGAATTTAATGTGAAACTAACGTTCAAAGCTCCGAATGCTGAGAGTGATATTGCGGAACAGGTCAGAATGGTTGAGGACTCCATTAAAGAAAAAGCGGATGTTATTATTTTAGCTGCCAGTAGCTATATGGGACTTGCACAAGTGGTTGATCGGGCGGCATATTCCAAGATTCCCGTATTGTCTGTGGATGCAGAAGTCGGTTCGGCCAGAGTAAGAGCCTATGTGGGTTCAAACGGCTATGAAGCGGGACAAAAGTCTGCAGAAAGACTCATTCAGCTGCTAAATGGATACGGGGAGGTCGGCATCATTAACTTCACAAATTCATCTTTGGGGGCGGAGCAGGAGTCTTCAAACGGCATTGAATATGGTGCTAGGGACGCGGAGGAGCGGGAAAAGGGATTTTTAAATTACGCTGCCCGATATCCGAACATACAGGTAGTAGAGATTTCTTATACCACTTCGAGTATTAGTGATGCTGAAGAACTGACACGGTTAATGCTGCTGAAACATCCAAATCTTCGCGGGATCGCCAGCTTGAATGAGACAGCTTCACAAGGGGCGGCAAAAGCTATCCAGAGCCGAGGGCTGCATAATATTAAAATGGTTGCTTTCGACAGCTCCCCGTCAATGATGGAGTTGCTGCAGGAGGGTACGGTTCAAGCGACCGTAATCCAAAATCCTTTTAGTAACGGGTATTTAGCCGTAAAACATGCCGTTGAGGTAATCGAAGGAATGGATGTTCCTGAACGTGTCGATACGGGTACTAAACTCATTGATTTGGACAATATGCTGTGGCCTGAGAATCAGAAATTGTTATTTCCCTTCGTCAGATAGTGGACGGTTTATTTTTGAAAAGACGAATGCCATCCTTAAAATGGGAGGTATTCGTTTTTTGGGTTCAGTAGAATTTTTATAAAAGTGAGTAGGATTTTATATTCGAAACCGTTTTCACCTAAGGCATAATATGGATGTGCCCGAGAGAATTCAGGGTTAAACCAAAAAAAAGAAGTATAAACAGGAGGTCAATGAATAATGAAAAAAATCACTTCCGTTCTTTTAGCAAGCGCAATACTGGGTGCCGCCCTGGCAGGCTGTGGCAATAGCAACAATAATGCAGACAATGGTAAAGCTACCAACGCACCAAAAACTGAAAATGCGGGCTCTTCCACTGAAACGCCAAAAGTAGGGGTTGCCATTTACAAATTTGACGATACCTTCATGACAGGTGTTCGTAACGCAATCGACACTGCTGCCAAAGGCATTGCTACTGTAGATATCGTAGATAGCCAAAATTCCCAACCCACACAAAATGACAAAGTTGACTTGTTCATCACCAAAAAATATAAAGGCATGCTGATCAATCCGGTTGACCGTACTGCGGCTGGCGTTATTATCGAAAAAGCAAAAGCGGCAAATATTCCGGTGGTCTTCCTGAACCGCGAGCCGCTGCCAGAAGATATGAAGAAATGGGATAAGGTTTATTATGTAGGCGCTAAGGCAGAAGAATCCGGAACTATGTCCGGTCAACTGATCGTGGATTACTGGAAGGCACATCCTGAAGCGGATAAAAACGGCGATGGTGTCCTCCAATACGTAATGCTAAAAGGCGAACCGGGGCACCAAGACGCTGAGCTTCGTACTACTTACTCCATCCAAGCAATTGAAGATGCCGGCATCAAGGTAGAAAAGCTGGCTGAAGATACTGCGATGTGGGACCGCGTAAAAGGGCAAGAAAAAATGGCAGCGTTCCTTGGCTCCCATGGCGACAAAATTGAAGCTGTGCTTGCGAACAATGACGATATGGCTCTCGGTGCCATCGAAGCTCTGAAAGCTTCAGGTTACTTCACGGGTGATAAATTCATGCCGGTAGTAGGTGTAGATGCTACTGCTCCTGCGATTCAAGCGCTACAAGATGGAACGATGCTTGGTACCGTGCTGAATGATGCGAACAACCAAGGTAAAGCTGCGATCACAGTTGCTGCTCTGCTTGCTAAAGGAGAAACACCTACAAAAGATAACGTAGGCTTTGATATCACAGACAACCAATACGTGTGGATTTCCTATAAAAAGATCACCAAAGACAATATCGATGACGCCAAATAATAACGCTCTAATCTAGATGGAATTCATGATCATATGGCAGCAACGGGGAGCGGATATTCGCTCCTCGGATTTCTTTCAGGCAGGGAACAGGATGAAACCGCTGTGCCTCTCATGAAAAAAGAAAAAAGCGTAGGGGGCGTAACAACATGAAAAAAGCTGAGTTTTTGCTAGAAATGAATGACATTACTAAAGAATTCCCCGGCGTCAAAGCGCTGGATGCAGTTAGTTTAAAGGTCAGACCAGGTTCGGTGCATGCCCTTATGGGCGAGAATGGTGCGGGTAAGTCCACTTTAATGAAATGTCTCTTTGGTATTTATTCACCGGATGCCGGTGAGATTTTTTTGGAGGGTGAGAAGACCTCTATCGGAAGCTCAAATGACGCTTTAAAAAATGGGATCTCCATGATTCACCAGGAGCTGCATCCCGTGCCGTTCCGAAGTGTGATGGAGAATATCTGGTTAGGACGTTTCCCAACCAAAGGGATTGGACCTTTTCAGTTTATTGACCATAAGAAAATGTACACTGACACGGAGAATTTGTTTAAAGATCTGGATATCGATCTGAATCCCGAGACATTAGTGGGAAAGCTCTCTGTATCCAAAATCCAATCCATTGAAATTGCGAAGGCTGTCTCTTTTCACTCCCGCGTTATTGTAATGGATGAACCTACTTCCTCCCTGACCAGTGTGGAGGTGGAGCATTTATTTCGAATCATACGGGACCTTAGGAGTAGAGGCGTGGCTATTATTTATATATCTCACAAAATGGAAGAGATTCTCGAAATTTCTGACGAGGTTACCATTATGCGGGACGGTAAAAAAATCGGAACCTGGCCAGCGGCGGAATTGACTACAGATCTTATCATTTCCAAAATGGTCGGCCGTGACTTGACCAATCGATTCCCAGAACGTTTTAACGTGCCTGGCGAAGTATATATGAAGGTGGAAGGATTAACCTCCCCTGAAGAAAGATCGTTTAAAGATGTTTCTTTTGAATTAAGACGAGGTGAGGTTTTAGGGATTGGTGGTCTGGTAGGCGCTCAGAGAACAGAGGTTATTGAAGCATTATTTGGCCTGAGGGCTATCAAATCGGGGACGGTTTCTATCGATGGTAAGCGCATTCATATCCAATCTCCCAAGGATGCTAAGAAACACGGAATGGCTTTGCTTACGGAGGAACGGCGTGTCACCGGTATTTTTCCAGTCTTGTCTGTTCATGAAAATGGCGCAATCGCTAATCTGCATCGATACCAGAAACTACTACTTCTACTAGATGGAAAAAAGAAAAAAGAAGAAGTCGATAAAATGATTGAAAAATTACGGACCAAAACTCCAACAACCAAAACGCTGATCATGAATCTTTCTGGTGGGAATCAGCAAAAAGTGCTGCTCGCCAGATGGCTTTTAACCGAGCCCGAAATCCTGCTTCTGGACGAGCCGACTCGCGGTATCGACGTAGGGGCTAAATTCGAGATTTATTCGATTATTGCCGACTTGGCGCAGCAAGGGAAAAGCATCATTATGATCTCCTCAGAAATGCCGGAGCTGCTCGGAATGTCTGACCGTGTAATGGTCATGTCGGAGGGTAGGCTTACCGGAATACTAGAAGGCGAGCAAGCTACGGAAACCGAAGTTATGCGGCTCGCTGCACAGCATTAGGATAGGATTTCAATGATAGTTTTGCTGGGCGAAACTAGATTTGGTTTACGAAGAGAAGTACTCTTCGCGTAACTTTAAGGAGGAACACTACTAATGAACGCTAAAAGAGCCCAATCTTTTATTACTCAAAATGCTATTTATATTGTCTTGGTAATTCTAATTATGGGTATTGCCTTATATGAGCCGGCCTTTATCTCTGTAAATACTTTACGGGACATTCTAATTCAGTCGTCAACACGGATTATCATCGCGCTTGGTGTTGCCTTCATCCTTATCACAGCTGGGACGGACTTGTCTGCTGGACGTGTGGTTGGTTTTACAGCGGTAATCTCTGCATCGATGTTGCAAATTCCGGATTATTCCCGGCGCTTTTTTCCTGATCTGCCGCAGGTGCAAGTGTGGCTTCCGATCCTTATAGCTATTATCGCTGGCCTTCTCTGCGGACTCGTCAATGGTATTGTCGTCTCCAAGCTGAACGTCCCGCCGTTTATCGCAACACTGGGTACGATGGTTATCGTCTACGGCTTGAATTCCTTGTACTTTGACATGGACCCCAACCAATCACAGCCAATTGGCGGTCTGCGTCCAGATTTCACTACAATCGGTTCCGGGTTTATCGGCAAGGGGCAATATTCAATCCCGTATATCGTGCTGATAGCCTTGGGTGTCGCCGCCATCGTATGGGTGGTGTTCAATAAAACCAAGCTGGGCAAGAACATGTACGCTATCGGCGGTAACATGCAGGCAGCTAAAGTATCTGGCATCGATGTTTCCAAGAACTTGATCTACATCTATGCGATTGCTGGAGCCCTTTATGGTTTGGCGGGTGTGCTGGAGGCTGCCAGAACAGGTGGCGCAACCAATAACTATGGTAACATGTATGAGCTTGATGCGATTGCTGCTTGCGTCGTGGGCGGGGTGTCCACAACCGGTGGTATCGGAACAGTGCCAGGTGTTCTGGTCGGTGTTATTATCTTTACCTTAATCAACTACGGCCTGACCTTTATCGGCATCAGCCCTTACTATCAGTTGATTATCAAAGGTCTGATCATCATCGCCGCGGTCGCGTTTGATATGCGGAAGTATTCTTCGAAGAAGTAGCTGTGTGGGGGATGTGTGGTGATTATAGCGTTTGCTATTTATGGCAAACGCTTTTTGGTTTGTTCATTTCGCTTGCGGATATAAGCAACTCGTAAGAATCAGTTCATAAGATACAATTCATATGAACCTATTTAAAGTACAAATTCATAAGTGCCAATTCATATGATGCAAATTAAAAGTACCGATTTATAAGAAGCAATTCATAAGTACCAATTCACAAGTACTGAACGTCGCCCCCTTGCTCCTCGCATAGGAAAACTACGCACGAGCACGAAAACTACCCACAAAAACTAACCACAAAAACTATGTATGAAAAACTACCCACAAAAACTAGTTTAATTAGTTAGGGATAAACCAATTTCGCTCCCACTAGTACCATTGGGACCAGCATCAAGTACAGCAATAATATCAACTACGCCAATAATATCAACTACACCAATAATGCCACTGTCAGCACTGCTAACTACAGCGCTGCTAACTAATGCACCACTAACTACGGTACTGCCAACCACAACACTGTCAACCACAACACTGTCAACCAAAACACGACTAACTACAGTACTAACAACTAAACACAACACCAAAACTACCCACTAAAATGCCACCACGACCAAATAGTGTCACCACCACTAACACACAGATCTTCAATGGCTACTACCAACATGAAACAAACATACCACTAAAACTACCCGCCAAAATGCCACCACGACTAAACAGCGCCAGCAACACTAACATCAACATTACTTACCACCACCAACTTCAATCAACATTGCCACCCCTGCTCCATCAAATCTAATATTCCACCAATAGGATTTACTCCACCCAATAGTTGCACCATAACCGCCACGGTACTACTACAGCATCATTACCATCACCAATTAATATCTTCAACACAAACACGGTTATCACAATCCTCTCAACATTATCAGCATGAACACGGCAATCACCGCCACAAATCAATATCAGCAGTAATAACACGACCATCGTCATCAGGAGCACCACGAAAACACATCATATTCATCATAGCTCACCAACAATATCAACAAACTAATATTAGTAACAGAACAGAAGCACCATGAGGTGAAAGAACGGTATAGATCCCGCAGAATTAGTTGAAATGAGCCACGTGGGCCGAAAGAACGGTATAAATCCCGT